>NZ_CP154351.1 GCF_039519235.1 Micrococcus sp. 2A | reverse complement strand
GGAGACTTCCTTTCCTGGGGCAGCCCACCAAAGGTGAGAAGACTGCGGCGAACGGCGTCCTTCGGACTCGGTGAGGGGAGTCTAGCGACTGTCCACAGGGTTGTGCACAGTCGGTGGACAACCCTTATCCTCCTGTGGACGACCCCGCCCGCCCGCCCCGCGCGCCCGGGCTCGCCCGCGCACCCGTTTGACCCGCGCGTCCGTGGGAACTAGAGTTGCCTGGTCCCCCGGGCTGTCGATCCATCGTGCCCGCCGGGGATTTCATGTCAGAGCCTCACCGGTCCATCCCCCTGGTTCACCTGTTCAGGTCGGCGGTCGCAGGCACACACAACACGTCGTGGAGTGATCACAGTGAGCAAGCGCACCTTCCAGCCCAACAACCGCCGCCGCGCCCGCAAGCACGGCTTCCGCGCCCGCATGCGCACCCGCGCCGGCCGCGCCATCCTCTCCGCCCGCCGCGGCAAGAACCGCGCGGAGCTGTCCGCCTGATCAGGCGCCTCCAGGGCTGACGCGCGCCGTGCTGCCCCGAGACCGGCGCGTCCGGACCCCCGCGGAGTTCCGCCACATCGGCCGCACCGGCACCCGGGTCGGCCGTCGGAGCGTCGTGGTGTCCCTCGCCCTGGACCCTGCGCCGACCCGGCCCTCGACGCTGAGCACGCCTCAGCGACCGCGGGCCGGGTTCGTCGTCTCCAAGTCCGTGGGGAACGCGGTCGTCCGCAACCGCGTCAAGCGCCGCCTGCGGGACATCGTCCGCCACGAGTTCGAGACCCCGGCCCTTCGGGGGCTGCCCGTGCTCGTCCAGGTGCGGGCCCTGCCCGCCGCGGCCGACGCGGACCACGCCACGCTGCGCCGAGACGTGAGCAGCGCCCTCGCCAAGGCGCTGCGCACCCGCGGCCTGACTGCGGACCCCTCTCCCCTCCCCCCGCCGCCGCCCCTCGCGAAGGAGGCCTGATGGCCACCGCCTCCTCACCGTTCACGGTGCGCGAGCCCGCGCGGGAATGGGGACCCCTCCGCGCCCTGCCCTCCACGCTGTTCGCGTGGGTCATCATGGCCTGGCGGTTCGCCGTCTCGCCCCTGTACGGGCAGGTGTGCCGGTACTTCCCCAGCTGCTCCGCCTACGGCCTCGAGGCCGTCCACGTGCACGGGGCCGCGAAGGGGAGTCTGCTCACCGCTCGTCGGATCGCCAGCTGCCACCCGTGGGCGGACGGCGGGGTGGACCCCGTGCCGCCAGGCCGACGCGTGTGGCCGCCGGGCCGGCAGCCCCGGATCATCTCCCTGAACCACCCTCCCGTCCCACCCGACCCTCAGCCGGAGGATTGACCCCCATGTTCGAAGCCATCCTCGCCCCGTTCCGCTGGCTCATGTCCTGGATCCTCGGGGCGTTCCACACCCTGCTGGAGACGGTGGGCATGCCCTCCGACTCCGGCTGGACGTGGGCGCTGTCCATCCTCCTGCTGGTGGTGCTGATCCGCACCCTGCTGATCCCGCTGTTCGTCAAGCAGATCAACGCCCAGCGCTCCATGCAGGCCATCCAGCCCGAGCTGCAGAAGCTGCAGGCCAAGTACAAGGGCAAGAAGGACCAGCTCTCCCGCCAGGCCATGGCGCTCGAGCAGCAGGCCCTCATGAAGGAGCACAAGGCGAACCCGTTCGCCGCGTGCCTCCCGCTGCTGGTGCAGATGCCGTTCTTCTTCGCCCTCTACCAGGTGCTCATCGGCGCGCGGACCGCCGCCGAGCAGGGCCAGGGCATGGACGCGCTCTCCGCGGACCAGATCCGCTCCTTCGAGGGCTCCACGATCTTCGGCGCCCGCATGTCGGACACCTTCATGCGCTCGTTCGGCCAGGACGGCGGCCTGCCCGTGCTCATCGTGGCGCTGGTCCTCATCCTGCTCATGAGCGGCTCCATGTTCTACATGCAGAAGATGCTCATGTCCAAGAACATGAGCCAGACCGCGCTGACCGGTCCCATGGCCCAGACGCAGCAGATCATGCTCTACGCGATGCCCCTGATCTTCGGCATCGGCGGCATCAACTTCCCCATCGGCGTGCTCCTCTACTGGACGTACTCCAACTTCTGGGCCGTGGGCCAGCAGTGGTGGATCATCCGCAACAACCCCACCCCCGGCTCGATCGCCGAGCAGGAGCTCAACGAGCGCCGCGCCGCCAAGGGCCTGCCTCCCGTCGGCAAGAAGGTCACCGAGGCCCCGGCCGCCTCGTCCTCCGCGCACACCTCGGGTGCGTCCGCCGGCACCGTGCTCAACGGTGAGCCGCTCCGCCCGGGTCAGCGCGTGCAGCCGCAGCGCAAGAACCGGAGGAGGAAGTGACCGTGCCCGCACAGGATCCCGCCGTCGAGGAGGACGTCCGCCTTCCGGAGGGAGGTGCAGTGCCCGACGACGGCGCCGCTCCCGGCGCGGACGAGGCACCCGAGGAGGACGGCCTGCGCCGCCTCGAGGAGGAGGGCGAGGTGGCGGCCGACTACATCGAGGAGCTGCTGGACATCGCCGACCTCGACGGGGACATCGACATCGAGGTGCGCGACGGCCGGACCTACGTCTCCGTGGTGTCCGAGGAGGACGACGAGCGCCTGGCGGCCCTGGTGGGCCAGGACGGCCGCGCCCTCGAGGCGCTGCAGGAGCTGGCGCGCCTGGCCGTGCTGACGTCCACGGGGCACCGCTCCCGCCTCATCCTGGACATCTGCGGGCACCGTCGGCGCCGGGACGCCGAGGTGCGCGCGCTGGCCGCCGACGCCGTCGCGCGCGTGCGTGACGGCGAGGGCCCGGTGCGCCTGGAGCCCATGGGCGCCTACGAGCGCAAGATCGTGCACGACGTGGTGGCCGAGGCGGCCCTGACCTCCGAGTCGGACGGCGAGGGCGCTGGGCGCCACGTCGTCGTGTCCGCCGATGCCTGAGTCGCCGACGCCGTCCTACGAGGAGCGGCCCGGGCTGCGCCCGGGTGAGCGCGGGGAACGACCCGCGCCCGAGGGCCAGCCGGCCCCGCCGCTCACCGCCGAGCTGGCCGGGCCCGCCCGTCAGCTGTTCGGGGACGCTCTGCCCCTCGCGGAGCGCTACGTGGCCCACCTCGCGGACACCGGCATCGAGTGGGGCCTGATCGGCCCGCGCGAGGCGCCGCGTCTGTGGGAGCGGCACGTGCTCAACTGCGCCGTCGTCGCGGAGCTGCTGCCCCGGGACGCGCATGTGGCCGACGTCGGCTCGGGCGCCGGGCTGCCCGGGCTCTGCCTCGCGCTGGCTCGCCCGGACTGCCGGTTCGTGCTCATCGAGCCCCTCGAGCGGCGTGTCGAGTGGCTGGACATGGTGGTCGAGGACCTGGGCCTGGGGAACGTGGACGTGGTCCGTGCCCGTGCGGAGCAGGTGGTGGGCGAGGTCAGCGCCGACGTCGTGACCGCGCGCGCTGTGACAGCCATGAAGAACCTTTTGCCCCTGACCATGCCCCTGCTGCGCGGGGAGGGCGAGCTGCTGGCCATCAAGGGACGCTCCGCGCCCGAGGAGATCCGCGCGGCCCGGAAAGTGCTCCGCACGTATGGTGGAGCTGAACCGGAGATCCTCACGCTGGGCGAGGGGCTGCTCCCCGAGACCACCACGGTGGTGCGCGTGGCCGCCCGACGCCCCCGCTGACCGGCCCCTCCCCCGGGAGGGGCCGGCGCGGATCCCCGTCGACGACGTCGTACCCGCCTCACGGAAGGAAGAGCCGCATGGCGCAGGAGCAGGAGAGCCGGGGTGGGGCCTGGAAGGCCCTGCGCCAGAAGTGGTCCGGACGGCCCCCCGAGAAGTCGGGCGCCGAGGAGGCCGCCCGTCCGAAGGCGCGCCGACTGGCGCGCCCGGAGCGGACGCGGGTGATCACCACGTCCAACCAGAAGGGTGGCGTCGGCAAGACGACCACCACGGTGAACCTGGCCGCCGCCCTGGCGCGGGCCGGGATGCGCGTGCTGGTGATCGACATCGACCCGCAGGGCAATGCGTCGACCGCGCTGAACATCCCCCATGCCGGGGACGTCCCCTCCGTGTATGACGTGCTGCTCGATGAGATGGAGATCCAGGACGTCGTGCAGGACGCGCCCGACGTCGACGGGCTGCAGGTGGTCCCCGCGACCATCGAGCTCGCCGGCGCCGAGATCGAGCTGGTCTCCCTCGTGGCCCGTGAGCAGCGCCTCTCCCGTGCCTTCGAGCGCTACGTGGCATGGCGCGCCGAGCAGGGCCAGGAGCGGCTGGACTACGTGTTCATCGACTGCCCGCCCTCGCTGGGCCTGCTCACCGTGAACGCGTTCGTGGCCGCCGAGGAGGTGCTCATCCCCATCCAGGCCGAGTACTACGCCCTGGAGGGCCTCTCGCAGCTGCTGAAGAACGTGCAGATGATCCAGAAGCACCTGAACAGCAGGCTGCAGGTCACGACCATCCTCCTCACGATGTTCGACGCGCGGACCAACCTGGCGGTCCAGGTCGCCGAAGAGGTCCGGGCCCACTTCCCCCAGCAGCTGCTCCAGACCGCCATCCCCCGCAACGTGCGCATCTCCGAGGCCCCGAGCTATCAGCAGACGGTGCTCACGTACGACCCGGCGTCTGCCGGTGCGGTGGCGTATCGGGAGGCGGCGGTCGAGATCGCCGGGCGAGGTGCCCCGACGCCTCTGTGACGGGTCGGCCCGCGTTACATCGAACGCGATGAATTGATGTTTGTCCTGATCGTGCAGGGCAAGAGGAGCGACGGCGGCGCCTGCGGGCGCCGCCGTTTCACGTGAAACCGCGCGTGAGGCATCCTCGACGGTCGACCCTTCGCGGGAGGGGACTGGGCGGGCCCGGGCCGGTGGGTGCCGGTCGGGGCCGCGGGCCCGGTGCGGCGGGGTGTTCGAGGCGTGCCTATCTGGCGCGGGACGCCTGCCCAGGCATGGGCCACTCTGCAACGAGCAGTCGGCGCCGGCGTCGGGGCCCCTCCCCGGGCGGTGCCGCCTCAGTGCGGACAGCGTCGGGGTCCACGCGTGCGACGGACCTCAGTGCATACGAGCGGTACTGGGCGCGCCATCCCCGCGGAGACCCCGCTCGCCACTCGCCCATTCCCCCAGCGCCACGGGTCGATCCCATGCGACCGCGCAGAGGATGAGGGAGAGTGGATGACCGTGGAGCCCCGGGGAGCAGGAGGAGGATCCGCTGTTGATATGTGGAGAACTCCTGTGGACAACAACGACACCAGTCTGCTGGCATACAGGTCAATCGCTGTTCATGAAAGACCTCCGTGTGGATAACGGGGCCTCTTGTGACTCTCCCGCTTGTGGACATCGTGGTGTGCACGAGGCACCGGTCTATGGATTGCGAGCTGCCAGCTGCGGTCTGAGGGACGAAGTGAACGGTGGAATGCGGCTGCAATGCTCAGGCATCTTCCGAGCACTGGCCCCTGCTCCCCTTGTGCCCGCTATTTCCCGTGGCGAACTCAGAGGCAGAAGGGGCGTGATTTCCCTCGGACTCCTCTCGCCGAGAAAGGCGAGCGCTCTATGGCGGAGCCGGGAACTGTATGCACGGGGACGTGCCGGCAGGTGCTGCGCCGTTCTGGGAAAGCGGTGCTGGCCGGGTGGCACCTCGCGTTTGGACGGACCGCTCCCCCAACGGGGATGACACCTGCACCGTCTAGTTCACCTGCGGCTCCGGCGTGAGCAGGGACTGAGAAGGATGAACGCAATGGGCAAGCGAAGGCGACGGCCAGCTGCCTCAGCCGTGTTTCACGTGAAACAGGGGGCGATTCGACCTCGCGCGCCCTGTGGCCCGTGGTTCTGAAGCCTTCCGAGTGCTCCGATCGCCATCCTTGAAGAATGCATTTGAGGATCATCCGGCGAACCTTGAGTGAAGTCTCTGCTCTTCCTCTGGGCCTGACACAGGTGGAAGAGTGCGCCCTGAAGTGGTCCTCCGGATACGACACTCCACAGAAGGCAGCCCTCCTCTATCGGGCGCATAGGTGGGCGCTAGCGTCAGGCCGCGAGAGGCGGATGCATCGGCACGTGCCGGTGGTTGTCTATGCGCGCGTCCGCCCGTAGCCCAAGAGTCGGAACAACTGCCTGATTCACCGCATCGTGATACACCTGGCCTGACATGTTTCACGTGAAACGTGGAGCGTTTCGTCTCGGCACCTAGGGCGGAGTAGATCCCCGCAGATGGACGGGATCGGACTTCCCTCGGGGCAGGTCATCTCCGCTGCCGCCAATCGCGGGATCTGGGGAGTTGTCTGCCGTGTTCGAAGCTGGGCACTGGGCACTGGATACCTGGCACGGATTGTAAGGCCGTCAGCTGCGGGCCGCATCGGCACATCTGGACCTCAGTTGCGGAAGCACATCTGAAGGACTCCGGTACAGGCGCTTCTGGTTGTTGAATCGAGTCTCTGTACGGGAGCGGGGCCTCAGCCGAGTGTGTACGTCGATAGCCCCGGAGTTCTGAATCTCCCCTGCGGCCGAAGGGCACGGATGGTGTTTCACGTGAAACGACAGACCCTCAGAGCTGCCGGGGAACATCCCACCCCGTGACGGCCGTCCTCGCTGGCGTCGTTCCGGCCGCAACGCGGCTGCGGCAGAAAGGAACAGGCAGCAACCGAGAGCGAGAGCCGCGCATAGACTGACCTCGACCACCCCACTCGCCAGGAGGACCTGTGAAGACCAGCCGCCGCGGAGGCCTCGGCCGAGGCCTTGGAGCATTGATCCAGAGCACCGCCGAACCGGAGATCGAGCAGACCGAGGCAGGGGAGGAGGCCACTCTCGTTCCCGCCGAGCAGGCGCGCGACGCCAAGGCCGGCAAGGACGTCTCGGCCGCCACGCCGAAGACGGAGAACGCTCGGAAGTCGCGCCCTGCGGACAAGGCAGACAGTGAAGGCGGCACTGGGGGCAAGACGAAGGCCGCCCCTTCCACGGACGATGCTCCGCAGTCCAAGGCCGGCACCGCACAGACGAGCGGGGGAGCCGCAGGACCGCGTCCCGTGGACGTCTTCTTCTCCTCTCCCGCCGAGCCCGAGTCGTCGGGAGAGGCATCCGCCGCCGTCGAAAACACCCCAGCGACGGCCTCCGATGAGCCTGTCTCGCGACAGGCCCCGCGGGGCGGCCGGCCGGTCATGCCCACGGTGAAGGCCCCGGCGACGAAGAAACCCGGACGAGCGGACACCGGAACGAAGCCGGCCGACGCCGGAGCGACGGGTGCCACGACCACGGAAGCTCCGCCCGCCGGGCGCGCCACTGCCGCCCGTCCTGCACCGCAGAGCGAGGGCACCGTCCCCACGAGCATCGCCGTGCTGCGGGAGATCCCCGTGGGGGACATCCAGCCGAACCCGCGGCAGCCGCGTGAGGTGTTCGACGAGGAGCACATGGCGGAGCTCGTCACCTCCATCCGCGAGGTGGGCGTGCTGCAGCCGGTGGTGGTCCGTGAGGTCTCCGGGGCCGTCCCGTACGAGCTCATCATGGGTGAGCGCCGCTGGCGGGCCACCCAGCTGGCCGGGCTCGAGACCATTCCCGCCATCGTCCGGCACACCCCGGATCAGGACCTGCTGCGGGACGCGCTCCTCGAGAACCTCCACCGATCCCAGCTGAATCCTCTCGAAGAGGCGGCCGCGTATCAGCAGCTCATGGAGGACTTCGCCTGCACCCAGGACGAGCTCTCGCAGCGGATCGGCCGCTCCCGGCCGCAGATCTCGAACACCATGCGCCTGCTTCGCCTGCCTCCCCTGGTGCAGCGTCGGGTGGCCGCGGGAGCACTCTCCGCGGGCCACGCCCGCGCTCTGCTGGGCCTCGCCGATCCGGCGGAGATGGAGCGCCTCGCTCAGCGGATCGTGGCCGACGGGCTCTCCGTGCGTGCCACCGAGGAGGCTGTCACGCAGCTCCAGGGCACGGTTCGCCCCGGCCCCGCAGCGCGACGCACGCGAGGGGAGAGCGCCCACCACGAGCGGCTGGACCACTTCGCCACGGCGCTGACCTCGCGGCTCGACACGAACGTGAAGATCACGCTGGGCGCGCGGAAGGGTCGGATCGCGATCGACTTCGCCTCGGTGGACGATCTGAACCGGATCATGGACGTCATCCAGGGAGACACCTCCCGCTGACCCCCGACACCGCGCATCGGTCCGCGTCCGCGGACACAGCAGGGCCCCCTCCGTCTGGAGGGGGCCCTGCTGTGGGAATCCGGGGGACTGGTCAGCCCAGCAGCGCGGAGAACTCCTTCTCCAGCGCCGCCTTGGGCTTGGCGCCCACGGACTCGGCGACCTTCTGGCCGCCCTGGAATCCGAGGACCAGCGGGATCGAGGTCACGCCGTACTGGGCGGCCGAGGCCGGGTTCTCGTCCACGTTCACCTTGGCGATGACGACCTTGCCCTCGTAGTCGTCGGACATCTCCTCGAGGACGGGGCCGAGCATGCGGCACGGGCCGCACCACTCCGCCCAGAAGTCCACGAGGACGGGGAGCTCGGAGTCGAGGACCTTCTGCTGGAAGTCGGCATCGGTGACGGTGATGGTGCTCATGGGAGCCTCCTGGTTTTCGGTTCGAGACGGGTTCAGGGTCGTTCTTTGGTACGAGGGTGACGCAGTCCCGCAGATCTCACGGGTCAAACGTCAGACGGTCATGCCGGCACGCTGTCGGAGGCCGGCTCGGCCGGGGCGGCCTCCTCCACGTCCGCGACGGTGGCCAGGTAGTGCTCGACGTCCTGGGCGGCCACGCAGCCGGAGCCGGCCGCGGTGATGGCCTGGCGGTAGCTGTGATCGGTGACGTCGCCGGCCGCGAAGACGCCGGGCACCGACGTGCGGGAGGACGGGTGGTCGATGCGGATCGTGCCGTGCTCGGTGAGCTCGAGCTGGCCCTGCACCAGGTCGGTGCGCGGATCGTGGCCGATCGCCACGAACAGGCCGGTGACGTCCAGGGTCGACTCCTCGCCGGTCGCGGTGTCCCGCAGGCGCACCGACTCGAGCTTGTCCGCGCCCACGAGTTCGACGACCTCGGTGTTCCAGCGGAACTCGATCTTCTCGTTCTCCTCGGCACGGCGCGCCATGATCTTCGAGGCCCGCAGCGAGTCCTTCCGGACCAGGACGGTGACCTTGGAGGCGAACTTGGTGAGGAAGAGGGCCTCCTCCATCGCGGAGTCGCCGCCGCCCACCACGGCGATGTGCTGGTCGCGGAAGAAGAAGCCGTCGCACGTGGCGCACCAGCTCACACCGTGACCGGAGAGGCGCTTCTCGCCCTCCACGCCCAGCTCGCGGTAGGCCGAGCCGGTCGTCATGATGACGGCGTGGGCGCTGATCCGCGAGCCGTCGCCCAGGGTGAGCACCTTGGGGGTGGCGGTGAGGTCGGCCTCCACGACGTCGTCGTAGCGCACCTCCGTCTCGAAGCGGCGGGCCTGGGCTTCGAGGTTGGCCATCAGCTCCGGGCCCTGGATGCCCTCCGGGAAGCCGGGGAAGTTCTCCACCTCGGTGGTGTTCATCAGCTCGCCGCCGGCCGTCACCGAGCCGGCCAGCAGCACGGGCTCCAGGTGGGCGCGCGCGGTGTAGATCGCGGCGGTGTAGCCGGCCGGGCCGGAGCCGATGATGGCGACGTTGCGGACGCTCGGGTCCTGATCGGTGGGTGCCACGGGGGTTCCTCCAGGTGGGGTCGGGATGACGGACGCTCACCCGGCACAACAGCCGGCCGCGCCCCGGGTATTCCGCCCGCGGGCGCCCCGGGTGGTTCCCGACGCCCCGCGTGGGACGGCTCAGCGGACGGTGACCTCCGTCAGGCGCAGTCCGTACGGGCGCTCGCCGCCCCCGGCCTCCAGGCGGGGCAGGGAGGTGATGCGGAGGATCACGTGGCCGGCCGCCGCGTCGTCGGCTTCCACCGGGACCACGGCGCGGTCGGCGTCGAAGGTCCCCTGGCCGACCTCGCGGGCGTTCTCCCCGTCGGGGGAGTCCGCCAGGAGCACCGTGAACGCACCGCCGGAGCCGCCGGCGTGGTCGACCACGACCTCGTTCACCCGGGCCGGCTCCTCGAGGGCGACCGCGAGGTCCATCGAGGCCACATAGCCGCCGAAGTTGGGGCGCGTGTAGGTGTAGCTCTGCCAGGCCGTGGACGTGTCGCCGTCCACGAGGCTGCCCAGCTCGCCGTCGTGGGCGTCCTCCAGGCTCGGCATGTCCGGGACGGACCGGGCCACGCCCGCGGCGCGGGGGCGCCCGGCGGGGGCCGTCTCCGACGACGACGCGCCCCCGGTCGCGGCGGGGGAGCTCGCCGCCGGGGCCGCGGACTCGGCCGGGGACTGCGTCTCGGACTCGGCCGGGCTGGTGGCCGTCTCCGCGGGGGAGGAGGCCGGGGACGACGAGGCCGCCGGGGGTGCGGCGGCGGAGGAGCTCTCCGCCGCCGGCACGGCGCGCAGGTTCTGGTTCAGCAGCAGGAAGCCCAGGGCCACCGCGGCCAGCAGGCCCAGGAGGATCAGCAGGGGCAGCAGCCACTTCGACCGTCCGCCCGAGCCCTCCGGGGCCTCGGCGCGGGAGCCGGCCTCGGCGTCGTGGACGTGGTCGGGGACGGGGGCGACGGCGGGGCGCGCCGCCGCCTCCGCGGCGCGCGGCAGGGCGTCGGGGGCCAGGGGAGCGATGGGGGTCAGCGGGGCGCGGGACGCGTCGGGGGACTCCCCGGACGACGCTGCGGGCGTCTCCCCGCCCTCCGTGCCCGGGGTGGTGCTCAGCGGCGTGAAGGCGGGCAGCGCGCGGCGGGGCGCGGGACGGGTGCGCGGCGCCGGCTCGGCGCCGGTGGCGGCCACCGTGGCCGCGGCGACGTCGGCCCGCCAGGAGGCCGCGGTGTCAGCCGACGGCTCCTCGGGGTGCGTCGGAGCGGGTGCGCGAGTCTCCGTGGACGGCGTGGCCGCGGCATCCTCGAGGGTCTCGGACGCGTCGGCCTGGGTCTCGGTCGGGGCGTCGGCGGCCTCGTTCGCCGTCGGGGCGTCGGTGGCGCCGTCCGCCTGGACGACGGCGACGGACTCCGTGGGATCGGGTTCCTGCGTGAGCTCGTCCCGCGGCCTCAGCTCAGACTGCTGGGCGTCGGCCTGCTCCGAGGCCGCGCGCTCCTCTCGGGCCTTGACCTCCTCGACGCGGGCGCGCGTGGCGGCGGCGGCGGCGGCGAGGGCGGAGGCCGCCGCGGCGGCCTTGGCCGCGGTGCCGTCCGCGGGGCGGATCCGCTCGGTGAGGCGGTCCGAGATGCGGTTCAGGATGCCCGGGCGGCGCCGCGACTGCTCCTCGTCGGCGCGCAGCTGCCGGTCGAGGTCGGAGTAGTAGTCCTCGTCGTCCTCGTAGCGGTGCGCCTCGCCCCGGCGCGCCTCGCCGAAGATCTCCGAGCCCAGGGTGTCGGTCTGGAACGGTTCGACGAACACCTCCTGGGGGTAGGCCAGGCCCAGCAGGACGTCCGGGTCGGGCCCGCCGCCGGCGATCAGGTAGGTCCGCCCCTCGCTGAGCCCCAGGTCCAGGACCTGGACGTCGTCCTGGCGCTCGCCCGTGGCCAGCTCCCGTGCGGAGGTGGCCACCTGGGCCGCGTCCTCCCTTGAGGCCACCAGGATGGTGACGCGTCGGTTGAGGACCTGGTCGGCGCCGAGGAACACGAGGTTCTGGTCCGCGGACGTGACCAGGTGCTCGGTGATGCGGTAGCGGCCGCCCAGGACGGAACCGACGGCGAGGGGCTGGGTCACGGGGTCTTCTCCTGACGACGGGGACGAATCCCGATGATACTGGGGCGGGGCCCGCCACGGCGGGTCGGGGGCGGGGTCAGCGGGCGGAGGGGGAACGGGAGCCGAGCACGCGGCCCAGGGCCGGCACGCGGCTGACGATCGGCCGCAGCGCGTCGTCGAGCTCGGGGAAGCGCAGGGCGCGCAGCACCATCAGGTAGACGGGGGCCATCACGGCGCCTGTCAGTGCGCAGGTGAGCAGTGCCGTCAGGATGGATTCCCACGCGTAGCCGCCGTCGTAGCCGCCGAGCAGCCACACCACCGCCGCGCCCGGCACCGCGGCCACGAGGGCCGCCAGGCCGGTCTGCGCGTGCGCGGCCACCACGGAGGCCAGGCCGTAGTCGCCGATGCGCCGCACCGTCAGCGCGTGGGCGACCACGAACTGGTAGACGTAGGAGAGCGTGCCGACGGCGGCCACCCAGTGGCCGAACGACCAGGCCGGGAGCACCCAGGCGCCGGCGTACGCGAGCACCAGCATCCCGAGGGCGGAGGTCACCTGGATGACCATGGGCGTCCGGGCGTCCTCGGCCGCGTAGAAGCTGCGCAGCAGGTAGAAGCTCGCGGAGCGGAACGGCAGGCCCGCGGCCAGGATGAGGAGGATCTGGCCGATCGCCACGCCGGAGGCCAGCGCGGTGTCCGCGGAGGAGCCGAAGATGCGGCCCAGGGGCCCAGCGAGCACCACGTAGAGGCCCACGGCGAAGAGCAGCGGCACCGTGAACGCCCGCAGGCCGGAGCGCAGGGAGTCGCGGACGGCCCCGTCGTCGCCCCTGCCCACGGCGCGGGTGAGGCGGTTGAAGAGCACGGTGGCCAGGGAGATCACGAACACCGAGTGCGGCAGGATCGCGATCAGCATGCCCACGTTGTACGCCTGGAGCCCGGGCACCGCGGCCTGCGCGAAGGCGTCGGACCAGCCCTCCGTGCCGGGGATGCGGGCGGAGGCGTCCGCGCGGGCCGCCGTCGCGCCGGTGACGATGCGGGTGCACAGCAGGTTGACCACGTTGCCGACCAGCATGGTCAGCAGGGTCCAGCCCGCGAGCCTGCCCGTGGAGCGCAGGCCCATGCCCCTCCAGCCGAACGTGGGGCGCAGGCCCAGGCCGAGCCTCCGCAGGGGCAGGAACAGGATGAGCGCCTGCGCCACGATGCCCAGGGTGTGGCCGCCGGCGAGCACCATGGTCTGCGTGGTGGTCCACTCCGCGAGCTGGTCCCCGCCCGAGTAGCGGCCGAACATCACGAGGTAGAGGACGATCGTGGCGATCGCGACCACGTTGTTCACCACGGGCGCCCACATGTACGCGCCGAACCGCCCGTGGGCGTTGAGCACCTGGCCCACGATCGCGTACATCCCGTAGAAGAACACCTGGGGCAGGGTCCAGACGGCCAGGACCGTGCCGAGCGCGAGCATCGGCTCGGACCAGCCCGCGGTGAGGGTGCTCATGAGGGGCGCGGCGGCCAGCGTCAGCAGCACCGTGAACGCCGCCATCACGAGGGTCGCCAGGGTCATGAGGCGCGAGGTGTAGTCCGCGCCGCGGTCGGCGTCCTTCGCGTGCTTGATCAGCTGGGGCACGAGCACCACGTTGAAGATGCCGCCCGCGAGCAGCATGTAGATCACGTTGGGGATCGTGTTCGCGGACTCGAAGACGTCCGCCACGAGCGCGGTCGAGCCGATCGCGACCGCCAGCAGGATGGTGCGCACGAAGCCCAGCACGCGGGAGACGAGCGTTCCCGCGGCCATGATCGCGGTGGAGCGGGCGGCGCGCTGCTCGCCCTCCGGCACGACGTCGGCGGGCGCCGTGGCCTCGGTGGCCGCCGAGGGCGTCGCCCCGGGGGAGGCGGTCTGCGCGGCCCCCTCGGCGGTCACCTCGTCCTGGGTGGGGGTGGCGGCCGGGGCGGTCTCCAGCGCGCGGCGCGGGGCAGGTCTGCTGCTCATGGGGGTCACCCGTCGTTCTCAGGCGGCCCCGCGCTCGGGGCCGGGGTTCAGGGGCGGTGGTCGCGGGCGCCGCCCGCGGGGAAGTGCTGGTCCACGATCCGCCGCGCCAGGTCCACGATCCGGCGCTCGTTGGCGAAGGAGAGGCGCCGCGCGACGTCCTCGAGGCGCACCCACGCCACGTCCACGGCCTCGTGGTCCGGGTCGTTCTCGATGGTCAGCTCGCCGCCGGTCGCGCGCAGCAGGAAGTGGTGCACGGTCTTGTGCACGCGGTGGCGGGACACGGTGAACCAGTAGTCGATGGAGCCCAGCGGCTCGAGGATGTGCCCGGCGATCCCGGTCTCCTCCTCGACTTCGCGCACGGCCGCCTGGCGGTGGTCCTCGGCGCCCTCGGGGTGGCCCTTGGGCAGGCACCACTCGAGGCGTCCGCCGCGGTTGTACCGGGCGATGATGGCCACCTCGAGGCCGTCCTCGTGCTCGCGGATCACGATGCCGCCGGCGGAGACCTCCTCGACGGTGGGCAGTCCGGCCGCCCCGGGGGCCCGCGGCGCGACGACGGGGGGAACCTCCGCTCGGACGGGCTCGGGACGACGTCGTCGCAGCCCCAGTGCGGAGGGCAGGGGGGCGCCCCGGTGCGCAGAAGGATCGGGGCTGGTCATGCCCACAACTCTAACGCGGCGGGCGCGGAGCCGGGGCGGAGAGGGTCTGGCACCCTTGTAGGCATCATGGAACTGAGCCACGACTCCCTCGCACTGCCCCCCGGCTTCCCCGCGGACGCCTCCCTGCCCGCCGTCGTCGTGGAGCTGGGGGAGAGGTTCGCCGGCGCCGGGCACGAGCTGTCCCTCGTGGGCGGCCCGGTGCGCGACCTCTTCCTGGGGCGGGACTCGGGGGACCTGGACTTCACCACGGACGCGGACCCGGACGCCGCCGAGGCCGTGGGCGCCGGCTGGGCGGACGCCACGTGGGACGTGGGCCGGCGGTTCGGGACGATCGGCTTCCGCAAGGGCGGCTGGCAGCTGGAGGTGACCACCTACCGCGCCGAGCAGTACGACCCGGAGAGCCGCAAGCCGCAGGTGGCCTTCGGGGACAGCCTCGAGGACGACCTCTTCCGCCGCGACTTCACCGTGAACGCGATGGCCCTGCGCCTGCCCGAGATGGCTCTCGTGGACCCGCACGGCGGCGTGCGGGACCTCGCCGCGGGCGCGCTGCGCACCCCCGGCACCCCCGAGGACTCCTTCTCGGACGACCCGCTGCGCATGCTGCGCGCCGCCCGCTTCGCCTCCCAGCTCGGCTTCGAGGTGGCGCCCGAGGTGGAGGCCGCGATGACGGCCATGGCCGAGCGCATCGCGATCATCTCCGCCGAGCGCGTGCGGGAGGAGCTCGTGAAGCTCGTGTGCGGCGCCCACCCGCGGCGCGGGCTGGACCTGCTGGTCCGCACCGGCCTGGCCGAGCACGTGCTGCCCGAGCTGCCCGCGCTGAAGCTGGAGACGGACGAGCACCACCGCCACAAGGACGTCTACGACCACTCCCTCACGGTGCTCGAGCAGGCCGCCCAGCTGGAGGCGGAGTACTCCCCGGAGCGGCCCGACGTCGTCCTGCGCCTCGCTGCGCTGCTGCACGACGTCGGCAAGCCCGCCACGCGCCGCTTCGAGAAGGGCGGCGCCGTGACGTTCCGGCACCACGAGAACGTGGGCGCCAAGCTGGTGCGCAAGCGGCTGCGCGCCCTGAAGTTCGACAACGACACCATCAGGGCCGTGGCCCGCCTCGTGGAGCTGCACATGCGCTTCTACGGGTACGGGGACGCCGGGTGGACCGACTCCGCCGTGCGCCGCTACGTGCACGACGCCGGGGACCTCCTGCCGCGTCTCCACGCGCTGACCCGCTCGGACGTGACCACGCGCAACCGCCTCAAGGCCGAGCGCCTGGCCCACGCGTACGACGACCTCGAGCGGCGCATCGCCGAGATCTCCGAGGCGGAGGAGATGGCGGCCGTCCGTCCGGACCTGGACGGCGAGCAGATCATGGCGCTGCTCGGCCTCCGCCCCGGCCCCGTGGTCGGGCGGGCCTACCGGCACCTGCTCGAGTGGCGCCTCGACGAGGGCCCGCACGAGGCGGATGTGGCCGAGTCCGAGCTGCGCCGCTGGTGGGCGGAGCAGCCGGAGGCTCAGGAGGGCGCGGAGGGCTGAGGGGCGGCGGCCCGCAAGGGCCAGGTGGCAGGATCGGCCCCATGAACGACGCCGAGATCGCCGCCGCCCATCCGATCCGTCCGATCGCCGAGATCGCGGCCGAGGCCGGGATCGCCGAGGACCTGCTCATCCCCTACGGCCGGCACATGGCCAAGGTGGACGTCCACGCGCTGACCGCCCCCGAGCGCGGCCGCGTCGTGCTCGTCACCGGCATCAGCCCGACGCCGGCCGGCGAGGGCAAGACCACCGTCACCGTGGGCCTGGCCGACGGCCTCAACCTCCTGGCGCAGCAGCCGGACGCGCCGGGCGCCGTCGCCGGAGCCCGCACCGTCGTCGCGCTCCGCGAGCCCTCCCTCGGGCCGGTGTTCGGCATCAAGGGCGGCGCCACGGGCGGCGGCCGCGCGCAGGTGGTGCCCATGGAGGACATCAACCTGCACTTCACCGGCGACTTCCACGCCATCACCTCCGCGCACAACCTGCTCTGCGCCCTCGTGGACAACCACGTGCAGCAGGGCAACGCGCTGGGCATCGATCCGCGGACCATCGCCCTGAAGCGTGCCCTGGACATGAACGACCGCACGCTGCGCGACGTCGTCACGGGCCTGGGCGGCCGCACGCAGGGCGTGCCGCGTGAAGGCGGCTTCGAGATCACCGTGGCGACCGAGACCATGGCCGTCTTCTGCCTCGCCGCGGACCTGGCCGACCTCAAGGCCCGCCTCGGCCGCATCACGGTGGGCTACACGTACGACGGCGAGGCCGTCACCGCCTCCCAGATCGGCCCGAACGGTGCCCAGGGGGCCATGGCCGTGCTGCTCAAGGACGCGATCGAGCCGAACCTCGTGCAGACGCTCGGCGGCACGCCCGCGCTCGTGCACGGCGGCCCCTTCGCGAACATCGCCCACGGGGCGAACTCCGTGATCGCCACGCGCACGGCCCGCCGGCTCGGAGACCTCGTGGTCACGGAGGCCGGGTTCGGCGCGGACCTCGGCGGACAGAAGTTCATGGACATCACGGCCGTGGCCGGCGGGTTCCCGCCCGCGGCCGCCGTCGTCGTCGCCACGGTGCGCGCGCTCAAGCTGCAGGCCGGGATCGCGCTGCCGGACGTGAAGGCGGGCATCGCCGAGGCGGCCGAGCGCTCGGGCCGGGGCCTCGCCGACGTGCGCGCCGAGCACGTGGGCGCCCTGCGGGCCGGCCTGGCGAACCTCGAGCGGCACGTCGGGAACATGCGCGCGTACGGGGTGCCCGTCGTCGTCGCCGTGAACCGGTTCACGCAGGACGACGACGCCGAGCTCGACGTGCTGCGCGCGTGGGGCGTGGAGAACGGCGTGCCCGTGGCCGTCGCGGACGTGTGGGGCGGCGGCGGCGAGGGCGCCCTCGAGCTGGCCCGCCTGCTGGGGGAGCACCTGCCGGCCCCGGGCGAGCCCGCGCCGCCGCTGACCGGGCTGTGGACCGAGGGGATGGAGGTGGAGGAGCGGATCCAGGCCGTCGTCCGCCGCGTGTACGGGGGCGCCGGAGCGGAGCTGAGCCCCGTGGCCCGGCGGCAGCTCGCGCAGCTGCGCGCTCGTGGACTGGACCGCCTGCCAGTGTGCATGGCCAAGACGCAGTACTCGTTCTCGGACGACCCCACGCTCCTGAACGCGCCCGAGGGGTTCACCGTGTCCGTGCGCGAGCTCTCCGCGAAGACGGGTGCTGGGTTCGTCGTCGCGCTCACCGGCGCCGTCATGACGATGCCGGGCCTGCCCGCCTCCCCGGCCGCCGACCGCATGGACGTGGCCGACGACGGCACGGTGACGGGGCTCTTCTGAGGGGGAGGCCTCGGGGTCACCGGGGCCTCCCCCAGATGAGCTGGGCGCAGTACTGCCAGGCAACCCGGTGGGTTGCCTGGCAGTACTGCGCCCAGTGCGGCGTGCGGTCCGTCAGCGCTCGATGTCGCCGCGGATGAACGCCTCGACGAGCTCGCGGGCCTCGTCGTCGTTGTGCTGGACCGGCGGGGACTTCATGAAGTACGAGGACGCCGAGAGGATCGGGCCGCCGGTGCCGCGGTCCAGGGCGATCTTCGCGGCGCGCACGGCGTCGATGATCACGCCGGCCGAGTTGGGGGAGTCCCACACCTCGAGCTTGTACTCGAGGCTGACGGGGGCGTCGCCGAAGTTGCGGCCCTCGAGGCGCACGAAGGCCCACTTGCGGTCGTCGAGCCAGGCCACGTAGTCGGAGGGACCGATGTGCACGTCGTCCGCCGCGAGCTTCGCGGTGGTGTTGGAGGTGACGGCCTGCGTCTTGGAGATCTTCTTGGACTCGAGGCGCTCGCGCTCGAGCATGTTCTTGAAGTCCATGTTGCCGCCGACGTTGAGCTGGTACGTGCGGTCCAGGGTCACGCCGCGGTCCTGGAAGAGCTTGGCCATCACGCGGTGGGTGATGGTGGCGCCGATCTGGGACTTGATGTCGTCGCCCACGATCGGCACGCCGGCCGCGGTGAACTTCTCGGCCCACGCGGGGGTGCCGGCGATGAACACGGGCAGGGCGTTGACGAAGGCGACGCCGGCGTCGATCGCGGCCTGCGCGTAGTGCTCGGCCGCCTGCTGCGAGCCCACGGGCAGGTAGCAGACGAGCACGTCCACCTTCGCGTCCTTGAGCGCCTGGGCGACGTCCACGGGCTCCGCGTCCGACTCCTCGATGGTCTCGCGGTAGTACTTGCCGAGGCCGTCCAAGGTGGGGCCGCGCTGCACGGTGACGTCGGCGTGGGGGACGTCGGCGATCTTAATGGTGTTGTTCTCGGAGGCGAGGATCGCCTCGGAGAGGTCCAGGCCCACCTTCTTCGCGTCCACGTCGAACGCGGCCACGAACTCCAGGTCGGAGACGTGGTAGTCCCCGAACTGCACGTGCATCAGGCCGGGCACGGCGTCCGTGGGCGCGGCGTCGCGGTAGTACTCCACGCCCTGGATCAGGGACGTTGCGCAGTTGCCCACGCCGGCGATGGCGACGCGGATGGGGTTCTTGGCCACGGTCAGGTTCTCTCCTCAGCGGATCCGGGATGGATGCTCGGCGCGGCGGGCGCGCACGAGGGGCCCGCGCAGCGGTGCGCGGGCGCACTGTCCCGGGGGAACAGCGCCCCCAGTTTACGACGCACGGGGGCACGGGGGCGCGACGAGGTGTCCTCCGCGCTTCCTAGGATGGGAGCATGAGCCCGGCCCCGGCGCACGCCGCCACCCCTGACGAGCCGCCCACGCATGCCCTCTCCGGGCCGTCCCGGGAGGCCTCCGAGCAGGGCCGTGGCACCGCCGCGCGTTCCGCTGAGGGCGCACACGCGGCGGCCTCGGCGGCGCGCATCGGGCGCGGGGCGGGCCGGTTCGCCCTCCCCGGGGGCCTGGCCGCGAACGGCCCCGGCCGGGGGACCGGATCCTGGGCCTCGCCCGCGGCCCTCGCCGGGCTGCTGGTGGCGCTGGCCGCCGTCGTGAGCCTTCTGCAGAAGGCGCCGTGCCTGCTGAACGGCTGGGGCGCGCCCAACGTGTACTACGCCGGGTGCTACTCGGACTGGGCGGCGCTGTACGGCGGGCGGGGGTTCGCGGAGAACGCGTGGGCGCCGTTCGCGGCCGGGTCCACCTTCGAGTACCCCGTGCTGATGTCCCTCGTGGGATCGGTGACCGCGCAGATCACGCAGGGGCTCCCGTTCGGCGCCGAGCAGGGCACGCTCGTGTTCTGGATCGTGAACCTGCTGTTCGTCACGGGGCTGTGGGCCGCCGTCGCCGTGCTGACCGTGCGCACCGCGGGCCGCCGCTGGACGGACGGGCTCATGGTGGCCGTGGCCCCCGGGATCATCCTGGCCGGCACCATCAACTGGGACCTGTGGGCCGTGGCGCTGATGGCGTGGGGCATGTGGGTGTTCTCCCGCGGGCGGCCCGGCTGGGCGGGTGTGCTGTTCGGTCTCGGCGCCGCCACGAAGCTCTACCCGCTGCTCATCCTCGGGCCGCTGCTGATCCTGGCCGTGCGCTCGCGCCGCTGGGCGCCGTTCCTCACGGCGACGGCGGGCACCCTGCTCGCGTGGACCGCCGTCAACGTGCCCCTCATGGTGGCCAACTTCGACGCGTGGTCCGTGTTCTTCACCTTCTCCGGCGAGCGCGGCCCCGGCCTGTCGAGCGTGTGGCACGCGTGGGACGTCGTCGCCGTCCAGGCCGGGTGGGGGAGGGTGCCGGCGGACTCCCTCTCCCTGTTGGCCTACGGGACGTTCGCGGTGTGCTGCGCAGCGATCTTCGTGCTCGGCGTGCGCGCGCGGCACACCCCGCGCCTGGGGCAGCTGACGTTCCTCGTGGTGGCCGCGTTCGTGCTGACGAACAAGGTGTACTCGCCGCAGTTCGTGATCTGGCTGATCCCGCTCATGGCGCTGGCCCTGCCGCGCTGGAGGGACTTCTGGGTGTGGCAGACCGTGGAGGCCCTGCACTTCTTCGCCGTGTGGATGTACCTGGCCAAGACCGCCGCCGGCTCCATGCCGCAGCACTCCATGGACGACTCCGTGTACGTGGCCGCGATCCTCGCCCACATGCTCGCCGTCCTCTGGCTCTGCGCCCGCGTGGTGCGGGAGATCCTGCACCCGGAGGAGGACCTGGTGAAGCAGTCCGAGGGCGCCGGTCCCGACGCCGACCCGCTCGCCGGCGCGTTCGGGACACCCGGCGCGGTCGGCTCCGGTCAGGCGAAGTCCCAGCGGTGGATCGGGCAGTCGGGGGAGGGCTCGACGACGTCGGCGCCGGTGACGCCGGCACCCGCGCCGCGGCCGTCGGCGGCTCCGGCCGGCTGAGGGCACGCGCACACGGCGCCCGAGGCGGCGGTCGCGGCCTTCATCTGCGCCCGCCAGGCCGCGTTGGGGTCGGTGCCGGGGTCCACGGCGGGGGCGCCGGGGGTGCGGTGTGGGGCGCCGTCCCTGTCCCGGGCGAAGCCCATGCGAACGATCAGCCAGCCGCCCACGGTCCAGGCCACCATGAGGAACACCCCCACGGCCATGGCGGTCAGGATCTCCACGGCGTCTCCTCCTCGCTCGACGACGGCGACGCGCCCAGGCTACGGGGGCGGGGCGCGGGCGTGGGCGTGGCGCGGACGTGGGATGCCGGGCGCGGGGTGCCGGGCCGCGGGCCGCGGGCCGCCGGCCGTCAGGTGCAGGCAGGTGCCCGGTGCGCGTGCCGCGTCCGGGGTGCGCGGTACGGTCGGGACATGACCACCGTGACCCCGGACACCCCCGCGCTCTCCGCCCACCTGCAGGACCTGGCCGCGTTCGTGCAGGCCTCCCCCTCCAGCTTCCACGCCGCCGCCGAGACCGCCCGCCGGCTCGAGGCCGCGGGCTTCACCCGCCTGGACGAGGCCGCCGACTTCCCGGCCGCCCCCGGCGGGTACGTGGTGGTGCGTGACGGCGCCGTGATCGCCTGGATCGTGCCGGAGGGCGCGGACGGGAGTGTGGACAGGAGTGCGGCTGGACGTGCGGACGGGAGTGCGGCTGGACGTGCGGGCCGGGGCGTGGGCGGCGTTCCGACGTTCCGCGTGCTCGGCGCCCACACCGACTCCCCCGGCTTCAAGCTCAAGCCGCAGCACATGAGCGTGACGGCTGACGGCTGGGTCCAGGCCGGTGTCGAGGTGTACGGCGGGCCGCTGCTGAACTCGTGGCTGGACCGGGAGCTGCGCTTCGCCGGCCGGCTCGTGCTCGCGGACGGCACCCAGGTGCTGGCCACCACCGGGCCCGTGGGCCGCATCCCCCAGCTGGCCGTCCACCTGGACCGCGACGTGAACTCGGACGGCCTGGCCCTCCAGCGCCAGCGCCACACGCAGCCCATCGTCGCGGCCGTGGGCTCGGCCGCCGGTGGGGACACCGCGTCCGTGCAGCTCGGCGGCAACGTGATCGAGCTGCTCGCGGCCCAGGCGGGCGTGGACGTGGCGGAGGTGCGCGGCGTGGACGTGGTGGTCGCGGACGCACAGGCCCCGGGGGCGTTCGGCGCCAACGGCGAGTTCTTCGCCTCCGGCCGCCTCGACAACCTCTCCTCGGTGCACGCCGGGCTGGCGGCCATGGAGGCCCTGGCCCCCGGTTCAGGCGAGGAGGGCGCCGGGGGTGCGGGCGGCGTCGTCGTGCCGGTGCTGGCGGCCTTCGACCACGAGGAGGTGGGCTCGGCCACGCGCACCGGTGCGGGCGGGCCGCTGCTCGAGGAGGTCATGGACCGCGTGCTGGACGCGCTCGGCGTGAGCGGCCAGGGGAGGGCGCGCTCGCGGGCGGGCTCGTGGCTGCTCTCCGCGGACGCGGGGCACCTCGTCCACCCCAACTACGCCGAGCGCCACGATCCCGTGAACCACCCGCGCGTCAACGCCGGCCCGCTGCTGAAGATCAACGCGAACCAGCGCTACGCCACGGACGCCGAGGGCGAGGCCGCGTTCGCGCGCTGGTGCGCGGCGGCGGGCGTGCCGTTCCAGACGTTCGTCTCGAACAACGACATGCCGTGCGGCTCCACGATCGGCCCCATCTCCGCCACGCGCCTGGGCGTGCGGACGGTGGACGTGGGCATCGGCCTGCTCTCGATGCACTCCGCCCGGGAGATGTGCGGCGCGCAGGACCCCGCGTGGCTGAGCGCGGCGGTGCGGGAGTTCTTCCGCGGGGTGTGAGCGGGAGGCGGGCCCGGAGTCCTGGGGCGGGGTGTGAGCGGGAGGCGGGTACGGAGTCCTGGGGCGGGGTGTGAGCGGGAGGCGGGGCGCGAGCCGGCGTGGTCCGGGCGAGGTGAGCGCGGGAGGCGGGGCGCGAGCCGGCGTGGTCCGGGCGAGGTGAGCGCGGCGCGGCATCAGCTGGGCGCAGTACTGCCAGGTAACCCCGGCGTTGCTTGGCAGTACTGCGCCCAGCTAGTGGGCGGCTGGCCGGCGGTGCGTCCAGCCACCCGTACGGCCACCCGTACGGCCACCCGTACGGCCACCCGTCCATCGACCTGTACGGCGGTCCCTTCGGCGGTCCGTTCGGCGGAGCATCCCGCCATCCGATCTGCCGGTGGGGAGACCTGGAGCCCTCGACGTCGGCTCCTGCACCGGCTCCGCGGGCCGGATTCCTGTGCACAGATGGGCCGCGGGCATGCCGGCGAGGCGCTGCGCCGCGCTTCACTGCGGGAGTGAGTGATCCTCTCGACGCCCTGCCCGAGTCCGTGTTCCCCGTCGACCGCGCGGTGACGGCAGGTCTGACGACGAGCCGAGCGCGCCGGAGCGACCTGGAGGCCGCCGGCCGCGGGCTGCGCCGTCGTCGGGGATCCCCACCGGACCCCCTGCAGACCGCGATCGCGCATGCTCGGCGCGACCGCAGCCTGGTCCTCAGTCACAACACCGCTGCCGCCGTGTGGGGGATCTGGCTCCCTCATGGCGGCCAGGTGCGGCCGCACCTCTCACGCGTGCGGCCCGGAGCCCAGCCGCGGGTGAAGGGCGCGCACGGCCACCGGCTGCGCCTGGACCCGGAGCGGCATGTCATCACGCTGGGGCAGGACGACGACGCCTACTCCGTGACGAGTCCGGTCCGCACGTGGGCCGATCTCACCGCGAGCGGTCTGCCCGTGGAGGACCTGGTGGTGGCCGGGGACTCGCTCCTGCGCCGGGCCGACGGCCCCCGCGGCAGCCTGCCGAGGGGATGGAGGCACCCGCTGGCGAGTCGCACGGCGATGTGGCAGGGCGCGGAGGAGTGGCGCGGCCTGCGCCGGTGGAGCGTGATGGGAGAGGTGCTCGAGCGGGTCCGGGAGGGGTCGGACTCCCCGCAGGAGACGCGACTGCGGCTCCGTCTCGTCGAGGCAGGGCTGCCGGAGCCTGAGGTGAATCCCCCGGTGGTGCTCCTGCGCGACGCCCTGGGGCGGGTCCTGCAGTCCACGTCGGTGGACCTGTTCTACGAGCGCGCTCGCCTGGCGATCCAGTACGAGGGGGAGCATCACTTCACCCACGCCGCGCAGTACCGGCGGGACATGCGCCGCGACGAGGAGCTGCGGGATGCGGGCGTCGAGGTGCTGCGGGTGGACAAGGAGGTCTTCGGCCTCGCGGAGTGGCCGCGCTTCGTGGAGCGGGTGGCCCGGCTTCTTCGGCAGCGGGGCCACGCATGAGCAGGAGAGGCATGAGATGGGCGCGGTCGGAGCGCTGTCGTCAGGTGCGGGGCAGTCATGAGCGGAGCACCCATCAGCTGGGCGCAGTACTGCCAAGTAACCCCCGGCGTTACCTGGCAGTACTGCGCCCAGCTGATCGGCCCCCAGTTGATCGGCCCCCAGTTGATTGGTGCCCGGCTGATCGGTCCCCGGCGGATTGGTGCCCGGCTGATTGGTGCCCGGCGGATCGGCCCCCGGCTGATTGGTCCCCGGCTGATTGGTCCCCGGCTGATCGGTGCCCGGCACCTGCTAGACTCGATTGGTTCCCTGCGTGCCGCCGAAGAGCGCGGACACCCACGCGGGGACAAGCACAGAACCTCCTGCCACGGAGAGACCGTGGCCGCAAGCCCAGAGGAGGTGGGTTCGCATGCGTGCTTATGAGCTGATGGTGCTGATCGACCCTGAGGTCGACGAGCGCACCGTGGAGCCGACCCTCAAGAAGTACCTTGAGGTCGTCACCAACGCTGGCGGCACCATCGACAATGTCGATGTGTGGGGCCGTCGCAAGACCGCCTACGAGATCCAGAAGAAGTCCGAGGCCATCTACGTGGTCGTCAACTTCCACTCGGAGCCGGCCGCCACCCAGGAGCTGGACCGTCTTCTGAACATCAACGAGACGATCCTGCGCACCAAGATCATCCGTCCCGAGGAGCAGAAGGTCACCGCCGAGTGACCTCGTTCGTCCGGGTGTCCTGACCACCCGCCCGTTCCCGCGAACACCAGGAGTGACCATGGCCGGAGAAACCGTCATCACCGTGGTCGGCAACCTCACCGCCGACCCCGAGCTGCGCTTCACCCCGAACGGTGCGGCGGTCGCGAACTTCACGATCGCGTCCACCCCGCGCACGTTCGACCGTCAGACCAACGAGTGGAAGGACGGGGAGACCCTGTTCCTCCGCGCGTCGATCTGGCGTGAGGCCGCCGAGAACGTGGCCGAGACCCTCACCAAGGGCACTCGCGTGGTCGCCCAGGGCCGCCTCAAGGCGCGCACGTACGACGACCGCGAGGGCAACAAGCGCACCAGCTACGAGCTGGACGTGGACGAGATCGGCCCCTCGTTGAAGTACGCCACGGCCAAGGTCACGCGCTCTCAGCGCGGCGGCGGCGGTGGGTTCGGCGGCGGCCAGCAGGGCGGCGGCTTCGGCGGTCCCCAGCAGGGCGGCTCCGGCTTCGGCGGCAACGCCGGCGGCGGCTCCAACGACGGCGGCTTCGGCGGCGGTCAGCAGAGCGGCGGTCAGCAGGGCGGCGGCTGGGGCGGTCAGCAGGGCGGCGCCAACGCTGCTCCGCAGGACCCCTGGGCCGGCAGCGGCGGCGGCGGAGGATGGGACACCCCCTCCTCCAACGAGCCTCCGTTCTGAGCCGTCCCGCCACGGGACCGAAGGACACCGAGACGACTTCCGTCCGGGCGCACGGCGCCCGGAGGCCCGCCCCCCCGGCGGACCACCCCGAGCACCCCGGCACCGCCGGGGCGCCTCTCACGCGGCAGCGGCCCCTCCGGGTCGCCGCGTGATCCCATCCCGCAGAACCGTTCTGCGGGCTCCAGAGAACATTGAGGAGCACCACGATGGCGAAGGCTGAACTCCGCAAGCCCAAACCCAAGTCCAACCCGCTCAAGGCCGCCAAGATCACGGAGATCGACTACAAGGACGTGGCCCTGCTGCGCAAGTTCATCTCGGACCGCGGGAAGATCCGCGCTCGCCGCGTGACCGGCGTGACCGTCCAGGAGCAGCGCAAGATCGCCCAGGCCGTCAAGAACGCCCGTGAGGTGGCCCTGCTGCCCTACGCCGGCGCTGGCCGCGGCTGATCGAGCAGAGGAAGGAAGACAGATGGCAAAGCTCATCCTGACCCAGGAGGTCGCCGGTCTCGGCGCCTCCGGTGACGTGGTCGAGGTCAAGAACGGGTACGCCCGCAACTACCTGCTCCCGCGCGGTGTCGCCACCGTGTGGTCCAAGGGCGGGGAGAAGCAGGTCGAGTCCATGCAGAACGCCCGCGCCGCGCGCGCCGTGGCCAACCTGGAGGACGCGCAGGCCCTGGCCGCCAAGCTCCAGGGCGCCACGGTGAAGCTCGAGCGCACCGCCGGTGAGGGCGGCCGCCTGTTCGGCGCCGTCCAGGCCGCGGACGTGGCCGAGGCCGTCGAGGCCGCCGGCCTCGGCTCCATCGACAAGCGCACCGTGACCCTGCCGGCCCACATCAAGTCCGTGGGCACCCACCAGGCCCACGTGCGCCTGCACGAGGACGTCGTGGCCGTGATCGACCTGCAGGTCGTCGCCGCCAAGGCCTCCAAGAAGTGATCATCCGCTTCTGACCGATCGGCTCGCCGATCACCCCGACGCCGCCCCGGTCCGCTCGCTCGAGCAGGCCGGGGCGTCGTCGTCCCCCCCCATCCTGACGAGACGCCCGCACCTCCGGACGGTGTCAGCCCTCGTCGTCCTCGGCGGAGCGCCGTGCGGCCTCCGGGTCGCCCTCGGCGACGCGCGGGGGGAGGCGCCGGCCGCCGTCGGGGGTGGGGAACGTGGAGCCGGGCCGGCCGCCGAGCTCGCCGATGTGCACCAGCGCGTCCCCGCGGTGCACGAGCGGGGCCTCGGTGCGGCCGATCACCACGCCGGACAGCTCCGCCTTCACGTCCGAGAGCCGCCGGCCGAACGAGTTGTAGAGCGCGCCGATGCTCTCCCCGGCCCGCACCTGCTGGCCCAGGGTGACCTCGAGGTGCAGCAGGCCGTCGGCGCGGGCCCGCACCCAGCTGGAGTGCCACACGGTCAGGGGCGCGTCCTGCTCGCCGTCCACGACGCTGGCGTGCACGATCTCCGCGTCTTCGCCCATCGCGTCGAGGGCCTCGGGGACGTCGGTGGTGGCGTCGCCGAGAGGCACCACGACGTCGGCCGCCTGGGCCGCGTCCTCGGCCGACGCCGGGGGCAGGGCCACGCCCACGTCTCCGCCGTCGACCATGCCGAGCGCGGTGAGCACGCGCAGCACGCCGTCCACGCCGGGGGCGATCGCGTACTCGTCGAAGCGCCAGCCCTCGCCGGCCTCGTAGAGGAGCACGCGCGCGCCGGTCTCCCGGGCGGCGGCGCGCAGCGAGCCGTCGCGCAGCTTGGCGTGGAAGAGCACGGGCGCACCGAATGCCTCGGCGAGCTCCCGGGTGCGCCGGTCCTCCAGGTCGCAGCGGATCTGCGGGAGGTTGGAGCGGCGGTCGGCGCCGGTGTGCAGGTCGATCCCCACCTCGCAGCGGCTGATGATCTGCGTCATCATCAGGTGAGCGATCCGGGCCGCGAGCGAGCCGCGGGCCGCGCCGGGGAAGGAGCGGTTCAGGTCCCGGCGGTCCGGGAGGTAGCGGTCCCCGGCCATCACGCCCAGCACGTTGACGATCGGCACGGCCAGCAGCGTGCCGCGCATCCGGCCGGGGGAGAGGCGCTGCAGCACGCGGCGGATGACCTCGATGCCCACCACCTCGTCCCCGTGGATCGCGGCGGACACCCACACCGTGGGGCCGTCGTGCCGGCCGTGGAGCACGTGCACGGGAAGGGTGACCTCGGCGCCGGTGACCAGGCGGGAGATCGGCAGGGAGACCTCGCGGCGGTGCCCGGGGCGCACCTCCACCTCGCCCAGGCGGAAGGACTCGCGGGTGCGCCGCCGGCCGCGTGGGGCCCGGGTGGGCTCCGCGAGGGGCGCGTCGCCGTCGTGGCGGCCGGGTGCGCTCACAGCGCGCCCCGGTTGCGGCGGCGCACGCCGCGCGGCGGCTGGCCGCCCAGGTAGGAGGCGGCCGGGTCCACCAGGAGCCCGGCGGCGGCGAGGGTGGTGCGGCCCACGAGCATGCGGAAGCCCATCTCGTCGCGGTGGGTCAGCGTGACCTCGGCCTGCACGGTGCGGCCCATGAGCGTGAGCGGCATGACGACGACGATGCGGTCCTGGACGTTCCCGTTCGAGGAGCGGACGGCGCGCACGTCGGTGATCGGCATCTCGACCACCCGTGCGTCCGCGGCGGAGGTCTGCCACGGGTGCACCTCGAAGCGGACCCAGTCGCCGCCCTCGCGCTCGAACCGGCGGATGCCGAAGGCGTGCAGCGCGGAGGTGCGGGCGCCGGTGTCGATCTTCGCCTTGATCCACGGCGTCTGCGCCCCGGGCAGGCCCACCCACTCACGCCAGCCGACGCGGGCGCCGGGGGCGTCCGCGCCGCCGTCGTGACCGGTGTGGACACCTGCGGGGATGGACACCTGCGTGTGCTTAGATTCGGTCACGTGACCCATCTTCGCAGGAACACCCGATGAAGCTCGCGATCCTCTCCCGTTCCCCGCGCGCCTACTCCACCCAGCGCCTCAAGTCCGCCGCCCTCGAGCGCGGCCATGACGTGAAGGTGCTGGACACGCTGCGCTTCGGCATCGACCTCTCCACGGAGGAGCCGGACCTGACCTTCCGTGGCCGTCCCCTCTCCTCCTACGACGCCGTGCTGCCGCGCATCGGCAACTCGGTCACCTACTTCGGCACCGCCGTCGTGCGCCAGTTCGAGCAGATGGACGTCTACACGCCCAACACGGCCGCCGGCATCATGAACTCGCGGGACAAGCTGCGAGCCACGCAGATCCTCTCCCGCCACCAGATCGCCATGCCGGCCACGGTGTTCGTGCGCAACCGTGGCGAGGTGTCGTCCGCGATCGACATGGTGGGCGGCGCCCCCGTGGTCATCAAGCTGCTCGAGGGCACGCAGGGCATCGGCGTGATCCTGGCCCCCACGAAGAAGGTGGCCGAGGCGATCATCGAGACGCTGCACGGCACGAACCAGCAGGTGCTCATCCAGCGGTTCGTGGAGGAGTCCAAGGGCAAGGACATCCGCGCGCTCGTGGTGGGGGACCGCGTGGTGGCGGCCATGCGCCGCAGCGCCCAGGGGGACGAGTTCCGCTCCAACGTGCACCGCGGGGGGTCTGTGGAGCGCGTGGAGCTCACGCCCGAGTACGAGGAGACCGCCCTGCGCGCCGCCCACATCATGGGTCTGCGCGTGGCCGGCGTGGACATGCTCGAGGGCACGGACGGGCCACTGGTCATGGAGGTCAACTCCTCGCCCGGCCTGCAGGGCATCGAGGCGGCCACCGAGCTGGACGTGGCGGGCGCGATCGTGGACTACATCGCGGACCAGGCCGGCTTCCCGGACATCGACGTGCGCCAGCGCCTCTCCGTCTCCCGCGGCTACGGGGTGGCCGAGGTCGCGGTGCACGCGGGCTCGGAGATGGTGGGCGAGAGCATCGAGGACTCGGGGCTGCTGGCCAAGGACGTCCAGGTGCTCACGCTGCACCGCGGCACGTCCGTGTTCCCCAACCCCGCCGACTCCAAGGTGCTCGAGGAGGGCGACCGCCTGCTGTGCTTCGGCAAGCTGGAGAACATGCGCTCGCTCATCCCGGCGCGCTCGCGGCGCCCGAAGAAGGTGCGGAAGCTGCCGGAGAACCCCATCCTCGAGCCCGTGGCCGAGGAGGCGGCCGCCGCGCCGGCCGCGCCCGCGCTGTCCGCCACGGATCCGGGCACCGGCTCGGACGCCTGAGGGCCCTCCCGGGCACGACGACGGCGCCGCACCGTCCGGGAGCAGTTCACGCCCGGACGGTGCGGCGCCGTCGTCCCGTCAGAGGTCCTGCGCGGCGCTCACCCCGGGGCGGTGCACCGCCTCGAAGGCCTCCCGCAGGGTCGGGGACAGCGGCGCGGTGGCGCTCATGTCCGCGGTGAGATGCACCATCAGGGCCTCGGCGGTCACGGCCACGGCGCCGTCCTGGATGAGCGCGTGCTGCAGCACGAACGAGGTGGTGCCGATCCGCGAGACCCAGACCCGGGCCGTCAGCGCGGGGGCGTAGTGCACGGGGCGCAGGTACTCGAGGTGGAGCGTTCGGACCACGAGCGCGCCGCTGCCCGGCGTGAGGGGGTAGGCCCACTCGGCCAGCGCGCGCACCCGGGCCTCCTCCGCCAGCGTGACCAGCCGTCCGTTGTTCACGTGGCCGTAGGCGTCCTGGTCCGACCAGCGCAGCTGCAGCTCCGTCTCGAAGGGGGCGGGATCGTGGGCTGTGCTCATGCGCGGCACTCCTAAGGGTCGGTGGGCGCCCGGACGGGCGGGTCGTCAGGGGCGACGCTACGCCGAGCGGGAGAGGAACGCTCGGGCCGGCCGACGCCGTCGTCGCCGGGTGCCCGGTGCGGGTGCCGCGTGCCAGGGTGGGGGCATGACCGACGCGACCCCTGCCCCCACTCCCGACTCCGCTCCCACGACTGATCCCCGCGCCGCCGGCGCCCGCCTCGGCGCCCCGCTGACCCTGCCGAGCGGGGCCGTGCTGAAGAACCGCATCGCCAAGTCCGCCATGAGCGAGGCGCTCGCGGGCAGGGACCTCGCCCCCACCGTGGCCCACGAGCGGGTCTACGGGCGCTGGGCGCGCGGCGGCGCGGGCCTGCTGATCACGGGCAACGTGATGGTGGACGCGCACGCCCTGGGCGAGCCGGGCAACGTGGCGGTGGAGGACGGCCGGCACGCGGCCGCACTGCGCCGCTGGGCCGAGGCCGGCACTCAGGGCGGCGCGCACCTCTGGATGCAGCTCAACCATCCCGGCCGGCAGGCGCCGAAGTCCGTGATGCGCACGCCCGCCGCCCCGAGCGCGGTGCCCCTCGGCGGCTCCGCGGGCCGCTTCTTCGGCATGCCCCGCGCCCTGGAGACGCAGGAGGTGCGCGGGATCGTGGAGCGGTTCGCCGTCACGGCCGCCCACGCCCGGGCCGCGGGCTTCACCGGCGTGCAGATCCACGGTGCGCACGGCTACCTCGTCAACCAGTTCCTCTCGCCCGAGGCCAACCGCCGCACGGACCGCTACGGCGGGGACCTCGAGGGGCGCATGCGCTTCCTCGTGGAGATCTACGCCGCGCTGCGCGAGGAGCTCGGGGACGGCTTCCCGATCGGCCTCAAGCTCAACTCCTCCGACTTCTCCGAGGGCGGCCTCACCGAGGAGGACTCGCGGCGGGTGGCCCAGCGCATGGGCGAGCTGGGCCTGGACCTCCTCGAGGTCTCCGGCGGCTCCTACACCAGCCCCGCCATGATGGGCGGGAACAACGACGGCGGCACGTACTTCGAGCGGTACGCCCGCCGCCTGCGGGACGTCACCGACGTCCCCGTCATGCTGACCGGCGGATTCCGCTCCGCGGCGACGATGGCGGCGGCGCTCGCGGACGGGGTGACCGACGTCGTGGGCCTGGCCCGGCCGTTCGTGATCGAGCCGGAGCTGGCTGCCCGGGCGATCGCGGGGCAGGAGATCGAGGTGGAGCTGCCGCGCGTGAAGACCGGCCTCGCCGCCGTGGACTCCACGCTCGGGCCGGCACTGGCCCTGCCCTGGTACGAGCTGCAGCTGGCCCGGCTGGGGAAGGGGCTCGAGGCGCAGGATCGGATGAGCGCCGTCGCGCCGGTGGTCCACATGGTGCGGCAGCACGGCCCGGCGGCGCTCAGCCCGCGGCGGGGGTGAGGCCGCGGCGACGGGAGTGCCCTCCGGGTTAACAGGAGGTGTCAAGCTGGCTCTCCCCAGGTCAGGCGGGTTTGTCCACAGTGTTTGTCCACAGATGTGGACGGTGTGGATGGAATGCGGGCAAACCGCCGTTGCCAGAGGGGAGAGACGGGGGGCAAGGGGGGCCTCTGTCAAGTCGACTCCGCGCTCTCCAGATGCGGAAGAATTTTCTTCTCCACAGTCGTGGGGATAGGAAAACGCCAGGTCAGGCGCCGATTCTGGGAGGCGTCACAGGGCTGTCCACAGCGCCGTCCCCAGGGCGTCCACACGACACGCCGCAGAATCCACCCGTTGTCCACACTGCCTGTGGACAACGTGCTTGCCCGGCCTCCTGACCGCGCGTAGTGTCCCGAAGTATCCCCAACGCGAGAGCGGGTATTGGCCCCAGGCCCTCGAGCCAGGCGCGCATCCGCTTGCATGATCGTCGCGGCCGGGGGCCGCCGCATCCGCCTCCCGCAGGTGGGTGCGGCGGTTCACCGTGGGGACCAGCAGGATCAGGGGCCGGCGCGCGCCGGCCATGGGGGCCGCCGTCGTTGGGGGCCGGGGAAGGGAGTCTCCGCAGTGACGGACAACTACGGAGACTCGGGCTCCTACGACGGCGGCCGTTCCACCGAGCGGTTCCTCCCGCCCCAGGACCTGGAGGCGGAGCGCTCGGTGCTGGGCGGCATGATGCTCTCCAAGGACGCGATCGCGGACGTGGTGGAGCTGCTGCGCGGCCATGACTTCTACCGCCCCAGCCACGAGATGATCTATGAGGCGATCATCGACCTCTACGGCCGCGGCGAGCCCGCCGACGCCGTCACCGTGGCGGACCTGCTGAACAAGCGCCAGGAGCTGAGCCGCGTGGGCGGCCCCGCCGTGCTCCACGAGCTCATCCAGTCCGTGCCGACGGCAGCCAACGCCAACTTCTACGCGGCGATCGTGGCCGAGAAAGCCATCCTGCGGCGCCTGGTGGGCGCCGGCACCAAGATCACGCAGCTGGGCTACCAGGGCGACGGCGAGGTCGAGGAGATCGTCAACGAGGCCCAGTCCGAGATCTACAAGGTGGCGGAGAACCGCCAGTCCGAGGACTACGTCCAGCTCTCCGAGATCATGGAGCACGCGGTCGACGAGATCGAGGCCGCGGGCAACCAGGGCGAGGGCCTGACGGGCGTCCCCACCGACTTCTACGACTTCGACGAGCTGACGCAGGGCCTGCACGGCGGGCAGATGATCGTGATCGCGGCGCGCCCCGCCGTCGGCAAGTCCACGCTGGCGCTGGACTTCGCGCGGGCCGCGGCCATCCACCACAACATGGCCACCGTGTTCTTCAGCCTCGAGATGGGCAAGAACGAGATCGCCATGAGGCTCTTGAGCGCCGAGGCGACGATCGCGCTGCAGGACCTGCGCAAGGGCACCATCCGGGATGACCAGTGGTCCAAGATCGCCGCGACCGTGGGGCGGCTGAACGAGGCCCCGTTCTTCATCGACGACTCCCCGAACATGACCATGATGGAGATCCGCGCCAAGTGCCGGCGGCTCAAGCAGAAGAACAACCTCAAGATGGTGGTGCTCGACTACCTGCAGCTCATGAGCTCGGGCAAGAAGGTCGAGTCCCGTCAGCAGGAGGTCGCCGAGTTCTCGCGTGCCCTCAAGCTGCTGGCCAAGGAGCTCGACGTGCCGGTGATCGCGTTGAGCCAGTTGAACCGTGGGTCCGAGCAGCGCACGGACAAGCGGCCGCAGGTGTCCGACCTGCGCGAGTCCGGCTCGATCGAGCAGGACGCGGACATGGTGATCCTGCTGCACCGCGAGGACGTGTACGACAAGGAGAGCCCGCGCGCCGGTGAGGCCGACCTGATCGTGGCCAAGCATAGGAACGGGCCCACGAAGACCATTGTGGTGGGGTTCCAGGGGCATTACAGTCGCTTCAGCAACCTCGCACAGGATGGCGGGGGCGGGGGAGGGTTCTAGCCCTTGGAGGGAGATCTAAATTGTCTACTAGTTTCACTGTTTGGTCTGATGACCCTATTAGTGACAGCGATTCTGATAAGCTCGACATCGAAATCTTTGTCGATGCGCTAGTCGACCACCTCCGGCACGCCTCACAGGCCAATTCGAGCATTGTCTACTCGTTGGTGGGGCCATGGGGGTCGGGTAAGTCCTCTATTCTAAACCTTATCTCTAATTCTCTGATGGAATCTCAGGGCGGGGGGTGGAGCATTGCACGCTTTACCCCCTGGGCCACTAGTAGCACCGACGGACTTCTCCAAGAGTTTTTCGCATCCATTATTAGCGCAATTCCCGGCTCATCCGACGATGCGAGAGCAGCTCGGGCGAAGAATAAGATCGCAAAACTACTGGAAATATGCTCTCCTGGACTTAAAGCTATTCCAGTAGCGGGGGGTGCCGCATCCGAATATGCAAAATTCTTCTCGGAGCAACTCACGGAACGACATAGCTGGGAGCGAGAGTTTTCCGATGCATCAAATTCGCTCGCGGACCTCAACCGGCGCGTTCTTATTCTAGTTGACGACATTGACCGCTTGCACTCGAGCGAACTCCTGGAGCTGATGAGGGTCATTAGGCTGCTGGGTAGGTTCCCTGGAGTTTCATATCTTCTCGCTTACGATGAAGAGGTGCTTTGTCGCAATGTGGTGGCTGCGTCGGGAGGCCAAATGTCAATCACTGATGCGCGGCGATATCTCGAAAAGATTATTCAGTACCCGTTCTATATCCCTCCCATCCAGCAATCTCAAATATTTGATCTCTTGAGCGACGGTCTCGACGCAGTTGTGGAGCAGACGGGCCACAGTGTCGTGGAGGATGATGGGCGGAGGATCAGCTCTGTCGCGAGAGTCATATCTCGCAGTCTTGGGACTATTAGAAGTCTAAACCGGGTTCTAGAGCAAGTAAGGATTGACCTTAAGCCCCACGAGCCTGGGGAGGTGAGTGTGGTGGATGTCTTTCTCCTTGCCCTCCTCCGTCATATTTCTCCTGAGGTTCACGATAAGTTACGTGAATTCAAGAGCATTCTTGTTAATTCAACGGCGGGAACTCGGCAGCCCGTCTCATTTGCCACTACTCCCGGGTCGAATGTTTCTACGGTGGATAACCTGGTAGACCTCGCCGATCCGGGTGTCCGTGCGGATGTGCGACTGCTGATTGGGCAAATCTTCCCTCAAGCGGTTGGCCAGATTTCTGTGGAGGGCTCGGCTAATTTAATTAGAAATGCCCAGTACTTTGATAGATATATATATAAAAAGATTCCCGAGGGAGATGTTAGTGACTCCTCGGTTCGTTCGTGGCTTCGTGCATGTGAGATGGGAGAAAAGAGCGCATTTAGGGTAGGAATTTCGGGCAGAGACTCCACCACGCAGAGCGTTATTTTTAGTAAAGTCCAGCAATTCCTTCAAGCGTCCGATTTTGGTGAGGCTTGGGGACATTGGGCTTTCCCCATGCTGCTTGAGGCGCTTCCGGCTGTGTCGGATCAACGAAGGGGATTCTTCACCCCGCGCGAGTTATTTTATCAGCTAGCGGACGAGGCTCTGCACAATGCGCTAGAGAATGTTTGGCGATCGGGTATGCCGCCCCTCTGCATAGAAGACCTCGATCCCAGGGATATCGTTGGCATGTTCAATTCAATATTGACTACAGGTGAAGAGATGCGGCCATGGGGCGGGATGCAGAAACGGTGTCTGGACCGTCTATTCTTTTACGCCGAGGAGAATCTGAAGGCCGGCGACTCTGCCGAAAGGAGATCGGATATCGGATATTTTCTCTTCTTAATTGCCGAGAGCCCCGGCGTAACGGAAGTCGCAGAATATGCTTCTAGGGTCCGCGAGCTAATCATTAGCGAGACCGTCTCTCTCGATACGCTAGCCTCACGTTTTGTTGGCACCAGAACTGAGATGTCTTCGGGCGAGAGTACACTGAGTTCCTTCAATGAATCTGGCTTTCGACACTGGGCCCCGGAGGAAATTACCTGGCCCGAAGATTACAACGGGCCGATACAGTCGGGCGACCTTTCCTGGGAGAATAGGAAACTCTTCGCCCGGCGGGAAGCCACTCGGTATCCGAATGGTTTTTTGGGTTTTGAGGCGGAGTAATTTCTCTTGCAAGAATGGCGGGCACATTGAGGCGGTAACGTTGAGTGACACTTACTGAATATAGAGCTCCGATAGTTATTTAGCATTGATAAATGCGACAGGCGCTTGCATCGGACGGCAACTAGCTGTTGTGGGTCATGAGGTTCTTGGCACGAGGGCCGGGCTGAGATGAGACGAGTGGGCCTCTCCCGCAGGATGGAAGTTCCTACACCACCCATCCGCGCAAAGAGACCCACTCATGACTCACGCTAATGCACCCCTGACTCCCACCGGCCGTCTCAGGATGGTCCAACGCCACCTGAACGACGGCATCCCCCAAGCGCACGTGGCCGCCGAGTTCCGCGTCAGCCGCCCCACGGTGGCCACCTGGGTAGCCCGCTACCGCGCCGAGGGCGAGGCCGGGCTGCTCGACCGGCCCAGCCGTCCGCGCCGTTCACCTGCCCAGCTCGACCCCGAGGTGGTGGCTCAGATCCAGACCCTGCGTCGCAGGGAGAAGTGGTCGGCCCGCCGGATCCATCACCACCTCGTCTCCGAGGGCCACCGGGTGTGTCTTCGTACCGTGGGACGGTGGCTGCACCGGGCCGGGCTCTCCCGGCTACGGGACCTGACCCCGGCCGGGGAAGACCTGCGCCAGCAGCCGGCCCAGAGGATCACCGCGCGGGGGCCGGGGCACATGGTGCACCTGGACGTGAAGAAGATCGGGAAGATCCCTGACGGGGGAGGCTGGCGTGCTCACGGACGGGACTCCGAGAACGCGCGAGCGGCCAAGCGCGGGCCTGGCCGACGGGTCGGGTACACGTACCTGCACTCGGCGATCGACGGGTTCACCCGCCTGGCCTACACCGAGGCGTTGGAGGATGAGCGGACGGTGACCACGATCGGGTTCTTCTGCCGGGCGCGGGCGTTCTTCGCCGCCCACGGCATCACCGTGGACCGGGTGGTCACGGACAACGGGAACAACTACCGGGCCGTGGACTTCACCCGGAAGGTGGTCTCGCTCGGGGGTCGGCACCACCGGATCCGGCCCTACACCCCGCGCCATAACGGGAAGGTCGAACGCTACAACCGGCTGATGGTCGATGAGGTCCTCTACGCCCGCCCGTACTCCTCAGAGACGGCCCGGCGTGAGGCCCTGGCGGTGTGGGTGAACCACTACAACTACCATCGGCCTCATACCTCCTGCGGGGACGCCCCGCCGGCCTCACTGGCCCCGGCGCGAGTCAACAACGTCATGACCTCTTACAACTAGCATGCTGACGCCGGTCTAGCAGAGGGAGACTTCTCCCCAGCGCGCCGCGGCCAAGTTCCCGGCACAGACGACCGGCTCACACGAGAGGACCGACGATGACCACCGACACCGCCACCCCCGAGATCCCCGCCACCATGAAGGCCGTCGTCATGCGGGCGCCGGGCGACGTCGTCGTTGAGGAGGTGGACACCCCGCGCGTGCAGAAGCCCGGTGACGTGGTCCTGAAGCTGGCCGCCGCGTGCGTGTGCGGCTCGGACCTGTGGCCCTACCGCGGCCACAACGAGGTGGACCACCGGCGGATGGGCCACGAGTACGTGGGCACGATCGTGGAGAAGGGCGCGGAGGTCGCCACCCTCCAGCTCGGCGACTTCGTGATCGGATCGTTCATGCTCTCGGACAACACGTGCGAGATCTGCCAGGCCGGCTACCAGTCCCGCTGCGTCAACGCCGGCGAGTACACGGGCAGCCAGGCGCAGTACATGCGCGTGGAGCTGGCCGACGGCTCCCTCGTGAAGGTCCCCGGGGGCGAGCCCTCCGACCCGGACCGTCTGGCCGACTACCTGGCCGCCTCGGACGTGCTCGGCACCGGCTGGTACGCCGCCGTGGCTGCGCAGGCCCGCGCCCTGCTAGACCTCGCCTTCACCGGCCTGGGCGTGCGCCGCGTGGAGGCGGAGGCCTTCGCGGACAACGCGCCCAGCCTGCGCGTCATGGCCAAGGTGGGGCTGCGCCACGAGGGCATGTTCAAGGAGGAGCCGCTGCATCTCACCCGCGGGTGGATCGACGGCGTCACCTACGCGATGCTCGCCTCCGAGTACCGCGCGCAGAGCTGAGCCGTCTCCTCATGAGCCGGTCCGAGAGCGGTGGGCCAGTTCGCCTCCGATAGGATCAGATGGTCCTGTCCGGTGTCGGCTCGCCCCCAATGGAGACACCGCCCGTCGATGCCGCTGGCTCATTGAAGTTCGCGGGTGCATCCGTTGATTCGGAATCAACGTCCCAGTCGCGAACGACGGACTTGCCCATGGCGCTCTCAATGAGGTCCACGAGTCGACGGCGACGATCCTGGAAGTAGCCGTCGAAGTACCCTGACCGGAGAAACGCCGGGTCAATCGCATGGGTCGCAATCTGCGCGTCCACCTGTTCCGCACTGAGGCCCTTCGCATCTAGGCGGTCGATGTAGACGGCGGGTGAGTCGCCCCGAAGGCGGATGTTTGTCTTCTTCGCCAGAGGAGTCTTGTTGATGATGCTCTCGCGTCGCCAATACTCGATCGCGTTGTCCTCGCACCACTTCTTGGGGAAGACATGATGGATGTCGACCTGCAGCTCGTCATACGACTGGAAGTCAAGCTTCTGATCCAACATCCAGTCCTTCACGGGGGTCTGCTGCGCCATGATCAGCGCGTAGACGCCCTTGTAGGCGGCGGACTGCCGTGAGCGCAGAGAACCGAGACGTGACTCCGCGAAGCTGGCGCGGATGATGGCCTCCGGAGTGGTAGAGCTCTTGTCCAGAGACCAATCGGGCAACTGCTCCGCGTCCTTGGCCAGCTGGGTCGTGATCGTAGACCCGTAGAGCTCGCCCAGAACTCCGCACCAGAACCATTGGTTCAAGCGCGCGCGCACCGCGTGCTCTTCAGCTCGCTCGCCCAGCAGGGTGGTGACGATCATCAACGAAACGACCTGCGAGCTGTACGGGATGCCCCGACTCTCATGGATGTGGAGATCGCGGAGATGCCTGGCCACCCTAGGTGTACCCGGTCATGAGGTTGGTGGCACCCGGTTCATGGGCGGGTGTCCTCCGAGCGCGGCGTGACCCCGCTCAGTGTTGTAGTACTCCAACCACGGGACAAGCGCGTCCTGTCGGTGAGCACTGGAGGTGAACACCTGCCGGTAGGCCCACTCGATCGCCAGCGTCCGGTTGAACCGCTCGACCTTGCCGTTCTGCCACGGGCAGTGCGGGCGGATGAACTTCTGCCTGGCCCCGAGCCCGGCCACCGCGGCCCGGAACGCTGCACTATGGCGATACGCGAACGCGTTGTCCGTGATGACACGCTCGATCCTCGTGATCCCCCGAGAGGCGAAGTACGCCGCGGCCCGCTGCAGGAATCCCGCGCACGTCTGCCCGGTCTCGTCGGCCAGGACCTCGGCGTAGGCCAAGCGGGAATGGTCATCGACCATCGCGTGCACGTAGTCGTATCCGATCTTGGGGCGCCGGCCTTTCTCAGCCTCGGTCGCCGCGCGTCCTCGTGCTCTCCAGCCCCCGCCCTCGGGGATCTTGCCCAGCTTCTTCACGTCCACGTGGACCAGTTCCCCGGGCCGGTCTCGTTCGTACCGGCGCGTGGTCGTCTTCGAAGAACGGATCACCTCCCCGGTGATCGGGTCGCATGCGGCCAGGCGGGGCACGTGATGACGACGCAGGATCCTGCCGATCGTGCGTGCTGGAACCCCGGTGAGCGGGGCAAGACGGTCCTGCCCGTACCGGTGCTCGGCGCGAGCGGCGAGCACCGCCTGCTCCGTGGCTGCAGAAGATCTCGTGGGGCTGGTGTGGGGGCGGGAGGAACGCGTGGCCAGGCCTGCATCGCCCTCGCACGCGTACCGGTCGATCCAGGTTTTCACGCATTTTCGTGAGACCCCCATCGCGGCGGCGATGTGGGCTTGAGCCCATCCGGCTTGGTGGCGTTGGACGATGAGTCGACGACCGTGAACGGTCAGGCGGGCGCTACCGTGGGACATGAGAACCTCTGGGTTTGTGATGTGGGCCTTAGACAAGCCACATCCCACCCGGAGGTTCTCCTTTGTTCAAGCTCCCTCGTGCCACCAACGTCCTGACCGGGTACACCTAGGCAAGGCATCCCGCAGCTGAGGAGCCCAGGTCCGGTAGTCGTCCAGACTCATGCTGAGGATGTCTTCACGGCGGGCGCTGGTCTGGGGCACCTGCTTGCCCGTCTTGCCGGCGGCCAGGGCTGTGCGGCGCTTGGACAGGGTGATCAGCACGGAGACAGCCATGAGGAAGTCTGTGCTCCTCACTTCTTTGAGCACCGGGTACTTGTGGAGCACCTCCTCGGTGCGCGCCCAGTCCTCAGCCAGACGGAAGTCCTCGCCCGTCTCCTTGAAGTAGGCGCCGTCGCCCGCGAAAGTGGCCGTGAGGAGCTCGAAGACGTCGAGGCGCAGACCGCCCGTGTTCACCTTCTCGAAGACGGTGGCGACAGCGTCCTTGGAGATGTCCTTGTCGAGTTCGATGGCGGGCACCTTGTACGTCTGCACGGACTGGGCCACGGTCGAGAGGAACTGCTGGGTGACGGCCATCCGCTCCGGGGCGCCCTGCTGGTAGCCCATCATCCACGCGAAGCAGCGTGCACTGTCGAAGAGGACCGTGGCAGGCATGAGTCCCGCCGCGTGCTGCTTCTCCTCCGTCGTCACATCCAGCACGACGTCTCGGCCGATGTTCCCCGTGACGATGCCCGAGTCTGGCAGAGACACGACGGCGTCCTCCTGTTCCCGGACATCGCCCAGTGCCTTGACCACGTCCACGAAGTATCGGCGCCTCAGCTTGTGATGGCGCGCGTCTTCCGTGTCCACCACGCCATCCCCCGTGAGGGCCTGCACCATCGAGGTGGTGCGCTGCTGACCGTCCAGAAGAAGGAGTTCGGGCTCCTTCAGGCCCTCGTGGCCGATACCGGTGATGGGGCGCGGCTTGAAGCGGACATTATGACCTCCGGTCTTGAGGGTCATGATGACGCCCATGGGGTGCCCGCGGAGGATCGTGACCAGCAGGGACCGGATGCGCTCGTCGTCCCACCGATAAGGCCGCTGGAAGTCGGGAAGCTGAAGCTCGCCGCACTGAGCCTTGTTCAGCAGTTCGACGATCGTGTACTGGGGGGTCTGGAAGGTCGACACGGGATTCCATTCCGTCGAGGTCTCGGAACACGGGCGTATCGCGTGGGACGCGCCCTCCGGGAGCCGGGTTCATCCACCATGGCGCCCACGCGGTGAGTCTGAGCCTACTGAAAGCCGTCAGCGACCCCAGCGCCGTCGGCGCTCCCCGTGGCGTCGCCGATCGCGCCGTCGCCGCGCGCGGACCGCAGGTTTCCGTCAGAACCTGAGCCGACGGCTCAGGTTCTGACGGAAACCTGCGGTCCTGTGGACCAAGAGCCCGGGCCCTGCCCGGGGCCGGCCCCGCCTCACTCCGCCGTCGCCAGCTCCCGCTTGAGGATCTTGCCCGTGGCGGTCTTGGGCAGCCCGTCCCGGACGGTGACGGTGCGCGGGTACTTGTAGGGCGCTACCTGGGACTTCACGTGCGCGATGAGCTCCTCCGCCGTCGCCTCCGCCCCCGGGGCGAGCACCACGTGGGCGGCCACCTCCTCGCCGAGCTCCGGGTGTGGCACGCCCACCGCGGCAGCCTCGGCCACCGCCGGGTGCTCGTAGAGCACCTCCTCGATCTCCCGCGGGCACACGTTCATACCGCTGCGGTCGCGCACCTCACCCAGGTTCTCGACGGCGCCGGGGTCCGGGTTGAACGGTCGTCACGGGAAGCGCCCGTCATGACACTGACACCATGACTTACAGTTGTCACTGTGAACTGGTCCTCTGATGATCTGACGGCCACCCTCGAAGCCCTCCGCGCGCGCCGTGGCGACACCACCTCGGTCGAGGTCAAGCGGGCGACGGGCGGCGTCCCTTCCATGCCGGAGACGCTTTGCGCCTTCGCCAACATGCCCGCCGGTGGAACCGTCGTCTGCGGCGTCGACGAGGCGCACGGCGAGTTCCGCGTGGTGGGCGTGCCCGACGTCGCCGTGCTGGAGGCGGGGCTCGTGGCCCAGGCGCGCGAGGCCGTCACGCCCAGTCCGACCCTCCTGCCCCAGGTCTTCCGCCTGGACGGGAAGGACGTGCTCGTCGCCCACGTGGTGCCCCTGCGCCTCACGGACCGGCCCGCAACGGTGCGAGGGCAGGCCTATCTCCGCCAGTCCGACGGCGACTACGTGATGCACGCGCACGAGCTGCGCATGCTGGAGGTCGCCAAGCTTCACGCCGACGAGCGCGTGGACTACGACGTCAAGCCCGTCACCGGGATGAGCGAGGAGGACCTGGTCCCCGAGCTCGTGACCGACTACGTGGCGGCCGTGCGCGAGCGGGACCGCCGCCTCCGTGACCGCACGCACCAGGAGATCCTCCGCCAGACCAACGTCCTCACCGCCGCCGGGGAGCCCACCCTGGCCGGCCTCTACGCCCTCGGCGACTACCCGCAGGGCCGCTATCCGGGGCTCACCGTCACCGCCGCCGTCCAGGTGCGCGGGGGAGAGGGGCAGGCGCGCAGCCGCAACCTCACGGACTTCACCGGCCCCGTCCCCGTGCTGCTCGACGAGGTGATGGCCTGGGTGCGCCAGAACCTCGGGACCGAGCACGTGTACCGCCCCGACGGTCAGCTCGAGCGCCGCCCCGAGCTCCCGCTCGCCGCCGTCCGTGAACTCCTCGGCAACGCCCTCGTGCACCGCGACCTCGGCCCCGACACCCTCGGCGCGGGCAAGGCCATCCAGGTGCGGCTCACGGACCGGGCCCTGTTCATCCAGAGCCCGGGCGGCCTCCGCGGAGTGTCACTCACCCAGCTCGAAAGTGACGAACACGCCCAGGCCGCCGTCAATCAGCGGCTGTACCAGATCGCCAAGAAGCTCACGACGCCGGACGGCGCCTCCGTCATCGAGGGCGAGGGCGGCGGCATCCACGAGGTGTTCCGGTCCGCTCGGCAGTGGGGGCTGGACCGGCCTCAGCTCATCGACACGGGCGTCCAGTTCAAGGCTCTGCTCTGGCGGCCGCGGCCCGAGGGGGCTCGGCCGAGTCGGCGGGAGCCTGCCGTGGAGGTCGCGACGACGTCCCCCGCGGAGGTGACGCCCGGGGCGAAGGCCGGGACACCGTCGTCGGCCGTGCCGCCCAGCTCCGCGCCCACCCGCCACGAGGGGCGCGTCCTCGGTGCCCTGGCCGCGGGGGAGGCGGTGGGCATCCGCGACCTGGAGGAGGCCACCATGCTGACCGCGCGGCAGATCCGCTACGCGCTCCGCCAGCCGCTGCTCGACGGGCTGGTGGAGATGACCGGCGGTCAGGGCCACAAGGACACCCGGTACCGACTGGTGTCGGCCAGAGGGGCGGGAGACTGACACTGCCGCTCTTGAGAGCCCCCCTTGGTGGTCGACTGTGAGTCTGAAGTGTCAATCTGTCGATGTGGATCCGTCCCATGAGCAGAATGAGGTCCTATGCCGCACTCTGATCCGGTTCCCCAGCCCTTCGTCCTCACCCTCGGGGCCGTCCTAGCGGCCGCCAGCCTCGACCCGCACGACGTCCTGGCCATCCGCCACACCTACAAGGAGTCGGGGCTGCCGTCGCGGGCGGCAGCCACGCCGGAGCGCGTGCTGGCTTACACGCGGGAGCAGCACCACGTGGGGAAGTTCCCGAAGGAGCCCGCCCGCCACTGGCTGATCTTCATGGGGGAGGGCGGGCGTCGCTCTCGCCTCACCGCCGTGTACGAGAACCGCGGGGAGGCCGTGGCTGAGCGCACGGAGCGGCACCGGTACTACGACGTTGCGCCGGTGCCGCTGCTGGCCTCCCTCGAGGAGCGCCTGGTGGTGGAGTGGTCCGCAGACCCCGTGAACTGGGCCAAGCGCGGCCCCCTGGCGGCGCGGTTCCCCGTCCTCGAGATCGCCGACCCCACCACCGAGGCGTTCCCCGGCTTCGACCACGTGCTGCTCAGCTACGGGGACCTGCAGTCAATGGTGACCGAGACTCGCTACGCAGGCTGGCGCACCGCCCTGGAGGCCGTACGCGGGATCTACCTGATCGCCGACGAGACCGCGGGCCAGTGTTATGTCGGCAAGGCCGACGGCGAGCGTGGTGTGCTCGGGCGGTGGGAGGCCTACGCCCGTGACGGGCATGGCGGGAACGTCGCCCTCCGGGATGCCCTGGAGCTCGACCCCGCCCAGCCGGAGCGGTACACGTTCAGCCTGTTGCGCGTGTTCGGCTCCAATACCCCGCAGGCCCAGATCGACGCCGCGGAGAAGCACTACAAGGAGGCTCTGATGACGCGCCGGTTCGGACTGAACCGGAACTGAACGGACGTCGTTGTCCGGGGGGAGAGAGCGAAGGGCAGACGGGGGGATGGAATGCCCGCGCTGAGGGTCAAGCCCCTTGTGGTGGTGTAGCGGTTGGATCCTTCGTTGGGGTTGTCAGGCGCTGAGCTCGAGGGCAGTGTCGGTGTCGGTGCCCACCTCGCTTCCGGTGTCCTCGACGGGGGTGAGGCGGCAGCGGGCGAGGACCTCGAGGCCGAGGTAGCGGCGCCCTTCGGCCCATTCGTCGGTCTGCTCGGCCAGCACCGCCCCGACCAGCCTGACGATGGCCGCCCGGTTGGGGAAGATGCCCACCGCGTCGGTGCGGCGGCGGATCTCCCGGTTGAGCCGCTCGGCCGGGTTGTTCGACCAGATCTGCGTCCAGACGTCCTTCGGGAACGTCGTGAAGGCCAGGATGTCCGCCCGGGCATCACCGAGGTGCTCGGCCACCGCCGGGAGCTTCTCGCTTACGTAGTCCAGCAGCCGATCGAACTGCGCGTTCACCGCCGTGGCGTCGGGCTGGTCGTAGACCGAGTGGAGCATGGCCTTCACCGCCGGCCACATGGACTTCGGGGTGATGCCCATCAGGTTCGCCGCGTAGTGGGTCCGGCACCGCTGCCAGGTGGCGCCGGGCAGGTTGGCGGCGATGGCGTCCTTGAGCCCGGCATGGGCGTCACTGGTGACCAGGCGGACCCCGGCCAGGCCCCGGGCCACGAGGTCAGCGAAGAACTCGTTCCACGCCGCACCGGTCTCACTGGTCGCCACGCGCATCCCCAGGACCTCGCGGTGGCCGTCACCGTTGACCCCGGTAGCCAGCAGCACCACCGCGTTGACCACCCGCCCGCCCTCGCGGACCTTCATCGTCAGCGCGTCCGCGGCCACGAACGTGAACGGACCGGCCTCATCCAGGGGCCGGTGGCGGAAGGACTCCACGTGTTCATCCAGGTCCGCGGCCATCCTGGAGACCTGGGACTTGGAGAGGGCATTGATCCCCAGGGTCTTGACCAGCTTGTCCATCCGCCGGGTACTCACCCCGGCCAAGTAGCAGTCCGCCACCACGGTGATCAGCGCCGACTCCGCTCTCTTTCGGCGTTCCAGCAGCCACTCCGGGAAGTACGTCCCAGAGCGCAGCTTCGGGATGGCTACATCGACCGTGCCGACCCGGGTGTCCAGGTCCCGGTGCCGGTACCCGTTGCGCTGGGCGGACCGTGTCGGGGTGGGCTTGCCCCATTCGGCGCCGACCACCGCGTCTGCATCGGCGGAGAGCAGGGTGTTGATCATGGTCTGCAGCAAGTGGCGCATCATGTCCGGGGACGCTTCGGACAGGGCTTCGCTCAGCAGGCCGGCAGGGTCGAGAATATGAGGAGCGGTCATCGTGATGACTCCATTCGAGGGTGCTGTGAGAGGTTCACTCGAAGGATCACACGGTGGCCGCGTCCACGTCTGAGACGACGTGCCCGACCACCGGGCGCTACACCACTATGCGGGACTCAACTGCGCTGAGACTCGGAGAGGAGGACAAGTGCGCCATCCAGGCACTGCGGCCAGCGCTGAGTTCCTCGAATATGACTGCCCACGAGCACACGGGGCATCTGCAAGCCGCCCGCATTGATGTCGTCGCGCGGCCCAGGTCTGATGGGTGTGAACGGCCCACCCGGAACCGGCAAGACGACCATGCTCCGGGACATCCTGGCGTCCAACGTCGTCGAACGAGCACGCCGATTGTCGGCGTGTGAGAACCCACTCGACGCCTTCACCGAACGCACCCATGAGTGGACCGGCGAGGGCAGGGCGCGACGACGGGTGCGCAAACTCTGGCCCGAGGTGGTCGGCTTCGAAATGGTGGTGGCCCCGGCGAACAACGCGGCCGTGGAGAACATCTCCGAGGAGATTCCACATCGGAGCGCCATCAAGGACGGCCGAGACGTGGATGCGGACTACTTCGGCGAACTGGCCACCGCCGCCTTGGGCGGGAGCCGCGCGGAAGAGGGCACCCTGGGTGAGGACAGGTCGACGTCGGAGCAGCCGGGCACCTCGCGCCTGGAGGGCAGGGGACTGATCGCCGCGCGATCCGTGAGGTCGAACAGCACCTCGCCCGACCGCGCAAGGATCAGGAGGACTGTCACGCCAAACTGCTCGGGGGCCGCCTCGGCCCGGACCGGCCCGGGCGCACGGGACGCACGGGGCCGGCCGGACCGGCCTATGGATCGGACGGCTCAGCCCTGGGCCGACTCGACGTCCTCGTCGACCCAGTCGCGGGAGCGTTCCACGGCCTTCTTCCACAGCCGCAGGGCGCGCTCAGCCTCCTCCTCGTCCATGGTGGGCTCCCAGCGCTTGTCCTCTTCCCAGTTGGCCACGAGCTCGTCCTGGGACGCCCAGAACCCCACCGCCAGGCCTGCGGCGTAGGCGGCGCCGAGAGCGGTGGTCTCGACGACCTTGGGGCGCACGACGGGCACGCGCAGCAGGTCCGCCTGGAACTGCATGAGCAGCTCGTTGGCGACCATGCCACCGTCGACCTTCAGTTCGGTGAGGTCCACGCCGGAGTCCGCGTTCATGGCGTCCAGGACCTCGCGGCTCTGGAAGGCGGTGGCCTCGAGCGCCGCGCGGGCGATGTGCCCCTTGTTGACGTAACGGGTCATGCCCACCATGGCGCCGCGGGCCGCGGCGTCCCAGTGCGGGGCGAAGAGGCCGGAGAACGCGGGGACGAAGTACACGCCGCCGTTGTCCTCCACGCCGGCGGCCAGGGTCTCGACCTCCGGGGCGCTGCCGATCATCCCGAGGTTGTCCCGCAGCCACTGGATCAGCGAGCCGGTGACGGCGATCGAGCCCTCCAGCGCGTACACCGGCTTCTGGTCGCCAATGCGGTACGCCACCGTGGTGAGCAGGCCGTTGTCCGACTGCACCGGCTCCTCGCCGGTGTTGATCAGCATGAAGTTGCCGGTGCCGTACGTGTTCTTGGCCTGGCCGACCTCGAAGCACGCCTGGCCGAAGGTCGCCGCGTGCTGGTCGCCCAGGATGCCGGTGATCGGCGTCTCGCGCAGCAGCTGCTGGCCGGATACGGTGCCCACCTCGGCGGAGGAGCTGACGATCTCCGGAAGCATGGACATCGGGATGCCCATGTCCGCGCAGATCTCCTCGTTCCAGTCGAGGGTGTCCAGGTTCATCAGCATGGTGCGGGAGGCGTTGGTGACGTCGGTGACGTGCCGGCCGCCCTCGCCGCCGCCGGTGAGATTCCACACGAGCCACGAGTCCGTGGTGCCGAAGATGAGGTCGCCGTTCTCGGCGGCCTCCCGGGCACCGTCCACGTTCTCCAGAATCCAGGCCACCTTGGGGCCGGAGAAGTACGTGGCCAGGGGCAGCCCGACGCGCTCCTTGTAGCGGTCCGCGCCGACGTCGCCGGCCAGGCGCTCGCAGAGGCGGTCGGTGCGGGTGTCCTGCCACACGATGGCGTTGTACACCGGCTTGCCGGTGTTGCGGTCCCACACCACGGTGGTCTCACGCTGGTTCGTGATGCCTACGGCGGCGACGTCGTGTCGGGTCACCTCGGCGCGGGCCAGGGCCTCGCCGACGACCTCGCGGGTGTTCGTCCAGATCTCCACTGGGTCGTGCTCCACCCAGCCGGCGCGCGGGAAGATCTGCTCGTGTTCGCGCTGACCAGTGGACACGATGGCCCCACTGTGGTCGAAGAGGATCGCGCGCGTGGACGTGGTGCCCTGGTCGATGGCCATCACGTAGCGGGGGGTGGTCATGTCCTACTCCTTCGGAGGTGGTCACGGGGGTGTGGGGGTGGCGGGCGCGTTCCCGCAGGGGAACGTGCCCGCCGGGGTTGGACGGGCAGACCGCTCAGATGAACGGGCTGCTCAGACGAACAGCGGCGCGGCGAGGCCCGCCAGGACGGCGCCGACGAGCGGGCCGACGATCGGCACCCAGGCGTAGCCCCAGTCCGAGCCGCCCTTGTGCCGGATCGGCGCGACGGCGTGGAACAGGCGGGGGCCCAGGTCGCGCGCCGGGTTGATGGCGTACCCCGTGGGGCCGCCCAGGCTCGCGCCGATCGCGACGACGAGCAGGGCCACCGCGAGCGGGCCGAGCCCGGAGGGGGTGGAGCCGAAGAGCAGGACCACGAACACCAGGACGAACGTGGCGATCAGCTCGGTGACCATGTTCCACAGCGGGTTGCGGATCTCGGGGCCTGTGGCGAAGGTGCCCAGGATCGCGCCCTGGTCCGTCTCCGCCTGGTAGTGGTCGCGGTAGGCCAGCCAGGCCAGGGCCGCGCCGAGGAAGGCGCCGATCAGCTGCGCGCGAAGTACGCGAGCGTGGCGCCGAGGGTCACGGCGATGCCGGGGGCGTACTCCTCGGCGCCGCTGACGAGCAGGCCGACGGTCACGGCGGGGTTCAGGTGCGCACCGGTCGCGGCAGCGACGTAGACGCCCGCGAAGACGCCCAGCCCCCAGCCGAAGTTGATGAGCAGCCAGCCTCCGCCGTTGCCCTTGGTCTTCGTGAGGACGACGTTGGCGACGACGCCGACGCCGAGCAGGAGGAGGATCGCCGTGCCGGCGATCTCATACAGGAAGATCGTGCCCATGGACGGGCTCCTCTCAGTGGATGGGGGCGGCGTCGGCGGCTACGAGCGCGGCGGCGGCGGTGACGTCGTCGTGGGCGGTCTCGCCGCGGAGGCGTGCGGCGACGAGGTCCTTGTACGCGCGGATCTCACCGGCGATGCGCTCAGCGTCCCAGCCCAGCTCGGGGGCCACGAGGGACGCGATCTCCTCGGCCGCCGCGACGCCACGGTCGCGGACCTCGGTGGACAGGCGCGTGCGGCGCTCGATGACGTCGTCCAGGTGGACGACGCCCTCGGCCCGGGCGGCGTGGACGATCTCGGCGCGCAGGTAGCGCGGCGCCTCGGCGAGAGGGACGCTCAGGGACCGGTCGGCGTCGATCAGGTCGAGCACGTGGCGCAGCACGGTGCCGTAGCGGAACAGGAGCCGGTCCACGCGGGCCTCGTCCAGGCCGTAGTCGGCGGCGATGCGGTCCGCCTCCGCCTCGATCTCCGAGTAGCCGAGGCCGCCGAGCACGGGGATGCGCTCGGTGAGGCTGGGACGGGTCGGGTGGGTCTCGCGCACCACGAAGTCCACGACGTCCTCGGCCATGGCCCGGTACGTGGTCCACTTGCCGCCGGCCACGGCGGTGAGGCCGGGGGCCACCTCGGTGACGGTGTGCTCACGGGAGATCTTGGTGGAGCCGCCGTCGGATCCGGTGACCGGCTGCAGGAGCGGGCGCAGGCCGGCGTACGTGGCGATCACGTCGTCACGCGTGAGGTCCTCCTTCAGCACAGCGTTGGCGTGCTCGAGGATGTAGTCGATGTCGTCCGCGGTGGTGGCCGGATGGGCCACGTCCTCCGCCCACGGGGTGTCCGTGGTGCCGATCACCCAGTACTCGTCCCACGGGATGAGGAACAGCACGGACTTCTCCGTCTTGGTGATCACGCCGGTGGCGGCGTCGGCGCGGATGCGGTCGCGCGGGACGGTGATGTGGGCGCCCTTGGAGGCGAGCACCTCGAGGCCGCCGTCGGCCTCGGCCAGCTCCTGCTGCTCCTGGGTCCACACGCCCCCGGCCAGGATGACGGCGCGCGCGTGCACGTCGAACTCCTCGCCGGAGGTCTCCTCGCGGACACGCACGCCCTGCACACGGCCGTCGTCGCCGCGCAGGTAGTCGGTGACGGCGGTGTAGTTGGCGGCCACGGCGCCGTGGTCCACGGCGGAGCGCACGAGCATCATGGCCAGGCGGGCGTCGTCGAACTGGGCGTCGGCGTACTCCACCGCGCCGACGATCTTCTCGTCGTCGAGGGAGGGGAAGGTCGCGGCCATGGAGCGGCGGCTGAGATGGCGGTGCGCGCCCATCGCGCGGCGGCGGCCGAGCGACTGCATGGCGTCGTACATGGTGACGCCGGCGCCGATGAAGCCGCGGTCGATCACCTTGTGGAAGAACGGGAAGACGAAGCGCAGGGGGCGCACCAGGTGGGGCGCGGTCTGGGTGAGCAGCAGGTCGCGCTCACGCAGCGCCTCGTACACCAGCTTGACGTCCAGCATCTCGAGGTAGCGCAGGCCACCGTGCATGAGGCGGGAGGAGCGGGACGAGGTCCCGGAGGCCCAGTCGCGGGCCTCGACGATGCCCACGTCGAGGCCGCGGGTGGCTGCGTCGAACGCGGCGCCCACGCCGGTGGAGCCGCCGCCCACGATCAGGATGTCGAGGGGGTCCTCCGGGCTGGTGGCCCGGAGGCGGGCGAGGTGATCCTCCCGCGTGGCGGCGGAGAGGGGGACGGTTCGCAGGGTCGGCATGGAGGGGTTGCTCCTTTATCGGTGGAGGCACAGCGTAGTGGCGTGGCTCACGATACCCGGTGTCACGTCACGAGATCCGGTATCAGCACGATCCGAGGTCCATGACGTCACTCCCGGGCCGCGGGTATCCACGCGGCGGCCACGCGCCGGGTGGGCGTGGTCAGGCCTTCCACCACATGCCGGTGAGGTCCTCGGTGCCGTAGGCGGTGACGGGCCCGGTCTCGCGGAACCCGAGCCGCTCGTACAGGGGCACATTGGCGCGCGTGGAGGCGACCCGTCTCGCACGGTCCCCGGGCTGTGGCACCTCACCCTGTCCCGCTGGAACGAGGGTGGAGCGCCCCGGGTGACGCGTGCCCCGGGCGGTGTCACTGCTGGCTCTGAAGCATCTCCACGACGTACCCGATGAACAGGGCGAGCGGGAAGCTGACGACAGCCAGCGCGCCGGACAGCAGCGCCAGCAGAACGCGTTTCGCCGCAGCGAAGCAGAGCGCGGACAGTGCGTAGCAGCCGATGATCAGGGCGAAGAAGGCCATCGTCTCCCGAGGCGTCTCCGAGCCCGTGATCAGCAGGAGAACCAGGATGCCGGTGGAGATGGCGAAGGCGGCCAGTCCCGCGATGGTGAAGGCTCCCGTTCGCGTCATGGCGTCGAACCTATGTACGCGGTGAGGGTGAGTTGTCCGGGCCTTCACTCGTCTGGCCTCAAGTCCAATCCCCAGCATCACCGGTGAAGACGCCCCACGCGCCCTCGGGTGAGGCCCCGCCCCTACACTCCGATGATGGACATCACCGTCGGCGCCGTCGGCCGCGCCTCGCTCTCGGACTGGGAGCAGGAATGCTGCGGTGACCCGATCGCCGTGGGGGAAGTCCACGAGCTGATCCTGCTGCCCTCCCGGGGAGTGAGTCAGGCTGGGCCCCTGGCATCTGCAGGCTGGATCGTCACCCATCACGACGACGGCAGCCCCGCCGGGTCGATCCCGTTGCGTCGTGTGCGGGCCGTGGTGAGGGCGGCACACGAGGTGTGGCCCTCGGGGCGGCTCGCCGAGATCGACCGCGTCCCCGGCCACGCTGATCTGACGATCCTTGAGCCGGAGGAGGCCACCGGCCTCAGTATGGGGGAGGTCGTCTACGTCGGCGCCTACGAGCCGGTGCTCCCCGAGACTCCCCGCCCTGACGAGTGGCTTCTCGACCTGGAGATCCTCGAGGACCTCGGTCCGCACACCTGGTGAGCCTCGCGAGTCCACCCCCTCACGGTGTCGAGCTACATGGGGTGAGCGTAGAAGTCCGTTCGGCGGCACGGATTGCGCCCGACACGCCGACCTCGGTGCGCATGGATGCGAACGTTCACATCACCGCATCCCCCACGCCTCTCCACGATGCGCAGGTGGGGGATTTCTCTTTCGCCACGGGGCCCTAGGCTGTTCTTCCGGAGCTGACGTTGCCTTTGTCGTCATAGATGGCCCCTCACCCCCCGGTCGCTCGCGAGCATCGCGTAGACGAGGGTGCCCGTCCACTCGCCCTTGCTCCACAGGTCCTGCCGGTGGTGTGCCTCTCGACGCATCCCGAGCGTCTCGGCCAGTCGGGCGGACGCCGTGTTGCGGGCATCCATCTGTGCCACCACCCGGTGCAGGCCAGACGTCTCGAACCCCAGGTCCAGCAGCGCAGCCGCGGCCTCCCGGGCGAAGCTTTGACCGGCATGCCGCGGATCCAGTGCCCAGCCGATCTCCGCGACACCGCGCTCGCGGTCCGTCAGCCACAGGATCACGTCACCCACGGGGACGCCCGCGTGCTCCACCACCAGGGACACCGCCCCGGACGGGCCGCCGAGGCCGTCCCACGTGATCCGCTTGGCCAGCTTCGCCCGCGCGGTCGCCTCGTCCCAGGGCTCGTCCAGCAGGTGGCGCACCACCTCGGGCTGCGTGTACATCTCCTGCAACCAGCCGAAGTCGTCCTCCCGGTGCGGCCGCAGCGTCAGCCGCGCGGTGGGCAACGGCCAGTCAGGGGCGCGGCCGCCCGCAGCCGCGCCCTCCTTGCGCCCCGCCGGAGGCGGGGCGTCGACGTCGGCGGGGACCGGCGTCGTCGTGCCGGACGCCCAGTCCTGGCGCAACGTTGCGTAGGCCACGGACGCGAGCGGCTCGCCGCCGTCCACGGGCCAGCCGCGCCGGTAGTGCGCCTCCTTGACCCAGCCGGCCCGGCGGAAGGTGCGCAGCATGGGGACGTTGTCCTCGCGGGTCCGGCCGTCGAAGCGGTCCACCGCGGGCATCGTCTCGAAGACGTGCCGGGTGAGCGCGGTGAGGATCTGCGCGCCGAGCCCGCGCCCGCGGAACCGCTCCGCCACGCGCAGGTCGAACAAGGGGGTGGGGTCCGTGAGGTCCTCCAGGCGCACCACGCCGACGCGGCCGTGCTCGGGATGCTCGATCCAGAAGGTGCGGTGGTCCTCATCCTCCCAGGCGCCGCCATCGACGGCCTTCTCCGCCTCCGGCCGGCTGACGCGCGGGCGCGTGTGGAACGGCCACGCGTTCTCGGTGAGCAGGGCGACGAGCGCGTCCCGGTCGGCGCCTGCCGGGTCGAGCGGAGCGAAGGTGACGTCCATGGGGCCGAGAGTAGGGGAGGGACGTCACCGCCGCCCGCTGCCGTGACCCCATGGCCACGCCCCTCCTCGACCTCGCGGCGCGCCGCGCGAGGAAGCCCGGGACGCGCAGGCCGAGATCGGCTGGACCATAGCAACGGCCCACGCCGGCCGGGGCCACGCCACCGAGCTGGCCTGTGCCCTGCTGGACCTCGCCTTCGCGGGCCTCGGCGTCCGACCCGTGGAGGCTCACGCCTTCGCGGACAACGCGCCCATCCCGCGCGTGATGGAGAAGGTCGGCCTGCGCCACGAGGGCACCTTCAAGGAGGCGTCACTGCACCGCACCCGCGGCTGGGTGGACGGCGTCACTGACGCGATGCTCGCCTCGGAGCATCGGGCCCGGGGCTGACGGCTTTCCATCTCACGACGCCCAGAAGTACGCAACGCTCTAGACATAACGTTGCGTAAGGTTGTGGCATGAGCAACGATCTGCGCCCGACCCCGTGGGTCGTCGGGTGGGAGCAGCGCCCCTGGACCGCGGACCCCGACGACGCCGGCGTCCTCACCCGCCGCGCTCGCGTGCGCGCGTCGGGCCCGTATCGAGCCGCGCTCCCAGCCCGTATCGCCCGACTCGGGTTCGACCTGCCCTCCGATCTGGCCACCGAGGTCGAGGAGGCGACGGCCGCCGTCGTGCGCTTCGATGCTGAGATCAGCCACGCCCTCCCGGGGCTCACTGGAGAGATCGCCCCGATCGACGCGGTGCTCCTGCGCACTGAGTCCGCGTCCTCCTCGCAGATCGAGCACATCACCGCGGGCGCGCGAGCCCTCGCCCTGGCGACTCTCGGCGAACGCACCCGCCCGAACGCAGCGCTCGTGGCGGCGAACGTGAGGGCCATGGGCGCTGCTTCCCGGCTGGCCGCCGACCTCGACGAGCCCGCCCTGCTGGCCGCCCATCGTGCCCTCATGGACGGTCAGGAGCATGCCCGGCCGGGCGCCTACCGCGATGCGCAGGGGTGGATCGGGGGAGGGGCGCCCACGCCGCACACGGCGCAGTTCGTCCCGCCCCACCCGGAGCGCCTGCGTGCCGGGATGGACGATCTCTTCGCCTATCTGCGACGCACGGACGTACCCGCCCTCGTGCAGGCCGCCATCGCGCACGCCCAGTTCGAGACCATCCACCCGTTCGCGGACGGCAACGGCCGCACCGGGCGCGTCCTCGTGCACGCCGTGTTGCACCGGGCCGGCGCGATCACCCGTATGGGGGTGCCCCTCTCCGCGGGACTCCTCACGGACACGGCCGGATACTTCGACGCCCTCACCGCCTACCGCGACGGCGACCCCGCGCCCATCGTGCGCCGCTTCGCGCAGGCCGCCCTGGCCGCCGTCGACAACGGCCGAGAGCTCGTCGCGGACCTGGACGAGGCCCTGACCGGCTGGCGCGAGCGGCTCACTGCCCGGCGGGACGCGGCGGTCTGGCGGGCGCTCGCGGTGATCATCGCGCAGCCTGCCGTGACCGTGGACCATCTGGCCCAGGCGCTGGGTGTCTCGCGCCCGGCCGCCCAGCGGGCCGTGGACCAGCTTGTCGAGGCCGGTGCGCTGCAGCCGGTCTCCAGCCAGCGTCGGAACCGGGTGTGGCTGGCCACCGAGGTGCTCGCCTGTCTGGACGAGTTCGCCGCGCGTGCGGGCCGGCGTGGTTGACGGGGGCGGTCTACAGGGTTGACCAGCCTCAGTGCCGTATGTAGTGCCCCGGCTATGGTCAGGCGAACACACGAGGTGAGGCCCGCGGGATGACTCGCGGTCCGTCAGCCACAGGATCACGTCCCCCACGGGCATGCCCGCGTTCTCCCCCACCAGGGACACCGATCCGGCAGGGCCAGCCGGGGCCGTCCTCCCGGTGCGGGCGCAGCGTCAGGCGCGCGGTGCGCAACGGCCAGTCAGGGGCGGGGCCGCCCGCAACCGCGCCATCCCCGCGCTCCACCCGGGACGTCGACGTCGGCGGGGACCGGCGTCGTCGTGCCGGAGGCCCAGTCCTGCCGAAGGACCGCGTACGCCACGGACGCGAGGGGCTCGAGGAAACGGACGCCGGCTGGGTGCCACGCTTCGACGTCGACGTGCTGGAGACCGCCCTGTGGCCCGTCCACGAGCGGCCCCGGTGGGAGGAATGGGGGCAGATCGGCGCGCCAACCCTGCTGATCAGCGGGGAGAACGGGTACGTGCCCGCCGGAGAGCTGGACGAGATGCGGCGTCGGCGCCCGGATGTGCGGCACGTGCAGGTGCCCGGTGCGGGGCACGACGTGCACCTGGAGGCGCCGGAGCGGGTGGCTGAGCTCGTGCGGGGGTTCGCGGCCTGATTGCTCTGGGGCAGGATCACCTCATGGACCACAAGCAGATCCTCCACGACGGGCTGCGCCGCCAGCGCGCGGCCCTCCTGCAGAAGCTCGAGGGCCTCAGCGAGCGCGACGCCCGCCTGCCGCGCACTCCCACCGGCACCAACCTGCTGGGACTGGTCAAGCACGCCGCCGTCATCGAGCTGGAGTACTTCGGCGAGACGTTCGGCCGCCCCGCCGAGGTGCAGCTGCCCTGGGCGGCGGCGGGGCAGCCGGAGGAGGACAACGTGGACATGTTCGCCGCCGAGGGTGAGTCCCTCGAGGACGTCCTCGAGTTCGCCCGCCGCTGCTTCGCCCACGCGGACGCGACCATCACGGCCCTCGGCGCCGACGCCCCCGGGCGGGTGGCGTGGTGGCCCGACGACAAGGCGGAGGTCACGCTCGCGCAGATCATCGCGCACGTCGCCCTGGACGAGGCCCGGCACGCCGGCCACGCGGACATCCTGCGGGAGCAGATCGACGGGCAGGCCGGCCTGCGCGCCCCGGGGAACAACCTGCCCCCGTGGGACGCCGACCGCTGGGCCGCCCACGTGGACCGTCTGACCGCCATCGCGGAGGGGAGCGGCGGACCGGGCCGGAACTGAAGGCACATGCCTCCCGTGCCCGACCTGCCCGCCTGCCTCGAGTGCGAGCCGCTGACCCGCGCCGTCGTCACCGGCTACGCCGCGAAGGTGACCGCCGAGGACCGCGCCGTGCAGCGGGACGCCTTCATCGCCGCGATGGTGTGGGGATACGGACGGGTCGGCTACGGCCCCTCCCGGGTGGAGCGCATCATGGCGCAGCCCGGGTTCGAGGAGCAGCTCGCCGACGTCACCCGCATCACCCTCGAGCAGGGCGGGCCCGCGGCCTTCGAGCATGTCCGGCAGCAGCGCAAGAGCGGGGTCGGCTGCCTCGAGCACCTCGGCGCGGCCTTCGGCACCAAGTACCTCTCCTTCCTCACCAAGGCCCACCGGGAGTCCGACATCGCCCCCGTCCTCGACTCGGTTGTGCGCGCCTGGTTCGCCGAGCACGCGAAGGACGTCGACGTCCGGATCGGCGATGGCTGGACCTACCCCCGCAAGTACGCCACGTACGTGGAGACCATGCAGGCGTGGGGTGAGGAACTCAAGATCCCGGCCGACGACGTCGAGCGGCTCATCTTCCTCCAGCAGCAGGACGCCACTCAGGAGCCCTGGCGGGAGAGCTGGAGTTCCGCCGCCGCGGACGCAAAGGCTGGCGAGCTGCTCGAGGCCCTCCGCCTCGCGCTGGCCGACCTGGGCGCCGGGGACGACGCCGAACCCCACCTGCAGGCTCTGGAGGATGTCATCGCCGACGCGGAGGACCGGGCGCCCGACGAGGCGTGAAGCCCGGCCCGCCGGAGGGACGGTCGGGACGCCGATGACGTCTCAGAGCGGCCGACTCCGCCCGTGAGTAGACCGGATAGGATGGGAGCCATGATCCGTGGGCTCCGGGCGTGGCGTCAGGCGCGTGCGCGTCGGCGTGCCGGCCGTCAGAGGTGGGCGTGCCGCATGCTCGACGCGGCACTGGTTGACGCCTGGCCTGGCCATGGGCTGTCCGCGGCGGTTCCCATCGACGGCTGGGCCTGCTCTCGTGGCACGTTGGGTTCGGGCTCCGGCTCCTCACTGGAGGTGCGGCTCAGCGGCGGCGGCATGGTCGACGTCGTGGTGGACGGGGACGTGGTGGACTCCGACTTCCCGTGGGACTGCTGGTCGGGTGACACCACGCTGCAGGCGGCACTGGCCGAGTCCCTGGAGCATCTCCTCTCTCCGTTTGCGGGGGAATCCCGCACCTGACCCGCACAGAACCCGGCTGACAGCCGGTTTTCTGTCGAGGCAGGATGGCCCCATGACGCGTCTGCTCCCCGGGGACTCCCTCACGCTCGACCTCGCACCTGAGGGGCCGGCCGACCTCCTCGCCCGCCTGCGCGCGGCGGGGGTCGCGATGAACGAGTCCGCTGAGCGCCTGATCGCGGACGCGCGGGTGTGCGCCGCGGTCCCCGATCGGGTGAGCGTCGTCGAGCGCACGCTCGCCGAGCTCCACCTGCCCGACGGTGGCACCCTCCCCGAGCTGCGGCGGGCCGTCGCGGCGGCGGGCCTGCGGGAGTGCCCGCCCGCCGTCGCCCCGCTGCTGCGCCTGGCCACCTTGGACCAGGCGAACGCGCCGGACTCCGTGCTTCGGCACGGCCGCGCGCCCGATGGCTCCGCGCAGGTGCTCAGCCCGTCCCTCGGCGACGAGTCCGGCGTGCACCGCGGCCTGTACCTGCGCGTGGTGGACCGCGTTCCGTGGCTGCGCGGCTTCGCATGCGACGATCTCCATGTCTTCGGCCCCGAGGACCGCTGGATCCTGGCGCAGTGAGGGCGCCGCGATCTGCCCAGACCGTTCCATCGGCCTGGCAGCGACACGGAGTTCTCAGGTGCTACACTGAACCCACTACATCCCCCACGCCTCTCCATGATGCGCACTTGGGGGATTTTTCTTTGCCTGGCGCCGCTTTGTGCCGGAACGGGAGGGTGAAGTGGGACGGACCATGCGGGCACGGGGGTCAGAGACCTTCGCAAAGCCTCCGCTCTCCCACGAGCGGATGCTCGAGCAGCTTGAGAGCCGGGGGCTCGTGGTTCCGGACCGGGACCGCGCTCTCCGATACCTGCGGCACCTCGGGTACTACCGGCTCTCCCCCTACACGATCCCCTTCCAGGCGGAGCGATCCACTCACACCTTCGCCCCCGGTGCCGAGTTCGACGACGTCCTGGACCTGTACGTCTTCGATCGCAAGCTGCGGCTTCATTGCCTCGACGCCCTCGAGCGTGTGGAAGTCGCGGTCCGCGCAGCCCTGACCGACCACATGTCCACGACCTATGACGACGCCCACCGGTACATCGACGCCGTGCACTTCCGCGACCGACAGCGGCACGCTGACCTCCTCGACATCGTCCGCCGTCTGGTACGGAGCCGGCTGCTGGGGTTGGCCGAGTCCGGTCATGACCGGATCCACCACCCCTCGGCGCTGGAGCACTACCTGATGACCTATCGGAAGCCGGAACTGCCCCCGTCCTGGCTCATGGTGGAGTCCCTGACCATCGGGCAGCTGGCGGGCCTGTACCGCAACCTCGCGCGTCGCTCAGATCGTGTGGCGGTGGCGGCCAGCGTGGGGTCGACCGACACGGTGCTCACCTCGTGGCTGCAGGTCTACGTGCGCGTGCGGAACATCTGCGCCCACCACGGCCGCCTCTGGAATGTGGGCCTCGGCGTGACCCCCATGATCCCCAAGTCACCCGCCATCTCGTGGCTCTCCGGTGCCGAGGCCGTTCCCGAGGCGTCCCGCCAGCGTCTGTACCCGGTGCTCGTCTCGCTCCAGTCCCTTCTGGGCACGGTCTCGCCGCGCAGCCGCTGGGCCGACCGCCTGTACGAGCTCCTGCATGACAGGCCCGAGATGAACCTCCACGGGATGGGCGTTCCGGTGGGCTGGTCCTCGGATCCGTTCTGGTCTCGTCGCCTCCGATGAGCGCGGCCGGTGCGGGAGTCCTTCATCCCGGGGAGACGGCCGCGGCCCGCCGCCGTCGTCGGGAGGATCCGTAGGCTGACGGCCCATGAGGATCGAAATGGAGAGGCTCCGCGTCCGCGCCGGCAAGGAGGAGCGCGCCCGCGAGTGGATCGCGTTCCTGCGGGAGAACCCCAAGGCGTTCCGCGAGACCCTGGAGCCCGAGCGGATGTACGTGGAGACGATCTTCTTCGAGACCGTCGGGGACGCCCTGTACCTGTGGTGGTACACCCTCCAGGGCGAGGACGGCGCCGAGCTCAGCGACTCCACCCACTGGCTCGACGAGCGCCACGCCGCCTACTGGCGCGAGTGCCTCGACCCCAACGAGCCCAGCCTGCTGCTCACCCCCGAGGTGCACATGAGCCCCGAGCGCGTCGAGGAGGCCATGCGGCCGCTGGGGGAGTGAGGCGGGCGCGCAGAACCCGGCTTACAGCCGGTCCGCCGCCGCCTGGAGGAGGCCGGCGCGCACGGGCTGATCGACCCGTCCCGCACGGCCCCCGGGCTGTGGCACCTGACCCTGTTCCGGTGGAACGAGGACGGCGTACCCCGGGTGACGCGCACGTTGTGACGCGAACGGCTCCCCTCGGACGTTCAATCCCCGCGGCTATTCTGGCCCCATGTCCGCCATCTTCGACCACCTGCGCTCCGACGACGGCGAGCACGTCGGCTACATCGAGATGGTCGGTGACCTCTTCGTGCCGCACGACCTCCTCCACCGACGCCGGGGCGAGCCCATGGAACTGCACGAGGCTGAGGCTGTCCTCGACACGATCGGCTTGCGTGCGCTCGCCGAGGACTGGCTGCTCGACCCGGCCGACGGCGTCGGCGACCCCGTGCGGGTGCGCATCCAGGAGGTCACGCGCACGCAGGTGACCATCGCGCCCACGGTGGACGGCGCCGTCGGGGAGGTCGCCAAGAGCATCGACCCCGCAGCGAGCATCACCCTGACCCTGCCCGCGGAGCGGCTGCGCCCGGCGGGGTGAAAGGGGGCACGAGAGGAGCTACGGGGGCGTTCCGCGCACCAAAGATGCTCAAAGTTATGGCAAGCATGCGCGAACGATGGTTCATCGCTCCATAACTATGGATACTTATGAGATGGACCTTGGACCCCTCCTCGCTGCGGGCGAGACCTTGGACGTCGAGTTCAAACGTCGGCTGGGGAAGGACGACCTCTACCAGGCCGTCGTCTGCATGGCCAACGGCATTGGAGGCCGGATCCTCGTCGGAGTCGACGACGACGGCACCGTCGTCGGGACGACAGCCGAGCATGGTGGTGCTGTGGACGCAGACCTCTTGGCTGGACGCATCCAGAACGGCATCGAGCCGCCGTTGAGCGTGGACGTCGAGGTGGTCCCCTGGGAGGGCAAAGACGTGGCGGTCATCACCGTCCCCCAGGCGAGGTCGTCGTTCGTCGGCACGCGCAAGGGGTTGTTCGTCAAGCGCGTCGTGGGGCCGGACGGTCGCCCCGCGTGCATGCCTATGACACCCATGGACGTCCTGCGGGCTGGGTTCGACGGCGTCGGCCTGGACTACGCCCGGGCGGAGGCGCGCGGGGCCGAGTGGGGGCACCTCGATCCAACCGAGTTCGACCGGTTCCGCCGACTGGCCAGCCAGTCGGCTGGTGACAGCGGTCTTGCGGAGCTCACGGATGCGGAACTGCTGCGGACGCTGGACCTCCTCACTCCGGACGGCGGCATCAGTCTCGGCGCGGTTCTGGTCTTCGGCACGTCGGATGCGCTGCGCAGGTGGGCCCCGACTGCGGAAGTCCTCTTCCAGGACTCCCGACCCCACGGTGTGGAAGCGAATGAGGACCTGCTGCTTCCCCTGGTGAACGCGTTCGAGGAGATCGAGGCCCGCTTGGCTCTGCGGAACTCCGTCACACCCGTGGAGGTGGGTCTCGTCCGAGTGGATGTACCCCTGCTGTCCGAGAGTGTGCGGCGCGAGTCGATCGCCAATGCCCTTGTGCACCGTGATTACGCCGAGGTGGGGCCGATCCAGGTGACCCTCACCGGGTCCACGTTCTCCGTCGCAAGCCCTGGCGGGTTCCCCCGTGACGTTTCGCCGGCCAACATCCTGAACCGCTCGGCTCCCCGCAGCCCTGCCCTGGCGAACGTGTTCAAGCGCGCCGGTCTCGTCGAGCGCCGGGGCAAGGGGGTTCAGGACATGTTCGCCTCGCAGCTCCGAGCCGGCCGGGGTACGCCGGACTACGGCCGCTCCACGCAGCGGTCCGTGATCGTCGACATCCCCTTGGGTGACGAGGACAGGGAGCTGTTGATCTTCCTGGCCCGCCGGCAGAACGAGGGCCAGCGTGCACTCACCCTGACCGAGCTGCGGGTGGTCCACGAGATCAAGCACGGGGGGCCTGCGGGGGCGGCGGAGGCAGCGGAACGCCTTCGACTGCCCGTGGCGGACGTGCGCGCAGCTGCCACCGCGCTCGTCGAGGCCGGCGTCCTGGAATCGCGGGGGAACGGCCGGGCGCAGCGGTACATGCTGACCGCGCGGTTCTACGAGCTGGCCGAAGACCGAGCCGCCTACCTGCGCCTGCGTCCGGTCGACCGAATCCAACAGCGGCGGCTGATCGCCGATTACATCCGCGAATACGGATCCATCACCCGCAGCAAAGCCGCGGAACTATGCCAGATCGCGCCCACGGCCGCGCGGGCGGTGCTCAAAGGCATGACGGAGGAGGGTCTCCTCGAACTGCGCGGGGAGCGGCGCGCAGCGCACTACGTGCTCCCGGACTCGTAGCAGTGTGCCCGGCCGCGCGCCTCGGGCCCGTATCGAGCCGCGCTCCCAGCCCGCATCGCCCGACTCGGGCTCGACCTGCCCTCCGATCTGGCCACCGAGGTCGAGGAGGCGACGGCCGCCGTCGTGCGCTTCGATGCTGAGATCAGCCACGCCCTCCCGGGGCTCACGGGAGAGATCGCCCCGATCGATGCGGTGCTCCTTCGCACTGAGTCCGCGTCCTCCTCGCAGATCGAGCACATCACCGCAGGCGCGCGAGCCCTCGCCCTGGCGACTCTCGGCGAACGCACCCGCCCGAACGCAGCGCTCGTGGCGGCGAACGTGAGGGCCATGGGCGCTGCTTCCCGGCTGGCCGCCGACCTCGACGAGCCCGCCCTGCTGGCCGCCATCGCGCACGCCCAGTTCGAGACCATCCACCCGTTCGCGGACGGCAACGGCCGCACCGGGCGCGTCCTCGTGCACGCCGTGTTGCACCGGGCCGGCGCGATCACCCGTATGGGGGTGCCCCTCTCCGCGGGACTCCTCACGGACACGGCCGGATACTTCGACGCCCTCACCGCCTACCGCGACGGCGACCCCGCGCCCATCGTGCGCCGCTTCGCGCAGGCCGCCCTGGCCGCCGTCGACAACGGCCGAGAGCTCGTCGCGGACCTGGACGAGGCCCTGACCGGCTGGCGCGAGCGGCTCACTGCCCGGCGGGACGCGGCGGTCTGGCGGGCGCTCGCGGTGATCATCGCGCAGCCTGCCGTGACCGTGGACCATCTGGCCCAGGCGCTGGGTGTCTCGCGCCCGGCCGCCCAGCGGGCCGTGGACCAGCTTGTCGAGGCCGGTGCGCTGCAGCCGGTCTCCAGCCAGCGTCGGAACCGGGTGTGGCTGGCCACCGAGGTGCTCGCCTGTCTGGACGAGTTCGCCGCGCGTGCGGGCCGGCGTGGTTGACGGGGGCGGTCTACAGGGTTGACCAGCCTCAGTGCCGTATGTAGTGCCCCGGCTATGGTCAGGCGAACACACGAGGTGAGGCCCGCGGGATGACTCGCGGTCCGTCAGCCACAGGATCACGTCCCCACGGGCATGCCCACGTTCCCCACCACCAGAGACACCGATCCGGCAGGGCCAGCTAAGGTCGTCCTCCCGGTGTGGGCGCAGCGTCAGGCGCGCGGTGCGCAACGGCCAGTCAGGGGCGGGGCCGCCCGCAACCGCGCCATCCCCGCGCACCCCTGACCGGCACAGGACTCGGCTGACAGCCGTCCCGCATGCCCGCTTCGACAGGCGCCGGCATTCTGTGCCCCTCCCCACCCGGGCGCCTTCCGAGTCCGACACAATGCATACATCCATGCATGCATCCGATTATTCTGGCCCGCATGACTTCACTCTCCGACCCCTTATGGGGCAGTCGTGCCACGGCTGCCGGCCGCCTGGCCCACGACGTGTCCTGGCGCATCGTCCGCGGTGAGATCCACGCGGGGGAGGTGCTCACCGAGATGCAGCTCTCCACGGAGGCCGGCATCTCCCGGACGCCGGCCCGGGAGGCCCTCCTCCAGCTCGAGCGTTGGGGCCTGGTGCGGCTCCTCCCCAAGAAGGGCGCGTCCGTGCAGGCCCTCACGCCGCAGACCGTGGCCGACCTCACGGCCCTGCGCGGCCTCCTCGAGTCCACCGCCCTCGCCACGGTCGCCGCGCGGCCCGACGCCGTCGGGCCCCTCGTCGCCACGCTCACCGCCAACCTGGATCAGCAACGCGCCGCCCTGGACGCCGGCGACCTCGCGGCGTTCTCCGCGCTGGACGTGCGCTTCCACCGCGACGTGATCGCCACGTGCGGCAACGCCGCCTTCGACGAGGTCGTGCGCACCTTCGCCCCCCGCCTGGCCCGCCTCATCCACGCCGCCACCGGCGGATCCGTCGACGCCGCCCGCCGCCTCCTCGATGGGCACGCCGAGATCTGCGCTCAGCTGGCCGCCGGGCGCGCCGCAGACGCCCAGCGCGCCCTGCAGGCACACCTCGACGCCGCGGGGACCGGCGTCGTCCCCGGCCTGCCGCCCGTGGGCCCGTCCGAGGCGGGTGAGCCCCGATGATCGAGGGCCTGCTGATCCTGCTGCTCTGCCAGCTGGCGGGCACGCTCGTGGCCGACACGCTGCACCTGCCGATCCCTGGGGCCGTGCTGGGCATGCTCCTGCTGCTCGGCTTGCTCGCGTGGCGCCGGCCGGCCGAGGACGCGCCCGTGATGACGGCGAGCCATCACCTGCTCCAGCACCTGCCGCTGCTGTTCGTCCCGGCGGGCGTCGGCGTCGTCGCGGTGCTGGGCCTCATCGGGGAACACCGGGCGCTGATGCTGGTCGGCTTCGTGGTGCCCTGGGTGCTGGGGCTGGTGGTCACCGCCGGCGTCGCCGCCCCGCTCGCCCGCCGCCTCACGGACAAGGAGGACGCACAGTGAACGCCGCCGAACTCACCGATTCCCTCGCCGAGGCCTGGGACGCGCTCCTGCACACACCGCTGTTCGGCATCGCGCTGACCCTCGCCGTCGCCGTGCTCGCCCGCCGTCTGTGGCTCGCCGCCCGGCAGACCGCCCTGCTCACGCCCGTGCTCGTGGCGATCGTGCTGGTGGCCGCGTTCCTGGCCCTGACCGGCATCGACTACGAGACCTACATGATCGGCGGCAGCTACCTCACCTTCCTGCTCGGCCCCGCCACCGTCGCCCTCGCCGTCCCCCTGTACCGGGCCGGCCCTGACATCCGGAAGCTGCTGCTGCCGGTCGCCGTCGGGGTCACCGTCGGCTCGGTGACCGCCATGGTGAGCGCCGTGCTGATCGTGCGGCTGATGGGCGGGGACGCCGCGCTGGCCGCCACGTTCGCCCCCAAGTCCGCGACGACGCCGATCGCCATGGCGGTGGCCGACGCTGGCGGCGGGATCGTCTCCCTCGCCGCCGTGCTTCCCGTGCTCACCGGCGTGCTCGGCGCCGTGTTCGCCCCCTGGGTGCTCGACCGGCTGCGCGTGCGCGACCCCCGCGTGCGCGGCCTGGCCATCGGCGTGAGCTCCCACGGCATCGGCACCGCCCGCGCCCTCGCCGAGGGGCCGAAGACCGGCGCGTTCTCCGCCCTCGCCATGGCCTGCTCCGGCGTGCTCACCGCCCTGCTGGCCCCGCTGGTGCTGGCGATGACGGGGTGAGGGGCCGGGTGGCCGCCCCGGCAGAGGTCGGGCGGCCGCCTCGACCCGCTCCGGCCGCGGCGGCCTCCTTACCGTGTCCGCCCCGCCTGCCACCCTGGTCCTCTTCCTTCCCCGCGGGCGCCGGCCGGCCCTCGCAGGCGCGGTGACGCGGCCCGGTCCTGCGAACGAGAGGACCCCACCCATGATGGGCCCGTCCCACGCGGCCACCGGCGCCGCGGCCTGGCTGGCGCTCACGCATTGGCAGTCGCCGATCGCCGTGCTGCACCTGCCCGCCGAACTCCAGCTGCTCGGCGCCGTGACCACCGCCGGCGCGGCCATGATCAGCGACTGGGACCACCCCCGGGCCACCGTCGTCCACGCCCTGCCGCCCCTGACCGAGTGGCTGAGTCGCGGCATCCGGCACGTGGCCGGCGGGCATCGGCGCGGCACACACTCGTTGGTGGGGGTCGCGGCGTTCACCGCCATCGCGACGGCGGCCGCCTCCATCCAGGTGCCGATCGCGGGGCACGTCTACACGCCGGGGCAGGGGGTCATCGCCGCGTTCCTGGCGGCCGTGGCCGCCAAGGCCCTCCGGCTGCTCCCGAACCGGGGATGGAGGGCCGCGTGGGTGCTCGGCATTCTGGGCGCGGTGTCGGCGACCGTCCTCAGCGACGGGCTGTGGTGGATCCCCGTCTCCGTGGCCGTCGGCGTGAGCGTGCACATCCTCGGCGACGCCCTCACCAACAACGGGGTGGCCCTGCTCTGGCCGCTCAGTCCGGAGCCTCCCGCACGCCTGTGGTGCTGGCAGTCCTCCGGACGGTTCCGGCTCCCCCTGCTCGGCCGGACCGGGTCCTGGCGGGAGTGGGTGCTCGTCTCGGTGGTCACCGCGTTCGCCGTGGTGCGGGCCGTGCGGCTCATCCCGTCCGCCGCCCGGGGGGTGGCGGCCCTGTTCTGAGCGGCGGCGCCCGGCGACTCCGCCCCCTCACGTCTCCGGGAACCACCCTGCCCGCACGGTCGCCTCGGTCCCGCGTGGCAGCCTCGGGCGGCCGCCGGCGGCCAGGTCTCGGCAGGCGTCCGTGAGTGCCGCAAACGGCCATCCCGGGACCCGGCCCATCCCCTCGGCCGTGCCGTCCGCGTGCCAGTGCACGTGCCAGTCCCGGCGCCGCTGCCCGTGACGGCCCCGCAGGCTCACCCCCGTCCCGACCGCGCGCGCGACCGCCTGGTCCACGGCCTCGAGCAGCTCGTCCGACCCGGGGTCGCAGGCGTCGCATCCGCAGTCCGGGAGCAGCGCGTGCACCTGCCCCGGGGCGCCGACCGCCACCCGGATCACCGGCAGGACGCCGCCGTCGTCGGCCTGGGGCACGTCCGTCTCCAGCAGCCACCAGGGGGAGGCGCCGTCGACGCCGGCCGGCGGCGCCACCCGCAGCGCCCGGTCCACGGGGACCGTCAGGTCGGCGCGCCCGGCCTCGTCGAGCGGGATGCCAGGCACCGGGTCCGGCGCGACGGCGGCGCCCGCCTCCGCGAGCACCTCGGCCCACACGCGGGCCCGGGCGGCCGCGATCCGATACCGCTGCGGGTCGGTCACCCGGGAGTACTCCTCCTCCCAGGGCGGGGCGCTGTCCGGGTGCGGGGCAGGCCAGGCGGGCAGGTCGAGGGCGGCGTACCGCCGGGCCACCTCCGCCCGCAGGCGCGGCAGGGTCGTCATGGGAGGCTCACCGTGTGTCCGGCCCGGGCGGTCATCCCGAGCTCACTCCGCCGGCGCAAGTTCCCGCTTGAGGATCTTGCCGGTGGCGGTCTTGGGCAGTCCGTCCCGCACGGTCACGGTGCGCGGGTACTTGTAGGGCGCCACCTGGGACTTCACGTGCTCGATCAGCTCCTCCTCCGTGGCGTGCGCGCCGGGGGCGAGCACCACGTGTGCGGCGACCTCCTGGCCGAGCTCCGGGTGGGGCACCCCCACCACGGCGGCCTCCGCGACGGCCGGGTGCTCGTAGAGCACCTCCTCGATCTCGCGCGGGTACACGTTGAGCCCGCCGCGCAGGATCATGTCCTTCGTGCGGTCCACGATGTAGTAGTTGCCCGCGGCATCGCGCCGGGCGAGGTCGCCGGAGCGGAACCAGCCGTCCTCGGTGATGGCCTGGGCGGTGGCCTCCGGCTTGCCCCAGTAGCCCTTCATCACGTTCTCCCCGCGGATCCACACCTCGCCCAGGGTCTCCTCATCGCCCTCGGGCACGACGGCCCCGTCCGGCGTCACCAGCTGCATCTCGCACCCTCGGACGGCGCGGCCGATCGAGCCCGGATGGTGCTCCTCACCCGGATGGTTGAAGCACGCCACCGGGGAGGTCTCGGACAGGCCGTAGCCCTCGAGGATCTCGCAGTCGAAGGTGGCCTCGAAGCGGCGCAGCAGCTCCACGGGCAGGGCGGATCCGCCGGAGACGCCCAGGCGCAGGCTGGCCAGGTCCTCCGGATGGTCCTTGGCCGCGGCCAGCACGGCCCCGTACATGGTGGGCACGCCGATGAACACGTCCACCGCGCACTCCCGGACGGTCTGCGCGGCCACGGCGGGATCGAAGCGGGGGATCAACGCCAGGCTGGCACCCGTGGTGACGGGCGCCATGAGCGCGCACGTGAGGCCGAACACGTGGAACAGCGGCAGGCAGCCGAGCACGGTCTCCCCCTGCTGGAGCTGGATCAGCGTCTCCGCCGCGGTGTCCGCGTTGGTGCCCATGTTCCGGTGGGTCAGCTGGGCGCCCTTGGGTCGGCCGGTGGTGCCGGAGGTGTAGAGGATGACGGCGTCGTCCTCGAGGTCCCGCTCGACGGTCTCGGTCACTGGGCCGGGGCTCTCCGCGAGGTGCGGGGCGAGGCCGTCCTCGCCGAGGGTGCGCAGCGGCACACCGCGCTCGCGGGCGCCCTCCACGGCGTCCTCGGACGGCACGGCCCACAGCATCGACGCGCCCGAGTCCTCCAGGTAGTACTCGATCTCGCGGCGCTTGAACAGCGGGTTCATCGGGACGACGACGGCGCCCAGCTGCAGGGCCGCGAAGAACACCACCGGGAACGCGGGGATGTTCGGCACCATGAGCGCCACGCGGTCCCCGGGGCCGATGGCCTCCTGCCGCATGAGCCCGGCCAGGCGCTGGGACTGGTCCTGCAGCTCCGCGTACGTCATGCGGTTCTCGCCGAGGATCAGGGCGGTGGAGTTCGGGTGCTCGGCGGCGGTGAGCTCGAGGCGGGCGGGCAGGGTGAGGGTCACGACGGGCCTCCGAGGGGAGCCGGATGTGATGGGAACCACAGCGTAGCGCCCGGCGTCGCTCGTTCGCTGGGAGCCGAGCGGGGTGTGTCGGCCGGCTTCCGTGCCATCTTGCCGCCGGGCCAGACATGGGGTGTGATGGGTGTCACTTCTGCCCCGCCTCTTGAGGAGCCCGCATGCCCACCTCCGCCTCCCGCCTCTCCCGTCGATCGTTCCTGGCCCTCAGCGGCGCAGGGGCGGTCGGCGCGGCCACCACCGCCTTCGCCATGCCGGCATGGGCTGTCGACGCGACCCGGCCGGGGGCCGTCCGGCCGCCCCGCCTGACGGGTCAGGATCGTCAGATCATCAACCGAATCAGGCCCGCCCGGGCCGTGGACGATCTGACGTACCTCACCGAGGTGATCGGCCAGCGCTACACCGGCACGCCCGGTGAGGACCGCGCCGCGGACTACATCGCCGCGCAGCTGGATCGGGCCGGATACACCGTGGAGGTGGAACGCTTCGCGGTGCCGGACCGGCGGATCGGAACCCTGTCCGGGGCCGGCCTCGACGCGCGGTTCGGATGGGGCGTCGGGTCCGCCGCCGAGGCGGTCCAGGACGTCACGGTCACCGGATCGCTGCGCCTCGCTCCGTCCTCGTCCCCGACCGATCTCCCTGCGGACCTGACGGGCGTGGTGCTCATGCGGGTGGTCACGCAGACCGAGGACGTGACCCCGCTGGCGGTCGCTGCCGCCGAGCGGGGAGCCGTCGCCGTCATCGCCACCCGCCGCGACGCCACGGCCCCGTCCCAGGCGCCCGCCTTCATCCCCCGGCTGACCGTCCCGCGCGTGGACATCCCCGTCGTCGGCGTCAGCCAGGTCCAGAAGGAGCAGCTGTTGGGGCTGATCCGTGCCGGTGAGGCCCGGCTGACCGTGACCACCATGGAGTACCGCGACACCCGCAGCTCCAACGTGATCGGCACTCGGCCCGGCCGCAAGGGGGCCGCCGGCAGGACGCGGGACCGCGTGATGGTCGGGGCCCACTACGACAGCGTCATCGGCTCACGCGGGGCCAACGACAACGGCTCGGGCACCGCGCTGTGCCTCGAACTGGCCCGGGTCATGGCGACATCGCCGACGGTGGCCGACCTCTCCTTCGGCTTCTGGGGCTCAGAGGAGGTGGGTCTCGTCGGCTCGCGGCATCATGCGCAGAACCTGGCCGATGCGGAGCGTGCCCGGCTCCGCGGGGTCTTCAACAACGACATGATCGCCACCAGCTGGGAGCCGGCCGAGAAGTACTGGCTCCTGGAGCTCAACGGGCGCTCCAACCCGGTGAACCAGGCTGTGCTGGCAGCCGGCGACCGCCTGGGGTACCGGACGAAGATGGGTGAGATCTTCCCGATGGGCCGATCCGACCACGCCTCGTTCTCCGAGGTCGGCGTGGACAGCGGCAACTTCGGTTGGCTCCACCGGGACGGGTTCTTCCTCGAGCCCGAATACCATTCCTCGGACGACACGGTGGCCCGCAACATCTCCCTCGAGCGTCTGACGGTCTCCATGGAGATCCAGGGCTGCGCAGCCTACGCGCTGGCCACCTCCTGACCGGGTCGCCTCACGCGGCGGCCTGGGTGGCACCGCTGGAGCGGCCGCGGGCCCCGTCCCTGTGCGGGGTGGGGCCTGCGCCGCGGGACGGCTGGAGCACCTTCCTCAAGCACCGCGGGTCGGGTTTCAGGACGAAGTGCCTGTATTTACGCACCCAGGCTCGGCGGCATCGTCATGGAGCGGGGCCTCGAGGGGTCTGCCGAACCGCTGGCACGCGGCCATCCACCGGCCCCGCCTGCGTCGCCGATCCGTCGTCCCCACCGTCCAGGGAAGGAAGACTGGTCCCAGCACACCGCCGCCCGGACCGCCGGGCCAGACGAGAGGACAGACCATGACCGCCCAGACCCCCACCGCCCCCGAGATCCCCGCCACCATGAAGGCCGTGACCATGCGCGCGCCGGGTGACGTCGTCGTGGAGACCGTGGAGACCCCGCGCGTGCAGAAGCCCGGCGACGTGGTCCTGAAGCTGGCCGCCGCGTGCGTGTGCGGCTCGGACCTGTGGCCCTACCGCGGGCACAATGAGGTGGACCACCGGCGGATGGGCCACGAGTACGTGGGCACGATCGTGGAGAAGGGCGCGGAGGTCGCCACCCTCCAGCTCGGCGACTTCGTGATCGGATCGTTCATGCTCTCGGACAACACGTGCGAGATCTGCGAGGCCGGCTACCAGTCCCGCTGCGTCAACGCCGGCGAGTACACGGGCAGCCAGGCGCAGTACATGCGCGTCGAGCTCGCGGACGGCTCCCTCGTGAAGGTGCCCGGGGGCGAGCCCTCCGACCCGGATCGCCTGGCCGACTACCTCGCCGCCTCGGATGTGCTCGGCACCGGCTGGTACGCCGCCGTGGCCGCGCAGGCGGGCCCCGGCACGACCATCGCCGTGGTCGGCGACGGCGCCGTCGGCCTGTGCGCCGTCCTGGCCGCCAAGACCCTCGGCGCGGAGAAGGTCATCGTGTTCTCGCGCCACGAGGACCGGGCCGCGCTGGCGCGGGAGTTCGGGGCCGACGTCGTCATCGCCGAGCGCGGCGAGGAGGGCGCCGCGAAGGTCAAGGAGCTCACGAACGGCTACGGCGCACACGGCGTGTGCGAGGCCGTGGGCACGCAGGAGTCGATGGACCAGGCGCTCGCCTCCGTGCGGCCCGGCGGGTACGTCGGGTTCGTGGGCGTCTCCCACGACCAGACGATCGACGGCTCTGCCCTCTTCGGCCGCGAGATCCACCTCGAGGGTGGGCCGGCCCCCGTGCGCCGCTTCCTGCCGGAGCTGATCGAGCGCATCCAGTCCGGCGAGATCCAGCCCGGCAAGGTCTTCACGAAGCGCCTGCCGATCGACGAGGCCGCCGAGGCCTACAAGGCCATGGACGAGCGCCGCGAGATCAAGGTGCTGCTGGAGGTCTGAGGTGTCGGCGGGCCGACTCGTCTCGCCGCCCGTGCCCCGCGCCCGCAATCGTGCCGGGCGTCTCGAGCCGAGGCGTTCCACGCCAAGACCGCCCGGATCCGCCTTGACCCTCCCCTTGGAGGAGCGCCCACGCTGGGAGCACCCCCGAGAGAGGATCACCCCATGACCGCCCTGATGAGCATCGGCGAGTTCGCACTCGCCACAGGCCTGTCCGTGAAGGCCCTTCGATTCTACGACGATCGCGCCCTGCTCGCGCCCGTCGACGTCGACCCGCACTCCGGCTACCGCCGCTACGCCCCGAGTCAGGTCCGGGCCGCCGTGCAGATCCGTGTCCTGCGCGCCGCCGGGCTCGCGGTGGAGGACGTCAAGGCGGTCCTCGAGGAGCCCGACCGGATGCCTGCCCTGCTGGAGGAGCACGCAGAGGCGCTGCGGCGCCGTCGCGACCTGGAGGACCGCGCCCTCACCCTGGCCCGCGCGCACGCCGAGGGTCCCGACGACGGCGCGCCGGTCGTGCGGGAGCGCACCGCCGAGGCCGTCGCGTGGGTCGGCGTCGTCATGGAGCTGCACCTGGACGCCCTCGACGCCGACGCGGCGAACGCCGGGGCCAACGACCAGTTCGGGGCGCTCGGCGAGGCCGCCGTCGCCGCGGGCCTCCAGCCGGCGGGCCCGATGTGGACGGCGATGCGTCCGGGCGCGCGGAGCGCGACCACGGTCGAGATGGTCCTCGCGCTGCCGGTGGCGGGTGAGGTACCGCCCTCGTTCGCGGCGGAGGGCTTCGAGACCGTCACCGGCGTGCTGCCGCGCCGCATGGAGCGCTACGCGGCGTTCACCGCGGGCGAGCAGGACGTGGACCTCCTCGAGGACGCCCCCGGCGGTGCGCTCCCGCACCCCTCGATGATCGCTCTGATGGAGGCGTTCGACGACGACGCGTTCGCCGACGCCGAGCTGCGCCAGATCATGGCCGACCCGATGGAGGGTCGCATCGAGCTGGCCGCGACGGTGCGGGAGCTCGAGGGGTGAACCCGCAGGTCTGATGCCCCGGGCGCCGACCTCGACCTGGAATTGTCATGGGCTATCCGCGTCAGCCCATGGCATTTCCGGATCGCACCACCCACGGCCCGCCCGCCCCGCAGATGCGCGAGCTCGGCGAGACCCGCGAGGACGCCATGCGCGCGCTCGCGGCCCGGGACGTCGCGCCCGGCGTCGTCGGGTACGCCGACGGCGAGCCCGTGGCCTGGTGCAGCATCAGTCCGCGCACGGAGATCCCGCGCCTCGGCGCCCCGGCCGTCGAGGCCCACCCCATCGCCAATCGCGCGGCCGACGCCGGCGCTGCACCGGACCGGATCGACCTCACCATGGCCTTCGCCGGCACGTGGTCCATGTTCGACAAGGCCGGCTTCGCGGTGGTGGGGGAGACGAAGGCCAAGGGCTCGGGTCGGCCCCGGCTGGTGATGCGCCGGGACTGCTGACGCGTCGAGCGCGGCCCCCTGACGGTCCACCTCCGCCCCCCGCCCCTGTACCCGCGCCGCGGGCGCGTCCTAGGGTGGAGTCCCGAGCGCGCCCGGCAGCACCGCCGCGTCACGATCCTGGAGGCCCCGCATGATCCGGTTCGAGCACGTGGGGATGACCTTCCCGGACGGCACCCGCGCCGTGGAGGACTTCAGCCTGGAGATCCCGCGCCACGCCACGGTCGTGCTCCTCGGCTCCTCCGGCTGCGGCAAGACCACCCTCCTGCAGATGGTCAACCGCATGGTGGACCCCACCGCCGGCCGCGTGCTCGTGGACGGCGAGGACGTCGCCTCCCTGAACCCCGTGACCCTGCGCCGCCGCATCGGCTACGTCATGCAGAACGCCGGCCTGCTGCCCCACCGCACCGTGCTGGACAACGTCCTCACCGTGCCGCGCCTGGCCGGCCGGGCCGGCGCCGCGGAGAAGACCCGCGCCCACGAGCTGCTGGAGATGGTCGGCCTCACCCCGGCGCTCGCGCAGCGCTACCCGGCCCAGCTCTCCGGCGGCCAGCGCCAGCGCGTGGGCGTGGCCCGGGCGCTCGCGGCCGACCCGGACATCCTGCTCATGGACGAGCCCTTCAGCGCCGTGGACCCCGTGGTCCGTGCAGACCTGCAGGCGGAGCTGCTGCGCATCCAGCGCGAGCTCGCCAAGACCATCCTCTTCGTCACCCACGACGTCGACGAGGCCGTCCTCCTCGGCGACGAGGTGCTCGTGCTCCGCGAGGGCGCCCGCGTGGAGCAGCGCGGCACGGGGGAGCACGTCCTGCTCCGCCCGGCCACGGACTTCGTGGCCCGCTTCGTGGGCGGGGACCGGCGCCGCCTGCACGTGGAGGAGCGCGCGGGCACGCCCACCGTCGTCGACGCCGCCGGCCGCGTGGCCGGGACCCTGGTGGCCCCGTGAGCTGGATCTGGAGCAATCTCGACCTCATCGGCGAGCTGGCGCTGCGCCACGTGCTCATCGCGGCCCCGGCCATCCTCCTGAGCCTGCTGATCGCCGTCCCCGTGGCCCGCCTGGCCAACGCCTCCCGCATCGGCCGGCGCCTCCTGCTCGGCGGCTCCGGGGTGGTCTACGCGATCCCCTCGCTCGCCGTGTTCGTGATCCTCCCCGGCCTCATCGGGACCCGGATCCTCGATCCGCTCAACGTGGTGATCGCCCTGACGCTCTACGGCGCCGCCCTGCTGGTGCGCAGCGCCTCCGAGGCATTCGACGCCGTCGACGGCGACCTGCTCACCGCCGCCCGCGCCCAGGGCCACAGCCCGTGGCAGCTGTTCTGGCGCGTCGAGCTGCCGCAGGCCGGCGAGTCGATCCTGGCGGGTCTGCGCGTGGTCAGCGCCTCCACCCTCTCGCTCGTCTCCGTGGGGGCGCTGATCGGCGTGCAGTCCCTCGGCTCCCTGTTCACGGAGGGGTACGCGCGCGCCTTCCTCGCCGAGATCGGGGCGGGGATCGTGGGCACGGTGATCCTCGCCGTCGCCGTCGACGCGCTCCTGGTGGGCCTGGCCGCCCTGCTCATGCCGTGGACCCGGCGCGCCCGGCGGGCGCCCGCGGAGGACCACGCCCGCTCCGGGCCCGCGGCCGCCCTGGCCCTCGGCGGGGACCCCGCCACCGCGCCGGCCGACGCCTCCGCGACGACGGGAGGCGCCCGATGATCGCGGACCTGTTCGCGTGGTTCGCCGACCCCGCCCACTGGAGCGGGGAGAACGGCGTGCCCGCCCGCGTGCTCGAGCACCTCGGCTACTCCGCCCTGGCGCTGCTCCTCGCCGCCGCGATCGCGCTGCCGGTGGGCGTGTGGATCGGGCACACGGGCAAGGGGCGGCGCGCCGTCGTCGCCCTCTCCAGCGCCCTCCGCGCCCTCCCCACGCTCGGCCTGCTCACATTCCTGGCGATCGTGCTGCAGATCGGCCTGCGCCAGGCGCTCATCCCCACCGTGATCGTGCTCGTGGTGCTCGCCGTGCCCCCGCTGCTGGCCGGCACGTACGCCGGACTCCAGGCCGTGCCCCGCGAGGTGGTCCACGCCGCGCGCGCCCACGGCCACTCCACCGCCCAGCTGATCGGCGCCGTCGAGCTGCCGCTGGCCCTGCCCATGATCGTCGGCGGGCTGCGCTCCGCCGTCCTGCAGGTGCTGGCCACCACGTCCGTGGCCGCGTACCTCGGACTCGGCGGGCTGGGCCGCTACCTGTTCGACGCGCTCGCGGTGCAGGACTACCCCACCATGCTCGCCGGCGCCGTGCTGATCGCCCTCCTGGCCCTCGTCTCCGACGCGGTGCTGCTGACCGCCCAACGCCTCGTGACCCCTCGGGGACTGCGCCCGCACCGCGGCGCAGGCCCCGGAAGCGCACCTGCCTGAGCCGCATTCCCCGATTCGAAAGGACCCCACCATGGCCGCCGCCTTCTCCCAGGCCTCCGTCCCGAACCCCCGCCGCCGCGCCGTCCTCGGCCTGCTGGCCGCCACCCCGCTGCTCGCCGCGTGCGGCGGCGGCTCCGACCCCCTCGCCTCCTCCACCCCGACGACGGCCGCCGCGTCCGGTGCGTCGTCGTCGTCGGCGGGCGGCTCGGGCTCCGTGACCGTGGGCTCGGCGAACTTCGCGGAGTCCGAGATCATCGGCGAGCTCTACGCCCAGGTCCTCGAGGCCAAGGGCATCACCGTGGAGCGCAAGATGCAGATCGGCGCGCGCGAGGTGTACCTCAGCGCCCTCGAGGACGGGTCCATCGACCTCATCGGCGAGTACACCGGCAACCTGCTGGGGTTCTACGACAAGGAGGCCACCGCCACGAGCCCGCAGGAGGTGGCCGACGCCCTCCGCGCGGCCCTGCCGCAGGGCCTCGTGATGCTCGAGCCCGCCGAGGCCCAGGACAAGGACTCCTACAACGTGACGGCCGAGTTCTCGCAGGAGCACGGCCTGACCTCGCTCGACCAGCTCAAGGACTACGACGGCACCCTGCGCATCGGCGGCCTGCCCGAGCTCGCCCAGCGCGACTACGGCGCCGGCCTGAGCGCGCTGACCGAGGTCTACGGCGTCCCGGAGGACGCGATGGAGTTCACCGCCATCAGCGACGGCGGCGGCCCCCTCACGGTGCGCGCCCTCGCCGACGGCGACGTGGACCTGGCCAACATCTTCTCCACCACCCCGGCCATCAAGGACAACGGCTTCGTGACCCTCGAGGACCCCTCGGGCATGATCACCCCGCAGAACGTGGTGCCGATCATGGCGCAGGACAAGGCCACGGACCCGGTGAAGGAGGCCGTCAACGCCGTGCAGGCGGAGCTGACCACCGAGGACCTGATGGCCATGAACGCGCAGAACTCGGGCGCGGAGAAGAAGCAGCCCTCCGAGGTGGCCGCGGCCTGGCTGAAGGAGAAGGGGCTGGTCTGAGGCGCAGGCCCTCCGGGGGCCGCGGCCGCCCTCTCCTGACGGCTCGGGCCAGGTCACCGGCTCGGGTGTGGGTATAGTCACACGGACTCGTCGTCGACCTGGGGGATCCCATGGAGAACTTCATCACGTCCGCCAACGAGCTCATGTGGAGCCTCACCATGGTCGTCGGGCTCCTCGCCCTGGGCCTGTACTTCACGATCCGCATGGCGGTGCCGCAGGTGCGGCTGGTCAAGGACATGGTGGGCCAGCTGGTCCACGGCGGATCCTCGTCGGCGGGTGTGAGCTCCTTCCAGGCGTTCGCCATGGCGCTCGGCGGACGCATCGGCGTGGGCAACATCGCCGGCGTCGCGGCGGCCATCCACCTCGGCGGCCCGGGCGCCCTCTTCTGGATGTGGGTGACGGCGATCGTCGGCGCCCCGGTGGCGCTCGCGGAGAGCTCCCTGGCGCAGCTCTACAAGCACAAGATCCGCGGCGAGTACCGCGGCGGCCCGGCCTACTACATCCTCGAGGGGCTGGGCCGGCAGTGGCGCTGGCTGGCCTTCGCGTATGCGGCGGCCACCGTGTTCGCCACCGTCGTCACCGGCCCGCAGATCCAGGCCAACGCCGTCACGGCCGCCACCACGGCGGCGTGGGGCTGGGACCCGCTGTGGGTCGGCGTGGCCATGGCGGCCCTCTTCTGCGCCATCGTGTTCGGCGGCATGCACCGGCTGGGCCGCACGGTCGGCCTCGTCGTCCCCTTCATGGCGGCGGCGTACATCCTCGTGGGCCTGTTCGTGGTGGCCATGATGTGGCAGCAGATCCCCGCGATGTTCGCCATGATCGTCGAGAGCGCCTTCGGCGCCCACTCGATCTACGGCGGCATCCTCGGTGCGGCCGTCTCGTGGGGCGTGCGCCGCGCCGTGTACTCCACGGAGATCGGCACCGGCTCCGGCGCCCAGGCCTCCGCGGCCGCGCACGTGTCCCACCCGGTGAAGCAGGGCCTGGCCCAGGCGTTCTCCGCCTACGTGGACACCCTGTTCGTCTGCACCGTCACCGGCCTGGTCATCCTGGCCACCAACAGCTTCGACGTCCTGGGCCCGGACGGGGAGTCGACATTGACGCAGAACCTGCCCGGCGTCGACGCGGGACCGGCGTGGGTGCAGGCCGGCGTGGACACGGTCCTCCCGGCGTTCGGGCCGGCCTTCGTGGCGGTCGCCGTCTTCCTCTTCTCCTTCACCACGCTGCTCTCCTTCTCGTTCTACGCGGAGACCAACCTCGCCTACCTGATCCCGGACAAGGGCGTGCAGAAGGCGTGCATCGCCGTCGCGCGCGTGCTGCTGGCCGCCTCGATGGTGTTTGGCTCCGTGCAGACCTCCGCGTTCGTGTGGTCCCTCGCGGACTTCGGTGTCGGTCTGTACACGTGGGTGAACATCCTCGCGCTCGTGCTGCTCAGCCCCATGGCGATCCGCCTCATGAAGGACTACGACCGCCAGCGCCGCGCCGGCCAGGACCCGATCCTGGACCCGGACACGATCGGCGCCCGCAACGCCCACCTGTGGCGCCAGGTGCACGCCGAGTACCAGCGCACCGGCGACGTGCAGGCGGCCATGGACCACGTGGCGGACACCGCCCCGGACACCCGCTCCATCGCGATCGTCCCGCCGAGGGGGCGCTGACCGGCCGACGACGGCGGCCGACGCCGTCGGCGCCGCTCAGCCTCGGGACCGCTCAGGGTCCCCGTCGCTCACCGACGGCGGTCCGCCCCCACCCCGGCGCCGGCGCGCGCCAGGGCCGCGTCGGCGCCGCGCAGCAGCGCGGCCACGGCCACGAAGAACCCGAGGATCGCCACCACGTAGACCAGCACCCCGCCGTAGCCGAGCCGGGGGACGTCGAGGATCGTGTAGGGATACCAGTCCAGCCACGGTCCGCGGACCAGGGTGAACGCCAGCCACGCGAGCGGAACGACCGTGGAGAGCCCCACCACGCGCCACGTCACCTGCCGCCGCGGGCCGACGACGGCCCACAGGAGCGGCGTCAGGATCGGGGTGACGATGTGCTGCACCGTGTCGTTGAACCCCTCGAGCGGGGTGGCCGAGGGGCCGTCGCGCAGCAGCAGGTTGAACACCACGCCCGTGATCACGATGCACGCCACGCCCGTCAGCCGCAGCACCCGGACGAGGGTGGAGGGCCGGTGCAGGCGCAGCGCCAGCAGCAGAGACGTGATCCCGACGAGGAAGTTGGAGAGGAACGTGAAGTACGTCGGCTGGTTCAGCAGGTTCTCCCACCCGTGCGCGAACACGTGCGAGTAGCCCGCCCCCGCGTCCAGGTCCGAGTCCTTGTGCCAGCCGATCCAGAACGAGAGCAGGTTCCCGCCGAGAGACAGCACGGCGGCGACGGCGAAGGCGAGCCGGGCCGTCGCCGTGACGGCGGTGGGGGTGGGGTCGATCATGCGCCCATCCTGGGGCCGCGGACGCACCGGACGCCAGCGACGGCCTCGTACGCTCACCCCATGACCGATCGCACCGTGCCCACCCGCACTCCCGAGCATCCGCACGTCGTCCGCCGCGGCACGGGCACCCCGTTGGTGCTCGTCCACGGCAACGGCGTGGACCACCGCCTCCTGCTGCCCCTCGACGACGCCCTGGCCGAGGCCGGCGCGTTCGAGCGGATCTACGTGGACCTGCCCGGCTTCGGCCGCACCGCCGCCCTCGACGGCGACGGCGGCCTCCCGGAGCTGGCCGACTGGCTCCTCGCCTGGCTGCGCGAGGAGGTCGGGGAGCGCCCGTTCGCCCTCCTGGGCAACTCCCTCGGCGGGCTCCTCGCCCGCCACGCGGCGGCCGTGTTCGCGGCGCAGGTGGTGGGGCTGGCGCTGCTGGCGCCCGTCGTCGATCCGGACGAGGACGAGCGTGACCGCGAGGAGCTCGTGGTGCGCGAGCGCGACGCCGCGTTCCTGGACGGCCTCGATCCCGACGACGCGGCGCCGTTCCTCGAGATGTCCCCGCGCCTGACCCCGGACACGTGGGAGCGGTTCCGTGCGAACGCGCTGCCCGGCATCCGCCTCGTGGACGAGGACGCCGTGGAGCGCCTCTCCGCACGATACGTCCTCCCCGAGGTGCCGGAGGAGAGCGCCGAGACCTTCGAGGCGCCCGCGCTGATCCTCACGGGCCGGGAGGACCACCTGGTGGGATTCCGCGACCAGTTCGGGCTGCTGGCGCACTATCCGCGCGCCACGTACACGGCCCTCGACGCGGCCGGGCACAACCTGCACCTGGACCAGCCGGAGGCCGTGCACGCCCTCGTCCGGGCATGGGCGGCGCTGGTGGCCCGGAACGTCGCGTCCTGATCCGCCCGCCGCCCGCCGCCCGATCCGCCCACCGCCCGATCCGCCGACCGCCCAGGAGACCCGGACCCATGCAGCTCGACCTCATCGTGGACAACGCCCGCATCCGCACCGGCGACCCCGCCCGACCGCACGCCCGGCGCCTGGGCGTGTGGCGCGGGCTCGTCGTCGGGGTGGACGAGGAGCTCGACGGGCTCACCGCCCGGGAGCGGCTCGACGCGCGGGGGCGGACGGTCGTGGCCGGCTTCAACGACGCCCACGCGCACAGCGTGTGGTTCGGGCAGAGCATGCTCGACGTGGACCTCGAGCATGCGACGAGCACCGAGGAGGTCTACCGGCTCGTGCGGGCCCGCGCCGACGAGCTGATCCCCGGCGCGTGGGTCACGTGCACGGGCTACGACCCGGGCCACCTCACCGGGCCCGAGCCGGACCGCGACGGCCTCGATGCGGCCGCGAACGGGCGCCCCGTGCTGATCCGCCACAACACCGGGCACGCGTTCACGGTGTCCGGTGCGGTGCTGTACATGGCCGGGATCTCCGAGCAGGTCATGCAGCAGCCCGAGGGCGGGCACATCCACGTGGACGAGCATGACCGCCCCACCGGTCTCCTCGAGGAGACCGCGATGTCGCTCGTGCAGCGGCTGCTGCACCCGGAGTCGCACGAGCACATCGGCGAGTGCCTTCAGCGGGCGTCCGCGGAGTACGCGGCCGAGGGGATCACCTCCGTGACGGACGCCGGGATCGCGGGTGGCTGGATCGGCCACAGCACCCTCGAGTTCGGCGCCTACCAGCGGGCGCGTGCGCAGGGCCTGCTCAAGACGCGCTTCCAGACGATGGTCACCCTGGACGCCCTGCACCCCGTGGAGGGCCACACCGACGACGGCGCCCAGGTGACGCTCGACGCCGGCGTGCGCACCGGCGTCGGCGACGAGTGGCTGCAGATCGGCCCCACGAAGGTGTTCACCGACGGCGCCATGCTGGGCGCGACCGCCGCGATGACGCAGGACTACTGCCACGGACCCCACGGCAGCGGCTACCTCCAGGGCGACCCGGGCGAGATGCGGCGGGCCTCCCTGGCCGCGGCGGGGGCGGGCTGGAGCCTGGCCATGCACGCGATCGGGGACGCGGCACTCGACTTCTCCCTCGACGTGATCGAGGAGGCCCGGGAGCGCTTCGGCCGGCCGGCCATGCCCCACCGCGTGGAGCACGGCGGAGTGGTGCGCGACGACCAGATCGAGCGGATGGCGGCGCTGGGCGTGGTGATGGCCACGCAGCCGAACTTCATCAGCGCGTTCGGCGACTCGGTGGAGGAGCGGATCGGCGCCGCGCGGGTGCCGCTGTCCTACCCGGCCGGGCGGCTGCTGCGCGCGGGCCTGGTGCTGCCGGGCAGCTCGGACCGTCCCGTGGCCGGGGGCCGGCCGTTGAACGTGGTCCAGGACTTCGTGCTGCGGCGCACCGAGACCGGGCGCGTGTACGGCCGGGAGGACAGGATCACGGTGGAGCAGGCCCTGCACGCCTACACGGTGGGCTCGGCCGAGGCCACCGGCTGGGGCGGCCGCAAGGGCCGGCTCGTGGCCGGTCAGCTTGCGGACTTCGCGGTGCTCTCCGAGGATCCGCGGGAGGTGCCGAGCGAGGAGATCGCGGACCTCGAGGTGGTGGCCACGGCCGTGGGCGGGGAGTTCGTGCATGGCGGGCTGTAGAGGGCCTCGATCGCCAGCCGGTCCCGGCGGCGGCGCACCGCCTGGTGATTGCCGCAGCTGGGCGTGCAGTGCCGCCGGCTGCCGTTGCGCGTGAGGTCCACGAACAGCTCGTGGCAGCGCGGTGACGCGCACTCGCCGAGCCGGTCCGCGCCCGCCTCGAGGACGAACAGGGCCAGCCCGCCCGCCGTGCACGCCTGCACGGCAGCCAGGGGCGCATCGCCCTCGACCGTGAATCGCCACCGCGGGTCGGGGCCGGATGCGAGGCGTAGTCGCACCCCCGCGCGCTCGAGCAGGGCGTCGACGGCGGCGCCGCGGTCCGGCGCGGCGGTTGCGCTCGTGGTGCCGAAGACCGGACGCAGGGCCCGGGCCCAGCCGGCGAGCTGCACGGTCTGCGGGAACGTCAGGGCGTCGTCGGGGTCGAGGGCGCCCGGGAGGAGACCGTGCCGCATCAACGCCTCGGCGTACGCGGCGCCGCCGCTGCCGTGGCGCTCGATCGTCGCGAGTTCGGCCGCGAGGAAGGCACCGGTGCGCGCGACGGGCGAGAGACGCATGCGATCCATGGAACCCTGCGCGAGGCGCGGAGGCGACGTTGTCCACAGGATCGTGCGGAGCCGTGAGCCGTGAGCCGTGAGCCCTGAGCTGTGATCCGTGGGCAGCCAACCGTGAGCCGGGGGCGGGGTGGCCGGTGACGGCAAGCTGTGGGCGGCGCGGGGAGGTGTCGGTCCGTAAATGCCATGGGCTAAGCCAGTTGACCCATGGCATTTCTGGATCGCGTACCCTCCCTCCCTCCCTCCCTCCCTCCCTCCCTCCCTCCCTCGGCTCGGCTCGGCTCGGCTCGGCCCGGCATGGCTCTGCTCCGCCCGGCCCAGCATGGCTCGACACGTGCCGGATCGTCCGTCCCGGGGCAGACTGAGCCCATGAGCACCCTCTCCGACGTCCAGGCCATCGACTTCCCCGGCTTCCCCACCGCCGTGGTGCGCGGCGTGGACCAGCCCACCGCCGACATGCACACGTTCATGGACTCCGCCTTCACCGCCCTCGGCGGGGCCATCGCGCGGGGCGAGGTCACGCCTGTGGGACCAGCCTTCTCCAGGTACGACGGCGACGTCCGCCATGGGCTCGGGGACACCGTGGACCTCGAGGTCGGCTTCCCCCTGGCCGCGCCGCTGGCCGGTCCCGTGGAGATGGATGGGGTGCGCGTGGAGCCGTCGTCGCTACCGGCCTGCCGCCTGGCCACCGCCAAGCACACCGGCCCGTACGAGGGCCTGCCGCAGGCGTGGCCCGCGTTCATCACGCAGGTGCAGGAGCTCGGCGGCGAGCCCGGTGACGTCTTCTGGGAGGCCTATGACACGGAGCCGGGCCCTGGCGTCGACCCCGCCACTCTCGTGACCGGGCTGGCGGTGCCGGTCCACGGCACGCCGGCGCTGCGGGACCGCTGACGGCGGGGAGCGCCGTGCGGCGGACCCGGGGGAGGGGCTTCTTCACGCTCGCGATGGTGGCCGGCCTCCTCCACGCCGCCCCCAGCCTGTACTGGGCCCTCGGCGGCACGTGGCTGCTGGAGACCGTGGGGCAGTTCGCCGTGGACCTGCGGGCCGAGGGGGCGGCGAGCACCACCGTCCTGCTCCTGGCGATCACGGCCCTGACGGCGGCGGGCGTCGCGGCCTCGCAGGGTGCTCCCAGGATCGCAGGCGTGGCCCAGCCCCCGCGCCCGTCCGTAGGGTCGGGAGGACGAGGCGTGCGGACTGCGCGTCCCCCGAGACGAAGGAGCAGATCGTGGCGAACGACGACGCGAACACCATCACCACCGACCAGCTGACCCTGCAGGATCCGGTCAAGCGCTACCCGGCCATCACCCCGCCCGAGCAGTCCCTGCCCGGCACCGGCCTGGACGCCGAGATGACGCCCAAGGCCGACCTCGGCGAGGAGTCCTACCGCGGCACCGGCCGCCTGACGGGCCGCAAGGCGCTCATCACGGGCGGCGACTCCGGGATCGGCGCGGCCACCGCGATCGCCTTCGCGCGTGAGGGCGCCGACGTCGTCATCTCCTACCTCCCCGAGGAGGAGAAGGACGCGCAGCACGTCAAGGAGGTCATCGAGGCCGCCGGGCGCAAGGCCGTGACGATCCCGGGCGATCTGCGCGACAAGCAGTTCGCGAAGGACCTCGTGGCGAAGGCCGTGGAGGAGCTCGACGGCCTCGACATCCTGGTCAACAACGGCGGCAAGCAGGTGGCCCAGGAGTCGATCGAGGACATCACCGACGAGCAGCTCGAGGCCACCTTCGACGTCAACATCCTGGCGCAGTTCCGCCTGGTCAAGGCCGCCCTGCCGCACCTGAAGCCGGGCGCCACGATCATCAACACGACCTCCGTGGTCTCCTACATGCCGCCGGAGAAGCTCGTGGACTACGCGGCCACGAAGGCCGCGATCAACACCTTCACCAAGGGCCTCGCCCAGCAGCTCGCCCCGAAGGGCATCCGCGTGAACGCCGTGGCGCCCGGCCCCATCTGGACGCCGCTGCAGCCCTCGGGCGGCCAGCAGCCCGAGGACCTGCCGGAGTTCGGCCAGTCCACGCCGCTGGGCCGCGCCGGCCAGCCGACCGAGCTCGCCCCGGCCTACGTGTTCCTGGCCTCGCCCGAGTCCTCCTACGTGGTGGGCGCGACCATCGCGGTCACCGGCGGCATGCCCACGCCGTGATCGGCTGAACCACCCCCACGGATCGAGTCGTCACGTTCTGTTGGTATCCGCGCGGGATACCAACAGAACGTGACGACTCGTTCACGTTCGGGCCGTCGGTACGGACGGTCAGTCGCCGATGTCGAGGATGCAGAACTCGTTGCCCTCCGGGTCGGCCATGACGGCCCATCCGAGGTCGGCGCGACGGTCGTCGACCATAGCGGCGCCCATGCCCCGGGCGCGCTCGACCTCGGCGTCGCGGGTGGAGCCGCCCTCGACGGCGAGGTCCATGTGGGCGCGGTTCTTGACCGTCTTGGCGTCCGGGACGCGGTAGAAGAGGACCGTGTACCCGTGCGGCGTGACGAGGTAGCACTCGTCCGATCCCGGTTCGTAGGCATCGGGCTCGGTGATCTCCCAGCCCATCAGCTCGCGCCAGAACTCGGCGATCGCATAGGGGTCCAGGGCGTCCCAGGTGGTGTGCGAGAGGCGGAGGCTCATGGGGCCATCGGACCACAGGACACCCGTGCGGCGACAGGCCCCGCGGCGTGCCGGATGACCCCGGGTGACCTGGCCTGCGGGAGCTGCCCCAGCGTCCGGCGCATGGGCTCCGACGTCTCCTCCCCTTCGTCCTCCCGCGCGGCGGCGTCTTCGACCGCGTCGTCCTGGTGCACGGCTTCGACTCGGACGTCCACGCGCACCGGTTCGACTGGCTTGCGGGCCAGGTGCCGGGGCTCGAGAGGATCTCCCTGCCGGACGCCGGCGCCCCCACGGCGCTCGCCGCCGTCTCCGAGCTTCCTGGGCGCGGCGGGCACGACGGTCGGCTCAGCGCACCGTCTCGTCCGCCTCGCCCGTGATGCCCAGCTTCTCGGCGACGTAGTCGACGTCCTTGTCCCCGCGGCCGGAGAGGTTCACCAGGATGCGCTGGTCGGTGCCCATCTCCGCGGCCATGCGGATCGCCCGCGCCACCGCGTGGGAGGACTCGAGCGCCGGGATGATGCCCTCGAGCCTCGCGAGCCGCTGGAACGCGTCCAGCACCGCGGCGTCGTCCTCCGCCACGTACTCCACGCGGCCGAGCTGCGCGAAGCGGGCGTGCTGCGGGCCCACGCCCGGGTAGTCCAGCCCCGAGGCGATCGAGTGCACGGGGTCCGGCACGCCGGCCTCGTCCTGGAGCACCTTCGTGGCCATGCCGTGGATGATGCCGTCCACGCCCCTGCCCATCGTCATCGCGTGCTCGCCCTTGGCCCCGGAGCGGCCTCCGGGCTCCACGCCCACCAGCCGCACGTCGGCGTCGTCGAGGAACGCGGTGAACGCGCCCATCGCGTTGGACCCGCCGCCCACGCACGCGACGACGGCGTCCGGCAGCGCACCGAAGCGCGCCTGGAACTGCGCGCGGGCCTCACGCCCGACGACGGCCTGGAAGTCACGGATCATCGTGGGGAAGGGGTGCGGGCCCACCACGGAGCCGATCGCGAAGAGGTACCTGTCCGGGTTCTGCGCGTAGACGTCGAACGCGGAGTCCACGGCCTCCTTGAGGGAGCGGCCCTCCTTCTCCACGGAGACGACCTTGGCGCCGAGCAGGCGCATGCGCACCACGTTCGGGTGCTGCTTGGCCACGTCGATCGCGCCCATGTGGATCTCGCAGTCCAGGCCGACGAGCGCGGCCGCCGTCGCCAGGGCCACGCCGTGCTGGCCCGCGCCGGTCTCTGCGATGACGCTGTGCTTGCCCATGCGCTTGGCCAGCAGGACCTCGCCGAGGGTGTGGTTGATCTTGTGCGCGCCGGTGTGGTTCAGATCCTCGCGCTTGAGGACGATCCGCGCTCCGCCGAGCTCGTCGGAGAGGCGCTCGAGCGGGGTCAGCGGGGAGGGGCGCCCGACGACGTCGCGCAGCAGGCGGGCGTACTCGGCGTAGAACGCGGGGTCATGGCGTGCCTCCGCGTAGGCCTCGGCGACCTCGCGCATGGGGCCGGCCAGCGGGGGCGGCAGGATCGCGCCGCCGTAGGTGCCGAACATGCCGTCCTCGGAGGGCGCGAGGTCCGGGGTGTGCACGAGGTCCGTGGCCTCGGCGAGGGTGCGGGGCTCGGCGGCGTCCGGCACACCGGCGGTGGTGTCGGCGCCGGCGATGTCCGCGGCGGTTCTCAGGGCGTTGTCCTCGGGATTGCGGTGCGTCATGGGGTCCTCCTGGTGGGTGGTGCCCGCCGGAGCCGCTCATGCGAAGAGCCGCCCGGCAGGCGGGCGGCTCGTGTGTCAGGTGCGCGTGACAGGGGCCGCCCTCAGGCGGTCCACCACTGCGCGCGCGTCTGCATGACAGTGAGGGTACGCCCCCGGGAAGGCGCAGGGTCATGCCCCCCGTCCATGACGCCGACACATGACCACCATGCGAAACAACGTCTCACATCGTGGATGGGGATCGCCCGCTCGGTGAACGGCGATTCACTCTGTCTCCATGACGACCACCGCACCCGAGACGACCCAGACCGCCGACGCCCTCGCCGTGCTCGCCGCCGTGCCGGGCATGCGGTACGCCGAGTTCCTCACCGCCGCCCCCGCCGTGCCGGGCATCGTCGCCGTCGTGGCGGACGACGAGGCCCGCGCTGCCCTGGGCGTCGCCACCGACGTCCTCGCCGTGGACGCCGCCGACGAGAGCCTGCAGTGCCGACGGGCGCGCGTCGCCTTCCAGTCCGGCCGCACCGCCGCCTCACCCGTCCGCCAGGCGCTCGCGGCCCTGCTCGCGGACACCCTCGACCTGGACGTGGAGCCCACCAGCCCGGGCGCCGCCGGGGAGGGCTTCGCGCTCACCCCCGAGTCCGAGGACGAGCTCACCGCGTGGATGCGCGCCCACCTGAGCCTGCGCGCCTGGGTGACGCAGGATGCCGCATCGCTGGGGGAGGTGGCGCGGGAGGTGGCCGCCGCGCTCAAGCCTGCACTGGACCCGGCCGACGCCCGCGTGGGCGAGCGCCTCGCGGCGATGACCGCCGCCGCCCGCCGCTCGGCGACGATCTGAGCAGGCCCCGCTGGGCCGGCGGCGTCTCCGTGCTGTTGTCCTGCGAGATCGCCCCGCACAGGGCCGCGCGGCCGCCGCGGTTCATGGCGCCGATCGCGGCCTCGAGATGCTCCCCGCCCACGTTGTCGAAGTAGACGTCGATGCCGTCGGGGGCGGCGTCGGTGTCCACGACGGTGGCGTCCTGGCCGGCCAGCACGCTGTGCTCGCGCCAGCCGAGCTAGTGGAGGACGGGGGCGCCCACGGGCAGGTCCGCGTTCCGGGAATCGATCACCGTGCCGACGGCGCCGCCCTCGAGCGGGGCGTCGATCTGGAACGGGGGCACGTAGGACTTCACGTCGTTCATGCGGCCGCGCATGTACGGGTCCACGGACATCACGGCGTTGGCCACGAGCACCTGACCCTCCTCGAGCGGGGGGAGGTCCACGGTCTCGAGGCGGAAGTCCTCGGGCGTGGGGGCGCCGTGCGGGCGTGCGGCCAGCACCACCTGGCGTGTCCGCGCGGGGCGGTCGGCGGGGCGCGGCCTACCCTGGGCCCATGGACACCACCGCCGCGAAGCTGACCGGGCTCGGCTTGATCTGACCCATGACGCTCCTGGGCCGGATCGCCGTCGCCACCCTCTGGGCCGTCCTCCTCGCGGCCAGCGTCGTCGTCCTCGCCCCGGGCAGCGCGCCGGGGCAGTGGCTGGGCACGCGGATCCCCGTGGCACAGGCGCTCGCGTTCCCGGGGGTGTTCGGCGCGTCCGCCGTCGTCCTGGGCTTGGCGGCGCTCCTCCTCTCCGCGGCCCGGGCGCGGCGCGTGAGCCCGCGGGTCAGCGCCGTCGTCGCCGGACCGGCCGTGACGCTGATGCTGCTGGGCGTCCTGCTGACCGCGTTCCCGGTGGGGCCGCCCTGGTCCGTGGGCCCGGCCGGCGCCGTCGGGAACACGGGTCCGATGCTGCGGGTCACCGTGTTCAACAGCCTCGACACCCTGACCGCGGCGGACGTCGACCGACTCGTGACCCACCTCGACCCGGACGTCCTCGTGCTGCCGGAGGCCTCACCGGCCCGCGTCCGCCGGGCCGTGGCAGGGACGGGCTTCGCCGGGGGTGTCCACTCGGCGACCGAGGCCGGATTCAGTGCCGGCCGGCCCGCAGGGGTCGCGCCGACGACGATCGCCGTCCACGCACGCCTCGGGGCGGTCGCCCCGGGGGGCCCGGTCCCGACGACGTTCGGCGCGGTCCGCCTCGACCCTGCCAGCCCGGCGTCTGAGGACCCCGGCCCCCACGGCGTCCTCCCCGCGATCCTCGGGGTGCACACCGCCCCGCCCGTGCCCCGGTTGATGGATGCGTGGCGCGCCGACCTGGAGAGGCTGGCCGTCGCAGACGCCGATGCCGTGGCGGACGGCGGGCCACTGATCCTCGCCGGCGACCTCAACGCCACTCTCCGGCACGGGCCGCTGGCGGCCCGGACGCGACTGGTGGACACGGCGGCGCAGTGCCCCGGGAGCCCGGAGGGGACGTGGCCGGCCGAGCGGCCCGCCTGGCTCCGCACCCCGATCGACCACGTGCTCGTCACCCCCGACGTCGAGGTGGTCGACTGCGCGACGCTGCGGGTCGGTGCGTCCGACCACCTCGCCTACGCGGCGACGCTCCGCCTGGTGGGCGACCCTGTGGGCCGGGGTGGGGGAGTCGGTTGAGAAATGCCATGGGCTAGATCGGATAGCCCATGGCAATTCTCGAGGGAGCACCCTCCCCCCGGGGAACGGCCCGGGTCGTCTCACCCCGGCCTCGCGTCGACCCTCGGGTGCACAGGCGAGGCGCCTGCGCCCCCCGCCTCACCGCCGACGCGCCCGCACCCCCGCCTCACCGTCGACGCGCCCGCACCCCCGCGTCAGCCAGGGCGGCCGCCGCGCAGCCGAGCGCGTAGAGCAGCAGGTCGCCCGCCACGAACGTCGTCCCCAGCACCAGCCGCACCAGTGGGAAGGCCTGCGCCCACGCCACGGGCAGGCCCGTGAGCTGGAACAGCTCGATCGCCGCGCAGGCCGCGAACGCGACGCCGCCCACCGTGAGGGATCTCTGCCGCGGCAGCACGAACGCCACCACGAGGTACACGAGCACCGCATAGAGGGCGTCGCCGGCGGGCCCGGTCCACGCGCCGTGGAGCAGGAGGCGGACGCCGAGTCCCAGCACCAGCACGAGGGCCGCGGCGCACGCCAGGGCGGCCCGACGTCGTGCGGAGGTCGGGGGAAGGGTGCTCACGCGATCCATGGTGCCCCCAGTCTCCTCCGGGGCCACCTCCCGGTGGCACGATGACGTCATGAGTGAGACCCCCGTCACGGACCCCCGCCGCCTCCTGCGCACCGCCGAGGTGGCCGACGCCGGCCTGGAGGACTGGCGCCTGCTCGCCGGCCGCCTCAAGGCGCGCTTCACCCCGGCGGACTACGCCACCGGCCTCGAGCTCGCCGCCCGGATCGGCGCCGCGGCGCAGGACGCCGACCACCACCCCGAGCTCACGCTCACCTATACGGACGTGGTGCTCACACTCGCCAGCCACGACGTCGGCGGGGTCACCTCCCGCGACCTGCGCATGGCCCGGCGCATCAGCGGGATCGCCCGGGAGCTGGGCGTGCGCGCCGACGTCGCCGGCCTGACCCAGCTGGAGCTCGCCCTCGACACCGCGCGCGGGGCGGCCCAGGCGCGGATCTACGCGGCGCTGTTCGGCGCCGATGTCACGGGGGACGGCGACCTCGCCGACCCGAGCGGGCAGACGCCGTCGATGTGGTGGCAGGGCCCGGAGGGCGAGGCTTCCACCGGGGAGCACGCCCTGCCCGCCCCCGAGGTGGAGCAGCGCTGGCACCTGGACGTGTGGGTGGCCCCGGAGGAGGCGGAGGCCCGCCTGCAGGCCGCCCTCGACGCCGGGGCCACTCTGCTCAGCGACGCCTCCGCGCCCTCGTTCTGGGTGATCGAGGACGCCGACGGCAATCGGGCGTGCGTCTGCACCGCGCTGCGCCCCGACCACGAGCACTGAGCCGTCCTGGCGCCCGGGCCGTCGAGCCGCCTCAGCGGGCGGCGGCGGTCCCGTTCCGGCCGTGCTTCCGGCCGTGCACCGCGAAGTAGTACACGCAGCCGACCACGAGTGCCGCCGCGAGCACGGCGTACATCGCCCCGTAGCCGGCCGCGGCCACGAGCCCGCCGAGGGCGACCGGCCCCAGGCCCAGGCCGACGTCGGCGAACAGCATGAGCGTGGAGATGCCGGCGCCGAGCTGGTGGGCCGGCACGGCGTTGACGGCGATCGCCTGCGCCGCCGGCATGAGCGTGCCGTAGCCCAGGCCGCTCAGAGCGCCGGCCACCACCACCTGCCAGTCCTGCGTGGCAGTCGCCAGCAGCAGCAGCGCGGCGAGGAAGCAGACCAGCGCGGGGTACACCACGACGTCGTCGCCGCGGCGGTCCTGCACCGTGCCGAGGGTCAGGCGCATCAGCAGCATGGCGGCCGCGTAGGCGAGGAAGAAGAACCCCGCTCCGGCCGTGAGCCCGCGGTCCACGGAGTAGGCGTCGAGGTAGGTGATGACCCCGGAGTAGGCCAGGCCCACGATGAGCATGAACCCGGCGATCGGCACCACCGCCGGGTGCAGCACGGAGCGCAGGCGGAAGCCGACCGCGGGCGCCGGATGCTCGACGGGCACCTCGCTCGCGCCCTTCTCGCCCGGGGTGAGGGCCTCGCCGTGGTCCACGCCGGCCGGGGCCGGGTCCGGTGCCGGGACCGGTGCCGGGGCGGCCGCGGGGTGCTCGCCCAGGGCGAGGGCGAGGAGCAGGCTGGCCGCGGTCACGCCGAGCGTGGTCCAGAACAGCCATCCGTAGCCGGCCGAGCCGACGAGGAAGAGGCCCAGGGCGGGGCCGATCGCGGTGGCGAGCGTGGTGCCCAGGGCCAGGATGCCCGTGCCCTCCGCGCGTCGGGAGGCCGGGATGGCGGACTGCGCCGCGGCCATCACGGCCGTGCTGGCGAACGCGTAGGCCGCACCGTGCAGCATGCGCACGACGATGAGTGCCGGCAGGGACGAGGCCGGCAGGTACAGCGCGCACGAGACCACGACGACGGCGAGCGCGACCAGCAGGACCCGACGGCGGCCGAACCGGTCCACCACGTGGCCGGTGACGATCCGGGCGAGCGTGGCTCCGATGACGAAGGAGCTCGACGCGAGCCCCGCACCGGCCTCGGATGCCGCGAACTGGCGCACGGCGTAGAGGGCCATGGTGGTGACGAGCGCGTAGAACACGACGAACTGGAGGAAGGAGACCACCCACGCGAGCACGAAGGTGGGGGAGGCGATGCGTTCCTGCTCGGCGATTTGCATGATGCAAAAGGTAGCATCGTTTGCATGATGCAATCATCTGAGGGGGCGTGGGCCGACCCGGTCCGCGGGATCATGTACGAGCACATGCTCCTGCTGCGGGTGGCCACGCAGGGGGTGGCCCCCTACGGCCGGTCGAGCGCGCTGGAGCGCAGCGCCACCGTGCTGCTGGCCCGCCTGGAGGCGGGCGGGGCCATGAGCGTCGCCGAGCTGGCCGAGGCCTTCGACCTCGACGTCTCCACCGTCCACCGGCAGGTGGCCGCCGCCATGAAGGCCGGCCTCGTCGAGCGGGTGGCGGACCCCGACGGCGGCTCCGCCCGGCTGCACCGTCCCACGGAGGAGGGACGCGCCCGCCTCGCCGCGGAGCTGAGCTCCCGCGCGGACAACGTGGCGCAGATCGTCTCCTCCTGGCCCGCCGAGGACGTCGTCGAGTTCAGCAGGCTCCTGCGTCGTTTCAACGAGGGGGCGGAGGAGCGCCGGGGTCACCCGTGGCCCCGGCCGCAGGCGGGCCCCGGTGCGGAGGACCCCCGGCCCTGAGCACCGCGCCCGCCCTCAGGCGCGACGGATGCGGGAGGCCAGCGCGGCCGACTCCGCCGGGTCCAGCACGGCCGCCGGATGCGGCCCCGCCGCGGCGAGGCGCTCCGTGCAGCCGGCCTCTCCCAGCGGCGCCCCCGCGGCCAGCACGACGTTGCCCCAGTCCAGGCGCTCCAGCATCCCCTGGTCCGCGAGCGTCCACGGGCCGGGCACCCCGGCCTCGGCGGCAGCCTCCTCGAGGGCGCCCAGCTCGGCGCCCAGGAAGCCCAGGCCGGCGTCGTCGCCGATGTTCACCAGCAGCACCCCGCCCGCCGTCAGCAGCTCGAGCAGCTCCCCGTAGAACACGGCCCCGCGCAGGTGCTCGGCACCGTCCTCACCGGTGCCGATGTCCAGCACGACGGCGTCGAACCGCTCCCCGTCCATCGCGAGGTCGACGGCGGCCAGCCGCGCGTCCGCGACCACGGAGACGAGGTCCGTGCCCGCCGGCAGGGGCAGCTCGGCGAGCACGAAGGACACGAGCTCCCGGTCCAGGTCCACCGCGGTCTGCTCCGAGCCGGACCGGGTGGCCTGCACGTACCGGGGCAGCGTCAACGCGCCGGCGCCCAGGTGCAGCACGCGGACCGGCTCGCCCGCCGGGAAGGCGGCGTCGAGCACGTTCGCCATCCGGCGCAGGTACTCGTACCGGATGCGCCCCGGGTGCTCGAGGTCCACGTGGGACTGCACGGCCCCGCCGATCTCGAGGACCCAGCCGTCGTCGTGCTCGTCGGGCAGGATCCGGGCGAGCTCCCCGGACGTGCCGAGGTGGACGGTGCGGGGCGCGGGGGAGCCGGCAGGACGCTGAACGGGCATGGCCCCCAGTATGCGGGCCGCGCCGCCGCGCCGACGCGGGGCCCGGCTCCGGTACTGTGACCTGAGCCATGCTCGTCATCGCGTGGCTCACACTCGACTGCCCCCCGCGCCGCTGTGCGCTCGCACCCACCCAAGGAGGGCCCGTGATCACCGACGGCCTGCTCATGATCGGCGTGGTCCTCGGACTCGCCGGCCTGCTGATCGTGCTGGAGAAGACGACCGGCTGGAAGTTCTTCAAGTACGTCCCCGCCATGGTGCTCATGTACCTGATCTGCGCCGGGCTCAACACGCTCGGGGTGTTCGGCGACGCCAAGGACGTCCGCGCGCCCCTCAAGGCGCTCAAGGACGTGGCGCTGCCCGCCATGATCTTCCTGCTGCTGCTCGGCTGCGACCTGCGCCGGATCATGGCGCTCGGCCCCAAGCTGCTGCTGACCTTCTTCGTGACCGCCGCGTCCATCATGGTCGGCATGATCCTGGCGTTCCTGCTCTTCCGCGGCGCCCTCGACCCCGAGTCGGGCAAGGCACTCGGCGCGCTCTTGGGCTCCTGGACGGGCGGCAGCGCCAACATGGTGGCCGTGCAGGACATCGTGAAGGCGCCGGAGAACATCTTCGGCTACGCACTCATCACGGACACGGTCGTCTACTCCGTGTGGCTCATGCTGATGTTCTCCGCCGTCCTGCTCTCGGACCGGTTCAACCGCTTCACCAAGGCGGACGCGAGCTACCTGGACGGCCACATCGCCGCGGTCGAGGAGGAGAAGCGCCCGATCTCCGTGACCTCGCTGGCCGGCCTCGGCTTCGGCTCGATCCTCATCGCCACCCTCGCCATCTGGATCGGCGGCCTCCTGCCCGCCGTCGGCACGTTCATCAACTCCACCGCGTGGACCATCATCATCGTCTCGGTGCTCGGTCTGATCTTCGCGCAGACCCCGCTCGCGCGCGCGGCCGGCTCCGCGGAGCTCGGCACCCTGATGCTGTTCATCGTGATAGGCCAGATCGCCACCGGCTCCGACTTCGCGGGCATCTCGCAGGCCCCGGTGTACCTCGGGGTCGGCGTGGTGACGCTGCTGATCCACGCGATCATCATGGTGGTCTACGCGAAGCTCACCCGCACCGAGCTTTTCTCCATCGTGGTGGCCTCCGTGGCCAACGTGGGCGGCATTGCCTCCGCTCCCGTTGTGGCCGGCACCTTCAGCCGCCAGCTCGTGCCCGTCGGCATCCTGTTCGCCCTGATCGGCACGCTCATGGGCACCTGGGTCGGCCTGCTCGGCGCTCAGATCATGCAGGGCCTCTGATGGCGCATGACGACGCCGCGCGCACCTCTCCCGTCACCGTCGCCTCGGTGCGGGCGCACCTCCACGCCAGCCGTCTGCTGCGCCCGTTCGTGACGGCGCAGCGCCGCACGGAGGCCGTGGCCTACGTGGCCGTGGACGTGACCCTCGCGGGCGGTCCGGGGGAGGTGGCCGGCGTCGTCGGGCAGGGCTCCGCGGCCGAGACCGTGGCGGTCACGGGCGAGAGCGCCGAGACCATCCTCGCGGCCGTCAACGGGCCGATCCGGGCCGCCCTCGAGGGGGTGTCCGGCACCCCGGACGAGCTCGCCGCCCTGGCACGCGGGGTCGTCCCGGGCGCCTCGAGCGCGCGGGCCGCCGTCGACGTCGCGGTGCACGACGCCCTTGCGCGCGCCCTCGGCGTCCCGCTCGTGGAGCTGCTGGGGGCGCCGTGCGGCGTGCGCCTGGACCCGGCCGCCGGAATCGCCTCGGACATGACCGTCTCTCTCGAGGAGCCCGCGGTCATGGCGGGCCACGCCCGCGAGGCGGCGGCGGACGGCTATGGGATCCTCAAGATCAAGCTCGGCCGGGACGCCGAGCAGGACCGGGAGCGTCTGGCTGCCGTCGTCGAGGCCGCGCCCGGCGCGCGCCTGCGGATCGACGCCAACCAGGGCTGGACCCCGGACGAGGCTGTGCGCGTGCTCGCCCGGTTCGCCGCGGACGGCCTGCCGATCGACCTCGTCGAGCAGCCCGTGGCGCGCGACGACCTCGCCGGCCTGGCCCGCGTGCGGGCCGAGAGCCCGTTCCCGGTCATGGCGGACGAGGCCGTCTGGGGCCCCGACGACGCGCGCCGGATCATCGACGCCGGCGCTGCGGACATGCTCAACATCAAGCTCGCCAAGACCGGCGGGCTGGGGGAGGCCCTGGCCGTGGCGGACCTGGCCGCCGAGGCCGGGCTGACCTGCATGGTCGGCGCAATGATGGAGCCGCGCATCGGGATCGCCGCCGGGGCGCACCTCGCGTTCGCCCACCCGGCGATCGCCATGGTGGACCTGGATCCGCCCGCGTGGTTCGCCTCGCCGCTGCCGGCCGGCGGCTTCACCGACGACGGCACGCTGCGCCTCACGGGCGGGCCCGGCCTGGGGCTGGAGCGGCTGTGCGCAGAGGACGACCCGCCCACGATGTGACGGCCGCCGCCTGCGCCCGGCCTCAGCGGCCCGTCGGGGCCGCCCCGTCCTCACGCCCCGCGGGCCCGCAGCACCAGCTTCCGCAGCTCGTCGAACCACAGCACCACGGAGGCCAGGCCGAGGCACATCAGCCACTGGCCGGCATCCAGCGCCGTGGTGCCGAACGCGGTCTGCAGGAACGGCACGTGCACCACGAGCACCTGGGAGAGCACGCCGAAGGCGATCGCCGCCCACAGCCAGCGGTTGTGGAACATGCGGTGGAAGGCGGAGGTGGTCTCGGAGCGGGAGTTCAGGGCGTTGAAGAGCTGCGCGAGCACGAGCGTGGTGAACGCGCAGGTCTGGGCGTCCACCACGGTGCCGGAGCCGGCCAGCAGGCCGCCCGGGAGCTGGCTGTCCAGGGCCAGGAGGGTGACCGCGGCCATCACGGCGCCGATCGTGAGGATCCCGCCCCACATGCGGCGGTCGATCACGCGGTCGGTCGCCCGGCGCGGCGGGCGGGCCATCACGTCGTCGCCCTCCGCGTCGATCCCCATGGCGAGGGCGGGCGCGGAGTCCGTCACGAGGTTGACCCACAGGATCTGCGTGGCCAGCAGCGGCACCACCACGCCGGACCCGTGCCCGGTCAGGCCGAGGAACCCCGCGAGCATCACGCCGAAGAACATGGTGAGCACCTCGCCCGTGTTGGACGAGAGCAGGTAGCGCAGGAACTTCTTGATGTTCTCGAAGATCACCCGGCCCTGCCGCACGGCGGCAACGATCGTGGCGAAGTCGTCGTCGGCCAGGATCATGTCCGCGGCCTCCTTGGACACCTCGGTGCCCGTGATGCCCATGGCCACGCCGATGTCCGCCTTCTTGAGGGCCGGCGCGTCGTTCACGCCGTCGCCGGTCATGGAGACGATGGCCCCGTCGGCCTGCAGCGCACCGATGATCCGCAGCTTGTGCTCGGGGGAGACGCGCGCGTAGACGGCCACGCCCCGCACGGCGGCGCGCAGCTGCTCGGCGTCCATCGCCTCGAGCTCCGGCCCGGAGAGGGCGCGGTGGCCGGGCTCGGCGATGCCCAGCTCCTGGGCGATCCGCAGCGCGGTGGCCGGGTGGTCGCCCGTGATCATGACCACCCGGATCCCGGCGCCGCGGGCGGTGGCGACGGCGTCGGCGGCCTCGGCGCGGGCCGGGTCGATGATCCCGGCGGTGCCCACGAACACGAGCTCCTTCTCGAGGCCGCGCAGGGCCTCGCCGTCGAGGGTCCCGTCCGCCGCCCGGGCGGCCTCGAGCTCGGCGGGCTCGAGGCCGCGGTACGCCACCGCGAGGGTGCGCAGCGCCTGGTCGGAGAGCTCCTGCACGTCGCGCGCCGCCGAGGCGCGGTCGGGCTCCCCGAGCGCGAGCACCTCGTCACCCCTGCGCACGCGGGTGCAGTGCTGGAGCAGCACGTCCGGCGCGCCCTTCGCGACGAGCAGGGGGGCGCCGTCCCGCTCTCCGTCCGTCACGACGACCGACATCATCTTGCGCTCGGACGTGAACGGCGCCTCGGCCACCCGGGTGAAGCGCGCGGCGCGGGCCTCCTCGAGGCCGGCCTTGCGCTCGGCCACCACGAACGCGGCCTCCGTGGGGTCGCCCAGCACGGACCAGGCGCCGTCGTCGTCCCGGCGCACCTCGGCATTGGAGGCGAGCGAGCCGCCGCACAGCAGCGCGACGCCCTCCTCGCGCAGGGGGTGCGCGGCGTCGGCGGCGAGCAGGTCGACGCCGTCGTCCAGGAGCACGCGGCCCTCCGGCGCGTAGCCCACGCCGCTGAGGCGGGCCTGCCCGGAGGGGGCGCGGACGGCCTGCAGGGTCATCTCGTTGCGGGTGAGGGTGCCGGTCTTGTCGGAGCAGATCACGGAGGCGGAGCCCAGCGTCTCCACGGAGGAGAGGTTCTTCACGATCGCGTTGCGCCGGCTCATGGCCGTCACGCCGAGGGAGAGGACCACGGACAGGATGGCGGGCAGCCCCTCCGGCACCGCGGCGACGGCGAGCGAGACGCCCACGATCAGCACGTCCACCGCCTCGCGCACGGAGTGGATGCCGCTCGTCATCGCGATCGCCGCCATCACCACCACCGCGATCCCGATGACGGCGATCCCCAGCGTGCGGCCGAGGGCGTCGATCTCCCGCGTGAGCGGAGTGGCCTTCTTCTCGGTGGAGCTGAGCAGCCGCGCGATGTGCCCCATCTCGGTCTCCATGCCCGTGGCGGTGACCACCGCGGTGCCCACGCCCTGCGTCACAGCCGTGCCCTTGTGGACCATGTTCGCCCGGTCGCCGAGGCTGACCTCGCCCGGGATCGGGGCCGGGCCCTTGCCGACCGGGGCGGACTCGCCCGTCAGCGCGGCCTCGGCGATGTGCAGGGAGGAGGAGGCGATCAGGCGGGCGTCGGCGGCCACGGAGTCGCCCTCGGCGAGCGCGAGCACGTCCCCGGGGACGACGTCGACGGCCGGCACCTGCACGGTGCGGCCGTCACGGACCACCGTGGCCATCACCGCCGCCATCCCCTGCAGCGCGGCCACCGCGTCCGCGGCGCGCGCCTCCTGCACGTAGCCCAGGACCGCGTTGAACACGATGATCACGGCGATCACGATCGCGTCCACGGGGGCGCCGTGCGCGCCCTCGAAGAACCAGGCCACCACGGAGATCACGACGGCGGCGGCCAGCAGGTGGATCAGCGGATCGGCGAACTGCCTCAGGAATCGGCGCCAGGACGACTCGGCGGCCGAGGCCTCGAGCTCGTTGGCGCCGTGCTCCGCGCGGCGGCGGAGGACCTCGGCGGAGCTCAGCCCCACCTGGCCGTCCACGCCGAAGTGCGCGAGGGCCTCGGCTGCGGTGGTCCGCGTCCACGGGACGGGATGGGCGGTGGCGGTCGGCGTGCCTGGGTGGTCGGTCACGGCGCGGGCTCCCTCGGAAGGACCAGGTCACCGGCGGGCCGCGCCGATGACGGCGGATGTCTCGAGTCTACGGCGGCGGGCCCGGTCAGGCAGGCCGCCGTCGCAGCACCCGCGGCGTCGTCATGAGCCCGAGACCCACGCCGAGCAGGATGACCGCCGCCCCGAGTGCCTGCAGGGGGCTGAGCATCTCCCCGGCCACGGCGGCGCCGAGCAGGACGCCCGTCAGGGGGTTGAGCAGCCCCAGGATCCCGACCGTCCGGGCGGGCAGCGCCGCGAGGCCCCGGAACCACAGCACGTAGGCCAGCCCGGTCGCGATCAGGCCCATGTACGCGAACCCCAGGACGGCGGGCAGGCCCAGGGGCGGTGGCGGGCCCTCCACGGCCAGCGCCACCGGTGCCAGCATCACGCCGGCCAGGGTCAGCTGCCACGCGCTGAACGTCAGCGAGTCCACGGGCGGCCTCCACCGCTTCGTCAGCACGTACCCCAGCGACGACGTCAGCACGCCGGTCAGCGCGGCCGCCACGCCCATGGGATCCAGGGTGGCGATCGCGCTGCCGGCCAGCAGGGCCACGCCGAGGATCCCGACGACGGCGCCGACGTACGCCATCAGCGGCGCTCGCTCGCGGAGCAGCAGGCGGCCCAGCACCACCATCACCAGCGGCCCGGAGGCCATGAGCGTGGCGGCCACGCCGCTGGGCAGGCGGGAGCCGGAGACGTACACGAGCACGAAGAACCCGCCCATGGTCAGGAAGGAGATCAGTGCGGACTTCCACCACCACGCCCCGCGGGGGAGGCGCCGGGTCAGGGCGAGCAGGATCAGCCCGGCCGGCAGGGCCCGGATCGCGGCGCCGGTGAGGGGCAGGTCCGCGGGCAGCCACTGCCGCGTCACCACGTAGGTGGAGCCCCAGAACACCGGGACGATCGCGGTGGTCAGGAGGAGGCGCAGCCGGGACGTCATGCTCACGAGGGTAGGGGGTGAGGAGCCGGGGTCGTGCGAGCGCTCCTCGCCCGCGTGCGTAGGGCATGGCCCACGGCGGCGGTGCACCCCTACCCTGACGCCATGGAGCACATCGACGAGACCGCCCTGCCCGCCCCCGAGGACCGCGTCGTGTCCGCGACCCGCCACGTCGACGCGCCGGCCTGCGTCGTCTTCGAGCTGATCGCGGACCCCTCCCGCCAGCCCGAGTGGGACGGCAACGACAACCTGGCTGAGGCCGCCCCCGGGCAGCGGGTGACCGCTGTCGGGGACGTGTTCGTCATGACCCTGCAGAAGGGGGTGGACCGCGCGAACCACGTGGTCGAGTTCGAGGAGGGCCGCCGCATCGCCTGGAAGCCCTCCGAGGTCGGCGGGGAGCCGTTCGGCCAGCTGTGGCGGTGGGAGGTCGAGGACGACGACGAGGGCGGCTGCCGCGTCACCCACACCTATGACTGGACCGCCCTCACCGACCCGAAGCGCCTCCAGAAGGCGCTGCGGACCGGCGAAGAGCAGCTCCGCGCGTCGATCGACCGGCTCGCGGAGCTGGCCGAGCGTCAGGGCTGAGCGGGGCCGGATCGCACGAAGGGGACCGGATCTGCGTCCAGGACTCAGATCCGGTCCCCGTGTTCAGACCGGGCGGGGAGGTCCCCGCCCGCCCGGCCGTCGGGGGAGTCAGCCGATCACGGCAGCGCCAGCCGGAACACCTTGGCCCACGCCGAGCCGACCTGCTTGTGCAACGGCCCCGTGGTGTAGGGCAGGCCGTAGCGCCGGCAGATGTCCTGGACCTTGGGTGCCACCTCGGCGTACCGGTTCGAGGGCAGGTCCGGGAACAGGTGGTGCTCCACCTGCAGGGAGAGGTTGCCGGTCATGAAGTGCATGAGCTTCGAGCCGGAGATGTTGGCGGAGCCGATCATCTGGCGCACGTACCAGTCGCCGCGCGTCTCGCCCTCCACCATCTCCTCCGTGAAGGTCTCCACGCCGTCGGGGAAGTGTCCGCAGAAGATCACCGAGTGCGCCCAGATGTTGCGCAGCACGCCGGAGATGAGGGTGGCCTTGACCGCGGCCCTGCCGGAGCCGGTGAGGGCCTCGGCCACGATCGGCGTGGCCAGGTAGTCCTTCGCGGCCTGGCGCGAGGCCTTCACGGCCACCGACGTCAGGTCCCGGCGCATCTCCGCCCAGGACTTCTCTCCGGCCTGGAACTTGGACAGCTCCAGGTCGTACAGGGCGATGCCCCACTCGAAGATCGGGGCGAGGGCCGCGTTGAGGACGGGGTTGAGGAGGTGGCGGGGCTGCCACGGCTCGGACTCGTCCATCCGGAGCAGGTTGTAGCCCACGTCCGTGTCCTTGCCGATGACGTTGGTCCAGCGGTGGTGCGCGTCGTTGTGGGTGTTCTGCCAGGCCGACGACGGCGTGACGAAGTCCCACTCCCACGTGGTGGAGTGGATGTCCGGATCGCGCATCCAGTCCCACTGGCCGTGGAGGACGTTGTGGCCGATCTCCATGTTCTCGATGATCTTGCCGGTGGTCAGCATGGCGATGCCGGCGACGAACGCGGCGCGGTTCTTCGCGTTCAGCAGCAGCGTGCGTCCGCCCACCTCGAGCCAGCGCTGCAGGCGGATGACGCGGCGGATGTAGGCCGCGTCGGAGGCGCCGCGGCGGGCGAGCACGTCGTCGCGGATCGCGTCGAGCTCGCGGCCCAGCTCGGCCACCTGCTCGTCGCTCAGGTGCGCGGCGGCCGGCGGGCGCACGGTGGGGCCGCCCTCGGTGGCCAGCATCCCGGGGCGGGCCTTCGGCGCGGCCCTCGTCGCGGCGTCGGCCTCGTCGCCGCGCGGGGCCCAGCTCGTGGTGTCCGGGCGGTCGTCGGGGAGGACGCGGGCCTGCCGCCCGCGGACGGTGGTGCCCGGGATCGCGAGGGCGGGGTCTGCGGGGGCGGTGGCGCCGGCGGGGCGGGGGAGTGTCTGGGTCACGGTGGTCTCCTGACGGTTCGGGAGGCGATGGATGGATGTCGAAGGGGCCGGGAGGGGGCCGGCCGGGCTCACACGGCCAGACTCACGGGCCCGGCGGCCGCGCTCACGCAGGTCTGGATGAGCTCGCCGGGGTCGCCGTGGACCTCGCCCGTGCGCAGGTCCGTGACCTGGCCGGAGCGCAGCGGAGTGAGGCAGGCGTGGCAGATGCCCATGCGGCAGCCGCTGGGCGCGGCCACGCCGGCGTCCTCCGCCACCTCGAGCAGGGGCACGTCGCCCGGGGCGTCCGCCTCCACGTCCGAGTGCTCGAAGGTCACGCGCCCGCCCGCCCCCGCGACGCCGGCGGTCAGGTCCGCGCGGAAGCGCTCGATGCGCAGGTCCTCGCCGGCGTGCGCGCACCACAGTGCCTCCGCGGCGTCCAGGAGGCCGGCCGGTCCGCACGCGTACGCGGCCCGCTCGCGCCAGTCCGGGCACAGGGCCTCGAGATCGGCGGGGGTGGTGAGGTCCAGGCGCCCGTCCGTGGCGGTGTAGCGGTGGTGCACCGTCAGGCCGGGGAACTGGTCTGCGAGCTCGGCCAGCTCCTCGCGGAAGAGCGCGTCCTCCGGGGTGCGGGAGGAGTGGATCAGCACGACGTCGGCGTCGGCCCGGCGTGGCACGAGCGTGCGGATCATGGACATCACGGGCGTGAGGCCCGAGCCGGCCGTGAGCATGAGCAGGGGGCGCGGCTCCTCTGGAAGCGTGAAGTCGCCCTCGGGCAGGTCCAGGAAGAGGACGTCCCCGGGCTTGGTGCCGCGCACCAGGGTGCCCGAGACCACCCCGATGTCCGAGACCGTGATCTCCGGGTCGGCGCCGGCCGGGGCGGAGAGCGAGTAGGAGCGCCACTGGCGCACGCCGTCCACGTCCACGCCGATGCGGGCCCACTGGCCGGCGTCGTGCGCCGTCCAGCCCGGTCCGGGGCGGAAGGCGATCGTGGCGGTGCCGGCGGTCTCGCGCGTGACGGCTGTGACCACGCCGCGCAGCTGGCGCGACGAGCGCACGGGGTCCAGCAGTCCGAGCACGTCCTCGGGGGTCAGGGGATGCAGCAGCACCGAGGCGATGCGGGTCAGCAGGGTCGGTCCGGCCATGGCCCAAGCGTATGGCGGGACACGCTGTGTTTCTTCTCGCTGGACGTACGATCGAGGGACGTTCTTCATCATGAGGAGACAACGATGAGCCAGCCCCCCGCCCCCTTCCCGGATTCGTCCCCCGCCGTCGTCCACCCTGGCCTGACCAGCGACGACGGCGAGTGGAGCCCCCCGTGGCAGTCGCTGCCCGCCGACCTGCCCGAGAAGCTCGCGCCGGCCCTGCCGGCCGTCATGGCGCGCATGATCCAGGACGTCCCGGATCAGATCCCGGCCTACGCCGAAGCCCGGGACGGCAAGTACGGCCGCAACCTCTCCCACGGGGTGCGGACCGCATTCGAGCAGCTCATGCGCCTGCCCGGCACGGACCTGCCCGCCCTCAACGACGACTCCCGCGCCCTCATGGCCACCCTCGGCGCGGGGGAGTTCCGGGAGGGCCGCAGCATGGACGCCCTCCTCGGGGCGTACCGCACGTCTGCGCGGATCGTGTTCCGTGACCTCTCGGCCGAGTGCGCGCGGCAGGGGATGGACATGTCCGTGGTGATCGACCTCGGCGAGTCCATCTGGGCGTACATCGACGAGCTCTCCTCCGTGAGTGCGCAGGCCTATGCCCAAGCCCAGTCGGCCCAGGCGGGTCTGCTCGAGCTCTACCGCTCCGACCTCGCCTCCGCGCTCATCCGCGGCGGCGCGGAGGAGAAGGAGGTGCAGCGCCTCGCCGCGCTCGCCGACTGGCGCCTGCCGCGCCGTCTGGCCGTCGTGGTCCTCCCGGCCGCGGCCGGCGCGGACGTCCGCCACCGCCTCGGCCGCACCGGCCTGGTGGTCGAGCGGGAGTCCGAGGTGGTCGCGGTGGTGGACGCCCTGCCGCCCCGCGTCCGGCGCGAGCAGATGCTGCGTCTCCTCGCGGGCACGGCGGCCGTCGTCGGTCCGGCGGTGGAGTGGGGCCTGGCGCCGCACTCGTACCGGGTGGCGCGCACGCTCGCGGTGCAGGGCCGCGGCGGCACGGGGGATCCCGTGCTGGCCGAGCACCACCTCGCCCGCGTCGTGCTGGGAGCCGAGCCCCGCGTGGTGGCGCAGCTGGCCGGCCGGGTGCTGGCGCCGCTCGAGGGCGTGACCGCGGCCAAGCGCGAGATCCTCGAGGCCACCCTGCTCTCCTGGCTCACGCATTGGGGTCAGCGCGCGCCGATCGCCGCGGAGCTGGGCGTGCATCCGCAGACAGTGGGCTACCGGGTGGGACGCCTGCGGGAGCTCTTCGGGGACGCGCTGGACGACCCGGACGCCCGGTTCGACCTCGAGCTCGTGCTGCGCGCGCGGCGCCGATGAGACGGGCGCCCCCGCCACGGTGCACGCGCCCGGCGGCGAGGCGGTCGACCCGCGCTTCCCCGGGAACCGCTGAGCCGGAGCCCCGGCCGGGGCCGACGGCATCTGAGCCTGCGGGGACACGCGCCGTCACCCCGCGTCGTCGGCCGCCACCGCCGCCTCGAACGCCGCCACCGTCTTGGCCACCTCCGCATCCGCGTCCGCGAACCAGTCCGTGCTCCAGATGCGGTGGAAGCGCCAGCCGCGGGCCTCGAGCATGGACTGCCGCAGGCGGTCGCGCTCCCGGGCGGTGTGGCCGGAGTGGTACGAGGCACCGTCGGCCTCGATGGCCAGCACGTGCCGCCCCGGCTTCTCCGGATGCCGCGCGGCGAAGTCGATCCGGTAGCCGCCCACGCCCACCTGCGCGTCCAGGCTCAGGCCGGCCTCCTCGAGCCGGCGCTGCACGTCCAGTTCGAACGGGTTCAGCGCGATCCCGCCGCTCGGCCCGCCGGTCAGCCGCGTGCCCCCCGAGGCCATGAAGTGCAGGAACCGGTGCATCAGCTGGAAGCCCGCGGAGGAGTGCCCGTCCGCGGGGACGTCGTCCGGGCTGAAGCTCGTCACCAGGGTCATGCGGCGCTTGGCGCGGCTGATGGCCACGTTGAGGCGCCGTTCGCCGCCCTCCCGCAGGAGCGGGCCCCAGAAGTAGCGCAGCCGCCCGTCCGCGCCCTTGCCGTAGCCCACGCTGAGGATGACCGCGTCCCTCTCATCGCCCTGCACGCGCTCGATGGCCTTCACGAACCACGGCTCGTCCGTGCGCGCGTTCAGGGCGCGCTCGAACGCCGGGTCCTCGGCCATGGCCTGGAACAGCGCCGCCTCGATCCGCGCCTCGTGCTTCGCGCCGAACGCGATGATGCCCAGGCTCTCCCCGGGATGGCGGCGCACGTGCTCGCGCACCAGCTCGACGACGGCGGCCACCTCCACCTCGGGGCTGTTGGCGGAGCCGTTGATCCCGGGGCTCGCGGGCACCTCCACGTGCCGCACGGCGTCCTGGGCGTCCGCGGCCGGGAAGGTGGTGAGGCTGCGGTGGTAGACGTGCTCGTTGGAGACGGCGATGAGCCGCTCGTCCCGCGAGCGGTAGTGCCACTGGAGGCCGCGGCTCTGGCCGGCCAGCAGCCGGTCCATGGCCGCCAGGATGGACTCGGCGTCCTTCGTCAGGCTCCCGGCGCGGGGCCGCGCGTCCCGACGGCCCTCGCTGCCGCGCCCGTCCAGGGCGACGTCCTCGTCCTCGTCCTCGGACGCGTCCTCCATGACCTTGGTGAAGAACTCGGTGGGCGGCAGCTGGCGGCTGTCGCCCGCGACGACCGCCTGGCCGGCGCGCAGGAGGGCCGGGACGGCGTCGGCGGGCCTGATCTGGCTCGCCTCGTCGAAGACCACCACGTCGAAGCACCGCTCGGCGGGCAGCAGCCGGGAGACCTGGAGGGGGCTCATGGCCCACACGGGCGTGGCGGCCCGCATCACGTGGGGGGAGTCCTCGAAGAGCTGGCGCACCGGCCGCACGGTGCGCTTGCGGGTGATCTCCGTGACCAGGCGGGCGTACTCCTCCCCGTGGGCGTCGATCTCCCTCTCGAGGTGCTCGGCCGCGCGCCGGCGCACGCGCGTGGCATTGGCGGCCAGGTGCGCGACGTCGGCCGTGCGGTACGCGCGCGCCGCGCGGTCCAGGTCCGCGCCCCGCAGGCCCGCGAGGCCTGGGCTGCTCAGCTCGGCCTCCTCGAGGAGGGAGCGCAGCACGGCCCAGCGCAGCAGGAGCCCGGGCTCGGCGTCGAGCGGCTCGCCCGAGGACAGCCGGGTCACGAGCATCCGCATGAACGGGTCCAGGCCGGCCGCGGCCAGGGCGGCCCGCGCGTCAGCCGAGCGGACGAGCGCACTGGCCCGGCCGCCGTCGGTGAGCCGGGCGAGGCGCTTCTGGAGCTCCTCCAGGCCCAGGCCCTCCAGGTCCATGCCCTGCACCGCGGGGGCGAGCTCGCCGAGCAGCGCGCGCACCTCGGCGAGGGCGGCCTCGGCCTCGGCGGTGGCGGGCGCGGCCGAGGGGGCTCCGCTGCCGCGCCACTGGGAACGCAGGTGCCCCGCCTCGGCCAGGAGGGCGGCGTGCTCCTCTCGGGGCACGCCCTCGAGGACGTCCCGCGCGCGGCGCTTGAGGCCGCGGCGCCGCCAGAACCCGACGTCCTCGCCGCCCCCGACGGCGGCGGCGAGCTCCTCCACGTCCGGGGCGTGCACGAGACCCGGCACCCGCCGCTCGAGCCGCGCGGCGCCCGCGTGCAGCCCGACGACCCACGCGACCTGCTCGAGCGTGGCCGGGGCCGGATAGCCGGCGGCGCGGGCCAGCGGCGGCAGCAGGTCCGTCAGGCCGACGAGGCGCTGCTGCAGCTCGAGCACGCGGCCGCGCAGCCGCTGGGCGTCCTCGCGCGTCCGCAGGGCGTCCGGGCGCCAGCCGGGGGCGGTGCGCCAGGCCGGGCTCAGGGCGCCGAGCTCATGCAGCTCGTCCAGTGCCGCGGCGTGGCGGTCGAGGTCGCCGGGCGCCCAGTCGCCGAACGCGGAGGCGGGGAGGCGGAAGGAGGTGCGGGCCGCCGTCGGGATGCCGGCGGTGCCGGTGCGCAGGGCGCTCACGCTGATCCCCCAGCCGTGGCGCGGCTCGGTGAGGGCGTCCTTGTGCGCCACGAGGCGGTCACGGGCGGCGGCGAGCCGACTGTGGAGGGCGACGTCCTCCGGGCCCGTGTCCTCCTCCGGCCGATCGAGGGCGGCCTTCAGCTGCTCGGCCACCAGACGCCGCGAGCCGTCCGCGGCGAACAGGTCCAGCAGCAGGTGGGAGAGCCCCACGTGGTCCAGGCGGTCCAGGACGGCGGTGATGGCGGCGCGCTTCTGCGCCACGAACAGCACGTGCTTCCCCGAGGCGATCAGGGCGGCGATCAGGTTGGCGATCGTCTGGCTCTTGCCCGTGCCGGGAGGGCCCTGCACCACCAGGTTCCGCCCGGCGAGTGCCGCGTTGACCACGTACGACTGGCTGGCGTCCGCGTCCAGCACGAGGTACTCGGAGTCCGCGGGCGCGTAGTCCGGGGACGAGGGCTCCACGGGCACGCCCGTGGCGGCCGTGCGGGCGCCACGCATGGCGTCCGGCTCGCCGGCGAGGGCCCGGACCAGCTCGGAGCCGGCCAGGGCGTCCAGGTCCGTGACGTCCGCGACCATGGGCTGCTTCTGGTACGAGAAGGCGGCGAGGACGGCCTCCTGCATCACGGCGAAGCCCTCGACGTCCGCGGCCAGCGCGTCCAGCCGGGCGAGGCTCACGCGCATCCCCTGCTCGGGGCCGAGGTCCTCGAGCGGGGCGAGGAGGTCCTCCTCGGCGATCTCGGCGCCCGCGTGCGCGAGCACGTGCAGCAGCACGGTGTTGACCTGCACGTCGTCCGTGAGGGTGAGCGTCCAGCCCTCCCCGGCGCCGCGAGTGCGCTCGATCTGCAGCGGGCGCAGCAGCACGGGCGCGTGGGGCCGGGGGGCGGCGTCGGACTCGCCGAGCCAGGTGGCGAAGCCGACCGCGAGGTGCGTGACCGGGACGCCGTACTCCTCCACGGCCTCGCGCTGCCGGCGGTGCAGCTGGGTGCAGGCACGGTGCGCGGCGGCGTGGGCGTCCGCTTCCGGGAAGAGCTGGGAGAGGCGGACGGCGCCGCCCGCGAGCAGGGCCGTGTAGGCGTCCGGCGCGGCCTGGGCCAGGTCCACCGTGGCGGCCGTGCTGCGGAAGTGCAGCAGGCGGTTGGTGCCGCCGACGTCGATCAGCGCGTCACGCCACTCGTCCGCGGCGCGCTGCAGCAGCTCCCGGTCCGCCGGGGCGTGGGGGTCGCGCGTGTCCATGTCCATCCAGGCAGGCTACTGACGGGCCGGACACGTTAAGGCCCTGACGCGGCCGGGAGCTTCCCATGTCAGACGGTGGATGTGATGACAAGCACAGGAAGCGGTGCTGTGCGCGAGGCAGCTGATCGGAGCCTGTGCGGCACCCCGGCTGTCGAATGGATATCCCTGGAGGGATCGGCTTGAATGCGAGATGTCGCCCCCGCCACACGACGGCATGAGGGACGGCACCCGCCACGATCTCGGAGGAATCCCGATGAAGAAGCTCGCCACCGGCGTCACCCTGACCGCCGCCCTCGGTGTGTCCCTGTTCGCCGCCACCCCGGCCACAGCTGCGCCGTCCTATGCGAACTGCCAGGAGGTCTACGCCGCGAACCTCTCCCACATCACTCCGGACACCCCCGGCTTCCGCAAGGGCCTTGACGGCGACGGGGACAAGGTCGCGTGCGTGAACCCTCCCAAGGGATCCAGCACCCACAAGTGGACCCCTGCGACGAAGCCGTCCGCCAAGCCCGCTCCTGCCCCCACCGCCTCGCACGACCCGCGCGACCAGGCGAAGCCGGACGCCGCGTACACCCACGCCGACTGCGAGGACGCGTGGGCCGCCGGCAAGGGCAACATCAAGGAGTCCTCGGACCTCTACCACGACGACCTGGACTCCGATCAGGACGGCATCGGCTGCGAGATCGACGTGGCGACCGGCATCAAGGTCGAGGGCCGCGAGAGGGCCGCCGCCGAGGAGATCGCCGCGATCAAGGCGTCCGCCGCCAAGGAGGCCGAGCCCACGAAGGAGGCCGAGCCCACGAAGGAGGCCGAGGAGAAGCAGGTCACCAAGGTGCCCGTCGGCGCCGCGGACACCGGCATCGCCCCGGAGTCCGATCCCGCCGCCGCCCTGGCCGTGGGCGCGCTGGGCCTGGCCGCCGTCGTCGGCGCCGGTGTGGCGACCCGCCGTCGTGCGCAGGCCTGACACCGGCACCCCTCCCGGCGGATCCCCTACGCTTCGCGCATGACCGGATCCCCTGACCGCCGCCGCGGGCGCCTGTGGGCGTCCGCGGCGGCCGTGTCTCTCCTCGTCACGGGCTGCTCGACGCCGTCGGCCTCGCCGACCCAGCCCGTGCCGGCGACGAGCGCACCCAGCCCGTCCACCTCGTCGTCCTCCCCGCACTTCGCCGACGTCCGTGAGAGCGCGTATCGCCGTTCCCTCTCGTCCTCCGGCGACGCGCCGTCCCCGAGCGCGACGCCCGTGTCCACCCCGCCTGCCTCGGCCTCGGCGAGCACCCCCGCGTCGGCACCCAGCGCGTCCGCCTCGACTGGCTCCGCGCCGCCGTCGACGGCCGCCGCGGAGGAGGGCGCACCCGACGTGCTGCCCGCGTCCGAGCCCGTCTCCGTCTCCGCCCCCGAAATCGGCCTGGACTCAGAGCTGCTGCATCTCGGCCTGCGCGACGACGGCGCCCTCGAGGTCCCCTCCGGCGACCCGGGGACGCCCGCCGCGTGGTACATCCATTCGCCCACGCCCGGAGAGCGCGGTCCGGCCGTGCTGCTCGGCCACGTGAGCGCGTACGGCAACAGCGACGGCGTGTTCCGCCGCCTCTCGGAGCTCGAGCCGGGGGGCGTCGTCTCGGTGGAGCGCGAGGACGGCACCACGGCCGTCTTCGAGGTGGACCGCGTCGAGGAGTACGGCAAGGATGACTTCCCCACGGACGAGGTCTACGGGAACACCGAGCGCCCGGAGCTGCGCATGATCACGTGCGACGGCTACAACCCGTGGACACGGACGTTCGAGGACAACCGCGTGGTCTATGCCCACCTGGTCGAGGCGCGCTGACCATGGCTGCCCCGACGACGCTGGGCGACGTCCACGTGCTCCTCTGGCGGGGCATCAACGTGGGCGCCCACCGCCGCATCCCCAAGGTGGACCTCATCCGCTGGGCCGAGCAGGCCGGCGGCACGGACGTCCGCACGGTCCAGGCCAGCGGCAACGTGATCCTGACGCTGCCCGCCGGCGCGGACCCGGCCGCCGTCGCCGCCTCCGTGGCCGCCGCGGCGCGGGCTGAGCGGGACATCGACGTGCCGGTGATGGCGACGTCGCCGGCCGAGCTCCGGGAGGCCCTCGCCGTGCTCGAGGCGCAGGGCTGGCCGGAGCAGGAGCCGAAGGCGGTGCAGCTCACCCTGCTGAACGCGGTCCCGGACCCGAGCCGGGCGGTGGCCTTCGCGGCCTTGGACCCGGGGGAGGACCGCGCGGTGCTCGTGGGCCGGTTCCTCTGGATCCGCCACGCCACGACCGTGCGAGACTCGCCGCTCACGCTGACTCGGATCGAGCGGACCCTCGGCGTCGTGGGCACGGCCCGGAACCTGGCGACGGTGCGGATGCTGGCGTCCTGACGCCGCGGTGTCATACGCTCTCTTCCTCCACCGTCAGCACTGCAAGGAGAGACTGGCATGGCACATGAGACCCCCGAGGCCCTGGCCGCCGGAGAGACCTACCTGCTCCACGTCCTGGAGACGTCCACGCCCCCCGGCAACCCGGAGGAGTACAGCGTCACGGACGCGGTCGAGGACCACTACAAGGCGACCGGCTCCTATGACATCGAGGCCGCCGGCCTGGAGAAGGCCAAGGAGCTGCTCCAGCGCCACGCCAAGTGAGCTGACTCCATGGGTGAGCCCCCGCCGTTGAGGTGGGGGCTCACCCATGTCCTTCCGAGGGCCGTCCCCGCCGATCTTCTCCGTCACCCGCCGGGACGCCGTGTTCTCCGGGTGGATGTCCGCGACGAGCTCGGCACTGCGCTGCGCGTTCCGCGCGGGGTCCCGGCGGGCTGCCGCGGCCTCGGCCGCGCAGCCGCGCCCCTGGAGGTCGGCCCGCACGTGAGAGCCGACCTCGAGCCGCTGTCTCCCGTCGACCTCCTGCCAGGTCAGGTCGCTCGTCGAGACTCGCCCAGGATCCGGGGACCCTCCGCGGGCCGCCCCGGCGGGGTCACGGTCAACGCAGGTGTGCGAGCGCCTCGGCGGCCTCCCCGCTGGTCGGCGAGGATGCCGGTCAGGTCCACGCCGGTGCGGTCTCGGACGAGGGCGACGGCGTCGCCACGGGTCAGCATGCGCTCCGGGTGCGCCACGGGGGTCGGCTCGACGGGGGCCGGATCCACGGGCGTCGTGGTCTCCGCGCGGGAGGTGAGCCACTGGTTCTGGGCGAGCGGGCGGTCCACCATGCGGGTCTCGCCGAGGCAGCCGAGGAAGCCGGACTGACGCTGGCCGTCGTAGGAGCCGGCGCCGAACACCCAGCGCTGCGCCTCGTCGTGGGCGATGCCCACGGTCTCCGTGGCGTTGCGCTGCACCGGCACACCGTCCACGTACATGGTGGTGGTCTTCGTGGTCGGGTCGTTCACGGCGGCCAGGTGGTGCCACTGCCCGCTGCCCACGATCTCGCCGGACCAGGCGGACGTCTCCGTGGCGACCGGGGCCTGGGAGTCCACCACGGAGAGCTGGACATCGCGGAGGTTCGAGAAGGCCCAGGCGAAGGGGGGCTCATCGCCCTCGGTGTCCACATAGCCGGGGAGGTTCTCCCGCTGCCCGTCGCGTGTCAGCCACTGCATCCAGGCGTTCTCCTCGGGCGTGAAGTCCGGGTCGATCTTGATGAACGCCTCGAGGGTGAAGCCGTTCGGGAAGGTCTCGTCGTCCACGTCCGCGCCGTCGGCGGTGGTGAAGTAGCTGGCCGTGATGCCGGTGCGGCCGGCGTCGTCGAAGCACACCTGCTCGGTGGCACCGTGGTGATGGCCGTTGAGGGTCAGGAACACCTGGTCGTTGGGCGCGATGACGTCGTTCCACAGGCGCTCGCCGTACGCCGAGGACAGCTGCTCGCCGGTGGCCTCGTCCACGTTGAGGATCTGGTGGCTCGTCAGGATCGTGGGGACGCCCGGGTGGGCGGCGATCACGCGGTTCGCCCAGTCCAGAGTCTCCTGCTGGGACTGCCACGAGATGGCCAGCACCAGGAAGGTCGTCCCGCCCTGCGCCACCAGGTGAGCCTCCGAGGCGCCTGAGGGGTCGCGCTCCAGGAAGGTGGCATGCTGCGCCGCGGGCTCGGCGGAGAAGTGCGAGACGTAGGTCTCGTAGGAGACGGCGTCAGTGTCCGAGGCGCCGGCGCCGACGTCGTGATTGCCGGCCAGCACCGAGTACGGGGCGCCGGCCTGCTCCAGCACGGACATGGCCTCGTCCGCCACCGCCCACTCCTCGGGCGGGTTCGCGCGGTCCACCACGTCACCGAGGTGCATCGTGAAGGCGACGCCGTAGGCCTGGTCGTTGTCCGCGATCCACTGCGTCCGGGCCAGGAAGGGCTCCGAGCCGTAGTGGGTCATGTACGGGTCTCCGGTCCCGGCGGTGGCATAGCGCGAGTAGAACTGCGTGTCGGGGAGGACGCTGAACGAGATGCGATCGGCGGGCGCCGCCAGCGAGGAGTCGGTCGTGGCGGGCGCGTCGACGCGTCCCGAGTGGTCACGACACGCCATCTGCGGGAACGGGATGCGGCGTGTCGTGACCACCCTGAGGGCTGGGCTGGGCTGGGCTGGGCTGGGCTGGGCTGGGCTGGGCGGGGGCGGGGGTCAGCGGGTGAGGAACGCCTCGAGGCCCGCCAGACGCCCGGGGAAGCGGCCGTGTACGCCGCCAGGGCCCCGTTCGCTCTCGGGTTCTGGGCGACGTGCTCATCGGTCACACGGTGGTGGGCGAGTCGCTCGTCGAGACTCGCCCAGAATCCGGAGGAGACTTCTGCCCATGGGACTCGACGCCGGCACGCTCACCATGGCCCTCGTCGTGCTGCTGGCCATCACGGTCGGCGGCGCGCTGCAGCGGATCAGCGGCATGGGCGTGGGCATGATCGCCGCGCCGACCCTCTCGATCCTGCTCGGCCCCGTGGCCGGCGTGACGATCTCCAACGTGGCGGCCGTGATGTCCGCGGCCATCCTCTTCGCACTCCTCCACAGGCACGTGGACTGGGCGCGCTTCGTCCGCCTGGCCCCCCTGCTGGTCTGCGGCTCGTTCCTCGGTGCCTGGGCGGTGCGCTCCCTCGAGCCGCACGCCCTGGAGATCCTGCTCGGCGCGTCCGTGCTGGTCGCGATCGCCGCCGCCCTCGGCCTCCAGAAGCGTTTCACCCTCACCGGCAACGGCGCGGTCTTCGCGTCGGGGGCGGTGGCCGGCTTCATGAACACGACGGCGGGCGTCGCCGGTCCCGCGCTCGCGGTCTACGCGGTGGCGGCCAAGTGGGATCAGAAGTCCTGGGCGGCCACCCTGCAGCCGATCTTCCTGCTGGCCAACCTCACCTCCCTCGCCACGAAGTCGCTGTTCGGCACGGCGGTGCCCCCCGACGTCGACGTGCCCGGACTCGTCTGGGCGGTCGCCGTCGTCGCCGGTCCCGTGGGGATCCTCCTCGGCTCCCGCGTCGCGCGGAGCGTGGACGCCTCGAAGGCGCGGACCCTGGCCGTCTGCCTGGCCGGCGTCGGGGGCACGGTGGCTCTGGTGCGGGGCCTGTCAGGGATCTGATCGGCGGCGCCGACGGTCGCCGCCGCTCCCACCTCCGGCTCGTTCCAGGGCCTGCTCCGCGCGTCAGGGCGAAGCGGTCGACGACGGTGCGGCCGACGTCGGGCCCTCCCCGGGGGCGGCGGCGCCGCCGGGGCCGAACGCGAGGAGCGCGCTGACCAGGACCACGAGCGCGAGCATGGCGCCGAGGGCGGCCAGTGCAGCGGCCGCCGGGGAGGGCCGGCGCACGGACGAGGGGCTCACACCGTCAGTGTGGCATGAGCCCCTCGGTCCGGGGACGTGCAGGGTCAGCGCACGGTGGCGAAGCCGCCGGTCCAGCCGATCCTCTCGGCGGCGGCGAGCGTGAGCTGCAGGAAGCCGACGGCCTCGAGCTCGCGGGCGCGCTTCAGGGCGCCCGCGTCGATCGCGTTCAGGCCGCCCGAGGTCACGACGTCGGCCAGCGCGGACTTGGCGTCCGCGTCGTCACCGGCGATCAGCACGGTGGTGGTCTGGTCGCCGATCCTCCCGGAGGAGAGGACGGCGGCGAAGGTGGTGTTGAAGGCCTTGAGGACGCGCGCGTTCGGCAGGGCGTCGGCCACCTCGGCGGCGGCGGAGGAGTCCGCGGGCACCTGCAGGGAGTCGAAGGTGTCGAAGTCCAGCGGGTTGGTGATGTCCACGACGACCTTGCCCTCGAGGGCGGGGGCGTACGTCGTGATGACGTCGGAGAGGGCCGGGTAGGGCAGGGCCAGCACGACGATCTCGCCGGTGATGTCCGCGGCGGTGCCGTCGCGGCCGATGAGGGTGACGTCGTGACCGCCGCGGCGGGCGACCTCCGCGATCGCGGTGCCCATGGTGCCGTCGCCGATGATGCTCAGGGTGGTCATGAGGGGGTACCTCTTCCTTTCGGGGGGTGAAGCGCTCCGGGTCAGTCGACCTGGAACGAGCGGATGTGGTTGCTGAACACGAACCGGTCGAACACGGTCCGGGCGCTCGAGGGGTCGTTCGCGGCGCCCATGGTGAGCAGCAGCGGCACGTAGTGGTCCGCCGTCGGGTGGGCGATGCGGGCGCCGGGCGCCTCGTCCAGGTAGCCCATGAGCGCGTCGACGTCGCCGGCGTGGGTCATCTCGGCGGCCCACGTGTCGAAGGCGTCCACGTGGCCGAAGAGGCGCGGGTCGCGCATGGCGGCGAACGAGTGCGTCATGAAGCCCGAGCCGATCACGAGCACGCCCTCCTCGCGCAGCCCCCTGAGCCTCTCGCCGAGCTCCAGCAGGGCCTTCGGGTCCTGCGAGGGCATGGACACCTGCACCACGGGCACGTCCGCGGCCGGGTACATGGCCATGAGCGGGATGTACGCGCCGTGGTCCAGGCCGCGGCCGGTCTGGTGCACGGAGCCGGGGCGGCCCTGGCCGAGCACGCCGGCCACGCGGGCGGCCACATCCGTGGCGTCCGGGGTGGCGTACCGCAGCTCGTAGTAGCGCGGGTGGAAGCCGCCGAAGTCGTAGACCAGCGGGGTGCCTGCCGTCGCCGAGGAGATCGCCACGGGTGCGTCCTCCCAGTGGGCGGAGACGATCACCACGGCCCGCGGCTTGGGCATGGACTGTGCCCAGTCGAACAGGTCGGCGAGCCACTGCGGCTCGTCGAGGGTGGGCGGCGCACCGTGGCTGACGAACAGCGTGGGCATGCGCCCGTCGCTGGGCTCCCAACGCCGCTGGGCGCGGGTCATCGGCAGGGCGCGGGCGAGCAGGTCGTCGTAGGCGCCGGCGGGGGTGGGCTGGGCCCAGGGGTCCTGGATGGTGGCGGTCATGGTGTCCTCCTGGACGACGACGGGGCGTGGTGCTTCATCCGTTAATGAACTGTAGGCCGCAGACACTTCATAGTGCAAGTGATTGGTCCGTCGGCCGCGGGTACGATGGGCTGCATGGCGGATGACACGACACCCTGGCTGGACGACGAGGAACGGCGCGCGTTCCTCGCCCTGATGAGCGTGGTGCTGCGCCTGGACCCCACGCTGGACGCGCAGCTGCGCCGCGACGCCGGCCTCAGCCACTTCGAGTACTCGGTGCTCTCCCACCTCTCCGAGGCGCCCAAGGGGACACGGCGCATGGGGGAGCTGGCGCACCTCTCCGCCGGCTCCCTCCCACGGCTCTCCCAGGTGGTGACGCGTCTCGAGAAGCGCGGCCTCGTGCGCCGCAGCCCCGACCCTCGGGACGGGCGCGTCACGCTGGCGACCCTCACCGCCGAGGGGCGCGAGGTGGTGGTCGGCGCGGCGCCCGGCCACGTGGCGGAGGTCCGCCGCACCGTGCTGGACCCGCTCACCCGTGCGCAGGTGCGTCAGCTCGCCGTGATCGGGCGTCGCATCATGGGCGCGATCGACCCCGAGGACCGCTGCCTCGAGGAATGAGCCCGGCGTCTCGCCAGGGCCTCAGCCCAGCGCCTCGGCCGGCATGGCCCCGTGGCGGGTGGGCGTCCGAGGTGAGCATCAGCACCGGACCGGGGCCTGCGACGGGCGCGGGCCGTCACGCTGGCGGCGCGTCCCGGCGCGCCGGGTACCGTCCCCCGCATGACCGCCGACCCCGATCCGACGCCCGAGCCGACCGTCCGCGCGTCGCCCGCTCCCGTGACCGTCCGCCCGGCCGTCCCCGGCGACGCCGCGGCCGTCGCGCGCGTGGCCGCCGCGACGTTCCCGGACGCGTGCCCGCCGACCACCACGCGGGAGGCGATGGACGAGCACATCGCCGCGCAGCTGAACGCGGACGTGATCGGTGGCTGGATCGCCTCGGCCGACCACGCGGTGGCCGTGGCCGAGGACACGGCCGGCCGCGTCGTGGGCTACGTGATGACGGAGCTCGCCCCGGCCGCCGAGCCGGCCGTGGCCGCCGTCGTCGGGGACGCGCCCGTCGGCTGCCTCTCCAAGCTGTACGTGCTCGCGGAGGCACGCGGCACGGGCGCGGCGGGCGCCCTCATGGCCGCCGGGCTGGACGCGATGCGGGCCCGCGGCCTGGCCTACGGCTGGCTCGGCACGAACGTGCACAACCACCGGGCCAACGCGTTCTACGAACGGATCGGCTTCCGGATCGTGGGGGAGCGCACCTTCCGCGTGGCCGGCCACGCCGAGACGGACTTCACCCGGCTCATCGCGCTCTGACCCGCTCCCGACGCCGCCTCCCCGACGTCGACCCACGACGTCCCGTCCCCGTCGCCCGCGCCGGGACGCGCGCCCGGGGTCCCGGGCGCGCGCCGCTCACTTCTCGAGCGCGGGGTGCAGGTCCTTCATGCGGAACCGCTGGCGTCTCCGGATCGCGAGCACGTCCAGCACGACCAGCACCGCGCCGAGGGCCAGGAGCACGGCCATCGGGCCCCAGTAGCGGGAGTCCAGGCCGCCGGAGATCGCGTGCCGGAACGCCTCGATCGAGTAGCTCATCGGCATGAACGGGTGCAGCCAGCGGAAGAACCCGGGCAGCACCTGGGCCGGGTACGTGCCGCCCGTGGAGGCCAGCTGCAGGATCAGCAGGACCAGCAGGACCGCGGAACCGGGCGTGCCGAGGGCGGTCTGCACGAGGTGGGCGAACAGCGAGAACACCACCGCCACCGCCGTGACCAGCAGGACCAGCCGCCACGGATGCACCGGCGCCATGCCCATCGGCAGAGTCGCCAGCAGCATGATCATCCCGCCCGCGGTGGCCACCAGCCCCACCGGCAGCCAGGCCGAGAGGGCGAGGGCGAGGGGATTGCGGCGGCCCGCGAGCATGCGTCCGCTGATGGGGCGCATGATGTTGAAGGCCGCGATGCCGAAGACCCAGAGGGCGATCGAGAAGAACATCGGCGCCATGCCGCGGCCGTAGACGTCGGCCGGGTTCTGCACGTCCATCGTCACGTCCACGGGGCGGGACATGACCAGGGCGGCGTCCTCGCCCTCGTCCTCGGAGAGCGCCGGGACCCGGTCGGCGCCGTCCTGGAGCTCCGTGGCGAGCGTGTGCGCGCCGTCGTCGAGGGATCCCAGGCCGTCCCGCAGCTGGCTCGAGCCGTCCTTGAGCTGGCCCAGGCCGGCGTCCAGGTCGCTGGCTCCGGTTCCGAGCTGGCCCAGTCCGTCGTCGAGGCTGCCGGCCCCGTCGGCCAGCTGGCCGACGCCGTCCGCGAGACTCGCGGCACCCGGGCTCAGCTGCGCCAGGCCGTCGTGCAGCGCGGTGGCGCCGTCCTGCGCCTGGCCGAGCCCGTCGTCGAGCGCGGTGGCGCCGTCGGAGAGCTGGGTGAGCCCGTCGGAGAACTTCCCGACGCCGTCGGCGAGGCTGTTCGCGCCATCATGGGCCGTGCCGAGTCCGTCGCTGAGCGTGCCCGCGCCGTCCTGCAGCTGTCCGATGCCGCCGTCGAGGGCGGTGGCGCCGTCGGAGAGCTGGGTGAGGCCGTCGGAGAACCTCCCGACGCCGTCGGCGAGGGTGTTCGCGCCCTCGCCGGCCTGCCCGATCCCCTCCTGCAGGGAGCCGGCACCGTCGGCGACGGCGTGGGCGCCGTCGTTGAGCCGGGTGATCTTGTCCTTCGCGTCGCCGGCCACGTCCTCCTGCACGGCGGACTGCACCCGATCGTTCGCCGCCGCCGACGTCTCGGCGATCTCGGCGGACCGGGCCTCGATGCGCGCGGAGCGCTCGGCGGCCGCGGCCAGGGTCTCGGCCAGCGCGGTGTAGCCGGGCTGGTCGGCGATCTCCGGGTTCTCCTCGGCGAGGGCGGCCAGCTGCTCCTGGGCCGTGCCGACGGCGCCCGAGACGCGGGTCTCCGCGGCCCCGGCAATCTCGTTCAGCCCTTGCACGTCCTGGTTCACGGCGGCCACGTCGGCCGCCACCGCGTCCTGGTTCTCGATCACGGTGTCGAGGCGGGGCGCCACGGTGTCGTAGAGCTCCTGGGTGCCCCCGGCCACCTGCCGCGCGCCGTCCGTGAGCTCGGCCGAGCCGGCGCCCAGCTCGTCGAGCCCGCCGGCCAGACTCTGCGCGCCCTCCCGGAGGGTGGGCACGTTGGCGTTCAGCTGGTCCGCGCCGTCCGCGAGCGCCGCGGAGCCCTCGCGCGCGGAGGCGAGGCCGTCCACGAGCCGGCTCGAGCCGTCGTCGAGCTGCGCCAGCCCGCCGGCCAGGCTCTGGGCGCCCTCGCGCAGGGCGGGAACGTTGGCGTTGAGCTGGCCGGCGCCGTCGGCGAGGGCGGCCGAGCCGTCCTTGGCCTGGGCCACGCCCTCGGCGAGCCGCGCGGAGCCCTCCTCGGCGGAGGCGGCCCCGCTGGCGACGCGGTCGGCGCCGTCCTTCGCGCTCCGGGCGCCGTCGGCGAGTTGGGCCGAGCCCTCCTTGGCCTGGGCGACGCCCTCCACGAGCCGGCCCGAGCCGTCCTTGGCCTGGGCGAGCCCGTCGTCGATGGACGTGGCCCCGTCGCGGGCCTGCCGGGCGCCGTCCGCCAGCTGGGCGGCTCCGTCGGCGGCCTGCACCATCCCGTCGCGCAGGGTGGCGATGTTGGAGAAGACGGCCTTGAAGTAGGCCTCGACGGCGGCCTGGTCCACCGAGTTCTCGATCTTGGACTGGCTCGAGGCGGTCACGGACCCGATCACGAAGCCGTTGGAGTCGTCCCGGCGCAGGGTGATCTGCGCCTGCTCCGGCGATCCGACGTCGTCGCTGGGGCTCACGAGGTCGGCGCTGAGGTCCTCCGGGATCTCGAGCACGAGGTAGTAGCGGCCCTCCCGCAGGCCCTCCTCGGCCTCTGCGCGCGTGGTCTCGTGCCAGTCGAACGCGCGGTCCTCCACGAGCTCGCGGGTGACGTCGGCGCCCGTGGTGAGGGTGCGGCCGTCGTACTCCACGGGCTGGTCCTCGTTCACGATCGCCACGGGGAGGCGGTCCATCCGGCCGTAGGGGTCCCAGTTGGCGGAGAGGTAGAGGGCACCGTAGATCGCGGGCACCAGGAGCACGAAGATCAGGGCGAGCAGGGGCAGCCCGGCGCGGAACCGGCGCAGCTCATAGCGGAACAGCATTCAGTCCTCCAGGGAGGGGGTCAGGGGGAGCACCACGGCGCCGCGGGGGACCGCGGAGGAGGTGAGGGCGCTGACGGCGAAGGGGTGTCCGAAGTCCCCGAGGGTCTCGAGGGCGGTGTAGACGCGGGCGAGCTGCGCGTCCGTGAGCGTGGCGTCGACGTCGTCGTAGGCCACGAGCCGGGCGGGGCGCAGGCACGCGAGCAGCGCGGTGAGGACCGTGCGCTCCGGTGCCGGGAGGTGCCCGACGGGGGTGCCGGGGTCGGCCTCGAAGCCGACGGCCTCGCTGAGCCGGGCGAACCGCGCGCGGCCGTCCCGGCGGCGGATGCCGTCCGTGAGGATCCGCTCCTCGAGCGACTCGCGGACGGTGAGGGTGGACTCGAGCTCGACGAGGTCGCCGACATGGGCCACGGCCGTGGCCTCGCGCAGGCGGTGCGCGTGGCGGACGCCGTCGATGCGGCCCAGGGTCAGCTCCCCGTCCACGCCCTGGAGCCGGCCCGTGAGGGCGAGGAGCAGGGCCGAGCGGCCCGAGCCCTGGGTGCCCAGGACGGCGAGCGGCGTGTGGGCGGGGAGGTCCAGGTCCACGGGCGCGAAGACGGTCCCGTTCCGGGTGCGCAGGGTCAGGCCGCGGGCCACGAGGTGGTGCTGGGCGGCGCGGGCGGCGACCCGCCGTGCCGGCGGGTCGAGGGGGGTGGGGGTCGCGGGGATCAGGGCGGGCTCCTTCGAGGGTGCTTTGCCGTGCTGCGCGGGCATCAGTACCATCGGTACTGGATTCATGCAGTATTCAATACCATCGGTACCGAAAGGGCAACATGGCCGTTCGACCCCGCAGCGCCGACGTGCGCGCCGACCTCCTGCACCACGCCGCCCGGGCGTTCGAGCACGAGGGGTACGTGAAGGCGTCGCTCGCCCGGATCGCGGCCGACGCCGGCTACACCAAGGGCGCGGTGTACTCGGGCTTCGGCGGCAAGCCGCAGCTGTTCGCGGAGGTGTGCGCCACCGAGTTCGAGCGGATCACCACGGAGGCGATGCGCGGCGTGGCGGCGGCGCTGGTCGAGGAGGGGGTGGGCCGGGAGGAGCTGACGCGCCGGCTCGCCGAGGCCCTGGGGTCCACGGTCCTGAACGCCTCGGGCCAGTGGCCGGTGCTGGTCCACGAGTTCCAGGCCGTGGCCCTGCGCGACGACGTGGTGGGCGCCGAGTACGCGGCCTTCAGCGAGCGCCGGCGCGCCTTCCTCGTGGAGCTGCTCGAGAACCACGAGTGGTTCGCGAGCGCGGACCACGCGGAGCTGACGCGGATGGCCGCGCTCCTGCTGATGCTCGTCCACACCGTCGCGGTGGAACGCCACCTCCGCCCGGACGAGGTGGACCGCGAGACGGTGCTCACGAGCATCGAGACCGTCATCGAGGCCCTGCTGCCCTGAGGGCGGCCCCTCAGCCCAGGCGCTTGCCCCCTCCACGGTGGCGGCGCTGCGCGGCGCGCGCCGGAATGGGGGATCATGTTCCCGGCGCGGACACGCCGTCCGCGTCGCACCGACCCTCAGGAGACCCCATGGCCACCACCGAGACCGAAGCCCGCTGGGACGCCGCCGCCGCCCCGTTCACCGCCCTCGTGCAGGCCGTGGCCGACTGGGACGCGCCCACCCCCTGTGACGGCTGGACTGCCGCGGACCTCCTGGACCACGTCGTCACCGCGGAGCGCGACTTCGCCGCCCGTCAGGGGCGCGAGGTCCCCGTGTTCGACGGCTCGCGCTCCCCGAGGCACCTCCAGTGGATCAAGCACGAGGTCGCCATGTCCGCCCTCGCGGGCGATCCGGAGTTCACGCAGCGGGCCATGGACACCGCGGTGGGCGCCATGACCGTGGGCGAGGCGCTGCTGCACTTCCACGTGTTCGACCTGATCGTGCACCGCTGGGACCTCGCCCGCTCGCAGGGCGTGGACGAGCAGTTCACGGACGCGGAGATGGACCACGTGGAGGCCGCCCTCGAGAGCTTCGGCGAGCGGGCCTACACCCCGGGGATCCTCGGGGCCGCGATCCCCGTGGCCGACGGCGCCCCGCGCCAGGAGCGCCTGCTCGCCCGCCTCGGCCGCCGGGCCTGAGGCCGCGCGGGGGACGCGGGAGCCGGCGGTTCAGCGCGGCAGGGTCGCCTGGATCTCGGCCCAGAGCTCGGCCACGCGCCGCTCGATGTCCGCCACGATCTCCTGGAGGCGGTCCCAGTCGGTCTCGGCGGGGTCGCCCACCGGCCAGTCCCGGTGCACGGTGTGCGGGTGGACCTCGCACTCGTCGCCGCAGCCCATGGTGATGACGTAGTCGGCCGTCCGGAGGATCTCCTCGGTGATGGGCTTGGGGAACGTCTCCTCCGGGTCCGCGCCGTGCTCGGCCAGCAGCGGGGCCACGGTGCCGTGGACGTGCGCGGCGGGGCGGGACCCCGCGGAGAGCACCCGAACGGCGTCGCCGGCGTGCTCGGCCAGCAGGGCGGCGGCCAGCTGGGAGCGGCCGGCGTTCTGCACGCACACGAAGAGCACGCGCGGGGCCTGTGGGTCCACGAGCCCCTCCGCCTCGGCCAGGGCGTCCAGCCGGGAGGCCGCGAAGCGCACGGCCATCTTCTCCAGGTGCGGCCCCGTGGTGCCGGCACGCGCCAGGTCGGCCAGGGCGTCCTGCACGTGGCGCTCCACCGTCTCGGCGCCGAGCGCCTCCGCATAGCGGCGGCGCAGCTCGCCGAGGCCCGCGGTGAGCGGGTCGACGGCATCCGGGCCGCTGGGGGTGCCGCGTCCGGGGTCGGGGGCGGCAGGGCCGGGATCAGCGATCCGCATGGGGTGGCCTCCTCGTGTCCTGGGGGCCGGGAGAAGGTGCGTTCCCGGCCAGGGTATCGCGTCTGACCTGCGGGGCCATCAGCCGTCCTGCAGGTCGGAGACGGTCACGAGGGTGTAGCCCTGGGACTGGAGCCAGGTCACCACGGGGTCCACGGCCTCGATGGTCGTGGCGTGGATGTCGTGCATCAGGATGATCCCGCCGGGGGCGGCCTCCTTCTTCACGATCGCGAGCGTCTTGGCGGGGTCGCGGTGCTTCCAGTCGAGCGTGTCGACCGTCCACATGGCCTTGCGCATGCCGTGGGCCTCGATCGCCGTGGTGACCGTGGCGTTGTAGGCGCCGTAGGGCGGACGCATGACCGCCGGCCGCACCCCGGTCGCGTGCTCGATGGCCGTGCTGGCCTTCGAGAGCTCGGCGTCCAGGGCTGCCCGGCCCAGCGGCTTCAGGAGGGCGTGCGTGTACGTGTGGTTGCCCACCTCGTGGCCCGCGGCGCTGATCTTCTTCGCGGTGCCCGGGAACGCATCGACGGAGGAGCCGATCATGAAGAAGGACGCCCGGACGTCGTGACGGGCCAGGATCTCCAGCAGCCGGGCGTCGGTCGCGGGCTTGGGGCCGTCGTCGAACGTCAGGGCGATGCAGCGCTTGACCGAGCAGTCCGTCCTGCCCCTGCCCGCGGCCGGGGTGGAGGAGGGCTTCTTCGTCGCGCTGGGGGCGGAGGAGGGCTTCTTCGTCGCGCTGGGGGTGGAGGAGGACTTCTTCGTCGCGCTGGGGGTGGAGGGTGCCGTGGGCGTCGCACGGGGCGCGGCCTCGGAGCTGGACGCCGGTGCGGGGGTGACGGGGGGTGTCAGAGCCGGGGCGGACGACGTCGGCCCGGCCGTGACGGGGGCATGCGCCGCGTTCCACGCCTCCACGTCGGGCCGGGTCACGGCCGTGCGGACCGCCCGCCCGGCGTCGGAGAGCCACGGCTCGACGTCGGACGCCGGGAGCGTGATCGCGGGCGTGCCCGCGCTGCCGGCCAGGACCGTGTGCTCCGAGAAGCCGATCGCGAGGTCGCCCTCCGGCGTGAACCACGTGCGGACGTCCCCGTCGCGGAGCTGCTCCCACGCGGTGTCCGCGCTGGAGGGGCTCATCTCCCGCTCGGCGCCGGGGAGGGCGTCCACGGCCGCGCGCACGCGCTGCTCCAGGAGGCCGCGGCTGTCCGAGGACACCAGGTCCAGGGGCTCGACCACCGTGCCGGCGGCGGCGTCGAACCACGTGGTCCGCTCCTCGATGGAGTGGCCCGCACCCGCGAACTCCGTCACCGACGTCAGCACGCCCACGATGTCCCGGGACACGCCCACCGCCTGCCACGAGCCGGAGAGCGAGGGGGGCGCCACGGAGACCTCGCTGCCCTCCGAGTCGGACCAGAACTGCTCGGCGCGCCGCTGCGCCTGATCGCGCAGGCGCGAGTTCAGGGGCTCGGCACCCGCGAGCTGCGGGACCACGAGGTGGGTGGCGCGGTGGTAGTCCGAGATCGTGCTCACGTCGAGGCCGGCGAACGGCATGCGGTCCAGGGTGGGGGTGCGGGGCCACTCCGGGGAGCCCTCCGTCGCGGTCGCGCCGGCCTCTGCCGCCGAGGGCGAGGAGGCAGGAGCGGAGGAGGCCGGCGCCGACGATGCGCCGGACGACGGCGCGGAGGACGCGGCCGGGCCGTCCGGGGACCCGCTCGAGCAGCCGGTCAGTGCCATCGCCGCGACGAGCGCGGCGGCGGCGAGCGGACGGAGACGGCGGGCGGGGCGGGACGAGAGCACCGGTCCAGGCTAAGCCTGAGACCGCGTCGCTCCTGCGGTCTTTCGGTCACGATCTGGCCACAGGTGTGCCAAGGTCTGCGGGATCGCCCGTCCGCGATGGTGCAGGTCACAGGCGCGGGAGCAGCTCTCTGACGAGCGTCTCCACGCGCGCGCGGATCTCGTCGCGGATCGGGCGCACGGCCTCGACGCCCTGGCCGGCCGGGTCCTCGACCGCCCAGTCCTCGTAGCGCTTGCCGGGGAAGACGGGGCAGGTGTCCCCGCAGCCCATGGTGATCACCACGTCGGAGTCCTTCACGGCGTCCGTGGTGAGGACCTTCGGGGTGTTCGCGGCGATGTCGATCCCCACCTCCGCCATGGCGGCGACCGCGGCCGGGTTGACCTCCTCCTTCGGGGCGGAGCCCGCGGAGCGCACCTCGACCCGGCCCTCGGCCAGGTGCTCGAGCCAGCCGGCAGCCATCTGCGAGCGGCCCGCGTTGTGCACGCACACGAAGAGCACGGAGGGACGGTCCTCGGCGTCCTCGTCGTCATCCGTCGGCGTCGCCTGCCCGGTCAGCTCCGCGAACAGGGCGTGCACGCGCGCGTCGATGTCGTCGCGCACGAGGCGCATGCGCTCGGCGCCCTCGACGCCTCGCTCGGAGGGCTCGTCGGTGCGCCACGTCTCGATGCTCCCGGCCATGCCCTCCGCCGGCTCGACCTTCGCCTCGTCGCCCAGCACCACCACACGGTCCACGCGGGCCACGAGCGCGGGGTCGACGGGCTTGGGCGTGCCGTGGGACATGTCCGCGCCGACCTCGGCCACCGACTCGGCGGCGAGGGCGTTGACCTCCTCACCGGGGTGGGTGCCGGCGGAGTGCACCTCCACGGCGTCGCCGGCGAGGCGCTCCATGAGGGCGGCGGCCATCTGGGACTTGCCGCCGTTCTTCCTGCAGACGAACAGGACGGAGGGGCGGGCGGCGGCGGTCTGCTGATCGTTCACGGGGTTCTCCTGGAGAGGGTGGGAGGGAGGTGGGCGTCAGGGGCGGGCGGCGGCGTCGCGCTCGGTCGGCTCGGAGGCACTGCCGGACACGACGGGGCCGGGCACAGTGGGATCGTTCGGGAACAGGCGGCGGCCGAGCCACATCGAGACGTAGACGAGGGCCACGAGCACGGGCACCTCGATCAGCGGCCCGACGACGCCGGCGAGGGCCTGTCCGGAGGTGACGCCGAACGTGCCGATCGCCACGGCGATGGCCAGCTCGAAGTTGTTGCCGGAGGCCGTGAAGGCCACCGTGGTGGCGCGGGCGTAGTCGAGGCCCACGGCGCGGGCCAGCAGCAGGGAGCCCAGGAACATGATCACGAAGTAGGCCAGCAGCGGCAGCGCGATTCGCGCGACGTCGAGGGGGCTCTCGACGATGGCCTGGCCCTGGAGGGCGAAGAGCAGCACGATCGTGAAGAGCAGGCCGTAGAGCGCCCACGGGCCGAGCTTCGGCAGGAACCGGTTCTCGTACCAGTCGCGCCCCTTGGCCCGCTCGCCCACCGTGCGGGTCAGGAAGCCGGCGAGCAGCGGGATGCCGAGGAAGACGAGCACGGAGAGGACGATCGCCCCGACGGAGAACTCGGCCGACGTCGTCGGGAGCCCGAGCCAGGCGGGGAGGACCTGGAGGTAGAACCAGCCGAGGACGCCGAAGGCGAGCACCTGGAAGACCGAGTTGATCGCCACGAGGACGGCGGCGGCCTCGCGGTCGCCGCACGCGAGGTCGTTCCAGATGAGCACCATGGCGATGCACCGGGCCAGGCCCACGATGATCAGGCCCGTGCGGTACTCGGGCAGGTCCGCCAGGAAGAGCCATGCGAGGCCGAACATGAGCGCGGGGCCCACGATCCAGTTGAGGAGCAGCGAGGTGGCCATGAGCCGGCGGTCCGCGGTGATGCGCCGCGTCTCGTCGTAGCGGACCTTGGCCAGCACGGGGTACATCATCACGAGCAGGCCGACGGCGATCGGCACGGAGACGTTGGCGATCGTGACCGACTCGAGGGCGTGGTCGAGGCCGGGGATGAGGTTGCCCAGCAGCAGGCCCAGGCCCATGGCCAGCAGGATCCACAGGGGGAGCCAGCGGTCCAGGAAGGACATCTCCTTGAGGACGGGATGGTGGTCGGCGGAAGGGGTGCGGGCGGCGGGGGCGACGACGGGAGGGGTCATGTCAGCCTGTTCGGGTCGGTCCGGCGGGGGAGGGGAGCGGTGACGCGACGCGAGGGGTCGCGTCGACGCAGGGCATGTGGACGCGACGATCACAGATCGATGGACGTCAATGTGAGTAGCATGCTCGCATGAGCACCCCCCTGTCCACGCGTGAACCCCCGGGGTCTGGGCCCGACGCGGGCGCCCTGCCCGCCGACTGCTGCTCCCTCACCACGGCGCCCCTCTCGGCCGACGCGGCGTCACGGACCGCCGTCGTGTTCAAGGCCCTCGCGGACCCCATGCGCCTGCGCCTGCTCTCCCACGTGGCGGCGCAGGGCTGCGAGAACGTGTGCGCGTGCGACCTCACGGCGGAGCTCGGGATCGCGCAGTCCACGGTGAGCCATCACATGAAGCGCCTCGTGGACGCGGGGCTGCTCACGCGCGAGCAGCGCGGTCGCTGGGCGCACTACACCGTGGTCCCGGAGGCCTTCGAGCAGCTCCGGGGGGTGCTCGGCCTTGACTGAGGTGACGTCCTCGGACCACCGCCGCGCGGTCTGCGGCACCCTCGCGCCGGGCCGCTCGAACGCGCACGTCCTCCTCGAGGACGGCCGGGCGGTGCGGGCCTGGATCTACGCGCTCGCCCCGGACGCGGTGCCGCCGGCGGGCTGACCCGCGTCGCCGGGGCCCTCGGCGACCTGCCGGTGCAGGTGCTCCATCCGGCAGTCCAGGTCCGCCGCCACGCGGGCGGCGGCCACGAGCTCCGTGGCGATGTCGGCGGGCACGTCCCCCTGGAACTTGTAGTTGATCTTGTGCTCGAGCGACGCCCAGAAGTCCATGGCGATCGTGCGGAACTGCATCTCCACGGTGACGTGGCGCGTGCCCGTGGAGAAGTGCACCGGCACCTCCACGAGGCAGTGCAGGCTGCGGTAGCCGCTGGGCTTGGGGGAGGCGATGTAGTCCTCCACCTCCACGAGGCGGATGTCCGGCTGCGAGGTGAAGTGGCGGAACACGCGGTAGACGTCCTCGGTGAAGCTGAGGATCACGCGCGCCCCCGCGATGTCCGTGACCGTGCGGCGCATGGCGTCCAGGTCCAGGGAGAGCCCGCGGTCGGCGGCCTTGCGCAGGATGGACTCGGGCGACTTGACCCGGGTGACGATGTGCTCGATCGGGTTGTGGTCGTGCGCCAGGGCGAACTCGTCCTGCAGGGTCTCCAGGCGCGTCTCCACCTGCACCAGGGCGGAGCGGTACTCGAGGTCGAACCGCTCGAAGTCCTCCCGCAGGGCGCCGAGGGCCCGCGTCATGGCCGGCGGCATCTGCGTCAGCTGCGCGACGGGGGTGCGGCGCAGGGTCTCCAGGGCCGTCGCCGCTGAGGGCGCGCGCTCGGACGGCGACGGCGGGCGCTCCGGCGACGGCGGAGGCGTGCGGGGCTGCTCCTCGGGCATGCCCCCGAGCGTAGAGCCGTCGCCTTGGAGGGCCCTGGGATCTCCACAGCCGCCGCCCGGGCCCCGTCAGGCCGCGTCCGGCGTGAACATCTTGCCCGGGTTGAGGATCCCGTGCGGGTCGAAGACGGCCTTGATCCGCTCCTGCAGCGCGTGCTGGGCCTCCCCGAGCTCGTCCTTCAGGAACGCCCGCTTGAGCAGGCCCACGCCGTGCTCTCCGGTCAGGGTGCCGCCCAGCTCCAGTCCGGCGGCGAACAGCTCGCCCGCCGCCTCCCACACGGCCTCCGGGATCGCGGTGCCGGCCTCGCCGCCCACCTCGCCCGCCGAGCCGAACACCAGCACCGGGTGCAGGTTTCCGTCCCCGGCGTGGGCCGACGTCGGGATGGCGACGCCCGTGCGCGCCTCGATCTCCCGGATCCGCGCGAACATCTCCGCCATGCGGCTGCGCGGCACCGCGACGTCCTCCACGAGCGGGGTGCCGAGCGCCTCGAGGGCGGGGAACGCGCTGCGGCGCAGGGCCATGAGCGCCTCCGCCTCCCTGGGGTCCGCGGTGGCGGTCACCGCGCCGCCGGCCGTCTCCATCAGGGCCGCCATCGCGGCGCCGTCCTCGGCCGCCCCCGCGCCGTCGGCCTGCACCAGCAGGAACGCGCCGCGCTCGGGCAGCGCCGCGCCCAGCTCCGGGCCGACGTACGCGCGCACCGCCGCGAGCGTGGCCTCGTCCATGAGCTCCATCAGGGCCGGCACGTGGCCCGCGCCCGTGACGGACTGGGCGGCGGCCGCGGCGGCGACGACGTCGGAGAAGAACCCGCCCAGGGTCACCTGGGCGCCCCGGACGAGCGGGCGCAGCGCGAGCGTGGCGCCCACGATCACGCCGAGGGTGCCCTCCGAGCCGATCAGCAGGGCGGTGAGGTCGTAGCCCGTGACGCCCTTGACCGTGCGGTGGCCGAGGCGCAGGAGCGTGCCGTCGGCGAGCACCACGTCCAGCCCCAGCACCGCCTCACGCGTGACGCCGTACTTGGCGCACAGCAGCCCGCCCGCGTTCATCGCGATGTTGCCGCCCACGGTGGAGATGTCCTTCGAGGCCGGGTCGGGCGCCCACCACAGCCCGTGCTCGGCCAGGCGCGCGTTGAGCGCGCCGTTGAGGATCCCGGGCTCGACGACGGCGACGCGGTCCGCGGGGGAGACCTCGAGGATCCGGTCCATCGCCCTGACGTCCAGCACGATCTCGCCCGCCCCGGCGACGGCGCCCCCGGCCAGCCCCGTGCCTGCCCCCCGGGTCACGAGCGGGGTCCGCGTGGCGTGGGCGATCCGGCACGCGGCCTGCACGTCCTCCACGCGGCCGGCGCGCACCACGGCCAGCGGAGCGGCGGGGGAGCGGTGGCCGGATCGGTCGGTGCGGGCGGCCTCGAGGGCCTCCGCCGCGGTGTCCACGCGGCCGGGCAGCTCCCGCTCGAGCAGGGCGAGCACGTCGGGGGTCGTCGTCATGGCCCCCAGTGTCCCCGATCACGTCGGCCCCCGCGCGCCGGTGACGCCGGGCCGCGACGGCGCCGCGGTCCCTAGACTGGCGGCCATGACCTCCCCGGACCCCTCCCCGGCCCTCGACCGCGCCCGCGTGCAGGTGGTGACCCTGCGGCCGGACGCGCTGCGCGGGAGCACCGTGCGCCGGGTGGCGTCCGTCCTCGCCGAGTCCTTCCTCACCGACCCCTACACGGTCTCCTTCCTCCCCGCGGCCCGGAGGGTCGAGCGGCTGACCCGCAAGTTCTCCGGTGCGGTGCGGGACGCCCTGTCTCCCGGGCCCGACGGGCGGGTGCCCGGCGCGGTCGACGTCGCCGTGGACCCCGCGGACGGCACGGTCCTCGCCGCCGCCCTGTGGGGGGCGCCGGACGCGCCGCGCGGCACCACCGTGCCGGCCGCCGTCGCCTCCGTGCCCGGCCTGCTGCGCGTGCACGGCGCCCACGCGCTGGACATGGCGCTCACCGTGGCCGCGTGCGAGCGCGCCCGCCCGACGGTCCCGCACTGGTACCTCGCGGACCTCGGGACCCTTCCCGCGGCCCGCGGCCGGGGCGCGGCGAGCGCCCTCGTGCGCCACCGGCAGCGGCGCGCGGACGGCACCGGGATCTACCTCGAGTCCTCCACCCGGGCCAACGTGCCGTTCTACGCGCGCCTCGGGTTCGCCGAGATCGAGCCCGTGCGGGCGTTCGGCACCGAGGACCTCACCGGCATGTGGTGGGAGGCCCGCTGATGCGTCACCCGATCCAGGACTACCTGCGCTCCCTCCACGACTCCCTCCGGGACTCCAACGAGGGCGAGCTCGCGCAGTACATCCCCACGCTGGCCACCGCGGACCCGGACCGGCTGGGCATCGCCCTCGCCACCGTCACGGGGCACCTCTACGCCGCCGGCGACGACGAGACGGAGTTCACCATCCAGTCCGTCTCCAAGCCGTTCGGGTACGCGGCCGCCCTCATGGACCGCGGCCGCGCCGAGGTGGACGCCCGCGTGGCCCTGAACCCCTCCGGGGAGGCGTTCAACGAGCTCTCCCTCGAGGCGGAGTCCCACCGCCCGGACAATGCCATGATCAACGCCGGCGCCATCGCCGTGCACCAGCTCCTCGTGGGGCCGGACGCGCGCCCGCAGGAGCGGATCGACCGGCTCGTCTCCCTGCTCTCCGCGCTCGCCGGCCGGCCACTGCGGGTGGACCAGGAGTCCTACGAGGCCGAGCTGGCCACCGCGGACCGCAACCTCTCCCTCGGCCACATGATGCGCAGCCACGGCATCATCCAGGACCGTGCCGAGGACGTCGTCGCCGGGTACATCGCGCAGTGCTCCGTCCTCGTGACCGCCCGCGACCTCGCCCTCATGGGCGCGTGCCTCGCCGCGGGCGGCCTCCACCCGCTCACCGGCGAGCGGGTCATCGCGGCGCGCGTGGCCCGCCAGGTGCTCTCCGTCATGAGCTCCTCCGGGATGTACGACGACGCCGGGCAGTGGCTCGTGGACGTGGGGATCCCGGCGAAGTCCGGCGTGGCCGGGGGCGTGCTCGGCGCCCTGCCCGGACAGGTGGGGATCGGCGTGTTCTCCCCCCGCCTGGACGCCCACGGCAGCTCGCTGCGCGGCGTGCGGGTGTGCCGCCGCATGTCCGAGGACCTGAACCTGCACATCATGGAGGCCGACGCCCTGGGCGGCACCGTGGTGCGCCACGTCAGCCGCGAGGGCGCCACCGTGCGCCTGCACCTGCAGGGCGTCATCCGCTTCGGCGGCGCGGACGCCGTGGTCTCGGCGCTCGCGGACCTCGGCACGGGCGAGCGCCGGCAGCGGGGCTGGTCCTGGGACGGGGATGAGCACCCGGATGTGGCGGCGTGCACCGCCGTCGGCCGGGGCGCCCTGGAGGACGCGGTGGCGGCCGGCGAGGAGGACGGGGCCATCGAGGAGGTCGTGCTGAACCTCGAGCGGGTGGACCGGGTGACCGAGGTGGGGCGGCGGCTCATGGCGGAGGGCGTGCACCGCCTCGAGGCCGACGGCGTCCGCGTGCGGATCGACGATCCGGACGGGGTCCTCGCCGAGGTCTGAGGGCGGGGTGCGCGCGGGGGCGGGCGCCCCCGCGCGTGCGTTCTTCCTCTCGACGACTTCCGTTCATCTTCCGTTCATGCAACACTGGGGGATTCCTCCGTCCCGCCACCGCGTTCTCGTGCGAGGTCCCCCATGCCCCTTCCCACCCCCCGCGTCAGCCTGCCCTCCTCCCTGCACCGCCTGCGTCGTCATCGCCGCACGGCGGCCGTCGCGCCGCGCCCGGTCGCGCGTCTGGCGTGGTGGAGCGCCGGCGTGCTGCCCGCCGTCGGGTGCCTCACCTCGTTCTCCATCGGGGCCAGGAAGGCGACCGTGGTCATCCCGGGCGTGGGCTACCAGGGCGGCTTCTCCGCCGGGTGGGCGCACGCCCTGAACCAGCCGGCCTACTTCACGTGGCTGTCCAACGCGCTCGTGGCCGGCACCTCCCTGACGCTCGCGGCGCGGGACACGGCGCCGACGTCGGACGCGTTCTGGGCCCTGCGCACCGCGGGGCTGGGCTCCGTGATGGTCACGGGCATCGTGTACAACGCCGTGCTGCGCGGCCACGAGGAGGACACCGCGCTCTACCGCGTCAACGACACGCTGCAGCACGTGGTGAACCCCGTGCTCGCCCCCGCCGTGTGGGCGCTCTTCGACCCCCGTGGGCAGATCACGCACCGCCGGGCCGGCCTCGCCTCCGTGATCCCCCTGCTGTGGGCCGCCATGACCATGACGCGCGGGCGGCGGATCGACTGGTACCCCTATCCGTTCCTGGACGTGCCGCGCCTCGGCTCCCGCACCGTCGGGCTCGTGCTGGTGGGGATCCTCACCGGCTTCACCGGCTTCATGGGGATGCTCGGCGACCTCGACCGGCGCCTCACGCCGGCCTGAGCGGTGCGTCACGCCCTCCGTGCCGCCGCCCACTCGTGGTGCAGGAGCCCCATGACGTGGCAGTCCACCCAGCGCCCGTCCAGCAGCAGGGCCTCGCGGAGCGTCCCCTCGAGCACGAAGCCCAGCTTCCTGTAGACGTGGACCGCGCGTGGGTTGTGGGCGTACACCTCGAGGCCCACCCGGTGCAGTCCCACGGTGCCGAACGCGTGGTCCAGGACGAGGCGCAGCGCCCGCGTCCCGATCCCGCGGTCCCGCTCCCGGGCGAGCCACAGGCGCATCCCGCCCACCCGGTTCTCCGCGTCCAGGTCCAGCAGGAGGACCTCGCCCACCACCGCGCCGTCCACCTCGATGGCCCAGACCGCGCGGTCCTCAGCCCCCGCCCAGCGGTCATAGACCGCCCTCAGCTGGGCGGGGCTCAGATCCGGCTCGGCCTCGCCGCGGGCCAGCGCCTCGGCCTCGGCCGTGGAGGAGACGGAGCCGGTGAGCACCTGCACCTCGACGTCCCGCATGAGCGCGCCGAGGCTGCGCGCGTGGCGGCCGTCGGCGGCGCGGAGGGCGAGTTCGCCATCGGCCAGCTCGGGGACCTCGCAGAGCGAGGGCCCTCCCTCCGGAGCGCCCTCGCGCACCGGCGTCAGCCCTGGAGGCGGCGCAGCTCCACGGGCTGCCCGCACGCGAAGGAGGCCTCGGCGGCGTAGGTGCGGGCACCGGCGTCGTCCGGGGCCTCGACGATCCAGAACCCGCCCATCTGCAGGTCTCCCCGGGCGAGGATGCCGCCGCGCACCTCGGCCGCGGTGCTCGCCTTCTCCGGCCCCTCCGCGGCGGTGGCGTCGACCACGAGCGCCTCCTCCGGGGGCATCAGGCCGCCCGCGCCCACGAAGGCGCCGGCGTTCTGGAGCATGGCGTTGTAGGCGCTGACGCGCTCGTGCGCGATCTGCATCTCCTCGGGGGACTGGTACGCGGCGCCGGTGGCGTGGACGCCCGGCGCGTGCCACACGGTGATCAGGTACAGGCTCATGCGCCCATTCGGGCATACGGGGCGGGGCGCGTCAAGGGCCTCAGGCCGCCTCGACCGCCTCGGTGATCGGGGTGTCGCCGTCCACGAACTCGATCCGCGTGCGCACCGTGGACGGGTCCTCGAGCACGGCCGCGATCACGCGGGCCACGTTCCCGCGGGAGACCTCGCCCCTCGGGGCGTCCGGGGCGTCGAGGTCCGGGTCCACCGTGATGCGGCCGGTGGGCTCCACGAGGGTGAGCGCGGCGGGGCCCAGGATGGTCCAGTCCAGGTCGGTCGCCTGCAGCGCGGCGTCCGCCTCGGCCTTCGCCTGGGCGTAGGGGAAGAAGTCGTCGTCCTCGGGCAGGCCGTGCTCCAGCGAGGCGCCGAGGTAGGAGACCATCACGTAGCGCCGCACGCCCGCGGCCTCGGCGGCGCGCATGCTCGCGACGGCGGCGTCGTGGTCCACGGCGCGGGTGCGCTCGGGGGAGCCGCCGCCGGCGCCGGCGGAGAAGACGATCGCGTCCTGCCCCCGGAAGGCCTCGGTGAGCTCGTCCACGCCCGCGTGCTCGATGTCCAGCACGAGGGGGGTGGCCCCGGCCTGCTTGACGTCGGCGCTCTGGGCGGCGTCGCGGATGGCTGAGGTGACGGTGTGGCCGGCGGCGGCGACCAGCGGGGCGGCCAGCAGGGCCACCTTGCCGTGGCCGCCGAGGATGAGCACGTTCGACATGAGGTTCTCCTTCGTTCCTGCATCGGATGGGTCTGGAGCCCACGCTAGGCCTGGCGGGTGCGCCCGCGGCAAGGATTCAGCTCTCCGCCTGGCCCTCCCGCCAGTAGCCCATGAAGGAGACGTGCTTCTTCGGCACGCCGCCGGGGCCCACGCTGAGCCGGCGCAGGGCGCGCACCATCGCGGACTCCCCGGCGAGGAACACGTAGGCCTCGGGCCGTTCGTCGGCCTCGAGGGCGGCGACGGTCCACTCGCGCTCGGGGGAGGCCGCGGGCGGCGCGACCGGCCCGCCGGCGTCGTCGGGGTCCACGCCCAGCAGGGCGGCGAGGCGGGCGTGCGCCCAGGACCCCGACGGCGCCCCCGGCGCCCGGCGGCCCACGTGCAGGCGCACGCGGCCCCGGTCCGCCAGCTCCGTCACGGCCCGCCAGTCCCACGGTTCGGGGACGGCCAGGCGCTCGGCGATGAGGTCGGCGGCCTGCCCGTCATGGGGCAGCTCGAGCACGAGGTCCGCCTCGCCGTCGAACCCGCCGAACGGGTCCGCGAGCTCCTCCGCCACGGACACCAGGGCGGGGACGGCGGTCTCGTCGCCCACGGCCAGCACACGGTGCGCCCCCGTCTGCCGCCAGCCGGACCACGCCGGCGCCTCCGCCGAGGGCACCAGCACGTTCACCGCGTCCCCCGCCTGGACGGCGCGCGCCCAGCGCAGGCCCGGCCCCTGATGCGGGTCGGCGGAGTCGTCCGGGTCGCCGTGCAGCACCACGTCCACGGTCAGCGAGGGCACCTGCCGCCCGTCGAGCCGCACGAGCCCGGCCGAGCGCACCGTGTACGTGCGCATCCAGCCGCGCCCCTCCTCCGGGATGGCCAGGAACCCGGCGCGGAACCCGGCGGACAGGTCCGGGTCCGCCGACGTCCCGCCCGGCGGGGGGATCAGCAGCTTCACATAGGCGTCCCGGCGCGGCCGCGCGCCCCGGTACAGGGCGTGCAGGTCGGCGACGCCGGGCGGCAGCAGTCCCAGCAGGTCCCCGCTGGCGGCCTCCAGGTCCGGGCCCGCCAGCACGATCCGCCGGAACCCGCGGCACGGCTGCTCCACGGACACCACGCGCGTGTGCGCCACGATCATGCCGTCGGCGCTCATCGGCGGTCCCCGTCCCCGCGCGGCAGCACCACGGGGTGGCCCAGCAGCGGGTCGGCCACCACGTCCGCGTCCAGGCCGAACACCTCGGCCAGCACCTCCGGCACGATCACCTCGCCCGGCGTGCCCTGCGCCACCACCCGGCCCGCGGCCATCGCCACGATGTGGTCCGCACTGCGCGCCGCCAGGTTCAGCTCGTGCAGCACCGCGACGACGGTCGCTCGGCCCCCGCCGCGCGGGTCCGGGAGCGCGCGCACCAGGTCCAGCACCTCCACCTGATGGCTGAGGTCGAGGTAGCTCGTGGGCTCGTCGAGGAGCACCACCGGGGTCTGCTGGGCGAGCACGAGGGCGAGCCACGCCCGCTGCCGCTGCCCGCCGGAGAGCGTGCCGGCCTCGCGCTCGGCGAGCTCCACGAGGTCGGTGCGCTCGAGCGCCGAGGCGATCGCGGCGTCGTCGCCGGCGGCCCGGCCGCCCAGGAGCCCGCGGTGCGGGTGACGGCCGCGCGCCACGAGCTGCGCCACCGTCATGCCCTCGGGCGCCACGGGATGCTGGGGCAGCAGCGCCACGGTGCGGGCGTAGTCGCGCGCGGACACGCGGGCGGCGTCCCGGCCGAGCACCTCGATGCTCCCGGCGCGCGGGGCGAGCTGGCGGGTCAGGCCGCGCAGCAGCGTGGACTTGCCGCAGCCGTTGGCGCCGATGATCGCGGTGACGCGCCCGGCGGGCACGTCCAGGTCGAGGTCCTCGACGATCGGCGGCGCCGAAGCCGGGCCGTAGCCGAGCGTCAGGCCGCGCAGGCGGATCGCGACGTCGTTAGCGGCCCCGGCGCGCGGTGCGGCGGGGGACGGGACGGTGAGCGGGGGAGCGGTCATGCGGGGCGCACGCCTCCTGGGGTCCGGCCCTGGCGCAGCAGCAGCCAGAGCATGAGCGGGGCGCCGGCGGCGCCGGTGAGCACACCGGTGGGCAGGGCGGCGCCGGTGAGCAGGGGGACGGCCTCGCCGGCCACGAGGTCCGCGAGCAGCACGAGCGCGGCGCCCGTGAGCGCCGCCGCGGGCAGGGAGGGCAGGCCGCGGGTGAGCCCGCGCGCCACCGGGGTGGCCAGCAGCGCCACGAACGCCAGCGGCCCCACGACGGCGGTCGCCACGGCGGCCAGCACCGCGCCGAGCCCCAGCGCCGCGGCCGAGGTGGGGCGCGGTCGGGCGCCGAGGGCGTGCGCGAGGTCCGGGCCGACGTCGGCGGGGGCCAGCCGCGCGTGGAGCACCCCCGCCAGCGGCAGGGCGGCCACGAGCACGCCCGCGAGCAGCGCGATGCGGCCCCACGTGACCCCGTTGAGCGAGCCGGCGATCCAGACGGTGGCCGACTGCAGGTCGTGCTGGGCCAGCGAGAGCATGGCCCCGGCCACCACGGCCTGGCCCGCCGCCGCCACCGCGATGCCGGCCACCACGAACCGTTCGCCACCCACCGAGCGGGCCGTGGCGAACACGGCGACCACCGCCGCGAGGCCGCCGATCAGTGCCGTGGCGGCGCGCGTCAGGTCCGATCCGCCACCGGTCTGCCCGGCGGTCGCCAGCATCCCCAGCACGACCGCCGCCGCGGCGCCCTGGGTGACGCCCAGGATGTCCGGCGAGGCCAGGGGGTTGCGCAGGGTGCGCCGGTAGAGCGCGCCGGCCGCGCCCAGGGCGGCGCCGGTGAGCACCGCGGCCACGGCGCGGGGCAGCTTCTCCTCCAGCACGATGAAGCTCGCTCCCGGGATCGTCTCCCCGGCCAGGATCCGCACGAGGTCCGGGACGGTCACCTGGTACGTGCCCCACACCACGCGCAGCAGGGCGAGGACCAGCACGGCCACGGCGAGGCCCGCACAGGCCCATCCGAGGCGGCGCCGGTCGGAGCGGCGCAGGCGGGCGACGACGTCGTCCGAGGCGGTGCGCTGGAGGCTCATGCGGCCACCCCCGGGCGGCGCAGCAGCGCCAGCAGCACGGGCACGCCGAGCAGGACGGTGGTCACCCCGAGGTGGATCTCCCCGGGCGCCACCACGAGCCGGCCGGCGAGGTCCGCGAGGATCACGAGGACGGCGCCCCACAGGGCGCAGCCGACCATCAGGGCCCGCGTGCTCGGCGGCCGCAGACGGCGCAGCGCGTGGGGCACGAGCAGCCCCACGAACCCGACCGGCCCGGCCAGCGCCACCGCCGCGGCCGTGAGCAGCACGACCGCGCCCAGCAGCACCGCGCGCACCCGCTCCGGGCGCCCGCCCAGGCCGTGCGCGAGGTCGTCGCCGAGGGCGAGGGCGTCGAGCCCGGGGGCCACCACGACGGCGGCCAGCAGCCCGACGGCGATCACGGGCGCCAGGGCGAGCGCCTCGCCGAGGTCGGCGCGGGCCACCGTGCCCACGGCCCAGAACCGCAGGCGGTCCTGGACCGTGGGGGAGAGCACGAGCAGCGCCGTGGTGCCGGCGGTGGCGCCGGCGGTGAGCGCGGCGCCGGCCAGCACGAGCGCCATGGGGGAGGGGGCGCCGGGCGTCCGGCCCCCCCGCGTGGCGGCCGCGGCCACCGCGTAGCCGAGCGCCGCCGCGACCAGCGTCCCGACGGCGGCCAGCGCCAGCACCCCGAACGTGGAGCCGGCGACGCCGAGCGCCATGCCCGCCGCCACGGCCAGCCCCGCGCCGGCGGAGAGCCCGAGCAGCCCCGGGTCGCCGAGCGGGTTGCGGGTGGCCCCCTGGAGGGCGGCGCCGGCCACGGCCAGCGCCGCCCCCACGAGCGCCCCCGTCACCACGCGGGGCACGCGGGAGGCCACGGCCGCCGCCTCGATGCCCTCCGGCACGGGGTGCCCGGTGAGGACCGCGCCCAGGGTGTCGAGCGCCGTCGTCGCCGGCACGGTGCGCGCGCCGAGGGCGACGCCGGCCACGAGCGCCGCCAGCAGCAGCGCCGCGGGCAGGGCGCCCATCAGCACGCCCGCGCGGGCGCGGGCCGGGGAGGAGAGGGCCGTGGACGGCATGGGGTGGGATCAGCCCTGCGCGGTCTTCGCGGCCTCGGCGATCGGCGGGACGACCTTCTCGAGCGCGAACGGGATGGACAGCGGGGAGATCGCGGAGACGGAGAGGACCTCCTGCTCGTCCGTCTGCAGGACGAGGGCGCCGGCCTTCACCGCGGGGATCGAGCCCAGCAGGGGGTCGGACTCGATGGCCTCGCGGACCGAGTCCTGGGCGGCCCAGGAGACGAAGACGTCCGCCTCCAGCTCGTCCGCGCGCTCGGGCGACCACGTGAAGAAGAACGCCTGGTCCTTGGGGGAGTTCTCCGTCACCACCGGCGCCTGCTCCATGCCGAGCAGCTCGAGGAACTTCGGGCGGTTGTCCACGTCCGTGTAGATGCTGATCTGGTCCGCGGCGGCGGGGTCGATGGTGCCGTAGACGAAGGAGGCGCCCTGGAGGTCCGCGTGCTTCTCGCCGGCGTCCTTGATCTGCTGCTCGAGGTCCGCGATGAGCTCCTCCGCCTCCTGCTCCTTGCCGAGCACGCGGCCGATGACCTCCGTGGACTGCTGCCACGAGGTGCCGTAGGCGGGGACGTCCTTCGGGTAGGCCACGGTGGGGGCGATCTTTGAGAGGCGGTCGTAGTCCTCCTGCGTGATGCCGGAGTAGACGGCGAGGATGACGTCCGGCTTCACGGCGGCGATCGCCTCGGCGTCGATGCCGGAGGCCTCGGACCACTGCACGGGCTTCTGGGCGCCCTCGGTCTCGGCGAGCTTCGCGTCGAACCAGTCGGTGGACTTCTCCGCGTTCCCGCCGAACTCCACGGCGGCCATGCCCACCGGCACCACCCCGAGGGCGAGGGCCACGTCCTGGTTCACCCAGGACACGGTGGCCACGCGGGTCGGGCGCTGCGGGATCTCGGTGGTGCCGTAGACGTGCTCGATGCTGCGCGGGAACGCGGCGTCCCCGCCCGCGGGGTCCGACGACGACGCACCGGCCGACGCGGACGAGGCGGAGCCTCCCGCCGGGCCGGTGGCGCACGCGCCGAGCAGGAGGGTGAGGCCGACTCCCCCGCCGGCGAGGAGGGAGCGGCGGGACAGGGGGGACGATGCCATGGTGGTGGCCTTTCACGGTCGCGACGCGCGGGCGCCGGGCGGAGGGGGTCGGGTCTGCGGTCGGAGGATGCGTCGGCCCTGCCGGGCCAGCATTAGCGAACATCGACGTGAGGTAACTCCGGAAGGTTAGGACAACCTAACGCTGCTGTGCAATCCCGGTGAGGGGCGTCGTCGGGGGAGGTGGGCGGGATACGGTGGCCTGGTGAGCCAGAACCCCCTCCCCGCCCCGCGTGGCGACGCCCAGCGCGGCGCCGCCGACCACCACGACCGGGTCTCCGCGATGTTCGACGCCATCGCCAGCCGCTACGACCTGATGAACGCTGTCATGACATGGGGTCAGGAGCCGCGTCTGGTGCGCCACACGGTGGCGCGGGCCAACATCCCCGCGCAGGCCCGCGTGCTCGACCTGGCCACCGGCACCGGCGACCTCGCGTTCGAGGTGCTCAAGCAGCACCCCGACGCGCAGGTGGTGGGCGCCGACATCGCCGCCGAGATGATGGAGGTCGGCCGTGCCCGCGCGGGCGGGGACCGCATCGAGTGGGTCGTCGCGGACGCGACCGACCTGCCGTTCGAGGCCGACTCGTTCGACGCCGTGACCCACGGCTACCTGCTGCGCAACGTCGCGGACATCCCGGCGACCCTCGCCGAGCAGTTCCGCGTGCTGCGCCCCGGCGGCTGGGTCGCGGCCCTCGAGACGTCGCCGGCGCCGGACAACGTGCTCAAGCCGTTCTCCTCCTTCTACATCCACCGGGTGATGCCGCAGCTCGCGAAGCTGATCGCCGACCGGCCCGAGGCCTACGCGTACCTGTCCTCCTCGACGAAGGCGTTCCACACGCCAGACGAGGTCGCGGACCTCTTCGCCGGGGCCGGCTTCGTGAACATCGGCCACGAGACCCGCATGTTCGGCACCCTGGCCACGCACTGGGCCATGAAGCCGGTCGACTGACGCGCGCCACGCGCCGCGGCCTCAGCGCAGGGCGGCCCCGGTGGCACCGCCAGATGTGTCAGGGCTGTGATGAGTCACGCTGGTGTCCGCTTTCTGAGAAGACTGTCGGCCGAGCCAGCTGATCCGCGTAGCATGGGGCTCCTTCGAGGGGGACCCGCGCATCCCCCCGACCCTCGGTCGCCGCCCGTCCGCCATCCCCCGGAACGGCGTCGCCCCTCCGTCGTGAGGCGCTCGTCCCCGCAGCCCGCGACGTCCGCGTGGGCACCGTGAACCGTCTCCCGAACGTAGAGGAACCTTGTGAGCCCCATCCAGAGCACCACCGGCTCGTCATCCATGGCAGAGCTGAAGAAGGTCCTGCCCGAGCTCTCGCACCCGGACGGAGCGCCGGTGCGGGTGCTCGTCGTGGACGACGAGCCGATGATCGCCGACCTGCTCTCCATGGGCTTCACCCTGTGCGGCTGGGAGGTGATCGTGGCCCACGACGGCGCGACCGCCGTCGAGCTGGGCGCCGCCGGCCGGCCGGACCTGGCGATCCTGGACGTCATGCTGCCGGACATGGACGGCCTGGACGTCCTGGAGCGCCTGCGCGCCCACTGGTCGGAGATGCCCGCCATGTTCCTCACCGCCAAGGACGCGACGGAGGACCGCGTGGCGGGCCTGGCCGCCGGCGGCGACGACTACGTGACCAAGCCCTTCTCCATGGAGGAGGTGCTCATCCGCGCGCACCGGCTCGTGCAGCGTTCCGGCGTGGTCTCGGGCGGCTCCGAGGTGCTCGCGGTCGGCGACCTGGTGATGAACACCCGCACCCACGAGGTGACCCGCGGCGGCGAGGAGATCGAACTGACGGCCACGCAGTACAACCTGCTGAAGTTCCTCATGGCCAACGTCCGCACGGTGCTCTCCAAGGAGCGCATCCTGCAGGACGTCTGGGGTTACGACTTCGGCGGCCGCGCGAACATCGTCGAGCTGTACATCTCCTACCTGCGGAAGAAGATCGACGCGGACCGGGATCCGATGATCCACACCATCCGCGGCGCCGGGTATGTCATCCGGCCTGCCTGAGACCGCCGCGGTCCCGTCGGGGCGCGGCAGCACCCGCCGCACGCGGCCCACATCGCTGGCCCGACGCATCGGCGCCGGCGTCCTTCTGATCCTGGTGGCCACCATCCTGGCCTACTCGTTCTTCGCGGCCGGCATCACGAAGGCCCTGCTGGCCGAATCCGCCTCCCGGGACGCCTCCGAAGCATGGATCCGCGCCTCGGAGCAGCTGACGGCCCCCTCGCCGGGCGGAGGGGGCGACGCCGGCCCCGGGGAGGGGTACCTCCGCGCGCCGGGCACCCTCGGCCAGCCCGAGGGCACGGTGGTCGCGCTCGTCCCGCTCTCCGGTCTGGAGGCGCATCAGCAGGACACCCTCACCGGGCACCGGGTCGGTGACGCCGGGCAGTCCGTGCCGCTCACGGCGCGGGAGGCCCACGACCTCCTGCACGCCGTCCGGGACCGGCCGGGCGGGCCGATGCTGGACGCCGTCGTCGGCGACGTCTCCTATCGCGTCCAGGCCCAGACCCTGACCGCGCCGGGCCCCCGGGTGGCCGCAGACCAGGTGCTCGTGGTGGGGGCGCCGACGGGCGCCATGTCCGACATCGCGCGCCAGGCGCTGGTCGCGGTCGCCGTCGGACTGTCCGTCACCGTCCTCACCACCGCGATCCTGGTGAACCTGTGGCTGCGTCGGGGCCTGGCCCCGCTCAGCGAGGTCGCCGCCGTCGCCGAGCGGGTCGCCCAGGTGGACATGGCCCGCGCCGGGCTCGACCCGGAGGACTCACGCATGCCGCCTCGGCTCCTGCAGGGGCCGGACGAGGTGGCCGTCGTCGCCCAGGCGCTCGACCGGTTCACCGGCTCGGTCGAGGCGGCCCTGGAGCAGCGCCGCGTGCAGGAGCAGCAGATGCGCCGGTTCATGGCGGACGCCTCCCACGAGCTGCGCACGCCGCTCGCCTCGGTGCGCGGCTACGCCGAGATGATCGCGATGACGGAGGAGCTCTCCGCGACCGGCCGACGGTCGCTCGGCCGGGTGCTGTTCCAGGCCGACCGGATGGCGGCCCTCGTGGACGACATGCTCCTGCTCGAACGGCTCGAGTCCGTCTCGCGCGGCCGGGCCATGGGCCTGGAGCCCTCCGGGGAGGTGGCGCTGGCCGAACAGGTGGACCTGTCCGAGGTGGTCCTCGAGGGCGTGATGGACGCCCGCGCTGCGTGGCCGGACTACACGTGGGTGGTGGACCTGCCCGAGGGGGCGGAGCCGGGCGCCCAGCGGTCCGTCACCGGCGACCGGTCTCAGCTGGCCCGCGTGGTCGGCAACCTGCTCTCCAACGCGGCCAAGCACACCCCCGTCGGGACCACCGTCACGGCCTCCGTGCGGCAGGACCGGCCCCGGCCCGGCTTCATGCTCGTCAGCGTCCACGACGACGGCGGCGGCATCCCGGCCGACCGACACGCCACCCTCTTCCACCGCTTCGTCCGCGGCCCCGGGAAGGGCCGGACGGACACCCCGGGCACGGAGCCGTCCACGGGTCTGGGTCTGGCCATCGTGCGCTCGATCGCGCGCAGCCATGGCGGGGACGTGACCGTGGCGTCCGAGGGCGGGTGGACGCGCTTCGACGTCGTCGTGCCCTGCGTCCCGGGGCGCGCCGGGCCGGGGGCTGCGGGCTCCTGCCGCGGTTCCGCCCGGGCTGGCCGGCCCTGACCCCGGGTCGGCAACCGTGGACGGACCCCCACCCCCCTGTGCGTACGGTGCTTGTGTATGACCGACAGGGTCGTCTGGGACTTCCGGCCGATCCACCCCGACGCCGGTCGGCGCAGGCCGCCGGTGAGAGGAGCACGAACATGACTGACATCCGCCGCACCGCTACCGCCCTGACCCTCGGCGCCGCCGTCGTCGCCGGCCTCGGCGCCCCCGCCGCCGTCGCGCAGACCACGGCCCCGGCCACCGAGACCGCCACCACGGCCCCGGCCTCGCAGTCGCCCGCCCCCCAGGAGGAGGAGAAGGACGACAACGGCAACTGGGGCCTGTGGGGCCTGGCCGGCCTGCTGGGCCTGGCGGGCCTGGCCGGCCGCCGCAAGCGTGAGGTGCACGCCGAGCCCGTGCGCCGCGACCACCACGTGGGCGGCGCGCACCGCGACCATGACGTGCACCGCGTGGACGACCGCGCCGGCGACGTGCGTGCCGAGGGCGCGGACACCCGCCGCCCGGGCACCGGCGACGCCCGCTGACCCGACCCCGGCCGCCCCGAGCGGCCCGCGACTGCGACCCCCGCCCCTGAGGCGGGGGTCGCGGTGCGTCCGGGCGGGTCTCGACTCCGCCCCTCAGTCCGCCGTGTCCCCCGCCGAGGGCGCGGCGCGAAGCACCGCGTCGGTGAGCCGGTCCAGGGCTGCGGTCCCGGCCGTCCAGCGCTGCCAGTGCAGGTGCACGTCGACCGCGCCGAGGGCCGGGATCGGCTCGAGATCGGGGTGCCGGCCCTCGAGCACGCCCGGCGGGATCTGCACCGAGGGGAGCATGCCCCAGCCCAGCCCGAGCTCCACCGCCCGCAGATAGGAGTGCACGGAGGGCACGAGGTGGGTCGGCGGGTCGGCCACGGGCCGGCCGCGGGTGACGCGGCGCAGCACCGTGTGCTGCAGGCCGTCGCGGGGGCCGTAGTCCACGATCGGCAGTGTGCCGAAGTCGACCCGGCCTCGCGCGTCGCGGTGCAGCTCCAGCAGGAAGGACGCGCACACCGCGTGATAGCGCATCGTGCCCAGCGGGGTGGAGGTGCACCCCGCCACGGGCGTGGGGTCGTCCGTCACCGCGGCCACCACCGCGCCGTCCCGCAGCAGGACGGCGGTGTGCTCCTGGTCCTCGGACTGCATCTGCAGGACGACGTCGTCCCACGTCGCCGCCTCGCGCAGCACGGGCTCCCACCACGTGTCGAGTGAGTCCGCGTTGAGGGCCACGCGCAGCGGCACGCGGCCTCCGTCGCCGTGGCCGAGCGCGGCGAGCGCCTCGTCCTCGAGCGCGAGGGCCTGCCGGGCGAGACGGAGCAGGCGCTCTCCGGCCGCGGTCGGCCGGACGGGGACGGTGCGGGCCAGGAGCACCTGGCCCACCTGCCGCTCCAGGGCCTTGATCCGCTGCGAGAAGGCCGAGCCGGAGATCCGCAGGGTGTCCGCGGCGGCGTCGAAGGTGCCGTGGTCGACGGCCGCGACGAGGGCGCGCAGGTGGTCGGAGTTCATGCGGTCCAGGGTAGGGGTGGTCATGAAGGATGTCTTCAGATCTTGAAGAAGATCGCGATGGCCCGGACGTGGGACGGCTCCTATCCTCGCTCGGTGACCATCTTCGCCACCGGATTCCTGACCTACCTCGCCCTCATCGTCGCCATCGGCGCGCAGACCCTGTTCCTGCTGCGCCAGATCGTCCGACGCGACCGCGTGTGGACCGTCTTGACCGTGTGCTTCGTGGCCGATGTGGCGCTGCTCGTGCTCGGCGCCGGCGGCGTGGGCGTGGTGGCCGAACGCTGGCCGTGGCTCGTGCCCGCGCTGACCGTGGCCGGCGTGGTCTACCTCCTCGGTTTCGCCGCGGGCGCGCTGCGCTCCGCCTGGCGCGGGGACCGGACCCTCACCACCGTGGCCGCGGACGTCGAGGGGACCGGGCACGGCCCCGACCGCATCGACCTCGCGGTCCTCACCGGCGAGCTGCCGCTGATCGACCCGGCCACCGGCCGCCTGGCCGATCGCGAGCCGGCCGGGGCCGGCGTCGGGCGTCACGACGACGCCGCGCCCGGCTTCGGCGCCCCCTCGGGCGGCGGTTCGGTGGCGGTGCGGCAGCGCGTGCAGCCGCGCCGCGTGGCGCTGGACCGCCCGCAGACGCCGCTGCCGCGGATCATCCTGCTGGCGCTGTCCGTCTCCCTGGTGAACCCGCACGCCATCCTCGACACCGTGGTCATGATGGGCACCTTCGCGCAGACGTTCGGGGCGGCGAAGTGGACGTACGTGGGCGGCGCGGTGGCGGCCTCGCTGGTCTGGTTCACCGCGCTCGGCTGGGGCGGCACGAAGCTCGCCCCGTCCATGGACTCGGCGCGGACGTGGCGGATCGTGGACGCCGTGGTGGGCGTGCTCATGCTGGGAATCGCCGTGAAGGTGGGGCTCACGCTCCTCTGAGCCGCCCGGGGAGGATGATGGGGGCATGAGTCCTTCCCCCTCCGACTCCGCCCGCACGCCGACCGTCGCGGCCGTGGAGGTCATCCGCGTCTCCGCCGTCGTGCTGGCCCGCCCGGACCGTCGCGTGCTGACCGTCCGCAAGGCTGGCACCGCCATGTTCATGTTCCCCGGTGGCAAGCACCTGCCCGGCGAGGCCCCCGTGGTCACCGCCGTCCGCGAGGTGGCCGAGGAGACCGGGCTGTGCCTGCGCCCGGACGAGCTGACCCGCCTGGGCGCGTGGGACACCGCCGCCGCCAACGAGCCCGGTGCCGCCCTGCACTCGGAGGTGTTCGCGCTGTGGCGGCCCGTCGCCCGGCACGAGGTCCCCGAGCCGACGGACGAGATCGTCGAGCTGCACTGGATGGACCCCGCCGCCCCGGCCGCACCGGGCGGGCACGGCGTGGCCCCGCTGCTGCACCCCGTGCTGGCCGCCGTCGCCGCCACGCCCCCGTTCTGACGTCGGCGCGGGCCGACCGGCCCGCGCCGATGCCCGCCCCGGCCACTAGCCTGGCCCGGTGACCTCCCTGCTGCGCATCCTGCGCTTCGCGCCCCAGCTGAACCCGCTCTACCTCGGCATCGCCGTCAGCTCCGTGCTGGCCGCGCTGCTCAGCCTCGCCACCCCGTTCCTCATCGGCGCGGCCACGGACCGGATCGTGGACGCCGTGGCCGGGCGGACCGGTGTGGCCGAGGCCGTCACCGCGGTGACCTGGCTGGCGGTCGCGTTCCTCGCCGTCGAGGTGGCCACCACCGCGGTGGTGAGCGTGGGCGGCTACTGGGGAGACGTGATGGCCGCGCGCATGCGAACCGTCCTCTCCACGCGGTACTTCGAGCACCTGCTGCACCTGCCGCAGCGGTACTTCGACACCGCGCTCACCGGCCGCATCACCAACCGGCTGAACCGCTCCATCACGGAGCTCACCCAGTTCCTGCAGTTCTTCGCGAACAACGCGTTCACCATGCTCATCACCACCGCCGCGGTCCTGGTGATCACGGGGTTCTACTGGTGGCCCCTCGCGGTCCTGCTGGCCGTGGTGTTCCCCGTGTACATGTGGCTCACCGCCAAGACCTCGACGAAGTGGCAGGTGTGGGAGGGGGAGAAGAACACCGAGGTGGACGTCGCCTCGGGACGCTTCGCCGAGGTGGTCTCCCAGATGGCCGTGGTGCGCGCCTACAACCGGCAGGAGCACGAGCTCGCCGGGTTCCGCGAGCGGTTCACCAAGACCGTGGGGCTCACCCGCACGCAGTCCCGGTTCTGGCACGGCATGGACGCGTGGCGCCGGCTCGCCATGAACGTGGTCTTCGGGCTGATGTACCTCATCGTGTTCGTGCGGACGGCGCAGGGGCTGTTCTCGGTGGGGGACATGGTGATCCTCCTGCAGCTGATGAACATGGCCCGCCAGCCGATCTTCTCCATGAGCTACCTCGTGGACTCCGCGCAGCGCGCCGTGGCCGGGTCGAAGGACTACTTCGCCGTGCTCGAGGAGGAGCGGGAGCGCGCGGGCGGACGGGCGCTCGAGGCGGGGGAGGTGCGTGCTGTCCCGAACGGGCCGGCGGAGGCGCGCGCCGACGTCGTCGAGGGCGAGACAGTGCCGCTTCCCGCGGACGTCCCCGCCGTCCGCTTCACGGACGTGACGTTCGCCTACGACGACGACGCCGCCCGCCCCGTGCTCGACCGCGTCACCTTCGAGGCGGGCGTGGGCGAGAAGATCGCATTCGTGGGGGAGTCCGGCGGCGGCAAGTCCACGATCACGAACCTGCTCATGGGGCTCTATCCCGTGGGAGACGGGCGGATCGAGGTGTTCGGGAACGACGTCGCGGGGCTGGACCTGGCCGCGGTGCGCGGCTCGATCGCCACCGTGTTCCAGGAGCCGTTCCTGTTCTCCGGGACCGTGCGGGAGAACATCGCCTACGCCGACCCGGACGCCACCGACGAGCGGGTGCGCGCCGCGGCGAAGGCGGCGTACGCGGACTCGTTCGTGGAGGGCTTCGACCACGGCTACGAGCAGATCATCGGCGAGCGCGGCCTGCGGCTCTCCGGCGGGCAGAAGCAGCGCATCGCGGTGGCGCGGGCGGTGCTCAAGGACGCGCCGATCCTGGTACTGGACGAGGCCACGTCCGCCCTCGACACCCGTTCCGAGCGCCTCGTGCAGGCCGCGCTCGAGGAGCTCATGGTGGGCCGGACGAGCCTGATCGTGGCGCACCGCCTGAGCACGATCGCCTCCGTGGACCGGATCGTCACGCTGCGCGCCGGTCGCGTGGAGGAGATCGGGACGCCCGCGGAGCTCTCGCGCAGCGGAGGCATCTACGCCCAGCTGCTCCAGCTGCAGCAGGCCGGCACCAAGGAGGCCAAGAGGATGCTCAAGGAGTACGGCATCCACGGCTGAGCCCGAGGCGGCGCCCCGCGCTCCGCGCCTCGCGCCTGACCGCTCCGGACGACGTCGTGGTGCGCGGCGACCTCACCCCGCGCGTCAGCCCCGCAGCGCCTTCCGCCACGTCAGCGCCTTGCCGGTCCGCAGGATGGACCTCTCGTAGATCGCTGCCGCGAGCCAGATGGCCAGGGCGGTCGCCGCCACGAGGATCCCGAGCGAGAGCACGTGCTCCCACCTCTGCCCCTGCCCCAGGAAGATCCGCAGCGGCACGGCCACCGGCGCCGAGAACGGGATCCAGCTCATGATCCGCAGCGCGTCCGGGTTGTCGTTGAACATGATCACCCCGACGTACGGGAGCATGATCATCAGCATCACGGGCATGGACGTGGAGCCGATGTCCTCCTGCCGCGACACCATGGACGCCGCCGCCGCGTACAGCGCCGCGAGCATCACGAAGCCGATGCTGAACAGCACCACGAACCACAGGATCGGCACGCCCAGGCCGTCCAGCGGCAGCACGTCGCCGTTGATCTGCATCCCCAGCAGCAGGGCCCCGGCCACGAGCGCGACCTGCAGGATCGCCATCGCCGCGTTGCCCAGCACCTTGCCGGCCATCATGGCGCGCGCGGGCACGGCGGCCAGGAGGATCTCCACGATCCGCGACTGCTTCTCCTCGATCACGGACACCGCGATCTGCTGGCCGAACGTCACCGCGGCCATGAAGAACACCAGCCCGAAGCCCAGGGCGATGAGGGAGCGCAGCATCGGGCTCGGCGCGGTCGGGTCCAGCAGCGCCACCGACGGGCTGGTGGACAGCGCCTGCACCAGGTCGGTGGGCACGTCGGTCATCGCCAGCACGCCCAGTCCGGACGGGCTCTGCGGGTCCGGCACGACGGCGGCGCTCACCTCCCCGCTCTCCACCGCGGCCCGCGCCGCGGCCACGTCGCCCACGGTCCGCGTCTCGTAGCCCTCGCCGAGGGCGCCCACCGCCGGGGCGGTCTGCTCGACGGCGGCCACGCGCGTCGCGTCGCCGGCGAGCAGCTCGCCCAGTCGCGGGGCGAGCAGGGTCGCGGCCAGCGCCGCCGCGATCACGATGAGCGTCGTGATCACGAACGCCTTGGAAGCGGCCTTGACCCGCATCTCGCGGGCGGCCACGGTGCCGACGGCGGCCCAGAACGGGGTGCGGCGGGATCGGCGGAGCCGCGGCGCGGGCGTCGGGGTGACTCCGGCGACCTGGTGCGACGGGCCCGTGGCCGGCATCGGTGCGGGGTGGGCGGTGCTCATCGGGTGACCTCCGTGAAGATCTCGTGCAGGGTGCGGGGGACGGGGCCGAAGCGGCGGACGCCGCCCCGGGTGACGGCCTCGCCGAGGACGGACTGCGCGGCGGCCTCGTCGACGGCGCGGAAGCGGGCGCGGCCGCCGTCGAAGGCGAGGACCTCCACCCCCTGCATCCCGCGCACCCAGCCGGTGTCGGTGTCGGCGACGAGCTCCCATTCGGGCTCGGCGTGGGCGGCGAGCAGCTGTGCGCGGGTGCCGGCGGCGCGGACGCGGCCGTCCGCCAGGATCACCAGCTCGTCGCACAGGCGCTCCACCACGTCGAGCTGGTGGGAGGAGAACAGCACCGGCACGCCGGTGTCCGCGGTCTCGCGCAGCACCTGCAGGGTGGTGGCGACGGCGTTCGGGTCGAGGCCGGAGAACGGCTCGTCGAGCACGAGGGCCACGGGCTCGTGCACGAGCGCCGCCGCGATCTGGGCGCGCTGCTGGTTGCCGAGGGAGAGCTCCTCCAGCCGGCTCCCGGCGCGCTCGGCGAGGCTGAGCCGCTCGAGCATCTCCAGCCCGCGGGCCTTCGCCGCCGCCCCGCCCATCCCGTGCAGCCGCCCCAGGTAGACGAGCTGGTCCAGCACCGCCATCTTGGGGTACAGCCCACGCTCCTCCGGCATGTAGCCGATGCCCGCACGGTAGTCCGCGGTGATGGGCGCGCCGTCCACGTCGATGCTCCCCGAGTCCGGCGTGAGCACGCCGAGCAGGATGCGCATGGTGGTGGTCTTGCCCGCGCCGTTGCCGCCGACGAATCCCGTCATGAGGCCCGGGCGGATGTCGAAGGAGAGGTCCTTGAGCACGTGGGCCGCGCCGAAGGACTTGTTCACGCCTGTCACGCTGATCATGGCATCAGGCTAGGGAGACGACGCCGGCCGGCGCCTCCGCCGCCGGGGTGAACTTCGGCCGGGGACGCCTCTCCCCCGGGCGGGGGAGGGGGCCGCCGGACGGGAGCCGCCCGTCCGCATCGGGGGAGGCGTCGGGGGGCGCGCCCGTCAGCCCGCCATCCCGCGCTGGAACGCCCAGATCACCGCGTGCACGCGGTCCCGGGCGCCGGTCTTCAGGAGCACGTTGGACACGTGGGTCTTCACGGTCGCCTCCCCCACGAACAGCTCGCGCGCGATCTCCCCGTTGGAGAGCCCGCGGGCCATCGCGCGCAGCACCTCGGCCTCCCGGGCCGTCAGCCCGACGCCGTCCCCAGCCCCGGCTCCGGACCCGACGCCGCGCGCAGGCCCGGCGGGCAGGGGGTCCGCGGGTGCCGGGTCCGCGGGTGCCGGGGCCGCGGGAGCCGCGTCCGCGGGAGCCGCGTCCGCCGGGGGCGGCGCCGCCCCGGCCCCGGCGGTCATGCGCTGCAGCACCCGGCGCGTGACCTGGGGGTCCAGCAGGGCGTCGCCGCGGCCGAGCACGCGCACGGCCTCGATCAGCTCCTCCGGCCCGGCCGACTTCAGCAGGAAGCCCGCGGCCCCGGCCGTCAGGGCGGCGAAGAGCGCCTCGTCCGTGTCGAAGGTCGTGAGGATGAGCACGGCGGCCCGCGTGCCGCCCGCCACCAGCCGACGCGTGGCCTCCACGCCGTCCAGCCGCGGCATCTGCACGTCCATGCAGACCACGTCGGGGTCCGTCTCGGCGGCCAGGCGAAGCGCGTCCTCCCCGTCCCCGGCCTCGCCCACCACCTCCAGGTCGGGCTGGGAGCGCAGGATCGCGGTGAAGCCCACGCGGATCAGGGGCTGGTCGTCCACCAGCAGGACGCGCAGGGTCATGGGGTCTCCTCCTCGATCACGGCGGGCACCTCGGCCCGCACGAGCCATCCGCCGGAGTCCTTCGGTCCGGCCTGCACCGCGCCGCCCACCGACGCGACGCGCTCCTGCATGCCCACCAGGCCCAGCCCGGCACCGGAGGCGAGGCCGGCCGAGCGGGCGCCCCGTCCGTCGTCGCTGACCTCGAGCTCCACGCGGTCCGGCTCTGTGCGCAGCCGCACCTCGACGGCGGCGCGCGGCCCCGCGTGCTTGCGCGCGTTGGTGAGGCCCTCCTGCGCCACCCGGTACAGGGCGAGCTCGGCGGGCGGGGTGAGCGAGGGCGGGGGGCCGATCCGCGTGAGGCGCACGTCCTGGCCCGCCGACCGTGCCTCCTCCACGAGGCCCTCGAGGTCCTCGAGGGTGGGGAGGGCGGAGTGTGCGCCGGCGTCGTCGCGCAGGGTGTGGACCATGGTCTTGAGCTCGGCGACCGCCTCGCGGGCGGAGGACTCGACGCCGTGCAGGTGGCGCGCGGCGGCGTCGGGGTCCGCGGCCAGGGTGAGCCGTGCCGCGCCGGCCTGCACGCCCATGGCGGTGACGTGGTGTGCGACGACGTCGTGCAGCTCGCGGGCGATCCGCAGCCGCTCGAGGGACACGGCCTGCTCGGCGAGCCGCTCCTGCTGGGCGCGGATCTCCGCATGGGCGGCCTCGAGGTCCTGGCGGGCGAGCGCCTGGCGCCACGCGCGGTCCCCGAAGAGCCACGCCGCGCCGAAGTAGGCGAGGTTGACGAGGGTCTGGATGCCGGCCATGGCGAAGTACGCGTTGACGCCGCGCTCGCCGACCTCGGGGTCGCTGAAGCCGTCCACCATGACCCACGCGAGCCACACGGCCATGACCGCCGCGATCCCGGTGCGTGCCCAGAACGCGCGCCGCCGGTCCGGGCACCACGCCCCCACCGTGTAGAAGGCGAGGAACAGCACCACCTGCGAGGCGTAGAGCTCGACGCCCACCCACGTGGAGACCGCGAAGTACGTCAGCGAGACGACCGCGGCGACGGCCACCGGGAAGCGCCGGCGCCACGCGAGGGGGAGGGCCAGGGCGACGGCGCCGAGGGCGACCCAGCCGACGTCCTGCCTCCACGGCATCGAGCCCAGGAAGTCGGAGAGGTAGGCCAGCTCGACGCCGGCCACCACGAGCACCGCGGCGAGGATCGCGTCTGCGCGCCGCCAGCGGGGGGACAGCGCGCGCACGAGGGGGCGCCCGCCGCCGGCGGTGGCGCCGCCGACGGCCACGTCCGGGGGGCTCGGGACGACGTCGACGGCAGGGGTGGCGGGCATGCGCCCCACCCTAGCGACGGGTGCGGCGGGGGCACCTCCCCCGCGCGGGGGAGATCCGACGCCGCGCGCGTGCCGCCGACGCGGCGGGTCACCACGAGGGGCTGGAGTGGGTGCGTCGTGGAGGAGCGGCGGGCAGCGCCGCCCTCATCCGCGCGGCGGCTGGTTCAGCTGGAACGTCGCGCCGGCCGGGTCCAGCACCGAGGCGACGACGCCGAACGGCGAGTCCATCGGCCCGTCCACGACGCGGCCGCCGTGCTCCGCCACGACGCGCACGGCCTCCTCCATGTCCGTGACCTGGAAGTAGGGGCGCCAGTAGCTCGGGGTGCCCTCGGGCAGCCACTGGGTCGCGTCGCACAGGCCAGCGGTGGAGTCCTCGTCGGCGAAGTTCGTGGCGTACGCGGGGCCCTCGCCGGCGGCACCGGGGTCGACGTCGCCCGCCGCGCCGTCGCCGTCCGGGGCGTCCCCGCGCATCGGGACCACGTCCCAGCCGGCCACGTTCCGGTAGAACGCGGCGTCCGCGGCGACGTCCGTGGACATCACCTCGAACCACACGGAGGTGCCGGGGGTCAGCGGCAGGTCGTGGCCGGGGAACTCGCCCGGCTCCCAGAAGCCCAGTGCCTCGCCGCCGGCGCTCTCCACGATCGCCATGCGGCCGAGCGGGCCCACGTCCATCGGCTCATTGACCACGGTCCCGCCGTGCTCGGCCACGAGCTCCATCGTCCGGTCGATGTCCTCGGTCTTGAGGTACACCGTCCACACGGCCGGCGGCATGCCCTCGGGTGCGGGCGGCAGGTCGGCCGCGTCCATCGCGCCGCCCACGGTGGCGTCGTCCTTGCGGATCATCATGTAGTGGCCGTACTCCTCGCCCTGGTCCTCGAAGGTCCAGCCGAACAGCGCCTCGTAGAAGGCGCGCTGTGCGGGGAAGTCGACGGCGGTGTAGTCGATCCACACGGGGGAGCCGACGGTGACGGCGGGCTGATCGGGGGTGGCGGAGAGGTTCGTGACGGAGGTCTCGCTCATGGGGCCCACGCTAGACGGCGGCGCCGAGCCTGTCTGCAGTCGGCGGCGCGCCGCCGGGGAGCCCCGGGCGTCTCTCGCGGGCCACCCGGCCGCCGGGCCCGGAGCGCCCGGCGGCCGGGCCCGCATCACACGGCCGCCAGGCCCTCCACGGGGCTCAGGTTCGCCGCCCGACGAGCGGGCAGCAGCGCCGCCACCAGTCCGGCGAGGGCGGCCACCAGCACGATGAGGGCCAGCTCGAGCCACGGAACGGTGGGACGCACCACGGAGGATCCGTCCGAGTTCGCGAGCAGGTCGCCCAGGATGAGCTGGGAGCCGGCCCATCCGTAGAACACGCCGAGCGCGCAGCCCAGCAGGGCGGCCACTCCGGCGATCAGCACGGACTCGATCGCGATCATCCCGCGCAGCCCGCCCCGCGTCAGGCCCAGGGCCCGCAGCAGCGCGTTCTCGCGCGTCCGCTCGATCACGGAGAGGCTCAGCGTGTTGGCCACGCCGACCAGCGCGATCAGCACGGACACGGCCAGCAGCGCCACCACGATCCACAGCATCGCGTCGATGATCTGGGCGTACACGGCGCGCGTCGGGGCGCCGCCGTCCATGATGACGGCGCCGGAGCCGGCCGCCTCGGTGACGTCGTCGGCGAGGGCCTGCAGCTCGTTCACGGGCACGTTGCCCGACAGGGCCACGAGTAGCTGGCTGGGCACGGTGACCCCGCCGTCGAAGGCCACGGGCGCCCCGTCCCACCCGGCGGCGCGCGCGGTCTCCTCGGCGACGTACACGCCCGAGCCGAGCGAGCCGCCGCGCACGGGGGCGAGGGTCCGCTCGGCGCCGGCCACGGTGGCCGGGACGTCGCCCTCCACCCACTCGGGGACGAACACGGTGCCCGGCTGGCCGAGGCGCGCCTCCTCGTCCGGGGGCAGGTCGGCGACGGCGCCACGCAGGGCGGCGCTCGGCGCGGCGAGCACGGTGGAGCCGTTCTCCGTGGTCCCGACCGGCACGGCCAGGGCCACGGCGCCGACGTCGTCCACCCCGCGCACGCGCTCGGCGGCGGCTGCGGCGTCCGCGCCGGCGGGCACCGAGACGACGAGGTCCACGGGGTAGGCGGCGTCCAGGGCCAGGTTGGTCGTGTCCTGCGCGGTGCGCCCGCCCGTCAGGAAGAGTGCCACGAGGGTGGTGCCCACCAGGAGGGCGGCGGCCGTGGCCGCGGTGCGCGAGCGGTGCCGCGTGGCGTTCAGGCCCGCGAGGCGGCCGGGCACGCCGGCCGGGCGGGCCAGCACGGACGCGCCGTGCACGGCGGCCGGCACGAACAGCGAGGCCAGCAGGAGCACGCCGAGGAAGGAGAGCGCTCCGCCGCCGATCGCGGACAGCGGCTCGGGGGCGAACGCACCGAACAGCATGAGGGCGGTGCCGCCCACGGCCAGCACGGTGCCGATCACGGTGCGCACCACGCCGCCGCGGGAGGCCGCGCGGACCTCCTCCGCGGGCCGCAGGGCCTGCAGCGGGGAGACACGGGTGGCGGCGAGGGCCGGGGCGATCGCGGCGGCGAGCGTCACGAGGACGCCGACCAGGACGGTGACCAGCAGGGTCACCGGATCGGCGGCGAAGGTGAGGGTGTTCATCTCGAACATCGCGCGGACGGCGGCCACGAGGCCCGCGGTCGCGGCGACGGCGAGGACGACGCCGAGCACGGAGCCGATCAGGCCCACCACGAGCGCCTCCACGAGCACGGAGGTGCGGACCTGCCCCGCCGTGGAGCCGAGGGTGCGCAGCAGCGCGAGGTCACGCGTGCGCTGGGCGACGAGCACCTGGAAGGTGTTGGCGATGACGAGGGCCGTGACCAGCAGGGCCAGGGCGGCGAAGCCGCCGAGGATCCAGCCGAAGACGTCCGTGCCGCCGCTGGCGTCGGCCAGGGTGGCGCGTGCGGCGTCGTCCGGGGTGCGGACCTCGGCGGACACGCCGCGCTCCGTGAGGACGCCGGTGACGGCCGAGGCGACAGCGTCCCGGTCCGCGCCGTCGGTCAGGCGCAGCAGCACGTGGGGGCTGTAGGCGTCCACGGCGCCGGCATCGCCGACCTGCGGCTCCTGCACGGCCGCCACCGTGGGCCCTCCCGCCCAGATCTGCCCGCCCGAGGAGAGGGTGGGATCGGGGGAGGGCGTGGTCAGGCCGGTCACGGTGGCCTCGATGGTGCCGCCCACCGGATCGCCGGAGAGGGTCACGACGTCGCCGACGGCCACGCCCTCCCGCTCGGCGGTGGAGGTGTCCAGGGCGATGCCGCGCGGATCGGCGGGGGCGGGGTAGGAGCCCTCCGTGAGGGAGACGGCGATCAGGGAGGAGTCGCGGGGCACCGGCTGGACGATCGCGCCGAAGTCCGCGTCCCCCGTGGTCGCGGTCGCCCACGTCAGCTGCGTGGAGTAGGCCTCCTCGACGCCCTCGATCCGCCCGAGCGGGCCGGGCTGCCCCACCGTGCCGGCCAGGCCGGGGAAGGCGGCCGTGGGATCCTCGGCGGAGGAGTCGGTGGCCTTCGGCATGACCACGAGGTCGCCGGCGGCGTACGTGTTGCCGAGCGTGGTGCGCAGGGTGGCCTGGCCGCTCGAGGAGACGAGGAAGGAGGCGGCCAGGAACATCGTGCCGATGAGGATGGCCAGGATGACGGAGATGTAGCGGCGCGGCTGCGTCCGCAGCTGGGAGAGGGCGACGGTCCACATGCTCAGCGCACCCCGCCCCGCACGGAGGCCGAGGCGCCCTGCGCCGCACCCGTGGACAGCGCCGTCATGGCCTCGGTGACGGACTCCACCGTGGGGCCGATCAGCTCGCCGGCCAGCACGCCGTCGGCGAGCAGCACCACGCGGTCCGCGGCGGAGGCCGCCACGGGGTCATGCGTGACCATGATGATGGTCTGGCCCATCTCCCGCGTGGAGCGGCGCAGCAGGCCCATGACCTCCGCGGAGGCGGCGGTGTCCAGGTTGCCGGTGGGCTCGTCGCCGAACACCACGTCCGGGCGGGTGAGCAGGGCGCGGGCGACGGCGACGCGCTGCTGCTGGCCGCCCGAGAGCTCGTGCGGGCGGTGCTTCAGGCGGTCCGTGAGGCCGAGCGTCGCGGTGATCTCCTCGAGCCACGCGCGGTCCGGCTTCTTCGACGCCAGCTCGAGCGGCAGCACGATGTTCTGCTCCGCGGTGAGGGTGGGGACGAGGTTGAAGGACTGGAACACGAAGCCGACCCGGTCCCGGCGCAGGCGGGTCAGCGCTGTGTCGTCCAGGCCCGTGATCTCGGTGCCGCCCAGCATCACGGACCCGGAGGTCGGGGTGTCGAGGCCCGCGAGGCAGTGCATGAGCGTGGACTTGCCCGAGCCGGACGGGCCCATGATCGCGGTGAAGCGGCCGGTCTCGAAGTCCACGTCCACGCCCCGCAGGGCGTGCACCTGCGCGTCGCCCTTCCCGTAGGAGCGGGTGAGGGCGCGCGCCGAGACGGCGTGCGCCGTCGTCGTGGTGGCGGCGGGTCCGGGCGCACCGGTGGCGAGCGGGGAGGACGCGACGGCGTGGCCGGCGGTGGGGGAGGTGTGGTCGCGGGGCGAGGCGGCTGCGGTGCTCATGGGCCCACCCTCCCGCGGGCAGCGCCCGCACGGGATCGGAGCACGGGATGGACTGCGGCGCGCCTCGGGTCATACCGGGGGTGGACCGGCACCTGACCTGAGGAGGATGGGAGGATGGGGGCATGAGAGCCGACGCCCGCGCCAACCGTCAGGACCTGCTGGCCGCGGCCGCACACCTGCTCCAGGAGCAGGGCGCCGGGATGTCCCTGCGCGCCGTGGCGCAGGAGGCCGGTCTCGGCGTGGGGACGCTGTACCGGCACTTCCCCACCCGGCGCGACCTGCTCACGGCCGTCCTCGAGCAGGTGGTGGTGCGCATCCGCCGCATCCTCACCCGCTTCATCGCGGGCGTGGGGGACCCGGAGGAGCGGTGGCGCCGGCTGGCGAGCGAGCTGGCCGAGGCGAACCTGACGTCCATGCTGGCCGCGCTGGACTCGGTCACGGCCCGCGACCTCCCACAGCACGACCTCTTCGACGAGGCCGAGGAGGAGATCCTCGACCTCGCCGACCGGGCGGTGGCGATGGCGGCCGAGGCGGGCCTCGTGGGGGAGGACCTGACGGCCCGGCACTACTTCATGGGGCTGCTCACGCTCACGAGGCCGCTCACCTCGGACGTGCTGGACCGCTTCCCCGAGCAGAACGACTGGCTGCTCGACGTGTACCTGCGCGGGCTGCGGCCCACGGCGGGCTGAGCGCGGCTCAGTCCTCCGTGCGGCAGAGCACGGAGACGCTCACCCCGGCCAGCGTGGTGATGGCCCCGGTGAGCAGGAGGCGCGGCAGGCCCTCGAGGTCGGTGAGCAGGGCGAGGCCGAGCATGGCCAGCGCGCCGGTGACGAGGCAGACGAAGAACACGAGGCAGTCGCCGTCGCGCTCGTCCCTGACCGTGGAGGTGCTCCCGCGGCCGGCGGGGCTGGCGGGACGGATGGGCGCCGCGGCGCTGGTCGGTGCCGACTCGTGCGGTTCCGTCGGCTGGGGCTCGGTGTGCATCGTGGTCATGGCGGTCACTCCCCGGGTACGAGACAGGCCCATCGGGGCGCTGTGACTCCATCATCCGGGGCGCGGCGCGCGGGCGGGACCGCCGTCCGGATGACTTCCCCTCGGGTGGGTGTCATACCCGGGTATGAACGGTGAGGGCCGTCCGCTGCGGCTGCTCGGCCGGGCGCCGGCGCCGGTCCGACGCGGCGGCCTCAGTACTGCACGAGCCCCGCGCGGAGCGCCGTGAGCACCGCGTGCACGCGGTCCCGCGCGCCGAGCTTGGCGAGCACGCGGCCCACGTGGGTCTTCACCGTGGCCTCGGAGAGCACGAGCTGGGCGGCGATCTCCAGGTTGGACGAGCCCTGGGCCATGAGCACGAGCACCTCGCGCTCGCGCGGGGTGAGCGAGTCGACGGCGGTCTGCTCCGCGGCGCACTCGGAGGTGCGGGCCTGGTCCGTGCGCAGGCGGGGCGCCATGTGCTGCAGCAGACGGCGTGTGGTGGACGGTGCGATCACGGCGTCGCCGCGGTGCACGGTGCGGATCGCGGAGAGCAGCTGCTCGGGCGGGGCGTCCTTGAGGAGGAAGCCGCTCGCGCCGGCCTCGATCGCTTCGAGCGCGTACTCGTCGAGGTCGAAGGTGGTCAGCACGACGACGCGCGGCGCGTGGGGGAGGCGCAGGAGGGCGCGCGTGGCCTCGATGCCGTCCATCTCCGGCATGCGCACGTCCATGAGCACGACGTCGGCGCCCGCCACGGCGACCGAGCCAGCGGCCTCGCGCCCGCTGCCGGCCTCGGCCACGACCGTGAGGTCCGGCTGGGAGTCCACGAGCATGGCCAGCCCTCCGCGGATCAGGGCCTGATCGTCCACGAGGGCCACGCGGATGGGGGCGTCGGACGGGTCGGTACGCTCGGGGGCAGTGCTCATGCTCGGATCCTCTCAGACGGACGGCTCTCCATGCCGCCGGGCGCAGTACTGCCAGGTGACCCCCGTGGTTGCTTGGCAATACTGCGCCCGGCAGAGACGCGGGCGGGTGTTCGACGGCGGGTGTCCGCGGGCGGGAGTTCGGCGGCGGCCTCTCGGCGGCGGGCTCTAGACCGCGGAGTAGGGCAGGTGCGCGCTCACGCGGAAGCCGGCCCCGACGCGCGGGCCGGTCTCCACGGTGCCCCCGAACAGGGTCACGCGCTCAGCGAGTCCGCGCAGCCCCTGGCCCGAGCCTGCCGTGGCGGGGTCGGCGCCGGCGCCCCGCCCGTCGTCGTCGGCCTGGATGTCCAGCCCGCGGGCGGTCCACGCGAGGGTCACGAAGGCGCGCGCCCGCGGGCCGCCGTGCCGCAGCGTGTTGGTGAGCGCCTCCTGCACGATCCGGTACGCCGTGAGCTCACCGCCCGCCGGGAGCGCGCGGCGTGGGGTGCCCGTCTCCAAGAGCGAGATCTCGAGGCCGGAGAGGCGCATGGTGTCGACGAGCGAGGGCACGTCCGCCAGTCGGGGCTGCGGGCGGTGCTCCACGGGACGGGAGCCGAGGCCGCCGGGCGAGGCGGCGGGGCCGGGGGCGCGGGGCGTCGACGGCGCGGAGGGCTCCACGGTCCCCGCGCCCGTCCCGGACTCCGCGATGCCGGGCACCCCGGCCACGGTCTGGCCGGTCTCCCGGAGCACGCCGAGCAGCTGGCGCATGTCCGCCAGCGCCGCGCGGCCCGTCTGCCCGATGGTGCCGAGCGCCTGCACGGCGATCTCGGGCCTGGCGGCCGCGGCGTACCGGGCGCCGTCGGACTGGGAGATGATCACCTGCAGCGAGTGGGCCACGATGTCGTGCATCTCCCGGGCGATGTGGTTGCGCTCGTCCGCGGCGGCCAGCTGGCGCTCCTGGCGCGCCTGCGTCTCGAGCCGGCGGGCGCGGTCCTCGAGAGCGCGCAGGGCCAGCCGCCGGTGGCGCACGGTGTCCCCGAACGCCCACGCCGTCAGCACCACGGAGCCGCAGCCGATCGTCATGATGACGAACGCCTCGAGCGTGGGCGGGGACTGCACGCCCTCGGCGCCGGTGAACGCCGCGGGGAACAGCCATACGCGCAGGCCGTTGAGCAGGCCGCCCGCGAGCGCGGTCAGCAGGCCCGCGAAGGAGACCCACCGCGGGGCGTTGGCCGCGAGGTTGTAGACCGTCATCGGCACGAGCACGAGCACCGCGCTGAACTCCGGGCCGAACAGCAGGTGGAGCACGGCGAACACCACGACGACGACGGCCGAGGCGACCGGCCGCGTGCGGCGGGCCGCCCACGGGAGGACCATCCCTGCGGAGAGCACGATGGCGATCGCGGCCTCGACCGGAGCCGGGCCCGCGAGCGTGCCCAGCATGACCCACGGCCCCGCGCCGAACACCAGGAGCAGCAGGACCGTGGTGATCACGTCGGTGCGCACCGGGTGGGCGCGCATCCACTGGTCGATCCGGTGCAGGGGGTTCACGCGGGCCAGCCTAGGGGCGTGGCCGCTCGCCGCGCGTCAGACCGGGGGATGACGCCCCCGGCACGACGGGTCTCGGAGCGGGCCCCGGGGGCGCTCAGCGGGGGTCGAGGGAGGCCAGCACGGCGGCGGCGTCCGCCTCCCGCACGCGGCCGGCGCCGGTGCCGGCCCACAGGTGCCCGCGGCCCAGGTCCCCGCGCTCGGCGGCCGCGGCGCGCAGCCCCGTCGTGAGCACGTTGACCTCCGGGTACGCAGCCGGCGCGTCCGGGAACGCCGCCATGAACGGGGTCCGCAGGGACCGTGCCCAGCGCCCCGTGTAGGCGCGGGTCAGGGCGGTGTCGGCCGCGCCGTCGTCGCCGGTGAAGGCCACGCCCGCCGCGGCCTGCCGCAGGCCCTCGCGGTGCACCGCCGAGGTGCCCGCCTCGGGCGTGAGCAGGAACGCGGTGCCCGCGGCCACGGCGGTGGCGCCCGTGCCGAGGAGGGTGCGGACCGGCGCCGCGGAGGCGACGCCGCCCGCCGCCACGAGCGGCATGCCCGGCCCGACGGCGGCGGACACCTCCGCCACAAGGGCGACGGCTCCCGTGGTCCCCGGGTCCGCGGCCGGGTCCAGCGTGCCGCGGTGGCCTCCCGCCTCCGGGCCCTGCACCACGAGGAACGCCGCCCCGTTCCGCACGGCCGCGCGCGCCTCGGCCGTGCTCGTCACGGTGACCCCGGCCACGATGTCCGCGGCGGCGAGCCGGCCGAAGACCTCTGCGGCGGGCAGTCCGAACGTGAAGGTCACCATCGGCCAGGCCTGCTCCTCGGCCGCGGCCAGCATCGCCTCGAACGCGTCCCGCTCGGCGTCCGGGTCCGGGGTGGCGTCCTCGATCGTGGGCAGGGCCGCGCCGAGCTCCTCCGCCACCGGCGCGAGGCGCTCGCGGTAGGCGGCGACGTCGTCGCGCCGGCGGGCGCGCGCGGCGGCGGTGCGCGCCCCCGCCGGGACGGCGGTGTTGACCGCATCCGGGACGAAGAGGTTCACGCCCCAGTGCTCCTCCCCCCGGGATCCGGCGGTCAGGAGATGCCGCAGCTCGTCCACCTGCGCGCGGACCTCCTCCGGGGCTCGCATCCCGCAGGCCAGGACGCCGCCCCCGCCTGCGCGCAGCACGGCGGCGACGAGCGCGGGCGTCGAGGGCCCGCCGGCCATCGGGGCGGCGAACACGGGCACCGCGGGGGAGAGGACGTCATGCGGGGAGACGGGGGTCATGGCCATGCCGCCAGCCTAGGTGTGATGTCCAGGGAGGTTGTTGAGCCTGGTGGCAGGCGCGGCGCCGATCGCGGAGTGGACGCGATGATGATTGTAGAAGTGCAGCCATCCAGGCAACGCGGCCCTGCGTTCCGTCTCTGAGCTGTAGAACCGGGCATAGGCCCACCCGTCAGCGAGCGTGCGATGGAACCGCTCAATCTTCCCGTTCGTCTGCGGCCGGTAGGGCCGAGTCCGCTTGGGCTTGATCCCGAGCTCGGTGCAGGCATCACGCCAGGCATGCGAGCGGTAGGCCGAGCCGTTGTCCGAGAGCACCCGCTCCACCTCCACGCCCAGGCGCGCGAAGTGGGCGACCGCGCGGCGCAACACCGCGATGGCCGTCTGGCTGCGTTCATCGGAGTGCATCTCGACATAGGCGAAGCGGGAGTGATCATCGATCACGGTGTGCAGAAAGCCCACCCCGAGCCGGGGCTGGTATCGGGCATCACGGGTTCCTTCGCGGTCCGAGGTCGCCGCGCGGTGCTTCATGCCCTGCTGGCGCCCGACGAATCGGTGTCCGCCCCCGTCGGGGATGCGCCCGAACTTGGTGACGTCGACGTGGATCAGCGAACCGGGGTGGGGGTGCTCGTAGCGGCGGATCGGCTCGCCGGTGACCCGGTCCAGACGGGCGAGGCGGTTGATCCGGCAGCGCACGAGCACGGCATGGACGGTGGAGGCCGGCATCCTGAGTTCTCCGGCGATCTGTGCCGGCCCCAGGCGTCGGCGCCATCGGGCGGCCACGATCTGTTTCACCACCGCCGGCGGTGTTCTGGTCGGCATCGTGGACGGCCGGCTGGACCGGAGTAGTGCCCCATAGAGTGGTGTAGCGCACGGTGACTGGGCACGTCGTTCCGGATGTGGACGCGGCCACCGTGTGATCCTTCGAGTCAACCTTCCACAGAATCCTCGAACGGAGTCATCACGATGACCGCTCCTCATATTGTCGACCCTGCCGGCCTGCTCGGCGAAGCCCTGTCCGAAGCATCCCCGGATTTGATGCGTTCGTTGCTGCAGACCGTGATCAACTCCCTGCTCTCCGCTGACGCCGACGCGGTGGTCGGCGCCGAATGGGGTAAACCCACCCCGGGCCGAGCTACCCAGCGCAACGGGTACCGGCACCGGGACCTGGACACCCGGGTCGGGACCCTGGACGTGGCGATCCCCAAACTCAGGTCGGGCACGTACTTCCCGGAGTGGCTGCTCGAGCGCCGCAAAAGGGCCGAATCCGCGCTGATCACGGTGGTCGCCGACTGCTACCTGGCCGGGGTCTCGACCCGGCGGATGGACAAACTGGTCAAGACCCTCGGGATCAACGCGCTGTCGAAGTCCCAGGTCTCGCGGATGGCCACCGAGCTGGACGAGCAGGTCGAGTCCTTCCGTCATCGCCCGCTCGGGGAGGCTGGGCCGTTCACGTTCGTGGCCGCCGACGCGCTGAGCATGAAGGTCCGCGAGGGCGGCCGGGTGGTCAACGCCGTGGTGCTGCTGGCCACCGGGGTCAATGGTGACGGCCACCGCGAGGTCCTCGGCCTGCGGGTGGCCACCTCGGAGACGGGGTCGGCGTGGAACGAGTTCTTCGCCGACCTGGTGGCCCGGGGCCTGACCGGAGTCCGCCTGGTCACTTCCGACGCCCACACCGGGCTCAAGGACGCCATCGCCGCGAACCTGCCCGGAGCGACCTGGCAGCGGTGCCGGACCCACTACGCGGCGAACCTGATGGGCATCACCCCCAAGTCCATGTGGCCGGCCGTGAAGGCCATGCTGCACTCGGTGTATGACCAGCCCGACGCCGCCAGCGTGGACGCCCAGTTCGACCGGCTGCTGGACTACGTCAGCGAAAAGCTGCCCGCGGTGGCCGAACACCTCGATGGTGCCCGGGCGGACATCCTGGCGTTCACCACGTTCCCCAAGGACGTGTGGACCCAGATCTGGTCGAACAACCCGGCCGAACGGCTCAACCGCGAGATCCGGCGTCGCACCGACGCCGTGGGCATCTTCCCGAACCGGGCAGCGATCGTGCGCCTGGTCGGGGCGGTGCTGGCTGAGCAGACCGATGAGTGGGCCGAGGGCCGCCGCTACCTCGGCCTCGAGGTGTTGGCCCGCTGCCGCCTCACCACCGTGGACGACACCGGGAACGAGGTGAACGCCGAACCGGAAACCACCCTCGAACTCAGCGCCTAACAGCACCAATGGAGGATCAGAGCGTTACACCACTACTCGGGACTTGACCTGGACCGGTCTGCCATCCCTGCAGGTCCCTCGGCCCGGAAGCGTGTGGCCCATTTGCGTGCGGTGGGTGGGGAGACCATGAACATCTTGGCCGCGGTGGCGACCGGCCAGTGCTCCTCGACGATGAGCTTGGCCAGGCGTAGGCGGGCGCGAGGGGTCAGGGCGGCGTTAGCGTGGGACATGAAGGCCTTCTGTTCGCGTGAGCGGTTTCTCGACAACTCCACTCTCGCAACAGGAGGCCTTCGCCTGTCAGCTGTTCACGCAACAACGTCCCTGGACATCACACCTAGGTGTACCCGGTCAGGACGTTGGTGGCACGAGGGAGCTTGAACAAAGGAGAACCTCCGGGTGGGATGTGGCTTGTCTAAGGCCCACATCACAAACCCAGAGGTTCTCATGTCCCACGGTAGCGCCCGCCTGACCGTTCACGGCCGTCGACTCATCGTCCAACGCCACCAAGCCGGATGGGCTCAAGCCCACATCGCCGCCGCGATGGGGGTCTCACGAAAATGCGTGAAAACCTGGATCGACCGGTACGCGTGCGAGGGCGATGCAGGCCTGGCCACGCGTTCCTCCCGCCCCCACACCAGCCCCACGAGATCTTCTGCAGCCACGGAGCAGGCGGTGCTCGCCGCTCGCGCCGAGCACCGGTACGGGCAGGACCGTCTTGCCCCGCTCACCGGGGTTCCAGCACGCACGATCGGCAGGATCCTGCGTCGTCATCACGTGCCCCGCCTGGCCGCATGCGACCCGATCACCGGGGAGGTGATCCGTTCTTCGAAGACGACCACGCGCCGGTACGAACGAGACCGGCCCGGGGAACTGGTCCACGTGGACGTGAAGAAGCTGGGCAAGATCCCCGAGGGCGGGGGCTGGAGAGCACGAGGACGCGCGGCGACCGAGGCTGAGAAAGGCCGGCGCCCCAAGATCGGATACGACTACGTGCACGCGATGGTCGATGACCATTCCCGCTTGGCCTACGCCGAGGTCCTGGCCGACGAGACCGGGCAGACGTGCGCGGGATTCCTGCAGCGGGCCGCGGCGTACTTCGCCTCTCGGGGGATCACGAGGATCGAGCGTGTCATCACGGACAACGCGTTCGCGTATCGCCATAGTGCAGCGTTCCGGGCCGCGGTGGCCGGGCTCGGGGCCAGGCAGAAGTTCATCCGCCCGCACTGCCCGTGGCAGAACGGCAAGGTCGAGCGGTTCAACCGGACGCTGGCGATCGAGTGGGCCTACCGGCAGGTGTTCACCTCCAGTGCTCACCGACAGGACGCGCTTGCCCCGTGGTTGGAGTACTACAACACTGAGCGGGGTCACGCCGCGCTCGGAGGACACCCGCCCATGAACCGGGTGCCACCAACCTCATGACCGGGTACACCTAGGAGGAGGGGCCTACAGTGGGTGGGTCCGAGGCCCGGGAGAGGGGGTGCGTGTGCAGGTCCTGTGGTCGCTGGCCCCCATCCTCCTCACCCTCGCCCTGCTGCTGACGAAGCTGCCCGCGTGGGTGGCCCCGGCCGCCGGCGCGCTGCTGGCCGCCGTCCTGGCTCCCACCGTGTTCGGCGTGGACCCGGGGGCGCTCGGCGTCGCGCTCGCCGGCGGCGTGCCCACGGTCCTGGAGATCCTCGCGATCATCGCCGGCGGCATCACGCTCTCCCGCGTCATGGAGCACACCGGTGCGCACCAGCGCCTCGGGCAGTGGCTCTCCGCGGGGGCGGGTCCCTCGATCGCCACGGGCCTGCTCATGGTGCACGGCGTGATCCCGTTCCTGGAGACGGTCACGGGCTTCGGGGTCTCGCTGATCGTCGGCGTGCCGCTGCTGATCGGCCTGGGGTACACGGCGTTCCGGTCCGCGGTGATGGCCGTGCTCGCCCTCACCATCGGGCCGTGGGGGTCCATGGCGCCGGGAACCCTGCTGGGCGCCCGGCTGGGGCACCTGGACTTCCAGCAGCTCGGCGTCACCACGGCGGTGTTCAACCTCCCCGCCTCGCTGCTCGCGGGCGTGGTCACGGTGCTGCTGCTCCGGGGGTCACGCGGCACGCGGTTCGACGCCGGCCCGGCCCGTCTCGCCCCGTGGATCGGGGTCGCCCTGCTCTCGGGCGTGGCCCAGTGGGCGCTCATCCTGGGGGCGAACCTGCTGGTCGGCACGGCGCCGGCGGGCGCCCTCGGCACGTTCGTGCTCACCGTGGCCTGGCTGCTCGTGGTCCGTCGGGGCCGGCTCACGCCCGGACCGGGGCGCGACGTCGTCCCGTACCTCACGCTCATGGTGGGCACCGTCATCGGCACCACGGCGGAGTCTGCGCTCGCGCTGAGCGGGCCGCTGTCCGTCGTCGGGACCCCGGCGCTGTGGGCGTTCGTGGCGGTCGGCGTGGGGGTGCGCCTGCTGCACCTGGACGCCGCGGGGCGGCGCGCCGTGCCCGGGGAGGCCGCGCGCCTGTGGGTGGGCACCGCCATTCCCAACGCGCTGTACGTGGCGTTCGGCCTGACGCTCTCGGCGGGCGGGGTCTCCGGCGCGCTGGCGGGCGCGCTCAGCGGCATGGGGGAGTCCTACCTGCTGGCCGTCCCCGTCATCGCGGCCCTGGGCGGGTTCATCACGGCGTCCAACACGGGCGCGATGGCGCTCTTCGGCCCGCTCCAGATGGACACGGGGGCCGCGTTGGGCGTGCCGCCCGTATGGACCAACGGCCTCCACAACGCCGCCGCAGGCTGGGGCATCATCCCGGGCCCGGCACGCATCCAGGTGGCCCACGGCATGGCCGCCGGCTCCCAGACCTCGGAGATGCCCGGCTGGGCCGTGAGCCGCGGCGCCCTGTTCGCGGTGCTGTTCCCCACCATGCTGGCCGGCATCGTTCTCATGTCCGTGATGGGCTGGTTCCTGCTGCCGCGGTGAGCGGCAGGCGGGCCCACATCCCGCCCTTCGGCGGAGGCGCCCGCCCCGCTCGCGCGCCTAGGCTGAACGGCATGATCCGTGTAGTCGTGGCCGACGACCAGACCCTCATGCGCACCGCCCTGGAGCACTTCGTGGCGCAGGCCGACGACATGGAGGTGGTCGGCTCCGCCGAGGACGGCCTCCAGGCCCTGGCCCTGGCCCGCGCCCGGACCCCCGACGTCGTGCTGATGGACATGCAGATGCCCCGCATGGACGGGGTGGAGGCCACGGCGCACATCACCGCGGAGCTGCCGGACACCCGCGTCCTGGCGATCACCACGTTCTCGTCCGAGCAGTACCTCGTCCCCGCCCTGCGCGCCGGCGCCGCGGGCTACCTCGTGAAGGACGCCCCGCCCGCCGACGTCGTGGACGCGATCCGCCGCATCCACGCGGGCGACGCGGTCTTCTCCGCGCGTGTGGCCCAGGACCTGGTGGCCGCCGTGGCGGCCGCGCCCCAGGAGGTCTCCGTCGGCCCCGCCGAGCCGCTCGCCGCGCACGAGCGGCTCACCGAGCGCGAACTCGACGTGGTCAGGGAGCTCGCCAAGGGCTCCTCCAACGCCGAGATCGCGCGGGCGCTGTTCCTCGCGGAGGCCACCGTGAAGTCCCACATCGGCAAGGTCCTGGAGAAGTGGCAGGTCCGCGACCGCGTACAGGTCCTCATCCGTGCCGCCCGCGCCGGACTCGTGGAGCTCGGATGAGCACCGCCGCCCCGGAGCCCGCGGGGCTCCCGACGCCGGCCACGTCCGCGCCGCCCCGCGCCGACGCGTCGGCGGCGGACTCCCGCATGCCCCGTGTGCTGCAGGCCGAGCCGGTCTCCCGGCACACGCGGCTCATCCTCTACGCGCTGGCCGGGCTGCTGGTCGTGCTGGAGGTGACGTCCTCCCTCGTCGGGCCCCTCCTGGAAACATGGCTGTACGCGGACGGCGGCGCGCCGACGTTCGCCGGGGACGAGCCCAGCACCGCCGTGATCCTCGCGCTCGCCACGATCTCCGTGGTGCTGACCCTGCTGTTCGCGTGGCAGCCCAGCCTCGCGGCCGCGCTCGTCCTCGCGGGGACGGCCGTGAGCCTCCTGGGTCTGGTGGGCCCAGACCAGGCCCACCTCAACCCCTTGGCCTTCGTGGGCGGGATCATCCTGGGCGCCCCGCTGGTGGCCCGCTACTCCCGGGCGGGATTCGCGTGGGGCGCGCTCGCGGCGGTCGCGGTGCTCACGGTCGCCGGCGAGGTGCTCGCCGACCCCCCGTCCGCCGACGCAGAGGGCCTGCGCGGCACGATGATCTTCACGGTCGTCCTCGCAGCCCTGCCCACGATCCCCGCGATCTTCGTCCGCCGCACCCGGCACCGCGCCCGGGCGCGTGAGGCGGAGGCCGAGGCCCGGGAGCAGCAGGTCCTGCGCGCCGCGGAGCAGGAGCGCCAGCGGATCGCCGCGGAGCTGCACGACGTCGTCGCGCACGGCCTCACCGTGATCACCATGCAGGCGGCCATGCTGCCCACCCAGACCGACCCCGCGGCGCGCGCCGCCTCGGAGACGGCGATCGAGGAGGCCGCTCGCCAGTCCCTCGTGGACCTGCGGCGCATGCTCACGGCCCTGCGCGGCTCGGACCGCAACGCGCAGACCGCCGAGGGCGACATCGCCGTGGACCTGCCGGCCCGCTTCGACGAGTTCGAGTCGCGCCTGCACGCGGCCGGCTTCGCCGTGGAGCGCACCCTCGCGGACCTCGACCGCCTGCCCCGCTCCATGGAGCTCACGGTGCTGCGCGTGGTGCAGGAGTCCGTGACCAACATCCTCAAGCACACTCCGCGCCGCGGCACGGTGCACCTGTGCTCCCGGTTCGACGACGACGGCCACCTCGTCCTCGAGGTGACCAGCCCGCTCACCACGGGCGAGCCGCGGGCCAGCCGGGTGGTCTCGGCCATCCCCTCCGGCTTCGGCCTGGCGGGCATGCGCGAGCGCGTGGCCGTGTTCGGCGGCGCGCTCACCGCCGGCCCGATGGGCGACGGCTGGACCGTGCGGGCCGTCCTGCCGACCCGCTGACCTGCACCCCGCCCCGCCCCGCCCCGCCCGGCTCCCGCGCCCCTGCGTTTTCGCTAGGGAAATCGTCGTCTCCCTCCCAGCGGATCAGGATGGAGACGACGATTTCCCTAGCGAAAGTCCTGGCGCCCGGGGGAGGAGGACTCAGCCCAGCGGGACCGTGATCTCCTGGCCCGGGCAGAGCGTGTGCTCCTGGCCCGCGATGACCATGGGGACCTCATGCCACATGCCGTCGCCGGCCCGCACGGTCACCTCCGTCTGCGCCATGTGGATCTCCACCGGCTGCTGGTGCCACCGGATCGTGAAGCGCGCGCCGGGCAGCTGGGAGGGCAGGCGCGGGGAGAGGCGCACGACGCCGTCGCGCGTCTCCAGGCCCGCGTAGCAGCGGATGACGGTGTCCACGGTGCCGGCCATGAGGCCGAGGTGGATGCCCTCCTTCGTGGTGCCGCCCTGGGTGTCGGAGAGGTCCGACTCGAGCGCCTCCGTGAAGAGGTCCCACGAGCGGTCCGGGTCCGTGCGGGCCGCCACCCACGCGTGCACCAGACGGGAGAGCGTGGAGCCGTGCGTGGAGCGGGCCTCGTAGTAGGCCACCATCCGCTGGTAGGCCTCCTCCGGGAGCTCGTAGCCCATGCGGCGCAGGATCTCGTCCAGCTCCTCGGCGGAGAACAGGTAGCCGAGCATGAGGGTGTCGGCCTGCTTGGAGAGCTTGTACCGGTTGGTGGCGTCGCCCTCCGCCTGCAGGATCAGGTCCATGCGACCGATGTTGCCGTACGTGGCGCGGTAGGCGTCCCAGTCGAACTCCTCCAGGTCCTGGTAGCCCTCGAACTGCGCCAGGATGCCGGCCTCCTCGCCCTCGGTGAAGAACGGGACCGTGAGCCTCGCGCTGATCTCCTCCCAGCGCTCGATCTCCTCCTCGGTGACCTCCATGACCTCGGTGAGGCCGTCGTCGAGGGTGTCCAGCCAGCGGACCAGGCGTGCGGTCTCGGCCAGGACCCATGAGGTCAGCACGTTGGTGTACGCGTTGTTGCGCAGGCCCGAGCCGGGGGTCTCCGGGTAGCCGTCGTGGAACTCGTCCGGGCCCATGACGCCGTGGATCTCGTAGCGGTCCGTCTCCGCGTTGTGCAGGGTCATGGACACGAAGAAGCGGGAGATCTCCACGAGCATCTCGGCGGCGTAGTCCGAGATGAACGCGGCGTCCTTGGTGATCTCGATGTACCGCAGCACCGAGTACGCGATGTCCAGGGAGACGTGGCGCTGGTTGTGGGAGTTGTCCGGCATCCACATGCGCGAGCGCGGGTTCCACAGCTCGGTGGGGGTCTCCTCGCCGCCGTCCGCGCCGGACTGCCACGGGAACATGGCGCCGGCCCAGCCCTCGGCCTGCGCGTTGGCGCGGGCCTCGCCGAGGCGGCGGAACCGGTACATCAGCAGGCCGCGGGTGATCTCCGGGCGGCGCAGCGTGAGCATCGGGTAGACGTAGATCTCGTCCCAGAAGATGTGCCCGCGGTAGCCCTCGCCGTGCAGGCCGCGGGCGCCCAGGGAGGCGTCCAGGTCCCGACGCCGGCCATAGGCCGTCTGCAGCACGTGGAAGGTGTGCAGGTTCAGGGCCAGCTGCTGGCGCAGGGATGCACCGTCCTTGCCCACGGTGACGGCCGAGCCCACGGAGGCGGAACGGCCGGCCTCGAACACCGGGGTCTCGTACTCGGCGCCCTCGGCGAGCTGCGCCGTGGAGCGGCGCTGGTTGCGGTGCGCGTCCGCGAGGTCGATCCGCACGGCGAAGCGGTCCCAGTTCATCCCCCAGCGCTGCTCGTGCAGGGTCAGCAGGTTGCGGAAGTTCTGCGCGCGCTGCACGGTCTTGACCGCCGACTCCCACACGGAGGCGTTGGCGTGGTCGTGCGTGGTGGCCACGGCCGCGGTCTTCTCCAGCACGAGCGGCACGCCCTCCTCCACGTGGAGGCGGATGTCCTGGCCCGCGACGAGGGGCGAGTCGTCCACGGGGCGGCGGATCGGCTGGTGGTGGCCCACGGGGGCCACCTGCCGGGTGCGGGCGGCCACGGCCACGTGGATGCGGGACTGGCTCGTGACGGTCTCCAGCAGGACGGTCTCGCCGTCGATCTCGCGGGCCTGGGAGGGCTCGAGGTGGTGGTTGGCCAGCGTGCGGTCGTCCGAGACGTTGAGGTTGGCCACGCGGCCCTCGATCAGCGAGCGCGCGGTGAGGTCGCCGGACCAGTTCTCGGCCACCACGGTGAGCTCGATGGCCGCGATGTGGCGGTTGGCGAGCGACTGGAACTGGCGGGTGTGCAGGGTGGTGCGGCGGCCCTGCCCGTCCTCGAACGTCATGGTGCGGGAGAGGACGCCGCGGCGCAGGTCCATCTCCTGGATGAACTCCACGAGGTTCTCGTCGCTCGGCAGCAGGGGGCGGCCGCCGCGGGGGATGACCACCAGCGGCGTCCAGTCCTGGATGTTCACCATGTGCTCGGTGACGACCTCGCGGCCCTGGACCATGGAGGTCAGGCGGTTGAACACGCCGGCCATGTAGGTGCCGGGGTAGTGCACGTCCGTGATGACGGTGCCGGGGATGGCGCCGCGCGTGCCCCAGTACCCGTTGGCCATCGTGCAGAGCACCTCGCGCGTGCCCTCGACGGCGGCGTCGAAGTCGGTCCAGCGCAGCACCCAGGCGGCGTCGAAGGGGGCGGCGGTGCGCTCGTCCAGCGCGAGCGTGCCGTAGTCCTCCACCACCAGGTGGGCGCCGGCGTCCTTGAGGCGGCCGCGGCCGAGGTCCGGCTCGCGGTCCACGCCGATCACCAGGCCGAAGCGGCCGTCCGCGGCGGCCTTGACGCCGGAGACGGCGTCCTCCAGCACCATCGCGTCCGCCACGTCCACGCCGAGCTCGCGCGCGGCCTCCCAGAACATGGCCGGGTCCGGCTTGCCGGGCAGGCCGCGCTCCACGGCGGTGTTGCCGTCCACGATCACGGGGAAGAAGTCCAGCACCCCGCCGGCACCGAGCACCGCGCGCGAGTTCTTGGAGCTGGTCACGAGGGCCACCGGAACGCCGCGGCGGCGCAGCTTCTCCAGCAGGTCGAGCGCCTCGGGGAAGACGCGCACGCCGTCGCGCTCGAGGACCGCCTCGAAGTAGCCCTGCTTGCGCTCGGCCAGGCCGAGGACGGTCAGCTCCGGGGCGGACTCGGTCTCGGGGGCGTCGGCCTCCGGCACGCGCAGGCCGCGGGAGGCGAAGAAGGCCCGCACGCCGTCCTCGCGGGGGCGCCCGTCCACGTGGTGCAGGTAGTCGCCCGCGGCGTCGAAGGGGCGCAGGCGCTCCGGGTCCGCGGCGACGGCGGCCTCGTTGGCCTCCAGGGCGCCGACGGCGGGCAGCGCCTCGTCGAAGAGCTCCTTCCACGCCGCGGCGTGCACGCCGGCCGTGTCGGTGATGACGCCGTCCATGTCGAAGATCACCGCGCGGTAGCGGCGCAGCCGGTGGCGGCGGGCGTTCAGGTCCTGCGAGGCAGCGGGCGTGAGGGTCTGCGTCATGAGCGGGAGGGGCCTTTGCGCTGGTCGGGGAGAGGCCGCGGGAGGCCTCGGGCACTGGGAGACAGCCTAGGGGGAGCGGTCGGCGCGCGTCCCGCCCTCGCGGGGCGAACTTCCGGTGAACCCGCTCACGGGGCGGAGCCGTCAGCGGCGCACGAGGTGCACGAGGGTCTCGGCGTGCCCGGTCTGCGGGAACATGTCGAACACCCGGGCGCGCTCCACGCGGTAGGCCGGCAGGGCCGCGAGGTCCTTCGCGAGGGAGGCTGCGTTGCAGCTGGAGTAGAGGACGTGCGGCACGCCCGAGGCCTGCAGCCCCGCCGCCAGCTCGGGGCCGATGCCCCGGCGCGGCGGGTTCACGACGACGGCGTCCGGCACCGGCGCACCGGCGACCCGGCTGGGGTCGGCGGCGGCGTGCGGGCCCTCGCCCCGTCCCGCCGAGGACAGCGCCTGGGTGGCGTCGCCGGCGTCGAGGTGCACGCGGTCGGCCAGGCCCAGCTCCACGGCGGTGAGCCGTGCCGCGGCGATCGCGTCCTCGCTCGTCTCCATCCCCCAGACCTCGGCCACGCCGGCGCCGCCGTCGGCCACGGGACGGGCCAGGTGGAACGCGAAGCCGCCCACGCCGCAGTACAGGTCCCACGCGCTCGCGGGGCGGGCCTCGGCGAGCCATGCCGCCGCCGTTGCGTAGAGGGCGCGGGTCACGGCGGTGTTGGTCTGGAAGAAGCCCTGCGGACGCAGGCGCAGCCCGATCCCGTTGAGCTCCATGCGCAGGGTGGCGTCCCCGGCGAGGTGGACCTCCTCGCGGCCCTCGGGCAGGGCCACGTGCTCGGGCAGCAGGTTCGCCGTCACCACCCTCGCCGGCGTGCCGGCCTCCTCGAGCGCCGTCCGCAGCGCGGGGACCGCGGCCCGCAGCGCGTCGAGTCGGTCACGGGAGCGCAGCACGAAGCGCACCATCGCCTCGCGGTCCGGGGAGAGCGTCACGATCACGTTCTTCAGCTCGCCGGTGCGCGCGGCCACGTCGTAGGGGGTCAGGTCCGCGGCGCGCACCGTGTCCGCCACGGCGGCGGCGATCCGTTCCATCCCGGGCTCGTACAGGGGGCAGTCGCGCAGGTCCCAGCCGGTGCCGTCGTGGTGCCCGGGGTGCTGGTTCGGGTCCAGGATGCCCAGGCGCGGGTCCTGGGCCGTGCCGGTCACCACGAGCTTGGCCTTGTTGCGGAATCCGGCCGCGGGGGAGGGCGCGGGGTCCAGCCACCGGGTCCCGGCGTCCGACACGTCCGCGAGGCGCTCGCGCACCGCCGCGGCCTTGTCCGCCAGCTGCACGGCGTAGGGCACGCCCAGGAGGGTGCAGGAGCGGCAGCGGCCGGCGTCGTAGTGGTGGCAGAGAAGGACGGGCGAGTCCACGGCGCGGCTCAGAAGTCCGTGCTCGCGCGCAGCTCGGGGCGGTCCAGGCGCTCGGCGAGGTGGTCCAGGGCGAGCTCCGCCGCGGCAGCGATGTCCGCATCCACGTCCATCACCAGGGCGGAGAGCACGGGCACGGCGGCCTCGAGGTCGTTCGGGCCGGCCAGGGCGCCCAGGGCAGAGGCCGCCGACGCGCGGACCTCAGGGTCCGGGTCGCAGCACCCTGCGCCGACGCGGTCCACGAGCGCGTGGTCCACCGCGGCATCGGCGCGCAGGGCGTCGGCCCGTGCGGCCAGCACGAGGTGCACCGCGGAGCGCACCTCGGGCTCGGGGGCGTCGAGGGCGGTCACCAGGGCGGGCAGGGCCCGGCGGTGCCAGGCGCGCGTGAGCGCCAGGGCGCCGGCCGCGGCGGGGGTGAGGGCGTCGTCGTCGCCCAGGATGGCCTGGGCCGCCCCCGAGGTGACGTCCTCCGGGGTGCTGGAACCGGCCAGCAGGCGCGTGGCCACACCCACGACGGCGGCCTCGCCGCGCTCCTCCACGGCGCGCGCCACGCGGCGGGAGAGGCGGTTGAGGGGAGTCTGCGGTTCCGCGGGCAGCGGCAGGGGTTCGCGGGGGGTCATGCGCCCATTCTCCCGCTGACCGGGGCGGTGATACGTTCGGTGACATGAAGCACATCGGAGCCCTGTCCCTCGACTTCCGGGCGGACAGCTTCGACCATCCCTCCGGGATCGTGGACGCCGGCACCGCGATCTCCTGGATCGACAAGGTCTGCTATGCCGTCGCCGCGAGCTGGTCCGGCTCCTTCGTGCGCGCCCGCTACATGGGGAACATGCAGTTCCGCCACGCCGTGCCCGTGGACACGCAGGCCACGGTGCAGGCGCGCGTCGTGCACACGGACGGCTCCGACGTGCACGTGCAGACGCGCCTGATGCTGCCGGAGATCCCCGACGCCGCCGGCGACCCCACGGTCTGCACCTCCTCCATCGCGGTGTACTCGGCCGAGGAGGGCGGCACCCGCCTCGCCGTCCCCCAGTGGGTCCCCGCCACCCCGAACCAGGTCGAGCGCGACGAGCAGGCCCGGCGCTCCACCGTGGCCCGGCGCGAGGTGGAGCGGGGGATGGCCGAGCTGCCCTTCCCCGCCTCCGCCGCGGACCTCGAGGAGATGACCACCCTCTCCTTCCTCGCCCCCACGTCCGAGGCCACCGTGGGCGGCACCGTGAACGCCGGCGCGGTCATGCGCTGGGTGGACGAGGCCGCGGGCGTGTGTGCGGCACGCTGGACGGGCCATGAGAACGTGGTGGCCGTGTTCGCCGGCGGCGTGCGGTTCGTGCGCAACGTGCGGGTCGGCGACCTCGTGCGGGTGGACGCCCTCCTGGTGCACACCACGGACCGCTCCATGCACGTGGCTCTGCGCGTGTACGCCGGGCGTCGCACGAGCCGGCGCCCCCGGCTCGTGGCCCACTCGATCTCGGTGATGGTGGACGTCTCGGACGAGGGCCGCGCCGGCGTCGTGCGGCGCTACGTGCCCGTGAGCGAGGCCGCCCGGCGGCTCGAGGAGTCCGCGGTCGAGCTCGTGCGCCTGCGCTCCGAGATGGGGGCGGCCTGGACGTACGCCCGTCCGTAGAATGCGCGGATGAACGAGATCCCCGTCCCCGGACGCCCCGCCCTCCGCCGGCTCGTGGTCCGCGGCCTCACCGCCGGAGCCGCCGCCCTCGTCGTCCTCCCCGCCGTGACCGCGGTCGCGCTCACCGGGATCGACGTCGTCAAGCGCCGCGGACGAAAGCAGCGTCCCGCCCAGCGGCCGGGCACGTTCCACGTCGAGGCCGGGGAGTCCTCCGTGAGCATCTTCACCTCCGGCGAGGAGCTCTTCGAGGCGATGATCGCCGCGATCGACGACGCCCGCGAGTCCGTCAAGCTCGAGACGTACATCTGGAAGGGCGACGAGACCGGCCAGCGGTTCATGGACGCGGTCAACCGGGCGGCCGAGCGCGGCGTGCGGGTGTGGATCTCCTACGACGGCTTCGCCAACCTCGTGGTGAGCCCCCGGTTCTACCGGCAGTTCCATCCCGCCGTGCAGGTGTACCGGATGCCGGCCTTCACCCGCCCGTACTGGCGGGGGATCGTGCGGCACACCGGCTTCAACCACTCCAAGATCCTCGTGGTGGACCACGAGGTGGGGTTCGTGGGCGGCTACAACCTCGGCGACGACTACGCCCACCACTGGCGGGACACGCACGTGCGCCAGGTGGGGCCGGCGGTCTGGGGGCTGGACCACTCGATCGCCACCGTGTGGAACGCGGGCCACGCGCCCGAGGAGCGCATGGAGTGGCACACGCCGGACTCCTGGAACCAGGCCGTCACCGTGGCCTCCAACCTGCCGATCCAGCTGGTCTACCCGGTCCGCCGCGTGTACCTCGAGGCGATCGAGCGGGCGCGGGACCACATCTACATCAACACCCCGTACTTCATCCCGGACCAGCAGATCCTCGAGGCGCTCAAGGACGCCGCACGCAGGGGGGTGGACGTGCAGGTCATGCTGCCCAAGGACTCCAACCACGTGGTGGCCGACTGGGTCTCCCGCGGGTTCTACGCCGAGATGCTCGAGGCCGGCATCACGGTCCTGCTCTACAGGGCGAGCATGATCCACGCCAAGACCGCCACCGTGGACGGTGAGTGGGGCACCGTGGGCACCGCCAACATCGACCGCCTCTCCCTGGGCTACAACTACGAGACGAACCTCTCCGTGGTGGGTGCCGAGTTCGCCGCCCGCATGGAGGAGATCTTCCGCGCCGACGCCGCCCACTGCGACGTGGTCACCTCGCCGCGCTGGGAGGACCGCCACGGCATCGCCCGCGTGGTGGAGACCCTGCTCGTGCCGCTGCGCCCGCTGCTCTGACGGGGCAGGGCCTCCGGGGCGCCGAACGTCTGAGGCACTGAGGCACTGAGGCACTGAGGCGCCGAGCATCCGGGGCGCCGACCAGGGGCGTCGGCCGCCGGCTCTCCGTCGCAGTCCTTCCCACCCCAGCCCCGGCGCCCTCGCCCCCCTGCGCGACCCCTCCGTTTCGACCGCTGTGAGTCCCTCGCGCTGTGGGGCGCCCTCCTGCTTGCATACCCCCAGGGGTATGTCCTACGCTGATCTCCGCTATACCCCAGGGGGTATCACGACGTCGTCGCTCGCCGTCGTCGCCCCAGCCCCGATCCCAGGAGGACCCCATGCTGCTCGAGCGCATCTACGACGAGGACCTGGCCCAGGCCAGCTACGTGATCGGCTGCCAGGCGAAGAAGGAGGCCATGGTGGTGGACCCCCGCCGCGACGTGCAGGTCTACCTGGACTTCGCCGCGCACCACGGCATGACCATCACGCACGTGACCGAGACCCACATCCACGCCGACTTCCTCTCCGGCACCCGGGAGCTGGCCGCCCGCACCGGCGCGCAGATCCACCTGTCCGGGGAGGGCGGCGAGGACTGGTCCTACGGCTTCGAGGGGAACCTCCTCCACGACGGCGACGAGATCCGCCTGGGCAACATCACCGTCACCGCCCAGCACACACCGGGGCACACCCCCGAGCACCTGAGCTACCTCGTGCAGGACGGCGCGTTCGCGGACGGCCCCGGCTACTACCTCACCGGCGACTTCGTCTTCTCGGGCGACCTCGGCCGCCCCGACCTCCTGGACGAGGCCGCCGGCGGCCAGGACACCCGCTTCCTCGGCGCGAAGCAGCTCTTCGCCTCGCTGAAGGAGAAGTTCGTGGGCCTGCCGGACCACGTGCAGGTCTTCCCCGGCCACGGTGCCGGCTCCGCGTGCGGCAAGGCGCTCGGTGCCCTGCCCTCGACGACGGTCGGCTACGAGCGCGCCTACGCCTGGTGGGCGCCCTACGTCGAGAAGGACGACGAGCAGGGCTTCGTCGACGAGCTGCTCGACGGCCAGCCGGACGCCCACGCCTACTTCGCCCGCATGAAGCGCCAGAACAAGCAGGGCCCGGCCGTCCTCGGCGAGCTCGCCCCGCTCACGGAGCTCAGCGGCGAGGCGGCCGCGGCCCGCGTCGCGGACGGGGACGTCCTCGCCGACACGCGCCCGGTCGACCAGATCCACGCCGGCACCGTGCCCGGCTCCCTCGCCCTCCCGGCCAAGGACAAGGCCGCCACCCACAGCGGCTGGGCCTTCGACCCCGAGGCCGAGCAGAACGCCGGCGTCGCCATCATCCTGCTGGCGGACGACGCCGACGACGCCGGCCGGATCCGCGACCACCTGATCCGCGTCGGGGTGGACGCCGCGGACGCCTTCGTCACCAGCCTGGAGGGCTTCGACCTCGAGGCCCCGGCCACCATTACGGCGGAGGAGCTCGAGCGCAGGATCGCCGCCGGCGACGTCGTCGCCGCGGCCCCCGGTGCCGCGCCCGGCCAGGACGGCCTCGCCCTGCTCGACGTCCGCAACCGCTCCGAGCACGCCGCCGGCACCATCCCGGTCAGCGCGGGCGCGGACGGTGACGACGCGGGGGCCGCCCAGCTCTCCGCCGGCAAGGTCGCCTTCCACGAGGACGAGCTGCCGAAGGACGCCGCGCTCGTGACGTTCTGCCAGTCGGGGCTGCGCAACGTCGTCGCCGCCCAGGCGCTGCGCCGCGACGGCTTCCGCGTCGTCGAGCTCGAGGGCTCGTACAACGCCTGGCAGCAGCGCGTCCGCGGCTGAGCCGCCCGCGTTGCCCCGCCTGAACCTGACACGCCCCAGAATGGAGACCACCATGACCGTCACGACCCTGACCCCCGTGAGCCCCGAGGCCCTGCGCGAGCGCATTGCCGCCGGCGAGGTGTTCGTGCTCGACGTGCGCACCCCCGGCGAGTTCGAGGCCGAGCACATCGCCGGCTCCTACAACGTCCCCCTGGACACCCTGAAGGAGCGCGCCCGCGACGTCGCCGAGCGCCTCGACGGGCATGTTGTGCTCGTGTGCGCCTCCGGCGTCCGCGCCTCCGACGCCCAGCAGCGCCTCGCCGCGACCGGCTTCCGGGAGGCCGCCGTGCTCTCCGGCGGCATCAGCGCCTACGCCCAGGCCGGCGGCGACGTCGTCCGCCGCGGCTCCGGCTGGGCCATGGAGCGCCAGGTGCGCATGACCGCCGGCACCATCGCGCTCACCGGCGCCGTCGCGTCCCAGCTCGGCTCGCGGCGCTTCGGCCTCATCCCCGCGGCCATCGGCGCGGGCCTCACGTGGTCCGCGGTGTCCAACACGTGCGCCATGGCCTCGGTGCTGTCGAAGATGCCGTGGAACCGGCCCGCCGTCGAGCGCTCCGCCGCGGACGTCCTGGGCGGCCTCCCGACGACGTCGGGCGCCTCCGGTGCCGGCCGTGCCGCCGCCGTCGCCCCGGGGACCGCCGTCCCCTCGGCCACCGGGCGGGCCTGACCGATGACCGGGCTCGCGATCGCCCTGGCGCTCGTCGTGGGCATGCTCGTGGGCATGCTCGGCGGGGGCGGATCCATCCTTATGGTGCCGCTGCTGACGTATGTGGCCGGGCTGGAGCCGCACGCGGCGATCGCGAGCTCGCTCTTCGCGGTGGGCATCGCCTCGCTCGTCTCGGTGGGCCTGCACGCCCGCCGGGGCACCGTGCGATGGCGCACGGGTGGCCTGTTCGCGGCCGGTGGCATGGTCGGTGCGGTGCTGGGCGGCGCGCTGGGCTCGCTCCTGCCGGGGCCGGTCCTGATGATCGGCTTCGCGGTGATGATGCTCCTGACCGCGCGGGGCATGATCCGGGGTCGGCGCGGCGGCGAGGAGCCCGAGGGTGAGAGGAAGGTCCGGGTGGGCCGACTGCTCGCCACGGGGCTGGGCGTCGGGCTGATCACCGGCCTCGTGGGCGCCGGGGGCGGGTTCCTCATCGTGCCCGCGCTGGTGCTGCTGGCGGGGCTGCCGATGAGCGCCGCCGTCGGGACCTCGCTCATGGTGATCTCGGCGCAGACCCTCGCCGGGTTCGCCGGCAAGCTCCCGGGCGTGAGCCTGGACTGGGGGCTCCTGCTGGCCCTGACGGGCACGGCGGTCCTGGGTGCGCTGATCGGTGTGGCGCTCGGGAAGCGGGTGCCGGACCGGGCCCTGCGGATCGGCTTCGGCTGGTTCGTGCTCCTGATGGGCGTCGGAGTGCTGGCGGCGGAGATCGCCGGCCTCATGGCCTGACACGTCTCCCGAGACACCCCCGGGGGTATCCTGAGCGCTGACCTGAATGGGCCTGGCCAAGCCCCGACTCACCGTTCTCCTGTTCTCTGACCGTCCCCGAAAGGACACGCCATGCGCTCCGCCGACGCCGAGACCCAGCGCAAGATCCTCAACCGCCTCAAGCGCGCCCGCGGGCAGCTCGACGCCGTCATCCGCGAGGTCGAGGGGGAGGGGAGCTGCCGCGACGTCGTCACCCAGCTCTCCGCCGTCTCCACCGCCCTGGACCGGGCCGGCTTCGCGATCGTCTCCTCCGCCATGAAGTACTGCGTGAGCGATCCCGAGGGCGCCGCCGAGTCCGAGGAGAAGCTGACCGTGGAGGAGCTCGAGAAGCTCTTCCTCAGCCTGGCCTGAGCGGCCCCACCTCCGGCCCCTGCCTTCCGGCCGAGTCGTACCTGGAGACCGTTATCCGGCCTGGATAGCGGTCTCCGGATACAGCTCGCCGACTGCTGAACCCCCGACATCCCCGATCGAGAGGAACCTCATCATGTGCCGTCCTGCGAAGTGCGACGTCTGCGGCAAGACCACCTGGGCCGGCTGCGGCCAGCACATCGACTCCGTGAAGGCCACCGTGCCCGCCGGCCAGTGGTGCGGAGGCCGTCACACCGACGCCGAGCGTGCGGCCGCCCGCGCCGGCGGCCAGGAGCCCGGCTTCCTCGCGCGCCTCTTCCGGCGCTGACGCCGACCGGAAGCTGTGCCCGGGCCAGCTCGGCCCGGGCACAGCCTCACCTTCCACCGACCCAGACTTTCGAGCCGCAACGTCACCCCTGTAGCGGCTTGAAACTATGGGTCACGCGCCAGCTGTGCCGGTCACGCGCTGCCTGCCTCCCCTGCGCCGGACCCGCCGGCGCCCAGCAGGTGGTCGGGCAGGCGGTTGCCCGGGGCCTTCGCGCGGATCTCGAGCAGGTCGCGGGCGTGCTGCCACATGCATGCCCTTGTTGCCGGTGTAGATCAGCCGGGCCTCCACCTCCACCAGGTCGCCGATGTGCAGCGGGCGGTAGAAGCGCACGCCGCCGGAGAACACCGCCACGGTGTCCCGCCCGGCCCAGCGCGTCGCGCAGAGGTAGGCGGCGGTGTCGATCCACTCCATGACGATGCCGCCGTGCACCTTGCCGCCCCAGTTCACGTCCGTCGGCGCGGCGAGGAAGCGCAGGACCACGCGCTCGGCCGTGCCGGCGTCGGAGTAGACCTGCTCCTTCATGGCGGCGGTGATCTCGTCCCGCACGGCGATGCGGGAGATCGCGTACTCGCGCGCCAGCTCCTGCTCCAGGCTGCGGGGCACGAACTCGGGCACCTTGACGGGCTTGCCGTCCTCGACGGCGACGAACACCACGAGGCACCGCGTCGCCTCGCTCAGTTCACCGGTCTTGGGGTCGCCCGAGCGCACGACGGTGTTGATGTGCATCGAGCTGGACCCGGTGCAGAGGACGCTCGCGGTGACCTCCACCATCTGCCCGACGGTCACGGGCTCGCGGAAGTGGATGTTGCCCACGTACGCGGTGACGCAGTAGGTCCCCGCCCAGGCGGTGGCGGCGGCGAACGCGGCCTTGTCCACCCACTCGAGCACGCGGCCGGCGTCGACGGTGCCGGAGTGGCCCTGGTCGGTGGGGGCGGCGAGGAAGCGGAGGGTCACTTCGTGGCGAGGGGTCTCGGTCATGGACGAGATTCTCGCAGGGCCCGGCCGGGGGATCTCGACCGACCGACTCTTCTTCACTCGACCGAGCCCTATGGGGGCGTTTCCGTGAACAAGAGTCGGTCCGACGGGATGCAGGACCCCGACCCGCGCTTCGCCCGTGCCTTTCAGCCGCTTCGGACCGTGCGTCGCGGTCCGGAAGTGCGGGTCGTCACAGGTGAGCGGCGAGGCCTGGACGAGGTGAGTCCCGAAGCCTGCGCGAGGCGAGAAACGGGGTGGTGCACGGACGACGGCGGCCCGTCCTGGCCCGTCCGCCGCCGGGTGCAGAATGGGGATCGACGGGGCCCGACGACGCGCCCCGTCCCGCCGCCCGCGGCGCCTTCGTCAAGGCCTCACCAGGCGCGCCGCCGCCGCCACCCGATCCGCCCCGATCCGCCCCGCACCAGCCACCCCTAGGACCCCCATGCTCTGGACCCTCCTGCGCCGCCACGGCCGCCCGTACCTCGGGGCGATCCTCGCCGTGCTCGTGCTGCAGCTCGTCAGCACGCTGGCCATGCTCTACCTGCCCAGCCTCAACGCCCGCATCATCGACGAGGGCATCGCGAAGGGGGACACCGGCCGCATCTGGGGCATCGGGCTCGTCATGCTCGGCGTCGCGCTCGTGCAGGTCGTCGCGGCCATCTCCGCCGTCTGGTTCGGGGCGAAGGCCGCGATGGGCGTGGGCCGGGACCTGCGCCGCGCGATCTACACCCGCGTGGACGGCTTCTCCGCGGAGGAGCTGGGCCGCTTCGGCGCCGCCACGCTGATCACGCGCGGCACCAACGACGTCAACCAGGTCCAGATGCTCACGCTCATGGCCCTGAACTTCATGGTCGCGGTGCCGATCATGGCCATCGGCGGCATCGTCATGGCCATCCGCGAGGACGCCGGGCTCTCCTGGCTCGTGTGGGTCTCCGTGCCCGTGCTGCTCGTCATCGTGGCGTGGATCGTCAGCCGCCTCATGCCCCTCTTCCAGCGCATGCAGGACAACATCGACGACGTCAACGGCGTCATGCGCGAGCAGGTCATGGGCATCCGCGTGGTCCGTGCCTTCGTGCGCGAGCGCCACGAGGCGCAGCGGTTCAGCGACGCCAACGCCGTCCTCACGGACACCTCCGTGCGCATCGGCCGGCTGTTCGTGCTGCTCGGCCCCGTGATCACGATGATCCTGCACCTGGCCACCGCCGCCGTGCTGTGGTTCGGCGGCCACCGCGTGGACCAGGGTCTCGTGCAGATCGGCTCCCTCACCGCCTTCATGCAGTACCTGCTGCAGATCCTCATGGCGGTCATGATGGGCACCTTCATGATGATGATGCTCCCGCGCGCCGTGATCTCCGCCCGCCGCATCGGCGAGGTCTTGGACACGGTCCCGACCGTCGTCGAGCCCGCGAACCCCGTGACCCCGGCGCGCCGCGCCGGCGCGGTCGAGTTCCGCGACGTCACCTTCGCCTACCCCGGCGCCGAGGCCCCCGTGCTCGACGGCGTGAGCTTCGCCGTCGCCCCCGGCACCACGACGGCGATCATCGGCCCCACGGGCTCCGGCAAGTCCACGCTCATCAGCCTCGTCCCGCGCCTCTACGACGCGACGTCCGGGCAGGTCCTGGTCGACGGCGTCCCCGTCACCGACCTCGCCCGCGCCGAGCTGACCGACGCCGTCGCGCTCGTCCCGCAGCGGCCGTACCTGTTCTCGGGCACGGTCGCGGAGAACATGCGCTTCGGCGCCCCGGACGCCACGGACGAGGAGATCTGGGCCGCGCTGGAGACCGCGCAGGCCGCGGACTTCGTGCGGGCCCGCACCACCCCGGCGCCCGCCCCCGAGGAGGGCGAGGTGTCCGGCCTGGAGTCGCGCATCTCCCAGGGCGGCACGGACGTCTCCGGCGGCCAGCGCCAGCGCCTCTCCATCGCGCGCGCGCTCGTGGCGAAGCCGCGCGTCCTCGTCTTCGACGACTCCTTCTCCGCGCTCGACGTCACCACGGACGCGCGCCTGCGCGCCGCCCTGGACGACGCCGCCGCGGACACCACCCGCATCGTGGTCGCCCAGCGCGTGGCCACCATCACCGACGCGGACCAGATCATCGTGCTGGACGAGGGGCGCGTCGTCGGACGCGGCACCCACGCCGAGCTGCTGGCCTCGAACCGGACCTATCAGGAGATCGTGGACTCCCAGATCCGCGAGGAGGAGCTGGCATGAGCGCCGAACTGACCGACGCCGAGATCGCCGACATCCACGAGTCGGGCGCCACCGACGAATGGGGCGGCGGCCCCGGCCGCAAGGCGAAGGCGTTCTGGCCCTCGGCCAAGCGCCTCCTGGGCCTCTTCGGCGCCGAGCGCGCGGGCGTGGTGCTCGTGGCGCTGATGGTGCTGGTCGCCGTCGTGTTCAACGTGTGGGCGCCCCACGTGCTCGGCCAGGCCATGGACGTGATCTTCGGGGGCGTGGTCTCGAAGGACATGCCCGCCGGGGTGTCCCGCGAGCAGGTGATCGAGGGGTTGCGCGCGCAGGGTCAGGGCCAGGCCGCGGACATGCTCTCCGGCATGGCGTTCACGCCCGGCGCGGGGATCGACTTCGCGGAGCTGGGGCGGCTGATCCTCATCGTCCTGGGCATGTACCTGGTGGCGCAGACCTTCATGTGGCTCCAGGGCCGTGTGCTCAACGACATCGTCATGCGTATCGTCTTCCGCCTCCGCGAGGAGATCGAGGCCAAGCTCAACCGCCTCCCGCTGAGCTACTTCGACACCCGCCAGCGCGGCGACCTGCTCTCCCGCACCACCAACGACGTGGACAACGTCCAGCAGGCCATGCAGCAGGCGTTCGCCACGCTCGTGTACTCGGTGCTGACCATCATCGGCATCGTCGGCATGATGTTCTGGCTCTCCTGGCAGCTGGCGCTCATCGCGCTCATCGCGCTGCCGGTGGCCGGCGTCGTCGTCGGCGTGATCGGCAAGAAGTCCCAGGCGCTGTTCACCGCGCAGTGGCGCGAGACGGGTCAGCTCAACGGCCACATCGAGGAGTCCTTCACGGGCCACGAGCTGGTCACCGTCTTCGGCCGCCAGGCGGACATGGCCGAGCGCTTCGACGAGCGCAACGACGCCCTCTACGAGTCCGCGTTCAAGGCGCAGTTCTTCTCCGGGATGATCATGCCGATCATGCAGTGGGTGAACTGGCTGGGGTACGTGGGCATCGCCGTCGTGGGCGGCCTGCGCGTGGCCAGCGGCCAGATGACCCTGGGCGCCGTGACCGCGTTCATCCAGTACTCCCGCGAGTTCAACCAGCCGCTGGGGCAGGTGGCGGGCATGTCCAACATGCTCATCTCCGGCGTCGCCTCGGCCGAGCGCATCTTCGAGCTGCTGGACGAGGACGAGGAGGACCGCGACGCGGCCCCCGCGCACCTGCCGCAGCCGGTGCGCGGGCGGGTGGAGTTCGAGCACGTGCGGTTCTCCTACTCGGAGGCCAAGCCCCTCATCACGGACCTCAACCTGGTGGCGGAGCCGGGCCAGACGGTCGCCATCGTCGGCCCGACCGGCGCCGGCAAGACCACCCTGGTCAACCTGCTCATGCGCTTCTACGAGGTCGACGGCGGCCGCATCCTGGTGGACGGTGTCGACACCCGCACCGTGAGCCGGGAGGAGCTGCGCTCCCACACGGGAATGGTGCTCCAGGACGCGGTGCTCTTCGGCGGGACCATCCGGGAGAACATCCGCTACGGCCGGCAGGACGCCACGGACGAGGAGGTCGTCGCCGCGGCGCGGGCCACGTTCGTGGACCGCTTCGTGCACACCTTGCCCGAGGGCTACGACACCGTCATCGAGCAGGACGCCTCCAACGTGTCCGCGGGCGAGCGCCAGCTCATCACCATCGCCCGCGCGTTCCTGGCGCAGCCCTCGCTGCTGATCCTGGACGAGGCGACCTCCTCCGTGGACACCCGCACCGAGGTGCTGGTCCAGGGCGCAATGGCGGCGCTGCGCTCGGACCGGACGAGCTTCGTGATCGCCCACCGGCTCAGCACCATCCGCGACGCCGACGTGATCCTCGTGATGGAGCACGGCGACATCGTGGAGCAGGGCAACCACGCCGAGCTCCTCGCGGCCAGGGGCGCCTACCACCGGCTCTACATGAGCCAGTTCAAGGGCGGGGAGGACGACGGCGGCGGTGCGGCCTCGGGAGAAGACGCCCGGTGATGACTGCAGCGAGCGTGAAGGGACTCGGGACGGCCTGACGAGGCCAGGAGAATCCCTTGCTGTGGGGGGTAGCGTCTACTATGTGACGTAGCTCATATCGGGTTGGAATCCTGAGGAGGATCGTCATGGGACCGAGGGCTTCTGGTCATGAGCGGGCCTGACATCACAGGGAGACGTGGCCGGGGTCTGGCAGTCGGGCTTGCGCTCACTGTCGATCTCGCCGCGTGCGGGGATGAAGGCGGATCCGCAGGACAGGACGTCGCTGACTGCGCAGGCGCGACAGCGCCGGAGGAATGGAGTCCATCTCGGTGGACGCCGCCAGTCGCGATTCAACCGGTCCTGACGGCGGAGGCCGAGAAGGAAGCGGCCTACCGCTCCGCTCTCGAACGGCGGGCCCAGACGCTCCGCATCACGGATCCTCCTCGCGTGCAGCGGAGAGTGAAGCGCCCTGGGTTTCGTTCCGATCCCAACGAAGGAGAATCGGAACATGCCCAAGAAGTTCAGCCCCGAGCTGCGTGAGCGCGCGGTCAGGATGGTCCTGGAACGCCAAGCCACGCAAGGAGGGCCCCGTTCGCATTCCATCCGGGCGGTAGCCCCGCAGCTCGATGTCAGCGAAGAGACCTTGCGGATGTGGTGCCAACGCCACGGCCACGAAATAGCTCAGGCACCCGTCTCAGAGACCCCTGCGGAGGAGATCCGCAGGCTCAAACGCGAGCTGGCCGAGGCGCGGCGCGCGAACGAGATCCTCAAGGCCGCCTCGGCTTTTTTCGCAGCGGAGCTCGACCGCCCCACGACGAGATGATCGCGTTCATCGACGAACACCGCGATCAGTTCGGGGTCGAGGCCATCTGCCGCACCCTTCGTGCGACGGAATGTGGGTTCATCACCTCGACGTGAGCTACCGCGCCGCGAAGACACGACCGGCCTCCGCGCGGGCCCTGCGAGACGTCCTGCTGCTCGAGGAACTCCGCCGGATTCACATGGAGAACTACAGCGTCTACGGCGTCCGCAAGATGCACCATGCGATGGCCCGCGCCGGGTGGGAGATCGGCCGGGACCAGGTCGCCCGTCTCATGCGTACCGCCGGCCTGCAGGGAATCCGCCGTGGCCGCAAGCCGATCACGACCCGCCCTGCAGGAGAGACAGACGCCCGCCCTGATCTCGTGGAACGTTGCTTCACCGCCGAGCGGCCGAACCAGCTGTGGGTCGCTGACATCACCTACGTCAGGATCCTGGGCGGGTTCTGCTACGTCGCGTTCATCACCGACGTCTACTCCCGGCGCATCGTGGGATGGGCTGTCTCGGGCAGCCTTCACACCGTGGGGCTGCCGCTGCTGGCCTTGGAGCGCGCGCTGCTGAGCACTGGCGCCAGCCGTGGCCGCCAGGGCCTGGTGCACCACTCGGATCGCGGTAGTCAGCTTGGCCTGCTCGGATGCGCTCATCACCGCCGGGGTGAGCGCCTCAGTGGGCACCGTGGGCGACTCTTACGACAACGCCCTGGCCGAGAGCGTGAACGGGCTCTACAAGGCCGAGCTCATCCACGCCAAGCGGATCTGGGAGTCCGTCGAGGCGGTCGAGCTGGCCACCATGGGGTGGGTGCACTGGTGGAACACCACCCGCCTCCACGAGGCCCTGGACTACCTCACCCCCGCGGAGGTCGAGGCGGCCTACACTCACGACCAGGACTCAGCGCCCGTTGCGTCTTGACCTCGGAACGAAACCCAGGGCACTTCAACGCCGAGATCATGGAGGCCTGCCCCGAGGTGCCCTCTGACTCCGTCCTCTACGGGTTCGACGGATGAACCGCCCCGTCCGCTGGGCCACCTCACCCCGCGCCCTTTGTTACGAGCGCGCGGCGGAACGGCCGTGCCGGGGCGCATTCCGGTGCAAGGTCAAACGTGGGTGTGTGAAGCATCTGAGAAAACTCTTGACGCTGAGCGGGCCACGCCATAGCGTGTGACGCACCTCACAAGGGGCTTTAGATCGGAGGAGGAACATCATGGGTGTGAAGCAGTGGGCCAGCAGGGTAGGCGCTGGCGTGGCTGTCGCTGGATTGCTGGCGGTCTCTGGAGCGGCGCCAGCGCAAGCGTTGTCAGAGACTGGCAGGAAGGACTGCAGTGCCGGAGGCGGGTATGTCGGCCTGCAGGTGGAGCAGCAGCGGTATACGGACACGATGTATTACAACGTCGGCGGAAAGACCACCAAGAAGCCTGGGCTATACAAATATGGATGGGATTCCGGACTCCGCATGACGCAGACCTGGACGGGGTCATCGACCTCGCTTCTGCTGTCGGGCACCTACGGCTACTGCTATTACCCCTACTGAGGTTGAGCCCAAGATGAAGACGAAGTTCGCAGCGGTCACCGCCGCGGCGGTGACCGCTGTTCTGACTCTGTCTGGATGTGCGACCACTGCTCCGTCCACGAGCGCCGCGGCGACCGGTTCCCCTACAGAGAAGGTGTGGGATCCCGAGACCTGGACGCCCACCGAGAAGATCGAGCGGCGGATGACCGAGGCTGACGAGCGGGAGCGCTGGTATGAGTCACAGCTCGCACGAAACGCCGCCTTCTTGGGCATCAGCAACCCCCCGGCCGTCACCCGTCGCGGGTGGGCCACCTCCAGGCAAGAGCAGGCGAGATGGTCCGCGCAGTGCATGACCGAGCGAGGGGTTCCCGCCACGTACAACGAGGTTATGGTGGGGGTGACGTATGACACTCCGCCGCCCTCGCAGGAGGCGGCCGTGAAACTGGTCTCATGGACCTGCGATGCCCTGTTCCCCATCGATCCGAGCCTGGACCAGGAGTTCTCTGACGCTCAGTTGCGCCTGCTCTACGACTATTGGGACCAGTACGCCATCCCGTGTCTTGAGGACCATGGCATCACCGTGGACACATCCCAGCGGCCCTCGAAGGAAACATGGCTGGCGGCCTTCAACACGCCGGAGCGGATCAGCTGGTGGCCCGTGCAAGACTCCATCATGGGCCTCACGGACGCGCGCTCCGCCGAGGTCTCGGAAGCCTGTCCGGTTCAGCCCCCGGACTCGATGCTCTTCGGATACTCCGAATGAGCAAGGTCACCCGCTGGGCCGCTCTCGTCCTCACGCTCGTGCTCGTCGCCGCCCTCGCCTTCTGGGCCGGCCGGGCCACGCTCACCCCTCCGGCCCAGGCCGATCAGCGTCCGTCCGAGGACGCCGTCGTCACCGTCGCCGAGCAGGAGCTCGGCCGCGTCATCACCCTCGGCGTGTCCGTGGCCCGCGAGCAGGCGCCGGCCGCCGTGAACGCGCTGTCCGGCGTCGTCACCCGGGCCGGGGAGTCCGGTGAGGTGGCCGCCGGGGACGTGCTGTACGCCGTCGCGCAGCAGCCCGTGATCGCCGTGCAGGGCGAGCTGCCCCAGTGGCGGGCGCTCGACGAGGGCGCCACCGGCAGCGATGTCGCCGCGTTCCAGCGAATGCTCGCCGCCACGGGGGCGAAGGTGGAGGTCACCGGCACCTGGGACGAGGCCACCGCTGTCGCCTGGAACGGCTGGCTCACCGAGCGCGACTACCCGGCCGCGGGCACCGTGGAGCTGGGCCAGCTCGTGGTGCTGGAATCACTCCCCGCCGCACTCAGCGTGGACGCGAAGGCAACGGCCGTCGGCGGCGCGCTCGCGGGAGGCGAGACCATCGTCGCCCGCCCCGGCGACGAGCCCACGTTCGCCATCGAGGTCAACCAGGACCAGGCCGCCATGATCCCGGCCGGCACCGCGGTGACCGTGCCCCACGGCGAGCACGAGTGGGAGGCCGTGGCCGGCGAGTCCACCGCGGACGACCAAGGGCTGATCCGCATCCCCCTGACCGCCCCCGACGGCGGCGCGGTGTGCGGCGCGGACTGCGACTCCCTGCCAGCCGAGGCCTCCACCTCCCTGCTCTCGAAGGTCAACGTGGTCCCGCCCGTCACCGGGCCCGTGGTCCCCGTGTCCGCGCTGCGCACCCAGCCCGGCGGCGCCGTCGTGGTCACCGTGGTGCAGGACGGCGTCGAGGAAGAGCGCACCGTCACCGTCCGCGGCTCCGCGGACGGCCTGGCCGTGGTGGACGGCGTGGACGCCGGGGAGACCGTGCGCGTGCTGAACGGCGCGCCGTGAACGCGGAGCTGTCCGTGGCGGACCTGCGCTTCGCGTACACGCGCGGCGCGGAGGAGCTGTTCGACGGCCTGACCCACCGCTTCACCCCTGGCGCCGTCACCGCGCTCACCGGCCCGTCCGGGCGCGGCAAGTCCACGCTGCTGTACGTGCTGGGGCTTATGCTCACGCCCTCGGCGGGCGTGGTGCGCCTGGGCGACGTCGAGGCCTCCGCCCTGCCGGACCGGCGCCGGGCGCGGTTGCGGGCCACGTCCGTGGGGTTCGTGTTCCAGGACGCCGAGCTGGACCCGTCCCGGCCCATCCTGGACTCGGTGGTGGAGCCCGGTCTGTACGCAGGGCTGGAGCGTCGGGTGCTGGAGGAGCGGGCCCGGGCGCTGCTGGAGCGCTTCGGCCTGGGACACCGGGCCGAGCACCGGCCGGGCCAGGTCTCGGGCGGCCAGGCCCAGCGCGTGGCGGTGTGCCGGGCGCTCGTGAACACTCCCGCGGTGGTGCTGGCCGACGAGCCCACGGGCAACCTGGATCCGGACAACGCCTCCCTCGTGCTCGACGCACTGGCCGAGACGGCCGCCGAGGGGCGCACCGTGGTGGTGGCCACGCACGACCCGGCCGTCGTCGCGCGGGCGGACGAGGTGGTGCGGCTATGACCCTCGAGGCCCGCCCATGAATCTGCGAACCCTGCTGCGCGAGGCCCTCACCGCCGCGCGCACCTCGCCCGTGCCCTCCGCTCTCGTGCTGCTGGTGGTGGCCGCCATGTGCTTCGCCGCCGTCGCCACGGTGGGCCGTCAGGCCGCCACGGAGGCCGCCGTCGCCGCGGAGCTCTCCGGGCCCGCGGCGCGCGTGCTCACCGTCACGGACTCGGGCGGCACCGGCTTCCTCACCGGCGCCACCGTCACCACCCTCGCCGGTCTCGACGCCGCCGAGGCCGCCCTGGCCCGCGACATGCCCGTGGACACGGTGAACGCCGCGATCGGTGCGGGCGGGACGCGCGTGGCGGTGACCCACGTGGTGGGCACCCTGGACCGCGGCGTCGAGCTCACGCGCGGCCGCCTGCCGGGCCCCGGGGAGGTGGTGGTGCCCGAGGCGAAGCTGGCCGAGCTGGGCCTGGCCCAGCCCTCCGGGGCGCTCGAGTCCGGAGACGGACGTCAGTGGGCCGTGGTGGGCGCGTTCGAGGCGCGCACGCCGTTCGAGGACCTCGACGGGTACGCGCTCGCCGTGCCCGCCGCCCCGGCCTCCCTCGTGGTCCAGCAGGTCCGCGTCCTGGCCCCGGACACCGCCGGCACCCGCGCCATGCAGGACTCCGCCCTGGCCGTGATCGACCCCGACCCTCGCTCCTCGCAGGTGCAGACCGCGCGGGCGCTGGCCGCCGGGAACGAGACGATCACCGGGGAGCTGGCCGGACTGGGCCGATCCCTGCTGCTGCTCATCCTCGGGGCGGGCGCCTTCTTCGTGGCGATCGTGGTGCTCGCCGACGTGCTCATCCGTCGCCGCGACCTCGGCCGCCGCCGCACCCTGGGCATCGGCCGCGCGGACCTCGTGCTGCTCGTGGCGGTCCGCACCGCCGCGCCGGCGGTGCTCGGGGCGGTGGTGGGTGCGGGGACGGGCTACGCCGTCGTCGTGGGGCAGGGAGGTGCTCTGGGAATGGACTTCGTGGTGGGCGTGGCTGTGCTGGCGGCCCTCACCGCCGTGGTGGCGAGCCTGCTCCCGGCGGCCTTCGCCGCGTTCCGGGACCCCGTGCGGGTGATGCGCACCGCATGAGGCCCGTCGGGTGGCCTCAACGCGCGCCCTGGTCACCCGCATCACCCCCAGCGACCACCGCTACCCTCGACGCATGCCCTCCTCCGCCTCCGTGGCCGCGCCCGACCGCGCGCCCACGCCCCTGGAACGCCAGTCCGTCCTGCGCACGCTCCGCACCCCGCGCTGGCTGCGCACCGAGGTCCTCGCGGGCCTCGTGGTGGCGCTGGCGCTCATCCCGGAGGCCATCGCGTTCTCGGTGATCGCGGGCGTGGACCCGCGCGTGGGGCTGTTCGCCTCGTTCACGATGGCGGTGACCATCGCGATCGTGGGCGGGCGCCCGGCCATGGTCTCGGCGGCCACGGGCGCGGTGGCGCTCGTCGTCGCCCCGCTCTCCCGCTCGCACGACGTGGACCACCTGATCGCCGCCGTCATCCTGGGCGGGGCCCTGCAGATCCTGCTGGGCGTGTTCGGGGTGGCCCGGCTCATGCGGTTCGTGCCGCGCTCGGTGATGGTCGGCTTCGTGAACGCGCTGGCCATCCTGGTGCTCACGTCCCAGCTGCCCGAGCTCATCGGCGTGCCGTGGCTCGTCTACCCGCTCGCGGTGCTCTCGCTGGCGGTGGTGCTCGCCCTGCCCCGCCTCACGACCGCGGTGCCGTCCACGCTCGTGGCGATCGTCGTCGTGACGGTGCTGGCCGTGGCCGCCGCCCTGGACGTGCCCCGCGTGGGCGACCGCGGCGCCCTGCCCGACGCCCCGCCGGTGTTCGCGCCTCCCCACGTGCCCCTCACGTGGGAGACGCTGCAGGCGATCCTGCCCTTCGCCGTCGGGGTGGCGTTCGTGGGGCTGCTGGAGTCCCTGCTCACCGCCAAGCTCGTGGACGACATCACGGACACCCCCTCGGACAAGTCCCGCGAGTCCTGGGGGCAGGGCGTGGCCAACGTGGTCTCGGGGCTGTTCGGCGGCATGGGCGGCTGCGCCGTGGTGGGCCAGACCATGATGAACGTGAAGGCCAACGGCGCCCGCACGCGCCTGTCCACGTTCCTGGCGGGCGTCTTCCTGCTGCTGCTCGTGGTGGTGCTCGGCGACGTCGTCGCGCAGATCCCCATGGCCGCGCTCGTGGGCGTGATGATCTTCGTGGCCGCCTCCGCCTTCGACTGGCATTCGGTGCGCCCCTCCACGCTGCGGGCCATGCCCCGCTCGGAGACGGCGGTCATGCTCGTGACCGTCATCGCGACCGTGGCCACCCACAACCTCGCGGTCGGCGTGGGCGTGGGCGTGCTCACCGCGCTCGTGCTCTTCGCGCAGCGCGTCTCGCGCCTCGTCACGGTGGAGCGGGAGCTCGACGACGACGGCGCCACCGCCGTCTACCGCGTGCGAGGTGCGCTGTTCTTCGCCTCCTCGGACGACCTGTACTCGCAGTTCCAGTACGCGCTCGACCCCGCGCGGGTGGTGGTGGACCTGAGCGAGGCCCACGTGTGGGACGCCTCCACGGTGGCGGCCCTCGACGCGGTGCAGACCAAGTACGCGCGGCACGGGGTGCAGGTGAAGGTGCGGGGGCTGAACCAGGCCAGCGCCGACATGCACGGCCGGCTGACGGGCCGCCTCGGGGCGTGAGCGGGGGGCTGGCTCGGTCCCGCTCGGGTCGGCTCGGGCTGGCTCGGTCCCGCTCGGGTTTTTGGGCGTGTCTGCGGGTGGGACACGCCCACAACTCGATTCTGGGCGGGATGTTCGCCCAGAATCCTGAGGGCTGTAGGGGAAGATGGCCCAGAACAGCCGGTGCGGACGTGGACGAGGCGAGGCCCCGCCGTCGTGGTTCTGACGGCGGGGCCTCAGACGTTCTTCAGACCTCAGAAGGTGTAGGGCACGCGCTCCCAGGTGAGCAGCTCCTGCGCGGCGTTCTTGCCCTTGCCGGCGCTGTTCGGCGCGACGGTGAAGCGGGTCCACTCGTTGGAGGTGGCGTCGCCCTCGACGGTGACGCGCTGCAGGTTCTCGACGGCGCCCACGCCGTAGGCGTCGACCCAGGGGGAGCCGGCTGCGAGGGGCGCGTCGGCGTTGTAGCGGTGCGAGTCGCCGTTGATCAGGTAGACCGGGCCGTCGAAGGCGCGGGCCTGCTCGGCGATGGCGCCGACGATCGGGCGGAACGCGGCCACGTCCGTCTCGGTGATGCCGGCGGCGGCGAGGCGGGGCTCGAACATGTCCGCCTGGGTGAAGATCACGACGCCGCGGGCGTTCGTGCGGCGGGCGTCGTCGAAGGCCTCGCTGACCTGGGCGATGTTCGCGGCGTCGCGGTGGGCGACCTCGGCGAGCTGCTCGGGGGTGGGGACGGTCAGGCCGAGACCGGCCCACGGGTCGGTGGAGTTGTGGGAGCCCTGCACGTCGATGGCGACGAACTCCACGCGCTGCTCGCGGAAGCGCAGGTTCTCCGGCAGGCCCAGCTCGTCCTGGGAGTCCACCTTCATGGGGACGCCGAGGGTGCGGTCGGCGACGGGGAAGAAGATGTCCCGGACGGAGTCGAGGCGCTCGAGCGGGTTGTAGGCGCCGTTGTTGGCACGGTGGCAGTCCACCCAGTCGTTGTCGCCGGGGGTGAAGACCAGCGGGAGGGTCAGGCGGTCGAACTCGCCGCGGATCATCTGGAAGTACTCGTCCGAGCAGACGGCGGAGCCGGCCTTCACGTCGCCCACGTGGGCGAGGAACTCGAGCTCGTCGCTCTGGGCGGAGAGCTCGTCGATCATCTCGGGAAAGCGGTCGACCTGGGCCTGGCCGTAGGGGACGTCGCCGATGACGCCGAATTCGAAGGCGTGCTTGGCGGTGGCGGTGGCGGAGTGGGCGGGCTTGCCGGTTCCGGTTCCGGTGCCGTGGTCGGAGGCGGCCTGGGCGGGGGCGGCTGCGCCGGAGGCGAGGCTCACGGCGGCGAGCAGGGCGAGCGTGCGGTGCGAAGTGCGCATGGGGGTGCTCCTGGATCCGGTGGCCGCGCCGGGGAGGGCGGGGCCGGGCTGACGGCGCCGACGGCTGTCGGCCGCGTCAGGCTAGGAGCCGTGGGTGACGGCGTCCCGCGTCCCGGGTGACGTGCGGGCGAGCGGTGCGTGTCGTCGTCGTGAACGTGCCCCGCTCAGGCGGTGATGAACTCCCACTGGTGGCCGTCCGGGTCCACGATCTCGCGGGAGTGCATGCCGGAGCCGGCCATCTCGTCGCGCAGGTCCGCGGGGAGCGGGACCTCTTCGGCGCCGGCCTCCACCGCGCGGTCGGCCAGGGCGTCGACGGCGGCGGCGTCGCCCACGGTGAGCGCCATCAGGGCCGCGTTGGTGGTCATGCAGTCGGCGATCTCGCGGTCGCCGATGAAGTCCGTGTAGTAGCCGGGGCTCAGGTACATCGCGTACGTGGACTCGGTGAGCTCGATGCACACGGAGTACTCGTCGGAGTAGTCGTCCATCGCGGTCGCGCCGAGGGACGTCCAGAAGTCGCGGATGCGCTCCACGTCCGTCGTGGGGAGGTTGATGAACACCGGCTGGGAGAACAGGGCCATGACGTGCACCGTAGACCCTCCGCCTCGCCCCCCGCCAACCGGCCGCCCACCGGTCCCCGTCGGCCGGGGCTGCGTGCGCTCCGGTGGCCGCTCGGGTATCCGTCCCCGCGTCCGCCCCCGTTGGTAGCGTGGCCGCCATGAGCCTTCCCCCCGCCCCGCCCGCCGGCTGGCCGCCCTCAGGCTGGCCCGGCCGCCCCGCCCCCGCGGCCCGGACCACCCCCGACTGGACCCCCGGCCGCTTCCACTGGGGCGATCTCGCGGTGGTGCTCGCCTACGGGGCGCTCATGATCCTGGGGCTCGGCCTCTTCGCGGCCATCGCGCTGGACCTCGTCCCGGCCAACCAGGAGGACTTCCAGGTCCTGGACGCCTTCCGGGTGAACCTGCTCAGCTACGCCGTTCTCGTCCTGCTCGTGGTCGCCGTCGCGTGGCGCCCGCTCGTCACCTCGCTGCGCGTGTTCCGCACGGGCACGTGGTGGAAGATCCTGCTGCTGCCGGCCACCTGGTTCGCGTGCATCGTCGTGAACGTGCTGGTCCTTAGCCTGCTCGGCCAGGCCCAGACCAGCGCCAACCAGGCCGCCCTCGAGGAGATGACCACGCAGGCCCCGCCGCTGCTCATGGTCCTGATGACGGTGGTCGCCGCCCCGCTCGTGGAGGAGTACCTCTTCCGCCACCTGCTGGTGGGCAAGCTGTCGCGCTACGTGAACGTGTGGGTGTGCGCCGTGGTGTCCATCCTGGCGTTCACGCTGCTGCACTTCCTCGGCACGGGCGGGGACTTCGACCTCGTGGAGACCATCCCGTACGTGACCCTCGCGGTCGCCATCACGGTGTCCTACATCCTCATGGGGAAGTCGTTCGGGTACGCGGTGCTCCTGCACATGACCAACAACGGCATCGCGATCGCCATGCTCTACCTCGTGGCCCCCCTCCTGCCCGAGGTCCCCCAGCCCGTGGCGCCCACCGCGTTCCTGCCGTTCCTCACCGCGCTCGTCGGATGAGGGATTCCCGCCCCCTCGCCCGCCGCATCCTCGCGCTGGCGGTCCCCGCGTTCGGCGCGCTCATCGCGGAGCCGCTGTTCCTCCTCGCGGACACCGCGATCGTCGGACACCTCGGCACGGCGCAGCTCGCGGGCGCGGGCATCGGCACCACCGTCCTGCACACCGCCGCCGGGCTGCTCATCTTCCTCGCCTACGCCACCACACCCGCCGTCGCCCGCCTGGTCGGGGCGGGGGACCTCGCCTCGGCCATGTCCCGCGGCCGCGACGGCGTCGGGCTCGGCCTCCTGCTCGGCGCGGTCCTCGGGGTGCTCGGCTGGGCCGCCGCCCCCGCCCTGACCGGAGCGCTCGGCGCCACAGGCGAGGTGCAGGCCCACGCCGTCGCCTACCTGCGCTGGTCCATGCCCGGACTGCCCGCGCTCCTGGCGGTCCTGGCCGCCACCGGTGTCCTGCGGGGACTGCAGGACACGGTGACCCCGCTCGTCGTCGCCGGGGTGGGGTTCGCCGCGAACATCGGCCTCAACCTCGCCCTCGTCTACGGGGCGGGCATGGGCGTCGCCGGCTCCGCGCTCGGCACCTCGATCGTCCAGTGGGCCATGCTCGCCGCCTACCTCGTGGTGCTCGCGCCCCGCTTCCGGCGAGCCGGCACCGGCTGGCTCCCGACGGCGGCCGGCATGCGGGCCACGGCGCAGGTCGGCTCGTGGCTGCTGCTGCGCACCGCCAGCCTGCGCGCCGCGATCCTGCTGACCGTGGTCGCGGCCACCGGCGCGGGGGAGACCGTGCTCGCCGCGCACCAGCTCGTCTTCACGCTGTTCTCCACGCTCGCGTTCGCCCTCGACGCCCTGGCCATCGCGGCGCAGTCCCTCATCGGCGCGGAGCTCGGCGCCTCCCGTCCCGACGCCGCCCGCCGCCTCACCGCGGTCATGGTCCGCTGGTCGCTGGGCTTCGGCCTGCTCACCGGCGTGGCGCTGGCCGCCGTCGCGCCGTGGCTGCCCTCCCTCTTCACCGCCGACCCCGCGGTCCAGGCCGCCGCGACCGCCGGCCTCTGGGTCCTCGCGATCACGCAGCCGCTCGCCGGGTTCGTGTTCGTCCTGGACGGCGTGCTCATCGGCGCCGGGGACGCGCGCTACCTCGCGCTCGCGGGGCTGGTGAACCTCGCCGTCTACGCCCCCGTGCTGTGGCTCCTGGCCCGCTCCGGACCCCTGCTCTCCGCCCCCGACGCCGGCACGCGGGTCGTGGCGCTGTGGGTCGGCTTCGGCGTCGTGTACCTCGGCATGCGCGCGCTCACCCTGGGCCTGCGCGCCCGGGGCGGCGCGTGGATGAGGCTCGGGACGGGCTGAGCCCCGACAGCGGCACGGTCGCCCGCGCCCCCTCCTCACGCCCCGTCCCCGCGCCCCCGGGACGACCGCGCCTAGACTGATGCGGTGCCTGCCGTGACCACCCCCCTCGAGATCTCCTCCGTGGTGTTCAAGCCGATCCTCGTCCGCGCCGTCGTCGCGCTCGTGTTCGGCCTGTCCACCGTGTTCGTGCCGAACCCCGGCGTCACCTGGATGAAGGTGGCCTTCGCGCTCTACCTGGTGTTCTCCGGCTCCGCGATGTGGGAGTATCTGCGCCGCGAACCCGTGCCCGTGGCCATGCGCTCCCCGCTCTCCCTCGCCGCCGCGGCGTGGATGCTGGGGACCATCGTCATGCTCTTCCTGGGCTCTCCCTCGGCCATCGGCGTCACCGTCGCGGTCGCACTCGTGGCCGGCGGCGCGGCCGAGCTCGTGGCGTGGGCCCGGCACCGCCGGGAGTTCATCCCCGCCCGGGACCAGCTCTGGACGGGCGCCGTGGGCCTGCTCTCCGGTCTGGGCCTCGCGGTCGGCGCCCTTCAGGGGCTCAACCCCCACGGCCAGCTCGGCATCGTGGGCGGCGGCGCCATCATCATCGGCGTCCTCCTGCTCATCTCCGGACTCGGCTTCCACCACGAGGTGCGCCGGGATCGCGGTAGCGCCCGCGGCCTCTGAGCCGGCTCGGCCACCCGGCGTAGACTGAGGGCGGCCCGTCGTCGTGCCCGCGGGGAGGATCCCGCCCGGGCCGACGTCGCCGTCACCCCCGTGCGCCCGCGCGCACGCCACCCGAGCCCGTAGGAGGCGCACCGTGAGCGCACCGTCCCCCCGTCCGTCCCACGACCGCGCCGGCACCGGTGCCGGCCGTCCGGCACGCGGCGGGCTGCGCACCACGGTCAAGGGCCCGCTGATCTTCTCCGCCGTGCTCGGCCTCGTCGGCGGCGTCATCGCCGCCCTCACCGCCTCGGGGGGCACTTCGAACCCGCTGCGCGTGGACATCGGCCTCATCGCCTTCGGCGTGTTCTTCATGACCTCGCTCGTGGTGGTCGCCATGCTGCAGCTCTCCACCCGCGAGAATCCGCCGCGCCTCTCCCATGGCTCCGGCGTGAACCTCTCCTCCGAGGAGACCTTCCGCAAGGCGGCCGCCGAGCGCCGCGCCAAGGCGGCCGCCGAGCGCGCCGCCAAGGAGCGTGGGCCGCAGGGCTGAGCTCGCCGGCTGGAGGACCCCCGCCCGCGCCTCACAAGCCGGACCGCCCCTCAGAAGCCGAACCGCGCCGCCGTCGCCCGCAGCGCGGCGGCCGAGGCCTGCAGCTTCGCGGTCTCGGCCGCGTCCAGTTCGAGCGGGATGACCCGCTCCACCCCCGCCCGCCCGACGACGGCCGGCAGCGAGAGCGCGACGTCGTGCAGCCCGTGGGGGCCGTCGAGCACCGTGGAGACCGGCAGGATGGCGTGCTGGTCCCGCAGGACCGCCTCGAGCAGGCGCGTCGTCGCGACGCCCACCGCGTAGGTGGTGGCGCCCTTGCCCTGGATCACCTCGTAGGCCGCGTTCGTGACGGTGTGGGCGATGGCGTCCAGGTCCGCGAGCGAGAAGAGCGGCGCGGCGGCGTCGGGCCACTCGAGGATGGGCATCGGCCCGATCCGCGCGGAGCTCCACGCCGGGAACTCCGTGTCCCCGTGCTCGCCCAGGATGGACGCGTGCACCGACGACGTGTGCACCCCCGCCCGACCCGCCAGCAGCCAGCGCAGGCGTGAGGTGTCCAGGAGGGTGCCGGAGCCGATCACCCGTCCGGCGGGCAGCCCCGTGATCCGCTGCGCCACGAGGGTGAGGACGTCCACGGGGTTGGTCACCAGCACGATGAGCGCGTCCGGCGCCGCGGCCTGCACCCGGGGGAGCAGGTCGTGCAGGATCGCCACGTTGCGCTCGGCCAGGTCCAGGCGGGTCTGGCCCGGCTTCTGCTTCGCGCCGGCCGTGACCACCACGATCTCCGCCTCCGCCAGCACCGCGGGGTCCGCCCCGCCGGTCATCGCGTCCGCGGAGGTGAAGGGCGTGCCATGGGCGAGGTCGAGGACCTCGGCGCGCACCTTGGGCTCGTCGATGTCGTAGAGCGCGACCTCGCGGGCCACGCCGCGGATCAGGGTGGCGTACGCGATCGCCGTCCCGACGCCGCCGGCTCCCACCACGCCGACCTTGCGGTGGGCGGGGACGCCGGGGTCGCTGACCGCCCACGGGGACGGGGCGGGGGAGGGGGCCGGGTCGCGCTGGTCGCTCATGGGCGCCAGCGTAGGGGCGACCCGCGCCGCGCAGAAGGGGCCGCGCGCCCCGTCACCGGGAGTTCAGACGGGCGTCAGTCGTCGGACTTCTCCGTGTCCTTCTTCGCCTTCTTGTCCTTCTTGGCGGCCTTCTCGGCCTCCTTGGCCGCCTTCTTCTCCGCCTTCTTGCGGGCCTTCTTCTCGGCCTCCTTGGCCGCCTTCTTCTCGGCCTTGCCCTCCTCGGCCTTCACGGGCTCTTCGACCGGGGCGTCCTCCTTCACGGGCTCCGCCTTCCCGCCCGCCTCGGGCGCCGGGGTCTCCGCCGTCTCCTCGGCCAGGCGCGCGCGGTAGCTGCGCACGTGCGTGCGGTTGGCGCAGTTGGCGGCGTCGCAGAAGCGCTTGGAGCGGTTGCGGCTGGCGTCCACGAGCGCGTTCTCGCAGTCCTCGCCCGCGCACACGCGCAGGCGGGAGAGCTCGCCGTCGACGGCGGCCTCGGCCATCGCGAGGGCGGCCAGCGCGGTGAGGCGCTCGACGGCGTCGGACGGGGTGTCCGCGGGCGCGAAGTCCACGGCCTCCTCCCCGGCCACGAGGCGCAGGGGGCCGACCGTGGCCAGCAGCTCGTTGACGCCCTCGGTGGCGGCGGCCTCGTTTGTGGCGGCCAGCGCCCAGGCGGAGGTGAGGCGCTCGCGCAGGTCCTTCGCGCGCACGACGGCGGCCGCGGCCACGCGCAGGCGGGCGTCGCCCTCCTGCAGGGCCGGGACGAGGTCAACGAGCTGGGCGCCGGCGGTCAGGCGTTCGGGCTGCTCGGCACCGCCTCGCGGGCCGGGCGCGGTGTTGAGGAACGCGGCGATCGAGGAGAGCAGGGTGAGGGTGCGGGCGGAGAGCATGGGCCAACTGTACGGGGGAGTGCCACGTCACACCGCGTGGCACGCCTCCCCGGCCCGCGCGTCGTCAACTACTGTGACCGCAGGCCCCTCGATCCCAGTGCCGGGGCCGGACCGACCGGGGTGCGAGGGCGCTCCCGGAGCACGCCGACAGGAGCCCCCATGACGCAGAACCCCGAGGCCGCCGAGCGACTGAGCGCCGGCCACGTGATCGTGAAGACCCTGGAGTCGCACGGCGTGAAGCGCGTGTTCACCGTGCCCGGTGAGTCCTACCTCGACGTCCTCGACGGCCTGCACGACTCGGGGATCGAGAACGTGGTGTGCCGCCACGAGGGCGGGGCCACCTACATGGCCGAGGCCGAGGGCAAGATGAACGAGGTGCCCGGCGTCGCCATGGTGACCCGCGGTCCCGGCGCCGCGAACGCCCACGTCGGTCTGCACACCGCGTGGCAGGACTCCACCGCCATGGTGCTGTTCGTGGGCCTCATCCCGTTCGAGCACCGAGACCGCGAGGCCTTCCAGGAGTTCGACCCGCACGCCTGGTTCGGCAGCGGCGCCAAGCGCGTCATGGTCCTGGACCACCCCGAGCGCGCCTCCGAGATCGTGGCCGAGGCGATGTTCGCCGCGTCCTCCGGGCGCCCTGGGCCCGTCGTCGTCGGCCTGCCGGAGGACGTCATCCGCGTCGAGGTCGAGGATCACGTGCACCCGCAGATCCCCGTGGCCCCGGGCGGCATGCCGGTGGAGGACTGGAAGTCCCTGCACGCGGCGCTGAAGGAGTCGAAGAAGCCCCTGTTCATCACCGGCGGCAACGACTTCACGGACGAGGGCGCCCAGCAGCTCACCCAGTGGCTCGAGGACCACAAGATCCCGGCCGCCGCCGAGTGGCGCACCGAGGGCACCGTGCCGTTCTCCTCGCCCTCCTACGTGGGGCCCATCGGCTACGGCCGCCCCAAGCCCACCTACGACCTGCTCGAGGAGACCGACCTCATCGTCTTCGTGGGCACCGTGCCCGGCGACGTCGTGACCAACGGCTTCACGATCCGCCAGAACTGGGACAAGAAGAACTTCCTCGTCACCATCGACCCCTCGCTGCGCGGCCGCTCCGGTCCCGTGTCCCACCAGATCGTCGCGAAGCCGGACGTGTTCGTCCGCGACCTCGTCCGCATGGAGCTCGAGGTCAAGCCGGAGTGGGAGGAGTGGACCGCCCGCATGCGCGGCGAGCAGGAGAAGTTCGCGGCCCTGCCCCCGGCCGAGCCGTCCGAGGGTCAGGCGAGGATGGCCACGCTCATGGCCAACCTGGTGCCGAAGCTGCCGAAGGACTCGATGGTCTCCCTCGGCGCGGGTGAGCACACCAACTGGGCGCACCGGTACTTCCCGACCGAGGGCTACCGCGCCATGATCTCGGCCCGCAACGGCTCCATGGGCTACTCGGTGCCGGGCGCCGTGGCCGCGTCCCTGAACTTCCCGGACCGCACCGTGGTGACCATCGCCGGCGACGGCGAGTTCCTCATGAACGGCCAGGAGCTGGCGACCGCCGCGCAGTACGGCGCCACGCCCCTCGTGATCGTCATGGACAACCAGGAGTACGGCACCATCCGCACCCACCAGGAGAAGCAGTACCCCGAGCGCATCTCCGGCACGCAGCTGAAGAACCCGGACTTCGCGCAGATGGCGCAGGCGTTCGGCGGGTTCGGCGTGCGCGTGGAGCGGGACGCGGACGTGCCCGCGGCCGTCGAGGCCGCCCTGAAGGCCGTGCAGGAGGAGGGCCGCTTCGCGCTCATCCACCTGATCGTGGAGCAGCGCGTCAAGGCGTACTGAGGCCGGCGGCGCGGCGCGGTCCGCGCCGCCCCTCCGGTCAGGCCGCCGTCGTGGGGACGTCGAAGCGCAGCTTCGGTTCGGGGAAGGGCGCACCGTCGAGGTCCGTCTCGACCCGGTCCCGCAGCACGCCCCCGCACGCGCGGATCGTGGCCACGGAGGCGGTGTTCGTCTCGTCGCACGTGAGCAGGGCGGTGGGCGTCCCGCGCGCGGCCAGCAGCGTCAGGGCGCCGCGCAGCAGGCGCGCGGCGTGCCCCCGCCTCCGGAACGCGGGGCGCACCGCGTAGCCCACGTGTCCGTTGACGTGCCGCAGCGCCTCGTTCAGCTCCCATCGGACGGACACCCGGCCCACCAGCTCGCCCGCCTCGTCCACGCCCACGTAGAAGGAGGCGGGCACCCGGCCGGGTTCGACGTCGCCGCGCGCCGCGGCCGCGAACGCGCGGCGGATCGCGGGGAAGGAGCGGGTGCCGGCCATCAGGAAGTCGAACCCCTCCCGGTGCAGCTCGGCGTCCGCCTCGCGCGCCGCGATCTCGTCCGCGGCGCGCAGCGGGCGCAGCAGGAGGCCGTCCACGGTGACGGTGGGGCTGGGGTCCGGGAGCATGCGCCGAGTGTAGGGGGGTGGACGCCGGGCGCGGCCGCGTGAGCCGCCCGCCGCCCCAGCCCTCCTCCCCTCCCCTGCGCCGTGAGCCAGATGTTTCGGTGGTGATCAGCCCCTGATTGCAGCCGAAACGTCTGGCTCGCGGCGGAGCACGTGGCCCCGCGAGCGACCCAGCCCACGGCACAGCCCCCGGTGCACCCTCCGGGCCGCCCCCGACGCCAGCTGGGGTGACGTGGGTCACATTGAGGGCTAGGGTGTGGGGACCGACGATCGCCCATCCCCAGGAGGCCGCGATGACCGTGCCGTCCTCGTCGGCGGAGCACGCGCCCGCGCTCGAAGCTCGCCCCGAGCTGCCGGGCGAGACCGTGTCCCGCGTCGCCATGACACCCGCGGCGCTCGGGCTGATCCGCCGACTCCTCCCGATCCATGGCCCGCTCATGTTCCACCAGTCCGGCGGTTGCTGCGACGGCTCCGCGCCCATGTGCTATCCCGCCGGCGACTTCACGACCGGCGCCGCCGACGTCCTGCTGGGCACCTTCGCCCTGCCGGCCGAGGGGGACCAGGCCGCCGGGGAGATCCCGTTCTGGATGTCCGCCGCCCAGTTCGAGTACTGGAAGCACACCCACCTCACCCTGGACGTGGTGGACGGGCGCGGCTCCGGCTTCTCCGTCGAGGCCCCCGAGGGCAAGCGGTTCCTGATCCGTTCGCGGTTGATGGCCGGCTCGGGATGAGCTCGACCCTCGCGACCGGCGCCTACCGACGCGCCGTGGACCGGGCCCACGAGTCCCTCGCCTCGGTCCGCCTGTCGCTCGCGCCGGCGTCGCCCACCGCTCCGGCCGGCGCGGACCAGGGCCTGCGCGCCGCCCTCCAGGGGCTGCGCCGGGAGGTCCGCGAGTCCTGGCTGCGCTCCCTCGGCGCCCTCACCCCCGCGGGGTCAGCCCTCGACGCGGGGGCGTCCGCGACCGCCCCCGGGGTGCCCGGCCAGAGCGACCCGGCCACCCTCGCCGACGACGACCTCGCCGCCGCCCGCCGCGAGCAGCGCCTCGCCGTGGCCCTGCCGGTGGTCCGCCGCATGCTCATCCACCCCGCGGCCGAGGCCGGGATGCTCGCCGCGATCGGCAATGCGCGCGGCCACCTGCTGTGGGTCGAGGGCGATCGGACCGCGGTGGGCCACGCCGAGACCATGGGCTTCGTGGCCGGCGCCGACTGGTCCGAGGCGTCCATGGGCACCTCCGCCCCCGGCGTCGTCCTCGCGACCGGCGCCCCCACGCAGGTCAGCCGCGGCGAGCACCTGAGCCCGCGCGTGCACCCGTGGAGCTGTTCGGCCGTCCCGCTCACGGACCCGGCCACCGGGCGGCTCGTCGGGGTCCTGGACCTCACGGGCGGCGAGGAAGCCGTCAGCCACCTCGCCCTGCCGCTGCTCCAGGCCACCGTGGACGCCGTGCACGCCGCCTGGCGGGACCTGCCCGCCCCGTCCCGGGGCCGTCCCCGCGGCACCGTCCCGACGCCGGGCCCCTCGGCTCCGCCGTCCGCCTCGCCGGGGCCGAGTCCCGCCGCCGCGCCGCACCGCCACGACGCCGCCGCGGGCCTGCTGCGCGTCACCGGCCACCTGCCGCCCATGCTGGACGGGGTCGAGCTCACCGGCCGGCACGCCGAGATCCTCACCCTCCTCGCGTGGTACGGCCCGGGTCTGACCGGCGCCGAGCTCGAGGTCGCGCTGTATCCGGAGGAGACCGCCGGGCACCGGCCCGCGCCGGGCGACGCCCCCGCCCGCGCCATCTCGCTGCGCGCCGAGGTGCATCGACTCCGCCGGGCGCTGCAGGACGTGGGGGCGCCGGTGGCGCTGCTGTCCCGGCCGTACCGGCTCGTGGGGGAGGTGCACGCGGACCTGCTGTGCGCGCGGGAGGCGCTGCGCGCCGGGGATCTGGACCGTGCGCTGCACGCGGCGGCCGGGCCGGTGCTGCCGCGGTCGGGGTCCCCCGGTGTCGCCTCGATCCGGGCGGAGCTGGGGGAGGCGCTGCGCGAGGCCGTCGCCCAGGACGCGGATGTCGAACAGCTCTGGGCCTACCTGGGCCGCCCTGAGGCCCGCGACGACGTCGACCTCTGGGGTGCCGCCCTGCGTCTGCTGCCGACGGACTCGCCGCGGCGCGCGCTCGCCGTGGCCACGCTCGAGCGGATCGAGCGGGACCTGGCCTGACCCGGCCCACCCCTCATCCGCGCCCGGTGCAACCTTCGTGCAACCTCCTTGTGACTAGGGTCACAGCCACGGCAGGGCGCCACCCGGCGCCGAGGCAACCGCAGGCAAAGGAGCCAGCACCATGACCGTCTACGCATTCCCGGGCACCGAGGGAGCCGAGGTCGAGTTCAAGTCCCGCTACGAGCACTTCATCGGTGGAGAGTGGGCGCCCCCGGTCAAGGGCCAGTACTTCGAGAACGTCACGCCCGTGACGGGCAAGGTGTTCTGCGAGGTCGCCCGCGGCACGGCCGAGGACATCGACGCCGCCCTCGACGCCGCCTGGAAGGCCGCCCCGGCCTGGGGCGCCACCTCGGCGGCCGAGCGGGCGCTCGTGCTGCACCGCATCGCGGACCGCATGGAGGAGAACCTCGAGATGCTGGCGGTCGCGGAGACCTGGGACAACGGCAAGGCCGTCCGGGAGACCCTCAACGCGGACGTCCCGCTGGCCATCGACCACTTCCGGTACTTCGCCGGCGCGATCCGCGCGCAGGAGGGCGGCCTGTCCCAGGTGGACGAGGACACCGTCGCCTATCACTTCCACGAGCCGCTCGGCGTGGTCGGCCAGATCATCCCCTGGAACTTCCCGCTGCTGATGGGGGTGTGGAAGCTGGCACCCGCGCTGGCCGCGGGCAACGCCGTCGTGATCAAGCCCGCCGAGCAGACCCCGGCCTCGATCATGGTGTTCATCGAGCTGATCGCGGACCTGCTGCCGCCGGGCGTCGTCAACGTGGTCAACGGCTTCGGCCTCGAGGCCGGCAAGCCGCTCGCGCAGTCGCCGCGCATCCGCAAGATCGCGTTCACGGGCGAGACGACGACGGGCCGGCTGATCATGCAGTACGCCTCGGAGAACATCATCCCGGTGACCCTGGAGCTGGGCGGCAAGTCGCCCAACGTCTTCTTCGAGGACGTCATGGCGGCCGACGACGCCTACTGGGACAAGGCGCAGGAGGGCTTCACCCTGTTCGCGCTGAACCAGGGCGAGGTCTGCACGTGCCCGTCGCGTGCGCTCGTGCAGGAGTCGATCGCGGAGAAGTTCCTCGACGCCGTCGTGGAGCGGACCTCGCGCATCGTGACCGGCAACCCCCTGGACACGGACGTGATGATGGGCGCCCAGGCCTCCAACGACCAGCTCGAGAAGATCACGTCCTACCTGGACATCGGCCGTCAGGAGGGCGCCGAGGTGCTGATCGGCGGCGCCCGCGCCGAGATGGAGGGCGAACTGGCCGGCGGCTACTACGTGCAGCCCACGATCTTCCGCGGGGACAACTCGATGCGCATCTTCCAGGAGGAGATCTTCGGGCCGGTGGTCTCGATGACCACGTTCACCGACTTCGACGACGCCATGCGGATTGCCAACGACACCCTCTACGGCCTCGGCGCCGGCGTGTGGTCCCGGAACGGCAACACCGCCTACCGTGCGGGCCGGGCGATCCAGGCCGGCCGCGTGTGGGTGAACAACTACCACGCCTACCCGGCCCACGCCGCGTTCGGCGGGTACAAGTCCTCCGGCATCGGCCGCGAGAACCACCTGATGATGCTCGACCACTACCAGCAGACCAAGAACCTGCTCGTCTCCTACTCCGAGGACAAGCTCGGGTTCTTCTGAGCCGACGCCGGCACCGCACAACCCCTCTCCCCACCCCACGAAAGGTGATCCCCATGACCACGATGAAGGCAGCCGTCGTCACCCAGTTCGGCACAGAGGCCGACGTCCAGGAGGTCGAGCGCCCGACGCCCGGCCAGCACCAAGCGCTCGTGAAGCTCATCTCCTCGGGCGTCTGCCACACGGACCTGCACGCGATGGAGGGCGACTGGCCGGTGAAGCCGACCCCGCCGTTCATCCCGGGCCACGAGGGCGTGGGCATCGTCGAGGAGGTCGGACCCGACGTCGAGAACCTCAAGGTCGGGGACATGGTCGGCAACGCGTGGCTGGGGGGCGCGTGCGGCCACTGCCAGTACTGCCGCACCGGGTGGGAGACCCTGTGCGAGGAGCAGATCAACGGCGGCTACTCCATGAACGGGTCCTTCGGCGAGTACATGCTCGTGGACGCCCGCTACGCGCCCGTGATCCCCGAGGGCGCGGACCCGATGGAGGTCGGCCCGATCCTGTGCGCCGGCGTCACGGTGTACAAGGGGCTGAAGCAGACCGAGGTGCGGCCCGGGCAGTGGGTCGTGATCTCCGGCATCGGCGGCCTGGGGCACATCGCGGTGCAGTACGCCGTGGCGATGGGCATGCGCGTGGTGGCCGTGGACGTCGCGGACGACAAGCTGGCGCTCGCCTCCCGGCACGGCGCGGAGCTGACCGTGAACGCGAACGTCGCGGACCCCTCCGTGGAGATCCAGGAGAAGATCGGCGGTGCCCACGGCGTGCTCGTCACGGCTGTGCACCCGCAGGCGTTCGGCCAGGCCATCGCGATGACCCGCCGCGGCGGCACCATCGTGTTCAACGGCCTGCCCCCGGGCGACTTCCCCGCGCCGATCTTCGACATCGTCCTCAAGGGCCTGACCATTCGCGGTTCGATCGTGGGCACCCGGCAGGACATGGTCGAGGCACTCGAGTTCTACGAGGCCGGGAAGATCCACCCGACGTTCCACACCCGCCCGCTCACCGAGATCAACGACGTGTTCGACGAGATGCGCCACGGCAAGATCGAGGGCCGCGTCGTCATCGACTACGCGATGCAGGACTGACGTGTCGCCTGGGCGTCGGCTGGGCGCGGGGTAGTGTCGACACATCACACGCACCAGTGCGACGGCGGTCGTCCCGCCCGGAGATCCGGGCCGGGGCGGCCGCCGTCGTCGTCGCGGGGACGGGGCGGGCGCAGCGATCCCGGTGCGCGAGCCTCAGCGGGCCGCGGCCGGGACGACGCCGTCGCGCAGCCACTCCAGCGTGGCCGGCCAGAAGGTCGGCGCGAACCGCGCGTGGAACAGTCCGAAGTGCCCGATCTCCGCCACACCGAGCTCCTCCGGCCGCACCCGCCAGCGCACCGTCCGCCGGCCCGGCGAGTAGGCGCCCGCGCGATCGAGGGCGGCGTCGGTGCCGAAGTCGTCGTCGACGGGCGCCACGATCAGCGCGTCCGCCGTGAACGCGGCCAGACGACGGCGCAGCTCGTCCCGGCCGGCGGCGGTGCGGGCGCTCGCGGTGAAGTCGCGCCGACTGCGCGCCCAGTCCAGGGCGACCCCGCGCGGCAGGTCCTCGAGCCAGCCGAGCCGCCGCCCCGGGAAGTGCCCGCGGGCCAGCGTGACCACCGGCATCGCCGCATGCCAGCGACCCCACATCCGCGCCCGCCCCGGCCGCGCCCGGTAGTCCCGCCAGTAGGCGTGCTGCCCGCCCACGGCCACGTGCCGGGCCACATGCCGCGCCTCGTCCGCGAGCCCGATGCCGAACCCGCCGTAGCTGTGGCCCACCGTCAGGAGGGGGCCGGGCAGGTGCGTCCGGGCCCAGCCGAGCACGGCGTCCGCGTCGAGGGCGCCCCAGTCCGCCCACCGCGCCCGCCGGGCCACGGCGAACGGCTCACGGGACTCCCCGACACCCCGGTAGTCGAACGTGACCGCGTGGAACCCATGGCCGGCGAGAAACTCGGCGTAGCGCCGGTAGTACGTGGCCTTCACTCCGGTCGCCGAGGCGATCACCACGGTGCCGGCAGACGAAGCCGGGGGCGCCGTCGTCGTGGGGGCGAAGTGGCGGGCCGCGAGCACGAAGCCGTCGCGGGCGCGGAGGCGCACGAGGGTGGAGGTGGTCTGTGTCACACCGCCACCCTAGGCGCGGGGGCGGCGCGACCTGCGACACAATGGGCCCATGACTGAGACCCCCCAGAGCTCGCCCGGCCAGAGCCGGGACGAGATCCTCACCCGCCTCGAGGAGATCTACGCGAACGACCCCGCGGTGCGCGAGCACGGCGTCACCCTCGGTGAGGTGGCCGAGGGCCGCGTGGTGCTGCACCGCGACGTCACTGCGGACATGGTGAACTCCCACGAGATCTGCCACGGCGGCTTCCTGTTCCACCTCGCGGACTCGGCGCTGGCCTACTGCGTCGCCACGTTCAGTGCGGCCCCCGTGACCCGACGCGCGGAGATCACCTACGTGGCGCCGGCCCGCCTGGGCGCGCACCTCGTGGCGACCGCCCGCCATTCGGTGGAGTTCGGCCGTGACCGCATGATCGAGGTCGGCATCGAGGCGGACGGCCAGCTCGTCGCCTGGTTCACCGGCCACTCCACGAGCCCGAGGCCGCGCGCATGAGCGCCGCGACGCCGTCGGGGCCGGTCCGCGAGATGGTCGAGCTGCACGTGGCCGAGGGTGCCGAGGAGGCATTCGAGACCGCCGTCGCCGAGGCCGCCGCGCTGTTCCGGGACAGGGACGCCACGTCCTTCGAGCTGGTCCGACAGGTGGAGGACCCCCTGTGCTACCGGCTGATCATCGGGTGGCGCCGCCTCGAGGACCACACCGTGGGCTTCCGCGAGTCGGACGCGTTCCCGGCCTGGCGTGCCCTCGTCACACCGCACCTGGCGGAGCCGCCGGCGGCCACGCACTGGACGACGGCGCACGGCGCCTTCTGACCACCCCCCCTTCGACGACGACGGGGGCCCCTCAGAGGTGGCGGGCCGCCAGCCGCGTGAGGCTGGCCTGGATGCCGCGGGCGTTGTCCTTGGTGAGCCGCAGCGTCTCGAGCGCCTTCCCCACGGCGGGGCGCGTCCAGGAGTAGTCGAAGATCTCGGTGACCTCCGTGGTGCCGTCCCCGTTGTCCAGGAACTCCCAGCGCCAGCGGTGCCCGCCCGGGTGCGCCCACTCGATCAGGCGGTCCGGCTCGGAGGCCGTGGTGGTCAGCGTCATCCGGTACGGCACCCCGTACTTCTTCATGGCGACGGTGAACCGGTCGCCCACGGCCAGCCGGTGCGGCCCGCTGACCTTCGGCTTCACGGTCCCCGAACCGTCCACCTCGTGGTGCCGGTGCGGGTCGGCCAGCGCAGCCCACAGCTCCTCGGCGGGGGCGTCCACGGTGAGCCGGTAGGCCACCTGGCGCTCGCCGACCTCGACGCGCGTGGGCCACGCCGCCTGCGCCGCGGCACGGGGCAGGGCGGCGGACGACGACGATGCGCCCGGCTCGCTCTGTTCGGACGGGGAGGTCGCGGGGGTCTCGGGGCTCGCGGAGGGGGTCGGCTCGGTGCTCATGCGGCCAGTCTAGGAACCCCTGGGAACCGGCCGGAGTCCTGGCCCCGGCGGCGCGGCGGGCCTAGTGTTGCTCCATGAGCACCTGGGGAATCCACGTCTTCGAGAACGACGCCGCGCAGGAGCTGGTGGACGAGGTCCTGGACGGGACCTTCCGGCTCGACGAGTACCGCGGCACCTTCCGCTCGGAGGAGGATGAGGACTTCATCCCCGCGGACCCCGGCGCCCGGCTCCTCGCCATGGGTGCGATCCTGCGGGTGGCGGACGACTCCGAGGCCCCCGCGGCAGCCGCCCTCGAGGAGATCGCCGGCACGGACGAGCTGGACCTCTCCACCTTCCGGGCCCAGTTCTCCGACGAGGACGTCCTGACCCTGCACGAGCTGATCGGCGTCGTGCTGCGCGAGCCGGCCTCCTCCGAGCTGTTCGAGCGCTGGGAGGAGTCCGGCGAGCACGAGGAGTGGCTCGCGGTCTCCCGCGCGGCCGCCGTCCCGAACTGAGCCGGTGCTCAGCGCCCGTAGCGCGTGAGCCGCAGGGAGTTCAGCACCACGAGCACGCTCGAGGCCGCCATCGCGCCGCCGGCGATCATCGGGTTCAGCAGGCCCAATGCCGCAATCGGGATGCCGAGCACGTTGTAGGCGAACGCCCAGAACAGGTTCATCCGGATGATGGCGAGAGTCCTCCGGCTCAGCTCGAGCGCCTGCACCACCTGGTCCAGGTCGTCGCCGAGCACGGTGATCTGCGCGGCCTCGCGGGCCACGTCCGTCCCCGAGCCCATCGCGATCCCCATGTCCGCGGCGGCGAGCGCGGGGGCGTCGTTGACGCCGTCGCCCACCATGGCGACCACGCGGCCCTCGGCCTGCAGGCGGCGGACCACGTCCACCTTGTCCTCGGGGCGGACGCCGGCCACCACGTCCTCGGGTGCGATCCCGACGGCGGCGCCCACCTGGGCGGCCACCGCGGCGTTGTCACCGGTCACCAGCAGCGGGCGCAGGCCCAGGTCCTTGAGCCGGGCGATCGCGGCCGCGGAGGAGGGCTTCACGGTGTCCGTCACGGAGACGATCCCGGCGAGCCGGCCGTCCACGGCCACCCACACGGCGGTGGCGCCGGCGGACTCGGCGGCCGCGAAGGCCTCCGCGTGCTCGGCGGGGATCGGGCCGCCGAGGGCGTCGTCGATCACGGGTCCACGTCCCACGGCCACGCGGCGGCCCTCGACCACGCCGGTCACGCCGCCGCCCGGGGTGGAGGCGAAGTCCTGCACGGCGGCGAGATCGAGGCCGCGCTCGCGGGCGCCGTCGACGATCGCACGGGCGATCGGGTGCTCGGAGCCGGTCTCCACGGCCGCGGCGAGCGCGAGGACGCGGTCCTCGGCCGGGTGCGCGGCGGCGCCGGGGGCTCCCGTCCCGCGCACGGAGGCGTCTGGAGAGGCTCCCGCTTCGTCCACGGAGACGGGGCGGACGGCGGCCAGGCGCATGCGGCCCTCGGTCACGGTGCCGGTCTTGTCCAGCACGAGGGTGTCCACCGTGCGGGTGTCCTCGAGGACTTCGGGGCCGCGGATGAGGATGCCCAGCTGGGAGGCGCGGCCGGTGCCGGCCAGCAGTCCCACGGGGGTGGCGAGGCCGAGCGCGCACGGGCACGCGATCACCAGCACGGCGACGCCGGCACGCAGGGCGGGGGCCACGTCGCCGCCGGTGACGAGCAGCCACACGGCGAACGTGAGCACGGCCAGCGCCAGGACGACGGGCACGAACACGGCCGAGATGCGGTCCGCCAGGCGGGCGACGCGGGCCTTGCCGGTCTGTGCGTCCGAGACGAGGCGGCCCATCTGGGCGAGCGTCGTGTCCGCGCCGGTGCGGGTGACGCGTGCGATCAGGCGGCCGGAGGTGTTCAGGGTGGCGCCCGTGACCTCGTCCCCGGGGCCGACCTCCACGGGCACGGACTCGCCGGTGAGCAGGGAGGCGTCCACGGCGGAGGCGCCCTCGAGCACCACCGCGTCGGAGGGGACCTTCTCGCCCGGGCGGACCACGACGACGTCGCCGGGGTTCACCTGCTCTGCGGGGACCACGCGCTCGGCGAGGCGGTCGCCGGAGGGGCCGTCGCCGTCGTCGGCGCTGTCCCAGCCGGGGAGCAGGGTGGCCTGGGCCGCGCCGAGGTCCAGGAGGGCGCGCAGGGCGGCGCCGGCCTCCCGCTTGGCGCGGGCCTCGAGCCAGCGGCCCAGCAGCAGGAAGGTGGTGATGACCGCCGCGGTCTCGAAGTAGAGGCTGTGGTGCATCATCGCGGCCATGCCGCCGCCCACGTGGGCGGTCATGCCCGGGTCGAGCAGCAGCTCGATCGCGGAGTAGCCCCACGAGACGAGCACGCCCACGGACACGAGGGTGTCCATGGTGGAGCTGCCGTGGCGGCCCGCGCGGACGGCGGCGGAGTGGAACGGCCAGGCCGCCCAGAACACCACCGGCGCGGAGAGTGCGAGCGCCGCCCAGCCCCAGTGCGGGAACTGCAGCGCCGGGACCATGGAGATCAGCAGGACGGGCAGGCTCAGCAGGGCCGCCCCGATCAGCCGTGGGCGCAGCACGTCCTCCCGCGGGCCGTGCTCCAGGTGGTTCACGTGGTCGTGGTCCGCGTGGCCGGGGCGATCGCCGCGAGCTGCGTGGTGGCCGGTGCTGGAACCCGCGGGGCCTCCGGCGTGCCCCGCGTCCTCCATGGCGCCGGCGTCCGCGGTCGGCTCCGCGCCCGGGGTGGGGGCCGTGGTGACGGCGGGCCGCGCGTGCGGGTCATCGCGCACCCGCGCCGTGTATCCGGCCTTCTCGACGGCGGCGATCAGCTCGGCGTCGCTCACGCCCTCGGGCGCGGTGACGGTGGCCCGCTCGAGGGGCAGGTTCACCGAGGCCTCGACGCCGTCGATCTTCCCGAGCTTGCGCTCCACCCGGCCGACGCACGAGGCGCATGTCATGCCGGAGACGTCGAGGTCCACGCGGCGCCCGCCGGTGCTGAGCACCTCGGCGGCGGCCTGCGCGGGCGTACGGGTGCGATTCTCCGTCACGGGTCAGCCCTCCACGATCTGGTAGCCGGCCTCCTCGACGGCGGCGCGCACGGCGGCGGGGTCGAGGTCGGACTCGGAGGTCACGGTGGCGGTGGACGCGCCGCCCTTGACGAGGTCCACGTCCACGGCGGTCACGCCGGGGAGCTCGCCGAGCTCCTCCGTCACGGACGCGACGCAGTGGCCGCAGGTCATGCCGGTGATCTTCAGGTCGGTGGTGGTCATGGGGTGCTCCTTCGGGTGGGTGGTTCCGGTGGTTCCGGTGGTGTCTGAGGTCTGGGCGGTGAGGGCGCGGACGGGGATGCGCGTCAGCGCAGCAGCCGCCCGATGGCGGCCGTGGCCTCCGCGACCTTCTCGTCGATGAGGTCGGTGCGGCCCTGCGCCTCCGCCTGCACGGCGGCCTCCGCCACGCAGTGGCGCAGGTGCTCCGAGGTGAGGTTGAGGCTCAGGGCCTGCAGGGCCTTCGTGACGGCGGCGACCTGAGTGAGGACGTCGATGCAGTACACGTCCTCCTCCACCATGCGGTGGATGCCGCGGACCTGCCCCTCGATGCGGCGCAGCCGCTTCAGGTGCGCGTCCCTGTCACGGTGGACGGCGTGGGGCGGCTCGGGGCCCTCGCACGGGTCGACGGCGTGGCACGCGGAGGTGCCGGCGGATTCGCTGTTCACCCCTGGACCATATACCCCTTGGGGGTATGCCGTCCATGGGCCGATCCCGCCGCGCGCGGTGTGTCCTTGCGCGGCGTCGCCGTGGCCGCGCGACCCCGTCGCGCCTCCGTGCCGGCTCGTGCGACGGCAACGGCCGCCCGGCGAGCGGCCGGGCGGCCGTGGGGGAGGGCAGGGGCGTCGCTCAGGCGGCGGCCCGCTCCTCCAGGTCGGCGATCAGCTCGCGCACCTGGAGGTCGAGGGCGTCCCGCACGCTCCGCACCTGCTCGATTCCGAGGCCGCGGATGGAGGGGACGGACCAGCGGCGGACCTCCGCGCCCGCGGGGATCTCGAACGGGTCCGCACCGTCGAAGAGCACCACCAGCTCGGTCGTCCGCAGGACGTCCTCGTCCAGCCCCTTGGGGTAGGCGTGGTGCAGGGGGATGCCCGCCTCGGTCATGGCGTCCAGCGCGGTGGGGATGATCTCGCCCGCGGGGGAGGTGCCGGCGGAGCGGGCCTTCACCGCACCGGCGGAGCGGTTCTCCAGCAGGGCCGCGGCCATCTGCGAGCGGCCGGCGTTGCCGTGGCACACGAAGAGCACGCGGGGGTGGCGCGACTCGATGCTGCCCTGCGCGATCGCCATGGCGCGCAGCCGGTCGGCCGCGTGGCGCACCGAGGTGGTCGCGAGCATCTCCGGGTGACGGCTCGTGGCGGACAGCGTGGCGTAGGACTCGGCCAGCACGGTGCGCGCCGTCGCCACGTCGCCCACCTCCGGGTACCGCGCGTGCAGGCGCACGGCCTCGCGCTCCAGCACGCGGGCGGGCATCCCGTGCGGCGCCGCCTCCGAGGGCTGGTCGGCGACGGCGTCGAGCGGGGCGCCGTCCTCGGGGGCGCGGGGAGCGGCGTCGGGATCCGGGGGGATGGGGCACATGGGAAGGACCTCGGGTGGGCGGGCGTTCGAGGTGAACGCGGGGCGAACGAACCCCTCCACGCTAGTGCATCGCGTCTGCGAGGAGGCGGCGGTGCGGCCGGGCGGGGCCGTTCGCGACGGCCCGGCCGTGGGAGAGAATGGACGCCATGTGTGCCCGATCCGCCCTCCCGGACGTCGGCCCGGCCGTGGCCGGCGTGCTCGACGCCGCCGCCTCGCCGTTCGCAGACGCGGTGGTCTGGGCGCAGGGGGACGTCGCATGGCGCGGCACCGGCGGGTGGACGGTGCTCCTGACGGGGCGGGATCGGCTGCGCCGGCTCTCCGCGCTGTGGCAGGCCGCCGTCGCGGGACGGCCGGACCCCGCGGCGCCCGTGCGCGGCTGGATCTCCTCGACCTTCGCCGACGACTCCGCCGAGCCCGCCGTCCTCCGCGTGCCCGAGCGGCTCGCCCGGGCGGATGCGGACGGAGTGCGCGGCATCGAACAGCACGCGGACGGCGCGGCGCTCGCCGCGGCCGCCGCCGCCGATCCGGACGCGCGCCTGCTGACAGGCGAGGATTTCCCCCTGCCCGCGGACACCGCGGAGCACGCGTGGGACGACGTCGGCTACGCCGCCGGGGTGCGGGAGGTCCTGGAACGCCTGGCGCGCCACGGGGACGGGGCCGGGCGGGAGCCGCTCGAGAAGGTCGTCATCAGCCGCACGTTGACGGTGCCGGCCGAGGACGCAGACCTGTGGCGCGCGGTCGAGGCGCTGCGGGCGGACTACCCGCAGACGTGGGTGTTCGCCGTCGGCGGGCTCGTGGGGGCCACCCCGGAGATCCTTGCGACGCGCCACGCGGGCGAGGTCTCCTCGCGCGTGCTGGCCGGCTCCCTGCCGCGGGGTGCGACGGCGGCCGAGGACGCCGCGCTGCGGGCCCGCCTCGCCGCGGACGAGCGCCTCGGCCATGAGCACCGCTGGGCTGCTCGATCGGTGGTGGACGCCCTCGCACCGGTGGTGGAGCTGGAGGACGCGGATCCGGCGCCCACCGTGCTGACCCTGCCCAACGTGCACCACCTGGCCACGGCCGTGCGCGGGCGGCTTCGGGACGGGGGCGGCACCGTCCTGGACGTCGTGGCGGCCCTGCACCCGACGGCGGCGGTCGGCGGCACGCCGCGAGAGGCGGCCGTGCGACTGATCGCCGAGGTCGAGCCCGTGGACCGCGGCCGCTACGCCGGGCCCGTGGGGTGGATGGACGAGACCGGCGACGGCGTGATCGCGCTCGCCCTGCGCTGCGGCCAGCAGGTGCCCGGCGGGATCCGGCTGCACGCCGGCGGCGGCATGGTGCCCGGGGCGGTGCCCGAGGAGGAGGTCGTGGAGGTCGGCGTGAAGCTCCAGCCGATGCGGCGGGCGCTCGGGCTCCGCTGACCCCGAGGCGGCTCAGGCGGCCTGGGCGACCCCGGGGGCCGCAGCATGCGCGGCCTCGCGCAGGCGGCGGCCGGCCTCGTGCTCGGCGAGGGCCGGCAGGAACGTGGTCAGGCGGGCCTCGGCCTTGAGGTCGGCGACGACCGCGCGGACGGTGGCGCGCACGGCGTCGGCGGGGACCTCGTCCGCGAAGCGCTGGGCGAGCTTGCTCTCGACGCGGGCCAGCACGTGGCGCTGCATCAGGGGGCGGTGGGCAGGTGGTGGTCGGTGTTCGGGGTGGTCATGGGGATGACTCCTCTCTGAGCCGGGCGTGACACTCGGCGGCTGATGCGGGGCGAGCCCCGCCGGATGGATCGATGTGTCCCACCCTTCCAAAGTGAACGAAAGGTGAACAACTTGTTAACCAGCCTACTCGGGCGGCGGGATTTGGCAAGTCTTCGCCGGTGGTCCGGAGCGTCCGTCGAACCCTCGGAAGGTCCCTCAAAGGTCCGGAAGATGCCGGAATCGTGCGGATCCGGGCGATGGGTCCCTGGTCGGTGAGACCTCGGGCGCAAGGTAAACGAAAGGTGAACGCAGCCATGGTCCCCCTGTCCTGGCCGGCGGGGCGCGGTGGCGCGCCGGATCCTGCGGGGGCTGCCGACGTCGTCGTGAACCGACCCGCCGGGACCGCCGCCCCGTCTGGGAGAATGGACGGGATGTCTGACTACCAGCCCCGCCGCCCCGGCTCGAAGCCCGCCCCCGCCCATCGCACGGACCGCACCGGCAAGCCCGCGTTCAAACGGCCCGCGCGCGGCATGATCGACGAGTCCGAGGCCCGCCAGCTCGCCGAGGACCGCGAGCGCATGCACCGCGCCGGGGTCGGCCACCAGCTCTCCGCGCCGAAGCGCCGCGAGGCCGCGGCCGCCGAGCGCCCCCAGGTGATGCCCAAGACCGAGGGCTGGGCCCAGCCCATGGGACCGGACGGACGCCCGCAGCTGCAGTTCAAGCAGCCGCGGGTCTCCCAGCCGCCGCAGCACCTCGCCGACCTCACCCTGGCCGAGCGCCAGGAGAAGGCGAAGGAGATCGGCCTGCCCGCGTTCCGCGCGAAGCAGCTCTCCGTGCACTACTTCGAGCACTTCACCACGGACCCGGAGCAGATGACGGACCTGCCCAAGGACAAGCGCGAGGCGATCGCCGAGGCGTTCTTCCCGCCGCTGCTCACCGAGGTCCGCCGCATGGAGACCGACCGCGGCGACACGGTGAAGTTCCTCTGGCGGCTCTTCGACGGCGCGCTCGTGGAGTCCGTGCTCATGCGGTACCCGGGGCGTGTGACGCTGTGCGTGTCCAGCCAGGCCGGCTGCGGCATGAACTGCCCGTTCTGCGCCACCGGCCAGGCGGGGCTCACCCGCAACATGTCGACGGCGGAGATCGTCGAGCAGATCGTCCGCGCCAACCAGGTGATCGCCGCGGGCGGCCTCGGCGGCAAGCGCAAGGACGGCGGGCACGACGCCGACCGCGTCACCAATGTGGTGTTCATGGGTATGGGCGAGCCGCTGGCCAACTACAAGCGGGTCATCGCCTCGGTGCGCCGCATGGTGGACCCGGCCCCCGAGGGCCTGGGGATGTCCGCGCGGCACGTCACGCTCTCCACGGTCGGCCTGGTGCCGGCCATCCGCAAGCTGACGGAGGAGGGCATCCCGCTCACCTTCGCGCTCTCCCTCCACGCCCCCGACGACGAGCTGCGCGACGAGCTCATCCCCGTGAACTCGCGGTGGAAGGCGGACGAGGCCATCGACGCCGCCTACGACTACTTCGTGAAGACCGGCCGGCGCGTGTCCATCGAGTACGCGCTGATCAAGGACATGAACGACCACGCATGGCGCGCCGACCTGCTCGCCAAGAAGCTCAACGCGCGCGGCAAGGGCTGGGTGCACGTGAACCCCATCCCGCTGAATCCGACGCCGGGCTCCATCTGGACCGCCTCGGAGCGGGACGTCACCCGCGAGTTCGTGGACCGGCTCAACGCGGCCGGCATCCCCACGACGCTGCGCGACACCCGCGGCAAGGAGATCGACGGCGCATGCGGCCAGCTCGCGGCCGAGGACGAGGACTGACCCCGGCGCTTTCGCTGACGGAACGGGGTTTCCCGGTCACTCGCACTCGTGGAACGGGGGCACCCGCACCCGACGGCGCCCCGCACCTCTTCTCCCAGAGGTGCGGGGCGCCGTCGTCGGTCTCCAGCTCGGGGCCTTGCCGAATCCGCCCCTCAGCGGATCAGAACTCCACGGTCGTCGAGTCGCCCGGCTCGGCGGTGCCACCGGTGACCTTGGCCTTCACGACCTCGACCGCGGTGGCCACCGCGCCCGCGGATTCCCAGTACTGCGCGGACTCGGCGTCCACGCGCACGAGCACGATCTGCGGATCCTCGGGCGTCGAGCCCTCACCGAAGAAGGACTCGTTGACGGCGCTCCAGTACTTCCTCTTGCGCTCGTCGTCACGGACCACCTGGCCGTGGCCGGAGACGGACGCCCAGAAGGACCTCTCCTGGACCGCCACGTTCACGGGACGCTGGGCGGCCTCGTCGGCGACGTCGGAGCTCGCGCGGGTCATGAACCACAGGGTGCCGTCCTGCTCGGCCTCCTGCAGGCCCATGGGGCGGGTCACGAGGCGGCCGTCGGCCTCAGAGGTGGTGAGCATGGCGACACGGACGTCGGCCAGCCTCTCGAGCAGGTGGGTGCGGGGGTCCTTCTCAGCCATGACGGCTCTCCTTCGGTCTCACGGTCAGTGCGTGACCCCGACGCTAGGCCCCTGCGCCGGGGCTCGGCCAGGCTCGCGCGCCGGACGACGGCGGCCGGCGTCGTGCCTCAGTCCTCGGACGCGAGGTGCGCGATCTGCTCCACGGCGTACGCGTAGCCGTGCACGCCCGCACCGGCGATGACCGCCTCGACCACGGGGGAGAGGTAGGAGTGGTGCCGGAACGGCTCGCGGGCGTGCACGTTGCTCAGGTGCACCTCCACGGCCGGGATCTCGACGGCGGACAGCGCGTCCCGGATCGCGACGGACGTGTGGGTGAAGCCGCCCGGGTTCAGCACGATCCCGACGGCGGCCTCCCGCGCCTCGTGGATCCAGTCGATCAGCACGCCCTCGTGGTTGGACTGGCGGAACTCCACGGCGAGGCCGTGCTGCGCCGCGCGTGCCTCGGTGAGGTCGCGGACGTCGTCGAGGGTGGCCGTCCCGTAGACCTCCGGCTCGCGCGTGCCGAGCAGGTTCAGGTTCGGGCCGTTGAGGACGAACACGGTGCGGGCGCTCTGGTCGGTCATGGCGTCTCCTGGGGGTGTCGGAGGGGAGGGCGGGGCGGGCGGACGGGGCCGGACGGCGACGGCGTCGTCCCCTGCGAGCGTACGTCGCCGGCGCCGTCCGCGACTCGCGCGCGGCCCGGTCTGCCTGCTTCCCTGGAGGCGGCCCCACCAGAGAGAAGGACGACCAGTGACGACTGACCCGCACGCCGCGGAGCCCCGCGGCCCCCACGCCGCCGCCCCCGACCTCACCGCGCCCGACCTCGGCGCCGACGTCCCCGCCACCGTCACGCTGACGGGCACGGGCGTGGCTGGCGTCGAGATGCCCCGGATCGGGCTGGGCACGTGGCGCCTGGCCGGGGAGGAGGGCGCCGACGCGGTGCACGCGGCCCTCGCGGCCGGCTACCGCCACGTCGACACGGCGGAGAACTACGGCAACGAGGACGCGGTGGGCCTCGCCGTCGCCCGGGCCCTCGCCGAGGGCGTGCTCACCCGCGACGAGCTGTTCCTCACCACGAAGTTCAACAGGGAGCACCACGGCGGCCCGGAGCGGGTGCGGCCCGCCGTCGAGGCCTCCCTGCGCCGCCTGGGCGTGGACCATGCCGACCTCGTGCTCATCCACTGGCCCAATCCCGAGCAGGACCGGTACGTGGAGACGGCGGCCGCGCTCGCGGGCCTCGTGGAGACGGGCCTGATCCGCGCGTGGGGCGTCTCCAACTTCACGGCCGAGCACCTGGACCGCCTCGCGGAGGCCGGACTGCGGGCCCCGGTCGACCAGATCCAGGTGGACCCCGTGGCCGCGATCCCCGGCTGGCAGGCCGCCGTCCACGCGCACGGCGCCGTGGTCACGGCCTACTCGCCCATCGGCCGCGCCGAGCTCGGCATCGAGACCCGCGAGGCGATCACGGCCGCCGTCGCCCGGACGGGGCGCACCGTGCAGCAGGTGGTGTTGCGCTGGCACCTGCAGCACGGGCGCGTCGTCATCCCCAAGTCGGCGGATCCGGCGCGCCAGGCCGAGAACCTGGACCTCCTCTCCTTCTCCCTCACGCCCGCGGAGATGGCCGGGATCGACGCGCTCGACGACGGCTCCGGCCCCCGGCAGCACCCGGAGACGTTCGGGCACTGAGCGCGCCGGAACCGGCGCGGTGCCGGGGGTCCCGCGCGCGGGGACAGAGGCGCGGGGGCGGAATAGCCGCGCTCCACGGCCTGTTCCACCCCGTGAACCACTGACGACGCCGCCCCGCTCGGGCGCCGACGTCGCCACCGATGAAAGGACCTCCCATGGCCACCACCGATCTCACCCTTGACGCCTTCGGCTCGACCGTCTCCGAGAACGACACCGTCCTGGTGGACTTCTGGGCCTCGTGGTGTGGCCCGTGCCGACAGTTCGCCCCCGTCTTCGAGGCCGCCTCGGAGAAGCATGAGGACGTCGTGTTCGCCAAGGTGGACACCGAGGCCGAGCAGCAGCTCGCCGCGATGGCCGGGATCACCTCGATCCCCACGCTGATGGCGTTCCGCGGCGGCGTGCTCGTGTTCTCCCAGGCCGGCGCCCTTCCCGGCTCGGCGCTCGATCAGCTCCTCGAGCAGGTCAAGGGCCTGGACGTGGACGAGGTGCGGCGCATGGCGCAGGAGGGTGAGGACGGCGCCGAGGCCGGCGCGGACGAGTCCGCCCAGCCCGACGCGCTCAACGCGCGCTGACCGCGTCCAGCCCGACGCGCGTCGACCTCAACGCGCGCTGAACGCCCCCTGCTCCCACTGCTCCACGAGCCACGGACTGAACGCTCGGGGCACGGCGGCCAGCGCGGCCGTCAGCTCGGGGACGGTGACCCAGCACCATTCGGCGACCTCGTCCCGCTCCGGGGCGGGGTCGCCGTCGATCTCGGCCCGGAACACGGGGCACACCTCGTGCTCCTCCATGCCCCCGGCGTCGACGGCGCGGTAGCGGAAGTCCGGCAGCAGCGGCGTCACGTCCCGCACGCCCACGCCCAGCTCCTGGGGGGCGCGCCGCACCACGGCCGCGGCGGGGCTTTCCCCAACGCCGGGATGGCCGCAGAAACCGTTGGTCCACACGCCGCCGAACGCCTTCTTGCCCAGGGCGCGCCGCGTGAGCAGGAAGCGCCCGGCCGCGTCGTACACGTGGCAGGAGAACGCCAGGTGCAGCGGGGTGCCGCCCTCGTCCACGCGGCGGTGCACCGTCGCCTTGGGCTCGGTGCCCACGGGGACGCCGTCCGAACCCAGGAGCACCACCAGCTCGACGGCGGACGGGGCGGCGGGGGTGCGGGGCGAGGACGTCTCCATCCCCCCAGTGTGGCAGGCGCGGAGGCCGTGCACCGGGGTGACCAGGGACCGCGACCGGCGGGCCGCAGCCCCTGACCTGGGCGGATAGAATCCGATTTCGACGCCTCCATCCGGGGCGGCCGCCCGTTCTGATCCCAGGAGACACCAGACCCATGACCCGTACCCCCGCCTTCGCGCGTCCCGCCGGCCTCGCCGCCCTCTCCGCTGCGGCCCTCCTGGCCCTGACCGCGTGCGGCGGCTCGGACGCTCCTACGTCCTCCGAGTCCACCTCCGCGTCGTCCACCTCCACGACCCCGTCCGTCTCCGCCGAGTCCTTGACGTCGGCCTCCGCCTCCGCGTCGGCCACCGAGTCCTCCTCCTCCGCTTCGAGCACCGCCGCCGCGGCCGACTACTCGCCCGGCGCCTGCTTCACCGCGGACGTGGGCGTGCGCGACCTCAGCAACTTCACCCCCGTGGACTGCGCCGAGAAGCACACCGCGGAGTACCTCTGGGCCGTCCCCGCCGCGGACCCGGCCGACACGGCCTCCACCACCGCCGCCGTCTGCCAGGCCGAGGGTGCCCGCCTGGCGAAGGAGGAGGAGCGCCTGAACGGCGCCGTCGTCACCGCCGCGGAGCTCAGCTCCTTCGGCTCCGAGGGGACGCACTGCGTGGCCTACGCCGTCTCCGGCGAGTGGACGGGACAGCTCGCGGACCCCGAGATGACCCTGGAGAAGGCCACCGAGGAGAACGCGGCCGCCACCTCCTGATCCGCCCGGCGGTCCCTCACCGCGCCCGGCGGCCACCTCCTGATCCGCCCGGCGGTCCGCCGCCGGGCGTGTCCGTCCGCGTCGCACGGGTACGCTCGGCTGGACGGGCCGGACCGGGGGCCGTTACCGTCCTCGGAGAGGACATTCGACGATCGAACCATCGAGCGACACCACGGATCCCCCGCGCCTCGCGGGGGGTCCGTCGCGCCGTCGTCTCAGCTGCCGAGGAGGGCCCATGCAGGACGCGGACGGGGTCTCCGCCGTGCTCACCCAGACGCTCGCGGGCGCCGCGGAGAGCGCCCCCGGCTCCGAGGCGTTCGCCGAGCTGCTCGGCACCCTCCAGCAGTCCACCGTGGGCGGCAAGCTCATCCGCCCGCGCCTCGTGGACCTCGGCTACCGGGCCGCCGCCGGCGTGCCCGTCCCGGCGGCGGACCGCGCGGCCGTGGACCGGCTCGGCGCCGCGTTCGAGCTCCTGCACACGGCCCTCCTGGTGCACGACGACGTGATCGACCGGGACACCGTCCGCCGCGGCCGCCCCACCGTGGCCGAGGTCTACCGCCGGCGCCTCGCAGGCGTGGGCGTCCCCGCCGGAGAGGACGCCCATGCAGGCCTCTCCGTCGCGGTCATCGCGGGCGACACCCTCCTCACCTTGGCCCTGCGCCTGGCCATGACGTGCACCCCCGACCCGGTGCGGGCCGCCCCCGTGGCCGCCGTCGTGCTGGACGCGGCCACGGCCTCGGCCGCCGGTGAGCTGGAGGACGTGCTCCTCGGCCTGGCCCGCCACACGGGCGAGCACCCGGAGCCCGCACGGATCCTCGCGATGCAGCGCCTCAAGACCGCCGCCTACACCTTCGAGGGCCCCCTGCGCGCCGGCGCCCTGCTGGCCGGCGCGACCCCCGATCTGGCCGCGGCCCTCGCCGCCGTCGGCGCCGACCTCGGGGCCGCCTACCAGGTGGTGGACGACGTGCACGGCGTGTTCGGCTCCCCGGACGCCACCGGCAAGCCCGACGCGGGTGACCTGCGCGAGGGCAAGGCCACGGTCGTCACCGCCCACGGGCGCCGGGATCCCGACGTCGCCGCGCTGCTGGACCGCGCCGCCGCCGCGCCCCCGGCCGGCAGCGTCTCGGGCCACCACGGCACCGCCCCGCACGGCACCGCCCCGCACGGCACCGCGGCCGGCACCGCCCCGCACGGCACCGCACCCCACGACGACGGCGCCCCGCACCCCGTGGACGCCGCCCGTGCGGCCCTGGAGGAGGCGGGCTCGCGCACGCACGCCCTCGAGCTGGCCGCCGAACTCGTGGACCGCGGGCTCGCCCGTCTGGAGGCCCTGCCCCTGGGCGCCGCGGAGCGGGCGGACTTCGCCGCGGCCTGCCGCCGCATCCTCGGGACGGAGGAGCCCGCGTGAGCGCCCCGACCACCGGACTGGACCTCTTCACGCGCACCGCGCACGCCGCGGCCCGCACCGTGATCGGCCGCTACTCCACCTCCTTCTCCTGGGCCTGCCGCACCCTGCCCGCCCAGGCCCGCGGGGACATCGCCGCGATCTACGCGATGGTGCGCGTGGCGGACGAGATCGTCGACGGCCCGGCCGCGGCCGCCGGGCTGGAGCCTGCGCAGGTGCGCGCCGCCCTGGACGCCTACGAGACCGCCTGCGAGGACGCCATGGCCACGGGCTTTTCCGCGGACCTCGTGCTGCACGCGTTCGCCGACGTCGCCCGCCGCCACGGCATCACCCCCGAGCTGACGGCCCCCTTCTTCGCCTCGATGCGCGCGGACCTGGAGACGAGCGAGCACGGCGAGCACTCCCTGGCCGAGTACATCCACGGCTCGGCCGAGGTGGTGGGCCTGATGTGCCTGCGCGTGTTCGCCTCCCTGCCCGGCACCCGCGCGGACACCCCCGCCGAGCAGGAGGAGCTGCGCGCGGCCGCCTCCCGCCTCGGCGCGGCGTTCCAGAAGGTCAACTTCCTGCGGGACCTCGCCGCGGACCACGACGGCCTGGGCCGCACCTACTTCGCCGACGCACGTCCGGGCACCCTCACCGAGGAGCGCAAGGCCGAGCTGCTCGCGGACCTGTGGGCGGACCTCGACGCCGCCCTGCCCGGCATCCACGCCCTCGACCCGCGGGCTGGCCGCGCCGTGCTCCTGGCCCACGGGCTCTTCGCGGAGCTCGCTTGGCGCATCGCCGCCGTCCCCGCCGCCGAGCTCGCAGAGCGCCGCGTGCGCGTGCCGGACGCTGTCAAGGCGCGCATCGCCCTGCGCGTGCTGGCCGGCTCCCGCCGCGACGACGGCGAGCACTCCCGGCGCGCGGGTCGCCGCAATCCCACCCGCTCCACCCGCTCCATCCGCCCTGGAGGCACCGCATGAGGACGCACCAGACCGACACCCGTCCGCGCCGCGTCGTCGTGGTGGGCGGCGGCTTCGCGGGCCTGGCCACCGCGGGCCTGCTCGCCCGCGACGGGCACCAGGTGACCCTGCTCGAGCGCCAGTCCGGGCTCGGCGGCCGCGCGGGGCGGTGGAGCGCGGAGGGCTTCACGTTCGACACCGGGCCCTCGTGGTACCTGATGCCCGAGGTGATCGACCGGTGGTTCCGCCTCATGGGGACCTCCGCCGACGAGCGCCTGGACCTGCGCCGCCTCGAGCCCGCCTACCGCGTGTACACGCAGGAGCACCTGGAGGAGCCGCCCGTCGACGTCGTCACGGGGCGCGCCGAGGCCACCGCGCTGGTGGAGCGCCTCGAGCCGGGAGCCGGCCCGCGCCTGGGGGCGTACCTGGACTCCGCCGCCCGCATCTACGCGCTGGCCAAGCGCCACTTCCTCTACACCGACTTCCGCCGCCCGCTCGCCCTGGCCCACCCCGAGGTGCTGCGCGCCCTGCCCGCGCTCGGCCCCCAGCTGCTGGGCGGGCTGCGCGGCCATGTGGCCCGCCGCTTCCAGGACCCCCGCGTGCGCCAGATCCTCGGCTACCCCGCCGTGTTCCTGGGGACCTCCCCGCGGCGCGCCCCGGCGATGTACCACCTCATGAGCCACCTCGACCTCGAGGACGGCGTGCAGCACCCCATCGGCGGGTTCGCCGCCCTGGTGGACGCGATGGCGGACCTGGCCCGCGAGGCCGGCGTCGAGATCCGCACGGAGGCGGAGGTCACCCGCATCGAGGTGGCGGACGCGGCTCCCTCGCCGGCCCGCGGCGCGCTGGGCCGACTCCGCGGGCGACGCCGCAGCCCCGGGCGGGCCACCGGCGTCGTCTACCGGGACGCCTCCGGCGCGGAGCACCGCGTGCCGGCGGACGCCGTGGTGGCCGCAGCGGACCTGCACCACGTGCAGACCCGCCTGCTTCCCGCGGCCCAGAGCGTGCCCGAGTCCGCGTGGGACGGCCGCGACCCCGGCCCCTCCGGGGTGCTGGTGTGCGTGGGCGTGCGCGGCGCGTTGCCCCAGCTGCTGCACCACACGCTGCTGTTCACCGCGGACTGGGATGACAACTTCGGCCGCATCGAGGCGGGCGACGAGCTGGCCGAGGAGACCTCGGTCTACGTCTCGCGCACCTCGGCCACGGACCCGGGCGCCGCGCCCGACGGCGACGAGGCCCTGTTCCTGCTCGTGCCCGCCCCCGCCGAGGTCGGCTGGGGCCGCGGCGGCGTCCGGACCCCGGACGAGGACACCCCCGGGGACCCGATGGTGGAGGCCGTGGCCGACCGCGCCCTCGCCCAGCTCGCCCGCTGGGCGGACATCCCGGACCTCGCCGAGCGGATCGTGGTGCGGCGCACCTACGGCCCCGGGGACTTCGCCGCCGAGGTGAACGCGTGGCGCGGCTCCCTGCTGGGTCCCGGGCACACCCTGCGCCAGTCGGCCATGTTCCGCCCCGCCGTGCGCGACGCCGACGTGGCCGGGCTGGTCTACGCCGGCTCGTCCGTGCGCCCGGGCATCGGCGTGCCCATGTGCCTGATCTCGGCCGAGATCGCCCGCGAGGCCGTGGCCCAGCACCTGGGTGCCCCCGTGCCGCGGCCAGGGGCCCCGCTGTGATCCGCACGCTGTTCCAGGCCTCCCGGCCCGTCAGCTGGATCAACACCGCCTTCCCTTTCGCCGCCGCCGCCATCCTCACCGGCGGGCTCCCGACGTGGCTCGTGGTGCTGGGCACCGTGTTCTTCCTGGTGCCCTACAACCTCGCCATGTACGGCATCAACGACGTCTTCGACTACGAGTCCGACCTCCGCAACCCCCGCAAGGGCGGCGTGGAGGGTGCCGTGGTGGGCGGGGAGTCCCGCCGCGCGGTGCTGCTCTGGTCCTGCCTGCTCCCGCTGCCGTTCGTCGCGGTGCTGGCCGGCTGGTCCATCGCCCGGGGGCAGTGGGACGCCGTCGCCGTGCTGGCTGTGAGCCTGTTCGCGGTGGTCGCCTACTCGTGGGCGGGGCTGCGCTTCAAGGAGCGCCCCTTCCTGGACGCGGCGACGTCGGCCACGCACTTCGTCTCCCCGGCCGTGTACGGGCTCGTGCTCGCGGGCGCGACGTTCACGCCGGCGCTGTGGGCGCTGCTGGCCGGGTTCTTCCTCTGGGGCATGGCCTCCCAGATGTTCGGCGCGGTGCAGGACGTGGTGCCGGACCGCGAGGGAGGGCTCGCCTCCGTGGCCACCGTGCTCGGCGCCCGGCCCACCGTGTGGCTCGCCGCCGCCCTGTACGCCGGTGCCGGCCTCCTGATGCTCGGCACCGAGTGGCCCGGCCCGCTCGCCGCCCTGCTGGCCGTGCCCTACCTGCTGAACACCCTGCGCTTCCGCGGGGTCACCGACGCCACCTCCGGGGAGGCCAACCGCGGCTGGCGGCTTTTCCTGCCGCTGAACTACGGGGTGGGCTTCGGCGTGACCATGCTGCTGATCGCCTGGGCCTTCGCCCGCGGGGGTGCGGCGTGATCTACCTCGCCTGCCTCCTGGCCGTGATCGGCTGCATGGCCCTGCTCGACCGCCGCTTCCGCCTGTTCCTGTGGCGCCGCCCGGCCGTCGGGGCGCTCGTGCTGGCCGTGGGCCTGGCCTACTTCCTCGCGTGGGACGTGTGGGGGATCGTGGCGGGCGTGTTCCTGCACCGCGAGTCCCCGTACATGACCGGACTGCTGGTGGCCCCCCAGCTGCCGGTCGAGGAGGTCTTCTTCCTCCTCTTCCTCAGCTACCTCACCATGGTCCTGTTCACGGGCGCGGTGCGGATCCTGGAGCACCGGGCGGGGCGTGACACGTGAGCTTCTGGGATCTGAACGTCGTGTTCGTGGGGATCGCCCTCGTCGTGCTGCTCGCCGCCGTGCTCACGCGCCGCCTGCGCGGCCGGCACCTGGCCGCCCTGGGCCTCGCGCTCGCGGCGCTGTGGGTGCTCACCGCGATCTTCGACAACGTCATGATCGCCGCGGGCCTGTTCGACTACGGGCACGACCTGCTCTCCGGCGTCTACCTGGGCCTGGCGCCCCTCGAGGACTTCGCCTACCCCCTGGGATCCGCCCTCCTGCTGCCCGCGCTGTGGCTGCTCCTCACCGGGCGGCGGGACCGCTCCGGCGGGGACCGCGGCGGGGAGCGCTGACGTGTTCCCCCTGCTCCCGGCGGACCTGCTGCGCGCCCTCGGCCCGGTCCTCATCCCGCTCGCCTGGGCCACGGCGGGCTGGCCGTCCGCGGCGGTGATGTTCCTCGTGTTCGGCGCGCAGTGGCTGCTGCGCTGGCTCGGCGGAGGGACCCTGCTGGACTGGGCCGGGCAGGCCATGCTGCTGGCGGCCGGCTGGTTCAGCGTGGTCGGCCTCTACCACCAAGTGCCGACCCTGGACATCGTGGTCCACGCGGCCGCCTCCGCCGTGGTGGCCGGGCTCGTGGGCGTCAGCCTGCGCGCCTGGCTGCGCCACCGCGCCGGCAGCACAGGCGGCATGGGCGCGGGTGCCGAGCCCGGACGCACCGCAGGGATCCCCGGCCGGACGGACGCGGCCGGCGTCGTGCGCGCCGTCGGGCCCCTGGTGGCCGTGCTCGCCCTCGCCTCGCTCACGGTGACGCTCGGCGTGGTGTGGGAGATCGCCGAGTGGTGGGCCCACCACGCCGTCTCGGAGGAGATCGGCGTGGGCTACGACGACACCCTCGGCGACCTCCTCGCCGACAGCCTGGGCGCGCTCGTCGGCTCGGCGCTGGCGGTGCGCGCGGCCGACGCCGGCGCGGTGGCCGTCAGCGGGGCCACCCCCTCCCGCGCCGGGCAGGGCAGCCGATGACCCCGGAGCCCACCGTCAGCGTGGTCATCCCCGTGCTCGACGACGCCGCCCACCTTCGCGTCTGCCTGGCGCATCTGGCCCGCCAGACCCGGCCCGCGGACGAGGTCGTGGTGGTGGACAACGGGAGCGTGGACGGCTCGGCCGACGTCGCCCGGGAGTTCGGCGCCCGCGTGGTCACCGAGCCCGAGCGGGGCATCCCCGCCGCCTCGGCCGCCGGGTTCGACGCCGCCGTCGGCACGCTCCTGCTCCGGTGCGACGCGGACACCCGTGCGCCGGAGGACTGGATCGAGCGGATCACGGCGCGCTTCGCCGCCGACCCGCGCCTGGATGCGCTCACCGGCCCCGGCGAGTTCTACGACCAGCCGGGCCTGCTCGGCGTGCTGCGCTCCCGGCTCTACACGAACGCCTACCGCTGGGCAGCGGGTGCCGCGCTCGCGGGCACCCCGCTGTGGGGCTCCAACCTGGCCCTGCGCGCCGAGGCGTGGCAGGCGGTGCGGGGGAGTGTGCACCGCCACCGCGCCGACCTGCACGACGACCTCGACCTCTCCTTCCACCTCGCCCTCGCCGGGCACATCGTGCGGTTCGACCCGCACGTGCGCGTGGGAGCCGCCGGGCGGATCTTCCACTCGCTCGGCGCCCGCGCACGTCAGGGCCGCATGGCGGGCGCCACCCTGCGCGCCAACTGGGCGATCCTCCCGCCCGGTCAGCGCTGGGTGCGGCGGGTGCAGCAGGCCCGGGGCCCGCGCGCGGACTAGCCCTTCTTCGCGCCGTCCTTCTTCGAGCGGTCCAGCGGGTTGCGGCGCAGGGGGAGCCGGTCGGCCAGGGCGCGCACGAGACCGCGGGTGCGGCCGCGCTCGCCGCCGGTCTTGCGGCGCTGGCCCTCGGCCAGGATGTTGGCGGCCATCTCCGGGAAGACCACGGCGTGGAACGGCAGGATGGCCGTCCAGTAGGCGCGGCCCAGCAGGCCGTCGGGCATGAAGATCGCGCGCTGGCGGTACACCGACCCGCCGCCCTCGCGGGGCTCGACGGCCAGCTGCAGCCAGGCGCGCCCGCCGGCGCGCATCTCGGCACGCAGGGTCAGCCGGTGGCCGTACTCGATCTTCTCCACGCGCCACCAGTCCACGATGTCGCCGCGGCGCAGGTGCTCGGCGTCGCGACGGCCGCGGGCCAGGCCCGGCCCGCCGACGGCCTTGTCGACGACGCCGCGGATCTGCCACAGCAGGGGCGTGGAGTACCAGCCGTTGGCCCCGCCGACCGACTCGATCACGGGCCACACGTCCTCGGGGGAGAGGTCGGACTCACGCTCCCGCTCGTCCTTGTACACGGTCTTGCCGGCCCACTCCGGGTCCGAGGGCAGGGGCGCGGCCGGGTCGACGGCGGAGTACTCGTCCGCCTCCCACGTGACGTCCAGCGGGCCGGACTCCTCGTGGTGCAGGGCGCGGCGCACGGCGTCCTGGTAGCTGGTGAGGCCGCCCGGGGGGTCGGGGATGATGTCCGCCACGGTGTGGTTCGAGGTCACCGCGTCCTCGCGCAGCGAGGAGGCGAGCGGCAGGGCCACGCCCACGGGGATCGGGGTCACCATGCCGATCCAGAACCCGGAGAGGTGGGAGGCCGGGAACGGGAGCGGGATCACGATGCGCTTGGACAGGCCGGCAGCCTCGGCGTACTGCGTCAGCAGGGTGGCGAAGGGCTGGGCCACGCCGTCGCCGATCTGGGCGCGGGCCTGCACGGGCTCGGGCAGGGCGCACGCGTGGGCCAGGTAGTAGAGCACGTCGCGGATGGCGATGGGCTCCACCTTGTTCTTCAGCCACGAGGGGCCGGGCATCACGGGGAGACGGTCCGAGAGGTGTCGGATCATCTCGAAGGAGGTGGAGCCGGAGCCGATGACCACGCCGGCCTCGAAGACCAGCGCGGGTGCGGCGGCCTCGTCCAGACGGCGTGCCACGAGCTCGCGGGAGCGCATGTGGTCGGAGAGCTCCTCCACGGGCTTCTCGTCCGGGTGCAGGCCGGAGAGGTAGACCAGCTGGGTGACGCCGGCGTCGTCCGAGGCGCGGGCCACGACGTCGGCGATCTTCTGCTCCCGCTCCACGAAGTCACCGTCACCGCCCATGGAGTGCACGAGGTACAGGGCGGTGTGGACGTCCTCCATCGCTGCGCGGACCTCGTCCGGCTCCGAGAGGTCGGCCTTCATGATCTCCACGCGGTCCGACCACGGCCGGCCCTCGAGGTCCTCGGGGTTGCGGGCCACGGCCCGCACGGCGAAGCCGGCGGCCACGAGCTCGGGGATCAGGCGGCCGCCCACGTAGCCGGTGGCGCCGGTGACGAGGACGCGGCGGCCGCGGCCCTCGGGCAGGGACAGGCCGAGGGGTGAGGCGAAGGGGGCGCGGGACTCGGAGGTGCCGGGCTCGGTGCCGGGCTGGTCGGCGGGGGAGGAGGCGGCGGACGCGGATGCGGGAGTGGCGCGCGCGACGGAGGGGGTGCTCATCGGGCCAGCCTAGGGAAGGGGCCGGACCGGTTACGAGGTCTGAGCCTCAGTGGCCCGCATCTCACCCCGTCGGCTCCTCGCCCACCGTGTGCGGCATCGGGCGGACCACCATGGGAAACTGGTGGGTATGGCCATCGCAGATTCGGGAGACGTCCTGCCGCACGTGCGCACGGAGGCAATCCGGGCGGTCGTCGGCAGCACGATGGCGGACCGCGGATTCGAGATCGCCGCCCGGGGCGCCGTCGGCCGGCTCCGGTACGACGCCGCGGGCGGCGTGGTCGACGCCTCCGTGCGCGGCACTGCCCCGAGTCCCTACCGGGTGCGCGTGCAGGTGCAGGAGGTCTACGCGGCCGAGCCCGGCGCGCCCGCCGAGGTGGAGCCGGTCACCGGCCGCTGCACCTGCCCCGTGGGCACCGACTGCAAGCACGTGGCCGCGGTGCTCTACCAGGTGGTCCGCCTGGACGCCGACCAGGCGCTCGGCGAGGCCCGCCGCAAGCTCGCGGACATGGTCACCACGGCCGACGCCCTGCCCGTGCCGCCCTCCTCGGACCCCGACGCCGTGGCTGCCGCGGCCCGGGAGCGCTCGGCCGCCCGCGGCACGGGCCTCGACTGGCGCCGCGTGATGGAGCCCCTCGCCGGCCTGGACGCCCCGCGCCGCCTGGGTGCACCGCCGCCCCTGGCGATCGGCGTGGAGCTCGTCGCCGAGTCCTCCCGCAACGTGTACCAGCAGTGGGGCCCGGCGCCCGCGGGCGAGGAGCACCTGCGGGAGGGCCGCCCGCTGTACGTGATCGTCCGCCCCCTCAGGCGCGGCGCGAAGGGCACCTGGATCAAGGGCGGGCTCACGTGGCGCGCCTTCCAGTTCCCGCGCGCCGAGTTCGCCCCGGCCCAGGAGCGGGCGCTGCGCCTCATCTGGCGCCAGCTCATGGCCGAGGACTCCTACCCCACGGACGCCTGGTTCGGCCTGCACGCCTTCGACTCCCCGCGCATCTGGCAGCTCCTCGCCGAGGCGCAGTCCGCGGGCGTCGAGCTGGTGCCGCTGGGCCTGCTCTCCGGGGTCGTCCTCGACGATCCCGCCGCCGTGGGCCTCGACGTGACGCGCGCCCCGGACGGCGGCCTCGAGGTCGCCCCCTCGCTGAGCACCATGCCCGGCGGCATGGCCGGGGTGCAGGTGGTGGGCAGCGTGGGCTTCTACCGCGTCACCGACGACGACGGCGGGTTCACCCTGCACCTCATCCCCGCCGTCGCCCCGGTCCCGGAGGCCGTGCAGCAGCTCGTGCTCGCGGGCGAGCCCGTGCGCGTGCCCGCCGCCGACCGGGACGAGTTCCTCACCCGCGTGTACCCGCGGCTGCGTGCCGCCCTCGAGGTGGCCAGCCCCGACGCGTCCGTGGAGCTGCCCGAGTTCGAGCCCCCCGTGCTGCGCCTGCGCGCCGACTTTCAGAAGGACCACCGCCTCGTGCTGCGCTGGTCCTGGCTGTACTTCGACCCGCCCCGCGAGCTCGGGATGAACCCGGCGGGGGACACCCTGCGGGACGTCCGCCATGAGGACGCCGTCCTGCGCGCCGCCGCCGAGGCCTGGCCCCGGGCGGGCCGGGCCGAGGAGCAGGTGCTCGAGGGTGTGGCCGCGGCGCGCTTCTCCGAGACCGTGCTGCCGCAGCTGCAGCGGCTGGACCACGTGCGCGTGGACGTGCGCGGCGAGCGCCCCGAGTACCGCGAGCTGACGGCGGCGCCGCGGATCGAGGCGAGCACCACCGCCGCCCGCAACGACTGGTTCGACCTGGGCGTGCAGGTCTCCGTGGACGGGCACGTGCTGCCGTTCGCGCAGCTGTTCACCGCCCTCGTGCAGGGGCAGAGCTCGCTGATCCTCTTCGACGGCTCCTACCTCTCCCTCGACCATCCGGCGTTCGAGCGGCTGCGCGCGCTGCTCTCCGAGGCCGCCACGCTGCAGGAGTGGACCCCGGAGAACCCCTCCGTGTCCCGGCATCAGGTGGGGTTCTGGGAGGAGCTCAAGGAGCTCGCCGACGAGACGACGGAGGATCCCGCGTGGACCGCCGCCGTCGGCCGCCTCGCCGCCATGGAGCGCCTGCCCGAGGCGCCTGAGCCCGCCGGGCTGCAGGCGGACCTGCGCCCGTACCAGCAGGAGGGGCTGCGCTGGCTGCACTTCCTGTACGAGCAGGACCTCGGGGGGATCCTGGCCGACGACATGGGCCTCGGCAAGACCGTGCAGACCCTCGCGCTCATGGCGCACGCCCGCGCCGCGCACCCCGGCCGCGCGCCGTTCCTGGTGGTGGCGCCGAGCTCGGTGGTGTCCGTGTGGGCCGCGGAGGCGGCCAAGTTCACCCCCGGCCTGGACGTGCGCGTGCTGGACACCACCACGCGCAAGCGGGGAGCGGACGTGGAGACGGCGGTGGCCGGCGCCGACGTCGTGGTGACGAGCTACACCCTGCTGCGGATCGACGCCGCCCAGTACGGGAGGGTGACGTGGGGCGGCGTGGTCTACGACGAGGCGCAGTTCCTCAAGAACCGCGCCTCCAAGGTGCACGCCGTGGCCCGGGACCTGCCCGCCCCGTTCCGTCTGGCCATCACGGGCACGCCCATGGAGAACTCGCTCAGCGACCTCTGGGCGCTGCTCGCCGTCGTCGTGCCGGGGCTGTTCCCGAGCCACCGCCGGTTCCGCGAGGCGTACGTGACGCCCATCGAGTCCGGGGAGCACCCGGAGCGGATGGCGGCCCTGCGCCGCCGCGTGCGCCCGTTCATGCTGCGCCGCTCCAAGGAGCTCGTGGCCAAGGACCTGCCGCCCAAGCAGGAGCAGGTGCTGCGCGTGGAGCTCGAGCCGAGCCATCGCAAGGTGTACGACCGCGTGCTGCAGCGCGAGCGCCGCAAGGTGCTGGGGCTGCTGAGCGACGTGGACGGCAACCGCTTCACCATCTTCAAGTCGCTCACGCTGCTGCGCATGCTCGCGCTCGCGCCGCAGATCGTGGAGGGGGAGTACGCCTCCATCCCCTCCTCGAAGCTGGAGCGGTTCCTGGACGACCTCACGGAGATCCTCGCCGAGGGCCACCGCGTGATCGTGTTCAGCCAGTTCACGAGCTTCCTCAAGGTGATCGCCGAGGAGCTGGACGCCATGGAGGTGGAGCACGCCTACCTCGACGGCGGCACGCGCGGCCGCGCCGAGGTGATCCGCGGCTTCCGGGAGGGCGAGGCGCCGGTGTTCCTCATCTCCCTCAAGGCCGGCGGCTTCGGCCTGACCCTGACCGAGGCCGACTACGTGTTCCTCATGGACCCGTGGTGGAACCCCGCCGCCGAGGCACAGGCGGTGGACCGCGCACACCGCATCGGCCAGGAGCGCACCGTGGTGGTCTACCGCATGGTCTCCGAGGGGACGATCGAAGAGAAGGTCCTCGAGCTGCAGCGACGCAAGGCCGAGCTGTTCGGGGCGCTCGTGGACGAGTCCGACGACTCCGGCGCGGGCGCGTTCACGGACTCGTTGACGGCCGACGACATCCGGGAGCTGCTCGGCGCGGAGGAGTGAGGGCCGCGCGGGGCGGGCCGGACGTTTTCGTTCGGGAAACGGCGGCGGGTCGAGACGTTTTCGTTGACGAAACGGCGGCCCGCCCGGCCGTTTCGTCAACGAAAGTCGTCCCCGGGGCGCCGTTTCCCGAACGAAAACGGGGGGTAGCCTCGGGCCATGCGTCGCCCGTCCCGTTCCAGCACCGCCGCCCACGCCAGCACCGCCGCCCCTGCCCCCGCCTTCGCGCCGTCCGCCCGGTCGCAGGTGCCGCCGTTCACGGTGATGAGCATCCTCGGCCGGGTCGCCGCACTGCGCGCCGCCGGCCACGACGTCGTCAGCCTGTGCGCGGGGGAGCCGGGCGGGGGCGCCCCGCCCGCCGTCGACGCCGCGGCCGCCGCCGTCCACGCCTCCGGCCGTGCCCTCACCTACACCCCGGCGCTGGGCCTGCCGGAGCTGCGGGCCGCCGTCGCCGGCCACTACCGCCGCTGGTACGGGCTCGACGTCCGCCCCGAGCAGGTCGCGATCACGACGGGCTCCTCGGGGGCGTTCATGCTCGGCTTCCTCGCGGCGTTCTCCCCGGGGGACCGCGTGCTCCTGCCGCGCCCCGGCTATCCCGCGTACCGCAACATCCTCGCGGCGCTCGGGGTGGAGGTGGTGGACGTGGACGTCGACGCCGGCACCCGCTACCAGCCCACGGTCGCCCACCTGGAGGCGGCGCTCGCGGAGGGCCCGGTCGCGGGGCTCGTGCTCGCCTCCCCGGCCAATCCCACGGGCACGATGGTCAGCGCCGACGAGCTCGCCGAGCTCGCCCGCTGGTGCGAGGAACGCGGGGTGCGGCTCGTCTCGGACGAGATCTACCACGGCATCGTGCACGCGGACGGGCAGGGGCCCGGCGCCTGCGCATGGCGCACCTCCCGCACCGCGCTCGTGGTCAGCTCGTTCTCCAAGTACTGGGGCATGCCCGGCTGGCGGCTGGGCTGGATGCTCATGCCGGACGACCTCGCCGCCGCGGTCGACGGCCTCGCCGGCTCGGTCGCCCTCTGCCCGCCCGCCGCGGCCCAGGAGGCGGCCGTCCACGCGTTCAGCGAGGAGTCCTACGCGTTCTGCGCCGAGCAGGCCGGCGGCTTCACGGCGACGCGCGGCGTCGTGCTGGCCGCCCTGCCCCGGCTCGGCTGGGCCGACGCCGCCCCCGCCGACGGCGCCTTCTACCTGTGGGCCCGCCTCGCCCCAGGCATGCTGGCGGAGTTCGGCAGCGCCGTCGGCTACTGCGCCGCCCTGCTGGAGGAGGCCGGCGTCGCACTGACCCCGGGGGACGACTTCGACGCCGTCCACGGGCCCGAGTTCGTCCGCCTCTCCTTCGCCGCCGGCCCGGGCGCCGTCCACGAGGCGCTCGAGCGGATCGCCGCCTGGCATGCGGCGCGCGGCCTGGCCTGAGGGGCTCCGCCGCGCGCCGCGCCGGCCGGCGGCTCAGCCGCCCAGCCGGTAGTGGCGTCCGAGCGGCGTGCCGTTGACGGCCCGGTCGCCGAGCAGTCGGGCGCGGTAGATCAGCGGGTTGTGGCTGGCGAGCACCCGCGCATTGCGCCAATGCCGGTCCAGCCCGCGCGTGCGCAGGGTTGCCGAGGCCCCGCCCACCTCGAACAGGCGGGTCGCCGCGTCGAGGGCGGCCCGGGCGATCACCTGCTGGGCGGCGTAGACGGCGGTGTACACCGCGTCCACCTCGGCCTCGGCCAGGGGTGCGCCCGACGCCTCGGCCCGCAGCGCCCGGTCCAGGGGCCCGACGACGGCGTCGAGCGCCGCCTGCGCCCCGAACGCGGCGGCCTCCAGCTCGCCCACCACCTGCAGCACCTGCGGATCGTCACCGGGCCGCGGGGCTGCACCGTGGGAGAAGCCGCGCGTGCGGCCGGCCACATAGGCCGCCGCGTCGCGCACGACGGCACGGGCGATGCCCGTCAGACCCACCAGGTGGACGAACTGGAAGATCGCCTGCGAGGCGAAGATCGACGAGCCGTCGTCCAGGGACTGGCCCACCGGCGTGAGCTCCTCCGGATCCACCACCACGTCCGTGAACTCCGTGGTCCCCGAGGCGGACAGCCGCTGACCGAATCCGTCCCAGTCGTCGTGCCGGGTCACCCCGGGGGCGTCCGAGCGCACGGTCGCCGCGCGTTCGGCACCGTCCTCGTCCTCGACGACGACGATCGTCCAGTCCGCGTACAGCGTTCCGGTGGAATAGGCCTTGCGACCGTTGACCACCACCGAGCCGTCCGGACGCGTCGTCAGGCGGGTCTCGTAGTGGCCGGTGCGGTTGCCGATCTCCGTGGTCGCGTTCGCGACCGTCTCACCCGTGGCGAAGCGGTGCAGCCACCGCTCGCGGCGCGGCCCGGCCGGCGAGCCGAGCACCGTCTCCACGTTCACCACGTGCACCCGCAGGGCCTGCAGCACGTTCGAGTCGGCCTCGGCGAGCTCCACGTACAGGCGCGCGGCCTCCGGGAACGTCAGGCCGGCCCCGCCCGCTTCCTCGGGCACACGCAGCCCCGGGAAGCCGGCGGCGGCGAGGCGGTCCGTGGCCTCGCGATCGGTCACGCGTTCACGGTCCCGCTCGGCGGCGGTCTCGGCGAGCCAGGCGAACACGGGGGCCAGCCGTGCGCGGGCGGCGAGGAACTGGGGCCGGTCGGCCGGGTGCGCGGTGGTCGGCACCCCCGAGTCGGTGGTCCCGACGTCGGCGGGACGGGAGATCGTGTCGGTGCGGTCGGTGGTCGTCGTCATCTCACTGCTCCTTCGGGGCGGCGGGGGTCGAGGGGGACGGGGAGGCGCTGTCGCGGGACGGATCGGCGCCGGTGGACGATGCGGTCTCGACCGCGTCCGCGCTGTGCGGGGCGGGGGTGCCGTGCAGCAGGCACTCCCCGATCTGGCGGCGGCGGTGCGGCAGGGGCGTGTGACTGGCCAGCACGCGGGCGTTGCGCCAGTGGCGGTCGAGTCCCGGGCCCGCGACGACGGCCGACGCCCCGGCCGTCTCGAACAGGTCGGAGGTCAGCCGCAGCGTCAGGTCGGCCGCCACGGAGGACGCCGAGGCTGCGGCGACCCAGGCCTCCGTGTGGGCGGCCTCGAAGGCCTCCGCGGCGCCGTCGTCCTGGGACTCGGACTCGGCCGCGCCGAGCGCGGGAGCCGCACCGGCCGCGGTGGTGTATGCCGCCTCGAGGGCAGGGACCGCGCCGAGGACCACGGAGCGCAGCGCGCGGACCTGCGCGGCGGCGGCCCCGAGCTGGTGCTGCAGGACCGGGTCGTGGGCGGGGCTGGCGCTCGCGGCGTGCTGGTAGGAGCGGGAACGGCGGCGGAGGATCTCGGCGAATTCGTCGAGCGCGCGCTGGGCGATGCCCGCCTGGGTGGCCGCGAGGATGAGCCACAGGAACGGGTAGCCGGGGGCGGCGGCGGGGCGCTCCAGGTCGACGCGGCGCCAAGCGGGGGCGGGTGCGTCGGTGTAGACGGTGGTGCCGGAGGCCGTGCCCCGCTGGCCGATGCCGTCCCAGTCGTCGCGGGCCTCGACGCCCGGCCCGGCCACCTCGACGACGAGGGGCTGCAGAGCCCCGGCGTCGTCGTGGGCGGCGACCAGGGTCCAGTCCGCCAGCAGGGTGCCGGTGGAGTACTGCTTCGTGCCGGTCAGCAGGAACGCCTCCGGGTCGCGCGGGTCCCGGCGGGCCGTGACGCCCGGCAGGCCGGTCGCGGCCGGCGGGTCCACGAGCGCGTTGGCGAAGACCTTCCCGGCGGCCACCTCGTCCAGCCACCAGTCGGTCAGACGCGGGTGGACGTCACGGGCGACCTGCTCCGTGAACATGAAATGCCCGTGGAGGGCCTGGGGGAGGTTCGCGTCGGCTGCGGCGAGGTCCACGAGCAGGTCGAGGAGCTGCGTGAGGGTCGCGCCGGAGCCGCCGCGCTCCCGCGGCAGCCGGAGGGCGGTGAAGCCGGTCTCGGCGAGCAGGCGCACGGCCGCACGGGGCGGGACGGCCGTGTCCCGCCGCCTGGCCTCGTTCGCGGCGATCCGGGCGAAGACGGGGGCGAAGCGGGCTCGGAGTTCTGCGGTGTCGGGGGCGTCGGCGGCGGAGGTCGGTGCGGGACGGTCGAGGACGGGAGTGGTCATGAGCGGTCCTTCCGTGGGCAGGTGGGCCGACCGTAGGCATCCGCCCCGGGCCCGTCCCAGCCCGCCGACGGGTGGCGTCACGCGCCGGTTCCCGCGACGGGGGCGCGCCGTCGGCGCCGCCGAGATGACGGGCAGACGCCCACCTCCGCCTCGGGTGGCTCCGAGTCACCGGCGGGTGAGGCGACGGCGGCCTCCTCCGTCTCCGAGGAGGACCGCGTCGACCCGACCCAGACCACCGAGGTCTCCGCGGTGACTCCGCGCATCCTGCTCTCGCACGAGGACGGGCTCACGCTGCTCGACGCCGAGTCCGGCGAGGTGGTGAAGGAGCAGGACGTCCCGGGCTTCACGCGGCTGAGCAACGCCGGCAACGGCAAGGACGTCCTGGTGACCACCGGGAACGGCTGGGAGGTGTTCTCCACCGGCATCCAGGCCAAGGCCCACGGCGATCACGTCCACAACTACGAGTCCGCGCCCGGCATGACCGGCGTGACGTTCCCGGGCGAGCACCCCGACCACGCCGTCACCCACAACGGCAGGACCACCCTCTTCACGGACGGCACGGGCGCGATCCGCACCTTCGACTCGGCCCACCTGGACAAGGCGACCCCGGACCTCATGCCCGTCATGACGGAGGCCGAGACCGAGGACCCGCACCACGGCGTGGCGCTCGAGCTCTCCGACGGCACCCTCTTCACCACGCAGGGCACCGAGGACTCCCGGAACACGCTCCAGGTGATCGACCCGACGACCGGCGAGGTCACGGCCGAGACCGACGACTGCCCCGGCAGCCACGGCGAGGCCGCGGCCCAGCCGACGGAGGCGGGCGACGTCGTCGTGATGGGCTGCGAGAACGGGCCCGTCGTGTACCGGGACGGCGAGTTCCACAAGGTGGACGTCGAGACCGAGTATCAGCGCTCCGGGAACCTGTTCGGGCTGCATGACTCGCCCATCGTCCTGGGCGACTACAAGGTCGAGGAGGAGCCGGAGGAGGCCGTCGAGCGGCCCACGGAGATCGCCCTCATCGACACCCGCACCGATGAGCTCACCACCGTGGACCTCGGCTCCTCCTACTGGTTCCGCTCGCTCGGCCGCGCCGAGGACGGCTCCGGCGTGGTGCTCACCTACGACGGCGAGCTCAACGTGATCGACGAGGAGACCGGCGAGATCACCGCCGAGCACCCCGTGATCCAGCCCTGGAAGGAGAAGGACGAGTGGCAGGAGCCCGGTCCGATCCTGAAGGTCGCCGGGAACACCGCCTACGTGACGGACGCGGAGAACCGGAGGCTCGTGGCCGTGGACCTGGAGACCGGTGAGAAGGTCCTCGAGAAGGAGCTGGACTTCGCGCCCGTCGAGATGGCCGTGGTCACCGGCGAGCCCGAGTCCGTGAAGCCCGAGGAGGGCGCGCACGGTGACGAGGACCACGACGACGACGGCCACGAGGGCCACGACCACGGCGCCGAGCCCTCGGAGGGCCACGAGGGGCACGACCATTGATCGTGTGACGAGACTCCGGCCGGGCGCCCTTCGTGGGGAGGGGTGCCCGGTCGGCGGCCGGGGGCGTCGTGGGGACGCTGACGGCCAGGGCCGGCACCTGCCGCCAGCCCGGGGATGGTGGGGTCAGTCGGCCACCGGATCGTGGTCCGTGATCACGCTCAGGCGGTACCGGGTGCCCTCGGGGACCTCGGCGCTCACCACCAGGTCCTCCGCGTCCGACTCCGGCACCATGACGACGTATCCGCCGCAGCGGTCCGACCACCCCAGGGGTTGGTAGGCGGCGAAGCCGTCCGCCCCGAGGATGCCCACCGAGGACGGGCCGGCGTCCGGGTCGTCGCACAGCAGCATCAGGCGCAGGGTGCCCTCGGGGCGTTCGCCGCCCATCGCCCCGCCCCCCTCCCCGGGGGTCTGGAGGCCCTGCAGCTCGGAGGCGATCACGTTGACGTCCGTCGTGGGCGTGCCGGGCAGCTCGACGCCCTCCAGGGCCCGGGCCAGGGGGTCCTCCGTCGGACTGCCCGCCCGGTGCGTGACGGCGGCCTCCGGGAGGGCGGCGAGGAAGCCCTCGCTCAACGGCAGAGCCCCGTTCCTGGCGGGATCGGCGCCCTCGGGCACGAACCCGGCACCGGCGGTGGAGCCGCCGCCCGAACCCTGCGTGGCGCTCCCGGAGGCCGGCGCCGGAGTGCTCGGCGCCGTGGTGCCGGAGGCTGGCCCGCCCGCGGACGGCGTGGTGGTCTCGGACGTGCTCGACGGGGACGGCGTCGTGTCGGAGGACGCCGCAGGGGAGGGTGTGGTGCCGGACACCGTCGCTGGGCCCCCGCCGCCGGAGCAGCCGGCGAGCGTGAGGGCCAGGGTCAGGGCCGCCGTTGTGGCCGGGAGGGCATGGCGGGCGGAGCGGAGGGAAGGGGGTGAGGGGGTCAAGGCGGACCTCCGTCGGTCGGGGGAGCCCGTGCTCCCGGACGCCGGCCCGACCGGTCGTCGTGCAGTGCGTGAGGGGAGACTATGCATCGCATGGGTCCCCGTCTAGCCCCCGGTGTGAGGGACGCCGGATGTGCGCTTCGCGCGCGGCGGGGAGGAGTCCTCAGGCGGCCGGTGCCTGACCCCGCACCTGCCGCAGCACCTCGGGGGCGACCGCCGCGGCCCAGTCCTCGTAGCCGGCGCCGTTGGGGTGGAACAGGTCCCGGGCCAGGCGGCTGACCTGGTGCCTCAGATTCCGCCGCCACGTGGCCGCGTGCACGTCCGCCACGCCGAGGCCGTGCCGGGCGGCCACCCGCCGCACCACCGTGTTCGCCCGGCGCACGCGGGCCTCGAACGGCGGGATGCGGAACGTCGGGACCAGGCCCAGCGTGGCACCGGCCGGCAGCGCGCGGGCGATCGCCTCGAGGGGCTCCTCGAAGGCGGCCTCGCGGAACCGCCAAGCCCAGGTGACGTCGTTGCCGCCGACGACGCACGTCACCGCGTCCACCCCGCTCGCCGGCATGAGGGGCAGCTGGTCGGCGAGGACGTCCTTCGCCATGGCCCCGCTGACGGCGAGGTTCACCACCCGCACGGGCCGGCCGGTCTCGGCGGCCACCCGCTCGGCCACCTGGGCCACGTACGTGCGCTCCACGCTCTCGGCCCCGATCCCGACGGCGGCCGAGTCGCCCAGCACCACCCACGTGAGCGCGTCGGGGTCCGCGCGGGCGGCGAGGGCGTGCCAGTGGGCGCGGTAGTCGGCGTCGTGCTGGGCCTGCCAGCCGGAGGGGGAGGGCATGCGCGCCAGGCTACCGGCGCCCTGACGTGCGGACACGCGGGAGGGCCTCGACTCGGGCCACCTCATGGGCCAGGGTTGGGCCATGACGTGCCTCCGGGCCGTGGGCCGCTTCTACGGACGCTACGCGCAGTTCGGCGGCCGGGCCGGGCGCGCCGAGTTCTGGTGGGTGGTGCTGTACCTGTCCCTCGCGTCCCTCGGCATCACCCTCCTGTTCGGGGCCCTCGGGGCGGACACGACGACGGCCGCCCCCTCCGCCGTCGTGTTCCCCGGCTTCGCGGTCAGCGGTCTCAGCGTCCCCGCCGTCGACTCGATGACCGAGGCCTACCAGGCCTTCTCGGGGGTCTGGGGCCTGCTCCATCTGGTGCCCGCCTGGGCGCTGACGGCCCGGCGACTGCACGACGCCGGGCTCAGCCGCGCCTGGCTGCTCCTGGCGCTGCTGCCCGTGCTCGGTGCGATCGCCCTGCTGGTGATGGTGCTCCAGCCCTCGGATCCGCGGGTGGCCGCGGAGGCCGCCGCGCCGAGCGGTCAGTCGTCGACGACCTGAACGTCCACGCGGATGTTGCCGCGGGTGGCGTTGGAGTAGGGGCAGACCTGGTGGGCGGCGTCGGCGAGCTGCTGCGCCTCGTCCTGGGGCAGGTCCGGGATGACGACCTCGAGGGTGACGGCCAGGCCGAAGCCCTCGCCGGCCTTGCCGATCGAGACGCGGGCGCCCACGGAGGAGTCGCCGAGCTTCTTCTTGGCCTGGCGGGCGACGCTCTGCAGGGCGGAGTGGAAGCACGCGGCGTAGCCGGCGGCGAAGAGCTGCTCGGGGTTGGCGCCGTCGCCGTTGCCGCCCATCTCGGCGGGGATCGCCAGGTCCATGTCGACGCGGCCGTCCGCGGTCCGGACGTGGCCGTTGCGGCCGCCGCCCGTGGCGATGGCCTCGGTGGTGTAGAGGGGCTCGATCTCGATCACGGTGTGCTCCTTGACGGTGTCTGGCCCGGGGTGCCGGGGGCCGCTCGACGGCGGCCACGGTCCAAGGTAGTCCGCGATCAGGTTGTGTGCAATCCAGTTGTCTGCGGGGTAAGTTGTCCGGGTGGACGTCACCCCCCTCGACCTCGACCGCCAGCTGTGCTTCTCCCTCTACCGCGCCAGCCGGGCGGTGACCCGCGCCTACCGGCCCCGGCTCGAGGAGCTGGGCCTCACCTACCCCCAGTACCTCGTGATGCTGGTGCTCTGGCAGGAGGACGGGCCGGTGGGCGTGAACGACATCGGCGCGCGCCTGGGACTCGACAGCGGCACCCTCACCCCGCTGCTGCGCCGCCTCGACCACGCCGGCCTGCTCACCCGTGCCCGCAGCGCCGACGACGAGCGGCGTCGCCTCATCTCCCTCGCCCCCGCCGGCCGGGACCTGCGCGAGGCCGCCGCCGACATCCCCGCACGCATGGCCGACCTCTACCCCGGGCCGGCCGGACAGCGGGAGGAGCTCAAGGCCTTCCTGGACGAGCTGGCCGCGGGACTCGACTGAGCCGGGGCGCGGGCGGGGGCGCAGGATCCCCGCGACCGCCTGCTGTGCTCAGGACCGCGTCATGAGGACGCGGTCCTGAGCACATCGAGCGGTCTTCTCAGGGCGCCGCCCGGGCCACCACACCGCCCCGCCCCGACCGCACCGGCGCGGTGCGGCGGTACCAGTCCAGACAGAAGACGGCGATCAGCACGAGGTCGATCCAGTCGCCGCCGTAGTACATGAGCTGGGCGCCGGCCTGGGCCTCCGCCACGCCCACGCCCGCCGGCGGATGCGCGTAGACGTGCTTGGAGAGGATCGCGTGCAGCGCGAGGAACGCCGCGAGCACACCTGCCCGCAGCGGGTGTCCGTGCGGGTGCGGTGCCGGGTCCACCTGCAGGATCGCGGCGGTGAACACCCACCCGGCCAGCAGCACGTGCACGTGCACCAGCAGATGCCCCACCGCGGAGGCATGCATCCAGGCGTGCAGGGGTGTGGTGTAGAGCAGCCACAGCCCGCCGATGTTCAGCAGCCCCGCCACCACCGGGTGCGAGACCACCCGCACGTACGGCGTGGACAGCACCCGGGACAGCCGCCGCGCCCACGCCACGGGCAGGCCCCGCAGGGCCACGGTCACCGGCGCGGACAGCACCAGCAGCAGCGGGGCGAGCATGCCCAGCAGCAGGTGCCCCCACATGTGGGCCGTGAAGTCGTGGTGGCCGAGTACCCCCAGCGGTCCCACCGCCACGACGCCGGCCACCACCCCCGCGGCCGCGCTCAGGGTGCGCGCGTCGGACCAGGCGCGGCCCCGGCGTCGTCCGGCGCGGACCAGCGCCGCATAGGCGACCAGGAACAGCAGGAGTCCGCCGCCGATGACGACGCCGGCCAGCGGGAACGGGGCGCTCGCCGCCTGGGCGCCGAGCTCCGCCCCGATCCCGCCGGGGTGCTCATGCACGGGCGGCCGCCCGGCGGGAGCCGCGCCGCCACGCCAGGGTGCCGATCACGAGGAAGGCGATCGCAATGGCCATCCACACGAGGTCGTACACGAGGATGTCGTCCACGGGCGCGTACGGGCCGGTGCCCTGCAGCTCCGTGGGGATGACCTCGTACCGGATCTGGTGGGTCCTCATGAGCTTGCGCTGGACGGTGCCGTCCCACGCCTGGAACGCGCCTGCGCCGATCAGCACCGCCGGCCACCACCGGCCGACGCCGGGGCCGCCGCGGCGTCGCACGTCCGCGAAGAGGAACAGCCCGGCCACGGCGGCGAACCAGCCGAAGGCGTGGAAGAGCCCGTCCGAGACGAGCCCGACGGCCGTGGTGGAGCGGTCGTAGAAGTGGTGCCAGTGCAGGAGCTGGTGCAGCACGGTCTCGTCCACGAAGGCGGCCACGCCCACGCCGAAGAGCATCCCGGACAGCAGCAGGCGGCGGTGCAGGTCGGGCGCGGAGCGGCCGGTGGGCTGGGCTGTGGCGGAGAGGGATGCCATGGGGCCACGGTAGCGGCAGGCCGCGAGCATGCGCAGGTCAGGGGCGCGTCGTGGGCTCGCCGTCCAGCACGCGGTCGACGACGTCGGCCACCTCCGCCCGGTCCTCGGCCCCGAGCCCGAGCAGGGGGCGGGGCAGGCAGCCGGGCGCGGCGAGCCCGAGGTGCTCGGCGGCCGCGGCGGTCACGTCCGTGTAGAGGCCGGCGACGTCGTCGTCGGTGAGGGTCTGATAGGACTGCGGCGCCAGGAGCAGCCCCCGCGCTCCGGCCGCGGCGGCGTCCTCGGCGAAGGCGAGGGCGTGCGCCGTGCGCAGTGCGCTCACCCCGGCGTGCACGGTGATCACGTCCCCGCCGGCGGCGGCCAGGCGCTGGATGATCCGGACGAGGGCGGGTCGGATCGTTGACGGCTGGGGCATCCGGGAGTGGACTGTGCCGTACATCCCGTGTGCCCAGGAGGCCCCATGTCAGATCAGCTCCAGCAGGAGATCACGGACGCCGCCGGCTCCTCGACGACGACGGGCTCCGGATCCCTGGCGGACGTGGTGGGCCATGAGCGTCCGTGAGGAGGGCGCGCGGCTGGTGGACCTCAGCCACCGTCTGACCTCGGGCGGGATGGTGTTCCCGGGCGACCCGCAGATCCGGCTCGCCCCGGCCGCCCGGATCGACGCCGACGGGTTCGCCGTCACCTCGGTGACCATGGGGTCCCACTCGGGCACCCACGTGGACGCCCCCAGCCACACGGTGGCCGGCGGGCGGACGATGGACGACGTCGACGTGGCCCGCCTGATCGGCCGGGCGCACCTGCTGCGCGTGTCCGGGCTCGCACCGCGGGAGCGGATCGGCCTGGCACGGCTGGAGGGTCAGCTGGCCGCGCTGCCCGATGACGCCCGGATCGTCCTGCTCGTCACGGGCTGGGACCGATTCTGGGGCGACGCCGCCTACCTCGACCACCCGTTCCTCGACGGCCTCGTGGGGGAGCACCTGCGGGACCGCGGGGTCGACGTGCTGGGGGTGGACACCCTCAACCCGGACGAGACCGCCCCCGAGGGGTCCGCGCCCCTGCCGGTGCACGAGGCGCTGCTCGGAGCCGACCGCCTCATGATCGAGAACCTCCGTGGGCTCGCCGACCTGCCGGCGTCGGTCACGAGCCTGGAGCTCACCGCCCTGCCCCTCCCGCTCGGCGGCGCGGACGGGGCACCTGTGCGGGCGATCGCCATGATCCCCGCGGAGGCGTCCATGGACTGAGCCCGTCCCCGGCTACGAGCGACTGGTGCTCGAGGCCTGACCGACGCGGGCTTCGCCGGCGACCGCCCGCTCCGCCGCCCAGGCGGCCTTCTGCCGTTCCGAGCGCCGATGGTTCCGCACCGCGACGACGCCGAGCACCAGGCCGAGGAGCACGGGCTTCCAGACCTCGTCGTGCTCCAGCACCGTCCGCAGCCAGCCGGGCAGTGAGGGGACGTCGATCTCCCACTCGGGGAGCCGGGGCACCGGCAGGTGGATCTGCGGCATGGTCGGCACGGGCAGGCGGATCCGGGGGAGGTGGAACTCCGGCAGGTCCACCTGCCAGTCCGGCAGCAGCTTCGCCAGGAGGGGGAAGAGCACCAGGACGAGGATGGCCCCGCCGGCCTTCCCGAGCCCGCCCATCAGCGGATAGAGGATCCGCTTCACGCTGCTGGACTCCATGGCCGCCTGCCGACGGGCGCCCCGCGAGCCGGGCGGCGGGTCGAACTCCACCACGGACGAGCCCTCGCGGAACTGCACGGAGAGGATGTCGCTCAGGGCGTTCGCCTGGACCCTCAGTCGCCGCAGGTTCGACGCCGGGTTCGACTCCACCGTGGAGAAGCCGTCCTTCTCCGTCTTCGGGTTCTTCAGCCGGACCTCCCCCACGCCGGTGCGCGGGTAGCGGCCGGTGACCTCGCCCTTGATGCGCACCTGGAGCCGCAGCGGCGGGTTCTTCACCCGGGCCCGCACGCGGTCCCGGAGCGGCGCGTCCAGGGGAGCCCGCTCACCGGCGCGCACAGGGGCCGACGCGCCGGTCCCGTCGACGACGTCGCCCTCCTCCGGCTGCGGCCAGCCCGGGTCGTCGGCGAGGAACTCGGCGTCGAACCCCTGCCGCAGCTCCAGCCGGCCGTGCTGCGGGTGGTCGAGGGTCCAGATCTCCATGCCTCAGCGCCTCCGCCGGAGTCGGCCGCTGAGCGCGCCGCCGAGGCGGCTCAGGGCCAGCACGCCGAGCGCGTAGATCCAGGTGCCGTCGTGGGTGTACATCCCCAGTCCGAGCAGGGCGAGGATCGCCGTGAGCACGGGGAACGCCCACGTGCTGCGGAACACGACGCCGTCGACCGCCCCGAGCGTCAGCGCGCCGACGGTCAGCAAACCGAGCAGGGCCGTCGTGGCGGTCTCGGCCGGCAGAGCGGCGCCGAGGCCGAACGGGGCCGCCAGGTAGACGGCCGCCGCGAGGGCGTAGGGCCACGCCTGCGCAGCCGTGCGATCCGGCGGGCCCTTCGTGGATGAGGAGGTGGACTCCGGCTCCGTGGGGGCCGGCGCGGGGGTGGTCTCGGTCATGCCCCGAGGCTAAGCGCCGCACAGGCACGCCGGGGACCGCCGAAAGCAGGGGTCTGCGCGGGCCGTCCTGCGACCTTCGGGGGAGCCGGCCCGCGGGCGCCCCTCAGCCCCGCAGCGCCTCCACCACGAGCACCCGGTGCTCAGCCGGGTCGAACGGGGTGCGGTGCCAGTCGCCGGAGATCCGCTCCACGCTCAGCCCTGCCGCGGCCAGGTCCGCCCGGACCTGCTCCGCGGAGCGGAACTGCAGGTGCTGCTCCAGCTCCAGCACGTCGCCGGAGTCGGGGAACTCGGTGCGCAGGTGCATGGTGACCACCCCGTCCTCGCTCGGGGCGGAGGTGCGCTCCGACTCGATGAGGCGACCGGCCGGCGTCGTGCGCGCCGTGGGGTCCTGGTGCCAGCCCTCCCACGCACGCCGGGCGGGGTTGCGCGTCTCGAATACCAGCCGGCCGCCGGGGACGAGCCCCGCGTCGATCCGTCGCAGCGCCTCGCGCCAGTCCTCGCCGATCAGGTGCATGGCCACGTTGCCGCTCATCACCGCCAGGTGCGCGGAGTCCGGCTCGATCAGCTCCGCGGTGCCGTGTCTCCACGTCACGCCGTCCCCGCCTGGGCGGGTGCGGGCTGCCTCGAGCATGGCCGCGGCCGGGTCGATCCCGACGACGTCCCGCCCCGCCCCCGCGAGCGTCACCGTGAGGATGCCGGTCCCGCAGCCGAGGTCGACGATGCGGACGGTGGGGCCGTCCGGGCGGTCGGTCCCACCGAGGCGAGCCGCGACGTCGGCCGCGACCTCGTCCGCCACGCGGCGGAAGAAGACGTGGTCCTCCACGGCGGGATTGTTGACGTCGTAGACGGCGGCGAGGCGGGCGTCGTCGTAGGTGTGCCGGTTGGCCTCGGCGCGGGAGGGGGATCTCATGGGTGGAGGCTAGTGGCCATGCGGACGCCGTTCGGTGCGGCGGGGCGCCCCCTGCCGCAGCGCCTGCCCCGCCACGATCAGCAGCATGGCCGCGCCCGCGGCCGCGGCCCCGGCCGGCCCCGCGGCGGGTGTGCCGAGGCTCGCCAGCAGCGCCCCGATCAGGCCCAGGGCCAGCATGGACCCGCCGATCCACCGGAACACCGGTGCGCCGAACGCCCGCGCGAACGGCAGGAAGTGCCCGCCCACCACGGCCGCCACCAGGGCGATCTGCGCCGTCGGCGCGTCCACGGCCCGGGCCAGCAGGGCGGTCACGGGGAACAGCAGCAGCATCACGACGACGGCCGCCCCGTACACCCGCATCGCCCCGGGTGCCGGGGGCGGCAGGGCGGCCAGGACCCGGCGGCGGACCAGGACCGCCACGAGGGCGACGCCGAGGAGGGAGAACGCCAGCCCGCGAAGGGTCCCCTGCCACGTCGGGGGCAGTCCGGCGATCCCGGCGAACAGGAACGCCGCCCCGCCGACCACCCCGATCAGCCCTCCGGACACCACCGGATGTCGCAGATGCCCGATCCCGCGGACACGCTGCTCGTCCCGCCGATCGCCGCGGTCTTCGACGGCCTGCGTCCCGATGTCCACCTGTGTCATGACTCCCCCTGGGTCTGTGCGTGATCCAGGTCATGGTGGCACAGCCGCTCCCCTCGGCCCATGCCCTCCGCCTCCCTCGACGACGTCCGCCGTCGGGACACCGCCAGCCCCACGCCGACGGCGAGCCCCACCAGGGCCGGGACGACCCATCCGAAGCCCACCTCGTATCCCGGCAGCACCCGCGCGGCGAGGCCGGTGAGGGCGGTGACCGCCGGCGTCGCGGCGAGGGGCTTGGGCAGCGCCCCGAGGAGGTCGAACAGCGCGGCCGCGGCCGTGAACGCCACCACGCAGCGGGCCACCACCAGGTGGTGGCGCACCCGGCTCCACGCCAGGCCGAGCAGGATCACGACGACGGCGATCGGGTAGAGCAGCATCAGCACGGGGACGGACCACGCCACGATCGCGTCGAGGCCGAGGTTGGCCACGGCGAACGAGACGAGCAGGAAGGCCCCCGCCCACACGCGGTAGACGCCGGGGAACAGGTCGGAGAACATCTGCGCGCACGCGACGATCAGGCCGATGCACGTCTTCAGGCAGGCCACGAACACGATCGCCGCGATCAGGTACAGGCCCGCGGCGCCGAAGTAGTGCTGCGAGGTGCCGGCGAGGACGTCCCCGCCGTTGTCCGCCTGCGCGATCGCACCGACGCTCGTGGCACCGATGTAGGCGAGCGCCGCGTACACGGCCGCCATGCCCAGGCCGCCGACCACCCCGGCCTTGCCCAGCTCGACCGCCATGCGGCGGGGGCTCTCGACGCCGAGACGGCGGGCGGCGTCGACGATCACCACCGCGAAGGCCAGGGACGCGAGGGCGTCCATCGTGTTGTAGCCGTCCAGGAAGCCCTGCACGAGGGGCGTCTCGGCGTACGCGGGGGCGGGTGCCGGCAGGGGATCCGTGGTCATGGGGGAGAGCAGGGCGACGACGGCGAGCGCGCCCAGCAGGACCAGGAACACCGGCGTCAGGTAGCGGCCGATCCAGTCCATGAGCCGGCCGGGACGGAACGCGGCCACCGCGGCGAGGGCGAAGAACAGCAGCGAGAACAGGACGCGCCCCAGGGTGCTGTCCCCGGCGAGCGGGGTCACGCCGATCTCGTAGGACACCATCGCGGTGCGCGGGATCGCGAACAGCGGGCCGATGGTCAGGTACAGCAGGCACGTGAAGACGACGGCGAAGCGCCGCGAGATCGGGGACGTCATGTCGCGCACGGAGCGGGACCCGGTCAGGGCGGAGGCCACGATGCCGAGGACCGGCAGGCCGACCGCCGTGGCGAGGAATCCGACCGTGGCCGCGGTGACGGCCGAGCCCGCGTCGCGGCCGAGCCCGGCGGGGAAGATCAGGTTCCCCGCGCCGAAGAACAGGCCGAAGACGAGGGAGGCGAGCAGCAGGCTCTGGCCGGGGCGCAGGCGGGGGGACATCACGGGCCTCAGGTGGGGGACGGGGAGCGGCCCCGATCCTATGCCCCCGCGCGTTGCCTCGCGGGCATCCCCCCTGGTCAGGGGAGGGACGACGACGCCCCGGATGCGCTCGGCACCCGGGGCGTCGTCGGAGGGGGTGGGGCTCAGTGGCCGTAGCCGCCGTCGTCGTCGGCCACGGTCTCCTTCTCGGCCTGCTCCGCCTTCTCGGCGAGGCCGTCGACCTCGGCGGGCTGCTGCTGGGCGGCCTGGTCCTGGTCGCCCGGGGCGTCGGAGTTCTTCATCTCGGGGTTCTTCTGGTCGGTCATGGTGCCCTCCTCAGGCGTGGTGGGTGCCGGCGGCCGGCACCTGCGTTCGACGAAGCGCGGGGTGGGAGTGGATCGCCGTCGAGCCAGTCAAGCAGGGACGCCGACGACGCGCCTATCACTGGCCGCCCGGTCAGTCCCTGCCCGGCAGCAGGCCGCGGGCGGCGTCGGCGGCGCGCTGGAGCAGGGACTCCTCGCCGCCGCCGGCCCACGAGGGGTCGTGCGGCATCGGGCCCATGGGGTCGGCCGTGTCCGGGTCTGCGGGCTCGGCGCCGCGCGGATCCGCCAGGGACCGGCGGATCGACTCGTCCAGGCCCATCAGCTCGTAGCCCTGCGGCAGCAGGTCCCGCACGAAGTCCTGCTCCCGGCAGACCATGTCGTGGTGCAGGCTGTCCAGCAGGGCCTCCACCACGGGGGCGGGCACGTCCGTCAGCCGCCCGGCGAGGACGCTCACCAGCTGGGTCGGCAGGAGCGGGACGTCCACCTGGGGCCGGGTGAGGCCGGCCAGCTCGGCGTAGCGGGACAGCAGCTCGGGGTAGCGCAGCCGCTCGGGGCCGCCGATGTCGTAGCTGCGGGTGGGGGAGTCGACGTCGGCGGAGGCCACCAGCGCCTCGAGCGCGTCCACGATCGCGATGGGCTGGACGAGGTGGTCCATCCAGGTCGGCACGGTCTGCAGCGGCATGCGCTCGCTGATCTGGCGGATGACCTCGAAGGAGGTGGAGCCGCTGCCCATCAGCACCGCCGCGCGCAGGGTGATCACGCCGGCCTGCGCCTGGCTGAGGATCTCCTCCACCTCCAGGCGGGAGGCCAGGTGGTCGGAGAGCTCCTCGCGGGGCGCCTCCTCGGGGATCAGGCCGGAGAGGTAGACGATGCGCTCGACGCCGGCTCCGTCCGCGGCGTCCCGCATGATGCGGGCCGCCTCGCGGTCCTTCTCCATGAAGTCGTCCCCGCCCATGCCGTGCACGAGGTAGTAGACGACGTCGACGCCCTCGCAGGCGGCCCGGACCTGGTCGGCGTCGTTGACGTCCATGGTGACCGTCTCGACGCGGTCGGACCACCACGGCTGGTCCTTGGACTGGTCGCGGCGGGTGGTGCGGACGCGGTGGCCGGCGGCGAGGAGCTTCGGGACCAGGCGGCCGCCGACGTAGCCGCTGGCGCCGGTCACCAGGATCAGGCGGGAGCCGCCGTCGGGGCCGGCGTCGTCGGGTGCGGTGGCGGGGGCGAGGGGTGCTGAGGTGGTCATGGCGTCCTCACAGGGGGTTTCTCGGCCGGGGTGGGGCCGGAGGGGGTGATGGGAGTGTGGAGGGAAGTCCACCAAGCACCGCGGGGGAGGGCAATGCCGCAGCTCCCGCAGAGGTGGTGTGAGAGGGGCCATGCGCTGCGATGACGGCTGGTCTCGTCAGTCGACCGCCAGCCCGAGGAACCGCCGCAGCTCCTCGTCGCCTGTGATCCGCACCGGCTCGTCCCCGCGCGCGAGCTCCTCGGGACGCAGCTCGAAGTACACCTCACCGGTCGGGACGCCGCGGCGCTCGGCCTCGCCGCGCCCGGTCTCCCGGTAGCCGACCTTCTCGCTGACCCGGCGGGAGGCGGCGTTGTCCTCCCAGGCGGAGGAGGTGACGGCGTCGAGGCCCAGGCCCTCGAAGGCCAGCGCGCACACCATGCGCCGCATCCGGGTGCCCAGCCCCTGCCCCTGGAAGGGCAGGCCGAGCCAGGAGCCGGTCTCCAGGCGGCGGGTGGCCGCGACGTCGGGACCGTTCAGGCCCTGCATCCCGACCACCCGGCCGTTCCGCCGCACCACGAGCTCGAGGCTCACGCCGCCGTCCACGGTGCGGGTGAGGGTGGAGGCGAAGAACCGCAGGTAGTTCGCGGGCATCTCCTCCGCCGGGGCGTCCGTCCACGGGAAGAGGAAGGGCGTCCAGGACGGGTGATGGATCCCGGCGGCGACGACGTCGAGCACCTCCGGCACGTCGGCCTCGCGCAGCGCGGTCATCCGGAGGTCGCCGGACTCCACGACGAGCTCGTAGGGCGGCCAGATCTCCTCGAGGGTGCGCGTCGGCGCCGGGGGATCCCCTGCGGAAATGACCCTTCTGGGGTCCGATGAGGGCGTCATACGGGTCACTTCTGCAGTCGATTCGCGGGGGTGGCCGGGCGCCGCAGCGGTGCCGTCGCCTCCATCGCCGCCTCCACCAGGATCGGCCGGAAGCCGAGCGCCTCGTTGACGTGGAGCATGGGCCGGTTCTCCTCGGCGTTCCAGGTGATGATCGCGCGGGCCTCGGGCATGGCCCCCCGCAGGGCGAGGAGGTTCGTCGCCTTCACGCGCATCCCCAGCCGGTGCCCGCGGTGCTCGGGCAGCACGATGGTGTCCCACTGGTCGACGACGCCGCTCGCCCGGGAGCGCGGCGCCACCAGCTCGTTCAGCCCCACGATCCGGCCCGTGCCGCGGTGTCGCGCCGCCGCCCGGAAGAGGCGCCCGGTCAGGAGGATCTGCTCCTCCGTGCGGCGGACGCGCTCCGCGTCCCACGTCTGCTCGGCCACGGTCAGGTCCCCGGCGGGCACGTCCATGGACATGCGCGCCTTGAGCACGGCGAGGTCGGCCCGTGCGGACGCGTCGCCGGGCCCCTCCCAAGCGTGCACCTCGTAGTCGGCCGAGAAGCGTTCGGCCTCCGCGAGGGCGGCGGCCGGGTCGACGGCGGGGGCGGCAACGTCGTACCGGCTCACCCGTTCGATCTGGGCGACCGCGAAGCCGTACGACTGGGCGAGCCGTACCCCGGGGTGAGCGGCGGGAACCGCGCCGGCCCTGCTCGAGGGCATGAGAACCTGCTCGCCGGGGGCGGGCGGGGCGGCCATGGGCCACGTCTCGAAGCGGGTGAATCCGGCCGTGTCCTGCACGAGCCGGTCGGCCAGCGCGCGGCCGACGCCTCGGCCGCGGTGGTCGGGGTGGACGTCGACGTGCAGGGCGGCGGCGTCGGGGTCGTCCACGTGGTTGACCAGGATGCGCGCGCGGCCGACGGCCTCGCCGTCCACGTGCGCGAGGTAGCGGCGTTGGGTGTAGTCGGTCTCGGCGGCGGCCTGGAGGAGGGCGTCCTCGGGGGACTCGTCCCACTCGGTGGTGCCGAGCAGCTCGTGGTTGTACTCACGGCCGAGGCGGCAGTAGTCCTGCCACTGAGGGTCGGCGGCTGAGGTGGGCAGGGGGAACTCGATGATGTCAGGCATGGGGTGACTGCTTTCCACAGGGAGGAGGGCGCCGCCGAGCGCCGAGCGGGGCTCGGGCGGGGGCGCTGAGGGGACCTGGGTGCGGGGGCGTGGTGCGCCCCCGGCGTCACTGCTGCTGCATCATGCTGTGAAGCGTGTCACAGGTGGAGTGGAGGGGGCAAGGCGGTGCCACGACGGCCTGTTCATGCCTTGCATCTGCTGCGTCGGCGGCTGGTCAGCGAGGATGGGGCGGGCTCCCTCTCAGGTGTGGATGGTCCGCAGGGGAGTCCACCCCATGGGAAGTGGCCCTCGGAGGGAGGCCCGTTCCCGGTCTGCCGCATGGGACCACCCTTGCGCTGCCCCGTCGGCGCCCACCGGGCCGCGCGCCACACGCAGCCCCACATCCTCGAGGACGGCGTCGGGGGCGCTGCCGCGGCGGACGGAGGCCCGCACGCTCCAGGGCTTGTCGGCCCAGCCGCCGCCGCGCACAGTGCGGTAGTCCCCGTCGCGGGCGGGGTCGGCATAGTCCCAACACCATTCCCACACGTTGCCGAGCATGTCCTGCAGGCCCCAGGCGTTGGGCTCCTTCCGCCCGACGGGTTGAGGCCCCTCGAGGTGATCGATGCTGGTCCAGGCGATGTCCTCGAGTGGCCCGTAGGTGGGTGAGGTCGTTCCGGCGCGGCAGGCGTACTCCCACTCGGCCTCGGTGGGCAGCCGGCAGCCGTCCGCTGAGGTGTCCCAGGTGACGACGCGTCTGTCCTCTCCGAGGGAGTAGGCCGGCTGCAGGCCCTGCCGGTGGGAGAGGTCGTTGCAGGTCTCGATCGCCTGGAACCAGGTGAGGGGTGCCGTGGGCAGCCCGGTGTCGTGGGAGTGGAGAGGGTGGACGGAGAGCTCGAAGGCCTCGTGCGCCCCCTCGCGTGTCGTGCCGCGCCGGGCATCGCGCAGCGTGGCACATCGAACGAACCGCCGGGAGCACACATATGAGTGAAGCTCCCACCAGTCAACCTACGAGCATCTCTATCGCGTATGGAACATAGAATCGCGTTTGCGACATCTTCGCTGCATCTCGACTGTCGAGATGCAGTGCAGATTTCACCTGACGCGCGGGGAACTCTTCGCATATCGGTCGGGATCCGGTCGGCGTGAAAACTGGGTGTCCAGGTGGGCGCCCCCGCGGGCCCCAGGGATCGCCAGAAACGTAGGGGCGGTTGCCGCTCTGGCGGGTTGGTTGTGGCGAGTCATGTGGCGGGCGGACAGGGCCGGAGGTGGCGCACACGACGCATGGCGGGACCCCTCGCCACAAACGACCGAATATGCCACTCAGTCATGGCGCAGAGGTCCGGAGGGGAGGAGGAATGCAGTCAGAACAGTGGCGAGCTGTTTGGGGTTGTCTTCGGCCATGTGGTGTCCGGAGTCGATGACAGCGCTGACGGGCCGGTGGGCACACCAGGAGGCCCAAACCTCTGCCGGGTTCCCATAAAGGTCTTCCATGTCGTCGTGCTTCGCCCACGCGACCAGGGTGGGGCACTGGATCTGGTGGCCGCGTTCACGGTCGTGGGCATCGGCGGCGCGATCGACGTGGAGGCTGGCTCGGTAGTCCGCGGTCATGGAGCCCACGGTCTGAGGGTCGCTGATCGCGGTCACCATGTCCTGGTAGTTCTCCTGTCCCATTTTCTGGGCGTCGGGCTTGTACCAGGCCAGTGGGTCCGCGCAGATGACCCGCTCAGCATGGGGGGAGGCGAAGAAGAACCAGTGCCACCACTTCTCTGCGAAGTGCGCATCGGCGCGTTCGAGGGCCTCCAGGATGGGGACGCAGTCCAGCACGGCCAAGCGGTCCACGCGCTCCGGGAGGTCCAGGGCAGTGCGGTATGCCACGTAGCTACCCCGGTCGTGACCGACGATGCTGAAGTGGTCGTGCCCCAGGTGGGTCATCAGCAGGGCGATGTCTTCGGCCATAGTGCGGTCGCTGTGGGTGTGAAGGTCGTCGCTGGGCTCGGGGGCGGTGGACTGCCCGTATCCGCGCAGGTCGGGGCAGATCACCCGGAGTCCGGCACCCGCCAGGGCGGGGGCGACCCTGTGCCAGGTTGCATGGGTACGAGGATGGCCGTGGAGGAGCACAACTGCCGGCCCTTCACCTCCGGTGGCGACGCGGAGCGTGACGCCCGAAGGGAGCGGGATGCGTTGGAGGGTGAAGCCGGGAATCGTCATGCGTCTCATCGTTGAGGGCTCGGGCTCGCGGCACAAGACGCCGAGGGGTGCGGTGTAGGTGGCGAGTCTTCTGGCGCAGATTTGAGGAGCCACAAACGACCGTTATAGCCAGGGTGTGCGATATGACAGCCGCTCGAGAGGGCGTGTCAACTTGTCTGTGTAAGCGGGGTGGTCACAGGTAGGGGTTGATCCGGTCGGGGTAGGCCGCGGCGAGCTGGGCGAGGGCCTGCTTCCAGTTCGTGACGGCCTGGCCTTCGACGAGCCGGCCCTGGGCTTTGCGCTGGCCGGCGGGTTTGCCCCGGTCCCGAGCGCGTTCGGCGGCGCGTTTGTCTTCGATGTTGCAGATCGCCAGCCAGAGCAGCTTCACCGCCGCCTCGGTCGAGGGGAAGTGGCCGCGGTTCTTGGTCACCTTCCGTAGCTGGAAGTTCAGCGACTCGATGCTGTTGGTCGTGTAGATGACCTTGCGGAGCATGGGTGGGAACTGCAGGAACGGGATGAACCGCTCCCAGGAGTTCGCCCAGGTCGCGGCTGCAGACGGGTACTTCGTGCCGAGCTCGGAGGCCTCGAACTCGGCCAGCGCCTTCCTCGCGGTCTCTTCGTTGGGGGCAGTGTAGATCGGCTTCAGCGCGGCGGCGACCTTCTTGCGGTCCTGGTAGGCCACGAACCGCATCGCGGCCCGGATCAGGTGAACCACGCAGGTCTGGACCATCGAGTCCGGCCACGTCGCCTCGATCGCCTCCGGCAGGCCCTTGAGCCCGTCGCAGCACACGATCAGCACGTCCTGCACGCCCCGGTTGGCGAGATCGGCGCAGACGTGGGCCCAGAACGCCGAGCCCTCGGTGTCCTGGACCCAGATCCCCAGCACGTGCTTGATGCCCTCGAGGTCCACGCCGACGGCGATGTAGGCGGCACGGTTGAGGACCTGGCTGTTCTCTCGGATCTTGATCCGGATTGCGTCGAGATAGATCACCGGATAGAACTCCTCCAGCGGCCGCGACTGCCACGCCAGGACCTCTTCGCTCACGGCGTCGGTGATGTTGGAGATCGTCTCGTGCGACAGGTCCGTGCCGATCGTGGAGGCCAGGTGGTGCTGGATGTCCCGGATCGTCATTCCGCCGGCATAGAGGCTGATGATCATGTCATCCAGGCCCCCGAGGCGCCGCTGGCCCTTGGGCACCAGGCGCGGGGTGAACGACCCGCCCCGGTCTCGCGGGACGTCCAGCTCGATCGGCCCGACCTCGGACTCCACGGTCTTCGGGGTGGTCCCGTTGCGGGAGTTGGCGTGCTTCGGCGCCTCGCTCGAGCCCTTCTCGTAGCCCAGATGGCTGGTCAGCTCGGCCTGCAGGCCCCGCTCGAGCGCGGCCTTGACCAGCGCGGGCACGAACCCGCCGTCACCGGTGAGCTCGACGCCGCCCGCGTCGATCTGCGCGAATAGGGAATCAAGCTGCCCTGAGGCTTTCAGCTGCTCGACCAGGTCCTGGCCCGAGGGCTCGCCTGGGTTCTTCTCGTCGGTCATGGTCATGATTCTTACCGTTCCTCTCGGTACGGCTTACACAGACCATCTGACACGCCCGCTCGAGAGTGTGATGGGCGGCCACCGTGCGGTGGCCGCCCATCACATGCTCAACGCCCCAAGGTGACCTACTCGAGTCAGTCGCTCTGATTGCTCATTTCGGCGGCCCATTCGTCGACGCGTCGAGCTGATTCCTCATCGCTGAGATCCTCCACGCGCGTCATCACCGACCACCGGATGCCGAACGGGTCGCGGATGCTCCCAAACCGGTCGCCGGAGACGAAACCCACGACAGCCTCGCGCAATACGGCGCCGCGAGCGACGGCGGTCTCGACAACGCTGTCCACGTCCGGAACGTAGATCCCAAGGGAGAACTGCGTATCTTCAGCCTCGGGGTCCAGAGCAAGCAGGTGATATGCCTCCTGGGCGGCCCCGAGCTGCAGGCGGCCACATCCGAAGTCGAGTTCGGCGTGGATGATGACCCCCTCCATCTCCGTGGAGTTCACCAGGCGGGCGCCGAACACCTGGGTGTAGAAGTCCAGCGCAGCCTTGGGGTCCCTGAGCGTCACAAACGGGGTCAGGCTGGAGAAGCCTTTCGGACGACCGTTGTCGGTGTACTGGCCGTGGGCAGGAGTGCTCTGTGTAGTGCTCATGAGCGCCACGCTAGAAGGCGTCGCTGCGCGAGGTCTTGTAGATTCCTGCCATGTCTACCCCCTCGGATCTGAGTGGGCGGGGGCCGTTGTTCCCGGCCGAGCTACCCGTGGACTTCACCCGGGTCCCAGCAGGGCCGAAGGACAGTGACTTGGTGATGTGGTGGTGGTTCAGCACGTGGGCCCTCCCCCCGGGGCGGCACTCCGCCCAAGAGCTGCTGGCCTTCCCGGCGAGCAACCTCGCCTTCGAGAGCGACGGTGTGCGGTACTGGGGCCCTACCACGCGTCGCTCCACACGTCGCTTGGTCGGCGACGGCTGGGTCTTGGGCGCCTTGCTCCGCCCGGCGGCTGTGCCCGCCTTCACCCAGCAGCCGGCAGCGTGCCGAGATGACTCAGTGCCCGTCAGCGCAGCGGACGTACATGCGGCGGTACAGACTTCCGTCCACGACCTCACAGCCGTCCTGGGCGAGGTCGAGACGTGGCTGTCGAACCGTGTCGGGACGATAACCGACGAGGCGCGTCAGGCGAACCACCTGGCCGACCTGGTCATCGCGGACTCATCGATCACCACAGTGTCGAACCTCGCTGGCGCATTGGGAGTATCGACGCGCACGGTCAACCGCCTTACAACCAAGTACGTAGGCCTCTCCCCGTACGCCATGATCCGACGACGACGGCTACAGGAAGCAGTTCAGTGGATTCGTGGTCAAGTCCCGAGTAGTGGTGTAACGCTCTGATCCTCCATTGGTGCTGTTAGGCGCTGAGTTCGAGGGTGGTTTCCGGTTCGGCGTTCACCTCGTTCCCGGTGTCGTCCACGGTGGTGAGGCGGCAGCGGGCCAACACCTCGAGGCCGAGGTAGCGGCGGCCCTCGGCCCACTCATCGGTCTGCTCAGCCAGCACCGCCCCGACCAGGCGCACGATCGCTGCCCGGTTCGGGAAGATGCCCACGGCGTCGGTGCGACGCCGGATCTCGCGGTTGAGCCGTTCGGCCGGGTTGTTCGACCAGATCTGGGTCCACACGTCCTTGGGGAACGTGGTGAACGCCAGGATGTCCGCCCGGGCACCATCGAGGTGTTCGGCCACCGCGGGCAGCTTTTCGCTGACGTAGTCCAGCAGCCGGTCGAACTGGGCGTCCACGCTGGCGGCGTCGGGCTGGTCATACACCGAGTGCAGCATGGCCTTCACGGCCGGCCACATGGACTTGGGGGTGATGCCCATCAGGTTCGCCGCGTAGTGGGTCCGGCACCGCTGCCAGGTCGCTCCGGGCAGGTTCGCGGCGATGGCGTCCTTGAGCCCGGTGTGGGCGTCGGAAGTGACCAGGCGGACTCCGGTCAGGCCCCGGGCCACCAGGTCGGCGAAGAACTCGTTCCACGCCGACCCCGTCTCCGAGGTGGCCACCCGCAGGCCGAGGACCTCGCGGTGGCCGTCACCATTGACCCCGGTGGCCAGCAGCACCACGGCGTTGACCACCCGGCCGCCCTCGCGGACCTTCATGCTCAGCGCGTCGGCGGCCACGAACGTGAACGGCCCAGCCTCCCCGAGCGGGCGATGACGGAAGGACTCGACCTGCTCGTCCAGCTCGGTGGCCATCCGCGAGACCTGGGACTTCGACAGCGCGTTGATCCCGAGGGTCTTGACCAGTTTGTCCATCCGCCGGGTCGAGACCCCGGCCAGGTAGCAGTCGGCGACCACCGTGATCAGCGCGGATTCGGCCCTTTTGCGGCGCTCGAGCAGCCACTCCGGGAAGTACGTGCCCGACCTGAGTTTGGGGATCGCCACGTCCAGGGTCCCGACCCGGGTGTCCAGGTCCCGGTGCCGGTACCCGTTGCGCTGGGTAGCTCGGCCCGGGGTGGGTTTACCCCATTCGGCGCCGACCACCGCGTCGGCGTCAGCGGAGAGCAGGGAGTTGATCACGGTCTGCAGCAACGAACGCATCAAATCCGGGGATGCTTCGGACAGGGCTTCGCCGAGCAGGCCGGCAGGGTCGACAATATGAGGAGCGGTCATCGTGATGACTCCGTTCGAGGATTCTGTGGAAGGTTGACTCGAAGGATCACACGGTGGCCGCGTCCACATCCGGAACGACGTGCCCAGTCACCGTGCGCTACACCACTCTATGGGGCACTACTTCTCCCCTGCCGGGCGGCTGAGCAAGGGCGGCGCCGGCTGCCCCTACTGCTCCGGTCGACTGGCAACTGCAGAGACCTCTTTGGAAGTCCAACGCCCCGACCTCGCATCAGAGTGGCACCCCACCAAGAACGCCCCGCGAACCCCGAGAAATGTGAAGCCCGGGACATCAGCGACTGTCTGGTGGATCTGCTCCGCTGGACATGAGTACGAAAGCCGCATCGCCAACCGCGCCTACTTGGGCAGAGGGTGTCCCTATTGCTCAGGTCAAAAGATCGGCTACGGCAACGACCTCGCAACGAAGGCACCCCTGGTGGCCGCCGAATGGGATCACGAACGCAACGGATCCCTGACACCAGCCGATGTGACGACGGGCGTGCAGCGTCGCTTCTGGTGGAGCTGCACCCAGGGCCACTCATGGCGAACAACTGTCGCATCCCGCGTCGCACTGGGCACAGGCTGCCCGGAGTGCGGGGCCGGCTGGCGACGCTCCCGCCCGGAGATCGCCCTGCAGTTCGAGCTCGCGCACTTGCTCCCCGCCGCCGTGGTCGGAGACGGGCACGTGCAGACTGCGGACAAGGACTTCCGGGTCGATGTGCTGTGCCCCGAATTGAAGATCGCCGTCGAGTACGACGGCAACCACTGGCACATGGACACCTTCGAGCGAGACCTAGCCAAGACGCAGGCGCTGGTAGAAGCGGGATGGGTCACCGTCCGCGTCAGACAGAACCCGCTGCCGCTGACCGGCCCTCACGATGTCCCCTGCGAGAACGGCGACCCCGCCGTCTACCCCATGACCGTCCGTGTGATGACCAGCCTTCTCGAGGAAGCAGCAGCTGCTCCCACCGATCACCCGATTCACGCCCACCTCGACGAACTCAGATTGCGTCTGGAGACCTACGTCGACGGCGGCACCGCCCGAGCCGTCGAGGAGGCAGAACGGGAGACCCGCGCCCACCACGTGGATCGACCGAAGAGGGATCCGTTCGCCCCACCGCCTCGTCCGAAGCCCGGACGCTCACTGGCGGAGCTGAGCCCCGCAATCGCAGCTGAGTGGCATCCATCAAAGAATGGCGGCCTGACACCGGCGGACGTGGCGAATGCGCGGAACGCATCCGCGTGGTGGCTTTGCAGTCTCTGCGGTGCCGAATGGGAGGCTGTCGTCGGGCAGCGAACTCGACGTCAGACCCTTGGCTGCCCGGACTGCGGGAAAGCGCGCGCCGGAGCAGCACGATCCCGCCCCCAGCCTGGGCTGTCATTGGCAGACCTCCGCCCGGACCTGGCCGCGCAGTGGCACCCGACCCGAAACGCGCCGTTGACGCCCCATGACGTCAGACCCGGTTCGCATAAGCGGGTGTGGTGGAGAAGTCCCGGCGGGCAGGAGTGGGAGTCATCTGTCTATAACCGCACATCCAAACGCCCATCGTCCGAGGTTCACGGCGACGCAGGCCCGGACTCCCCCGACTCCGCGTGACACCTCGGCCCGCCCACCCTTGGAAACTCTGGAGGTGGAGACGGGCGCACTTACTTTTCACACCTCAGGGTTCCTCACCGGATGTCGGAAGTGTCCACCGCGTGTCGTGTGAAATCTTGGCTGCATCTCTACACCCGCATAGTGGTGTAGCGCCCGGTGGTCGGGCACGTCGTCTCAGACGTGGACGCGGCCACCGTGTGATCCTTCGAGTGAACCTCTCACAGCACCCTCGAATGGAGTCATCACGATGACCGCTCCTCATATTCTCGACCCTGCCGGCCTGCTGAGCGAAGCCCTGTCCGAAGCGTCCCCGGACATGATGCGCCACTTGCTGCAGACCATGATCAACACCCTGCTCTCCGCCGATGCAGACGCGGTGGTCGGCGCCGAATGGGGCAAGCCCACCCCGACACGGTCCGCCCAGCGCAACGGGTACCGGCACCGGGACCTGGACACCCGGGTCGGCACGGTCGATGTAGCCATCCCGAAGCTGCGCTCTGGGACGTACTTCCCGGAGTGGCTGCTGGAACGCCGGAAGAGAGCGGAGTCGGCGCTGATCACCGTGGTGGCGGACTGCTACTTGGCCGGGGTGAGTACCCGGCGGATGGACAAGCTGGTCAAGACCCTGGGGATCAATGCCCTCTCCAAGTCCCAGGTCTCCAGGATGGCCGCGGACCTGGATGAACACGTGGAGTCCTTCCGCCACCGGCCCCTGGATGAGGCCGGTCCGTTCACGTTCGTGGCCGCGGACGCGCTGACGATGAAGGTCCGCGAGGGCGGGCGGGTGGTCAACGCGGTGGTGCTGCTGGCTACCGGGGTCAACGGTGACGGCCACCGCGAGGTCCTGGGGATGCGCGTGGCGACCAGTGAGACCGGTGCGGCGTGGAACGAGTTCTTCGCTGACCTCGTGGCCCGGGGCCTGGCCGGGGTCCGCCTGGTCACCAGTGACGCCCATGCCGGGGCGTGTCAGATGGTCTGTGTAAGCCGTACCGAGAGGAACGGTAAGAATCATGACCATGACCGACGAGAAGAACCCAGGCGAGCCCTCGGGCCAGGACCTGGTCGAGCAGCTGAAAGCCTCAGGGCAGCTTGATTCCCTATTCGCGCAGATCGACGCGGGCGGCGTCGAGCTCACCGGTGACGGCGGGTTCGTGCCCGCGCTGGTCAAGGCCGCGCTCGAGCGGGGCCTGCAGGCCGAGCTGACCAGCCATCTGGGCTACGAGAAGGGCTCGAGCGAGGCGCCGAAGCACGCCAACTCCCGCAACGGGACCACCCCGAAGACCGTGGAGTCCGAGGTCGGGCCGATCGAGCTGGACGTCCCGCGAGACCGGGGCGGGTCGTTCACCCCGCGCCTGGTGCCCAAGGGCCAGCGGCGCCTCGGGGGCCTGGATGACATGATCATCAGCCTCTATGCCGGCGGAATGACGATCCGGGACATCCAGCACCACCTGGCCTCCACGATCGGCACGGACCTGTCGCACGAGACGATCTCCAACATCACCGACGCCGTGAGCGAAGAGGTCCTGGCGTGGCAGTCGCGGCCGCTGGAGGAGTTCTATCCGGTGATCTATCTCGACGCAATCCGGATCAAGATCCGAGAGAACAGCCAGGTCCTCAACCGTGCCGCCTACATCGCCGTCGGCGTGGACCTCGAGGGCATCAAGCACGTGCTGGGGATCTGGGTCCAGGACACCGAGGGCTCGGCGTTCTGGGCCCACGTCTGCGCCGATCTCGCCAACCGGGGCGTGCGGGACGTGCTGATCGTGTGCTGCGACGGGCTCAAGGGCCTGCCGGAGGCGATCGAGGCGACGTGGCCGGACTCGATGGTCCAGACCTGCGTGGTTCACCTGATCCGGGCCGCGATGCGGTTCGTGGCCTACCAGGACCGCAAGAAGGTCGCCGCCGCGCTGAAGCCGATCTACACTGCCCCCAACGAAGAGACCGCGAGGAAGGCGCTGGCCGAGTTCGAGGCCTCCGAGCTCGGCACGAAGTACCCGTCTGCAGCCGCGACCTGGGCGAACTCCTGGGAGCGGTTCATCCCGTTCCTGCAGTTCCCACCCATGCTCCGCAAGGTCATCTACACGACCAACAGCATCGAGTCGCTGAACTTCCAGCTACGGAAGGTGACCAAGAACCGCGGCCACTTCCCCTCGACCGAGGCGGCGGTGAAGCTGCTCTGGCTGGCGATCTGCAACATCGAAGACAAACGCGCCGCCGAACGCGCTCGGGACCGGGGCAAACCCGCCGGCCAGCGCAAAGCCCAGGGCCGGCTCGTCGAAGGCCAGGCCGTCACGAACTGGAAGCAGGCCCTCGCCCAGCTCGCCGCGGCCTACCCCGACCGGATCAACCCCTACCTGTGACCACCCCGCTTACACAGACAAGTTGACACGCCCCCATGCCGGGCTCAAGGACGCCATCGCCGCCAACCTGCCCGGCGCCACCTGGCAGCGGTGCCGGACCCACTACGCGGCGAACCTGATGGGCATCACCCCGAAGTCCATGTGGCCGGCGGTGAAGGCCATGCTCCACTCGGTCTACGACCAGCCCGACGCCACGGCGGTGAACGCGCAGTTCGATCGGCTGCTGGACTACGTAAGCGAGAAGCTCCCGGCGGTGGCCGAGCACCTCGGTGATGCCCGGGCGGACATCCTGGCCTTCACGACGTTCCCGAAGGACGTCTGGACGCAGATCTGGTCGAACAACCCGGCCGAGCGGCTCAACCGGGAGATCCGCCGCCGCACCGACGCGGTGGGCATCTTCCCCAACCGGGCGGCCATCGTCAGGCTGGTCGGGGCGGTGCTGGCCGAGCAGACCGACGAATGGGCCGAAGGGCGCCGCTACCTCGGCCTCGAGGTCCTCGCCCGCTGCCGCCTCACCCCCGTCGAGGACACCGGAAGCGAGGTGGGCACCGACACCGACACTGCCCTCGAGCTCAGCGCCTGACAACCCCAACGAAGGATCCAACCGCTACACCACCACAAGGGGCTTGACCCCTGCCCCTCGCTTGACCAGCGCACGGGATCACGGTCGCTACGCTCGATCCATGCCCGTCCGTCTGCGCCCTGCCGTCCTCGACGACGCCGAGGCCCTCGCCGCCCTGGCACGGAGCCAACGCGAGCACTTGGCCCCGTGGGAGCCGGAGCGCCCCACCCACTGGTTCACCGAAGCCGGCCAGCGCGAAGCCCTTGAACAGGCGGAGCACGACCGTGCAGCGGACCGCTCCTACGCGTTCCTCATCACCGACGCGGCGGGCTCGATCTTCGGCCGTCTCACCCTGGCCAGCGTGGTCCGCGGGGCCGGGCAGTTCTGCTCGATCGGCTACTGGGTCGCCCGCGAGGCGGCCGGCCGCGGCGTGGCGACCGCCGCCGTCGGGCAGGCCCTGCAGATCGCCTTCGGCGAGCTCGGACTGCACCGGGTGCAGGCTGAGATCCTGCCCCACAACCATGCGTCGCGTCGGATGCTGCAGCGCCACGGGTTCGAGCGTTACGGCCTGGCCCCGCAGTACCTGAAGATCGCCGGTCGCTGGCAGGATCACGAGCTCTGGCAGGTCCTCGCGCCGGCGGAGGAACAGCGGTGACCCCTGACGACGCCGCCCGGGAAGGACTTCTCACCAGCCGGGCCGCCTATGGCGCCCGCGCGGCCGAGTACACCAAGCAGCTCGGCACCATGGCCTCCGTGGCCGAGGACGACAGGCTGCTGGTCGAAGCCTGGGCCGGCCGGGTGGATGGGGTTCTGGCCGACGTCGGCTGCGGGCCGGCCCATTGGACCGCGCACCTGGCCTCGCTGGGCCATGAGGTAACGGGCATCGAGCCGGTCGAAGAGTTCGTGGCGCACGCGCGCCGAACCCACCCGGAGGTGCGCGTGAAGCCGGGTTCGTTCCAGACCCTGCCCGTAGCCGTCTTCAACGGGATCCTGGGCTGGTACTCAATCATCCACACGCCGCCGGTGGAGATGCCTGCCCTCCTGGAGCGCGCGCACAAGGCGCTGCGCCCTGGCGGGTCACTGCTGCTGGGCTTCTTCGTGTCAGACCAGCTGGAGGCCTTCGACCACGCCGTCACCACGGCGTGGTACTGGCCGGTCGACGAGCTCGCGGGCGTGATGACCGCGGCGAGGTTCACCGTGGTCGACCGCGGCACACGGCAGGACCCGGGGGCCCGCTGGCACGGGTGGATCGAGGCTGTCAGGGACTGAGTCGTCTGGCGCTCTCCGCCCCAAATTTTCCAAGGAACCGTCCTTCGCGATTCGCGTGCGATCTTCACCGCGTCTCGACAGTCAGCCACCACTCCCCCTCGAGCCCCGCAAACGGTCGTTTGTGGCTACGCTTCCACCGGCACGAGACCAGCCCCTCACACTCCGAGCGCCTCGTCCTATCTCCGTCGACGAAGGTCCATCAGCTGTGCGACGGCAAGGGACGCTCCCTGGTCATCGGGGTCGGGCCGGGGTAAGGCAGCGACTCGAAGATGCTCCCGCACCTGCTCGCTGCGGTGCGGGTACCGCGCGAAGGGGTGGGGCGGCCTCGCACCACCCCTGACTCGGTGACGGCGGACAAGGCCCACTCCTCCCGGCCCCACCGCGCCCTGCTGCGCAGTCAAGGGATCATGGCTGTGATCGCCGAGCCTCGCGACCAGCAGGCAAACCGGAAACGTCGTGGTTCCCGCGGCGGGCGCCCGCCGCAGACCGATCCAGGCGGGTACGCCAAGCGCCACGTCATCGAGACCAGCTTCTAGCGGTTTGAAGCGTCCCGGGTGTGATGCCGCTTCCTTTCGAGTTCGAGAGGATGTTGTTCATGCCGAAGGGACTGATGCGCGTGTAGGTGACATACGATCTGTGGTGTTACCACACCGCAGGGAAGGATGTGCACCATGCCCGCCCCCTACCCCCAAGAGTTCCGCGACGACGTCGTCCGCGTCGCCCAGAACCGTGAGCCCGGCACCCATCTGAAAGACATCGCGAAGGACTTCGGGATCAGCTTCTCCTGTCTGACGAACTGGATGCGCCAGGCCGAGATCGAAGCCGGGAACAAGCCCGGCCCCACCAAGGCCGAGGCCGAAGAACTCCGCGCAGCCCGCCGCAGGATCCGGCTGCTCGAGCAGGAGAACGAAGTCCTACGCCGCGCCGCGGCCTACCTCTCCCAGGCGAACCTGCCGTCAAAATGATGTACCCGCTCGTGTCCGAGCTCGCCGCTGACGGTGTCCCCGTGGCGGTGTCCTTGCGGGTCCTCAAGCTCGCCCGCCAGCCCTACTACCGCTGGCGGGACCAGCCCATCACCGTTTCTGAGGTGGAGCAGGCCCACCGGGCCAACGCCCTGCACGCCGCTCACCTGAACGACCCTGAGTTCGGGTACCGGCTGCTGCGGGACGAGGCCGAGGCGGCCGGGGAGCGAATGGCCGCCCGTACTGCCTGGCGGCTCTGCCGCCAGAACGGGTGGCACTCCGCGTTCGGGGCCAAGCGCGGCAAGAACGGGCGCCGGCCTGGCCCTCCCGTGCATGATGACCACGTCCGCCGGGACTTCTCTGCCGAAGCTCCGAACCGGCTGTGGCTGACCGACATCACCGAGCACCCCACCAGTGAGGGCAAGCTCTACCTCTGCGCGATCAAGGATCTCTACGCCGGCAGGATCGTGGGGTACTCCATGGCCGGGCGCATGCAGGCATCCCTGGCCGTGAACGCCCTCGAGCAGGCCGTGGCCCGCCGCGGAGGCACCGACGTGGTGGCCGGGTGCATCGTCCACTCGGACCGCGGCTCGCAGTTCCGCTCGACCCTATTCCAGGACGCCCTCACCGCCCACGGGCTGATCGGGTCCATGGGTCAGGTCGGTGCTGCAGGGGACAACGCGGCCATGGAGTCCTTCTTCGCGTTGCTGCAGAAGAACGTGCTGGACCGACGCGACTGGGACACCCGGGACGAGCTGCGGGCAGGGATCATCACCTGGATCGAGCGGACCTACCACCGCCGCCGCCGGCAGGTGCGCCTGGGCCGATTGACGCCGGTCGAGTACGAGTTGATCATGGACCACACGCCCGCAGACGCGGCGTGACGAAGACTGTCACCTATGGGTGCATCAGTCCCGGCTGTGGCTTCGTTCGCTTGGTGGCGGGGTTTTTGCAGCGCTCCGTGGCGGTCTTGTTGCCGCGATCACGCAGGACTGGCTGCAGGTAGGTGTCGCGGTCTGAACCGAGAGGGGTGCGCCCGGTCGGGGCCGTTTGGATCGCTGCCGCTACGTCAGAGTCCGAAGGCTCCGCCGCTGACGAGGATCACGATGCCGAGGCCGATGAGAACGATGGGGAAGAGGATGTGCTCCCAGCGTTCGAGCACTTCGGCGATCGGGGGGCGGGTGGCGACGAACTTTGCCAGGGCCACCAGGACCGCGACGAGCGCGAGGAAGACGATGCAGTAGGCGACTACCGCGAGAGGTTCCACGCTGAGGAAGACAGGGGTGTAGACGCCGATGTTGTCGCCGCCGTTGGCAAGGGTGACGCCTGCGACTGTCCACACGCCGACCTTCTTGCCGGCAACCTTGGCCTCGTCGTCATCGTCGTCATCGTCTCCGCGCCAGGCCTGCCATGCGGCCCAGAGGCCGAGGCCCAGAGGGATGAGACCGAAGTACGGGATGGCTGCCGAGGGCAGGAATGCTCCGGCGCCGATGGTCACCAGGACCGCGGCACCGAGGATGCCGGCGAATCCGAGGTACTGGCCGGCCAGAATGCGGGCGGTAGTGCCGCGCTGGCCTGCCCCTCGCGCGAAGAAGAGGGAGAGCACGATGATGTCGTCGATGTTGGTCGCTGCGAACAGGCCCATCGCCTGCAAGACCGAGGTGAGGATCATGCGCCCTCCCCAGCTGCGTCGCATCCGGGAAGCGAGCAGGCGGGATCGATGCACGGGGCGTCTTCGTCCACTGCCAGGGTGGCATCGACCAGTGCCGTCAGCGCCTGCGCCAGGTGCGAATCGGCGATCTCATATCGTGTCCGACGACCCTCGGGCTCGGAGACGACGATCCCGCAATCGCGCAGGCATGCCAGGTGGTTGGACACGTTCGGGCGTGTCAGGTCCAGATCTCGGGCCAGTTCCGCCGGGTAAGCGGGATGGTCGAGCAGGGTCAAGATGATCCGGGATCGAGTGGGGTCGGCCAGTGCACGACCCAGGCGGTTCATCACGTCGAGACGCGAAGCAATAGTCATCATGGACTGAACTATACAGCGCGAACTGAACACTCGGTCACAGGCGTCAGCCCAGATCGCATGCCCGTAAGGGGATCCTTCACCGTACGTCGAGCGAGCTCAGTCCTTGTCATTTTCAGAAGTCGACTGCGCTCTCGGGCCCGTCCTCTCGGGGGTGGTGGGTCAAGCCCCTTGTGGTGGTGTAGCGGTTGGATCCTTCGTTGGGGTTGTCAGGCGCTGAGCTCGAGGGCAGTGTCGGTGTCGGTGCCCACCTCGCTTCCGGTGTCCTCGACGGGGGTGAGGCGGCAGCGGGCGAGGACCTCGAGGCCGAGGTAGCGGCGCCCTTCGGCCCATTCGTCGGTCTGCTCGGCCAGCACCGCCCCGACCAGCCTGACGATGGCCGCCCGGTTGGGGAAGATGCCCACCGCGTCGGTGCGGCGGCGGATCTCCCGGTTGAGCCGCTCGGCCGGGTTGTTCGACCAGATCTGCGTCCAGACGTCCTTCGGGAACGTCGTGAAGGCCAGGATGTCCGCCCGGGCATCACCGAGGTGCTCGGCCACCGCCGGGAGCTTCTCGCTTACGTAGTCCAGCAGCCGATCGAACTGCGCGTTCACCGCCGTGGCGTCGGGCTGGTCGTAGACCGAGTGGAGCATGGCCTTCACCGCCGGCCACATGGACTTCGGGGTGATGCCCATCAGGTTCGCCGCGTAGTGGGTCCGGCACCGCTGCCAGGTGGCGCCGGGCAGGTTGGCGGCGATGGCGTCCTTGAGCCCGGCATGGGCGTCACTGGTGACCAGGCGGACCCCGGCCAGGCCCCGGGCCACGAGGTCAGCGAAGAACTCGTTCCACGCCGCACCGGTCTCACTGGTCGCCACGCGCATCCCCAGGACCTCGCGGTGGCCGTCACCGTTGACCCCGGTAGCCAGCAGCACCACCGCGTTGACCACCCGCCCGCCCTCGCGGACCTTCATCGTCAGCGCGTCCGCGGCCACGAACGTGAACGGACCGGCCTCATCCAGGGGCCGGTGGCGGAAGGACTCCACGTGTTCATCCAGGTCCGCGGCCATCCTGGAGACCTGGGACTTGGAGAGGGCATTGATCCCCAGGGTCTTGACCAGCTTGTCCATCCGCCGGGTACTCACCCCGGCCAAGTAGCAGTCCGCCACCACGGTGATCAGCGCCGACTCCGCTCTCTTTCGGCGTTCCAGCAGCCACTCCGGGAAGTACGTCCCAGAGCGCAGCTTCGGGATGGCTACATCGACCGTGCCGACCCGGGTGTCCAGGTCCCGGTGCCGGTACCCGTTGCGCTGGGCGGACCGTGTCGGGGTGGGCTTGCCCCATTCGGCGCCGACCACCGCGTCTGCATCGGCGGAGAGCAGGGTGTTGATCATGGTCTGCAGCAAGTGGCGCATCATGTCCGGGGACGCTTCGGACAGGGCTTCGCTCAGCAGGCCGGCAGGGTCGAGAATATGAGGAGCGGTCATCGTGATGACTCCATTCGAGGGTGCTGTGAGAGGTTCACTCGAAGGATCACACGGTGGCCGCGTCCACGTCTGAGACGACGTGCCCGACCACCGGGCGCTACACCACTATGCGGGACTCAACTACCGCGGACGCGGCCACGGCCGCGCGCTGGCCGAGCGGCTCGTCCTGGGCACCGCCGGCCTCACGCGTTTCGAGACCTGGCCGCTGACGCCGCGGCCGGTGGCCGGGCAACGGGCGCTCACCCCGCCCAACGGCGCCGGCGCGGTGCCCGCCGAGCATCCGGGTGTGCGTCTCGCCCAGTCCTACGGCTTCGCGCTCGTCCAGATCGAGCGGGTGAGCCGGTATGACTTCGCCGATCCGGGGATCGACCCCGCCGTCGCCCTGGGCGAGGCCGAACGCGTCTCGTCGGACTACGAGCTCCACGCCTGGGAAGGCGCGGCCGACGCGGCCCTGCAGGACGACCTCGCCGTCCTCAAGGCCCGCATGGCCACGGACGTGCCCTCCGGGGAACGCACCGTGGTGGAGCAGGTCTGGGATGCGGCCCGCGTGCGTCGCATGGACGAGCAGATCCTGACGACCGGGCGGCTCTTCCGCGCGGTGGCGCGGCACCGTGCCACCGGTCGGATCGTCGCCCTGAGCGAGCTGGTGGCGCCCCGCTCGCGCCCGGACGGGCTGATCGACCAATGGGACACCATCGTGCTGCCCGAGCACCGCGGCCACCGCCTCGGCATGCGCGTGAAGGCGGCGAACCTCATCGCCGTGCGCGACGCGCTGCCCGGGGCCCGCGCGATCATCACGTGGAACGCCGAGGAGAACCGGCACATGCTCGACGTCAACGAGGCGCTGGGCTTCCGGCCTGTGCTGGCCGAGGCGTCCATGGAGGCGTCGGCGCCGCTGCGACGTCGCTGACGGCCCGCGACCCGCGGCGCCGTCTCACCCCGGCTCGAGCGTCCGCTGGGCCGCCTCCCGCACCGCCCGCGTGAGCCGCACCAGGCGCGTCACGGGCAGTGTGGCCGCCTGCCAGTACAGGGGCACGAGGACGTCGTCGAGCCCGGGCACGCGGACCAGCCGGCCGGCGCGCACGTCCTCGACGGCCTGGGCGTCCACGAGCATGCCCCACCCCAGGCCGGCCCGGACGGACCGGTGGAACCCGTCGAACGACGGCGCCAGGTGCGTGGGCGGGGCGACGTCCAGCTCGGCGCCGCTCAGCGCGAGGCGCTGCAGGTCGTCCTTCGCGTTGTAGCGCATCATGGGCATCGCGCCGAGGTCGACGACGTCGCCCGCCGCGTGCCGCGCGAGCAGGGCGGGCGAGGCGAGCGGGACGTAGCGCATGCTCCCCAGCGGCTCCGCCGCGCACCCCTGCACCGGCTGCGGCTCCGTGGTGACGGCGGCCAGCACCTCGCCCCGGCGCAGCAGCCGGGCGCTGTGGTCCTGGTCCTCGACGTGCAGGTCGAGGACCGTGTCATCCCAGTCGGCGGCCTCCGCCAGGACGGGCCCGAACCACGTGCCCAGCACGTCGACGGGCACGGCCAGGGAGGTGACGCTGCGCCCGGCCGCCGTGCGGCCCAGCCCGGCCCACGCCTCCTGTTCGAGCACCCGCATGTGCCGAGCCACGCGCACCAGGCTGACACCGGCCTCGGTCGGCTCGCAGGGTGCGCCGCGCCGGAGCAGCACCTGGCCCACCTCCCGCTCCAGGGCGCGGATGCGCTGACTGACCGCGGAGGCGCTGACGCCGAGCTCGTACGCGGCCGCCTCGAACGAGCCCTCGTCCGCGATCGCACGCAGTGCCTGCAGCTGATCCAGGTTCATGAAGCAGAGCTTAGGCGTCTGGAGTTCTCTTCGTTTGTCTCAGGCCCGGCCGGGCTCTAGCGTCCTCACCCATGTGGACCCTCGCCGGCACCGGCCTGCTCACCGGACTCGCCCTCATCGTCGCCATCGGCGCCCAGAACGCCTTCGTGCTCCGCCAGGGCGTGCGCCGGGAGCATGTGGGCGCCGTCGTGCTGGTGTGCATGGCCTCGGACGCCGTGCTGATCCTGGCCGGCACCGCCGGGGTGGGCGCGCTCGTGCAGGCCGTGCCGTGGCTGCTCGAGGTGCTGCGCTGGGGCGGCGCCCTGTACCTGCTCTGGTTCGCGGTCTCCTCCCTGCGTGCCGCCCTGCGCCCGCAGGGGCTCGTGGCCGAGCAGGCGCCGCGCACCGCGGGTTCGGTCGTCGCCACCACGCTCGCGCTGACCTGGCTCAACCCGCACGTCTACCTGGACACCGTGGTGCTGCTGGGCAGCCTCGCCAACCAGCACGGTCCCGACGCGCGGTGGGTCTTCGCCGCCGGCGCCGTCGCCGCCTCGGTCCTGTGGTTCACCGCGCTCGGCTACGGCGCGCGCCTGTTGGCCCGGGTGCTCGCCGACCCGAAGGCGTGGCGCGTGGTGGACGTGGTGATCGCGGTGGTCATGGCGGTGCTCGCGGTCCGGCTCATCACCGGTTCCGACGTGTGGGGGTGAGTCGGCAGACGCCGGTTCTGGCGTCGGGCTGAATCAAGGTCGCTCAACGTCGACCCGCCAGAGCTGGGCTCGTGCGGCCTCCGCGAACAGGCGTGCACCGCACGGCACCAGCCGTTCCAGGACGTCACTGACGGTCAACGGAGGATTCCGTGTCGCGCCCGCTTGGGCTGCGAGAGCCGTCATCACTCGAGCCGTGTCCAGGTCGAGCTGGTTCATGAAAAACTCGTCCGGACTCTGCACCTCGATGTCGAAGGACTCAACGACCTCCCGCGGGAAGTCCTTCAGATTCGCCGTGACGATCAGGTCAGCACGCCCCTGGATCGCGGTGGCGACCACATGCCGATCATCGGGGTCCGGAAGATCAATCCCGGGCACGAGCTGCTCCCACCCCTCGACCCGCGCGTCGTCGAAGGCGGCGTCCATGACCTCCGCACGGTGACGCGCCGCGCCCGATGCACGCATGTCTGGATGCATCGCTTCCAGTGCGCGCACCGTCTCGTCCAGGATCCGCCCACTCCATACCGGCCGATAGAGGCCCGCCTCGGCCAGATGCAGCAAGGTGTCCGCTTGGGCGATGGGCACGAGGACGCACGCGTCGAGCACCGCGCTGAAGCGAGCCACTACCCGCGCTCACCCCGGAGGTCGGCGCGAGCCTGACGCAACGCCTCGCGGTAGGACTCCGCCTTCTGGTCGTAGAGCCCCGCAGACGAGGCCTCCCCTACGAGGTCGCTCAGCGAGGCACGCCGCTCCCCGCGCTTCCGCTGCTGATAGGACACGACGTCTTGGAGCCGGATGCGTCGGTGCCGACCACCGGTCGTCCTCTCGTACGGCAACGCGCCCTCCTCGAGCAGCCTCACCAGCGTGGGACGACTGATGCCGAGGAAGTTCGCCGCCTCCTGCGTCGTGAGCAGCTGGTCGACGGGTGCCACCGTGATGGCCTTGCCCACCCGCATCGCCTCGACGACGTCCCGCAGGACGTTGAAAGCCTCTGGCGGCAGGGGGACCTTCTGGCCGTCAGGGCCGACCAGGGCGGCCGGCTGCGTCAGGCCGTCGAGGAACCTGCCGACGTCGAGCATCTCCTCGAGGTCCGTCGGCGGCAGCACCGTGTGCTTGTCATTCACCGTCGCAGTCATGGAGCAAGACTACCCGCGAAAACGAAAAATTCGCAGTCCCCTCCCGCCTCCGCTTCCCCGCCCCGGGGCTCTGTGTCAGCCGCGCGCGTAGGCGAGCGACTCCTCGATGATCCCGACGACGACGGCCAGCTCCGCCTCGTCCCGCGGACCGTAGAGCATCCACTCCGTGCCGAAGTCCGCGTAGCCATGCAGTTCGAGCCATCCGAGCTCGGCCAGACGAACGCCGCGCTCGGGCGCCAGGACGAGGTGCACTGACGTGTCGTCCACCCCATGCAGGTGCACCGGCTCCCAGCGCCGGCCTGGTGAGAGGTTGACCTCCGGGGTGCGCTCCTCCGGCCGGCCTGTCAGGTGGACGGCGCGCGACGTTGCTGGCGAGACGGTGCTGTGGCCCTCCTCGACCCCGTCGAGGGCGAACACCGCAGCGGCCAGACGGCCCCACAGCTCCGGCGACGATCGCTGATCAAGCTGTCGGTGGGGCCCCTCGGTCGACGTCGCGGGACGACTGCCCGGCCGGGGATCGTCAGCGGTGAGCCGGACACGGGGGCTCGCATCAGGATCCATGCAGACGATCCTGACGGGGCCCCGCCGGCCAGGCAAGGCCACCAGGCCCCCTCACTCCCCGCCCAGCTCCTCCCGGAGGATCCGCGCACCGGCCACGAGCGCCGCCGTCTTGTCCCGCGCCACCGAGCGAGCCAGCGGCGCCATGCCGCAGTTGGTGCTCGCGATCAGCTTGTCCGCGTCCACGAACTCGAGGGTCTCCCGGAGGGTCGCCGCGACCTCCTCGGGCGTCTCGATCTCGTCGCTCGCCACGTCGATCGCGCCGACCATCACCTTCTTGCCGCGCAGCAGGCCGATGAGCTCCGCCGGCACCCGGGAGTGGTGCCGCTCCAGGGCGATCGTGTCGATCGTGGACTCGCGCAGCAGCGGGAACGACGTCTCGTACTGGCGCCACTCCTCCCCGAGCGTGGCCTTCCAGTCGTTGTTCGCCTTGATCCCGTAGCCGTAGCAGATGTGCACGGCCGTCTCACACGTCAGGCCCTCGGCCGCACGCTCGAGCGTCGCCACGCCCCAGTCGCGGACGTCGTCGAAGAACACGTTGAACGCGGGCTCGTCGAACTGCACGACGTCGACGCCCACCGCCGCCAGCTCCCGCGCCTCCTCGTTGAGGATGCGCGCGAACTCCCACGCGAGCTTCTCGCGGCTGCCGTAGTGGCGGTCGGCGAGGGTGTCGATCATGGTCATCGGCCCGGGCAGGGTCCACTTGATGGGCCGGTCCGTCCGCGCGCGGAGGGCCTTCGCGTCGTCCACGAACACCGACGACGGTCGGCCCACCTCCCCGACGACGGTCGGCACGCTCGCGTCGTACCGGTCGCGGATCCGCACCGTCTCGCGCCGGTCGAAGTCCACACCGCCGAGGTGCTCGATGAACGTGGTGACGAAGTGCTGGCGGGTCTGCTCGCCGTCGCAGACGATGTCGATGCCCGCACGCTCCTGGTCGGCCACGGCGAGGGCGAGCGCGTCGAGCTTGCCCTCGCGCAGCCGCTCCCCCTCGAGCTTCCAGGGCGACCAGAGCGTCTCCTCCTCGGCGAGCCAGCCGGGCTTCGGCAGGCTGCCGACGAGGGCGGTGGGGATCAGGGTGGTCATCGGGTCTCCTCGGTGTCTCGTGCGGCGTGGGCGGCGGCCCAGCGCTCCAGCAGGTCGCGGTGCGGGCCCACGAAGTGCTCCTGCGTGTACTCCCCCTGCTCCCGGCCGAGGCGGGCCCGCTCCTCGCGGTCGTAGGCGATCCGGGTCTGCGAGAAGTCGCCGTGGTCCAGACGCGGCCGGTAGACCTCGCCGGCCCCGGCGTTCGCGTTGTAGATCTCCGGCCGGTAGATCCGCTGGAAGGTCTCCATGGTGGCGATCAGCCCGGCCAGGGAGAGGTTCGCGTGGTCGTTGAGCAGGTCGCCCCGCGAGTAGAACGCCAGCGGCGCCACGGCCCCGCGCGGCAGGAAGCACCGGATCCCCAGGCCCATCCGGCCGAAGTAGCGGTCCGTGCGGGAGGGTTCGTCCTGGCGGTACTCGACCCCGAGCACGGGGTGCTCGTTCGTCAGCCGCCGGTAGGTGCGGCTCGTGGACACGCTGATGCAGATCACGGGGGGCTGCGGGAACCGCTCCCGGTACGCCTGCGAGTCGAGCAGGTGCTGGAACAGCCGCCCGTGCAGGTCGCCGAAGCCGTCGGGCTCCTCGGTCCCCAGCGACGTCGCCGCGTGCGCGGGCAGCACCACGGAGAAGTCGTGGTCGCGGACGTAGGAGGAGAAGTTGTTCCCCACACTGCGGCCGAGCACGGCGCCCGTCGCGCGCTCGATCACCCGCACGTCGAGCATCTCCATGAGCGGGAAGTCGACGTCCGCGCCGTCGTCGGCGGTGAAGTGCACGTCGATCGAGACGATCTCGATCCGTGCCGTGTAGCGGTCCCGCTCCGGGTTGTCCCAGGGGGCGAGGTCGTTGAGGCGCCCGTCGATCATGGCCAGGGCGGCGCGCAGGTTCTCCCGCCGGTCCGCGCCGCGGGCGAGGTTCGCGAAGTTCGTGGTGGCGCGCGTGCTGGCGGCGGGCGTGTAGTCCTCGTCGAACGGCGTGGTGTGGATGCTGAACGTCAGGTCGTCCACGCGGGTGGGCGCGGTGCTCGGGACAAGGGTGGCGTGGCTCATCGGGTCCTCTCCGGGGTGCGGGCGCGGGTGGTGCGGTGGTGGGCGGTGGCGGGACGGGGCACCGCGGACGACGACGGCGCCCCGCGGCCGGCGGCGACGCGTGCGGCGCACTCGAGGCCGGCCTCGAGGTCCGCCTGCAGGTCGGCCACGTCCTCGATGCCGACGGAGAGCCGAACCAGGTCCGTGGGGACGGCCAGGGGCGTGCCCCGCACGGAGGCGTGGGTCATCTCGGAGGAGTAGCAGAGCAGCGATTCGACCCCGCCGAGGCTGACCGAGAGCGCGAACAGCTCGGTGGCCTCGGCGAACGCGCGGGCCGCGGCCTCTCCCCCGGCCAGCCGGACGGAGACGATGCCGCCGAAGCCGTCCATCTGCCGCGCGGCGAGCGCGTGGCCCGGGTGGTCGGGCAGCCCGGGGTAGAAGACCTGGGCGACCTCGGGGCGGCCCTGCAGCCAGCCCGCGAGCGAGGCGGCGTTGGCGCCGTGCCGGTCCATGCGCAGACCGAGCGTCTTGAGGCCGCGGGCGGCGAGGTAGGAGTCCTGCGGGCCGGCGACCGCACCGGCGGCGAACTGCTGGTAGGCCACCGCCTCGGCCAGCGCCCGGCCGCGGAACTCGCGGTCGGCCACCACCACGGCGCCGCCGAGCACGTCCGAGTGCCCGCCGATGTACTTGGTGGTGGAGTGCACCACGACGTCCGCGCCGAGGTCGAGGGGCCGCTGGAGGTAGGGCGAGGCGAACGTGTTGTCCACGACCAGCAGCGCGCCGGCGTCGTGGGCGATCTGCGCCCAGGCGGCCAGGTCCGCGATGCCGAGCAGCGGGTTGGACGGCGTCTCCACCCACAGCAGCGCGGTGCGGCCGGGGCGGACGGCCGCGGCGACCGCCGTCGGGTCGGTGATGTCCACGGGGGTGTTGGACACGCCCCACGGCTCGAGGACGGTGGTGATGAGGCGGTGGGTGCCGCCGTAGCCGTCACCGCCCAGCACGATGTGGTCGCCGGGGCGCAGCACGGCCCGCAGGAGGGCGTCCTCGGCGGCGAGCCCGGAGGCGAACGCGAACGCCCGGTCGCCGTGCTCGAGGGCGGCGAGCTGGGTCTCGAAGCCGTTCCGGGTCGGGTTGGAGCCGCGGCTGTACTCGTGCCCGGCGCGCAGCACGTTGATGCCGTCCTGCACGAAGGTGCTGGTCTGGTAGATCGGCGGCACCACGGCGCCGGTCAGCGGGTCGGGCTCCTGCCCGGCGTGCACGGCGGTGGTGGTGAAGCCGCGGACGGCGGGACGGGAGACGGAGCGGGTGGTGTGGTGGACGGCGGTCATCTCAGCGCACCTCCTGGGTGACGGCGGCGGTCTCGGGGACGGCGGGCGTGGCGGCGGGGACGGCCGGCCCGGCGGCGGTCACCACGGCCAGGGCACGGTCCAGGTCCGCGATCAGGTCGTCGGGACACTCCAGCCCGATGGAGAGCCGGACGGTGGTCTCGGCGATCCCGGCGGCCTCGCGCTGCTGCCGCGTCAGGCGACAGTGCGTCATGGTCGCCGGGTGGGAGACGAGGGAGCGGGCGTCGCCGACGTTGACCACCAGCTGGAACAGCTCGAGCGCGTCGAGGAACGGGGCCACGGCCTCGGGGCCGCAGGCCAGGTCGAAGGAGAACACCGAGCCGACGCCGTCCGGGAAGTCGCGGGCGGCCAGCGCCGCGCTGGAATGCCCGGCCACGCCGGGGTGGTGCACCCGCGCGACGGCGGGGTGCCCGGCCAGGTGTTCGGCCACGGCCAGGGCGGTGGCGGTGTGGCGGGCCACGCGCAGGTCGAGGGTCTCGAGCCCCTGGATGAACTGCGCCGCGCTCGCGGGGGCGAGGGTGGGGCCGAGGTCGTGCAGGAACTTGCTGCGGGCCAGCGTCAGGTAGGCGCCGCGGCCGTGCCGCTCGACCAGCGTCTGCCCGCCGTAGCGGGCCTTGGGCCGGGCCAGCTGCGGCCACCGGTCGGGCGCCGCGCCGTAGTCGAACGTGCCGCCGTCCACGATCGCGCCGCCGAGCACCGCGCCGTGCCCGCCGAGGAACTTGGTGGCCGAGTGCACGACGACGTCGGCGCCGTGCTCCAGCGGCCGGTAGAGGGCCGGCGTCGCGAGGGTGCTGTCCACCACCACGGGCACCCCGGCCGCGTGGGCGAGGTCCGCGAGCGCGGGCAGGTCCGGGAGGGTGGCGAGCGGGTTGGTGATGGCCTCGAGGAAGAACGCGCGGGTGTCGGGCCGGACCGCGGCCGCCCACGCGGGCGGGTCCGCCGGGTCCGCGAAGGTGACCTCGATGCCGAAGTCCGCGAACGTGTCCGTCAGCAGGTCGACGGTGCCCCCGTACAGCTGGCTGGAGGCGACCAGGTGCTTGCCGCCCTGCAGCAGCGCCAGCAGGGACAGCGCGACGGCGGCCTGGCCGGTGGCCGTGGCGATCGCACCGATGCCGCCCTCCAGCGCGGCGAGGCGGTTCTCGAACACCGCGACGGTCGGGTTGCCCGTGCGGCTGTAGGTGAAGCCGGGGGTCTCGAGCCGGAACATCGATGCCGCCGTGGCGTGGTCCGGGAAACGGAACGCCGTGGTCTGGTGGATGGGCGGGACGACCGGCCGGTGGGGCGCGGCGGGCTCGTAGCCGGCGTGGACTTGCTGTGTGGCGTGACGGGGCATCTGCTCTCCTCCATCGGTCCTGGCGGTAGCACCGGGCCTGCCGTTCCCGGGGGTCCGGGTCCGGCGGGCGGGTTGCTGCGGCGTCGTCGAGCCAGATCTCTCGGCCGCTCTGGATGGGTGGTGAGCCCATTCCCACGCGGTGGGCCGCCGCAAGTCCAGCGGGCGGCCGGCTCGCGCGTCATATGAGCCGCCCCCGCGCCATCCAGGACCGGCCGGAGCCTCTCCGGGGCGCGGCGGGCCGTGGCAGACCCGTGTGACGGACTGGCGTGGAGGGGGGGTGTGTCAGACTCCCGGGCATGACGCAGAGCACACCGGACGGACCGGCCATGGAGCTGCCCGACTTCCGTCCCTCAGGCAACCAGGGCGTGGACCCGGCGCTGTACGAGATCGAGAACGCGGCCATGGACCGTGAGGGCGCCCTCTGGGCGGCGCTGCAGGAGGCGGCGCCTTGGGCCGGGCGGACGCTGCTCGACCTCGGTGCGGGCACCGGCTTCTGGCTGCCCCGCTACGCCGACGCGGCCGAGACGATCGCCGTCGAGCCGGACGCGCGCCTGCTGGGGGCCGCCCGCGCCCGCCCCGGCGGGGCTCGCGTGCTGTACGGCTCGACCGAGCGGATCCCGCTGCCGGAGGCGAGCGTCGACGTCGTGCATGCCCGGTTCGCGTACTTCTTCCCGCACCCGCGCTGGGACGTCCGACCCGGCCTGGACGAGGTCACCCGGGTGCTGCGGCCCGGCGGCGCACTCGTGGTGATCGACAACGACACCGAGCGCGGCCAGTTCGCCGAGCTGCTGCGGGCGAGCACGAACGCCGCGGCGCAGGGCGAGGACACGTACGCGCGCGAGTGGTGGGCCGGCGTCGGGGCCGAGACCCGCGAAGTCATGAGCTCGTGGACCTTCGACTCCCGCGCCGACCTCGAGGCCGTCCTGCGGCTGGAGTTCGAGCGAGGGGTCGCCGAAGCGTGGCTCGCCGAGCACCCCGCAGCGACGTCACTGAGCTACGGCTACCTGCTCCACGTGTGGCGGTGAGCACGGACCCGCGTCGTCAGACGCCTGCCCCCCGCGGCCCTGACACTGGGACGCCCCCGCCGCCGGAAGGACGGGCGCGGTGGCTGGTCGCCGTCGGGCCGGCCGCGCGGTGGGTGGATGCGGGGCGCGACGACGTCGACTGAGGCCGAGACGCTGACGCGGACACCGAGGTCACTTAATGTGTGGCCATGGTCACCCGCCCTGTGCTCCAGCAGCCGGTGATCGACGCCGTCGACATCCGTTCCGTCGCGGAGTTCTACCGCGAACTCCTCGGCCTCCACTACCGCGCGGGCGACGAGCTCGCGGACGGCCGCGAGCCGGACAGCGCGGCCTGGCTCGTGCTGCTGGACGACGACGGCCGCCGCGTCCTGACATTCCAGCGCACCGATGAACTGCAGCCCAGCACGTGGCCGTCACCCGAGGTGCCGATGCAGCTGCACCTGGATTTCACCGTGCCGGACCGCGATTCCCTCGACGCGGCCCACGACCACGCGCTGCGCCTGGGCGGGCGCCTCGTCCTGGACCGCTCCGACGACGAGGACGAGCCCCTGTACGTGTTCGCGGACCCGGCCGGCCACCCCTTCTGCGTCTTCGTGGGGTGAGCGCGGCAGACCGCGGGGGCGGTTTCACGCACATGTCGAAGACAAGAAGCCGGTTCAGTGCCGTCGGTAAGGTCGTCGGGTGATCCCGCAACCCACAGCCCGACTCACGTTCCGGTGCATGACCGACGCTGACCTCGACGACATGTGCAGGCTCCTCGGAGACGCGCAGGTCATGCGCTACTACCCGCGGGCCAAGTCGCGCGATGAGGTGCAGCGGTGGATCACCTGGTCGAAGGACAACTACGCCAAGCATGGGTTCGGCCTGTGGGTCATCGAACACCGGGCCACCGGCGACTTCATCGGTGACTGCGGCCTGACCTGGCAGAACGTCGACGGCCAAGAGGTCCTCGAGGTCGGCTACCACGTCCTGCCCGAACACCAGGGACAGGGACTGGCAACCGAGGGGGCCTCTGCCTGCCTGCGATACGGGTTCGAGACCCTGGACGCAACGATGGTCACCGCGATCATCAACCCCGACAACACGGCTTCCCGTCGCGTGGCCGAACGAATCGGCATGACCGTGTGGAAGAGCACGCGTGATCCCAGGGGAGCGCCGATCGTGGTCTACAGCAGCCACGGCCACGAGGCATGACGCACTGAACTGCCGCAATGGGTGCGTTCCCATTGAGCAGACATGCCCTAGGGCGTGTCTGAGAATGAATCCAGGGCCAGCTGGCACCCTGGAAGGCATGTCCCGCTTCCAGACGCTGTCCGATGCCCAGTGGGAACTGATCGCCCCGATGCTCCCGACCCGGACCGGCCGCGCCGGCAGGCCGTTCGCCGACGCCCGCACCATGGTGGAGGCGATCATCTACCGATACAGGTGCTTCGATCCCCTGGAGGGACCTGCCCGAGGTCTACAGGCCCTGGCAGACCGTATGGACGTGGCATCGGCGCATGGCCGAAGAAGGCACCTGGGACACGGTGCTGGAGACGCTGACCGCTGCCGCGGACGCCGAAGGCCTGATCGATTGGTCGGTCTCGGTGGACTCCACGATCGCCCGCGCACATCAGCACGCGACGACCATCACCCGCCACACAGGGGGATGGATCGAACTACAAGAATCCGCATGAGGAGCCGGCCGATCACGGCATCGGGCGCTCCCGTGGCGGGCTGAGCACGAAGATCCATCAGCGCCTCGACGGGACCGGGCTGCCGCTGGTCAGCCTGATCACCCCAGGCCAAGCAGGGGACTCCCCGATGCTGCTTCCTCTTCTGGAGCAGCTGCGCGTGACCCGGCCAGTAGGGCGGCCCCGGACTCGCCCCGAGGCCGTGCTGGGCGACAAGGCGTACTCCTCCCGGGCGATCCGCACCCACCTACGTGCCCGTGGGATCAAAGCGGTCATCCCCGAACCGGCCGACCAGCAGGGCCACCGCAGACGGCGCGGTGCCCGCGGCGGGCGCCCCGTCGGCCTCGACGCGGACGCCTACAAGGGCCGCAACGTCATCGAGCGCCAGTACGCGCACCTGAAGCAATGGCGGGGCCTGGCGACCCGGTACGACAAGTACGCGATCGTCTACCGCGCCGCCGTGGTGTTGAACGCTGTGCTCGCGTGGTCCAAACGATTGTCAGACATGCCCTAGGGCGTGTCTGAGAATAGATGCACGAGTCAGCTGAGACCCTGGGGACATGTCCCGGTTCCAGATGCTCTCCGACGCCCAATGGGAGTTGATCGCCCCGATGCTCCCGACCCGGACCGGCCGCGCCGGCAGGCCGTTCGCCGACGCCCGCGCCATGGTGGAGGCGATCATCTACCGGTACCGGTGCGGAATCGCTTGGAGGGATCTGCCCGAGGTCTACGGGCCCTGGCAGACCGTGTGGACCTGGCATCGGCGCTTGGCCGAAAAAGGCACCTGGGACACGGTGCTGGCCACGCTGACCGCCGCCGCTGACGCCGAAGGCCTGATCGATTGGTCGGTCTCGGTGGACTCCACGATCGCCCGCGCCCACCAGCACGCGACGAACATCACCCGCCACACAGGGGGATGGGACTGCTGCACGAATGGGTGACAGGTTGGGTCAGGCTGCCTGAGTGGCAGGTGTGGTCATGATGGTCTCGTACTCGACGGGGGTCAATCGGCCGAGGGCTGCTTGTCTGCGGCGGCGGTGGTAGGTCCGTTCGGTCCAGGTCACGATGGCGATCCGGAGTTCTTGGCGGCTGGCCCAACCTGTCACCCATTCGTGCAGCAGTCCCGACTCCTTGTTGACACCGTAGAGGCCGCCCCCAGCCCTCCGAGTGTTTGGTGCACGTTGTGCGCGGCGCCAGAGGATTTGTCAGTTCCAGGCCAGCTGGATGGAGTCCCAGGTTCCTTTGGCGAGATCTCCATTTAGTACCGGGTCCAGGAGGCGCTGGGCCAGGGCAGCAGCTGTATCGATGGCCTGGTGATTGGCGCAAGCGGGGATAGTGCGGGCCATTTTGGTATAGCTGGGTCCCCAAGCGGTGGGAATGGTGAAGTGGGTAAAAAGCTCGAGGCGGCGGCGTCGACGTTCGATGTCGATGGCTGCAGCAAGGGATGCGGCGTCAAGGGAGTAGGTGGTGGCGATGACGACGAGATCCACGAGGTCTTTCTCTCGAGAGGAGGGAGCGCCGTTGTAGGTGGCCATGGTGGCGCAGACCTTGTCGGCGATCTGGTCCACGATCGGGTAGAGCCGGTAGTCGGTGGTTACCAAGCGGGGTAGGTGGAGACGGTTGGCCGGGGCGGTGGTCTCGATGGGCGCGGTGACTCCGGCGCCGATGGCCAGGTCCACGTGGAATGAGGGGAGTTCTCTAGCGCCCAGGTAGGGGATGAACGTGACCCGGTAGCCGTCTGTGTAGGGCTGGGCCTGTCCTTCCACGGCGCTGACATGGCTGTCGTAGACGAAGCGGAAGTGATCCCCCAGGTCTGAGCCGCCCCCTTCATTCGGTCCGGACGTTCTGTGAGTCGTCGGTTTCCATTTGATGGGTGCACTGCCGAGCGTACTCGGCTGGGGTTAGGTAGCCGAGCGAGGAGTGCCGGCGGTGGTGGTTGTACTCGTCCTTCCAGTCGCCGATGATGACCTGTGCGTGCAGCAGTGAGTAGAAGCTGTTGATGTTGAGGCACTCGTCGCGGATCCGGCTGTTGAACGACTCGACGTACCCGTTGCGCCACGGCGAGCCCGGAGGGATGTAGGACAGGCCGGTGCGGGTGCCGGCCCAGTCGGCCATCGCCTCGCTGATGAACTCCGGCCCGTTGTCCGACCTGAGCACCGCCGGGGCGCCCCGGGCGGCGACGAGGTCCTCGAGGTGGGCGGTGAGTCGGTCGGCGGTAATCGAGCGCTCCACGAGGCCGCCGATGCACTCCCGGGTGTGTTCGTCGACGATCGAGCAGATCTTGATCGGTCGTCCGTGCTCGTCGGCGTCGAACTGGAAGTCCACCGCCCACACCACGTTCGGCGCGTCCGCCGTCGGCGCGTCGACGGTCGAGGACCCGACGCGCTTGCGTCGACGCCGCTGCGGGACCCGGAGCCCTTCGTCACGCCACAGGCGTTGGATCTTCTTGTGGTTCACCACCCACCCCTCGGCGCGGGCGTCGTGATACGCCCGCCGATACCCGTAGCGGGGATGGTCCTTCGCCCAGGCGCGCAGCCACTCCCTGAGCGCCCGATCCGGGTCCGCGACCGTGTCGCCCTTGAGCGGTCGCCGGTACGCGGAGCGGCTCAGCCCGACCAGACGGCACGCCATCCGTTCGCTCACCCGCAACTTGCGCTTGAGGTGATCGACGGCGGCGCGGCGCCTGTCCGGGCTTAGAAGTTTCCCTCAGCCAGCTCCTTGAGCGCGGCCTTCTCCAGCTCCGCTTCCGCGAGCAGACGCTTCAGGGTCGCGTTCTGCTTCTCCAGCTCCTTCAGGCGCTTTGCATCGTCGGCCTTGAGGCCGCCGTACTGGTTCCGCCACCGGTAGTACGTCTGCTCGGACACCCCGAGCTCCCGGCACACCGCCGCGACGTCCTGACCATCGGCGAGCATCCTGTCGGCCTGCCCGAGCTTACGGACGACCTGCTCGGGGGTGTGACGCTTCCTGCTGTTCGTCATGATCTGACCAGTCTCCCTGCCCGCGACCGCGGGCAACAGGACGACTCTCATAACGACTGGACCTACGAAACGGGGTCAGCCCAGTCCACCTTGTGATGGTGGGTGTAAGTGAGCATCTCGAGAGCGTGGAAGTTCTCGGCGTTGATGACCGTATGGAAGGGCTTGCCACCGCCGTTCTCGACTCGGCCGGTCTCGACGAGGCCGGGGTACATGTGATCGCGGAACTCAGCGACGACGACGAGATCGGAAATGGCCGCCTGGGCCTCCTGCTCGCCGTCGACGGCGGTCAGGCGGGCGGTGCCGGTAGTGCGGTCGATGTGGTCGACGTGCCAGAGGGTCTGGTCACCTTTCTTGGTCTCCCCGCGGGGCGGGAGTATGCGGACCTTGTCCCCCTTGCGGACGGGCCGAGAGGGCAGTTCCACGGCCTCGGGGCGGTGCCCCTCGAACACGAGTCCGAACTGGCGCTGACGCCGGGTGCGGTTCTTGATCTCGCGTTCGAGGTTGGCCGCGAGGTCTGGGTTCGTGGCGCGGACCTGGCCGAGGAGGTCAGAGAGGCTGGACATAAGGGTGGATGCCTTCGCGTGTGTGCCAGTAGGTGTCGATGGTGGCGACCTTCCGAGAGTAGGCCGGGCGTCGTTCTAACGACTGGGGCGACACGCTTTGGTCTTTCGCCACGGCCCCGGTCAAGCGCGCCCGCCGCCATGAGCGCACGGCCGGGTTCACCCGCGCCGACGAGTACGGGCCCGCGTACACATCACCAGGGGGCTTGCCACCTGAGAGGCGGGAGGCCGCCTAACCTAGAGCCGCTCCCACGGGACCACGTGGACACATCCAGACCCCCGCGGGAGCCTTCCCAGGCGCAGGCCCGCGGGGGTCTTTCCATGCCCAGACGAGTCCGCCAGGCCCTCGGGACGCCCGCGGCGTCGCCCGGGAGGCCAATCCTGTGCGTGAAGAAGCCCCCGGGAGACTCGTCCGAGTCTCCCGGGGGCTTCCCCTGTGGAACGTACAAACCGTTCCCTGGCCGTCTTGCAAACGGCCCGCGGTGCGCGAGGGGGGACTTGAACTGACCTCGACCCCCTCGCGCCGCGAATCTTGGAAGGGCGTTCTGCCGCATGAAATCAACGATCTACGGCATGTGCCCTGTGGATGACTCCACCGCGATACCTCGACCTGCAGGTTGCTTAGCACTTTCGTTAGCACTTTTGCGGCGCGCCCAGCTCTGGCTGAGGTAGGCAGGGGCCGCTTGCCGCTTGCTACCCTGGGTTCACACGAAACTCTAGGCTTGGCCCCCAACCGGGCCGGAAGGTGAGGTCAGGAACATGGACTTCTGGAGCACGATCTGGGATGCGATCTGGTGGTTCTTCACCATCTTTGTGTTCGTCGCCTACCTCATCGCACTGTTCTCAATCATCAGTGATCTCTTCCGGGACCGCGAACTCAGCGGCGTCTACAAGGCGATCTGGCTGCTTTTCCTCATCTTTCTTCCGTTCCTCACGGCGCTCGTTTACCTGATCTTCCGCGGTCGTGGGATGGGCGATCGAGCCGAGCGACAGGCACGAGAGGCCAAAGCAACGGCGGACGACTACATCCGGACTGTTGCTGGGGGACCTGCGTCTGAGATCGCGCAAGCCAAGCAGCTACTCGACAGCGGAACTATCTCCGAGGCGGAGTTCCAGAGTCTGAAGCAAAGCGCGCTGGATGGTTCCCGTTAGCGTTGTCGGGCAAGTGCACGAGCGTCCTCGCCGCGGCTACGACTGCAAACGTCTCTTCGGCAGCCGGGAAGAAGTCGACGGTGGTATCTAGGGCGTGTCTGAGAATAGATGCACGAGTCAGCTGAGACCCTGGGGACATGTCCCGGTTCCAGATGCTCTCCGACGCCCAATGGGAGTTGATCGCCCCGATGCTCCCGACCCGGACCGGCCGCGCCGGCAGGCCGTTCGCCGACGCCCGCACCATGGTGGAGGCGATCATCTACCGATACAGGTGCGGAATCGCTTGGAGGGATCTGCCCGAGGTCTACGGGCCCTGGCAGACCGTATGGACGTGGCATCGGCGCTTGGCTGAAGAAGGCACCTGGGACACGGTGCTGGAGACGCTGACCGCTGCCGCGGACGCCGAAGGCCTGATCGATTGGTCGGTCTCGGTGGACTCCACGATCGCCCGCGCACATCAGCACGCGACGAACATCACCCGCCACACAGGGGGATGGATCGAACTACAAGAATCCGCGTGAGGAGCCGGCCGATCACGGCATCGGGCGCTCCCGTGGCGGGCTGAGCACGAAGATCCATCAGCGCCTCGACGGGACCGGGCTGCCGCTGGTCAGCCTGATCACCCCAGGCCAAGCAGGGGACTCCCCGATGCTGCTTCCTCTTCTGGAGCAGCTGCGCGTGACCCGGCCAGTAGGGCGGCCCCGGACTCGCCCCGAGGCCGTGCTGGGCGACAAGGCGTACTCCTCCCGGGCGATCCGCACCCACCTACGTGCCCGTGGGATCAAAGCGGTCATCCCCGAACCGGCCGACCAGCAGGGCCACCGCAGACGGCGCGGTGCCCGCGGCGGGCGCCCCGTCGGCCTCGACGCGGACGCCTACAAGGGCCGCAACGTCATCGAGCGCCAGTACGCGCACCTGAAGCAATGGCGGGGCCTGGCGACCCGGTACGACAAGTACGCGATCGTCTACCGCGCCGCCGTGGTGTTGAACGCTGTGCTCGCGTGGTCAAAACGATTGTCAGACATGCCCTAGTCCCGATCCAGTGCTGGGGAGGGCGCATGCAGAGAATTCCCTGAGTCTGTTCACCACGGTACTTGGTTTGTTGCAACATTGGGATACAATCCAAGTATGAGGATGGTTGAGGTTCTGCGGATGCTGGGGCAGGTGACCGCATCCCAGTGGGGGATGGTCACTACGGCTCAGGCGGCCTCTCTTGGTGTCTCCCGACTGGCACTGGCAAGGGCCGCCGAAGCTGGGCATCTGATTCGACTGACGCAAGGGGTCTATAGAGAAGCCGGGGCTCCGGCCGATGAGTTCGAGGATCTACGCGCCGGATGGCTGGCCACTGATCCGACTCGTACTGCTGAGGATCGGCTGAGCGAGGGATCGGCCGGTGTGGTGGTCTCCGGAGTGAGCGCAGCGTGGCTTCATAAGATGGGGGATCTGCTTCCGGAGCCCTACCAGTTCACCACCCCTATCCGTCGACAATCGCAGCGAGCCGGCATCCACTTCCGCATTCGCCATCTCCACGATGACGAGGTGACCCTGGTGGCAGGATTGCCGGTCACCACCGCAGAGCGCACCCTGGCGGACATGGTGGCCGATCGCATCGACCTGTCCCTGGTGGCTGACGCGCTGGCGGATGCGACTCGTGCTGGTCGGGTGAACCTTCAGCGGCTGGCTGATCTACTAGGACCGGTCGCGGCACGCCAGGGCCACGCCCGCGGAGATGGGAAAGCCCTCCTCGACCATCTACTGGGCATTGCTGGTCTGGATTTTGAGAGTGTGGCCGCCAGGATGGGGCGTGTCAACTTGTCTGTGTAAGCGGGGTGGTCACAGGTAGGGGTTGATCCGGTCGGGGTAGGCCGCGGCGAGCTGGGCGAGGGCCTGCTTCCAGTTCGTGACGGCCTGGCCTTCGACGAGCCGGCCCTGGGCTTTGCGCTGGCCGGCGGGTTTGCCCCGGTCCCGAGCGCGTTCGGCGGCGCGTTTGTCTTCGATGTTGCAGATCGCCAGCCAGAGCAGCTTCACCGCCGCCTCGGTCGAGGGGAAGTGGCCGCGGTTCTTGGTCACCTTCCGTAGCTGGAAGTTCAGCGACTCGATGCTGTTGGTCGTGTAGATGACCTTGCGGAGCATGGGTGGGAACTGCAGGAACGGGATGAACCGCTCCCAGGAGTTCGCCCAGGTCGCGGCTGCAGACGGGTACTTCGTGCCGAGCTCGGAGGCCTCGAACTCGGCCAGCGCCTTCCTCGCGGTCTCTTCGTTGGGGGCAGTGTAGATCGGCTTCAGCGCGGCGGCGACCTTCTTGCGGTCCTGGTAGGCCACGAACCGCATCGCGGCCCGGATCAGGTGAACCACGCAGGTCTGGACCATCGAGTCCGGCCACGTCGCCTCGATCGCCTCCGGCAGGCCCTTGAGCCCGTCGCAGCACACGATCAGCACGTCCTGCACGCCCCGGTTGGCGAGATCGGCGCAGACGTGGGCCCAGAACGCCGAGCCCTCGGTGTCCTGGACCCAGATCCCCAGCACGTGCTTGATGCCCTCGAGGTCCACGCCGACGGCGATGTAGGCGGCACGGTTGAGGACCTGGCTGTTCTCTCGGATCTTGATCCGGATTGCGTCGAGATAGATCACCGGATAGAACTCCTCCAGCGGCCGCGACTGCCACGCCAGGACCTCTTCGCTCACGGCGTCGGTGATGTTGGAGATCGTCTCGTGCGACAGGTCCGTGCCGATCGTGGAGGCCAGGTGGTGCTGGATGTCCCGGATCGTCATTCCGCCGGCATAGAGGCTGATGATCATGTCATCCAGGCCCCCGAGGCGCCGCTGGCCCTTGGGCACCAGGCGCGGGGTGAACGACCCGCCCCGGTCTCGCGGGACGTCCAGCTCGATCGGCCCGACCTCGGACTCCACGGTCTTCGGGGTGGTCCCGTTGCGGGAGTTGGCGTGCTTCGGCGCCTCGCTCGAGCCCTTCTCGTAGCCCAGATGGCTGGTCAGCTCGGCCTGCAGGCCCCGCTCGAGCGCGGCCTTGACCAGCGCGGGCACGAACCCGCCGTCACCGGTGAGCTCGACGCCGCCCGCGTCGATCTGCGCGAATAGGGAATCAAGCTGCCCTGAGGCTTTCAGCTGCTCGACCAGGTCCTGGCCCGAGGGCTCGCCTGGGTTCTTCTCGTCGGTCATGGTCATGATTCTTACCGTTCCTCTCGGTACGGCTTACACAGACCATCTGACACGCCCCCAGGATGGCTTCCACGGAGATGGGCCCGCTGGTAGCTGCTCGCTACCTGCGCAACCTGCTGGCCCACCATCCGGGGTGCGGACCTACGCTGAACCCAGAGCTGGCCCACACGGTGCGCCAACTTCAGGAGCAACTGGCCTCCTCCCTCCCGCAACTGCATCAGACTATGGGCGCTCTTCAGCAACAAATGGCTCCTCATCTGCTGGCCCTGGAAGAGGTCCTGCGCACCAGCACCTCACTGCCCCAGCTCAATGCCGTAGACACGACCGCCATGCGTATCGCGCTGGAGCCGCTCACCAACCCCGCCTGGCAACAGACAGTTGCACGACTGCGCAGTCCACTGACCCACTCAGGAGAATCACCTCAACCCACCGCACTGACACGGGGTCCCTCGCCGACAGAAGAGGAGGAGGCCTCATCCCCACCAGTGCCTCCGAGTGGCACCTCCCCGTGAGGACGACCCCACCGCCACGAGCTCCCCTAAATGCCGCACTCAGTAACCACTCACCGGCAATACGAAGACGTTCCGATGGGTCAAGTCCCGAGTAGTGGTGTAACGCTCTGATCCTCCATTGGTGCTGTTAGGCGCTGAGTTCGAGGGTGGTTTCCGGTTCGGCGTTCACCTCGTTCCCGGTGTCGTCCACGGTGGTGAGGCGGCAGCGGGCCAACACCTCGAGGCCGAGGTAGCGGCGGCCCTCGGCCCACTCATCGGTCTGCTCAGCCAGCACCGCCCCGACCAGGCGCACGATCGCTGCCCGGTTCGGGAAGATGCCCACGGCGTCGGTGCGACGCCGGATCTCGCGGTTGAGCCGTTCGGCCGGGTTGTTCGACCAGATCTGGGTCCACACGTCCTTGGGGAACGTGGTGAACGCCAGGATGTCCGCCCGGGCACCATCGAGGTGTTCGGCCACCGCGGGCAGCTTTTCGCTGACGTAGTCCAGCAGCCGGTCGAACTGGGCGTCCACGCTGGCGGCGTCGGGCTGGTCATACACCGAGTGCAGCATGGCCTTCACGGCCGGCCACATGGACTTGGGGGTGATGCCCATCAGGTTCGCCGCGTAGTGGGTCCGGCACCGCTGCCAGGTCGCTCCGGGCAGGTTCGCGGCGATGGCGTCCTTGAGCCCGGTGTGGGCGTCGGAAGTGACCAGGCGGACTCCGGTCAGGCCCCGGGCCACCAGGTCGGCGAAGAACTCGTTCCACGCCGACCCCGTCTCCGAGGTGGCCACCCGCAGGCCGAGGACCTCGCGGTGGCCGTCACCATTGACCCCGGTGGCCAGCAGCACCACGGCGTTGACCACCCGGCCGCCCTCGCGGACCTTCATGCTCAGCGCGTCGGCGGCCACGAACGTGAACGGCCCAGCCTCCCCGAGCGGGCGATGACGGAAGGACTCGACCTGCTCGTCCAGCTCGGTGGCCATCCGCGAGACCTGGGACTTCGACAGCGCGTTGATCCCGAGGGTCTTGACCAGTTTGTCCATCCGCCGGGTCGAGACCCCGGCCAGGTAGCAGTCGGCGACCACCGTGATCAGCGCGGATTCGGCCCTTTTGCGGCGCTCGAGCAGCCACTCCGGGAAGTACGTGCCCGACCTGAGTTTGGGGATCGCCACGTCCAGGGTCCCGACCCGGGTGTCCAGGTCCCGGTGCCGGTACCCGTTGCGCTGGGTAGCTCGGCCCGGGGTGGGTTTACCCCATTCGGCGCCGACCACCGCGTCGGCGTCAGCGGAGAGCAGGGAGTTGATCACGGTCTGCAGCAACGAACGCATCAAATCCGGGGATGCTTCGGACAGGGCTTCGCCGAGCAGGCCGGCAGGGTCGACAATATGAGGAGCGGTCATCGTGATGACTCCGTTCGAGGATTCTGTGGAAGGTTGACTCGAAGGATCACACGGTGGCCGCGTCCACATCCGGAACGACGTGCCCAGTCACCGTGCGCTACACCACTCTATGGGGCACTACTTTCCGATGAAGCACCTTCAGCGCTGTGTGCTGCTTGTCCGCCCTCCACCGTGACTCCGCCCTGCGTCTCTAGCTCCACCAGCTCCTCCAATGTGAAAGGCGCCCATGACATCTGAGCAGCCCTATCCCTCCTCCGCAGCAGTCGATACCGCCATCAAGGATGCCGCACGCAACGCCCGCAAACGGGACCCTTCACGCAATGTCAGCAACATGATCCGGCAGGCCTGCTTCGATCGGTTCCTGTGCCGGGTCTTCTCCGACGGCGCAAATTCGGAGTGGGTCCTCAAGGGCGGTACAGGAATGCTCGCGCGCATCCCCTCGACTCGGGCCACCTTGGACGTGGACCTCTATCACAACGGGTTCACCCTCGATCAGGCTCTCGAAGACCTCAAGCGCCTGGTTGCAGTCGACCTGGGCTGACCCCGTTTCGTAGGTCCAGTCGTTATGAGAGTCGTCCTGTTGCCCGCGGTCGCGGGCAGGGAGACTGGTCAGATCATGACGAACAGCAGGAAGCGTCACACCCCCGAGCAGGTCGTCCGTAAGCTCGGGCAGGCCGACAGGATGCTCGCCGATGGTCAGGACGTCGCGGCGGTGTGCCGGGAGCTCGGGGTGTCCGAGCAGACGTACTACCGGTGGCGGAACCAGTACGGCGGCCTCAAGGCCGACGATGCAAAGCGCCTGAAGGAGCTGGAGAAGCAGAACGCGACCCTGAAGCGTCTGCTCGCGGAAGCGGAGCTGGAGAAGGCCGCGCTCAAGGAGCTGGCTGAGGGAAACTTCTAAGCCCGGACAGGCGCCGCGCCGCCGTCGATCACCTCAAGCGCAAGTTGCGGGTGAGCGAACGGATGGCGTGCCGTCTGGTCGGGCTGAGCCGCTCCGCGTACCGGCGACCGCTCAAGGGCGACACGGTCGCGGACCCGGATCGGGCGCTCAGGGAGTGGCTGCGCGCCTGGGCGAAGGACCATCCCCGCTACGGGTATCGGCGGGCGTATCACGACGCCCGCGCCGAGGGGTGGGTGGTGAACCACAAGAAGATCCAACGCCTGTGGCGTGACGAAGGGCTCCGGGTCCCGCAGCGGCGTCGACGCAAGCGCGTCGGGTCCTCGACCGTCGACGCGCCGACGGCGGACGCGCCGAACGTGGTGTGGGCGGTGGACTTCCAGTTCGACGCCGACGAGCACGGACGACCGATCAAGATCTGCTCGATCGTCGACGAACACACCCGGGAGTGCATCGGCGGCCTCGTGGAGCGCTCGATTACCGCCGACCGACTCACCGCCCACCTCGAGGACCTCGTCGCCGCCCGGGGCGCCCCGGCGGTGCTCAGGTCGGACAACGGGCCGGAGTTCATCAGCGAGGCGATGGCCGACTGGGCCGGCACCCGCACCGGCCTGTCCTACATCCCTCCGGGCTCGCCGTGGCGCAACGGGTACGTCGAGTCGTTCAACAGCCGGATCCGCGACGAGTGCCTCAACATCAACAGCTTCTACTCACTGCTGCACGCACAGGTCATCATCGGCGACTGGAAGGACGAGTACAACCACCACCGCCGGCACTCCTCGCTCGGCTACCTAACCCCAGCCGAGTACGCTCGGCAGTGCACCCATCAAATGGAAACCGACGACTCACAGAACGTCCGGACCGAATGAAGGGGAGTTGAGTCCCGCATAGTGGTGTAGCGCCCGGTGGTCGGGCACGTCGTCTCAGACGTGGACGCGGCCACCGTGTGATCCTTCGAGTGAACCTCTCACAGCACCCTCGAATGGAGTCATCACGATGACCGCTCCTCATATTCTCGACCCTGCCGGCCTGCTGAGCGAAGCCCTGTCCGAAGCGTCCCCGGACATGATGCGCCACTTGCTGCAGACCATGATCAACACCCTGCTCTCCGCCGATGCAGACGCGGTGGTCGGCGCCGAATGGGGCAAGCCCACCCCGACACGGTCCGCCCAGCGCAACGGGTACCGGCACCGGGACCTGGACACCCGGGTCGGCACGGTCGATGTAGCCATCCCGAAGCTGCGCTCTGGGACGTACTTCCCGGAGTGGCTGCTGGAACGCCGAAAGAGAGCGGAGTCGGCGCTGATCACCGTGGTGGCGGACTGCTACTTGGCCGGGGTGAGTACCCGGCGGATGGACAAGCTGGTCAAGACCCTGGGGATCAATGCCCTCTCCAAGTCCCAGGTCTCCAGGATGGCCGCGGACCTGGATGAACACGTGGAGTCCTTCCGCCACCGGCCCCTGGATGAGGCCGGTCCGTTCACGTTCGTGGCCGCGGACGCGCTGACGATGAAGGTCCGCGAGGGCGGGCGGGTGGTCAACGCGGTGGTGCTGCTGGCTACCGGGGTCAACGGTGACGGCCACCGCGAGGTCCTGGGGATGCGCGTGGCGACCAGTGAGACCGGTGCGGCGTGGAACGAGTTCTTCGCTGACCTCGTGGCCCGGGGCCTGGCCGGGGTCCGCCTGGTCACCAGTGACGCCCATGCCGGGCTCAAGGACGCCATCGCCGCCAACCTGCCCGGCGCCACCTGGCAGCGGTGCCGGACCCACTACGCGGCGAACCTGATGGGCATCACCCCGAAGTCCATGTGGCCGGCGGTGAAGGCCATGCTCCACTCGGTCTACGACCAGCCCGACGCCACGGCGGTGAACGCGCAGTTCGATCGGCTGCTGGACTACGTAAGCGAGAAGCTCCCGGCGGTGGCCGAGCACCTCGGTGATGCCCGGGCGGACATCCTGGCCTTCACGACGTTCCCGAAGGACGTCTGGACGCAGATCTGGTCGAACAACCCGGCCGAGCGGCTCAACCGGGAGATCCGCCGCCGCACCGACGCGGTGGGCATCTTCCCCAACCGGGCGGCCATCGTCAGGCTGGTCGGGGCGGTGCTGGCCGAGCAGACCGACGAATGGGCCGAAGGGCGCCGCTACCTCGGCCTCGAGGTCCTCGCCCGCTGCCGCCTCACCCCCGTCGAGGACACCGGAAGCGAGGTGGGCACCGACACCGACACTGCCCTCGAGCTCAGCGCCTGACAACCCCAACGAAGGATCCAACCGCTACACCACCACAAGGGGCTTGACCTGAAGGGGGCGGCTCAGCCAGAACTGGCGTTGGACCTCCCGTGAGGGCTGCGGCCTGCCAGGAGAGCGCATCGGGGCCCGCAAGGCCCGATCCGCTCTCCACTGCCGACGTGTCCCCTCGGGCACGTCACTGATCTTCCTCGCCCAGTCCTTGCTTGCCATCGCCCATACCTCCAGTGATTCCGAGAGGGTGTTGCGACGACCGATTGAATCCACCCTGGACTCCTTTATCGCTGTGATGCCGTAGCCCGGCCACGTCGTGGCCTGCACGCTGACGCGTCCAGAACGCCATCTCGAGGGCATCCAGGGCCAGGTCCGTGCGCAGCGACTTCGACAGCTGCCAGCCCAGCACCCGTCGGGAGAACACGTCGATGATGAACGCGGCGTACACCCATCCGCTGAAAGTGCGGCAGTAGGTGATGTCAGCGACCCACAGCTGGTTCGGAGCCGCCGCGGTGAAGTCGCGCTGCACCAGGTCCTGACGCTCATCCGGGCCGGGGCCTGGGACCGTGGTCCTCGGGCCCTTCGCGCGGCTGATCCCGCGCAGGCCTGCGGCTCGCATGAGCCGCTCCACCGTGCACCTGGCCACCTGCAGGCCCTCCCGCCGCAGTTGCGCGTGGACCTTTCGGGCCCCGTAGACCCCGTAGTTGGCCTCATGCACCCGCCGGATCTCAACGAGCACCTGCTCATCGCGCAGGCTGCGCGCTGAAGGAGGGCGCGTCTTGGCCGCGTAATACGTGCTCGGTGCGATCTGCGTGCCTGCTGCGGAGAGCGTGGTGCAGATCGGCTCGACACCGAACTCGTGCTTGTGTTCGTCGATATAGTCCACGATCAGCGCTGTGGGCGTCTCGAGCATCCGCTGCGAAGAAAGCCGACGCCGAGCGCAGGATCGCGTTCGCCCGCCGCAGTTCACGGTTCTCCTTCTCCAGCTCGGCCACCCGGGCGGCCTCGCTGGTCGTGATCCCGGGGCGGTGGCCGTGGTCGATCTCGGTTTGGCAGTTGAGTCCCGCATAGTGGTGTAGCGCCCGGTGGTCGGGCACGTCGTCTCAGACGTGGACGCGGCCACCGTGTGATCCTTCGAGTGAACCTCTCACAGCACCCTCGAATGGAGTCATCACGATGACCGCTCCTCATATTCTCGACCCTGCCGGCCTGCTGAGCGAAGCCCTGTCCGAAGCGTCCCCGGACATGATGCGCCACTTGCTGCAGACCATGATCAACACCCTGCTCTCCGCCGATGCAGACGCGGTGGTCGGCGCCGAATGGGGCAAGCCCACCCCGACACGGTCCGCCCAGCGCAACGGGTACCGGCACCGGGACCTGGACACCCGGGTCGGCACGGTCGATGTAGCCATCCCGAAGCTGCGCTCTGGGACGTACTTCCCGGAGTGGCTGCTGGAACGCCGAAAGAGAGCGGAGTCGGCGCTGATCACCGTGGTGGCGGACTGCTACTTGGCCGGGGTGAGTACCCGGCGGATGGACAAGCTGGTCAAGACCCTGGGGATCAATGCCCTCTCCAAGTCCCAGGTCTCCAGGATGGCCGCGGACCTGGATGAACACGTGGAGTCCTTCCGCCACCGGCCCCTGGATGAGGCCGGTCCGTTCACGTTCGTGGCCGCGGACGCGCTGACGATGAAGGTCCGCGAGGGCGGGCGGGTGGTCAACGCGGTGGTGCTGCTGGCTACCGGGGTCAACGGTGACGGCCACCGCGAGGTCCTGGGGATGCGCGTGGCGACCAGTGAGACCGGTGCGGCGTGGAACGAGTTCTTCGCTGACCTCGTGGCCCGGGGCCTGGCCGGGGTCCGCCTGGTCACCAGTGACGCCCATGCCGGGCTCAAGGACGCCATCGCCGCCAACCTGCCCGGCGCCACCTGGCAGCGGTGCCGGACCCACTACGCGGCGAACCTGATGGGCATCACCCCGAAGTCCATGTGGCCGGCGGTGAAGGCCATGCTCCACTCGGTCTACGACCAGCCCGACGCCACGGCGGTGAACGCGCAGTTCGATCGGCTGCTGGACTACGTAAGCGAGAAGCTCCCGGCGGTGGCCGAGCACCTCGGTGATGCCCGGGCGGACATCCTGGCCTTCACGACGTTCCCGAAGGACGTCTGGACGCAGATCTGGTCGAACAACCCGGCCGAGCGGCTCAACCGGGAGATCCGCCGCCGCACCGACGCGGTGGGCATCTTCCCCAACCGGGCGGCCATCGTCAGGCTGGTCGGGGCGGTGCTGGCCGAGCAGACCGACGAATGGGCCGAAGGGCGCCGCTACCTCGGCCTCGAGGTCCTCGCCCGCTGCCGCCTCACCCCCGTCGAGGACACCGGAAGCGAGGTGGGCACCGACACCGACACTGCCCTCGAGCTCAGCGCCTGACAACCCCAACGAAGGATCCAACCGCTACACCACCACAAGGGGCTTGACCAGGGGAGATCTCCCATTCGTGGCCGGCAGGACATTGCCACCACCTCGGGACGTTGGAGAAGGCAGCGACCTCATCCGGTTGCAGAGTGCCGTTGCGTGTGGGGTGCCACGAGGCCGCGACGTCTGGGGCGACCGCTGTCAGTTCACGGCCGGGCAGGGGGACAGACCGGGTCTTGGAAGACTTCTCTGCTGCGCACCGGGGGCACCCAGCCCGGAGAATCGTCCGGTTGCGGATGTTGGCCTGCCACGCGTGATCGGCCGCCCGACACCGCCACCAGACCTTCTTCTCCGAACCTGCCACGACGGCCGGCGGTCCCTCGTTGAGCTCCTGATCCCACTCTGCGGCCAGATCGGGAAACAGAACATCGAGACGGTTGGTTACGGAGGGCCGCTTGCCCGCACAGAAGGGGCAGCCGCCACGCTTGGACATGCGGATGCTGTTGGCCTGCGCCTCCCAGGTGTGGTCCGGGCCGGCCTTGCACGACCAGGTGAACTTCTTGTTCGAGCCAGCGGCGACTTCCTCCGGAGGCAGCGGGTTGCTCGCCGCGTAGCGCTCGCGCATATGAGGGACGTCCGCGATGGTCAGCCGCTTGCCGCCCCTTGGGGATGGAGGTGTCGTCGTGTGGGCCACGACTCAAAACCTACTTGCCGTCGGTTCCGCGTTCTCGGCGGTCGAGTATCAGCTGGATGTGGTCCGGTGCTACTCGTACACAGCGTGGGGGGCAGAAGGTTCGTTGCAGGAGGACAAGTCCGAAAAAATTCCGATCGCTGTTCATGGACGCTGAGAGTTTAGGATAGTCTCGACGAATTTAGAGTGCTTTGTCGAGTGAAACATCAATTCCAGCGGCCTTAAGCTCTCGGGCTAGCTCGATCTGCCACCCCTCGCCCTCTATTGAAATATAGGCAACGCCGGAGAAGTCGGTGGGGATCTCCACTGAAGGATGGTTGAGAGCGGCAACCCGGTCGCGTCCGAGAATTCCAATGAATAGCCCAAGTTCGAACACAACATTTTGCCGAGCCCTGGCTCGATTATTCTCAGATTCTCGAGGTTTCCCCTCGTCATCGGGTGTCAGGAGCACAACGGCAAATGCTGCCTGTTGTGCGTGAGAAAGGAGTTTGCCGAGCAGGTCTTGGCCCCGGTTTGGCTGGTTTGCCAGAACTATGATGTCGCGGTCGGTGACGGTTGACAGGAAGTGGCGAACGGTCTCACGCCGAGCGAGGTCATGGCCGTGCACCAAAAAGATGGGCGCATCTGCTGCCGGCTGTGACGGCGACGGGGTCATCGGGGTGTATTGATACACGTCTAGCCGATCTTCAATAGAGTCGAGAACTCGAATCTTCTCTCTGATGTCAGTTACTACTTCAGGTAGCCGATCCCAGGGAATGGTAGTAGATGCTATTTTGAGGTCCAGGAGTGCGGCAGCGGTGGCCGTGAACTCTCCCTTAGGGCTAGGGGTGAGAGTGCCGGAGACTTTGAAGCCATTCTCGAGAACTGCAGATGTCTTGCTCTCCCAAGACAGATATCTGCTTCGAAACACCGCAAGCCCGCCACTTTCTTTGGGCGTGGCGTTCAATATTGCCTCACCGTCAGCCTTGGCGGCGGCAAGTTGAATGCGAAGCTCGCTAGCGGGGCGGGAGAGTTCTACGGATCCCATGGGTGATTCAACCCTCCTCAATTACCGCATCTAGCCAGCCCTTGAGGGCGGCAAGATGAGCGTAGGCTTTGGCCCCGTCTCTGGCCGCCTCGATGATCGCATGAGCGCCAACGCCAGAGGCTTTTACCGGGGGTGCCAGGCGCTCCAACTCCGCCTTCAGACCCTCAGGGACGGAAGACGCAACCTCGTCCCGAAGCGCGTTGTAGGTGAGGGGCAATCCGTGCGCGGACTCCTCGGGGACTGCCGAGAGGGCACTGGATACGGCGCTTCTGAGGCGCTTCAACTTGGCGACGTCAACTTCAGTCATGACCACAGTCTCTACCAGATTTCGGGGCATGCGTCCTGCGGAGGGCGAGCCAGGTAAGGGGATGTGTTGCCCAGGAGTCTGTGCAGGGCCTGTTGTGTGTGCACAGGCGACGAGGAGAACGCTCCGTCTGACGAAGTCCGCGTTGCGGACGTTGCTTCCACATTGGTAACCCCGCCTATCGTCTAGGTTTCGTTTCTCACGAGCCGCTGCCGGGACCTTCGAGGCTTGGGATGGTGGTGGCTCCTCGAACCGTTTTCAGGCTGCGGGGGGCGAAGCTGAATGTCACCAGCCCCCGCGCAGCCAAGTAGTGGATGAGCCGGTTCTGCTGGGTGCGGGACCAGTGGAAGTTCTCGGCGAGCTCCGACCACAGCGGTCCTTCACCGTGCTGGGCCCAGAAGTTGTCCACCCACTGGAGGATCTCTGTCTCTTGTTCAGGGGTGATGAAAGGGTCCCGGCCGGTACGGGATTCCAGTGCCTTGATCGAGTAGATGATCTGCTCGAGCTGCCCCCAAAGCAGCTTCAACACTGCTTCCTCGGTCGGTAGCTTGCCCTTCTTGAGCAACCGGCCTGCATAGAAGCCGAGGACGGACTTCTTTGGGTAGAGCGAGACGAGCGGAATCAGGCCCTCGACCAGCTCCGGATTCGGGGAGACGTTCAATGTCTTGAGCCACTGCCTCGCTCGCTTACGATCCGCCGTCTGGTCATGGGTGGTGTCTGAGGGGATGATTGCCGGTTCAGCAGGGGGCTGGTGGGTCATATCGCACTCCATTTCGTGGTGGATGTTGTGGTGGTCGTGTGGAGAGATGGATCAGTGAGGGGATCTCTCGAAGAGACGGCGTGGGGTCTGTGTCATGGGGGAGCAAAGATCGTCCGGTCCCTTCGGACGTAAGCGGCGGCACGGATGTCTGCGGGGCGTGGAGCTGGCCGCGCCCGGCCCGACAAGGTCGAGATCTCAGCCGGGACTCCCTCTGAGTATTCAGGCTGGACCGCTGTGGTGGGTGCAGACAGACCCATTGCCGCCGAGGTGAGTGCTTGGAGCTGTCTGAGGTAGGTGGTGCCCTCGAGAGCGATGGCAGCCACCTCGACCTCAGCGCCGCGGAGGGCGCGCTCGACGCGTCGTTGCTGTTGCAATACCGGCGGGGGCGCGGAGAGCGGGGAGATCCGGCTCAGGTCGAAGGGGCACCGTTTGCCCTGTCCTTGGGGGCGGGGGTTGCCGCAGCGTGCTCCGGGGCCGGCGGGCCGGAGCGCGCCGTGATGTGTCGTACGCAGGGGCTTCTGGCAGCCGGGGCAGTCGGTCGCGAGGAGACGATCGTGGTCTAGGCACGCGGTGACCCAGGCCAGACGCCACGTGATCTTCCAGACTCCGGTCTCGGCCAGGCACCAGGGGCAGGCCTGGGAGCGGTTGAGCAGCACCCATCCGTGGGCTACCACGGACCGGGTTCCGTGACGGTTCTGGCTGTCGATGAACGGGATGACCGGGTATCGCGTCAACAGGCAGTCCCGCAGGAGTCCCCGGTCGGTGCCGGTCCAGGAGGCCAGCACGTCCAGGATCGGGGGCGGTGGGGCGATGTTCGTGAAGCGCAGGGGCGCCCGGGCTTCGGTGGTCAGCTGTCGAACGAAGCCGCTGGTGGTGACCCCGTTGGCAGTGGCCACGCGTTCGAGATAGGAGTCCAGAGCTTCCTCGGGGGCGGGTCTGGGGCGGATGGGCAGCAGCGTCGACATCAGGCGCTCCTCTGATGGGCGGAAGCAAAAGTGGGAAAGGAGCTGCCGGCCGCGGAGGCGATCGCGGCCCAATCCTCACCGCGGACATGGGTGTCGAAGGCCTCGAGCAGTCGCAGACGAGCTTCGGGGTCGAGGTCGGCGTGGAAGCGGTCCACGGACTCGAGGGAGAGATCGGGAGCGGGGCCGGAGTCCGGCAGGCCGCGGGCGTACTCCACCCATGCCCATGCCGGGACGAGGGTGCGGGCCGGCCAGAACGGGTGCCGGGGCAGATGTACGGCGGGGATGCGGGGCAGGGAGGGGACAGCCAGGAGGGTCCCGCGTCGGTAGGCGTAATCGACGAGCCCGTCGTCCACGAGAGCCTGCGCGCGGGCGAGCAGCCGGTCGCACTCGCCCGGGGTCAGGGTGCCCCGGGTGCGGACCCGGGTGAGCAGGTCGTGCTGGTTCACGACGGCCGGGATGCCGTGCGCGACGAACACGGCGCTGCCGGTGGCGTCCTCGCCCAGTGCCTCCAGGAGCAGGGTGTGCAGGGCGAGGGCTTCGAACGCCTGGTCTTCCAGGTCACGGAGCCGCGACCAGCGGGTTGACCGCCAGGGATCGACCACGGTGGGGATGTGCTGGGGCCGCAGACCGGTGGCTGCGCAGAGGTCCGTGAGCTGGCGCAGAAGGGCGCGTCGCCGGGCCCGGGCCAGGGCCAGGGCGGTCGGGCTATCGGGCTGGAACGGTGCTGGGGCGACGACGGAGCTCGAGGGCAGCGAGTCCTGGTGCTGCAGCTGCTGCAGGTGCGCTCGGGCGCGGGATTCGTTCAGCAGCGCGGGGTCCAGCGTGGCCAGCTGCTTCATCACGATGCCTGGTTCGCCGGGCGGATGGGTTCCCCGCTGATTCCCTGCTGGCCTGGAAGTGCCCCCGAGGGGCGGTCGGGGCAGGACGTCGCCGTCAGGCTCGTGGGCATCACCGGCGGCACAGATGCGGCGCAAGACCGACAGGTGGGACCTGGAGGCCTTCGACCCCTGCAGGGCCCTCGTCGTCAGCTCGTCCAGGCGTCGGAGACGGGCCAGCTCCTCTGTGGTGGCGGCGCGGGTCGGCGTGAAGGTCCGCTCGTGGGTCAAGAGGGTGTGGCAGCGCAGGCAGACCGGGGCCAGGGCCAGGCGCCAGCGCAGTGCCCGGTAGCCGGTCAAGGGGGTGCAGCTTGGGCAGAGCCAGACGTCGTGCCGGTGCAGGGCCCATCCGCGGCGGTGGTGGAGGCCGCGTCCGCGGAGGATCAAGGGCCAGCCGGCCATGGTCATCCTCCTGATCTGGCCGGCGTCCAACCCGGTGCTCCGGTGCACCGCGTCCGTCAGGCCCGGAGGCAGATCGGCGTCGGCATAGCGGGGCGGCAGGGCCAGGGGAGGGGTCAGGCCGGTGGCGTTGAACCGGCGCACGTATCCGCTCAGAGACTCGCCGACGATCGGGGCGAGAGCGGACGGTGGATGCTCTTGGTCGGTCACCTCTTGGCCTTGCGGTTCTGCTCCCGGCGGGAGGTCAGGGTGGCTTCGCGGGCCAGGTCCGCTTCGGCGGCTTCGGCCCGCGCGGACAGGCGCACGCCCTGCAAGTGCTCACTGACCAGCGTGGTGTCGCCCTGGTCAAAAGCGTCGAGTAGGGCTGTGGTGATCAGCTGGTGAGTGTCCCCGAGGTGGCCCTGGGTACGGGCCCATATCTGTCCTGCCAGTTCTCGGGTGAGGGTTCCCTCGGTCGCCGAGTCCAGGTAGGGCATGAACTTCTTCTCGGCCCCGGCCAGCAGTTGCTGCCATGCCACGCGCTCGGTGGTGTCCTGCTGGACGGTGTAGGGCTGCAGAGCGAAGGCGTGCAACCGGGCGGCCACCTGGGGGTCCTGGTAGACGGGGCCGCCTTCCATGTTGGCGCCGACGAGCACGAGCGTGCCGTCGCGTTCGCCCATCATCGTGTTCAGGAACTTCACGTAGTCGAGGACGTCGCGGGCGCGTGCCTGTTTGGCTCGGAGCATGTGGGCATCGTCGAGGATGAGCAGCTTGACTCCGTGCCGGGCGACGGCGTGGACCAGCAGGGTGGTGTCCTTCGTGGTGCGCCCCATGATCGGGTAGCCCAGGTAGCTGAGGATCGCGGCATTGACATCGGGGACCTCGGAGGCAGCGCGCAGGGTGATGTAGACCTGGGGGATCCAGTGTGAGGGGGAGCCGCCACTGTCGGTGCGGGAGGGGAGCTTGTCGACAGGCTGGTCGTGCATCATGCGCTGATAGCGGTCTTGCGCGTAAGACTTGATGAACGTGGACTTGCCCACCCCGTTGGGCGCGGACAGACCGATGATGGTCTTGGCCCCGGACCGGGCGTACTCGTTGCGCTGCAGGACCCGGTCCATGCCGCGCCGGATAGCCGCTGTGCGGTCGCAGTCGAGGGTGGAGGCGCACATCCACCGATGCATCCGCGTCCAGTACTCGTCCTGGTCTTGGGTGGAGAGCGTGGAGAACTCTCGCAGCAGCACGGGTTCAGGCGGGGCGGGTGCCGGGGTCAGGGCCTGGGTGTGCCAGAGCAGGGCGTCCATCAGATCTCCTGGGCATAGTCGGGCCAGGGTTCGAAGAGCCCGGCGAGCCCGTTGGTGGCGGTACGGTCCGGCATCGCATCCGGCGGGACGAGACGGAGGTGCCGTCCGCCGTGTTCAAGGTCGGTGGGGGCCTCCGGGGTGGTGAGGCGGTGGGCGAGGGCGGCTTCGTCGTGGTCGCGTCGGGCTTGGTCGAAGCGCATGCGGGAGGCGGCCATCGTGGTGGTCCACGTCTCGTCGGCTCGGGTGTGGGCCAGGTGCCCAATCTCTTCGATGAGCTGGCGGTCGATGAGCGCGCCGGTCAGAGCCTTGGGCCCGCCGCGGGCCCGGATGCGCCGGCGGGCCTCGTCTCGGACGACGTCGGTCAGGGGTGCGTGCAAGAGGTGACGGTTGCGCCAGGGGATCTCGTGGATACGGTCAGTGTCCGGGTGGCGGAACCAGAGCCGGGTGGCGTCCCTGGGGTCGTAGTGGAACGGGACCTTGGCGTCCTCGTCGCGGAACCGACCGGGGATCTTGCTTCGGAACTCATCCAGGACGGCCGCGTCGTAGGTCATGTTCTTGTACTCGACGCCGGCATGGCCGGGGGTGAGCCACCGGGTGGGCAGGAACTGGTAGATCAGATCCGGGTGCTGGGGGACGTGGATCCGGCCGGTGGTGGCCAGGATCCAGTCGAACATCTCCAGCGGGGAGATATTCACCTCGGGTGCCCCGGGCAGGGCCAGTCCGGTGTGGGGGCGGCGGTGGTAGTCCAGGGCGATGAACTGCCGCAGCTGCCGCTCGAGGTCGGCTGCGGTGAGCAGGGGTGCCTCGGCCACGACGCCGGTCCAGCTGCCACGTTCGGAGACGTTCCGGCCCTTGTAGCCGGGCAGCTGCTGGTAGAAGCGCTGCAGGGTCTCGTGGAAGCGTTCGATGTGCGGATTGTCCGTAGGGCGGGTGCCGCGAGAGTGGCTCAACGTGATCGACCAGTGCAGGGCGAGCCGGCGCAGCTGTTCGCTGCGGAAGATCGATCCGTTGTCCATGCGCAGGTGGGTGGGCGTCATCGCGGGGATCGCATGTTCACCCAACCCACTGGCGGGGTCATTGGCCAGTGGGGAAGCCTGCTCGGGCAGTTGGAGCGAGGTCGGGACCCCGCACCATCGCCAGTCACTGGCGCCGTCCTGATCGATGAGCATCGACTGCGGCCGCATCGCGTCGTAGAGCAGCAGGGCGACCTCGGTGGCGCTGACCGACTTGGGGAACACCCGGACGGCGACGATGACTCGTGCCGGGACGCTCATGATGGTGGCGATCTCCACGCTCATGGGCTTGCCGGTGAACTCGTCGTAGATGAGGTTGTCGGCGCGGGTGACGTCCGTGGCGCAGTGGCCCAGGTGGTGGAGGGCGGCACTGGCAGTGGAGGAGATCTTCCGGTGCCGGCGCGAGCGGTGCGCCCGGGTGGTCTTGCCCAGCTGCGCGAACCGGTGACTGAGGTAGTCGCTGACCAGCCGCTGGGGCAGGTGGGCGTCGGTGATGCCCTCCGCATGCATGCGGACCTGGATGCGCCGGTGGATCTCCTGCCGGTTGGTCGCGGAAGCGGACCCGTCGAACCGGGCGAACTCCTGCTCCGCGATCTTTAAGAACCTCGGGTCCAGGGCGCCGAAGCCTTGGGCGCTGCGCAGGGCGCGTCCGTCCACCAGGCCACGCAGCCCGGAAGCCTGCCACCGCCTTACCCAATGGTGCACGGCACGGGGCGTGACGCCGGGACTGTCGAGCTCACCGTCCTGGACCCGGCGCATCAACTCCCGGTCCGCGGACTTCTCGAAGCTGACCAGCCGAGCCATCGCCTCGCACTGAGCGCTCACACTGGCCTGGGAGAACGGGCCGAACGGTACGACCGGCTCATGGGGCTGCGCGAGCGAGGCCAGCCCGCTGCGGAACCCAGTGAGAATCTCCAGGACGCACTCCATCTTGAAAATGGCGTCCTGCTGCACCTTCTCCGGCAGCTGGTCCCACCACGGGTGCAGGGCAGCATCCACGGCCTGAGCCTGCCCGTCGATCGTGGGCCGGATGATCAGGTCGGTCCAGGGGACGAGCTTGGCCGGTTCGTTGATCGTCTCCAGCTCCACGCCCAGTGCCCACATCGATTTCACCCGGGCCGGGCCGGCGTCGGTGAGGACGCGGTCGCCGATGTTCAAGTCCACGGAGAAGTTCATCTCGGCTCCCATCGCACCGGCGTGCTGGTTTTCAGGGGCCGGGTGAGATCCAGCTGCAGACGTCCGTCCCACGCCCAGTGCCACATCGCTGAGATCAGCTCCCCGGAACCGTCATCGGCGCCGAGCAAGGTCCCGATGGTGGCGGAATTGGTGCAGGCGAGCCTCTCGAGCGTGTCCCGGAGGTCCGCATACCAGGGCATCGAGTGCCGGTAGCTGGAGAGCCAGCGCAGGTTGATGGCGTGTACCTCGGGCAGGCCGCCGAAGAGCTCGTAAGTCCACCCGTTGTGCTCGCACACCGCGCGGGTGCACCGCGCGGCCTCCCAGAACTTGGGGTCCCGACGACCTTCCGGGCGGACGTCCCAGACCGTGACGGCCCCCTCGTGAGTGAGAGTCAGCAGGTCAGGGGTGTGCCGCCGGGTCCCGCCGCTTTGTCTGGCCCACGTCACGGTCAGCGGCTGCCCAACCAGCCTGTCCTGGGCGGGATCTCGGTCCAGGACGAGGACGAGCTCCTGCTCCAGCCCGGACTCCACTGCGACGACGTCCGTGTTCGTGGCGCTGAATGTCTGCACGGGAACGTGTCGGCTCAGCGCGTGTGACCGCGGGGTCCGCACGGACATGATGGTGCCAAGGTCGGGCAGGGGGTCGGTGGGGTGGCAGAGGACAGGGCCCTCCGGAGTGGAGAACTCCAGATGGCTCCAGGGTGTGGCTGGTCCTCCGCCGGCGTCACCCATAAGCTGGGACACGGCGGTTCCTTCGATTCAGTTCGCGTTGTATCAGGGCCGCTACTTGGAGGGCGTGGCGGTTGCACCCGTCGCGCCCTCCCGCGCATCTGTGATCAGAGTCAGCTCACGCGGGCGGCCTACGCAGACGGTAACCTGCACGAGCGCGAGGCGCAACAGGATAGGTCTCATGACGCTCTGTCGCCCGGGGCTGAACCCGGGTCAGCATTAGAGCTACATCTCTCGACCCGCCTGCCGACCATGTAGATCTCATCATCTCGCGCCCATCGACGAAGGTGACCCATGTGTATGGTTAGACACCCGAGGAACCGCTAAATTTCCCCTCGCCTTTGGGGGACTTGCGCGGATTTTTCATGAGTCATAACATGATTGCAGGTGTGCGAGCACTTCCCCCGCGGATGAAACCAACTCGAAGGTGATGTAGTGCATATGTCTCATGAACGTGGTGGCGTGGGCGGGGCGAGGACCCCTTCGATCGTCCGGACTCTCGCTCGGGTGAAGCGGGGCAGCTGGGCCGAGATCGACGACGCGTTGGTGCGCGGGCTGCGACCCGCTGAACAGATGCGGTGTCTGCATCCGGACTGCACGAACATGTGCGCATGGCCGACCGACTCCAGTGCTGGCCGGCCGCAGACCTTCTGCAGCCGCAACTGCCGCCAGAACTTCGAACGCACGCGAATGCGCTTGCGGGATGAGATTGGTGTGCTCACCGAGTTGTGTAACCGAGGAGGCGCCCCGGTGGAGACGCGTCGGGCCATCGAGGTCGGTATAGCCCAACGTTCGTGGATGTTGCGTCGCTACCCCGACCTCAATCCAGAGCAGCGGCTAGGACCGGCACCCGACACGTCAGCAACGCGGCCGGGACAGCGCTGAGTAGCGAAGATGAGAAAGACGCGGTGAACATGAATGCATCCGGTCTGGTGGCCGACATGGGGGCATCCAAGGCGGTCCGGGCATGTGGGCTCTGCGGTGCCCAGGGAAAGATGAGCCGCACGCACGTGCCGCCGAGAGCGGCTGGCAACGACGATCGCGTGGAGCGTGCGCCAGACCGGTTTGTCGGGCAGCTCCGTGAGCCCGGCCGCTGGAACAGGGGTGGCATGTGGGTCCGCGGCCTCTGTAAGGCGTGCAACAGTCGTTGCGGTGGCGAATACGACAGGGCCTACGCCGACTTCTCCACGCAGGTGCAGCGGTTGACGACCTTGGGTGCGCGGCGTTTGGCCATCCATCCGGGGGCCGTGCCGGACGTGAGGTTCGCCCCGGGTGCCGTGATCCGTTGTGTGCTCTATGGCATGTTCGCTCTGAACAGCGGGCTGAGCACCCGGTACCCGAGCCTTGCGCAACAGTTGGCAACGGAGGACTACCACCGTGGTTCCAGCGTGGACTGGCCTGCTGATCTCAGTTTGAGGCTGGGCCTCTCAGACCCCCGTTTCCCACGAAGTGGGTTGTTGGCCAGCAGGGTCTGGGCCGTCCGGGTGCTCGAGCGCTCTCAGGCTCACACGTCGCTGGCCGACATCGTCTGGCCACCACTGGCATGGTCGCTGGTTTGGGCTGCCAACCCTCTGGGAGCCGTAACGGGAGAGCCGCAGATTACCGAGCACCTCCCTGACGTGAGTGAGTGGCTCACCTATGGGCCTCACCGAGACTCCGTTGACCTTCGGAACCTGGTCACTCACCTTCCGTACGCGACACACCCACTTCTCACGGGCGACGACACCTGGATCGAGATGTACCCGGATAGGGAAAGCGAAGACCGGGCGATCACGGTCTTTGGTCGGAAAGCCTTTTAGCGATTGTGGCCTGAGGTGGTGAACGAGGCGGTGTAGCTAGGTTCTGCCTGCCGTCGCTACAGGTGCGTCAAGGTCGAGGGCGTATCTCTAAAGGCGCTCCAAACGAGGGGCGTCAGTCGATCACGGCGGCTGTCGCTTCGACTTCCACGAGCTGGCGGTCGTACCCAAGTGCGGCAACTCCGATCAGCGTTCCCGGCACATCACGGTCACCAAATGCGTCGCAGACGACCTCCCAGGCCGCCGCGAGTTCAGCCTTGTCGGAGGGGGAGACCAGCACACGGGTGGCAATGGTGTCCGCTGGTCAGCACAGCGAGGGGCATCTCACCGGGCATGCTTGGTGGATGAGTTCCTTTGGAGCGGGGGCGTCCCCGCGCTTTGATGACGCTGGGAAGCTGGCTCTCAACAAGATTCGGGAGGCCAAGCTCACCCTCAGACAGCTACGCGCAACGCACGCCAGCTATCTTGATTCGGTTGAGGTGGGTTTTGATCCGAGTGTCTTTCAATCAAAGACTGTGGTATGGGCGGCCCGCATCCGTCCGCCGATCGAAAGCTCGGATATATCTCGGCCCCTGCGCTATCTCATCCATGATCTTCGTGCAGCGCTGGACAACATGGTGCATGGTCTCGGAGTCTCCACAGGGGTGGACGAGAAAGTGTTGCGGTCGAACTCATTTCCGGTGGTGCAACACGAAGCGGAATGGAAGAAGCAGTCGGCGTCACGACTCAAGCAACTGCCCCCTGTGATCGTCGAGCGGGTCAAGCGAGTGCAGCCGTTCGCGTCGCCTCGGACTTATCCGGTTCCTCCACACCCGTTGAGTCTGCTCGCTGAACTCAGCAACGTTGACAAGCATCGGGATGGCTTCATCGCTGCGCTGGTTCCAAACCCATCGGGTGTGCATCAGCTAGGAGAGATCCAGTTTGAGGTGCCAGTCGAACTGTCGGAACAGGCGTTTGCCCCCACGAGGGACCCGGCATCGGTCAACGACATCATGAGGTTCCTTCCCGACTCGAGTGACGGCGTAGTGCGCAACGGTGACACCGTCCTGGAAATCGACCTCCCGGACGCGGCAGACCTCAACCTCGAGACACTCAAGTCATTGGATCTGCCGTTGACCGTCACAGTGGTCTACGACCAGAGTCAAACCGGAGGCTTCCCGTACCTCCCGATCGTGATTGACGCATGGACGTACGTCCGGGATGTCGTCCTGTATGTCACGGGGCAATCTGAGGAACCACCGCACCCGGCCGAGCTGGCCCGTCCCGCGCCTGAATGGGATGAGTGACGACGGCCGCTCGTCCTTTATGGATCGGTGGCGACGGGGGGCTCGAGGTGGGACCCGTAGACGGTTGGAGGGCAGGAGGTAGCTGTGCATGTGATTGAGATGACCGGCTCATCTTCCTGGAGCACATGACGTCGGCGTTCCTGGGACTGGGGTCGTAGAAGCTTGAACCAGAATGCATCCCCAGTCTGTCGTCGACAGGTTGGAGTCCGCGAAGAGTGGATCCCATGACCGACAACCCTGATGCACCCGCCGTCCTCACCGCCCGGAGACTAGCTAAGTCCTACGGCTCCACCCGCGCTCTGGCAGGCGTCGACCTGCAGATCCACCCCGGTGAGTCCGTCGCCGTGATGGGTCCCTCCGGGTCCGGCAAGACCACGCTGCTGCACGTGCTCTCCGGGATCATCGTCCCCGACGCCGGGCAGATCACCCTCGCCGGCTCTGACGGCACCCGACATGAGCTCACCGGCCTCAACGAGGAGCATCGGGCCCGGCTGCGGCGCGAGCGTCTGGGCTTCGTGTTTCAAGAGGGCCTGCTGCTGCCCGAGCTGACCGCGCGGGAGAACGTGGCCATGCCGTTGATGCTCAACGGCGCCCACCGGAAGGCCGCGGAGCAGACCGCCGCCCAGTGGCTCGAGTCCCTGGGACTGGCCGGCATGGGAGACCGCCGCCCTGGCGAGCTCTCCGGCGGTCAGCGCCAGCGTGTGGCGATCGCCCGCGCCCAGGCCGTGGAACCCGACGTCGTGTTCGCCGACGAGCCCACCGGGGCCCTGGACTCGGACACCTCCGACGCGGTGCTGGCCAGCCTGATCTCCTCCACCGTCTCCCGCGGGCGGACCCTGGTGGTGGTCACCCATGACCCGTCCGTGGCGGCCGCGTGCTCCCGCCTTGTCCGGGTCCGGGACGGGCGGATCGAGTCCGACACCGCCCAGCGGCCGGCGCAGCCGGCCTCCGAGGGGACGGTGCGCTGATGAACCTGTCCGTGATCGGCCTGTTCGTCCGCCGTCTCTTCCGGGACCGCACCATCTGGGTGCTGCCGGTGACCGCCTTCGCCGTGGCCTCCGCGCTCACCCTCGCCGTGGCCGGCGGCGTGCACTTCTTCTGGACCATCCCGGGGGAGATGGGCGCGTTCTACAAGGTCCTTTCCAGCATCGCCCTGGCCTTGCTCGTGCTCCCGCTGGCCTCCCTGGCCGGGGCCGCCGCCCGGCTGCTGGCCCGCCGCCGGGACGAGCGGCTCTCCTCCCTGCGCCTGATCGGCGCCTCGACCGCCACCCTGACCGGTCTGGCCGTGGTGGAGGCCACGGTGCTCGCCGCCGTCGGGGCGCTGGCCGGCGTCGCTGGGTGGGCGGTGCTGATGCCCCTGATCGGGCTGCTGCCGTTCGCCGGCGGACGGATCGGCGTGCCAGCCCAGTGGATCGGAGTGCCCGGTGTGCTGGCCGTGCTCGCCGGCCTGACCCTGGTCGCCGCCGTATCCTCGCTCACCGGACTGCGCCGGATCGCGATCACCCCGCTGGGGGTGCGCACCCGGCAGCGCGCGCAGGCTGTCCACTGGGTGCGGCTGCTCGTGTTCGGGGCCCTGGTGGTCGGCGGGCAGCTGATGATCGCCGCTGCGCGTGGCTCCGCGGACATGGGCATCGCGATCGCCGTGGTCCTGGTAGCCCTGGCCGTGCCGCTGCTGGCCCTGCATCTGCTCGGGCCCTGGGTGCTCAGCCTCGGTGCGAAGCTCCGGCTGCGCCGGGCCCGCACACCCGAGGCGCTCGTGGCCGCCCGCACCGTCCTGGACGCCCCACGGCAGGCGTGGCAGCAGGTCGGGGCGCTGTCCGTGACCACCTATGTGGGCGTGATGGCCGGTGCTGGGCTGAGCCTGGCCACCCAGGGCGAGGCAACCGTCTCCCGGCCGGAGGAGCTGATCCTCATGCAGGACCTGCGCACCGGGGTGCTGGTGACCGTGCTGATCTCCTTCGTGCTGGCCGCCTGCTCCGTGGCCCTGAACCAGTCGGCCCAGGTCGTGGACCGGGCCGAGCTGCACCGCGGGCTGTCCTACGCGGGCATGCCGGTGCAGCGTATCCACGCGATGCGCCGCACCAGCGTGATGCTCGCCCTGGGCACCGTCATGGTCGTCAGTGTCGGCGCCGCGATGATCACCGGGGCCCCGCTGATCAGTGCCAGCGTGCTCTTCGCCCCCCTGAGCCTGCTCGTGGTGGTCGGCACCCTGGTGGCAGGAGTGCTGCTCGTGCGCGCCGGAGTGGACGTCACCGCACCGGCCCTGCGCCGCTCCGTGGCCACCGCATGACCGGCGCCCTGCTGGCCCTGCGGCCGGACAGGACGGTGGCCGGATGATCAGTGCACTCCTCGCCACCGCCTGCATCTGGGCGGCCCGCCGCATGTGGGCAGAGGAGCCTCGGCGGCTGCGCATTGCCGCGCTGGCCCTGGTGGGGGCGTGGTTCGGGTTCTGGGCGCTGCTGGAGATCAGTGCGTACCTCGGCGTGCCGGCCGCCCTCGTCTTGCCACTGGGCGCCCTGCTGCTGCCCTTCTCGGTGGTGGCGTTGGCCGTGATCCAGATCCGCAACGGGATGCACATGCTGGCCCGGGAGGGCTGGTCGCTGGGCAACTCGCTGTCCCTGCTGGCCGGCCTGGCTCTGATCATCGCGCCGGTGGCCGCCGTCGTCCTGGTGGCGACCGCCCACCCCGTCGGCGTCGGGGCGGCGGTGCTGATCTTTCTCGGTGCCACGGTGCTGGGTTCGCAGTTCCTGGTGTTCTACGTGTTCGCCCGGCTCTATGAGCACCGTGCGCCCCGGCCGGACCCGGCCGGGGTCGTCGTCCTCGGGTCCGGCCTGATCGACGGGCGCGTGCCGCCGCTGCTGGCCAGTCGTCTGGACCGCGGCGCCGACGCCCTTCGTCGGCGGGGTGGCCCCGAGGCGGGGCTGGTGATCGTGCCCTCCGGCGGTCAGGGTCCGGATGAACCACGCAGTGAAGGGGAGGCCATGGGGGAGTATCTGGTCGAGCACGGCGTTCCTGCGGGCGCGGTGCTGCCGGAGACCCGGGCGGCCACCACCGAGCAGAACCTGCGGTTCAGTCGGGAGCTGCTGGGGGTGCACCGGCCGGAGCGGACCGGGCAGCTGCTCGTGGTCACGAACGGCTACCACGTGCCCCGCACCGCGCTGTTGTCACGGCGCCTCGAGATTGACGCGGACGTGATCGGTGCCCCCACGGCGCGGTACTTCGTGCCCAGCGCCTTCATCCGCGAGTTCGTGGCTGTGCTGTGCATGCACCTTCGCCTCCAGATCACGTTCGCTGTCCTGGGCGTCGTGCTGGCGTCGTGCACCGGCTGGGTCGTCGCCCTCGCTCACGGAGGGTGATGTGCCCGGTCAAGGCCGAGCAGGTCTGCCTGAGGCGGACTCGAGGAACTCCTCGAGACCGCCTGCTTTCGCCCAGCGACCGCTGCCCGGAGCCCTCCGCGCGCCTGCGTCCCGCGTCAGCCGAGCCGGTCCTGGCTGACGATCAGTCACGGGCCTCACGAGAGGCCTCACACCTCACGTTGCGGTGGGGTGACGGCGTATGGCTCGCTCGGTAGTGTCCCCGCCATGACCACATTGACGGGACGGACAGCCCTGATCACCGGCGTCAGCCGCCGCAAGGGCATCGGCTTCGCCGTCGCCCGGCGCCTCGCCCGTGCCGGGGCCAGCCTGCGCCTGGTCCACCACGCCCCGCACGACGCCGGTCAACCCTGGGGCGCCGACGACGTCGGGACCGTGATGGCTGAGCTGCGTGCCGAGCTCGTGGACGGTGCGACGCTTGAGCACACCGACGCCGATTTCGCCGACCCGGATGAGCCCGCCCGCGTCATCGACTGGGCTGGGCCGTCCGTTGAGATCCTGGTGGCCAACCACGCCCGGTCCGGCGGGGACGGCACCCTGGCCGAGATGACCCCGCAGACCCTCGAGCAGCACTGGCGCATCGATGCCCAGTCCGTGCTGCTGCTCACCCAGCACTTCGCCAACCGGTTCGAGGGTGAGGACGGGCGGGTGATCTGGCTGACCTCGGGTCAGGCCAGGGGGCCGATGCGCGGCGAGGTCGCCTACGCCGGTGCGAAGGCGATGCTCGCCGGCCTGGTGCCCACGGTGGCCGATGAGCTGATCGATGCCGGCATCCGGCTCAACGCCGTGAACCCGGGCCCAGTGAACACGGGATACCTGGACCCGGAGACCACGGACCGACCCGACCGCCTGGATGAGATCAAGGCGGCGTTCCCGCTGGGCCGGTTCGGAGAGCCGGAAGACCCGGCCCGGCTGATCGAGTTCCTGGTCACCCAGGCCGGTGGATGGATCGTGGGGCAGGTCATCGACTCCGAGGGCGGGTTCCGCCGGGGGTGATCAGCTACAGGACCTCACCGGTCCAGCGACGTCGCAGCCACCGGTCGTGGGAGGCATGAAGCGCCCTGGGTTTCGTTCCGAGATCAGGACGCAACGGGCGCTGAGGCCTGGTCGTGTGTGTAGGCCGCCTCGACCTCCGCGGGGGTCAAGCCCCTTGTGGTGGTGTAGCGGTTGGATCCTTCGTTGGGGTTGTCAGGCGCTGAGCTCGAGGGCAGTGTCGGTGTCGGTGCCCACCTCGCTTCCGGTGTCCTCGACGGGGGTGAGGCGGCAGCGGGCGAGGACCTCGAGGCCGAGGTAGCGGCGCCCTTCGGCCCATTCGTCGGTCTGCTCGGCCAGCACCGCCCCGACCAGCCTGACGATGGCCGCCCGGTTGGGGAAGATGCCCACCGCGTCGGTGCGGCGGCGGATCTCCCGGTTGAGCCGCTCGGCCGGGTTGTTCGACCAGATCTGCGTCCAGACGTCCTTCGGGAACGTCGTGAAGGCCAGGATGTCCGCCCGGGCATCACCGAGGTGCTCGGCCACCGCCGGGAGCTTCTCGCTTACGTAGTCCAGCAGCCGATCGAACTGCGCGTTCACCGCCGTGGCGTCGGGCTGGTCGTAGACCGAGTGGAGCATGGCCTTCACCGCCGGCCACATGGACTTCGGGGTGATGCCCATCAGGTTCGCCGCGTAGTGGGTCCGGCACCGCTGCCAGGTGGCGCCGGGCAGGTTGGCGGCGATGGCGTCCTTGAGCCCGGCATGGGCGTCACTGGTGACCAGGCGGACCCCGGCCAGGCCCCGGGCCACGAGGTCAGCGAAGAACTCGTTCCACGCCGCACCGGTCTCACTGGTCGCCACGCGCATCCCCAGGACCTCGCGGTGGCCGTCACCGTTGACCCCGGTAGCCAGCAGCACCACCGCGTTGACCACCCGCCCGCCCTCGCGGACCTTCATCGTCAGCGCGTCCGCGGCCACGAACGTGAACGGACCGGCCTCATCCAGGGGCCGGTGGCGGAAGGACTCCACGTGTTCATCCAGGTCCGCGGCCATCCTGGAGACCTGGGACTTGGAGAGGGCATTGATCCCCAGGGTCTTGACCAGCTTGTCCATCCGCCGGGTACTCACCCCGGCCAAGTAGCAGTCCGCCACCACGGTGATCAGCGCCGACTCCGCTCTCTTTCGGCGTTCCAGCAGCCACTCCGGGAAGTACGTCCCAGAGCGCAGCTTCGGGATGGCTACATCGACCGTGCCGACCCGGGTGTCCAGGTCCCGGTGCCGGTACCCGTTGCGCTGGGCGGACCGTGTCGGGGTGGGCTTGCCCCATTCGGCGCCGACCACCGCGTCTGCATCGGCGGAGAGCAGGGTGTTGATCATGGTCTGCAGCAAGTGGCGCATCATGTCCGGGGACGCTTCGGACAGGGCTTCGCTCAGCAGGCCGGCAGGGTCGAGAATATGAGGAGCGGTCATCGTGATGACTCCATTCGAGGGTGCTGTGAGAGGTTCACTCGAAGGATCACACGGTGGCCGCGTCCACGTCTGAGACGACGTGCCCGACCACCGGGCGCTACACCACTATGCGGGACTCAACTTCCGCGGGAGTGCGGTAGCCGAGGGCCTCTTGCAAGGGGACAGCGGAGCCAGGTGCTATCGACAAGCGCCCGGGTCCCGAGCGCTCTACCTCCGGTGCAGATCGTGGCTGCTCTAGGTGTACTGACCGGAGACGTTGATCGAGTGGACGTTCGCGACTGCTAGGCGAACAGTGCGGCCACAGTCTGACGGACTTCGTCGACCGGGGACTGGCGCGGGTCCAAGGGGATGGTGAGGGCATCCAACACCACGCCCATCACCAGGTGGTGCGTGACCAGCACCGCAGGGCGGCCCCCGGGGAGGCCTTGGCCGTCATGGAAGTTCACGTCGTCTGTGAATCCCTGGCGAAGGAACGGCTCCAGGGCTTGGCGAACTTCCGGTTGGCGTGCCGCTTCCAGTCGCAGCTCGATCAGCGCGAGTGCGAGTGTGCTGTCGGCCAGGAGCCGTTCGGTTGCGTAAGCGGCGTACTCCACCGTTGCTCGCTCTGGGGGGAGGTCGGCCAGCTGCGTGACTCGATCGGGTTCAGGCGACAAGCAGTCGAAGATCCTGTGGGCCATGGCCAGGAGGAGCTCTGCTCTGGAGGGGAAGTAGTTCGCTGTGGTGCCTGTGGGCACATCGGCGGCTCGGTCGACTGCCCGATGCGTCAGCCCGCGCGAGCCGTTCGCGCCCAGGACTTCCAGGGCGGCATCGGTGATCTGCGCTCGTCGTTCGGGATTAGCCACCACAGGTCAAACCTATGACATCAGCACAGCTGTTGTGGTTCACTCAACTACAACATCCGTTGTGATTGGAGAAGGAATGCGCAAGCTCGTCTACTACGTCGCCGCGAGCCTGGACGGATTCATTGCCGACCAGGACGGCGACACCTCCAGGTTCCCGATCGAGCCTGAAACGCTGAACGAACTCTTCGCCCGCTACCCGGAGACCTGTCCCTGTCACCTGCGAGAGGTCTTGAGCGTGAAAGGGGAACCGCGACGATTCGACACTGTCCTGATGGGCGTCCGGACCCATGAACCTGCACTCGACGCCGGCCTCACGAGCGCCTACCCGCATCTCCGACAGATCGTCGTCACCCATCGTGAGCTGCCCATGGATCCCACCGTCGAAAGGTGGGAGGGCAACGTTGCCGAACGTGTCCGCAACCTCAAGACGGAACCGGGCAAGGACATCTGGCTCTGCGGGGGCGGCTCGCTGGCCGGCCAGCTCTTGGATCAGATCGACGAGCTGCAGCTCAAGATCAATCCCGTGACATTGGGCAACGGAGTTCCGCTGTTCACAGGTAGCGCCTCCCACACCTGGACTCCGACAAGCATCGAGACGCTTCCCGGCGGCGGATTCAAGCGGTGGGCGCAAGGAACTCTGCGAGCTTCTCTGATGGTGTCAGATAGCCCAGCGTCTTGCGTGGGCGTCCGTTGAGGCTGTCCTGGATCGCGTCTAACTCCTCGCGGCTGACAACGCTCAGATCGGTTCCTTTGGGCAGGTATTGCCGCAGCAGTCCGTTGGTGTTCTCGTTGCTCCCGCGCTGCCAGGGCGAGTGGGGATCGCAGAAGTAGATCGGGATGCCCGTGGCGGTGGTGAACGCGGCGTGCTTCGACATCTCCGCGCCTTGGTCCCAGGTGATCGTCCGGGTCAGTGCGGAAGGCAGCTTGCTGATCGCTGCGCGCATCGCGGCCTCGACCTGCTCAGCGCTCTTGCCGTCGGGCAAGTGCAGAAGCAGGGTCATCCGCGTCGAGCGCTCAACGAGCGTGCCGACGGCGCTGCGGCTGCCTTCGCCGAGGATGAGGTCGCCTTCCCAGTGCCCAGGAACAGCGCGATCGTCGGCTTCTGCGGGGCGCTCGCTAAGCATCACCATGCCGGGGATGCGGCCGCGGCCATCGGTGGTTCCGCGAGGCTTGCGGGCAGTTCGTCCGGACCGCAGACACCGCGCCAGCTCGCGACGCAGCTCGCCGCGGCCTTGCACGAACAGCGACTGGTAGATCGTCTCGTGGCTCACGCGCATCTCCGGATCATCGGCGTGATCCAACCGTAGGCGCGCTGCCACCTCTTCGGGCGACCACAGTTGCTCCAGCCGGCTGGCGACCTCCTCAAGCAGCCGACCCGACGCGAGCTTGAATGGCTTCGGTCGGCGAGCTTGATGGCGGGCGCGTTCGTGCGCATGCCAGGCCGAGTAGTCGCAGCGCCCGCCGCCGCGCTTCACCTCCCGGCTGACGGTGGACACCGCACGCCCCAGTTGCTCGGCGATCGCGGTGAAGGTGTCACCACGATTGATCCCCAGCAGGATCTGCTCGCGCTCGTCGATCGTCAGGTTGCCCTGGCGTGGTTCCCAGCCGAACGGCTTGGCGTCGACGTGCCTGCCGGTCCGGGCCATGATGCCGACCATCGGCGCACTGCAGCCGATCTCCTTGGCGATGTCGACCAGCCGCCAGCCCTTCGCGTGAAGCCTGAGTGCGAGCTGCTTCTGCTCCCGGCTGAGATGGCCGTGCTTGCCCTGCATCCGGATCCTCCTGTGATCAGTAACTGCCTCATCTCACAGGACTCGTTGCGCTGACTGCTTGAATCCGCCATCTCGTTCGCCCGCCGGGCCTCGGCGAGCTCTCGCTTGAGCCTGCGGATCTCTTCGGCCGGACTCTCGCCTGCAGGCACTGGTGCTGCCTCGTGGCCGTGGCGGTGGCACCACATGCGCAGGGTCTCCTCGCCGACGCCGAGCTGCGGGGCCACAGCCCGGATCGAGTGTGAGCGAGGGCGTCCCTCGGCCACTTGGCGCTCGAGGACCATCCGCACAGCGCGCTCACGCCGCTCGGGCGTGTACTTCTTGGGCATGTTCCGATTCTCCTTCAGTTGGATCGGAATGAAACCCAGGGCGCTTCACGGTCAGCGGGCTCGTATGGTGTGTCCATGTTCAATGAGTCTTGGCCGTGGAAGCGAGACCTTGCCCACGCTGCCGAGCGCCTGGAACGGGCCCGACTGGGCCTGCCCGTGGTCCTGGACCAGGCCGTCGATGGCGAACTGGAGACGGCGGATCCATACGAGGCGGAGACCGAAGCGCTCTACCGTGTTGAGCGCGACGTCATGAACGGGGCCTTCGCCGTCCGACGCCTGCTCGGGATGCCATCCAAGGTCACCAAAGCAACGAGAGAGACCAAGGCAAGGGTGGTCCGTTATCCCCTCCGGACGAGTGCCAAAACACCTGACGTCTGGGATGCCATTGGAGATCTCACCATGTACGACAGGGAGGCGCCCGCGGAGGTGATGGTCACGGCGAATGAGGTCTGTAACCTCTTCGTCCACAGCCTCATCATGCGGTTCGCGTGGACCCTCGAATCTATGGCCTTTGGGGACTGGTGGGCGCTAGACCAGAGCGATCCTCGTGTCGAGTGCATCCCGGACGAACTGGCTGGATGGCTGGTAGCTTCCGACAAGTCCAGTACCCAGCATCTAACTTTCGTCCCGCTTCGTGAACTCGTTCGAATCATGCGCGTCTTTGCTGAGGATGAGGTGACGGTGGTGATAAATCGCCGGGACTCTCGAGGTCGCATGCATTCGACGGCGTCGTGACGCTGGCAAATTAGCCTCGGCGCTGGCGTATTCGCGCGTTTGTGCAATCTTCGGTGCATCTCGACAGAAAGGCAGAAGGGCAACGCGGCCCGAGCTGTCAAGATCTGAGGCGCTGTCGAAATGCAGCGAAGATTTCACACGACACGCGGTGGGCATCTCTCGGAGACAACGGATCAGGCACGACCTGAAACGTAGGTCCTGGCTCCGTCTGGGGCTGCCACCGCTCGGCACGACGGTGATGACGGCCACGCTCAATGGTGGCGGCGATCGTGAACTCGCCGCCACCGCTGAGGGGCTGCTGCCCCAAGGTCAGTCGATGGGCTGACGCGGATGAGGTTGCCATCGGGGTCGGCGACGACAAAGGTCCGGCCGAAGACGTCGTCGTGCGGCTCCTCGACCATGTGAGCCCCTTTGGCTACCCACGATTGATAGAGGGTGTCTATTGCAGCGGGCGCCCCGGGGACCATGAGGACGATTTCGCTGGTGCGAGGCACCCGGGGCGAGGCGTGCTCGTTGCTCCCGGTCCAGATCGCGAAGAGCACGCCGGGGCCACCTCGAAGGCGACGTACCGCGGGCTGGTGAAGTCCGGCTAGATGTCGAACAGGTCGCTGTAGAACGCCGTGGGCCGTTCAGCGTCACTGACGTAGGTCATGAACAGATTGGGTGCCGGCATGAGGTTCATCCTTGATTGGGGTGGTGGACCTGTCCATCCGAGCAACTGAACACGACAGAACGTGTCAGGTTTTCTGCCAGGATCTGCGGCATGAAGTCATCCCGACGGTCAAGTCCCTGGAAGTGGTGTAACAGTCTTCGAAGCTGGGAGGCTTGTGCCGGTCAGGTCTCCAGGGTCGGCATCACTTCCGTGACCACGCCGGTTTTAGAGGGATGCGCGGGTCCTGGCCTGAGCAGCGGGCCAACAGCTCCAGGCCGAGGTAGCGGCGGCCTTCGGCCCATTCATCGGTCTGCTCGGTCAGCACGGCCCCTTCGAGCCGGATCACGGCGTCCCGGTTCGGGAAGATGCCTACCGCGTGCGTGCGGCGCCGGATCTCCCTGTTGAGGGACTCAACTCAGCCTTGTCGTGCTCATGCGTGGGCGGAACCCTCTCAGGGCAGACCTCCCCGACGTTCTCGAGTGGGATGGGTCGCATGATCGAGGGGGATTTGGGGCCTGGGCGTTCCCGGGGACGAGGCGACTCGGCCGCCCGCCCGCTCTGACGCGCGGGGCGAGACCGCGACGTCTCAGCACCGACCGAAGGTGGTCAACATGATGGCCAGGTCGTCCGCGGAATAGACTCGCGACCTCGGCTCGGCGCACTGCTCCAGGCCAAGCCCCTGTTGTCGAGGTAAGGCGAGAATGGCGTAAAGCGCCCGCCCCCTGAAGCGCTCTGGGTTGAGTCCCATGGTTCTCTCAGGTCATCAAGTGGCCGAGGCCATAAAGCAAAGGCAGGTAGGAAGTCTGGCCATCCAGGTGCGGCTGTGCCTGTCCCCGAGGGATCTGATCGTGTCGGGCTTCCCACGGGTCGTCTCGGGCGATCGTCCGCAAGTAAAAGACTGCGAAGCCCAGTAAGTCGTCGGTCATGGCGATCGGGTCGATACGAGGTGCATGTTCGTAGGACCAGTTCACCGCCATCGTGGGGTGCTCGCGTACCCAGCGCGACGTCAGTCCGAGCGTCTGGGTATGCCTGAGGAACTCATGCACGTCCTCTTCGGGCGGGTGGACGATTGGACCCGTCCGGTCTCCGCCACTCTCCGTACCGCGGCCCGGGGGAACAGCGTGGATCGTATTGCGCAGCAATGCGACGGTTCTCCTAAACGCCAGGAATTCCTCGCTCAAAAGCACGGTTGCTGTTTCGCCTCCGGCCGCTACCGCGATCTTCCGCAAGATGTCATCGCGCCAGACGTTGCGATCGCTTACGGAACTATCGAGTTCAGGTGTGACGCGCTTGAGGGACCGCCCCAGAGCGTCGATGAGCCCATGGAGGTGCAAGGCGAAGTCGACCAGAAGGTCCGCCGGCTCCCCGACCCGCTTTCGCCAGCCGTCGAAGACGTAGCTCGCGATGAGCTCGTCGCGGATCGTCAGACATCTGGCCATCCTGTGCCTGGTCACGGCAAGCAGTTGCATGGCCATGTGCCCGTCCGGATGCCATGGAAGCCGGGCGAGGTCATTGATCTCAGGTACGAGCTCTTCGGCCGCCCAGTTCTGAGGATCGGGGAGGACCATTCGGAACTGCGAAAGCCCCACTGTGGGGACCGCGGCCTTCGCATTTAGCCGCATGTGAAGACCGATTGTGCCGAGAGCCTCAGTCGGGGAGGTCACCTGGACTCCCTCGATAAACGGGCGTTGCAGTAGCGGCCTGCTATCAGTGACGAAGATGCTCACTTGAGGAAGGCGGATGGCCGCCTCCAGCCACCGATGAAGGTTGAGGGCCTCTTCGGGTACCAAGCCTGAGGCCAGTTGGAACTGCTGACGCAAATCGTCGGCGTTGGTGACTCCGCGAATCCGTCTCCAACGCTGCCCGTCACTCCAGAAGAAGTGGCCATCTGCGGTGTGGTGCCAGTGACCATCCTCGTACTCGCCCACATTGCCTGAGAAGGGCACCAGCTCGATACCGGAGGCCTCTGGCCCAACCCCGTCCAGAAACTCGAAGTAGCGGTGGATCTCGGCGTGCCCGTCCAACGCATGCTCGTGCACCAGGCACCGCAAGGTCGGCATCGAGAATGACGGCTCGAACGGAGCGCCGTTCCGGTGCGAGCGAGTCTTGTCGCGACGGCCATCGCTGAACTTCGCAGACCATGTCATCGACCTATTGGAGCATGCGGAGGACCGGAGCCAGTGGACGCTGGGCGTTCACAGCCCCGCCATCACCCGTGCGCAAGGCGCGTCACAGCGCGACCTGCGGCGGGTTTGCCGCACGCCAGGACGGAGCCGTTCCTTCGGATTCCCACGGTGTGCAGGGAGCCCGCGGGAACGGCGACGACCTCGCTCCAGCTGGCCACGGCGCGCTCGTCCGCACCCGGTGGTCCCGCGGCTAAAACGCCACCGCCGTCGACGACGGCCCGCGAGAGTCGCCGGGCAGCTGCGCGGGGGACCCATTGGCCGCTAACCGGGCGATCTCCCGCGGGGAGTGCGTCCCAGAGGCAGCGGCCCGTTATCGGCCTGTCTCATAGGACCACCCTTGCGCTTCTTCCGTGGTCCCCACGGGGCCGAGCGCCACGCGCAAGCCGATGTCCGTCGAGGACGGCGTTGGGGGCGCTGCCCCGGCGGACGGAGGCGCGCACGCTCCAGGGGTGATCAGCCCAGCCGCCGCCGCGCAGGGTGCGGTAGTCCCCGTAAGGGACGGGGTCGTCGTAGTCTCAGCGCCATTACCGGACGTTGCCAAGCATGTCGTATAGGCCCCAGGTGTTGGGTGTCTTCCGGCCGACGGGCTGGGGTCCATCGAGGTGGTCGAGGCTGGCCCAGGCGATGCCCTCGAGCGGCCCGTAGATGGCAGCGGTTGTTCCCGTCTGGCAGGCGTACTCCCCGCTCGGCCTAGGTGGTCAGTCGGTAGCCGCCGGCCGCGGTGTCCCAGGTGACGGAGCGTCCGTCTTCTCCGAGGGCGTAGACCGGCTGCAGAGGCCCTCCCCGTGGGAGAGTTCGTTGCAGTACTGCGGCAATAAGTCATCAAGGCCGCCGAGGCAGTCACCGGCACCAGGAACGCTGGTGGCGACGGGCCACGGGCATCTCGAACCGGCAGACGTGTCCCTAGAGCTGGCTAACTGTACGAGGCCAGGACATTGTTGACACGTGCCGGCGTCGCGGAAGCTGGCGGTTGTCCGTCGTGTGCGCCGTGGGGTCGGTGGTAGTTGTAGTGCTGGTTCCAGACATCGAGTGCTGCGGCGCGTTCGTGTTCTGAGTGCCAGGTGCGTACGTAGAGGAACTCCTCGGCGAGGATGCGGTTGTAGCGTTCGATCTTTCCGTTGTGTCGCGGCGTGTAGGGCGTGATGCGCTGGTGTCGGCTCTCGCCCATGGCAGCAGCGAATGCGCTGGCCCGGTAGCAGGCGCCGTTGTCGGTCACGATGCGCTCAATGTGGGTGATGCCGTGCGCGGCGAACCATGCTCTCGCGCGATCGAGGAACGCAACTGCGGTCACTGCTTTCTCATCGGACAGTGCTTCCGTGTAGGCGAGTCGGGAGTATCCGTCGATCGCAGAGTGGAGAAACACGTATCCAGTCTTGGCGCCTCTCTTTTTCGTCCGCGCGACCTTCTTTGCTTCGATGCTGCCCTTGCCGTGCACGCGCCAGCCGCCGCCGTCCGGGATGCGTCCTGTCTTCTTCACGTCGATGTGCATCATGTGTCCGGGGCGCTCAGCGACGATCTTCTGCGGTTCTCGGTTCGTTGCACCGGTCGGGTCGATGATCTTCCGGCGATTCAGCCCGAGGTGTGCGAGTAGGCGCGTGACCGTGCGGCGGCTGACCGAAATGCCACGCTGATCCAGCTCGAACGCGATACGTGAGGCTGACCACTTGTGATGGCGTCGCATGGCTTCGATCATCACCACGACTTCGTTCCGCGTTGCCGTTGGCTGACGGATTGGGGTAGACGCACGATCATGCAAGCCGACCTCACCGAATCGGCGGTATCGTCCGACCCATTTGGATGCGGTGGCTCGGGAGATGCCCATCTCGGCGGCGACATGCGCGAGGGGTCGAGTCCGACAGCGTTCGATAAGTCGGCGACGACCCTCGACCGTCAATGGCGAGTTCGCATGCGTCATTTGACCACTTCGCTCTCGGCGGGTGCGACCAGTCGAAGAACGGGAATGGCGAGCAGCAATGCGGCTGCGGTTACGATGACGGCCACCCACACCGGCCCGAGCGCGCCGGGCATTACACCGAGTGCGGCAGCGGCGAGGACTGGACCTGCTGCTGCACCGACGTTGAGTGCCGCGGTCGCATACGAACCCGCCATGGTGGGCGCACTCGCCGCCGCATAGAGCACTCGCGTGATCAGCGTGCTCCCGACAGCGAACCCCAACACCCCCTGAGCGAATACGAGCCCGAGCAGGGCAACGGGGTTCGTCGCGAAGAGCGCCAACGCGACCCACCCGAGCACAAGAACGCTTCCACCGCCCACGATGACGATTCCGGGTCGGGCATCCGACAGGCGTCCCGCAACGGTGACTCCGATGAAAGAGCCGACGCCGAAGAGCACAAGCGCTACCGACACCCACCACTGGCTCATGCCGGAGGTATCCGTAACAATCGGCGCAAGGAAGGTCAGCGTCGCGAAGGTTCCGGCGTTCACCAGGGCAGCCAGCAGCATCGTCAGAAGGAGGCGCGGGGAGGCAAGCTGGGCTAGCTCCACCCGCAGCGAGGTCGAGAACGACTCCTCCCTTGGCGAGTCGTCAGCTTGAGCGGTGAAGCCCGCGGCGATGCCGATCGCAGCGGGGACGCAGAGAAGAGCGATCGCCCAGAACGTCGACTGCCAGCCGAGTGCCGTACCAAGCAGAGTACCCGCGGGCACGCCGGCGACGGTTGCGACGGTGGTGCCCGCCAGCAGAATCGCCACGGCCCGACCTTTGGCGTCGGGTGCCACGAGTTTCGTCGCCGCACCCAGCGCGACCGCCAAGAAGCCTGCGTTGACGACCGCCGCGATCACACGCGTGATGAACAGAACAGTGAAGTCCGGTGTGAGTGCCCCGACTACATGGGACAGCGCGAACACGATCACACAACCCAAGAGTGTCGCTTTCACGGGGAGGCGACGAGTGAGCGCGGCCATCGCAGGTGCGCCGATCACCATCCCTGCCGCGAACGCCGATGTCAGGAGACCAGCTGTCCCCACGGAAACGCCGAAGTATGCGGAGATGTCCGGCACGAGGCCGGCGAGCATGAATTCGGAAGTACCCATGGCGAAGACCACCAGGGCAAGAAGATAGAGAGCAAAAGGCATCGAGATAGCTCCGAAGCGAGAGTACGAACAAGAGAACGTCTCGTCACCACGGTCAGCGCCCAAAGGACACCCGAATGTCGTGCTGCGCGCAGCACTGAGCGGCAGAGAGCTAGGGGCTCAGCGGAGGTGAGGGGCTGACGGCGTGACCGAAAGCCCCTGAGTGTCCGATTCAGGGCTCGACATACGCCTCATCGTAGCAGTCTGCGTCGCCACCCCCAAAGAACGTCAACAACCTCATGGCCAGCAACAGCTAACTACATCCGCCACCTCACGCTCGCTGCCCTCGCCTACCTCCTGACTGAGGTCCAGCACATGCCCCCTTGACAGTGACTGGCACGATCACGCACCACCGGCGGTGGGCCGTTCAGGGGAAGACGCGGCGAGCCACCGAGTGGCGACGGACTCATCGGTCACGGTTGGCCTCGATCCATCCGTGGCGGCGTACGCCGGCGTCCTGCCGTATGCCACAGTCGAGCACGGTGAATCCCGCCGCGATCAACAGGCGGGAGAGCTCATCGACCGGCCAGTACCACGCCGTGGTGACGGCGTGATCGAAGGCCTCCACCTGGTCTGACGCGAAGAAACCCAGCAGCAGTGACCCGCCAGGGCGCAGCGCCTGGTGCGCGCGCTCCAGGAGGAGAGGCATCTCCACCGGCGGCGTGTGGATGATCGAGTACCAGCCCAGGATCCCGTTGACGGCGGCTACGGGCAGGGTCTGAAACGAACCCGGCTCCACGCGTACCTCCGGGTGGGTTCGGCGCGCATGGGTCACGAACTCTTCGACCGGCTCGATGCCCATCACCTCATGGCCCAGCGAGGCCAGGTGTGCGGTCCAGTGGGCCGGCCCGCAGCCGACGTCGGCCAGAACCCCATCCACCCGGTCGGCCCAGGCTTCGACCAGCAGCCTGTCGTCCTCGGCCACGGCGGTCATGGTGCCGAGCTGCTGGGTGTACTCGGCCGCGCGGGCGCCATAGGCGGCTCGGCTGGTGGAAAGTCCTTCCCGGGCGGCGTCGTCAGGGGTCACCGCTGCCCCTCCGATGGCGCGAGGAGTTGCCAGAGCTCGTGGTCCTGCCAGCGGCCGGCGATCCGCAGGTACTGCGGAGCCAGGCCGTACCGCTGGAACCCGTGGTGTTCCAGCACGCGGCGGGAGGCGTGGTTGTGGGGGAGGATCTCGGCCTGCACGCGGTGCAGGCCGAGCTCGCCGAAGGCGATCTGCAGGGCCTGCCCGACCGCGGCGGTCGCCACGCCGCGGCCCGTCGCCTCGCGGGCGACCCAGTAGCCGATCGAGCAGAACTGGCCGGCCCCGCGGACCACGCTGGCCAGGGTGAGACGGCCGAGCAGGTGCCCGGCGTCGTCGGTGATGACGAAGGCGTAGGAGCGGTCGGCGGCCCGGTCACGGTCTGCCTGTTCAAGGGCCTCGCGCTGCCCGGCCTCCGTGAACCAGTGGGCGGGGCGCTTCGGCTCCCACGGGGCCAGGTGCGCGCGTTGGCTCCGTGCCAGGGCGGCGAGGGCCTCGGCGTCGTCGAGGACGGCAGGGCGCAGACGGACGGGCATGGATCGAGCGTAGCGACCGTGGTCCCGCGCGCCGGTCAAGCGAGGGGCAGGAGGAGTCGGTGTCAACCCTTCAGAACCTGATCGGCGTATGAATCAAATTGGCGCGTTTCTGAAATCTTCGTTGCATCTCGACATTCGCTGCATCTCGACAGGGGGTGCTGCTGGTACCGGTGTAGAGATGCAGCGAAGATTTCACACGACACGCGGTGAACCCTTCTCGGAGCAAAACCTTCAGCGGGGTCTGTGAAATGTACCCCTCGGCCGCCGAGAGAGTCATCAACGCCCAGGGTCAGTACATCTAGCCGACCACCCTGACCGCTGCGTCGCGGACATGTCCCAGGCGCGCGCCTGACAGTGCGCTCATGCCGGGAAGGCGATTCTGAGGCCGTGCCACCTGCCGCTCGACTTCCGCCTCAGGCACCGGGTGCAGAGGAGTCACCTCTCGTGGTCGACGGCGGGCTATCAGTCGGGGATGCTCTCGCGTGCAGCCTTGCGAATCTGTGCTGAAGCGTGCTGCGAGGCAAAGGTCAGCAGTTGAGAAACAGCTGGCGGGCGTGAAGCAGGAACTGGTGACAGCTGATCGTTAGTGCCGGGAGGCTGAGGATGAGTCGTTGGCGGCCGTGCATCCGGTGAGCAGGAAAGCACCGACCACGACGGTGATTGCAGCGGTTTTCGTTCCGCCGTACTTCGGGAATGGCCTGAAGTTTTTCATGGGATTCCTTCCCGTGTCTGCCCGTGGTGCCAATTGGCCTTACTACCCCATAGGGGTAGTGCCTACCTGCGTGACGCGGAAGCGCCCCCGCCCGGAACGAGCCCGGGAGGGGCACTGCGTTCAGTCGTGCTTGCTGATTTCCGGTTCATGTTCGGCAATGTGCTCGGTCTCGATCTGGAAGGTCGAGTGATGGATGGAGACCTCGAAGTGTCCTGCGACGCAATCTTTGATCTCGTGGAGCGTCTGCGCGGCACGACCGTCGGTGAAACACTCGTCCTCGACGACGACGTGGGCGGTCAGGATCGGCAGGCCGGTCGCCACAGTGGAGGCGTGCAGGTCATGGACATCTTTGACATGGTCAAGTTCGAGGATGTGCGAACGCACCTTGTCGAGGTCGAGGCCCTTGGGAGTGAACTCCATAAGGACGCCAGTGGTCTCGCGCATGAGCTTGAACGCGCGAGGCACGATCAATGTGGCGATAAGCAGTCCGGCGATGGCATCGGCCTGCATGAACCCGGTCGTGGCGATGACGATCGCCGCGATGATCACTCCGAGCGACCCGAGGGCATCATTGAGAACTTCGAGGAACGCGGCACGCATGTTGAAGTTCGAACCGCGGCTGGAGGCGAGGATGGTGATGGCGATGATGTTCGCGACCAGGCCGATGATGCCGAATATCAGCAGTTCGCTTGCGGGCACCTCCGGCGGCTCGAACAGTCGCCGGATGCCTTCGATGGCGGCGTAGGTGCCCACCGCCAGCAGCAGTGCCGACTGTCCGAGGGCTGCGATCACTTCAATACGCCGGAACCCCCAGGTGCGCTTGGAGTTGGCGGGCTTGAGCATCAGCGTCGCGGCGATCAGTGCGACCAGCAGCCCGGAGGCATCGGTAATGGCATGGGCGGTGTCGGTCAGCAGTGCGAGGCTGCCGGTGATGATCGAGCCGATGGCCTGGGCAACGACGATCGTCGCGGTGATCGAGAATGCGATCCAGAGTTTCTTGCGGAAATCTCCGGGGTGACCGGTCTCGCTGGCGGCGGGGCCGTGATTGTGTCCTGCGCCCATGACTACTTCTTGTCCGTATCTGTCGCGTGGTGGGTATGTGGGAGTCGCAGGTGCGTGCAGAGCAGGGTCTGCGTGCCGGTGGCATCGAGGAGGCGTTCGGCAGCGGCGATGAGGGTACGCAGGAGCTCGGACTGTGCCAGCGAGTACCAGGTGGAGCGCCCTTCCGGGCGCATCGTCGCCAGGCCGCACTCGACGAGGAAGCCGACATGCTTGCTCACCGTGGACTGGGCCAGGCCCATGTGCTCGACCAGGTCCCGGACCCGGTGCTCCCCGGAGGCGAGGTGCTGCACGATCGCTAACCTCGTCGGCTCCGCAAATGCCTGGAACAGGTGGGCGTACGCTACTGTCGCCACTTCGTCGAGGGTTGCCCCCTTCTCTTGAATCATCGCCATAAGCCGATCATATCGCGCTAGAGCGATATTGTCGAGTGTGATCTGTTGCTCCGACACGGAATGAAGCTCAGGGGTCCCGTCGCACCCGAGGATGGGCTACCTGGGGGATGGTCGGTCGCATAGCTGCAGTGGGGAGCTACGTCAGCTGACCATCGGCCCCGGTGGAGAGCAGGCGGGGTGGGGAGCCGATGTCGATGAGTCGGGTGAAGTAGTCCTGTGCGCAGGTGGCGAAGACCCCTACCTGCGGGTGGCTCCTCCTCTGCCCTGGCCAGGTCAGCGCCACGGTCACCCGTGGGGCATCCTCGATGGGCAGATAGACCACCTCCGGCGCGCGGTGATTGTGCGTTGTCGCCTCTGCAGTGATGCCGATGGCGTCGCCGACAGCGATGCGGGTTAACCACTCGTCCGTGTTCGCCACCGAGATCGTGCGCGGCATGCGAGCAGTCGTACTCCACAGCTCCCCGGTGGCCGTCGGAGCGGTCGCCCAGACCGCCACCGGCCCGTCAGCGAGATCGGCTAGGGTCACCGACTCCTGCCGGGCACGCGAGTCGGTACTCGTCACCGATGCAACCAGGCGTTCGGTGAACAGCGGTAACCGCTCCAAACCCGGACCAATGGCACGTTTGGGTGAAGAAGAGCGGATGAGTGCGGCATCGATCGCCCCCGTCGCGCAGGGCCCAGATCGGGTCCGTCGGGCGACTGTATTCGATGAGCTCAGCGTGCCCACGCTTCCATTCCTGGAACAGAGGCAAGGTGTGACGGCCAAAGCCGGCCCAGGCGCAACGGCACCAGGATGCGCAGTGAGGCCGTGGTGCGATCTTCCAGGTGAAAAGGTAGGTTTGAATCCGGTTCCGAGAAGGGCACATGGGCCTGGGTCCGACGATCAGACTCTGTTGTGAGCCGCGGCCCGCCCTCGCCCTCGCAACGTTCAAGTGAGTAGATCCTGGAACGGCCGAACTTCAGACGGATGCCGTAGCCGCCGTTGGGTCCGTCAGGCAGAAACTCTGCCCCCAATTCTTCGAGGGCGGCCCGCACACGCTCCTGCTTCTTCTACGACAAGTCGTGTCGCCCCTTCTCGAAGTCGCGCAACTCTTCCTTGGTCACGTTGGCTTCACGGGCGATATATTGGGCGCTCACCTTCACGAGGATGCGCGCGGCGCGTGTCATGTCACCGTTGAAGATGTGCTGGCTCTCCATCACTCGCCTCCAACGACGTGTGTCCTATTGGGCTCAGCGGGAAGTGGAGGTGCCTACGGGATTCGAACCCGTGTAAACGGTTTTGCAGGCCGCTGCCTATCCTCTCGGCCAAGGCACCAAGTCGCCGGCGAAGTCAGTCGCCCGGCGTGAGGCCAGCAACCAGGTTGAAGGCGCCGGTGAGAATGTTCAGCGACACGACCCCGACGACATCAGAGATCTCACGGTCGCTGTACCCGTATCCCCGAAGCTCGTCAATCTGCTCGTCGGTGATCGACGTAGGCTCACGGTAGATCTGGAGGCCGAGCGCGATCATCGCCGCGACCGGGCTGGTCATCGCCGTACCCTGCTGGGCGAGTGCGATCTCGTCATCGCTGACCCCGAGCGATCGTGCCGCGCTGATGTGCGAGGCCAGGCACATTCCGCATCCCTGCTTCGACTGCACGGCGATCGAAACGAGCTCGCTGACTTTACGGTCGAGCTTGGCGCGACGCATGGCTTTGCTCAGCTGCAGATAGCCGCCGAGCACCGCCGGGGAGTGCGCCATCGTCGAGACCATGTCTCCGACCTGGCCGTGCCGCTCGACGAGATCGCCGAGCAAGTCTCGTGAGGCCCCCACTGCGGTCTCAGGGGTCAATCGGGAAAAACGGGGCATGATGCCTCCTCTGTCAGTTCGGTCGCGAGTTCGAGGTGGGAGAACCCGCACGAGTGCGTTCCTGCTGCTGATGTTCGGCATGGAAGATCGCAGCCTCAGCCAGCGCCCCGGCATGCACACCGTTCAATAGGTAGAAGTCGCGGGACTCGCGTCGCTGCCGACTCACGATCCCGGCCGACTCCAGGCGGTGAAGCTCGTGGGAGGTCTGGTCGACGGGAAGGTCGACGATGTCCGCCAGATGATTGGCAGAGACCTCGATGTCGCGAATGGCGAGGATCATCTTCACACTCACCGGATTCGCCAGCAACGCGAAGACTCCGACCGCCGCATTCAGATGCGGTGTGTCATACGTGGCGTGCACGTGCTCAACCTTCTTCATAGTCATCAATACTACCCCATACCCCTATAGGGTATCAAGGGTTATTCAATCGATGTGACGGACTTGGAGACGCGTGGCCGGGTGCGGCGGATCGGGGTGAGGCCAGAGGCGACGGGTCCGCGCAGGAGCACGTGTCCAGTCGGGAGGGTCAACCGCGTCCAACGGCCGGCGGTTGAGATCGTGGCCCCGTTTCCTCGGCTGAGGAACCCGAAGACGTAGGCGGCGAACGCAACGCCTTGTGGCAGCGATGCGAGTGCCGTGTCCGGGGTGCCCCAGACCGTGCCCCGGATCTTGCGGACGACATCGTCGCCGGGTTTGTCGGGAAGTGCTTGGGCGACGGCCTCGATGCCGGCACGGGCGCTGCGCATCAGCGTCAGGCTGGACACATCGGCAATAAGTCTCCACCCGTGTTGCGGGGGTTCGACGCTGGTCCAGGCGGGTGCCAGCGCGGTTTCCGGCAACGCCAGGGTCAGGGGGTCGGCGGTCGCGGTCAGGGTGTCGACGGTGACGTCGCACTGCAGCTCGGGGTCGGAGCGGAGCGTGCGAAGGACGAGGATCGTAGGAGTGCGGTCGAGCGGACCACGGGGCGTTAGCGCGGCTGCGCTCATGCGCAGCAGCCCGGCCGCGGCCTGCAAGCGCACGCCATGGGCACCGGCCTGCGCGGCCCGCTGAGCGAAGGTGAGCGCGTCGCGGGCGGACGGCGCGTCGGCAAGGAGCAAGCGCGCTGGCATCCTGAGGGTTTGTGCCCGCCGTGTCCTGGAACGCGGTGATCGGGGTCCGGGTTCAGGAGCGAACGAGCCGGTTGATGGCGTCGGTGGCTTCCTGGATCTTCTCGACGGCCGCCTCGTCGCTGAGCTTGGCGGCATCAAGCACGCAGTGCTTGAGATGGTCGTCGAGCAGACCAGTCGCAACCCCCTGGAGGGCACGGGTCAGAGCGGAGACCTGGGTGAGGATGTCGATGCAGTACTTCTCCTCATCGATCATCTTCGCGATCCCACGCGCCTGTCCTTCGATGCGCTTCATGCGGCCGAGATAGCGCTCCTTGTCGCTGATGTAGCCGTGCTGGTGGGAATCGGTATCGACAGACATGGGCATGTCCTTACTTCTGGCGCTCCAGGACGGAACGCGTGCTGGCTTCGGGTGTGAGGTCGATGCGCCGCAGCAGCTGGGCGTTGAGCGCGACAACCACGGTGGAGGCTGACATCAGGATCGCGCCGATCGACATTGGCAGGACGAATCCCACCGGTGCGAGGATACCGGCCGCCAACGGCACCGAAAGAAGGTTGTAGCCGGCGGCCCACCACAGGTTCTGCTTCATCTTGCCGTATGCGCGTCGCGACAGCTGGATGATCGAGAGCACGCTGCGTGGGTCGGAACTGGCCAGGATCACCCCGGCCGAGGCGATGGCGACATCGGTGCCCGCGCCGATCGCGATGCCGACATCGGCCTGCGCCAGAGCCGGGGCGTCGTTGACGCCGTCGCCGACCATCGCGACCCTCTTGCCCTCTTCCTGCAGCTGGGAGACCTTCGCGGACTTGTCCTCCGGGCGCACGCCGGCGAAGACGCGGTCGATGCCGAGCTCCTTGCCGACCTCGTTCGCGACCGCCTCGGCATCGCCGGTGATCATGACGACCTCGACGCCGAGGGCGTGGAGGGCGTCGACGGCGTCGCGGGATTCTGGCCGGACCTCGTCGGCGAGCCTCAGCCCGCCGACCACCTGGCCGCCGCGGAGAACGTGCAGAATGATCGCGCCCTCGGAGCGCCATGCCTCGGCCGTGCCGACCTCGTGCTGACCGGTCTCCTCGAGCAGCCGGGGCCCGCCGACGCGGACCTCCTGGCCGGAGACGGTCGCGGTGACGCCGACGGCGGGCGAGGATGAGAAGCCGCTGGCCTGCTGGAGGGCAAGGCCCTTGTCCTTGGCGGCGGTGACGATGGCCTTGGCGAGCGGGTGCTCGCTGTCGGCCTCGGCCGAGGCAGCGAGGGCGAGGACCTGGTCGGCGTCGAGTTCGCCGGTCGGCTCGACGCCGGTGACGGTGGGCTCGCCCTTGGTCAGCGTGCCGGTCTTGTCGAACAGGACCGCGTCGACCTGCCGCATGGACTCCAGCGCCAGGCGGTCCTTCACTAGGACGCCTCCGCGGGCGGCTCGCTCGGTGGCGATGGAGACGACCAGCGGGATCGCCAGGCCGAGGGCGTGGGGGCAGGCGATGACGAGCACGGTGATGGTGCGCACGACGGCCTCGTCGGGCATGCCGATGAGCGTCCAGACGACCGCAGTGACCAGCGCCGCGCCAAGAGCGAACCAGAACAGCCAGGCCGCGGCCTTGTCGGCGATCCGCTGGGCGCGGGAGGATGAGTTCTGCGCCTCGGCGACGAGCCGGTTGATGCCGGCCAGGGCGGTGTCGTCACCGGTGGCGGTGATCTCCACCCGCAGGCCGGAGTCGGTGGCGACGGTGCCGGCGGTGACGGTCTGGCCCTCGCCGCGAGAGACCGGGCGGGACTCGCCGGTGATCATGGACTCGTCCATCTCGGCGCGGCCGTCGACGATGGTTCCGTCGGCCGGGACGCTGCCGCCGGGGCGCACGATGACCACGTCGCCCACGTCGAGGTCGGCTGGGGCCACCTTGACGACGTTCTCGCCCTCGACGCGCTCGGCCTCGTCTGGCAGCAGTGCCGCCAACGAGTCGAGCGCCGAGGTGGTCTGGGCCAGGGAGCGCATCTCGATCCAATGGCCCAGCAGCATGATGACGATCAGCAGCGCCAGTTCCCACCAGAATTCGAGCTCGTGATGGACGAGCCCGAGCGTGGCGGCCCAGGAGGCGAAGAAGGCCACCGTGATCGCCAGAGCGATGAGTAGCATCATCCCGGGCTTGCGGGACTTCAACTCGCTGACGGCACCGGTGAGGAAGGGCCTGCCGCCCCAGACGTACATGACGGTGCCCAGTGCCGCGGCGACCCAGCCCGCCCAGCCGGGGACCTCGTAGCCCAGCAGCATGGCGAACATCGGTGAGAGGGCGACCGCGGGGATGGCGATGACGAGGTTGATCCAAAACAGTCGGCGGAACTGGCCAACGTGGTCCCCGTGCCCGCCATGGCCGCTGTGATCTCCGTGCCCACCGTGCTGGGCATGCTCATCGTGGCCGCCGTGCTCGTCGAGGCCCGTGTGGCCTGAGTGCTGCCCGTGGTCCATGGCGTGGCCCTGATGCCCGGTGTGCTGACCCTCGCGCGTGCCGTGCGCATCCGCCGAGGCGTGCGCGGACACAGACCCGTGGTGATGCTCGCCGTGGGCGGGTGTATCGGTTTCGTGACCGTGGTGCTGGTGTGAGTTCGGGTCCGTCATGATTCCTCTCCTCCGTCATCGAGCCAGGCCGATTGCCGCTCACCCGGTGGCCGGGCAAGCGAACGTCGGCTCAGGACGCTGGTTGGATCTCGCTCTCGACGACCCACTTGTGGTTCGTCATCTTCATGCCGTCCGTCTCGTAGTCGACCATGTAGACCGTCTCATCGGTGGACGAAGCGATGGTGGCCTTTACGCCTTCCATGCCTTCCATGTGCTCGGCGAGCAGAGTCACCTCTGTGCCGTCGGCCAGACGCTCGTCGCCGGCATCCTCAATTTCTTCCTGCACGACCCACTTGTGATCAGTGACGGGGTCGCCGCCACCTGCGGGCGTGTAGTTCACGGAGTACGTGTACGTGTCGAATGCGCCGGAAATCGTTGCTGTAGCCCCTTCCATGCCTTCCATGTGGTCGGCCGTGAGCTGCACCTCGGTACCGACAGGGTAGGTGGGCTCACTGGCTTCGGCGATACCCTCGGGTGCCGGTCCGCCGTCCATCGGGTGCTCCATCTCCTCATCACCGCTTTCTGCGTTGTTGCCGCCGTGGCCCTGATGCTCCTCAGTAGCCGAAGGGTCGGTCTGCTGGTCGTCGTCTGCTCCGCTGGCGCAACCGGCGAGCACGAGCGCCACTCCGAGCGCTCCCGCTGCCAGTCCTGTTCGCAGTCTCCTCTGCATGTCATTTCCTTTCATCAATATGCCTACCATATACCCCTAGGGGGTACTAGTCAAGGATTGTGTGTTGTGTCGGTATGGATCAATCGGAAGCCCCTTCTCAGAGGGTCTGCTCGTGTTGGATGGGCAATGCGGCGATGAGGGGATGGTCGAAGCCCGTCGGTCCGGTCTTCGCGGCTCCTCCGGGAGAACCCAACTCGTCGAAGAACTCGACGTTGGCCTTGGAGTAGTCAGACCATTCGTCGGGCAGGTCGTCTTCGTAGTAGATGGCCTCGACGGGGCAGACCGGTTCGCAGGCTCCGCAGTCGACGCATTCGTCGGGGTGGATGTAGAGCGAGCGTTCGCCCTCGTAGATGCAGTCGACAGGACATTCGTCGATGCAGGCGCGGTCCTTGACGTCCACGCAGGGAAGCGCGATCACGTAGGTCATGGCTGCTCCTCTCGGTCGGGTGCGGATCGGCGGTGAGAGCCGGTGGGAGGCTCGGGGAAGTCGTCAGTCTCTGCCGGGCCTGCGGCCGGGTGCGGGATGCGCAGGCGCAGGACGGTGGCGACGAGGCTGAGGGCGATGATGATCGCACCGAGGATCGTCATCGTCCCCGACAGGGTGAGCACCGGCACGAGCAATCCGGCGACGATGGTGGGCACGCCGAATGCCAGGTAGGCAACTGTGTAGATCACAGCCATCACGGCGGCGCGTTCCGACGATGCCGTGTGGGGCATGAGTGTGCGCAGTACCCCGAGGAACGCTGTGCCGAACCCGGAACCGACGATCGCGACCGAGGCGACATAGGCTGGGTAGGAACCGAGTGCGAGGGCGCCGATGCTCACTGCGGTGCCGAACGCCAGGGCACTGGTCGCATACAGGCTGATGGTGCGGGCGGAACGCCGCTGTAGGACGGAGGAGGCGGTGACTCCGGAGATCGCCAGTGCGAAGAGGACGATCCCAGCTTGGGTGTGCGTGGAGCCCCCAAGCTCACTGCCGACGAGGTCGGCTCCGAGAGCAAGGAAGAGTCCGTTGGTCGCCCACCCGGCGATGATCACGGGCACTCCGGCGGTGAACATGCGGCGTAGGTGCGGTGGCACGGTGAACCGCGGACGGAGGTCGCCACGTCGTATCTGGGTCTTCGGGGCCAGTTCCGGTGTGCTCCACACGACCGTTGCCACGATGAGGAAGGCAAGCACGAGCGACCCGAAGACGGCAGTTGTCGGTTCGGAGGTGAGATCGAGGAGAAGTGCAGCACCGAGAGCCCCGGCCCCAAGGCCAATCATTGGGCCGATCGTGTTCCACAGGGCTGCGATGTTCCGATGTGACGGGGACTCGAAGTCGATCATCATCGCCGACAGCGCCGGGATCAGCAGACCCGCTGCGAGCCCTTGCAAGGCTCGGGCGACCAGGAGCGCCGCGAGGCTACCGGCGAACCAGAACATGGCCACGCTCAGCGCCAGCGCCAAAGAACCGGCGGCCACGACCGGACGTCGGCCGACGTGGTCGGAGAGTGGTCCGAGGTAGAGCAGCGCGGCCAGGAGGGTGAAGGTGTAGACCGCGAACACGAGTGTGGTGGCGACGGGGATGAGTCCGAGCCGTTCGGCGATCTGGGGGTAGAACAAGGACGGCGCGCTGGCAGCGGCCATCATGAGAATGGTCGCTGCCAGCGAGAGCACGAAGCCCCACCGTGGGATCTGCCTAATACAGTCTCCCGCCATTGCCTATGCCCGCACGCCGTGGAGCTGCTGCCCCCACTGGTAGACGGTGCCGACTGCGTCGATGCCAGTGACGCCGACGACGATGCCGTCGATCTCGTGGCGGACGATGAACTCCTCACCGGCTTCCAGGTGGGCGTCTGCGCCGGCTGTGTACCCGACTCCGGAGATCATCTGACCGTAGACCATTGCCATGTAAGGGCTGCGTGGCAGGTAGGCGCCCGGATCGTCGCTAATGCCGAGGTCGTGCAATGCGGCCTGCGCGGCATGCGCACCCTGTGCGGCGGCGTCTTCCCAATGGTCGATGCGCCAGGCGTCCAGTGCTTCGTCGTGGTGCGTGGCCACGCCTCCGGCTGCGTAGACGTGGTCTGCCGCGGCGCGGAGGTGATCGTCGACGTCGATACCGTTCGTCCACGGTGACGGGGCTGCGGGCGTCGTGCCGAGCGCGAGGAGAAGGAAGTCAGCCACGACGGGATTTCCGTCGTTGAGGGTGATGGTGACACCGGATTCTGTTTCGTCGACATGCTGGAGAGTGCGACCGAATCGGGCCTGCACCTTGGCGGCATGGTCGGCGGCGAGGCGCTCAGCCACGGGCGCCCCAAACGCTCCGACGCCGGGAACTGAACTGCGGGAGACCAGCGTGACCATGTGTCCGTCGGCTTGCAGAGACGAGGCCGTCTCGGCTGCGATGATTCCACCGCCGTAGATCGCTACCCGCGCGGGTCGCCCCAGTCCGGTCAGCAGCTTTCGGATGCCCAGGGCATCCCCCACGGAGTGAAGAGCGGTGACCCGCCCTTGTCCGGCGTCGTCGCCGCCGAACACGTCAGCGGGTAGGGAGCGGGGCATGCTCCCGGTCGCGACGATGAGCGCGTCGTAGGAGACTTGTGCGCCGGAGGTCAGCTGGGCCTGCTTCGCCGAGGTATCGACTTTGAGCACGGTGTCGGCGATGACCTCGATCTGAGGCAGCGGGAGCTTGATCATCTCCGGCGGTGTCTGACCGAACGCGATTCCCTTGATGAGCATCCGCGTATAGGGCGTCTCCCCGGTGCGGGTCACCAGCGTCACCCGGACATCGTCGCGTGAGGCGAGAGTGCGGGCGGCTGCGGCCCCGGCTGCTCCCGATCCGAGGATGAGGACGTGCTGTGGGGTCATAGAAGAACTCCTGGATGCTGGTCGTGATCGAACTGATGCGCCGGCGTCAGGAGCGCACGAGGCGGGCGATGGCCTCGGACGCCTCGCCGAGCCTCTGCTCGCTGACTGGTCCGCCGGCGAGTGCGGCGTCGAGGACGCAATGCTTGAGGTGATCGTCGAGCAGGCCGAGGGCGACGTTTTCGAGTGCCCTGGTGACTGCGGAGATCTGGGTGAGGATGTCGATGCAGTAGCGGTCCTCGTCGACCATCCGATCGATGCCGCGGATTTGGCCTTCCAGGCGGCGCAGGCGATTGCGGTACTTCGTCTTATCGCTGATGTATCCGTGGACGGACGCGTCGCCGTCGCCTCCTGCGGGGCAGGTGTCGAGATGGGTTTCGGTGGTGGGAGTCGTAGTGGTCATGTCGGCTCGCTCCGATCAGGTGGCGGGGTGCCGCAGCGGTGCCGCGGCACCCCGCACGCTGGTGGATTACGCCATGTTGGCGGCGTACTTGGCTGGGTCCGAATCGAACGCGGGCCCACAGCCAGCGCAGCAGAAGTAGTAGCGCTCATCCTCGAAGTCGCGGTAGAGGCCGGCGGCCTCGGCGGTCTTCTTGCTGACCGGGGTGCCGACCATGACCGGGCAGGTAGTCATGTCATCGGCGCCCCCGCCAAGAAGGTTCTCGCGTCCACCGTTCTCCACGGCCGGGTTGGTCTCGTTCGTGCTGCAGCAGCTGCTCATTCTCTGGTGTTCCTTCGTTATTGGATTCGTGTGGATGGGTGGGTTCTCGTACGTCACTTCGAGGCGACGCTCGTGAACCCGCGCAGGCGGAGGCTGTTGCCGACGACGAAGACGCTGGAGAACGCCATCGCCGCACCTGCGAGCATGGGGTTGAGCATGCCGAGCGCAGCGACCGGGATCGCGGCGGTGTTGTAAGCGAATGCCCAGAACAGGTTGGTCTTGATCGTCGACAGGGTCTTCCTGGACAGGCGGATCGCGTCGACGGCGGCCCGCAGGTCACCGCGCACGAGCGTGATGTCGGAGGCCTCGATCGCGACGTCCGTGCCGGTGCCCATCGCGAGGCCCAGGTCGGCCTGCGCGAGCGCGGGGGCGTCGTTGACGCCGTCGCCGACCATCGCGACGATCTTGCCCTCTTCCTGGAGGCGGGTGACGACGTCGACCTTGTCCTTGGGTAGCACTTCGGCGATGACCTCGTCGATGCCGACCTCGGACGCGATCTGGCGGGCCACGGCCTCGTTGTCACCGGTGAGCAGCACCGGGGTCAGGCCGATCTCCTTGAGCCCGCGGATCGCCTCGGCGCTCGTGGGCTTGACGGTGTCGGCGACGACGAGGATGCCGCGCGCAGCACCGTCCCAGCCGATCGCGACGACCGTCTTGCCCTCGCCCTCGGCCTGGGCCTTCGCCTGTGCGACCTCCGGAGAGAGCTTCTGCGACCAGTCCGCCAGCAGAGACTCGCGGCCGACGACGACCGGGGTCCCCTCGACGATGCCCTGCACGCCCTTGCCCTCGACATTGGCGAAGTCCTCTGGAGTAGGCAGCTGGCCGACTTCCTGGGTCGCGCCCTTGGCGATCGCCTGCGCAATCGGATGCTCGGAAGAGTCTTCCAGTGCACCGGCGAAACGCAGCAGCTCCGCACGATCCACACCGGGCTCAGTGATCACGTCGGTCAGAGTCATCTTGCCGCTGGTGACGGTGCCGGTCTTATCGAGCACGACGGTGTCGACCTTGCGAGTGGACTCCAGCACCTCCGGGCCCTTGATGAGGACGCCCATCTGCGCACCGCGCCCGGTGCCGACGAGCAGCGCGGTCGGGGTTGCCAGACCCAGCGCGCAGGGGCAGGCGATGACGAGCACGGCGACCGCTGCGGTGAACGCGGCGGCGACGGGGAACCCGCCTCCCAGCCAGGCGCCGAGGGTGATGAACGCGACGACGATGACGATCGGCACGAAGATGCCGGAGATGCGATCGGCCAGACGCTGCACCTCGGCCTTGCCGGTCTGCGCGTCCTCGACGAGCTTCGCCATCTGTGCGAGCTGTGTGTCCGAACCCACACGAGTCGCCCGCACGACCAGGCGGCCGCCGGCGTTGACGGTGGCACCGGTGACCGAGTCGCCCTCGCGGACCTCGACCGGCACGGACTCGCCGGTGAGCATCGAGGCGTCCACCGCGGAGGAGCCGGAGGTCACGAGACCGTCGGTGGCGATCTTCTCGCCTGGACGGACGATGAACTCGTCGCCGACCGCCAGCTCAGAGGTGGGGATCTTCACCTCTACGCCGTCGCGGAGTACGGCGACTTCCTTCGCGCCCAGCTCCAGGAGGGCGCGCAGCGCGGCCCCGGCCTGGCGCTTGGATCGCTTCTCGAAGTAGCGGCCGGCGAGGATGAACATCGTCACGCCCGCGCCGACTTCGAGGTAGATGTTCGCCGCGCCATCCGACGGAGCGATCGTGAACTCGAAGGGGTGCGTCATGCCGGGAGTGCCGGCAGTGCCGAGGAAGAGCGCGTAGAGCGACCAGAGCAGTGCGACGGAGGTGCCCATCGAGATGAGCGTGTCCATCGTCGCCGCACCGTGCTTGAGGTTTGTCCACGCCGCCTTGTGGAACGGCCAAGCTCCCCAGATGATCACCGGTGCGGCCAGGGCGAGTGAGGCCCACTGCCAATACGTGAACTGCAGCGCGGGGATCATCGCCATCGCGATTACGGGAACAGTGAGCACGATCGCGCCGATCAGCCGATGCCGCAGCGAGGTGAGCTCACTGTCTTCCTCCTCCCCGGCCTCGGTCTCCGACGTGTTCGCCGTAGTGTCCTTGGGCTTGGGCAGTGCGGCCGTGTACCCGGTCTTCTCGACCTCGGCGACCAGCAGTGACGGATCGTAGCCGGCAGGCACGGTGACCTTAGCCTTCTCAGTGGCGTAGTTGACGGTGGCCGCGACGCCATCGAGCTTGTTCAGCTTCTTCTCGATCCGGTTCGCGCAGGAGGCGCAGGTCATCCCGCCGATCTCCAACTCGATGTCCGGCCCACCCGTTGGGGGCGCTGATGTGCTCATCCTCTTCCTTCTTTCTCAGCTCTCGTGCGACGCCGGGCCCTGCGGGTCAGTGGCCGTCGGAATGCGAATCGTCTGTCTTCGTGCCGTCACCATGCTCAGCGTCGATCACGAACTCGGCGGTGTGCACCTGCCCGTCGACCTGGAAGTCCAGGTAGAGCAGGTAACGGTCGGCGGTCGGGGCCTCCGCTGCGAATCCGATGTCGGGTCCGGCCGTGTCCCCGGCCTGGGGCTGGTCGCCCTCGGCGTGGACGTGCAGGTAGGCGAGGTCACCCTCGCGCAGCGCCACTAAGTGGCCGAACGCGCCCAGGTAAGGCTCCAGCGTGGTCACCGGCTGACCGTCACGCTCGACCGAGATGGTGAGCTCGCTTGAGGTGCCCGCAGTGAGGTCGCCGTTGAGGGAGACGGTGTATCCGTCGACCTCGTCGGTGGGCTGCGCCTCGGTCTCGACAGGGGTGAAGTCGCCCGCGACCTCGATTGCGCGGGTGAGAGTGATGCCTTCGGCTTCCTCGCCCGCGGGTGTGAAGTCGGCGTACACGCGGTAGGTGCCCGCCTCGTCCCAGGTCCACGGCACCGACCAGGTGCCTGTGCTCGTGTCGAGTTCGGGGTGCACGTGCTGGAAGCCGGCGCCGTCGGTGCGCACGGCGATCAGGTGCAGGTCCTTCTCGTGCGCGGTGGTGTATTCGGTCACCGGTTCGCCGGACTCGTCGAGGATCTGGAAGCTCAGGTCTCCATCCTCGCCTGCGGCCGTGGGGGCCTGGACCGGAGAGAGCACGAAGCCGTCCGCGCTTGCGGAGACCCCGTTCAGAGCGGGCTCCGCGGTTTCCTGCGCAGCGTCGCCGTGCCCTTCACCGTGTGCGTTCACGCCGCTTCCTTCTGCCCATGCTGCTGCGAAGCTATCGGGAATGACGGCGCCGGCGAGGCCGAAGGCCCCGCCGAACGCCACCACCAACCCGGCCCCGTAGAGCGCGAGCCGTCCTCCGGCCTTCATCAGACGCGCACCGCCGAGTAGCCGGCCTCCTCGACCGCCGCGAGGACCTTGGCGTCGTCGATCTCGCCCTCGGCGGTGACGTTGAGCTTGCCGGTCTGCGCGCTGACTTGGATGTCCTGGACGCCGGGGATCTCGCTGACCTCCTCGCGGATCGACATCTCGCAGTGGCCGCAGGTCATGCCCGTCACCTGGTAATCGTTCGAAGCCATCAGGTGTCCTCCTTGTATGTCGGGTTGTACGTCGGGAGTACCCCTACCGGGTACGTGTACTAGTCAAACGTATACCCATGTCAGGTATTCCGCAAGGAGGGAGGCGATCGTGTGAGCTGCATTGCGCAAGTGCTGCAAACAATGGTTGGAGCGTCCGAGGTGTGCCTTGTGGTGCACCGATGCTGCGGGGCGATCCGCTGGGTTCTGGCGCTGCGCGTCGGAGAGTAGTGACCCCTCGGCTCATCAGAACCGTGGACTGCCTTGCCGCATCGACGAAGGCAGCGAAGACTGGTACGAAACCGACTCGCGCCCAGACCCGTCAGTGAGTGGGGTCAACGCTCGGGAAGCGCGGTGCCGGAGACCCCAGGCAGGGGTCTCTGACGGTGACCCTGGTGAAGGCGCGCGGGCGCAGCAGCACGGGGACAGTCAGTGGCCGGGCCGATCCCGTGGAGGACGTCGTCACCCTCGGGGTTGTCGAGATGCAGCAAAGACTGCACGCGACTCGCCGTGAACCGTTCGGAGAGGGGGCGGGATCCGGTGTGTGAGGGAGCCTGGCCGGACGCCCCTGCCGTGCTGGGGCGGGGAGCAGGCTGGGGTATCGAGTCGACAACTCTAGGCTGTCACCGTGACCACTGTTTTAGATCACCTCCGCGCTGATGACCGCGAGCACGTCGGGTACATCGAGATGACCGACGAAGGCCTCTTCATCCCCTACGACCTCCTGCGTCGGCGATGCGGTGAACCCATGGAGTCGACCGAGGCCGAAGAACTGCTTGACACCGTCGGTTTGCAGGCGTTGGGCGAACAGTGGCTGCTTCGCACCGAGGGTGACGCATGGGTGCCCGTGGGCATCCAGGAGTTCTCACGAGAGGCCGTCACAGTGGCGCCGCGGCTCGATGACAGGGCGGTGGCCAAGGCGCCGGATCTCACCGCGACGGTGATGTTGTCGTTGCCGACGGATCGGCTCCGTTCCGCCGAATGAGGCTGGGCGGTTCCCTTCTCAGGCGAAGATCTCCCGCAAGGGTGTCCACCCCACGGGAAGCGGCCCGCAGATGGCGGCTCGTTGCCTGTCTGCCTCATGGGACCAGCCCTGAGCTTGTCCCGGGCTGCCGACCAGACCCCGGGCCAGGCGGAGTCCCACGTCCTCCAGGACGGCGTCCGGGGCGCTGCCCCGGCGCACTGAGGCGCGCACGCTCCAGGGTTCATCCGCCCAGCCACCCCCGCGCAGACTGCGGTAGTCGCCGTAGCGGGCGGGATCGGCGTAGTCCCAGCACCATTCCCAGATGTTGCCGAGCATGTCGTGCAGACCGTGCGGGTTGGCTTTCTTCATGCCGACGGGCTGGGGGCCCTCAAGGTGGTCGAGGCTGGTCCAGGCGATGTCTTCAAGCGGCCCGTAGGTGGGCGAGGTCGTTCCGGCGCGGCAGGCGTACTCCCACTCGGCCTCGGTGGGCAATCGGTACCCGTCAGCGCTCGTGTTCCAGGTGACGGAGCGTCCGTCCCCAGCATGCGTGTAGGCCGGCTGCAGCTCTTCAGCATTGGATAGCTCGTTGCAGAGGTTGATGGTCTCGAACCATGTCAGAGGCGTGAGCGGGCGTCCGGTGCTCCGGTCACGGAGGGGGTGCACGGCCATCTCGAAGGGCTCCAGTTCCACATCCCGTGTGGTCCCGCGACGGGCGTCACGCAGGGTGATTTTTCCCGAAGACAGGGTGGCCATGGAGGGCTGGTTCATGGCGTCAGCGTCGCACACGGGCTGACTGGAGAACCACGAGCTGCACCCGGACAGGGTTCAACTGTCAATACCTAAGTGGCTCGTGGTCGTATGAAACATATTTGCGCGTTTGTGAAATCTTCGCTGCATCTCGACAGCGGGACTCAACTCAATCCGATATGAAACATACTTGCGCGTTTGTGAAATCTTCGCTGCATCTCGACAACCTCTTGGCCTGCAGCTCAAGGATCCGGCCCGGCCCGCTACACTCTTGAACACCGTTCAGGACGCGTCTCACGCGCCCCACGGCCCCCCGTCACCCGCACCACCCTGGAGGAGCCGCCCCATGGCCACCCCTGTCTCGTCCACGGCGCACACCGCCCGGGGCACCAGCCCCGCCGTCGCCCGCCCCACCCGCGGCTCCTCCGGCGGCGGCCTCGCCCGCATCGCCGTGCTGGCCGCGCTCATGGCGGTCCTCGGCATGGTCCCGCCGATCCCGGTGGCCGGCATCCCGGCGCCGATCATCGCCCAGAACATCGCCGTCATGCTGGCCGGCGTGATCCTCGGCCCGTGGCGCGGCGCGGCAGCCATGATCCTCTTCAACGCGCTCGTGGCGCTCGGCCTGCCCCTGCTCTCGGGTGGCCGCGGCGGCCTCGGCGTCATGGTCGGCCCGACGGCCGGATTCATCTGGGGCTGGATCCCCGCGGCGTTCGTCGTCGGCCTGATCTTCTGGGCCATGACCGGCCGCGCCCGCCGCGGCATCGGCACCGGCCGCGTGGGTGTCGCGGCGTTCGTCGCCAGCCTCATCGGCACCATGGGGGTGCTCTACGCCTGCGGCGCGCTGGGCTTCATCCTCATCGCCGGCACCGAGCCGGCCGCGGCGTTCGCCATGCTCCCGGCCTTCGTCCCCGGCGACCTCGTGAAGGTCGTCGTGACCGCGCTCCTCGCCGCCGGCCTCTGGAAGGCCTACCCGCGCGCGTTCCGCTGAGCGGGCGCCGGGCGTGCCCGGCGCCCGCGGCCCCGCCTCAGCGGTTCATGCCGTACGGCAGCCGGTCCCGGTCGAGCGTGATGTCGGTGTAGCCGTGCGGCTCGGGGCGGCCCTCCTCGTCGAGAGAGACGAACACGATCTTGTCGATCGTGAGGATCACCTCGCCGGTGATGATGTTGCGGACCTTGGCGCGCATGGTCAGCGAGGTGCGCCCGAACTCCACGGCGCGCAGGCCCATCTCGATCATGTCGCCCTGCTCCGCGGAGGAGCGGAAGTTGATCTCGGAGATCAGCTTCGTCACGGAGCGCGGGTTGCCGAGCTGGATGATGGCGTAGATCGCGGCCTCCTCGTCGATCCAGCGCAGCAGCGATCCGCCGAAGAGCGTTCCGTTGGCGTTCAGGTCCTCAGGTTTGACCCACTTACGGGTGCGGTAGGTGACGTCGTCGGAGTGCGCGGCATGGTCGGCGGAGGGGGTGGCGGCGTCAGTGGTGTCCATTCGCCCACGTTAGGGCGTGGGAGGAGTCAGGAGAAGAGCATGCGGCAGATGACACGGCACTCGGCCGGCGCTCCGGAGCGCGTCCTCGCCCTGGACGGCGTCCGTGCCGAGGCGGACGGGCCCGACGGCGTCGTCACGCTCCTCGAGGACGTGACGCTCACGCTCCGCGCCCCGCGCGTCGCCGTGGTGGGGGAGAACGGATCCGGCAAGTCCACGCTGGCCCGGGCGATCGCGGGCCTGGCCGACGTCGCGGCGGGGGAGGTCACCGTGCACGGCGTGGACGCCGTCCGGGACGTGAAGGGGCTGCGGCGCACCGTGGGCATGGTGTTCGCCAATCCGGCCGCGCAGGCCATCATGCCGACCGTCCGCGAGGACGTGGAGCTCACCGTGAAGTCCCTGCGGCACGACGACGGCGCCCGCCTCGGCAGGGCTGAGGTCACCGCGCGCGTGGACGCGGCGCTGGCCGAGCACCGGCTCGCCGAGATCGCGGACCGGCCCTGCCTCGCGCTCTCGAGCGGCCAGGCGCAGCGGCTTGCGATGTGCTCCGTGATGGCGGCGTCGCCGTCGCTGGTGATCGCGGACGAGCCGACCTCCCTGCTCGACGGCCGGCACCGGCGGATCATCGCCGAGCGCCTGCTCGCGGCACGGGACTTCCAGCTGCTGCTCGTCACCCATGACCTCGAGCTGGCCCGCCGGTGCGACGAGGCCGTGTGGATCCACGACGGCCGCGTGCGTGAGGTCGGCCCGGCCGGGGACGTGATCGGCGCGTACGAGGCCTTCCTCGACGAGGCCGTGGCCGCGGAGTTCGGCGCGTGATCTCGCTCTACGTCGCCGGCGACTCGCCCCTGCACCGCTGCCCGGCCGGCCTCAAGGTCGCGCTGCTCGCGGTGTGGGTCCTGGGGCTCACGCTCCTGCCGCCGACCGTGTGGACGGCGGGCGCCGCCGTCGTCGGGGCCGGGCTGGCCTACACCGTGGGCTTCGGCGCGCGCCGCGGGCTGGGGATGCTCGGTCGCGATCTGCGCGGGCTCTGGATCTTCTACGCGTTCCTCTTCGCCGCGCAGTGGATCTTCGGGGACCTCCTCTCCGCCGCCCTCATGGTGACCCGCGTGCTCGGCGTGGTGCTGACGGCGCAGATCCTCACCCGCACCACGCGGATCGCGGACATGGTGGGGGTGGCCGAGGCCGCGCTGGGGCCTGTGAACCGCATTCCGTGGCTCGGCCCGAAGCTCGCGCGGGCGGGGTTCCGGCCGGAGCGCGTGGGGCTGGCGATGGGCCTGGTGCTCAGCTCGATCGGTCACCTGCGCGGGTTGGCCGAGCAGGTGCGCCACGCGCAGGCCAGCCGCGGCGTGAGGATGGCCCCGTGGGCGTGGATCCTGCCGCTGCTGGTGCTCTCCCTCAAGCACGCCGACGACGTCGGGGATGCGCTCGCGGCCCGCGGGGTGGAGTAGGGGCGCGCCAGCCTGGTCGCAACACGCCGTGTCGAACTTCGGCAGACGGCGTGTTGCGACCACTCTGGGAGGAGGTCGGCGAGTCCGGCGAGTCCGGCGAGTCCGGGGAGTTCGGCGAGTCCGGCGAGTCCGGCGAGTCAGGCGTCTGGCGCGGATGGGCTCGGTGCGCCAGGCCCGATGTGTCAGCACGGCATTGACACGTGCGTTCCCGTGCTCGAGGCTGAATCCATGAGCAAGTCCCTGATCTCCTCCGCGGTCGTCGTCCTCCTGATCCTCCTCGTCACCGTGCTGACGGACGCCAGCACATGGCTTGTGGGCCTGATCTCCGGCCTGGTCTGCCTCGTCGGCGCGTGGTGTGCCCCCCTGTTCCAGTCCGGCAGTCCCTACGGTGGCACCCTCTTCGGCGGCTGGCAGTCCCGGTGGGACGGCCCGAAGGCGGTGCAGCTCCTCGTGGCGGGGGCGGCGGTCGCCGTGAGCCTCCTGCTGGACCTGTTCGACGGCGGGGTGCCCGCGATCATCGGCATCATCGCGGCGTGCCTCGTCGGTGCGCTCGTCCCGGTGCCGGGCAACGGCGCGGATGGGGCATCATCGGAGGATGCCCGACCCGCATGACCTGATCGCCGCAGCGCTGCGTGACCAGGCCGCCGCCGAGCGCCGTCTGCACGCCGCCGTCCAGGCCGCGCGGTCGGACGGGTGGAGCTGGGCGCAGGTCGCCGAGGCGCTCGGCGTCACGCGTCAGGCCGCCCACCGTCGCTTCCACTCCGCGCCCGCCCTGGCCGACGACGACGTCGGCACGGGCCCCGGCCGCGGCTGCCGCACCTCCCCGGGTGACCCGTGGGCCGAGGCCCGCGCCACCGCGATGGGGGCCGTGGCCGCGTGGCTGCGCGGCGACGTCGCGGCCGTCCACGCGCACATGACCAGCACCGCGCGCGCGGGCCTGCCGCAGTCCGCGCTGCGCCGGGTCATGCTCGAGGTGGAGGACCTCGCCGGCCCCCTGGGGGACGCGCGGGTCACGGGCGTGCACGACCTCGCGGGCGAGCTGCTGAGTGCGGCCGGGTCGCTGGACGACGCATCGGCACCCGGCGGCGAGGTCCGCGCGGGGCGGCGCCGGGCTGTCGTCGTGCGCGGTGTGGTGTCCGGGGAGGACACGGACCCCGTGGTGCACGTGCTCATCGGTCCGAGGGGCCGCGTGTCCGGACTGAGCGTCCGGATCTCCGACGAGCTCGAGCAGTGGCCCCTGTGATGCACTGGCAGCAGAGGCAGGCGCACCTCGCTGAGCATCGACGCCGCCGTCCGGGAGGGCGCGGAACGGGGTGAGCCGGTCAGGCGCCCCGCGCGAACGCCAGCGCCTCCTCCACGATCCCGACGACGACGGCCAGCTCCACCTCGTCCCGCGGCCCGTAGACCATGAACTCCGTGCCGTGGCCGGCGTACTGATGCGGCTCCGCCCAGCCGAGCTCCACGAGCCGCCTTCCGCGCTCGGCCGGAAGCACGAGGTGCACGGAGGTGTCGGCCACGCCGTGCAGGTGCACCGGCTCGAGGCGACGGCCGGGGGCGAGGTTCGTCTCGGGTGCCCGCTCCACGTCGATGTCGGCGAGGAACACCCCGCGCGACGACGCCGGCGAGACCTGGCTGTGGCCCTCGACCACGCCGTCGAGCGCGAACACGCGGGCCGTCAGCTCACCCCGCAGTGCCGGCGAGGCCCGCTGGTCGAGCTGGCGGTGGGGTCCGTCGTCGGAGGTGGTGGGGCGGACGCCGGGCCGCGGGGTGCTGATCATGCGGTCAGGCTACGCGGCCTCTCGGGCGCTCCTCAGTTCGGAGGCCGCTCCGCACGCGCAGCGGGAGGCATCCGCCTCAGCGTGCGTCCTGATCCCGGGCGGCGTCGACGACGACGCGCACGGCCGGCATCGCGGCGTCGGCGGACGCCCCCTCCAGCGTGCCGCCGAGCCGCTCCCACACCCGTTCGGCCGCGGGGATCACCACGAACAGCGTGACCTGCCGGACCACTGTGGTGAACACCGAGGCGCGCAGCCCGCGGCGAGGGTCCAGGCCGCGGTCGATCAGCTGGCGCGTCTGCTCCACGGAGAGGTCCACCAGCCGGTCCAGGAGGCTCTCGCCCGAGGCGCGCGGCGCCGTGAGGGCCTGCGCCAGGTAGCCGCCGATGAGGGGGCGTTCACGGAGCAGCTCCTGGAACGCCGCGTCGCGGGCCGCGGAGATCTCGAGCGGCGTGCCCTCCAGGGGGACCGCCTCGAGGGTCGCGCGGACGAGGTCGATGATGTCGTCGTCCACCGCGCGGGTCAGGCCGTCCTTGCTGCCGAAGTGGTGCCGGACAAGCCCGGGCGCCACGCCCGCGTTCTTGCCGACGTCCCGGACGCTCGTCGCGTGCTCGCCCCGCTCCGCGTACAGCTCGAGGGCGCTCAGGCGGAGGCGGGCGGCGGAGGAGAGGTCCTCGCGGGTGAGGGGTCTGGCCGTGTTCACCGCGCAAGGCTAGCGGATCGAGGAGGGTGTTGTGCGATCGTGCAATGAATGATTCACTGATGCCAGAACGTGTGACGACGAGCACGCACGCCACGGATCGTGAGGATCACCATGAACGCCACTCCCGCCACCTCACCCGTCATGGGAACCGCCTCCACCATGGGCGACGTCGAGCAGCTGACGACGACGCGCCTCATCCGGGACGCGGCCCGCACCTACCGGGACCAGGAGATCGTCCACCGGACCCTCGCCGGCGAGTGGAAGGTCACAGACTATGCGACCTCCTGGGGCCGGACGCAGCGCGTGGCCGCCGGCCTCGCGGCGCAGGGCATCGGCCCGGGCGACCGCGTCGGCCTGCTCCTCTGGAACGACCTGCGGCACTTCGAGTGCTACTTCGCCGTGCCGTTGACGGGCGCCACCATGGTCCAGCTCAACCTCCGCCTCGCCCCGCAGGACCTGGCCTACGTCATCCGGCACAGCGGCGCCCGCACGCTGATCGTGGACGCCACGCTCCTGCCGCTGGCCGAGGGGCTGGCCCCGCACCTGCCGGAGGGCACCCGGTGGATCGTGGCCTCGGACGGCGATCTCCCTGAGGCCTGGGCCGGCCGGGCGGACGCGGTCTCGTACGAGGACCTGGTGGCCGGGCACGAGCCGATCGAGGACGCCCCGGACATGGACGAGCGGTCCGCCTCCGGCGCGTGCTACACCACGGGGACCACCGGTCGGCCCAAGGGCGTGTACTACTCGCACCGGTCCACGTGGCTGCACTCCTTTGCGGTGGCCGTGAGCACCGGCATGACCATGGACGACACCGTCATGCTCCTGACCCCCATGTTCCACGCCCAGTGCTGGGGCCTGCCCTACGCGGCTGTGGCGGTCGGCGCCCGCATCGTGCTGCCGGGCCGCTTCACGCTGCAGGACACCCCCCTGCTGACGGACGCGCTGGTGGAGCACGGCGTCACCCTGGCTCCGGCCGCTCCGGCCATCCTGCTGCCGATGCTCCATCACCTCGAGCAGATGGCGCAGACGCCGCACCTGCCCGGCCTCCGGTTCCTCTGCGGCGCCTCGGAGCCCCCCGTGGCCCTGATGCAGGGCTTCGACCGCCTCATGGGGGCCGAGATCATCCACGCCTACGGGGCCACGGAGACCTCGCCCATCGTGTCGGTGAACCGCCTGCGCCCGGCCCTCAAGGCGGGTCTGACCGAGGACGAGCAGTGGGACCTGAAGCGGTACCAGGGCCTCGTCGTCACCGGCGTCGACGTCAAGATCGTGGACCCCCTGGGCCAGCCGCTGCCGCCCGGCGAGCAGAACGTCGGTGAGATCCGGGTCCGCGGTCCGTGGGTCACCAGCTCCTACGGGGACGATCCCGAGGCCACGGAGAAGGGCTTCGACGACGAGGGCTACTGGCGCTCCGGCGATGTCGGCTACCTCTCCGAGGACGGCTACCTGAAGGTCTCCGACCGGATGAAGGACGTCATCAAGTCCGGCGGCGAGTGGATCTCCACCATCGACCTGGAGAACCACATGCTCACGGTCCCCGGTGTGTCCGAGGCCGCCGTCGTCGGTGTCCCCCACCCCAAGTGGCAGGAGCGCCCCCTCGCCCTCGCGGTGCGCGCCCCCGGCGCCGACGTCACCGAGGATCAGGTCAAGGACGCCCTCCGCGCCCGCTTCGCCTCCTGGCAGGTGCCCGACCGCGTCCTTTTCGTGGACGAGCTGGACCGCACCTCCGTGGGCAAGCTGGACAAGAAGCGCCTCCGGCAGGCCTACGCCGACGCGCTCGCCGAGGGCGACGGCCCGTCCGCGCCGCAGGGCTGACGCGCGGCCCCGGCGGCCCCGCCGAGACCGCCCCAGACCCGCAGACCCCCCGAACATCCGAACCCACTGACCCCCCACACCGAAGGAGATCCCCGTGACCCGGGACGCCTACCTCTTCGACGCCGTCCGCACCCCCCGCGGACTCGGCAAGCCCACCGGCTCCCTCCACGAGGTCAAGCCGATCGATCTCCTGGGCGGCCTCTTCGACGCGCTCCGCGAGCGCCACCCCGAGTGGGACCCCGCCACCGTCGAGGACGTCGTGCTCGGCGTCGTCAGCCCGGTGGGGGACCAGGGCGCGGACATCGCCCGCGTGGCCGCCCTCAAGGCCGGCATGCCGGAGAACGTGGCCGGCGTGCAGCTCAACCGCTTCTGCGGCTCCGGCCTCGAGGCCGTCAACCAGGCGGCGGCCCGCATCCGCTCCGGCTGGGAGGAGATGCTGATCGCCGGCGGCGTGGAGTCCATGTCCCGCGTCCCCATGGGCTCCGACGGCGGCGCGTGGGCCACGGACCCGGCCACCGCGCTGGCGCTGCACTTCGTGCCGCAGGGCATCTCGGCGGACCTCATCGCCACCCGCCAGGGCTTCACCCGGGAGGACCTGGACCGCTTCGCCGTCCAGAGCCACCACCGCGCCGCCCAGGCGTGGGCCGAGGGCCGCTTCGACAAGTCCGTCATCCCCGTGAAGGACATCAACGGGCTGACCGTCCTGGACCGGGACGAGACCATCCGACCGAACTCCTCGCTCGAGATCCTGGCCGGGCTGAAGCCCTCCTTCGCCGCGATGGGGGAGCAGGCCGGCTTCGACGCCGTCGCGCTCGACCGCTACACGGACGTGGACCAGATCCACCACGTCCACCACCCGGGCAACGCCTCCGGCATCGTGGACGGCGCCGCGCTGACCCTCGTGGGCAGCGAGGAGTCGGGCCGCCGTGCCGGCCTGACGCCGCGCGCCCGCATCGTCTCTGCCGCCGTCGTCGGCTCCGAGCCCACCATCATGCTCACCGGTCCGACGCCGGCCTGCCGCAAGGCCCTCGACGTCGCCGGGATGACCGCGGGCGACATCGACCTCGTGGAGATCAACGAGGCGTTCGCGGCCGTGCCCCTCCAGCTGATGCGGGACCTGGGCTGGAGCGAGGAGCAGACCAACGTCAACGGCGGCGCGATCGCCATGGGCCACCCGCTCGGCGCCACCGGCGCCATGATCCTGGGCACCCTGGTGGACGAGCTCGAGCGCCGCGACCTGCAGACCGGCATCGCCACCCTCTGCATCGGCGCAGGCATGGGCGTCGCCACCATCGTCGAGCGCGTCTGAGCGCCTCCGACCCCGAGTTCCGCCCGACGGCAGAGAGAGCACAGCAGCCATGACTGAGAACATGATCACCTGGGACCAGGACGCCGACGGCGTCGTCACCCTGACCATGGATGACCCCAACGCCAAGGTCAACACCATGAACGACCTCTGGCGGGACTCCATGGAGGCCACCGTGGAGCGGCTCGAGCAGGAGCGCGAGTCGATCGCCGGCGTCATCCTCACCAGCGCGAAGAGCACCTTCTTCGCCGGCGGCAACCTGGACCAGCTGGGCCCCACCGGCCCGGACGAGGCCGCGGACGTCTTCGCGATGACCGAGCACGTGAAGTCCGTCCTGCGCCGACTCGAGAAGCTCGGCCGGCCCGTGGTCGCCGCCATCAACGGCGCCGCCCTCGGCGGCGGCCTGGAGATCGCCCTCGCGTGCCACCGCCGCGTGGCCGTGGACGACGCCCGCATCAAGGTAGGCCTGCCCGAGGTCACCCTCGGCCTGCTCCCCGGCGGCGGCGGCATCACGCGCCTCGTGCGGATGCTGGGCCTGGAGAAGGCCCTGATGGACTGGCTGCTCCAGGGCACCCAGTACCGCCCCGCGCAGGCGAAGGAGAAGGGCGTCATCGACGAGCTCGTCTCCTCGCAGGACGAGCTGCTGCCCGCGGCGCGGCGCTGGATCCTCGAGCAGGGGGCCGCGGCGGCGAAGGCCCAGGAGGGCGGCCCGGAGGAGACCGACGAGGCGCTCGGCGCCCCCTCCTACGCCGTCAAGCCGTGGGACCAGAAGGGCTTCCGCCTGCCCGGCGGCTCCCCGCAGCAGCCGGCGATGGCCTCCCGCCTGCCCGCGTTCCCCGCCACGCTGCACAAGACGCTGCACGGCGCGGACCTGCCGGCGCCGAAGGCGATCCTCGCCGCGGCCGTCGAGGGCGCGCAGGTGGACTTCGACACCGCCCTGCGGATCGAGACCCGCTACTTCGTGAGCCTCGTGACCGGCCGGGTCTCCACGGCGATGGTGCAGGCGTTCCACACGGACATGGGCGACATCCGCTCCGGCGCGGCCCTCGGCGAGCGCGCCACGGAGCGCCACACCGTCGGCTCCGTGGCCGTGCTCGGCGCGGGCATGATGGGCGCCGGGATCGCCCACGCCCTCGCCGTCAACGGCATCGAGGCGGTCCTCAAGGACGTCTCGGTGGAGAACGCCGAGCGCGGCAAGTCCCACTGCGCGGACCTGCTGGGCAAGGCCGTGGCCAAGGGCCGGATGGACCAGGCCGCCGCGGACGAGGTGCTGGGCCGCATCCGCACCACGGAGGACTACGCGGACCTCGCCGGCGTGGACGCCGTCATCGAGGCCGTCTTCGAGGACTTCGAGCTCAAGACGGGCGTGTTCGCGGAGGTCGAGAAGGTGGTGGGGAAGGACACGCTGCTGTGCAGCAACACCTCCACCCTCCCGATCACGCTGCTGCAGGAGCCGCGGGAGCGCGCCGCCGACGTCATCGGCCTGCACTTCTTCTCCCCCGTGGACCGCATGCAGCTCGTGGAGATCATCCGTGGCGAGCAGACCTCCCAGGAGGCCGTGGAGCGCGCATACGACCTGGTCCAGCAGATCCACAAGGTCCCGATCCTCGTGAACGACGGCCGCGGCTTCTACACCTCCCGCGTGTTCGGCACCCTCGTGCTGGAGGCCGCCGCCATGGTGGAGGAGGGCGTGGACCCGCAGCGCGTCGAGCGCGCCGCGCGCCAGGCCGGCTTCCCGGGTGCGCCGCTGGCCATGCTGGACGAGGTCTCGCTGACCCTCACGCAGCACGTGCGCCGAGAGGAGGAGAAGGCCGCCTCGGCCGCCGGCACCGAGCGCGTCGTGCAGCCGGGCGAGCAAATCGTGGACCGCATGGTGGAGGAGTTCGAGCGCCCTGGCCGTGCCCGCGGGGCCGGTTTCTACGAGTACCCGGCCGAGGGCCCCAAGCACCTGTGGCCCGGTCTGCGTGAGCACTTCACCTCGGACGTGGACGTGCCGGAGCAGGATCTCCAGGACCGCTTCCTCTACCGCATGGCGATCGAGACGGCCGGCTGCTTCGAGGACGGCGTCCTGACCGACACCGCGTCCGCGAACATCGGCGGCGTCCTGGGCATCGGCTACCCGCCGCACACCGGCGGCCCGGCCACGTTCATGACCAACCGTGAGAACGGGCTGGCGGACTTCGTGGCGCGCGCGGACGAGCTCGCAGAGGCCTACGGCGAGCGCTTCCGCCCGTCCGAGTGGCTGCGCGCGCGCGCCGCCTCGGGGAAGGGCCTCGTATGAGCGCGCAGGACACCGTCTCGCAGACCGCCGCCGGGGGCGCCGCCGTCGCCTCCGGCCCCCTGGTCGGCGTGCGCGTGGTGACGATCGCCCTGAACCTGCCCGGGCCCGTCGCAGCGGCCCGCCTGCAGGAGCTGGGCGCCGACGTCGTCACCGTGCTCCCGCCCGGCGGGGACCCCGTGGCCACGCTGGTGCCCGCCCTCCACGAGGAGCTGCATCGCGCCCAGCAGGTGCGCACCGTGGACATGAAGTCCCCGGACGGGGCCGCCGAGATGGAGCGGATCCTCGCCGCGGCGGACGTGTTCCTCACGTCCCACCGCTCGGGGGCCCTGCGCCGCCTCGGCCTGGACGCCGACGCCGTCCGCGCCCGTCACCCGCGGATCTGCCAGGTGGACGTCACGGGCTTCGCCGGGGACCGGACGGACGTCCCCGGTCATGACATCAACTACCAGGCCGAGGCGGGCCTGCTGGAGCCGGGGCCGCCGCCTCGGATCCTGGCGGCGGACCTGCACGGGGCCGAGCGCGCCGTCTCCGCGGCCCTGGCCCTCCTGTGGGCCCGCGGCGCGGACGGGGCGGGCGGGCACGCCGTCGTGGCACTGGCCGACGCCGCCCACGCCCTGGCCCTGCCGAACCGTCACCGCATGACGGACCGCCGCAGCCCCCTGGGCGGGGCCTCGCCCCACTACGGCGTGTACCCGGCCGCCGACGGCCATGTGGCCGTCGGCGCGCTCGAGCCGCACTTCGCGGCCGCGCTCCTCGAGGGCCTCGGGCTGGACCCGGACGGGGACGTCCGCGCTCAGCTCGCGGGCGCCCTCCTGGAGCACGACGCCGCCCACTGGCAGGCCTGGGGCGAGGAGCGGGGCATCCCGCTGACCGCCCTCGCCGCGGCGACCGCCTGAGCCGCTCATCCGACACCCCGCGCCCACCCCGGCGCTGCGCCCCCTGACGCAGACACCCCCTGATCCCGAGGAGAACCCCCATGACCGCCGCTGACACCCGGAGCCGTCCGCTGATCGACGTCGACGTCCTCGAGTACCACCGCCTCCTGACGCCCGAGCAGCAGGAGAAGCTCGCGGAGATCCGCGCCGCCCTGGCCGAGATCGTCACCCCGCATGTGGCGGAGGCCTGGAGCCGGGACGAGTTCCCGCACGAGATCGCCCGCCAGGTGGGCGAGCTCGGCTTCAACCACCTGAACGGCATGACCACCGACCCGCTGTTCCGCGGCTGCCTGATGGCCGAGCTGTCCCGCGCGGACATCTCCCTCAGCGTCTACTTCGCCCTGCACAACGACCTCGTGGGCGCGACCCTGGAGCACCTGGGCTCCGAGGAGCAGAAGCAGAAGTGGCTCCCGGGGCTCTACGCCATGGAGTACACCGGCTGCTTCGGGCTGACCGAGCCGGAGCACGGCTCCGACGTCGCCGGCGGCATGGCGACCACCGCCCGCCGCGAGGGCGACGAGTGGGTGATCAACGGGGCCAAGCGCTGGATCGGCAACGGCACCATGTCCCGGATCGCGATCGTGTGGGCCCGCGACGAGGCGGACGACCAGGTCAAGGGCTTCATCGTGGAGACCGACCGCCCGGGCTACAGCGCCACCAAGATCGAGCACAAGACCGCCGTGAAGATCGTGCAGAACGCGGACATCACCTTCACGGACGTGCGGATCCCGGCGGAGAACAAGCTGGAGAAGGCGAACTCGTTCGCGGACACCAACGTGATCCTCCTCGGCTCCCGCAACGGGCTGGGCTGGCAGGCCGTGGGCGCGCAGCAGGCCGTCCTGGACATCGCCCGGAACTACGCCCTGGAGCGCACGCAGTTCGGCCGTCCGATCGCCGCCCACCAGCTCGTGCAGTCCCTGCTCGTGCAGATCGCCGGCAACCTGGCCGCCACGCTCGGCATGGCCCACCGCGCCGTCCAGCTCGAGGCCGAGGGCGAGGTGTCCATGACCCAGGCCTCCCTGGTGAAGCTCAAGACCTCGCAGATGTGCCGCGAGTCGGCCGCTCTGGGGCGTCAGCTGATGGGCGGCAACGGCATCCTCGCGGACCGCGGTCTCGGCCGCTTCTTCTGCGACGTCGAGGCGATCTTCACGTACGAGGGCACCTACGAGGTCAACTCGCTGATCGTGGGCCGCGGGCTCACCGGCCACTCCGCCTTCCTCTGACCCGACCCGTCCCGACGAGCACCAGGAGCCACCGTGACGACCTCCGACACCCCTGAGACCTCCGCCATGACCCTCGACGCCGCCGGCCGGCCCACCGAGCGGCGCGGCCACGTCGCCGAGCTGCTCGCCGCCACGGTGGCCCGCCAGCCGGACACCGTCGCCCTGCTGATCGGCGACGCCCGCATGAGCTACCGCGAACTGGACCAGGCCACGGCCGTCACGGCCGGCTGGCTGCGCGCCCGCGGCGTGCAGGCCGGGGACCGGGTGGCCGTCATGCTGCCGAACGTCCCGACGTTCGTGGCCGTCTACGAGGCGCTCATGCGCCTGGGCGCGGTGATGGTGCCGCTCAACCCGCTGTTCACCGCCCGAGAGCTGGAGTACTTCCTCGAGGACTCCGGGGCGCGCATGCTCTGGGCCATGCCCGGGCTGCCGGCCGTGGACGAGGTGGCCGGGAACGTCGACGTCGAGGTGGTCACCCTGGACCTCGAAGCGGTCGGGCGGGAGTGCGCCGTCGAGGGCATCGCCCCGGTCACGGAGATCACCCCGCGGGACCCCGACGACGACGCCGTGCTGCTCTACACGTCCGGCACCACGGGACGGCCCAAGGGCGCGCGGCTGACGCACACGAACCTGCGTTCCAACGCCATGGCGACGGCGACCGGCCTGGGCCGGCTCGGCCCGGACGACGTCGTGTTCGCGGCGCTGCCGATGTTCCACGTGTTCGGGCTCTCGGTGGTGCTCAACGGCGCGGTGTTCGCCGGGTCCACGCTGTCCCTGATGCCGCGGTTCGAGCCGGCGGCCGCCTACGACCAGCTGCAGGACCACGGCGTCACGTTCCTGCCCGGCGTGCCCACCATGCACGGGGCGTTCCTCGCCGTGGCCCGGGCCCGCCGTGAGGCCGGGGCCGAGCCGGCGGACTTCTCCCGGCTGCGCATGCCCCTCTCCGGCGGTGCGAGCCTGCCGGTGGAGACGCTGCACGCGGCGGAGAAGCTGTACGGCGTGTCCGTGTTCGAGGGCTACGGGCTGTCCGAGAACGCGGGCGCGTGCTTCTTCAACCCCGTGGACGCGCCGACCCGTCCGGGCACCGTGGGCCGGCCGGTGGACGGCTTCGAGTTCCGGATCGTCGCGATGGACGGCACCGAGGTGCCCGAGGAGGACCTCGCGACCTCCGGTGAGCTGCGCATCCGGGGCGAGGGCATCATGGCCGGCTACTGGGGCCGCCCGGAGGACACGGAGGCGGCGTTCGACGAGGACGGCTGGTTCCGCACCGGGGACATCGCCCGCCGGGACGAGGCCGGGTACGTGATGATCGTGGACCGGCTCAAGGACGTGATCATCCGCGGTGGTATGAACGTGTATCCGCGCGAGGTGGAGGAGGTCCTCTACGAGCACCCGGACGTGGTCGAGGCCGCCGTGGTGGGTGTGCCGGACGAGCGGCTGGGCGAGGAGATCGCCGCCTTCGTCTCGCTGGCCCCGGGCAGCGCCGTCACGGGGGAGGAACTCCAGGCGTTCGCGGCCGAGCGGCTGGCCCGCTACAAGCAGCCGCGGGAGGTGACCATCCTGGACGGGCTGCCGAAGAACGCCACGGGCAAGATCCTGCGCCGCGAGCTGCGTCAGGGGTGAGGGGCGCCGGGCGGTCCGGGCGCAGGTCGTCTGGTCTGAGCGAGAGAAACGACGGACAGGTGGCCTCTCGCTACGCTCCCGGTATGACTCAGCCGCTCGTCCACCCGCCCAAGGCCCAGCCGGGCGACAGGATCGCCGTCGTCTCGCCGTCGTTCGCGGCTCCCGGCTTCGCGCCCGCGGTGCACGAGCAGGCGATGCGCCGCCTGGCCGAGGTGACCGGCCTGGTGCCGGTCGAGTACCCCACCACCCGGCAGCTCGGGGCGAGTCCCGAGAGCCGGGCGCGGGACCTGAACGCGGCGTTCGCGGACCCACAGATCCGGGCGGTGATCGCCACGGTCGGCGGGGAGGACCAGATCACCGTGATCGGCCACCTGGACGCGGACGCAGTGCGCGCGGACCCCAAGCCGTTCCTCGGCTACAGCGACAACACCAACCTCCACCAGTGGCTGTGGACGAACGGCGTGGCGAGCTTCTACGGCGGCTCCACCCAGGTGCACCTGGGGCCGGGACCGACTGTGGACGAGGTGCACGCCGCGTCCCTGCGGGCCGCCCTGCTGACGGGAGGGCGGCTGGAGATCACGGAGCCGGGGGAGTCGGAGGACCATGGCGTCGACTGGCTGGACCCGCGGGCGCTCACCGAGTTCGGGACGCGCGAGCCGGTGCCGGGCCCGCACGACGACGGCGCGCGCGGCGTCGGTGAGGGCGCCTCACCGTGGCGCTGGGCCGGGCCTCGGCGCGCGGTGACCGGCCGGACATGGGGCGGCTGCCTCGAGGTGCTGCCGTGGGTGATGGCGGCCGGCCGCGGGCCTGCGGACATGGCGGCGCTCGAGGGTGGTGTGCTGCTCATCGAGACCAGCGAGGAGCTGCCGAGCGCCGGCGAGGTGCGGCGGCTGCTGCGGATCCTGGGGGAGGGCGGCGTGCTCGGCGCCGTGGACGCCGTGCTGGCGGCCCGCCCTCCGACGAGCTCCTTCGAGGTGCCGCGCGGTGCGGAGGAGCGGGCGCGGCTGCGCGCCGACCAGGCGGACGTGGTGGTCGAGGAGGTCGGCAGCTACAACCCGGACGCGGTGGTGTGCGTGGGCGTCCCGTTCGGCCACACACGGCCGCAGTGGGTGCTGCCGCACGGCGGCGTGATGACCGTCGACGGGGTCGAGCGGCGGGTGTGGGCGGACTACTCGTGAGGCCAGGGGACGAGGGCCGCATCTCCAAACGACTGCTCGACCAGGGAGCGGAGGTCGTGCGCCAGGCTTAACACGAGCGCCGGATCTGACCTGTAGAGCTGGACAAGGGCGAGGTCCTGCGCTGCCCCCTGCTTGAGACCGTGCTCTCCGCCGGAGTAGTGCCAGATGAGGTTGGACACCTTCATCTTGACGGCATTCGGGTTTCGAAAGTTGTCCGGCAGACTGATTCCTGGATGGAAGGGACCCTGAGCGAGCAGGCGAGACAGGCCGACGACTGCGGGCGTCCCCTTGCTCGGGTTGGTCCACTCCAGGTCGTGAGCAAGCCCGAGGGCGATCAGAGTCTCCCCCGCGGTCCAGGGCATTGTGGCCATCGTCCTTGTCCTTCCATAGGTCTCAATGCTGCGGCCATCCTCTGACATGCGAGGTCCCCGTGGGAGAGGCACCAGCGTGCGCTGCCTGTGAACACTGCGCCCTCCAGGCTGCCCAGACGGCAGAATCGCGCTAAGCTGCAGTGTGCCGCGCGCGCTTCCCACGCAGGTCTGCGGCGGACAGCGATATGAGGTTGCATGGAAACGTTCAAGATGGGGGAGTTCTTCTCCGGCCCTGGAGGCATGGCTCTCGGCGCCCACCAGGCAGCCGATAGCGACCCTGAACTGCGGGACAGGATGTCCCTGCAGCATGCGTGGGCTGTCGACATCGACGAGTCGTCCTGCCTGACGTACCGACGCAACATTCCCGGTGCGACGCTGAAGTCTGTCAGAGTCGGCGATGCTCGAGCCGCAGCCGAGAACATCGACTCCTTCGGCGACATCGACGGATTCGCCTTCGGGTTTCCCTGCAACGACTTCAGCCTCGTCGGTGAGCACAAAGGGCTCGACGGCAATTTCGGCGGGCTCTACAAGACTGGCGTTCGAGTGCTGCAGGCAAAGCGGCCCAAGTGGTTCGTGGCCGAGAACGTCGGTGGCATCCGTAGCGCGAACGGCGGCCGTGCATTCCAGCTGATCCTCGAAGAACTCGAGGACGCGGGCTACCGCATCACCCCGCACCTCTATCGGTTCGAGCAGTATGGCGTTCCTCAGGCGCGGCATCGCGTTCTCGTCGTGGGGGTTCGCGATGATCTCGACGTCGAGTACGCCGTGCCAGCCCCCACTCACGGACCCGGGACGAGACAGCCCTTCGCGACGTCCGGTGAGGCTGTCGCTGCGCCGATCCCGGCGTCCGTCACCAATAACGAGCGCACCCGTCAGTCGAAACAGGTGGTCGAGCGACTGAAGCTCATCGACCCGGGTGAGAATGCATTCAATGCCAAGCGCATGACCGACGAGGCCCGTCTCAATGTCCAGGGCGCTACCATCAGCCAGATCTATCGGCGCCTCGACCCGGCCAAGCCGTCCTACACCGTCACGGGATCCGGTGGCGGAGGCACTCATGTCTACCACTGGGACGAGCCGCGAGCCCTCACCAATCGTGAGCGGGCGCGTCTCCAGACGTTCCCGGACACGTTCCACTTCGAGGGCCGCCGAGACTCCATTCGGAAGCAGATCGGCATGGCAGTTCCGCCGCTCGGAGCGCGCGCCGTTTTCCAGGCGCTGTTCAGGAGCCTGCTGGGGATTCCCTATGAGAGCATTGCTCCGACTCTGACGACTGCACGCGACAGCTCCTCGCCCCAGCGGCTGTTCTGAGACGCGATCCCTGCATCCACCTGGAGGACCAGCACATGACTGACAACTCGGCAATGAAGGATCTGCTCGCCCGCCAGGTGGTGAACCGGATGAAGCGTGGCCGGACCATGGAGGAGGCAGTGGAGTCACTGCTGGATGACTCTGACGATGAGATGGTCATAGCCCTACGTGAACTGTTGCATGATCATCGGGTTGAGACTGACAAGTGGGCCGAGCGCATCCGTGTCCGGATTGATCCCACAGGCGGTGCAATTGCGGTGGATTCGGACAACAATGAGAGCTCTCATCGTTCCTGGTACCTGCCGTCGGCAGGGCCGCGCTGGTCCCAGCTTCGTGAGAAGATGCTCAGCACGGGCCTGGCAGAAGCGATCCCCTCGATCGACCGCTCGAGCGATCAGATCGTGTCGCAACTCGCCGAGCCGTACTCGATGCAACGCCGTCGGGGCCTGGTCCTAGGAAATGTCCAGTCCGGCAAGACGGCGAACTACGCGGCTGTCGCGGCTAAGGCCCTGGATGCGAACTATAAGTTTGTGCTCGTCTTCTCCGGCACCTACAACAACCTCCGAGCGCAGACCCAGAAGCGCATTACGAGGGACCTGGGTGTGGAGGAGAATGCCCAGCAGTGGATTACTTTGACCACGACCCAGACTGATCTTCAGGCCGCCAGCTGGGTCAACGCCGCGTCGACTGTGTCCAGCCTTCTGGACGGAGACCGCACGATGATCGCGGTGATGAAGAAGCAGACCTCTCGGCTCGACCATCTGCTGAAGTTCCTCGACCAGATCGACGAGCAGACACTCCGTAGGCTTCCGATCCTGATCATCGACGACGAGTCCGATCAGGCGACCCCGGACAGCTCGCCGAATCCGGAGGATGACCCGACGAAGATCAATGCCAAGTTGCGTCGCGTGTGGTCGAAGGTTCGGAACGGAACGTACGTCGGCTACACGGCCACTCCCTTTGCGAACGTGCTCATGGACCCTCAGGATGCTGCCGATCCTGACGACCCCTCGGCCGGATCCCTCGAGAGCCTCTATCCACGGGACTTTCTCGCCGTCATGCCGACACCCAAGAACTACTTCGGGGCGGAGACCCTCTTCGGAATCCGCGATGGCTTCCTCGACGGGGAGGAATCCGAGGGACTCGACGTGATTCGCCGTATCCCTCGCGAGGAATGGAGCGATCTGGGTCCCCAGCGGCAGAAGGACGCCGCCGATTTCGTTCCGACGGTGACCAGTTCCCTCGGTGATGCCATCCGGTGGTTCATCGTGGCGAGCGCCATCCGTCGTCTGCGCGGCCAGAAGGACAAGCATTCGTCGATGCTCGTCCACACCACGGAGCGCACGGATCCGCACTTCGCCATGCAGGAGGCGATCAACGATTTCCTAGATCCCATGAAGGAGCGAGCACGAGAAGGCGATGTCTCCGAGTTCCGTGCGATCTTCAACGAGGAGGAGGACCGTGTCGCGGAGCTCTACACCGGAGACGGCCCTGCGCCGACCTGGCCGGCTATCCAGGGTGAGATCCTGAACGTGCTTCGCGTGCTGCGCGTCGTCGTCGACAACGGCAAGGAGGCTCACGCTGATCGGCTGGTGTACGACGACGAGCATCCGTCCACGGTGATCGTCATCGGAGGCGGAACCCTCTCCCGAGGCCTGACACTTGAGGGGCTCTTCGTCTCCTTCTTCACCCGTAGCTCCAGGGCCTACGACACCCTCCTGCAGATGGGCCGCTGGTTCGGCTACCGGCCAGGATACGAGGACCTGCAACGGATCTGGCTGGCGGAGGGCTTGGACTCCGACTATCAGTTCCTTGCCCAGGTGGAGGCCGAGGTGCGTCGAGAGATCACCGAGATGGCGAGCCAGGGAAAGACTCCCGGCGAGATCGGGCTCAAGATCCGCCGACATCCCGGCCGTCTTGAGGTGACGGCTCCCGCCAAGATGAAACACGCTCGCCAGATCGAGTACACGTTTCAGGGCCGGAACAAGCAGACGATTCTGTTCGACTTCGCGACGTCGGGTCTGCAGAAGGCGAACACCCGTATCGCTGTCGACTTCCTTCACCGCATCTCCGACCATGCCGTGACATCGGCGCCCGGTCAGGGGTCGAAGCTCTACAAGGGTGTTAGCTTCGAGCGTGTTCAGGAGTTCTTCGAGAAGTTCGCCATGCACCCCAAACACAAGGAGGAGCACAAGCGGGCCCTCGACTGGGCTGCGAAGAAGCTTCCGGAGAAGTCTTGGCGGGTCGTGCTGGCGGCCGGTGGCGGGGAACAGGTGCTCGCGGAGCAGGGCCTTCAGGTGAAGGCGGTGCGGCGCGCGCCAATCAAGGACCCCGAAGAGGGGTCGGTCAACATCCGAGCGCTCATGTCCGGCAACGACCGCATCGCGGACCTGGCGACTGAGGGCAGCCCGCTTGCAGAAGACGCTGGTAACGGTGATGAGCAGAGCGCCGCTCGGTTGCGCCCGAAGAATGAGGGAGGTGCGAACGGAGAAGGCCTGCTGATCCTTTATCCGATCTCGCGCATGTCGCGAGCTCGGTCCGGTGCGAAGGACCGCGAGGATATGCAGGAAGTGCTTAAGAAGATCGACCCCGCCCTGGCCGAAGTTGATACGAACGAACCCTTCTTCGGCTACGCGATGGTCCTCCCCTCGGATACGGAGGGCCTGCTCACGCATGACGGGGATTTCCTCGCGGTCGAGATCCCCGCAGCTGATGAGGAGGAGCCTGAGAATGACCCGAATGCGTGAGGCGTTCGCGCGTGTTGCGAATGAGCCCAGTGCATGGAGCGCTTCCGAGTTCCACGTCGTCGAAGTACAGGGACGGCCGGTCGGCCGTCGCGTGTGGGTGGGGAAGGACCAGCTGAGCACGCCGACCGCCTTCTTCGAGTCCGGGGACGACCGGCTTCTCAATATTGAAGTGAGCCAGGCCATCCGTCTCGCGTCGGCGACGATTCAGAATGAGCTCGGAGATGCGCTGAGAGCAGTGCAGATCCGGTGCCTCGAACCCCGGCTCGAGGGGGTGTTCCATACGTTCCTCGAGGACGTCATTGCCAGCGTGGATGCGGGCGGAACTGTCTATGACGCACTCGCCAGCACGGTGCGCGAATGGCGCCGACTGCTGATGATCGCCCGCGAGGGGATCAGCGAGCAGGCGCTGAAGGGTCTCTATGGGGAGCTCAGCATCCTCCGCCAGATCGTTGCGGTTCATGGCGCCTCGGCGTTGCCCCTGTGGGAAGGTCCGGAGCGGGGCCGGCATGATTTCGTGGGCGACGTGGTCAGCATGGAGGTGAAGACCGCCGCACTCCAGAACCGCCAGGCCGTCACGATTCACGGTCTTCGTCAGCTGGAGCCCTCGGAAGGTTCTGATCTCTACCTGGCCGTCACTGAGGTGGATCCCCACCCGCGCGGAGAGCTGCTCTCCGACCTGGTCGAGGAGATCGTCGACGCAGGAGTCGACGAGTCTGGTATGCGCAAACGGCTGGCGGCTTTGAGATACGTCGTCGACATGCCGGGAACGGAGGACCATCGGTTCAAACTGGTCTCCACGAAGTACTGGCATATCACGGAGAGCACCCCGGTGCTACGCCGCTCCGTCCTGCCCGAGGCTGTCGTCAACGCTGTCTCGGACCTCAGCTACTCACTGGACCTGTCCGCCCTGGGGGACGGCTTCAGCGAGGAGTTCGACTTCACCAGAATTGCTCGAGAGGAGGCCTGACTTGGTGGCTGAGGTTCGACTGCGCCGCTACTCCAAGCCTCGTGGGCCGGGTGACCAGACCAGCGGAGGCCGCGGCAAACTTCTGAATACCCAGGGTCATCTCACCCGCCTGGACGTCCTTGTTCGGGAGACCCTGCAGAACTCATGGGACGCGGCAGATCATGAGAACTGGTTCCCCGCCTACGGCGCCAGCATCCGCCGCGCGGACACCTCTGTCCGGGAGATTCTCTCCACGGAAATCTTCACGGAGATCACTGAGGAGCTGAAGCTGGGAAAGTTGCAGGCCGCGCTGACCTCTCCCGACCTCCATGTGGTGGAGATCTTCGACCGTGGGACCACCGGCTTGAACGGGCCCGTCAGGTCAGGCGAAGCCGCCCTACCCGGACAGCCGAACAACTTCAACGCCTTCGTCTTCGACATCGGGACCACGAAGCCCCAGGGGGGCGGATCTGGAGGGACCTACGGCTTCGGCAAGACGGCGACCTTTGAGGCGTCGGCAGCCCATGCCGTCGTCTACTGGACCCGGTGCGAACGAGGCGACGGGACTCTCGAGGACAGGCTCATCGCCTCGGCTCTCCACGATGAGTTCGACATCGGTGGCAAGCGGTACACGGGAGCCCACTGGTGGGGAGACATGGACCAGGAGGAGATCCTCCCCTTGCGCGGTGACCACGCCAAATTCCTGGGCGAGGCGCTGTTCGAGACGCATTTCGGCGAGGAGGAGACGGGGACGTCGATCCTCGTCCTCGCTCCTACCGTGCTCACTCACCGGGACGGCGACGTGGACGAGTGGGTCCCGGTGGGCACGGACGAGCAGTGCGACATGCTCGGGCAACAGATGCTCGATGCGCTGGTGGCGAGTGCCTGGCCCAAGGTGGTGCCATACGGTGACGGGGATGCCCCCATGATCGTCCAGTTCTCCGTACGTGGTGAGGAGGTAGACATCGCCACTGTCGTCGAGGAGCGTCTTCCCGTGTATGCGCACGGCCTCGCCGCCATCCGATCTGCTCAGCTCGGAGAAGACGCCGCCTCTCCGTGGGCTGTCCCGGTCGGCATCCGAGAGGAGGCAGTGACTCCAATCCGTCTGAACCCCAAGGCCTCTGCAGGCTACCCGCTTGAGGACTACTTCGGCGGGCGCGATGATCGGACGACGGGACACCTCTACATGGCGAAGGTTCTAAGGGACCCGCTGGCCTCCGATGAGGAGACACGCAAGCGGGACAGCCTTTCCGTGATGCGTTCCGAGACGGAGATCGTGGTCAATTACACTCCGATGCCTGTCGACGAAGGCGAGATGTACGAGTGGTTCGGCGTTTTCAAGCCGACTCCGGAGTGCGATCGGCATTTCGCTGCATCAGAGCCGGCGACGCATGACGCCTGGAATGTCTCGATCCCGGACAACCCCGTGGCGGTCTACGTCGTAGGCCACACGATGCAGAACGTGACCTCCAAGGTGCGCGGCTTTGTCCGCAAGGACTCGGCGAAGAAGATCCGGGGAGAGGTCCGGTCCGCGCGCGTGCTTTCCCGTGCCCTCAACTCATTCGTGCCGACGGACTTGGACACCTCCCTTTCAGGACCTCCCGTCCCGAGTTCTCCCGGAAGCATGTCGAGCTCGGAGGACACGACTGCACAGGGGGACCACGCGGGTGGATCCTCGTCCGGCGGACGTCGAAGGCCAGGCAACCAGGGCAACGCCACGGTGCACCTTCGAGGCAGCCGGCAGCTCCCAGGTGGAGCCTGGGAGATTGACTTCGAAGTGCAGAACGAGGAGGGACGCGAGAGAATCGTGGAGGCGGTGGTCAAGGCGCGTGAGTGGGGCGGTGCGGTGGAGATGGATGCGTCGAATGTCGACGTGGAGTGGGCCCTGGGTACTGAACGTCGTTCGGGACCTACCATCGCGATCACAGGACCGACTGAGGGGTCGGTGAAGATCACGCCCCACTTCACCGCGGCGATGACCTTCGACCTCGTCGTGGGCAGGGGGGCTTGATGGCGCCGTTGTTCCTCTCACCGTTTCCCCGTCTGGACCCGAGCTCCGCCTCGTGGCAGCGGTGGGCGGTCGACTGCGATGGTCGCGATGTCTCTCTCCAGGATCTCGCGGAGCATTGCGATGCAAACTCTTCTCTCACATTTCTGATCGACGTGAGCGTTGATGCTGACGCGCTGGAGGCACTTGAATCACCGGGGGCTCCTGTACTCGTGGTTTCTGTGACCTGCTCGGCGACGGCGTTCATCCTCTCGCGCCGAACACCGTTGACGCGGAGCGGAGACCGTTTTGTCGCGCGTGGAGAGCTACGTCTTGATGCACATGAGGTCACGGCTCAGCTCGATTTGGCGGCCACGATCGTGGCGCCGGTTGCTGACCAGCCCTGGCTCCGAGACCGGATCGTGGCGGAGGCCAAAACGGAGAAGGTCTCGCTGGAACCGAGTCAGCCGGGCTTCCCGGTAAGCGTGGTGTCGTTCAGGAATGAGTCCTGGCAAGCGGCCCCGTGGCGCTTCGACCTCTACGCTGCGGGTCTCGAGGACGGATTCAGGTCGTCGATGCGCCTCTATGTGAACGAGGACTATCCCCAAGCGATCGACCTGCTCGACGGCACAGCACCACGCATTTCTATGGCACTGCTTGAGGCTGACATCGCACGCCAGCTGATCGCCGCCGCCCATCGCCTCAGTCGGGATCTTGCGGAGAGTGGGTCCGATGCGTCTCTGAGCGGTGGTGTGGACGCGGTGGCCGAGGAAAACCCTGAGTCCATCGCCGCTGCCGCGGCTCGGATCGCGGCTCGGTTCTTCCAACGTTCACTTCGGGAGGTGTGTGGAATCTACCGAGATGAGCCCGAGTACTTCGAGTACCTCTTGATGTCCGCGACTCACTTGCTGGAGGGAGATGCATGAATCAGTACACGCTCATGCCGCGACTGTCGCCGACAGCTGCACGCCAGCAGCGCATCTTCCTGTGGGAGAGCGACGGGGTGATGGAATTCGACCGTGGGGTGGTTGAGGATGCCGTGGCGGCTCCTGATGCCTTCCCCTCCACCGGCGGAGCTCCTGCCACAGTGGACGAGCTGCTGCGGTTGCGTGAGGCCCTGCTTAAAGAAGTCTCTATCGCGCCGCAGCCGAGCATGGCGGACTTCGACCTGGCTCTCGGCCGCGCCCTCTTCACGATGTCCTCTGGACAACGCGCGGAGTTCGCTCACCCACAGGTCTGGGACTTCCTAGCTCTCGCCCTGCTCCCCGACCTGGCAACGCGTCGAATTCGCTCCTCCCAGACAGCGCCGAGTCGTAAGTCGTTCCAAGATCGCCTCATCGGTGGCAACCGGCGGCATGTGATGGAGAGGCTTTGGAAGCGGTGGGTGTTGTTCGGCCCCGAGATTGTGGAGTCCCGCCGTCCCTCGGAGGACCTCTACGCTGCCATTCTCGAGAGACCCTCCTTATGGAGAAACCCGGCCGTTGCTCGAATCGTGATGGAGAAGTTCCTTGCTGAGGGGACTGCCAGAGGAGAGAAGACGGGGGAAGGCTATCGGCAGTTCATCATGCCGATTCGAGCCGCTACAGGCTTCGCTGATCTGACGACGAGTGATGAGGATTGTCTGCGCTCTGTCGTGGACCACCAGTATCAGGAGGCATCAGAGCCGCGGGGCCGTGATGTGAGAGGCGCGAAGTCATCGACCATGGCTGTTGATGCGGTCGCGAGCGAGTCCCTGGCTCCGGTGGAATTTGCTCCTGAGTCGGTGCCGCAGGCCACTGCCCGTCGCCGGCCCACGCTTCGGCGTCTCTTCGGAGGGAGATGACGGGCAGAGGTTCCGAAGGCACCTCTTGGGCTTCCTCTCCGGTGGCGCGCGCGACGATGCGCGGGAACAGGGCCCGAGACACCAAGCCCGAGCTCGCCGTCCGTCGCCGGCTCCACGTAGCCGGCCTGCGCTACCGTGTCAACGCTCGGCCGGAGAAGGACCTGCGCCGCACCGTGGATATCCTGTTCCGGCCCGCTCGTGTGGTCGTGCTCATCGACGGCTGCTACTGGCACGGCTGTCCGGAGCACTACATCGCTCCGAAGGCCAACGGCGGCTACTGGTCGGACAAGGTGGCCACCAATCGCACTCGTGACGCGGAGACCACCCGAGTACTGACCGAGCGAGGTTGGCTCGTCCTCCGCTTCTGGGAGCACGAGGACCCGGCTGTCGTCGCCGAGCGGATCATCGACGTCGTGAATGCACGGAGGCCCCGGCGCACCGCCGGGGCCTCCTGAGCGGGCCGTGACCCACGGGCGGCCCGCTCCCGCTTCTCGAACGAAAACGCCCAGGGGTCGCCCGTTTCATCAACGAAAGCGACCGCAAGTACCGCCCCGCCTCACCGCTTCCGGTACAGCCCCTTCTTCTGGAACTTCGGCTCGCTCGTCACGAGCATCCCCAGGGACCGGAAGATGCCCTCGTCCACGGAGCCGAGGATCGTCGTCGTGTGCACGTCGCAGCCCTCGAGGCTCGCCAGCTGGTCGACGGCCGCCTTCGCGTTCTCGTCGGTCGCCGCGGACACGGAGAGTGCGATCAGCACCTCATCCGTGTGCAGCCGCGGGTTCTTGGAGCCCAGGTGCACGGTCTTGAGCGTCTGGATCGGCTCGATCGAGGCGGGGGAGAGCAGGTGCACGTCGTCCTCGATGCCGGCCAGCACCTTGAGGGCGTTGAGCAGCACCGCCGCGGAACAGCCCAGCAGCTCCGAGGTCTTGCCGGTCACCAGGGTGCCGTCCGCCAGCTGCACGGCCGCGCCGGGCTCACCGGTGCGCTCGGCCACCAACTGCGCGGCGCCCACCACCGGGCGGTCCTCCGAGCTCAGCCCCAGCTTGGACATCACCAGGGCCACGCGCTCGGACTCGGTGTCGTCCGCGCCCTCCAGGGCCTCGTTGACCTGAGCCTTGTAGTAGCGCCGGATGATCTCCTGCTTCGCGGCCTCCTGGCACACCTCGTCGTCCACGATCGCCGCGCCGGCCATGTTCACGCCCATGTCCGTGGGGGACTTGTACGGGGTGGTGCCCGTGACCTTCTCCAGCAGCGCGGACAGCAGCGGGAACACCTCGACGTCGCGGTTGTAGCTGGTCACCCGCTCGCCGTACTCGGCCAGGTGGAACGGGTCGATCAGGTTGATGTCGTCCAGGTCCACGGTGGCGGCCTCGTAGGCGGCGTTCACCGGGTGCTCGAGCGGCAGGTTCCAGATGGGGAACGTCTCGAACTTCGCGTAGCCGGCCGGGATGCCCCGCTGCCGATCGTTGTACACCTGGCTCAGGCACGTCGCCAGCTTGCCGGAGCCCGGGCCGGGGGCCGTCACGACGACGAGGTCCCGCGTGGTCTCGGACCACTCATTCGCGCCGAAGCCCTGCTCCGAGACGATCGTGGACATGGCGTGCGGGTAGCCGGGGATCACGCGGTGGCGGGCCACCTTCAGGCCGAGGCGCTCGAGCTTCTCGAGGAACGCCAGCGCGCGGTGGTTGGCGTCCTCCAGCTGCGTGACCACCACGTGCTCCACCAGGAACCCGCGCTCCCGGAACACGTCCACGAGGCGCAGGACGTCGTCCTCGTACGTGATGCCCAGGTCCGCGCGGACCTTGTTCCGCTCGAGGTCCTTGGCGTTGAAGCACACCAGGATCTCGGTCTCGTCCTTGATGCGGTCGAGCATCGCGATCTTGTTGTCCGGGGTGAAGCCGGGCAGCACGCGGGAGGCGTGCAGGTCGTCGAAGAGCTTGCCGCCCATCTCCAGGTAGAGCTTGCCGCCGAGCTGGCGGCGGCGTTCCTGGATGTGCTGGGACTGGAGCTCGATGTACTTCTCCCGGTCGAACCCGAGGGGGCGGGAGGTCGAGTCCGAGGTGGAGGGGGCCATGGTGGGGACGCTGTCTGCGGTGCCGGTCATGGACCTCCAGCATAGACCGTCTCACCGGCCGGCGTCGTCCCGGTCCGCGTCCGCGCCCTCGGCCGAGCCGGTGTCCACCACCCAGTCGTCGTCCGGGTCGTCGTAGGACCGGGTGCGGCCGGTGCGCAGGTCCGTGACGTCCATGATGCCGGTCTCCGGGTGGTAACGAACGGACTGGCGGGTCGCCTCGTCCACCACCGTGATGGCCTGGGTGTCCGGGTCCCAGTCCTCCACACGCACCTGGCCCTCGTACTCCTCGGCGGGGCCGAAGGCCGCCCGCGGCCCCCGCTCCCGGGCGCGGGCCGCGCGTCGGACGGCCGCCTTCTGCGCCTGCTCCGCGAGGCGGCGCAGGCGGTCCAGTCGGTCCTTGTCCTGGCTGACGTCCGCGCCGGGCAGGCGCCATTGGTAGCGGTACGCGAGCATGCGCACCGTGAAGACCAGGAGCGCGATCAGGAAGCCCGTGAACGCGTTCAGGGCACCGCGCTGCGCCACGAGCTCCGCCGCGGCCGCCCCCACCACGGCGGGCATCACGTACACGCCGCGGGGGTCGAAGATGGACGGCACCTCGTTGGCCACGATGTCCCGCAGCACCCCGCCGCCGAGGGCGCCCACGGTGGCCACCACCACCACGGACACCGGGTGCACGCCCATCGCGTGGGCGATCATCACGCCGGAGACCGTGAACAGGGCCAGGCCCGCCGCGTCGAACAGCGTGATGGTCAGGTTCAGGCGGTTCGGGTGGATCACTTTGACGTACACCAGCAGGGACACCAGCACGGGCGGGGCCAGGTAGATCGGGTCCTGCAGCGATGCCGGCAGGCCTCGGTCCAGGACGATGTCCCGGGTGATGCCGCCGCCCAGGCCCGCCAACAGGGCCAACGCCACGGAGCCCACCAGGTCGAAGTCCTTGCGCGCGGCCAGCAGCGCCCCGGAGACCGCGAAGAAGAACACCCCCACCAGGTCCAGGACGGTCAGCAGCCAGGGGACGTCGGCCAGCTCGGCGAACAGCTGCTGCAGGTCCACGGCGGCTCCTTTCCAGGGGGAGGGGGAATCAGTGGCGGTAGGCGCCGTCGTCGCCCTCGACGGCGCGGTCCATGGCGCTCTCCTCGACCTGCGGGGTGGGCGTGGTGGGCTCCTGGCCGCTCTCGCGCGGCGGGTCGGCGGGGCTGCCCTGGTCCCGGACGTCCGGCACGGGCGGGGCGCCGTCCGGGTCCATGCGCTGGCGCTGGGTCTCCCCGGTGATCTCCGCGCCCGGGGCCATCCACTCCTTGCGCAGGGAGACCGCGCGCAGCGTCAGGACCACGAGCATCACCGCGAGCATCGTGTAGATGCTCAGCCACTCGGCCTGGCCCAGCGCGGAGGTGGCGGCGGCGCCGATCAGCGCAGGCACGGCGTACCAGCCGCGCCCGCCGAACACGGCCGGAGGCTCGCCCGCCACCACGTCGCGCAGCAGGCCGCCGCCCACCGCCGTGACGAGCCCGAGCACCGCGGCCGAGACGGGGGAGAGGCCCCCGAGCAGCGCGATCCGGGTGCCGACCACGCAGTACACGGCCAGGCCCACCGCGTCCACGAGCATCACGGCGTTCTTGCCGCGCTCGCCGTCGAAGACCTTGAAGAACACGGCCAGGGACGCCAGCACGGGCAGGATGAGATACCACGGGTTGCGGAAGGCGGACGGGACGTCCTGGTTGACGATCAGGTCGCGGATCACGCCGCCACCGGTGCCCACCATGAGCGCCAGCAGTAGCGAGCCGACGATGTCGTACCCCTTCCGGACGGCCAGGATGGCGCCGGAGATCGCGAAGAAGAACACGCCCACCAGGTCCACCGCCGTGACGATCTGGGTGACGGCCTGGGCCACCTGGCCGGTCTCGTCGACGGCGGAGGGCAGGTCGCGCTGGAGCTCTTCCGGGTTCTTGGGGGACGTGGTCAGCAGCCAGGCGGCGACGGAGGAGGTCAGCATGGGGTCACGGTAGCGGGGACGCTCCTGTGGTGTCCCCGCGGCCCGGGTCGGCACCTTTCATGTCAGGGGTGGCGGGTAGGCGCTCCAGTCGTCGTCCGGAGCCGACGCCGGGCCCCTGTCGGTCAGAGAGCGGATGTAGGCGCCGAGGTAGGGAAGGGCGAAGCGGAGGTACCCGTATCCGTCCGGCTGCACGTAGCCGCTGTCGATGAGTCGGTTCCGATACTGATTCACATACTGGCTGTAGGAGCCGAGGCGCGCGGTGATGTCGCCGATGCGGGATCGCTCCTCGTCGACAGCCATGGCGCGGAGGAACTCCTGATCCTTGGCGGAGAGGTCGTTGAAGACCTTCGACAGCACACGGTCCATCACCGCCTGCAGCCCCCGGTCGCGGGCTGCCTCGGCGGCGGACAGGTCGATCCGGGGATGGGCCGGGCGGTGTCGCCACGCGTAGTCGCCCAGCAGCTGGACGAGGTAGGGGTAGCCCTGGGCCGCGGCGATCAGCATCTCCAGGGCTTCTGCGGTGAACTCCCGGCCGCCGAGGCGTGCCGTCTCCGCGAGGACGTGGCGGGTCTCCCTCGGGGAAAGTCGGTGGAAGTCGGCGGTCCGGGAGCGGCGGAGAAAGGTCGTGTGTTCCTGTCGTACGAGCTCATCGAGGTCGACCTTGATGCCGGCGAAAGCCACCACGATGTCCGCTCCGCGGCTGATTGCATGGGAGACCTCCCGTGCGACGGCGCTGACCTCTCGTAGGCGCGTCTTGCCCGAGGAGACCTCGTCGATCGTGATGAGGATTCCGCGCACCCCGGCATGTCGGGCAACGGTCACCAGATCATTGCGCATGAGGGGACGAGAGGGACGCTCTGTGACCTCCCACGCGGCGGAGAAGTGCCAGAGCCCCAGTTCCTTGAGCTCACGTTTGGTCTGCCGGGGCAGGGAGTTCACGACGTCTGGCAACGTGCTCTCCACCAGCCTGCGTTGGAGGCCCGCGCTGGCATCCTCGCTGATCACGAGCCAACCGGCATCCCGGGCGAGGTCTTCGATCCGCTGCAGCATGGAGGTCTTTCCGGCGCCCCTCAGTCCGGACAGGAGGACGGACTGGTTCTCGCCGAAGTCATGGTCTTGGAAGACTCTGCCCATGTCGCGGAGCAGGTCTTCGTGGCCGCCGAACACGAGTGGGCGACGCCCGTACCCCGGCGTGAAGGGGCTGTTCGGCTGGGCCGGGCCGGGCACGGGGTAGCGCATGCTCACATCGTATTTGTTCTTTTTGTTCGGCCGGCCCGTCAGCGCCTGCCGAACTCGGCGGCCAGCTCGGCCGCGATGCCCGTGTACGAGGCCGGCGTGAGCGCCAGCAGGCGGGCCTGAGCGCCCTCGGACAGGCCGAGGCCGGCCACGAACTCCCGCATGCGCTCCCCGTCCACGCGCTGGCCACGGGTGAGCTCCTTGAGGCGCTCGTACGGGTTGTCCATGCCCGCGACGCCGGCGATCGCCTCGGCGCGCATCACGGTCTGGATCGCCTCGCCGAGGACCTCCCAGTTGTGGTCCAGGTCGTCGGCGAGCACCGGCTCGGCCACCTGCAGCTGGCCCATGCCCTTCGTGACGTTGCTCAGCGCGAGCACCGAGTGGCCCAGGGCCACGCCGATGTTGCGCTGCGACGTGGAGTCGGTGAGGTCGCGCTGCCAGCGGGACTCCACCAGCGTGGCGCCCAGGGAGTCCAGCAGCGCGCAGGAGAGCTCGAGGTTGGCCTCGGCGTTCTCGAACCGGATCGGGTTCACCTTGTGCGGCATGGTGGAGGAGCCGGTCGCGCCGGCCACGGGGATCTGCGCGAAGTAGCCGATGGAGATGTAGCTCCACACGTCCACGCAGAAGCCGTGGAGGATCCGGTTGAAGCGCGCGACGTCGGCGTACAGCTCCGCCTGCCAGTCGTGTGACTCGATCTGGGTGGTCAGCGGGTTCCAGGTGAGGCCGAGGTGCTCCACGAACGAGCGGGCGACGTCCTGCCAGTCCGCCTGCGGAGCCGCCGCCAGGTGGGCGGCGTAGGTGCCGGTGGCGCCGTTGATCTTGCCGAGGTAGGGCTGGGACTCGACGCGCGCGATCTGGCGGCCCAGGCGATGGACGAACACGGCCATCTCCTTGCCGAGCGTGGTCGGCGTGGCCGGCTGGCCGTGCGTGCGGGAGAGCATGGGGGTCTCGGCGGCCTCGGCGGCCATCGCGGAGACGGTGGCCACGGCGGCGCGGGCGGCCGGCAGCCAGACCTGCTCGACGGCGTCGCGCACACCCACCGCGTAGGCGAGGTTGTTGATGTCCTCGGAGGTGCACGCGAAGTGCACGAGCGGCTTCAGTCGGCCCAGGCCCAGCCCCTCGAGGCGGTCGGCGATGAAGTACTCGACGGCCTTCACGTCATGCACCGTGACCTTCTCGGTGGCCGCCAGCTCGGCCACGGACTCCGCGTCGAAGTCCGTGACGATCGCCCGCAGGCCCGCCCGCTGCTCGGCCGTGAGCGGCTCCAGACCCGGCAGCACGGAGCGCTCGGCCAGGTGGAGGAACCACTCGACCTCCACGTGCACGCGGTTGCGGTTGAGCGCCGCCTCGGACAGGTGCTCCACGAGCGGCTCGACGGCGGTCCGGTAGCGCCCGTCCAGCGGGCCGAGGGCGATGCCGGCCTCGGCGAGGGAACGGCGGTGGGCGGTGGACGCGGGCGCGGTGGCGGAGGGCTGCGAGGTCATGGGGTCCATTCTTCCATCGCGGACGTCGCGCGGGCTGACGCCGGGCTGCTGTTCGAGGGCCGCGGAGCAGCCGAACGGGGACCCGCCGCGGCACGTGGCGTCCGTGGAGGGCGTCGCCCGCGTGGCCCGCATGGCCCGGAGACGGAGGAGGACGGAGGACGGAGGAGCCCGGGCCCGCAGAGGCGTCGGCGTCTCCGCCGTGGGCGGACCGTCACATGCCGCCCCGGACTTGACGCAGGTCACATCGACGGAGTTACCTGGACTTACCTAATGATCGTTCAGTAATTCGCGCGGCCTCTGCTCTCGACCGACCGTGCGCCCCGACAGGGAGGTGCCCACGTGACCGAGAACGCCCGGCAGACAGCCGCCCCGCACCACCCGATGCTCGCGGGCGACCGTGTGGCGCAATGGCTCGGCGTGACCCTCGAGGCGGCGGAGAAGGATCACGCCCGCATCCGGATGACCCTGACCGAGGACCACCACAACGGCTTCGGCATGGCTCACGGCGGTGCCGTGTTCGCGTTCGCGGACGCGTGCTTCGCCCTGACCTGCAACGATCCGCGCGGGGACGGCAGCACCATCACGGTCGCCTCCGGCGTGGACGTCAACTTCCTGGCCGGCACCCGTGCCGGGCAGACGCTGACCGCGGAAGGTCGGCTCGTGGCGAAGTCCGGCCGCTCCGGCGTCTACGACATCACGGTCACCGCCGAGGACGGCGCCGTCGTCGCCGTGTTCCGCGGCCGCTCCCGGACGATCCCGGCGCCCCAGCCCGCCGCCTGACCCGACCACCTGCCCCGCATCCCAAGGAGAACGCCATGCTCGAGGCCTCGATCCCGAATCCGTACACGCCCGCACCCGTCCCGGCTGACCCGGAGGCGCGCGGCGCCAAGGACCCGGAGGAGACGATGAGCCGCGACCAGATCGAAGCGCTCCAGACCGAGCGCCTCCGCTGGTCCCTCCACCACGCCTACGAGAACGTCCCGGCGTACACCGAGCACTTCGACGCCCACGGCGTGCACCCCTCCGACTTCACCGAGCTCGAGGACCTCAGGAAGTTCCCGTACACGGACAAGGAGTTCCTGCGGAGGAACTACCCCTTCAAGGCGTTCGCGGCGAAGGGCTCCGAGCTGCGCCGCATCCACGCCTCCTCAGGCACCACGGGCCAGCCCACCGTGGTCGGCTACACCGATGACGACCTCGCCACCTGGGCGACCCTCGTGGCCCGCTGCTTCCGGGCCTCCGGCGTGCGCCCCGGGGACATCGTGCACAACGCGTACGGCTACGGCCTGTTCACGGGCGGCCTCGGCGCCCACTACGGTGCGGAGCGCATCGGCGCGGCCGTGATCCCGATGTCCGGCGGGCAGACGGAGAAGCAGGTCCAGATCATCACGGACTTCCAGCCCACGACGATCCTCTCCACCCCCACCTACCTGCTCACCATCGCCGACGGCTTCCGCAAGCTCGGCCTGGACCCGCGCAAGAGCTCACTCCAGCGCGCGATCCTGGGCGCCGAGCCGTGGACGGAGGAGATGCGCCGCGAGATCGAGCAGACCTTCGAGATCGACGCGCTGGACATCTACGGGCTCTCCGAGGTCATGGGCCCCGGCGTGGCCGGCGAGTCCGTGGAGACGAAGGACGGCTTGCACATCTGGGAGGACCACTTCCGCCCCGAGATCATCGACCCGTTCACGGACGAGGTGCTGGAGACCGGCCGCCCCGGCGAGCTCGTCTTCACCTCGCTCACCAAGCAGGCGCTGCCGATCATCCGCTACCGCACGCACGACCTCACCCGCCTGCTGCCCGGCACCTCGCACCCGGGCCACCGCCGCATGGGCCGCATCACCGGCCGCTCCGACGACATGATCATCCTGCGCGGCGTGAACCTCTTCCCCTCGCAGATCGAGGAGCTCGCCCTCCAGATTCCCACGCTCTCCCCGCACTTCACCCTCGAGATCACGCGGCCGAACCGCATGGACGAGATGGCCGTGAACATCGAGCGCCGCGTGGAGGCCACCCTGGAGGCCGCCCAGGAGGGCGCGCGCCTGCTGCAGAAGGAGATCAAGACGAAGATCGGCTCCTCGTGTGCCATCAACGTCGTGGAGCCGGACACCCTGACCCGCTCCTCCGGCAAGCTCAAGCGCGTCTACGACCTGCGCGACAAGGCCTGATCCGGCCGGAGCCCGGCCCGCGCCCGTCGGAGGCGGACGGCGGCCCGCGCCCGCCGTCGTCGTCCGTCCCCGCGCGGCGGCTACGCTGGGTCAGCCGACCCGCATGCCAGGCCCCGAGAGGACACCGTGACCGACCCCCAGCCCGACGCCGCCGTCGCCGGCCTGCCCCGCCGCGGGCGCCCCGGCTACGACCGCGAGACCCTGCTGGCCGTCTGCGTCGACGTCTTCAACCGCCACGGCTACGAGGCCACCTCCATGGGGATGCTGGCGCAGCACCTGGGCATCTCGAAGTCGGCGATCTACCACCACGTGGAGTCCAAGGAGGCCATCCTCGGGCAGGCGCTCGACGACGCCCTGGGCGCCCTGGAGACCTCGCTCGACGCCGTCCAGGCCGGTCCCGGTGCGCCCGGGGAGAAGGTGGAGGCGGCGGTGCGCGGCACCCTGCGGGTCCTCGTGGCCAGGATGCCCGAGGTCACGCTGCTGCTGCGCCTGCGCGGCAACTCGGACGTGGAGCTGGCCGCGATGGAGCGGCGGCGAGCCATCACCCGGCGGCTCGGCGAGCTCGTGGAGGCCGCTCAGGCCGAGGGGACGGTGCGCTCGGACGTGACACCGCGCAACCTCGCCCGTCTCATGCTCGGCATGATCAACTCGATCGTGGACTGGTACCGGCCGGACGGGGCCCAGCCCGGGCACAAGTCCGTGGAGGAGATGGTGGAGGCCGTCACGGGCGTGGTGCTGGGCGGCCTGCGGGGCTGACCGGCGTCCACGCCCGGGACGTCATGTGCCGTCGAGCGCGGCCTTCACGTTCCTGACGATCGAGGCGGCTCGCCTCTCGGCGTCCGCGGGGGCGTCGCCCTCGGTGGTCCCCTGGCTCACCGAGATGATCCGGCTGCCGTCCTGCACGGCCATGACGTGGCTGTAGACCGAGCCCACGGGCCGTGCGGTGTACGCGGTGCCGCCCTCCCATGCCACATCCTCCAGCTCGCGCACGCCCGTCCCGGGCAGGTCGGCCCCGGCGCAGGCCACGGCGGCCGTGCGGGCCTGCTCCATGTCGGCGCGCGCCGCCGCCTCGTCCGGGAAGGACTCCACCCGCACGCCCATCGGCGTGACCTCCGCCTTGGGAGAGGCCGTCATGGACGGGACGGGGGAGGCGGTCGACGCCCCACCGACGGTGGCCGCCGTGGTGGGCTGGACGATGAAGTCCACCCAGGCGGCGTCCGCGTCCGCCGAGCGCTCCAAGGCGCCGCGCGTGGCGTCCAGGCAGGTGCGCTGCTCCGGGCTCCACGACGGCGCAGGCGAGGCTCCGGCGGCCGCGGTCTGCTCGATGTCCTCCGCGGCCCGGCGGAGCTCGGTCTGGCGCTCGAGCGGCGAGGCCTTGCTCAGGCCGACCTCCGCGCCGGGGCCGGCGGCCAGGAGCACGGCCTGCTTCACGGCCTTGACGTGCTCCGCGTCCAGGGCGGCGGGCATGTCCAGGGAGAGGGCGCGGGAGGAGCCTGAGGGGGTCGCGGACCCGCTCGTCGGGCCCGTGGACGCGGGGGCTGCGCCGGACGAGATGACGCCCGCGGGGGAGGAGGTCGAGGAGGCGCCGGCGTCCCCGTTCCCCGCACATCCGGCGAGGGCGAGGGCGCTCGCGGCGACGACGCCGAGCCGGGACAGGCGGCGGGCGGTGGTGCGAGGAGTCGTCATGACCGAACTGTAGGGCGACCGTGACGGGTCCCACAAGGCCGCCCGCTGAGGGACGCAGGTCGGGCGGAGGCGCGAGGCCGCGGGTCAGGCGGAGGTGCGTGCCTCCGTGGAGGCCGCCCGGCCGGGGACGTCCGCCGCCGTCGCCGTCTCCTGGGCCGGAGGCCACTCGGGAGGGAGCGCGTCGGCCACGTCGAGGAGCCGGCGGGCGGCTGCCTCCTCGAAGTCCTCTCGGGTGAGCGAGCCGGGGTCGCCCGTGTACAGGTACGCCAGCCGGCGGGAGCCCCTCGCCACGTCCAGGGACCACCAGACCTCTCCCTCCTCGAAGGCCAGCCCCGGGTGGGAGGTGGACTCGAAGGTGACGCCGTCCGCCGTGAACGGGCGTTCGTCGGCAGCGCCGAGAGCACCGGTGGCCTTTACGTCGGCACACGCGTGGAACTCCTCGTCCAGGTTCTCCACGTGCCGGCGCAGATCCGCCGCCCGGTCTGTCTCGCTCAACAGGACCGACTCCAGCACGCTGTCCTTGAAGTCCAGCCCGGCGTCGTCGGCGATCATCTCGTCCTCGAGGGTCACCTCGTATTCCCACACCGGGGTGGACAGTTCGTGGTCCGACCGCGCGCGGACGGCGGCGACGCACTCCTCCTCACCCACCACGAGGGAGGCGTCGGAAGGCAGCTCGTCGAGGTCCGCGAGGGTCATCTCCAGGCGGTCCGCGGGCGTCAGGAGATCGGCCGCGGGGAGCCCCACCGCGTCGAACGTCTCCCACAGGGCCTCCGCCCGCCGGTCGATCTCGTCGACGGTGAGGGGGAGGGCGTCGACATACGCCTGCGGATCGGTCTCGTCCAGTGGGCGCGTCGCCGCCGGGGATGTCGAGCCGTTCCCCTCGGACGCGGCGGGCGAGGACGCGCTGGAGGCGGAGCTGTCAGCCCGGGCGGAGGAGGCCGGACTCGCGGTGGCCGTCGTCTCCGTAGGCGTGGGCGGGATCGGCGTGGCGGACCCGTCGGCCGAGGTGGCTCCGGCGGAGGACGACGCGGCGGCCGGGGCGCCGTCGCCCGCGCACCCGGTGAGGGCGAGGGCGACCGCCGCGAGGGTGCAGCCGAGGGCGCGGCGGGAAGAGGGGGTCCGGAGCGTCATGGGGCGACTGTACGACGACGAGCCGCCCGGGCGCGCAGGATGCGCACCGGACGGTCCGGCGTCGTGATGAGGCGGGGATCAGCCCAGCGGCGTGTCCTTGTCGCCCAGGTTCCAGTCCTCGACCGGGCCCAGGTTCTCCCCGTCGGGGCCGTATCGGTAGAACCCCTGGCCGTCGGCCACGCCGCTGTGGCCCTCGGCGATGCTCTTCTCGAGCAGCTCAGCGAAGCCGAGCTGCCAGTCGACGCCCGTGTTGCGGGAGACGTTGGCGGCCACGTGGAAGCCCACGATGTCATAGGTCTGGAACGGGCCGCGCTCGTTGCCGGTGGCCACGCGCCAGGTGCGGTCGATGTCCGCCGGGTTGCCCACTCCGTGCATGTACAGCTTGGAGCCGGCCTGCAGCCACGGGATGAGCAGGGAGTTGAGGAAGTAGCCCGGGATCTCCTTGCGCACGTGCACGGGGACCATGCCGGTCTCCTCGGCGAACTGCAGGGCTCCCGCGACGGCCTCCGGCGAGGTGGCGGCGGTGCCCATGACCTCGGCGGTGTTCTGCGCCCAGATGCGGTTGGCGTAGTGCAGGGCCAGGAAGCGCTCCGGATGGCCGCTGGCGTCGGCGAAGTCCGAGGGCAGCAGGGAGGAGGTGTTCGTGGCGAACAGGGTCGTGGCGGGGGCGAGCTCACCCACCTGGGCCCACACCTTGCGCTTGAGCTCCAGGTTCTCCGGGACGGCCTCGATCACGATGTCCGCGTCCGCCACCGCCTCGGCCAGGTCCGACGTCGGGGTGATGCGGGCGATGGCCTCGTCGAAGCGGGCGGCGTCGTAGCCCTCGCCCAGGTCGGCCTCGTAGCCCTGGCGGATCCACGCCCAGCGCTTGTCGAGGTTCTCGAGTGCGGCGGGGACGGCGTCGTACGCCATGACCTTCTTGCCGTGGTAGGCGGCCTGCATGATGATCTGCGAGCCCAGCACACCGGTGCCCAGCACCGTCACCTGCTCGAAACGAGTGAATTCGGACATGGGATGACCTTCTCTCTCAATGGTCCGTGGGGGACACCAGGCACAACGGAGCGTGCCGCCGCGTTGTTCCCGGCCGCCGCGGCCGGTGCCTCGGGCGGACGGCTCACGCGCGGGGCGTCGGGGGCCTGCCGACTCACGCCCGGGGCGCGGCGTCCTGCTGCTCCACCATCGGCCAGGTCTTGGCGACGAGCGTCAGCACGTCGTACTGCGCGCAGAGCTCGTCGTTCTGGTTGTGCAGGCGGCAGTCCCAGGCGACCTCGCCGTACTCGTCCGTCACACGCGGGGTGATCCTCTTGGCCGTGAGGGTGACGCGGATGGCGTCGTCGTAGGTGACGGGCGTGATGAAGCGCAGGTGCTCCAGGCCGTAGTTGGCGAGCACCGGGCCCGGATCCGGGGCCACGAAGAGGCCGGCGGCCCAGGAGACCAGCAGGTAGCCGTGGGCCACGCGGCGCGGGAAGAACGGGTTGGCCGTGGCGGCCTCCTCGTCCGTGTGCGCGTAGAACCTGTCCCCGGTCTTCTCAGCGAACTCCGTGATCTCCTCGAGGGTCACGGTGCGCAGGCCGGAGGCGAACTGGTCGCCGACCTTCAGCTCCTCGAGCGACTTGTAGAACGGGTGCTTCTTGGCACCGGACTCCACGTCCTCGCGGGTGGCGGTGTCCGCCGCGGCACCCGGGTGCCACACGCCGGTGATGGCGGTGAGGATGTCCGGGGAGCCCTGGATCGCGGTGCGCTGCATGTAGTGCTTGACGGCGCGGATCCCGCCGAGCTCCTCGCCGCCGCCGGCGCGGCCCGGGCCGCCGTGCACGAGCACGGGCACGGGGGCGCCGTGGCCCGTGGTGGTCTTGGCGGTCTGGCGGTTGAGGACGTGCACGCGGCCGTGGTGCGCGCCGATCCCGGCGGCGAACGCGCGGGCGGTCTCGCCGTCGTTCGTGGCCACGGTGGCCACGAGCGAGCCGCGGCCCATCGCGGCCAGCTCGACGGCGTCGGCGACGTCGGCGTAGCCCAGCACCGAGGCGACCGGGCCGAACGCCTCGACGCTGTGCACCTCGGGGGTGCGGGCGTCGGCGAAGGAGAGCACGGTGGGGGCGAAGAACGCGCCGGCCTCGGCGTCCGCGGTGCCCGTGTCCCCGTCAGGACCGCCGAGGCGGACCTGGCCGCCGGCGTCGACGAGGCGCTGCACGGCCTTGCGGACCTCGGACTGCTGCTCCTTGGAGGCGAGCGCGCCCATGGTGGTGCCCTCGCTGCGGGGATCGCCGAGGACCACCTTCGCGGAGAGGCGCTCGGTGAGGGCGGCGGTGACGGCCTCGGCCATGGCGGCGGGGACGATCACGCGGCGGACGGCCGTGCACTTCTGGCCGGCCTTGACCGTCATCTCCTGGAAGACCACCTTGACGAACGCCTCGAACTCCGGGGTGTCCGGGGTGGCGTCCGGTCCGAGGATGGCCGCGTTGAGGGAGTCGGTCTCGCCGGTGAAGCGCACGCCGCCGTCGATCACGTTGGGGTGCTTGCGCAGGGTCTGGGCGGTGTGGGTGGAGCCGGTGAAGGCCACGTGGTCGCGGTAGTCGAGGTGGTCCAGGAGGTCCCGAGCCGAGCCGGCGATGAGCTGGATCGAGCCATCGGGGAGGATGCCGGAGTCCACCATGAGCTCCACGCACTTCTGCGTGACGTAGGCCGTGGGGGTGGCCGGCTTCACGATCGTGGGGACGCCGGCCACGAAGGCGGGGGCGAACTTCTCGAGCATGCCCCACACCGGGAAGTTGAACGCGTTGATCTGCACCGCGACGCCGGGCACGCGCTGGTAGACGTGTTCGCCGATGAACGAGCCGTCCTTGGAGAGCGGCTCGACGTCGCCGTCGATGATCACGTTGGCGTTCGGAAGCTCGCGGCGGCCCTTGCCGGAGAAGGTGAAGAGCGTGCCGATGCCGCCGTCGACGTCGAAGGCGTGGTCGCGCTGCGTGGAGCCCGTCGCGAAGGAGAGGTCGTAGAGCTCCTGGATGCGAGAGTTCAGGTAGAGCGCGAGCTCCTTGAGCTTGAGGGCGCGCTCGTGGATGGTCCGCTCGCCGAGGCTCTTCTGGCCGACGGAGCGGGCGTAGTCGATGGCCGCCGCGGTGTCGAGGCCGTCGGTGGAGACGTCCGTGAGGTGCTCGCCGGTGTTGGCGTCCGCGACGGGCGTGACCGTGGAGGGGTTCTCCGGGGTCCACCAGGCGCCGCGGACGTAGCTGGGCAGGATCTGGGGGAGGGCTGGGGCGGAGGACGGTGCGGTGACGGTCACGTGGGTCTCCTGACGTCGAGGGCGCGGATGGGTCCCGACCGATCGGTCGGTTATTGGGCTCGAGCCTAGCCGAGACGCGCGTCACGCGGGAGGGGGCGGGGGCGCCGTCGTCGTCGTGATGCGGTCGTCGTCGTGACGCGGTGCCGGCGCGGGCGGTTGCCACCCGGGGCGCCGTCGCCGCCCGGGCCGTCGCCGCCCGGGCCGCCGCCGCCCATGCGCCAAGGCAGGCACACGCGCCGCTACGCATATTCGTAGCGGCGCGTGTGCCTGCCTCGCTGAGGGGTGGGTGCGGGCGTTCTCCACAGATCTGCCGTCCCGACGACGACGGGCCCCCTCCGTCGGGCACGCTCAGGGCATGCCCCGCGCCCCCGCCCCGCTGCCGCCCATGCGATGCGGCTTGAGCGACGAAGAGCGCACTCCCACGGTGTTCTCCACTCCGGCGGCGCAGGAGGCGGGGGTGTCGGCCAGCCGCCTGCGGCGCGGCGACCTCGTCTCGCTCGGGTACGGACTGTGGCGGCTGCGCGAGGTGGAGCCTGCGCAGCTGGATCTGCTGCGCGCCCTGCAGGACCTCCACCCGGAGGGGGTGTTCACCCATGCGACGGCGGCGAGGGTGCTCGGGCTGTGGCTGACCGGGCGGCTGGGGGCTGGCGCTGTCATCCATCTCGCGGAGCCCCGGCATCACGGCGGGGGCACGCAGCGCCCGGGCCTGCGGTGCCATCGGCTCCCGCCGGACGCGCCGGTGCGGGTCGTCGACGGCGTCCGCGTGACCACCTCCCCGTGGACGTTCGTGGACCTCGCGAAGGGTGGAGCGCAGCTGGACGCCCTCGTCGCGCTGGGGGACAGCATCGTGAGGGTGGCTCACTCGGAACGCCGCCGTCGTGAGCTGCCGCCCGGCGTGGGCACGCTGGTGGAGCTGAGGGAGGGCGTGGCGAGTCGGCCGCGGGTCAAGGGCATCCGCGCGGCGCGCGAGGCGCTCGACCTCGTCCGCTCGGGATCCGGCTCGCCCCAGGAGAGCCGCCTCCGGGTGGCCGTCGTCCTGGCCGGCGTCGACGAGCCTGAGGTGAATCCGCGCATCGTCCTGTCCACGGGGCAGTGGCTGCGCGTGGACCTGGCCTGGCTCGATGCGAAGGTGATCGTGGAGTACGACGGCGACCAGCACCGCACGGATCAGCGTCAGTGGCGGGAGGACGTCGAGAGGGACGCCAACCTGAGGGCGGACGGGTGGGAGGTGATCCGCGTGACGGCGGACGTCTTCCGGCCGGCGCATCTGGAGACGTTCCTGTGGCAGCTGCGGGGACACCTCGCCCGGCGATCGCCCGTGGGAGGGGGCGCGCGGTGACCACATCCCGGGAGGCAGTCGTACACGCCGCTACCGATTCACGTAGCGGCGTGTACGACTGCCTCCGCGCTTCGCCCCACCGCCCCACTGCCCCGCCCCGTCCGGACGACTCATCGGCCGCCGCGCAGACCCCGCGTAGACTCGTCCCCGTCCCTGGGACACACCCCGCCCCCACCTGGAGAGCTCCTCACCGCATGCTGCGCACCATGTTCCACGCCAAGATCCACCGGGCCACCGTGACCCAGGCGGACCTGCACTACGTGGGGTCCGTGACCGTGGACCAGGACCTCCTCGACGCCGCCCAGATCCTCCCGGGCGAGCTCGTGAGCATCGTGGACGTCACCAACGGCGCCCGCCTCGAGACCTACACGATCGCGGGCGAGCGCGGCTCCGGCGTCATCGGCATCAACGGCGCGGCCGCCCACCTCGTGCACCCCGGCGACATCGTGATCCTCATGGCCTACGCGCAGATGGACGACGCCGAGGCGCGCTCCTTCAAGCCACGCGTCGTCCACGTGGACGAGGCCAACCGCATCAAGGAGCTCGGCTCCGACCCCGCGGAGGCGCTGCTCGACGGCGTCGCGCGTCCCCCGCTCTCCCGTGGCTGGGACGAGGCGCAGGCCGAGCTCTGAGCGGGAGGCTCCGGCCCTCGACGCCGGTCCCTCGCCCGCTGGGCCCCGGCTGTGCATCCCTGACCCGCGGCCCCCTTGCCGCGCGCGGCGGTCTGCGGAAGCGTGGGCGGTGAGGCGCAGGGACACCCCCGGACGCCCCCACCGAAGGAGTGCCCCATGCAGATCACGGACAAGGTCTTCGTCGTTACCGGAGCGGGCAACGGCATCGGACGCGAGGTGACGCTCGAGCTGCTGCGCCGCGGAGGCCGCGTGGCCGGCGTCGATCTGCGCGCCGAGTCCCTCGAGGAGACCGCCCGCCTCGCCGGCGCCCGCGACCGCTTCACCGCCCACCCGCTCGACATCACCGACCACGACGGCGTCGGGGCCCTGCCCGAGCAGGTCCTCGCCGCGCACGGCCAGGTGGACGGCCTGGTCAACGTGGCCGGCATCATCCAGAAGTTCGTGACGTTCAAGGAGCTCGACGAGAAGGAGATGCGTCGGGTGATGGAGGTGAACTTCTGGGGCACCGTGAACACCTGCCACGCGTTCCTGCCGCATCTGCTGGCCCGCCCGGCCGGCAGCGTCGTGAACGTCTCCTCCATGGGCGGCTTCGTCCCTGTGCCCGGCCAGACCCTCTACGGTGCGTCCAAGGCCGCCGTGAAGCTGCTGACCGAGGGCCTCTACGCCGAGCTGCGCGACACGAAGGTGGACGTCTCCGTCGTCTTCCCCGGCGGCGTCTCCACCTCCATCACCGAGAACTCCGGCGTGACGGCTCCCGGTGGCGCGGGCGCACCGCCTGAGCAGGTGGCCACCGAGGCCGCGGCGGGCTCGCCCACCCCGGGTGCGGGAGCCGCGAAGCCCACGGACGGCAAGGGCAAGAAGCAGGCCGAGCCCCAGACCATCACCCCGCAGGAGGCGGCCCGCATCATCGTGGAGAACGCGGTGGAGAAGGGCGCCTACCGCGTCACCGCCGGCAAGGACTCCACCACCATGGACCGCATCTCCCGCCTGTCCCCGAAGCGCGCCACGGACATGATCGCCAAGCAGATGGCGGCCCTGCTCGGCTGACACCCGCCCCACGCACGACGACGGCCCCCCCCTGGTTCGGTGGGGGCCGTCGCCTGGCGCGGGGGGAGGGGCGGGACGAGAGGGTCGACGCCTGCGCGGGGGTTCGAGGGTCCGGTGGACCGGGCGGCGTCTCACCCCGCCGGCAGGGACACCGCACCCAGCGACCGCCGGCCTGCGCGCATCGCCGTCGCATGGCTGGCGCGCATCGCCGCCCGCGCGCCCGGCACCGCGGCGACGGCGCGCATCCACGGGGTGCCCAGGACCACCTCCTGGTGCCACGCCACGGTGCAGCGCGTGCCGGGGCGGACGCCGTCGTCGTGGACCTCGACGCGCACCGTGCCCTCCAGGTCCCCCTCGAGGCGCGCGAGCAGGACGCCGCGCGCGCGGTCGTCCACCACGCGCTCCATGGTCAGGCGCACGGGGACGAAGCCGATCAGGCGGATCCCCGCGCGCTCGCCGACGCCGCCGGGGACGACGTCGCCGCGCGTGCGGTCCGTGACGTCCCACGCGGCCGGGATGGCCGGCCACCACTCGGGGTAGCGCAGCGGGTCGCCCAGCAGGTCCATCGCCTCGGCGGCCGGCAGCGGCACCGACCACGCGTGCGAGAAGATGAAGGGCCGATCACGACGGCGGGCGGGGTGCGGGGGCATGCGTCCTCCGGGGGCGGGTAAGACGGGCAGGACAGGCGGGAGCGGTGCGGGCGGGCCGGGCGGGACAGGCGGGAGCGGGGCGGGCGGGAGCCGGGGCCGAGTCTAGGCGCGGCGACCGCACGGGGCGCGCGACGGGTGCACACATGAAGACCTGTGCAGGTATGCTGAAGAACGTGAACCCCCAGATCGTCCAGGCAGCGGAGCTGTTCAAAGTCCTCGCCTCCCCCGTGCGCGTCGCCGCGCTGGTGCGGATGGCGCAGGCGCCCGCGAGCGTCTCCGCGCTGGCCGACGACGCGGGGGTCACGCACACGCTGATGTCCCAGCATCTGCGCGTCCTCAGGATGAGCGGCCTCGTGCGATCAGAGCTGAACGGCAAGACCCGCACCTACTCGCTCACCGACGACCACGTGTCCCACATCGTGCGGGACGCGGTCCACCACGCAGCCGAGGAGGCTCACCATGACGACCACTGACCACACCACCCACGCCGTCCACCCCGAGCACGACCACGCGCACGGACCGTCCTGCGGCCACGAGCCCGTCGAGCACGGCGACCACGTGGACTACAAGCACGACGGCCACCTGCACCACGTGCACGGCGACCACGTCGAGGAGTGCGACACCTGCTCCTGCACCCACTGCGCGGAGGGCACCGCCTGCTCCTGCGCCACGTGCACCTGCCAGGACTGCACCTGCGCCACCTGCACGCACGCCGCCTGACCTCACCTGACGCGGCCCGCGCCGCGCACGAGGACGGCCCCCACCGAACCGGTGGGGGCCGTCGTCGTCTGCGGGGGCGGGAGCGCCGGGCCAGGCCCGGCCGATCCGCCCCGGCGGCGCTCAGCGGTAGTCGAAGAAGCCCTTGCCGGACTTCCGGCCGAGCTCGCCGCGGGCCACCATGTCCCGCATGAGCTGCGGCGGGGCGAAGCGCTCGCCGAGCTGGGACTCGAGGTACTCGGCGATTCCAAGGCGCACGTCCAGGCCCACGATGTCCGTCAGCGCGAGCGGGCCGACGGGGAACTTGTAGCCGAGCACCATGGCGGCGTCGATGTCCTCGGGGGAGGCCACGCCCTCCTCGACCATGCGGATGGCCTCGAGCGCGATGGCCACGCCGAGGCGCGACGACGCGAAGCCGGGCGCGTCCTTCACCACGACCGGGGTCTTGCCCAGGCCGCGCACCCACGCGGTGGAGAGGGCCGTGAGCTCCTCGCCGGTCTGCTCGCCGATGACGACCTCCACGAGCTTCGAGGCCGGAACCGGGTTGAAGTAGTGCAGGCCGCAGAAGCGCTCGGGGCGCTGCAGGTGGCGGGCGATCTCGTCCACGGACAGCGAGGAGGTGTTCGTGGCGAGCCACGCGTCCTCGGCCAGGTGCTTCTCGACGTCGGTGAGGGCGTCGATCTTGACCTGCATGTCCTCGAAGACGGCCTCCACCACGAGCCCGCAGCGGGCGAAGTCGGCGCGGTCCAGGGAGATCGTGAGGCGCTCGGCCCACACGTCCAGGTTGCCGTCCAGCTGGCCGCGCTCGAGGGACTTCGCGAGGTCCGCCTCGATCCGCTCCTTGGCTGCCTCGGCCGACTGCGCGTCGCGCTCCACCACGATCACCTCGGCGGCACCGGAGGTGAGGAAGGCGTGGGCGATGCCGCCGCCCATGCGGCCGCCGCCGAGGACGCCGACGACGTCGGGCACGGACGCGCGGGAGGTGTCAGGGGTGTTCTGGGTCTCGGTCATGGAAGTCCTCACTTCTTCTTGCGGTCCAGGAACGCCTGCATGCGCTCGAACTTGGCCTCGGACTCGAACAGGATGGCCTGCGCGATCTCGTCCACGTGGGGGTGGGCCTCGCGGGGCAGGTGGAACACGCGCTTGGACAGGCGCACCGCCAGGGGGTCCTGCTGCGCGATGCGGTCCGCCAGGGCGTGGGCGGCGTCCTCCAGGTGGTCCGGCTCGTGCAGCTCGGTGACGAGCGTGAGGTCCAGGGCCTCCTGGGCGTCCAGGATGCGGCCGGCCAGCAGCAGCTCGAGGGCCACCGGCTCGCCGACGAGCTCCTTGAGGCGCCACTGCGCGCCCGCGGCAGCCGTGATGCCGAGGCCGGTCTCCGGCTGGCCCATCTTCAGGGAGGGCGTGGCGATGCGGAAGTCCGCCGCGTACGCGAGCTCGGCGCCGCCGCCCAGGGCGAAGCCGTCGATCGCGGCGATGACGGGCATCGGCAGGCGGTGGATGCGGTCGAACACCTGCGAGTTCACGCCGCGCAGGGCGTCGTTGCGGCGCCGCTCGCGCAGCTGGCCGATGTCCGCGCCGGACGCGAAGATGCCCGAGAACGTGCCGGGGGCCTTCTTCGACTCCACCTGCGTGCCCGAGATGATGAGGATCTTGGGGTTCTGCTCGAGGTGTGCGCACACCGCGTGGAACTCGTCCACCATGGTCGCGTCGATCGCGTTGCGCACCGCGGGGCGGTCCATGCGCGCGTGGAGCCGGTCCTCGCGCTCCTCGATCCGCAGGGCGGTGAAGTCCGCCGCGGCCAGGCGCGGGCCCACGACGTCGGGATCCGCTTCGGCCTGAGGGGTCTCGCGGGTCTCGGCCATGCTCACACCTTCTCCACGAGCATCGCGGAGCCCTGGCCCACGCCCACGCACATCGTGGCCAGGCCCCTGTCCGCGCCCTCGCGCTCCATCCGACCGAGCAGCGTGACCACGAGGCGCGACCCCGAGGAGCCCAGCGGATGGCCCAGGGCGATCGCGCCGCCGTCGGCGTTGACGGTCTCCGGGTCCAGGCCGAGGCGACGCATCGAGGCCAGGGACTGGGTGGCGAAGGCCTCGTTGAGCTCGACGGCGCCCAGATCCGCCACGGACCAGCCGGAGCGCTCGAGGGCCTTCTCGGTGGCCGGGACGGGGCCCAGGCCCATGATCTCGGGAGCCAGGCCCGCCGAGGTGGACTCCACGACGCGGGCCCGCGGGGTCAGGCCGTACTTCTGGGCGGCCCGCTCGGAGACGACGAGGATCGCGGAGGCGCCGTCGTTCAGGGAGGAGGAGTTGCCGGCAGTGACGACGCCCCCGGGCTTGATGATGGGACGCAGGCCGGCGAGGACCTCGGGGGTGGAGCCGGGGCGGGGGCCCTCGTCCGTGTCGACGACCGTCCCGGCGCCCTTGCGGCCCTTCACCGTCACGGGGACGATCTCGGGCGCCAGGCGGCCGGCCTCGATCGCGGCGAGCGCCTTCTCGTGGGACCGGGCGGCGAAGGCGTCCGCGTCCTCGCGGGTGATGCCGTCCACCTCGGCGACCTCCTCGGCGGTCTCCGGCATGGAGAACACGAACTTGTCCCCGAACTCGCCTGAGGCGAAGCGCGGGTTCACGAAGCGCCAGCCGATCGAGGTGTCGAACGCCGCGCCGGGCTTGGCGAACGCGGTGGTCGGCTTCTCCATGACCCAGGGGGCTCGGGACATGGACTCCACGCCGCCGGCCACGACGACGTCGGCCATGCCGGAGCGCACCATGGCGGTGGCGATGCCGATGGCAGACATGCCCGAGGCGCAGAGGCGGTTCACGGTGATGCCCGGGACGGTGTCCGGGAAGCCGGCCAGCAGCCAGGCCATGCGGGCGACGTTGCGGTTCTCCTCGCCGGCGCCGTTCGCGTTGCCGAGGATGACCTCGTCCACCACGGCCGGGTCGATGCCGGCGTCCTCGATCACGGCCTTGATGGTCAGCGCGGCCAGGTCGTCCGGGCGCACGGAGGAGAGGGCGCCGCCGTAGCGGCCGACCGGGGTGCGGCGACCTCCGACGAGCAGGGCCTGGGAAGGGGTGGACATGCGGGGTCTCCTTGCGTTGCGGGCGTGCACGTCGACGGATGGCGGCGACGCGGCGCGCCGAATTACCGACCGTGCGTTCAGGATTCAGTATCCCGGCCCGGTGTGACGGGGGTCAACCAGGGGGCGTCGTCAGCTGGCCTGGGGCCGTTGCAGGGAGAAGACCTCGCCGAGGGAGCCCCACTCGTCCCGGCCGAGCCGGGTCACGGGGTCGAGGAGGTGGGCGTCGGGGAGCCGATGCCCGTGCTCGTCCTCCACGAGGACGTCTTCGGCGACGGCCACGTGGACCACGCGGCCGAACACGGTGAAGCCGTCGCCGGCCGGGACGACCTGCTCCCGCACGCACTCGAACACCCCCGGCGCGCCGGCCACGCGCGGCGGCGCGACGGCGGCGCTGGGCTCCTTCTCCAGTCCGATCACGGCGAACTCGTCCACCTCAGGGTCGTAGGGCGCCGAGGTCCCGTTGGCCGCCTCGGCCTGGGCGCGGCTGACGAGCGAGACGGTGAACTCGCCCGTGGCGTCGATGTTGGCCAGCGTGTCCTTGCGGCCGGTGGAGGCGAACACGAGGATCGGCGGGACGTTGGAGACCATCGTGAAGAAGGAGTGGGGCGCGAGGTTGTCCACACCGTCCGCGGAGCGGGTGCCCACCCAGGCGATGGGCCGGGGGATCAGCAGGGACTTCGTGAGGCGTGGGATGCCCGCCGGAGCCATCTCGGCGATGGGGAACTCGGCACGGGGTCGGGGCGTCGTCATGCCCCCAGTATCGTCCTCGCGCCCGCCTTCCCGGCCCCGGGCGCGACGGCGCCCCCTCCCGCGAAGGAGGGGGCGCCGTCGTCGTGCGTGGCGGGCGAAGCCCGTCAGCGGAGGCTGATCAGGTGGGGACCACGGGGGTGGAGCGGGTGGCCAGCACGGCCTCGTCGTGCAGCTCGCGGTCCTGGATGCCCTTGGGCACCAGGAGGACGGCGATCAGGGAGATCGCGGAGATGCCCACGATGTACCAGGCGACGTACTCCCAGCCGTTCTTGACGAGGAGATCGGCGATCAGCGGGGCGAAGGCGCCGCCGATGATGGTGCCGAGGGCGTATCCGATGGAGACGCCCGAGAAGCGGACGCGAGCCGGGAACATCTCGGCGTACATGGCGGACTGCGGGCCGTACGAGGGGCCGAGGCCCATCGTCAGCACGAAGAGCGCCAGGGCGAAGAGCGGCAGGGAGGCCGTGTTCAGCAGGCTGAACATAGGGAACGCCCAGGCGATCAGGATGGCGTAGCCGATGACGAAGGTGGTCTTGCGGCCGATCTTGTCGGAGATCCAGCCGCCGAACAGGGTGAAGATGAACCAGCCGAGGCCGCCCACGAGGCTCGCGGTCAGCACCTCGGCGGAGGTCATGCCGAGGCCCTTGGGGCCGCCGTACTTGGAGAACCAGGCGATCAGCAGGTAGCCCACGCCGTTGTTGGCCGCGAAGATCACGGCAGCGAGGAGGACCTCCTTGGTGTGGCCGCGGAACAGTTCGCCCAGGGGGGCGGACTCCTTGGCCTTGAGCTGCTGCATCTCCTTGAAGACCGGGGACTCCTCCACGGCCTTGCGGATGAAGTAGCCGACCACGATCAGGATGATCGAGATCAGGAAGGGGATGCGCCAGCCCCAGGTGAGGAAGGCCTCCTCGGTCATGTTGGAGCGCACCAAGAAGAGCACGCCGGTCGCCAGGATCATGCCGAGCGGCACGCCGACCTGGGGGGCCGCGCCGAAGAGGCCGCGCTTGCCCTTGGGGGCATGCTCGACGGCCAGGAGGGCCGCGCCGCCCCACTCGCCGCCGGCCGAGAAGCCCTGGAGGAGGCGCAGCAGCACGAGAAGGATGGGGGCCCACACGCCGATCTGGGCGTAGGTGGGCAGGACGCCGATGAGCGTGGTGGCCACGCCCATGCCGATCAGGGTGAAGGACAGGACGATCTTGCGACCGAACTTGTCGCCGAGGTGGCCCGCGATGATGGCGCCGAGGGGGCGCACGAGGAACGAGATGCCGAGGGTGACCCAGGCGGCGATCTGCGAGCCGGTCGAGCCCATCGGGGCGAAGAACAGGGTGGCGAAGACCAGTGCGGTGGCCTGGGCGAAGATGAAGAAGTCGTACCACTCGATGGTGGTGCCGACGAGGGTGCCCGCGAGGACCTTGCGCTCCTCGCGGGGGTCGCGGGCGGCCGGGGCGGCTGGGGAGGCGACGGTATGGCTCATGGGTGCTCCTGGGGTGAGGGGCTGCGGCCTGCGGTGCGAGACGGCGAGAGACGCATGTGCCCGACCGTTCGGTCGGGAAGTGACACAGGTCACCGTATACGATGTGGTGTGACTCGCGCCACGCCCTCGAGGGATGTCGTGATTGTGACGTCCCCCACGGCCCGCTCGACGGCGCCACCCGCCCCCTCTCGCGGAGGGGGCCGGCGGCGTCGTGGTCTGGGTGTCGCGGGGGCCTTGGAGGACGGAGGGCTCAGCCGCGGCCGGTGAACTCCGGCTTGCGCTTCTCCTGGAAGGCCTCGAAGCCCTCCGCGTAGTCGGCGGTGCCGCACAGGTCGCCCTGCGCCACGTTCTCCGCGTCGAGGGACTCCCACAGGCCGACGCGCTCGTCACGGATCTGGCGGACCAACTCCTTCGACGCGCGGAAGGCCAGCGTCGCGCCGGAGGCCACCTGGGCGGCCTTGGCACGGGTGAACTCCAGCAGCTCCTCGGCCGGGACCGCGCGGGAGAACAGGCCCGCCTGCACGGCCTCGGCCCCCGAGATCAGCTCGGCGGTGTAGATGAGGTCGAGCGTGCGGTGCGCGCCCAGGCGCTCGGTGAACAGCCAGTGGCCACCCGAGTCCAGGGTGGCGCCGAGGTTGGCGAACGGCGAGCCGATCTTGGCGTTCTCGGCCACGTAGACCACGTCGGTGGCGATCGCGAGGCCGAGTCCCACGCCGAGGCACGCGCCCTGCACGGCCGCGAACGTCGGCACCGGGATCTCCGACATCGTCCGCAGCACGGGGGTGACCCTGTCCCGCAGGTACGCGGTGGCGTCGTCGTCGGCGGGCGTGACGTGGGAGATGTCCCGGCCCGCGCAGAACCCGCGCCCCTCGCCGCGCAGCAGCACGGCGCGGACCTCGCCGGTCTCGACGCCGGCCGCGGCCTCCGCATAGGCCTCGCCGAGCTCGGCCAGGGCGGCCTCGTCGAGGGCGTTCATCTTCTGGGGCGCGTCGAGGACGATCTCGGCGACGCCGTCGGCGATGCTCAGCTGGATCACGGGGGCTCCTTCGGGCGGCTCGGTCTGGCTCAGGCGGGGCGGGCGCGGATCAGGCGTCGAAGTCGACGGTGATGGCGTTCGAGGTGGGGCGGGTCTGGCACGTGAGGACGTAGCCGGCGTCGACCTCGTCCCTCTCGAGGGCGTAGTTCTCGCCCATCTCGTACGTGCCGTCGGTGACCTTGGCGCGGCAGGTGCCGCACACGCCGCCGGCGCACGCGAACGGGACGTCCGAGCGCACGCGCAGGGCGGCGTTCAGGATCGTCTCGTGCGCAGAGGCCGGGGACTCCACCTTGGCGGTGAGGCCGTCGAGGTTGAACTCGATGGTGACGTTCTTGCCCGAGGGGTCCACCTCGACCACGCGGCCGGACTGGCCCTGCGGGTTCTCCGGCTTGCCGGTGGTGAACAGCTCGAAGCGGATGTCGTCCTCGGACACGCCGCGCTTCGCGAGCGTGTCGCGCATGAGCTGCACGAGCTCGAACGGCCCGCAGAGGAACCACTCGTCGGTGCCGTCCACGTCGATCACCTGGTTGAGCAGGGTCTCGAGCTTCTCGGCGTCGATGCGGCCGGAGAGCAGCGGGGAGACGCGCTGCTCGCGGGAGAGCACGTGGTGCACGGAGAAGCGGGCGGGGTACTTGTCCTTGAGGTCGCCGAGCTCCTCGGCGAACATCACGTCCATGGCCGAGCGGTTCGCGTAGACCAGGTCGAAGCGCGAGGTCTCCGATGCGGCCAGCACGGCCTTCGCGATCGCCATGATGGGCGTGATGCCCGAGCCCGCGGCGAACGCCACGAGGTGGGCATTGCCCTTCTTGGCCACCTGCTCCGCGGCCACCTTCTCGGCGTCGTTGAGCGAGGTGATGTGCGAGCGCGAGGTGAACGCGCCCTGCGGGTTCATCACGTCGATCTTCTCGCCCACCTGCAGCTGCTCGTTCGCCCAGGTGGAGAACCGGCCGCCGAAGTCCTTCTTCACGGCCACGCGGATCTCGCCGCGCGTCGGGACGGCGCAGATGGAGTACGAGCGGCGGACCTCCTGCCCCTCCAGCTCCTTGCGCAGGGCGACGTACTGGCCCGGCACGTAGTCGTAGTCGTCCGCGAGCTCCTCGGGCACCGTGAAGGTGACCTCCACGGAGTCCTCGGTGAGCCTGCGCAGCTCGGTCACCTCGAGGGTGTTGAAGGCGGCGCGGCGCTTGCCGGCGGCGGGGGCGGCGGTGGTCTCGGTCATCAGTGCACCTTGAAGTAGTCGAAGGGCTCGAGGCACTCGTTGCAGGTGTACAGCGCCTTGCACGAGGTGGAGCCGAAGCGGGTGATCTCGCGGGTGTTCAGGGAGTGGCAGCGGGGGCACTTGACGGTCAGCCCGATCCGCACGGGGCCGCCGTCGGCGCGCGCCGACGGCGGGGCGATCCCGTACTCGTTGAGCTTGGCCTTGCCCTCGTCCGTCATCCAGTCCGTGGTCCACGCCGGCTGGAGGACCAGCCGCACCTCCGCGTCCGCGAACCCGGCGCGGGTGAGCGCGCGGGTCACGTCCGTGGAGATGGTCTCCATCGCGGGGCAGCCGGAGTACGTGGGGGTGATGACGACGACGGCCTTCTCGCCCTCCGCGTGCGCGTCCCGGAGGATCCCCAGGTCCGCGATGGACAGCACGGGGATCTCCGGGTCGTGCACGGTGGAGGCCGCGTCCCAGACCCGCGCGTCGGCGGGGTCGGCGGGGCGCAGCTCGCTGGCGGTGGTCACCAGGTGGCCCCCGGGTGACGGCGGGCCAGGGACTGCATCTCGGCCAGGATGTAGCCGCGGTGCTCGCTCATCTCACCGGAGCGGTCGCCGCCGCGGGCGGTGCCCGTCGCGGGGACCTGCAGGCCGGCCGCCGTGATGGCGGACGTCAGGCGGGACATCGTCGGCTCCTCGAGGGAGGAGGGGAGCACCGCGACGCCCTCCTCCGCGAGCGAGCGGGTGAGGTCGTCGTCGTGGAAGAGCTCGGGCACGTAGGGCCACAGCTCGTCCAGGCCGCGCTGCATGCGGCGCGCCGACTCCTCGGTGCCGAGGCCCAGGCGGTTGAGCCACTCGGCGGCGTGGTCCTGGTGGTACAGGACCTCCTTGAGCGCCTTGTCCGCGATGGCGGCCAGGGTGGCGTCCGTGGACTCCTTCAGGCGCGAGTAGAGCTCGTACGCGTAGAAGGAGAAGTACAGCTGACGCGCGATGGTCTTGGCGAAGTCGCCGTTCTCGGCCTCCACGAGGCGGACGGAGCGGAACTCCTCCTCGTCGCGGAAGTAGGCCAGGTCGTCCTCGCTCTTCCCCCACGCCGTGCCGGCGTAGGAGAGGAGGAAGCGGGCATGGCCGACGAGGTCCAGGGCGATGTTGCCGAGGGCGATGTCCTCCTCGAGCTCCGGGGCGCGGGAGATCCACCAGGAGAGGCGCTGGCCGAGCATGAGCGAGTCGTCGCCCAGGTACACGGCGTAGCGGGCCACCTCGTCCGAGGCCTTCTGCTCACCGGAGGAGATCTCCTCCGCGGTGATGGCGACGCCGGCGGAGTGCTTCGTGGCGGAGTCGTTGGTCGCGAAGCTCACAGGTGGGGCACCCCCTCGGACTTCTGGTAGTAGGTGGCGTGGCGGTAGGACTTGCCCTGGGCGGACTCGAAGAAGCCGCCCTTGGAGTCCGGGTCCGAGGCCGCGATCGCGTCCGCGGGGACGACCCACACGGAGGTGCCCTCGTTGCGGCGCGTGTAGAGGTCACGGCCGTTGCGCAGCGCCATGGTGGCATCCGGGGCGTGCAGCGAGCCCGCGTGCACGTGGGAGAGGCCGCGGTTCGCGCGGACGAAGACCTCCCAGAGGGGCCACTCGTTCGAGGCGGAGGTGTTCTCGGTCATGGATCAGGCTCCGATCAGCTGGGTGTCGGCCGCGGCGTGCTGCTCGGCCTGGCGGCGGGCGTAGGCGGCGGCGGCCTCGCGGACCCAGGCGCCGTCCTCGTGGGCCTGGATGCGGCGGGCCAGGCGCTGCGTGTTCATGGGGCCGTTGCCCTTGATCACGGCGTTGAACTCCTCCCAGTCCAGCTGGCCGTAGTCGTAGTGGCCGCGCTCCTCGTTCCACTTCAGGTCCGGGTCCGGCAGGGTCAGCCCGAGGGCCTCGGCCTGCGGGACGATCATGTCCACGAAGCGCTGGCGCAGGTCGTCGTTGGAGAAGCGCTTGACCTTCCACGCCATCGACTGCTGGGAGTTCGGGGAGTCGGCGTCCGGCGGGCCGAACATCTGCAGGGCAGGGCCGTAGGTGCGGTCCACCGCGTCCTGGGCCATCTGCTTCTGCTCCGGGGTGCCGTTCGAGAGCTCGAAGAGGATCTCCCAGCCCTGGCGCTGGTGGAAGGACTCCTCCTTGCAGATGCGCACCATCGCGCGGCCGTACGGGCCGTAGGAGGCGCGGCACAGCGGCACCTGGTTGCAGATCGCGGCGCCGTCCACGAGCCAGCCGATCGCGCCCATGTCCGCCCACGTGCGGGCCGGGTAGTTGAAGATCGAGGAGTACTTGGCGCGGCCGGTGATCAGCTGCTGGTTGAGCACGTCGCGCGGGGTGCCGAGGGTCTCGGCGGCCGAGTACAGGTACAGGCCGTGGCCGGCCTCGTCCTGCACCTTGGCCATGAGGATGGCCTTGCGCTTCAGGGAGGGGGCGCGGGTGATCCAGTTGGCCTCCGGCTGCATGCCGATGATCTCGGAGTGCGCGTGCTGGGAGACCTGACGGGTCAGGGACTTGCGGTACGCCTCGGGCATCCAGTCGCGGGGCTCGATGCGCGAGTCCTCCGCGATCAGGCGATCGAAGTTCTCCTGGCCGGCCGCATCCTCGGGGGACGGGACGGAGGCCAGGTGCTGGGGGGAGCTGGTCTGCGTCATGGGGATCACCTCACGCTGAGTGCGGGCTGGTTCCGTGGTCAGGGCGCACCGGGGCGCACCGAATTACTGACCGCTCGTTCAGGATAGGCCAGGGTGTGACCTCGGTCAACACCCCCGCCCGCCGGCTCCTCCTGCACAGGTCACGACGCACGGGCCCCCGTCCCCGGCCGGCCCCTCGCCCGGGGAACGTGGCCGGGCGCCCTCCCTACCGTGGGGCCATGCCCGTCGCCGAGCTGACCTCCGCGCCCCTCCTCCCTCCCTCCCCGGTCCCGCTGCTGCGCGCCGTGGGCGCCGTGGGCCTGGACGACGTCGTCGCGTCCCTCGCCGGTCGCTTCAGCGGCGCGCAGGACGATCTCGAGGACGCGCTGGGGGCCGCTACGGTGCTGCGCGCGGCGTGGGATCCCCTCCGGGGGCTGCTCCGGGAGCTCCTGGCGGCGCAGGGGATCATCCGCGCGACCCTAGAGGTGGAGTGGCGGTCGAGCGCGGCGCGGGAGCACCTGGCCCGGGCCGAGGCGCTGCTGGCCGAGGCGGGGGCGCTCGTCGCCTCCGCCGAGGAGTGGCTGGCCCTGCTCGCCGCGGCCGAGCGGGAGGCTGAGGACGCCCGGCTCGCCGCCGAGCAGCGGATCCGCCAGGTGGAGGAGTCCGCCCGGGCCGCACTGCTGAGCGTGGCGGGGGTGTGAGCGGCGTGGGAGACGTGGTCCGCTTCAGCACCCAGGGCGGTCCGGGGTCCGTCTACGCGGACCTGGACGGCATCGACGCGGCCGCCGAGCGGTTCCGCGAGGCCGCGGACGTCACCCGCGTCCTGGTGTTCCACGCCGAGCACGCGGCGTCTCTCGTGGACCGGGCCGCCTCCGGCCCGGGCGCGGCGGCCCGCCTGCGGGAGGCGCTGCGCGAGGGCGCCCGCCGTCTCCAGGGCCTGACGGACGCGCTCGCCCGCAACCGGGAGGACCTGCGGCGGGCTGCGGAGGCGTACCGCCGGGCCGAGCAGGGGGCGGCCGGCGTCATGGACGCGGAGGACCCGCGGGCGGCCGTGCTGGGAGCCGCGCTCGAGGCGCGGGCGGCGGACGGCCTGTCCGTCGAGGAGGCGGAGTTCCTCGTGCGTGCAGGCACGGAGGTCGTGGGGGAGGCGCTCCTGGCCCAGCTGCTCGGCCTCCCCGTGGGGACGGCGGTGGACGGGGGCATCGCGGCCATCGGTGGATTCGGCGGGCCCGTGCGGGACTGGGTGGCGGGGCAGTGCGCCGTGGGGGAGCTGGGCGGTGAGCTCGAGTGGGCGGCGGACCGCCTGGGGGACATCGACCCCAGCCTGCGCCTCACGCCCGCGGCCGCGTGGCGGCTCATCGCCGAGGTCTACCCGCTCCTGGACCCCACGAACGCCGATCCCCTCGAGGTCGCCGGGGAGCCTGTGGACCACCTCGAGGCGCCCCGGCGTCTCACCGGCCACCTGTCCGAGGTCGCGCACCTCATCCCGCGGCACAGCGACGGCGAGGGCGCGGTGACCGTCACCCGGATCCGCGGCGCGGACGGCGCGGACGTGTGGCTCGTGGGCCTGCCGGGCACCCAGGAGGGGCTGCTGCCGCAGCATCGCTCGGACAACTGGGCGGACGGTGGGGGCAACCTCGACGCGCTGGGGAACGACTCGCGCCGGACGGCGTCCGGCATCGCGCAGGCCCTCGCGGCGGCGGGCGTGCCGACGGGCGCCGACCTCCTGCTGGCCGGGTACAGCCAGGGCGGCGTGCACGCGGTCAACCTCGCGGACGATCCCGGATTCTCCCAGGCCTACTCGGTGCGCGGCGTCATGACCGTGGGTGCGCCGAACGGGAACCAGTCCGCGCCGGCCGGTGTGCCGATCCTCGAGTTCGCCACGGACCGTGACCTCTACACCGCGGCCGACGGCGGCCCGAACCCCCTCGGCCTCCAGCGGGCCACCGTCACCTTCCACCCCGAGGGGCCGGACGAGGCACCCGCGCTGCTCGCCCCCGGGACCTCGTCCGAGGCGGGATGGGAGGACGGGCTCGAGCGGCTGGGGCCGGACCGGCTGGACCCCCACGACCTGCCCGGGCTCGCCTCGCGCCTGGGACAGGATGCGGAGGCCGTCGGGACTGACCTGGACCGTGCCCACGCGCTCGGGGACTACACCCGCATGATCGAGGACTTCGAGGCCGCCGACCCCGCCGCTCGCGCCGAGGTGGCCGGCGTGCACGCCGCGCTCGCCGGGCTGGCCACGGGCGCCGTGCTCTCCAGCCGGACGGTGCGCCTGCGGCGGGGCGTCGAGGGCGCCGACGCGCGGCGTCGGGCGGGGGTGGTCAGCCAGGCGCCCGAGGAGATCGCCCGCACGCCGCGCAGCCGCTGAGCCGGTCGGGTCAGGCCCGGTCGGACAGCACGCCCGCGAAGAACTCGTTCACCATCGCGGGGGCGTCCAGCGGGAAGACGCCGGACACGTAGTGGTCCGGGCGGACGACCACGACGGCGCCGTCGCGGCTGATGCCGCGCGCCTCGAAGACGTCCTCGCCGTGCTTGGGCCGGCACGTGGCGAACACGTTGTTCAGGTCCCGCAGGCCGAGCGGGCCCGTGGTCGGCACGAACACGGCGGGCGCGTCGGTCCAGTCGAACTCGGACTGCTGCTGCTGGTACACGACCTTGACGTCGAACACGGTGTCCTCGGGCGCGCCGGGCGGGGTGAAGCGGTTGCGGAAGGACTGCGGGTCCTCCGCGATCGCCCGGGCCCAGGCGGCCGCCTGCGAGTCCGCTGAACGGGGGGACGCGGAGTCCGCGAACACGTAGACGCGCCAGCGGCCGTCCGCGCGGTGCAGGTGGCCCAGGTGCTTCACGTTGGTGTCGCATGAGCGCTCCACGAGGGCGGACTTGAAGCGCTTGCCCACAGGGAAGCCGGATGCCAGGTCCTGGTGCGCGGTGCCCGAGGTCAGCATGGACGGCTGGTACTGGGTCATGAAGCCCGCAGGGAACTCAGCGGTCTTCGTGTAGAACTCCGCCACGTAGTTCGGATCACCCAGCTCGGAGACGGGCTTCGCCATGAGCGTGGACCACTCCTTGTCGAAGTCGATCAGGTTCTTGGCGATGTCCTTGCGCTCGTCCGCGTAGGTGGCGAGCAGCTCCTGGGGTGCGCGGCCGGAGAGGACGTGGCCGAGCTTCCAGCCCAGGTTCCAGCCGTCCTGCATGGACACATTCATGCCCTGGCCGGCCTTCGCGGAGTGGGTGTGGCAGGCGTCGCCGAGCAGGAACACGGTGGGCTGGCCCACGCGCTCGCGGTTGTCGAAGCCCGAGGTCAGGCGGTGGCCGACCTCGTACACCGAGTGCCAGGCGGTCTCCTTCACGTCGAGGCGGTAGGGGTGGAGGATCGCCTGGGCGCGCTTGATGACCTCCTCGAGCGGGGTCTTGCGGATGGTGTGGCCGTCGCCCTCCGGCACCACCCCCAGGTCCACGTACATGCGGAACAGGTGCCCGCCCTCGCGGGGGATGTGGAGGATCGAGCCGGCCTGCGAGTGGATCGAGCACTTCGTGCGGATGTCCGGGAAGTCGGTGTCCGCGAGGACGTCCATGACGCCCCACGCGTGGTTGGCGGCGTCGCCGGAGAGGGAGTGGCCGATCGCCTTGCGCACGCGCGAGGCGGCGCCGTCCGCGCCCACCACGTACGTCGCGCGCACGGTGCGCAGCTCGCCGTCCTCCGGGTTCTCCAGAGCGTTGCCCTCGGCGTCCATCGTGCGGCGCAGGGTCACGGAGACGGGGTGCGCGCCGGTGCCGGAGTCGTCGAGGGACTCGAAGGCCCAGCCGTAGTCAGGGGCCATGCGGGCCGGGGCGTTCATCATGAACTCGGCGAACCAGTCCAGGATGCGCGCCTGGTTCACGATCAGGTGCGGGAACTCGGAGACGCCCTCCGGGTCGTCCTCGGCGAGCTGGGTGCGGACGATGTCCGCCGGGTTCTCGGGGTCCGGGTTCCAGAAGGCCATCGAGGTGAGGTCGAAGGCCTCGTCGATGATCTGGTTCGCGAATCCGAACGCCTGGAAGGTCTCCACGGAGCGGGCCTGGATGCCGTCGGCCTGGCCGATCTCGAGGCGGTGCGGGCGGCGCTCGATGATGCGGGCGTGGACGTCCGGGAACATCGCGAGCTGGGCCGCGGCGATCATGCCGGCGGGGCCCGTGCCGACGATCAGCACGTCCATCTCGTCCGGCAGCTCGGCGGGGCGGGTGAGGCCCGTGCCGGCGGCGGGCTGGACGCGGGGATCGGTGGAGACGTAGCCGTGGTGGTGGAACAGCATGGGAGACCTTTCGCTGCGGCCGAGGATGGCACCCGGCGCCTGTTCGCTCAGAGAACGCGTCGTTCCCAGAGGGAACACGCCTGTGGCAGACTGTACGCGGGCGTGACCGGCTTCACAACCCCGCGTGGGGGCGCCCACACGCCGTCCGGTGTGCCCCGGCGCGGTCCGTCCACCCCGTTCCGCCCGGCCCCGTTGAGCGAAGGAGCGCACGATGCCCCCCGAGACGTCCCGCTCCCGCCCCGTGCGCGCCGAGGCGCCGTCGCAGACCCTCTCCCGTGCGCTCACGATGCTCGAGGCCGTGGCCGAGGCGCCCACGCCGCCCACCATCGCCGAGCTCGCAGAGGGCCTCGGCGTCCACCGCTCGGTGGCCTACCGCATGCTCCGCACCTTCGAGGAGCACGGCCTCCTGCGCCGGGACGACGCCGGCCGCGTCCTCGTCGCCCCGGGCCTCGCGGTGCTTGCGGGCCGGGTGGAGCCGGACCTGCGCGCCGCGGCCCTGCCCGAGCTCACCTCCGTCTCGGCCGACCTCCACATGACCGCCTTCCTCGTGGTCTGGGACGGCGCGGACTGCCTCACCCTCGCCACGGTGGAGCCCCCGCGCGGCAACCTCGTGACCCAGCGGCCGGGCACGCGCCACCCGCTGGGGGTCGGCGCGCCGGGCATCGCCCTCGCGGCCGCCATGCCGGAGGCGGAGTGGGCCGCCCAGCGCGACCGCCGCGCCGAGGGCGGGCAGGGGGTGGGCCCGCACGACGACGGCGCCGAACGTCCGGAGGTCGCCGGCGCCCGCGCGCGCGGCTGGGCCTCGAGCCGCGACGAGGTGATCACCGGCGTGTCCTCGGTGGCCGTGCCGCTCGCGGTGCGGGGCCAGTTCCCGGCGGCGCTCGCCGTCGTCTTCGCGACCCGGGCGGAGGACCTCGAGGCGATCGGGGCCCGCCTGTCCGCCGCCGCTCAGCGGGTGGCGGCCGCCCTCGGCGACGGCTGAGAGCCTCGTCACCGCCGTATCCTGTGCCACATGACCGACTCCGCTCAGCCCAGCCCCGCCGTCGTCCGCGCCCACGCCAAGGTCGGCAAGCTGCCGCCGTACGCGGCCGGCAAGCCGCCCGTGGCCGTCCCCGGACTCGCCCCCTACAAGCTCTCCTCGAACGAGAACCCGTTCGCCCCGGTGCCGGGCGTCGTGGAGCGCGTGCACGAGATCGTGACCGGCGTCGAGGGCGCCCCGAGCCTGCTGTGCCGCTACCCGGACCCGCTCGCCACGGAGCTGCGTGAGAAGCTGGCCCCCCACCTGGACGTCCCGGCCGAGGACATCGTCACCGGCGCCGGCTCGCTGGGCGCGCTGTCCCAGATCATCACCGCCTTCGCGGGCGAGGGGGAGGGCACCGAGCCGGACGAGGTGATCTTCGCGTGGCGCTCCTTCGAGGCCTACCCGATCGTGGCCCGCAGCGCCGGCGCGAAGGACGTCATGGTGCCGCTCACCGCGGACCACCGACACGACCTGCCGGCCATGCTGGACGCCATCACGGACCGCACGCGCGTGATCCTGCTGTGCACCCCGAACAACCCCACCGGCCCGGCGCTCACCACGGCCGAGGTGGAGGACTTCCTGGCGAAGGTGCCCTCCCACATCCTCGTGGTGATCGACGAGGCCTACGTGGAGTTCATCCGGGACGAGGACGCCGTCAAGGGCCTGGAGATGTACCGGAAGCACCGCAACGTGGTGGTGCTGCGCACCTTCTCCAAGGCCCACGGCCTGGCCAACCTCCGTGTCGGCTACTCCGTGTCCCACCCGGAGATCACCTCCGCGCTGCGCACGGTGGCCGTGCCCTTCGCCGTCTCCACGCTCGCCGAGCAGGCCGCCGTCGCCTCGCTCGAGCACCTGGACGAGGTCCTCGGCCACGTGCAGACCGTGGTGGACGAGCGCGTGCGCGTCGTCGCCGCGCTGCAGGAGGCCGGCTGGGACGTGCCCGAGACCCAGGCCAACTTCGTGTGGCTGCCGCTGGGTGATCAGACCGCCGCGTTCGCCGAGGCAGCCCAGGCCCGAGCGCTCTCGGTGCGGGCGTTCGCGGGCGAGGGCGTCCGCGTCACGATGGGTGAGGTCGAGGCCAACGACCGCTTCCTCGAGGTGGCGCGCGCGTTCCGGTCCTGAGTCGATCGGGGGAGGTGCGCGTCGCCGCCGAGGGGAGTAAGGCCCCCCGTAGCTCACGCCCGTCAGACGCAATTCCGGTGACGGCACCGAGCGTCCCGGACCGCCGGTCCGGGGCACGGCACCCCAGGCGCGGACCCCATGGCCCTCCTTCTCCCCGTGACCCGCGCGCTGCGCGAGCGCGACGTGACCGGCCGAGCCTGCCGGTCTACGTGCTGCTGATCGCGATGCGCGTGCCCGCACCGTGCTCACCTCCATGTGGGCCTCGGCGAAGGGCTGCCTGCGCAAGGTCACCTCGATCATCCTGGTCACGACGGCGCTGCTCTGGGTGCTCCTGAACGTCCCCGTCCGTTCGGACGAGGACATGGCCGCCGCCCCCGCCCCGCTCGAGGCGCTGCGCGGACGGGACGGTGCGCGCTGTCGAGGTCCTCTGACGCCCGCGCGATACCGTGGCGTGCAGACCCTGAAGGAGCCGGCGAGCGCCGGCGGAGCACGGAGGCAGCACATGGCGGAGCCCATCCACATCGGCGCGGCGGCGGACATCCCGGAGGGCGAGTCCCGCGTGATCCCGGCGCAGACGGCGGGCACGCGCGACGACGTCGCGGTGTTCCACGCCGAGGACGGCGCGTTCTACGCGATCGACGACACCTGCACCCACGAGGACGCATCCCTGGCCGAGGGGTGGCTCGAGGGGACGAAGGTCGAGTGCCCGCTGCACTCCGCCGAGTTCTGCCTCAGGTCCGGCGAGGCGCTGTGCCTGCCGGCCACGAAGCCGGTCGGCACGCATGCGGTGGAGGCGCGGGACGGTCAGCTCTACCTGACGCCGGGCGAATGAGCGCGGGCCTCGTGCCTGTGGCGGACGACGGCGGGGCTCCCGGCGGGGCTTCCGCCTCCGTGCTCGTGCTCGGCGGCGGGCTGGCCGGGTTCTCTCTGGTGCGCGAGCTGCGCCGTCGCGGTTTCGCGGGCGCGCTGACGATCGCGGACCCCGAGGGCCTGCCCTACGACCGACCGCCGCTGTCCAAGGACTACCTGACCGGGGAGACGGACGGGCCCCGGCTGCTCCTCGCCCCGCCGTCGTGGTTCGCCGAGCACGGAGTGGAGGTCGTGACCGCGCGGGCTGAGGCGCTCGAGCCCGGCGGTGCGGACGCGCGGCACCGCGTGCGGCTGAACACGGGGGAGGCCCGGGAGGCGGACGTCGTGGTCCTCGCGACGGGCGGTCGGGTGCGCCCGCTGGCGGTGCCCGGCGCCGACGATGCGCGGCTGATCACCCTGCGCACCCGCGCCGACGCGGACGCCCTCGTGGCCCGGCTGCACTTCGGGGCGCGCGTGGCGGTGATCGGCGGAGGCTTCACGGGCGCCGAGGCCGCGTCGTCGGCCCGCGCCGCCTTCGCCGACGTCACGCTCGTGACGAGCACCGAGACGCCCTCACTGACCGCCGTCGGACCGGCGATCACCGCGCGCCTGCACCGCATGCACGCCGAGAACGGGGTCGAGCTGGAGGTCGGGCGCGTCGCGCGGATCGAGCACGCGGACGAGGCGGTGGACGATCCCGGCGGCGGACTCCCCACCGCCCACCGCGTCCATCTCGAGGACGGCCGCACCGTGGACGCCGACGTCGTCGTGCTGGCCACGGGCACCGTCCCGGAGACCGCACTCGCCGAGAAGGCCGGGATCGAGACCGCGGACGGCGTGCTGGTGGACGCCGCGGGCCGGACGTCCGTGCCGGGGATCCTCGCCGTCGGCGACGTCGCGCGGCTGCGGGACTCGGCCTGGCCCGCGTCGCGGCACTGGGAGCCGGCCATGCAGGCGGGCGTCGCGGCCGCCGCGGCCCTGATGGGCGAGGAGCCGGCCGCGCCCGGCGCGCCGTGGTTCTGGTCGGACCGGCACGGCGCGCACGTCGAGGCCGTGGGGGACATGGCGCTTCCCGACGGCGGCCGGCACGTCCACCGCGAGGTGCGGGGCCGGACGGTGGCGAGCTTCGCGCTCGCCGCGGACGGCACGATGCGCGGGGCCGCGTCCGTGGACGATCCGATGGCCGTGAAGGCGGCGCGGCGGATCATCGACCGCGCAATCCGGGTGGACCCGGAGGCCCTCGCGGATCCGGCGGTGCCCGTGAGGTCTCTCGCGCGCGGGTGACGGCGCTCAGGTCCCGCAGTAGGTGACGAACGGGGCGCCGCCCACCGCGGCCGGCTCCGCGTACCGTTCGAAGCCGGGGCGTGGGGCGAACGGGTCCGTGACCGCCTCGAGCAGCTCGCGCACGGGCGCGAGGTCCCCGTCCTCGGCCGCCATGAGCGCGGCGTCCAGCAGGTGGTTGCGCGGGATGTAGACCGGGTTCACGCGGCGCATCGCGGCGGCGTCCGGGCTCAGGGCCCGCCAGTCGCGCAGCCACGCGGCCACCTCGTCGGGGGTGCGGGCGCCCGGGATGAGGCGATCGGCCTCCGCATCGGCCTCGGCCATGTCCGCCAGGCGGAACCAGAACGAGGTCCAGTCCGTGCTCGCCTCGGTCAGCTGCACGAAGAGCCGGTCGGTCAGCTCGGTGACGGTCTCGTCCGGCACGTCGGTGCTCAGCCCCAGCTTCTCCCGCAGCCCGCCGCGCCACGCGGCCAGGTGCCGGGCCTGGAACCCGGCGAGGGCCTCCTGGGCGAGCTCCACGGCCCGGTTCGGGTCGTCGTCGAGCAGGGGGAGCAGCGTCTCGCCGAGCCGGGCGAGGTTCCACGCCGCGATGGGGCCCTGGTTGCCGAAGGCGTAGCGGTGCTGCACGTCGATCGAGGAGAACGTGGCGCCGGGGTCGAACGCGTCGATGAAGGCGCACGGGCCGTAGTCGATCGTCTCGCCCGAGAGCGTCACGTTGTCCGTGTTCATCACGCCGTGCACGAACCCCACGAGCATCCAGCGCGCCACGAGCTCGGCCTGCGCGCCGACCGCCGCCTCGTAGAGCGCGAGCGCCGGGTTCTCGGCGTCGGCGGCGTGCGGGTGGTGGCGGGCGACGGCCTCGTCCACGAGCCGGCGCAGCAGGTCCTTCGAGGCCTCCGCGTCCGGGAGCGCCGCCGCGTACTGGAACGTGCCCACCCGCAGGTGGGAGGCGGCGACGCGCGCGAGCACGGCGCCGGGCAGCAGGTCCTCGCGCAGCACCTGGGCGCCCGTGGCGACGACGGCGAGCGCGCGCGTGGTCGGCACGCCGAGGGCGTGCATCGCCTCGGCCACGACGTACTCGCGCAGCATGGGGCCGAGGACGGCCTGGCCGTCCGCGTTGCCGCGCGCGAAGGGGGTGCGGCCGGACCCCTTCAGATGGAGGTCGCGCAGGGCGCGGGCTGCGGCGGGGGAGTCGGCGCCCGGAAGGATCGGGGCGATCTCACCGAGCAGCAGGGCGCGGCCGTCGCCGAGCCGCGGCGAGTAGCCGCCGAACTGGTGCCCCGCGTACGCCTGCGCGACTGGGCGGGCGTCCGGGCCGGGCTGCTCGCCGGTGAGGAACCGGACGCCGTCGTCGGTGGCGAGCCACTCCGCGTCCATGCCCAGCAGCTCGGCGAGCTCGTTGTTGAGCAGGGCCAGCTGAGGCGCGGGCGTCTCCTGGGCCTCCCACGGCAGGGCGAGCTCGGGGAACGTGTCGGCGAAGCGGTGGGTGAGGCGCGGGGTCTTCGAACCGGGGGTGAGCATGGATCCAGGGTGGCACGGTGACCGGGGGTCCGGCCCGGTCAGAGCGCCTGTCAGTACGACGCGCGGGGCGTGCCCTCGCCGTCGCCTGGATCGCCGGCCTCCGGGGCGGGGCACCAGGTCTCAGCGAGGGCCTCGGCGGCACGGGCCAGCAGGGCGACGTCGGCCCCCACGTTGACGAAGTCCGCCCCGGCGGCCGCGTAGGCCTGCGCCTGGGCCGTGACGAACGCGTTGACGCCGACGACCTTCCCGGCAGTCTTCACCTCGGCGATCACCGACTCCACAGCGGCCACCACGTCCGGGTGGGCCTGCTGACCGAGCAGCCCCATCGACGCGGACAGGTCGGAGGGGCCCACGAACACACCGTCCACGCCGTCGACCTCCGCGATGGCCCGGGCGTTCTCGACGCCGGCCGCCGTCTCGATCTGCACGAACAGGCTGACGTGGTCCGCCGCCTGCGGCAGGTACCCCTCGATCCGGTTCCAGCGCCCCGACCGCGCCAGCGCCGACCCGACGCCGCGCACCCCCTGCGGCGGATACCGCACAGCCCGCACGGCCTCGGCAGCCTGCTCGGGGTCGTCCACCATCGGCACGAGCAGGGTCTGGGCGCCGAGGTCCAGGAACTGCTTCACCAGCACCACGTCGAGGGCGGGCACGCGCACCATGGTGGGCACCCTGTACCCGGCGATCGTGCGCAGCTGCGCGAGGACGGTCTCGAGCGAGAGCGGGGCGTGCTCGCCGTCGATCAGGAGGTAGTCCATGCCCGCGCCGGCGCAGATCTCCGCGGCCGTGCAGTCCCCGGAGCTGAGGAACATGCCGGCGGCGGGGCGGCCGCCGCGAGCGGCGCGAGCGTCCGCGGTGAACAGGTCCCTCACGAGGGGCTGGGGGTGGTGGCGCACGGGCATGGCGGGGGGTCCTCTCAGGCGAACCGGCAGGTGACGGTGCCGAGCGGCCCGTAGTCGGCGGTGACGGTGTCCCCGGCGCTGACGTGCATCGGGCGGGTGAAGGAGCCGGCGAGCACGATCTCCCCGGCGGCGAGCGCGTCGCCGTGCTCGGCCAGGCGGTTGGCCAGCCAGTGCACGCCGTTGCCCGGGTGGTTCAGCACGCCCGCGGCCACGCCGGTCTCCTCGATGGTCTGGTTGCGGGAGAGCGTCCCGGCCACCCAGCGCAGGTCCACGGCGTCGGGGGCCACGGGGCGGCCGCCGAGCACCATGGAGCCGAGCGCGGCGTTGTCCGCGATGGTGTCCACGATGGTCCGGCCCTGCAGCTCCACGTGGGCGTCGAGGACCTCGAGCGCGGGCACCACGTACTCGGTGGCGCGCAGCACGTCGAAGAGGGTCACGTTCGGGCCGCGCAGCTCCTCCTTGAGCACGAAGGCGAGCTCCATCTCGATGCGGGGGTTGGTGATGCGCGCGGTCTCGTACTCGTGGCCGGACTCGAACACCTGGTCATCGAAGATCACGCCGTAGTCCGGCTCGGTGATCCCGGTGGCGGCCTGCATGGCCTTGGAGGTCAGGCCGATCTTGTGCCCGACGACGCGGCGCCCCGCCTCCACGCGGCGCTCCGCCCAGATGCGCTGCACGGCGTAGGAGTCCTCGATCTCCATGCCCGCGTGGCGGGCGGTCAGCAGGGGCACGGGGGTGCCGGTGCGGCCGGCCTCGAAGAGCTCGTCGGCGATCTTCACGTGCGTCTCGTGGTCCAGCATGGTGCTCCTCGGGGTGCGACGGCGGGCTGCGCCAATCGTATACGTTGCGATCCGCCCGGGTGTGGGCCCGCTCACGACGGCGGTGCGGGCCTCAGCCCGGCCGGTGTCCGATCGCGAGCCCCTGCTTCCGCCGGTGCGCCGTCAGCCAGGCGAGGCCCTCGTCTCCAGCGGTGAAGCCGCGGCGGGAGCTCTTAGGCAGCCACAGCAGCTGGCCGGCGCGGATGGGAACGTCGCCGCCGTCGGTGTGGAGCACGCCCGAGCCGGCGACGACGTGCACCAGGATGTCCAGCCCGGGGCCCTCGAACGGCTCGTTGCGCCCGCCTGCGGGCAGCCGCACGAGGTTCACGTCCAGGTCGCGCGGGTCGTCCTTCAGACGCCAGGCCGCGCCGGGCTCCGCCGCGGCCAGCCCGTCCGTCAGCTCGGCGACGTCGGCCAGCACGCGGGGCGCCTCAGGGGTCGGCGCGTTCGTCTCGTCCATGCCGCCAGGCTAGTCCGGGTGTCGTCCGCCATGTCTGCGGTCCCCGCCCCCCGCCCCCAGGCCCCCCAGGTTCCCCGCGGCACAGGCCTCCCGCGACACAGGCACTGGATGAGCTGGGCGCAGTACTGCCAGGTAACCCGGGGGGTTACCTGGCAGTACTGCGCCCAGCTGATGCGCCGGCGGTCCGGCACAGCGGTGGTGTCGCGCACCGGCGGTTCGGCTCAGCGGATCAGAGCTGGTTGCCCAGCTTGTACTCGCCCTGCTTCCACTCGGGCATGGACTCCTCGCCCTCGGTCTCGCGGGTGTAGGAGAAGCCGTCGGCGCCGATGGTCACGGCCATCTCGGACTCGTCCGTGCGGGCGACGACGGGCTGCGGGTTGCCGTCGAGGTCGAGCACGAGGGAGGCGTCCGTGTACCAGGACGGCACGACCGGGGTGCCCCACCAGTCGCGGCGCTGGTTGTCGTGCACGTCCCAGGTGACCACGGGGTTGTCCGGGTCGCCGGTGTAGTAGTCCTGGGTGTAGACCTCGACGCGGTGGCCGTCCGGATCGCGCAGGTACAGGTAGAACGCATTCGAGACGCCGTGGCGGCCGGGGCCGCGCTCGATGTGGTCGGACATGCGCAGCGCGCCGAGCTTGTCGCAGATCGAGAGGATGTTGTGCTTCTCGTGCGTGGCGAAGCAGACGTGGTGCATGCGGGGCCCGTCGCCGCCGGTCATGGCGGTGTCGTGCACGGTGGGCTTGCGGCGCATCCACGCGGCGTACACGGTGCCCTGCTCGTCCTGGATGTCCTCGGTGACGCGGAAGCCCAGGTCCTGCATGAACTTCGCGGCGCGGGGCACGTCCGGGGTCACCTGGTTGAAGTGGTCCAGGCGCACCAGCGCGCCGGGGGTGTAGAGGTCGTAGCGCCAGGCCAGGCGCTCCACGTGCTCGGTCTCGTAGAAGAACTCGTAGGGGAAGCCCAGCGGGTCCTCGACGCGCACGGAGTCGCCGACGCCCTTCACGAAGCCGTCCTTGTTGCGCTCCACGCGGCAGCCGAGCTCCTCGTAGAAGGCCACGGCCTTGTCCAGGTCCTCGGGGGTGCGCACGCGGTAGGAGAACGCGGCGACGGCGGCGATCTCGCCCTTGCGCAGCACCAGGTTGTGGTGGATGAACTCCTCCATGGAGCGGAGGTAGATGACCTCGTCGTCCTCCTCGGTCACCACGAGGCCCAGCACGTCCACGTAGAAGCTGCGGGAGCGCTCCAGGTCCGTGACCACGAGCTCCATGGACGCGCAGCGCAGGATGTCCGGCGCCTCGGACGTCGGGGTGGGGAGGGGGTTCTCCGGGGTGATGGGGGCTTCCTTGGTCACGTAGAAGCCGGACGAGGTCTTCTGGCGGCTCTCGAGGTTGGTCATCGATGCTCCTTCGCTGAGGTGGGGTGTCGGCGGTGACGCCCCGCTGTGGCCTGGGACACGGTCACTGGCTCGATCGTATACGATCACGCGGCCCGGGGGGAAGGGCGGGACGGGCATTCCCGCCCACCCCTGCGTCCGTGCCGCAACGGATGCGCCCCCGGCACGACGACGGCGCCCGTGCCTTCACGAGGAGGGTGCGGGCGCCGTCGGTGGGCAGCGGGCCTCAGCCTCCCGCTCTGCGAAGGGAAGCGGAGGTGGGGCCCCGCTTCGCGAACGACGGCGGAGGCCCGGCGCGTCAGCCGTCCATCTTCGAGGCGGCCTGCTCCTGCTTGCCGAACACGGGGTTGTGCACCTCGCCGAGGGTGATGTGCACGGCCTGCTGATCGGTGTAGAAGTCGATCGAGCGGTAGCCGCCCTCGTGGCCGAGGCCCGAGGCCTTCACGCCCCCGAACGGCGTGCGCAGGTCGCGCACGTTGTTCGAGTTCAGCCACACCATGCCGGCCTCGACGTCCTGAGCGAAGTTGTGGGCGCGCTTGAGGTCGTTGGTCCAGATGTAGGCGGCCAGGCCGTACTTGGTGTTGTTGGCCAGCTCGAGGGCCTCCTCGTCCGTGTCGAACGGGGTGATCGCCACGACCGGGCCGAAGATCTCCTCCTGGAAGATCCGGGCGTCCGGGGCCACGTCCGCGAACACGGTGGGCTGCACGAAGTTGCCCTCCGGGAACTCCTCCGGGCGGCCGCCGCCGGCCACGAGACGGGCCTCGCCCTTGCCGATCTCCACGTAGGACATGACCTTCTCGTAGTGTTCGGGGTGCACGATGGCGCCGACCTCGGTGGTCGGGTCGGAGGGCAGGCCCACCTTCACGCGGTCCGCCTGCGCGGCGTAGCGCTCCACGAACTCGTCGTAGACCTCGCGCTGGACGAGGATGCGGGAGCCGGCGGTGCAGCGCTCGCCGTTGAGCGAGAACACGCCGAAGATGGTCGCGTCGATCGCGGTGTCCAGGTCGGCGTCCGCGAAGACGACGGCGGGGGACTTGCCGCCGAGCTCCATGGACAGGCCCTTCAGGAACGGCGCGGCGTTGGCGAAGATGATCTGGCCGGTGCGGGACTCGCCGGTGAAGGAGATCAGCGGGACGTCGGGGTGCTTCACGAGCGGGTCACCGGCGAAGCCCTCCTCGCCGAAGCCGTGCACCATGTTGAAGACGCCCGTCGGCAGGCCGGCCTCCTCGACGATCTCCGGCCACAGCGAGGCGGAGAGCGGGGTGAACTCGGCGGGCTTGAGCACCACGGAGTTGCCGGTGGCCAGGGCCGGGGCGAGCTTCCAGGACTCGAGCATGAACGGGGTGTTCCAGGGCGTGATGAGCCCGGCGACGCCGATCGGCTTGCGGTTCACGTAGTTGACCTGGCGGCCGGGCACCTTGAAGGCGTCGTCGTGCTGGGCCACGATCAGGTCCGCGAAGAAGCGGAAGTTCTCGGCGGCGCGGGCGGCCTGGCCCTTGGCCTGCTTGATCGGCAGGCCGGTGTCGAAGCACTCCATCTCGGCGAGCTGGTCGCCGCGGGTCTCCATGATGTCGGCGATCCTGTGCAGCACGCGGGAGCGCTGACGCGGCATGGCCTGCGCCCACTCGCCGCCCTCGAAGGCGGCCTTCGCGGCGGCCACGGCGAGGTCGACGTCCGCGGACTTGCCGGAGGCGGCCTTGATGTACGCGGTGTTGGTGACGGGGTCCAGGACGTCGAAGGTGTCGCCGTCCACGGAGTCGACGAGCCGGCCGTCGATGTAGTGGCGGATGACGTCCGGGAGGCCCTCGGGCCTGCGGTGGGAGACGGTGTTCTCGCTCATGGTGTCCTCTCCAGCTGTGCTCGGGTGGGTGACGTCGTCGCCGGGGTGCCGGCGGGGGACGGGGTCTCGGGGTGGGCGTCCTCGAGGGACGCCTGGTGGTCCAGGTAGGCGTGCAGGGTGTTGAGCCGGTGGGTCCGTGCGGCGTGCTCGACGGCGGCGAACTCCGCCCGCCCCTCGATCAGCCGCAGCAGCTCCTCGTGCTCGCACACCGAGGCGGCCGCCCGCCCGGGCACGTACGCGAACGTGGAGGCGCGCAGGGCCGAGAGGCGGTTCCAGCCGCGGCGCACCAGGTCCTGCACGTGGTCGTTCTGGTGGTGCTCGAACAGGAGGGCGTGGAAGCGGCGGTTCAGGTCGGTGAACTGCACGGCGTCCCAGTCCGCCTCGCCCGTGACGAGCATGCGCATGAGGGCGTTGAGCTCGCGCGCCTGCGCGATCTCGGCCGCCGTCACGTGGGGGGCGCACTGCGCGGTGGAGTAGCCCTCCACCAGCGCGAGGGTCTCCATCGTGTAGCGGTACTCCACGGGGTCGATCCCGACGACGGTGGCGCCCACGTTGCGGCGGAACTCCACCAGGCTCTCCGACTGCAGGCGCCGGATCGCCTCGCGCACGGGCACCACGGACATCCCCAGCTCCTCCGCGATCTGGGCCAGCACCAGCCGGTCGCCCGGCTCATAGCGCTGCTCCTGGATGCCGCGCATGATCGCCTGGTAGGCGGCGTCAGCCTTCGACGGCGTCACGCTGGGCCTCGCGGAACTGCTGGTACCGCGCCTTCCACTCGGCGTTCGGCGGGAACAGGCCGTCCACGGGCTGGCCGGACTGCACCTGCTCGTACACCCACGCGTCCTGGCGGTCCTGCTCCCACGCGTCGTCGATGACCTCGTGCAGCAGGGCTGGGGGCACCACCACCACGCCGTCGTCGTCGCCGATCACGATGTCGCCGGGCTGCACTGCGGTGCCGCCGCACGTGACGGTCCCGTCGACCTCCCACGGGATGTGGCGGCGGCCGAGCACGGCCGGGTGGACGGCCGCGTTGTAGACCTGCAGGCCCACCTCGGCGACGGCGGCGGAGTCGCGCACGCCGCCGTCGGTGATGACGGCGACGCCGCCGGCCACCTGGGCGCGCAGGGCGAGGACGTCGCCGAGGGTGCCGGTGCCGGCCTCGCCGCGGGCCTCCATGACCACCACGTCGTCCGGCTGGACGGCGTCCATGGCGCGCTTCTGCGCGTTGAACCCGCCGCCGAACTCGGTGAACAGGTCCTCGCGCTTGGCGATGAAGCGCAGGGTGCGGGCGTAGCCCACGATCCGGCGGCCGGGGTGCATCGGGCGCACGCCGTCGATCGTGGCGTTCTGGATGCCCCGCCTCTGCAGCTGCGAAGTGATGGTGGCGACCGCGCACTCGGCGATCTTCGCCTTCAGCTCGTCCGTGAGCAGGGTCCGGTCCGGGCGGGGCTCGGAGGGCACCCAGCGGTAGGCGGCGTCGGCGGTGGGAGCCTCGGCGGCCGGGGTGGCCGCGGCGTCGGCGGCCGTGGCGTCCTCCGTCACGGGGGGCAGGCCCGCGGCCGCGCGCGAGCCCCACGCCTCCTCGCGTTGGAGGTCGTCCACCTGGGGGCCGTGGCCGTAGGGGGCCATCGGCTGCTCGGCCTCGGCCACGCGGCTGACCAGGCGGCCCGTGGAGGGTGCACCGGGGGCGGTGGGGGCGTCCACCTCCACCTCGACGACGTCGCCGGGCTGGGCCACGGAGGAGCCGGCGGGGGTGCCGGTGAGGATCACGTCGCCGGGCTCGAGGGTCATGAGCTGGGAGAGGTCGGCCACGAGCTGGCCGAACGGGAAGACGAGGCCCTGGGTGGTGTCGTCCTGCACGAGCTCGCCGTTGACCCAGGTGCGCACGCGCAGGGCCTCGGGGTCCAGGCCGTCCGCGGAGATGACGGCCGGGCCGAGCGGCGTGTAGCCGTCGCCCGACTTGTTCTTCACGTTGGAGCCCTTGTCCGCGTGGCGGAGGTCGTAGAGGCCCCAGTCGTTCGCGGCGGTGACGCCGGCGACGTGCCGCCAGCCCTGGTCCGGGCTCACGCGGCGGGCCGCGGTGCCGATCACGAGCGCGATCTCGCCCTCGTAGGCGAGGAGCTCGGTGCCGACGGGGCGCTCGACGACGTCGCCGGAACGGGCGATCGAGGTGCCGGCCTTGAGGAAGTAGCCGGGGAACTTCGGCGAGCGGCCGCGCTGGGCGATCCGCGAGGGGTAGTTCAGGTGGAGGGCCACCACCTTGCCGGGACGGGCGCCGCGCGCGGCGAAGTCGTGCTCCGTGACGGTGGGGGTGCCGGAGGGCTGCGGGCCGGAGATCTCGGGTGTGCTCTGCGTCATGCCAGCGATCGTATACGATCACCCGGGGCCGGGGAAGGGGCTCCGCGCGCGGCTCAGCGGGAGCGGTTCGCCGCCACCGCCTCGTTCACCACGGGGGCCAGGCGGCGCACGCCCTCCACGAGCTTCTCGGACTCCACGAAGGGGTAGGCCAGGCGCAGGGTCGAGTGGATCCCGTCCACCGGCGTGAACGCGGCGCCGGGGACGAACACCGCGCCGGCCTCGATGCCGCGGTGCATGAGCTCGAGCGTGTTCACGCCCTGGGGGAGAGTGGCCCACAGGAAGAAGCCGCCGCGCGGGGTGATGACGTCCACGGCCGGGTCCCAGTGCTCGCGCACCGCGGACGCCAGGGCCTCGGCGCGCTCCTTGTAGAGGCCCGTCACCGCGCGCACGTGCCCCTGCCAGTCCAGCTGCGTGACGAACGCGGTGGAGAGCATCTGCGAGTACGTGGAGGCGTGGATGAACGCGGACTCCGCCCCGAGGTAGAACTCGCGCTTGAGGGCGGAGGGCACGAGCGCCCAGCCGATGCGCACGCCCGGGGAGAAGATCTTGGACATCGTGCCCAGGTACACCACGTTGTCCCGGTGCTTCGCAGCGATCGGGGTGAGCGGGTCGCCGTCGAACGCGATCTGCCCGTACGGGTTGTCCTCCACGATCAGCACGCCGTGCCTCTTGCACACCGCGGCCACCTCCTCGCGGCGCTCCTCGGGGAGGAGGGCGCCGGAGGGGTTGGCGAACGAGGGGATCGTGTAGAGGAAGGCCACGCGTCGGCCCTCGGCGGCCAGCGCGGTCAGCGTGGCATCCAGCTCGGACGGGACGAGGCCCTGCTCGTCCGTGGGGGTGGCCACCGGATCCAGCTCCCAGGTGTTGAACGTGGTCAGCGCGCCCACGAAGGTGGGGTCCTCCACCACGACGACGTCGCCCGGGTTCGCGAACGTGCGGCACGCGGTGTCGATGGCGGCCTGGGAGCCGGGCGTGATGACGACGAGCTCGGGGTCGGCGTCCGGGATGCCGTCCGCGGCCATGACGGCGGCCGCCGCCTGGCGCATCTCCTCGAGGCCCTGGCCCGGGCCGTACTGCAGCGACTCGGTGCCGTGCTGCGCCACGAGGTCCGCGGCGATCCGGGAGAGCTCCTCGAGCGGGAGGTCCGCGAGCCACGGGTTGCCGCCCGCGAGCGAGACGAGGTTCGGGTCCATCGCGATGTCGAAGACGTCGCGCACGGCGGACTGGGTCACGCCGAGAGCGCGCTGGGCGAGGAGTTCACGACGAGGATGCACGAGTCCGCACCCTAGCAAGGGCCGCCCCCCGCCGGACAGGGGAGGGGCACGCGGTTCACCGGGGCGGTCAGGGGGTGGTGGGGGTCTCCGCCGCTCCCGACGTCGCGGCGCCCTCCGCCGCTCCCGCCCCGGGGGTGCCGACGGTGGTCGACGCGGCTTCCTCCCCCGCGTCGCCCGCGGGCGACGTGCCCTCGGCCCGATCCGCCACGGGGGCGGAGGAGGACGCGGTGGACGCCCACGAGGACCTGGAGGAGGGAGCCCAGGAGTTCTCCGCGGTGGAGCCCTCAGACGTGGAGCCCGCGCCGCCGGCGCCGGCGCCTCCCGGCGTCTCCTCCGTCCCCGCCGCACCCTCCGTCCCTGCAGCCCCCTCCGCGGCCGGCGTCGACGTCTCGGCGGCCGAGGGCGCCGTCTCCGTGGTCTCCGGGGCCCGGGAGGCCTCCACGGTCGGCGTCGCGGAGGCAGTCGCCGGGGGAGCGGACGAGGAGGCCTGCTCGGCGGAGCCGTCCTGCGCCGCCGTCTCCGTCGGTGACGGCGAGGCGCCGGCGGAGGCCGCCGCGTCGTCGTCGGGGGAGGCCGAGGGCTCCGGGCCGAGGGCGAGCGGGGCGAGGCCGAGGAGCTCGTCGAGGTCCCGGCCGTCCACCTCGAGGCGCACGTGGGCGGCGTCCGTCTGGGCGCGGGCCGTCTCCTGCAGCTGCGCCCGCACGCGCGCGGCGGAGCACTCGCCCTCCGTGCTCAGCGTGCCGGAGAACGTGAACACCTCGGTGTCGCCCTCGCGGCGATGCCCCGTCGAGACGAGGGTGCTGCCCGTCTCCACGAGCTCGTTGTAGAGCGGCGGGTCGCCGTGGGAGCCCCATCCGTCGCTGAGGAGGAAGTCCAGGGCGTAGGCGGCGCGGTCCGGGGCGTCGGCGGGGGAGGTCTCCACCGGGATCAGCAGGTCCCCGCAGCCGATGGCGCGGCCCGAGGCTCCCTCGGGCGCGGCGTCCGCCGGGACCACGAGGTGGACGGTCAGCGGGGCGTAGCCCGCCACGTCCGGGGCGGGCACCCCGGTGGAGGAGGCCGGCGCGGAGGAGGCCGCGGGCTCGGACGGCGCGGCCATGCACCCGGTGCCGACGGCGGCCAGTACGCCCAGGCCGGTCAGCAGGACGGCCCGCGGGGCGAGGGGATGGCGCATGCGGGCTCCTGGTGTCGGGGCGGGGTCGGGTGAGCCCTCTCATGGTAGAGCGCTCCCCGGAATCGCGTCCTGCCGGGAGGCTAGGCTGGAGGCATGCCCGTGAGAAACCGCCGCGCCGCCGCCCTGCCCGCCAAGCTGAGCCGCTCCTGGCTGCTGGTGAACGCGGCCCGCTCCGACGACTTCGCGCCGGCCCTGGCCTCCGAGGCGGACTCCGTGATCCTCGACCTCGAGGCCGCCGTGCCCGAGGAGGAGAAGGAGGCGGCGCGCGCCAACGTGGTGGACGCCCTCTCCGGCGGCATGACGGCGTGGGTGCGCATCTCCGCCGCCTCCACCGAGCACTGGGCCCGGGACCTCGAGGCGCTCGCGCGCCTGAGCGGGGTGCGCGGCGTGGTGCTCGCCGAGACCGAGGAGCCCGAACAGGTCACGTTCACGGCCATGCGCCTGCGCGCGGGCACGCCCGTGATCGCGCTGCTGGAGTCCGCCCTGGGCATCGAGAACGCCACGGCGGTGGCCAAGGCCCCGGGGACGTTCCGCCTCGCGTTCGGCGTCAACGACTTCCGCAAGGACGTGGGCGTGGGCGAGGACCCGCTGGCCATGGCCTACGCGCGCTCCCGCATGGTGATCGCCTCGCGCGTGGGACGGCTGCCCGGCGCGATCGACGGCCCGCCGGGGAACGCCGACGCCGAGGACTCCGTGCGCGAGTCCAGCGCCGTGACCGCCTCGATGGGGATGACCGGGCGCCTCGTGCTCAGCCGCGGCCAGGTGGACTGGGTGAACCGGGCGCTGTCTCCGTCCGAGGACGAGCTCTCGTGGGCCAAGGACCTGCTGGACAAGCACAGGGCGGGCGCCGCCGTGGGCGACGGCTCCTACCTGCCGCGCCTGAAGCGCGCCGAGAAGATCGCCGACCTCGCGGACTCGTACGGCCTCTGGAACGCGTGAGCGGCACGCGGCGTGACGTGCCGCGGCCGGCGCCGTGGCCGCCGTCGTGCGCGGGCCACTAGAGTTGACCCCGCTTCCCGCCCGGCCCGGCCGCGGCGGGATCTCCCGCATCCCGCCTCCTCGAAGGACTCCCATGAGCGACGCACCCGCAGCAAGCTTCTCCGCCTCCACCATCTCCGCGGCCGACGACGGCGCGCGCGGCACCGGCACCACCCGCGTCAAGCGCGGCCTGGCGGACATGCTCAAGGGCGGCGTCATCATGGACGTCGTCACCCCGGAGCAGGCCCGCATCGCCGAGGACGCCGGCGCCGTCGCCGTGATGGCCCTCGAGCGCGTGCCCGCGGACATCCGCTCCCAGGGCGGCGTGGCCCGCATGTCGGACCCGGACCTGATCGACGGGATCATCGAGGCCGTGTCCATCCCCGTGATGGCCAAGGCGCGCATCGGCCACTTCGTGGAGGCGCAGGTCCTGCAGTCCCTGAAGGTGGACTTCATCGACGAGTCCGAGGTGCTCTCCCCGGCCGACTACGTGAACCACATCGACAAGTGGGGCTTCGACGTGCCGTTCGTCTGCGGCGCCACCAACCTGGGCGAGGCGCTGCGCCGCATCACCGAGGGCGCGGCCATGATCCGCTCCAAGGGCGAGGCCGGCACCGGCGACGTCTCCGAGGCCGTGAAGCACATCCGCACCATCCGCAAGGAGATCGCGGCGCTGCAGGGCCTGGCCAAGGATGAGCTGTACGTGGCCGCCAAGGAGCTCCAGGCCCCCTACGAGCTCGTGGCCGAGGTCGCCTCCACCGGCACCCTGCCGGTCGTCATGTTCACCGCAGGCGGCGTGGCCACCCCGGCGGACGCGGCCTTGATGATGCAGATGGGCGCCGACGGCGTGTTCGTGGGCTCCGGCATCTTCAAGTCCGGCAACCCCGCCCAGCGTGCCGAGGCCATCGTCAAGGCGACGGCCCAGTTCGATGACCCCGCCGCGATCGCCGCTGCCTCCCGCGGCCTCGGCGAGGCCATGGTGGGCATCAACGTCTCCGACCTCGCAGCCCCGCACCGCCTGGCCGAGCGCGGCTGGTGACCTGACCCCACCCCCCTCCCTCCCCTCCGAACGAGGTGTCACGAAGTGTTGGTATCCGCCACGGATACCAACACTTCGTGACACCTCATCTGCGTGGGTCTGCGGGTGGGGGAGGACCGCTCCTGCACACGTGCCGGGCCGGCCCGCCTCGTCCACCGAGGACGACGGCGGTCCGCCCGCCGCGCTCGGCGGTCGCCACGCTGGGGGCATGACCCGCCCGCCCCGGCCGCTCCCGTCCCCCGTCTCCCCGCCGCCTGACCACGACGACGACGCCCCCGTGCCCCGGCGCCTCCAGACCCCGGACGCCGCACCGGTGCACACCGTCCGCAACCTGCGGGCCGCCGGTGCGACGGCCCAGCGCCTGCGCGCGTCCGACCTCGCGGCCCCGGCGTGGGGTCTGCGGGCGATCGGACCGGGTCCCGTCGACCGGATCGGTCACCTGCGAGCGCTGACGGACCTCACGCCCGGGGACGCCGTGGTCACTCACGCCACCGCCGCGTGGGTCTGGGGGATCTGGCTGCCGTCGGCGCTGGACCCGCTCTCCCCGCTCCATCTGTCCAAGCGCATCGACGCCGGCGGCCGCCCCCGTCCTCGCGGCGTCCGTCCCCACACGCTTCCCCCGGCCGCCCCCGTCACCCGTCTCGCGGGCGTCCCCGTGACGTCGGCGGCATGGACCTGGACTGACCTGGCCACACAGCTCGTCCCGTGGGGTGACCCACGGTCCGTCCCGCCCCTCGTGGAGGAGCGTGCCCTCGAGGACCTCGTGGTGGCGGGGGAGTCGCTGCTCCAGTCCGCGCACGGGGCGGCCGCCAGGCAGGAGCCCGGCGAGCACCCGCGATGCACGCGAGCGGAACTGGCCGCCGTCGTCGGGAAGCGGCGGAACGTGCGCGGGGTGCGCCTGATGCGGGCAGCGCTGCCGCTGCTGCGGGACGGCAGCGGATCGCCCGCGGAGAGCCGGCTGCGGCTGCGGCTGGTGGGGGCCGGCTTCCCGGAGCCGCGGATGAACGTGCGGGTCACGCTCCGGGGCGGGTCGTGGATCATGCCGGACCTGGTGTGGGAGGAGTCGCGCGTGTGCCTCGAGTACGAGGGCGACCACCACCGCACGGACGTCGCCCAGTTCCGGGAGGACATCAGCCGCGTGCGCCGTCTCGAGGCGTCGGACTGGACCTGTCTGCGGGTGGCCGGGGACGTGTGGACGCCGTCGGGGTTCGAGCGGATGGCGGCCGACCTGCGCGCCGCCCTCCTCCGCCGCGGCGCCGTCCTCTCCGCGCAGACGAATTGTCACGAATCGTTGGAATGCGGCCCGGATGCCAACGATTCGTGACACCTCGTTCGGGGGAGGGGGCGGGCTAGCATCAGGGGAATGACGACGACGCGGCCGGACGGCGACCAGGGTTCCAGCAACGGGAGGCTCGTCGGGGTGTTCGCGCTCCAGGGCGACGTCCGCGAGCACGTGCACGTCCTCGAGGCGCTCGGCGCGCAGACCCGGCTGGTGCGGCGCCCCGCCGACCTCGAGGGGCTCGACGGGATCGTCCTGCCTGGAGGGGAGTCGTCCGTGATGGACCGGCTCGCGCGGATCATGGCGCTCAAGGACGCGCTCGCCGCGGCCCTCTGCGCGGGCCTGCCGGCCTACGGCACGTGCGCCGGCCTCATCATGCTGGCGGACGGGATCCAGAACCCTGCCCCGGGCCAGGGCAGTCTCGGCGTCCTGGACGTCACGGTGCGGCGCAACGCGTTCGGCGCGCAGGTGGACTCGTTCGAGGAGGACCTCGCCATCCCCGCCGTCTCGGCGGACCCGGTGCATGCCGTGTTCATCCGCGCGCCCGCAGTGCTGGAAGCCGGCGCCGGCGTCGAGGTCCTGGCGAGCGTGCCGGCCTCGCGCCTGTCCGTGGACCCTGCGGGGCTGGGGCTCGACGACGACGCGCGCCTGCCCGTGGCCGTGCGCCAGGGGCGCCTGCTCGCCACGAGCTTCCACCCCGAGGTCACCGGCGACTGGTCCTTCCACCGGGAGTTCCTCGCTGGCCTCTGAGCCGGACGCTCTCGGGCAGTGAGCCCGGACGACGCGGGGCCCGGACGGATCCGACCGTCCGGGCCCCGCGTCGTCGGTCGGATCAGGCCTCGGCGAGCACGTCCGCGGTGACGCGCACGTCCGTCTCCGCGTCCAGCCCGAGCGGGTCGGCGAGCGCCTCGGCCACGGAGCGCAGGGTGAGGGAGCCCTCGTGGGCGTTGAGCCCCGCGGCGAATCCCTCGTCGGAGGAGAGGGCGGCGCGCCAGCCGGCGTCGGCGATCTTCAGGATGTAGGGCAGGGTCGCGTTCGTGAGGGCGGCCGTGGAGGTCTGCGGCACGGCACCGGGCATGTTGGCCACGCAGTAGTAGACCTGCTCGCCCACGCGGTACGTGGGGTCCTGGTGCGTGGTGGCGCGGGAGTTCTCGAAGCAGCCGCCCTGGTCGATCGCGATGTCCACGAGCACGGTGCCCGGGCGCATCGCCTCCACCATCTCCGCCGTGACCAGCTTGGGGGCCGTCGCGCCGGGGATCAACACGGAGCCGATCACGAGGTCCGCGTCCGCCACGGTCTCGGCGATGGACAGGTGGGAGGAGGCCAGCGTGCGGAAGCGCCCGTTGTGGGTGGCGTCCAGCTGAGCGAGGCGCTCCAGGTTGATGTCCAGCACGGTCACGTCCGCGCCCATGCCCGCGGCGACGACGGCCGCGTTCTCGCCCGCGACGCCCGCGCCGATCACGGCCACGCGTCCGCGGCGGGTGCCGGGCACGCCGCCGAGCAGCACGCCCGAGCCGCCCTGCGCCTGGGTGAGGTGGTAGGCGCCGGCCGTGGGGGCGAGGCGACCGGCCACCTGGGACATCGGGGCCAGCAGCGGCAGGGCGCGGCCGCGGGTGACGGTCTCGTAGGCGATCGCGGTGGTGCCGGAGTCCAGGAGGGCGCGGGTGCCCTCGGCGTCGGCGGCGAGGTGGAGGTAGGTGAAGAGGACCTGGCCGCGGCGCAGGCGGTGGTGCTCCTCGGCCACGGGCTCCTTGACCTTCAGCACGAGCTCCGCGCGCTCCCAGACCTCGTCCGCGCTCCCGACGAGCTGGGCGCCCGCCTCGGCGTAGGCCTCGTCCGGGATGCCGGAGCCGACGCCGGCGCCGGCCTGCACCAGGACCTCGTGGCCGCGGCGGACCAGCTCCAGGACGCCGCTGTGCGTGAGGGCGACGCGGAACTCGTTGTTCTTGACCTCTGTGGGCACTCCGATCAGCATGGCGGCGAATCTAGCCGTCCCGACGGCATTGCGGACCAGGTGCCGAAGGATCGTGCGCGAGGACGGCAGAATTGGACAGAATCGTCAACGCACAGCTCACAGTGAGGCCGGAACCATGAAGCATCTGCAGTCCCTCGACCGGGTGGACCGGCGGCTCCTCGAGCTGCTGCGGCAGGACGCGCGCCGCACCAACGCCTCGCTCGCTGAGGAGCTCGGGGTGGCGCCGTCCACGTGCCTGGCCCGGCTCAAGGCGCTGCGCGCGTCCGGCGCCGTGCGCGGCTTCACCGTGGAGGTGGACCCGGCCGCCCTGGGGAACGGCTTGGTGGCGCTGATCTCCGTGCGCATCCGCCCGGGGGCGCGCCACCGCATGGAGGAGCTCTTCGAGCAGATGCGCGCGCTGCCCGGCGTGCTCCAGGTGTTCTTCCTCGGCGGCGAGGAGGACTTCCTCCTCCACGTGGCGGTCGCGGACTCGGAGGAGGTCTCCCGGTTCGTGCTCAAGAACCTCTCGGCGGATCCGGCCGTGGCCTCCACCCGCACCTCCCTCGTGTTCCGGCACGAGCACGGCGAGCGGCCCTGGCAGCGGGGCTGAGCGGGCGCGGCCCGCCCGCCGGCGGCAGCGGCGCCTGCTCTCCCTGGGCGGCCCGTCATACTGGAGCGGCGACCACCCTCGCGATCGCCGTGTCCCTCCTTGCCGTCCTCCTGATCATGGTCGGGGTGGTCGGCACGGTCTACCCGATCCTGCCCGGCTCGATCCTCATCCCGTCCCTCGCGTGGGCGTGGATCCTCGGGTCCAGTGCCTCCTGGACGTTCGGCATCGTCGCGGCCGGCCTGGCGATCGCGGGCCTGAGCGCGTCCGCCGTGCTCACGGGCCGCTCGCTGCGCCGGGAGAAGGTGACGCGCGGGCCGATCATGGCCGGCGTCGTCGGGGCGATCATCGGCTTCTTCGTCCTCCCCGTGGTCGGCCTGTTCATCGGCTTCGCGGTGGGCCTGTTCGCCTCGCAGTGGGCGCGCCTCAAGGACGGCCGCGCCGCCAGGGCCAGCTCCGTCAACGCCCTCAAGACCATGGGCCTCGGGATCATCGTCCGCGCCGCCGTCTGAGCGCCGGCCCACCACGACGCCGCCGCCCGCCCCGGGAGGGGCAGGCGGCGGCGGCGTGGCGCGTGATCTCCGCGGTTCAGGCGGGCGTGCCGCCCGTGGCCTCGCGACGGGCGCGGGCCTCGGCCGAGAGGAACCTCTCGTAGGCCGGGAGCGTGAGGAAGTCCGGGAACTCCTCCGCGAGGGCCACCGAGGTGAACACCTCCCGTGCGTCGTCGAAGCGGTCGCCCTCGGTGCGCTCGATGGCGGCGAACTCCTCGTCGGTGAGCTGCTGCACCCACTCGCGGGTCACGGTGCGCTCCCCGCCGTCGGTGAGCTTCGCGGTGGAGCCGGCGTTCACCCACTGCCAGAGCTGCGAGCGGGAGATCTCGGCGGTGGCCGCGTCCTCCATGAGGTTGTGGATGGCGGCGGCGCCGTTGCCCCGCAGCCAGGACTCGAGGTAGCGGATGCCGACCTCGATGTTGGTCCGCAGCCCCCGCTCGGTGATCGAGCCGACCGTGGACCTCACGTCGATGAGGGCCGCGGCGTCCGGCACGACGTCCTCGCGGCGGCGGGTGCGGATCTGGTTGGGCTCCTCCCCCAGCACCCCGTCGAAGACCTCCATGGCCACGGGCACGAGGTCCGGGTGGGCCACCCAGGAGCCGTCGAAGCCGTCGCCGGCCTCGCGGCTCTTGTCCGCGCGGACCTTCTCGAGGGCGGCGGCGTTGGCCTCCGCGTCCTTGCGGCTCGGGATCTGCGCGGCCATGCCGCCGATCGCCGAGGCGCCGCGCCGGTGGCAGGTGCGCACCAGCAGCTCGGTGTAGGCCCGCATCATCGGCTGGGTCATGGTGACCTCGGAGCGGTCGGGGAGCACGAAGTCGGCGCCGCGGTCGCGGAAGGTCTTGATGATGCTGAAGATGTAGTCCCAGCGGCCCGCGTTCAGGCCGGCCGCGTGGTTGCGCAGCTGGTAGAGGATCTCCTCCATCTCGAACGCGGCCGTGATGGTCTCGATCAGCACGGTGGCGCGGACGGTGCCCTGCGGCACCGCCAGGAGGTCCTGAGCCCGGACGAACACGCAGTTCCACCAGCGCGCCTCCAGGTGCGACTCCGTCTTGGGGAGGTAGAAGTACGGGCCGCGGCCGCGGGCCACGAGCTCCTTCGCGTTGTGGAAGAAGTACAGGGCGAAGTCCGTGAGGGCGCCGGACACGGGCGAGCCGTCCACCTCGATGCGGTCCTCCATCAGGTGCAGGCCGCGGGGGCGCACGTTGATGGTGGGGTGGTCGGTGAGGGCCTCACCGTTCAGCTGGTACTCCTTGCCGCCGGCGCTCAGGGAGATGGTCCCGCGGATGGCGTCCCGCAGGTTCACCTGGCCGGCGATCACGTTCTCCCAGGAGGGGGTGGAGGAGTCCTCGAAGTCGGCGAGCCAGCCGCGGGCGCCGGAGTTCATCGCATTGATGGTCATCTTCCGGTCCACCGGACCGGTGATCTCCACACGGCGGTCCTTCAGGCCGGGGGCCAGGGGCGCCACGTGCCACGACGCGTCCTCCCGGACCTTGCGGGTCTCGGGGAGGAAGTCGAGGGTGGCGCCCCCGGCGATGCGGTCCCGGCGCTCCTCGCGAAGCCCCATGAGCTCCCGCCGACGCGGCTCCATCGCGCGGTGCAGGGCGGCCAGGAAGTCGATCGCCTCCGGGGTGAGGATCTCCCTCTGGCCGGGGACGGGGTCGCCCAGCACCCGCACGCCGTTCAGCGTGCTGTCGCCGAAGCTCGTCTGCAGGGTCATCATGGCTTGCTCCTAGGGTCTTCGCGGTTCGCAGTCGGGGGAGGAACGGCTCAGTGGAACTGGCCGGCCTCGGTGGACTCCCGGAGGGCCACCGTGGACGAGTCGGGGTTGATGGCGGTGGAGACGGCGTCGAAGTAGCCGGTGCCCACCTCGCGCTGGTGACGGGTGGCGGTGTAGCCGCGCGCCTCGTCGGCGAACTCGCGCTCCTGCAGCTCCACGTACGCGGACATCTGGCGCTCGTTGTAGCCCTTGGCCAGGTCGAACATGGAGTGGTTGAGGGCGTGGAAGCCGGCCAGGGTGATGAACTGGAACGTGTATCCCATGGCGCCGAGCTCGCGCTGGAACTTGGCGATGGTGTCGTCGTCCAGGTTCTTGCGCCAGTTGAAGGACGGCGAGCAGTTGTAGGAGAGCATCTGGTCGGGGAACTCCGACTTGACGGCCTCGGCGAACTTCCGGGCCAGCTCCAGGTCCGGGGTGCCGGTCTCCATCCAGATGAGGTCGGAGTAGGGGGCGTAGGCCTTGGCGCGGGCGATGCAGGGCTCGATGCCGTTGCGGACCTTGTAGAAGCCCTCGGCGGTGCGCTCGCCGGTGATGAACTCCGTGTCGCGCTCGTCGACGTCGGAGGTGATGAGGGTGGCGGCCTCGGCGTCGGTGCGGGCGATAATCACGGAGGGGACGTCGGCGACGTCGGCCGCGAGGCGGGCGGCGTTCAGGGTGCGGATGTGCTGGCCGGTGGGGATGAGCACCTTGCCGCCCAGGTGGCCGCACTTCTTCTCCGAGGCGAGCTGGTCCTCCCAGTGCACGCCCGAGGCGCCGGCCACGATCATGGACTTCATGAGCTCGTAGGCGTTGAGGGGGCCGCCGAAGCCGGCCTCCGCGTCGGCGACGATCGGCACGAGCCAGTCCTCGACGGACTGGATGCCCTCGGAGTGCTCGATCTGGTCCGCGCGCAGCAGCGCGTTGTTGATGCGGCGCACCACGGTGGGCACGGAGTTCGCGGGGTACAGCGACTGGTCCGGGTAGGTGTGACCGGAGAGGTTGGCGTCGGCGGCGACCTGCCAGCCGGAGAGGTACACGGCGCGCAGGCCGGCCTTGACCTGCTGCACGGCCTGGTTGCCGGTGAGGGCGCCGAGGGCGTTGGTGAACTCGCCGCCGGCGTGCTCCTTCGTGAGCTGGTTCCACAGCTTCTCCGAGCCGCGGCGGGCCAGGGTGTGCTCCTCCTGGACACGGCCGCGCAGGCGGACGACGTCCTCGGCGGAGAAGGTGCGCTCGGTGGTGGCCCAGCGGGCGTCGGTCGCCCACTGCTGGGCGAGCTGCTCGGCGGTGGGGGCGGTCTGCTCGGTCATGATCGCTGTCCTCTCGGGAGGGGGTGGGAGGAGCGATCGGCCGCTTCGTCGCGGCGTCCCGTTCCCCGGGGTGTGTTCTCACTCTGGACCCGCTCGTACGGGTCTGGAAGACGATTCCGGGAAGAACAACGGGCCGTTTTGTCCGCCTGTCATAAATCAGCGTTTCCGGCCAGATTGACGCGTCAACTCAGGGAATGAGGGTCTGCGGGCCCGGAAACTTCTAGAAAAATGACTGAAAGGCCTACCGGAGTGGCCCTCGCCCCCCTACGCTGGCCCCATGGAACCGACCCGCATCGAGGCGGCGGACGCGGGAGGCGGCGCCGTCGACCCCCTCGTCTTCGGCCGCCGCCTGCGCCACCTGCGGCGCGAGTCCGGGCGCACCCTCGCCCAGGTGGCCGAGGCCGCCGGCGTCACCGCCTCCCATCTCTCCCTCGTGGAGAACGGCCGGCGCGAGCCGCGCCTGCAGCTCGTGGGACGCCTCGCCGAGACGCTCGGCGTCGGCGTGGAGGAGCTGCTGCGCCCCGACGTCCCCAGCCGCCGCGCCGCCCTCGAGATCGCGGTGGAGCGCGCCCAGCGCGGGCCCCTCTTCGCGCGCCTCGGCCTGCCGCCCGTCAAGGTCGGGGTCGGCACGCCCACCGAGGTGCTCGAGGTGATCGCGGGACTGCAGGCCGAGCTGGACCGGCAGATGGCCGAGCGCGTCTCCACGCCCGAGGAGGCGCGCCGGGCCAACAGCGAGCTGCGCGAGGAGATGCGCCGCCGCGGCAACCACTACGCGGACCTGGAGCGCCAGGCCAGCGCGCTGCGCGCCGTCGTCCGGGACTCTGAGGGCCCGCTGACCCACCAGGACGTCTCCGCCATCGCGGACCACGTGGGCTTCTCCGTGCGGTTCGTCCCGGACCTGCCCCACTCCACCCGCTCCGTGACGGACCTGAAGAACCGGCGCATCTACCTGGCCCGCTCGCGGCGCCCGGCGCACGACCCGCGCGCCGTGCTGCTCCAGGCGGTCTGCTCCGCCGTGCTCGGCCACGGCGAGCCGCGCGACTACTCGGAGTTCCTGCGCCAGCGCGTGTTCACCAACTACCTCGCGGCGGCCCTGATGATGCCGCAGGAGAGCACCGTGCGCGCGCTCAAGGAGGCCAAGGAGCGCCGCGAGCTCTCCGTGGACGACCTGCGGGACCGCTACGGCGTCTCCTGGGAGTCCGCGGCCCACCGCTTCACCAACCTCGCCACCGAGCACCTGGGCATCCGCTGCCACTTCGCCAAGGTCAGCGACTCCGGGGTGTTCCACAAGGCGTACGAGAACGACGGCGTCCGCTTCCCCACGGACCACATCGGTGCCATCGAGGGGCAGCCCGCGTGCCGGGAGTGGACCTCGCGGCAGGTGTTCGACGTGGCGGACCGGCTGGGCTCCTTCCACCAGTACACGGACACCGTGGCGGGCACCTTCTGGTGCGCCGCCGTCGTCGAGCCGACATCCACCGGCCTGTACTCCCTCACCGTGGGCGTCCCGTTCGACGACGCGAAGTGGTTCCAGGGCCGGGAGACGACGGCGCGCAGCGTGAGCCGCTGCCCCGATCCCACGTGCTGCCGCACGCCCTCCCCGGAGCTCGAGGCGGCGTGGGGAGGCAACGCGTGGCCGGCGGCCCGCGCCAACGCCCACCTGCTGGCGGCCATGCCCAGCGGCGCCTTCCCGGGCGTGGACGAGGTGCAGGTCTTCGAGTTCCTGCAGGCGCAGGAGCGCGGCTGAGCGACGGCGGACCCTCGCCCATACTGGGGACGTGACCCTCGCGATCGTCGTCTCCGTCCTCGCCCTCCTCCTGCTCCTCGTGGGGCTGGTGGGCACCGTCTACCCGATCTTGCCGGGCTCGGCCCTCAACCTCGTGACCGCGATCGCGTGGGCCTGGATCCTGGGCTCGACCGCCTCGTGGACGTTCGGCCTCGTGGCCGCCGGCCTCTCGATCGCCGGCATGGGCGCCTCCGCCGTGCTCACCGGACGGCGTCTGCGCCGCGAGCGCGTCCCGCGCGGCCCGATCCTCGTGGGCCTGGTGTGCGGCGCGATCGGCTTCTTCGTGGTCCCGATCGTGGGCCTCTTCCTGGGCTTCGCGCTCGGCCTCTTCGGCTCGCAGTGGGCGCGCCTCAAGGACGGCCGCGCCGCGCTCGCCAGCTCGTGGAGCACGCTCAAGGCCATGGGGCTGGGCATCCTCGTGGAGCTCGGCTGCGCGATGCTCGCCCTCGCCTCGGTGGGCATCGGCGTCGTGGTGCACTTCCTCAGCGCCTGAGCGGCGCGCCGGACTGAGCGTCCCGTCAGTCTGAGCGGGCGCGCCGCCCGGCGTTCCGGGGTCGGGGCAGCCCCGCACGCCCGTCAGCTCGCGAAGGCTCCCGCCAGCCCGATCATGTGGGTGCGGAAGGCGTCGGCCTCCGCGCTGTTCTTCGGCGTACCCGTCTTCGCCTCACCCTCCTCCGCCGCGTCCACGGCGTTGAGCACCAGGCGCACGAACGTCCAGGCGCGCACCCGCTCCGGGTCCAGCCCGGCGACGTCGGCCACGATGTCCGCGCGGATCGCGCGGCACGTGGCCGCCGTCGTCGTCTCCTCCGAGCACGAGCGCAGCCTCCTGGCGGACATCGTGGACGTGGACGCGCACGTGGTGCCGCTGCCCGTGGAGGACCGCCGGGCCGCGGTCGCGGCGCCGCGGCCCGCGCTGCCCCCGCATCTGGAGGGCCTGGAGCGGGACGTGGTGGTGTTCGGCTACCTCTACCCCGGCAAGGGGCACGCCGTGGCGCTGGAGGCGCTCGCCGAGCTGCACCGCCAGTGGGGCCCCGGCTCCGAGGCCCCGCGGCGCGTGACCGCCCTGGGCCCCGTGTCCGCCGGCCACGACTCCCTGGTGCAGGAGCTCGCCGAGGAGGCGCGGCAGCGGGGGCTGGAGTTCCGCGCCACCGGCTTCGTGCCGGACGAGCTCACCGACGCCGCCCTCCTCGCCGCCGCCGTGCCGCTCGCGGCGCACCACAACGTCTCCGCCTCCGGCTCCCTGAGTTCGTGGATGGGCGTGGGCCGCCGGGCGATCGTGCCCGCCGGAGCGCGGCTACCGAACGGCGAGGGAGTAGAAGCCCAGGATGTGCGAGCGCAGGGCGTCGGCGGCAGCGTCCCCGTCCCGAGCGCGGACGTGCGCCAGGACCGCGCGGTGGTCCCGCTGGAGTCCGGCCCGGACGTCCTGCCAGTCGTCGAGCAGGGCAACGGTCTCCTGGACGTACCCGATGGTCGCCTCGCGCAGCGACGACATGACGGTCTCCACCACCACGTTGCGGGCCAGCGACGCGAGGAGGACGTGGAACTCGGCGTCCAGGCGGTGGAACTGCTCCGCGGGCAGGGCCTCGTCGTCCATCCGGTCCACGAGGGCCTCCGCGTCGTCGAGCGCGGCGGCGCGGGCGGCGTCGTCCGCCCCCTGGGCCGCGCGGGCCGCGGCCCGCGCGGCGTCCGTCTCGAGGAGGACGCGCGTGGTGACCACGTCCGCCATGGGCAGGGCCCGCGTGGCGATGTGCATGCGCAGTGCCCAGGCGAGGGCCGCGGAGGGCTGGGAGACCAGGATGGTCCCGGCGTTCGGGCCGGAGCCGGCCGAGGCCCGCAGCAGGCCCATGGCGTCCAGCATGCGCGTCGCCTCACGGACCGAGGTCCGCGAGATCCCGAAGCGCTCGGCCAGGGCGCGCTCTCCCGGGAGCTTGTCCCCGACGGAGAGCCCGCCTCCGCGGAGCTCGTCCTCCAGCCAGTCGAGGATGACGGTGTACGAGGGCTGGGCGGGCACGGTGACTCCTGGACAGGGCGGACGGGGCGGGGGTGAGCGCGGCCCCGCGCACCCGTGCCCGCAGGATAGTGGATCCTGCGGGCGCGCTCAGCCGGCGCCGGTCCGGCAGGAGGTCACGGGAGCATGCCGTGCAGCACCGTCGCCTGAAGGAACACGATCAGGCAGACCAGCAGGAGCAGGCCCACGGACCACGGCACCACCGTGCGGAAGATCTTGGACTCCTGTCCCTCCATGCCGACCGCGGTGGCGGCGATGGCGAGGGACTGCGGGGAGATCATCTTGCCGACGACGCCGCCCGAGGTGTTCGCGGCGACCATGAGCGCGGGGTCCAGCCCGGTGTTCTCGGCGGCGGTCTGCTGGAGGGTGGCGAAGAGCGCGTTGGCCGAGGTGTCCGAGCCGGTCACGGCGGTGCCCAGCCAGCCCAGGACCGGGGAGAGGAACGCGAAGGCCCCGCCCACGCCGGCGATGGCCGTGCCCATGGCCAGGGTCTGGCCGGAGAAGTTCATGACGTAGGCGAGGGAGAGCACCAGGACGATCGTCAGCCCGGACCACCGCATGCGCCAGAAGCACCGGCCGATCTCGGCGAGGGCGTCGGTGAAGGAGAGGCGGTAGCGGCCGCCTCCGTCGCGGACCGCGTAGACGGCGGCGACCAGCAGGCCGGTGATCAGCAGCAGGGTTCCGGGAGAGGACAGCCACGGCAGCGAGTACACCGTCGACGAGATGGCCGCGCCGGCCCCGTCGACGAGGTTCCCGTGCAGGCCGGGCCACGGGATCTTCACGTTGCTGGAGGCCAGCAGCTTCGGCACGTCCACCCCCAGCGTCCAGAGCTTCGCCACGCCGAAGACGGCCACCACCAGCAGGTAGGGCAGCACCGCCATCCACACGCGCCCCGGGGTGAGCGCCTCCGTTCGTGCCGGAGTGCGCACGCCGAGGCGCTGGCCGGCCGCGGCCGCGCCCTGGGGGCGCCAGAACCGGAGCAGGACGACGGCGGCGGCCATCGCGAGCAGGGAGGCCACGACGTCGGTCAGCTCGTAGGAGAAGTGCGTCGAGGACCACCAGATGCCGACGGAGAAGGCGCCGCCGATCACGAGCAGTGCCGGCCAGGTCTCCCGCACGCCCCGGACCCCGTCGATCAGGAAGACCAGCAGGAACGGGACGAGCACGGCGACGAAGGGGGCCTGGTGGCCGACGACGGCACCGATGTGCGCCGCGGGGATGCCGGTGAGCTGGCCGGCCGTCGTGATCGGGATGCCGACCGCGCCGAACGCCACGGGGGCGGTGTTGGCGATCAGCACGACCGTCGCGGCCTTGAGGGGCGGGAGGCCGAGGGCGAGCAGCATGGTCGCCGTGATGGCCACCGGGGCGCCGAATCCGGCCAGTGCCTCCAGCATGCCGCCGAAGCAGAACGCGATCAGGACGGCCTGGATGCGGACGTCGCCTCCACCGACCGAGTCGAAGATGGCGCGCATGTCCTCGAAGCGGCCCGAGAGCACCGTGACCTGGTAGAACCACAGCGCCATCACCACGATCCACACGATCGGGAGGAGGCCGAAGACCGCTCCCTGGGTCGCGGAGAGGAGCGCCAGTCCGGTGGGCATGCCGAATCCCAGCACAGCCACCAGCAGGGCCACCGCCAGGGAGGCCAGGGCGGCCTGCCACGCCTTGGCCTTGAGCGCGAGCAGGAGCGCGAAGAAGGTGATCAGCGGAAGGGTGGCGAGCAGGGCTGACAGGCCGAGGTTGCCGGCGACCGCGTCGGTCGTCGCGGTGAACGTGGGCACGCGTTCTCCTTGGGGGTGGGGCGCTGGGCCGGGGTGGGGCGGGGTCGCGAGGTCTCGCATCCGTGTGGACGGACCGCTGTGGTCTGACCGCAGACGCTATATGGCGTGCATCACGGGCGCAAGGGAGGAGTCCAGTGGCGACCCTGCCCGTCCTGCGGCGGACGCACCCTGCCTGCCGGGGCCGGCCGGGGCGGCGTGGATCGGGTGGGCCTGTGCCACGCGTCACTGCCCTGATATTGTCTGACCACATCGACCGACCCGGAGGGACCGCTCATGAGGATCGCCCTGTTCGCCACGTGCATCGTGGACGCCATGCACCCGCGCGTCGCACTCGCCACGGTGCGCGTCCTCGAACGGCTCGGCCACGAGGTCGTCTTCCCGCCGGGCCAGGGCTGCTGCGGCCAGATGCACATCAACAGCGGCTACCTGGACGATGCGGTCCCCGTGGTCCGCAACCACGTGCGCGCCTTCCAGCGCGCGGAGTACGACGTCGCCGTCGCGCCCTCCGCCTCGTGCGTCGCCTCCCTGGGGCACCAGCAGCCGATGGTCGCGCGTCGCGTGGGGGACGAGGGCCTCGCCCGCGACGCCGCCGAGGTGGCCGGGCGCACCTACGAGCTCTCCCAGCTGCTCACCGACGTCCTCGGCGTCACCGACGCGGCCGCCCAGCTCGACTCGTGGTTCCCGCACGCGGTGACCTACCACCCGTCCTGCCACGGCATGCGCCTGCTCCGGCTCGGCGACCGGCAGAAGGACCTCGTGCGCACGGTGGCGGACATCGACTTTCGCGAGCTGCCGGACGCCGAGGAGTGCTGCGGGTTCGGCGGCACCTTCTCGCTCAAGAACCCGGACGTCTCCGGGGCGATGGCCGAGGAGAAGATCGCGAACGTCGAGCGGTCCGGCGCGTCCGTCTGCACGGGCGGCGACGCGTCCTGCCTGCTCCACCTCGGCGGCGCCATGTCTCGGCGGGGCACCACGGCTCCCGACGGCGGACCCGTCACCACCCTGCACTTCGCCGAGATCCTCGCGGCCACCCGGGAGCATCCGCTGGACGTCTCCGGCCCCGTCGAGCTGTCCATCCCGAAGGAGGCCGTCCGATGACCCGCACCCGCCTCGGCATGCCCGCCGTCCGCCGCGTCCACGGCCAGGGGGACATCGTGCTGGAGACGCCCTTCCCCGCCTCCGCGCGCGAGGAGCTGGGCAACGCCCAGATGCGCACCAACATCCGCCACGCCACCCACACGATCCGCGGGAAGCGCGGCCGCGTCGTGGACGAGCTGCCGGACTGGCCGGAGCTGCGTCAGGCGGGCTCCGCCCTCAAGCAGCGGGTCATGGCCGAGCTGCCCGAGCTCCTCGAGCAGTTCGAACGGAACGTGACGGAGCGCGGCGGCGTGGTGCACTGGGCGCGGGACGCGGAGGAGGCGAATCGCATCATCACGGACCTGGTCACGGCGAAGGGCGTGGACGAGGTCATCAAGGTGAAGTCCATGGCCACGCAGGAGATCGGCCTGGAGGCCGCCCTCGCGAAGGCGGGGGTCGCTGCCACGGAGACCGACCTGGCGGAGCTGATCGTCCAGCTGGGGCACGACCGCCCCTCGCACATCCTCGTCCCGGCGATCCACCGCAACCGCGGCGAGGTCCGGGACATCTTCCTCCGGGAGATCCCCACCGCGGATCCCGGCCTCACGGACGATCCGTCCGAGCTGGCGAACACCGCACGCGCCCACCTGCGGGAGAAGTTCCTCACCACCTCGGTGGCGATCTCCGGCGCGAACTTCGGCGTGGCCGAGAGCGGCACGCTCACCGTGGTGGAGTCCGAGGGCAACGGCCGCATGTGCCTGACCCTGCCGGACACCCTCATCACGGTGATGGGCATCGAGAAGATCGTCCCCACGTTCCAGGACCTCGAGGTCTTCCTGCAGCTGCTTCCGCGCTCCTCGACCGGAGAGCGCATGAACCCCTACACCTCGATGTGGACGGGCGTCACCGAGGGTGACGGGCCCCAGGAGTTCCACCTGGTCCTGCTGGACAACGGGCGCTCGGCCGTCCTCTCCGATCCCGAGGGACGCTCCGCCCTGCACTGCATCCGCTGCTCGGCGTGCATGAACGTGTGCCCCGTGTACGAGCAGACCGGCGGCCATGCCTACGGCTCGGTGTACCCGGGCCCGATCGGCGCGATCCTCTCCCCGCAGCTCACCGGCGTCGAGGAGGGCGAGAACGGCTCCCTGCCCTACGCGTCCTCGCTGTGCGGCGCCTGCTATGACGTCTGCCCCGTCGCGATCAACATCCCGGAGATCCTCGTCCACCTGCGCGACGAGGACGTGATGGCCACGCATGCCCGGAAGAGGGAGGAGAGCCGGGTCCCCGTCCCCTCGCAGATGGACGTGCTCATGGCCGGCGCGAAGACGGTCATGTCCTCGGGGACCCTCATGGGCCTGGCCGAGCGTGGCCTGCCCGCCGGCCGCCTGGCCGCCGGGCCGGACCGCAAGCTCGGCTGGCTGCCGGGCATCGCGGGCCACTGGACGGACGAGCGCGACGTCCCCGCGCCACCGCGGGAGTCCTTCCGCGCGTGGTGGCGCAGGCACGGACACGAGCACGGCGAGGAGAACCGATGACCGCCCCCCAGCCCATCGACGCGAAGAGCGCCATCCTCGGCCGCATCCGCGAGGCCCTGCAGGACGGGCCGACGCCGGACCCCGTGGAGCGGACCTACCGGCGCCACTCCGAGGCGAGCCGGACCGACGTCCTCCATCAGCTGGAGGACCGCCTGCTGGACTACAAGGCGAGCGTGCACCGCGAGGACCTCACCACGGTGGGTGCCCGGATCGGCGCCCTGCTCGGCGCGGGAGCGCGCTACGTGGCCCCCGCGGGGCTGGACCCCGCGTGGCTGCCCGCCGACGACGACGCCGCGGGGCGCGAGCGCCTCGTGGACGGCGCCGCCGGCGAGCCGCTCACCGTCCGCACGCTCGACGGGCTCGACGCCGTCGTCACCGGCTCCACGGTGACCTGCTCCGAGACCGGCACGATCTTCCTCACCGGCCGCCCCGGCGAGGGTCGCCGGGCGCTCAGCCTGGTGCCCGACCACCATGTGTGCGTCGTGCCCGTCGAGTCGGTGGTGGAGCTCATCCCGGAGGCGCTCGAGCGCGTCCCGCCGACGGCCGTGATCACGATGATCTCGGGCCCCTCTGCCACCTCGGACATCGAGCTCGTCCGCGTCGAGGGCGTCCACGGCCCGCGACGTCTGGACGTGATCCTCCTGGACACCGGCGCGGCCTGACCGCGCTCCCGGCCGCGGGCGGCACGGCGGGGACGGGTGTGGCCCGCGCCCTACAGTGGGCGGATGCCGCCCGTCCCCGCCCACGCCGAGCCCGCCGCGACCGAGCCGCACCGCCGCCGTCGGGCTCCGCTGCTCCTCGCGCTGGCGCTCGCCCTCCTCCTCCAGCTCGTGGTCCTCTACCTTCCGGGCCAGGCCGTGCCGAGCGCCGGGTTCGAGGTGCCGGGCCTGGACAAGGCGATCCACGCGGCGATCTTCGCGGCACCAGCCGCCCTGATCGCCGCCGCCCGGCTCCCGGCCGGCTGGCTCGTGCCGCTCGCCGCCCACGCGCCCGTGTCCGAGGTCCTCCAGCTGACCCTCGTGCCGCACCGCAGCGCGGATCCGTGGGACGTGGCGGCGGACCTCACGGGGGTGGCGCTGGGCGCCGCCGTCGGGCGGGCGATGCGCCGGTGGGCCGTGCCGGGAGGCGGGCGCCGGCGCGGATGCCGTGCGACCCGATTGGAGGATCGTGCACGGCAGGAGTATGCTTCTACGGTGTCCTCGAGCAGAGGGCATGACCTGGGGCTATAGCTCAGTTGGTAGAGCGTTTCGTTCGCAATGAAAAGGTCAGGGGTTCAATTCCCCTTAGCTCCACGGACCGTCCCGGTCCGCGATCCTCACGGATGGCGGACCGGGACTTTCTCGTTCCGCGGCCGAGCCCGGCGGGAAGGGGATCCGGATCACTCTCCCGGACCCCCTTGACAGACCCCGCCCTCGTGTACTTTCCGCGCGCCCCGCGCGCCAGTACAGTCGGCCCGTACGTCTGTTCGCCAGCCGCCCCTCCCGGGCGCGTCGTCGCCCCTCACCGGGCCGAGAGGGGGCCACCCATGCGCATCGCGGTGCTCACCCACATGCTCCATCCCATCCGTTCGCCGTACGCCGGCGGCCTCGAGATGCACACGGCCCTCACCGTGGAGCACCTCGTCCGCCGCGGCCATGACGTCCGCGTGTACGGCCGGGAGGGCACCCAGGTGCCGGGTGAGTTCATCCCGGTCCTGGCGAAGGAGGGCGCCATGGGCGACGGCGACGAGGCCGTCGCCGTGCGCGAGCGCGCGATGGAGGCGGCCTGTGACGCCGTGCTGGCCTCGGACGCCGACGTCGTGCTCAACAACTCCCTCACCCCGGTGCCGCTGCAGCGCATGCGCTCCGCGCCGATGCTCACCGTGCTCCACACCCCGGCCACGCTGAACCGCGTGCTCCGCGTCCTCGACGAGCCCGGGTGGACCGCCCCGAAGCATCACCGCTGGGCGTCCGTCTCCGCGTCCAACGCGATCGCCTGGCAGCACCGCCTGCCCCGCGTGGACGTGGTGCCCAACGGGATCGAGCTGCAGAAGTGGGTCAGCGACGCCGCGCCCGTGCCGGGCCGCGCCGTGTGGGCCGCGCGCATCACGGGGGAGAAGGGCCTGCACATCGCCATCGACGCCGCCCGCGGCGCCGGCATGGAGCTGCACTTCGCCGGGCCGATCTCCGACCAGGCGTACTACGACGACGTGATCCTGCCCCGCCTGGGCGAGGACACCGTCTACCACGGCCACCTGGACCACTCCACGCTGCCGGACATGCTGGCCACCGGCGAGGTGTACCTCTCCACGCCGCTGTGGGCCGAGCCGTTCGGCCTGGCCACGGTGGAGGCCATGGCGCTCGGGGTCCCCGTGGCGGCACTGCTCTCCGGCTCGATGGGCGAGATCGTGGCCCCGCAGGCCGGCGACCTCGCGGTGCACCACTCCGCCGAGACGCTCACCGACTCCATCCGCCACGCCCGCCGCAAGGACCGCGGCCGCGTGAAGGCCTGGGCCCGCCGCTTCAGCTCGGACACCATGGTGGAGGGCTACCTCGACCTGCTCGAGCAGGTCGTCGAGGACCACGAGGCGCCGCGCTCGTGACCGGCGGGGGCAGGCGGCGCGTCCTCTACTACGCCCACCAGCACGGATCCGGGCACGTCCGGCACGCGGCCAACCTCGCGGGAACAGGGGCGTTCAGCGTCACGGTGGTGACGGCGCATCCCGCCGCGGGGGACATGCTCCCCGCCGGGACCCGTCTCGTCCCGCTGCCCACGGACCTCGTGGACGGGCACGTCCAGCCCGCGCGCTCGCCCCTGCACCACACGCCCGCCGGCCCGGTGATCCGCGCGCGCTTCGCCGCCCTGCTCGCCGCCGCGCAGGAGGCGGAGCCGGACGTGTGCGTCGTGGACGTCTCCGTGGAGGCCGCCCTGTTCCTGCGCCTGGCGGGCTACCCGGTGATCCACCGGCGCATGCACGGCGACCGCACCGACCCCGCCCACGAGCTCGTCTACGCCGAGGCCGACCGGCTGATCGCCCACTACGGGGTCACGCTCGAGGACCCCGCGTGGCAGGCCGTCCACGGTGCGCGCACCACCCACCTGGGCGTCCCGGACGTCACGGGCCGCCTCGGCGCCGCGGCGGCGACGACGGGCGCGGCCCGTCCGCGCGTCGGTGTCATCACCGGCACGGGCGGGGGAGGGGTGAGCACGGCCGCCCTCGCCCGGGCCGCCGCCGCGGTCCCGCACGCGACGTGGGACGTCTACGGGCCCGTCGCCGGAGTCGAGGCCACAGCCGCCCGGCCCGCCGCCGACGGCGAGGCGGGGGCGGGCGAGCCCGCCGACGTCGCGCGCGCGGCCGGCCTGCCGGGGAACGTGCGCCTGCACGGCTGGGCGCCCGACGTCCCCGTGCGGGCGGCCGAGGCCGACGTCGTGGTGGTGTCCGCGGGCCACAACGCGAGCGTGGACGCGGCCCGCTCCGGCCGCCCCGTGGTGCTCGCGCCCGAGCCGCGGCCCTTCGCCGAGCAGCTGTTCTTCGCCCGGGCCGCCGAGCGCGCCGCGGGCGTGCCGTGGTGCGCGTGGGAGGACCCGGACGCGGACTGGTCCGGGGCCGTGGAGCGGGCCCTCGCGGACCCGTCCGCCGCGGACCGCCTGGCCGCCGCCCTCCTCGTGGATCCGGCGGAGTACCGCCGCCGCTGGGAGGACGCGGTGGAGGCGGCGCTGGCCTGAGCGGGCCGAGGGCTCAGTACGCGGCGTCCTCCCGGCGGGCGGCGGCGAGCTCCTCGGGGCCCGGGCGGCGCAGCAGCTCGAGCCGCTCGCCCGCGGGATCCCACGCGATCAGGCCGGCCTCCGCGAAGGCGCGCAGCCACCCCTCCATGGCCCACCGGCCGTGCACGGCACGGAACCGCTTCGCGTTCACCAGGATGTCCTCGAGGTGGTTTACCGGAGGGGAGAAGACGCCGTGGTGCTGGTGGAACACCTCGGCGGGGCTGAAGCGCAGCCGCAGCCCGGCGTCGCGGGCGCGGAAGGCGATGTCGGTGTCCTCGGCGCCGTAGCCGGAGAAGCCCGCGTCGAAGCCGCCGATCCGTTCGAGGTCGGACCGCGCGATCGCCAGCACGAGCGTCCACACCAGGTGCCACTCCTCCGAGGGGCCGGCCGTCAGGTGGGCGCGCCCGTGGTGGGGCACGGAGAGGCGGCGCAGGGCGCCGTCGGTGAGGGGCGGGGACGCGGTGCCGGGCTCGCCGCCCGCGTCCCCGAGGGTGCCCGCGGACGGCAGCGTGGCGGTCCAGCCGGCACCGAGGTAGCGCGGCGTGCCCATCACCACGGAGCCCGGATGCGCGGCCACCTCCGAGGTGAGCGTGCCCACGGTGTCCGCGGCGGGGATGCAGTCCACGTCGAGGAACACGAGCACCTCGCCCGTGGCCAGCGCGGCGGCGGCGTTGCGGGCCTCCGCGAGCGGCAGTCCGCCCCGGCCGGCCACGTGGCCGACCGTGACGTCCAGGCCCGTGGCGGGCACGTCCCCGTCGGGCTGGTCCATGAACACGACCACCACCTGCTCAGGGCGGCGCGCCGAGCGCTCCAGGCCCGCGAGGAGGCGGGCCAGGTGAGCGTCCCGGTGGCCGGTGATCACCAGCACGGAGACCGTCTTCAGGGTGCCGTGCCGGCGCGCCCACGCCTCGCGGTAGGCGGCCACGTGGGTGGCGGCCACGCGGCGGCGCTGGCGCGCGCGCGCGGCCACCGGCACCGGGCGCAGCCGGTGCCGGCCGCGGAGGAGCCGCTCGAGGGCGTCGGCGAGGGAGTCCGCGTCCTGCCGGTCGAACGCGGCGAGCGCGTCCGGGGAGACCCACGCGCGCGCCTGGTCCGCGATGTGCCCGACGTCCGCCACGGCCACCGGCACCCCGAGGTCCCGGCACATCTCCACCCAGCCCGAGTGCGTGCCCGTGCGGTAGGGCAGCACGGACACGGCGACGCGGCGCAGCAGGGCGTGCAGCTCGGGATCGGCCAGGCGGGCGTGCTGCCACAGCTCGAAGCCGTGGTGCTCGCAGCCCTCCCGCAGGCGCTCCAGGTCCGCCTCGCTGCGCACCGAGTCCTGCACCTCCACGATCACGTGGGTCTCCAGGCCGCGCTCGTCCAGCATCCCGACGGCGGCGGCGAGCGTGGGCAGGAACCCCACGGGGTCCACCTGGGCGCGCAGGTCCTTCGCGTGCACCAGGAGGCGGGCGGGGGCGACGGCGGCGCGCTCCTCCTCGTCGCCCTCGCCGGCGGCGGGGCCGGCGTCGTCCGGGGCGGGGGCGGGGTCCGCCGGGGCGAGCTCGGCGAGGGCGTCGAGCGGGACGATGTGCGGATGCGGCACCACGTGGGCCCGCACCCCGTAGTCGCGGGCCACCGCGTCGGCCGCGCCGGGGGTCAGGGTGAACACGGCGTCGGCGGCCTCCAGGAGCACGGCGAGGCGCCGCCGGTGCAGGGTCTGGTCCGTCAGGTGCGGGTTCTCGAGGTCGTGCACGGTGACCACCACGGCCCCGCCGTGCGCGTGCTGGGCGTCCATGGCCGCCGCGAGCTCGTCCGGGGTGCGGTGCTCGAAGCCGAAGTGCACGTGCAGCACGTCCGGGCGGTGCTCGGCGAGCCAGCGCGCGTCGAGCGCCTGGGGCGGCCACCACTGGTGCTCCGGCGCGCCGGGGACGGGAGGGTCCGGCCAGAACTCCACGTCCGGGGCCGCGGAGGCGTCCAGCGGACGCACGGCGCGGCTGTAGGGGTGCCCGGCGGGCACGTGCTGCACGGTGAGGGTCACGGCGGTGGCTTTCGGACGGCGGTGGAAGCGGCGTGTCCGCGTCCCCCCGCGGGTCCGCGCACGTCGTAGGCTGGCCTGGGCGGTGGGCCGGCACGACTCCCTGAGTCGACGCCACCGCGCAGACCACCATTCCACCACGTGAGGAACAGTGACGATGGAGCCGGAAGCGAGGGGGCGCGTGCTGTACGCGACCGTGGGTCCAGACGAGCACGGCGTGACGCGCCACGGAGCCGCCGCGCGGCGCACCCTCCAGGGGCTGGGCGCGGACGTCGAGCCCCTGCACGCCACGGACTCCTCCGACTTCCTGGGGCTCGCCGGGGTCCTCCGGGACGCCGTCGACGACGGCCGGGCGGTCCACCTGGACGTGACGGACGCGCTGTTCGGGCCCTCGCCCGCCGCGGCGGCCGACTGCCTGCTCGAGGTGCTGCCCCCGGCGGTGACGCTCACCCTGCACGACATCCCCCAGGCCGCCGAGGGCGAGGAGCGCTTCCGGCGGCGCGCCGAGGCCTACGCGCGGATCGCGCGGCACGTGGCCGGCGTCGTGGTCTCCTCGGAGCACGAGCGGGCGCTGCTGGACGACATCGTGGACGTGGCCGTGCACGTGGTGCCGCTGCCCGTGGAGGACCGCCGCGCCATGCTCTCCGACACGCGGCCGGAGCTGCCGGAGCACCTGGCCGGGCTCGAGGACGACGTGGTGGTGTTCGGCTTCCTCTACCCGGGCAAGGGCCACGCCGTGGCGCTGGACGCCCTCGCCGAGCTGCACCGCCAGTGGGGCCCGGGCAGCGGGGCGCCGCGCCGCGTGACCGCGCTCGGCCCGGTCTCCGCGGGCCACGACCGCCTCGTGCGGGAGCTGCGCGAGAGCGCGCGGGACCGCGGGCTGGAGTTCCGCGCCACGGGCTTCGTGCCGGACGAGCTCTCCGACGCCGCGCTGCTGGCCGCGGGCATCCCGCTGGCCGCGCACCGCAACGTCTCGGCGTCCGGCTCGCTCGGCTCGTGGATGGGCGTGGGGCGCCGGCCGATCGTGCCGAGCGGCCGGTACGTCCAGGAGATGGCGCGCCTGCGGCCCGGCACGCTGCGGGTCACCGGCGTGGACACCGGTCCCCTGGACTACGCGCTGGCCGAGGCCATCGCGGAGGCCGTGGAGGACCACCGCCGCACCTGGCTGGCGCCCGGCACGAGCCTCGAGCCCGGCCCCGAGACGTGCGCGCGGCGGCTCGCGGACGTGTGGGCCACGGTCCACGGGTGGGCATGACCGCGCCCGAGGTCTCCGTGGTGGTGCCCTACTACCGGGCGCAGGCGGACCTGGACCGGCTCCTCGCGGCCCTCGCCGCGCAGGACCACCCGGCCTCCCGGCTGCAGGTGGTGATCGCCGACGACGGCTCGCCCGAGCCGCCCGCGCTCCCCGCGGAGCTGCCCTTCGCCTCCGCCGTGGTGCGCCACGAGGACCGCGGCTTCCGCGCCTCGGCGGCCCGCGCGCTGGGGGTCCAGGCCGCCGAGGGCTCCGTGCTGGCCTTCCTCGACGGCGACATGCTCCCCGAGCCCGGCTACCTCACCGCCGCGTGCGCCGCGCCCGCGGCGAGCGGCCTGGCCGTGGTGGTGGGACGGCGTCGTCATCTGGACCCGCGGCTGCTGGAGGCGGGTGGCTGGCGGCCGGGGGAGTCCGTCCCGGAGTGGGCGCGCCTGGAGGAGCCCGCGTGGCTCGCGCGGGCCTACGCCGACTCCGAGGACCTGCGGCGTGCGGACTCCACGTCCTACCGGTTCATCATCTCGGCGGTGCTCACGGTGGCGCGCGAGGTCTACGAGGACGCGGGCGGCTTCGACCCCTCCTTCGTCGGCTACGGGGGTGAGGACTGGGAGCTCGCGCACCGGCTGTGGCGGGCCGGGGGAGCGTTCGCGTACGAGCCGCGCGCCGTCGCGTGGCAGGCCGGGGAGGACTTCGGCGGCCGCGAGGACCCGGCCGAGGCCAGGCGTGTGAAGAACCGCGAGGCCCTCGTCCTCGCGCCGAGGATCGCCGCGCCCACCGCGCGGGGGCTGAGCCTCGGCCTCGGCGGGGAGGACCGCCCCGCACGGGCGGCCGTGACGCTGAGGGTCGCCGGCGACGCCGCCACCGTGCTGGGCGCGGACGCCCTCCTGCAGGCGTTCCCGAGCGCCCGGCTCCTCGTGCGCGGGGCGCTGGGCGACGACGCCGCGGCCTGCCTGACCGACGAGCGCGTGGCGCTCGAGGCGCCTGCGGGGGAGCCGGACGCGGCGGGGCCGAGTGACCCCCGCGTGGCCCTGAGATCCGCCCCGGACTGGGGCGTCGACGTCGCGGTGCCGGTGCGCCCGGCCGAGCCCGGCGTGCGCCCTGTGCCGAAGGACGCCTCGGACTTGCTGCTGAGGCTGGAGCGGGACGGCGTGGAGCGCGTGGAGGTGACCGACGAGGCGGACGACGTCCTCGCAACGCTGACCTCTTCCCGCGCGCGGTGGCGCGAGCACCGCGAGGGGGCCGTCCCGCCGGCGCGGACGCTGCGGGTCCGCGCGGCGGATCTGGGCTGGCGCGCGGTGGAGGCCGAGCCGGACCTCGAGGCCTGGTGGGGCGGCTGGGGCTGAACCGCTGGCGGCGGACGCGCCGTCTCGATAGCCTCGAGGCGGGACGGAGCCCGCAGGACCGCTCCGAGCACCATGATCTGACGACGGAGGCACGCACGTGGCGAACTGGGACGAGGGCCGGCTGCGGCACTACGGGCACTTCTACGGGCTCGAGGACCTGCCGGAGGGGGACCTGCTGCTCGTGTGGGGCAACTGCCAGGCGGAGTCGTACCGGCGGCTGCTCGGCGGCGAGCCGGGCACGGCCATGCTCGGTGACTCCGGGCTGAACACGGTGCGCGTCCCGCCGGCCTTCGAGATCCAGCCGGACGAGGTGGAGCACCTCGAGCGCCTGCTGACCCGCACCCGCGCCCTCGTCACGCAGCCCATCCCCCACGACTACCGCGGCATGCCGATCGGCACGGAGCAGCTGATCGCGCAGCTGCCCGAGGATGCCCCGGTGGTCCGGATCCCGGTGGTCTACGACACCTCGCGCTTCCCGTGGCAGGTGACCCTGCGCAACTGGAAGTTCGCCCCCGGCGCCGCTGAGCGGCCAGGCGAGGACCCGCCCGTCGTCCCGTACCACGACCTCCGCGTGCTCGCCGAGGCCGCCACGGGCCAGCGCCGCGAGGTGGCCCCCGAGGCCCTGCGCGCGGCCGCGGCGGCGTCCGTGCAGGCGCTGCGCACCCGTGAGGAGGCCAAGCGCACCGTCAGCATGGCGGACATCGTGGCGGGGGAGCGCGGCACCGGCTTCTACACGGTGAACCACCCCACCAACGTGGTGCTCACGCGCGTCGCCGAGCGCACGGCCGAGCAGTTCCCGTTCGAGGTGACGGTGCAGCCCGTGCCCGAGACGCGCGTGCTGCTCGGCGGCGTCCGCGCGCCGCTGCACACCTCGGTGGTGGAGGCCCTCGAGCTCGAAGCCGAGCCCACGGAGGACTGGAGCGTGGGCGGGGAGCTCATCCCGGACGAGCAGATGCGCCAGACGCATCTCGAGTGGTATGCGCAGAACCCGCTGGCCGTCGAGGTCGGGATGCGCAAGTACGCGGACCAGCTGCGCCTGCTCGGACTGGCGGGCTGATCGCCATGACGACGACATACGACGTCCTCATCGTCGGCGGCGGCAACGCGGGCATCTCGCTCGCAGCCAAGCTCCTCAAGGACGGGGCGGGGCGGATCGCCGTCGCCGACGGTCAGCAGGTGCACCGCTACCGCCCCATGCTCAACTACGCCGCGGGCGGGCAGGCGGACATGGCCGGGTTCGAGCGGTCGATGCACGCCGTGGTCCCGGACGGCGTGGACTGGATCCCGGACCACGTGGCCGCCGTGGACGCCGCGGCGCGCACCGCGACCACGTCGACCGGACTCACCGTCGGCTTCCGTCACCTGGTGCTGTGCCCGGGTCTCACCCCGTGGTGGAGCGCGATCGACGGGCTCCGCGCGGCCTACGGGGCCGGCTGGGCCGCGAGCGCGCATGTGCCCGAGTACGTGGAGCCCGCGCGTCGGCTCCTGGCGGGCGTCGCCGCGGGGGACCGCGTGGTGGCGAACGTGCCGGCCGAGCCGTCCTCGTGCGGCGGCACCGTGCTCAAGGCGCTGTTCCTGGCATGCGCGGCGTGGGAGCGGGCGGGGATCCTCGGCGAGGTCGACGTCCATCTGGTGACGCCTTACGACCGCATCCTGGACCGCCCCACCATCGACGACGCCCTCGCCGACGCCGTGGTGCGCTATGGCGTCCACGTGCACGCCGGCGCCGAGGTGACCGCCGTGGACCACGCGGCTCGCACGGTGACGCTGAGCACCGGCGAGCGGATCGACGGGGTGGACGCCGCCTACGTGACCCCCGTGGTGCACGCCCCCGAGTTCATCGCGGAGGCGGGCCTGGGCGACGGCGGCCCCGCCGGGCTCGCGGACGTGGACCCGGAGACCCTGCGTCACCGGGGGCACCCGCACGTGTGGGCCCTCGGCGACGCCGCGTCGGTGCAGACGCGGCCTTCCGGCGGCGCCCTGCGCAAGCAGGTCAAGGCCCTGGCGCAGAACATCCAGGCGGCGGACGACGGCGGCGAGCTGCAGCGCTACGACGGCTACACGGTGATCCCCGTGATGGTCAGCCGCGACGAGCTGGTGCTGGACGAGCACGTCCGGGACGGCTCCGAGGACCGCTCGATCCCCGGCGTGGACGTGACGAAGCCCCGCCGAAGCACGGCCGTGTTCGACCGGTTCGGCCAGCCGCGGATCTACTGGAACCGCCTGCTCAAGGGGAAGGTGTGAGGTTGTAGGGGCATCCGGCTCCAGGCGTGTGGACAGGATCCCGGGCCCGGGGTGGGATGGGCGTATGACTGAAGCGCCCTGGGTTTCGTTCCGAGGTCAGGACGCAGCGGGCGCTGAATGGGACTGGTGCACCCTCACTCGGACGCCCGCTCGGGGAGGCACCTCACGTGGGCCGATCCGACGGGGTTCAGTCTGCTCGGGCCTCGGACACGGACTCCTTGAGCACGGCGAGCTCCGTCTGCGACAACTCCGTGCCCGTGACTGGCAGGACGTCATTTTGCTCGACCGCAAGCACGCCCTCTTGTAGGTTGACCGGCGTCGGATACCACCCCGCGTCTACAAGGTTGAAGAGATACAGGTCTCCGGCCCCCGCGGTCAGCACCGGAGCGCCGCTCAGCTCGAACTTCTGGCCATCCTTGACCCCGCCTAAGATGCTGAACTCCAGGGTCTCACCCGGCTGCACATCACCCTTGACGACCGTTTCGACCTGCACGGTGTACACGGTTGAGGGAAGGGCCATTGGCTCCGGGTCCTTGGGGTTCGGCACCGCGCCAGGCTCCTTCATGAGGTCCCAGACTTCAACCCGAGATGCGATCACCCGGCCCACAACCGAGTAGTCCGACGCCTGCTGAACGTCCTCGGCAGTGCTGTAGCTGACGTACCGCGCGTGAAGGGTTTGAGTCTCCTCCGCCGACGTCTCCGGTGTGGCGGAGTGGGCCGTTGACTCCTTCCCGGCCTGAACCGAGGCAGTCATTGCAGGAGACGGCACTTGCGCTCCCTCCACCGCCTCCGGGGCACTGCAGCCCGCAAGCAGGAGGCCGGCCGCGACTATGCCTGCACCGATGGGAAGGGAGGAACGAGGTGACCTCATCAGAGTGATCCCTTCAGGATGGAGGTGGGAATGGACACCGGGCACTGAGCGGTCGGGCTGCGCAGCGACCCGTCATAGCGTCGGACCCCGTCAAAGTCGTATGCGTAGGGGGTCGTCCGGCTCAGACTTGTGGAGTACTTCATGATCGAAGCCGCCGAGGTGGTCGGGTTGTCAGCGAGGCTCAGGGCGTGGCCAAACTCGTGTGTAGCAGTGCCCCTGGCTATGAGATCGACCGCGACGCCGCTGCTAGCCGAGGCCTTTGAGATGGCCGTGCGGTTGACCTGAATGGTAAAGCTACGAGCCGCCCGGGTTCCGCTGGGGGTGTACAAGCCCAGCCAGGGCTGGGTGACCGCGACGTCCTTTGCCTTCTTCACATTCGACGAACTGGTCCCGCTGATCGATGAGACGCTCGACCACGCCGTTCGCCCAAAGTTCAGCCGGGAGGTCCACGTGCTAGTTGATCCGATGATCTGCGTGGTGAAGTGCGTGGACCCGTTCCCGTACGGATAGTAGTCAGCCGCGGCAGAGGGTGCGTGAGCGAGCACCAGGGCAGCCGCTGCACCGAGGCTGACCAATCCCCTCCGCAGGGTAGAGCGTCGGGTGGGGGTGTTGGACAAGTGCCGGTTCATGTGAACCACCTTTTGTGTGATATAGAACACACTCAACGTACTCCGCCCCTAACCCCCCGACAAGAGGTCGACGAGATTCGCTAGGTACGAACCGGCCGGTGGCCATGGACGTGTTGCCCTGGTATACGGCCATCGGCAGTCTGTAAACACTGTTTACGAACTACCGATGGAGGGACTTCTGATGACGACGATTCAGGACCCGGCCGAGCACATGACCGCGCACGCGAGCCGAGAGGACGTGCAGGCGTGCCTGCACGTGCTGGACGCCCTGCAGGACGGTGCGCCGGCTGACTGCGAGGCGCACGCGACGCTGCTGGAGACCGCCGTGGCCCTGGCCGACGCCCTGCAGGACGACACGACCCGGTGAGCATGACCCGGCAGTCCCCACACCCCTCCGGGCGCGTCGTCTCTGTCCGTCTGCCCGAGCACATCATCCAGCGGTTGGATGCCCTGTCTGAACGCACCGGACGGTCCCGAGGTGTCTACCTGCGCATGGCCGTCGCCGCGCTGCTCCCCCTGCTGGAAGACCACCACTGGCACCAGCAGACAGCCGCCTACGAGAGTCGCATCTTCGAGGAAGAGTTCCGGCGTCTGACCTCCCAGCTGATCGAGGAACACCCCGCCCCAAACACAAGGGAGACCCCACCGTGAAGCGTGCCCTCATTCCTGGCTAGGGCCGTCCCGGCATGGGCTGGGCTGTGGGACCCGAAGCGGGCCGCCTACAACGCCGTCTACCGGCGCACCACCTTCGGCCGGGGCGACGCCCTGCGAATGTTCCGCTGACCACCGCTCCACCACCCTCCGCCTCCACGCCCCGGCTACCCTCAGCACCATGAGCCGCGACGTCCCTCCCGCCCCCGGCGTCGCCGTGCCCCGGCCCGCCCCCGGCTCCCGTCAGCGGGCCCTCGTCCGGCGCTCGCCCCTGATCCTCGCCGCGCTCGTCCTCCTCGTCGGCGCCGCCGTTCTCGCCGCGCAGGGGGACCGCGAGGCGGCCGTGCTCAGCGTGCAGATCGCCATGGTGGTCCCCGTGCCGATCGCCGTCGAACGCGCCGCGCGGGTCCGCCTGCCCCCGTCCCTGCACGCCATGTACGCGGCTCTGCTGATCGCCGCCCCGTGGATGGGCGCCGCCCTCGGCCGGTACGCGGCCTGGCCCTGGTGGGACACTGTGGTGCACTTCTACTCCGGCGTGCCCATCGCGCTGGGCTGCGTCCTCGTCCTGGGTCTCGCGGCCGCCCGCCGCGGCCTGGCCATGCCGCACGGGCTCGAGGCCCTCACGGTGGTGGCGCTGCACTCGCTCGTGGCCCTGCTCTGGGAGGTCGGCGAGTTCACTGTGGACCAGGTGCTCGGCGCGCACACCCAGAAGGGCAACACGGACACCATGACGGACCTGATCGTCGGAACCCTCGGGGCCCTGCTGGTCGCCCTCGCCCTCTACGCGCACCGCACCCGTGGGCCCTTCGCCTGGATGACCCGCTTCACCGGTCGCTGAGCCGGGGCGGGCGGTGTCGCGTCCCCGCCCGCCCCGGCCCCGCCCGCCTCACGCCTGGATCGTGTGCAGGCGATGCTCGCCGTCGGCCACCCCGAACGCCGCACGGGTGCGCACCGAGGAGCCGAGCTCACTCACGTAGTCGAGCACCTGGAAGCGCGCCTCCAGCAGGTCCCGCGTGACGTCCAGGCGCAGGTAGCCGCGCAGGTCGTTGTTGAACGTGATGTGCGGGTTCCACTCCAGGGCCTTGGCCGCCGCGTCGGAGCCGTCGCCGCCGGAGGTGATCGAGGTGGTGATCAGCTCCACGCCCACCGGCGCCGAGGAGAGGTCGTTGAAGTCCCGCTTCACATCGGAGGCGAACGCCTCGTGGATGTCGCCGGTCAGCACCACCGGGTTGCGCACGCCGGCCTCGACCCAGGCGTCCACCACGCGCTCGCGGGACGCCACGTAGCCGTCCCAGGAGTCCATGTCGCCCCAGACGAGCGGGCCGGCGCTGCGGTCGTACTGCACGAACGGCACCTGCTGCGTGATGAGGTCCCAGCGCGCCGTCGAGGTCTTGAACCCCTCGCGCAGCCACGCCTCCTGCTCCGCACCCGTGATGGAGCGGCGGGGGTCCTTCGCCTCGGCCCCCACCACCTTGATGAGGTCCAGGTTGGCCTGGTCCGAGCGGTACTGCCGGGTGTCCAGGAGGTGGAAGGTGGCGAGGTCGCCCCACTGGATGCGCCGGTAGAGCTGCAGGTCGATGCCCTGGGGCACCGAGGACGCGCGCAGCGGCATGTTCTCGTAATAGGCGCGGAAGGCGGCGGCGCGGCGGGCCAGGAAGTTCGGGTCCCAGAGCTCGGGCTTCTCGTCCGCCCAGTTGTTCTCCAGCTCGTGGTCGTCCCAGATCACCAGCCACGGCGCCGCCGCGTGCGCGTCCTGCAGGTGCGGGTCCGTCTTGTACTGCGCCATGCGGGCCCGGTACTGGGCCAGCGTGCGCGACTCCCCGTTCTTGTGCGCGCGGGGGACGCCGGAGGAGACGGGGTACCCGTACGGCATGATCTCGTAGTAGTAGTCGCCCAGGTGCACCATCAGGTCCGGGCGCTCGGCGGCCATGTGTCCGTAGGCCGTGAAGTAGCCGTGCTCCCAGTTCGCGCAGGAGGCCACGGTCAGGCTCAGGTGCTCCGGGGAGGAGCCGAAGGCCGGGGCGGTGACGGTGCGGCCCGTGCGGGAGAGGTGCCCCAGCGCGCGGAACCGGTAGAAGTACTCGCGGCCCGGCTGCAGCCCCGTCAGGGTCACGTGCACCGCGTACCCGCGGGAGCGGTCCGTGGCGACGGTGCCCGAGCGCACGACGCGCGTGAACCGCTCGTCCCTGGCCACCTGGTACTCCACCGGGAACGACCGGTCCGGCATGCCGCCGAAGCCGTCGAGCGCCAGCGGGTCCACCGCCAGGCGCGTCCAGATCACGGCCCCGTCGGGCCACGGGTCACCCGAGGCGACGCCGAGCGTGAAGGGCGTGGGGCCGGTGGCCGCGTGGGCAGTGCCGGCCGGCGTGGACAGCAGTGCCGCGGAGGCGACGACGAGGCCCGCCCCGCCGAGGACGGTGCGGCGGGAGACGGGGTGGGCGATCGGGTGCGCGGGATCGGTGTGCGAGGTCACCCGTGCAGGGTGGCAGGGGTGGGTGACGTGGACGTGACCGGGCGGTGACGGCGAGGTGGGGTGGCCGGCGGGCGCGACGTCGGTCCATACGACACACGACAATGCGCAAAATTCATTTACGCTAATCGTCTATCGACTAAGGCTTGCCCCTCTTGTGCTATTTGTGGGCCGGAGTAATCTCGATTCCAGTAGCGCCGCCCCGGCCCGGGGCGGGCCCGAACCGGGAGGATCACGCCATGACCACCGCCGTCCGCACCTGCGCCGCCAGTGCCTGCGCCTTCAATGCCGAGACGTCCTGCAACGCCCTGGCCATCACCGTCGCCGGCTCCGACCGCACGCCCGGCTGCGGCACCTTCGTCCAGCTGGACGTCCGCCGCCCGGTGACCGAGGGCGCCTCGACCGTCGGTGCGTGCCACCGCCTCGAGTGCACGTTCAACGCCGACCTCGCCTGCACCGCCGAGGGCATCGAGGTCACGGACGTGGCCACCTGCGCCACCTACACGATCGACTGACCTTCCCGCCGGTCGCGCCTTACGCCCGGGTCTCCGCCGCAGGTCGGCGAGGGCCCGGGCGTGCCTCGTCTCGGAGCTGAGGCCGGCCTGGGGCCGTGGCCTCAGGGGTGGGCGACCCGCGCCGGGATCGCGTCCAGCAGTCGCCGCCAGGCGTGCCGGGGGCTGTGGTCGAGCCGGCCTGCACCGGGCAGGGCCACGTGTACCGCGGTGGTCTCGCCGTCGCGGACGCGCAGCAGGGTCACCCCGGCTTCGTCCGCGTCGAGGGCGTGGGCGGGGGACTCGGATAAGGATTCGGTGCCGACCTGCAACGGGGTGCTCTCGCCCGGCAGCAGGCCCAGGGCGACGGCGTCGGCCAGGTCTGCGAGCGCCTCGGGGGCGGTGCCCAGCACGTCGTCCGCCAGGTCTGCGAGCTCGGCCTGGTCGACGAGCCCGCGCGACGTGAGCGGCAGGGTGTGGCGGCAGAACACGGCGACGCCGTCGACGTCGTGCAGCAGGATCCGCTGGGTCTCGACGACGCCCACGCGCACCCGCGGGCCGACGTCGGCCACGAGGTCCGCGACGCGGCCCCGCAGCCCCAGCTCCGCGACCTCGGCCGAGTCCCGGCACCAGCGCAGGGTGCCGAGCAGATGCACGGACGCCAGGCGGGTGGGGAGTGTGAGGTCCAGGGCGTCGCGCAGGACGTCCACGCGCACGTCCAGCGGCGCGGGCGTGTGGAACGAGCCGAGCGAGCCGAAGAGGTTGGGGACGTGGGCGACCACGAGGCGGCCGTCCGCGCTCACACCGTGGACGGCCGTGGTGAGCGTCTCGCCGGCGCGGAAGGCCGTGACCTCGACGGAGCCCTCGCCGCGGAGCAGCCGCCGGGCCAGCAGCAGGCGACGGGGCGCCACGGGCGGCAGCGGATGAGCGGGGTGCGTGGAGGCGTGGGCCATGGGGGTCCTTCCGGCGGGGGTCCGAGAACCAGTAAGGCACACCTCAGTGAGATACGCAAGGAGAGTGTTGTGTATTTATCGGGTGCGGGGCGGTTGGGGTGCGTGGTGCTGGGCTACGGTGACGGGACTCACATGCCGTCGTCGAGAGAGCCAGCAGATCATGACCTTCCGCCCTACCCGCTACCGACTCACGACGGCGGCCCTCGGCGTCGCCCTGGCGCTCACCCTCACCTCCTGCGGCACGGCGCAGGATGCGGGCAGCTCATCGGAACCTGCCACCGCCACCGCCACCGACTCCGCACTCACACGCATCAAGGAGGCCGGCACGTTGCGTGTCTGCTCCACCGGTGACTATCCGCCCTTCACCGAGCAGACCGAGAGCGGCGACTGGAAGGGCATCGATGTGGACATGGCCCGCGACCTGGCCGAGACCATGGGCGTGGAGCCGGAGTTCGTGAAGACCAGCTGGAAGACGCTCATGGACGACTACACGTCGGGGGCGTGCGACGTCGCCGTCGGGGGCATTTCCCTGAACCCGGAGCGCGCCGAGCAGGTGTACTTCACCGTGCCGACGCAGGAGGACGGCAAGACGCCGATCACCCGCTGCGAGGACGTCGAGAAGTACGACACCGTGGAGGAGATCAACCAGCCGGGGGTGCGGTCGATCTTCCCCGAGGGCGGCACCAACGAGAAGTTCGCCCGGGAGCACTACCCGCAGGGCGAGTTGCTGACGCACGACAACCTCACGGTGTTCGACGCGCTCGCGGCCGGCGAGGCGGACGTGATGACCACGGACCGCTCCGAGGTGCTCTATATCGACCACGAGTACCCCGAGCTGTGCGCCGCGAACCCGGACGAGCCCTTCGACTACTTCCAGAAGGGGTACATGCTTCCGCAGGGGGACGAGGTGTTCAAGCACTACGTGGACCAGTGGCTGGCCACCGCGCTGAAGGACGGGACGTACGAAGGATTCGCGGAGCCGTGGGTCGGGGACGTGGAGCTGAGTCTGCCGCAGGGGTGAGCGGGTGGCAGGAGGTACCGGCCCGGGGCCATGTGGACAGGGCCGTGGATCCGGGGTGGGACGAGCCTATGACGACGATGCACCCCGCATGCGCCCCGTCCCTCTCCTCACCGACTGGAAACCCGTGGTCGGTCGACATGCCCCCGCAGAGTTCGTCGAGTGGATGGAGCAGGAGGCCGCCGCCTCGGACCTGTGGTGGCATCTTAGGGGGGGCGGCGAGCTGGGGGCGGCACGAGTTGGAGTTCGTCGCGCAGATCACCGACCTGGTGCACCGCGTCGCCGAACCGAGTGACCGGCTGACCTTAGAGGACGAGGAGCCGGTGGCACGCTACGCCCAGATCATGCAGCTCGGCGACGGGCTGGTCATGGTCGAGATCGCCAGGGTGTTCGAGGCGGGCGCTTACAACTGGCGGATCGGCCGGAGCCGGGCCGACGAGGACGCCGAGAACGTTCCGGGCGACCGGGTGACGGGCGCGCAGAAGCTCACCGCCGCTGAGACCACCGAGGTTTTCACGAGCTGGGCTGAGGGTCACGGCCTGCCGCTCGGCTACGGGGCCTCGCTGCATGTGTACGGGGACGTGCCGCACCCCGGGCAGGTGGGGGCCTGACGCCGGGCCGGTCCGGGTGTCGGGCCTTCAGCTCCTCCCGCCGGTGCCGCAGTTCGCGCTCTGCTCTGTTCAACGGCGACCCATCGAAGGGCAGGCGGGCGAGGTCCACGGCCTCGGCGGCCGCGAGCGCCTCCCGCATGGCCGCCGCCGCGGCCCGCTGGGAGCGACCACCCCGCGCCTGCTCGGCGCCTGGAGGACGGCGATGTTCTGCGCGTGGAGATCTCTGTCGCCGGTGAGCCACGCGAACAACAAATGCAGGTAGAGGTTGTGTGCGGCGACGGGCGCGGCTGTGGCAGTCGGCCGTGCTGACCCGCTCGAGCGAGCTGAGGCCCGGGGCGTTCACCTGCGGGCCTCGAGGTCCAGGCCCAAGACGCCGAGCACGGCGAGCAGCGACGAGAGCGTGCCCTGGCCTGTGCTGCGCTCGATCTGCCGGACGGTGGCGTCGGAGATCCCGGCGAGGTCTGCCATCTCCTGTTGGGCCAGGTTGAGCTCCCTGCGTGTGGCGCGGACGTGCTCACCGATCCGGCGGATCGCAGGATGCGGGGCGGTCGTGGCCCCATCGTGGCACGCGGGCGGCGGCTTCCGAAGAGTTTTTCGGAAAGGCGATCTGGTCGGGGGCTACGGCGTTCTCTGCGCTCTTATTCCGAAGGAATCTTCGGATTCACCCCGCAGGGGATGCTCGGAAGGGTCAGGACGGGAGGTGGGCGCCCCGGGTCGCAGGGTCCCGGCGACTCGTCCAAGGCGTACGGTGGTTCGGCATCAGGCTCGACGTCACGAACCCCTTGGCCAGATGGAGGCGTCGCGCGGCCCATTCAGCTTTCTGGCTGTAGGCCATCAATGGTCCGGCCGCCATCCGCCGAGGTCGTTGTGCGGCCGGTTCTACGTGCAATGTCAAGTAGATTTCCTGAGCCCGGAGCGAAGCGATGGAGAAGTCTTGAGCTGGACTCTGGTTCTGTGACCTTCCCAGCGCGCTCAGCAGGGCGAGGGTGCCCACTGCTTTGCGTAGCAGTACCTCGTCGAGGTTCTCGGGTGCCTTGGCGCCTGGGTAGGAATAGTCTTTTACCTCGATCATCCATAGACGGCTGCCATCCAGAGCGACGACATCACATCCGTGGATCTGGCCGGTACCGCTGATATCTCGGTATTGGGGCCACTCATCGAAGACCTCCACCCTCCAGTCCTCAGGGAAGGAGAAGATCGTGCCGTCGATCTCTACCTCGGCCATCCGTTTCACATCCCGAGGTAGTCATCCGCCTGGCGCGCCTCGGCCTCTAGCGCGGCGATGAAGGGCAGGTTCTCCATCACCGCGACTGAAGCAGCCGTGACGCGGGCAGCTGCGTCCGGCTGCCCGTCGTCAGTCGAACGCTGAAGCCCGATGAAACGAGGAACGATGTCACGCTCGTTCTCCAGAGTCATCTCCAGTTCTCGCAGGAGGAAGGTGCTGTGAGTGGCTACGAAAATCTGCACCCCATGCCGGGCCAGGTGGATGAGGGCATGGGCCACTGCCTTCTGAGAGGACGGATTGAGGTTGGCCTCGGGCTCGTCCCAGAACAGATACCCACTCTCCAACAGTGCCCCGGAGGAGATGAGCCGGACGATCATCGCCAGCTTCCGGTGGCCTTCGGCCAGCAGCGGTGCTTCCAGATTTCCGATGCCAGGTTGGTGGAGATATAAGCGGCCGCCTCCCTCAGAGACCGTTCCTCCTTGGAGAAGCTCGGAGAAGGGAGCCAAGAGCTCGTTGGCGCGGCGGCCGCGCGGTCCACGGAGCGCCGGCAACAGCAGCAGCTGTACAGTGTCCCGCCACGTCTCTTCGAAGGGGGTCTGATATGTGTCGTAGAGGGAGACGAAATCGGCTCCCAGTGACAGAAGTTCGTGGGACGGCATGAAGACGGGCTGGTCCTCCTCGAGGGCCTCCGTCGGGTGCTTGGCGAGCTCGACTTCGGTGCGTGAGCGCGAAGAGAAGCTGAATTCCAAAGGTGTCCCCACACCCTCAAGCTTCAGTCGGACACTGCTTCGCGCAGTCCCCTGAACGCGGCGGCTCAAGCGTCCCAGCGAATCCGGGCGAAAAGTCCCCACCAGCTTGTCGGCGATGGCTGGCTGCAGCTCACGCTTCGTCGCACCGGGGTTCTCACGAAGCGAGCGTGTGGCCGCATAGAGCAGCTTCAGCAGCTGGGATTTGCCGGTGGAGTTGTCACCCAGAACAACATTCAGTGAGCGCGAGAATTCCACATTGATCGCTTCGAACGGACCGAAGGCCTCAGCCTTCAGGCCCGCCACCGGGTGCTTCGCCATGCGACCAGCGTACTGTTCCGGTGTACCTAAGTGGGTACACCTGTGATCTCCTGGCATCTGTGCGTGTCGATGCGGCCAGCCTTCTGCCTCCACCCGACCCTGCTGAAAGGCCCCCATGCCCGCCCCTACCCCCGTCACCTCCCCGCAGAACCTCTCGAACTTCGTGTGGGGGATCGCGGATCAGCTGCGGGGCGTGTTCAAGCCGAACCAGTACGGCACGCTCGTCCTTCCGCTCACCATCCTCCGCCGCATGGAGGCGGTCATGGCCCCGCACCGGGAGTTCTTCGCGGAGCTGGCGGCCAAGGAGCATCCGGACTTCGTCCTCGCCAACCTGGTGGAGTCCCGCACGGGCCTGACGTTCTACAACCTCAGCCCCTTCACCCTGGACCGCATCCTGCAGGAGCCGGACCTGCTCCGCACGAACCTGCTGGCCTACGTGGACGGGTTCTCCCAGAACGTGGCGGACCTGTTCACCTATTACGAGTTCGACAAGACGGTCGCCAAACTGGACGAGCACGACCGCCTCTTCCTGGTCCTGCAGCAGTTCGCCTCCATCGACCTCTCCCCGGACGCCGTCTCTAACGCGGAGATGGGCACCCTCTTCGAGGACCTGATCCGCCGCTTCGCCGCCGCCTCCAACGAGACCGCCGGTGAGCACTTCACCCCGCGCGACGCGGTGAAGCTCCTCGTGGACCTGCTCACCGCCAACGACGACGACGTCCTCACCGGCTACCCGGTCCGCACCGTCTATGACCCCACGGCCGGCACCGGCGGCATGCTCTCCCTGTTGGACGAGCGCCTGCGCCGCATGAACCCGAACGCGGAGGTCCGCCTGTTCGGGCAGGAGCTCAACGACCAGTCCTATGCGATCTGCAAGTCCGAGCTGCTCGGCAAGGGCCAGGACGCGGATGGCATCGCCCGCGGGGACACCCTCAAGAACGACGCCCACCTGACCGAGCGCTTCGACTACGTCCTCTCCAACCCGCCCTACGGCGGCGACTGGAAGGTCTCCCGCACCGCGGTGGAGAAGGAGATCGCCGTCGGCGGCGCCACGAACCGCTTCCCGGGCGGCACCCCCGCCATCAGCGACGGGCAGATGCTGTTCCTCCAGCTCGTGGCCTCGAAGCTCCGCCCGGTCTCGGAGGGCGGAGGTCGGGCCGGCATCGTCCTCAACGGCTCCCCGCTGTTCACGGGTGGGGCGGGCTCGGGCCCGTCCGAGATCCGCCGCTGGCTGCTGGAATCGGACCTGGTGGATGCGATCGTCGCGCTGCCCACGGACATGTTCTACAACACCGGCATCGCCACCTACGTGTGGGTGCTGGACAACAACAAGCCGGCAGACCGCCGCGGCAAGGTGCAGCTGATCGACGCCCGCACGTTCTTCACCAAGCTGCGGCGCAACGTGGGCTCGAAGAACAAGGAGCTGTCCACGGCGGACCGCCAGCGCGTGCTGGACATCTACCGGGACTTCGACGCCCAGTCCGAGGACAAGGCCGAGTTCTCCAAGGTCCTCACCCCGCAGGATTTCGGCTACCGGGAGATCACCGTGGAGCGCCCGCTGCAGCTGCGCTTCGAGGTGGACGACGCCACCATCGCGGCGGCGCTCGCCACCAAGCCGGCGGACAAGCTTCCCGACGACGGCCGCTCGGCTCTCGAGACCGCCCTCGCCTCCCTGCGTGGCCGAGTCTGGGGCCACCAGCCCACCTTCGTGCTGGACCTGAAGAAGGCGCTGAAGGAGCACGGCGTGACCGCCGGCGCTCCACTGGTGAAGGCCCTGACCGGGGCGATTGGCGTGCACGACCCGGCAGCGGAGGTGGTGACGAACACGAAGGGCGAGCCGGAGCCGGACACCTCGCTGCGGGACACCGAACTGGTGCCCTTCGGCCGGGACATCCACGAGTACTTCGAGGCCGAGGTGGCCCCCCACGTGCCCGGCGCCTGGATCGACGAGTCCAAGACGAAGATCGGCTACGAGATCCCCTTCACCCGGCTCTTCTACACGTACGTGCCACCGCGCCCCCTCGCGGAGATCGACGCCGAGCTCAAGCAGCTCACGGCCGAGATCATCGAGCTGCTGCAGGAGGTCGAGCGGTGACAGCGTTGCATGGTGCCCTCGCGCCCAACGGTGGCATGAAACTGGCGCACGTTGCGACGGTGCTCAATGGCGGCACGCCGCGCGCCGACGACGTGAACTGGAACGGAGACGTGCCGTTCGTCACCCCTCCGGACCTTCGTGGACTCGACGGTGACTCGATCGTTGAGACGAGTCGGTCATTGACTGAGCTCGGTGCTTCCAGCGGATCGACCGTCGCAGTCTCCGGTCTCGCAGTGTCGTGTCGGGCACCGATCGGCTACGTGGGTCGTCTGAGTCGGCGGTCTGCGTTCAACCAGGGGTGCAAAGCCGTTGTGCCGTCTCCAGCGGTCGACGAGAAGTACCTGGCATACGTCCTTGTTGCTGCGAGGCCCATCTTAGAAGCGCTCGGACGAGGAACGACCTTCATGGAGATCAGTGCGAGCGATCTGGGATCACTGCTGGTTCCTGCTACAGGCCGGGAGGAGCAGCGACGAATCGCGGACTACCTCGACCGCGAGACCGCCACGATCGACGCCCTGATCGAAAAGCAGCAACGCCTCCGTTCGGTTCTCAAGGAACGTCGCCAAGAAGTAGTTCGTGCGCGCTTGGCGGACGTCGGTCCACAGGTCCAACTGCGCCACCTTGTGGTCCGTGAACGACCAATGACTTACGGCATTCTGCAGGCTGGCGAGCATGATGATGGTGGTGTGCCATACATCGGTCCTGCGGACATCTCGCGTGTCGGAGGGACGCCTGCACTGCAAGATTTGCGTCGTACGACAGTCGAAATCGCAGCGCAGTATCAGCGTTCGACTCTGCGCCCGGGTGACCTCGTGGCATCGATCGGTCCGGCCTATGGGCACGTGATGGAAATCAGTGAGGAACTGGACGGTGCCAATCTGACGCAGGACACCGTGCGGCTTGCCCTAGACCCTGATCGGGCGGACAGGCGCTATCTGATGTGGGTATTGCGGGGGGCCGCATCACGAGATTTCTGGAACTTCGAGATCACAGGCGCCACGTTCCGACGCTTGAACCTCGGCACTCTTGCCAGGACACCGGTGCCGCTCCCGTCATTGAACGAGCAACGAGAAATCGCCGACCACCTCGACCGCGCGACCGCGAAGATCGATGCACTCATCGCCAAGGCGGAGCGGTTCATCGAGCTCGCCCAGGAACGCCGTGCCGCGCTCATCACCGCCGCCGTCACCGGCCAGATCGAGATCCCCACGGAGGACTGACCGCCATGGCCATCCACAACGAGAGCGAGCTCGAGACCTACATCTGCGAGTACCTGGAGAGGCACGGCTGGCTCTACTCGGCCAACGATGCCGGCTACGACCGCAAGAACGCGATCTTCCCCGAGGACGTCCACGCCTGGCTGTCCGAGAACCAGCCGGAGGACTACGGGCGCATCGTCAAGGCTGACGCCCCGGCCTCTGCCCAGCAGGCACAGCGGGACCAGATCACCACCCGCCTGATCGACGTGCTGAACAAGCCGCAGGACACCGGTGTCGGCGGCACTCTCAACGTGCTTCGCAAGGGCTTCAAGGTCGGCACCTCCGCCACCCTGCGCATGGCCGAGCCGCGGCCGGCCACGAACCTGAACCCGGCCGCCGTCGCCTCCTACGAACGCATGCGGCTGCGCGTGATGCGTCAGGTGCACTTCAACCCGGCCACCAACCAGTCCGTGGACCTGGTGCTCTTCGTCAACGGCCTGCCCGTGGCCACGATCGAACTGAAGACCGACTCCACCCAGTCCATCGGCCACGCGAAGAAGCAGTACCGCGAGCGCAACCCCAAAGCCACGCCGCTGTTCGGGTTCGGCACCCGCGCCGTGGTCCACTTCGCCGTCTCCAACCGCGAGGTCTGGATGACCACCAAGCTGGCCGGGAAGGACACCTTCTTCCTGCCCTTCAACCAGGGCGACGACGGCCACGCCGGCAACCCGCTCAACCCGAACGGGGGCTCCTCCACGGCCTACCTGTGGGAGCGGATTCTCCAGCGGGACACCTGGCTCGAGATCCTCCAGAAGTTCGTCTTCCTCAAGAAGGAGACCGTGGAGGACGAATACGGCCGCTCGCGCCGGAAGTCCACGCTGATCTTCCCGCGCTTCCACCAGTGGGAGGCCGTCACCACGATGCTCGCCGCCGTCCGCGAGGAGGGCGCCGGCAAGTCCTACCTGATCGAGCACTCCGCCGGCTCCGGCAAGACCAACACCATCGCCTGGACCGCCCACCGCCTGCTCTCCACCTACGGGGCGGACGAGCAGCGGGTGTTCGACTCGGTCATCGTGGTCACCGACCGCACCGTGCTGGACGACCAGCTTCAGGAGGCCGTCCGGCAGATCGAGCGGACCTCCGGCACCGTGGTGGCCGTGGACCGCAAGAACCTCGGGGGAGAGGCCACCAGCAAGTCCGCCCTGGTGAAGCAGACCCTGCTGCAGGGCAACCGGATCATCGTGGTGACGCTGCAGACCTTCCCCGCCGTGCTCGAACTCCTCAAGGGCGACTCGACGCTCGCGGGCCGCACCTACGCAGTGATCGCGGACGAGGCGCACTCCTCTCAGACCGGCTCCGCCGCAGCCAAGCTCAAGCGCGTGCTCACCCCGGACGAGCAGGCCGACCTCGAAGATGGGGGAGAGGCGGACACCGAGTCCATCCTCGCCGCCGAGGTCGCCGCCACCGGACGCCCGGAGAACATCAGCTTCTTCGCCTTCACCGCCACCCCGAAGGACAAGACCCTGCAGATGTTCGGCCGCCCCTCCGGCGAGTACGACGAGAAGGGCCAGGAGATCCCGGCCTCCTTCCATCGGTACACCATGCAGCAGGCCATCGAGGAGGAGTTCATCCTCGACGTGCTGAAGAACTTCACCAACTACGACACCGCCTTCAAGCTGGCCCTGGCCGGACAGCAGGGCGAGTTCCGTCCGGAAGGCGACCGGGCCGCCGTCGGGAAGCCGACCACCGAAGTGGACCAGACCGAGGCGAGCAAGAAGCTTATGCGGTGGGTCAAGCTGCACCCGACGAACATCGCCCAGAAGGTCAAGATCATCGTGGAGCACTTCCGCGCCAACGTGGCCGGACTGCTCGACGGGCAGGCCAAGGCCATGGTGGTCACCGACTCCCGCGCCGCCGCCGTCCGGTACAAGCGCCAGATGGACCAGTACATCCAGGACATGGGGTACACGGACGTGGGCACGTTGGTGGCCTTCTCCGGCGAGATCACCGACGACGACTTCGGGCTCGAGAAGGTCACCGAACGGTCCATGAACCCGTCCGTGACCGGCAACCTGGCGAAGGCGTTCGACGGGGACGGCTACCAAGTGATGATCGTGGCCAACAAGTACCAGACCGGCTTCGACCAGCCGAAGCTCTGCGCTCTGTACGTGGACAAGAAGCTCTCCGGCGTGCTCGCCGTGCAGACGCTGTCGCGCCTGAACCGCGCGGCGCCCGGCAAGGACACCACCTACGTGCTGGACTTCGTGAACTCCGAAGACGACATCCAGGCCGCCTTCGAGCCGTACTACGCCGGCGCGAAGCTGGAGACGGTGACGGACCCGAACCTGATCCATGACCTGGGGACGAAGCTCGACGCCGCGGGTGTGTACGACTGGGACGAGGTCGACGCGTTCGCCGAGGTGTGGGTCGCGTGGAAGCCGGGGAGCGGGCAGGAGGGCCTGCAGGCCGCGCTGGAGCCCGTGGCATACCGGTTCCGCAAGGAGCTGGCGCATGCGCGGATGAACCAGGACGAGACACGCGTGAACGAGCTCGTGCTGACGCGCAAGGACATGCGGTCCTTCGTCAGCCTCTACGACTTCCTCTCCCAGATTTACGAGTTCGGGGACACCGAGCACTACAAGCGGGCGCTGTTCCTGCGGCACCTGGTACAGCTCGTGGGCGATCAGCCCGGCGGTGAGGAGCTGATCGACCTGAGCGATGTGCAACTGGTGAGCATCCGGCAGAAGAAGACGTCCTCGGGGGACATCGGGCTGACCGGTGGGGCCGCGCTGAAGGGGACCACCGCCGTGGGAGGCGGGCAGGCGCGTGAGAAGCAGCGCGGGCCGTTGGAGGAAGTGATCGAGAAGATCAACGAGATCTTCGCCGGTGAAGGCGTGGATGCGTCCCCGTCCCAGCAGGAGGCGTGGGTCAGTGCCCTCGTGGCGCCGCTCATGGAGGACGAGAAGCTGCTGGGGCAGGCCGGAGCGAACTCGCTGGAGCAGTTCCTGGCGAGCCCGAACCTGGAACGGTCGGCGATGGGCGCCGTGTACGCGAACGAGGACGCCTTCGCGAAGATGACGGACATCGTGGGCAGGGGTGGGGACCCGTCGAAGATGATCGTCGCCGCGATCGGGGAGTACTTGTACCTGACGGTGCGGGGTGGAGGCGTTCCTGAGGGTGCGGTGGGCGAGGTCGGCCCGGTGGACGTGGGGCAGAGCCCTGCTGAGACGGCGGTCGACGCTGATGCCTCTGCCGCCGGGAACCGCCCTGACGCTTTCGTTGATGAAACGGGGGGCTCCGAAGGCGTTTTGGTTGATGAAACGGGGGGCTCCTGAAGCACGTGCGTGTACGAAAAGGACGCCTTTGGTGACCCATCTTGGGATGATCCAGAAGCTCGTGCAGCTATATTGTCCGCAGAGTGCGGAATATTGACAGGTAACGGTCAAATGAGTATGGGAAAATCGGGCAGGGATTTGCCAGATCTTACAGATCGTAGATGCGACTGCCGACTGCCCGATGCCTGAAGGTGTTCTAGGTGGTTTGAAATGATAGAGTTTGATGCAGCAGATGCGTCTGTGTGGATTACGATCATATTTGGACCCGCGCCTTTGTTGGCACCGCTCCTTATTTGGCTGTACAGGCGATATTGGGCCATGCGGACCGACCCTCCCTCGGAACTCGGGATGCAGGTCGCGGCAGGCCAAGCCTGCATGGAGTACCTCAGCGAAGAGGCGCGCAAGTCATTCACTCGAGAGATGCAAAGACGAGCATTCCTCTATTCCCGCGAGATCCTATACCCCTATCCAGGACGTGTGGCTGTGAAGTACGAGGTTGTCGGAGCCTTCCTGCTGCTCGCGACAATTTCTTGCCTGGTTCTCGCTTTGGGCTGGTCTAGTCCAGTTCCTCCGCAGGTGTGGTACGCAATCAAGGGTGCCGGGGTCTTGCTCTTCATGGCGGCGTTTGCAGCCTTCGCGACACGAGCGAAAGTTTCAGGGATATTGAAGGTGGAGCGGCACCTCTTCTCTCTCCGCGAGCGTCTGGAGGTGACTCGAAAGGATCTTGCTGGCGAAAGAAGGATTATCTTCCTCGATAGTATTTTCCTGACCTACTACCTTGCGGCATGCGCCCTGTCGCTTATGGTGGTAACCCTGTGGGCAGTTCGGTCGGATGAATTTCCCGATAATGTTTTGAACTGGCTCGTGCTTCTACTGGCCGCACTGTTCTTGTATCAAAGGTCGCGCGTGGTGCATAAGGAGGTCGGATTCAAGCTGAAATCGGCCAAGCGCGAATTCTCTGAGGCATATCAGAAAGATGTCCATGGGCAGGGAACGAGGATTTCCGAGACCTATAAGTATCATCTGCGGCCATCGGGCCGCGGTTCGTCGGCGATGAGGAACGATCCTGGGCCTAGCCGATGACCTCGTGAACGGCGTACCTGTTCCAATCCCGTCCACCCCACCCGCTACCCTCCCGACCATGAAGATCGGTCTCCGCAAGCCCAGCCTGAAGAAGTCCATCAAGGCCCGCACCACGGGCCGCGCCAAGCGTGCGATCAAGCGCAAGGTCATCCCCGGCTACGGCCGCAAGGGGATGGGCTGGCTGCGCGATCCGAAGCGCGCCGCCTACAACGCCGTCTACCGGCGCACCACGGTCGGCCTGGGCGACGTCCTGAAGATGTTCAAGTGACCCCCACGCCCTCGCGCACCTGACCGGGGTCGGCCCGGGGGCGGCCCGCTGAACACGCGCCGCCGGCCGCCCCTCACAGGCCCGGGCCGCCGCCCGCCCCTCACCGGCCCGCGAACGCCTCCACCCGCCGCACGGCCTCCGGGTGCTCGGACGCCGCCGCGATCGACGCGGCCTCCCGCCGCACATGTGCGCGCAGCGCCTCGACGTCGGCCCCGCGCGCCAGCGCCTTGGTCGGCCCATAGGTGTGCGCCGGACCGGCCACCAGCTCGTCCTCGAGCGCCGCCAGGCGTGCCGCGAACGCGTCGCCGGCCACCGCCTCGGTCGCCAGGCCCCACGCGACGGCCTCGGCCCCGTTCAGGCGCCGCCCGCCGAGCAGCAGCTGCGTCGCGCGCACCGGCCCGAGCACCCGCGGCAGCCAGTAGGACACGCCCGTGTCCGGCGTCATCCCGAGCGCCGAGAACGCCGTCACCAGCTGCGCGTCCTCGCGCACCAGCACGACGTCGCCGCCCAGCATGAGCCCGAGCCCCGCCCCGGCGGCCGTCCCATTGACGCCGGCCAGCACCAGCAGGCGAGAGCCCGTCAGCGCCACCGCGACCTCGCCCGCCGCCTCGCCGAGTTCCTGGATCATCGCGCGCCGCTCCGGCCCGGCGGGGGAGGCGGCCATGGCCTGGACGTCCCCGCCGCCGCAGAAGATCCGCCCGGCGCCGGTCAGCGTGAGCACGTGCACGGAGTCGTCCGCCTCGGCCGCGGCGATCGCCGCGAGCACCTCGCGCGCCATCGTCAGTCCGAGCGCGTTGCCCTTCGCGGGCCGGTTCAGCGTCAGCCGCACGACGCCGGGACGCGTCTCGATGAGGACGGCGGGGGCGTCGTCGGAGGAAGAAGGGGTGGGTGCGGTGGTCATGTCAGCTCCTGGGGTCGGAAGGTGGGGTGTGTGGGTGTCGGCCACGAGAGCGGCCGGCCGGGGATCACGCGAACGCGCTCATCCCGGTCAGGTCCCGGCCGAGGATCAACGCCTGCACGGACTCCGTTCCCTCATAGGTGTGCAGCGCCTCGACGTCCGTCATGTGGCGGATCACCTGGTTCTCCAGCAGGATGCCGTTGCCGCCGAGCATGTCCCGGGCGATCTGCGCCACGCGGCGCGCGCCCCGCGTGCAGCTGTACTTGAGCAGGGACGCCTGCTGGTCCCGCAGGGTCCCGGCCTCCTGCAGCCGCGCGACCGCCGCACAGCGGGCCTGCATCCCCGTGACCTCGTCCAGCATCTGCGCGAGCCGCTCCTGCACCATCTGGTGCGCGCCGAGCGGCTTCCCGAACTGCTCCCGCTGCGTCGCGTAGGCCAGCGCGGACTCGAACATGCTGGAGGCGTGGCCCAGCGCGGACCACCCCACGTTCACGCGGGTGGCCACGAGCACGCGGGCCGCGTCCTTGAACGTGGCGACGTGGGGCAGGCGTGCGTCGTCGTCCACCCGCACGTCCGTCAGGGAGATCTCCGCCTGGTGGATCGCCCGCAGGGCGCCCTTGCCGGTGATGACCTCGGCCTCGTACCCGGGCGTGGACTGCTCCACGATGAAGCCCTTGACCTGGCCGTCCTCCGTGTCGCGCGCCCACACCAGCGTGATGCCGCCGGAGGCGCCGTTGCCGATCCACTTCTTGGCGCCGTTCAGCACCCAGCCGCCCGCGCCGTCGGGACGGGCGGAGGTCTCCAGGGACACGGAGTCCGAGCCGTGCAGCGGCTCGGTGAGCGCGAACCCTCCTGGCAGGCGACCGCTGGCCACCGGCTCGAGGTACCGCTCCTTCTGCGCCTCCGAGGCGCAGTGCACCAGGGCCCGCAGCACGAGCCCGCCCTGCACCGCGGCCGCTGCCGCCATGGAGCCGTCCGCGCGGGAGATCTCCATCGACACCAGCCCGGCGGCCAGCGGGGACATCATCGCGTGCCCGGGCACGTCCAGGCCGTCGGTGAGCAGGTCCAGCTCCCCGGCCCGCGCCACGAGGTTCAGCGGGTACTCCGCGCGGTCCCAGTGCCCGTCGATCCGCTCGAGCACCTCCCGGCCGTAGGCGCGGGCCCGGTCCCAGTGTTCGCGGTCCTCGTCCGTGGCCTCTGCGAAGGCCTCCAGGTAGTCCACGTCCAGGGGGGTGGTCACGTCATAGGTCGGCCGCATCACCCCTGGCCCGCCGTCCGTTCGGCGCGCAGGGCGCGCTTGAGCAGCTTGCCGGACTGGTTGCGCGGCAGCTCGGCCACGAAGTCGACGCGCTTGGGGACCTTGAACGCGGCGAGGCGCTCCTTCACGTGGGCCCGCACGGTCTCCGCGGTCAGCTCGGCGCCCTCCTTGAGCACCACGACGGCGGTCACCGCCTCGATCCACCGTTCGTCCGGCAGCCCGACGACGGCGACCTCCGCCACTTCGTCCAGCTCGTAGATGGCGTCCTCCACTTCGCGGGGCGCCACGAGGACGCCGCCGGTGTTGATGACGTCCTTGATGCGGTCCACCACCTGGATGTAGCCCGCGGCGTCCTGGGTGACCTGGTCGCCGGAGCGGAACCAGCCGTCGTCGGTGAACGCGTCCGCGGTGGCCTCGGGGCGGTTCCAGTACCCGTTGAGCAGCTGCGGGGAGCGGTACTGGATCTCGCCCGGCTCACCCGGCTTGGCCGGGGCGCCGTCCGCCGTCATGACGCGGGCCTCGACGTGGAACACGGGGCGTCCGCACGAGGCGGGGCGGGCATCGTGCTCCTCGGGACGCAGCACGGTGCAGAGGGGGCCGAGCTCGGACTGGCCGAAGCAGTTGTAGAAGCCGATGCCGGGCTGGGCCTGCCGCAGGCGCTGCAGCACGGTGACGGGCATGATCGAGGCGCCGTACTGGGCCTTCCGCAGCGAGGAGAGGTCCCGCGTGGCGAGGTCCGGGTGGTTGCTCAGCGGCACCCACACCGTGGGCGCGAGGAAGAGGGAGCCGATGTGCTCGGCCTCCACGACCTCCAGCATGCGCGGGATGTCCGGGGCGGGCAGGATCCGCACGGTGGCGCCCAGGGACAGGTAGGGCAGCAGGATCACGTGCATCGCGGCCGAGTGGTAGAGCGGCATGGCCACGAGCGGACGGTCCTCCGCCGTGTAGTCGAGCGCGATGACGGAGGAGAGGTACTCGGCCACGAGCGCGCGGTGGGACATCATCGCCCCCTTCGGGGCGGACGTGGTCCCCGAGGTGTAGAGCAGCTGCGCGAGGTCGGTGGCCTGCACGTCGACGTCGGGCGCGGACGCGTCCGCCGACTCGTCCCGGGCGGTCTCCAGGACGGCGGGCTCCCCGCCGTCCTCGGCGGCGAGCAGGGGCCAGACCCGGCCCAGCGCGGGGACGCGGCCCTCCGCGCGGACCTGGTCCACGCGCTCGAGCATCGCGGCGTCCGTGACGATCAGCTCCGCGCCGGAGTCCTCGAGGGCATGGGCGAGCTCTCCGCCCTTGAGCGCGAAGTTCACGGGCACGTGCACGTAGCCGGCCGTGGCGCACGCGAGGAAGAGCACCGCGTAGGCGTCCGAGTTCATCGCGTAGGCGGCGACGCGGGAGCCCTGCGGCATCCCGGTGGCGAGCAGCCGGCGGGCCACGCGGTGCACGCCGTCGCGCAGCTGCGCGTAGGTCCAGTCCCGGTCCTCGAACCGCAGGGCCACGGCGCGGGGGGAGCGGGCGACGGCACGGGCGAAGAGGCGGCCGATGGTGTCCTCGGGTGCCGGGCCGCGGGCGTGGGTGTCAGGGGTCGTCTGCGACATGGTGTCCTCCAGGGGGTGGAGCGGAAGGGGCAGGGAGGGGGCTCAGAGCCGTTCGACCGTCGTCCCCGGGACGTCCTCGGACAGCCCTGCGGCACGCCAGGCGTTGCGCGCGGTGTGCATGGCCCGCGGCCCCGGCTGGTCGACGCCGTCGAGGAGCACCTCGGCGTCCGCGGCCGAGTCGAGGTCCTGGCGGCCCACCGGGGTGCGGACGGCGTCGACGATGTGGGCCTCAGTCATGAGGAGTCCGATCTCTGGGCGGCCTGTGGTGGGCGTCACGCTAATGCTAGGAAATCCAACAATCAAGGGTGATCCGCCTGATCCCGCGTCCCGCCCCTCTGACCTTGGCAGACACCCTCCCCACCGCTTACCGTGAGCCGGCACCCCCACGTCCCCCTCCGTACGAGAGCAGAGCCGTGACCTCTTCGCACTCCGCCGGCGCGCACTCCGCCGACGTCGACCCCGCCATCAGCAGCCCACTCGCCCGCAAGGTCGGCACGTGGAGCCTCTTCCTGTTCATCCTGGGCGACGTCCTCGGCGCGGGCGTCTACGTCCTCGCCGGCTCCGTGGCCAAGCTCTCCGGCGGCGCCGTCTGGGTGCCGCTCGTGGCCGCCCTCCTCCTCGCGCTGCTCACGGCCGGCTCCTACGCCGAGCTGGCCACGAAGTACCCACGCGCCGGCGGCTCCTCGCACTACGCCACCCGCGCGTTCGGCCCGTTCGTCGGGTTCCTCGTGGGCTTCTGCATGCTCGCGGCCGGCATCGTCTCGGTGGGCGCGCTCGCCCTCGGCTTCGCCGGCGACTATCTCGGCGCGTTCGTGAACTGGCCGACGGCGATCGTCGTCGTCGTGTTCCTCGCGCTGCTGGCCGCCCTGAACATCCGCGGCATCGCCGAGTCGCTCGGCGTGAACCGCGTGGCCACCGTCATCGAGGTCGGCGGCCTGGTGCTCGTGGTGGTCCTGGGCGCCATCCTGCTCGCCCGCGGCGGCGGGGACCTCTCCCGACTCACGCAGCTCGGCACCCCGGAGAACGGCCCGTTCGCGGCCGTCCTGGCCGGCACCGTGCTCGCCTTCTACTCCTACGCCGGCTTCGAGACCAGCGTGAACGTGGCCGAGGAGACCCGTGACCCCGCGCGCTCCTACCCCCGCGCCCTCTTCGGCGCGCTCACGGTGGCGGGCCTGCTCTACGCGGCCGTCGGCGTCGTGGCCTCCGCCGCCGTCCCGACGGCGGAGCTCGCCTCCTCCTCGGCCCCGCTCCTGCAGGTGGTGCAGGCGGCGGGGATCGTCCCGCCCGTGGTGTTCAGCGTGATCGCGCTCGTGGCCGTGGCCAACGGTGCGCTGCTCACGGGCATCATGAGCTCCCGCCTCACCTACGGCATGGCCCGCGACGGCCTGCTGCCCTCCTTCCTCGGCAAGGTCCTCCCGGGCCGGCAGACCCCGTGGGTGGCGGTCATCGTGACCACCGCGATCTCGCTGATGCTCGCTCTCACGGGCACCCTCGAGCTGCTCGCGGGCATCATGGTGCTCCTGCTGCTCGTGGTGTTCGTGGCCGTGAACGTGGCCGTGCTGGTGCTGCGCAAGGACCCCGTGGCGCACCGCCACTACCGCGTGCCGGCGTTCCTGCCGGTCCTCGGCGTCGCCTCCTGCCTGCTGCTCGCCACGCAGGTGGAGCCCGAGGTCTGGATCGGCGGCATCCCGTTCCTCGTCGTGGCGGCTCTCCTCGCGGTGTTCGCCATGGCGAACCACCGGCGCCGGAACGCCTGAGACAGGCCCGGGGACGCCCCACCCGCCGAGGGCCTGGGTGGCCCGACCCGTCCGGACCCCGCACGCAGGAAGGGGCGGTCACCTCGTCCGAGGTGACCGCCCCTTCCTGCGTGCGGTGGGAGGAACCGCTCAGAAGCCCAGCGGGCCACGGCGCGTGGTGCGTCGACCGGTGGTGCCGCCGAGCAGCGAGCCCAGCAGGCCGCCGCCGCGCGGGGTGCCCCGACGCGTCGTGGGGGCGTAGCCGCGGCGACCGGCCGCGCCGCCGGCGCGGCGCGCCAGCTGGCTCAGGGCCAGGCCGCCCAGCGCCGCGAGCATGCCGTGGGACGCACCCGACCGGCCGTTGGTGCGGCCGACACCGGACTGGCCCAGGCCGGGGCGGCCGAAGGACGAACGGCTGGAGCGGCCGCGGCCACGCTGCTGCGTGCCGCCGAGCGAACCGGTGAGGCTGGAGAGGATGCCCATGGTGATGTCCTCCTGGGACGTCGTGCCGGCCACGGGAGCGCGGCCGATCTGTTGAGCCCAACCTAGGCCGACGCCCCCCGGACGCGTCCAGTGCTCGCGGGCGTGCCGGTTCAGGCGCGGTGGCTGCCTGCGGAGAGCGGGTCCCCGCCGGCGCCGCGCAGCTGATCGCGGCCGGCGACGTCCGTGCCGTCCTCGGCGCCCCACAGTGCCACGCCGCGGGCCTCGGGGAGGTCCGAGATGTGGAAGTGCGGGTCCTGCCCGGCCTTGAGCTTGCGCTCGTAGTCCTTGAGGAGCTTCACGGCCAGGTGTCCCAGGGGCAGGATCGCGATGAGGTTGATGGTGGCCATGATCGCCGCGAAGGTGTCCGCGAGGTCCCACACGAGGGCCACCTTGGCGAGCGCGCCGCCGATCACGCACAGCAGCACGAGGAAGCGGAACACGGTGATGGCGCCGCCCGCATGGCGGCCGGCCAGGAAGCGGATGTTCGCCTCGCCGTAGTAGGTGTTGCCCAGCACGGAGGACCAGGCCAGGAAGAAGATGATGACGGTCAGCGCGGGGCCTGCCCACTGGCCCACGGCCTGCTGGAGCGCCCCCTGGGTGACCACCATGCCGAGCGCGTCCTTGTCCCCGTACGTCGGGTTGGAGAGCAGGATGATGAACGCGGTGGCCGTGCAGACGATCAGGGTGTCGAAGTAGACGCCGAGGGACTGCACGAAGCCCTGCTTCGCCGGGTGGGAGACCGCCGCGGTGGCGGCGGCGTTCGGGGCCGAGCCCATGCCCGCCTCGTTCGAGAACATGCCGCGGCGCACGCCGTGCAGGATCATCGCCATGCCGACGGCGGCGCCCGCCACCTGCTCCATGCCGAACGCGTGGCGCACGATGTGCAGGAACATCGCCGGGACCTCCGTGATGTTCACGATGATCACGATGATCGCCAGGATGATGTAGAAGACGGCCATGATGGGGACCACCACGTTGGTGACCGTGGAGAGGCGGCGCACGCCGCCGAAGATCACGAGGCCGGTGAGGACGGCCAGCCCCACGCCCACGATCCACGCCGTGGTGATGGACTGGCCCCAGTTGGCCTGCACGGACTCGGAGATCGAGTTGGACTGCACGGCGTTGAACACGAACCCGTAGGTGAACGTGATCGCCACGGCGAACACCATGGCGAGCCACTTCGAGCGCAGGCCGTCACGGATGTAGTAGGCGGGCCCGCCGAAGAACCCCTCCGAGCCCTTCTGCTTGTAGAGCTGGGCCAGCGTGGACTCGACGAACGCGGTGGCGCCGCCGAGGAGCGCCAGCAGCCACATCCAGAACACGGCGCCGGGGCCGCCGAGCACGATCGCGATGGCCACGCCCGCCACGTTGCCGGTGCCCACGCGGGAGGCCGCGGAGATGGTGAAGGCCCGGAACGGGGACACGCCGTCGTCGCCAGGCCCCGTGGAGGATCCCGCCGTGACCGAGCGCAGCATCTCCGGGAGCATGCGCACCTGCACGCCGACCGTCCGGATGGTGAACCACACGCCTGCCACGGCCAGCAGCGCCATCACGACATACCAGTAGACGTTGTTGAAGGCGGCGATGGCCTCGGTGATCTGATCCATGCGCCCAGGCTACGTGCTGCGCTGAGCGGGCACGGCCCGCCGCGCTCAGGCGCAGTCGCTGTTCCAGGTCTCCGCGTACATCGCGTAGCGCAGCCGCACGATGTGCTCCAGGCGGCGGTGCAGGTCCCCCTCGGAGACGCCGGCGGCCGTGTTGCGCGCGGCCGAGCGGGCCAGGGCGTCGGCGAACTCGTTGCCCTCGAGGCCGGCGTGGCCCTTCACCCACGTGGTGTTCACGTGGACGCCGGCGGCCTGGCTGAGGTCCACGGCCGCCAGGAGCCGGCGCAGGGAGCGGCGGATGCGCTCGCCGCGCGCGCCGCCCAGGGTCAGGCGCTCGCGGTGGGCCTCGCGCAGCAGCGCCAGGGCCGCCCGGGAGTCCGAGTGGATGGTCACCTCGCCCCCCGGAGGGGCGCCCCAGGCCGCCATCAGGTGTCCCAGTACGAGGCCCTCGAGCTCCACCTCGAGCGGCAGGGTGGCCCCCTGCAGCGGATGGGCGGCCCACATCCGGTCGCGGGCGACGGCGGCCGCCCCTCCCGTGCGGGTGCCGCGCAGCAGGGACCCGTCCACGTACACGTCCGTGAGGTCGGCGGGATCCGTGAACGCGAGGCTGTGGTGCAGGCGCGGCAGGGTGCGCCGGATGAAGCGGTCCGCGCGGCGCCGGGAGAGGAACACCTGCCCCGAGCGGCGCCCCGCGGAATCCTCGGCCTCCTGGGCGCGCAGGTCCTCGAGGGCGATCCGCTCCGCCCCGAGCTGCATCACGCGGTCCGCGTCCACGTCCGGCAGCAGGTAGCTGGAGCGCTGCGAGCCCACGGGGGATTCGTCCAGGCGGTAGGAGACGACCGGCACGTCCGTGGGGGCGAGCATGCGCAGCAGCGTCAGGAGGTCGGCCTCCCGATCCGAGCGGAGGCGCACGATCACCGGGCGGCCCGCGGGGAGGTCGTGCAGCACGGTGTCCCAGAAGCGGTTGAGCCGTGGCGCGGTGATCACTCCGGTCTGCACGGGCCCCTTGTCGTCGTCGCCGAGCTCGCGCAGCTCCAGGGTGCGGATGACGTACACGATCCCGTCCGGCACGGGATGCAGGTCCAGGCGCAGGGAGGGCCCGTGGGTGACGCCGGGGAGCATGGCCAGCGGATGGGCCACGACGCGCACCCCGTCCTGACGGACGCGGACGCGGGGCGGTGCCGGCCGCGGGGGGCGGGGGCGGCTGGCCGGGACGAGGTGGAGGGGGCGCAGTCGGCCCCGCGGCGCGGAGGAGCGGGCATGCGCGGAGGTGTTCGGCTTGACCGGTCCGGCGTGGTCCGACCTCCTCGCGGTCGAACTGCCCGAGCCGACCGGGCCCACCCGCAGGAAGGCCCCGTCCCGGACCGGCGTGCCGGCGCGGTGGGCCGCGGGGCCGTGGAACGCCCAGGACACATCGAGCAGCGCCGCGGGGCTCGCGGCGTCTGCGTCGATGTGCACGGGGCGGTGCATGGCCTCGCGCGGGTGGTTCTTCCTGGCTCCCATGAGTGGCAATCCGGCGGGTCGAAGGGGTCTCACCGAGAATTCGTGCCGGACTCGGCGAGCGCGTCGGGTGGAGCTGTGAGCCGACGCCGAGGGCGTGGCTCGTCATCTGTCACCCTCCACTGTAGGGAGCAGATCCGGTGCTGGGGAGGTCTGCGGAACGTTGCGTTCCGTCAGGGCGGAGGGATTCCGCGCCCCGTGGAGATCCGGAGCCCCCTGATCGACGTCGCAGAGCCCGCCGAATGCCGGGGGTCGACCTTCCCTGCACGGCACCCCTCCGGGCCTCAGAGGACGGTGCGGCGATGCCCCTGGAAGTCCGGTCCCGTGACCACGCCGAGGGCCTGCGCCTGGGAGCGCTGCTGGCGCAGCGAGACCGTGCCGAGCAGCAGCGCGAGGGCCCGCTCGCCCTCCTCCGGGGAGTCGGCCGCCTCGGTCAGGAGCGTGTGCAGTGCCCCGCCGCCGAGGCCGAGCGCGAGCGCCGAGAGCACCACGTCCGTGCCGTCCCGGTGGCGCAGCAGCACCTGCTCCGCCACGGCGGCCCGCCCGGCGACGTCGCCGATCCGCCGGGCGCGCACCGTGTCACCGATCTCGGCGACGATCCGGTCCGCGACCCGGGCGAGCAGGGTCTGCTTGTCCGGCACGTGCCAGTACAGGGCGGAGGCCTGCACGCCGAGCACGGCGGCCACACGGCGCATGGAGAGGTCGCCCATGCCGAAGTCCTGCAGGATGCCGACGGCGGCGTCCACCACGTCCTCGGCGGTCAGCCGGCCCCGGGCGGAGGCGGCGGCAGGGGGCGGGGTCATGCGCCCGAGGCTACCCCGGACCCGTGCCGGGGCGCCCGTCGTCGTGGGTCCCGGACACCCCCAGGCGCACGGTGCGGTCGGCCATGACGGCGGCCTCTGAGAGGTCGTGGGTCACCACGACGGCGGTCACCCCGGCCGCCCGCAGCACCTCGCGGATCTGCACGGCGAGGCGTTCGCGCAGGTCCGCGTCCAGGGCGGAGAGCGGCTCGTCCAGCAGGAGGACGCGGGGGGAGGGGGCCAGCGAGCGGGCCAGGGCCACGCGCTGCGCCTGGCCGCCGGAGAGGCTCTGCACCGGCCGGTCCGCCAGTTCCGCGAGCCCGACGAGTGCCAGCAGCTCCGCCACCCGGGCGCGCCGGTGCGCCCGGTCCCACCCGGCTGCCTCGAGCCCGTAGCCCACGTTGCGGGCCACGGTGCGGTGGGGGAAGAGCTGTCCGTCCTGGAACACCATGCCCACGCCGCGCCGGTGGGTGGGCACGGAGGTCACGTCCTGCCCCCCGATCTCCACGGACCCGGCCACCACGTCCTCCAGGCCCGCGATGCCGCGCAGCACCGTGGACTTGCCCGAGCCGGAGGCGCCCACGAGGGCCACGATCTCGCCGGGCGCGAGCGTGAGGTCCACGCCGCGCACCGGCACCGCACCGTCGGGGTAGGCCACGCTCAGGCCGCTCACGCGCACCCCCGCCCCGGCGGGCGCGCCTGGCGTGCCGCCGCCGTCGTGGCAGACCGCCGCACCGCTGGCTTTCCCTGGGTGGGGCGTGCGCCCCTCCGCCGTGCTCACCACGCGCCTCCCGCTCCCGCCGCGCCCCGGGGACGCAGCCTCTCGCACACCAGCATGATCGCGGCGCTCAGCACGGCCAGCACCGTGGCCGCGGCGAGCGCCATCCCGTAGTTGTCCGCGCCCGGCCGGCCGAGCAGCCGCACGATCAGCACGGGCAGCGTGGGTCGGTCCGGGCTGGCGAGGAAGCTCGTGGCCCCGAACTCACCGAGGGACACCGCGAACGCGAACCCCGCCGCCAGCCCTAGCCCACGCGCCAGGAACGGCCCGTCCACCGTGGCCAGCACGCGCAGCGGCCCCGCCCCGAGTGTGCGGGCGGCCTCCCGCAGCCGCGGGTCGACGGAGGCCAGCACGGGCACGAGCGAGCGCACCACGAGGGGCAGCGCCACCACCGCCTGCGCGAGCGGCACGAGCAGTCCCGAGGCGGCCAGGTCCGGCGCCTGCGCCCGCAGGGAGACGACGAACCCGAAGCCCACCGTCACGGCGGAGACGCCGAGGGGCAGCAGGACGGCGCCGTCGAGCCAGCGCTGGGCCCGCCGGGCGAGCGCCGAGCGCACGGGCCGCGTGAGCAGGAGCGCCAGCGGCACGCCGGCGAGCAGGGTGAGGAGCGTGGCGTCCACGGCGGTGCGCCACGAGTGGTCCAGCGCCTCCAGGGGCGTGGTGCCGCCGGCGAAGCCGGCCCCCGAGCTCGTGGCCAGCAGGGTGTAGTTGCGCAGCCCCCACCCCTGGCTCGAGTGGAAGGAGCGGAGCACGAGGGTGCCCAGCGGCAGCAGCACGAGCGCCGCGGTGGCCAGCGTGGCGGCCACGGGCAGCGCGTCCGCGCGGGTGAGGCGGCGCAGCGGGGCGTCCCGCAGGCGCAGGGCGCGCACGCTCCGCGCCGCGGTGGCCCCGGAGATCCCGACGGCGGCCATGACCACCAGGAACTGCAGCGTGGAGAACACCGCGGCCACCCGCAGGTCCAGGTACACCGAGGTCTGCACCCAGATCTCGGACTCGAGGGTGCCGTAGCCCGGCCGGCCCAGGGTCTGGACGATCCCGAACGCCGAGGAGCAGAAGAGGAACACGAGTGCGGCCGAGCTGGCCACGGCGGGCGCCAGCTGCGGGAGGGTCACGGTGCGGAACGCGCGCCAGGGCGAGGCCCCGAGGGTGCGCGCGGCCTCCTCCTGCCGCGGGTCCAGCGACGCCCACAGCGCGCCCACCTGGCGGACCACCACGGAGACGTTGAAGAACACGAGGGCCAGCACGACGGCGGCGGTGGACTGGTCCAGGCCCGTCCACCCCAGCGGCCCGCCGGGGGCCAGCACGGCGCGGAACGCCACGCCCACGACGACGGTGGGCAGCACGAACGGGACCGTCACCACCGCGCGCAGCAGCGCGCGGCCCGGGAACGCCCGGCGGTGCAGCACGAGTGCGGCCGGCAGCCCGAGCAGGAGGGCGGCCACCGTGCCGGCCGCCGCCATCCCCAGGGTCTGCCCGAGGATCCGCCATGTGCGCTCGCGGGCGAGGACCTCGCCGAACGCGGTGAGGTCCAGTGCGCCGTCCGCGGACACGCCGCGCCACAGCATGGCCGCCACGGGCCACGCGAAGAACACCGCCAGGAACGCGAGCGGCACGACGGCGGCGAGCAGCCACCACGCGCCGATCCCGTCCCCGCCGGCCCGCGTGCGGCGCCGTCGCCGTCCGCCCGCGGGGCGACCCGGGGGCGCGAGGACGGGCTCGGCGAGCGCGGGCGGGCCGGGGACCTGAGAGGTCACTTCCCGGCGTGCTCCTCGTGCAGCGCGGTCCACTCCTTGAGCAGCTCCTCGCGCTCGGCGTCCACGGCCTTCGGATCCGGGGAGATGGGGTCCTCGGCGAGGGGGGCGTTCTCGGCCCACTCGGCGGGCAGCTCCACGGACTCGTCGATCGGGTACATGTACATGGACTCCGGCAGCGCCTTCTGCACGTCCTCGGAGAGGAGGAAGTCGATGAACGCCTGCGCGCCCTCGGGGTTCTTCGCGCCCTCGACGACGCCGGCGTACTCCGTCTGCGGGGTGCAGGAGGCCTCCAGGACGTCCGTGGCCGGGGCGAACGCGGGGGAGGAGGAGTAGGAGAGCACGATCGGGTACTCGCCCTTGCCCTCGCCGCCGGAGAAGTCGGTGTAGTACGCGTCCGACCACGAGGCGTCCACCTTGGCGCCGCCGTCGAGGGCCTTCTCCCACCAGCCCCTCCAGTCGTCACCGAACTCCTCCTTGGTGGCGGCCAGGAGGGCGAGGCCGGGGGAGGAGGTCACGGGGCTGGTGAGCACCGTCAGCGTCGCGTACTGGGGGTCGGTGACGTCCTCGAGGGAGTCGGGGACCTCCACCCCCTCCGCCTCGAACCACGGGGTGTCCACGTTGAGGCACACCTGGCCCTGGTCCACGGGGATCATCCGGCCCTCGACCACGCGGTCCTTCGCGGACTCGGGCAGGTTCGCGGGGGTGTACTCGGCCACCACGCCCTCGTCGATGAGCCGGTGCGTGGAGTGGTCCTCGATGCCGTACACGCCGTCCACCGTGGGGTGGTCCTTGGCGAGCAGCAGCTGGTTGACCACGGAGCCGGCGTCGCCCGGGGCGGTGGTGGAGAGCTGGTGGCCCGACTCCTGCTCGAACCGGGCGATGAGCTCCTCGGGCAGCGCGAAGGAGTCATGGGTCATGATCGTGACGGTCTTGCCACCGCCCGCGGAATCGGAGCCGGAGGCGGCGGAGCCGGACGTGGTGGCCGCGGCCGCGGCGTCCGCGGAGCCCGCCGCGGAGGAGGAGCCGGAGCCCCCCTGGCCGGAGAGCGAGCAGCCCGTGAGGGCGAGGGCGGCGACGGAGAGGGCCGCCAGCGCGGCGGTGCGCGGGCGGCGGGCGTGCTCGGTGGCGGTGCGGGTCATGCGGGTCTCCTCCTGCGCGGCGGGAGGGGCCGGGGGCGGGCCCGCGGCATGCGGACGCCCCGGGAAAGGGTCTCGACTTCCTTCGCCGGTGCGAGCCGGAGCAGGTTCGAGGGTCTGCGGCGGACCGCACTCTCAGCGCCGCTGCGGCGCTCCCCTGTCGATGTGGACTGGAGCCAGCCTATCGCGTCCGCGCCGACCTTAGACTGCACGCGTGAGCACCCCCGACGAGGCCGCGCCGGCCGGACCCGCCCCCGCCCCCCAGGTCGCGCCGGCGACGCCGGCCTCCGACTGGGACATCCGCCGGCCGCACCGGATGTGGCCGCGCATGCTCGTGATCGTGCTGACGCTCGCGGGCCTCGTGGTGCTCGTGCAGTTCCTGCAGGGCATCTCCTCCATCATCGCGCCCGTCTTCCTCGGGCTGAACCTCGTGATCGTGGCCTACCCCCTGCAGCGCTGGCTGATCGAGCGCGGCGTGCACCCCGTCCTCGGGGCCACGGCCACGGTGCTCCTCGTGGTCACCGTGCTGGCCGTGTTCGTGGGGCTGATCTTCTGGTCCGGGCTCGAGCTGGTGAGCTCCCTGCCCGAGTACGCGGGGCGGTTCCAGGCGATCATGCAGGACGTCTCGGCGTGGCTGTCCTCCCAGGGGCTCACCCCGGACATGGTGAACGCGCAGCTGCAGGCCGTGGACATCAAGCAGGTCACGGGCGCCGCCGTCACCGCGCTGACCGCCATCGCGTCCAACGTCTACGCGGTGGTGGGCCTGCTGATCACCGTGGTCATGGGGATGTTCTTCCTGGCCATGGACTCCATGGCCGTGGAGCGCCGCGTCCGGCTGCTGAGCTCGGCTCGCCGGGAGTTCGGCCAGGCGCTCATGGACTTCGCGGGCGGCGTGCGCCGGTACTGGGTGGTGACCACCGTGTTCGGGCTGATCGTGGCCGTCCTGGACGTCGTGGCGCTCCTGGTGATCGGCGTGCCGATGGCCCTCGTGTGGGGCGTGCTGAGCTTCCTCACCAACTACGTGCCCAACATCGGCTTCATCATCGGCCTGATCCCGCCGGCCATCCTGGGCCTCGCGGAGGGCGGCTGGCCCGCCTTCCTCGGCGTCGTCATCAGCTACTCGGTGCTCAACTTCGTGCTGCAGTCCATCATCCAGCCCAAGGTGGCCGGGGACGCGATCGGCGTGATCCCCACCGTCAGCTTCCTCTCCCTGCTGTTCTGGGCGTGGGTCCTCGGCCCGCTCGGTGCGATCCTCGCCCTCCCGTGCACCCTGCTGGCCAAGGCCATCCTGATCGACGCCGATCCGAACGCACGGTGGATCAACTCGCTGATCGCCTCGGACCTGAAGGGCATGGAGCGGAGGCAGTCCACCCTTCTGGCCCGGCTGCGCGGCGGCTCCTCCGCGGAGGAGGGCAGCCACACGCGCGAGGAGGCGCGCGGGGTGAGCGTGGGCCTGAGCCCCGCGGAGGCCCGGCGCGCCAAGCGGGGGCAGCGCCCCGCCGGGGTCAGCGGCGTGGGGGAGCGGCCGGAGGATGCGGGGCCGCCGCTGAGTCCGGCCCCGGAACCCGTGGCCGGTCCTGCGGACGGGGCTGCACCAGCACCAGGTCGGTGAGGGAGCCGGCCAGGCGCAGCAGGGGAGGCGCCGGGAAGCGCAGCTGACGCCGTCCCGGGTGCAGCTCGGCCGTGAGCGCCGTGGCCGCCTCCTCCGTCGGCGCGTCCTCGAACGCCGGCCGCAGCACGTGCCCGCCCATCGGGACGGCGTCCACGAGCGAGCGCACCCCCTGCTCGGCGGGGTCGTAGGCCTCGGGCAGCGCGCCCCCGGGCACGGTGCGCACGCGCAGCGCACGGCCTGCCGCGTCCGGCGTGCCCTCGAGTCCGCGCAGCGCGGCCGCGCCGACCGCGTGCTCGGGGTGGAACCGGTCGGCACGCCAGTGCACCGCCAGCCGTCCCGGCTCGACGAAGCGCATCCAGCCGCCGAGGTGGCCCGGTCCGCCGAAAGGCCCGCTCCCCGGACGCCGGGGCAGGGCGGTCCAGACCACGCGCGTGACGCCCAGCAGGCCCGCGAGCTCGGCCTCCGCCTGGGCGGCGCTCCAGCCCGGGTTGACCTCCGGGGCCAGCACGGCGTCGGCGTCGACCACGGCGGTGCCCGCCCCGTCCGTCACCCACGAGTCGCGGGAGGCGGCCAGCAGCGGGGTGCGCACGGGGAGCCCGGCGGCGCGGGCGATCGCGCCGCCCACCGCGGCGTCGCGGTGCACGCCGACGTCGGGGTGCCGGGAGCGCGGGTCCAGGCGCCAGTGCACGGCCTCGCCGGCGGGCAGGAACGTGGGGCCGGTGCGGCCGACCAGGGGGGTGTCGAGGGGGACCGGGAGCTGCTCGACCGCGCCGGGGAGCAGGCGCGCGGCCGCCGCACGGTCCTCGGGGTCCACGAGGACGGCGACGTCGGCCGCCTCGGTGAGGGTCTCCGCGAGCCCGGCGATCGCGTCGCGGGTCTCCTCCAGCAGCGCGGCCGAGGGGTGGCGGGGCGGCAGGGCGAGCCAGACGCGCTCCGGCCGATCGGGGGCGTCGGGGTGCTGGGCCATGCCGGGGCGTCTCCTGGGGGTGGGGTGCGGTCCCCACCGAGCATAGGGTGTGCCCATGCACCTGCTCCTGCGCACCCTCTGGGTCCTCGCCCGGGCCCGCCGCCGCCCCCGCCTCGGCGTGTGGGACGCGGCCTCGCTGCCCCTGCGCGCCCTGCCCACGGACGTGGACATCGCGTGGCACATCAACAACGGCCAGTACTTCGGCCTCTTCGACCTCGGCCGCTTCGACCTCATGGCCCGCGCCGGCGTCATGAGCGCATTCCAGCGCCGGGGATGGACGCCCGTGGTCCAGGCCGAGCAGGTCGCCTTCCGCCGCTCCGTGACGCTGGGCCAGGCCTTCAGCATCGAGACGAAGTGCATCGGCCTGGACGAGCGGGCCGTGTGGTTCGAGCAGCGCGTCGTCGTGGACGGGGACGTGGCGGTGCGCGCCTTCATCTGCACGCGCCTGCGCGCGAAGGACGGCACGCCGGTGACCAACGACGTCGTCCGCGCCGCCCTCGCCGAGGCGGGCCACGACCTGAGCGCCGAGCCCACGGTTCCCGAGTGGCTCCACGGCTGGCGTGCCGACGTCGCGCTGCCCTCCGCGCGCACCCCCCTGCCCCACGCCTGGCGGGCCGGCGCGGACCACCGCTGAGCCCGCGGCCGCGCCTGCCGCCTCGGGCCCGCCTCCGGGGCCCGGGTCACCCGGCGTCCCCGCGTTTGCGCCGGAGCCCCCCGGACAGACAGGGTGGAGGCATGGAAGAGAGCCGCGCCGCCGCCCCGCACGAGACCGATGCACTCCTCGAGGCGACGGGCGGCATCCCCGACCCTGCCGACCTGCAGGGCCTCGCCGACGAGGCGGTCGAGCAGGTGCGCGCCTGGCTCGAGGACGCGCGCGGCCACGAGGCCGACTTCGCCGCCCAGCAGCTGGCCGCGGCGCTCAAGGAGCCGGGCGGCCTGGACTTCATCGTGCGCTTCGTGGACCACGTGATCCGCCCCGAGGACCCCGCCATCGCGGCCCGCGCGCTGCGCGAGCTCGCCCAGCAGCGCCCGGGCTTCCTGCCGCCGGCCCTGCGCGCCGTCTTCGACGTCGGCGGCCGCGCCGCCCCGCTGGTGCCGCGCATCGCCGTGCCGGTGGCACGCCGCGTGCTGCGCCAGATGGTCTCCCACCTGATCGTGGACGCCCGTGACAAGCAGCTGGGCAAGGCCCTCGAGACGCTGCGCGACGAGGACACGCGCCTGAACATCAACCTCCTCGGCGAGGCCATCCTCGGCAAGGGCGAGGCCGACCGCCGGCTCGAGGGCATCGCCGAGCTCATCCGCCGCGACGACGTGGACTACGTGTCCGTGAAGGTCTCCGCGGCCACCGCCCCGCACGCGCCCTACGCGTACGACGAGGCCGTGGAGGACATCACCGCCCGCCTCACGCCGCTCTACGAGCTGGCGCGCGAGAAGCGCACCTTCGTCAACCTGGACATGGAGGAGTACCACGACCTCGACCTGACGCTCGACGTGTTCATGGGCCTCCTGGAGAAGCCGCAGCTGCGCGACTACGAGGCGGGGATCGTGCTGCAGGCCTACCTGCCGGACGCCCTGGGCGCCATGATCCGCCTGCAGGAGTGGTCCGCGCGTCGCGTCGCCAGCGGCGGGGCGCCGATCAAGGTGCGCGTGGTCAAGGGCGCGAACCTGCCCATGGAGCAGATGCAGGCCTCCCTCATGGGCTGGCCGCTGGCCACCGTCGCCTCCAAGCAGGAGGCGGACACCAACTACAAGCGCGTGCTCAACTTCGCGTTCACCCCCGAGCACCTCGCGAACGTGCGCATCGGCGTGGCAGGCCACAACCTCTTCGACGTCGCGCTGGCCCACCGCCTCATGGAGCGCCGCGGGCTGCCGAAGGACGCGGTGGAGTTCGAGATGCTGCTCGGCATGGCCACCGGCCAGGCCGCCGCCGTGAAGAGGAGCGTCGGCTCGCTGCTGCTCTACACCCCCGTGGTGAAGCCCTCCGAGTTCGACGTGGCGATCTCCTACCTGGTGCGCCGTCTCGAAGAGGGGGCCTCCCACGAGAACTTCATGTCCGCCGTCTTCGACCTGGACGCGGACCCGGCGCTCTTCGACCGGGAGCGCGAGCGCTTCCTCGCCTCCCTGCGCCGGCTGGACACCGCCGTGCCCCGCCCGGCCCGCGGCCAGGACCGCTCGCGCGGCGTGGACGGGGAGACCCCTGCCCCCGTGGACGGCTTCGCCAACACCCCGGACACCGACCCCTCCCTGCCCGGCAACCGCGCGTGGGCCCGGCAGATCCTCGAGGCGATCCCGCGCTCCACCCTGGGCACGGACACGGCCCGGGAGCACGCCGCCACGAGCGCCGAGCAGGCCCGCGCCGCGATCGCCGCGACCGAGGAGCCCGGCGCCTGCTGGGGCGCACTGACCGGCCACCAGCGCGCGGACGCCCTCGACGCCGTCGGGCGGGCCCTGCACGCCGGCCGCGCCCGCCTGCTCGAGGTGGCCGCGTCCGAGACCGGCAAGACCCTGGACCAGGGCGACCCCGAGGTCTCCGAGGCTGTGGACTTCGCCCACTACTACGCACGCCTGGCCCGCGGCCTGGACGAGGTGGAGGGCGCGCGCGCCGTGCCCGTGCGCCTGACGCTCGTGATCCCGCCGTGGAACTTCCCCGTGGCCATCCCCGTGGGCGGCGTCCTCGCGGCGCTCGGCGCCGGCTCGCCCGTGGTGTTCAAGCCCGCCCCGCAGTCCGAGCGCACGGGCGCCGTGGCGTGGGAGCTCATCGTGCAGGGCCTGCGGGACTCCGGCCTGTTCGAGGGCGACGGCGCGCTCGCCGGCGTCGACCCGGCCGACCTGGTGCGGCTCGTGACGATGGCCGACGAGGACGAGGAGGAGGTGGGCACCGCGCTGGTGACGGACCCCGCCGTCGAGCGCCTCATCCTCACCGGCGGCTACGAGACCGCCACGTTGTTCAAGGGCATGCGCCCGGACCTGCACCTGCTGGCCGAGACCTCCGGCAAGAACGCGCTGATCGTCACGCCCTCCGCGGACCTGGACCTCGCCACCCGCGACGTGGTCACCTCCGCGTTCGGCCACGCCGGGCAGAAGTGCTCCGCCGCCTCACTCGTGATCCTGGTGGGCTCCGTGGGCTCATCCGAGCGCTTCCGCCGCCAGCTGCTGGACGCCGCCTCGTCCATCCACGTGGCGCACCCGGACGACCCCCGCGCGCAGATGGGCCCCGTGATCGAGGAGCCCGGCGAGAAGCTGCGCCGCGGCCTCACCGAGCTCGGCGAGGGGGAGTCCTGGGCGCTCGAGCCGCGCTCCCTCGACGACACGGGCCGGCTCTTCAGCCCCGGCGTGCGCGCGAACGTGCGCCCCGGCGCGGACGCGCACCTCACCGAGTACTTCGGCCCCGTGCTCTCCGTGATGACGGCCGCCACCCTCGAGGAGGCCGTCGAGCTCGCCAACGCGGTGGACTTCGGCCTCACCTCCGGCCTGCACTCGCTGGACCCGGAGGAGATCGACTACTGGCTCAAGCACATCCAGGCGGGCAACCTCTACGTCAACCGCGGCATCACGGGCGCCATCGTGCGCCGCCAGCCGTTCGGCGGCTGGAAGCGCTCCGTCGTCGGGCCCACCACCAAGGCGGGCGGCCCGCACTACCTGCACGGCCTGGTGGACTGGGAGGACGTGCCCACGTGGCTCACGAGCCCCGAGTCCTCCTCGACGGAGACCGCCGAGGGCACCGCGGGCGGCGTGGACCCCTCGTGGCTGCAGACGGCCCGGAAGCTGGACGAGAAGGCGTGGACCACCGTGTTCGGCGCCGACCGGGACATCTCCGCCCTCGCCGCCGAGCGCAACGTGCTGCGCCATGTGCCCACCCCCGTGCTGGTGCGCTGGGCGTCCGGCCCGGCGGAGCACCTCCTCCGCGTGGTGTCGGCGGGCCTGCGTGCCGGAGCGCCGCTGACCGTGAGCCTGAACCACGTGCCCTCCACCGAGCCCGGCAGCGCCGCCGACCTCTCGGCCGCCGCCGTCCGCGGCCAGGTGGAGGAGCTCGCCCGCTCCGTCCGCAAGGACCACGCCGACGGCGGCGTCACGCCCGTGGCCGTCGTCGTGGAGGACGCCGCCGCGTTCCACGAGCGCGCTCGGCGGATGGCCGAGGTGCCGGCCACCGCGGAGGGCGGCGGGGACGCCCGCATCCGCCTCATCGCGGACTGGACGGGCGACCGCGACGGCGCCGTCGCCGCCCGCGCCGCGCTGAACGAGGCGCTCGGTGACTCCCCGGACGTGGCGGTCTACGCCGGTCCCGTGGTCTCGGCGGGCGAGGTGGAGCTGCTGCCCTTCCTCCACGAGCAGGCCGTCTCCGTCACCGCGCACCGCTTCGGCACCCCCGATCACCTCACGGACGAGGTGCTCTGACGGCTCGGCGTCGGCCCCGTCCCGGTGAGGGGCGGGGCCGAGGTCCGGCAGGGGCCCGGGACACCGCGTCGGATCCCGGCGGGGCGGGTGTCGGAACCGTGGGATGTGGGGCACCATTGGTCGGGTGAACAACAGACTTCTGATCGTCGCCGCACTCTCGCTCGGCGCCGCGGTCCTGGTCCTGGTCGCAGTCATCGGCAATGGCGCCTGGTGGGTGTTGGCCGCGATCATGATCGCGCTCCTGATCCTGGCCATCTACGACGTGACGCAGAAGCGCCACGCCATCCTCCGCAACTACCCGGTCATCGGGCGGATGCGGTACCTGCTCGAGTCCATCCGACCCGAGATCCAGCAGTACTTCATCGAGCGCAACTTCGACGGCAAGCCCTTCGACCGCGACACCCGCTCCCTCGTGTACGCCCGCGCCAAGGGCCTGGACGCCCACAAGGCGTTCGGCACCGAGCGGGACACCTCGGAGATCGGCTACGAGTTCCTCCTCCACTCCTCCGCGCCCGTGAACGCGCCGGAGGAGCCCCCCACGGTGCGCATCGGCGGCCCGGACTGCACGCAGCCCGCGGACATCTCACTGATGAACATCTCATCGATGTCCTTCGGCTCGCTCTCCGCCAACGCGGTGGTGGCCATGAACAAGGGCGCCGGCATGGGCGGCTTCATCCACGAGACCGGCGAGGGCGGCCTCACCAAGTACCACCGCGGCAACGGCGCGGACCTGTTCTGGGAGATCGGCTCCGGCTACTTCGGCTGCCGCAACGAGGACGGCACGTTCAGCGCCGAGCGCTTCGCCGCCAAGGCCGTGCTCCCCGAGGTCAAGGGCATCACCGTCAAGCTCTCGCAGGGCGCCAAGCCCGGTCTGGGCGGCATGCTGCCCAAGGAGAAGATCTCCAAGGAGATCGCCGAGGCCCGCGAGATCCCCATGGACCGCGACTGCCTGTCCCCGGCCTCGCACTCCGCGTTCCGCACCCCCCGCGAGATGGTCCGCTTCATCGGGCGGCTGCGCGAGCTCTCGGGCGGCAAGCCGATCGGCATCAAGTTCTGCGTGGGCTCCCGCGTGGACGTGCTCGCCATGTGCAAGGCCATGTGGGAGGAGCGCATCGCTCCGGACTTCATCATCGTGGACGGCTCCGAGGGAGGAACCGGCGCCGCCCCGCTGGAGTACTCGGACCGCGTGGGCACCCCGCTCACCGAGGGGCTCATGCTCGTGCACAACGCCCTGGTGGGCACCGGCCTGCGCCACATGATCAAGCTCGGCGCCGCCGGCAAGGTGGCCACCGGCTCGGACATCGTCAAGCGCCTGATCCAGGGCGCCGACTTCACCATGTCCGCGCGCGCCATGATGATGGCCACCGGCTGCATCCAGGCGCAGAAGTGCCACACGAACGAGTGCCCGGTGGGCGTGGCCACGCAGGACCCGCGCCTGGCCCGCGCCGTCGACGTGGAGGACAAGTCGAACCGCGTGTTCAACTACCACCGCCTCACCGTCCGCGAGGCGGTGCAGATCATGGCGTCCATGGGCGTCTCCCACCCGTCTCAGCTGAACACCCGCATGATGCGCCGCCGCGTGGACCACCTGAGCACCCGTTCCTACGCGTCCATCTACCACTGGCTGCGCACGGACGAGCTGCTCAACGACCCGCCAGCCGGCTGGGACCTCGACTGGGAGGAGGCGGACGCCGACCACTTCGGTGAGCACGCCCGGATCGACTACCTCACGGACCGCAACCCCGAGTGGCGCTCCGAGCTGGCCGCCCCGGGCCGCGACGGCGAGCAGGGCCAGGCGCCCTCGGCCCTGTCCCGCGCCGGCTCCTCCCTCGCCACGAAGGACCGGATCGCCGTCGAGCCGCGGGATGCGAACGGGGTCTCGCTGAGCACCTCCCCCATGCCCAGCGTCGCCTCCCTCAAGGAGGGCGAGACCCTCTACGGGCGCACGGTGGGCCGCCTGGCCCAGGCCGTGGGCCTCGGCAAGGACGACGACGCCTCCGCCAGTCCCGTCCCGGGCCCGTCCGGGGACTCGGCGGCGGCCGCCAAGACCGACGCCGACTGGTCCGACCAGTCCCCGCGCCGCGGCCATGCGGACGCCGCGAGCGAGCTGCCGCCCGAGGCCGGGGCACGCCCCGAGCGCCAGGACGGCGAAGAGGTCTCCGACGGCGACGCCACCGGTCGCGTCGAGGATGAGCCGCGCGGCGAGGGCCGCGTCGTCTGACCCGACCCGCCGTCCCCCTCGACGAGCCCTGCGCTGCTGCTCCTGTCCGCCCCGGACAGGAGCAGCAGCGCAGGGCTTGTCGCAGGAGGGGGCATACCCTGGGGCCGTGACCCCGCCCTCCGTACCCGCCCGCCAGCCCGGCCGCCCCGGGGACGTCCTGCTGCTGACGGTGCTGCTCGCCGCCATGGCCGCCGGCCCGCTGTTCAACTACGGGGTGGCCAGCTCCTCCGCGCTGGTGATCGAGCGCCTGGGCGTCACCTCCGGCCAGCTCGGCACCGTGCTCACCGTGGTGTTCGGCGCCGCCGCGGTCACGTCCGTGTGGCTGGGACGCCTCGCGGACAGCCTCTCCTCGCGCGCACAGATGGGCATCATCTTCGGCGGTGCGGCCCTGGCGCTCGTGGTGGGCGCGTTCTCCACCACGCTCTTCGCGCTCTACGCGGCGGCGGCGCTCGCCGGGGTCACCCAGGCGATCTCGAACCCGACGACGAACCGCATCATCCGCGAGGTCGCCCCGCCTGAGCGGCGCATCGGGTGGATCGGGGTGAAGCAGTCCGGCGTGCAGCTCGCGCAGCTCTTCGGCGGCCTGTTCTTCCCCGCCGCGGCACTGGCCCTCAGCTGGACGGGCGCGGCGCTGGGGGCGGCGCTCGTGGCGGGCGTGCTGGGCGTCGTCGCGTGGGCCACGGTGCCGCCGCTCCCGGCGGGCTCTTCCGCGGCCGCGGCGCACATCCGGCACGACGACGGCGCGCCGCGGGCCGCTGAGGGTCCCGCGGGTGCCGGAGCGCCGACGACCGGCCGACGCGGTGGGCGTGAGCGGCTGCCGGCGAGCGTGTGGTTCTTCGCGGCGATCGCGTTCCTCACGGGCCTCGGCATGCAGGCCGTGAACGCGTACCTGCCGCTGTTCGCGGTGGAGACGCTCGGCCAGTCCCTCGTCGTCGGCGGGGCGGCCGCCGCCGTCTCGGGGGTGATCGGGGTCTTCTCCCGCATCTGGTGGGGCCGCCGCATGGCCGCCGGGCATCGGCCCACCACCCTGCTCGCGGCGATCTGCGCCGGATCGCTGCTGGTGGTGGCCGCCCTCCTGGCCGCCGACGTGAGCCACGCGCCGGCCCTCCTGTGGGCGGCCGCCGTGCTGCACGGGCTCACCGTGCTGGGTGCGAACGTGGTGATCAACGCCGGGATCATGGACGGCGTCCCGGCCGGGCAGCTCGGCGACGCCTCGGGGACGAACGCCATGGGCATGTACGCCGGCTTCGCGTGCGGACCGCTCGTGATGGGCCTGCTCCGCGACCACACCGGGGACTTCCGCCTCGGCCTGCTCGCGGTGGGCGGGGCGTACCTGCTGGGACTCGGGGTCACGTGGCTGCTGCGCCGCCGTGTGGATCGGGGCCGGTCCGGCGTGTGAGCCGCGGCGCACGACGAAGGCCCCGATCCGTGGGGATCGGGGCCTTCGGTGATCGTCCATCAGCGCCTCAGGCGCCGGGGACGGAATCCTCAGAGGAGGAAGATCAGATCTTGGTCACGTTCGCGGCCTGCAGGCCCTTGGGGCCCTGCTGGGTCTCGAACTCGACGCGGTCGTTCTCCTGGAGCTCCTTGAAGCCCGAGCCGGTGATGGCGGAGAAGTGCACGAAGACGTCCGCGGACTGATCCTCGGGAGCGATGAAGCCGAAGCCCTTTTCAGCGTTGAACCACTTGACGGTACCGACAGCCATGATGGTGTCCTTTCGATGTGCCCCCGGAGGGGCGGTGTGGGAACCGGTGGCCACTGTGGCCTCCGGGTGAAGCGGCAGAACTGAACCGCGTGCCCACACTCATCGTTCCGACCGGGGCCGGGACTGACAAGCAGTGATGTTACGGGATACAGCTTGGATCAACTTCAAGGTTCATACTGCCACGGATTCGACCGTCTGGCGACCACGGGGTCGATGTTCATCGGATGTTCGCCTGTGAGCGCAATCTGGGGCCGTTCCAGTCCGTGCGGATCCCGGCTCCGGGGCGCTCCTCAGAGCGCGGTGAGCCCGTGGAAGAGGTTGCGATGCAGCGCCGCGGGCGGGCGGGCGTCCGTGTGGTCCGCGAAGCCGGAGACCTCCAGCAGGGCGACGACGTGATCCCCGGCGGGCACCTCGGTGTGCAGGCTTGTCTCGAGCCACAGGGAGGACCCCTCGAGCAGGAGCGCGCCGTTCGGGCTGACGTGCACGTCGATCCCCGCGAGGCGGTCCCCGGTGCGGGAGGCCAGCTGCCCGCACAGGTGCGCCTGGTCCTCCGCGAGCAGCGACACGCCGATCGACTCGGCCAGGCGCAGTCGGGGCCACGTGCGCGAGGTCAGCTGTGCGGAGAAGGAGACGAGCGCCGGCTCCCACGAGACGCCCACGCTGAAGGAGGAGGAGACCATCACCTCGGGGTGCCCGTCCACGAGGCCGGCGACGGCGACGACGCCGGTCGGGAACGCCGCCAGGCCGGGGCGCAGGCGGTCGCGGGAGACGTCGGCCTGCCAGGCGGGGTGGGCGCCGGCAGGCCGGCAAGGGGCGTGGTGGTCGGTCAGGGTCAAGGTCATGGCGCGGGTCCTCTTCGTGACGGACGCGGCTCCGCGAAGGGCGGTTCACCTGAGCGGATCGGCGTGATCCGCGGAGACGCGAGTACTTGCCCGTCGGGGTCCTCCGCCGGGCCGAATCCTCACCTGGAGCACCCCACTACTGCGTGAGAGGGTTGCCGCCCCGCCGGCCAGGGCCGTGATGACGGGGACTCGTGATTCTGGGGATCAGCCTACGGAGGGGTCCGAGGGATGGTCAAAGCGGCCCGGGGGGCGGGCGACGCGCGGGGTCACGGAGGGTGCGTCGATCGCCGGGAGGCTGAGGGGGCGGCGCAGAGAAGCTTGTTCGCGACCTGAGCTGGGGTGGAGCGAAGCATAGAAATGTGATGCTTGACACATGCTCCTGGCCGCAGTCAGGATTCAGTCATTCGAGAGGGGGGGAGCTCGAGACCGCGACCCGCGGCCCCCGCAGGCGGTTCTTTGGAAGGAATCGGATCATGCGGATGGACATGAAGAAGAGGATCATGGCGGCGTCCACCGGTGCGGTGATGGCGGCGTCGCTAGCGGTGGCTCCCGTAGCGGGGGCTGCGACCGCGCCCGTGGGAGGGGAGACTGCTACCCCGGACGCGTACTGTGCCGAGGAGTACTGGACAAGCACCACCGTGACATCGAACACGTTCAAGCAGTCGTACTCCGCCTACTCGTCAGTGTCCGGGGCTCCCGGAGTCAGGCTCACTATCGCCACCGGGCGCACGTTCGGTGTCAGTGGCGACATCACAGGCGAACTCTCTGGCGATGTGAGCGCCATTGTCGCTGGCGTCTCCGCCAAGGTCGGGACCCGTGTGGGAGTCAGCTACTCGTCTACGAATACCGTCAGCGGTGCTTGGACCGTGCCCAGCACCTACACGAACGGTGGAAAGCTCGCCATCGGCGCCAAGCAGGCACAGGGAACATGGAAGCGTCAGATGCTGAACCGCAGCTGCGACGTGGTCACGCTGCGCAGCGGCTCGTTCTACACCCCGTGGCAGCAGTTCTACTTCCAGCACTTCAAGCTCTGATGCGGTGAGCGGTGCAGCGTCGGGCGCAGGGCGCCTGACGCTGCACCCCCCTATTCCCCCCCCTACGGATAGGCATGTCATGTTCCCTTTGTCTCCTTCACGTCGCTTGGCCGCCCTCGCCGCCGCTGTGCTCGTCGGCACGACGATCTCCGGGTGCTCCGCCTCTCAGTCCGACACTCCGACCCCCTCGGGCACTTCCACGGCTGTCGCCAGTGCGGCCCCTTCGGAGTCAGCCGCCACGAGCGGCTCGTCCGATGCCGGGGCCCAGGCCCCGAACGCGGCAGAGGCTCTCCCCGCGGCTCTGTTCGAGGAGGGGGGCATGACCCTTGAGGAGTACGCACGTCAGAATCCGGACTCCGACTACATCGATGTGGAGCAGGAGTCCGTCCTGGAGGAGAGGGTCGGTCGGGGCACCCAGGAGATCACGGTGGATGCCCAGAAGGGCGCGATCCTTCGGGTCGTCCTGCTCTGCCCCTCCGATGCGACTGGCAAGACGGACATCCACGTCTCGAGTGGCGATGGCGATGAGAAAACGTGGATGGCCGGATCGGAGGCCCTGTGCGGCGGGTGGTCCGCAGCGACGCCTCCCATAGAACAGGCCGGGCCAGTGACCTTCACGGTCACCGTGGACAATGACGAGCCCTACCGGGTGGCGTTGACGGTTCCCTCCGAATGACGTCCCGACCGCCCCAGAGCTCGCGAGTCCAGACGAGCACTGGTGAGGGTTCTCGCCGTGTAGGACCAGCCTGGCCCTTCTTCCCCGCCGTGCGGTTGCTGCGCTTGGTGGCCGGGGCGCTCGCTGTGGCCCTGGTCCTGGGCCTTGGTGTCCAGGCCCAGGCCACACAGCGGCTCAAGGCCCTCGTCGACAGCAGCTGGCGCGGGTCCTATGACCTGATCGTGTCCGCACCCGCGGCCGCACAGAGCGCGGCAGCCCTCATGGCCCCGCTGGACACGGCCGCCTGGACGAGCTCAGCCGAGCGCCTCAGCCCGGCCGATCTCGACCGCATCCGGGCGGTGCCCGGTGTCGAGGTGGCCGCCCCGCTCGGCGACGTTGGCGTGCGCAGCGTGGCCAACCAGGACGCCGTCATGATCGGCTACCCCGCGGACGGCAGCGTGGAGGGTCCCCACGCGTTCGACCTGGACGCGCGGGTGAGCACGGACGACGGACTCGGCCCGCGCCCCGTGCTCGGCATGGACGCCACACTGATCGGCTCCTTCTCCGACGGGCCGATCGCGGACGCCCGTCCGCTGCTGGACGATCCCGCCCTCTGCGATCCGGCCCCTCCCGAGCCAGGCCCCTGCACGGACGTCGAGCTCCCCACCCTTGCCGTCGGTCCCCGCGGTCAGACGCCTCCGCCCGCCCAGCGTGAGGTCCCGGCCGGCACGTACTGGGCCGCCCCGTGGGCGGACCCCGACCCGCAGGGCAATCGGATGATCGTGGTGGACGCCGCGGCTGAGGCGCAGCTGCTGTCCCTCGGCGGGCACCCCGCCGCCGCCGACGCGTTCCGCGTGCTAGCGCAGTCCTCGCCCGCCGGCTTCCTCCCGGCTGTCGTCGACAGGCTCTCCGGCGCCGCAACCGAGGAGGCTGAGGCGCTCGTCAGGGCGAAGGATCGGCTCCCTGCCTACCTCCAGAGCCTGGCGGATGCGGCCGGACGGCCGGTGGACTCACTCACCGCCGTCCCGCTGCTCGCCACGAGCGTCGGGTCTGCGCCCCTGACCCTCGAGGTGCGCGCGGCCCCGTACCGGGAGCCGGTCACCCGGCTCGACATCGAGCAGGCGCCGGTGGATCCGCGGGACCCCACCGCGCCCCGCGGCATCGTGGGGATGCCCGTGTGGGCGCTGCCCGCCGGCGGGACAGCGACGCAGGACGAGGTCTCCACCTCCGACGTCTCAGGCCGGTTCGGCGGCCTGGGGCTCGGGGTCACCGTGGTCCCCGTGCCGGGGTTGACCACGGGCCGGGACCCGGTCCTGAGCTACGACTCGCCCCGCCTGTCCCTGGTGCAGGAGACGCGGACCCTGACCCGGCCGGCGTCTGCGGACGAGCCCCTGGCCGAGGCCGCCTCCGTGGAGACCGCCTCCGGCACGCTCCCCGGCCGGCCCGACGTCGCGGTCACCCGGGCGCTGCCGGCCTCCACGTCCCGGGAGTCCGCGTACTACACGGCCACTGACGATGGCCGACGGTTCGGAACCGGGGACGCGCCCCTGCTGGTCAGCGTGGGCACCCTTACGCCGGAGCCGGACGCCGCACTCGCGGGGATCGCCCCGCTGCTCACGGATGTCGAGCTGCCCACCACCCTGGTAGCGGACCCCGACGGAACTCCGCGGGACGTCCGGCTGCGGCCCGCCTCCACCGGGTTCGGTCTCGCCAACCAGATGCCCGCCGCCTACGTCGACGCCGCCTCCGCGGGGGCACTCGGACTGGAACGGCCCTTCAGCACCGTCCGCGTCCGGGTGGCCGGTGTGGGGGAGGACCTGACGCCGGAGAACCTCGCGACGATCGACGCCGTCGCCCAGCGCCTCGAGGCCGCCGGGTTCGCAGCGGTCACCGTGGCCGCCTCCAGCCTGGCGCCCCGCGAGATGCAGGTGGTGTCCTACCGGTTCGACTCCACGGAGGGTGATCCCCGGACGGGGCCGCTCGGCACCGTGCGCCAGCTCGGCCCGGAGCTCGCCGCGTCTCAGCGGGTCTCCGCGGCCGTCGGGACCGCGGGGACCTCGCAGACGGTGACGGTGGTCGTCCTGCTGACCGCCCTGGCGGGGCTGTGCGTGGCCGCCGCGCTGCAGCCACGGCGCCACCGGGCGGGTGTGCTGGCGGTCCATGGGTGGACACGCAGCGCCACCGTGACCCGCCACCTCCGCGAGGACGCCGCCACACTGACGGTGCTCGTCGGTGCGGCAGCCACCCTCGCCGTCGTCGGCACGATGTCCAGGCGCCTCGGCGTGGCGCCCCCGTTGGTGGCCGTGGGCCTCGGGGCGACGGCGGGGCTGGCCGGGGCCGTGGTGCTTGCGGCGGTGCTCGCGGCCCGCCCCGCCGCGTCGGCAGGTCGGGAGGGGAGCGTCGGCACGGCCCGACCGGCCCGCACCCCGGCGGCGCTGCTGACCCGGTGGACCGCGCGCACGTGGCCGCGGCTGCTCACCGGCGCGGCATACCGAGCGGCCGTGGCAGTCGGTGCCGGCCTGCTCGTGGCCGTCGTCCTGCAGGCCCGCCGCGAGGCCGGCGTCTCCGTGCTGGCCAGCGCCGCCGTGGCCCAGGACCTGCCGTTCCGCCTGGTGCTGGGTGCGCTGGCCGCCGTCGTGGGGATGGTCCTCCTGGTGCAGCTGCACCGGGTGGAGGGCCCGGACGTCCGGGGGGAGGCCACCGTGCTCCTGCTCGCCGGCTGGACCCGTTCCCGGCTGCTGGGACGCCACGTGCCCGCCCTGGCCGTGGAAGCAATCGCGGTCGCGGTGGTGGCCGGCGTCGTCCTGGCGCTGCTCACCCCCCGCCCGGACCTTCCCCTCGTGGCGGGAGCGGCCGGCGTCGCCCTGCTCCTCACCCTCGTCATCACCCTGCTCACCCGGCGAGCCCAGCTCGCCCGCGCCTGGAAGGGGCAGCCCGCATGAGTGTGATCGCGCCCGTGCTCACCCTCGACCGCGTCCAGGTCGGCTACCGCCATCCCGACGGCGGCACCCGCGTGCTCGTCGAGTCCCTGGACTTGACCCTTGCGCCCGGCGACGTCGTCGGACTCTGGGGCCGCTCCGGCACGGGGAAGTCCTCCCTGATCCGCCACCTGGCCGGGCTGTCCCGCCCGCTGTCCGGACGGATCATCTACCGCAGCCCCGACGGATCGCTGGCCGGGGAGGTCGCGGACCTCTCGGCCGGGGATCTCGCGCGGTACCGGCGGGTGCACCTGGGCTACGTGGACCAGTCCTGCGAGCTCATCGGCGAGCTCTCCGCGCTCGACAACGCGGGTGTGTGGATCCACGGCGGGCGCCTCGCGGGGTCTGTGCCCGAGGCACAGCAGACGGTCCGGGGCCAGCTCGAGCGACTCGGACTGGGGCACCGGCTCGGCGCGCCCGCCTCCCGGCTGTCCGGGGGCGAAGCCCAGCGGGTGGCGCTGGTCAGGGCCCTCTCCAAGCGGCCGCACCTGATCGTGGCCGACGAGCCCACCGGCCACCTCGACGGCTCTGCGGCCCGTGAGGCCATCGCGCTGCTGCGCGAGCACGCCGCGGCCGGGGCCGCTGTACTCTTGGCCAGCCACGACCCTCTAGTCCACGCAGCCGTCGACCGGGCCGTCCGCGTCGGCGAGGACTGACCCCGATCGCATCGACAGAGGAGCGTTCCATACCCCGCACCATCTCCACACCTCCGCTCTCACTCCCCTGCACCCGCTCGAACACGCTCGACGCGGTCCTCGCCGTCGCTGCCCTGACGGTGTCGGCCTGCGCGAGCGAGAGGGAGGGACCCCGTCCGGTCACCTCCGCCCACGTCCAGGCCGTGGGGAAGGACGACTGAGGGAGCGCCCGGGCCCCCGCGGTCAGCCCCGCCCGGCCCCGTCCCGCCCGCGCAGCGCGTCCAGCTGCCGGCGGTCCCGCTTGGTGGGCCGACCCGCGCCGCGCTCGCGGTAGGGGACGGACAGCAGCTCGCGCGGCACGGGCGGCGGCGAGTGGTCCACGTACTGCTTGACCGCCACCGGCGCGCCCACGCGCTTGGAGATCAGGCCGGTCACCTCGAGGATCCGCTCGCGGCCGTCCTGCCGCACCCGGATCCGGTTCCCGACGACGACGGACACCGCCGCCTTCACCGGCTCGCCGTCCACGCGGACGTGGCCGGCCCGCACGGCCGCCGTCGCGGCGGAGCGGGTCTTGTAGAGGCGCACGGCCCAGAGCCACGCGTCGATCCGGACGGTCCCCCCGCCTGCAGGCCCGCTCATTCCGCCGCCCCGCTCACTCGGAGCGCAGGGCGATGGCGGCGCCGTGCGCGGGCAGGCCCTCGTCGGCCGCGAGCGCCTCGATGCCCTCGGCCACCCCGGCCAGCCCCTCGGCCGTGTAGCGGATCACCTGCTGGGAGCGCAGGAACGTCACGGTGTTCAGCCCGGAGGAGTGCCGCGCGGTGCCGGAGGTGGGCAGCACGTGGTTGGACCCGGCGGAGTAGTCCCCGAGCGGCACGGGGGAGTGCGGCCCCACGAACACGGCGCCGGCGTTGCGCACCCGGGCCGCGACGGCGTCGGGGTCGCGCGTCTGGATCTCGAGGTGCTCGGTGGCGTAGCGGTCGGAGACCTCCACGGCCTGGTCCATGTCCCGCACCAGCAGGATCCCGGACTGCGGGCCGGTCAGCGCCGTGCGGATCTGCTCCTCGTGGAACGACCCGGGCACCTGGGCCTCGACGGCGGCCAGCACGTCCCGGACGATCTCCTCGGAGTCGGAGATGAGCACGGACGCGGCCAGCGGATCGTGCTCGGACTGGCTGATCAGGTCAGCGGCCACCCAGTCCGCCCGCGCCGTGCCGTCCGCGATCACCGCGATCTCGCTCGGCCCGGCCTCGGCGTCCACGCCGATCGTCCCCTGCAGGGCGCGCTTCGCCGCGGCCACGTACACGTTGCCCGGCCCGGTCACCAGGTCCACGGGCGCGCACAGCCAGCCGCCGTCGTCGTCCCGGACGCCGAGCGCGAGCATGGCCACGGCCTGGGCGCCGCCGGCCGCGTAGACCTCGTCCACCCCCAGCAGTGCGCAGGCCGCGAGCACCGTGGGGTGGGGCAGGCCGCCGTGCTCCCGCTGCGGGGGCGAGGTCACGGCGAGCGCGCCCACACCGGCCGCCTGCGCGGGCACCACGTTCATCACCACGGAGGAGGGGTACACCGCGCGCCCGCCGGGCACGTAGAGGCCCACGCGGCCCACGGGCACCCAGCGGTTCTCGACGACGGCGCCCTCGCCCAGCTCCACCCTGGATCCGGCGGGCACCTGCGCGGCGTGGACGAGACGGGCGCGGCGGATCGACTCCTCGAGCGCGGCGCGGACCCGCGGGTCCAGCGTCGCGAGCGCCTCCGCGAGCGCCTCGACGGGCACGCGCAGGGACGCCGGGCGGACGCCGTCGAAGCGCTCGGCCAGGTCCAGCAGGGCGGCGGCACCGCGCTCGCGGACCTCGTCGATGATCGGCGTGATCGCGGGGACCATCGAGGCCACGTCCACGTCCGCGCGGGGGATGATGCTGGACAGGTCCGCCGTGGCGGTGTCCACGGCGCGGAGATCGGTCACGGAGAGCACGGGGATCCTCCAAGGGGGTGCAGGTGGGCGGCGCCGCTCCGGAGGGAGCGCTCGGCCACGGGGCGGGCGGGCGGTCAGGCTCCATTGTGCTCCGATCCGGGCGGCGTTCGGCCGCGGATGCCAGACTGGCGCCATGCTCAGCCTCGCCTCCTCCGCCCTGTTCCCCGGCCTCGTGCGCCTGGCTGCCGCCGCCGAGGTCCCCGACGAGGTGCAGGACGGCGTCCAGGGCACCTCGGACGCCGCGGCCGAGGCCCTCGGGGTGACCGGCGGCGCCCTGTTCACGGCGGCCATCGCGTTCGTGCTCGGCTGGGTGGGGGTGTGGCTCGCGTTCCAGGCGGTGCGGCTGCTCATGCTCCGCCGCGCCGAGCTGCGCCGCCAGATGGCCCCGCTGAGCCTGCCGCTCTCCCTCGCCGGCGCCTCCCTCGCCGCCCGCCTGGCGCTCGGCGTCACGGCGCGCGCGGAGACCTGGTACCGCGGCGCCGCGTTCGTGCTCATGGTGGTGCTCGTGGCCGCGCTGGCGTGGGCGGCGTGGCGGATCGTGGACCTCGTGGAGAAGCGCATCCTCTGGCGCTACCGCGAGGTCGGGGTCAACGACCGCCGCGAGCGGCGCATCCGCACGCAGACCATGCTGATCCGGCGCATCCTCAGTGTCGTGATCGTGGTGATCGCGATCGCCGCAGTGCTCATCTCCATCCCGGAGGTCCGCTCGCTCGGCGCCGGCCTCCTGGCCTCCGCCGGCCTGATCTCCGTGATCGCCGGCCTTGCCGTGCAGTCCACGCTGACCAACGTGTTCGCGGGCGTGCAGCTGGCCTTCACCGACTCCATCCGTGTGGGGGACGTGGTGACCATGGACGGCGTGTTCGGCACGGTCGAGGAGATCACGCTCTCCAACGTGGTCGTGAAGATCTGGGACGGTCGGCGGATGGTCTACCCGTCCTCGCACTTCACCACCGAGCCCTTCGAGAACTGGACGCGCGTGGGCTCGGCGGTGGCCGGCGTCGTCGAGCTGGACGTGGACTGGCGCGTGCCGATGGAGGACCTGCGGGCGCGGCTCGCCGCCCTGCTCGAGTCCACCGAGCTCTGGGACGGCAAGGAGAACGCCATGCAGGTCACGGACGCCGTGGGCGGCATGGTGCGGATCCGCGCGGTGGTCTCCGCCAAGAACTCCGGCGAGCTGTGGGACCTGCGCTGCCTCGTCCGCGAGGACCTCGTGGCCTTCCTGCGTCAGGAGCACCCGGAGGGCATCCTCACGCAGCGGCACGCGGAGGGGCAGTCGGCCCCGCAGCTCGCCGCGCACGAGCCCGCCGCCCCCCAGGACGCCGCCCCCGGCGCAGCCCACGGGAGCGCTCCGGCGCCCGCGTCGCCGGGACGCGGCCGGGAGCCGGCCGCCCAGACGATGCGGATCCCCGCCGTGCGGCCCACCACCGCGCCGCTCACCCGCGTGGACGAGCACTCGGCGCTGTACACGGGATCGATCACCGCGGTGCAGCGCAATGCGGAGATGGCCGGGCCCGGCGAGGACGCGTTCGCCGAACGCCGGGCCCAGCGCGACGCGCAGCGCGAGGCGGACGGCGGGGGCCAGGCCGGAGCCCACGCCGCCCGCCCGGATCAGCGGACGCTGGACCCCGACGAGGCCGGCGGCTCCTCCGAGAAGGCCTGACCCGCGCCCTCCCCGTGCGCGTCCGGCGCGAACGGGTGCTGCTCGCGCAGGGGCTCGGAGCGGGGCAGGCTGCGCTGGAAGTCCGGGTCCGTCTCGGCCACGTGGCTCGGGGCGTCGGGCGTGGTGCCCGCCGAGGCCTTCACGCACAGCACGGGCTGGTCGAGCTGCTGGAGGAGCTCGTCGGAGACCGAGCCCATCACGAAGCGGCCGAACCCGCCGCGGCGGCGCAGGCCGATCACCACGAGGGAGGCGTCCAGCTCGGCCGCCACGTCCTTCATCTCCTGCACCGTGGAGCGGCCGCGCGCGTACTGGCGGAACTCGGCGTCCACGCCCGAGGCGTCGAGGCGGGCCTGCACGCCCCGCTGCTGCGCCTCCGTGACGAGGGAGTCGGTGCGGTGCTCTCCGCCCGGGCCCGCGTTGACCACGACGACGCGCTCACGGGTGGAGCGGGCGATGTCGAGGGCCTTGTCGAGGGCGGCGTCGCCCGAGTCGCTGGGCTTGTAGCCGATGAGGATGGTCATGGGGCTCTCCTTGGTTCGCGGGGTGGGGGACAGGGCGGTTCAGCGCCCCACGGCGTGGTGGCGCAGGTACTCCAGGTGCGCGGCCACGGTCTGCTCGGCGACGCGGCCGACCGTGCCCCCGACGCCCGGGTAGATCATCGGGGTCAGCTCCTCGGGGGTGATCCGGGCGAGCACGTCCTCCTCCAGCTCCTCGAGCGCGGCCTCGATCTGCGCGAGGCGGCCCTCCCGATGGTGGCGGTAGTCCCTCGCCACGACGTCCAGCGGGGCGGGGACGGGGCCGTGCGCCGGCAGGACCGTCAGGGGGCCCGCGGCCTCGAGGCGGCGCAGGCTGTCCAGGTAGTCGGCCAGGGTGCCGTCCGGGTGGTCGAGCATCGTGGTGCCCGCGCCCAGGATCGTGTCGCCCGTGAGCACGGCACCCGCCTCGCCCGCACCCGGGAGCACGAAGCAGCACGAGTCCGAGGTGTGCCCCGGCGTGTGCCACGCGAGGATCTCCACCCCGGCGAGGGCGCCGCCGTCGTCGGCGAGACGCTCGCCGTCGAGGAGCTGCTCGCCCCCGCCCCGGCAGTGCTCCGGGAGCGCGGCGCGCACGGGCGCGCCGGTGGCCTCGTGGAACACGTCCGTGCCGCCCGTGTGGTCCGTGTGGCGGTGCGTCACCAGGATCAGGCCGATCGGCCGTCCCCCGGCCGCCCCCAGGACCGCGTCGAGATGCTCGTGCGCGCCCTCCTCCGGCCCCGGGTCCACCACGACGACGGCGCTCGCCTCCGGCGCGCCCACGACGTACGTGTTGGTGCCCGCGAGGGTCATGGGAGAGGGGTTGTGCGCGGTCACGCAGCGCACGGAGGGGGCGGGCGTCAGCCCGGGAGTTTCGACGGCCTCGGTCATAGGGTCGAGTGTATGGACAAGGACTCGACCGGACAGGGATCGGACGCCGCGGCCTCGCCGAAGGGCTACATCGAGGAGGGCGGCTACGACCGCGACACGAACTACATCGGCGACCGCATCGTCGCCGACCCGGGCGCCGTCCGGGCGCTGCCCACGGAGGGGCCCGCGCGGGTGGGGCGCGTGGGCGGCGGCCTCGCCGAGGGTGCGGAAGCCTGGCCCGTGGAGGCCGGCCGCTACCGCCTCGTGGCGGCGCGGGCCTGCCCGTGGGCCAACCGCGCCATCATCGTCCGGCGCCTGCTGGGGCTCGAGGACGCGATCTCGCTCGGCCTGCCGGGACCCGTCCACGACGAGCGCTCGTGGACGTTCGACCTCGACGAGGGCGGCACGGACCCCGTGCTCGGCACGCACTGGCTCCAGGAGAACTACGTCGAGCGCTTCCCGGACTACCCGCGCGGCATCACGGTGCCCGCCCTCGTGGACGTGCCCACCGGCGGCGTGGTGACCAACGACTACCCGCAGATCACCCTGGACTTCAGCACCGAGTGGACCGCGTTCCACCGCGACGGCGCCCCGCAGCTGATCCCCGACGCCGGGCCCGAGCGCGACGAGATGTTCGAGGTCATCGAGCGCGTGTTCACCGAGGTCAACAACGGGGTGTACCGCTGCGGCTTCGCGGGGGAGCAGGAGTCCTACGGCGAGGCCTACGACCGGCTCTGGACCGCGATGGACTGGCTCGAGGAGCGCCTCACCACGCGCCGCTTCCTCATGGGCGCGACCATCACCGAGGCGGACGTGCGCCTGTTCACCACGCTCGCCCGCTTCGACCCCGTCTACCACGGCCACTTCAAGGCGAACCGGCAGAAGCTCGCCGAGATGCCCGCGCTGTGGGCCTACGCGCGTGACCTCTTCCAGACGCCCGGCTTCGGCGACACGATCGACTTCGACCAGATCAAGCACCACTACTACGAGGTGCACCGGGACGTGAACCCCACCGGGATCGTGCCGAAGGGCCCGGACCTGAACGGCTGGATGAGCGCGCACCGCCGTGAGGAGCTGGGCGGCCGCCCCTTCGGCGACGGCACCGCGCCAGGGCCCGTCCGCGAGGGCGAGGCCGTGGACCCGGAGCACACGCCGCTGCGCTGAGGGGCGGGGTCAGGATCGCCTTCCCTGCGTGGCGGGCGCCCCGATCCGGGACGAGGATGCTCGCATGAGCACCGACCTCCCCTCCGTCTCCGCCACCCACGACGCCGCCGAGCCCCACGCGCAGAACGGCCTGCAGCAGCGACTGAACTGGCTGCGCGCGGGCGTCCTCGGCGCGAACGACGGCATCGTCTCCGTCGCCGCGACCGTCGTCGGCGTGGCCGGGGCGACCACCGCGGTGGCTCCCGTCATGCTCGCGGGCGCGGCCGCCGTCGTCGGCGGGGCGGTGTCCATGGCGCTCGGGGAGTACGTGTCCGTCTCCTCCTCCTCGGACTCGCAGAAGGCGCTGATCCAGAAGGAGCGCCGCGAGCTCGCGGCGGACCCGGAGGGGGAGTTCGAGGAGCTCGTGGAGCTCTACGAGGCCGAGGGGCTGAGCCGGCCGACCGCGGAGTCCGTGGCCCGCGAGCTCACGGAGAAGGACGCCCTCACCGCGCACCTGCGCATGGAGCTCGGGATGCGCGAGGACGACGTCGTCAGCCCGTGGGCCGCGGCGGGCGCCTCCTTCATCGCGTTCCTGCTGGGTGCGCTGCTCCCGTTCCTCACCATCATCCTGGCGCCCGTGGACATCCGCGCGCCGCTCACCTTCGCGACGACGCTGCTCGCGCTCGCCGTGACCGGCGCCGTGGGCGCGTGGCTCGGCGGCGCCCGGCCGATCCCCGCGATGCTGCGCGTGGTCCTCGGCGGCGCGCTCGCCCTCGCGCTCACGTTCGCCGTGGGCGCGTGGCTCGGCACGAACGTGGTGTGACCGGGGTGGTGGCGGCATGACCGGGCCGACGCGCACGGTGCCCGGACGAACAGGGCCGGAACGGACCCCCGACGGGCACCACATCGTCGTGGACGGGCGGACGTGGCGAGCGCAGGACCCGCACATCCCCGAGGCCCTCGGGGCCGAGCTCGTGAAGGGGCTCATGGCCGCGCGTCGGCTCGTGACGACGGACCCGACGAGGGCGCGCCCCCGCGTGCAGGACGCGAAGGTGGCGCTGGGGGAGCGGGGCGAGCCGTGGTGGGAGCCCACGCCGGAGGGGACGCGGACGAGGCTGGCCGCGGCGATGCGCACCCTGCTGCGCGCCCGTGGCCAGGGCACGACCATCTGTCCCTCCGACGCAGCGCGCGTGGCCGGAGGCGAGGACTGGCGTGACCTGATGGACGCCGCGCGCGAGGTGGCCGCCGAGCTGCACGCGGACGGCGTCGCGGAGGTGCGGCAGAAGGGCAAGAGGGTGGAGGACCCGCGCGCCGCGCGCGGGCCGATCCGGCTCGCGGCAGGACCGGAGCTGGGGTGAGAGCCGGACTCTGCTGAGGCCGGCCGGGGCTTCCCCGGCCTCCGCGGCCGCTCGTACACCGGGTCCATGGGTGAGGGGGAGGACGAGTCCGGCGCCCCGCAGGCCAAGGACCCGGAGACGGACGAGGCCCTGCGTCGGGAGCACCGACCTCCGCGCGCGTCTCCACTCCACGGCGTCGCCCGCCCCGAGGGATTGTTGAACAATCCGCCCCGCTGGTCCATCATGGAGTGATCCAGGCGACACCGCGCGAGAGGACCCTTCCATGCACATCGACCTGAACAGCGACGTCGGCGAGTCGTTCGGCAACTGGACCATGGGCGACGACGCCGCCATCTTCCAGAGCGTCTCCTCCGCGAACGTGGCCTGCGGCTTCCACGCCGGCGACCCCTCGGGCATCGCGCAGACGTGCCGCGACGCCGTCGCGGGCGGCATCACGATCGGCGCCCACGTGGGCTACCGCGACCTCGCCGGCTTCGGCCGCCGCTTCCTGGACTGCTCGCCCACCGAGCTCGCCGACGACGTGCTCTACCAGCTGGGCGCCCTCGAGGCCCTGGCCCGCTCCGCCGGCGGCACCATCCGCTACGTGAAGCCGCACGGCGCCCTCTACAACACGATCGTCCACCACCAGGCGCACGCCCAGGCCGTCGTCGACGCCGTCAAGGCCTTCGGCGGCGACCTCCCGCTGCTGCTCCTGCCGGGCTCGACCGCCCTGGACAAGGCCGAGAAGGCCGGACTGCGCGGCGTCGCCGAGGCGTTCGCGGACCGCGGCTACACCCCCGACGGCACGCTCGTCTCGCGCCGCGAGCCCGGTGCAGTCCTCCACGACGAGGCCGAGGTGGCCGAGCGCATGGTGCGCCTGGCCACCGACGGCGTCCTCCGCGCCGTGGACGGCACGGATGTCCGCGTCGAGGCGGAGAGCATCTGCCTCCACGGGGACACCCCCGGCGCCGTCGCGATGGCCGCCGCCGTCCGGGCGGGCCTGGAGTCCGCGGGCGTCGAGATCCGGCCCTTCGCGTGAGCCGCCCCGCGTTCCGCGCGCCGACCCTGCGCTGGGCAGGACCCACCGCGCTGCTGCTCGAGTGCGCGAACCTGGGCGACGTGATGCGCCTGCATGCGCACGTCACCGCTCACCCCTTCCAGGGCCAGCGCGAGGCGATCGCCGCGGCCGAGACCGTCCTCCTCGTCTTCCGCACGCGCGGCGAGGCCCTGGACGCCTCCCGGGAGGTCGTCGGCATCGTCCCGGACGACCATGTGGCCGATGAGGCACGCACCGTCACCGTCGACGTCCTCTACGACGGCGAGGACCTCGCCGACGTCGCCGAGCTCACCGGGATGAGCGTGGACGCCGTGATCGCGGCGCACACGAGCGCCGACTGGTTCGGCGCCTTCGGCGGCTTCGCCCCCGGCTTCACCTACTGCGCCGCGGACCCCGCCCCGTTCGAGGTCCCCCGCCGCACGAGCCCGCGGACCGCGGTGCCGGCCGGCTCCGTGGCCGTGGCCGGGGAGTTCTCCGCCGTGTACCCGCGCGTCTCGCCCGGCGGCTGGCAGCTCCTCGGCCGCACCGACGCCGTCCTCTGGGACCTCGAGCGCGCCGAGCCGGCCCTGATCCGCCCCGGCGACCGTGTGCGCTACCGCGCCGTCCGCGAGCTCGCCACGCTCACCGCGGCCCCCGCCCCCGCTCCGGCCCGGGCCGACGACGCGGCGCCCGCCGCCGACCGCCCCGGCCTGACAGTGGTGGAGCCCGGCATGCAGTCGCTCATCCAGGACCTCGCCCGCCACGGCTGGGGCGATCTCGGCGTCACGCCGTCCGGCGCCGCCGACCGCACGGCGGCACGCCAGGCCAACCGGATCGTCGGCAACACCTCCGGCGAGGCCGTCATCGAGACGCTCCTGGGCGGGCTCACCCTCACGGCCCGCGGGACGCAGGTGCTCGCGCTGACCGGCGCGGAGGCGCGCGGCGCCATCACGGCCGTGCCCGCCAACCTCGGCCCCGCGACGCGCCCCGCCCCCGTGGGCGTCCCGTTCGCCCTCCTGGACGGCGAGACCCTCACCCTCGAGGAGCCGGCCGCGGGCCTGCGCACCTATGTGGGCCTGCGCGGCGGGATCGACGTGCCGCTCGTGCTCGGCAGTCGCGCCACGGACGTGATGTCCGGGATCGGCCCGAAGCCGCTGGCCGCGGGCACCCGCGTCGACCGCCGTCTGGACCCGGGCCACGCCCTCGTGGGCGATCCCGAGCCGCCCGTGCGCGTCACCCCGACCGCCGGCTCCGTCACGGAGCTGCGCATCGTGCTGGGCCCCCGCGACGACTGGTTCGACGCCGCCTCGATCGATCGCCTCACCACGCAGGAGTGGCTCGTCACCGCCGAGTCCAACCGGATCGGCGTGCGCCTGGCCGCCCCCGAGGACGGCGCCCCGCTCGTGCGCTCCCGCGAGGGCGAGCTCGCGAGCGAGGGCGTGTTCACGGGCTCGCTGCAGGTGCCGCCCTCGGGGCAGCCCGTCCTGTTCCTGGCCGACCACCCGGTGACGGGCGGCTATCCGGTGATCGCCGTCGTCGCCCCCGAGGACCTCGGCGCCGCAGCCCAGCTCCCCCCGGGCGCCCGCGTGCGCCTCACCCCCATCTCCGTGACGGACCCCGCGCCCGTCGACCCCGCTGTCACCGACCCCGCCGAGGAGGCCTGAGCCATGCCGCAGCTCACCAAGATCCTGATCGCCAACCGAGGCGAGATCGCCGTGCGCGTCGCGCGCGCCTGCCGTGACCACGGCCTGGCCTCCGTCGCCGTGTACTCGGACCCGGACGCGGACGCCCTGCACGTGGCCGTCGCCGACGAGGCCTTCCACCTGCCCGGCACCTCCTCCGCCGAGACGTACCTGGACATGGATGCGCTCATCGACGTCGCCCGCCGCGCGGGCGCCGACGGCGTGCACCCGGGCTACGGCTTCCTCTCCGAGAACGCGGACTTCGCCCAGAAGGTCATGGACGCCGGCATGACCTGGATCGGCCCCACCCCGCAGGCGATCCGCGACCTGGGCGACAAGATCACCGCCCGCGCGATCGCCCAGCGTGCCGGCGCCCCGCTCGTGCCCGGCTCCGACGGCCCTGTGGAGTCCCCCGCCGAGGCGCGCGCCTTCGCGGAGGAGCACGGCCTGCCGATCGCCATCAAGGCGGCCTTCGGCGGCGGCGGCCGCGGCATCAAGGTGGTCCGCGAGCTCGACGACGTGGAGGACGCCTTCGCCTCCGCCACCCGTGAGGCCGTGACGGCCTTCGGCCGCGGCGAGTGCTTCGTGGAGCGCTTCCTGGACCGGCCGCGCCACGTGGAGGCCCAGGTCCTGGCGGACACGCACGGCACCGTCGTGGTGGTGGGCACGCGTGACTGCTCCCTGCAGCGCCGCAACCAGAAGCTCGTGGAGGAGGCCCCCGCCCCGTTCCTCACGGATGAGCAGCGCACCCGCATCCACGAGTCCGCCCGCCGCATCTGCGCCGAGGCCGGCTACACCGGCGCCGGCACCGTGGAGTACCTCGTCGCCCCGGACGGGCTCATCAGCTTCCTCGAGGTGAACACCCGCCTGCAGGTGGAGCACCCCGTCACCGAGGAGACCACCGGCGTGGACCTCGTGGGCGAGCAGTTCCGCATCGCGGCGGGGGAGCGGCTCTCCCTCACCGAGGACCCGAGGCCGCGCGGCCACGCCCTCGAGTTCCGGCTCAACGCCGAGGACCCGGCCATGGGCTTCCTGCCCTCGCCCGGCCCGGTGGAGGTGTTCGAGTCCCCGACCGGCCCCGGCATCCGCGTGGACTCGGGCGTGCGCTCCGGCTCCGTGGTGCCCGGCCACTACGACTCGCTCATGGCCAAGCTCATCGTGTGGGGTGCGGACCGCCCCCAGGCCATCGCCCGCGCGAAGGACGCCCTCGCCGAGCTGCGCATCGAGGGCCTGCCCTCCGTGCTGCCGTTCCACCGCGCCGTCCTGGACGACGAGGACTTCACCCGCGCGGACCGGATGGGCGTGTACACCACGTGGATCGAGTCGGCCTTCGCCGCCGAGCTCGAGTCCTCGCCGTACCTCGGCGCCGCCGCGCCGGAGAACACGCGCACCCAGATGACCGTGGACATCGACGGCCGGGCCGTCCGCCTGGGGCTGCCGTCCGCCGTCCACGCCGCGCTCCTGGGCGGGGGCGGCTCCCGGGGCCGCGCGGCGCTCGCCGCCGCCCCCGCGGCGGAGGACGCCGGTGCCGTCACGGCCCCCATCACCGGCTCGCTCGTGGCGTGGAAGGCCGACGACGGCGCGCAGGTCGCCGCGGGCGACGTCGTGGCCGTGATGGAGGCCATGAAGATGGAGACCACCGTGAAGGCTCCGTCCGCCGGCGTCTTCCGCCGCGAGTCGCTCGAGCCCGGCACCGCCCTCACCCGAGGCCAGCGGCTGGGCGTCGTGGGCGGATGAGGCTCGGCAGCAGCGGTCCCCGGCGTCCCGATGGCGCCGGGAGCCCGCCCTCCCTGGAGCCCGCCGCCGTCGGGGCCGCCCGGCGCGTGCGCGAGCGCATCGCCGCCGCGCAGCTGGCCCCGGGCACGCGGCTGGGGGAGGTGGCGCTCGCCGCGGAGCTGGGCGTGAGCCGCAACAGCCTCCGAGAGGCCTTCGCGGCGCTCGCCGCAGAGCACCTGCTGGTGCGCATCCCGCACCGCGGCGTGTTCGTGGCCCACCCCACGGAGGCCGACGTCTCCGAGATCTTCCGCACCCGCCGCGTGATCGAGCTGAGCGCGCTCCGCTGGGGCAGCCCGGATCGCATCGCCGTGGAGGAGCTGGCCGAGATCGCCCGCCTGGCCGCCGACGCGGACCGGGAGCCCCGCCTGCTCGGCGACGTGAACCACCGGCTCCACGCGGCGATCGTCCGGCTGCTGGACTCCCGCGACCTCGAGGCCGTCATGGACGGCGTCCTCGCCCGCCTGCGCCTCGCGTTCCAGCCGATGGACGTCCTGACCGACCTCCACCCGCGCTTCGCCGCGCGCAACCGCCGGCTGGCCGAGCTCATCGCGGACGGGGAGCTCGAGTCCGCGGCCGAGATCCTGGGCCCCTACCTCGACGAGGCCGAGCACACGGTGCTCGAGCACCTCGGCTCCCGCGGCGGACGGCCGGGCCCGCAGCTCCCCGCCAGCGGCTGACGGCCCACGGACGACGAGACGCCCTCCCGGTCCGCTGTGGACCGGGAGGGCGTCTCGTCGTCCGCGCGGGGTGCGAGCGGTCAGCCCGCGAAGAGCTGGAGCATGGGCTGGAAGGCGCGCACGGCGATGAACACCGAGAGCAGCCACGCGAGCACGCCCACCGCGATGAGCCACACCGGGTAGCGGTATCCGCCCATGAGGTCGCGGCGGAAGGCGGCGACGATGAGCAGCACGGCGAAGCCCACCGGCAGGATCAGGGCGTTGAACGCGCCGGCGAACACCAGCAGCGTGGTGGGCGCCTGGCGCAGCACCAGGTACAGCACCGCGCACACCACGATGAACCCCACCGTCAGCAGGTTGCGGGTCCGGTCCGAGGTGGTGGACTTCGTGATGAAGGAGACCGAGGTGTAGGAGGCACCGATCACCGAGGTGAGGGCGGCGGCCCAGAAGATCACGCCGAACATGCGCAGGCCGACCTCGCCGGCGGCGGCCTGGAAGGCGTGGGCGGCCTGGTTCGTGGTGCCCAGGTCCGCGCCGGAGGCCACCACGCCGAGGACGGCGAGGAAGAGCAGCACGCGCATCAGGCCGGTGATGATGATCGAGAGCACGGAGCTGTTGGTGATGGACTTGACGCTGTCCACGCCGGAGACGCCCGAGTCGATCATGCGGTGCGCGCCGGCGTACGTGATGTAGCCGCCCACGGTGCCGCCGACGAGGGTGGCCAGCGCGAGGAACATGCTCTGGTCCAGGTTGCCGACGTTCACGGACTGGGTCAGCGCCTCGCCCACCGGCGGGTTCGAGACGATCGCCACGTAGAGCATCAGGGCGATCATGAGGGCGCCCAGGATGACGACGATGCGGTCCAGTGCGGCGCCGGCGCGCTTCGAGAGGAAGATCGCGATGGCGATCAGGGCGGAGACGGCGCCGCCGATCAGGGCGTCCGCGCCGAGCATGGCGTTGAGGCCGAGGCCGGTGCCGGCGATGTTGCCGATGTTGAAGACCATGCCGCCGATGAACACGAGGGCGGAGAGCAGCCAGCCGAGGCCGGGGAGCACGCGGTTGGCCAGCTCCTGCGCACGCAGGCCGGCGACGCCGATGACGCGCCACACGTTCATCTGAACGGCGATGTCGATGAGGATCGAGACCAGGATCGCCAGGGCGAACGCGGCGCCGAGCTGCACCGTGAACGTGGAGGTCTGGGTGATGAACCCGGGGCCGATCGCACTCGTGGCCATGAGGAACATGGCGCCGAGCAGGGCCGTGCGGCGCTGGGGGGAGGAGAGGGCGGTGGAGCCCTGGGCGGGCGTGCTCTGCGTCGTCCCCTGCGGGGCGGGAGCGGGATGTGCCATGGGGGGCCTTCCGGAGGAGTGGGGAGCGCGCGGGGGTCCCGGCAGGGGTGATTCCTGTCACGTGGCGCGAAGGTGACGGTACATGTTGTTCAACAATCTGGCCAGTCATCCGGCGGTGCCGGAGGAGTGTCCCGGCGTGGACGTGACGTTCCGCCGCCGCGCGTGGGGGCTGCCACGGAGGTCTGACATGGGAGAGTCTTCTGCATGGCATCGTCGTCCCCGGCCCCCCATCCCGCCTCGGAGGAGGAGCGGGCCGGCCTGGCCCGCCTTCTGGAAGATCCGCTCCAGACGAGTGAGACCAGCCGGGACGAACGACTCGCGTGGGGCGTGACGGTGGCCGCGATGCTGGCCGCCCAGTCCAGGCTCGAGGCCTCCCTGCGCCGGGAGTGCGGCGTCACGCCCTTCGAGTACCACCTCCTGATGGTGCTCCTCGGCGAGGACGGCGATCCCGAGTCCGGCGAGGTGGCCATGAGTGTGGCGGCCACCCGCGTGAGCTCCTCCCTCTCCCGTCTGTCACACGTGGTGCGCCGGCTCGAGGCGCGCGGCTGGCTGGCCAGACGCCCCTCCGCCACCGACGCCCGCGTCACCCTGGTGCGCCTCACGTCCGAGGGCCTCGAGCGTGCCGTGCGGTGCTCGGCGGTCTACACCCGCCTGGTGGGTGAGATATGGGTGCAGCACCTGGACGAGACGGACGTCCGTGACGCCGCGCGGGTGTCCGCGAAGGTCCTCGCGGGCCTGCGTGAGGACCACTGGATCCTCCCGCTCGCGTCCGAGGCGTCCGCCGACGCCGACGCGCGCAGGTCCGCCGGGCCGGGTCCGCGCGCCGGCTCCTGATCCGTGCTCCGGCACGTCGCCGCGCTCCTTCGGACCGAGTTTGGTCCGCATGGGGTGCTCCCCGTAAGATGGGACGGCGCACGCCGCGTTGTTCTCATTCTCCCTGCCCTTGGGCGTGGGGGCTGGGTCGGAAAAGCAACGCGCTCCCGCAGACCGGATCCCGGTGACGTCCCCTCCCGTGGGGCGAGCCGGGGCTCACCGTTCACACCAGCGATCCCATAAGGCACTTCGGTTGGCTCTCACCCAGCCTGGTCCACCTTTTCGAGAAGTCGCAGTAAGAGTGCGGTGTCCACACCCGGGGCGGGGCTCACAGGTTGTCCCTGGACGACGAGTCCGGGGCGCAGCGCACTGCGGGTTCCGCCCGTCCTTTTACTACTACTTGCCACGAGGAGTGATCATGGCAGCACACTGCCAGGTAACCGGGGCTGGGCCGGGATTCGGCCACAGCATCTCCCACTCGCATCGCCGCAACAAGCGTCGGTTCGACCCGAACATCCAGAAGAAGACCTACTGGGTCCCGTCCCTGCGCCGCAACGTCACGCTGACGCTGTCGGCCAAGGGCATCAAGACCATCGACGTGCGCGGCATCGACGCCGTCATCGCGGATCTCATCGCGAAGGGAGTGAAGTTCTGACATGGCCAAGGACAAGGACGTTCGTCCGATCATCAAGCTGAAGTCCACCGCCGGCACGGGCTACACCTACGTGACGCGCAAGAACCGCCGCAACAACCCGGATCGCATCACCCTGAAGAAGTACGACCCGGTGGTCCGCAAGCACGTCGACTTCCGAGAGGAGCGCTGAGATGGCCAAGAAGTCCATGATCGCCAAGAACGAGCAGCGCAAGGCCATCGTCGCCCGCTGGGCCGAGAAGCGCGCCGAGATGCGCAAGACCCTGGTCGACCCCGACGCCTCGGACGAGGCCCGCGAGGCCGCCCGCATCGGCCTGCAGAAGATGCCCCGCGACGCCTCGCCGGTGCGCGTGCGCAACCGCGACGTCATCGACGGCCGCCCCCGTGGCACCTTCCAGCGCTTCGGCATCTCCCGCGTGCGCTTCCGCGACATGGCGCACCGTGGCGAGCTGCCCGGCGTGACCAAGTCCTCCTGGTGACCTGAGGCGCCGGGCCCCTCGGCCCGGTGCGTCGGAGACCGGCCCTCGACGGCCGTCGCCACCCCGCCGACGGCGGTGGGCGCCATCCCTGCGGTGGCCCCACCGCCGTCGGCGTTCGTGCACCTGGGGGCGTTCCGGCCCGGAATTCGCGGAATCACGCCGCTCAGATGGGGCGGAGGCCGGACGCAGGTGGTACGTTCGCAACTGGCAGCCCGGGTCGATCGGCCCGGGTCCGACATCAACGTCCCACAGGGAGGACCCCATGGCCATGAACCGCAAGGATCTCGTCGCCGCCGTCGCTGAGCGCGCCGGCACCACCCAGTCCGCCGTCAGCGACACCGTGGATGCGCTCTTCGAGGTGCTCTCCGCTCAGGTGAAGAAGGGCGAGAAGGTCTCGATCCCCGGCTGGCTCGCCGTCGAGCGCACCGAGCGCAAGGAGCGCACCGGCCGCAACCCCCGCACCGGCGAGGAGATCACCATCCCGGCCGGTCACTCCGTGAAGGTCACCGCCGGCTCCAAGCTCAAGGCCGCCGCCTCCGAGTGATCGGTCCCGGTGCCTGAGCGCCTCGTGACGAGGCGGCCGGCACGGCCCAGACGGGCGCCCCGCACGCGCGGGGCGCCCGTCGTCGTCTCGGCGGGCGATCTCCGGACTGCGTCCGCGTCCACGAGGCGTAGAATCGAGGGCACCGCCGGTCCCGCGACGTAGGGGGGAGGAGCCCGCCATGGAACACGCGTCCCCGCGTGTCGTCCGCGGCCCCGCCCGCCTGCTGCGAGGCTGGGCCGGCGCCTCCGCGATGACCCTGCTCGCCGCCCTGTTCCACACGGCCGCCTCCCCGGGCCACGGCGCTCCGGGGCCGGGCCTGCTGCTCGCGAGCACCGTCCTCGCCGCCCCGCTGTGCACCGCCCTCGCCGGCCGCGCCCTGAGCCTGTGGCGCACCGTGGCGGCCGTGATCGGGGCGCAGGGCCTCTTCCACGCGCTGTACGGCCTCTCCCACGGCGGGCACTCTGTGGCCGCCGCCTCCGCCGAGCACGCCGGCCACCTCGGCCGCGCCACGGCCGGGGGAGCGCCGCTGCTCGCGGTGGTGCCCGGACCGGCGTCGGCCGGGGCGCCGACGGACGCCGGGGCGGCCATGCTCGCGGCGCACCTCGTCGCCGCCATCCTCACCGTGGCGGTGCTGCGCTGGGGCGAGCGCGCCGTCGTGGCGCTCGCGGAGCGCGTCCTGGAGACCACCCTGATCCTGTGGGCCAGCGCCCCCGTCCCCGCCCCGGCCCGCCCCGCGGGTCGCCCGGCCCCGCGCGCCGCGGGCCCCGTGGAGTCCCTCCTCGTCCTCAGCACGCCGGGTCTGCGCGGGCCGCCCTTCGCCCTCGCGGCCTGATGGCGTCCCGTGGGCGCGGGCCGCACGCGCCCCCACCCGCTCTGCATCTCGGCCCCGGCCGCGGCACGTCCGCGCCACCGAGGGCCGGGGAGGACACCATGCACCCCCACACCCCCGTCTCAAGCCCCGACTCGACCCCCGTCTCCATCCCCCGCCACTCCCGCATCGCCCTGCGCGCCGCCGCCGGGCTCGCGCTGCTCCCCGCCCTGGCCCTGGCCGGGGCGACGCCGGCCGCCGCGCACGACGAGCTGGTCAAGGCCGTCCCCGCGCAGGGGGCGTCCGCAACCGACGCGCCGTCCGAGGTCTCGCTGACCTTCAGCGGCGACCTGATCGACGGCCAGGGCATCAAGAACCTGGCGCAGGTGCGCGACGCGCACGGCAGTCAGTGGCAGGCCGGCCCCGGCACCGTCGACGGGCCCACCCTGAGCGTGCCCCTGTGCGAGGGCCTGCCGAACGGCGCGTACGACGTCGCCTACCGCGTGGTCTACTCGGACGGCCACTCCGAGGAGCAGACCTACGCGTTCACCGTGGAGGACCCCGCCGCCCCGGCCGAGGGCACCGCGCCCGAGGGCTGCGGCGTGGCCGCCGCCGGCACCTCTACCCCCGCATCGACGTCTCCGGCCGCCGGGGAGTCCTCGGCGCCGTCCGAGTCCACCACAGCCGGCTCCACCGCGTCCGACCCGGCGGCGTCGTCCGCCGCGGCCGCGAACGCACCGGCCTCGGCCGAGGACGAGGGGCTGCCCGGCTGGGTGTGGCCTCTCGGCATCGGCGGCCTGCTGGTGCTGGGCCTCGGCGCGCTCGCGCTGCACCGCAAGGCCACGGCGCTCGGCCACCTCGACGCCGACCGCTGAGCGCTCTCCCACCGCCTCACCGACGCCAGCCGCCCCCGGACACCCGGGGCGCGCGGCCGCGACGTCGTCCCCGCATCTCCGGCGCGTCCTCGCGCCCTTCCTTCTGAAAGACACCGACATGCCCTCGAACACCACCCATCCCTCCTCCCGTCCCTCCTCCCGCCTCGGCCTCGCCGCCGTCCTCGCCGCCTCGGCCCTCACCCTGAGCGCGTGCACCGGCGGCGCCGAGCCCGCTCCGACGTCCAGCGCTGCGGCCGGCTCGGCGGCCACGGTCTCCGCCTCCTCCGCCCCCGGTGCCGCGTCGTCGTCGCCGGCCGCGTCCGGCTCCGGCACCGCCGCCTCCGAGGGCGCCCAGGCCGCGTCCCTGCGCGTCGTGGACCCGTGGACCAAGGCCGTCGACGGCGCCATGACCGGCTCGTTCGGCACGCTCGAGAACGCGTCCGACGCCCCGCTCCACATCGTCTCCGTGACCTCGCCGTCCGCTCCCCGCGCGGAGCTGCACGAGATGGCCGACGGCCCGAACGGCCAGAAGGTCATGCGCGAGACCGAGGACGGCCTCACCGTGCCGGCCGGGGGCTCGCTGGAGCTCGTGCCCGGTGGCCGTCACGTCATGCTCATGGGCCTCACGGACCCCGTGGAGCCGGGCGAGGAGGTCGCCTACACGCTGACCCTCGAGGACGGCTCCACGCTCGACGTGCGGTCTCTCGCCCGCCCGTTCACGGGGGCGAACGAGTCCTACCACGGCGGTGAGGCGGGGTCGGCGGCCCCCTCCTCCCTGGACCACTCGGGGATGGAGCACGGCACCTCGTCCGCCGCGGCGCCGGGATCGGCCGGCCATGGAGACCACTGACCCCACCCGACGCGGGCTCCTCTTCGGCGCCGGAGCGCTCGGCGGGGGCATGCTCGGATCCGCCCTGGGGTTCGGCGCCGGCCACGCGGCCGGCGCCCCCGGGTCGGCGGCCCCCGCTCCGGGGACCCCGTCCGCCTCGCCCTCCGACGTCATGGACGACACCGGCCTCGAGGGCGCCGAGCCCGGCTCCGGCTGGGCCGAGCCGGGCGGCGAGGCGGCGCGCGTCGCGGTCAGCTCGCCTGTGGGCACGGACACCGTGCCGTTCCACGGACCGCGCCAGGCCGGCGTCGACACCCCCGCCCAGACGCATGCCCTGTTCCTCGCGCTCGACCTCGAGCCGGGGACGGACCGTGAGCGGATCGGCCGACTGCTGCGCCTGCTGAGCGATGACGCCGCCCGCCTCACACAGGGGCGGGCGACCCTGGCCGACACCGAGCCCGAGCTCGCCGCCGCGCCCGCACGGCTGACGGTGACGTTCGGCTTCGGGCCGGAGCTGGTGCGGCGGGTGAAGCCGGCGGCCGTCCCGGAGTGGCTGGGGCCGCTGCCGGCCTTCCCCGAGATCGATCGGCTCGAGGCACGCTTCAGCGGCGGTGACCTGCTGCTGCAGATCTGCGGCGACGACCGCGTCTCGGTGGCGCACGCCCGCCGGATGCTCCTCAAGGTCGCGCGACCGTTCGCGGGGCTGCGCTGGTCGCAGGAGGGGTTCCGCTCCGCCCGCGGCGCGCACCCCACCGGCACCACGATGCGCAACCTCTTCGGCCAGGTGGACGGGACGGCGAACCCCGCCGCCGAGACGCCGCACCTCGACCGCGTGGTCTGGGGCGTCGGGGCCGAGCAGGTGGGCATCAGCCCGTGGATCACGGACGGCACGTCCCTGGTGCTGCGGCGGATCGACATGCTCATGGACACGTGGGACGAGCTGGACCGCCCGGCGAAGGAGAAGACGATCGGCCGCACCCTCGGCACGGGCGCCCCGCTCACCGGGGAGGCGGAGGGGGATGCGCCGGACTTCGCGGCGCTCGGCCCGGCCGGGTTCCCCGTCATCCCGGAGGACTCCCACCTGGCCCGCGCCCGGATGGACGTCCCCGAGTACGGGATGCTCCGGCGCGGCTACAACTACGACGACGGCCCGACCGGTGCCGGACTCCTCTTCGCCGCCTACCAGGCGGACGTGGAGCGGCAGTTCGTCCCGGTGCAGCGGCGGCTCGCCGAGTCCGACCGGCTCAACATCTGGACGCGCCCGGTCGGTTCCGCCGTGTTCGCGATCCCGCCCGGCTGCGCCGAGGGCGGCTTCGTGGGCGACGTCCTGTTCGCCTGATCCTCCGCCCCTGCTGATTGAATGGATCCCATGCCCTCCGCTCCCGCTTCCCCCGCCGACGCGCCCGCGTCGGCCGCACCGCGCTCCACGGATCCCAGGACCGTCGGCCGCGTCGGCGTGCCCGCGTGGGTGTGGCCCGTGGCCGCGGCCGCCGGCGTGCTCGCGCTCGTGCTGACCGCGTGGTTGACCGGCGTCTCCGCGGCCCGCGCGCTCTCGGACCCCGGCCCGATCACGCGGTGGGGCGTGCCGCTCGCGACGGCGGTCTCCCACACCGCCATGGCCCTCACCATCGGTGCGACCATCCTGGCGGCCGGGATCCTTCCCCCGCACGCGGCCGGCGCGGAACGGCGGCACCGCTCGGGCGCCCAGCGCCGTGCCGACGCCGCCGCGGGGCCGCTGCCGGAGCACCCGGCCTTCGCGCGGGTGATGCAGGTGGCCGCGTGGGCGGCGGGGACGTGGACGGTGGCGGCGCTCGCCGTCGGGATCCTCTCCTACTCGGACCTGGCCGGCATCCCGGTGACCGCGGGGCAGGGGTTCACGGACGGGCTCCTGGCCTACGCGGCCTCCATCTCCGTGGGCCGCGCGTGGTTCTGGGTCACGGTGATCGCCGCCGTGGTGACCACCCTCGTGATCGCGGTGCGCTCCCACTCCGGGCTGTTCTGGACCGGCATCCTCGCGATGCTGGCGATCGTCCCGCTCGCGCTGATCGGCCACGCGGCCGGCGGCGACGACCACTACGCCGCCGTGAACTCGATCGGCCTGCACCTGATCGGCGTCGTCACGTGGGTGGGCGGCCTGCTCGCGCTCGCCGCGATCTCGAGCACGCTGACCGGGCCGAACGGGGCGCAGGGCCACGGCGCGAGCACCCGCCGCCAGGGCCCCGCGCCCCTGCTGCACACCGTGGTCTCCCGCTACTCCCTCCTCGCCGGGCTGGGCCTGGTGACCGTGGTGCTGTCCGGCATCGTGAACGCCGCGCTGCGCATGGAGCACCTCTCCCAGCTGGCCAGCCCGTACGGCCTCGTCGTCGTCGCCAAGGCCGTGGCCGCCGTGGTGCTCGGCGCCATCGGGCTCGTGCACCGGCGCAGCATCATCCCCCGCTTGGGCGCGGACGGGGAGGCGGAGAGCCCGGCCGCGGCCCGCCGACTGCTGTGGCAGCTGATCGCGGTGGAGGCGGTGATCATGGCGGCCGTCATGGGCGTCTCCGCCGTCCTCGCCCGCACCGCGCCGCCCAAGCCGGAGGAGCTGGCCCCGGACGCCACCCCCGCCCGCATCCTCACCGGGTACGAGATGCCCCCCGAGCTCACGCCCGAGCGCTGGTTCACCCTGTGGCGCTTCGACTGGCTGTGGGTGGCCATCATCGCGTTCCTGGCCGTGTGGTACGTCCGCTCCACCCTCCAGCTGCACCAGCGCGGCGACCGCTGGCCCGTGCTGCGCACCCTCTCCTGGCTCACGGGCCTCGCCGTGCTCCTGTGGGCGACCTCCGGCGCTCCCGCGGTGTACGGCATGGTGCTGTTCAGCGCGCACATGGTGGGCCACATGACGCTGACCATGATCGTGCCCCTGTTCCTCGTGATGGGCGCCCCCATCACGCTCGCGCTGCGCGCCCTGCCCTCGCGCACGGACGGCACGCGCGGGCCGCGCGAGTGGATCCTGTGGATCGTGCACTCGCCGTGGGGCCGGTTCATCACGAACCCGATCGTGGCGGGGGTGAACTTCGCCGGGTCGATCCTCGTCTTCTACTACACGGACTTCTTCCGGTTCGCCCTCGAGGAGCACGTGGGGCACGAGTTCATGAACGTGCACTTCCTTCTCACCGGGTTCATCTTCGCCCTGGTCATGGTGGGCTCGGACCCGCTGCCCGACCGCCCGGCGTACCCGCTGCGCCTCGTGCTGCTGCTGGCCACCATGGTGTTCCACGCGTTCATCGGCGTGGCCATGACCTCCTCCACGGGCCTGCTCCAGGCCTCGTGGTTCGGCAACCTCGGCCGGGACTGGGGTCCGCCCGCCCTCGAGGACCAGCGCATCGGCGGCGGCATCATGTGGGGCATCGGCGAGTTCCCCACCGTGGCCATGGCCGTGACCGTGGCGGTGCTCTGGTACCGCAGCGACACGAAGAACGCCGTGCGCCTGGACCGCAAGGCCGACCGGGACGGCGACGCCGAGCTGAACGCGTGGAACGCCATGTACGCGAACCTGAACCACGCGCCGGCCCCGGCGGACGGGTCTCCCTCCGTGGGAGCCCCGCCCGTCCGCGCGTCCGCCGCCGAGACCCCCGCCGCCGAGAGCGCCGGCGCGGCGAGCCCCGCCGACCACCCCCAGGAGCCCCAGCATGGCCGCTGACCCGCGTCCCCACCGTCCCTCGTCCCGGGCCCCGCGGCGCCGCGCACTCGCCGGGATCGCGGCGGCGTCCGCGCTCGTCCTCGCGGGCTGCGGCGCCGACGACGCCGGCGACGGGGGCGACGCGGGCGCCGGTCCGTCCCCCGGCGCGTCCGTGCCCGCTGCCGAGGCCAGCTCCGCCGCCGCCGGGCTGGACCTGGGGGACCGGCCGGACCAGCGCATGGCCGAGGCCGCCGCGCTGCGGGCCGCGACCTTCGGCTTCATCCGGCAGCAGGCCGCCTCGGAGCAGGAGATCGCCGCGGCGCGCGAGGACAGCCGCCAGCGGCAGGCCGACGGCGGCCGCACCACGGTGGAGCCCGCCTCCTGCAAGCCGCCCCTCGCGGCTCTCGACTTCTCGCCGATCCTGCTCGACCAGGAGGAGGTGACGCGCGTGGACGTGGGCGCGGACTCCTTCTCCGGCACCGGAACGGTGGAGGTGGCCACGCTCGACGGCCCGGGGCGCCAGCAGGTGGAGCAGCATCTGCAGACCGCGAACAGCCTGCTGGCCGACTGCCGGCAGATGGACATGACGGTGCGCGAGGGCGGCGGCACCGAGGACTACCGACTCCTCACCCGGCCCGCCGAGCTCTCGGACGGCTCGCCTGCCCAGTCCGGCCTCGTGTGGCAGCGCTCGCTGGCCTCGGAGGAGTCCCCGCAGCTGACCGCGCAGGTGCTCACCGCCGTCGCCGGCGACCACGTGGTGATGGTGTCCTTCTCGGGGCAGGACCAGGCCGGGGAGCGGCAGTTCACCCTGATGGCCGAGGAGATCCTGGCCGCGGCGCTGCGCGCGGGCTGACCGCCGCGCTCTCGGGCAGCGAGGTGCGGCCGGCCGGGCGGCCGCGGTGGCCGGAGCCGCCGCGGCCCGCGGCCCCGGCTTTGCGACGCGGCATGTCGTGACCCGCGGGGCGGGGGACCACAATGGACGCCATGACGTCGCAGAATGCCTCCTCGCCCACCCTCTCCGTGCCGCGCACGAGCGCCCGCGTGCGGGCCTCCGAGCTCGTGGGCCGCGGCTGGCTCAACACCGGCGGGGAGACCGTCACCCTCGCGGACCTGCGCGGCAAGATCGTGATCCTCGACTTCTGGACGTTCTGCTGCATCAACTGCCTCCACGTGCTGGACGAGCTGCGCCCCCTGGAGGAGGAGTTCTCGGACGTGGTGGTGACCGTGGGCGTGCACTCGCCCAAGTTCGAGCACGAGGCGGACCCGGCGGCGCTCGCGGCCGCCGTCGAGCGCTACGCGATCGCCCACCCCGTGCTGGACGACCCCGAGCTGACCACGTGGCAGGCCTACTCGGCGCGCGCGTGGCCCACCCTCGTGGTGGTGGACCCCGAGGGGTGCATCGCCGCCACCCTCTCCGGTGAGGGCCACGTGGCGGGCCTGCACTCCCTCGTGCAGGAGCTCGTGGCGGAGCACGAGGCCAAGGGCACCCTGCACCGGGGCAGCGGGCCGTACGTGCCGCCGGCCCCGGTGGCGCGGGACCTGAAGTTCCCCGGCAAGGCCGTCTCGCTCGGCGGGCGCGGCTCGCAGCCGGGCGCGTTCCTCGTGGCGGACACGGGACACCACCGGATCGTCGAGGTCGCCGAGGACCTCACCACCGTGCTGCGCGCGTGGGGCGGCGGGGACCCGGCGCAGGCCTCGGCGGAGGCGGCCGGGCTCGCCCTCCCGACGCCGGGCACGCGCGGGCACCGCGACGGCGGCCCGGAGACCGCCCTCTTCAACGAGCCCAACGGCCTGCTCGTGCTGCCCGAGGACGTGGCGGCCCGGCTCGGGTGCGACGTGCTGGTGGCCGACACCGTGAACCACCGCCTGCGCGGTCTCTCGCTCACCACGGGCGAGGTCACCACCCTGGCCGGCAACGGCGTGCAGCGCCTGATCGACTCCGAGCGGGCCAAGGCCGCGGCCGGCGCCGACGGGGCGGACCCCGCGGACGGCCCCGCCGTCGACCTGGGCGTGATCGAGGCGGACCCGCTGACCGTCTCCCTCTCCTCGCCGTGGGACCTCGCGTGGGACGGCGCGGCCGGGCGCGTGGTCGTGGCGATGGCCGGCACGCACCAGCTCTTCTCCTTCGACCCCGAGGCGCGCCGCCTCGCGGTCTTCGCGGGCACCGGCCTCGAGGGTCTCACCGACGGCGCCGCCGCCACCGCGTGGTTCGCGCAGACCTCCGGCCTCTCCTACGGCCCGGACGCCACCCTGTGGGCCGCCGACTCCGAGACCTCCGCGATCCGCTGGGTGCGCGAGGCGGACGGGGAGCGCACGGTGGGCACCGCCGTCGGGACGGGCCTGTTCGACTTCGGCTTCGTGGACGGCGAGGCCGCCCAGGCCCGGCTCCAGCACCCGCTCGGGGTGACCGCGCTGCCGGACGGCTCCGTGCTCGTGGCGGACACGTACAACGGGGCGATCCGCCGGTACGCGCCCGCCGGCGAGGACGCCGCCGGCCGCCCGACGCCGGCCGTGGTCTCCACCCTGGCGCGGGGTCTCCAGGAGCCCTCCGACGTGCTCGTGGAGGAGGACGCGGAGGGGAACGCGAGCGCGATCGTCGTCGTGGAGACCAACGCGCACCGGCTCGTGCGGATCGGCGTGCCCGAGGAGTACCTGAGCGTGGACGAGGGCGCGCGCCAGACGCAGCGGCCCCGCACGCCGATGGTGGCGGGCGAGGTGACGCTGGGGATCGGCTTCGCGGCGCCCTCCGGGCAGAAGCTCGACGACCGCTGGGGCGACCCCACGCAGCTCAAGGTCTCCTCCTCGCCGGAGGAGCTGCTCCTCGAGGGCGCGGGCACGTCCACGGGGCTGAGCCGCACGCTGCGCCTGAACCCGGACGTCCCCGAGGGCGTCCTGCACATCACCGCGCGCGCCGCGGCGTGCGACGGCGAGAAGGGCCAGCCGATCCCGGACCACGCGGCCTGCCACCTGTACCAGCAGGACTGGGGGATCCCCGTGAGCGTGCACGCCCCCGGGCAGGCCCCGGAGGGTGCGGAGTCCCGCCTGGACCTGGACCTGCGCGGGATACACTGAGCCCGACGTCCCACCGCCGACCCGAAGGGTGCGCAGTCCCATGACCACGCTCATCGTCGCCTCGTCCCACCACGGCTCCACCCGCGAGATCGCCGAGCGCGTCGCCGAGGTGCTGCGGACCAGCCAGTCCGTGGAGACCGTCGTGGAGGATCCCGCCGGCGCCGGCGCCTGGCTGGACACCGCGGACGCCGTCATCGTCGCCGCGCCCGTGTACACCGGCTCCCTCGACGCGGAGGCCAAGCACTTCCTGGACTCTCGCCGCGCCGAGCTGTCCCTGCGCCCGCTGGTCATCCTGGCCTCCGGCGGCGCCCCGGAGCCGCTGCCCAAGGTCGCCGCGCAGCTCGAGACCTACGGTGCCCGGGACGTGGCCTACTTCCGCGGGGCCCTCGTGGAGGAGCGGCTCAGCTGGATCGAGCGCATGAAGCTGAAGGTCTCCAAGAACGAGCACTACGGCGACTTCCGCGACTGGGACGCCATCGAGCGCTGGGCCAAGTCCCTCACGCACCACGGCGTGCGCTGACCCCGCGGCGCCTCCACCGACGACGTCGGCCCGCACCCTCCTGAAGGAGGGGGCGGGCCGATGTCGTCCCCGGCGCGGGTCAGCGGCCGAACAGCCCGCCCAGCAGCCCGCCGCCGCGGCGGCTGCGCGTGCCGAACACGCCGCGCACCACCTCGCGGCCCAGCTGTGTGCCGGCCGACTTCACGAAGTTGCCCATGGCCCTCTCGAACTCGCTGGGCTTCTCGGCCTCCCGCCGCGCGCGCTCGGCGGCCTTCTCCTCCTCGCGGCGCATCTTCTCGAGGTCGCCGAGGTCGACCCCGGAGACCACCGTGCCGCCGTCGGCGCGCCCGTCCGCCAGGCGGGCGTCCTCCCCGCGGGCGCTGCCGCCGGTGGCGGGAGCCTCCGCGGCCTCGGCCGCCAGCTTCTCCGCCGCGGACTCCCGGTCCACGGCCGTGCCGTACTCCGCCATGAGCGGGGAGGCCGCCACGATCGCCTGCATGGCCTCGGCCGCGGCGGGCTCCATGGCCGACTCGGGGGACCACATGCGAGTCAGCGCCACGGGCGTCGGGGCCCCGTCCGGATCCATCACCGTGACCACGGCCTCGCCGACCTTCGCGGAGGTGAGGACCTCGGCGAGGTCGTAGTCCGTCGTCGGGAAGGTCTGGACGGTCTGCTTGAGCGCCTTGGCGTCCTGCGGGGTGAAGGCGCGCAGCGCGTGCTGGACGCGGTTGGCCAGCTGGCCGAGCACCTCGGCGGGCACGTCCTGCGGCGTCTGGGTGACGAAGAACAGGCCCACGCCCTTCGAGCGGATGAGCCGCACGGTGGTCGTGATGGAGTCCAGGAACGCGTCCGAGGCGCCCTTGAAGATCAGGTGCGCCTCATCGAGGAAGAACACGAGCTTGGGCTTGTCCAGGTCGCCCGCCTCGGGGAGCTCGGCGAAGAGGTCGGCCAGCAGCCAGATCATGAAGGTGGAGAACAGCTGCGGCTTGGTGGCCAGGGTGGGCAGCTCGAGGGCCGAGATCACGCCGCGGCCGTCCGGGGCCACGCGCAGCAGCTCGGCGGTCTCGAACTCGGGCACGCCGAAGAAGCGGTCCATGCCCGCGGCCTCCAGGCCCGTGACCTCGCGCAGGATCACGTTGGCGGTGGCCTTCGCGACGCCGCCCAGGCCCTTGAGGTCGTCCTTGCCCTCGTCGCTGGTCAGGTGGGTGACCACGGCCTTGAGGTCCGTCAGGTCGTCCAGCGGCAGGTCACGCTCGTTCGCCCAGTGGACCATGAGCTGCAGGCAGGACTCCTGGGTCTCGTTGAGGTCCATCACGCGGGAGAGCAGCAGAGGGCCGAAGGCGTCCACGGTGGCGCGCACCGGCACCCCGACGCCGTCGCCGCCCAGGGCGAGGAACTCGACCGGGTAGGCGCGCGGCTCCCACGGCATGCCGGTGGCGGCGGTGCGCTCGGAGAGCTTGTCCGAGGCCGTCCCGGCGGTGGCCAGGCCGGAGAGGTCGCCCTTCACGTCCGCGAGGAACACGGGGACGCCGGCCTTCGAGAGCTGCTCGGCCATCATCTGCAGCGTCTTCGTCTTGCCCGTGCCGGTGGCGCCGGCCACGAGGCCGTGGCGGTTCATCATGCGCAGCGGCAGGCGCACGGGCACCTCGGGGTGCACCTCGCCGTCCACGACGGCGGCCCCCAGCGTGAGTGTGGGGTCCTCGAAGGTGTAGCCCTGGCGGATGGACTCGAGCAGGCCGTCGCCCGCGGTGTTCTCGCTCATGCGGCTCATCCTAGGGCGCACCCCGGCCGTGGCACGTGCGCCGCCGGCGGGCGGGCTCGGCACGGTCAGGCCAGCACGAGCGCCACACCGATCATCGCCGGGATCGCGACGACCGTGGTCACCAGGATGGTGTCCTTCGAGACGCGCAGGCCGGCGTCGTAGCGCACGGCGGAGACGTACACGTTCTGCGCCGTGGGCAGGGAGGCCAGCACGACGGCGACGAACACGTGCCGGGCGTCGAGCCCGAACACGAACTGGGCCAGCACCCAGGCCAGCAGCGGGTGGACGAGCAGCTTCACGGCCGAGGCGATCAGCACGTCCGCCCGACGGCCGCCGGCCCGTGCGAGCGGACGCGAGCCCACGAGCGACATGCCGAACGCGAGGAGCATGGCCGGGATGGACAGCCCGCCGATCAGCTCGACGGACTGCATGAGCGGCCCCGGAAGCGCCCAGCCGGTGACGGAGAAGAGCAGGCCGAGCATCGCGCCCACGACCATGGGGTTGCGGGCGGTCTGGCCGAGCTGGGCGAGCGCCGCCCGTCCGGGGGAGCGGCGCACGGCCCGCCGGCCGGAGGCCCGCTCCTCGGCCTCCCGTGCCGTCGTGACGTCCATGGCGGCCACGTACAGCGGCGTGTAGACCGCCAGCTGGAAGATGAGCGCCGGCGCGGCGAGGGCCGCGTCGCCGAGCACGTACGTGGCGATCGGGATGCCCAGATTGGCCGAGTTGACGAGGGACGAGCTCAGGGCGGCCATGACGCGCTCCGAGGGCGGCCGGACCTTGAGCAGGGGCACCGTGACGGCCAGGTACACGCCCGCGGCGGCGAGCGCGGAGATCGCGGCCACCCACAGCTGGGGGCCCAGCACGGCGGCGACGTCCGCGCGGGAGAGGGTGACGAAGAGCAGGGCGGGGTTGCCCACGAAGAACGCGGTGCGCGAGAGCACCGTGCGGGCGTCCTCGCCGAGCACGCCCGTGCGCCCCACGAGGAAGCCGACGGCGATGATCACCCACACCACGGCGAAGCCGGAGAGGACCTGCTGCACGTCGGGCCTCCTTCCGGGGAGTCGCGGGGGACGGTGTCGTGAGACCAGGGCTCGCGCCGGGGCTGCCGGGGCCTCGCGGCGGGCCGCGCGCACACGGCCCGCACAGGGTACCCCGGGCGGGGCGCTCGAGACGGGTGCCGGCGTCGTGAGGGGCCGTGCGCACGAGGAAGGGGCCGGATCCTGGTGGATCCGGCCCCTTCGGTGGAGCGGGCGACGGGAATCGAACCCGCGTATCTTGCTTGGGAAGCAAGCGCTCTACCATTGAGCTACGCCCGCGCAACCGCTCGGCTCTCGCCTGCGGCGCGGATACCACCCTACACCAGCGCCCGCACTCAGGCCGTCGCGTGCCCCTGGCCTGCAGCGGCGGCCCGCTCCCTCGCCCGCTTCGCGCGGGATCGGCCGAAGCCGTCCGCGTAGCGGGCCAGCACGGGGCCTGCCACAGCGAGGAGGAGCACGTAGGCCGTGGCGAACGCCGACACCTCGGGCGGCATGGACCCGGAGGCCACGGCCAGGCCCGCGATGACGATGGAGAACTCGCCGCGGATGGTCAGCGTGGCGCCCGCCCGCCAGCGGCCGGCGACGCCGATGCCCGCCGCGCGCGCCGCGAGGTAGCCCGTGGCCACCTTCGTGGCGGCCGTGACGACGGCGAGGACGAGCGCGCCCAGCAGCACGGGCGGCAGGGCGCGCGGGTCCGTGTTCATCCCGAAGAGCACGAAGAAGAGGGCGGCGAAGAGGTCCCGCAGCGGCTCGAGCACGGAGCGGGCCTGCTTGGCCGCGGCCCCGGAGATCGCGATGCCCAACAGGAACGCGCCCACGCCGGCGGACACCTGGAGCGCCCCCGCGAGGCCGGCCACGAGCAGGGCGAGACCGAGGAGCTTGAGCAGGAACGTCTCCTGGTCCGGGGACTGGACGAGCCGGGAGATCTGCGGGCCGAACCGCAGGGCGGCGAGCAGGACCACGGTGACCACCACCAGGGCGACGCCCACCGCCGTGAGCCCGGCCATGAGGGCGCTGCCGGCCACGAGGGCCGTCATGAGCGGCAGGTAGACGGCCATGGCGAGGTCCTCGAACACGAGGATGGAGAGCATCACGGGGGTCTCGCGGTTGCCCACGCGCCCCAGGTCGCCGAGCACCTTCGCGATGATGCCGGAGGAGGAGATGAACGTGATGCCGCCCAGCACCACCGCGCCCACGGCACCCCAGCCGAGCAGGAGGCCGGCGAGCGCGCCGGGGGTGACGTTGAGGACCACGTCGAGCAGGCCGGCCTTCCAGGAGCCGCGCAGCCCCCCCACGAGCTCGCGGGCGGAGTACTCCAGGCCCAGCATGAGCAGGAGGAGCACCACGCCGATCTCGCTGGCCAGGTGGCTGAACTCGGCGATCGGCTCCATGGGGCCGTGCACCACCCCGGCCTCGTCCGCGGTGGGGAACAGCAGCCCGGCGACGCCGATGAGCAGCCCGCCGAGCAGGTAGAGCGGCACGGGGGACATGCCGATCCGCCCGGCCAGGCGCCCGAGCATGCCCAGCAGCAGCAGGACCGCGCCGAGCTCGATGAGCGCGAGGACGGTGGTGTCCATGGGCGCTCCTCTCCGGGGTCGGCGTGCGCGGGGCGGGCCCCGTTCGGGGGCTCGTCCGGCGGGGCGGGTCAGGCGTCGAGCAGCCGTTCGGCCGTCCGGGTGCCCTCGCTCGTCCCCACGACGATCAGCAGGTCCCCGCCCTCGAGCAGGAAGTCGGGGCCGGGGGAGGGGTGGGTCTGCCCGGCCCGCACGACGGCGACGATGGACACGCCCGTGCGGGTGCGCATCTTCGTGGCGCCGAGCTCGGCGTCCGCGTAGGGGGAGTCAGCCGGGAGGATGAGCTGGCGCGTGGTGATGCCGGGCAGGTCCGCGTGCTCGCCCTCCAACTGGGAGACGAGCTGCGGCCCGGCCAGGAGCCCGCCGAGGCTCGCTGCCTCGCTCGAGGAGAGGGCGACGGCCGCGGCGCACGCGTCCGGGTCGTCCGCGTCGGCGAGGAAGAGGTCGGTGGTGCCGTCGCGGTGGATCACGACGCCGATCCGCCGGCCGTCCGCGAGGTCGAGCTCGCGGCGGACGCCGATGCCCGGCAGGGCGGTCTCGTGCATGCTCATGGCGCACACTGTAGCGCCGGATACACTGGCGCCGTGCTGCTCTCCGACCGCGACATCCGCGCCGAGCTCGAGGCCGGCCGGGTCGGCCTGGACCCGCTGGACCCCTCGATGGTCCAGCCTGCGTCCGTGGACGTCCGCCTGGACCGCTTCTTCCGCCTCTTCGACAACCACCGCTACGCGCACATCGACCCCGCGCAGGAGCAGGACGAGCTGACCCGCCTCGTGGAGACGGCCCCGGACGAGCCCTTCATCCTGCACCCGGGCGAGTTCGTGCTCGGTGCCACCTATGAGCAGGTCACGCTCCCCGACGACGTCGCCGCGCGCCTCGAGGGCAAGTCCTCGCTCGGGCGGCTGGGCCTGCTGACCCATTCGACCGCCGGGTTCATCGACCCGGGCTTCACGGGCCACGTCACCCTCGAGCTCTCCAACGTGGCCACCCTGCCCATCACGCTGTGGCCGGGCATGAAGATCGGCCAGCTGTGCTTCTTCCGCATGAGCTCCCCGGCTCAGACGCCGTACGGCGCGGGCGCCTACCAGAACCGGTACCAGGGACAGCGCGGCCCCACGGCCTCCCGCTCCTTCCAGAACTTCCACATCACCCGCATCGAGCGCTGAGATGGCCACGACGCCGGCCCCCGCCCCCGTCGCCCGGCGCGGCCAGGTCCTCGCGTGGGCGGCGTGGGACTGGGGCTCGGCCTCCTTCAACGCCGTCATGGTCACCTTCGTGTTCGGCACGTACCTGGCCTCGGACGCGTTCGGGGCGGACGAGCGGGGCACGGCGTGGCTCTCCGCCGCGATGGCGCTGGCGGGCGTGCTGATCGCCCTCACCGCGCCCGTGCTGGGCCGGCAGGCGGACGGCGCCGGCCGCCGTCGCCTGTGGCTGGGGCTCACCACCGCCGCGGTGATCGCGTGCACCGCGGCCTGCTTCTTCGTCACCCCGCACGAGTCCTCCCTGCTGCTGGGCGTCACCCTGATCGCGCTGGGCACCGTGTTCTTCGAGTTCGCCGAGGTGCAGATCAACGCGATCCTCGTGCAGATCTCCACGCCCGCCACGATCGGACGGGTCTCCGGCATCGGCTGGGGCGCGGGCTACCTCGGCGGGATCGTGCTGCTGCTGATCGTCTACCTCGGCTTCGTCTCCGGGGACGCGCACTGGTTCGGCGTGGGCGAGGACGAGGCGCTCAACATCCGCGTGGTCGCGCTCGTCGCCGCAGCGTGGTTCCTCGTCTTCGCGGTCCCGGTGCTCGTCGTCGTCCCGGACCCGCCGCCGGCCCGTGCCGCGGACGGACGTCCGCGCCGGGAGTCGATCCTCGGCTCGTACGCCGGGCTGGGCCGCACCCTGGCCCGCATGGGGCGCGAGGACCGCAACACCCTGCGGTTCCTCGTGGCCTCCGCGGTGTTCCGCGACGGCGTGGGCGCCGTGTTCGTGTACGGCGCGATCCTGGGCACCACGGTCTACGGGCTCGACCCCGCGGACGTCATCCTGTTCGCGATTGCGGCGAACGTGGTGGCCGCGCTCGGCGCCTTCGCGGGCGGGCGGCTCGACGACCGCATCGGCCCGCGCCGCGTGATCCTGGGCTCCCTCCTCGCCATGGTCCTCACGGCGGCGGCGCTGTTCCTCGCCTCGGGGACCACGGCGTTCTGGATCGGCGGCCTCGTGCTGTGCCTCTTCGTCGGCCCGGTCCAGTCCGCCTCGCGCGCGTTCCTCGGCCGCGTGACCACCCCGCGCACGGCGGGGGAGGTGTTCGGCCTCTACGCGACGACGGGCCGCGCCGTCGGGTTCATCACCCCGGCGCTCGTCTCCGTGGCCCTCACCGTCCAGCCGGACAACCGCGCCGTGATCCCCGTGATCGGGATCGTGCTCGTGGCGGGCGCCGCCCTGTTCGCCGGGGTCGCAGAGCCGGGCGCGGCCGAGTCGGGCGCCGCGGCCCCCGCCGCCGACTGAGCCCGTCCCGCTCGACGCGGCCCAATCCCGTAGAGTGGCCACAGCCCTCCACCGCCCGTCTGCCCCGGGGATCCCATGCTGCTAACCCTCATCGCACTGTTCGCCGTTGCGCTCTGTGCTCCCGCGATCTTCCGGTGGACGGGCCGGCAGGGCTTCTACCTCCTCGCCGCGGTCCCGGCCGCGGGATTCCTCTGGGTCCTCGCGCAGCTGCCGCACGTGCTCGCCCTGCAGGAGGCCCTCGACGCCGGCGCCCCCGCGCCCGCCGAGGCGGCGCACCTGGAGCGCACGGTGCCGTGGGTGCCCTACCTGGACATCGACCTGGCCTTCCGCCTGGACGCGCTCGCCGCCTTCATGTCGCTCATCGTGCTGGGCGTGGGCGCCCTCGTGCTCGCGTACTGCGCCCGCTACTTCGCCCCCGACGAGCGGCGCAGCGGCGTCTTCGGCGGGCAGCTGCTCGCGTTCGCGGGCGCGATGTTCGGCCTCGTCACCACGGACGACCTCATGGTGCTCTACACCTTCTGGGAGATCACCTCCGTCCTGTCCTTCCTGCTGATCGGCTACTCGGGCCACCGGATCTTCGCCCGCCGCTCCGCCATCCAGGCCCTGATCGTCACCACCTTCGGCGGCCTGGCCATGCTGGTGGGCCTCGTCATGCTCGCCCACCTCTCCGGCTCGTGGCGGGTCTCCGGCGTGCTGGCCGCGGCGCCGGCCCTCGTGGCGGACGCCGCGGTGCGCGGGATGCTGGAGGCCGCCGTCGCGCTCGTGCTGCTCGGTGCCCTCACCAAGTCGGCCCAGGCGCCGTTCCACTTCTGGCTGCCGGCCGCCATGGCCGCCCCGACCCCCGTGTCCGCGTACCTGCACGCGGCCGCCATGGTGAAGGCCGGCGTCTTCCTCGTGGCCCGCCTGGCACCCGCCTTCGCCACCCTCGTCTCCTGGCAGACGCTCGTGCTCGGCGTGGGCCTGGCCACCCTCCTCCTGGGCGGCTGGCGGGCGATGCGCCAGGACGACATCAAGCTCATCCTGGCCTACGGCACCGTCTCGCAGCTCGGCTTCCTCATGGTGGCCAATGGCCTGGGCACCCGCGACGCCGCGATGGCGGGCCTGGCGATGCTCCTGGCCCACGCGATTTTCAAGGCCCCGCTGTTCATGGTGGTGGGCGTGATCGACCACGAAGCCGGCACCCGCGACCTGCGCGAGCTCTCCGGCATCGGCCGCCGCCACCCCGTGCTGGCCGGCGTCGCCGTGCTGGCGGCGGCCTCCATGGCCGGCCTGCCGCCGCTGTTCGGCTTCGTGGCCAAGGAGTCCGTGCTGGAGACCCTGGCCGCCCACGGGGAACACGGGGCCGGGGCCTGGGCCTGGGCCCCGTTCGTGCTCATGGCGGTCGGCTCCGTGCTCACGTTCGCGTACACGTGGCGGTTCGTGTGGGGCGCGTTCGGGCGGCGCGACCCACGGGACGCGAAGGAGCCCGGCGTCGGCGGGCCCCGCCCCGTCACCGAGTTCCACTCGCCCGTCACGGCGCTGCAGCTCGGACCCGCCGCCGTGCTCGCGGTGGCGTGCCTGGTCCTCGGGCTCGTGCCGGGCAGCGTGGCGCCGCTCGTGGAGGCGGCCACGCACGGACTGTCGCCGGCGTCGCCCGGTGAGAAGCCCGCGCACCTCGCACTGTGGCACGGCCTCACCCCGATCCTGGCGGTCTCGGCGGGCATCTGGGCTCTGGGCGCCCTGCTGGCGTGGACCCGCCGCCCCGTCCAGGCCCTCCAGGCCCGCCTGCAGTCCCCCGTGGACGCCGCCCGGACCTACGGCCGGCTCATCGGCGTCCTCGACGAGGTCGCCGTGTGGGTCACCGGCCGCACCCAGACCGGCTCGCTGCGCCGCTACCTGGCCATCATGTTCGCGTGCGCGTCCGTCCTGCCCCTGGGGTTCCTGCTCCTGCCGGTGGGGGACTCCGATCGCGTCCTGGCCACCTCGTTCCTCGACGCCCGGATCGTCCTCGCGGAGTCGCCGGACCAGCTGGGAGTGGCGGTCCTGCTGTGCGTGGCGGCCGTGGCGACCGTCCGCGCCCACCGCCGCTTCATGGCGGTCATGCTCGTGTCCGTCACGGGCTACGGGGCGGCCGCCCTCTTCGCCATGCGCGGCGCCCCGGACCTGGCCATAACGCAGGTGCTCGTGGAGTCGGTCGTCCTCGTCACCCTCATCTTCGGCCTGCGCGTCCTCCCGCCGGAGTGGCTCGCCCGACGCGAGGGCAACCGCAGGCTGACCCGCCTGCTGCTGGCCCTGTCCTTCTCCGCGGTCATGGTGTGGGTCGCGGCCACGTCCCTGGCCGCCCGCACCGCGGAGCGGATCTCCGTGCCCATGCCGGACCTCGCCTACGAGTTCGGCTACGGCACCAACGCCGTCAACGTGACGCTGGTGGACATCCGCGCGTGGGACACGTGGGGGGAGATCACCGTGCTCGCGGCGGCCGCCACGGGCGTGGCCTCCCTCGTCTTCCTGCAGCACCGCGACGGCCCCGGCAAGGACATCGCCGACGTCCGCTCCGGGAGCGTGGGCGACTTCGGCGCCGACTCCGCTCTCGGCGCCCGGGAGCTCACCGTGGTCCGCGCCTTCGCGGTGGACGACACGAACAACCAGTGGCTCGTGGCGGGGCGCACCATGGCGCCCGAGCGGCGCTCGATCATCCTCGAGGTGGTCACGCGCTTCATGTTCCCGATCATGATGCTCATGTCCCTCTACCTCCTCCTGGCGGGGCACAACACCCCGGGCGGCGGCTTCGCCGGCGCCCTCCTGGCCGGGCTGGCGCTGACCCTGCGGTACCTCGCGGGGGGGCGGTTCGAGCTCCAGGAGGCCTCGCTGATCCCCGCCGGCGCGATGCTCGGCCTGGGCCTGGGCCTGGCCACGCTCGTCGGCATTGCCCCCGTCTTCTTCGGCGGCCAGATCCTGCAGTCCTACGCCCTCGAGCTCCACGGCCTGCCCCTGTTCGGGGACCACCTCAAGTTCGTCTCGGCCACCGCGTTCGACGTGGGCGTCTACCTCGTGGTGGTGGGCCTGGTCATGGACGTGCTGCGCTCCCTCGGCGGCGAGGTGGACCGGCGCGGAGAGGCGGCCCGCCGGGCCCGCCGCCGCGCCGCGGAGCGCCGCCGGCACCCCCGCCTGCCCACTCCGTCCACTCCGACCGGCCAGGAGGCCGCCCGATGACGACCGTGGACCTGGCCCTGCTGGCCGCGATGGGCGTGATGTTCACGTGCGGGATCTACCTCGTGCTGGAGCGCAACCTCACCCGCATCCTGCTGGGCATCATGCTCATCAACAACGCCGCGATCCTCCTGCTCTTCGCGAGCGCGGGCGGAGTGGGGCAGGCGCCCCTGCGGATCGAGGGCACGGACCCCCGGGCCTACGCGGACACCCTCCCGCAGGCCCTCATCCTCACCGCGATCGTCATCGGCTTCGCCACGAGCGCCTTCCTCACCGCCATGATCTACCGCTCCTGGCTCATCAGCCGCGAGGACCTGATCCAGGTGGACGCGGAGGACGTCAAGATCGCCAGCCAGCCCGCGTGGGACGTCGAGGACGACTCGGTGCTCGTGGAGGAGTCCTCCGAGTTCATCGACGACGCCGCGGACCCGAACGCGCACTACGAGCACGCGACCCCGGACGCGCCCCGCGCACCGGAGCGGCGGTCCGTCCGCCCGGCCGCGGCGGCACGCACCGCCCCGTCGGCACGGAAGCGTCGCGGCCGGCCCCAGGACCAGGAGGGCGAGCGCCCATGACGATCGGCTCCGTGCCCCTCACCGACCTCGCCCCGCTGGCCGTCATGCTGCCGGTGCTCGGGGCCGCCGTCACGTTCACCCTCGTGGGCCGGCCCCGGGCCCAGGTGAGCGTCACCGTCCTCGCGCTCTTCCTCACGCTCGTGCTGAACGCGGCCCTGCTCGCCGCGGTGTGGGAGGCGGGCGTGGCGGTGGTGGAGCTGGCCGGGTGGCCCGCACCGCTCGGCGTCGTGCTCGTGGTGGACCGGCTCTCCGCGCTGATGCTCCTCGTCTCCACGATCATCACCCTCGCGGTGCTCCTGTACGCCTCGGCGCAGGGCCTCATCAGCCGCGACGAGGGCGGGCCCGTCTCGATCTTCCACCCCACGTACCTGATCCTCGTGGCCGGCGTGTCCAACGCGTTCCTCGCCGGCGACCTCTTCAACCTCTACGTGGGCTTCGAGATCCTCCTGACCGCGTCCTACGTGCTGCTCACGCTCGGCGGCACGGCGCAGCGGATGCGCGCGGGCGTCACCTACGTGGTGGTCTCCGTCGTCTCCTCCGTGCTGTTCCTCATCGCGATCGCCATGATCTACGCGGCCACGGGGACGGTGAACATGGCGGACCTGGCGGTGAAGCTCGGCGAGCTGCCGAGCGACATGCAGATGGTGCTCCACGTGATGCTCCTCGTGGGCTTCGCGATCAAGGCCGCCGTGTTCCCCCTCTCCTTCTGGCTGCCGGACTCCTACCCCACGGCTCCGGCACCGGTCACCGCCGTGTTCGCGGGACTGCTCACCAAGGTCGGCGTGTACGCCATGATCCGCACGGAGACCCTCCTGTTCCCCGGGGAGCACGTGAACGATCTCCTGCTGGTGGTCGCGGGGCTCACCATGATCGTGGGCATCCTCGGGGCCCTCGCGCAGACAGACATCAAGCGCATCCTCTCCTTCATCCTGGTCTCCCACATCGGCTACATGGTCTTCGGCCTCGGGCTGGCCACCCAGCTGGGCCTGGCGGCGACCGTGTTCTATGTGGCGCACCACATCACGGTGCAGAGCGCGCTGTTCCTCGTCACCGGGCTCATTGAGAACCGGGCCGGCACGGCCAACATCGACCGCCTCGGCTCCCTCGCCCGCGTCTCCCCGCTCGTGGGCCTGCTCTTCCTCATCCCCGCCCTCAACCTGGGCGGCATCCCGCCGTTCTCCGGGTTCCTCGGCAAGGTGGGCCTGCTGCGCGGCGGCGTGGAGCAGGGCGCACCGCTCGCGTACACGCTCGTGATCGTCTCCGTCCTCGCCTCGCTCCTCACGCTGCTGGTCATGGTGCGCGTGTGGACCCGCGCGTTCTGGCGCAGGGTGGAGGACGTGGAGCATCCGCCGGCCCAGCTCGTGGCCGCGTACCAGCGCGTCCTCGAGCGGGGGGAGCGGCCCAAGCGCCTCAGCGCCGGCCTCGTCGTCCCCACCGCGGCGATCGTGGCCCTCAGCGTCGCGTTCACCGTGCTCGCGGGGCCCCTCTACGGCCTCGCGGACCGCGCCGCCACGGACATGCTGGAGCGCACGCCCTACATCGGCGCCGTGCTGGGCGAGGACGCCGCGGAGCGCGCCGCGGAGAGCCTGCGCAACGACCCGACGGAGGTGCACGATGCCCACCGCTGACCCTCGCCCGCCGGCACCGCGCACGGCGCCGTCGCGGGACCGGGAGGAGACCGCGGACCCGGCCGTCCCCGCGGACCCGGCCGTTCCCGCGGGCCTGGGCTCCGCCCGCGCGGCGCCCCGGCCCGGCAGTCTCCGTGCCGTGCTGGGCCAGTGGCCCCTCGCCCTCGTCCTCACCCTGGTGTGGGGAGCATTGTGGCAGGACTTCGGCCTGCACGTGCTGCTGCCGGGACTCCTCTTCGCCGCGCTGGTGATCGTGGTGTTCCCCATGCCCGCGATCCCCTTCAGCCGCCGGTTCAGCCCCTGGCACGCGCTCGTGTTCACCGGCCGCTTCCTCGCGGACGTGGTGCGCTCCTCGCTCTCGGTGTCCGCCGTCGTGCTCACGCGGGGCAGGCGGGTGCACAGCTCGATCGTGGGCGTTCGGCTGCGCAGCCACGACGACCTCCTGATCACCCTCGTCAGCCACGCCCTGGCCCTGGTGCCCGGCTCGATCGTGCTGGACGTGGACCGTGCCGACGCCATCCTGTACCTGCACTGCCTGAACGTGACGACGGACGAGGAGATCGCCGCGGTCCGCGCCAAGGCCCTGCGCGTGGAGGCCGGGATCATCCAGGCGGTCGGCTCGCGCACGGACCTGGAGCTGCTGCGCCGCTTCCCCGACTCGGCGCCCCCGCGGGCCGAGATCGCGGGCAACCGGCGGCATCCCGCCTACGGGCCCGCGGCGGAGGAGGAGCGCGCATGATCGACCCGATGACCGTGGCCGCCTACGGGGGCGGCGCGATGCTCTTCGTGGGCGCCGTGGCCGCGCTGCACCGGATCGTGCGGGGCCCGTCCCTGCTGGACCGGGCGATCGCCATCGACGTGCTGCTCGTGGTGCTCTCCTCGGCCCTGGTTCTGGAGATGGCCGTGCACCGCCACACCCATGACATCGTCCTCGTGGTGCTGGCCGCCACGGTGGGCTTCGTGGGCTCGGTGACCGTGGCCCGCTTCGTGGAGGACCGCCGCCCGGAGCACATGCGGGAGGAGATCTCCCTCGTGCCCGGCACCACCGACATCCCGGGCTCGGAAGACGCGCCCGCCGAGGGGGGAGACCGATGACGGACCCGCTGCTGCTGCTGGACTGGCTGGCCGCCCTGCTGATCGTGGCCGGCGCCTTCTTCTCCCTGGTGGCCGGCGTGGGCCTGTTCGTGCTGCCCGACCTGCTCTCCCGCATGCACGCGGCCGCCAAGCCCCAGGTGCTGGGCCTGCTGCTCATGCTCCTGGGGCTCGCGGTACTCTGGCGCTCGTGGGCGTGGGCGCCCATCCTGCTGCTGGCGTGGGTCGCCCAGATGGTGACGGCCCCCGTGGCCTCCCACCTGGTGGGGCGCACGGGCTACCGCACCAAGCACGCCCAGCACGGGCTGCTGCACCGCGACGACCTGGCCGCGGCGGCCCGCCGCGTGGAGGCCGCCGACGGCGGCGCCCCGCGGCGTCGCCCCCGCCGCCCGTCCGCGGCGCAGCGCGGCGAGGACGCGCCGCACGGCCCGGACCGCGGCGGGAGCCCGACGGGCTGAGCCCGTCGCGCGGGGTCTCAGACCTCGTTGGCGCCGCGGCGGGCGGTCTTCTCGGAGGCCTTGCGGATCGCGGTGCCCGCGCCACGCTGTCCGGCCACCTTGATGAGCGCGGCCACGCCGGCGGAGATGAAGGCGAAGGAGAGCGCCTCCACGAGGGGCAGCGTCTCGTCCGCGGCGTCGTCCGGTGCGTCGTGCCCGGTGGCGAGCTTCCAGCCGCCGGCCACGAGGCGGGAGCCGATGACGCCGCCGGCCAGGGTGATGCCGGTGGAGAGGATCTTCTGGGCGATGGTGTTCATGGTGTGCCTTCCGTGGGGTGGGACCGGTCCGGGAGTCAGCCTAGCGCGGGGGGATCAGGCGTCCGAGGTGACCGGGTCCCCGCTGACGTGGTGTCCCGGATCGCCGTCGGCGTCCAGCCAGGCCTGGAGCCGGGCCGTCAGGGTGGGGTCCACGGGCGTCTCGCGCCCGTCCACCGCGCGCACGGGGCGCACGCCCCGCACGGAGGAGGCGAGCCAGATCCCGTCCACGTCCTCGAGGTCCGCCGGGACGAGGGGACCGTAGCCGAGGCGCCAGCCCGCGGCGTGCGCGGCCGCGAAGACCACCGCCTGGGAGGTGCCCGCCAGGATGCCCTTCTGCCGCAGGGGGGTGAGGAGGCGGCGCCGGCCGTCCGGATCGTGCCGCGCGATCAGCACGGTGGAGGTGGGACCTTCGAGGAGGAAGCCGTCCGAGCTCGTGAAGATCACGTCGTCCGCCCCGTGGGCGCGCGCGTGGCGCAGGGCGGCCATGTTCACGGCGTAGCTGAGGGTCTTCGCGCCCGTGAGCAGCCAGGGGGCGTGCTCGGGGGCGGTGGAGTCGATGCCGCGGTCCAGCAGGAGGACGCGGACGCCCGCGCGGCGCTCGGCCTCGTCGGGGGCGGGCACCGGGGTCAGGAGCACCCACGCGGTCGGGTGCGGCGCCGTGCCCGGCGTCGCCTCGGGGCCGCGCGTCGCGGTGAGCCGGACGGAGAGCCGCGCGCCGGGCGCGGGGCGGCTCGCCGCCTCGACGGCGCGCAGGCCGGCGTCGACGGCGGCCTCCCACGCGGCGGCGTCCGGCGCGGGCAGGCGCAGCGCCGTGGCAGAGGAGGCGAGCCGGCCGAGGTGGGCGCGCAGCTTGCGCATCCGCAGCGTCCCGGCCTCGTCCGCGACGGCGAGCGCGGTCTCGAACAGGCCGTCGCCCCGCGTGACGCCCTGGTCCGTGACGCGCAGGTGCGGCACGTCCGGGTCCGCGACCCGGGGACGGACGAGCCCGTGCGCATCCTGCTCGAGCAGGACGAGCACGGGCTCGTGGGCGGCAGGGACGAAGGGCGAGTCGGCGGGCATGGCCCCAGGATAGTGCCGGTCCCGCAGGCTCAGGCGCGGTGCGGGCCGCCCGACTCGGATCCGGCCCCGGTCGCAGCAGGGAGGCCCTCCGCGGTGGCCCCCGCGGGGCTGTGGGAGCTGCCGTGGCGCTCGAGCTGGGCACCCTCCACGTCCACGTCCGGCATGATGTGCTCGAGCCACCTCGGCAGCCACCACGCGGACTCGCCCAGCAGGTGCATCAGCGCGGGCATCAGCAGCAGGCGCACCACGAAGGCGTCCAGCAGCACGCCGAAGGCGAGGCCGAAGCCGATGGGCCGGATCATCGCGTCGTGGGAGAACACGAAGCCGCCGAAGACGGAGATCATGATGATCGCGGCGGCGATCACCACGGACCGGCCGGCGCGCAGGCCGCTCATCACGGCGCTGCGGGCCGGCTGGCCGTGGGCGTAGGCCTCACGCATGCCGGACGCGATGAACAGCTGGTAGTCCATGGCCAGGCCGAACAGCACGCCGATCATGATCGTCGGCAGGAAGCTCAGGACCGGGCCCGCATGGTGCACGTTGAACACCGAGCCCAACCAGCCCCACTGGTAGATGGCCACCACGCCGCCCATGGCCGCGAACACCGAGAGGACGAAGCCGCCGGTGGCGATCAGCGGGACCAGGATGGAGCGGAACACCAGGATCATGATGAGCAGGGACAGCCCCACCACCACGCCGAGGTAGAGCGGCAGGGCCGAGGCGAGCTTCTCCGAGACGTCGATCGCCCCGGAGGTCATGCCCGCCACCGCCAGGTTCGAGGCCTCGCCCGCGGGCTCCACCGTGCGCAGCTCGTGCACCAGCTCCTCGGTGGAGACCGCGTTGGGCCCCTCCTCGGGCAGCAGCTGCAGCATGCCCAGGGTGCGGTCCTCGTTGAAGCCCGCCGGCACCACCGCGCCGACGTGGTCCAGTGCCGAGAGCTGCTCGCCGACGGCGAGCTGGGCGTCCGTCGCCTGCTCCTCCGAGAGTCCCTCCGGCAGGTCCGTGGTCACCACGAGGGGGCCGTTGTAGCCCTCGCCGAACTTGTCGGCCATGAGCTCGTAGGAGACCTGGGCGTCGGAGCCGACCGGCTCGGACGCGCCGTCCGGCAGTCCCAGGCGCATCGAGAAGAAGGGGATGGAGACCGCCACGAGCAGGGCGATCGCGCCCAGGGTCGTGGCCACCGCGGCGGGGGTGGACATCCGCGGCGAGCGGTGCGCGCCTCGCACGGCATGGGCGGCCTCGGCGGGGTCAGCACCGGTGAGGGGGGCCGTGTGGGAGCCCTCGCCCGACGGGGTGAGGGCCTCCAGGCGGGTGCGCTCCTTGCGGGAGAGCACGCGCGTGCCGGCCAGCGAGAGCAGCGCGGGCGTCAGGGTGACGGCCACGAGCACGGCCACGAGCACGCACGCGGCGCCGACGGTGCCCATCAGGCCGAGGAACGGGATGCCGGTGACGTTGAGCGCCACGAGCGCGATGATCACGGTGAGGCCGGCGAACACCACGGCGTTGCCGGACGTGCCGTTGGCCAGGGCGATGGACTCGCGCAGCGGGGTGCCGCGGCGCAGCTCCTGCCGGTGGCGGTTGACGATGAACAGCGCGTAGTCGATCCCGACCGCCAGGCCGAGCATGAGCCCCAGCACGGGGGTCACGGACATCATCTCCACGACGCCGGAGAAGGCGAGCGCGCCGGCGGCGCCCACCCCCACGCCCACGAGGGCGTTCACGAGCGGCAGACCCGCGCCCACGAAGGTGCCGAGCATGAGCACGAGCACGATCGCGGCGATCACGAGGCCCACGACCTCGCCCGGCCCCACGATCTGCGGGACGGTCTGGCTGAGCTGCTGGGAGGGCAGGACCCGCACCCCGTCGATGTCCGCCGCGGTCAGGACGCCCGTGATGGCCTTCTTGTCCTCCGCGGGCACGTCCATGGACGGCTGGTCGAAGGAGACGATCCCGACGGCGGTCGAGCCGTCCTCGGAGACGGCGCGGTAGCCCTCCACGAGGTCCACGGTGCGCTGGCCGCGCTCGGCCTGGGTGCGGGCGTCGGCGAGGTCCTGACGGCCCGTGGCGAGATCCTCCTCGGCCTGCTCCAGCTTCCGCTCGTTGGCCGCGATCTCCTCGCGGCCGGACTCGAGGTCGGCCCTGCCCTGCGCGAGCGTCTCGCGGCCCTCGTCGATCGTGGCCTGCTGCTTCTCGAACTCGGCGCGGGCGGCCTCGCGGGCCTGCTCGCGGCCGGCCTCGAGCTGGGCCTGACCCTCGGCGAGCTCCTTCTCGGACGCCTGCAGCCGGGCGCGGCCCTCGGCGAGCTGCTCGCGGCCGGCGTCGACCTGCGCCTGTGCCGCGCTCAGCTGCTCGAGGCCGGACTGGACCTCCGCCTCGCGGGCCTTCAGCTCGGCGTTGGCGGCGTCGAGCTCGGCCTGGGCCCGCTCGATCCGGGCCGCGCCGGCGTCCAGCTCGGCCTGCTGCGCGGCGAACTGCGCAGTGACCTGCTCGGCAGGGACGCCGGCGGCCCCGCCCTGCGCGAGGGCCTGCTCGCGGGCGGCGTCCAGCCGGGCCTGGCCGGCCTCGAGCTGCGCCCGTTGCTCCTCGAGCTCGGCCTTGCCCTCCTCGTACTGGGCCCAGCCCTCGCCCAGCTGCTGACGGCCGGCGTCGAGCTTCTCGCGGTTCGCGTCGACCTCGGCCTGGCCGGCCTCCACCTTCGGCGCCTGCTCCTCGATCTGGGCCCGGCCCTGCTCGAGCCGGGCGCGGCCGTCCTCGAGCTTCTGCTCGGCCTCGCGCAGGGGCGCGGTGGCGTCCTCCGGCAGGGCGGCCAGGCCGCGCTCCTGGAAGTCGGTGCGCGCGGCGTCCAGCGTCGCCTGCCCCTCCTCGAGCTGCCGGGCCGACTCCTCGAGCTTCGCCTGCCCGTCCTCGGCCTGCTCCTTCGCCTCGGCGATCCGTGCCCGGCCGCCGTCGACCTGGCGGCGGCCGTCCGCGAGCCCCTGCTCGCCGTCGGCGATCTGCTGCCGGCCGTCCTCGAGAGCGGTGCGGGCGTCCTCCTGCTGCCTCTGCACGTCGAAGGGGTCCACGACGTCGGCCACGGCCTGCTGGTCGCGGACCGTGCTCAGGAGCTGCTCGATCCGATCGCGCTGGTCCGGGGTGAACGCGGAGCCGTCCTCGGTGGCGAAGACCACCTGGCCGGTGCCGCGCGAGGCGTCGGGGAACTCCTCCTTGAGGCGGTCCGTGACCTGGGCCGTGGGGGTGCCCGGGATGGTGACGGCGGAGGAGAGGGTGCCGCCGAAGGCGAGGAAGCCGCCCACGGCGAGGGCCAGGGCGAGGGCCCAGGCGAGGATCACGATCATGGGTCGGCGAGCGGCGCCGAGGCCGAGCCGGTAGAGCAGCTTTGCCATGGGGCGGGGATCTCCAGGGAGCGAGAGGGGGCGTGAGGAGGCGGGGCAGAGGGCCGCCGCGTTGCGCTCAGCGTACAGGTAAGCGGAGCGCCGTGCTCCGTTCATCGTGATCGAGGGACTGTGCGATTGCTCTCCTCCGGCGGCCTGACCTCGCACGTCCGCAACAGGACGCCGCGTTCCCGTGAACCCGTCACTACACTCGGTCGGATGGAGGAGAGCAGCGACGTGGCGGGCACCGCCGCGGCAGCACAGGAGACGTCTGACGACCCCACGGTCCCGGCCTCGCGCCGACGTGGCCGCCCCCGCAGCCAGGCGTCCCGGGAGGCGGTGCTGCGCGCCGCCGCCGAGCTCATGGAGCCCGCGGGCCAGGCGAAGCTCACCATGGAGGGCATCGCGGCCCGTGCGGGGGTGAGCAAGCAGACGGTCTACCGCTGGTGGAGGACGAAGGTGGACGTGCTCGTGGAGGCCGTCGGCGCCGGGTACCTGGACATCCCCCTGCCCCTGCCGCCGGACACCGGGGACCTGCGCGCGGACCTCGCCACGTGGCTGCGCGCGATGGCGGTGGAGATCGACGGCGGCGGCGCCACTCACCTCTCCCAGGCCCTGGTGGGCGCGATCGCCACGGCCGACAGCCAGAGCCAGCAGATCCACGGCGTGCTCGTGGCCCCGCTGCGGCACAGCCTCCACGAGCGGTTCCGCACCGCGGTGCTCGCGGAGGGCGTGGACCGGGAGATGCTGGCCGAGACCGTGGCGGCGCAGCTGATCATGCGCGTGCTGTTCGCCGAGCCGATCACCGAGGAGTGGATCGCCGCGCTCGTGGAGCTCGTGGCGCAGGAGCGGCTCCACGCGTGACGCCGAGGGGCCGGTCCGGTGGGCCCGGTCCACGGTTCAGGGGCCGATCGAGGTCCGCACGTCGGCCGCCCCGGCCGGGTCCTGCGCCGCGAGGTAGCGTTCCTCCTGCGCGGCCCAGCGCTCCCAGTGCGGCGCGTACGCGCCGCCGTCGCGGGCCAGGGCGCGCTCGCGGCGCATCCGCTCGTCCAGCTCGAGCCAGACGCTCAGCGTGAGGTGGGGCCGGGCTGCGGCGCTCGTGGCGCCCACGCCCTCGCACACCACGACGTCGGCCGGCTCGAGCCGCTGGCCGGCCCCCGGGCGGGCGTGGTGCCAGTCCCAGGCCCGCCACCGCGCAGCACGGCCCGCGCCGAGGTCCCGCAGCGCCGTCACGTACGGCCCTGCGGGGTCGAGCACCGCCTCCAGGCCGTCCCATCCCGCGTAGAAGGACTCCACGTGCAGCACCGCCACGCGGGCGTACGGGGACAGATGCGCCGCGAGGGCGGCCGCGAGGGTGGTCTTGCCGGCGCCGGAGCGGCCGTCCACGCCGACGAGCACGGGGCCCGCCGGTGGTGCGGGGGAGGTCACGGTCCGTCCTCGGCGAGCGGGGCGATGCTCCGGGTGGCCGCGTCCACCACGCGCAGGGCGGTGGCGAGCTCGGCGTCGTCGAAGCCCTCGAGCGCGGCGGCGATGCGGCGGGCCATCGGGCCGAACGCCGCCGAGCCGTCCGCCGAGGCCGCGGGCGTGGGCTCCACGATGACCCGGCGTCCGTCCGTGGCCGAGCGGGCCCGGCGGGCGTGCCCCGAGGCGACGAGACGGTCGATCACGGAGGTCGTGGCAGCACGGGTGAGGTGCAGTCCGTGCCCGAGGTCCGTGGGGGTGGTCGCGAGGCCGCGGCTCGTGCGGCGCATGAGGATCGAGAGGGCGCGCAGGTCCGTGCGGTGCAGGCCGAGGGCGCGGCTCGCCTGGTCGGCGGCCCGGTCGGCCATCTCGGAGAAGGCGCGCAGGCTCGCCAGGAGGGCGAGGGGCTGCTCAGGGCGGTCGGCCGCGGGGGTGGTCACCCCCGGATCCTACCGGCGGGGTCGAATCGTTCGATGATCAAACCATCTTGCTAGGCTGTCCCGCGTGAGCAGCCTCCCCGACCTCTCTCCCTACCGGACCCCCGCCGCAGCGGCCCCCGACGCTCCCGGCCCCGAGCCGTCGCGCGCCGCGGGCGCCCCTGCCGCCGCCCCCGGCGCCCGTGACGAGCGGGCCGCCCGTCCGTCCCGGCTCCTGCGGATCGGCCTCGCGGTGGCGCTGGCGCTCGTGTGGTTCGCCGCGATGGGCCTCGGCGGCCCGACCTTCGGGAAGATCTCCGAGGTCTCCTCGAACGACCAGTCCACGTTCCTGCCCGCCACCGCGGAGTCGACGCTGGCCTCCGAGGCGGCCGCCGGCTTCCGGGACGGCTCGGCGGTCCCCGCGATCATCGTGGGGGAGGCCTCCACGTCAGATCCGGCCGTGGCCTTCCCCGCCCTCGCGGCGCTCGGGGAACGGCTCGGCGAGGTCGAGGGCGTCGGGCGCGTCGTCGGGCCGATCCCCAGCGAGGACGGCCAGGCCGTGCAGTTCCTCGCGCTGATCGGCACGGGCCAGGAGGCGCCGCGGGAGGCCGCCGACGTCGTCGAGGACCTCGAGGCCGTGCTCGCGGACCCGGGCGGCGTGCCCGCCGTGGCCGGCACGCCGGCCGCGGACGCGACCTGGCACGTGGGCGGCCCCGCGGGGCTCGCCTCCGAGCTCGGCGGCGCGTTCGCCGGGATCGACGGGCTGCTGCTGCTCGTGGCCCTCGTCGTGGTGTTCGTGATCCTGGTGGCCGTCTACCGCTCCGTGGTCTTGCCGATCCTGGTGCTGCTCACCTCGATGGGCGCGCTGTGCGCCGCGATCCTCGCGGTGTACTGGATGGCGCGCGCGGACTGGATCCAGCTCAACGGGCAGTCGCAGGGCATCCTGTCCATCCTCGTCATCGGCGCGACGACGGACTACTGCCTGCTCCTCGTGGCCCGCCATCGGGAGGAGCTGCTGCAGAGGGACGGCATCGGCCCAGCCCTGATGGCCGCCGTGCGCGGCTCGTTCGGGGCGATCACCGCCTCGGCGGCCACCGTCGCCGCGGCGCTGCTCATCCTGCTGGTCTCCGACCTCAACTCAAACCGATCGCTCGGCCCGATCGCCGCGTCCGGCATCGTCTTCGCGTGGCTCGCGGCGCTGACCCTGCTCCCGGCCCTGCTGCAGCTCATGGGCCGCGCGGCGTTCTGGCCCACCGTCCCCTCTCCCGAGAGCGCCCGCCGCCGTCGGGAGAAGCGGGCCGCCCGCGGCCGCGGGTTCGTCCAGCCCGAGGACCGCAACGGCGCGCCGATCGCCGGCCTCGAGGAGGACCACGGCGTGTGGACCCGGGTGGCCGCGCTCGTCGCCCGGAACGCGCGCCCCGTCTGGATCGCGACGGCGGCCGTCCTCCTCGCGCTCGCCGCCGGCGTCACGCAGCTGCAGGCCTCGGGCGTGGCCCAGACCGACGTGCTGCTCGGGCAGTCCGACGCGCGTGACGCGCAGGGCCTGCTCTCCCGCCACTTCGAGGCAGGCTCCGGCTCGCCCGCGGAGATCGTCGCGCCTGAGGCGCAGCGGGACCGCGTGCTGGAGATCGTGCGCGGGACCACGGGCGTCGCCTCGGCGGAGCTGGAGGCCGAGCAGTCCGCCGGACCCCCGGCGGGCACCCCTGCCGGTCCGCCCGCCGGTGCGGGACAGCCCGACGCCCCCGCGGAGCCGAAGGTCGTCGACGGCCGCGTCCTCGTCTCGGCGACGCTCGCGGACCCGGCCGACTCCCTCGAGGCCGAGCGCACCGTGGGCGCCCTGCGGGAGAGCCTGGCCGACGTCGAGGGCGAGGTGCTCGTGGGCGGGACGGCCGCGCAGGCCCTCGACGCCAACGAGACCGCCCAGCGGGACCTTCGCCTCGTCATCCCGCTCGTGCTGCTCGTGGTGCTGCTGATCCTGATGGCGCTGCTGCGATCCGTGGTGGCGCCCGTGCTGCTGGTGCTCGCCACGACGCTCAGCTTCGGCTCGGCGCTGGGCGTCTCCACCCTCGTGTTCCAGCACCTGATGGGCTTCGACGACGCCGACCCCACGGTGCCGCTCTACGGGTTCGTGTTCCTCGTGGCGCTGGGGATCGACTACACGATCTTCCTCATGACCCGCGCCCGCGAGGAGACCCCGCGCGTCGGCACCCGGGCGGGCGTGCTGCGCGCGCTCACCGTGACGGGCGGCGTGATCACCTCGGCCGGCGTCGTCCTGGCGGCCACGTTCGCCGCGCTCGCCGTCATCCCGCTCATGTTCATGGTGCAGCTGGCGTTCATCGTGGCGTTCGGCGTCCTGCTCGACACCCTCGTGGTGCGCTCGCTGCTGATCCCCGCCCTCGTGAGGGACATCGGCCCCCGCGTGTGGTGGCCGGCACGAGCCGCCTGAGGGGTGTGCCCCCGCACGCGGAGGGGCCCCGCCGGAACGGATCCGGCGGGGCCCTCGCGCTGCCGGCGCAGGCCGGTCAGGGATGCGTCACTTCGTGCCGGACTTCTTCTTCGCGGCCGACTTGTCCGAGGCCTTGGCGTCGGACTTCTTGGCGCTGGACTTCTTCGCTGCGGGGGCCTTCTCGGCGCCGGCCACGCGCGCGGCCGCCTGGGTCTCGCTCGCGGCACCGGAGTGGCGGAGCACGCCGTCGCCGGTGGTGAGGAACGAGCGCATGAACCACTGGAACAGCTCGAGCTCGCCCACCTGGGCGATCAGCATGTCCTCGGACACCGGGTCGAGGTCGCCCACGGTCTCGACGGCGGTGCGGTGGTCGGTGACGACGCCGTCGTACACCAGGTCGAGCGCGGCCAGGTGCTCGAGGGTGCTCGCGCGGCCCAGCGAGTAGTCGTCCCACGTGCGGTCCGCCACGAGGACGCCGGGGGTGCCGGCGGGGGAGACGCCCAGGGTCGCGATGCGCTCGGCGACGACGTCCACCATGGCGCGGACCTTCTCGATCTGCGGGTCGAGCATCTCGTGGACGCCGATGAAGCCCGGGCCCACCACGTTCCAGTGCGCGTGCTTCAGGGTGAGCTGGAGGTCGTTGAGGGCGTGCAGCCGGCCCTGCAGGACCTCGGCCACGCGGTGGCCGTCCTCCACGCGCAGGCCGGGAACGGTGTAGGCGGCGTCGTCGTTCTTCTTGGCGTTGGCCACGATGGTGCTCCTTCGTCTCGATCGGGCGGCGCCGGAGGGCGCCGCGTCGTCGCCTGAATCAACCACTCCGCGCGGGGGCGGCGCCAGCCCTGATCGCCCGCGGCAGGGCGAGGAGCCCCGTCCGACCTCTCCGGGAATGAATCCTCCGTGGAGCGCGTTGAACCGGACATCCGCAAAACATGAGTGAGGATGACTCACGTCCCTTGACACGCCGTCGCCGACGGTGGCAACCTGAGTCAGGAAGGCTCACGTCGGCCGGTTCGGACCCCCGGGTCCGGCCCAGGGCGACGCGGCCGCCTCATTCGCAGACAGGAAAGGACCACCCCATGTCCCGTGCAGTCGGAATCGATCTGGGCACCACCAACTCCGTCGTCGCCGTCCTCGAGGGCGGCGACCCCGTCGTCATCGCGAACGCCGAGGGCGCCCGCACCACCCCCTCCGTCGTCGCGTTCTCCAAGGGCGGCGACGTCCTGGTCGGCGAGGTCGCCAAGCGCCAGGCCGTGAACAACCCGGACCGCACCTACGCGTCCGTCAAGCGCCACATGGGCACGGACTGGACCACCGAGGTGGACGGCAAGAAGTACACCCCGCAGGAGATCTCGGCCCGCACGCTGATGAAGCTCAAGCACGACGCCGAGGAGTACCTGGGCGAGAAGGTCACCGACGCGGTGATCACCGTCCCGGCGTACTTCAACGACGCCGAGCGCCAGGCCACCAAGGAGGCCGGCGAGATCGCGGGCCTGAACGTCAAGCGCATCATCAACGAGCCCACCGCGGCGGCCCTGGCCTACGGCCTCGAGAAGGGCAAGGAGGACGAGCTCATCCTCGTCTTCGACCTGGGCGGCGGCACCTTCGACGTGTCCCTGCTCGAGGTCGCCAAGGACGAGGACGACTTCGCCACCATCCAGGTGCGCGCCACCTCGGGCGACAACCGCCTCGGCGGCGACGACTGGGACCAGCGGATCGTGGACTGGCTGCTCCAGCAGGCCAAGTCCAAGGGCGCGGACCTGTCCAAGGACAAGATCGCCCTGCAGCGCCTGAAGGAGGCGGCGGAGCAGGCCAAGAAGGAGCTCTCCTCGGCCACCTCCACCAACATCTCGCTCCAGTACCTCTCCGTGACCCCCGAGGGCCCGGTGCACCTGGACGAGCACCTCTCCCGCGCCAAGTTCCAGGACCTCACCAAGGACCTGCTCGAGCGCACCCGCAAGCCCTTCAACGACGTGATCAAGGAGGCCGGCGTCAAGGTCTCCGACATCGACCACGTGGTCCTCGTGGGCGGCTCCACCCGCATGCCGGCCGTCTCCGAGCTCGTGAAGGAGCTCACGGGCGGCAAGGAGCCGAACAAGAGCGTGAACCCGGACGAGGTCGTCGCGATCGGCGCCTCCGTGCAGGCCGGCGTGCTCGCCGGCGAGCGCAAGGACGTCCTCCTGATCGACGTGACCCCCCTCTCGCTGGGCATCGAGACCAAGGGCGGCGTGATGGCCAAGCTCATCGAGCGCAACACGGCCATCCCCACGAAGCGCTCGGAGACCTTCACCACGGCCGAGGACAACCAGCCCTCCGTGTCCATCCAGGTCTTCCAGGGCGAGCGCGAGTTCACCCGGGACAACAAGGCCCTGGGCACCTTCGAGCTGACCGGCATCGCCCCGGCCCCCCGCGGCATGCCCCAGATCGAGGTCACCTTCGACATCGACGCGAACGGCATCGTGCACGTCTCCGCGAAGGACAAGGGCACCGGCACCGAGCAGTCGATGACCATCACGGGCGGCTCCTCGCTGTCCAAGGAGGACATCGACCGCATGGTCAAGGACGCCGAGGCCCACGCGGACGACGACAAGAAGCGCCGCGAGGCCGCCGAGCGCCGCAACCAGGCCGAGCAGTCCGCGTACTCCGTGGACAAGCTCCTGGCCGACAACACGGACAAGCTGCCCGAGGACGTCAAGACCGAGGTCCAGGCCGACGTCGACGCCCTCAAGGCCGCCCTGGAGAAGCAGGACAACGACGACGAGGTCAAGGCCGCGTTCGACAAGCTCCAGGCCTCCCAGGTGAAGATCGGCGAGGCGCTCTACGCCCAGCAGGGCTCCGAGCAGCAGGCCGACGCCGGCGCCGAGGCCCCCCAGGCCGAGGACGAGGACATCGTCGACGCCGAGGTCGTCGACGAGGACGACGAGAAGAAGAACTGACGCACCCGCGCCGTCGTCGGCGCCGGCGAGCCCTGCGGCCCGCCGGCCCGACGGGGCCCGCGACAGCACCGGTGGGCCGGTCACGGCGATCGCACGTCCGTGACCGGCCCACCGGCCTCTCACCCCAGACTTCCGGCGCGCACGGCGCGCCGCCGCAGCGAAAGGACCCACCATGAGCGAGAACACCGCCGACCGCCCGGACGACGACCGGACCCCGGGCGAGAAGGGCTCCGAGGAGCAGGCCTTCACGTTCCAGGATCGCCGCCGGATCGACCCGGAGACCGGCCGCCCGCGCGGAGAGGCCGCCCCCGACGCCGAGCCGCAGGACGCGCCGGTCCAGGACGAGGGCGACGCCTTGGCGCAGGCCGCGCGCATCCTCGACGACGCCGGGGCCGAGGCCGGCGAGGCGCCGTCCGGGTCCTCCCGCGAGGCCGAGCTGGAGACGGACCTGCGCCGCCTGCAGGCCGAGTACGTGAACTACAAGCGCCGCGTGGACCGCGACCGCGACCTCGCGAAGGACCAGGGCGTCCTGAAGGCCGTTCTGGCGCTGATCCCCGTGCTGGACGACCTCGACGCGGCGCGGTCCGCCGGCGACCTGGCCGAGGGCCCCTTCGCCAAGATCGCCGAGAAGCTCGACTCCGCCCTCGCGGGCCTCGGCGTGCAGCGCCACGACCAGGAGGAGCTGGCGGGCGTCGAGTTCGACCCCGCTCTCCACGAGGCCGTCATGCGCCAGCCGCACCCCGAGATCCCCGCCGACCACGTGGTGCAGGTGTTCCGCAACGGCTACGCACGGGACGGCCGCGTGCTGCGCGCCGCCCAGGTGATGGTGTCCGCCGGGGACGAGTGAGCCACGGCTGAACCGCACCGATCACCGCACCACGACGAACGAAGGGAGGCGCCATGGCCTCGCAGGATTGGATGGACAAGGACTTCTACGCGTCCCTCGGGGTGTCCAAGGACGCCTCCGAGGCCGACGTCAAGAAGGCCTACCGCAAGCTGGCCCGCACGCATCACCCGGACCAGAACCCCGGCGATGAGGCCGCGGAGAAGAAGTTCAAGGAGATCTCCGAGGCCTACGCGGTGCTCAGCGACCCCAAGGAGCGCCAGGAGTACGACGCCGTCCGCGCGATGGGCGGCGGCGCCCGCTTCACCGCCCCCGGCGGCGGGGCCGGCGGGGGCTTCGAGGACGTCTTCGGCGGGATGTTCGGCGGCGGCGCCGGACCCCGCGGCGCTCAGGCGGGCCCGGACCTGAACGACCTCTTCGGAGACATGTTCGGCGGGTTCGGCGGCCAGCCGGGCTTCGGGCCGGCCGGCGGCGGCTTCGGCCAGCAGCGGCCCGCCAAGGGTGCGGACCGCACCGCCACCACCACCATCTCCTTCCGGGGCTCGATCGAGGGCACGACGGTCTCCCTGCGGGCGGCCGACGGGGAGGTCGTGGACGTCAAGGTGCCCAAGGGCATCCGGGACGGCCAGAAGGTTCGTGCCCGCGGCAAGGGCTCGCCGGGCGCAGCGGGCCGCGGCGACCTGATCGTCACCGTGAAGGTGCGCGAGCACGAGTTCTTCCACCGCGACGGCGACACCCTCCGCATCACCGTGCCCGTCTCCTTCCCCGAGGCCGCGCTCGGCGCGACCATCGAGGTGCCCACCCTCGCGAGGACCGTGAAGGTCAAGGTCCCGGCGGGCTCCGCCTCGGGCAGGACCCTGCGCCTCAAGGGCCGCGGCGTCGAGACCTCGAAGGGCGCCGGGGACCTCCTGGTCGAGCTGCAGGTGGCCGTGCCCACCGAGCTCACCGACGAGGCGCGCGCCGCCGTCGAGGCCCTCGCCGCCGCCACCGCCGGCGACGATCCGAGGCGGGAGCTGGCCCGGAGGGCCGACTGGTGAGCGCCGGGCCCCGGCGCTCCGAGGCTGCCGACCGGGCGGCCCGCGACGCGCGGGAGCGCGGCGGCGAGTGGACCGCGCCCGTGTTCGTCATCTCCACCGCCGCGGCGATGACGGACATGCACCCGCAGACCCTGCGCCAGTACGACCGCCTCGGCCTCGTGGTGCCCCAGCGCCAGGGCGGGCGGCAGCGCCGCTACTCCCGCGCCGACGTCGAGCGCCTCCAGACCATCCAGGCGCTGAGCCGCGAGGGCGTCTCCCTCGAGGGGATCCGCCGGATCGTCGCCCTGCAGCGCGAGGTGGAGCAGCTGCAGGACACCGTGGTGGAGCTCGCCTCCCAGGTGGACCGACTGCACCAGGTCTCGCGGCTGGCCCGCGTGTTCACGGTGGGTGCCGCCGGTGACGTCTCGGCGCGCTACGCCGACCGCCGCTCGGGCGCCGGCCGCCCGGACGGCGTCGCCCCCGCGTCCGGAGCCGCGGAGCCGGGCACCCCGTCCGGCGCCGCGCGGCGCGGTGCGGCCGTGCGCGCCCTGCCCGCGGGCACCGCCCGTTCCCGCCGGATCCTCGCGTGGAACCCGCCGCAGGCCTGACGCCGCTGGCGTTCACGGCCCCGCAGCGCGCCGCCCGCTCGGAACGGCTGCGGGAGGACCTGGGCCGGAAGGACCGGCTCGACCCGCGGAGCCGCGCCGCGCTGGAGGGCCTCGCCCACGCGCTCGCCCCGGACTCCATGGACCGTGCCCTGCCGGCGCGCGAGCTGCTGGCCCACGACCTCGAGGGCCGCGGTGGGCCCACCGCCGCCGTGTGCGCCGGAGACCCCGCCACCGCCACCCATCTGACCTGGATGGTCTCCGGCATGGGCATCCGCCCGGACACCGCCCTGTGGGGCGCGGCGCACGAGGCCGCTCAGCTGGCCGCGGCCCAGCACGCGGCGGGGGCGCCCCGCCCCGTCGTCGTCGCGTGGCTGCGCTACCCCGCACCCGCGCCGTGGCGCGTGGTCCTCGACCGCCCCGCGCGGGAGGCCGGCCGGCAGCTCGCCGACGACCTCGCCGCGTGGTGGGCACACCTGCACGCGTCGGGGCTGCGCGCCCGCGGCACCGCGGTGCACGGGGCCGTGGACGCCCACTCGTACGGCTCCCTCGTGGCGGGGCACGCCCTGCGAGAGCTCGACGAGCGGGGGCTCCTTCCGGCCGACTCCGCGGCCACCGATCCCACGCCCCACAGCGCGGAGCGCCCCGTCGAGACCCTGGTGGTGTCCGGGGCGGTGGGCCTGCCGCTCGCCCTCCTCTCGGGAGCCCGTGCGCTCGGCGCGGCCACCGGCCGGGTGTTCGAGGCCCGCGCGCCCGGAGACGTGCTCTCCGTCCTCGGCCGGCTCGGCGGGCTGCGGCAGGCCTGGCCCGGCGCCGTCGCCCTGCCCGTGGACCCCGTCCCGGGGATGGACGGGGCCGCCGTGCGCGGCCACGACACCTCGCGCTGGACGCCCGCGGCCGGCGACGACGCGCCGCGGGGCTACCGCGATCCGGGCTCCGTGACGCTCGCGGCCGCCGCCCGCGTCACCGCGGGCCAGCCGCTCGGCCTTCAGCGCCTCCGGTAGGCGAGGTCGAAGACGAGCCGGCCGGCGCGCTGGGACTTGGCCTCGAAGCTCGTGACGGGGCGGCCCTCGAACCGCGGAGCCCACCCGCCCTCGTGGTCCACCGGGTCCTCCGCCTCGCTCGCGGCCACGGCCTCCCCGAGTCCCGCGCGCAGGGGGCGCTCCTCGGCGGCCGCGTCCTCCCATCCGGCGGGCAGCGGCTGCGCGCCCACCTCGAGCTCGCGGCCCTCGCGGCGCACGCGGGTCAGCGGGGAGTCCTCCCCGGACGCGCGGCCCGGGAAGAGGTTCTCGAACTCGGGGTGGGCCTCCAGGACCTCGCGCATCTGCACGGCGTACCCGGACCAGTCGGTGGCCAGGCGCAGCACGCCGCCGGGGGCGAGCACGCGGGCTACGCGGTCCGCGAAGGCGGGGGAGACGAGGCGGCGCTTGTGGTGGCGCTTCTTGTGCCACGGGTCCGGGAAGAACACCCACACCTCGCCCACGGAGCCGGGCTCGAGCAGCTGGTCCAGCAGCTCGGGGGCGTTGGCCTCCACGGCCCGCACGTTGGTGAGCCCGCGGTGCTCCACCTGCGCCATGAGCGCCGCGAGCCCCGGCACGTACACCTCCACCGAGAGCACGTTCCAGTCCGGCCGGTCCGCCGCGCCCTGGGCGGTGGACTCGCCCAGGCCCGAGCCGACGTCCACGAGCAGCGGGGCCTCCCGCCCGAACACGGCCCCCCAGTCCAGGTGGGCGTCCGGGGACACGGAGGTGGCCGCCCGGTGGCGGGGGACGTCCACGAGCACGGTGTCCGCGAGGCGGTCCCACACGGCCTGCTTGCCGGAGGTGAGGCGGGCGCCGCGGCGGACGAAGGAGACCGGCTCCATGCGGTGCAGCGCGGGGTCCTTCTCGGTGTTGTGGTCGTGCGGGTGGGCCGCGTCGGCGGACGGGGCGGGGGCGGTGTGCTCAGTCATCCGCACGATCCTCCCACGGCGGCGCTCAGGGGTGCAGGCCGGAGCCCGTCGTGTGACCGGCGGCCACGCCCCCCGTGATGCGGTCCACGGTCACGAACGTGTAGCCCTCCGAGCGCAGGTGCGCGATGACGGCGGGGACGGCGTCCACGGTGGTGGAGTGGATGTCATGCATCAGCACGATCCCGCCCGGGCGGGCCCCCGCCTTCACGGCGGCGAGGGTCTGTGCGGGGCTGCGGTGCTCCCAGTCCCGGGTGTCCACGCTCCAGGTGACCGATCCCGCGCGGGGCAGCCCGCCGAGGGTGGCCAGCACCGACTCGTTCAGCGCCCCGTAGGGGGCGCGCACGGTGCTCGGGCTGACGCCGGCCGCGCGGACGGCGGCGTCCGTCGCCGCGATCTCCTGGCGCACCTGCCCGGCCGTCAGCGTCGTGAGGTTGGGGTGGGTGTAGCTGTGGTTGCCCACCTGGTGGCCCTCCGCCGCCATGCGGGCGATCATCGCGGGGTTGAGCTTCGCGCTCTGCCCCACCACGTAGAAGGTGGCCGGGACCTGCTCGGCGGAGAGGACGTCCAGGAGGCGGCCGGTGTGCCGGCCCGGGCCGTCGTCGAAGGTGAGGGCGATGCACCGGGTGACGGCGCAGTCCACCGGGGCCTGGCGCACGGGGCCGGCGGGCGCCGGGGCCGTGGAGGGCTGCGGCGCCGCCGAGGCGGAGCTCGCAGGGGCCGAGGCGCTCGGCCCAGAGGAGCCGGGGGCGGTCGCACCCGTGCCGGCGGACGCGCTCGGCGCGGCCGGGCGAGGGGAGGCGGGCTGCTGCACGGGCGCGGGGCGCACATCCTGCGGTGCGATCCGCTCGACGGGGATCACGGGCTTCGGGGTGGTCACGGCGACCGGCGTGTCCTCGGGAGCGACGCCGGGCTTCGGACCGCCGAGGTCCTGTGCGGCGGGGACCCCGCGGTCCTGCGCGACGACGGGTGCCGGGCGGTCCTGGGTGCGGGCGTCCGCACCGGGGCGCGAGGGCGACGCCGACGAGGCGGGTGCGGAGGCGTCCTGCCGTCCCTCGGCGGAGGAGCCGCGCTCGTCCTGGCCCTCGGCCGACCCGGCGGAGGAGGACTCGGCGGCACCGCGTGCGTCCTCGGCCTCCTCGGCATGCGTCGCGGCCGACGTCGACTCCTGGCCCGCGCCGGTGTCGTCCGACTGAGGGGCGGCGGCGGACGTGGACGGTGCGCTACTGGTCATCGCGGAGGACGTGCTGCCGCCTGACGCGGACGGGGACGACGACGCGGACTCCGGGCTCGGGGTGTCGGTCGCAGGGCTCGTGGCGGCCGCGGAGTCCGCGGCGGCCTGGGGAGCGGGTGCGTCGCCTCCGTCGGGGCCGCCGCACGCCCCGAGGGCCAGGGTCAGTGCGAGGAGGGCGGCGCAGAGGCGCGGGCGGGACGTCGAGGTCATGGGCGGGCTCACACTCTTCGAGGATCAGCGCGCGAGGACGGGGCTCAGCGCGAGGGGAGGTCGGCCTCCCGGCCGACCTCCTCATCCTGCCAGGCCGGGGGCGATGCCTCCGGCCTCCCTCACGTCACGATGTGGACACGATCGTGGGCGACGTCTCGGCGGTCACCGGGGCGGCGGAGTCCGCGGGCGCGTCGGACGCGCTCGGCTCGGGCAGCGGCGTCACGTCGGAGGTGGGCTCCGGCGGCAGCGTGGAGTCGGACGGCTCGGGGGTGCCGGGATCCGACGTCGGCGCGTCCGTGGGCGTGTCCGACGGCGTCGGGGAGCTCGACGTCGAGGGCTCGGGGGTGCCGGGTGCGCTCGTGGTGCCCGGTGTGGGCGCCGACGTCGGGCGCGTGGGCCCGGAGGGCGCCGAGGGCACGTCGCTGCTCGGCGCTGGGGAGCTGCCCGGCTGCGTCGTCGGCGCAGAGGAGCCGCTCGGCGTGGTGCTCGTGGCGCCGGTGCCGGGTGCTCCTGTGGACGACGGGTCGGGGGCAGGGGCCGCCGAGGTCGGCTCGTCGGTGTCCGCGGGGGTGGGGTCCGGCCGGGTCGGCGCGGTCTCCGTGGGGTCGCTCGAGGTCTCCGCCGGCGGCCGGGGGGCCTCGCTCGTGGCGGGAAGCGGCGGGGGCACGGGCACGGCCGTGGTGGAGGGCGCCTCCGAGGAGCCCGCCGGGGAGGACGAGGCCTGCGGGAGGCGGACGGCGGCGGGCGTCCGAGCCGCGTCCTGAGCCGTGCGGCCCAGCTCGGAGAGCCAGGGCCGCACCGTCTCGGAGGGGATGCGGGCGGTGAGCACGCCTGCCGCGGCGGGTGCGAGCGCCGCCTGGTCGACCTCGAGGAGGGCGCTGCCGTCCGGCAGGAGCACCACCGCGTCCCAGATGCGGCGGTTCTCGGCCTGGTCCGGGGCCTCGACGGCGGAGGTCAGCCGCTCCTGCACGATGTCCGGGTCGTTCGCCATGCGGTCGCGCACCTCGGCGCGGAACGCGGTCCAGCCCTCGGCCGTGAAGAGGTCCGACGTGGCCAGCACGCGGTCCTCGCGGGCGGAGTACCAGCTGGCCTGGGAGGAGGACACGGACTCCGTCCCGCGCTTCTCGGTGGAGAGCAGGCGGACGGCGGCGATGTCCTGCCCCGCCACCGCGAGGCGCGGCTGCACCTCGAGGGAGGGGTCGGCTGAGAGGTCCGTGTCCCGCTGATAGGCCTCGACCTGGGCGCGCACGTCTGCGGCCATGGCGTCGGTCCAGGAGCGGGCGCCGGGCACCTCGAGCCAGGCGCCGTGGAACTCGGGGCTCTGCCCCTCGATCGCGGACATGGAGGCGCCGGGAACGAGCGCGAGGTCCAGGTCCGGTATGTCCAGCGTGAAGGGCGCCATGTCCATGGGCGGCAGCTCGGAGGCACTCGCGGCGGTGGGGGCGGGAGCCCCGTAGGGGTCGTTCCCGCCGCATGCGGTGAGGGCGAGCAGGGCCGCGGCGGCGAGGCCGAGGCCGGCCCGGCGTCGGGCGGCGAGGCGGGGAGTGGAGTGGGTCATGCAGATCACTTCCGGTGGTCGGTGGAGCTGAGGGCGGCGTCCATGCGGGCGGCGGCCTCGTCCGGGCTCGGGGCCCGGAAGTTCGGATCGCGGCGGCGGCGCAGGTCGCGCCGCACGCGCAGCAGGACCCAGACCACCAGGGCGAGGACGATGAGCGCCATCACCACGGTGGAGAACAGGTCCGCGTAGTCGGAGATCACGTGGTACTGGGCGCCCAGGACGTAGCCCCCGTAGATGAACAGGGCGTTCCAGAGCAGCGAGCCCAGGGCTGTGTAGAGGGTGAAGAGGCCGAGGTGCATGCGCTCGATGCCCGCCGGGATGGAGATGAGCGAGCGGAACACGGGGATCATGCGGCCGAGGAACACGGACCAGTACCCGAACCGGCCGAACCAGCGCTCGGTGCGCTCGACGTCCTCGATGTCCACCAGGGGCATCCAGTTCGCGATCCGGTACAGGCGGCGTCGTCCGAGCCACGCGCCGATCCCGTAGAGGGCGAGCGCGCCGACGACGGAGCCGAGGGTGGCCCACAGGAGGGCGGCGTGCGGGCTGAAGGCTCCTCCGGCGGCGGTGAAGCCGGCCAGGGGCAGGATCACCTCGGAGGGGATGGGCGGGAAGATGTTCTCCGCCAGCACGGCCACGCCCACGCCGACCGGGCCGATGGCCTCCATGATGCCGACCACGACGTTGCCGAGCCATCCGTAGTCCACGGCCCCCTCGGCGGGGGCGACGGCCTGGAGCGCGGGGGTGAGGGAGGAGAGCATGGGAGACATTCTCCCCCATCGGCGGGGAGAGGGGACCCGGACGGCGGGGGGAGGGGTTGGTAGGGTGAGCGTGCTGACCGCTCTATTCGACTGTTCGCGCCACATTCCCATCCCTGTGCCGCGGGCCCCACTGGAAGGAAGACTCCATGAGCATCGTCCAGATTCCGCTGCGCCTGGCCTCCGGCGCGTTCATCCTCAACTCCGGCCTCGGCAAGCGCCAGCTCTCCGACGAGCAGGCTGCCTACATCCGTGACATGGGCGCCAAGGGCGTGCCCGCGCTGGCCCAGCTCTCCCCGGCCCAGTTCAAGAACTTCATCGTGGCCTCCGAGGTCGGCGTGGGCGGCGCGCTGCTGCTGCCCCTCGTCCCGGGCTGGCTCGCCGGCGCCGCGCTGACCGCCTTCTCCGGCGGCCTGATGTCCATGTACCTGAACACCCCGGAGATGACCGAGGACGACGGCGTCCGCCCCTCGCAGGAGGGCACCTCCGTGGCCAAGGACGTGTTCCTGGTGGGCTCCGGCCTGGCCATCATGTCCGACTCCGTGGCCAACCGCCCCGGCAAGCGCCGCAAGGCAGCCAAGAAGCGCGCGAAGCGCATCGAGTCCGCCCGTGACGCCAAGGTCCAGGCCATCCGCGAGGCCAAGGACGAGAAGGTGGCCGCCATCTTCGCCGCGCGCGACGAGCAGACCGCCGCGCTGCGCGACGCCCGCGAGGAGCTGAAGAAGCTGCGCAAGAAGGCCTGATCCTTCCCGCACGCCGAGAACGAGGGCCCCGGGCCCGGACCGTCTGGTCCGGGCCCGGGGCCCTCGTCGTCGTGCCCGGTGCCTCAGCGGCCCCTCATCGTCAGAGGTCGATCTCGGTGGGGTGCAGCACGCGACGCAGGAAGTCCTGGGTGCGCGGCTGCTGCGGGTCGGCGATCACGGCGGAGGCGGGCCCGGACTCCACCACGACGCCGCCGTCCATGAACACCACCCGGTCCGCGACCTCGCGGGCGAAGCCCATCTCATGGGTCACCACGAGCATGGTCATGCCCTCGCGGGCGAGCTGGCGCATGATCGCCAGGACCTCGCCCACGGTCTCCGGGTCCAGCGCGGAGGTGGGCTCGTCGAAGAGCATGAGCTGCGGGTCCATGGCCAGGGCCCGGGCGATCGCGACGCGCTGCTGCTGGCCGCCGGAGAGCTGGTCCGGGTAGCGGGCCTCGAGCTCCGCCAGGCCCACGCGGGCCAGCTGCCGACGGGCGATGTCCACCGCTTCGGCCTTGCCCCGCTTGAGCACCTTGAGCTGGGCCACGGTGCAGTTCTCCAGCACGGACAGGTGCGGGAACAGGTTGAACTGCTGGAACACCATGCCCACGTGGCGGCGCAGCACGTCCAGGTCCACGTCCTCGTCCGTGACCGTGAACTCACCGACCGTGACGACGCCCGAGTCGGGCTTCTCCAGCAGGTTCACGCAGCGCAGGAGGGTGGACTTGCCCGAACCGGACGGGCCGATCAGGCACACGACCTCGCCGGGGGCGACGTCGAGGTCGATGCCGCGCAGCACGTGGTTGGCGCCGAAGGACTTGTTGAGGCCGGCCACGCGCACGCCGGCGGCGTCCGCGGAGGCCACTGCGCCCAAGGATCCGGTGATGGGGTTCTGCTGGGCCATGTCAGTGCCCCTTCTTGGTCGAACGGGTCTCGAACCGACGGGCCAGCAGGGACAGCGGCACGGTGATCACGAGGTAGAACAGGCCGGCCACGAGGATCGGCGTCATGCCGGCGTCGAGCGCGGAGATGCCGTCGCGGCCGAACTTGGTGAGCTCGTACTCGTGCGCGGCCAGGCCGAGCACGTAGACCAACGAGGAGTCCTTGGTCAGGAGGATGACCTCGTTGGTGAGCGGCGGCAGCACGATGCGGAACGCCTGGGGGATCACGATGGTGACCATGGCCCGCCACGTCGGCATGCCGAGGGACCGGGCCGCCTCCATCTGGCCGCGGGGCACGGCCTGCAGGCCGGCACGCAGGGTCTCGGCGATGTACGCGGCCGAGACCATGCCCAGGGCCGCCATCACGACGACGGGGATCGGCCAGGACACCCCGAACGCGAAGGGCACCCCGTAGCCGAAGGCGAGGAACACCAGCAGCGCGGGGACGCCGCGGAAGAACTCGACGTAGGCGGTGGCCAGCCACCGGTACGGGCCGAACGAGCTCAGGCGCATGAGCGCGAGCACGATGCCGCCCAGGAGGCCGACGACGAACGAGGTGACCGTGTAGAACAGCGTGTTGCCCAGGCCCACGAGGATCACGTTGGGGAACATCGGGGCCACGGCGGGGAAGTTCAGGACGTTCTCGGCGAGCGCGCCCCAGTCGATGAGGACGGCCAGGACGACGAGGGCGAGGACGAAGACGGCCGCCTGGATGATCAGGGACAGCCGACGACGGCGGCGCGCGCGACCGGGCTTCATGGCCGGGGCGGGCGAGACGGGGGCCTGCGTGCTCATCGGTAGTCCTCCTGTGCCTGACCGAACCAGCGCTCCTGGAGCTCGGCCACGGTGCCGTCGTTGCGCAGCCCCTGCAGCGCGCGGTTCACGGCGGAGCCCAGCTGCGCCTTCTGCGGGCCGACCGCCATGCCGAGCTGCTCACCCGTGGGCAGCGACTCGACCACCTCGAAGCGCTCGTCGTCCTTGAGCGAGTAGAGCAGCACGGACTGGTTGCCCAGGGCGGCGTCCACGGTGCCGGCCTGCAGGGCCTGGATCTGCATGCCGCCGTCCTCGAACTGCACGGGGCTCAGGCCGTTCTGCTGGGCGTACTCATCGCCGGTGGTCGCGGCCTGCACGCCGATCCGGCGGCCCTTCGCGGAGTCGATGTTGGTGATGCCGGAGCCCTTCTTCGCGACCAGCACGAGGTCGTCGTCGAGGTAGGGGAGGGTGAAGGCCATGACGCGCTGGCGTGCCTCGGTGATGGAGATCGACGAGGCGTTGAGGTCGCAGCCGGTGAGGGAGGCGCCCGACTCGATGGCCTCGAAGGAGGAGTCGATCACGTTCAGCCCGAGCCCGAGCTCCTCCGCGACCGCCTCCACGAGGTCGATGTCATAGCCGGTGAGCTCGCCGTCCTGCTCGAACTCGAACGGCGGGTAGGGGATGTCCGAGCAGACCGTGAGCGTCCCCGGCGAGACGAGTCCGTACGTGGAGGACAGGTCGGCGTCGGAGACGACGCCGGCCGTTCCGGCGTCGCCGCCGATCACGGCGCAGCCGCTGAGGGCCAGGGCGCCGACGCCGAGCGTCAGCGCACCGACCGCGCGGGATGGGGTGCGGAGCATGGGGGAGCCTTCCGGGGCGGGCCGTGGGGTGCAGGCCGTGTGAACTGGAGCACATCCTAGGCGTCCGGCGGGCCGAGGCCGCCTCCGTGTCGGTGTGTCACGCGGAGCCGCGGCCGCGCGGCTCAGGGATGACGACGTCCTCGCCCAGGTGCGCCTCGTCCCGGAGCGGCGAGGCGTGGAAGGGGCGGCCGGAGCTGAGGTCCTCGGGGCGGCGGCCCGGTGCCTCCACCGCGAACGGGTGGCCGGCCTCCGTGAGCATCCGCGTGCGCTCGGCCGTCAGAGGCTCCCCGGAGAGGACCGCGGCGCACACGAGCGCGGCGAGCTGCTGGTCCCGCTCCTCCTGACGCTCCGCCATCTCGAGCACGCGGGTGTGGCGGGTGGCCAGCTGGATCTCCGCGGAGGCGTCCACGCCGACGGCGACCTGGCGGGCGCGCAGTCGCTCCGCGTCGTACGCGGCCCCCGCCACGAGGACCATGCAGGCGGCCCAGGCGAGGCCGAGCACGCCGATCACGGAGTTGATCCGTCCCACGAGCTCGAACTGGCCGAAGGTGGCCGTGATCCAGCCGAGGGCGAGGGTGGCGCCGAAGAGCAGGCAGACCGTGATCACCCCGCCGGAGGAGAAGGGACGGTAGCGCGGGGAGCGGACGTTGGGGCCGAGCCGGTAGGCGAGGGTGACGGCCAGGGCCAGGATCGCGAGGATGACCGGCCACTTCCCGATGTTCCAGACCTGCACGGCCACCCGCGGCAGGCCGATGAGCTCCCCGAGGAGCTCGGCGAGGTCTCCGCCCAGGATCACGAGGCCGACGACCACGACGGTGCCGGTCAGGACCGCGAGGGTCTCGAGGAAGATGACGAGCCGGAAATGGGGGAGGAGGCGACCCTCCCGGGTGTCGTGGATGCGGTGCATCGCGCGGTGGAAGGCGGCCACGGCGCCGGACGCGGAGAAGACCGCGCCGAGCAGGCCCAGCGTGAAGGCGACGACGCTCGTGTTCGAGGCGTGGAGGGAGAGGAGCCACGCCTGCACGTCCTCCTGCGTGAGGGTGGGCCACAGGTCGGCCGCGAGCGTCGCGACGGTGCGCACGGTCTCCTCCTCCACGCCCAGCACCGACACGAGGGCGAGGAGGGCGACGCCCATGGGGAGCAGGGACAGCGCGCCGAAGAAGCTCATGGCGGCGGCCACGTCCCACACCTGGAGATCCATGAGGCGGTGGAAGGTGCGGCGGATGACGTAGAGGAGGGAGAGCCGCGGGTGCTCGTACGTGCGGGGATCGCGGAGCGCTGCGGTGGAGCCGGCCATGGGGTCAACGGTAGTGGGCGCCGGCGGGAATACAGCCTGGCCGCCCATGGTTGAGTTGATTAGACTCAACGTTGCCGGGGCGGTGGATCAGGCCTCCGCGCGGCGGTTGCCCAGACACCCCCGTCGTCGGGGAGGAAAGGAGCGAGGCACATGGATGCCAAGTTCACCACCAAGAGCCAGGAGGCGCTCTCGGCCGCGGCCATGAACGCCTCCACCGCCGGAAATCCGCAGGTGGAGCCGGCCCATCTCCTGAAGGCCCTCATGGACCAGCGGGAGTCCGTCGCCGTCGCGGTGCTGAAGGCCGCCGGGGCGGACCCCGACGCCGTCTCCACGGCGGCCTCCTCGGCCATCCGCCGCCTGCCCTCCTCCAAGGGCTCCACCGTGGCGCAGGCACAGCTCTCCCGCGCCGGCCTGCAGGTGGTGCAGAACGCGCGCGCCGAGGCCGAGCAGCGTCAGGACGACTTCGTCTCCACCGAGCACCTGCTCCTCGGCCTGGCCGGGGACGCGGGCGAGGCCGGGGAGGCCCTGCGCTCCGCCGGCGCCACCGCCGAGGCGCTCGCGGCTGCCCTCACCGCCGTCCGCGGGGACACCCGTGTGACCTCCCCGGATCCGGAGAACACCTTCCAGTCGCTGGAGAAGTTCGGCACGGACCTCACCGAGGTCGCCCGCTCGGGCAAGCTCGACCCCGTGATCGGCCGCGACTCGGAGATCCGCCGCCTCGTGCAGGTGCTCTCGCGCCGCACCAAGAACAACCCCGTGCTCATCGGCGAGCCGGGCGTCGGCAAGACCGCCGTCGTCGAGGGCCTGGCCCAGCGCATGGTGGCGGGCGACGTGCCCGAGTCGCTGCGCGGCAAGCAGCTCATCAGCCTGGACCTCGGCGCGATGATCGCGGGCGCGAAGTACCGCGGCGAGTTCGAGGAGCGGCTCAAGGCGGTGCTCGAGGAGATCAAGGCGTCGGACGGCCAGGTGGTCACGTTCATCGACGAGATCCACACCGTGGTGGGAGCGGGTGCCTCCGAGGGCGCCATGGACGCGGGCAACATGCTCAAGCCCATGCTGGCCCGCGGCGAGCTGCGCCTCATCGGCGCCACCACGCTGGACGAGTACCGCGAGAACATCGAGAAGGACCCCGCGCTGGAGCGCCGCTTCCAGCAGGTGTACGTGGGCGAGCCGTCCGTGGACGACTCGATCGCGATCCTGCGCGGCCTGAAGGAGCGCTACGAGGCGCACCACAAGGTTGCCATCGCGGACTCGGCGCTCGTGGCCGCCGCGACCCTCTCGGACCGCTACATCACGGGCCGCCAGCTGCCGGACAAGGCCATCGACCTCGTGGACGAGGCCGCCTCGCGGCTGCGCATGGAGATCGACTCGGCCCCCGTGGAGATCGACGTCCTGCGCCGCCAGGTGGACCGCATCACCATGGAGGAGCTCGCCCTCGACGGCGAGACCGATCCGGGCTCGGTGGAGCGCCTCGAGGGGCTGCGCGCCGAGAAGGCGGACCGCGAGGAGGAGCTGCGCGCCCTCACCGCCCGGTGGGAGGCCGAGAAGGCCTCGCTCAACGAGGCCGGCGACCTGCGCGCCAAGGTGGACGAGCTGCGCTCGCTCGCCGAGAAGGCCCAGCGCGACGGCGACCTCGCCGAGGCCTCGCGCCTGCTGTACGGCGAGATCCCGGCGTTGGAGAAGCAGCTCGAGGAGGCCGACCGCCGCGCCGAGGAGGCACCCGAGGACGAGGTCTCGCCGATGGTGTCCGAGCAGGTCACGGCGGACGACATCGCCGAGGTCATCTCCGCGTGGACCGGCATCCCCGCCGGGCGCATGCTGGCCTCCGAGTCGGAGAAGCTGCTCACCATGGAGGAGCACCTCGGGGAGCGGCTGATCGGGCAGAGGGCCGCCGTCGTCGCCGTCTCGGATGCGGTGCGCCGTGCCCGCGCCGGCATCTCGGACCCCAACCGCCCCACCGGCTCGTTCCTCTTCCTGGGCCCCACGGGCGTGGGCAAGACCGAGCTCGCCAAGGCGCTCGCGGAGTTCCTCTTCGACGACGAGCGCGCCATGGTGCGCATCGACATGTCCGAGTACTCGGAGAAGCACGCCGTGTCCCGCCTGGTCGGCGCCCCTCCCGGGTACGTCGGCTACGACGAGGGCGGCCAGCTCACCGAGGCCGTGCGGCGGCGCCCGTACTCCGTGGTGCTGCTGGACGAGGTGGAGAAGGCCCATCCCGAGGTCTTCGACATCCTGCTCCAGGTGCTCGACGACGGCCGCCTCACCGACGGCCAGGGCCGCACCGTGGACTTCCGCAACGTGATCCTGATCCTCACGTCCAACCTGGGCAGCCAGTTCCTGGTGGACCCGTCGATGCAGGAGCAGGCCCGCAAGGACGCCGTGATGAACGTGGTCCGCGGGGCGTTCAAGCCGGAGTTCCTCAACCGGCTGGACGAGGTCGTCCTGTTCGACGCGCTCGGCGTGGCCGAGCTCGCGAAGATCGTGGACCTGCAGGTGGACGCGATGCAGGAGCGGCTCACCGGCCGCCGCCTGAGCCTCGAGGTCACGGACGCGGCCCGCGAGTGGCTTGCCCTGACCGGGTTCGACCCGGCGTACGGCGCCCGCCCGCTGCGCCGTCTCGTGCAGCGGGAGATCGGCGACCGGCTGGCCCGCGGCCTGCTGGGCGGCACGATCGCCGACGGCGACACGGTGCTGGTGGACCGTGTCGAGGGCGCGGACGCCGACGGGCTGAGCGTGGAGGCGCGCCGGGGCTGAGGTGCCGGCGTCGTCATCGTCGCCTCCGCCGACGGACGAGTCGACGCTTTCTGCGGCTGCCCCGAGCGGGAGGTCGCGAAAAGCGTCGACTCGTCCGTGTCCGTGTCCGTGTCCGGGACGGCGTCAGCGGGCGCCGAGCGCGTCGGCGTCCTGCTGGAGAGTGCCCACCAGGTGCGCCACCGCGCGGGCCGTGTGGGTCAGCGTGGTGAACGAGACGTTGGCGAGGTCGTCCTGAGGCGTGTGGTAGTTGTCGTCGTGGAGGGACAGCAGGCCCGTGGCCGGGATGCCGGCCTCCACGAACGGGGCGTAGTCGGAGCGGCCGTTGCTCCCCTCCGCCTGATGCGGATGGCCGTCCCGGTCCAGCTGCGCGCCGAGCAGCGCCTCCGCGCCGATCGACCAGTCCGCGGTCAGCACCCCGAGGGCGTTCTGGTGGTCCAGCGGGGCCACCATGTCCAGGTTCGTGTAGACGGTGATCGCCTCGCGCTCGGCGGCGGAGAGCGAGTCCACGTAGTGCGTCGAGCCCAGCAGGCCGATCTCCTCGGCGCCCCACAGGGCGAAGCGCACCTTCGACTCGGCCTTGTTGGCCTTGGCCGCCTGGCGGGCCACCTCGAGCACGGTGGCGGCGCCCGAGGCGTTGTCGTGGATGCCCGGGCCGGCCGGCACGCCGTCGAGGTGCGCGCCCACCAGGACGACGTCGTCGTCGCTTCCCGTGCGCGTCTCGGCGAGCACGTTCCAGGTGGGGCGCTGCTCCACGAGCTGCTCGAGGTCCAGAGTGACGTTCGCGCCGCTGGCCCGGACCTGGGCCAGCAGCTCCTGGCCGAGCTCGCGGGTGACGCCCACCGTCCCGACCGTGCCGGCCGCGTCCGACCCGAGCGTGCCGTTGAGCGCGCCGTCGGCGTTGTTGTAGACGATCACGGCCTCGGCGCCGGCCGCGGCGGCCGCCTGGGACTTCTGGGCGAAGGAGCACGTGCCGCGCGAGACGAGCGCGACCTGCCCGGTCAGGTCCGTCCCGGCCCAGTCGGCCGGGGTGCAGGCGGTGGCCTCGCCCGCGGGGGCCGCCAGCGGGGCCGCGGCCACGTGGGCCGAGGGGGAGGAGGTGAAGACCGTGTGCTCGAGGTCGCGGGCCACGGGGCCTGACTGGGTCAGCACGTCCTCCAGGGTCTCCGTGTAGGTGATCTCGAACTCCTGCAGCTCGACGTCGTAGCCGGCCCTCTCCAGCTCGCCCACGGCGTGGTCCAGGGAGGCGCGGTAGCCAGGGGTGCCGGCCGCGCGGTTGCCGTGCTCCTGCGCGACGCCGGCGAAGGCCGCGACGTCGCGGCGCAGGTTCTCCTCGGAGATCGCGCGCACGAGCTTCTCCGGGGAGTTCGTGCTGCCGCCGGCGCGGTTCAGGCCCGGGCCGAGGCCGGCGGGGCCCGCGGCGGCCGGGTGGCCGGCAGGCACGTGAGCCGGGGCGGCGAGCGAGACGGGGGCGGAGGCGGAGGCGAGCGTGGCGGCCAGGGCGGCGGCGGCCAGCAGGGCGGGGGTGCGGCGCATGGGGTCCTCTGTTCGAGCGGTCCGGATGGGTGTGACGCTCGCAAGATAGCGCGGCCCGGGGGAGGCGGGCGAGGGCTCCGTCATGCCCGTCCCGCCGGACGGGCCACCGGCTCCGGCGGGGGAGACGAGTCGACGTCGCCCGCGGGATCCCTGTGCGGGAGGCCGCGGACGACGTCGACTCGTCGGCCGGGGGGGGGGGGGGGGGGGGGCGGTCAGGCGACCTGCACGAACACCGGGTTGGCGTAGAACCAGGTGTCGATCCAGGGGTTGCCGTCGCCGACCTCGTCGCCATGGCGGATCGGGCCGTGCGGGTCGACGTCGGCGCCGAAGTAGCCCGCACCATTGCGCTTGCCGTCCGAGCCGCGGAAGCGCACGTAGAACGACTCCTGCACGTCCCGGAACGTGTGCGTCAGCGTGAACGTGCCGCGGCGGCCGGTGGTGTCGAAGGCCTTCAGCACGCGGGTGCCCGGTGCGCGGCAGGAGTCGCGGTCGGCCACGGGGCCGGTGATCGGCCCGCCGATGATGTCCACATGCGCCGGCTGGGGCAGGATGCCCGCCGAGTTCGGCGTGTCCGTCGTCGTGACCGTGACGGTGACGGTGACGTCCTGGCCGCGCTGGGCCGTGAGGGTCCCGCCGAGGGTGACCGCCTGGCCGGAGGCGTTGCCCCAGCCGTGGCCGTGACCGCGCCCGCGGCCCAGGCCACGGCCCGGCTGGGACGCCGAGACATGCACGTCCAGGCCGGCGAGCAGGTGACCGTGGTCCACCCACATCCGGCCGGCGCGCATGGCCTCCATGACGGCGCCGTAGCTGCGCTCCGTGACGCCCGTGTGGATCCGGGAGAACTGGCCCGGCCAGTAGTCGGAGCCGCCCTGGGGCACACCGGTGTCCACCGGGTCCGGGCGCTTTCCCTCCACCGACCAGCGGTCGAACTCCTGCGGCAGGGACGTGTACGGCTCGCGGTTCGGGTAGTCGCCGATCCGCCAGGTGTCCCACGCCGTGAGGTGGTTGTCCGAGTTGGCGGTGATGAAGAAGGGGAGGCCCTCGGCCAGCATGGAGTCCCACAGGCCGCCGACGGAGGCGGTCATCCAGTCGAAGCCGCCGTAGGGGCGGTACATGTCCAGCGTGTATCCGGGCCAGGAGTCCGGCCGGGGCTTGTTCACGTACTCGCCGCGCTGGTCACCCGGGCCCACGTTCTTGCCAGCCGGGTAGCCCTGGGCGCCGGGGGAGCCCTCCATGCCGATCATGATGGTCCGGTCGGCGTCACGCCACCGTCGCATCTCGGCGGGGGAGTCGATGCCCAGGCGCATCGGGTGGTTGGCGAGGACGAGGGCGTCGGCCACCGTGCCCTGACGGACCTGATCGCCGAGCCAGGCGATTGCGGCGGCGGCCTTCTGCTGCTGCTCGGCCTCGGCCGCGCTGCCGACGGCGGGCTTCTCCCAGCCGTTGAGCTTGCCGTCCCACGCCAGCTCGAAGGCGCGCAGGAGGCGGGCCTCGTTCTCACCGGGATGGACGAAGACCGTGCCGTGCTCCGCAGCCGGGATGTACCACTCGATGCCCTGGAAGATCAGCAGGTCACGGCGGCGGCGCTCGCGGCGGATCTCCTCGAGGTGCGCGAAGACGCCGCGGTCCGCGTGGGCGACGTTGGAGTGCTCGGTGAAGGCGAGCCAGTCGACGCCGAACCGCTCGGCCGCGTCCAGCTGCATGGGGATCGTGTACTTCGCATCGTGCGAGTACTGAGTGTGGACGTGGTGGTCGCCCACCAGCCACGTCAGCTTCTGGGGGGCGCCGCCGCGGGCCTTGGCGGGGGCGGCATGGGCGTCCGCGGCGCCGAGGGCGCTCAGGCCGGCGGCGGCCGCCAGGGCGGCGCCGGCGGAGAGGATCTGCCGGCGGTCGTAGCCGAGACGGGCGAGCTCCTGGTCGCCGCGCTCGCGGACGTCGGCGAGCTGGCCGGGGGTGAGGGACGGGGAGGAGGTGTTGCACGAGGTGCACACGGCGGTGGCCTTTCGTGGGGACGGGTGGGGACAGTCGAGGCTGGCGCGGGGGAGGGAACCGGCCCGTAACAACGGCCGGACCGCGGGTTGACCTCGGGTGACGCCCACATGAACAGCGTCCGGACGACGGTGGGGCGGGAGCGCGCCGCCCGCGGAGGGCTGAACGGGACGTCGGCGGGGTGCCGTCGCCTCCCGCTCGGGCCCCCGCGGGCGAGTGCCCGACGTCGGGGTGGTGTTGTACCCTTGACTGCACGAACCATTTATTGACCAGTGAGAACCCGGCCGGCCTCTGAGCGCCGTCAGACCCGGGCACGAGAGATGCGAAGGGGGTCACGCTCATGGGGCGCGGCCGTCAGAAGGCGAAAGCCACCAAGCAGGCACGTGAGATGAAGTACTACACGCCTGGCACAGACCTCTCGGCACTGGAGCGGGAGCTCGCGGGCGGACGTACGCACGTCACTCCCGTCGCGCAGCCCGAGCCGGAGACGGAGGGCGACGACCTCTACGAGGATCCCTACGCCGACCTCTACGCCGACGAGGACGAGGACGACGCATCGCGCGTGCGATGACGTCACGATGACACCGGTGAGGCATCCCGCGCTCGACGGGCATCAGGCCGCGCTGCGGTCGATCGCCCGCGTCGTGGAGGACACCGCACCACCGCAGGACCCCGAGACCGCGTCTCGGGGTCTTCTGCGCCTGCTGCAGACCACGACCCCGCTCGTCATCACGGGCGCGGGCGTCTCCACGGACTCGGGGATCCCCGACTACCGCGGGCCGAACGGCTCGCTCCACCGGCACCGCCCGATGACCTTCCAGGAGTTCCGGGACGACCCCGCCGCGCGCCACCGCTACTGGGCGCGCTCCTTCGTGGGCTGGCGCCGGATGGATCAGGCGCAGCCCAACGAGGCGCACCGGATCCTGGCGCGCTGGGCGCAGCAGGGGCGGATCGCGGGCATCCTCACGCAGAACGTGGACGGGCTGCATGCCGCCGCCGGCCGCGAGGCGGGCGTGCCGGGGGAGCGGCTGATCGAGCTGCACGGCGACCTCGCGCGGGTGGCGTGCCTGACCTGCGGCGCCACCGAGTCCCGCCGCGCGCTGGATGTGCGGCTCGAGGCCGCGAATCCCGGCTACCTGGAGCGGGTGGCGATCGACCCGGCCGCGGTGAACCCGGACGGCGACGTGACGCTGGACGCCCGGTGGGTGGACGAGTTCGTGATGGTCGGCTGCCGGGCGTGCGGCTCCGTGGAGCTCAAGCCGGACGTCGTCTACTTCGGGGAGAACGTGCCAGTGGCCCGCAGGCGAGCGGCCGAGGAGATGGCCGACGCCGGCGGCGCGGTGCTCGCCGTCGGGACGTCCCTGGCGGTGATGAGCGGGTTCCGGTTCGTGCTGCGCGCCGAGCGTGCGGGGCACGAGGTGGGGCTGATCAACCGCGGGCCGACCCGCGCGGACGCCAGGGCGCAGTGGCGCTGGCGTGAGGGCGTGGCCGAGGCGCTGGCCTGGCTCGACGCCCGCCTCTGACCCGTCCGCCGGAGACGACACCCCTGAGACGAGCCCTGCGAGTAGCCTGACGGGCATGGACACCCGCGCCGCCGCCCCCCGCACCTCCCGGACCCTCTCGCCCTCCGCGGGCGGGCCCGTCTGGGCACGGGCGCTGATCTTCGCGATCCCGGCGATCTGGCTCGGATTGCTCACCGGCATCTCGCTGATCGAGGCGCCGTTGAAGTTCACCGCCCCGGGCATCACCATCCCGCTGGGCCTCGGCATCGGGCGCCGCGTGTTCTTCGCGATGAACATGGTGGAGATCGCGCTCGCGGCCGTGCTCGTGCTCTCCCTCGTCAAGGCCCTCGGGCGGCCGCGCGGCATCACGGCCGGGTCCGGCCGGCTGTGGCTCGCTGGCCTCGCGGCCACGGCGCTGCTCGCGATCAAGGTGATCGCCATCCGCCCGTTCCTCAACCGCCGCACGGACATGGTCCTCGCCGGCATCGACGACGGCGGATCGCTCTGGCACTATGCCTACGTCGCCGTGGACGGGATGCTCATCCTCACCGTCATCGCGATGATCGTGCTGGCGGCGCGCCACCTCCTGGCCCGGACGGACTGAGCCCCACACCCGGACGAGCCCTGCGTGGTCGCTGCTGTCTCACCGGGACAGCGGCACCGACGCAGGGCTCCTTGCGTGGGGCTGTGGGAATCAGCCCGCGTAGGCGCCGCGCATCAGGACCGCGCCGCCGTCGACGCCCTTGGCGCCCTGCACGTAGTCCTCGCCGGCGGCCTGCGCCTCGTCCGTGATCCGGCCGATCCGGCCCATCTCCCACGCGTCGATCCCGGCGTCCAGCAGGGCGGAGATCGCCTTGCCGGCCACCTCCTCGTCCACCACGGCCACCATGCCCACACCGAGGTTGAGCGTGCGCTCCAGGTCCGCCTGGGGCACCCGGCCCAGCTCGCCCACGAGGCGGAACACGGGGGGCAGCGCCCACGTGTCGCGCTCCACGGTGGCCATGAGGCCCTGGGGGAGCACCCGCGCGAGGTTGGCCGCGAGGCCGCCGCCGGTCACGTGGCTGAAGGCGCGCACGGGGAGGTCGGCGCCGCCGTCGTGCCCGTTGAGGCGGGTCACGAGGTCCAGGCACGCCCGCGTGTAGATGCGGGTGGGCTCGAGGAGCTCCTCGCCGAGGGTGCGGCCGAGCTCGGAGACCTCGCGGTCCAGCTGCCAGCCGGCCGCGTTCACCACGCGCCGCACCAGGGAGTAGCCGTTGGAGTGGATGCCGGAGGAGGCCATGGCGATCACCACGTCCCCGGACTGCACGCGCTCGGGGCCGAGCACCATGTCCGCCTCGACCACGCCGGTCGCCGCGCCGGCCACGTCGTACTCGTCCACGCCCAGCAGACCCGGGTGCTCGGCGGTCTCGCCGCCCACGAGCGCCGTGTCGGCCAGTCGGCAGCCCTCGGCCACGCCGCGCACGATGTCCGCGATGCGCTCGGGCACGACCTTGCCGCACGCGATGTAGTCGGTCATGAAGAGCGGCGTGGCGCCGACCACCACGATGTCGTCCACCACCATGCCCACGAGGTCCTGGCCGATGGTGTCGTGCTTGTCGAGGGCCTGGGCGATGGCCACCTTCGTGCCGACGCCGTCCGTGGACGTGGCCAGCAGTGGCTTGCGGTAGGCGGTGAGCGCGGAGGCGTCCCACATGCCGGCGAAGCCGCCGACGCCGCCCAGCACCTCGGGCGTGTGGGTCGCCTTCACGGCGCCCTTCATGAGCTCGACGGCGCGGTCGCCCGCCTCCACGTCCACGCCGGCGGCGGCGTAGGTGATGGGGGCGGCGTCCTGCGCGGCGGGGGCGGTGTTCTGGGCGTCGGTCACAGCGGGGTCCTGTCCGTCTCGGTGAGGAGGGCTTCGTCGTCGGAGTCGGGGCCGGGCTCGCACCCGGTGGAGGCCACGGTGGTGGTGCCGGAGCCGTCTGCGTCCACCACCTCGGTGGCCTCGGCGGTGATCGGGCTGTCCTCGAGCACGGCCTTGCCGCGCTGCTTCTCGTCGGCCAGCTCGATGGGGTACGTGCCCGTGAAGCACGCGGTGCAGAGGCGCTCGCGCGGCTGCTCGGTGGCCTCGATCATGCCGTCCTCGCTGATGTAGGCCAGCGAGTCGGCGCCGATCGAGGAGGCGATCTCCGCCACGCCCGCGCCGTTGGCGATCAGCTCGGCGCGCGTGGCGAAGTCGATGCCGTAGAAGCACGGCCACTTCACGGGCGGGGAGGAGATCTTCACGTGCACCTCGGCGGCGCCGGCCTCCTTGAGCATCCGGACCACGGCGCGCTGCGTGTTGCCGCGCACGATCGAGTCGTCCACCACCACCACGCGCTTGCCCGAGACCACGGAGGACTGCACGTTGAGCTTGAGGCGGATGCCGAGCTGCCGCAGCGTCTGCGACGGCTGGATGAACGTGCGGCCCACGTAGGCGTTCTTCACGAAGCCCTGCCGGAACGGGATCCCGGACGCCTCCGCGTAGCCCACGGCGGCCGGCGTGCCGGACTCCGGCACGGGGATCACGACGTCGGCCTCCACCGGGTGCTCGAGGGCCAGCCGGCGGCCCATCTCCACGCGGGACTCGTACACGGAGCGGCCGTTGATCGCGGCGTCCGGGCGGGCGAGGTAGACGTACTCGAAGACGCAGCCGGCCGGGGTGGGGTCGGCGAAGCGGGTGGAGCGGATGCCGTCCGCGTCGATGGCGATCATCTCGCCCGGCTCCACCTCGCGGATGAAGGAGGCGCCCACGGTGGCCAGGGCGGACTGCTCGGAGGCCACGACCCAGCCGCGCTCGAGGCGGCCGAGCACGAGCGGGCGGACGCCGTGCGGGTCGCGCGCGGCGTAGAGGGTGTGCTCGTCCATGAACACGAAGCAGTAGGCGCCGCGGATCTTCGGGAGCAGCTCGAGGGCGGTCTCCTCGAGGCTCTTGCCCTCCTCGCCGTGCAGCAGCGCGGTCACCAGGGCGGTGTCCGTGGTGTTGCCCTGCTTCATCTCGCCGTGGGTGTGTCGGCCCTCCGCGGCCTGGACCATGCGCAGCAGCTCGGCGGAGTTCACGAGGTTGCCGTTGTGCGCCAGGGCCACGGTGCCGTCGTCGGCGGTGGCCCCGAGGGTGGGCTGGGCGTTGGCCCACTTGTTCACGCCGGTGGTGGAGTAGCGGCAGTGGCCCACGGCCATCGAGCCGGTCAGCGCCGTGAGGGTGTTCTCGTCGAACACCTGGGACACCAGGCCCATGTCCTTGTACACGGCGATGCGCTTGCCGTCCGAGACGGCGATGCCGGCGGACTCCTGGCCGCGGTGCTGCAGCGCGTAGAGGCCGTAGTAGGTCAGCTTCGCGACCTCCTCGCCCGGCGCCCAGACGCCGAACACGCCGCATTCGTCCTGGGGGCCGGCGTCCTGGGGGTCGAGGGCGGCCGTGAGGCGGCCGTCGCCACGCTTCGTGCGTGCGGAGATCACTGCTGGGGGGTCCTTTCGGCGGGGGCGGCCGGGTCCTCGGGGAGGGAGGTGCCGGATTCACGACGACGGAGCGCGTCCGCCTCGAGGCGGTTCAGGCTGACGTCCGCCTGCGCGGGGTCGTCCGTGCGCTCGAGCACCACGGTGCGGACGGTGGTGCGCGAGCGGCGGTCCATCAGCAGCCACGCCAGCAGACCGAGCAGCGCCGCCGCCACGAGGCACGCGAGCGCCATGTAGCCGAAGGTGGTGCCGAACGTCACGGGCTGGCCCGAGTACGGGTCCGCCACGGGGGTGGGGGAGGCGTGCACGACAGCCGTGATCGCGAGGGCGGCCAGCAGGCCCAGCACGCCGGCCAGGGTGAGCACCGCGGCCAGGCGGGGGGCGCGGCGGACGACGTACGGGTGCCGGTCGGAGGCCCCCGCGTGGGCGCGCGGGGAGACGGGGGTTGGCTCGGAGCCGGATGTCATGCGGGCCAGTCTATCGAGCGGGCGGACGGGGCACGTCGCGGCGATCTCGCCTCGCGGGTGACGTGGCGCACCGCGCGTCTCACGGCCGGATCAGCGGCAGGTGCCCGGCCAGGTCGGCGCGGACGCCCGAGGCGCGTACGGCCCCGCTCTCGACGGCGGCCCCCCACGCGGTCAGGCCCGTCGCCAGGGACAGCCATGTCACGGCGTCCATCTCCACCGCGTTCGGCGGGGTGCCGCGCGTGTGCCGAGGCCCGGGCAGGCACTGGGCCACGCCGAACGGCGGCACCCGCACCTCCACCGAGTTGCCGGGCACGCGCGTGGCGAGCTCCTCCAGGGCGAAGCGGACCGCCATAGCGCGCGTCGAGCGCGGGAGGGCGGCCGCGGCGGCGGGGTCCTCGTCGTGCGCGCGGGCCCACGCGGTGAGCGCCGCGTGGCCCTCGACGACGGGCACGCGGCGGCGGGGGACGGAGCCGGCGGTCATCAGTCGAGCAGCTCGAGCACGGGCCGGGCCAGGCGGATGGAGCCGACCTGCTTCCCGCCGCCCTCGATCGGCGGCACGACGCGGGGCAGCACCGCGGTGAGGCGCTCGTGGTCCACGTGCTCGGGGGCGACGTGCGCCAGCAGGGCCAGCGCGACGAGCGTGCCAGCGCGGTCGCCGCCGTCGAGCGCCTTGACGGCCGCGGCGGTGCCGTCCGGGGCGCCCATCACGAGGACGCCGTCCGCACCGAGCTTGGCGATCAGTCCGAGCTCCTCCATGACCACGGTGTTCGCCCGGCCCGGCGCCTGCACGGCCCACGGGTGCTCGAGCATCGCGTTCGCCACGGAGGCCGCGTGCATCTCGGCGTCGCGGCGGCCGGGGGCGCCGGCCACCTTCCCGATGCCGCGTGCCAGCCCTGCCAGGGACACGACGGCGGCCGGGGCGCCGCATCCGTCCACGCCCACGTGGGCCACGGGCTCGCCGCAGTACTCCTCGATGACCCTGGTGACCTCCGCCTGGAGGGGGTGGTCCAGCTCGAGGTACGTGCCGACGTCGTGCCCCGAGGCGACGCACGCCGAGAGGAAGCCGGCGTGCTTGCCCGAGCAGTTGTAGGCCAGCGGTGTCTTGGCCGCGCGATGCTCCACGTCCGCCACCGCGCGCAGGATCTCGTCCGCGTCGGCCGGCCATGCCGGCGGGCACTGCAGGGCGTCCTCGCCCAGTCCGGCGGCCTCGAGCACGCCCTGCGCGACGTCCCGGTGGCGGGCGGTGCCGCGGTGCGAGCCGCACGCCAGGGCCAGCTGCTCGCCCTCCAGGTCCGCGCCGTGGCGCAGCGAGGCGATGGCCTGGAACGGCTTGAGCGTGGACCGCGGGTAGATCAGCGCGTCCACGGGGCCGAGCGCGGCGAGCACCTCGCCGTCCGGGCCGGTCACGACGGCGGCGCCGGCCGTGCGGGACTCCACGAACCCGTTGCGGGTGACGTGGACGAGCTCGACGGCGTCGGCGAGGGCGAAGGTCTGACCGGCGGGGGCGGCGGGGGTCTGGGTCATGGCCCCACCCTAGCGACGGCCCCGGACGTAGGAGGCGTCCGGGGCATGCGTCGAGGGAGAGGAGGGTCAGTCCTGCAGCCGCCCGTCCACCATGGTCAGCGTCCGGTCCGTCGCCGAGAGGAACTCATGGTCGTGCGTGACCATGAGGGTGGCCACGCCCGCGTCCCGGGTCAGCTCTCCGAGGAGGGCGACGACGGCGGCCGAGCGCTCGCGGTCCAGCGCGGACGTGGGCTCGTCCACGAGCAGCAGGGCGGGGGAGGCCATGAGGGCGCGGACGATGTTCACGCGCTGGCGCTGGCCGCCCGAGAGCTGGTGCGGGCGCTGGTCCGCCTGGCCGGCCAGGTCCACGCGTTCGAGCAGCTCCATGGCCCGGGACCGTGCGGCCTTCTTGTCCGCCCGCGTGGCGTCCTCGTCCAGGTGCACGGTCAGCTCGAGCTGCTCGCGGGCCGTGAGCGAGGCGATCAGGTTGGGCTGCTGGAAGATCATCCCGATCTCCTTGCCGCGCAGGGCGGTGCGCTCGCCGCGGGTCAGGCCCGTGATCTCACGGCCGGCCACGGTCACGGTGCCCGACGTCGGCGTGATGAGGCCTGCTGCCACGGCCAGGAGGGAGGACTTGCCGGAGCCGGACGGGCCGACCATCGCGGTGTAGGAGCCGGGGAGGAGGTCGAGGGACACGCCGTCGAGGGCGCGCAGCACGCCGTTGTCCCCGTCCGGGTACTCGAGGACGGCGTCCCGCACGGAGAGCGCGGGGGTGGCCCCGGGACGGGCGGCCGCGGCGGCGGGGGTGCGCAGGGCATCGAGGTCGGCGGAGCTCTCATCGGCGGCGGTGAGACGGAGGTCGGTGGCGGCGGTGCTCATGAGGGGGTCCTTCCGGGCAGGCGTGTGGGGGAGCGGGCGGCGGTGGCGGGGCGTGGCTCAGTTGCCGCCGAGCGCGGTGAGCGGGTCCACGCGGGTCACGCGGGCCACGGCCAGCGCGGCGCCGAGCATGCCGAGCACGAGGACGCCGGCCGCGGGGACCAGGACGGTGGCGGGGTCCACGATGAACGGCGCGACGTTCGCCGCCACGAGGCCGAGGCCGAACGCGGCCGCGGTGCCGACGAGCACGCCCACGGAGAGGACGAAGGCCGCCTGGGTGAGCGCGTCGCGCAGGACCCATCCCGTGGAGCCGCCGAGGGCCTTGAGGACGGCGATCTCGCGGGTGCGCTGCACCGTCCAGATGGAGAGGAACGCGATGACCACGAGGGCCGAGATGCCGTAGAGGAAGCCCTGCATCAGCACGAGCGAGCCGTGCTCGGACGTGTAGGCCGGCAGGGCGTTGTAGGAGCCCTGCACGGTGGCGGCGGTGGTGTGGGCGGCGTCGTCGGCCGCGGTGGTCACCGCGTCGGCGTCCGCGCCGGCGTCGAACGAGGCCAGGCCCACGGTGCCGATCACGTCGGCGTCGTCCGAGTGGGCCAGGGCGGCCCAGTCGCGCGTGGTCACCCACGCCACGGGGGTGTGGGAGTAGTAGGAGTCCGCGACGACGTCGACCACGGTCAGCGGCACGCCGGAGGAGGTGATGGTGCCGCCCTCGCCCTGGTGCAGCTCATCGGCGAGGGACTGGGAGAGGACCACGGTGCCCTCGGCCAGGCCGGCGGGGGCGTGCGGGGAGCCGGCCTCGAGCCCGAGCAGGGAGGCCGACGCGACGCCGGTGGTCGGCACGCCGTCCGTGTCCACGCGGGTGACGCCGTCGGCCGGGGCGAGGGCGCCGGGCGCGGGCTCGACCGCGTGCTCGAGGCCCACGAGCCGGCCCTGGCTCACGCCGGCGGGCTCGACGGCGGCGACGCCGTCGGTGGCCGCCCACGCGTCCCGGTGGGCGGTGGTGAACTCGGACTGCGTGAAGTCAGCGGTGGGCTCCTGGCCTGAGGCGCCGCCGAACACGATCCGTTGCACGCCCTGCTCCTCGAACGAGTCCAGCGCGGCGGTGTTCTGGTGGGCGAGACCCCCGGTGAGGCCGGAGAGCATGACGAGGAGCAGGGAGATCAGCGCCACCACGCAGCCCATGAGGGCGAAGCGGCCGGTGGCGAAGCGCAGGTCTCGCAGGGCGAGGAACATGGTGCGCGTCCTTTCGATGAGGGGTGTCGCGCCGGGGAGGAGGAGGCGCCTCCCGCCCGGCTGGAACGTCTGTTCCAGCCTCCCGCCGGGACTCGGTCCGCACATCGACCGCCACGGTTGATCCCGGGTCAACCCTTCGGTTGATCCCGTCCCCACCCCCTGCGGAACGAGGTGTCACGATGTGTGGGAATCCGCCTCGGATACCAACGTTTCGTGACACCTGCTTCGGGGGGCGGAGGGCGGGGGCCGGCGGCGTCCGCCGTAGGGTGGCGGCATGAGCAGCACCCCGCCTCCGACGACGACGTCCGCCCCCGTCGCCGAGGCCGGTGAGCCGTCGGGCACCGCGGCGGTGCTGGCGGGTCTGCGCGTGATCCTGCACGTGGCCTTCGCGGCCATGCTCGCCGTCGGGCTGGCCCGGGCGCTCGCGGGCGTGCGCGCGGCAGGCGCCGGCCAGACGCCCGGGCCGTTCACGACCGTCGTGCTGGTTGGCCTCTCCGTCGCGCTCGCCGCCGTGTACCTGGCCGGCACCGTGGTCGAGCGGCGGCGCTGGCGGCGTGGGGCCGACGTCGGCCGGGGCGCGGCGGCCGTGTGGCTCGCCGTCGTGCTCGGGCTGTGGGGTCTGCTCGTGGCGCACCACCCCGACGTCGCGTGGGTGGCGTTCCCGCTCTTCTTCGTGGTGCTGCACGTGGCCGGCCACGTCGCGGGACGGCACCGCCGCCTGGGCCGGGTGGCGGGCACCCTCCTCGTGCTCGCCATGGCCGGCGTCGTGGGGCTGAGCATGGCCGCGGCCGGCGAGGGGGTGCGGCCCGCCGCCGTGATCGGCCCCCTCGTGGGGGCGGTGGTCGCGCTCGTGCTCTCGGGGGCCTACCGCGCCCTGCTCGAGGAGTCCGAGCGGCAGCGCGCCGTGGCCGAGGCGCTGCGGGCGACACGCGCGGACCTCGCGGCGAGCCAGCGCTCGGCGGGTGCGCTCGCCGAGCGCGAGCGCCTGGCGCGGGACATCCACGACACGCTCACGCAGGGCCTCGCCTCGATCGTGCTCGTCTCCCGCGCGGCGCAGGACGCACTGCGGGACGGGGACGCAGCGCTCGCGGGGGAGCGGCTCGAGACCGTGCGCGCGACCGCCGCGGAGAGCCTCGCCGACTCCCGCGCCTTCGTGCGCGAGCTGCGCAGCGGGGCCACGGGCGCCGGGCTCGTGGAGTCCCTCGAGGCGGCGGTGCGGGCCTTCGCGGCGCAGCAGGCCGCGGCGGGGACGCCGGTGGCGGCGGACGTGGACGTCGTCGGGGAGGCCGTGCCCGTCCCGGAGGCCGTGGAGACCGCGCTGGTCCGGGCGGTGCGCGCGTCCTTGGCGAACGTCGGCCAGCACGCCGGTGCCGAGCGGGCGCGGGTGTCCGTCGCCTTCCTGCCGGGGGAGATCACGGTGGACGTGGCGGACGACGGCAGAGGCGTCGACCCCGCCGGGGTCGACGGGCGTCATGCGGGCGGCCCGCGGACGGACGCCCCGCGGACGGACGGCTCGACCGGCGTCGGGCTCGCCGGGGTGCGCGAGCGCATGGAACTGCTGGGCGGGGAGGCCGCGGTGGAGTCCGCGCCGGGGGAGGGCACCGTGGTCGCGCTGCGGGTGCCCCTGCCGCGGACGCCCAGCGGCCCTGCGCGCGAGGATGACCGGGGACCGAGCGTGGAGGACGCATGATCCGCGTGATGCTGGTGGACGACCACCCCGTGGTGCGCGCGGGCGTGCGCGCCGTGCTCGAGGGGCACGAGGACCTCGCGGTGGTGGCGGAGGCCGCCGACGGCGAGGAGGCGCTGCGTGTGCTCGAGCGGGCCGCCGCCGAGGCCGAGTTCGAGGCGGTCGGGGCGGCCGGGCCCGGCGTCGACGTCGTGCTCATGGACCTGCAGATGGGCGCCGGCATGGACGGCGTGGCGGCGACGCGCGCGGTGCGGGGCCGGTTCCCGGGGCTGCCGGTGCTGATCCTCACCACGTTCGACGCGGACGCGGACATCCTCGCCGCCCTTGACGCCGGCGCGGCCGGCTACCTGCTCAAGGACGCCAGCAGCGAGGAGATCGCGGGCGCCGTGAGAACGGCGGCGGCGGGACGGCGCGCGCTCGCCCCGGAGATCGCGGCGCGGCTCGTGGGCCGGGCGGCCGGGGACAGCGGGGCGCTGACGCCGCGAGAGATCGAGCTGCTCACGCTGATCGGCGGCGGTGCAACGAACCGGGCGGCGGCCAAGGCGCTGTTCATCTCCGAGGCCACCGTGAAGACGCACCTGGTGCACGCGTTCCAGAAGCTCGGCGTGGACAATCGGACGGCGGCGGTGGCCGAGGCGCGGCGACGGCGGATCATCCGCTGAGGGGCGGACACCGCGGCGGGCCGGGACCTGCTGAAGAACGGGCGCGGCGGGCGGGTGCGGGGGCGGGCGCACCGGATGCGCCGCCGCCGTGCCTCAGCGGTTCCGCACGAACCGCGTGATGAGGGCGGCGGCCACGGTGGCCAGGGCGAGGATCACCGCGACCGTGCCCCAGCCGACCTCGCCCCGGCCGACCCCGAACAGGCGGAGGCTCCAGAAGCCGATGAGGGAACACGTGAACAGGGTGGCCACGAAGATCCACGCCGTCCGCAGGCCGGGGCCTGGTCCGTCGGCGCGACCGTGGTGGATGGGGGGCATCGTCATGGGCTCCACGGTAGGCGGCCCGAGCCCGGGGTGGCCAGGCGCCACCGCGTAGGCTGGAGCGCGTGAAGATCCTCGTGCTCGGCAACGGCGGCCGCGAACACGCGCTGCTCCGCGCCCTCTCCCGTGACCCCCAGGTCAGCGCCCTCCATGTGGCCCCCGGCAACGCCGGGATGACCGATGCCGCCACGCTCCACGCGGTGGATCCGACGGACGGCGCCGCCGTCGTCGCGCTCGCCCGCGAGCTGGACGCGGACCTCGTGATCGTCGGCCCCGAGGCCCCGCTCGCGGCCGGCGTCTCCGACGCGCTGCGCGAGGCCGGCGTCGCCGTCTTCGGCCCCTCGAAGGCCGCCGCCCAGCTCGAGGCGTCCAAGGCGTTCGCCAAGGAGGTCATGGCCGCCGCGTCCGTGCCGACCGCCGGGGCCCGCGTGTGCACCACCGCCGCCGAGGCCGAGGCCGCGCTGGACGCGTTCGGCGCTCCGCACGTGGTGAAGGACGACGGCCTGGCCGCCGGCAAGGGCGTGGTGGTCACCGAGGACCGCGCCGAGGCCCTGGCCCACGCCGAGGCGTGCTTCGCCGCGGGCGGCACCGTGGTGATCGAGGAGTACCTCGACGGCCCCGAGGTCTCCCTCTTCGTGGTGTGCGACGGCGAGGACGCGGTGCCGCTGAGCCCCGCGCAGGACTTCAAGCGCATCGACAACGGCGACGCCGGCCCGAACACCGGCGGCATGGGCGCCTACACGCCGCTGCCGTGGCTGCCCGAGCGATTCGTGGACGAGGTCATGGACCGCGTGGCCCGCCCGGTCCTCGCGGAGATGGCCCGCCGCGGGACCCCCTTCACGGGGGTGCTGTTCTGCGGCCTGGCCGTCACCGCGAAGGGCGTGCAGGTCATCGAGTTCAACGTGCGCTTCGGCGATCCGGAGACGCAGGCCGTGCTCGCCCGTCTCGAGACCCCGCTGGGCGGGCTGCTGGCCGACGCCGCCGCGGGTCGCCTCGGCGCGGACCGCGAGCTGGCCTGGAGCGCGGACACCGTGGTCGACGTGGTCATGGCCTCGGCCGGGTACCCCGCGAGCTCCTCGAAGGGGGACGTGATCGTGGGGATCGAGGATGCGCTCGGGCTCGACGGCGTGGACGTGCTGCACGCCGGGACGGCCGCGACCGAGGCCGGCGTGGTGACGAACGGCGGGCGCGTGCTGGCCGTCGTCGGGCGTGGGGCGGACCTCGTGGAGGCTCGCGAGCGGGCGTACGAGGGCGTGGAGCGGATCCGCTTCGAGGGCGCCCAGTGGCGCACCGACATCGCCGAGAAGGCCGAGCGCGGCGAGATCGCGGTGCCGGGTGCCGGCGCGGATCGCACGGCGGCGGGTGACGAGCGCGCGGCGGTGGGCGACGACGTCGTGGGCGCGGGGGGGCGCCGCGGCTTCGACGGCGCCGAGGCCCTCGAGCTGGAGGGGTGGCGCCACGTGTACTCCGGCAAGGTGCGTGACCTCTACGAGCCGGCCGACGCCGAGCCGGGACGCAGTGAGACGCTCCTGGTGGTGGCCTCGGACCGCATCAGCGCGTACGACCACGTGCTGGCGCCGCCGATCCCCGACAAGGGCGCGATCCTCACGCAGCTGACGCTGTGGTGGTTCGAGAGGCTCGCGGAGGGCTGCAACGGCGCGGCGGCGTCGCCGTTCGAGCACCACGTGGTCAGCACGGACGTCCCCGAGGCCGTGGCCGGCCGGGCCATGGTGGTCAAGCGGCTGGACATGTTCCCCGTGGAGTGCATCGCGCGCGGCTACCTCACCGGCTCGGGCCTGGCCGAGTACCGCGAGTCCGGGGCCGTGACGGGACTGCCGCTGCCGTCCGGGCTCGTGGACGGCTCGCGGCTGGACCCCGTGATCTTCACGCCCTCCGCGAAGGCCGAGGTGGGCGAGCACGACGAGAACATCACGTTCGAGCAGATGGCGGAGCGGGTGGGCGACGAGGCCGCGGCGCGGCTGCGCCACCTCACGCTCGACCTCTACACGCGGGCCGAGGCGATCGCGCGGGAGGCCGGGATCATCCTCGCGGACACGAAGGTGGAGTTCGGCGTGGACCCGACGACCGGGCAGATCGTGCTGGGCGACGAGGTGCTGACCCCGGACTCCTCCCGCTTCTGGGACGCCGACGACGTCGAGCCCGGGCGCGCGCCGGCCAGCTTCGACAAGCAGTTCGTGCGCGACTGGCTGACGAGCGAGGCATCCGGGTGGGACCGTGCCTCGGGCGAGGAGCCGCCGGCGCTGCCGGCCGACGTCGTGGCCAAGACCCGCGCGCGCTACGTGGAGGCGTACGAGAAGCTGACGGGCCGGACCTTCACCCCCTGACCCGTCCCACCCCCCGGCACTTTCGCCAGGGACATCGTCGTCTCCGTCCCCACTTCGTGGGATGGAGACGACGATGTCCCTAGCGAAAACAAGGAAGGGGGGCTGACGGCCGCGGCCTGCCGCTCCTGCACAGGGGCGGTCGTCGGGCGCGTCGTCCACGGATCGCGGCGCCGGCGCGCGGGGGAGACGTGGGCGCGGCCAGCATGCGGGGCATGGCACCCGTCGAGCCCGCGCCCCTCCCCGCTCCGCTTGCGCATTCCACGTTCCGGCTCACGGACCTGACCGCCGCGGGGTTCAGCGCCGAGCGAGCACGCCGCGCGGACCTCCGGTCGGTGATGCACGGTGTGCACCGCGCCACGGGCGCCGCCGTCGAGGACTGGCGGGCGCGCGGGCACGATGAGGACCCCGTGCCGTGGCCTCCGGAGGAGGCGGCCGCCGTCGTCCAGGAGGCAGGCGGGGTCCTCTCCCATCAGAGCGCGCTGCTGGTGCACCGCCTGGTGGTTCCCCGATGGGTGCGGCCTGACGGGCGTCTGCACATCAGCCGCCCCCATGGGCTCGGCATCTGCGATCGCGTGGGTGTGCGCACCCACGGCCGTGAGGTTCCGGCCGACGACGTCGTGGAGATCCACGGCATCCGCACCACCTCGGTGGAGCGGGCATGGCTCGACCTGGCCGCGCTGAGGCCGCGCGGGCCCCGGGACCCCCTCGTGATCGCCGGAGACGCGCTGGTGAACCGGCCGTGGGCGGACGGCCAGCGCAGTGACCCCGTCACGACTCCCGAGCGACTCCGAGAGGCTCTCCGTCGGACGGGCCGGTTCAAGGGAGTGCGCCTGGCGCGGGAGGGACTGCACCTGGTTCGGGTCGGGGCCGACTCCCCACCGGAAACCGAGCTCCGCCTCGCCCTGATCGAGGCTGGGCTGCCGGAGCCGGAGCTTCAGGTGCCCGGTGATCCGCAGGATCGGTTCGCCCGCATCGTCGACCTCGGCTATCGGGCGTGGCGGCTGGCACTCCAGTACGACGGCGAGCACCATCGGTCCCGCGAGCAGCAGGCACGCGACGCGCGGCGCGACGGATGGCTCCAGGACCACGGGTGGCGCTCGCTGCGCCTCACCGCCGACGACCGGCTGACCGGCTTCGCACGGGCGATCGAAAGTGTCCGCCTCCGGAGGGGAGAGGATCGGTCAGGTGAGCGAGTCCTCCCACGCCCCGTGGAGTGCCGCGAACCGGCCGCCCTGCGCCACGAGCTCCGCCGGGCTGCCGTCCTCGACGATGCGGCCGTCGTGCACCACGAGCACGCGGTCGGCGATCTCCACGGTGCTCAGCCGATGCGCGATGATCAGCGCCGTGCGGTTGCCCAGCAGCCGCTCGAGGCCGTCCTGCACGAGGCGCTCGCTCGGCAGGTCCAGCGAGGACGTCGCCTCGTCGAGGATCAGCACGGCCGGGTCCGCGAGGAACGCCCGCGCGAAGGACACCAGCTGCCGCTGCCCTGCGCTCAGCCGCCCCCCGCGCTTGGACACGTCGGTGTCGTACCCCTCGGGCAGCGCGAGGATGAACTCGTGCGCGCCCACGGCTCGCGCCGCCGCCTGGATCTCCGCCTCGGACGCCCCCGGCCGGCCCAGCGCGATGTTCTCCGCCACGGACCCGGAGAACAGGAACGCCTCCTGCGTCACCATCACCACGTTGCGCCGCAGGTCCCGGCTCGCCAGGTCCTTCAGCTCCACGCCGTCCAGGGTGAGCGAGCCGGACGTCAGGTCGTAGAACCGCGCGATCAGCTTCACCAGGGTGGACTTGCCCGCGCCGGTCTGCCCCACCACGGCCACGGTCTGCCCGGCCGGGATCGTCAGGTTGAACTCGGGCAGGATCACCTTCTCCGGCCCGTAGCCGAACACGGCGTCGCGGAACTCGATGCGCCCGGAGGCCACGCCCTCGCCGGGGCGCGTCGCCCCCGGCAGCAGCGCCGGCTGGGCGGCCTCGACGACGGCGGGCTCCTCCTCGAGCAGGCCCGAGACCTTCTCCAGCGCGGCGCCCGCGGACTGGAACGAGGAGTAGAACATGGCCACCATCTCCATGGGCTGGAACACGCGGCGCCCGGCGAGCAGCAGCGCCACGAGCACGCCCACCTCGAGGTCGCCGGCCAGCACGCGGAGGCCGCCGAACACCAGCAGCGCCACCACCGTGAGGTTGCCGGTCACCACGAGCACGGGCTGCAGCACGCCGAAGAGGTTCAGCGTCTCCACCATGTCGTCCCGGTAGGCGGTGGCCAGTCGGGTGTACTTCGCGTCGTTGGCCCGCTCGCGGCGGAACGCCTGCACAGCCCGGATGCCCGTCATGGTCTCCACGAAGTGCACGATGGACCGCGCGGAGGACACGCGGGAGCGGCGATAGGCCTCCTCGGAGCGCACCTGGTACCAGCGCACCGCGATCGCCACGGGCACGAACGCGATCAGCAGGACCAGGAACGACGGCGCGTCCAGCAGCACGATCGACGCGGACGTGAACACCATGAACAGCACGCCCGAGACGAGCGAGGACACGCCCTGGTCCAGCAGCTCCCGGAGCGCCTCGAGGTCCGAGGTCTGCCGCGAGATCACACGGCCGGAGGTGTAGGTCTCGTGGAAGCCGAGCGAGAGCCGCTGCGTGTGCTGGAACACCCGCACGCGCAGCGCCAGCAGCATGCGTTGGCTCGCCTTGGCCGTGAGCCACTGGTAGACGCCCAGCAGGACGCCCGCGGTCAGGCCCGTCAGGGCGTACACCCCGCCCACCAGGACGACGACGGGCCACGGGTCCGCGCCCGTGCGCACGGCCTCGACCACCTGGGGCAGGCCCCGGTCGATGGCCCACGCGATGATCAGCGGCACGGCCGCCCGCGCCGCGTTGGAGACGAGCACGAGCAGGGCGGTGAGCAGGAGCGTGCCCCGCACGGGCGCCGCGAGCTGGCGCAGCAGCGCCCACGAGCGGCGGCGGACGTGCCGACGCTCCTCGGGCGTGTACTCGAGGGACTCCTCCCCGCCCACGCCGACGACGCGCAGGGAGGCCGCCTGCGCCGGGTCCACCACGGTGAGCGTCGAGGTGTCGGGGCCCGTCACGCCGCGGTCGGCCGGGCGATCCGGTGCCGTGCCGGGCGCCTGCGCTCGGGGATCCTGCGGGTTCATCGGGCGTCCTCCGTGGTCGGGGCGGCGTGGGAACCGGCGGCGTCGGCATGGGACGCGGCGTCGCCGGCGTCGGCGAGCCGCTCGAGGGTGCGGTCGGCCTGCGCGCCCATGGTGATGATGTCGCGGTACGCGGCGGAGCGGGCGAGCAGCTCGGCGTGCGTGCCGACGTCGATGATCACCCCGTCCTCCAGCACCGCCACGCGGTCGGCGAGGGCGACCGTGGAGGGCCGGTGCGCCACGATCAGGGTCGTGGTACCGGCGAGCACCTGCCGCAGCCGGGCGGTGACCGCCTCCTCGGTGCGCACGTCAAGCGCGGAGAGCGGGTCGTCGAGCACGAGGATGGCCGGCCGGGCTGCGATCGCGCGGGCCAGCGCGATGCGCTGGCGCTGGCCGCCCGAGAGGCTGAGCCCCTCCTCGCCGATCTCTGAGTCCACGCCCTCGGGCAGGTCCTTCGCGAACCCGGCCTGCGCGGTGTCCAGCGCGGTCTCCAGCAGCGCCTCGGCGGCGGGGGAGTCCAGGCCGTCGGCGATCGCCTCCGCGGGCGCGCCGAGCAGCACGTTCGCTCGGATCGTGTCGGAGAAGAGGGTGGCGTCCTCGAACGCGATGGACACGCGGCGCCGCAGCTCCTCGAGGGGATACTCCCGCACGTCGAGCCCGTCCACCTCGACGGCGCCGCCCGTGACGTCCTGCAGGCGCGGCACGAGCTGCACGAGGGTGGACTTGCCGGAGCCGGTCACGCCCACGAGCGCCATCGTCTCCCCGGGCACGAGCTCGAGGTCGACGTCGGCCAGCAGGGGCGCGGCGTCCGCGGGCGTGTCCGGGTAGGCGAAGCGCGCGCGCCGGAACGCGAGGCGGCCCGACGACGGCGGCAGCCCGTCCAGCACCACGGCCGAGGTGGCCTCCGAGGAGGCGACGGCGCGCGAGGTGGCCTGCTCCTCGGCGGCGTCGGTGCCGGTCGGCGAGGCGATGGCGACGGGGGTGCGCATGACCTCGAGGTGCCGGTCGATGCCCGTCTTGGCGGCCAGGGTCATGCCCATGAGCTGGCCGATGCCCTCGACGGGCCGGGAGAGCACGGCCGTGGTGGCGAAGTACGCGGCCAGGGCGCCGACCGTGAGGTCGCCGACGGCCACGAGGTAGACGCCCAGGGCCAGCGCGACGCCGAGCACCACCTCGGGGAGGGCGACCACGAGGCCCGTGAACTGGGCGAGCACCGCGGCCTTGTGCACCTCGGTGCCCTGCAGGGTCTCCGCCTCCCCGCGGAAGCCCTCGAGCGCGTCGGGTCCGCGGCCGAACGCCTTGAGCACGCGGATGCCGTGCACGGACTCCTCCACCGTGGTGGCGAGGTCGCCCGCCTGGTCCTGGGAGAGGCGGGAGGCGGCGCGGAAGTCGTTGCGGAAGCGGAACGAGCGGATCATGATCGGCACGGCGGCCACGAGGTAGAGCAGGGCCAGCTGCCAGGACATGGTGAAGAGCAGCACGAGGCCCACCACGATGGTCACGCTCTCCACCACGAGCATCACGGACCCGAACGCGATCCAGCGGCGCAGCAGGGAGAGGTCCGCCTGGGCGCGCGAGAGCAGCTGGCCGGAGGGCCACGCGTCGTGGAAGCTCGCGGGCAGGCGCTGCAGCCGCCGGTAGATGCTGATCCGCGCCCGGTTCTCCACGTCCGCGGCGGGCGGCAGGATGAAGAAGCGGCGCAGCCAGATGAAGAACGCCTCGGCCAGGCCCAAGGCGCCCAGGGCGAGCGCCGCCCACCACACCCCGGCAGCGGGGTCCGCGGGACCCGGGACGCCGGGGGCCGAGTGCGCGAACACGGTGTTCACGAGCACGCGGATCACCTGGGGGATGGCCAGCGCCACGAGCCCCGCGGCGAGGGCGGCGAGGAGCCCGCTCACCCAGCGGCCGCGCACGCCCTCCAGGTACGGGGCGACCCCGTGCAGGGCGTCGCGCAGGGGGAGGGGCTCGGAGGAGGTGCGGGTCACACGCGCACTCTACCGGCGGCGGCGGACCTCACAGGGCGGGATCGCCCCAGGCAGGTGCGGTTCGGAGGGTCCCGCTCAGACCCGGGGCACGAGGTCCAGCACGACCGCCTCGGGCCGGCACGCGAACCGCACGGGTGCCGACGGCGCCGAGCCGAGCCCGGCGGACACCTCGAGGGGCACGGTGCGCCCCGCCGCGGTCCACGTGGACACGCCCGATGCCTGGGAGCGGGGCAGGTCGCAGTTGGTCACGATCGCCCCGAAGCACGGGAGGCACACCTGCCCGCCGTGCGTGTGGCCGGCCAGCAGCAGGTCGGCACCGTCCGCCGTCATGGCGTCCAGCACCCGCCGGTACGGGGCGTGGGTGACGCCGAGGCGGAGGACGCCGTCGTCGGGACGGGCCGCCGCACCGGACGGCGCCGCGGCCTCCTCCGGGAAGCCCGGCCACGCGTCGAGGCCGAGGTGCGGGTCGTCCGTGCCGGCGGCCGCGACGCGCGTCGGCACGCCACCCTCGGAGCCCAGCTCGAGCACGGCCCCCCGGTTGGTCAGGTCCGCCCACCCGGCGGCACGGAAGGCGCCGAACAGCTCGCCGTGCGGCAGCTCGGCCCGCCCGGCCTCCATCCGGGAGGGCCCCCGGAGGTAGCGCAGCGGATTGGCCGGCTTGGGCGCGTAGTAGTCGTTGGACCCGGGGACGAACACGCCGGGCATGTCCAGCAGCGGGCCCAGCGCGTCGAGGACGAGCGGCACGGAGGCCGCCGCGGAGATGGTGTCCCCCGTGTTCACCACGAGGTCCGGCTCCAGGTCCACGAGCCCGCGCAGCCACGCGAGCTTCGCGCGGTGCCGGGGGAGCAGGTGGATGTCGGAGAGGTGCAGCACGCGCATCGGCCGCGCCCCCGCGGGCAGGACCGCGAGCGTGTGCGTCCGCACCACCCGGGCCTCGGCCTCGGCGAGGCCCCAGGCCAGGCCGAGGGCCGCCGTCGTGCCCGCGCCGACGGCGACCCGCGCGCCGGTGCGCACGAGCCGCCGTCCACGGCCCCGGGTGAGGTCCACGGTGCTCATTCCGGGACGTTCTCGGGGTCCGCGCCGCCACGCTGGATGTCCTCCACGAAGAAGTCCATGCCGTCCGGGTGCGGACCTTCCTCGCCGGGGTCCTCGGACTGCGGTCCGGAGTACTCGGGGAGCTCTCCCGGGGGGTAGATCTCCTTCGCGCGCTGGTTGAACTCGAGCCAGGACGGGCCGTTGAAGGTGGTGCCATAGAAGACGTCGCGCTTCTGGCCGCGGACGGTCTCGCCGATCATCGACTTCAGGTTGGTGTACCGGCCGGACCACACGGCCGTCGCCAGCTCGGTGGTGTAGCCCACGAACCACGTGGAGGAGTTGTTGTTGTTGGTGCCGGACTTGCCGGCGAACTCGTAGCCCGCGCCGTCCGGGGCCAGGTTGTAGCCGGCGTGGTGGCGCAGAACGGGGGTCAGCTCGGCCACGTGCTCGGGGGCGACGACCTGGGTGCAGGTCGGCTCGCCCACGTCGTACTGGTTGCCGGTGGTGTCCGTGACCTCGAGGATCGCGCGCGGCTCGCAGTACAGGCCGTTCGCGGCGAGGGCCGCGTAGGCCCCGGCGAGGGAGAGCGGTGCCACGGAGTCCGAGCCCAGCAGGAAGGTGGGCTCGTCCGGCTGCAGCGGGGAGCCGTCGATCGCCCGGCGGATGCCCAGCTGGGTCGTGAGGTTCGTGATGTCGCAGAGGTCCATCTGGTAGGCCGTGGCCACGGTCGGCGTGTTGACGGACCAGAAGATGCCCTCGTCGATGCGGTCCCGCTTCACGAGGCCGTCCACCACGTTGTTGATGTTCCAGTCGGTGCCGATGCTGACGTACCCGCCGGGCCGGCACGAGGCCTGGAAGCGGGTCCCCGCGGGGTAGAGGTTCCGCGAGGCGTCCACGGTGTCCACCAGGTGGTTGCCGTTGCGCAGCCACGCGAGCGCCACGAAGGGCTTCAGGGTGGAGCCGGCCTGGAAGCCGGCGCCGCCGCCCCACTCGCGCTCCGCGTTGAGGTTGAGCGTGGTCCGGCCCAGCTCGTCCTTGATGGCGTACTCGGTGTTCTGCGCCATCGTGCGGATGTTGCCCGTGCCCGGCTCGAGGGACACGAGGGCCTGGCCGGCGCCGTAGGCCTCGTCGTTCGGGATGGCGCGGCGCGTGATGTCCTCGGCGGACTTCTGCAGCTCGGTGTTCAGGGTGGTGCGGATGGTCAGGCCGCCGCGGTCCAGGAGGGCGCGGCGGGAGAGCACGTCGGGTCCGAAGGTGGGATCGGCCAGGACCTGGCGCTCCACGTAGTCGCAGAAGTAGGCGCCGAACTCGGCGTTGAGGCAGCCGGACGGCACGCCCTTCATCACGACCTCGAGGGGCTGGGCGAGGGCGTGCTGCAGCTCCTCCTCGCTCAGGTAGCCGTTGTTGCGCATGGCGCGCAGCACGGTGTCCCGGCGGTTCGTGGTGCCCTCGGGGTTGCGGGAAGGGTTGTAGCCGGTGGGGGACTGGACCATGCCGGCCAGGGTGGCGGCCTCCCAGCTCTCCAGCTCGGCGGCGGGCTTGCCGAAGACGTACTGGGACGCGGCCTCCACGCCGTAGGCGCGGCCCTGGAAGAGCGTGATGTTGAGGTAGCCCTCGAGGATCTGCTCCTTGGACATCTGCTTCTCCGCGGCCACCGCGAGCTTGATCTCCTTGACCTTGTCCGACACGTTCTTGTTGCCGGAGATGGTCAGGCGGGAGTCGCCGCGGATCTGCTGGGAGTTGATCAGCAGCTGGTTGACGTACTGCTGGGTCAGCGTGGAGGCTCCCTGGGTGGAGTCCGAGGTGGCGTTGTGCACGGCCGCGCGGACCAGGCCGCGGGCGTCCACGCCCTCGTGCTGGAAGAAGCGGGCGTCCTCGATGGCCACGATCGCGTGCTCCATGTGGTCCGAGACCTGGTCCAGGGTGACCGGCGTGCGGTTCTCCGCATAGAACGTGGCCAGCACCTGGCCGTCTTCCGAGACGATCGTGGAGGGGACCGAGACGGGCTCCGTGGGCAGCTCGTCCGGCATCCGGTCCAGCATGTCCTGCCCCACGCCCACGCCCGCGCCCGCGAGGCTCACGGCCGGCAGCATCAGCCCCGCCACGAGCAGCCCCGCCAGAGCGGAGAGCCCCAGGTACGCCAGCATCCGTCCGAGGACGCTGGAGCGAGCGGGGAGGGGGGACTTGCGGGACGCCATGGCGGGAAGTGTATCCCGCGTGGCTGGGCCGCCCTGCGGGCGGGACGCGTGCTCGCTACGCTGGTCCCATGACCCAGCACACGCGGTGGGAGTACTCCACCATCCCCCTCCTCATCCACGCGACCAAGCAGATCCTCGACCAGTGGGGTGAGGACGGGTGGGAGCTCGTGGCCGTGATCCCCGGCCCCGAGGGCGCCAACCCCGTGGCCTATCTCAAGCGCCCCAAGGCCGCGTGAGCCCGATGACGGAGCCCGACCGCCCCTCCTGGGGCTCCGGGACCGCGGCGGACCGGCTCGCCGCGCTGGGCCTCGCCCGGCCCGCCGTCGCCGCCCCCGTGGGCTCCTACGTCCCCGCCGTGCGGGACGGGGACCTCGTCCTCACCTCCGGCCAGCTGCCCTTCGTGGACGGCGCCCTGCCGGCCACCGGCAAGGTCGGCGCGGAGGTGGACCCGCAGCGGGCCGCCGAGCTGGCCCGCGTCGCCGCGGTGAACGCCGTGGCGGCCGTGCATGAGGTGGTCGGCGACCTCGAGCGCGTCGTCCAGGTGGTCAAGGTGGTCGGCTTCGTGGCCTCCGCCCCCGACTTCACCGGTCAGCCCGGCGTGATCAACGGCGCCTCGGACGTGCTCGCCGAGATCTTCGGCGACGCGGGCCGCCATGCCCGCTCCGCCGTCGGCGTGGCCGTGCTGCCCCTGGACGCGCCCGTGGAGGTCGAGATCACTGTCCGCGTCCGCTGACGCCGCCGCGCGGCGGGTCCCCGTCCCGGACCAGGACGTGGACCTCACCCGCCAGTGGCTCGCCCAGCGATTCCGGCAGGTGCGCCCCGCCCGTCCGGCGTCCGCCGTCGTGATGGTGCGCGAGGGGACGGACGGGCCCGAGGTGCTGCTGCGCCACCGGACGGGGAACACTCCCCTCGGGCGGGTGGGCCTTCCCGGGGGCTCGCTCTCCACCTCGGACGCGGAGACGTGCCGGTGGTTCGGGCCCGAGCCCGCGCGCTGGTCCGCGTGCCTCGGCATCCCGGATCGGCGCCGCGCCCGCCAGCACGTGGTGGCCGCGGTCCGCGAGCTCTTCGAGGAGACCGGCGTCCTGTTGGCGGGGCGCTCGGACGGGGACATCGTGCTCCAGCCCCGTGGCCGCTCCTGGGGCGGGACACGGGCCTCCCTCGAGCAGGGGGAGGCGGGACTGCCCTCGCTCCTGGACTCCCGCGGTCTGGGACTGCGCGCCGACCTGCTGCGCCCGCTCGAGCGCTGGCAGAGCGCCCTCCACAGCCACCGGCGCTTCGACACGGTGGTGTTCGCCGCGGCCCTGCCGCCGCAGCAGACCGCGTCGGAGGCGGCCGCCGGCGCGAGCGAGCGGGGCTGGTGCTCCGCGCGACGGATCCTCGAGGGGCCCGTGGCCCTGCCCGGTCCGGAGGGCTGGCTCGGCGAGGCGGGCACGGTGCGCCTCGACCAGGTCTCCACGCCCATGACCCAGGCGCTGCTGCGGCGTGTGGCCGCCCACCGCACGGCCGCCGCCTTCCTGCTCTCCCTCACGGAAGGGGTGGGGCGGGGCGCCATCCCGCAGCGCACCGTGGTCACCGAGCCCGACGACGGCAGCGGCCGCCTGTGGATGCACGCCGAGGAGACCGGGCGGCACTGAGCACACACGAGGGGGCCCGCCTTTCAGCGGCCCCCCTCGTGTGTGCGGTGCGGGTCAGCGCGAACGCTGGCGCAGGCGCTGCAGGTCCAGGATCACGACGGCGCGGTTCTCGAGGCGGATCCAGCCGCGCTGCACGAACTCGGCGAGCGCCTTGTTCACGGTCTCGCGAGAGGCGCCCACCAGCTGGGCCAGCTCCTCCTGCGTGAGGTCGTGGGCCACGAGGAGCCCGTCCGCCGCGGGGCGGCCGAAGCGGTCGGCCAGGTCCAGGAGCGCCTTCGCGACGCGGCCCGGAACGTCGGAGAAGACCAGGTCCGCGAGGGACTCGTTGGTCTTTGACAGGCGCTGGGCGAGGGCCTGGAGCAGCTGGAGGGAGACCTCGGGGGAGGACGCGATCGCGCGGCGCAGGTTCTCGTGGCGCAGGCCCGCGAGGCGGGCGGCCGAGACCGCAGTGGCGGTGGCGCTGCGCGGCGCGGGGTTGAACAGGGCCATCTCTCCGAAGATCTCACCGGGGCCGAGCACGGCCACGAGGTTCTCGCGCCCGTCCGGAGCCGTCCGGCCGAGCTTCACCTTGCCGGACATGATCACGTACAGCTGGTCGCCCTGATCGCCCTCGTGGAACGCGGACGAGCCGCGCGAGAGCTCCACCTCGGTCAGCTCGGAGGTCAGGATGGCGAACACCTCGTCGTCCAGGTGAGTGAACAGCGGGGCCTTCCGCAGAACCTCGAGATCCATGTGCGTCCTTCCTCTGCCTGTCTCACCCCGACGGCGTGCCGCCGAAGTCTGTCCGGTCCATTGTGCCCCATGCCCCTCGAGGCTGCCGATACCCTGGAGTCCCCCACGGCGCCTGCCGACGCGGACGCACCGCGCGGGGAGAGGATGAGGAGTGGACACGGGATGATCTTCGGCCTGACCTGGTTGGACGCGGTGCTGCTCGTGCTCCTGGTCATGTTCTTCGTGCAGGGCCATCGCCGTGGCCTCGGCGTCGTGCTGGGCAACCTGGCGGGGTTCATCGCGGGCGCGCTCATCGCCTTCCTCGCCGTGCCCGTCGTCTCCCAGTGGGCCACCGGCACGGGCTGGCGGTGGGTGCTCACCCTGGTCACGGTGGTGGCCCTCGTCGCCTCGGGCCAGTACGTCGGCGCGGCGATCGGCGCGCAGCTGCGCCTGCGCATCGGTCCGCCCGTGCTGCGCCGCGTGGACCGGCTCCTCGGCGCGCTGGCGTCGGTGCTCGTGGCCGCGCTCGTGATGGGCCTCCTCTCCTTCTCCCTCGGTGCACTGGGCAACACCGCGGTCACCCGTGAGGTCGCCCGGTCCCGCGTGCTCACCACGGTGGACGCCGCCATGCCCGACGCTGTCCTCTCGTGGGCGGCCCGCGCCCGCGCCGCGGTCGCCGGCCTCGACGGCCTCCCCGAGGTGGAGCTGCCCGCACCCGCCGAAGACGCCGACGCGCCCGACCTGCCGCCCGTGACCGCGGCGCTCGGCTCCGGCGCCACGGGGTCCGGCGGCCCCGACGCCGCTGCCGTTCCCGGCTCCTCGGCCGCGGCCCCCGGTGGTGAGCCGTCCGGCGGCGCGGCCCCTGCGGACACCCCGGGCGCGGCCCGGCCCGGCGAGGCCGGCACCCCCGGCGACGCGGGCACCCCGGGCGAGCCGGGGTCGGCCACGTCTGCCGACGACTCGGCGGGAGCGGGGCCTGCACCGCTCCCCAGCACCCCCGCGCAGGGGGAGCCCGGCGCGTCCCAGCCCGGCGCACCCGAGCCGGACGCCGCACCGTCGCGCTCCCAGCCGGACGCGCCCGCAGACCCGGCCTCCTCCGCGCCCGCACCGGCCGCCGCGGCGTCGAGCCCGACGACGGCGGCTGCCCGTCCATCCGGACCGGCCGCCGCACCGCAGCCGGCGCCGGCCGCCGACGTGTCCCGCTCCGTGGTCCGCCTGACCGGCACCGCCACGGCCTGCGCGCAGGTCCAGAGCGGCTCCGGAGTGGCGATCGCCCCGGACCGCGTGCTCACCAACGCCCACGTGGTGGCCGGCGTCCCCGCGCCCACCGTGCTCGACCGCGACCGCGGGGTGTACGCGGCACGCGTCGTCCTCCTGGACACGGCCCGGGACCTCGCGGTGCTCGCCGTCGACGGGGCGCAGCTGCCCGTGGCGCGTCTGGGTGCGGAGCTGGGCGTGGGCGACACGGCCACGGCCATGGGCTACCCGGACAGCGGCCCGTTCGCCACCACCGCCGCCCGCGTGCAGGCCGTGGGCGAGGTCCCGCTCGAGGCCGTGGGCGGCGGCGCCGTCTCCGCGGTGGACGTCTACACCCTCGAGGCGGACATCCGCCACGGATACTCCGGCGGGCCCGTGGTGGCGGAGGACGGCACGCTCGCCGGCCTCGTGTTCGCCCGCGCGCCGGGGTCGGGTCAGATCGGCTACGCCCTCACGGCGGACGCGATCGCCCGGACAGTGGCGGTCGCGCCCAGCCTGAGCTCCACCGTCTCCGCGGGGCAGTGCGTCGTGGGGGGCTGACCCGCACCACGGCCGCGTCTGCATCCTGGACGCGGGTTCCCACGCATCGGACGATGTCGTATTGTGTGGTCGATCACATCTGCACCCCGTCCTTCCCCGGAGGTCCCCCATGTCCACATCCGTCTCCGCCACGGACGCCGCACCGCGGCAGTCCCGTGAGGAGTTCACCGGCCGCTGGGCCTTCATCCTCGCGGCGATCGGCTCGGCGGTCGGCCTCGGCAACATCTGGCGCTTCCCCTACGTGGCGTACGAGAACGGCGGCGGCGCCTTCGTCGTCCCCTACCTCATCGCGCTCCTCACCGCGGGCATCCCGCTGCTGTTCTTCGACTACGCGATCGGCCACCGCTTCCGGGGCTCGGCGCCCCTGGCCTTCCGCCGGCTGAACCGCTGGGCCGAAGCCATCGGCTGGTGGCAGGTGCTCATCTGTGTGGTCATCGGCATCTACTACGCGGCCATCATCGCGTGGTCCATCCGCTACACGGGCTTCTCCCTCACCCAGGAGTGGGGCGACGACCCCGAGGGCTTCTTCAACGGGACCTACCTCCAGGTGGCCGACGCCCCGCAGCCCTCGTTCGACATCGTGCCCGGCGTGTTCTGGCCGATGCTCGCGGTGTGGGTCATCCTCATCCTCGTGATGGGCTTCGGCATCCGCCGCGGCGTCGCGCTGGCCTCCATGATCGGCATTCCGCTGCTCATCGTCATGTTCCTCGTGCTGGTCGTCATCGCCCTCACCCTGCCGGGCGCCACGCAGGGCCTCGACGCCCTCTTCACCCCGAACTGGGCGGCCCTGGCCGAGCCGGGCGTGTGGATCGCGGCCTACGGGCAGATCTTCTTCTCCCTCTCCGTGGGCTTCGGCATCATGATCACCTACGCGTCCTACCTGAAGAAGCGCACGAACCTGACGGGCTCCGGCCTCGTGGTCGGCCTGTCCAACTCGGGCTTCGAGATCCTCGCCGGCATCGGCGTGTTCTCGGCGCTGGGCTTCATGGCGCAGGCCTCCGGCGTGCGCGTGGACGAGGTGGTGGCCAGCGGAATCGGCCTGGCCTTCGTCGCGTTCCCCACGCTGATCTCCCAGGCCCCCATGGGCGCCCTCGTGGGCATCCTCTTCTTCGGCTCCCTCGTGATCGCGGGGTTCACCTCGCTCATCTCCATCCTCGAGGTCGTGGTCTCGGCGGTGAAGGACAAGCTGGGCTGGGGCCGCTGGACCACCGTGCTGGTGGTGGTCGGCCTCTCGGCCGTCGTGTCCCTCGCACTGTTCTCCACCACCACGGGCCTCTACATGCTGGACACCATGGACGCCTTCGCCAACAACTTCGGCATCGTGGGCGCCGCCCTCATGTCGGTGCTCGTGGTGACGGCCGTCCTCGGCTCGGCGCGCCGGATCGTGGCCCACCTCAACGCGGTCTCCTCGTTCCGTGTGGGCGGGATCTTCACGCTGCTGATCGGCGTGGTCATGCCCCTGGTGCTCTCCTACATCTGGCTCTCCTGGATCATGGAGACCATCCGGGACGGCTACGGCGACTACCCGGGCGACTTCCTCGGCCAGTACGGCTGGGGCCTGGCCCTCGGCTCGGTGGCCTTCGCGGTGCTGCTGTCCCTGATCCCGTGGTCCAAGAAGTCGAACCTCTATGAAGAGCCCGTGGAGAACGAGATCCACGGCGACCTCATCCCGACCCACGCGGTCCCGGCCGGCACCACGCCCACCGGCGCCATCCCCGTGGTCCGCACGGACACGACGGACCCATCCGTCGACGCGGCGGCCCGTGCCGTCCGGAAGGAGCACTGAGCCATGAGCATCGCAGCCATCATGATGATGACCCTCGCGATCGTCCTGGTCTGGGGAGGTCTGGTCGTCGCGATGATCCACCTCGTGCGGCACCCGGACGAGACCTCCGGCCACCTTCCGGACGAGGCCTGGGACGCAGCCGACGAGGAGGCGTTCGGAGCCCCGGTGGACGACGACGCCCCCGCTCACCGCGTCTGATGCACGCCGGATGACCCCGCGCACCCCTGCGCACCGCGAGGGCGGGGAGGCTGCCACGGCGGCCTCCCCGCCCTCGCGTGTCGCCGCGCCGTCCCTGCCGTGTCTGTCGGTCGACCGCTCGGCCCCGGATCCCGCCTCGGCGCAGCTCGTGGACGCCGTCGTGGACGCCGTGGCCCGCGGTCTCCTCGCCCGCGGCGACCGCCTCCCGCCCGTGCGCACGCTGGCCGGGGAGCTCGGGCTCGCCCCGGGCACCGCGGCCAAGGCCTACAAGGAGCTCGAGGCTCGCGGGGCCGTGGAGACCCGCGGTCGCGCGGGCACGTTCGTCGCGGCGTCCGCGGAGGGGTGCAGGGAGGAGGCCCGACAGGCAGCACGCCGCTTCGTGGACGAGGTCGTCGGCCGCCTCGGCTTCACGCCCGCCGACGCCGTGAAGCAGGCCCGCCTGGCCGCCGCCGCCCGGGGCTGAGGCGCCGCGGCGTCGCGACCCTGACCACGCACCAGACCTGAGCGCCACGACGAACGAGCCCTGCGACGTGGTGCCCATCCGCTCCGGATGGGCGCCACGTCGCAGGGCTCGTCTGTGCTCAGCAGGTCAGGCGCGGTCGCCCAGGGTCTCCACGATGCGGTCCATGACGGTCGGATCCGCCAGGGTGGTGGCGTCGCCGGGGGTGCGGCCCTCGGCGACGTCCTTGAGGAGGCGGCGCATGATCTTCCCCGAGCGGGTCTTGGGCAGCTCCGGCACCACGAGGATGCGCTTCGGCTTGGCGATCGGGCCGATGTCGTGCCCCACGTGGGCGCGCAGCGCCTGCTCGACCTCGGCAGGGTCCAGGCCCCGGGCGGAGGCCTCCTCGGTGAGGAGGACGAAGGCGACGACGGACTGACCCGTCGTCTCGTCCGCGGCGCCGACCACGGCGGACTCCGCCACGAGCTCGTGCGCCACGAGGGAGGACTCGATCTCCTGGGTGGACAGGCGGTGGCCGGAGACGTTCATGACGTCGTCCACGCGGCCGAGCAGCCAGATGTCGCCGTCCTCGTCGTAGCGGGCGCCGTCGCCGGCGAAGTACATGCCGGGGAAGCGGGACCAGTAGGTCTCCTTGAAGCGCTCCGGATCGCCCCAGATGCCCCGCAGCATGGACGGCCACGGCTCGCGCGCCACGAGGAAGCCCGCGGCGGTGCCCTCGAGGGGCTCGCCCGCCTCGTCCACCACGGTCAGCACGACGCCGGGCACGGGCTGCTGCGCCGAGCCGGGCTTGAGCGTGGTGACGCCGGGCAGCGGGGTGAGCATGTGCGCGCCGGTCTCGGTCTGCCACCAGGTGTCCACGATCGGGCAGTGCGAGCCGCCGATGACCTCGTGGAACCAGCGCCACGCCTCGGGGTTGATGGCCTCGCCCACGGTGCCCAGCAGGCGCAGGGAGGAGAGGTCGTGGCCGTCCGGGATCTGGCGGCCCCACTTCATGAAGGTGCGCACCGCGGTCGGCGCGGTGTAGAGGATGGTGACGCCGTACTTCTCGACGATCTCCCACCACCGGCCCTGGTGCGGGGAGTCCGGGGTGCCCTCGTAGATCACCTGGGTGGCGCCGTTCACGAGCGGCGCGTAGGCGACGTAGGAGTGGCCGGTGACCCAGCCGACGTCGGCGGTGCACCAGTAGACGTCCGTCTCCGGCTTGAGGTCGAAGGTGTCGTGCATCGTCACGGCGCCCTGGACGAGGTAGCCGCCGGTGGTGTGCAGGATGCCCTTCGGCTTCCCGGTGGTGCCGGAGGTGTAGAGGATGAAGAGCGGGTGCTCGGCGTCGTGCCACACGAGCTCGTGCTCGTCGGAGGCGGTGGGGACCACGTCGTGCCACCAGTGGTCGCGGCCCTCGGCCATGGGCACCTCGGCCTCGTTGCGGCGCACGACGACGACGTTCTCCACGGTGTGGCCGGGGGCTGAGAGCGCCTCGTCCACGGCGGGCTTGAGCATGGAGGGCTTGCCGCGGCGGAAGGAGCCGTCCGCGGTGACGACGAGCTTCGCCTCGGCGTCGTCCACGCGGGAGCGCAGGGCGTCGGCGGAGAAGCCGCCGAACACCACGGAGTGCACGGCGCCGATGCGCGCGCACGCGAGCATCGTGATGACGGCCTCGGGGATCATGGGCAGGTAGACGGCCACGCGGTCGCCCTTGGCGACGCCCAGCGACTCGAACGCGTTGGCGGCCCGCCGCACCTCGGCGGCCAGCTCGGCGTACGTGTAGGTGCGGGTGTCGCCCGGCTCGCCCTCGAAGTGGATGGCCACACGCTCGCCGCGGCCGGCCTCCACGTGGCGGTCCAGTGCGTTGTAGGCGGCGTTGGTGGTGCCGTCGGCGAACCACTTCGCGAACGGGGCGTCGGAGAAGTCCAGGACCTCGGTGAAGTCCTCCTCCCAGTGCAGGGCCTCGCGGGCTCGGCGGGCCCAGTAGGCGAGCCGGTCCTCGGAGGCCTCGGCGTACAGGTCCGCCGTGGCGACGGCCTGGGCGGCGAACTCCGGTGGTGGGGGGAACGTGGGGATCTGCTCATCCATCGGGGGTGTCCTTTCGGGGCGGGGCGCGCCGGGATCTGGGGGTGGCCGGCAGGGCCGGTCGCCGGTGTGACGCGTGGCACAGGTCTGTCGGGATCAGCATGACGCGCGGGGCCGGAGGCGGCAAATCACCGCCGTTCGTGTTGCTCCCCACGGCGAGCGGCCGCCGGATGCGTTCGCGCCCGCCACCGCGGCACGGGAGAATCGGTCCATGACTCGGGAGCAGTGGGACGTGGTGGTGGCCGGCGGCGGAGCCGTGGGACGAGCTGCCCGACGCCGAGGAGGCGGAGCAGGGGGGCCGCGGCCTCACGACGCCCTGCTGCGCGACGCGGGCGCCGAGTGGGCGGACTCCCCGCAGGGCTCCTTCACGGCCGTGGCGGGGCGGCGGTCGGCGTGAGCGCGCACGGGACGACGACGCCGACGGGGGAGAGCCCGCTGGCCCTGACGCGCCGGGCGCGGCGGATCGACCGCGCGCTCGCGGAGGCGTACCCGTACGCGGTGGCCGAGCTGGACTTCGAGAACCCCTTCGAGCTGCTCGTGGCCACCGTGCTCTCGGCCCAGACGACGGACGTGCGGGTGAACTCCGTGACCCCCGCGCTGTTCGCGCGCTTCCCCGACGCGGCGGCCATGGCCGCGGCCACGGAGGTGGAGCTGCAGGAGCTCGTGCGCCCCACGGGCTTCTACAAGAACAAGGCGTCGGCGATCCTGCGGCTCTCCGTCGAGCTCGTGGAGCGCTTCGACGGGGAGGTCCCCGGCCGCCTCGAGGATCTCGTGACCCTCCCGGGGGTGGGTCGCAAGACGGCGTTCGTGGTGCTGGGCAACGCGTTCGGCCGCCCCGGGATCACCGTGGACACGCACTTCGGGCGCCTGGCGCGCCGGCTCGGCTTCACGGAGGAGACCGACCCGGTGAAGGTGGAGCACGCCGTCGCCGCCCTGTTCCCGCCGCGGGACTGGACCATGCTCTCCCACCACCTCATCTTCCACGGCCGCCGCGTGTGCCACGCGCGGAAGCCGGCGTGCGGGGCCTGCCCGATCGCCCGGTGGTGCCCCAGCTACGGTGCGGGCGAGACCGACCCCGAGAGGGCGCGGTCCCTGCTGGCCTACGAGCTCAAGCCCGGCCGGGAGGAGCTGCTCGCACTCATGCGCGCGGGGCGGACGCGCCGCGAGCTCCGGGCCCTGGGGCATTCCCTCGGGGCATGAGCGGTCCGGACCAGGTCCTGACCGGGTCCTGATCGGGGCGGGGCCGGCACGCAGCGCGGCACCCCGCCGACGGACGGGGCCGGCGCCTCGGATGCGGCGCCTCACGGGGGATCCAGCCCCCGGTGGGCGGCGGCACGGACGGCCGCGGTCAGTCGCAGCAGGCGCGGTGAGGGCAGGGTGGCGGCCTGCCAGTGCAGGGGCAGGAGGACGTCGTCGACCCCCGGCAGGCGGACGAGGCCGCCGTCGCGCAGGCCCTCGCGAGCCTGATGGTCCACGAGCATGCCCCAGCCCAGGCCGGCCTCCACGCAGCGCTGGAAGGCGTCGAAGGACGGGGCGGTGTGGGTCGGCGGGGCCGTGGCGACTCCGGCGGAGCGCAGCACGATGCCCTGGAGGTCGTCCTTCACGTTGAACCGCATCATCGGCATGGCCGCGAGGTCGACGGCGCCGGCCCCCCGGTGCCGCTCGAGCAGGGCGCGCGCGGCCACGGGGACGTACCGCATGTGGCCGAGCGGCTCCGCCTCGCAGCCCGGCACGGGGACCGGCTCGGTGGTGACGGCGGCCAGCACCTCGCCCCGCCGCAGCAGCTGCGCACTGTGGTCCTGGTCCTCCACGTGCAGGTCCAGCACGGTGTCATGCCAGGCGGCGGCGTCCCGCACCACGGGCTGGAACCACGTGCCCAGGGCGTCCGCGGGCACGGCGAGCGCGGTGACGCTGCGACCGGACGCCTGCCGGCCGAGACGTGCCCAGGCCTCCCCCTCGAGGACCTGCACGTGCCGGGCCATGCGCACGAGGGCCGTGCCGGCATCGGTCGGCACGCAGGGGCTGCCTCGCCGGACCACCACCTGGCCGACGGTGTGCTCGAGCGCGCGAATCCGCTGGCTCACGGCGGACGCGCTGACGCCCAGCGTGTGGGCCGCCCCTTCGAACGAGCCCTCGTCGACGATGGCCAGCAGGGCGCGCAGCTGCTCGTGATTCATGAAGCAGAGCTTAGGCAATCGCAGGATGATGCGTTTGTCTCAGATTCGAGACCGCCCTAGCGTCAGGCTCATGTGGAACCTCGCCGTGACGGGCCTGCTCACCGGACTCGCCCTCATCGTGGCGATCGGCGCCCAGAACGCCTTCGTCCTGCGCCAGGGCGCGCGCCGTGAGCACGTGGGCCCCGTCGTCGCGGTGTGCGCGGCATCGGACGCCGTGCTGATCGTGGGAGGCACGGCCGGCGCCGCGGACGGCCGGCTCGGTGCTGGGGACCACGCTCGCCCTGACGTGGCTGAATCCGCACGTGTACCTGGACACCGTGGTGCTGCTCGGCAGCCTCGCCAACCAGCACGGCCCGGACGGACGCTGGGTGTTCGCCGCCGGCGCCGTGCTCGCCTCCCTGCTGTGGTTCTCCGGGCTGGGGTTCGGGGCGCGGCTCCTGGCCCGCCCGCTCGCCTCGCCGAGCGCGTGGCGCGTCCTGGACGTGCTCATCGCCGCGGTCATGGCGGTGCTCGCCGTGCGGCTGATGCTCAGCTGAGCCGGCGGCTCAGCCCTCGGCCAGTCGGGCGGCGACGTCCTCCACGGTGTTCCGCGCCCACACGCCGACGCCCACTAGCGTGGCCGAGGCCGGCCCGCACCAGTCGCCGTAGCCGAGCAGGTACAGGCCGGGGACGTCGGTGCTCGCGGTCGGCAGGTCGCTCCGGGTGCGGGGCACGCCGGCGCCGGTCGTGCTCAGGTCCAGCTGCCGCAGGTGGCGCAGCTCCGCGTGGAAGCCGGTGCTCCACACCATCGCGTCGAACGTGCGATCCGTGCCCCGCACCTCCGCGGCGGCCGCCGAGTCCGCCGCCCAGCCGTGCTCGAGGCCGGCGTCGTCGTCCCAGGCCGCGCCGCGCCGGGTGAGCCGGGAGACCATGGGGACCGCATGCAGCCCGTGCTCGTCGCGGGCCCGGCGCACGGGCGGGACGGCCACGATGTCCCCGAGCTCGCCGACCGACGGGCCGTCCCGGCCCAGCACCCGCGCCGAGGCGGCCTGGAACAGCACGCGGCCGTCGACGTCGTCCGGCATGAAGCGCGGCGGGCGCCGACACGCCCACGTGACCTCCGCGGCGTGGTCGAGCAGGTCCGCGGCCACCTGGGGGCCGGAGTTGCCCCCGCCCACCACGAGCACCCGCTGGTCGGTGAAGTCCTCCGGACGGCGGTAGGCCGCGGAGTGCAGCCGGCGTCCCGCGAACTCCGCGGCCCCGGGGACCGCGGGCAGGTACGGGCGGGTGAACGTGCCGGTCGCGGAGACCACGGCCCCGGCGGTGAGGCGGGAGCCGTCCTCGAGGAGGAGGGTGAACGGCGGCTCCTCCGCCGCCGAGGCGTCCCGGGTGACGGTGCTGACGCGCGCGGTGCGGCGGACGGGCAGGGAGTAGCGCTGCTCGTAGTCGGCGAGGTAGTCGACGACGTGGAGCGCGTCGGGGTTGCCGGACTCCGTGGCCGAGGCGTCCGGCAGGGCCGGCATGCGGTGGCCGGGCAGGGAGGAGTGCTCCGCAGGGGAGAAGAGCTCGAGCGAGTCCCAGAAGTGGCGCCACGCGCCGCCGGGCTCCCCTGCCGCGTCCAGGATCACGAACGAGGGCGCGGGCCCCGCAGCGCGGCCGCGCTCGACGTCCCGCGCGAGCCGCTGGAGGTGGAATCCGGCGGCGAGGCCGGCCTGGCCGCCGCCGATCACAGCGACGTCGACGGCGGTCGGGGCCGCCGTCGTGGGTGCGGGGTGCGAGGCGCTCATGGCTCCGAGGCTACCGAGCCCCGCCCGCGGCCGGCGTCTCACGCACCGGGCCGTGGGTAGCGTGGGGGACATGACCGAGCCCGCCGCGCACCCTGCGTCCGCCCCCGCCCTCCCCGGCTCGATCGCGGGGGCACGCGACCAGCTGACCGCCCTCACGGCCCGGTGGGGCGTGGCCGAGGTCCCCGGCCGCCACGACGCCGCCGCGCTCACCGCGGTCCCGGACGGCGCCGCCTCCGCGTGGGGCCTGGACTGGCCCCGCCCGGTGCAGGCGCGCCCCTCGGCCGTGCTCATCCTCGTCGGCGCACTCGACGACGTCCCGGCGGTCCACGACGCCGGCCGCGTCCACCCCGCCGTGGACGTCCTGCTCACGCAGCGCGCGTCCACCCTGCGCCAGCACGCGGGGCAGATCGCCTTCCCCGGCGGACGCGTGGACCCCGAGGACGCGGACGTGGTGGCCACGGCCCTGCGCGAGGCCCGTGAGGAGACGGGGCTGGATCCGGACGGCGTCGAGGTGCTGGGCGTCCTGCCCCCGGTGCCCCTGATCGTGTCCGGCCACGTGGTGCACCCCGTGATCGGGTGGTGGTGCCGCCCGGGTCGCGTGGCCGTGGTGGACGAGGCCGAGGCCGCCGCCGTGTTCCGCCTGCCCGTGGCCGACCTCGTGGCCCCGCAGAACCGGTGCCGGGTGGCGCGGCCCGGCGGCCGCCGCGGCGAGACTCCCGGCTTCCTCGTGGGGGAGCGGCTCGTGTGGGGGTTCACGGCGGCACTGCTGGACCGGCTGCTGGACCTGCTCGACTGGTCCGTGCCCTGGGACCGGAGCCGCGTGATCGACGCCGAGACGTGGGAGCCGGTCAGCGACTGACGGGGCAGGGGCGCTGACGCGATCCCACGGCTGAAGGGGGCCGGGCGGTGGCGGCACGGTGCCGCCGGAGACCTCTGAGGCCCGGCGGCTCCTGCACAGGCGGCGCCCGGGGCTCGCATGTCCCCGCAATCGGGCACGGACGGGCCGGGCCCCGTGCGCGGCGGCTGGACTGGGCGGAGGCCGGAGGCCGGCGGCCGTCGACGTCGGCGCCGGACCCGCCGTCCCGCTGGAGGTCCGCCATGCGTCCCTGGGTGCCCGATGCCCCACCCCGTCCCCGCCGTGCCCGCCCGTCCGTCCGGTCCGGCCTTCACCCACCGCGGCCAGGGCATCCGCCGCCGGCCGCCGCCCCGCTGGCCGCGGCCTCCCCGCCGCCGGCCGCCGCCCCGCTGGCCGCGGCGTCCCCGGGGCCGGACGACGCCGCCGCGCTGCGCCGCAGGATCGCCGAGCAGTGCGCCGAGGGGGATCCCGCGACCGAGGCGGACCTGCGTCCGCTGATCGAGCGGGTGCTCGCGGACGCCGAGGCGCAGCGGCGCGCGGATGCCATGCGTCCCGCACCGTGGTGGCGGCGGATCGGCCGCGGCGCCCCCGATCCGGATCGGCCGTGGACCCCGCCGGCCCCCGCCGTGCGGGAGGCTCAGGCCCGCGCCCTCGAGGAGGAGCTCGCCGGCTTCGGCCCGCTCGCCCCCTGGGTGGGCGTCGAGGGCGTCACGGACGTCCTCGTGGACGGCGGCGGTGCCGTGTGGACCGACGGGGCGGGCGGGCTGATCCGGCGCCCGGCGCGCCTGGACCCGGAGGCGTCCCACGCGCTCGCGGTCCGGCTGCTGGGGCAGGCGGGCCGGCGCCTCGACGGGGCCGTCCCGATGGCCGACGCCCGGGTGGGCGGGGTCCGCGTGCACGCCGTGCTGCCGCCCGTCAGCGGTGGCGGCACGGTGCTGAGCCTGCGCGTGCCCGCACGGCGTGCCCGCTCGCTCGCGGAGCTCGCCGAGTCCTGGCCCGACGGCGGCCTCTGGGCCGAGGCGGTGCAGTGGCTGGTGCTGCACCGGGCCACCGTGTTCATCAGCGGCGCGACCGGCACGGGCAAGACCACGATGCTCTCGGCGGCCCTCTCCGAGGTGTCCGCGCACGAGCGCATCATCACCGTGGAGGACACCCTCGAGGCCGCGCCGGAGCACCCGCACGTGGTGGCGCTGCAGTGCCGCGCCGCGAACGAGGAGGGGGCGGGGGAGGTGGCCCTCCCCGAGCTCATCCGCCACGCGCTGCGCATGCGCCCGGACCGGCTCGTGGTGGGGGAGTGCCGCGGCGCCGAGGTGACCGACGTCCTCACTGCGCTGAACACGGGCCACCAGGGTGCCTGGGGGACCTTGCACGCCAACGCCGCGGCGGACGTGCCCGCCCGCCTCACCGCGATGGCCTCCCTCGCCGGGTGGAGCCCGGCCGCCGTGGACGCCCAGGCCCGGGCCGGGGTGGACGCCGTGCTCCACGTGGTCCGGGACGTGCACGGCCGGCACCCCGTGGAGCTCGCCGTCCCCGCGGACGCCCCGGGGCCGCTCGCCCTGGTCCCCGCGCTCACCTGGGAGGACGGCACCGCTGACGACGGCGGCGGTGCCGCGGGACGCACGGTCGAGGGCCCGGGGCTCGAGCTGCTGCGCGCCCGCCTCGAGGGCCGGCACACGTGCTGAGGATCCCCGGACCGCTGTTCCGGCCTCGGGCTGATCCGGAGAAGGAGACCGAGGAGCTCGTGGCCGTCCTGCGCCGCTGGTCCGCGCTGCTGCGGGCCGGACTCCCGGCGGACCGCGCCTGGGCGGAGGTCGCCCGGACCGTGCCCGCCTGCGCGCGGCCCCGCCCGGGCTGCTGCCTCCACCACCGCGTCCGCCGGCGGGCCGCGCGCGAGCGGCTCGGACTGGACGCTGAGGGCCCCTGCTCCGACGTGGGCGGCAGCGCCGACCGTGCGGGGCGACGTCCGTGGCGGCGGCTGCCCGGGCGCGCGGCGCCGCCGGACCCGGGCTGGGAGCTGGTGGACACCGCCCTCACGGCCGGGCGGCGTGCGGGGGCCGCGCCCGCCGCGCTCGCCGCGCGCCTGGCGGACACCCTGGAGGCCGCCGTCGACGCGGCCCGCGCCCGCCGCAGCGCCGCGGCGGGGCCCCGCGCGACCGCCCGGCTGCTGCAGTGGCTGCCCATGGGCGGCCTCGGGATGGCGTGGCTGCTGGGCACGTCGCCGGCAGATCTGCTGACCTCGCCCTTCGGGTGGATCATCGGCGTGCTGGGCCTGCTGTTCACGCTTGCCGGCCAGGCGTGGACGCGTCTGCTCGTCGCCCGGGCGACCCGGCCGACCGGGTCGATCGAGCCCGCCGTCGTCCTGGACCTCGTGGCCCCGCTCCTCGCGGCGGGCCGCTCGCTCACCGCGGCCCTCGACGACCTCGCCCGTGCGCTGCCGGACGCGCACGCCCTGCGCGCCGTGACGGCCCTGCTGCGCTGGGGCCGCCCGTGGGAGGAGGCGTGGGAGCCCGTGGCGCAGGATCCGCTGTGGACGGAGGTGGCGGCCTGGCTGCGTCCCCTGCACCGCAGCGGCATGGCTGGAGCCCGTGCGCTGACGGAGACGGCCGCCGCGGTGCGCCAGCAGTCGCGGCGCGCGGACGAGCGGGCCGCGGAGGAGCTCGCCGTGCGGCTCGTGGTGCCGCTGAGCCTGTGCCTGCTGCCGGCGTTCGTGTGCTGGGGCGTGATCCCCATGGTGATCGCCCTGCTCACGGCGGGCCCGTGACGCGCGGGCGCCTGATCGCTCCTGCACAGGCCGCCCGGCGCGGGGCGGTCGTCCCCGGCCGGCGGGCGCGGCGAGCGCGGCGGACGCCGTCCCGCGCAGTCTGGGATCAGCGGCCCGCACCGGACCGTCCCACCGCCCTCGCACCGAGGGCCGCCCTTCCAGGAGGAACCCCATGACCCAGCTCTCCACCGCCCTGCACCTGGCCCTGACCGATCTCGTCGGCCGCGAGCGCCTCGAGGACGAGACCGGCGCCCAGACCGCCGAGTACGGCATCCTCACGCTCGCCGCCGTCGGCTTCGCCGGCGTCCTGGCCGTCCTGCTCACCAGCCCCGAGGTGCAGGAGATGCTCAAGGACATCATCGCCGAGGCCCTCAAGCGTGACTGAGTCCCGCAACGGCGCGCCCCGGCCCGGACACCCCCGCGGTGGCCGGGCCGGGGCCGTGCCCCGTCGTGAATCGGACGCGCCTCGTCCTGAGGCGGCCATGCCCCGCCCCCGCACCGCGTCGGCAGGCGAGCGCGGCGCCGTCACGGCCGAGTACGCGGCCCTGCTGCCGGCGGTCGTGCTCATCCTCGTGGCCGTGGTCCTCGCCGGGGCCGCCTCCGTCCAGCAGGTGCGCAACGGGGACGCAGCGGCGTCGGCGGCGCGCCTCCTCGCCCGCGGAGACGACGTCGGCGAGGCCAGGAGGACCGTCGAGCGCATGGCGGGGGAGGAGGCCCGCCTGGCGCACGAGGAGGGGGACGGCTGGGTGACCGTGACCGTGAGCCATCCCGGCCCGGGCCCGCTGGGGTGGATCGAGCCGATCGCGCTCGAGGCCGGTGCGGCGGCGCCGCTGCAGCATCCGAACCCGGGGGAGGCGTCGTGACCCCGCACCGCGGCGGTGCGCCGGCCAGGGCACGGCAGGCCCTCGCCGACGAACGCGGCGCGGGCGGGGTCACGGCCCTCGGCACGGTGGCCCTCGGGGCGTCGCTCGTGATCGCGGTGGCCGCCCTGGGCGCGGCCTCCGTCACCGCGTCGCAGGCGGCCGGCGCGGCGGACCTCGCCGCGCTCGCGGCCTCGGACGCCCGCCGCGGGATCACCGCGCAGGAGCCGTGCGCCCTCGCCGCGGAGACGGCCGAGCGGAACCACGCCCGGGTGCTGGACTGCTCGGCGTCCCCGCAGGGCTCGGTGCGCGTCGAGGTGGAGGTGGCCCGGGTGCCGCTGCCGCCCGCCCGCGCGGTGGCCGTGGCCGGCCCGCCCTCGGTGCGGTGAGGAGGCGGTCAGTCCTCGGCCGCCTCCGGCTCACCCACGTCCACCTCCGCGAGCGCATCGAACCGCTCGATCAGGAAGCGCAGCACCGTCAGCGCCCCGGCCTTGTCCAGGGGGCTGTTGCGGTTGCCGCACTTGGGGGACTGCACGCAGGAGGGGCAGCCCTCCGGGCACTCGCACGTGTGAATCGCGGCCGCCGTCGCCGTGACCCAGCGGCGCGCCTGCTCGAAGCCGCGCTCCGCGAAGCCCGCCCCGCCGGGGCGGCCGTCGTACACGAACACCGCGGGCGAGCCGGTGTCCGGGTGCAGCACCATGGACACGCCGCCGATGTCCCAGCGGTCATTCGAGGCCACCAGGGGCATCATCCCGATCATGGCGTGCTCGGCCGCGTGCAGGGCGCCGGGCAGCCGGTCCATCGTCAGGCCCGCCGCCACGAGCTCCTCGGAGGAGGCCTGGAACCACACGGCGGAGGTGAACAGGTCCCGGGCCGGCAGATCGAGCGGCTCCTCGCCGAGCACCTCGCCGGAGAGCAGGGCCTTGCGCTGGAAGGAGACCACCTGCGTGCGCACCTGCACGTCGCCCAGGCACCAGCGCAGGGAGCTGCCGTGCGCGTCGAGCCGACGCTCCACGGCCACGATCTCGATCTCCGTGACGTCCCGGGCCTGCGTCGTGAAGTCCGGCCACGCGCGCGTGACGAGCACGGCGTGGGCGTCCTCGTCGAGGTCCTCCACGAGGAACGTGCGGTCCTGGTGCACGTACACCGCGCCCGGGTGCGCCTGGTAGTGGGTCTGCGGGGAGTCCATCGTGCCCAGCAGTGCCCCGGACTCGACGTCGATGATGTCCATGGGGCCGCCGCCGTCGTCGCGGAGGGAGACCAGTCCGGCCGCGTGCTCGGCGTGCGTCCAGAACCAGCCTGCGGGGCGCCGGCGCAGCAGGCCCTGCGCCACGAGGGCGTCGAGCAGCTCCCGTACGCGCGCCGGCGTGCCGAACCAGCCGAGCGCGTCCGGGGTGATCGGCAGCTCAGCGGCGGCGGCGCACAGCTGGGGGCCGAGCAGGTGCGGGTTCTGCGGGTCCACCACGGTGTCCTCCACGCCCAGGTCGAACACGGCCTCGGGGTGGTCCACCACGAAGGTGTCGAGCGGGTCGTCGGAGGCCACGAAGAACGCGAGCGCGTCCTGACCGCCGCGCCCGGCCCGGCCGATCTGCTGGAAGAAGGACGCGCGGGTCCCGGGCCAGCCGGCCACCACCACGGCGTCGAGCCCGGCCACGTCGATCCCCATCTCGAGCGCCGGGGTCGAGGCCATGCCGAGCAGCCGCCCCGAGCGGAGGGCCTCTTCGAGCGCGCGCCGCTCCTCCGGCAGGTAGCCGGAGCGGTACGCCGCGATCCGGGTGCCGAGTCCGGCCTCGACCTCCTCGAGCTGACGCTTCGCGGTGCCCGCGATCGCCTCCGCGCCGCGTCGGGATGTGATGAACGCGAGGGTGCGGGTCTGCTGGAGGGCGAGGTCGGTGACGAGGTCGGCGGCGGTCGCCATGGCCGAGCGCCGCACGGGAGCGCCGTTCTCGCCCCGCCGGTCGGTCAGCTCGGGCTGCCAGAAGCCCACGTGCACCGCGCCGTGGGGGGAGCCGTCCTCCGTCACCGCCCTCGCGGGCGCACCGATCAGCGTGGTGAAGTGCGCGGCCGGGTCCGCCGAGGTGGCGGAGGCGCCCACGAACACGGTCTCGGGGCGTTCGCCCCGGCAGTGCGCCGCCACCCGGCGCAGGCGGCGCAGCAGGATGCCCACCTGCGAGCCGAACACCCCGCGGTACGTGTGCGACTCGTCGACGATCACGTGCGTCAGGTTCCGGAAGAACACGGCCCACCGCTCGTGGTGCGGCAGGATCCCCACGTGCAGCATGTCCGGGTTGGTCAGCAGGATGTTCGCGTGCTCCCGCGCCCAGACCCGGTCCTGGGGAGCGGTGTCCCCGTCGTAGGGGGCGGCGCGCAGCCAGCGGGCGCCGTCGCGCTCGAGGGCGCGCCACGACGCCAGCTGGTCGGCGGCGAGGGCCTTGGTCGGTGCCAGGTAGAGCACGGTGGCGTTCGGGTCGGCGGCCAGGGCCGTGCCCACCGCCAGCTGGTAGCCGAGGGACTTGCCCGACGCCGTCCCCGTCGCCAGCACCGTGTGCGCGCCCTGTGCCAGGGCGAGGGCGGCCTCCACCTGGTGGGCCCAGGGCCGCTCGACGCCCCGGGCCGCGAAGGCCTCGACCAGCCCCTCCGGTGTGCCCGCCGGCCAGTCGACGGGGCGCGCCGCGCGGGACGGGACCGTGCGCACGTGCAGCACCTGCTCCGGCAGCATGCGGCGCCCGAGCGCCGTGGCGAGGGCCGCGCGCGCGTGGTCGGGAGCGGCCGGGGGCGCGGGCACGTCCCACCCGGCGGCCGGGTCCTCCCATGGCGCGGGGACGTCAGAGGGCGGGGGCGGCGGGGTCACCCACCCATGGTGCCCGTGTGCTCGGGGGTCGCGGCGCCCTCGACACGGTCGCGGCTGAAGATGGCCACCGGAGCCAGATCGGTCCAGCCGAGGTGGGCGTAGAGCTTCTGGCCGTCCGGGGAGGCCACGAGCAGGCCGCGGCGGACCTCGCCCTCGCTCATCACCTCGCTGGTCAGGTGGCGCATCACGAGGGAGCCCATGCCGCGGCGCCGGTGGTTCGGCGCGGTCCAGATGCGGTCGTAGACGGCGGTGGCGTCCTGGAACGTGACCCAGCCGAGCGCGGCGAGCTCCTCCTCGCCCTCGGGCGCCGTGGAGGCCCCCACGGCCACCACGCGCAGGCGGCGGCTGCCGTCCACGGGCTCGTCCACGCGGGCCTCGTACCCCTCCGGGAGCAGCGGCGGCTCGACGTCGAGCAGTTCGGGGTCCATCTCGAGGGCCATGAGCCGCTCGGCGTCCACCTGGCAGGCCAGGCCGAGGCCGGCGAGGTCCCCCTCGGCCTCCCCGAACACGGTGACGAGGGAGTCGGGTGCGTCGTCGAGGATGGGCTCCAGCGCGTCCAGCTCCTCCTGGCCCGGCGTCACGAGGACGTGCTCCCACGTGGCGGGGACGTCCAGCGAGGCCCGGCCGGAGCCGCCGGGGATCATGCGGGCGGGGCGCTGCGTGCGCAGCGCCGCGCGCCGGCCGCCCTCCGTGTCGGTCCGGTAGCCGCGCGAACGGGCCCACGCCTCGAACCAGGTGTCCACCAGTGCCGTGTCCAGATGCTGCGTCATGACACGAGGCTAGGGTGTGACCGCCGTCACGGGAACACCCGTGACCCCATTGCAACATCCGAGGCCACAGAGGCGGTGCCGCGCCGGGACCTACCCTGGACCGGTGAGTCCTTCCCCCGTCTCCCGCATCGCGCTCTACTACCGCTTCACGCCGCTCGCCGATCCCGAGGCCGTGCGGCTGTGGCAGCGCACCCTGGCGGCCTCCCTGGGCCTGACCGGCCGGATCATCGTCTCCCCGCAGGGCATCAACGGCACGGTCGGTGGGCCGGTCGAGGCGGTGAAGGCCTACGTCAGGGCCACGCGCGAGCACCCCACGTTCCGCGCTCTCGACGTCACGTGGTCCGCGGGCTCCGCGGCGGACTTCCCCCGCCTCTCCGTGAAGGTCCGCCCCGAGCTCGTCGCCTTCGGCGCCCCCGAGCGGATCCGGGTGGACGAGCGAGGCGTGGTCGGCACGGGGGAGCATCTCACGCCGCAGCAGCTCGCGGACCTCGTCGCCGAGCGCGCCGCCACGGACAGCCCCGTCCGGTTCCTGGACGGGCGCAACAGCGTCGAGGCCGCCATCGGCCGGTTCGAGGGGGCCGTGGTGCCCCAGGCGGAGACCACGCGGGACCTGCTGGCCGCCGTCGACTCCGGCGCCCTGGACCACCTCAAGGACGCGCCCGTCGTCGCCTACTGCACCGGCGGGGTGCGCTGCGAGGTCCTCTCCGCCCTGCTCAAGGACCGCGGCTTCGCCGAGGTCTACCAGCTCGAGGGCGGGATCGTCCGCTATGGGGAGGCCTTCGGCGACGCCGGCCTGTGGCGCGGCGAGCTCGCCGTCTTCGACCGGCGCATGGCCACCCGCTTCACCGACGACGCCGAGACCATCGGCCGCTGCCACCTGTGCGGCGAGCCCACCTCGGACCTGCGCAACTGCGCCGACCCCGCCTGCACCACCCTCGAGGTCCGCTGCGCCGCCTGCGCCGCGGCCCACCCCGACCACCGGTGCCACGTCTGCGCCGAGAGGAGCGCCGCCTGATGCACGCCGCCACGCCGTCCACCCCGCTCGGCTCCCACCCCGCGCCCCGCCTGACGCCCGTGGCCGCCGCCGCGCTCGCGGCCGATCTCGCCGACCTTCCCTACACAGCGGAGTCGGTCGAGGCGCTGCTCGGACCCGTCGCCGCGGACTCCCTCGCGCGCGAGCGCCCCGAGGCGGCCCGCCTCGCGGTCGCCCGAGCGCGGGACGTCGAGGGCCTGGAGGACGAGGCCACGGGCCACGACGACGACGCCGCCCTCTCGCGGTCGGCGCACCGTCCGCTCGCCGCGCTCGTGGGAGCGTGGATGCTCGGCGACCCCGTCCCCGCCTCCGACCTCGCCGCCGCCCTGCCGCGCACGGGCCTGCCCGGTGCTCTCGCGGCCGGCCTCGTGGTGGAGGCCGGCGAGGGGCTCGTGCGCGGGACCGTGGAGCTCACCCCGTACGAGGTGGACGAGCCCGGGCGGATGTGGGTGGCCGCGGACCAGACCGCGCTCCAGCGCCGCGGTCCGCTGCCGGAGGACCACGTGCTCGGCATCGGGCGGGCCTCGCTCACCCTCGCCGGTGCCACGCAGCGCCGTCCGGTGGGTCGCGCCCTGGACGTCGGCACCGGCTGCGGCATCCAGACCCTGCACCTGCTCGCCCACGCCGAGCACGTCACCGCCACGGACCTCTCCGAGCGGGCCCTCGAGTTCACCCGGTTCAACCTCCTGCTGAACGCGGAGGTGCTCGGCCTCGACCGGGAGCGGATCGAGGACCGCGTGCGCCTGCTCGCCGGGGACATGCTGGCCCCGGTGGCGGGGGAGCGCTTCGACCTCGTGGTCTCCAATCCGCCGTTCGTCATCACGCCGCGCACCGACCCGGACGCCCCCGTCCTCACCTACCGGGACGGCGGCCGCGAGGGCGATCGGATCGTGGCGGAGCTGATCGCCGTCCTGCCGGATCACCTGACCGAGGGCGGCACCGCGCAGCTGCTCGCCAACTGGGAGATCCCGGCCGAGGGCGACGGCGCCGCCGCCTGGGACGCGCGCCCCCGCTCGTGGATCGCCCCCGGCGTCCAGGCCTGGATCATCCAGCGCGACGCCCAGGACCCGGCCGGCTACGCCGAGACCTGGCTGCGGGACTCCTCCCTGGAGCTGGACCCGCACGCCTACGAGGCGGCGTATCGCGGCTATCTGGAGGACTTCGCCGCCCGTGGGGTCTCCGGGGTGGGCTTCGGCCACGTGTGGCTGCGCCGCCCCGCCGCGGACGGCTCGCAGGGTCGGGGCTGGACGGTCGCCGAGGAGCTGACCCAGCCGGTCGACGAGGCGCTCGGCGCCGCGTGGGCGGCCGCCGTCGCCCGCCGGGACCGGCTCGCCGTGGTCCCGGACCGCGCCGGCGGCGTGTCGGGCGACGTCGTCGGCGACCCGGCGCTGACCGCCCTGCGCTCCCTCCACCTGCGCGTGGCGGACGACGTCACGGAGGAGCGCCACCAGCGCTTCGGCGCCGAGCACCCGGAGGTGATCCTGGCCCGGCAGGGCGGCGGCTTCCGGCGCACCGCGCGCCTGGACACCGCGACGGCGGGCGTCCTCTCCGCCTCGGACGGCGAGCTGAGCGTGGGGCAGCTGGTCGGCGCCGTCGTCGCCCTGCTGGAGCTGGACGACGCCGGCCGGGCCGGCCTGCTCGCGGCGCTGCGGGAGCTCTACGAGGACGGGTTCCTCGTGGAGGGGGCCTGACCGCTCCGCTCCGCCTCCTCTGCGGGCGCACGGAGACCCAACCGTTATGGTGGGCCACGCGCCCCCTACGATGTGGGGACGTCCGTCCGCCATGTCCGCGCCACCCCGGCGCCGCCGGCGGGCCCGCAGCACTCACCGTCCAGGAGGACTCCGTTGACCACCACCCCCGCTTCCGTGACCGGCTCCGTGCCCCAGGGCAAGAAGCTGGTCATCGTGGAGTCCCCGGCCAAGAGCAAGTCCATCGCGAAGTACCTGAACGCGGTGGGCGAGGGCTGGGTGGTGGACTCCTCCGTGGGCCACATCCGTGACCTGCCCAAGCCCTCCGACCTGCCGGCGGACATGAAGAAGGGTCCCTACGGCAAGTTCGCGGTGGACACGGAGCACGGCTTCGACCCCTACTACGTGGTGCACCCGGACAAGAAGAAGAAGGTCACCGAGCTCAAGCGCGAGCTCAAGGACGCCGAGGCCCTCTACCTCGCCACGGATGCGGACCGCGAGGGCGAGGCCATCGCGTGGCACCTCCTGGACACCCTCAAGCCCAAGGTCCCCGTGTACCGCATGACCTTCGGCGAGATCACCAAGGAGGGCGTGCAGCGCGGCCTGCAGAACATCCGCGACCTGGACACCCACCTGGTGGACGCCCAGGAGACGCGCCGCATCCTGGACCGCCTCTTCGGCTACGAGCTCTCCCCGGTGCTGTGGCGCAAGGTCTCCCGCGGCCTCTCCGCCGGCCGCGTGCAGTCCGTGGCCACCCGCCTCGTGGTGGAGCGCGAGCGTGAGCGCATGGCGTTCGTGGCCGCGCAGTACTGGGGTGTGGAGGGCACGTTCACCGTCGCCGAGGGCGCGCAGGCCGCCGACGCCGTCGGCGCCTCCTTCACAGCCCGACTCTCCACCGTGGACGGTGAGCGCGTGGCCACCGGCCGCGACTTCGACGACGCCGGCCGCCTGAAGTCCGCCCCGGGCAAGAAGGTCGCGCACCTGGACGCGGCCGCCGCCACCTCCCTGGCCGAGGGGCTGCGCGGCGCGGACTTCACGGTGGACGCCGTGGAGGACAAGCCGTACACGCGCCGGCCGGCCGCGCCGTTCACCACGTCGACCATGCAGCAGGAGGCCTCGCGCAAGCTGCGGATGAGCTCCCGCGTCTCCATGCAGGTGGCCCAGCGCCTGTACGAGAACGGCTACATCACCTACATGCGCACCGACTCGGTGAACCTGTCCCAGGAGGCCATCGGGGCCGCCCGCACGCAGGCCGCCGAGCTCTACGGGTCCGACGCCGTGCCGGCGCAGCCGCGCACGTACGCCAAGCGCTCCGAGAACGCGCAGGAGGCGCACGAGGCCATCCGCCCCGCGGGCGACTCCTTCCGCACCCCTGCCCAGGTGAAGAACGAGCTGCGCCCGGACGAGTTCCGCCTCTACGAGCTGATCTGGAAGCGCACCGTGGCCTCCCAGATGGCGGACGCGAAGGGCTACACCGCCACGCTGCGATTCTCCGCGCAGGCGAAGGACGGCCGCACCGCCCAGTTCGCCGCCTCCGGCACCGTGATCACGTTCAAGGGCTTCCTCGACGCCTACGAGGAGGGCAAGGACGCGGAGAGCGAGGAGGAGAGGGCCGAGGCCAGAGACCGCCGCCTGCCGCAGGTGGCCGAGGGGGAGCGGCTGACCGGCGAGCCGATCGAGGCCACCGGTCACGAGACCTCCCCGCCGGCCCGCTACACCGAGGCCTCCATCGTGGCCGAGCTGGAGCGCCGGGAGATCGGCCGCCCCTCCACGTACGCCCCCACGATCTCCACGATCATGGACCGCGGCTACGTCACCAAGCGCGGCAACGCCCTGGTCCCGTCGTGGACCGCGTTCGCCGTGATCGGCCTGCTCGAGGACTACTTCAGCAGGTACGTGGACTACGACTTCACGGCCCGCATGGAGGACGACCTCGACCGCATCGCCGCGGGCGAGCTGGCCCGCGAGGCCTGGCTGCAGACCTTCTACTTCGGCGCCCCGGCCTCGGATGCCGAGAAGGGCATGGACGGCCTCCAGCAGGTGGTGGAGAACCTGGGAGACATCGACGCCCGCGCGGTGAACTCCCTGCCGATCACCGAGGACATCACCCTGCGCGTGGGCCAGTACGGCCCGTACCTCGAGAAGCCGCTGCCCGCCGGCGCCGAAGAGGGATCGACGCCGCCGCGCGCCAACGTCCCCGAGGACTTGGCCCCGGACGAGCTCACCCCCGCCAAGGCGGAGGAGCTGTTCGCCACCGCCAAGCCCTCCGAGCGCGCGCTGGGCACGGACCCGGAGACGGGCCACGCCGTCGTCGCCAAGGACGGGCGCTACGGCCCCTACGTCACCGAGGTCATCCCCGAGATGACCGAGGAGCAGCTGCAGGCGTGGCTGGACGCGCAGCCCACCGAGTACTACAAGAACGGCAAGCCGAAGCCCAAGAAGAAGCCCGCGGCGCAGAAGCCCCGCACCGGCTCGCTCTTCACGAGCATGGCCGTGGACACCGTGACCCTCGAACAGGCGCTGCAGCTGATGTCCCTGCCGCGCATCGTGGGGGCGGACGCGGAAGGTGAGGTCATCACCGCGCAGAACGGCCGGTTCGGCCCCTACCTGAAGAAGGGGACCGACTCGCGCTCGCTCGAGTCGGAGGACCAGATCTTCAGCATCACCGAGGACCAGGCCCGGGAGGTCTACGCCCAGCCCAAGCAGCGCGGACGCGGCACCGCGAAGCCGCCGCTCGCGGAGTTCGGCGAGGACCCGGTGTCCGGCAAGAGGGTCACCGTGAAGGAGGGCCGCTTCGGCCCGTACGTCACGGACGGCGTCACCAACATCACCGTGCCCCGCGGCCGCGTGCCCGAGGAGCTGACGGCCGAGGAGGCCTACCAGCTGCTCGCGGACAAGCGCGCCAAGGGCCCGGCTCCCAAGAAGGCACCGGCCCGCAAGCCGGCCGCCACGAAGGCCTCTGCGAAGAAGCCGGCCGCGAAGACCACCCCTCGGAAGAGGGCCTGACGCATGCGCCTCGGCGTGCTGGACATCGGCTCGAACACCGTCCACCTGCTCCTCGTGGACGCCCACCCAGGCGCCCGCCCCACCGCGTACGCCGACCACAAGCGCTCGCTGCCGCTCATCCGCTTCCTCGACGCCGAGGGCGCCATCAGCGAGGAGGGCCAGCGCGAGCTCGTGGACTTCATCCAGGAGGCGGTGGCCTTCGCGGAGGAGAACCGCGCGGAGGACATGGTCTCCTTCTGCACCTCGGCCATCCGCGAGGCGGCCAACGGGAGGGCCGTGCTCGCCCGCGTGGAGGAGCAGACCGGCGTGCACCTCGTGGAGCTCTCCGGCGAGCAGGAGTCCGCGATGACCTACTTCGCGGTGCGCCGCTGGCAGGGCTGGGACGCCGGCTCCATCCTGAACTTCGACATCGGCGGCGGCTCGTTCGAGATCGCCTACGGTCAGGACGAGCTGCCCTCCCACGCGGTGTCCCTGCCGCTCGGCGCGGGGCGCCTCACGCGGGACCGCCTCCCGGACGACCCGCCGCACCCCAGGGACGTCAAGCGGCTGCGCAAGTACGTGTCGACGCACATGGAGGCGGCCTTCGCCTCCTTCCCCCCGGTGACCCCGCCGGTCGTCGTCACCGCCACGTCGAAGACGTTCCGCTCGCTGGCCCGCCTCACCGGCGCGGCGCCGTCCGCCGCGGGACCCTTCGTCAAGCGGCACCTGCGCGCGGACGACCTGCACCTCTGGGTCAACCGCCTCGCCGCGATGCCCTCGGCCGAGCGCGCGGACCTGCCCGGGGTCTCCGAGGTCCGGGCCCAGCAGATGCTCGCCGGCGCGATCGTGGCGCTCACCGCGATGCGCACCTTCGGCGTGGTGCAGCTGGAGATCTGCCCCTGGGCCCTGCGTGAGGGCCTCATCCTCAACCGCCTGGACGCCCTCATGCTCGAGGGCCACCTCACGCGGGACGGCGTGCCCGGCGTCGGGCGCGTGGACCTGAACACGGACACGCTGCTGCCCGGCCTGCGCCTCGGGGTGCGGTGAGATGCCGCTGATCTCCACCGGGCATCTCGCCCCCGCCCCGCGCTTCGGCGCGGACATCCCGGTGACCCTGTCCTCGTCGTCGGTGTTCCCCCTGGGGACGCAGGACGTCTTCGCCACCGCGCAGGACCTGGGCTACGACGGCGTCGAGGTCATGGTCACCCACAACGGATGGAGCCAGGACGCCGACCGGCTGCGCACCCTCGCGGAGCGCACCGGCATGCGGATCGACTCGATCCACGCGCCGACCCTGCTCTTCACCCAGCAGGTGTGGGGATCCGCGTGGACGAAGATCCGGCGCTCCGTGGAGATGGCCCAGGCCGTGGGGGCGGCCACCGTCGTGGCCCACCCCCCGTTCCGCTGGCAGGGCACGTACGCCGAGCGCTTCGCGGAGGGGATCGCCGACCTCATGGCCGAGTCCGGCGTGGTGATCGCGGTGGAGAACATGTACCCGTGGCGCGCCTACGGCCGCGAGACCAAGATGTACCTGCCCCACTGGGATCCGGTCCCGGAGCCGTACGAGCACGTGTGCTGGGACTTCTCCCACGCGGCCATCGCCCGCGAGGACTCCCTCGCGGCGCTGACGGCGCTCGGGCCCCGCGTGCGCCACGTCCACCTCACCGACGGCACCGACAGCCACAAGGACGAGCACCTGATCCCCGGCGAGGGCACCCAGCCCGTCGCCGCGTCCCTGCGCCACCTCGCCCGCACCGGCCTGGCCGGCACGGTGTGCGTGGAGGTGGGCACGCGCGGCATGGACTACGCCGGGCAGCGCGAGGAGCGGCTCGCCGCCTCGCTCGCCTTCGCCCGGACGCACCTCACCCTCGACGACGAGACCACCGACGACGAAGGAGCACGATCGTGAAGCTGACCATCCTGGGCCTGGGCACCATGACGGGCGCCATCCTGACCGGCGCCCTCGACTCGGGCGCCGTGCAGGCCGCCGACGTCACCGCCACCACCCGCTCGGAGGACTCCGCCGCGGCCGCGCGCGAGCGCTTCGCGGGGGTGGACGTGCGCGCCGCCGGCGGTGCGGACGAGGCCAACGCGGACGCCGTGCGCGAGGCCGACGTCGTGCTGCTCGGCATGAAGCCCAAGGACCTCGTGGCCGCCGCGCGCGGCATCGCGGACGCCCTGCCCGCGGACGCCGTGGTGGTCTCGGTGGCCGCCGGCGTCACGGCCGGGACGATCGCGGGCGCGCTGCGTCCGGGCCAGCCGCTCGTGCGCACCATGCCGAACACGCCGCTGACGGTGGGCTCGGGCGTCGTGGGCGTGGCCCCCGCCGAGGGCGTGGGGGAGGAGCAGGCCGCTGCCGTGGAGGGTCTGTTCTCCGGCTCGGGCCTGGTCGTGCGCGTGGACGAGCGGCAGCTGCCCGCCGTCGTGGCCGCGGCCGGCTCGGCCCCGGCCTATGTGTTCCTGCTGGCCGAGGCGATCGCGCAGCATGCCGTGGAGCTCGGCCTGGACCGCGCGGACGCGGAGGCGATGGCCGCCGCGACCGTGAAGGGCGCGGGCCTCATGCTCGAGCGCGCGGTGGAGTCGGGAGAGCAGACCGCCGAGGACCTGCGCCGCGCCGTCATGAGCCCCAACGGCACCACGGAGCGGGCCGTGACCGCGCTGCAGGACGGCGGTCTGCCGCAGCTCGTGGCCCGCGCGATGCACGCCGCGGCCGCGCGCGACCGCGAGATGGGTCGCGAGTTCGCCGGCTGAGGCGAGCGGCACGGACCGCCACGCGGCCGGGGGCCGGGATGCGGCGCGGGCACCCGGCGGGCCCGTGGCTCAGGGGCGGGCGGCGAACCGGTCGATCAGCTCGGTGTGCCCGGAGACGATGAGCGTGTCGCGGGGCCCCACGCGCGTGTCCGGCTGGGCGTAGGAGAAGTCCTCGCCGGGGGTCTTCACGCCCACCACGGTCACGCCGTACTTGGCGCGCACGTTCGACTCGCCGAGGGTGAAGCCCACGCACTCGGACGGCGGGTACATCTTCACGATCGCGAAGTCGTCGTCGAACTCGATGAAGTCCATCATGCGGCCGTTCACGAGGTGCGCGGCGCGCACGCCCGCGTCGTGCTCCGGGAAGATGATGTGGTTCGCGCCGATCCGCCGCAGGATGGTGCCGTGCTTCTCGCTGATCGCCTTCACCCACACGTGGGGGATCTCGAGGTCCACGAGGTTGACCGTGATGAGCACGGACGCCTCGATCGAGGTGCCCACGCCCACGACGGCGGTGGAGAAGTCCTGCGCGCCGAGCTGGCGCAGGGCCTCGGCGTCGGTGGCGTCGGCCTCCACCACGTGGGTGAGCGTGGGGGCGAAGCGCTGGACGAGCACGGGGTCCCGCTCGATCGCGAGCACCTCGCGGCCCTGGGAGACGAGCTCCTCCGCGGTCGCCGCTCCGAAGCGGCCGAGGCCGACCACGAGCACGGGGGCGTTGGGATCGGAGCGCTGGTGCTCAGCCAAGGATCGGCCTCTCGATGGGGTAGCGGTAGAGGACGCGGCGCGAGCGCAGGGCCAGGGCCGCGGCGAACGTGATCGTACCAACGCGGCCGGCGAACATCATGGCCGTCAGGAGGTACTTGCCGGCCGGCGGCGCGGCCTCGGAGATGCCCACGGAGAGGCCGCACGTGCCGAACGCGGAGATCACCTCGAAGAGGGGCCGCTGCAGCGACTCGTCGAGGATCGAGACCAGGATGAGGGTGGCCACGAGCACGAGGGTCGCGCCGAGGGCGAGCACCGAGATGGCCACGCGGAGGGTCTCCGGGGCGATCGTGCGGCCATGCGCGGTGACCTCGCGGTCGCCGCGCGCCTCGGCCATGATGGCCAGGAACATGACCGCCAGCGTCGTCACCTTGATGCCGCCGCCGGTGGAGGCGGATCCGCCGCCCACGAACATGAGGGCGTCCATGAGGAGCAGGGACTCCGGGCGGTGCACGTCCGGGTTGTCGATCGCGAACCCGCCGGAGCGGGTCATGATCGAGCCGAAGAGCGAGTGGCCGACCCGCTCCCAGAACGTCAGGTCGCCCTGCGTGAGCGGGTTGCCGGACTCGAAGACGAAGAGCAGGACGGCGCCCAGCACGAGCAGGATCAGCGTCACCTCCACCGTGAGCTTGGTGTGCAGGTTCCACGCGCGGAAGCGCCACCCCTTGTCCATCAGCACCATGACCACGGGGAAGCCCAGTGCCCCGGCGAACACGCCCACGGCGATCACGGTGAGGATCACGGGGTCGTGCGCGAACTCCGCGATGCCGCCGGGGTGGATGGCGAACCCCGCGTTGTTGAACGCGCTGATGGAGTAGAACACGCCCTCCCAGAGGCCGGTCAGCCACGAGCCGGAGTGCGCCGCGAAGCGCGGCACGAGGAACACGGCCACGGCTGCCTCGCACGTCAGGACGGTGAGGACGACGACCCGCAGCAGGCGGGCGACCTCTCCCACGTTGCCCGTGGTCATGCCCGCCTCCTGCGTGTTCAGCTTGGACTTGACGCCCAGGTGGCGGGAGACGGCGAGCGTCAGCAGGGACGCCATGGAGAGGATGCCGAGGCCGCCGACCTGGATGGCGAGCAGGATGACGATGTCCCCGAACACGGACCAGTGCTCCGCCGTGTTCACGGCCGTCAGACCGGTCACCGAGAACGCGGAGACGGCCGTGAACATCGCGTCGTGCAGCGGCGTCACCTGACCGTCCTCGGCGGCCGCGGGGAGCATCAGGAGGGCGGTGAACAGCAGGGACATGAGTGCGAACGCGGACAGGGCCGCGCGGGCGGGGGAGCCGCCGACCGCATCCGTGACGCGGCGCCGGGAGCGGTGCAGCGCGGTCGCCAGGCCGCCGGAGGGCTCCAGGCTGGACCCGGCACCGGGCCGGGGCGTCACCCGTGGCGCGGGGCGCCGGCGGGAGCGCGCGAAGCCCACGCGGGCCGGGTCGTCGTCGCGGGAGGCGCGGCGCGGCGCCCAGTCGCCACGGCCCGGTCCGCCCTGTGGGTCCGTGGCCCGGGGGCGAGTGCCCATGGTGCACCTCCTGCGTGCCGTGACGGGTGTCGGACCGCGTGCGGGCCCGTCCCAGTATCGCCCCGCGCCCGTCATGCGCCGGTCATGTGCGCGTCCGCCCATGGCCTCGGGCGGTCGAGGGATCTACTCTGGAACGTGATGAGTGCCACCCTCGAGCCCGATGCCCCCACGCCCGCCGCGGTCGTGTGGGATCCGAGCCTGCTCCGCTACCGCTTCAGCGCCGAGCACCCGATGGCACCCCTGCGGCTGGACCTCACCCACCGCCTCGTGGACGCCCTCGGCCTCCTCGACGCCCCGCACGTGAGCATCCTGCAGCCCCCGGTGGCCACGGACGACGAGCTCGCCGCCGTGCACGGGCGCGAGTACATCGCCGCGGTGCGCGCGGCCTCGGCGCAGACCTCCTCCGACGACGCCGCGCACGGCCTGGGCACGGAGGACTGCCCCGTGTTCCCCGACCTGCACGAGTCTGCGGCCCGCATCGCGGGAGGCTCGCTCGTGGCCGCCGAGGCCATCTGGTCCGGGCGCGTGAGCCGCGCGGTCAACTTCGCGGGCGGGATGCACCACGCCGCGCGGGACAAGGCCTCGGGGTTCTGCATCTACAACGACTGCGCCGTGGCGATCCAGCGCCTCCTCGACCTCGGCGCCGAGCGCGTGGCATACGTGGACGTGGACGCGCACCACGGGGACGGCACGCAGGCGATCTTCTACGACGACCCCCGCGTCCTGACGATCTCCGTCCACGAGACCGGCATGAGCCTCTTCCCGGGCACGGGCTTCGCCAACGAGACCGGCGGGCCTGCGGCGGAGGGGACCGCGGCCAACGTGGCCGTCCCGCCGCGCACGGGCGACGCCGGCTTCCTCCGCGCCGTGCACGCCGTGGTGCCGCCGCTGCTGCAGGCGTTCGCCCCGGACGTGATCGTGAGCCAGCACGGCTGCGACTCCCACCACGCCGATCCCCTCGCGGACCTGCGCCTGACGGTGGACGGCCAGCGCCAGCTCGCCTTCGACATGGCGGACTGGGCGGAGCGCTTCGCGCACGGCCGGTGGCTGGCCACGGGCGGCGGCGGATACAACCCGCTCAAGGTGGTGCCGCGCGCGTGGACGCACCTGACCGCCGCGGTGCTGGGGACGCCGGTGCCGCTGCGGGCGCCGATCCCCGCCGAGTGGCTGGCCCACGCCCGGGAGCTCACGTCGGAGGACCTCACGGGGGACATGTCCCTGCACGAGGGCGCGGAGGACGAGCGGATCCCCACGACGATGGGCGAGGACGCGGACGTGTGGTGGCGCTCGTGGGAGGTGGGCTACGACCCCGCCGATCCTGTGGACCAGTCGATCATGGCCACCCGCCGGGAGGTCTTCCCGCTGCACGGGCTGGATCCCTGGTTCGACTGAGGCTCGTCCGCCCGGTATTGTGACCGAGAACGTTTTCATGCGTTCCACACCCGGTGGAATGCGGGTCGGCGTGTCCGGGAGCCCGGATGCCCGCGGTCCCCACCAGCCGCCGACCCTCACCCCGACGCAAGGAGTCCCCATGGGATCTGTCATCAAGAAGCGCCGCAAGCGCATGGCGAAGAAGAAGCACCGCAAGCTGCTTCGCAAGACCCGCCACCAGCGTCGCAACAAGAAGTGACGCCCGCGCTCGTCGAGAGCGCCAGCGAGGCCGCCCGTTCCGTCAGGAGCGGGCGGCCTCGTCGTGTCCGTAGCATGGTCGCCATGACCGCCGACCTGCCCGCCTCCGCCGCCCGCGTCCAGCTCCTCGTGAAGCCGGGGTGCCACCTGTGCGAGGAGGCGGCCGGCGTCGTCGCGCAGGTGTGCGCCGAGCGGGGCCAGACGTGGGAGCCCGTGGACGGCGCGGCCCACCCCGAGCTGCTCGAGCGGTTCGCGGACGAGGTGCCCGTGCTGTTCGTGGACGGCGTCCAGCGCGACTTCTGGCGTGTGGACGCCGCGCGCCTGGGCCGCCTGCTCGACGCGGCCTGAGAGCCCCGCCGCCGGCGGCGTCAGCGGCGTCCGGCGCGCTCCCACGCCTTGAGGCGCATGAACTCGGTGGCGTCCTTGCGGTAGGCCATGACGATGCCGGCCACGCCCAGGCCCACCCAGAGCAGCTCGAACACGGAGAACGCGCCCATCGCCAGGTTGGCGAGCAGCATGAGCACGGAGAGCACCGCAAGCACGGTGCCCACGGTGCGGGCGGCCCGGGATCCGCCGCGGATCTTGACGGCGATCAGCAGGTAGAGCAGGAACCCGAGAACGCCGAGCACGGCCGTCGTCGTGAGGACGGCGGGCACGGCGCCCAGCATCATGGCTTCCATCTCGGACGCCTGGTCCGCCGGCAGGCCCGCCTGCCCCACCGCGTCCCGCATGGTCTGCTCGAGCAGGGCGCGGCCCTCCGGGGTGTTCGCGGCGAGCAGGCCGAGCGCGGTGCTGAGGAGCTGGACGAGCCCGGCGGACACGATCAGCCAGAAGGCCGCGGTGATCGAGCCGGGGCGCGCGGGGGCGGGCATGCCGACGCCGGGCACGGCGCCCTGCGGGTGGCCCACGCCCGGCATGGCCGCCGGGGAGGGCGAGGGCGACTGGGCGCCCCACGGGGCCGCACCGTCCTCGGGGCGGCCGTACGGGTTCTGCTCGTGCGCGCCGGGGGCGGTCCCGTAGGGGTTCGCGGCGCCCGCGGGCTCCTGCCCGGACGGAGTGCCCTGGCCGTACGGGTTCTGGCCGTAGGGATTGGTCGAGCCGGTCATGGGTGCCTCCTGGGGAAGCGCCGCCGCGGGGAGGGCGACGGCGGCGGGGACGGTGGGAGCCCTGTGCGCCCGGCGCTCGCGACGCCGGCGGGCTGCTGCTCTCCACCGTACCGGGCCGGCCGGTCTGCCAGACTGGTGGCATGCAGACGATCGCGACCGTCCACCTCGTCCGTCACGGCGAGGTCCACAACCCCGACCGCGTCCTCTACGGCCGTCTGGACGGGTTCGGCCTCTCGGAGCTGGGGCACCGGATGGCCGACGGCGTGGCCGAGTGGTTCCTGCACCGCGCGAACCGCATCCGGCGGCATCCGGCCCTGGTGGCGGCCTCCCCGCTGCTGCGCGCTCAGCAGACCGCCGCGCCGATCGCCGGCGCCTTCTCCCGGCCGCTGCTCACCGAGCCGAACCTCATCGAGGCCGAGAACGCCTTCGAGGGGATGTCCCAGGTGGTCGACTCCCTCAAGCGGGACCCGCGCCTCTGGCCGAAGCTGCGCAATCCCCTGCGCCCCTCGTGGGGCGAGCCCTACCACCAGCAGGCCGCGCGCATGCTCGAGGTGGTGGACCGCGTGAAGGGGGAGGCGGTGGACACCCTCGGCCCCGGCGCGGAGGCCATCCTCGTCTCCCACCAGCTCCCCATCTGGGTCACCCGCCTCGCGGTCGAGGGCCGGCCCCTGTGGCACGATCCGCGTCAGCGCGAGTGCTCCCTCACCTCGGTGACCTCCCTCGTGTTCGAGGAGGGCCGGGCCACCCCGCGCGTCGAGTACCACGAGCCCAACCGCGAGCTCCTCAAGGACGCCTCCTCCCTGCCCGGCGCCTGAGGCCCCCGGGACGGCTGACGCCCAGGGTTCAGTCAGGATCAGGGGCGGACAGTAGACTCGATCAGGCCCCCGCGGGGGCCCTCCGACTCCCTCCCGTCCGCCTCGCCTGGAGCGCCCGCCCATGACCCCGCAGTCCCCGCTCACCCGCCGTCGCGTGCTCGCCGGCCTCACGGCCGCCGGCCTGGCGCCCGTGCTCGCGGCCTGCTCCGGCGGGGATGACTCCCTGGCCGCTCAGGCCGGCAACGGGGACGGCAAGAACTACATCGCCGGCGACGGATCGGTGCTCGAGTTCGCCCCGGCCGACCGCGGGGAGCCCGTGGAGTTCACCGCGACGCGCTTCGACGGCACGCCCGTGAGCGGGGAGAGCCTGCGCGGCGCGCCCGTCCTCCTCAACTTCTGGTATGCCGCGTGTGCGCCGTGCCGCGTCGAGGCGCCCCACCTGGTCTCGCTCCACGAGGAGTTCGCCCCGCAGGGGGTGAACTTCCTCGGCGTGAACGTGCGGGACACGGCCACCACGGCGCAGGCCTTCGAGCGGTCCTTCGAGATCCCCTACCCCTCCGTGGAGGACGCGCGCGGCGACGTCCTGTTGCGCATGACCGACTACGTGCCCCCGCAGGCCGTGCCGTCCACCCTCGTGCTGGACGCCCAGGGCCGCGTCTCCGCCCGCGTGCTCGGCGCGATCGAGGAGTCCACGCTCCGGGCGCTGCTCAAGACCGTGGTGGACGAGGCCGCGGCCTGAGCCGCCGGCAGAGCCCATGCGCGACAACCCCTTCGCCGAGATCGCCCTGCAGGGCTCCCTCCTGCTCGCGGCGCCGGTCGCTCTGCTCGCCGGCCTCGTCTCCTTCCTCTCCCCGTGTGTCCTCCCGCTCGTGCCCGGCTACCTCGGCTACGTCACCGGCCTGGGCGGGGACGTGCTCACCTCGCGCCGTCGCGGGCGCCTCGCCCTCGGGGCGGTGCTCTTCGTGCTCGGGTTCGCGGTGGTCTTCGTGGCCGTCAGCGTGGTGTCCACGCAGGCCCTGGTGTGGCTGCAGCGCGACGGCGTGTGGGTCACCCGCCTGCTCGGCGTGCTCGTGATGCTGATGGGCGTCATCTTCATGGGCGGCGGCGGGCGCCTGCAGCAGGAGCGCCGGGTGCACGCCAAGCCCGGCATGGGCCTGGCCGGCGCCCCCCTGCTCGGCATGACCTTCGGGCTCGGCTGGGCCCCGTGCATCGGCCCCACGATGGCCGCCGTCCTGGCGATGTCCACGGTGGGCGGCGGCGAGGGCTCCCTGGGCCGCGCCGCGCTCCTGGCCTTCCTCTACTGCCTCGGCCTCGGGGTGCCGTTCGTGCTGATCGCCCTGGGCATGGAGCGTGGCCTGCGGGCCCTGGCCTTCTTCCGCACGCACCGCGTGCTCATCATGCGCCTGGGCGGCGCCCTGCTGATCCTCCTCGGGCTGCTCATGGCCACCGGGGTGTGGACCGCGTGGACCACCCAGCTGCAGTTCTGGTTCGCGAACGAATGGGAGATGCCCCTGTGAGCTCCTCGACCGGCCACGGCTCCTCGGCCCCCCAGCCCGCCCGCGCGCGGGACGTCGCCCTCCCCTCGCTCGGGCTGGCCGGGACCCTGCGCTGGATGTGGACGCAGCTGACGAGCATGCGCACGGCGCTCATGCTGCTGCTCCTGCTGGCCGTGGCCGCCGTGCCCGGCTCCCTCGTGCCGCAGCGCCGCGCGGGCCCTGAGGTGGTGGACCGCTGGATCGAGGACAACCCGTTCTGGGGCCCGGTGCTGGACGCGCTGCAGTTCTTCGACGTCTACACCTCCGCCTGGTTCTCCGCCATCTACCTGCTGCTGTTCATCTCCCTCGTGGGCTGCGTGTGGCCCCGCGCCGTCAAGCACGCCCACGCCCTGCGCCAGCCCCCGGCGCGCACACCGCGCCGCCTCGAGCGGCTGCCGGAGTCCGGCGTCGTGGTGCTCGAGGAGGGCGGCCCCGCCCCCGAGGACGCCGTCCGGCAGGCGCAGGCCTGGCTGAAGAGGCGCCGCTACCGCGTGGAGTACCGGCCCGAGGAAGGCGGCGCGTCCGTGGGGGCGGAGCGCGGCTACGTCCGGGAGATCGGCAACATCCTGTTCCACCTCTCGCTCATCGGCGTGCTCGTGTTCATGGCGTACGGCGGCATGACCAAGTACACGGGGCAGAAGATCATCGTGGAGGGGGAGGGCTTCGCCAACAACCTCGTGGCCTACGACTCCTTCACGCCGGGCGCCCGCTTCGACCCGAACAGCCTGCAGCCCTTCTCCCTGGCGCTGACGTCCTTCGACGCGCGGTTCGAGCGCCAGTCCGAGGCGCACTGGGGCCAGCCGCTCGACTACACGGCCGTGATGGAGGTCCGCGAGGGCGCCGGCGGCGAGGCCCACGAGGAGATCCTGAAGGTCAACCACCCGCTCTCCGTGGACGGCGCCCGCGTCTACCTCGTGGGCAACGGCTACGCCCCGGTGGTCACCGTGCGGGACGGCAACGGGGACATCGCCTTCCAGGGCCCCGTGGTCACCCGCGTGCAGGACCAGAACTTCAACTCGATGGCCGTGGTCAAGGCGCCCGACGCGCGGCCGGAGCAGCTGGGCTTCGTGGGCCAGTTCATGCCCGCGGCGGACGACCCCACGGGCTCCGGGGTGCAGGTCTCGGTGGACCCCGAGCTGCTGAACCCGACGCTGATCCTCAACTCGTACGCCGGGGACCTCGGCCTGGACCGCGGCGTGCCGCAGAACGTGTACGTGCTCGACACCGAGTCCCTCACCGAGCTGAACAGCCGCAAGAGCGAGAACGGCGGCATCACGCTGACCCCGGGGCAGACCCACCAGCTGCCGGACGGCAAGGGCTCGATCAGCTTCGACGGCGTCCGCCGCTATGTGGGCCTGGACATCCACTACGACCCGGGCAAGTGGGGCGTGGGCCTGTTCGCCGTGACGGCCCTGCTCGGCCTCGCCACCAGCCTGTTCGTGCGGCGCCGCCGCGCGTGGGTGCGCGCCGCCGTCGGCGATGACGGCCGCACCCGCGTCGAGTACGCCCTCCTCGCCCGCGGCGAGGAGTTCGGGCTGCGCGAGGAGCACCTCGCCCTGCGCGCGGCCATGGACCGCATGTGGCCCGTCTCCGCGCCGGACGCCGAGGAGCACCGGCCCGACCCCTCCGGCGCGGGGGCCGCGACGGCCGCGCCCCGCGCCCCCCACGCCGACCCCGGCATCACCCATCCCGCCCCAGGAGCCTGACTGTGTACAACCCCACGGCACCCGTGAACGAGCAGCTGGCGCAGTACAGCGACCTGTTCATGCTCATCGCCGCCCTCGTCTACGCGGCGGCCTTCATCCTCTTCGCCGTCGACATGGCGATCTCCTCCTCCACCATCCGTCGCATCGAGACCCAGCTCGCGGCCGAGCGCGGCACGGCCGGCGTCGTCCCCGCGGCGACGCGGGAGCCGGCCGGCGTCGGCGCCCGCTCCGCCGCCTCCGGCACGGTCGGCGGCTCCGGCACCACCGCCCTGCCCGCCGAGACGCGCCACGCGGGAGCCGGCAACGGCCTCGTGGACGAGGACATGGACTACACCGGCACGGGCCGCCGCCCCGTCGCCAACGTGGCCGTGGCCGTGCTCGCGATCGGCTGGGCCCTGCACGCCTTCGCCGTGGTCGCCCGCAGCATCGCCGCGCACCGCGTGCCGTGGGGCAACCTCTACGAGTTCATGACCACGGGCGCGCTCGTCATCGTGACGGTGTACCTCGCGTTCCTGATCCGCAAGGACCTGCGCTTCGTGGGCTCCTTCGTCACGGGCCTCGTGGTGGCCATGATGTGCGCCGCCACCATGGGCTTCCCGACGCCGGTGGGCCACCTCCAGCCGCCGCTGCAGTCGCCGTGGCTCGTGATCCACGTGTCCATCGCCGTGCTGGCCAGCTCTCTCTTCGCGCTGACCGCCGCCATGTCCGTGCTCCAGCTCCTGCAGGACCGCGCCGAGCGGCGGGCCGCCGCGGGAGAGCACTCCTGGTCCTTCCTGCGCCTCGTGCCCTCGGCCTTCGCGCTCGAGAACTGGTCCTACCGCCTCAACGCGGTCGCCTTCGTGATGTGGACCTTCACCGTGATCGCCGGCGCCATCTGGGCCGAGGCCGCGTGGGGGCGCTACTGGAACTGGGACACCAAGGAGGTCTGGTCCTTCGTGATCTGGGTGGTCTACGCGGCGTACCTGCACGCCCGCGCCACCCGCGGCTGGACCGGCTCCCGCGCCGCGTGGCTGAGCATCGTGGGCTTCGCCTGCATCGTGTTCAACTACACGATCGTCAACAAGTTCTTCCCCGGCCTGCACTCGTACGCGGGCCTGCCGAGCTGACCGGAGGTCAGGCCTCGGGACCGTCCGGCTCCTGACCCGTCTCCCGGCGGCGGCGCAGCTCCTCCTCGCGGGCGCGCAGCTCGGCGTCCCGCCGGTCCAGCTCGCGCTCCCGCTCGGCCTGACGACGCTGGGTGCGCAGGGTGCGCAGGAAGTCCTCGTCGTCGTCGGGGGAGGCGGGACGGGCGGCGGGGCGGCCCGTGGCGCCCGCCGGGCGGGCGCGGCCGAGGAACAGCCACAGCAGGGGCCCCACGAGCGGGACCAGCACGACGACGGCCACCCACGCCCACTTGGGCATCGAGCGCACCTGGTGCGCCGGGGTGAGCAGCGCCTCGAAGAGGGCGTACAGGGTGAGGCCGACGAGGACGATCGCGGCGGGGATGAGGAAGCGGCCCATCGGTCCAGTCTATTCGGCGGCGGAGCGCTCCTAGAATGGACGGGTGCGTCTCTTCCTCTACGGCCTCGTCCGCGTGCTCCTGTTCTTCGCCGTCTGGGGCGTCAGCCTCTGGCTGGGCCTGGGACTGGTGATGTCCACAATCGTGGCCGCGGTGCTGACCTTCGCGATCAGCTACCTCTTCCTCACACGGCTGCGCCTGGGCGCCACGCAGGACCTCGCGGCCGCGTGGGAGGGCCGGCCCGGGCGGCGCGGCCGCATCGAGCAGACCGACGCGGACGCCGAGGACGCCTACACCGAGGGACGCTTCCGGGGCTGACGAGCCCCGGCACCGGTCAGAGGGCCGCGCCGAGCGCGAAGGTGATCGCGTAGAGCAGGCCGATGACGCCCGTCGCGCGCAGCACGGGGATGAGCCGGCGGCGGTCCTGGGCGCGCAGCACCGTGCGGGCCGGGCGGACGGCGAGCGCCGCCGCCAGCAGCACGAGCAGCATCCACGGGTGGGAGCCCACGAACAGCAGCGGCAGCAGCACGGCGACCGCCAGCATGACGGCGTAGGATGCGCGGGCCGGGGCGTCCCCGATGCGGGCGGCCAGGGTCATCTTGCCGACCGCGCGGTCCGTGGGGATGTCCCGGATGTTGTTCACCATGAGCAGTGCCGTGGAGATCAGCCCGCAGCCCACGGCGCCGGCCCAGGCCAGGCCGGAGACCGTGCCCGCCTGGGTGTACGTGGTGCCGAGCACCGCCACGAGGCCGAAGAACACGAACACGAACACCTCGCCCAGGCCCAGGTAGCCGTAGGGCTTCTTGCCGCCCGTGTAGTACCACGCGGCCGCCACGCACAGCAGGCCCACGGCGATCAGCCACCACTGGCCGGCCAGCAGCACGAGCCACAGCCCGGCGAGCATCGCCAGCGCGAAGCAGGCGAACGCGGCGAGCTTCACATGCTTCGCGGGAACGAGCTTGGACGCCGTGAGGCGGAAAGGGCCCACCCGGTCGTCGTCGGTGCCGCGGATGCCGTCGGAGTAGTCGTTGGCGTAGTTCACGCCCACCTGCAGGGCGAGCGAGACCACGAGCGCGAGCAGGGCGCGGCCCACGTGGAGGGACCCGAGGTCCGCCGCGGCGGCCGAGCCGACGATCACGGGCGCCACCGCCATCGGCAGCGTGCGCAGGCGCGCGGCGGCGACCCACTGGGAGAGCGAGGCGGACATGGTCGGGGGACCTCCTGGAGACGATGCGATGCGGGGCGGTGCGAGGCGGGTCAGCGAGGGGACGCGTGCGACGTCGACGCGGTGGGGGACGTCCGGCTCGGGGATGGCGCACTTCACGAACGCCTAGAACGGGGGGACTGCGAACTCAGCGTAGCCGTGCTGGGGGGTGGAGAGGAGGCCGAGGGTGATCACGTCGGCCCTCAGGGGGCGACCTGGGATGACGCGCGGCCCATCCGGGCGGCCACGGCCTGCGCCCTCCGCCTCCCCGGGCCGAGCTCCGCCCTGGCCGGCTCCCCCACCGCGCGGACGGCGTCATCCGTGTCCCGGCTGCCGATCCGGGGAGAGGCAGCGTCACGCCTCGGCGAACCGCCGGGTGAGCTCCTGCCGGTCCGTCTTCCCGGTGCTCAGCAGCGGCAGCGCGTCGAGGGCCAGCCACGTCTTCGGGACGGCGGCCGGCCCGAGCCCGGTGCGCACGCGGGAGCGCAGCTCATCCTCGAGGGCCGCGGGGAGGGCCCCGCCGGGGAGGACGTCGCCCTCGGCCGGCACCACCGCCGCGCACAGCCGCTGCCCCCACTCGGGATCGGCCACGCCCGCCACGTGGGCGGCCGCGACGCCCGGGTGCGCCTCGAGCGCGGCGGCCACCGCGGCGGCCGAGACCTTCACACCGCCCGTGATGACGACGTCGTCCAGGCGCCCGGTGACGGACAGGCGCGTGCCGCCGTCGGGGGTGCCGGACACCGTGCCCGTGTCCTCGGTGAGGAAGGCGGGGGCGCCGTCCGCGCCGCGCGGGAAGTGCGCCGCGGTGCGGACGGGGTCGTCGAGGTAGCCGGCGGCCACCATGGGCCCGGCGAGGCGCACCCGCGGACTGGCGGCTGGGTCGGCGGGGTCGGACGGGACGGTGTCTGCCGTGACGCCGGGCAGCGGGACGCCGTCGTACACGCAGCCGCCGCACGTCTCCGCCATGCCGTAGGTCGCGGTGACACGCACACCGGCGGCCTCGGCGGACGCGCGCAGCTCGGGGGCCAGGCGCGCCCCGCCCACCAGCACGCGGTCGAAGGCGCGCAGCGCCGCCACGCCGGCCGGGTCGGCTCCGGGCGCCAGGAGCCGGGCGAGCTGGGTGGGGACGAGCGAGACGAAGCGCGGGCCGCCGTCGTCCGGGAGGCGGGCGGCCCCTGCGGCGAAGGCGGCGGGTGTGAACGGGCCGGGCGGCAGCGCGACGGGCGCGGTGCCGGCCGCGATGGTGCGGGAGAGCACGGCCAGGCCGGCCACGTAGTGGACGCCGACCGCGAGGAGCCAGTGCCCCTCGCCGCCCGTGCCCTCCCCGCCGAGCCGCTGCGCGGTGGCGGCAGCCGAGGCGCGCAGGGCGCCGCGGGTCAGGACGATCTGCTTCGGCGTGCCCGTCGAGCCGGACGTGCGGACGACGGCGACGGCGTCCGGGTGGCCGCAGCGCGCCGGATCGCGGGCCTGGGGGCGCAGGGCCACGGTGCCGTCCGCCGTGAACTCCACGGGCGCGCCGCCGTCGAACGCCGTGGCGAGGGCGGAGCGGGCAGTGGCCAGGGCGTCGGGGGTCAGCGGCATGAGACCACGGTAATCGTGGGCGGGGACGCTCTAGGCTTCACGCATGACCGCCCCCGACACCGCCGCCACGCCCGCCGCCGAGATCGGCCCCGTCACGCTCACCGGCCGCCTCGTCCGGCTGGAGCCGCTGAGCCACGACCACCACGACGAGCTCGTCGAGGCGGTGCAGGACGGCCGGCAGTGGGAGCTCTGGTACACCGCCGTGCCCACCCCCAAGGGCATGGCCGCGGAGATCGACCGTCGCCTGGCCCTGCAGGAGGCCGGGTCCATGGTCCCCTTCGCCACCCGTCGGCTCTCCGACGGGCAGGTCATCGGCATGACGACGTTCATGAACATCGACCGTTCCGTGCCCCGCGTGGAGGTCGGCAGCACCTGGAACGCGGCCTCCGCCTCCGGCACGGGGACGAACGCCGATGCCAAGCTGCTCCTGCTCGGCCACGCCATCGAGGTCTGGGGCGTCGCGGCCGTCGAGTTCCGCACGGACTGGATGAACATGCAGTCCCGCGCGGCGATCGAGCGGCTCGGTGCCAAGCGGGACGGGGTGCTGCGCCAGCAGGCACAGCGCAACGGCTACGTGCGGGACACGGTGGTCTACTCCGTCGTCGCCGCGGAGTGGCCCGCAGTGAGGAAGGGCCTCGAGTTCCGCGTGGGGCGCCGGGCTCAGAAGTAGTAGGGGAACGGCGTCCAGTCCGGGTCGCGCTTCTGCAGGAACGCGTCCCGGCCCTCCACGGCCTCGTCCGTCATGTAGGCCATGCGCGTGGCCTCACCCGCGAACACCTGCTGGCCGGCCATGCCGTCGTCGGGCAGGTTGAACGCGAACTTGAGCATGCGGATGGCCTGCGGGGACTGCGCGTTGATGTCCGCCGCATACTCCAGCGCGACCTCCTCGAGGCGCTCGTGGTCCACGGCCTCGTTGACGGCGCCCATCTCGACCATCTGCTCGGCCGAGTACTCGCGGGCGGCGAAGAAGATCTCCCGCGCCCGCTTCTGGCCCACCTGGCGGGCGAGCAGGGCCGAGCCGTATCCGGCGTCGAACGAGCCGACCGTGGCGTCCGTCTGCTTGAACTTCCCGTGCTGGCGGGAGGCGAGCGTGAGGTCGGCGACCACGTGCAGCGAGTGCCCGCCGCCGGCGGCCCACCCGTTCACGACGGCGATGATCGCCTTGGGCGAGGTGCGCATCAGGCGCTGGACCTCGAGGACGTGCAGACGTCCGTGGCGCGGGCGAGGGCGTCGGCGGTGGCGGGCATGGCCCCGAGTGTAGGAGGCCCGACGGTCGGACGGACCCGCCCGGCGGATCGGATCCGACCGGCCGGTCAGAGCATGAACGGCACGGTGGCGATCTTGACCACCATGATCAGCGCGAACAGCTGGGCGTAGCCCTCGGTCACGCGGGCGTCGGTGGACCGGGAGAGCGCGTAGTCCAGGATCGCCGGCTGGCCCGTGATGCCCGCCAGTGCCCCGTAGGTGCGATCCACGGACTGCCCCAGCAGCCGTGCCGCGGCGATGAGCAGGGCCGCGGTCAGCGCGGTGAGCACGGCGGACATCAGGATGGCCAGCCCGCCGACCCGGGTGAACACCGTCTCGATGAACGCCGGGCCGGCGGCCAAGCCCACCACGCCTAGGAAGAGCATGAGGCCGAACTGCCGCAGCGTCAGCGCGATCTCCGTGGACGGCTCCCACACCGTGGGTCCCGTTCGGCCGATCGCACCGAGGGCGAGGCCGACGAGGATGCACCCGGCCGCCGGGCCGAGGGAGAAGGAGGCCCCGCCCGGAAGCGGGATCGTCACCATGCCCAGCAGGTAGCCCAGCGCCATGCCCGTGCCCAGGGAGATCCAGTCCAGGTTCGAGAGCCCGCGCGTCGAGTTGCCGAAGAAGTCGCGCACCGCCTCCATCCGCGGCGCGGTGGTGACGATGAGCACCCGGTCGCCGACCTTGAGCTCGGTCTGCGGGGTGGCCAGCGACTCGACGTCGTCGCGCCGCAGCCGGGCGACGTCGGTGCCGAAGCGCTCGCGCAGGGACAGCGTGCCCAGGCGGCGGTCGGCCAGGGCGCGGGCCGTGACGATGACCATGGAGGTCTGCAGCGGGGTCATCACCCGCGCCGGGTCGGCGTCGGTGCGGCGGCCGAAGGCCTGCACGGCCTCGTCGATGTTCTTCTCCGTGCCGTCCAGGACGACCTTGTCCCCGGGTTCGATCCGGTCGGCGGAGCCGGCGATCCGGGCCACGCCGCCGCGGCGCAGCGCGACCACGCGCAGCAGTCCCTCGGCGATCCCCGGGATGTCCCGCACGGCGAGGGCGGAGGTGGCGGTCACGGCGGTGAAGCGCAGCTTGCCGTCGGTCACCGGCGCCGGATCGCGCGGGGAACTGCTCCACGGGCGGGCGGCGAGCAGGGTGATCGCGATGATGGTGCCGACCACACCCACCAGGTAGGACAGCCCGTAGCCCACGGCCGGGGCCTGCCCGCCGGTGAGCTGGTTCGCCAGCGCCATCGCCGGCGTCGCGGTGAGCGAACCCGTCCACACGCCGATCGCCGTCGGCAGGTCCAGGTTGAGCAGCGCGGCCAGCGGGTGCACCGTGAAGGCGGTGAGGATCACCACGACGACGGCGGCCAGCATCAGGGGCAGGTTGCGGCGCAGGTCCCGGAAGAACACCTTGCCGGCGCCGAGCCCGATCAGGTAGGCGAACAGGGCCAGGCCGAAGCTCTGGAACAAGGCCAGCCGGTCGCCGACGTCGGGCAGCACCGCCCCGACGAGCAGGCCCACGAACAGGGCCCCGGAGGCGCCGAGGCGGATCTTGCCCAGGGGGATGGTGCCGACGGCGGCGCCCAGGGCGACGGTGGCCATGAGGACGAGGATGGGCTGGTCGTTGAGCAGTGCGAGCATGGGCGGGTCTCCGTCCTGCCGTGGTGGTCGGTCAGAAGTGGTACGGGAAGGCGGACCAGTCCGGGTCGCGCTTCTGCAGGAACGCGTCCCGGCCCTCCACGGCCTCGTCCGTCATGTAGGCCATGCGCGTGGCCTCACCCGCGAACACCTGCTGGCCGGCCATGCCGTCGTCGGGAAGGTTGAACGCGAACTTGAGCATGCGGATGGCCTGCGGGGACTGCGCGTTGATGTCCGCCGCATACTCCAGCGCGACCTCCTCGAGGCGCTCGTGGTCCACGGCCTCGTTGACGGCGCCCATCTCGACCATCTGCTCGGCCGAGTACTCGCGGGCGGCGAAGAAGATCTCCCGAGCCCGCTTCTGGCCCACCTGGCGGGCGAGCAGGGCGGAGCCGTAGCCGGCGTCGAAGGAGCCGACGGTGGCGTCCGTCTGCTTGAACTTCCCGTGCTGGCGCGAGGCGAGCGTGAGGTCGGCGACCACGTGCAGCGAGTGCCCGCCGCCGGCGGCCCACCCGTTCACGACGGCGATGATCGCCTTGGGCGAGGTGCGCATCAGGCGCTGGACCTCGAGGATGTGGAGGCGTCCGGCGCGGGCCGGGTCGATGGTCTCGGCCGTCTCCCCCTCGGCGTAGCGGTAGCCGTCGCGGCCGCGGATGCGCTGGTCCCCGCCGGAGCAGAACGCGTGGCCGCCGTCCTTGGAGGAGGGGCCGTTGCCGGTGAGGAGGACCGTGCCCACGTCCGGGGTCATGCGGGCGTGGTCGAGGGCGCGGTAGAGCTCGTCCACGGTGCCGGGACGGAACGCGTTGCGGACCTCGGGGCGGTCGAAGGCGATGCGCACCGTGGGCAGGTCGCGCACCCAGCGGCCGTCGGCGTCGCGCTCCACCTGGCGGTGGTACGTCATGTCCTCGAGGTCGAAGCCCTCCACCACGCGCCAGCGCTGCGGGTCAAAGAGGTCGGAGACCTGCTCGGGGAGGCGGTCGCGGTCGGGGCGGGCGGCGTCGGGCTGCGGGCTGCTCATGGGGCCCGAGTCTAGGCCCGCCGTGCGACCCACGGTCACTCCCGCGGGTCACCTCTCCGGCCAGTCCTCCGGTCCCGAGGACCCGGCGGCGTACTCGTCGAGGGGCACCCGCCCCGCGTCCCACGCCTCGATCACGGGGGCCAGGATGCGCCAGCACTCCTCCGCGGCGTCGCCTCGCACCGAGAGCATCCGATCCCCGGTGAGCACGCCGCGCATCACCTCGCCGTACGCGTCCACGTCCTCCTCGGCCAGGTCCGCCGCGAGCACGCTGCGCTCCGCGACGAACGGGGTGTCCGGCCCGTCCACGGCCAGCTCCACCCGCAGGGCCCGCGGGTCCAGTCCCACCACGATCCGCTCCCGCCCCGCGGCCGCCTCCAGCCCCGCGGGCACCCCCTCGGGCGGCCGCAGCGAGAGCACGACCTCCCAGCGGCGCGGCTCCAGCGCCTTGCCGGACCGCAGCCGGAACGGCACGCCCGCCCACCGGTCGGTCCGGACCTCCAGCTCCACCTGGGCGAGCGTCTCGGCCCCGTTCTCCGGGTCCACGCCCTCCTCGGCGACGTAGTCGGGCACGTCCTGGCCTCCCACCGTCCCGGCGGTGTACCGGGCCCGGCGCGAGGAGGCGACCGCGTCGTCGTCGCGCACGCGCGTGGCCCGCAGCACCTCGACGACGGCGTCCTGCAGGGCGTCCGGGGTGAGACGCCGCGGGGGCTCCAGGGCCACCATGGCCAGCACCTGCAGCAGGTGGGACTGGAGCATGTCCTCGAGAGCCCCGGTGCCGTCGTAGAACCCGGCGCGCCCCTCCAGGGCCAGGGACTCGTCCGCCACGATGTCCACGTGCTCGACGTCGGCCGCGCTCCACACGCGCCCCAGCACGCGGTTGGCGGTGCGCAGGGTGAGCAGGCCCGAGACCATCGACTCCCTGAGGAAGTGGTCCACGCGGAACACGTCCTCCTCCCCGGCGATCCGCCCCAGCAGCGCGTTGAGCTCGCGCGCCGACCGCTGGTCCGAGCCGAACGGCTTCTCCAGCACGATGCGCAGCCCCTCCGGGCGGTCCTCCACCTGCTCGAGCGCCGCGCACGCCTCGGCGGCGAGGTCCGGGTCCAGCGCCAGGTACAGCACGACGACGGCCTCCTCCCCGGCGGCCTCGCGGGCGGCGACGAGCAGGGCGCCCAGGTCCTCGGGGTCCGAGGCGTCGGCGGTGCGCCAGGCGGCGCGCTCGACGAGGCCCGCCCGTGCGTCGGCGTCCAGATCCGTCTCTCCCACGGCCTCCTCGATGACGCCGCGCCACTCCTCGAGCGAATGGCCGTCCGCGTGGGCCGAGCCCACCAGGGTCACCTCCGGCAGGTCGTGGACCGTGAGGGCCCGGGCCAGCCCCGGCAGCAGGAGCCGTCGGGTCAGGTCACCGGTCGCGCCCACGATCACGAGCGCCACGGACGCGGAGGCCCGGTCGTCGTCGGGTGCCGGGGATGCTCCGGTGGGGCAGGGGTTCTGGACGTCGGGCATGGGTCCTCCTGGACGGGGCGGGCAGACGGAACGGGGGAGCGGGGCGGGTGCGCGGGCGGCGGCCGGGAGGGACCCGGCCGGCCACGCCATTCTCCCGGTGACGTCGTCGTGGGTCCACGCCCCCGACTGGCCCCGCCTCCCCCGGGGTGATGGACTGCCCTGCATGAGCGCCCAGCCCCGCATCGACGACCACGCCTTCCTGTCCCACCAGCTCAGCGGGGCACTGGTGTCCCGGGAGGGGGCGATCACGTGGCTGTGCCTGCCCCGCTTCGACTCGGCCTCGGTGTTCACCTCGCTCCTCGGCACGCGGGAGCACGGCGAGTGGAGCCTGGGGATCGAGGACGGCGAGGTCGCGGAGCGCGCCTACCTGCCGGGCACCCTCGTGCTGCGCACCCTCTGGCGTTCGCCGTCCGGGGAGGCCGAGGTGCTGGACTTCATGCCGCTCATGGACGCGGACGGCGTGGGGGACGCCCTGGGGAACGACGGCGGCCCCGACGGGACCGGGGCGTCCGAGGCGGCGGCGCGGGCCGACGTCATGCGGCTGGTCCGCTGCCTCGCGGGACGCGTGCGCGTGACGCAGTCCGTGTTCGCCCGCCTCGACTACGGCGAGGTCGAGCCGTGGGTCTCGCGTCAGGAGGACGCAGACGGGGAGTCGTTCCTGGCCGTCGTCGCCGGCGGGGACGCGCTCGCGGTGCACGGGCCGGACCTGGAGCCGGTGGACGGGCATCACGAGGGCACGACGGAGCTGGTCGCCGGGGAGTCCGCCCAGTGGTGCCTGACCTGGTACCCGGCGTGGGGCATGGCCCCCTCCGCGCCCCGCGCCGAGGACGTGCTGGAGGCCACCGTGCGCACGTGGCGCGGCTGGCTGGAGGAGTCGACCCGAGAGGCCCCGCGGGCGGACGACCCGCTCGCCGATCGGGTCCAGCGATCCCTCCTCGTGCTCAAGGGGCTCACGCACCGGGCCACGGGCGGCATCGTGGCGGCCCCGACCACGAGCCTGCCGGAGGACATCGGCGGGGTCCGGAACTGGGACTACCGCTATGTGTGGCTGCGGGACACCGCGCTCGCCCTGGAGGCCCTGCTCGCGCACGGACACGTGGAGGGGGCGACGGCCTGGCGCGACTGGCTGCTGCGCGCCATCGCGGGGGAGCCCCACGAGGTGCAGATCATGTACACGCTCTCGGGGGAGCGCCACATGCCCGAGCGCGAGCTCGAGCACCTCCCCGGCCACGCGGACTCCCGTCCCGTGCGCGTGGGCAACGGCGCCGCGGCCCAGTGGCAGGCGGACGTCATCGGCACGGTCATGATGGCGCTGTGCGCCCTCCGGGACGCCGGCGTTCCCGAGGACGAGTGGTCCTGGCCGCTGCAGAAGCGGCTGGTGGAGCGCGTCGTGGCGCACCGGGAGGACCCGGACCACGGGCTGTGGGAGATGCGCGGGGAGCCTGCCTTCTTCACGCACGGCCGCGTCAAGATGTGGGCCGCGCTGGACCGCGCGCTGCACGCCGTGGCCACCCACGGCGTGCCCGCCACGGAGGCGGAGACCGCGGCGTGGGAGCGCCACCGGGACGAGCTGCGGGAGGAGATCCTCACCCGCGGCGTGCACGCGGACGGCCACTTCACCCAGACCTACGGCTCGGACGCGGTGGACGCCTCCCTCCTCCAGATCCCCCACACCGGTTTCCTGCCCCCGGACGACCCGCGCATGCTCGCCACCGTACGGCGGATCGAGGAGGAGCTCGTCACGGACACCGGCCTGGTGCTGCGCTACCGCCCGGACGGCTCCGACGGGCTGCCCGGTGAGGAGGCGCCGTTCCTCGCGTGCGCCTTCTGGCTCGTGGAGCAGTACGCGCGCACCGGCCGCCTGGACGACGCCGACGCCCTCATGGAGCGGCTCGACGCGTGCGCGAACGACCTCGACCTCATGGCCGAGGAGTACGACGACGGCCAGGACCGCATGGCGGGCAACTTCCCCCAGGCGTTCAGCCACCTGGGGCTGCTGCGCGCTGCCGACGCGCTGGCCCAGGTCCGTGCGGCCGGCGGGGCCGGGGAGGCCGGAGACTGACCGGTTCTGGGCGGACACCCCGCCCCCGTCACACCGTGCGGCGGGTCGCCCCCAGCGCCGTGAGCAGGAACGCGTACTCCCACGCGGTGTCCTCCCAGCCCTGGTAGCGGCCGGAGGCGCCGCCGTGGCCGCCGTCCATCTCGGTGCGCAGCAGGATGGGCGAGCCGCCCTCGGCCAGGGGCGTGGCCTGGTCCGAGGTGACCGTGCGGCGCAGCTGCGCCACCCACTTGGCGGGCTCCACGTAGAGCACGCGGGTGTCGTTGAGCGAGGTCACCGCGGCGATCGCCGGGTAGTCCACGGCCCGCACGTTCTCGTACGGGGTGTAGGACTTCATGAGCCGGTAGATCTCCGGGTCGGTGATCGGGTTGCCCCACTCCTCCCACTCCAGTGCGGACAGCGGGAGGTCCGGGTCGAGGATGGTGGTCAGCGCGTCCACGAACGGCACCACGGCCAGGCACGCGCGGTACAGCTCGGGCGCTCGGTTGAGGACGGCACCCATGAGCAGCCCGCCGGCCGAGCCGCCCGTCGCCGCGATCCGCGCCGGGTCCACCCACCCGGAGTCCGCCACGGAGCGGGTGGCGTCCACGAAGTCGGTGAACGTGTGCGCCTTCGCGGCCTTCTTGCCGTCCTCGTACCAGGCCCGGCCCAGCTCGCCGCCGCCGCGCACGTGGGCCACCACGTAGACGACGCCGCGGTCCAGCAGGGACAGCCGGGCCACCCCGAACGCCGGGTCCATGGACATCTCGTAGGAGCCGTAGCCGTAGACCACGCACGGCGCGCTCGCGTCCTGCGCCACGTCCTTGCGTCGGATCACCGTGAGCGGCACGCGCACGTCCGCCCCCGTGGCGGCGGAGGGCTCCGAGGCCGGCGCCCACCAGCGCTCCACCGCGTAGTCGGCCGGGTCGTGGCCGGGCACCTCCACCTCGCGGCGCAGGTGCACCTCGCCGGTGGCCGCGACGACGTCCAGCACGCGGGCCGGCGTGATCCAGGACGTGTAGGCCAGGCGCAGGAACGGCGACTCGGCCGCCGTCGACGCCAGGTGGCACGCGTAGAGCTCCTCCTCGAACGCCGGCTCGCGCCAGCCCACGGAACCCGCGTCCCCTGAGCCCAGCACCGCGTCCAGCTCCGCGACGACGACGCGCGGCGTCGTCTCACGGCGCACCGCGAGCGCGGCGTGGGTCAGCGTCACCATGACGCCGTCCACCTTCACGTCCTCGCGGTGCGGGACCACGGTGCGCCACGTGGAGCGGTCGGCCACGTCCGCCTCCGTGACCACGGAGAGCATGCCGTTGGGCGCGAGGCGCTCGGCGCCGTCGCCGGTGAGCTCCGCATCGTGCACGATCAGCAGGCGGCGGACGCCGTCGCCGCCCGTGACGGGCTCGACGTCGGCGAGCATCCCCCAGGCGCGCGGCACGAGCAGGCGCGGGGCCGGCAGGGGCTCGTCCGCGGACTCGGGCAGGTCGACGACCCAGGTCTCGGACACCTCCGAGTTCCCGACGCCGATGAGCAGCTGGGTGCGGTCCGCGACGCCCTCGAAGCCCGTCCACATGCCGGGGTCGGACTCCTCGTAGACCAGCACGTCCTCGGCCGGGTCCGTGCCGAGCGTGTGCACCATGACGCGGTACGGGCGCCACGCGTCGTCCCACAGCGTGTAGAAGACGCGCGCGCCCGAGCGGTCGAAGCGCACCCCGTGGGCGATGTTCTCCACCGCGTCCGGCAGGTCCTCGCCGGTGGCGATGTCCCGGACGCGCAGGGTGAAGCGCTCGTCACCCGCGTGGTCCACGGCGTACGCCACACGCTCGCCGTCCGGGCTGATGTGCATCCCGCCGAGGGAGAAGAAGGGGTGGCCGGCGGCCTCGGCGTTGCCGTCCAGGATCACCTGCTCGCCGGGCAGCGTCTCGCCCGCGGCGACGACGGGCGGCGTCCAGTCCGCCTCGAGGTCCCCGGTGTCCCGCGCGGGCACGCGGCAGTGCACGGGGTACTGCTCGCCCTCGATCGTGCGCACGAAGTACCACCAGCGGTCCCGGCGAGCGGGCACGGACTGGTCCGTCTCCACGGTGTGCGCCTTGATCTCGCCGAAGATCGCCGCGCGCAGATCGGCCTGGTCCGCGGTGACGGCCTCGGTGTAGGCGTTCTCGGCATGCAGGTGGTCCAGCACGCGCTGGTCCTCCTTGGCGCGCAGCCACTCGTAGTCGTCGGCGAACTCCTCGCCGTGCACGGTGCGCGTCGTCGGGACGACGGCTGCCACGGGCGGCGTCGGGCGTGCGGCGGGGGAGCGGTGCGCGAGGGCGTCGGGCTGGGTGGCGACGACGTCGTCGGCGCGGTGCTGGGCGTCAGGCATGGTCCCCATCCCATCACAGGAGCGTCGCGCGCGAGGGCACAGGCTGCCTCGACGCGCAACGGGGGCGGGACACGCCCGAAAGGTTCCGCCTTCCGGGCGTGTCCCGCCCCCGAAGCCCGTGAGGGCGCCGGCTCAGAGGGCGCGGGCCACGAGCATCTTCATGATCTCGTTGGTGCCGCCGTAGATCTTCTGCACGCGCGCGGCGGTGAAGGCGCGCGCGATCGGGAACTCCTCCATGTAGCCGTAGCCGCCGAACAGCTGCAGGCAGCGGTCGACCACCGTGGTCTGCATGTCGGTGGCGAAGAACTTCACCATCGAGGCGTCGGCCGCGGTCAGCTTGCCCTCCACGTGCGCCACGATGCACTGGTCCACCAGGGTGCGCGTGGCGAGCGTGTCCGCCACGCACTCGGCGAGCACGAACTGCGTGTTCTGGAAGCCCAGCAGGGGGCTGCCGAACGCGTGACGCTCCTTGGTGTAGCGGATGGTCTCGCGCACCGCGGCCTCGCAGGCCGCGGCGGCCGTGACGGCCAGCGTCAGGCGCTCCTGGGGCAGCTGGGACATGAGCTGGATGAAGCCCTGGCCCTCGGCCCCGCCCAGGAGGTTGGCCACGGGCACCCGCATGTCCGAGAAGGACAGCTCACGGGTGTCCTGGCCGTGCTGGCCGATCTTGTTCAGCACGCGGCCGCGCTCGAAGCCCTCGAGCCCGGCGGTCTCCGCGACGATCAGGGACAGCCCCCGGCCGCCCGGCTGGTCGCCCGTGCGCGCCACGATGACCAGGAGGTCACAGTGCGTGGCGTTCGAGATGAACGTCTTCGAGCCGTTGATCACGTCGTCGTCGCCGTCGCGTACGGCGCGCGTGCGCACGGCCTGCAGGTCGGAGCCCGTGCCCGGCTCGGTCATGGCGACCGCGCCGACCAGCTCGCCGGTGACCATGCCCGGCAGCCACTTCTGCTTCTGCTCCTCGGTGCCGTAGGCCAGGATGTAGTGCGCCACGATGGGGGAGTGGACGCCGTAGCCCCACGCGTCGTCGAAGCAGCGCGCCTGCCCCGTCATGACGGCGGCCTCTAGTGCGAAGGTGCCGCCGATGCCCCCGTACTCCTCGGGGATGGAGGGGCACAGCAGGCCGGCCTCGCCGGCCTTGCTCCAGAAGTCGCGGTCCACGCCGTGCTGCTCGGCCCAGCGGGAGAAGTTCGGCACGGCCTCGCGGGCCATGAACTCGTCGGTGAGCTCGAGCAGGGACTCGGCGTCCTCGGTGAGCCAGGGGGAACGGTAGCTGTCCAGGATCATGGGGGTCTCCTCGGTGTCGGTGTGGCTCAGTGGGGCGGTCAGCGCGCGGCCATGCGGATGGCGCCGTCGAGCCGGATGGTCTCGCCGTTGATCATCTGGTTCTCCACGAGGTGGGTCACCAGGTGGGCGTACTCGGACGGGTCGCCGAGGCGTGAGGGGAACGGGACCTGCTGGCCCAGGGACTCCCTCGCCTTCTCCGGCAGCTGGCTCATCATGGGCGTGAGGAAGAGCCCGGGGGCGATCGTGTTCACGCGGATGCCGTGCGCTGCCAGCTCGCGCGCGATGGGCAGGGTCATGGCCACGACGCCGCCCTTGGAGGCCGAGTAGCCGGCCTGGCCGATCTGGCCCTCGAACGCGGCCACCGACGCGGTGTTGACGATGACGCCGCGGCCGCCGTCCTCGTCCGGCTCGTTGCCCGCCATGGCCTGGGCGGCCAGGCGGATGACGTTGAAGGTGCCCACGAGGTTGACGGCGATGATCTTCTCGAAGGCCTCGAGCGGCTGCGCCCCCTCGCGGGAGAGGACCTTCGCGGGCGTGCCGATGCCGGCGCAGTTCACGACGCCGGAGAGCGGCCCGGGCTGGCGGGTCGCCTCCTCGACCGCGCGGGCCACCTGGTCCGAGTCGGTCACGTCGGTCTCCACGAGCACGGCGCCCTCGGGGGCGGACCCGGCGAGGTCGGCCACCACGACGTGGGCGCCGCGCTCGAGCAGCGCCGTCGTGGTGGCCTCGCCGAGGCCGGAGGCCCCGCCGGTGATGATGAAGGTGCGGTCCTTGATCTGCATGGTCGTGATCTCGATTCTCGTCCCGCGGGACGGGTGGTGGGGTCGGGCTGAGGCGGCGCCGCTCGAGGACGGAGGCGCCGGCGGGGGTCAGGCCTGCGCGGCGGGGTCGGCCGATCTGACGGGTCCGTCGAGCTGGGCCCGCAGCCGGTGCTTCAGGATCTTCCCGGACAGGTTGCGCGGGATCTCCGCGATCACGAGGTCGTGGGGGAGCTTGAAGCGGGCGATCCGGCTCTCGCCGTACGCGCGGAGGTCCTCCAGGGTCACGGTGGCCCCCGGCGCGGGGGTGACCACGGCGACGATGCTCTCCCCGAAGTCCGGGTGGTCGCGGCCGACGATCGCGAGCTCGGCGACGCCGGGGCAGCCGGCGAGCGCGTTCTCCACCTCCACCGAGTAGACGTTGCGGCCGCCGGTGATGATCAGGTCCTTGAGGCGGTCGACGATCGTGAGGTAGCCGCCCTCGTCCACGCGGGTCAGGTCGCCGGTGTGCACCCAGCCGTCGACCACGGTGGCGGCCGTGGCCTCGGGGTTGCGCCAGTAGCCCTTCATCATCGTCTCGCCGCGCATGATCATCTCGCCCACCTCGCCGACGGCCACGTCCTCGCCGTCGGCGTCGACGACGCGCACCTCCGTGTTCGGCATGGCCAGGCGTCCGCTGGCGGACGGGTGGGCCATGACCTCCTCGTGGGTGAGGAGGATGCCGCCGGGACCGCCCTCCGTCTGGCCGCAGGCCTGGACGATGTCCACGTGCGGGAGGGCGGCGACGAGTGCCTCCGCGGTGCTCGCGGGCATCGGGGCGGCTCCGTAGAAGAGGTGGCGCAGGTGGGAGAGGTCCCGGGCGGCCATCTGCGGGCTGCGCAGCATGGACGCGAACATCGTGGGGACGCCGAAGAACACCGTGACCTTCTCGCGCTCCAGCGCCTCCAGCACGTCGTCCGGCGCGAACGCGGGCATCAGCACCTGGGTGGCGCCCAGCATCACGCCGTTGAAGAGCAGCAGGTTGAGGGACGCGGAGTGGTAGAGCGGGGCCACGTGCAGCATCGTCTCGTCCAGGCGGAGGCCGAGGCCCATGGTGATGTTCTGCCCGACCCAGAGCACGCGGTGGTGGTCGAACAGGGCGCCCTTGGGCCGGCCGGTGGTGCCCGAGGTGTAGATGATCAGCGCGTCGTCGTCCTCGGACAGCTCGCGCTCGAACGTCGACTCGTCGCGGGCCAGCGCCGCGGCGAGCACGTCGTCGAACCCGTCCAGCTCGCCGAGGCCGAGGGCCGTCGCCGTCCCCAGCCCGCCGTCGTCGGCCTGCAGTGCGCGGACGCCGTCGCCGGCGGCCGGGTCAACGAGGACCATCGACGACTCGGTGTCGGCGAGGAAGTGCCGGAGCTCGGGCGCGGCGGAGCGGGGGTTGACGGGAACGGCGATGGCCCCGGCGCGCAGCGCGCCGTAGATCCCGACCACGAAGGCCATGGTGTTGCCCGCGACGAGGACCACGCGGTCCCCCCGCTGGACGCCGCGGTCGGCGAGCTCTGCCGCGAGGCGGGTGACGGTGCGATCCAGCTCCCCGTACGTGAGGGAGGACTCGCCCCACCGCAGCGCGGGGCGGTCCGGGACGCGGCGGGCGGTGGAGGCGAGGACGCCGGGCAGGGTGGGCATGGGGTGCTCCTGGGTCGCGTGCGGAAGCGGGCGGTCAGATGTGTGATGTCCGTCTCATCCGGGGATGCTATGCGACTGTATGGCGATCTGCACGAATGTGCAATGATGACGCGCAGGCGGATCGGACGGACGAGGCGCACGGAGCCCTTGCGCCGCGAGGAGAAGGAGTCGACCGGAGATGCGAGACGACGAGGCACGGATGCGGGGCGCCGGACTGTACGCCGAGGACTTCCCGGTGGGGACGCGGTCATCGATGGGCTCGTACCCGGTCACCGAGGAGGAGGTCATGGCGTTCGCCCGCCAGTGGGACCCTCAGTTCATCCACACGGACCCGGAGCGCAGCGTCACCCACGGGCGCTACGGGGGACTGATCGCGAGCGGCATCCACACCGTGGCGATCCTCCAGCGGCTCCAGGTGCTCGCCCGCACGGACCACTGGCACGTGATCGCGGGGCGGGGCATCGACCGCCTGCGCTTCGTGCGCCCGGTTCGGCCCGGGGACGTCCTCACCGGGGACGCGGTCGTGACCGAGCTGACGCTCGAGCCGGAGCAGGGACGGGGTCTCGTGGTGTTCGCGTCCCGGGTGTGCAACCAGGACGGCAAGGACGTGCTCACCATGGAGATCTCCGCGTACCTGGAGATGCGGCCGGCGGCGCTCCCGCACTGAGCGGCCGCCGGGGGTCAGGCCAGGCCGAGGATCCCCCTCACCACGCCCATGCCGAAGAACACCACGAACGCGGCGGCGACCAGCCACAGCAGCGGGTGCACCTCACGGGCGCGGCCCTGGCCGGCGCGGATGACCGCGTAGGCGATCATGCCGGCGCCGATGCCGTTGGCGATCGAGTACGTGAACGGCATGAGGATGAACGTCAGGAAGGCCGGCAGCGCGGCACCCCAGTCCGACCAGTCGATGCGCGTCACCTGCGCGCACATCATGAAGCCCACCACCACGAGGGCGGGCGCCACCGCCTCGAACGGGACGAGGTGGATCAGGGGCGTGAGGAACATGGCCAGCAGGAACAGCAGGCCCGTGACCACGGAGGCCAGGCCCGTGCGGGCGCCCTCGCCGATGCCGGTGCCGGACTCCACGAAGATCTGGTTGGCGGAGCCGGACGCGCCGCCGCCGGCGGTCACCGCGAGGGCGTCCACCATGAGCACCCGGTTGAGGTCCGGGATGGTGCCGTCGGGCTCCACGGTGCCGGCCTCGCGGGCCAGGCCCACGGAGGTGCCCATCGCGTCGAAGAACACCGAGAGCAGGATCGCGAAGACGAGCAGCGACGCCATGAGCCCGCCGAGGGTGTCGAAGGCGCCGAAGAGGGACACGTGGCCCAGCAGCGAGAGGTCCGGGGCCGCCCAGTCCGGAACGGACGGCGCCACGAGGGACCAGCCGAGCGGGTTCACGGTGCCGTCCGCGGCCACGGAGGGGCCGATGTGGAACACGGCCTCGAGGATGTTGGCCAGCACGGTGGCCACCACGATGCCGATGAGTATGGCCCCGCGCGTCCCGCGGATGACGAGGATCGCCGTGACCGCCAGGCCCACGATGAACACGAGCACCGGCCAGCCGGCCAGCTCGCCGCCCGTGCCCAGGCCCACGGGCACGGTGGTGCCCGCAGCGTCGGGGAGGCGGCGCACGAACCCGGCGTTGACGAGGCCGATCAGGGCGATGAACAGGCCGATGCCGACGACGATGGCCGTCTTCAGCGCCTCCGGCACCGCGTTGAACACCGCCGTGCGGAAGCCGGTGGCCACGAGCACCACCATCACCAGGCCCGCGAGCACCACGAGTCCCATGACGTCCGGCCACGTCATGCCCGGGGTGGTGGCCACGGTGATGGCCACGAACGCGTTGATGCCCAGGCCTGCGGCGAGGGCGAACGGGTGCCGCGCCCACACGCCCATCACGATGGTCGCGACGCCGGCCACGAGCGCGGTCACGGCGGCCACGCGCGGCACGCCGAGCACGTCCCCGTGGGCGTCCGCGCCGGAGAGCACGAGCGGGTTGAGCACGATGATGTAGCTCATGGCCAGGAACGTGGCGAGGCCGCCGCGCATCTCCTGGCCGACGGTGGAGCCGCGTGCCGAGATGCGGAAGAAGCGGTCGAGGCCGGAGGCGGGGGCCGGCGGGCGTGGGGGCCCGGGCGGGGCGGCGGGGGAGGAGGCGGTGCGCGAGGACATGGCACCAGGGTAGTGAGCGGCCTGGACGCGGCGCGCCAGTGCGGGCAGACTCGACCGGTGAGCTCTCCCACCCCCGCGACCCGGTCCCGCCTCGGCGACCTGCGGGGGGCCTTCCAGATCTACGCGCCGTCCGTGGTCTACGCGATCGGCCTCGGCGCCATGACGCCGGCCATCGCCTCCGCGGCGCTCGCCCTCGGCCTCACCACGGCCCAGGCCGCCGCCGTCGTCGTCTTGGTGGGCCTCGGCTCGCTCGTGGCCAACGGCCCGGCCTCGCTCCTCGCCGCCCGCGCGGGGGAGCGGCTCACCATGATCGTCTCGGCGGTGCTCGGCACCGCCGGGGCGGGCCTGGCCTGGGGCACGACGGCGGCCCTCGCCTCGGCCGCCGTCGTCCCGGGCGGCGGGGTGAGCGAGCCGGGCCGGCTCGCCCTGTTCCTGCTGGCCGTGCTCCTGGTGGGCGTCGCGGGGGCGGGGTTCAACCTCGCCCGGCAGGCCTACCTGGCGGTCGCCATCCCGGCCACCCACCGCGCGCGGGCGATGTCCACGCTCGGGGGGACCATCCGCATCGGCGTGTTCTCCGGTCCCTTCCTCGGCGCCGCCGCCCAGGCGGGGCTGGGGCTGTCCGGCGCCTTCGCCGCCGCGACGGCGACCATGGCGGCCGGCGCGGTCCTGTGCCTGCGCATCCGCGAGCTGACGGTGCCCGGGGAGACGGCCGGCGTCGCGGCCCGGGGGACGGCGGCGGGGGCCGGGGGCGGTGCACCCCGGGTCGGGCAAGCCCGCCCGCGCGTCGCGGACGTGGCGCGCGCCCAGCGCGGGGTGCTGCTGACGGTGGGCTTCGGCGTCATGGCCGTCTCGGCGGCCCGCGCGGCGCGCAACGCGGTGATCCCGCTGTGGGCCGCCCACCTCGGCCTCGACCCGGCGGCCGCCTCGCTCGCCTTCGGCCTCGCAGGCGCCGCGGACCTGCTCCTGTTCTACCCGTCCGGGCGGCTCATGGACCGGTACGGCCGACGCGCGGTCGCGGTGCCCTGCCTCGCGCTGCTCGGGGCGGGGTTCCTCGCGGTGAGCCTCTCCGCGCACCCGCTCGCCTTCGCGGCGGCCGCGCTGCTGCTGGGGATCGGCAACGGGTTCGGCTCGGGGATCGTCATGACGCTCGGCGCGGACTACTCGCCGGCCAACGCCCGCCCCCAGTTCCTGGGGCTGTGGCGGTCCATGTCCGACGCCGGCATGCTCGCCGGCCCGCTGCTGGTCTCCCTGGTCACCGCGGCGGCCGGCCTCGCGTGGGGCGTCGGCGCGCTCGCGGCGGTGTGCGCGGCGGGCGCCGTCGTGTTCCGCATCGTGCTGCCGGCGGGGCCGGGCGCCGTCGCCGAACCGGCCGACGTGGCGGTGCGGCCGCGGGCGTGAACGTGTCCCGCTGGAGCCCGGGTCAGGCGGCCGCCGGGTCCTCCGGGGGGACCGTCTGCCCGGAGGCGTGGTCGTCGAAGATCATGTAGGTCTGGGTGTCGACGACGCCGGGCAGGGTCTGCAGCTCGTCGAAGATGACCCGGCGCAGGTCCGCGTTGTCCCGGGCGCGCACCAGCAGGATCACGTCCATGTTCCCGCCCACGAGGGAGACGTGCCACACCTCCGGGATGGCCAGCAGGGTGGCGCGCAGCTCGCGCCAGTTGTGCTGGCGCAGCTTGAGGGTGACGTGCGCCGAGGCGCCCAGGCCGACCTTGACGGGGTCCACGCGCACCGTGAATCCGGTGATGACGCCGGCGTCCTGCAGCCGGTTGAGGCGCGAGTAGCAGTGCGCGCGGGAGATGTGCACGCGCTCGGCCAGCGCGGCGACGGAGAGGCGGCCGTCCTGGGTCAGCTCGCGCACGATCGCGCGGTTCACGCGGTCCAGGGCATCGGTGGCCATGGGATCTCCTCGAGAGCTGGGGCAGGATGGGGACGGCGGGCCGCGGCCGCTCCGGCGGGCAGCTCGGGGGCCGCCGCCCACGCGGGACTGACGCCTTGTACGGTCCGTCTCCGTGTCACCGGTCACACTAGCAGAACGTCTCCAGCAACAGGCCAAAGTATTCCATTGCTCCACTGATTCTCCGCCGGCGGGCGACAGAATGCCCTCGACCGGCACACTGAAGGCCACAGATCGAGAGGACCCAACGTGAGTGACTCCACCCCCGCCGTGCCCGGCACGGCCGCCGACGAGGCGGCCAAGGCCGCGGCGAGCACCAACGCCGGCGCCGCCTTCGGCATCTCCCTCGAGGAGTACCTGCTCCCCGCGACCCGCCGCATCCAGCTCATCGGCGAGGACGGCACGCTGCTCTCCCCGGAGGAGCAGGGCACCGAGCCCGGCCACGAGTACCCGCTGCCCTCGGACGAGACCCTGCTGGAGGCCTACCGCCACCTCCTGATCGGCCGCCGCGTCAACGACCAGAACTACGCGCTGGTGCGCCAGGGCCGCATGGCCGTGTACCCGTCCTCGCACGGCCAGGAGGCAGCCGAGGTCGCCGCCGCGGTGTGCCTGGGCCAGGACGACTGGCTCTTCCCGACCTACCGCGACACCGTGGCCGTGATCGCCCGCGGCGTGGACCCCCTCGACGTCATGGTGGCCTACCAGGGCACGTGGCATCAGGGCTACGACCCCAAGGAGCACCGCGTCTCCGTGCAGGCGACGCCGCTGACCACCCAGATGCTGCACGCCGTCGGCCTGGCCAAGGCGGCCCGCCTGCGCGGCGAGGACGTCGTCTGCCTGGCCATGGTCGGCGACGGCGGCACCTCCGAGGGCGACTTCCACGAGGCGCTGAACTTCGCCGCCGTGTTCAAGCTGCCGGTGATCTTCTTCGTGCAGAACAACAAGTACGCGATCTCCGTGCCCTTCGCGAAGCAGTCCGCCGCCCCGTCCCTGGCCCACAAGGCCGTGGGCTACGGCCTGGCCGGCGAGCGCGTGGACGGCAACGACCTCGCCGCCCTCCTGGCCGTCCTCGGCCGTGCCGTGGACCTGTGCCGCGCGGGTCAGGGCCCCTTCCTCGTGGAGGCGGACACCTACCGCATGCAGGCGCACACCAACACCGACGACCCCACGCGGTACCGCGAGGACGCCGAGGTGCAGATGTGGGCCGAGCGCGACCCGCTGCGCCGCATGACCGCGTACCTGCAGGGCACCGGCGCCCTCACCGACGAGGTGTCCGAGCAGATCACCCAGGACGCCGAGGACGTCGCGGCCCGCCTGCGCGACGCCATGAACGCCGAGGTCGAGCTGGACCCGCTCGAGCTCTTCGACCACGTGTACACCGTGCAGACCCCCCAGCTCGCCGCCCAGCGCGCGCAGCTGGCCGAGGAGCTGTCCCGCACCGAGACCCAGGAGGCCTGAGCATGGCGACCCTGACCTTCGCCGCCGCGCTCAACGCGGCCCTGGCCGACGAGATGGCCGCCGACCCGATGGTGGTCGTGTTCGGCGAGGACGTCGGCACCCTCGGCGGAGTCTTCCGCATCACCGACGGCCTGACGAAGCGCTTCGGCGAGGAGCGCTGCTTCGACACCCCGCTGGCCGAGTCCGGCATCGCGGGCATGGCCGTGGGCATGGCCCTCGGCGGCGCCCGCCCGGTCATCGAGATGCAGTTCGACGCCTTCGCCTACCCCGCGTTCGAGCAGATCGCGAGCCACGTGGCCAAGATGCGCAACCGCACCAAGGGCGCGGCCCCCATGCCCATGACCATCCGCATCCCCTACGGCGGCGGCATCGGCGGCGTGGAGCACCACTGCGACTCCTCGGAGTCCTACTACGCGCACACCCCCGGCCTGAAGGTGTACACCCCGGCCTCGGTCAAGGACGCCTACATGATGCTGCGCTCGGCCATCCGCCTGGACGACCCGGTCGTCTTCATGGAGCCCAAGAAGATGTACTGGACCAAGGCAGAGCTGGACCTGGACGAGCTGCGCGCCGAGTTCGAGGAGCGCTGGGCCCGCGTCGAGGAGAAGAAGGAGCACGGCGAGGCCTGGGCCCAGGCCGCCGTCGTCCGCACCGGCACCGACGTCACCCTGGTGTCCTACGGCCCGTCCGTGCCCACCTGCCTGGCCGCCGCCGCGGCCGCGGAGGAGGAGGGCTACAGCGTGGAGGTCGTGGACCTGCGCACCGTGAACCCGCTGGACGAGGAGACCGTCGCGGCCTCCGTGTCCAAGACGGGCCGCGCCGTCGTCGTCGCCGAGCCCCAGGGCTTCGCGTCCGTGGCCTCGGAGCTCGTGGCGCGCGTCCAGCAGCGCTGCTTCCACTCGCTCGCCGCTCCGGTGCTGCGCGTGACCGGCTTCGACATCCCCTTCCCCGCCCCGAAGCTCGAGGAGCACCACCTGCCGAACGTGGACCGCATCCTCGACGCGATCGACGACCTGAACTGGGACCTGGAGCCCGAGGAGGCCCGCGCATGAGCAACATCTTCCTGCTGCCCGACCTGGGCGAGGGCCTCACCGAGGCCGACCTGGTCCGCTGGCTCGTGGCCGAGGGCGACGAGATCGCCGTCGACCAGCCCGTGTGCGAGGTCGAGACCGCCAAGGCGATCGTGGAGGTGCCCAGCCCCTATGCCGGCACCGTCCTGACGCTGCACGGCGCCGAGGGCCAGACCATGGAGGTCGGCAGGCCGCTGTTCACCGTCGGCGCGGCCGACGACGCCGGCGCACCCGCCGCGGCCCCTGCCGCTCCCGCGGCCTCGGACGCGACCCCCGGCTCCGCGGCCGACGCCGACGCGGCCCCCGCGGCCGACGGCGCCGTGCCCGGCGCGCTGTCCTACCGCGAGGAGGAGCGCGCCGGCGTGCAGCCCGCGCCGGACAAGGCCCGCGGCGGCGACGGCGACGTGGAGGGCTCCGACGAGGAGGCCTCCGGCGCCGTGCTGATCGGCTACGGCACCTCCGGCCACAAGGCCAAGGGCCGCACCCGCCCGTCCAAGCGCTCGCGCACCGGCGCCCCCGCCGGTCCGGCCCGCTCCGGCGCCGCGCCGGCCACCCCCGGGAAGGCGCCGCGCGTGGCCTCCCCGATCGTGCGCAAGCTCGCCCGGGAGACCGGCGTGGACGTGGCCGCCGTGACCGGCACCGGCCCGGACGGCCTCATCACCCGCGCCGACGTGCTCGCAGCCTCCTCCGGCGCGGCCGACGTCCTCTCCGCGGCCGCCTCGACGGGCGCGCTGGCCGCCTCGGCCGTGCTCGCCGGGACCGCGGCCGAGCAGACGCCGGCCGAGAAGTCGGTCGCCGTCGGCGCCGCCGAGGGCCAGGCCTCGCCCGCGGCGCAGTCCCTGAGCGCCACCGCCGCGCAGGGGCAGGCGGACGCCCGCACGGGCCTGTCCGTCACCGCCCGCACCCCGATCTCGGGTGTGCGCAAGGTGATCGCGGACCAGCTCTCCCGCTCCCGCCGCGAGGTCCCCGAGGTCACCGCGTGGCTGGACGTGGACGTCACCGCCCTGCTTCAGCTGCGCGCGCAGCTGAAGAAGGCGGACCCGGAGAACGCCCCGAGCCTGCTCGGCCTGATCGCCCGCTTCACGCTGGCCGGCCTGCGCCGGTACCCGGTGATGAACGCACGCATCGAGGCCGGCGCCGGCGGCCGGGACGAGATCGTGGAGGTGGACGGCGTCCACCTCGGGCTCGCGGTGCAGACGCCCCGCGGCCTCATGGTGCCCTCCGTGGAGCACGCGGAGCGGCTGTCCGCGGACGAGCTGACCCGCGCGATCAACGAGACCGTCACCCGTGCCCGCGACGGCAAGGCCGCCCCGGCCGAGCTGACCCGCGGCACGTTCACGCTCAACAACTACGGACCGCTCGGCACCGACGGCGCCACCCCCATCCTCAACATCCCCGAGGTGGGCATGCTCGGCATCGGCCGCATCATGGACCGCCCGTGGGTCGTGGACGGGGAGATCGTGGTCCGCAAGGTCACCGAGATGACCGTGACCTTCGACCACCGCGTCACCGACGGCGCCACTGCGAGCGCGTTCCTCACGTTCGTGGCGGACTGCCTCAACGACCCGACGGCGGCCCTCGCCCGGATCTGACGGGCCCGCCCCTCCTGGAGGAGTCCTGTGCAGGTGTGCCCCTCCGATGCGGAGGGGCACACCTGCGCAGGACTCGTCCTGCTCTGGTGTGGGGTTCGTGGACGCATGACGGCGGCGCGTCACGCAGGCTTCACCGGAGCGTCACGCGACCGTCGCCTGGGGGCTCCTCCGCCCGGGGTGCCACGTGCCTAGCCTGGGGCCATGAACCGCGTTCCCTCCGCGCACGGTCCGTCCTCCTCCAGCGACACGCCCGCCGCGGGCGAGGCCGCCGCGCGGCCGCGCATCACGCTGGACCCGGAGTCCCTCATCTCGGCGCGTGAGGCGCTCGGCCCGTTCGGCAACCTCGCCCGCCAGGAGCCCATCGAATGGGCCGCCGAGGAGCCGCTGCCCACGGATCTGGCGGACTTCTACCGCTACGTGGGCCCGGAGTGGCTCGAGATCGACACCGTGGGGCTGCCGCTGCTGTTCTTCCCGCTGGACCGCCTGTGGGACGAGCAGGCCGGCTACCGCTGGAACCATCGCACCGGCGCCCTGCTCGTGGACTGGAACGACGACTGGACGGTGGTGGCGAAGCAGGGCGCCGACCCGTTCATCCACGAGGCCGCCACCGGCCGCATCCTCATGGCCCCCGGCGAGGACGGCTGGGAGGACCGCATGGACGAGCCCGAGCCGGTCTTCCGGGACGTCACCGAGATGGCCCGCGCCCTCGCCGCGGTCGGCACCGCGTGGGCCCGCTTCGACGATCCCTTCACCCCGGACTGGCACCTCACGGACGAGGTGGTGGCCGCCGTCGTCGCCGGCCTCGAGGGCGTGCTCGGCTCGCATGAGCGGGCCGCGGGCCTGGCCCGCAAGCTCGGCTACCTCGCCGCGCGCTGACCCCGCCGTCGGGGACGCCCGGGAGACGCCTGCCTCCCGGACGCCCGCGCGGGCGACGGCGGCCTCCCGCCCCTAGGCTGGCCGCATGACGTCGCCTGACCCCGCGCAGCCGGACCGTGCGCAGCCCGGCCCCGACGGCCTGCACCCCCCTCCGTCCCTCCCGCCCCTGCCCGGTGCCCCCGGTGGCTGCGCCCTGCCCTCGGTGGAGGAGCTGCTGGCCGACGCGGTGGCCGTGGAGCTGCCCATGACGGTGCGCTTCCGGGGCACCACCGCGCGCCAGGCTCTCCTGCTGCGGGGGCCCGCGGGATGGGCCGAGTTCTCCCCGTTCCCCGAGTACGGCCCGGAGGAGTCCTCCCGGTGGCTCGCGGCGGCTGTCGAGGCCGGCTGGCAGGGCTGGCCGGCGCCGGTGCGGGACGCGGTGCCCGTCAACGCGACCGTCCCCGCCGTGGGGGCGGCCGAGGTCGAGGACGTCCTCGAGCGCTTCGGCCCCGTGCCCGCGGTGAAGGTCAAGGTGGCCGAGCACCGCCCCGGCGGCGGCCTGGTGGCGGGCGGCCACGCGGCCGACCTCGCCCGGGTGCGGCGGGTGCGCGAGCTGCTCCCGGAGGCCGCGATTCGCATCGACGCCAACGCCGGCTGGACCGAGGACGAGGCGCTGCACATGCTCACCGAGCTGGCCGACGTCGGCCTCGAGTACGCCGAGCAGCCCGTGCCGGGCATCGCCCCGCTGGCCCGTGTGCGCCGCGCCCTGCGCGAGCGCGGCGTCGCCACCCCGATCGCCGCCGACGAGGCCGTCCGCAAGGAGGACGACCCGCTGGCCGTGGCCGCGGCGGGCGCGGCCGACCTGATCGTGGTCAAGGTGCAGCCCCTCGGCGGAGTGCGGCGCGCCGCGGCGATCGTGGCGGCGGCGGGGCTGCCCGCCGTCGTCTCCTCGGCCCTGGACACCTCCGTGGGACTGGCCGGGGGAGCGGCCCTGGCCGCGCACCTGCCCTCCCTGCCGCACGCGTGCGGCCTGGGCACGGCGGCGCTGTTCGCCGACGACGTGGTCGCGCCCCCGTGGCGTCCGGTGGACGGGACGCTCCCCGCCCCCGGCGTCCGCGCTCCCGAACCGGACCCGAGCGCGCTGCGCCGACTGCAGCTGGACCGGGAGGGGCGGCGGCGGTGGGCCGAACGCGTGCAGCACGCTCACGCGGTCCTCGCACAGATCTCCGGCTGACCTGGGGCGATGGCGCGCCTCCGGGAATCCAGCCCCCAGGGGGGGACCCAGAGGGCAATACGACACGTCGACGAGACGAAATCTCGGTGCCACGCACTGTTTCGTCCCGGTTCACCTTGGTGTCCTTCGCCGCTCGACTCGGGGGGACAGGGTGGGGGAATGTCCGCGGGTGTCCGCGGGCATCGTGGCCCGGGGCCGCCCCACGGGCGGGCCCACTCCCTCTTGAACGACGCGAAGGACTCCCCATGCTCAAGCGCCTCCTGCCCATGTCTGGTCATACCCGCGGCAACCGTTCGGCTGTCACCTGCGAGCTCAAGTGCGGCAACGCGTGCTCGCACCCGATCCCGAACACCTCGGACAACGCCACGTTCCAGCAGATCGCCGAGACCGCGATCTCCCGTCGCTCGGCCCTCATGGGCGGCACCGGCCTGGCCGCCGCCGTCGTGATCGGCGCGAACATGGCCCAGGCCCCCGAGGCCCTGGCGGACAACGGCAACCACCCCACCGGCGGCGGCAAGCTGGACTTCACGGCCATCAAGCCCGTCCCGCGCACCGTGGACGACGTCACGGTCCCCGAGGGCTACGAGTGGGGCACGATCATCCGCTGGGGCGACCCGCTCTTCAAGGACTCCGAGGAGTTCGACATCCAGCACCAGACGGGGAAGTCGGCGGCCGGCCAGTTCGGCTACAACAACGACTACCTGAACATCGTCTCCGACGGCGGCAACGACCGCTCCGGCTACCTCGTGTCCAACCACGAGTACACCAACGAGAACATCATGTTCTCCCCGGAGTACATCATCTCCCACCGCAAGGACGTGGTGGACGCCGGCATCCAGTCGCACGGCCTGTCCGTGGTGGAGCTGGAGCGCGCCAAGCGCGGCCAGAAGTGGGAGTACGTGCAGGGGGGCCGTCGCAACCGCCGCATCACCGGCACCACCCCCTTCAAGGTCACCGGCCCGGCCGCCGGCCACGCCCTGCTGAAGACCGTCGAGGACCCCACCGGCACCCGCGTGCTGGGCACCCTCAACAACTGCGCCGGCGGCACCACGCCGTGGGGCACCGTGCTCTCCGGCGAGGAGAACTTCAACCAGTACTTCAAGGGCCGCGGCACCGCCGAGGAGAAGCGCTACGGCATCGGCACCAAGGCCACGCAGCGCGGCTGGGAGCTCTTCTACGACCGTTTCGACCTCACCAAGGACGGCTACGAGAACGAGGCCAACCGCTTCGGCTGGGTCGTCGAGGTCGACCCTGAGGACCCCACCTCCACCCCGGTGAAGCACACCCTCCTGGGCCGCTTCAAGCACGAGGCCGGCACCGCAGTCCTCTCCGGCGACGGCCGCGCCGTGGTCTACTCGGGCGACGACGAGCGCCACGACTACCTCTACAAGTTCGTCTCCGCGAAGAAGTTCGTCGAGGGCGACAAGAAGCACAACATGCGCCTCCTGGACGAGGGCACCCTCTACGTGGCCAAGTTCAAGGGCGACTCCCCGAAGTCCGAGATCGACGGCAAGGGCACCCTGCCCTCCGACGGCGCGTTCGACGGCGCCGGCGAGTGGATCGCCCTGGCGACCGACAAGAAGTCCCTCGTGCCCGGCATGTCCCTGGCCGAGGTCCTCGTCTACACCCGCCTCGCCGCGGACAAGATGGGCGCCACCAAGTTGGACCGCCCGGAGGACGTGGAGACCAACCCGGTCAACGGCAAGGTCTACATGGCGCTGACCAACAACACGAAGCGCACCGAGGTGGACGAGGCCAACCCGGTCGTGGGCAACCGCGACGGCCACGTCGTCGAGCTGACCGAGAAGGGCGGCGACCACACCGCCACGACGTTCAACTGGGTCATCCTGCTGCTCGCCGGCGATCCGGCGGTCTCCTCCTCGGCCTACTTCGCCGGGTACCCCAAGGAGCTCGTGTCCCCGATCTCCTGCCCGGACAACGTGGCGTTCGACTCCGAGGGCAACCTCTGGATCTCCACCGACGGCCAGCCCGGCACGATCGGCCTCGCCGACGCCCTCCACAAGGTCACCCTGGACGGCCCGGAGCGCGGCCGCGTCGAGCAGTTCCTCGCCGTCCCCCGTGACGCCGAGACCTGCGGCCCGGTCATCCACGACCGCGACAACTCCGTGTTCGTCAACGTCCAGCACCCGGGCGAGGACGGCAACTGGGGCGCCCACACGTCCTACTTCCCGGACTTCCTGTCCCCGGCCGGCCCCGTGCAGGTCGGCGACAAGGTCGCGGCCCCCCGTCCCTCCGTCGTGCAGGTCTTCAACGTGACCGGCAACAACGGCGTGGGCAAGGGCTCCGGCAAGGAGAAGGGCAACAAGGGCAAGGGCAGCAACGGCCACGGCAACTCCGCCTTCGGCCACGCGCAGGGCAACGGCCCCAAGAAGTGACCCGGTGCGGGGAGTGATCCCCGCGCGGACGGGGCCGGACCCGCAGCATGGGGGCCGGCCGAGTCCCCCCCCTGACGAGGCCGCCACGGCACACCGCCGTGGCGGCCTCGCCGCGTCCGGGGATCGCGCCGCCCCCGCTGTGCGGGGACGGCACGGGCCGGGGCCGTCCGGCTCTGCCCGCCTAGACTGGGGGCCACCATGACTTCCGCCGACTCCCTCTCCGTGGCGCGCGCCGTCGCCGCCGCCCTGACCGACGCCGGGATGAGGGACGCGGTGATCTGCCCCGGCTCCCGCTCCGCGCCCCTCGTGTACGCGCTGGCCGACCTCGAACGGCAGGGCCGGATCCGGCTGCACGTGCGGGTGGACGAGCGCGCGGCGGGCTTCCTCGCCCACGGGCTCTCCCTGGCCTCGGGCCGCCCCGTGGGGGTGCTCACGACGTCGGGCACGGCGGTCGGGAACCTCCTGCCCGCCCTCATGGAGTCCTTCCACGCCGGCACCCGCCTCGTGGCCCTCACGGCGGACCGGCCCGCGGAGCTGCACGGCTCGGGCGCCAACCAGACCACCGAGCAGGACGGCATCTTCGGGCACCACACCCGCTTCTCGGCCACCATCGAGGCGGATCCCGCGGCGGGCCGTTCTGCGCAGCAGCACCTGAACGAGGCCGGGGCCACCGTGCGCCAGGCCCTGCTGGCGGCGGACGGCTTCGTGTGCGACCCCGACGCCGGGTGCCCGGCCACGCGGGAGGCCGCCGTCCACGTCCGTGACGCCCCCGCGGGACCGGTGCACCTGAACCTGCGCTTCCGCGCCCCGCTGGTGCCGGACCCCCGGGAGGCCGCGGACATGGGCGCCCGCATCCCCGCGCGGACGCCCCCGTGCCCGGACGCCGACCACGGGCTGCCGGACCTCTCGGCCGACTCCCGCGCGCTGCCCGCCGTCGGCGACGTGCGCCGCGACGCCGCGGCCCGGGCCCCGTGGCGACCGGCCGGCGCGGACCTGTCCGGCCTGCCCGACCTCGACGCCTCCCGGCTGCGGGAGCGGCGCACCGTGGTGCTCGCCTGCCACGGCGCCGGTCCGGTGGCGGCCGCGTTCGCCGTCTCCCTGGGCCTGCCGCTGCTGGCCGAGCCCAGCTCGAACGCCCGGTTCTCCGTCAACGCGGTGGCGGCCTATCCAGCGCTGATCGGCTCCCACGGCGGGCGCGGCGCGGACAGCCACCCGCTGGCCGGGCGCATCGAGCGCGTCGTGCTCTTCGGCCGCCCCACGCTCACCCGCTCCGTCACGGCGCTGCTCGCACGCCCGGACGTGGAGACCGCGATCCTCCTGACCGAGCCCGCCCCGTGGTTCGAGGTGGGCCGCCGCGCCGAGCGGGTCGTGGGCTCCCTCGCGGAGCTCGCGTCCTTCGCGGGTCAGGGCGAGCCAGGGTGGCTCGCCGCATGGCAGACGGCCTCGATGCGCGCCCAGGCCGCGGTGGAGGACGTCGTGCTGGACGAGGACACCGCGCACGGGCTCAGCCCGCAGAGCGTCGCCCAGGTGTGCGCGTCCGTGACACGGGGTCCGCTCGTGCTGGGATCCTCGTCCCTGATCCGGGACGTGGACCTCGCGTGGCGGCCCCCGACACTGGCCCACGTGCACGTGTACGCCAACCGCGGCCTCGCCGGGATCGACGGGACGGTGTCCACCGCCATGGGGATCGCCCTGGGCACGGGCCGCCGCACCGTCGCCCTCCTGGGCGACCTCACGGCGCTGCACGACGCCGGCGGGCTGCTGGTGGGGACCACAGAGGCCGACCCGGACGTGGACCTCGTGGTGGTCAACGACACGGGCGGCGCGATCTTCGCCGGCCTCGAGCACGGCACCGTGGCACGGGCCCCGGGGATGGCCGGCGCCGTGGAGCGCTTCTTCGGCACCCCGCACGCCGTGGACCTGGAGGGCCTGGCTGCCGCGTACGGCGTGCCGTACGTCTGCGCCGCGGACCGGGTGGGGCTCGTGCACCTCCTCGCGGTCCCGGTGCGCGGCCGACGGCTCGTGGAGGTCCGCTGCGACCGCACCGAGCGCCCGCGCGTGGCCGCCTCGATCGCCGCCGCCGTGCGCTCCACCTTCCCGGACCCCGCGTCCGAGCCCGCCAGCCCCGAGGAGGCCGCCCGATGACCGCACAGACCCCGCGCCCGTCGTCCGCCACGGGCGCCGCCGATCGGCCCCGCCGCGCGGACGTGCTCATCTCCGGCGGCGGCCCCGCCGGGGCCACCGCCGCCGCGCACCTGGCCGCCGCGGGCCTGGACGTGGTGGTGCTGGAGAAGTCCGCGCACCCTCGCGAGAAGGTGTGCGGCGACGGCCTCACTCCGCAGGCCGTCCGCGAGCTGCAGCTGCTCGGCGTGCCCCACCGCGGGGAGGCCGGCGACGACGGCGGCTGGCAGCGCATCCGCGGCCTGCGCCTGCGTGCGGGCCGGCGCGGGGTGGACGTGCCGTGGCCGAGCACGCAGACGTGGCCGGACTACGCCCTGACGCGCACCCGCCGGGACTTCGACGCCATCCTCGTGGACCTCGCCCGAGAGCGCGGTGCCACCGTGCTCGAGCGCCACGCCGTCACAGGCGTCACCCGGGACGACGCCGGACGCGTCGACGGGCTGAACGCCGAGCTGATCGGGGAGAATGGCCGCAAGACCGGCGAGAGCGTCACCTGGCACGCCCCGATCGTGCTCTCGTGCGACGGCGTCTCGGCCCGTGCGGCCGTCTCCGCGGGCCTGCACCGGCGCGAGGACCGCCCCATGGGCGTGGCCGTCCGCGCGTACTACACGGCCGGCGCGGCCGTGGGAGGCGCCGCCCCCGCCCTGCCGGGGGACCGGGCGGAGTGGATGGAGTCCTGGCTGCGCCTGCCGGACGAGCAGGGGAATCCGCTGCCCGGCTACGGCTGGCTCTTCCCGCTCGCCGACGGCACGGTGAACGTGGGGCTGGGCATCCTCGACACCTCGCCCCTGTTCGGGACGCTGGACTACCGCGGCCTGCTGACCTCGTGGTCCGGCGCGCTGACCGAGGACTGGGGGATCTCGGAGGAGACCCGGTCCTCGAAGATCCTCGGCGCGGCCCTGCCGATGGCCTTCAACCGCACGCCCCAGCACGTGCCCGGGCTGCTGCTCGTGGGCGACGCCGCCGGCATGGTCTCCCCGTTCAACGGAGAGGGCATCGGCTTCGCGATGGAGGCCGCCCGCCACGCCGCGGACCTGGCGGTGGAGGCGCTCGCGGCGGGCAGCGCCGTCGGTGCGGACAGCGTGCTGGCCCGCTACCCCGTGCTCACGCAGCACCTGTGGGGCCGCCACTTCGCCCTCGGCGCCCGCTTCGCCCGCCTGATCGGCGACCCGCGCGTGATGCGCGCCGCGCTCGGCACGGGCATGGCCGTCCCTCCGCTGCTGCGTGCCGTGGTCAAGGTCATGGGCAACACGGTGGACGCGGAGGGAGGCGACGTCGTCGACCGTGCCGTCCGCCTCCTCGAGGCGGCCACCCCGTCGCTCACCACGGCGGACGACCCGCGGTTGGGTAGGCTGGCCGGGTGAGCACTGACCACGTCGGCATCGCCCTGCCCCCCGGATTCGACCACCTGGCCGAGCACGGCCGCGTGCTGGAGACCGTGCTGTCGGCCCTCGAGCAGGTGGAGGCGCAGCTGGAGGAGGCGCTCGCCTTCGACGACGAGTTCTCGCAGACCGCCACGGCCCACCTGCTGGCCGCCGGCGGCAAGCGCGTGCGTCCCGTGCTCACGGTGCTCGCCGCGCTGCTGGGCGATCCGGAGCTGGCCTCCGGGCAGGTGGCGCCCGTGGGCGCGCAGGCGCGCCAGGCCGCCGTCGTGATGGAGCTCACACACCTGGCCACCCTGTACCACGACGACGTGATGGACGAGGCGGCCGTGCGCCGCGGCGCGCCCGCCGCGCACCGGCTGTGGGGCAACGCGGCGGCCATCCTGGCGGGCGACCTGATCTTCGCGCGCGCCTCCCAGCTCATGAGCGAGCTCGGACCGCGCGCGGTGCGAATCCAGGCGGAGACCTTCGAGCGTCTCGTGCAGGGGCAGCTGTGGGAGACCCGCGGCCCGTCCGCCGGCCAGGACCCCATCGAGCACTACTACCGGGTGCTCGGCGGCAAGACCGGCTCGCTCATCGCGGCATCGGGCGTGCTCGGCGCGCTGCTCGGCGGGGCGGACGAGTCCGCCGTCGCGGTGATGGGGGAGTACGGGGAGAAGGTGGGCCTGGCCTTCCAGCTCGCCGACGACCTGCTGGACCTCACCAGCACCGCCGAGACGCTCGGCAAGACCCCCGGCACGGACCTGCGTGAGCGCGTGGCCACCCTGAGCACGCTGCTGCTGGACCGCGCCGCGGCGTCCGAGGACGCGGCCGAGGCCGCCGCGGCCCGCCGCGTGAAGGAGCTCGTGGACGGCCCCCTCGACGACGACGCTCAGCTGGGCGCCGCCGTCGCCGCGCTGGTGGCACACCCCGCGTTCACGCGGGCGTGGGAGACGACGCACGACTGGGCGGACCAGGCCAAGGCCGCGCTGGCGCCCCTGCCGGACTCCGTGGTGAAGGAGTCCCTCGCGGGGTTCGCCGACTACGTGGTGGACCGCGCGAGCTGACGCCGGGCCGGGCCGGGCCGGCAGGTCCCGGTCGGCGAGCCGCCCGGGGATGACGGGCTGCTCCGGCGGCGACCCGACGGGCCTCAGTCGAGGAACGTCGGCGCGGGGTCGAGTGCGGCGGCCAGCTCCCGGGCCTTGCGCTCCCGGACCTCGGGGGCGACGGCGTGGCGCAGCTGCCGGTAGAGCAGGTCGCCCTCGTAGCGGGGGAAGACGTGCAGGTGGTAGTGCCACACGTGCTGGTTGCCGGCGGGCTCGTTGTGCTGGCGCGTGGAGATCCCGTCCGGGCTCCAGGCCGCCTTCATGGCCAGCGCCACCTGCTTCTCCATCAGGGCGATCCGCTGAAGCACACGGGAGGGCAGCTCGTAGAGGTTCTCGTGGTGCGCGGCGGGGCACACCATGGCGTGCCCCTCGTGCTCGCCGAAGCCGTCGCACGCGATCAGCACGAGGAGGTCCTCGTCCTGGTAGACGGTGTCCCCGAGCTCGCAGCGGTTGCCCGGGTCCGCCACGTTCCCGGCCACGAGCCCGCAGAACGGGCAGGCGTACCCCTCGGGGGCGTGCGAGCGCAGGGCGGGGGCGCCGCCTCGCGTGGTGTCCTCGGGCCCGCTCATCGGGCCACGCCCCGCTCCGCGCCGTCGTCCTCGTCCCCCGGGTCCTCGAAGGTCCACGCCAGCAGGTCGAGCACGAACTCGCTGAAGGTGCCGCCCTCGTCCTCCCAGGCGCCCTCCTCGGCCTCGGCCCCCGCAGACCGGCGCCACACGAGGGGGTCCGGCAGGGTCAGGTTGGCCACGGGCAGGCCCCACACCACGGTCTCGTCCTCGTCCTCGAGGAACATGAGGTAGCCGTCGCGGGCCTCGAGGTCGTCCGGATCCCAGAAGTAGTGGGCCGTCTCGAGCAGGTCGCCGCAGTTGCCCAGGGCGAGGTAGAACTCGCGCAGCGCGGCGGGCAGGACGAAGGCGTCGCCCAGCTGCTCCGCGGCGGGGGCGGAGGGCAGGCGCTCCTCGATCTCCCGCGGGGAGAGGCCGTCGTCGGCGGCCCAGGGCTCCCCGAGCAGGTCCGGGACAAGCTGCTGGAACGCGGGCAGGTACACGGGTGCGGGGGGCTTGGCGGGCATGGGGCCAGTCTAGGGGCGGTTCCCGACGGCGGCCCGGGCCGCCCGACGCTGCAGGCGCGAGCGGTGCAGCTGGTCCACCGTGAACACGATCAGGGAGAGCCAGATCAGCCCGAACCCGATCCACCGGGGGAGCGGCATGTGCTCGCCGAGCACCGTCACGGCGGCCAGGAACTGCAGGATGGGCGCGATGTACTGCAGCATCCCGAGCGTGGTGAGGGAGAGCGACTTCGCCGCCGAGGAGAAGAGGATGAGGGGGACGGCCGTCAGGACGCCCAGGCCGGCCATGAGCCAGAAGTGCCCCGGGCCCTGGGTCACCGTGGTCAGCAGCCCGGCCTGGAGCAGCAGGACCGAGCCCACCGCGAACACGGGCAGGAGCACCACGGTCTCCGCCGTCATGGTGGTCACCGCGTGCACCGGCACGGGGAAGCGCTTCTTCACGAAGCCGTACAGGCCGAACGAGAACGCCAGCACCAGGGCGAGCCAGGGGACGGCGCCGAGGGCCGCCGTCATCACGGCGACGGCGAGCACGGCGATCCCCACGGCGACCCACTGGAGCCGGCGCAGGCGCTCGCCCAGGAACAGCACGCCGAGGAGCACGTTGACCAGCGGGTTCATGAAGTACCCGAGGGAGGCCTGCAGCACGTTCCCGCTCATCACGCTGGCCGCGTAGACGAGCCAGTTCACGCCGATCACGCCGGCGGCGAGCGCCGTGGTGCCCCAGCGGGCCGGGGAGGACAGGGCGGTGCGCAGCTCGGGCAGCCGCCGCATGGCGGTCAGCAGCAGGAGGCAGAACACGAGGGCGAAGCCGATGCGGACCACCACGATCTCCACGGCGCCGGCCGGGGCGGTGGCGGCCATGTAGAGCGGCATCCCGCCCCACAGGAGGTAGGCCGTGAACCCCAGGGCGAGGCCGCGGGAGTCGTTGGCGGCAGCCGGAGCCACCGTGGGCAGGGCGCCCGTGTCCGGGGCGGAGGGCGAGGAGGCGGTCACCGGACCACTGTAGGGCCGCCCCCCGCCGTCGCGGCGGGAGCGGGGTCGTGAGGGGGCTCACCCGGGCGGCCGCCGCCCCGCCGGTAGACTGGGAGGTCGATCCCCGCGCGCCGCGCGCCGGCCCGCCCGCGGGCCCGACGCGGGCGCCGCCGTCGTCTTTCGGAAGGACCACCCCGACGTGACCGAACGCCCTGACCGCCCGCTGCGCATCGCCATCGTGGGAGCCGGCCCCGCCGGCGTCTACACGGCGGACATCCTGACCAAGGAGGAGCGGGACTTCCAGGTCAGCATCGACCTCTTCGACCGCTACCCGGCCCCCTTCGGCCTCATCCGCTACGGGGTGGCCCCGGACCACCCGCGCATCAAGGGCATCATCACCGCCCTGCACAAGGTCATGGACCGCGGCGACATCCGCTTCCTCGGCAACGTGGACTACGGGACGGACCTCACCCTCGAGGACCTGCGCCGCCACTACGACGCCGTGGTGTTCTCCACCGGCGCGGTGCGCGATGCGAGCCTGGACGTGCCCGGCGTGGAGCTCGAGGGCTCGTTCGGCGGCGCCGACTTCGCGAGCTGGTACGACGGCCACCCGGACGTGCCGCGAGAGTGGCCGATGGACGCGACCGAGGTCGCGGTGATCGGCAACGGCAACGTGGCCCTGGACGTGGCCCGCATCCTCTCCAAGCACGCCGACGACCTCCTGGTCACGGAGATCCCCGAGAACGTGTACCGCGCGCTCACGTCCTCGCCGGTCACGGACGTGCACGTGTTCGGCCGCCGCGGCCCGGCGCAGGTGAAGTTCACCCCGCTGGAGCTGCGCGAGCTGGCCCACTCCCGCGACGTGGACATCGTGCTCTACGAGGAGGACTTCGACTTCGACGCCGGCTCGGAGAAGGCGATCGCGGAGAACAACCAGGTGCGCACCATGGTGGGCACGCTCACCAACTGGCTCATGGAGCAGGAGGATCGCACGGAGCAGGCCTCCCGCCGCCTCCACCTGCACTTCCTCCAGGCCCCGGAGGCGTTCCTCGACGCCGACGGCGACGGCCGCCTCGACGGTCTGCGCATGCGCCGCATGGAGCTGGACGGGGAGGGCGGGGTCCGCCCGACCGAGGAGACCGCGGACTACCCCGTGCAGGCCGTCTACCGCGCGGTGGGCTACTTCGGCTCGCCCGTGGACGGCGTGGAGTTCGACGACGCCCGCGGCGTCATCCCGAACGCCGAGGGCCGCGTGCTCGACGCGGACGGGAATGCCGTGCCGGGGCTCTACGCCTCAGGCTGGATCAAGCGCGGCCCCGTGGGCCTGATCGGCCATACGAAGGGCGACTCGCTCGAGACCATCCAGCACCTGATCGAGGACGTGGACGCCCTCTGGACCGCCGAGGACCCGTCCGAGGACGCGGTGCTCGCGCTGCTCGCCGAGCGCGGCGTCCCCGTGACCACGTGGGAGGGCTGGCATGCCCTCGACGCGCACGAGAAGTCCCTCGGCGCGGCGGCCACCGAGGCCGGCCCGGTGGCCCGCGAGCGCGTCAAGGTCGTGGACCGCGACGAGATGACGCGCATCAGCCGCGGGGAGTGATCCTCCCGGCCTGACCCGACCACGACGGCGGGCACCCACCGCGGGTGCCCGCCGTCGTGGTGTGCGAGGGCGGCTACTCTGGCCCGGTGCCCCGCCTCCTCGCCGACCTCACGCCGCTGAAGGTCTCGCCCGCCTACCGGCGGCTGTGGGTGGGCAACCTGCTCTCCTCCGTGGGCACCCAGCTCACGCTCATGGCGGTGTCCCTCGAGGTCTTCGCGCTGACCGGCTCGTCCTTCGCGGTGGGCCTGCTGGGACTGGCGGCGCTCGTGCCGCTCGTCGTCGCGGGCCTGTACGGGGGCGCCGTGGCCGACCGCCACGACCGCCGCACCGTGGCGCTGTGCTCCTCCGCCGTCATGTGGGCGACGACCGTGGGCATCGCGGCGCACGCGTGGGCGGGGACCGAGTCCGTGCCCCTGCTCTACGCCCTCGTGGCCGTGCACTCCGGGGCCTCCGGCATCAACCAGCCCACGCGCGGCGCCATCGTCCCCGCGCTCGTGGGGCTGACGCTGCTGCCCGCCGCCAACGCCCTGACCATGATGACCTTCTCCGTGGCCATGATGGTGGGCCCGGTGCTCGGCGGAGTCCTCGTGGCCACCGCCGGGTACGCGTGGACGTACTCGATCGACGTGGTCACGTTCCTCGCCGCGCTCTACGCCCTGTGGCGCCTTCCCCCGCTGCCGCCCGCGCGCGAGGAGGGCGAGGCCGCGCCGACGGGGCGCGTGGGGCTGGGCTCGGTGGTCGAGGGGCTCCGTTTCCTCGCCTCCCGGCCCACCCTGCGCATGACGTTCCTCGCGGACATCGTGGCCATGGCCACCGCATTCCCACGCGCCCTGCTGCCCGCGATCGGCGGCGTGGTCCTGGGCGGCGGCGAGTCCGCCGTCGGCATCCTGCTGGCCGCGATGGCCGCCGGCGCGTTCCTCGCCGGCCTGTTCTCCGGCTCCTTCACGCGCGTCACGGCGCAGGGCTGGGGCGTCTACCTCTCGATCTGCGCGTGGGGAGCCGCCGTGGCCGCATTCGGCGGCGTCGTGTGGTGGGCGCGCTCGATGCCCGAGGGCGACCCGCGCCTCGGTCTCGCGATGGCGCTGTGCGTGGCGTGCATGGCGGTGGCCGGCGCGGCGGACTCGGTCTCGGGCGTCTTCCGCAGCACCATCCTGCAGGCCGCGACGCCGGACCGGCTGCGCGGGCGGCTGCAGGGCGTGTTCGTGGTGGTCGTGGCCGGGGGCCCCCGCGTCGGCGAGATGATCACGGGCGGCGCCTCGACCCTCCTCGGGGAGGGGCTCACCCTCGTGGCCGGCGGCGTGCTGTGCGTGGTGGGCGTGAGCGTGCTGATGCGGCGGCAGCCGGGCTTCCTGGCCTACGACGCACGGAACCCCACGCCCTGAGCGGGCGCGGGGTTCCGGTGGGGGAGGGGCTCAGCGGTCGGCGTCGGAGCGGCGGTCGGCGGCGATCGTGGCCGGGATCCGGCCCCCCAAGCGGGTCCAGTGGCCGACGAGCTCGTCCTTCGGCTCCGCCTGGAGGGTCTCCCGCGCCTCCTCCTCGGCCTTCTCGATCCGCGTGGCGAGCTTCCGGTGGGCGCCCTCGTAGACCGCCTCGTGGCGGCTCTTCTTCACGGAGTCCTCTTCTGTGCGGCGCTGCACCGGCTCGAGCTGCTCGGCGATCGCGTCCTGGTTGCGCTGCTGGAACGTCAGCTTCGACGGGGCCAGGGCGCGCTCCACGAAGCCGTGGTCCAGGAGGATGCCGCGGGGGGCGGCCACGCCGTGGCGCAGCGCCAGGTCCACGAAGTCCTCCTGGTCCAGGACCATGGCGGCCTTCGTGAAGGGCAGGTCGTCGACGGGCCGGCCGTCCACGCGGGCGCGGGCCCGGGCGCGGCCCAGGGTGACGTCGGCGGACCACACGGCGCCGCGGGGGTCGATCAGGTAGAGCATGGGGTCTCCTCGTCGGGGCGGAGCGGGGCGGTCAGGCCGGGGGCTCGATGGGGGATCGGCGGGGCGGACGGTCAGCGGAAGTTGACGAACTGCAGGTCGGCGTCCGCGAAGTCCTTGAGCATCGCGATGACGGCCTGCAGGTCGTCGCGCGACTTGGAGGACACGCGCAGCTCGTCGCCCTGGATCTGGGCCTTGACCGCCTTGGGGCCCTCGTCCCGGATCAGCTTGGTGATCTTCTTCGCGGTGGCCTGGTCGATGCCCTCCTTGATGGAGGCCTCGATCCGGTACTCCTTGCCGGAGGCGAACGGGTCCCCGGCGTCGAGGGACTTCAGGGAGATGCCGCGCTTGACGAGCTTGGACTCGAAGACGTCCTTGACGGCCTTCACGCGCTCCTCGGAGTTCGCCTTCATGAGGATCTTCTCGCCGGAGAAGTCGATCTCCGCGCCGACGCCCTTGAAGTCGTAGCGCTGGACGATCTCCTTCTGCGCCTGGTTCAGGGCGTTGGACACCTCCTGGCTGTCCACCTTGCTGACCACATCGAACGTGGAATCACCGGCCATCGCTGTCTCCTCCTGCTGCTCGCGTACGGCTGTCCGTGCCTCGGGGCAGGTCGCGCGAGGCGCCCGGCGCGCCCCGGGGCGCCTGCGGGCCAGCCTACCGGGGTCCGACGACGCCGCGCCCCGGCCCGATTGGGCGTCTCCTGAGCCCATGCGGTACAGTCGTCTCTCGCCTGAACGGTGCGGTGCCTCGAACGAGGCGCGCGCGTCCGTCCAGTCGCCCGGCAGATTACCCGAGCGGCCAAAGGGGGCTGACTGTAAATCAGCTGGCACTGCCTTCGGGGGTTCGAATCCCTCATCTGCCACGGGACATGAGAAGACCCCGGGACCGAGTCGTCGTTCCCGGGGTCTTCTCATGTCCGGCGCCGGGTGGCGGAGAGGGCTGGGGAGGACGTAGCCTGCATGTGATCCGCATCACATGCAGAGGAGTCCCAGCGTGACGCAGCCCACCGATCCCGCCCGCCCGGAGGAGACGGCGTCCACGCGGGGTCCGGACGACGTGCCGCTCCTGGAGCAGACCCTCGCCCAGAACCTGGACGAGACCGCCGCTCGCCTGCCGGACGCACCCGCCGTCGTCGAGTGCGGACCCGGCGGCGACCCGCACACCGGCCGCTCCTGGACCTTCGCGGAGCTGGCGGAGCACTCCCGCGCCGTGGCCAAGGCGCTGATCGCCGCCGGCTACGGCCACGGCGACCGCATCGGCATGTGGAGCCCCAACGTGGCGGAGTGGACGTCCCTGCTCTACGGCGCCGCGCGCGCCGGGGTCATCCTGGTCAACCTCAACCCGGCGTACCGCAGCCACGAGCTCACCTACGTGGTGGAGCAGTGCGCGATGCGTGGCCTCGTGGTGGCCTGCCCGGACGCCCGCATGGACCCGCCGGCGATCGCGCGGCAGGTGGCCCGTGAGGGAGCCCCCGCGCTGGAGCAGCTCATCATGCTGCCCGCCGGCGCCCCGGGTGATGAGCCCTTCGCGCACGCCCGCCCGGGGGAGGTGGCCGGCCGCGCCGCCGACGCCGCGGCCGAGGAGGCCACGTGGGAGGCGTTCCTGGCACGGGCCGCGGAGGTCTCGGACGAGCAGCTCGCCGAGCGCGAGGCCGCCACCGGAGCCGAGGACCCCGTGAACCTGCAGTACACCTCGGGCACCACCGGCTTCCCCAAGGGCGTCACGCTGACCCACCGCAACATCCTCAACAACGGGTTCCACATCGGCGAGCTGCTGGGCTACTCCGAGGCGGACACCCTCGTGATCCCGGTGCCCTTCTTCCACTGCTTCGGCATGGTCATCGGCGTGATCGCGGCCGTCTCCCACGGCACCGTGAGCGTCATCCCGGGCCGGGCGTTCCATCCGCTCGACTCCCTCACCGCGGCGGCCGCCACGCGCGCCACGAGCCTCTACGGCGTGCCCGCCATGTTCATCGCGATGCTGGCCCGCCCCGAGGCGGCCTCCCTGGACCTGAGCACCCTGCGCACCGGCGTCATGGCCGGGTCCCCGTGCCCCGTGGAGGTCATGCGACGCGTGATCGACGAGCTGCACATGTCCGAGGTCGCCATCTGCTACGGCATGACCGAGACCGCCCCCGTCTCCACCATGACCCGCCGCGACGACACCCTCGAGGCGCGCACCCAGACCGTCGGTCGCTCGATGCCGCACGTGGAGACCAAGGTCGTCGACCCCGTCACCGGGCAGACCCTGGCCCGCGGCGCCACCGGAGAGCTGTGCACCCGCGCCTACTCGGTGATGCTCGGCTACTGGAACGCCGAGCAGAAGACCGCGGAGGTCCTCGACGAGGACGGCTGGATGCACTCGGGCGACCTCGCCTCGATGGACGCGGACGGGTTCGTCCGCATCGAGGGACGCATCAAGGACCTCGTGATCCGCGGCGGCGAGAACATCTCTCCGCGCGAGGTGGAGGAGTTCCTCCACGCCCACCCGGACGTCCAGGACGTGCAGGTGGTCGGCGTGCCGGACGAGCGGTACGGCGAGGAGCTCATGGCCTGCCTGATCATGCGCGAGGGTGCCGAGCCGCTCACCGTCGAAGCGGTCCGCGAGTTCGCCACCGGGAGGATCGCCCACTTCAAGATCCCCGCCTACGTGCGCATCATGGACGCGTTCCCCATGACCGTCTCCGGCAAGGTCCGCAAGGTGGAGCTGCGCGAGGAGGGCGCCGCGGTGATCGGCGCGGCGGGGGCCTGAGGCCCCGGCTCAGGCGGCGGGGAGGGGTCGGACGTCCCACACGGTGCACAGCGCATCCGGGGCGGCCTCGGTGACGGCCTGCCGGTAGAGGTCCCTCCAGGCAGAGCCGGAGTGCCCGCCCTCGCCGCGCAGCCGCCACTGGCCGTGCAGCAGCACGGCGTCGATGAAGTCCGACGGGTCCCGGGCGGCGTCCCCCTCCGCGGCGTCCTCCGCGTCGGGGCGGCGCAGGTCGGACGCCGGCGCCACGGCGTAGAGGCTCGTCTCGTCGTGGTCGAGCACGAGACCGCAGTCGTCCTCGAACGCGGTGATCCAGGACATCGAGTCCCGCAGCGCGGCCTCCGCGTCCGGCTCCGCCGAGACGATCAGCACCGAGGCGCGCACGCCTGGGCGCAGCGGGCCGGGCCGGCCGGGGCCGTGGGGCTCGTGCCGGGCTCGCCCGTGCGTGCGGCGGCTGTCCTCGAAAGCGGTGGTCATGGTCGGCTCCCTCCGTCGGGGGCCGGCCTCGGCCCCGCCTCGAGCGCACCGGTCGGCGCGCTCCAGGCCGACGCTAGGAGGCCCGTTCGGAGCGGCGGCCGCGCCGTGGCTGTCCAGGGGACGACGCGCGGGGCCGCAGCCGCCTGTGCAGGAGCCGACGCAGCGGGGGTCAGTACCGCCGGTGGTCCGCCGGGGCGAGCTTGGGCCCGAAGGCCTGCTTGCGCTCGCCGCTGAGCGAGATGAGCCGCACCACCCGGTGCCGATGCCCGGCCCACGGGGCGAGCAGGCGCAGCATGCCGGCGTCGTCCGTGCGCCGTCCCGTGAGGACCTGGCCCACGAACTGGGCGAGGTGGAAGTCCCCCACCGAGACCAGGTCGGCCGCGCCGTGGCTGCGCTGCAGCGCCTCGGCGGTGCTCCATGGGCCGATGCCAGGAATCGACTCCAGGCGTCGGGCCAGTCGTGCCAGGCCTGCGGTGTCGCCGGGGGAGACGTCGCGCCCGAGCCGGTCGATCGTCTCGGCGCGCCGGGCGACCTCCAGCACCGTCCTCGACTGCGAGGGCTGCACCCACGCCCGCGCGTGCCAGTCCCACGAGGGGATCCGCAGCACGGCCTCCGCGGTGGGCGGCAGCAGCATGCCCGCGGGAGCGGGGCCCGGGACGGGCTCGGCGTCGTGGGCGGCGGCCAGCCGCACGAGGGTGCGCCAGCCGTGGCGTGCCTGGTCGTGCGTGACCTTCTGCTCCAGCACCACGGTCATCAGCTGGGTGGCGAGCGCGCCCGCGGCGGGCAGCCGCAGCCCGGGCCGGAGGCGGCGGACGCGCCACACGTGCGCCGGAAGCGGCGGGCCCACCCCCGGCGGGTCCGCCGACGGATCGGCCACGGCGTCGAACTGCGGCCAGCCCGCGTCCGCCAGCCCCAGCAGGGCCTCGGCGTTCCCGACCGCGGCGCGGGCCCCCGGGCCCCACGCGCGGGCGGTGATGCTCCAGCCCCCGGCCCCGTCCGGGGCGCGCACCGCGGGAGAGACCAGGAGGGTGGCCGGCCCGGCACCCACGTGGACGGCATCGGGCCCGGCCGGCTCGCGGCGCGTGAGCCACACGCCCTGGGGGGTGGCACGGACGGTCGGGTCGGCGGCCCCGCGCTGCAGGGGCCGCAGGGTGAGGGCCACGTCGACGGGCGTGGACACCCGGAGGTGGCGCACGGCGTCCGGGGCGGTCATGCCGTGCACCGTACACCGCACGTTGCCCCGCGTGTCCTCGACGCCCCTGACGGCGTCCGGCCCCTGGCGTAGCGTGGAGCACGTGACTGAGCAGACCTCCCCCGTCCCGGGCGCCGCCGCGTCCTCCGCCACCCCCGTGCCCGCGCCCGAGCGAGGCGGCATGCGCTATGCCGAGACCGTCCTGGAGCTGATCGGTCGCACCCCGCTCGTGAAGCTCAACGTGGTGACCGAGGGCGTCGCCGCCACGGTGCTCGTGAAGGTGGAGTACCTGAACCCGGGCGGCTCCGTGAAGGACCGCATCGCCCTCAGGATGATCGAGGAGGCGGAGAAGGACGGCCGGATCCTCCCCGGCGGCACCGTGGTGGAGCCCACCTCCGGCAACACCGGCGTGGGCCTCGCCCTCGTGGCCCAGCAGAAGGGCTACCGCACCGTGTTCGTCACGCCGGACAAGGTCGGCCAGGAGAAGCGGGACGTGCTCTCCGCGTACGGCGCGGAGCTCGTCGTCGTGCCCTCCTCGGTCGCCCCGGACTCGCCGGAGTCGTACTACGGCGTGGCCGACCGCCTCGAGGGGGAGATCCCGGGCGCGTTCCAGCCGAACCAGTTCTTCAACCCGGCCGCGCCGGCCTCGCACTACGAGACCACGGGGCCGGAGATCTGGGAGGACACCGCCGGCCGCGTCACCCACGTCGTGATGGGCGCGGGCACGGGCGGCACCATCACCGGCACGGGCCGCTTCCTCAAGGAGGTCTCCGCGGACCGCGCGTCGGGCCCCGTCCGCGTGATCGGCGCGGACCCGGAGGGCTCCGTCTACTCCGGCGGCACGGGGCGCCCGTACTTCGTCGAGGGCGTCGGCGAGGACATCTGGGTGGACAACTACGACCGCTCGGTGCCGGACGAGGTCATCGCCGTCTCGGACGAGGAGGCCTTCGCCATGACCCGGCGGCTCGCCGCCGAGGAGGGCCTGCTCGTGGGCGGCTCCTCCGGCCTCGCCGTGGCCGCCGGCCTGCGGGCCGCGCGCGAGCTCGGCCCGGACGACGTCATGGTGATCGTGCTGCCGGACTCCGGCCGCGGCTACCTCGCCAAGATCTTCAACGACGCGTGGATGGACGAGCGCGGCTTCGCCCGCGACGGCCAGGACACCGTGCTGCCCGGGTGGGCCCGCGGCCGGACCCGCTCCGCCGTCCCGCACGCCGCGCAGGCCACGACCACGGCGCCCCGCGGCGGGCGCTGGGACGCCACCGTGGGCGCGCTGCTGGAGGACAAGGAGGACCTGTTCCCCGGCTCGGTGCCCACGATCGTGACCGCGGCGCCGACCACGTCGGTCTCGGACGCAGTGGACACCATGACGCGCTACGGCGTGGACGCGCTGCCCGTCGTCGCCGAGCCCCGCCACGACCTGCGGATCGGGGAGGTGCGCGGCACCGTGTCCGCCCACGATCTCGCGGCGCGCCTCGCGGACGGCCGGGTCAGCCCGGACTCCGAGGTCGCGGACGCCATGGGCGCCGCCCTGCCGCTCATCGGCGCGGCCACCGGCCTGCGCGAGGCGGCGCGACGCCTGCTGGAGGACCCCACCCTGCTCGTCGCCCGCGGCGGGACCGTGGTGGGCGTGCTGACACTGCACGACGTGCTGGCCTACGCCACCGCCTGATCCCACCGACCCGGCCGATCGACCCGACGCCGCCCCGACGCGAGAGGACGCACCCATGACCACCGAGGACCCCACGCAGAGCTTCACCGGCGAGACCGCCCCGGAGCACGACTCCACGCCGGACACCCGTCCGCGCGGCGCCGGCTTCGGCACCCGCGCTGTGCACGCCGGACAGGAGCTGGACGAGGTGTTCGGCGCCGTCGTGCCGCCCGTGCACCTGTCCACCACCTACGCGCCGACCGCCATCGGCGAGCTGCGCCGCGGCTACGACTACGGGCGGGGCACCAACCCGACGCGCGATGCCCTGCAGACCCAGCTGGCCGCGCTCGAGGCCGGCGTGGGGGAGGACGGCACCCCGAACGCCACCGCCCTGACCTTCGCCTCCGGGCTCGCCGCCGAGACCGCGCTCATCATGGGCGCCGCCGAGCCGGGCGTGACCGTCGTGCTGGGCAACGACGTCTACGGCGGCTCCTACCGCCTCATCTCCACGGTGCTGGCCAAGTGGGGCGTGCGCCACGCCGTGGTGGACATGGCCGACGTCGCCGCCGTGGGCGCAGCCGTCGAGCAGGCGAAGGCCGAGGGCCCCGTGATCGTGTGGCTCGAGACCCCCTCGAACCCGATGATGAAGGTCTCCGAGGTCGCCGCGATCGCCGAGGCGGCCCATGCCGGGGGCGCGCTGCTCGTCGTCGACAACACGTTCGCCACGCCCTACCTCCAGACCCCGCTCGCGCTCGGCGCGGACGTGGTGGTGCACTCCACCACCAAGTACATCGGCGGGCACTCGGACGTCGTGGGCGGAGCCGTGGTCATCAAGGACCCGGAGATCGCCGAGGCCGTGAAGTTCCAGCAGTTCGCGGCCGGCGCCGTGAACGGCCCGTTCGACGCCTACCTGACCACCCGCGGGCTCAAGACCCTCGGCGTGCGCATGGACCGCCACCAGGCCAACGCGCAGGCCGTGGCCGAGTGGCTCCTCGAGCAGCCGGCCGTGTCCCACGTGCTCTACCCGGGCCTGCCGGACCACCCGGGCCACGAGCTCGCCCAGCGCCAGATGCGGGGCTTCGGCGGCATGGTCTCCGTGCGCTTCCATGGGGGCGCGGCGGCCGCCAAGAAGGTGGCCGAGTCCACGCGCCTCTTCCAGCTGGCCGAGTCCCTCGGCGGCATCGAGTCGCTGATGAACTACCCGGCCGAGATGACCCACGCCTCCGTGGCCGGCACCGAGCTCGCCGTCCCGGACGACCTCGTCCGCCTCTCCGTGGGCATCGAGGACGCCGCGGACCTCATCGCGGACCTCGAGCAGGCCCTCGCCGGCCTCCAGGCCTGAGCGCACGCGTCCCGCGCCGTCCACGACGCCGGCCGGACCCCTTGCCGGGTCCGGCCGGCGTCGTAGTGTGGGTCACATGAGCATCATCGCCTTCACGAACGCCCATGTCGTCCCCGTCGAGTCCGAGCCCTTCGACGGCGTCCTCCTCGTGGAGGACGGGAGGATCACCGCGCTGGGAGCCGACGTCGAGGTGCCCGCGGGCGCCGACGTCGTGGAATGCGAGGGGAGGTGGCTGCTGCCCGGCTTCGTGGACGCCCACGTGCACCTGGGCATGCACGCGGAGGGCGAGGTGGGCGCGACCGCGGACGTCAACGAGATGACCGATCCCGTGATGGCGGGCGTGCGCGCGATCGACGCGGTGGACCCCAACGAGCCGGGCTTCCGGGACGCGCTCGCGGGCGGCGTCACCACGGTGAACGTGAACCCGGGCTCCGGCAACCCGATCGGCGGGCAGGCCGTGGCCCTGCACACCCACGGCCGCACCGTGGACGAGATGGTGCTGCGCAGCCCCTCGGGCGTGAAGTCGGCACTGGGGGAGAACCCCAAGAACGTGTACAAGGAGAAGGGCCGCACGCCGTCCACGCGTCTCGGCACGGCGCTCGTCATCCGCGAGGCGTTCCTGAAGGCGCAGGGCTACATGGCCCGCCGCGCGGAGGCGGAGGCCGAGGGGAAGCCGTTCACCGCGGACCCGCACATGGAGGCCCTCGCCCTCGTGCTGGAGCGGAAGATCCCGTGGCGCCAGCACTGCCACCGCACGGACGACATCGCCACCGCCCTGCGCATCGCCGACGAGTTCGGCTACGAGCTCGTGCTGGACCACGGCACCGAGGCCCACCCGATCGCCGACCTGCTCGCGGAGCGGGGCGTGCCGGTGCTCATCGGCCCGCTGTTCACCACGAAGTCCAAGCCGGAGCTGCGCGGCCGCTCGATGCGCAACCCGGGGCGCCTGGCGCGCGCGGGCGTGGAGATCAGCATCATCACGGATCACCCCGTCATCCCGATCGACTTCCTCGTCTACCAGGCGGCGCTGTCCGTCAAGGAGGGCCTGGACCCGGAGACCGCGCTGCGGGCCATCACGCTGAACCCCGCGAAGGTGCTGGGCCTCGCGGACCGCATCGGCTCGCTCGCCCCGGGCAAGGACGCCGACCTCGTGCTGTGGAGCGGGGACCCGCTGGACGTCATGCAGCGCGCCCTGCGGGTCTGGATCGGCGGGCGCCCGGTCATGGAGTACGACACCGCGGCGGCACGCCCCGTCGTCGCGCCCACGCGGCCCGTGGAGGACTGAGCGCGGACGGCGCTCAGCGCCGCACGCGCGAGCGCACGGGCGGCAGCCACACGAGCGCGGTGCCGATGATCAGCAGCACCGCGAGCGCGATCAGGAGCGCGTTGCCGCGCAGGAACGAGGGGACGGCCACCACCAGGGTGAGGAACGTGAGGGAGGAGATCGCCCCGCGGCGGCGGCGCAGCAGCCCGATCCAGCCCCACAGGGCCGCCAGCGCGAGGATCCCGGCGAGCCCGCCCAGCATGTACTGGCCCGTGGCGCCGCCGAGCGGTCCCACGGACTCGATCCCCGTCAGCGGGTCGGTCACCGGACCGCCCTCGCGCTCCGCCTGCGCGCCCCTCCAGAGCAGCGCGGCGGACAGGGCCGCGAGGAGGACGGCGACGGCGATCCACCAGATCCGCGCCAGGCGCAGGAGCGGGTGCACGAGACCGGCCTCGGCGGCGTCGCGCTCGTCCAGCGCGCGGACCCGGGCCGCACGACGGTCCGCGAGCCGTTCCTCGTCCTCGCGCCGCAGGCGGGCGCGCTCCTCGCGCAGTCGCGCGTCGTCCGCGCGCTGCCGCTCCTGGAAGGCCCGGGTGGCACGGCCGGCGGCACGTGCGAGACGGTGGTCACTGCTGTTGTCTGCCACGCTCCGAGCCTAGCGTCGCCGCGGACGGTGCTGCACGGCACACCGTCGGGTCTCGCCCGAGCGGACGCGGGGGCGTACAGTGGTGGGGACCGGTATCCGGACTTACCCCCCTGAGTGAATGAGCGTGGACGCGTGTGCCACGCCGGTGTTGCAGATGTCGTGCAGATGTGTGTGAGGACCACGAACGTCGTGGTCCCGGGGGCTCGCCGGGTGAACGGTTTCCCATTCCCCCAGCAGACCCGCACCCTCGACGACGACCCGCGACCGTCGCCGTTGAGTGCCGCCTGCGCACCCCCTCAGGAGGACACCCATGTCGATCCATGACACCCCCCAGGCCGCCGAGAACCAGGATCCGATCGTCTCGGACGAGGCCCTCGCCGCCCCGCCGTCGGACGAGACTCCCGAGTCCCTGGCCGCCGGCGCCCCCGAGGCCTCGCCGGAGGCCGACCTCGTCTCCGAGCAGGACGACACCGGCTCGGTCGAGGCCGAGCAGGACGAGCCGGCCGGCCCCACCTTCCTCGACCTGGGCCTGGACGCACGCGTCCTCGCCGCGATCGAGGACCTGGGCTACACCGCGCCCTCGCCCATCCAGGAGGCGACCATCCCGCTGCTGCTCGAGGGCCGCGACGTCGTGGGCCTCGCCCAGACGGGCACCGGCAAGACCGGCGCGTTCGCGCTGCCGGCGCTCTCCCGCCTGGCGGAGGCCTCGGACGTCAACGGGCGCGCCGACGCCCCGCAGATCCTCGCCCTGGCCCCCACGCGCGAGCTGGCGCTCCAGCTCGCCGAGGCCTTCGACGCGTACGCCAAGCATCTCGGCGACGTGTCCGTGCTGGCCGTCTACGGCGGCTCGCCCTACGGCCCCCAGCTCTCGGCGCTGCGCCGCGGCGCCCAGGTCGTCGTCGGCACCCCCGGCCGCGTGATCGACCACATCGAGCGCGGCTCCCTGGACCTCTCCCAGCTGCAGACCCTCGTGCTGGACGAGGCGGACGAGATGCTGCGCATGGGCTTCGCCGAGGAGGTGGACCGCATCCTCGCCTCCACCCCCGCGTCGAAGCAGACCGCGCTGTTCTCGGCCACCATGCCGCCGGCCATCCGCCGGATCTCCGCGCAGTACCTGAACTCCCCGGAGGAGGTGGCCGTGTCCCGTCAGTCCACGACGTCCGCCACCATCCGCCAGCGCTACCTGCAGGTGGGCCACCAGTACAAGCTCGAGGCCATGACCCGCATCCTCGAGACCGAGGACCACGACGGCGTCATCGCCTTCGTCCGCACCCGCGCCGCCACCGAGGAGCTGACCCAGCGCCTCACCCGCGCCGGCTTCAAGGCCGTGGCCATCTCCGGCGACATCGCGCAGAAGCAGCGCGAGAAGACCGTGGAGGACCTCAAGGCCGGCCGCGTGGACATCCTCGTGGCCACCGACGTCGCCGCCCGCGGCCTGGACGTGGAGCGCATCTCCCACGTGGTGAACTACGACATCCCGCAGGACGCGGAATCCTACGTGCACCGCATCGGCCGTACCGGCCGCGCGGGCCGCACGGGCGACGCCATCCTCTTCATGACCCCCCGCGAGCGCTACCTGCTGAAGCAGATCGAGCGCACCACGCGCCAGGAGGTCGAGGAGATGGCCGTGCCGTCCGTGGCGAAGGTCAACGCCGCCCGCCTCAAGCGCTTCTCCGACACCATCACCAAGACGCTTGAGCGCGCCGGCGACCAGGAGCTCGAGACCTTCGCCAGCCTCGTCGACGAGTACGTGGAGCAGCACGAGATCGAGCCGTCCCGCGTGGGCGCGGCCCTCGCCATGATGGCGCAGGGCGGCCGCCCGCTGCTCTCCACCGAGCAGGACATCCCCACCCACACGGGCCGTGCGCGCACCGAGCGCGAGGGCCGTGGGGGCCAGGACCGTCCCGAGCGCGGCGGCAGCGCGGACGGGCGCGGTTCCCGTGGTCCGGCCCGCGAGCCCGCGGCCGGCAACGCCACGTACTGGATCGGCGTGGGCCACACGGACCGTGTCAAGCCCGGCAACATCGTGGGCGCCCTCGCCAACGAGGTGGGCCTGCCCGCCTCCCAGATCGGCGCGATCGACCTGCGCGGAAACCACTCGCTCGTCGAGCTGCCCGCCGACCTCACCCCGGCCCAGCTCGAGGCCGCCGGGCGCGCTGAGATCAACGGGCGCCGGCTCAACATGCGCAAGGACACCGGGCGCCCGACGCGCGGGGAGCGCGACGGCGATGACCGTGGCGAGCGCGGCGGCCGGGGCGGGTTCCGCAAGGACCGTGACGATCGCGGCCACGGCGGCGGGTTCCGCAAGGACCGTGACGACCGCGGCCACGGCGGCGGGTTCCGCAAGGACCGTGACGACCGCGGCCAGGGCGGCGGGTTCCGCAAGGACCGTGACGACCGCGGCGGCTTCGGCGGCCGTGAGGAGCGCACCGGCGGCTTCAGGAAGGACCGCGAGGACCGCGGCGGGTTCCGCTCGGACCGCGGCCCCTCGGCCGGCCCGAAGAAGCCCCGCTGGGGCGCCCAGGAGCGTCGCGACGGTGGCCCGCGCCGCTGATGCCGGGGCGGCGCCGGGCCCCGTCTCGGCGCCGCCCGCCTGCGAGTTGGAACTCTGCGCGAACACCTGGTAGGGTTTCACCTCGTTGCCCCGATAGCTCAGTGGTAGAGCGCCATCTTGGTAAGATGGAGGTCCCGGGATCGATTCCCGGTCGGGGCTCTGACATGAGAGCCCGTTCTCTCGGCATGCGCCGCGAGCGCGGGCGCTCTCATGTCGTGGCGGTGTAGCTCAGCTGGTTAGAGCGCACGACTCATAATCGTGAGGTCGGGGGATCGAGTCCCCCCGCCGCTACGAACACGAAGGACCCGGCCTCCACGGAGGCCGGGTCCTTCTGCGTCGGCACCCCCGCGCGGGGTACACGTTCAGCCGCGTCCGCAGGTAGGAGGAGCCCTCTCTGTACCGCCGCTCTCCTGTCGTCCCGGCGCTCAGGGCGGACCAGGTGGGCGGGATCGTCTCCCCGGCCACGTCCCCGCCGTTCACGTGCCAGGTCGCCTGGACGCGTCGGAAGGACGGGCTGGTGGAGTCCACCGAGGCAGGGGGGGTTCCGCCGCCCACGATGGTCGCCCCCGCTCCGCGCCAGGCCTCGAACTGGCGCTCGGCCATGAGGTGCATGGAGATGAACTCGGCGCCGCCGGAGTAGCCGATCATCCACTGGCGGGCGGCGGAGATGAACGGGAACCGACCCCTCGGGTGGGCGTTGAGCTGCCGGTGTCAGGCGCCGTTGCGCGGGCGGTTGCTCCACCACGTGTAGCCGTAGCCGGTCTCGTACGGGGCGGGGGGTGACCACGGCCACGAGGACGCAGTTGCGACGGTTGGCCTCCGCGGCGATCCCGCGCATCTCGGTGCCGTCAGGCCGCAGCACGCGGGAGCGGTCGGCCGAGAAGTAGTCGCCGTCGAAGAACCACGCCAGGCCCACGGGCTTCTCGAGATCCAGGCCGTCCGCGTAGACGTGGTAGACGGAGGACGCGTCGCCCGCGGTGAAGGGCTGATGGAACCGGGTGGTGGGCGCCTCGGTCAGGGTCCGCAGCTGGGGGCCGTAGGCCCAGCCCCACGTCCCGGCGCAGCGGACCGACTGCCACTCGCCCGACATCACGCCGGTGGTCGCCACGACCGCCCCGCTGGGGATCATCCCGACGGTCGCGGCGGTGGAGCGCGGGCGTTCCCGCAGGGAGGCGGCACTCGTCGCGTACACGCGGCCGGCGGCGTCGCCGGCCGGCACGAGATGGGTCCCGTAGGCCCAGCCGACCGTCCCCTGGTGGCTCACGAGGATCCACTCGCCCTCGCGCGGGCCGACCGCGGTGGCGATCGACCCGGCGGGGATGGTCCCGATGACGGTTCCGTAGGACCAGGGACGGGACTTCAGGGCGATCGGGCTCAGGGTGATCGGGCTCAGGGCGAGCAGCTGGGTGGTGGCGGCGGCCGGGACGGCAGCCGCGAGGCTGGCTCCGGCGGTGACGGTGCCGGCCGCGGTCAGGGTGAAACCGCGGCGGGAGATCAGGGTGCGGGGGGCGTCGCCTCAGGGCTCGCGGAGATCATGGTGACAGCCGGATGGAACCGAGACGTTCCGAAGGTGCAGGGATCTCCCAGGTTTAACCGTGCCCTCACGAAGTGATCACGAGGAGGTCACGATCCCGTCGCGGACCGGTAGCCTGACGGCATGTCCTCGCGCCCCCGTCAGAGCCCCTCGCGCGGCGGCGCGGCCCGTCCGGCCGCCCGGCCTGCAGGCCGCAGAGAGCCCGCCGGCTTCGTCTCCCCGTGGGAGCACGGCTCCTCCCTGTACCGCCGCATGGTGCTGACCGGCTCCGGCCTCTTCCTCGTGGGGATCGTGCTCTCCGTCGTCGGCTCCGCCACGCACCGGCTCCCGCTCTCCCAGGCCGCCCTCGTCGTGCTGGGCCTGGGCGTCCTGGTCCATCTGGCGGCCCAGATGGTCCGCTTCCGCCAGGCAGCGCGTCGCCAGGGCGGGCGGCCTCGCGGCTGAGGCCCGCACCGTCGCCGCTCCCGGCGCCGACGTCTCCGGCCGTCGGGTCGCCCGCCCCGGCTCTCGGACCGCCGTCGTGTCCGGCCCCGGCGGTAGGCTGGTGCGCAGTCCGGACCCCGTCTGATCAGGAGCCACGCGTGCCCGTGAACCCCAGCGCCGCCGGGCGGAGCTATCCGCCCGCGCCCCCCTTCCAGGTGGGCCGGGAGGCCGTCCGCGCCTTCGCCTCCGCCGTCCAGGCGCAGCACCCCGCCCACCACGACGTCGAGTCTGCCCGAGCCCTCGGCCATGCCGACCTCGTCGCCCCGCCGACGTTCGCCGTCGTGATCGCGCAGCGCGCCGAGGCCGCCGCCGTGAACGACCCGGAGGTGGGCATCGACTTCTCCCGCGTGCTGCACGCGGAGGAGCGCTTCACCCACCACCGCCCGCTCGTGGCCGGGGACGAGGTCACCGCCACGGTGAGGATCGCCTCCGTGAAGTCGCTCGGCGGCAACGACATGGTCACCACCGTCACCGAGATCGCCGACGCCGCCGGCGCGCCGGTCTCGACCGTGACCTCCGCCCTGCTGATCCGCGGAGAGGAGGCCTGATGAGCGCGCAGCACATCGGCCCGCAGAACGCCCCGCGCCTGTCCGACCTCGCCAAGGGCGACGTCATCGGCTCCCGGACCGTCGCGCTCACGCGCGCCGACCTGGTGGCCTACGCGGGCGCCTCCGGCGACCACAACCCGATCCACTGGTCCGAGTCGTTCGCCACGGGGGTGGGACTGCCCGGTGTGATCGCCCACGGCATGCTCACCATGGGCGCCGCGGTGCAGCTCGTCACCGACTGGGCCGGGGATCCCGGGGCGGTGGTGGACTACCAGACGCGCTTCACGGGCATGGTGCCCGTCGCGGACACCACGGGCCGGGCCGACGACGACGGCGCGCCCCTGGCCGGCGCCCGCCTCGAGGTCACCGGCACGGTGGGCGTCGTGGACGAGGCCGCCGGCACCGTCCGGATCGACCTCACGGTGAACGACCCCGCCCTGGACAAGCCCCGCGTGCTGACCAAGGCCCAGGTGCTCGTGCGCCTGGCCGAGCCCGCAGCCCCGACCTCGGAGGAGACCGCGTGAGCGAGCGCCTGGCCGACCACACCACCACCCGCGTCGGCGGGCCGGCCCGCGCCTGGGTCACCGCGCGCACGGAGCAGGAGGCCGTGGAGGCCATCCGCGTGGCCGACGCCGCGGGGGAGCCCCTGTTCGTGCTCGGCGGGGGCTCCAACACCCTCATGGCGGACGCCGGCTTCCCGGGCACCGTGGTGCAGACGGCGTTCGAGGGCATCGAGGTGCTGGAGGACGCGCACCGCGCGGAGGGTGCGGGCGAGGCGGAGGGCGACGCCGTCGTCGTGCGCATCGCCGCCGGCCAGCCGTGGGACGCCGCCGTGGCGTGGACCGTGGAGCGGGGCCTGGCGGGCGTCGAGGCGCTCTCGGGGATCCCGGGGTCCGCCGGCGCGACGCCGGTGCAGAACGTCGGCGCCTATGGCGCGGACGTGTCCCAGGTGCTGGTCTCCCTGCGCGCGTGGGACCGGCTGGTTCCCGGCGGCGGGGCTGTCGTCGAGCTGTCCGCCGAGGAGCTGCGCTTCGGCTACCGCGACTCGATCATCAAGCGCTCGATGCTGGAGTCGGGGGAGCCGAGCCCACGCTGGGTCGTCCTCTCGATCGACCTGCGGCTGCGTCGCGCGGCCGAGGGGGCCGAGCCGACGTCGCCGGTGCGGTACGCGCAGCTCGCGCGGGCGCTCGGCGTGGAGGAGGGCGCGCACGCCGCGCTCCGGACCGTGCGGGAGGAGGTGCTCGCCCTGCGCGCCTCGAAGGGCATGGTGTGGGACGTCGCGGACCAGGACTCGTGGTCCACGGGCTCGTACTTCACCAACCCGATCGTGCCGGCGGCCGTGCGCGCCTCTCTTCCCGAGGGTGCGCCCGCGTTCGCCGCGGGGACGGACGAGCAGGGAGGTGAGCTCGTGAAGCTCTCCGCGGCCTGGCTCATCGACCACGCGGGCTACGGCAAGGGCTTCGGCCTGCCGGACGTGGAGCCCCGCGAGGACGGGCCCGATGGCCGCGGTGAGGACGGGACGGGACTGGCCGGGGGCCGCGCGTCGCTGTCCACGAAGCACACGCTCGCCGTGACGAACCGCGGCGCGGCCAGCACCGAGGACATCCTCACCATCGCGCGCGAGGTCCGCGACGGCGTCCGCGCGCGCTTCGGCGTGGACCTGCACCACGAGCCCATGATCATCGGCACTCGCCTCTGATCCACCCCACCACCACGCGAGACGAGTCGTCACTTCTTGTGGGTATCCGCGGCGGATACCCACAAGAAGTGACGACTCGTTCAGCTTGGGGTCGGGTGCGCTCAGAGGTTGCCGGTGGCGATCATGAGCATGCGGCGCACGGGCTCCGCGGCGCCCCACAGCAGCTGGTCGCCCACGGTGAAGGCGGAGAGGTACTCCGGGCCCATCGCCATCGTGCGCAGGCGGCCCACGGGGATCTGCAGGGTGCCGGTGGCGGCGATCGGCGTGAGCTCGCGCATCGACGCCTCCTTCTCATTCGGCACCACCCGCACCCACTCATTGTCTGCGGCGATGATCGCCTCGACCTCGTCCAGCGGCACGTCCCCGGTCAGCTTGAGCGTCAGCGCCTGGGAGTGCGAGCGCATGGCGCCCACGCGCACGCACAGCGAGTCGAACGGGATCCGCTCCTCGCCGCGCAGGCCGAGCACCTTGTTGGTCTCGTCGAAGGCCTTCTGCTCCTCGCGGGAGACGCCGTTGCCGAGGTCCGCGTCGATCCACGGGATGAGCGAGCCGCCGAGCGGCACGCCAAACTGCGACGCATCCAGCCGGCCGCCGCGCTGCAGCTCGATGACCTTGCGGTCGATCTCCAGGATCGCCGACGCCGGATCGGCCAGCTCGGCCTCGACCGCGCCGGACAGCGCCGCGTACTGCGTGAGCAGCTCGCGCATGTGGCGGGCACCGCCGCCGGAGGCCGCCTGGTAGGTCATGGCCGTGCCCCACTCCACGAGGCCGGCCTTGAACAGCCCGCCGAGGCCCATGAGCATGCAGGACACGGTGCAGTTGCCGCCGATGAAGTCCTTCGTCCCGGCCGCCAGCGCCGCGTCGATCACGGAGCGGTTCACAGGGTCCAGCACGATCACGGAGGAGTCCTCCATGCGCAGCGTGGAGGCGGCGTCGATCCAGACGCCGTCCCATCCGGCGGCGCGCAGCTGCGGGTAGACGGCCTTCGTGTAGTCCCCGCCCTGCGCGGTGAGGATCACGGGCAGCTTCGCCAATGCCTCGACGTCGTACGCGTCCCTGAGCGCGCCCGGCTCACCGGACATCCCCGCGAACACCGGGGCGGCGCCACCCGCGTTGGAGGTGGAGAAGAAGACGGGGTTCACCCGCGCGAAGTCGCCCTCCTCCGCCATGCGCTGCATGAGCACGGAGCCGACCATGCCGCGCCAGCCCACGAGGCCCACGGTGGGCACGGCGGCGGCGTCGGGGGCGGTCATGGGGGAGGGGGCGGCAGAGGTCATGCCCTCCAGGCTACCGGTCCCGCTGCGCGCGCTTCCGGCGGTTCCCCAGCATGAAGCCGCCGATCGCGAACGCCTGCGTCAGCACGAGCAGGAACACGAGGCCGGCGATCGTCTTGCCCTGCAGCATGAGGATGAGGCCGAACACGGCGCACACGAACGCGAGCACGGGCAGGGCGATGAGGGCGAGGAACGTCAGGGCGTCGCCGCTGAGCAGCCCGCCGGGGGCCGGGGTGCCGCGGGACGGCGTCGGGTCGGTGCTCATGCGGGGTCCTCTTCTCTCTCCCAGCGCTCCATGCGGTAGCGCGGTCCCGTGCGCGAGGCGTGCCAGTCGTCCGGGGCCGGGTCGGCCGCGGTCATGCGCCAGCGCGGGTCGAGGGCCGGGGCATGCGCGTCGCCGTCCTCGTCCTCGTCGATCACGGTGATCTCGGCGCGGGTGGCCACGTCGAGGGCCTGCTCGTACATCGTGGCACCGCCGATCACCCAGACGAGGTCGCACCCGTCGGCGTCCGCGGCCGCGTCGAGGCCGGTGCCGAAGTCGGGCACGACGACGGCGCCCGCCGCGCGGACCTCCGCTCCGGCGTCGTCGGCGGCCGTCAACGAGCGCGAGACCACGATGTTGGTGCGGTCCGGGAGCGGGCGGAAGGCCTCGGGGAAGGACTCCCACGTGCGGCGGCCCATGATCACGGGGTGCCCCTGCGTCAGGCGGCGGAAGTGGGCGAGGTCCTCGGGCACATGCCAGGGCATCGTACCGTCGCGGCCGATCACGCGGTCCGGCGTCTGCGCCCAGATCATGGCGATCGGCGGCTCGGCCGGGGTGCCGTGCACGGGGGAGGTCGGGGCGGGGTGGTCCATGGGGGTCGGGGTCACCTCAGACGGCGATGGGGGCGGCGATGGCGGGGTGGTGCCGGTAGTCCAGCACCTCGAGGTCCTCGTACGCGTAGTCGAAGATCGAGTCGGGCCTCCGGACCAGGCGCAGCCGCGGGTACGGGTACGGGGCGCGGGTCAGCTGCTCGCGCACCTGGTCCTCATGGTTGGCATAGATGTGGCAGTCGCCGCCGGTCCACACGAACTCGCCCGGCGTCAAGCCGGTCTGCTGCGCCACCATCACGGTGAGCAGGGCATAGGAGGCGATGTTGAACGGCACGCCGAGGAAGAGGTCCGCCGAACGCTGGTACAGCTGGCAGGAGAGCACGCCGGAGCCGCCGTCCTCACCGGGGGAGACAGAGAACTGGAACAGGGCGTGGCACGGCGGCAGGGCCATCTCGTCCACGTCGGCGGGGTTCCAGGCGGTCACGATGTGCCGGCGCGAGTCCGGGTTCGCCCGGATCTGCTCAACGACCTTCGCGATCTGGTCGATGTGCCCGCCGTCGGGGGTGGGCCACGATCGCCACTGGACGCCGTAGACGGGGCCGAGCTCGCCGTCCGCGTCCGCCCACTCGTCCCAGATGCGCACGCCGCGCTCCTGCAGCCAGCGCACGTTGGAGTCCCCGCGGAGGAACCACAGCAGCTCGAGCGCGACGGACTTGAAGTGCACCCGCTTGGTGGTGATGAGAGGGAAGGACGCGGACAGGTCGAAGCGCATCTGGCGGCCGAAGACGCTGCGCGTCCCGGTGCCGGTGCGGTCCGTCTTGACGGCGCCGTGTGCCATGACGTCGGCCAGCAGGTCCTCGTACGGGGTGGGGATGCTCACCCGGTCCACTCTAGCCAGAGACGACTCCGCCGAGGGCGCCGTCCACCGACCGCCGGACCCGCTCGGCGTCCCAGCCCGCGGCGCGGGCCAGGGCGACCGCGCTGCGCAACGAGGCCTCGACCTCTGCGTGGTCCGGGGGCGGAGGGGCCTCGGCCACCACGGTGCCGCGCCGACCCTCCTTCTGCACGAGTCCGGCGAGCTCCAGCGCGTCGTACGCGCGGACCACCGTGTTCGGTGCGATGCCGAGGTCGGCGGCCAGCGTCCGGACCGAGGGGAGCCGATCGCGAGGAGCGAGCACCCCGCGGCGCACGAGGTCGGCGATGCGGGCTCGGATCTGCTCGAAGGGCGGCACGGGGGAGTCGAGATCCAGGTCGACGCCGACGGGGTCAGTCACGCGCACCGCCTCTCGCCGCCGGTCCGTCCGCGCGGGTCCCGTCGGCCGCGCCGCGGAGGATCCGCTGCTCGCGGGCGGGCCGGACGAGCACGAGCAGCACCCCCACGACCGTCGAGCCGAGCAGGAGGAGCATCTCGGCCGGGGCGCCGTTCGCGACGGGGGTCAGCCACCCGGCCATCTCGGCCGCCGGGATGCGCCCGGCTTCCCACGCAGAGTAGGCGGCCGCGGCCTCCTGGGCGGCCTGACGGCGCTCATGCGCCTCGAGGGCACCGGCCAGGCCGGCCAGTCCGATCCAGGCGAGCAGGGCCGCCCCGATGCGGCAGGCGTGGTCCACGGCGATGCGCCGTGCCGCCAGGTCCTGTGCCGGGTCCAGTCCGCTCAGCGCCCTCCGACGGTGGCAGATCGCCAGCACGGCGCACAACGCCAGGAGCACGGCCGCCGTGCCGGCCGCGTACCAGGGTGCGACGGCGGACCCGGCGGGCATTCCGGCGAACCGGGCGCTGAACGGCGTGGCCTGTTCGGAGAGGTGCTGCCGGTACTCCGCGCCCTGCACGCCCGGGGTGGCCGCGGCGGCTGCGACACCGGCGAGCGCCAGGATCGCGCCCGGGGCCACCAGCAGGAGGAGGCGGGGCGGGACGAGGGACTGCCATCGGCGGGCGATCAGGGCGGCGCTGCGCCGGGGCCCCGTCGCCGGAGGCCAGGTCACCTGGCCGAGGGCGGGGATCAGGAGGAGCCACAGAGCCGGGAGGAGGATCGCCGCCGCCAGCAGCGGCGCATCGACCGGAGCGGTCTCGAGTGTCTCCCTGCTCCAGTGCCCCGAGGGCGCTCCGCCCCCGGCCCGGACCCAGCCGCCCGCGCCGTCGGTCACCCACAGTGCCGCGAACGGGGTCGGGCCGGCCCAGACGGCCGTGGCCACCAGGGTGAGCACCGCCGTCGCGGTGAGATGGCCGCGCGCGGCCAGCGGCGCTGCGGTCCACCGGGCCCGGCGACCGAACCAGTAGAGGATCGCGAGGACGAGGAGGACGAGAGCACTGGAGGTCCAGACGACTTCGAGGGGGAGGGCGGGCACCGGGCACCTCTTCTGTCCATGGGTGCGCGACCGCCGCGCACGTGCTCACTGTATCAATGGAGTGATACAGGCGTCGTGTCGCGGGTGCCCGGCCCCGGCTCAGCCGCCGTACACCAGGTCCTGGTACTCGGGGTAGCGGCGCAGGTAGTCGTCCACGTAGGTGCACTCGGCGAGGATCTGCTCGCCCTCGGCGCGGATGCGGTCCAGCACCATCGTCACGAGGGCGCGGGCGTAGCCGCGGCGGCTGAAGGCCTCGTCGATGATCGTGTGCTGCAGGCGCACCACGGTGACGTCCTCGCCCTCGTCGGCGGGGCGGGTCTCCTGCGTGTAGCCGAGGAAGCCGATGTACCTGCCGTCGTGGCGCAGCTCGAAGCGCTCGCGGTCGGGATCCCGGGTCACCGCGAGGCGCTCGTGGACGATCTTCTCGGGCTGGTGCGTCGATGCGGTCTCCATGGACCGAGCCTAGGCCTGTGGGGCGCGGGCCTCAATGCCCGCTCAGTCGTCCGGTCCCGTCAGTCGTCCCAGGGGTCGTAGACCTCCACAGCCACGACGGCGCCGTCGCGCTCGACCGCCTGGTGGAGCACGAGGACGGCACCGGGGCGCAGGTACGGGTCCTCGCGCGGGAGGGCACGCAGAATCTCCGACGCGGGGCGGGCAGCCGCATCCCGGATCTCCTGCAGCAGCTCGGGCAGCACGGGGCGGTGCGTGCACAGCACCTGGGGGCGACGGCGGCCCAGCACGTCCCGCATGGCCCGGCGGGTCTTCTTCGGCCTCTCCCGCGCGGTCGCCTCCGTGAAGGCGCTCTTCGTCTTCAGGGGCAGGCCCGACGTCTTCACGAGGGGCGCCACGGTCTCCACGCAGCGCCGCCACGGGGAGGAGACGAGGCGCTCCGGCCGCCACGCCCACACCAGGCCCTGCACGGAGAGCGCCTGCCGTCGGCCGGTGGCGGCGAGGGGCCGCTCCTGCTCGGCCCGGGACCAGGAGGAGCGCGGCTTGGCCTTGGCGTGGCGCAGCACGATCGTGGGCGTGGTGCGCAGCCGTCCCTGTGCGTGGGCGCGCTCGAGCAGCTCGAGCGGCTCCCGGTCCGTCTCGTTGGCCAGCATCTGCGCGGCGCGGGCCGGGCTCACCCAGCGGATCTCGTCCACCTCGTGGCCGTCCGGGGTCGCGGTCAGTCCCGCGGCGTCGGCGGCCCAGTACCAGACCTCCTTGGTCTGGCCGCCGCCGCTGCGGCGCGCGGGCACCTCGTAGCAGGTGACGCACAGCGGGACGCCGGGGCGCAGAGTGAGGCCCACCTCCTCCTGGACCTCGCGCACCGCGCACTCCGGGAGGGTCTCGCCGACGTCGAGCTTGCCCTTGGGCCAGGACCAGTCGTCGTACCGCGGGCGATGGATGACCATCACCTCGAGTCCGTCGGCGGTCAGGCGCCACGGGAGCATGCCGGCCGCCAGCACGTCCGCAGAGGGTCCCGTCACGGCGCGGTCCGGGGTGGACCAGGTCGCGATGCGGTCGGACTGGGGCGAGGCCATGCGGCTCCTGAATCTCTGCGGTGGGGCGGGGACGCCCGATGCGGTGCGGTGCGTTCCGGTGGTCGGCGGGCCGCACCAGGATACGGCCCGGATGACCGGCCGAGCCCCGCCCGTCCTCCCGCGTCAGCCGGCCCGTTCGGCGCGGTACTGCGCGTCGGCGGCGAGCAGCCGGAAGCCCAGCGACTCGTACAGGGCGACGGCCGCCGCGTTCTCCGCGTCCACGTACAGGTCGACGGCGTCCACCGGGACGGCGGCCAGGTGCTGGAGGCCGGCGAGGGTCACCGCCCGGCCCAGGCCCATCCCCTGCGCGTGGGGGGACACCCCGACGACGTACACCTCGCCCAGCCGCGGCCGTGTGACGCGGTGCCCGCCCTTGTCGGCGACAGAGCCGACGTCGTCATGGGCCGGCTCGACCTTGGTCCAGTGGAAGCCGAGCAGGGCGCCGTCGGCCGCGCGCTCGGCCAGCAGGAAGCCGGACGCGTCGAACCAGTCCTGCTCCATCCGGTCCTGGAGGTCGGCGCGGGTCAGGCCGCCCTGCTCGGGGTGGTCGGCGAAGGCCGCACCGTTGAGCTCGAGCCAGGCCTCCTCGTCCCGGCCGGGCTCGAAGGCGCGCAGGCGGACCCCGTCCGGCAGGCGCGGCGCGGGCAGCGCGGCCATCTCCTCGCCCTCCAGCCGCATCCGGCGCAGCTCGCGCACGGGGGCGAGGCCGTGCCGTCGTGCCAGCTCCGCCGAGCCCGGCAGCATGCCGTGCGCCCAGACGCTCGTGGTCCCCTCGAGCCCGCCGCCCCGGACCGCCGTCGCGGCGGCGTCGGCCAGACGGGTGCCGTTGCCGGCGCGCCGCGCGGCCGGGTCCACCACGAGCTCGAGCACGGATCCGGCGGCCTCGGAGCCCTCGGGGGCGAGCACCGCCGCCCCGATCAGGCCTCCCTCCTCCGCGCGCAGGAGGCCCAACCAGCGCTGCCGGCCCCGGGAGAGCACCCCGCGGGTCTGGTCCGACAGGGGAGGATGCCCGTCGGCCGCGTGGGCGCGGTCGGCCAGCGCGAGGACCTCGCTCACCTGCTGCGGTCTCGTCCCGGAGCCGTCCTGAGCGGCGACGTCGACGGCGGCCGAGGAGGGCGCGATGGGCGGGACGGGGCGGGGAGCGGGGGAGTCGGCCATGTCCTCAGCGTAGGGGGACAGCTGGCAGGATGGACCTCGTGATGCGACTGCCCATGGCCCTGAGCGCGGCCCTCGCCGCCTTGGTGCTGGCCGCGGCCACCCTGCTGGGCCCCGCGCCCGCCGCCGTCGCCGCCGTGGCCGTGGTGCTGGTGATCTCGTGGGGCTGGCCCCGGCAGATGGGCGCCCCCGCGCGCCTCTCCCTGTCCGCGACGATCGCGTCCACCGGCGTGCTCGGCGTCCTGCTCATGCTCCTCTGGCCGGCACCAAGCACGGGGCACGGAGACGCCTGGGCACTTCTCGAGCCCCTGGCCGTGCTGCTCGCGTGGGGCACCATGGCGGCCTTCGTGGTCCAGCTCGTCCGCGGCACAGGGCGGCCGCTGCGCCTCGAGTCCACGGTCGCCACGATGGGCGGCGTGGTGATCGCCGTGATGTCGGCCAGCTGGGTCGCGATGGCCCGGTGGTCCGCGGTGCCGGAGGTCCGCGGACTCGTGCTGGCCCTGGCCGTCACGGTCGCGGTCGTCTCGCTCCTGGGCCTGACGCCCTGGATGCAGGGCCGCCCGGGCGTCCTCGCCCTCGTGGTGATCCCGGCGAGCGCCCTCGCCGCGTGGGCCGTCGGGGCACTCGCGGGCACGGTGCCCCGGGAGCTCGCCGCCCTCACGCTCTCGTCGCTCTCCGCGGCGACGCTCGTGGCGCTCACCGCCTCCACGGCCCCGTCCTCGCGCCCCCGGCCGGAGGACCGCCCCGTGGCCACCACGCTGCGCCCCCGCCGCGCCGGCTACGCCCTCGCGATGGCGCCCGTGGGTGCCGCCGGAGTGATCGGCCACGTCATGGTGGGGCTGCTGGCCTGAGCCGGCCTGCGGCAGTGGCTAGGATGGTCGGCATGGATACGCTCATCGCCCTCGAGATCTTCTTCCTCGGCCTCGTCGTCCTCGCCAGCCTGGCGATGGCCGCCGTCGCCGCCGTCGTCGTCTCGGGCCTCTTCAAGGGCCAGCGCTGACCGAGCGCGGCCCCGCCGCGGGCCGCGCCGTGACGACTCATGGCCACTGAACTCCCCTTCGACCTCACCCCCGAGCTCGCCCCGCTCTCCTGGCTGATCGGCAGCTGGGAGGGCCAGGGCCGCCTGGGCGACGGCGCCGACGGCACGGAGATCTTCTACCAGCGCGTGGACTTCACCGAGCACGGCCAGCCCTTCGTGGAGTACCGCGCGGAGTCCTGGCTGTGCGAGGAGGACGGCACCCTGTCGCGCCCCCTCACCGTGGAGACCGGCTTCTGGCAGGTGGACCGCCCCCGCCGGGACGGCGACGTGGGCCCGGGCATGGTGCCCGCGGACATCGTCCCCGCCTACCGCTCCGCCGAGGACGTCGAGTCCCTGCGCAGCGAGGGCGGCTCGTTCGGCATCACCGCCACCATCACGCACCCCGGCTCCCTCTCCGAGCTCTACTACGGCCGCATCAAGGGCCCGCAGCTGCAGCTCGTCACGGACGCCGTGCTGCGCGGCTCTGCGGCCGGTCCGTATGAGCGCGCCACGCGCATCGCGGGCCTCGTCAACGGCCAGCTGTTCTGGCGTTGGGACGCCGCGGCGACGGCGGAGGGGGAGCTGGAGGTCCACGCCTCCGCGATCCTGGACCGCATGCCCAGCCCCGCTGAGGGCCGCCTCGCCTCCGGCGCGGAGCGCCCCCGCTGCTCCGGTTCGGACCGCCCCGCATGACCATGCCCGGGCGCAGCCCGATCCTGAGCCTCGCCGCCTCCGCGAGCCCCGGCCCAGCGGCCGGCGCCGTGGAGGGGGAGGGCCTGGAGGAGGGCGTCGCCGCCCACTACGGCCGTCCCCTGCCGGAGCAGCGCGCCCTGGCCCGCGGCCGGGCCCTCGTGGACCTCTCCCACCGCGCCGTCCTCTCCCTCACGGGCCCGGACCGTCTCGCGTGGCTGCACACCCTGGGCAGCCAGCACGTCGAGTCCCTCGCCCCGGGCACGAGCACCGAGACGCTCCTGCTCGATCCGCAGGGCCGCATCGAGCACGCCGCGCATCTCCTCGAGGACGGTGCCGCCGCGTGGCTCATCGTGGACCGCTCGCGTTCCGAGGACCTCATCGCGTGGCTGACCGCCATGCGCTTCTCCCACGACGTGCGGATCCGCGACCACTCCGGCGCGGTCGCCGTCGTGGGGTCCATGGCGCCCGTGCCCGGCTGGGAGGACCGCACCGTGTGGGTGGACCCGTGGCCCGCCGTCGCCGAGGGCGGCTGGGCGTACTCGGCGGAGCCGGACCCGGCGTGTCACCCCGGCGCGGACTGGAGCTGGCGCGAGTACCTCGTGACCCGCGCCGACCTCGCGGAGACCGCCGCGCACCTCGGTGAGGGGGAGCTGAAGGGCTGGAGCCTGGCCGGCGTCTCCGCCGCGGAGGCCCTGCGGCTCGCCGCCGGGCGCCCCCGTCCCGCCCTGGACGCGGACGCGCGGGCCCTGCCGCACGAGCTCGACCTGCTGCGCACCGCCGTGCACCTGGCCAAGGGCTGCTACCGGGGGCAGGAGACCGTCGCACGGGTGCACAACCTCGGGCGTCCTCCCCGCCGCCTCACGCAGCTGCTGCTGGACGGGTCCTCCCATGCGCTCCCGCCCCACGGCGCGCCCGTGATCGTGCGCCCGTCCCCGGACACCCCCGAGGGCCGGGCCACCGCCCGTCCCGTCGGGTTCGTCACCGGTTCCGCGCTCCACCACGAGGCCGGGCCGATCGCGCTGGCCGTGCTGAAGCGGGCCGTCCCCGTGGACGCCGAGCTGCTCGTCCGCGGTGCGGAGGACGACGTGGCCGCGGAGTGGATCGCCGCCGCGCAGGAGCCGCTCGTCTCGCCCGACGCCGGCCAGGTCGTGGGCCGTCCCCCGGGGCTCGGGCGCCTGGGCTGACCGGGACTCTCGTCCCGTCCGGCGCGGTGGCCCGCCGCCCGTCAGGCCGCCCCTGAGCGGTCAGCGCCCGGCTGTCAGCTCGATCCGCGCGAGGGACCCCGCCCGCGCGAACCCCAGGGCCATGGCGATCGCCTGGCCCGCCCGGTCCTGCGTGCGCACGCGCGCCTCGGGCACGAGGCCGTCCAGGAAGGCCCGCTCGGCCGCGACGGCCGCGGCGTAGGTCCCGAGTCCGCGGACGCGGTGCTCCGGGACCGTGAGGATCCCCATCCGGGCGAGCAGCCCCTGCCACACCGTGTGCCCCGCCCCGGCGAGGGGGTCGCCCAGCGCCTCCCCGTTGCCGTCGTCGGGCACGAGGGTCAGTGGTGCTGGGCCCAGGTCCGCCGCGTGGACGTCGTCGGCGGGGCACAGGGCCGTGAGCCGCGCCGCGTGCTCGGGGGCATCGGAGACCGCCACCGAGGAGGAGGGGCTGATCTCCGGCGCCTCGGCCGCGTAGAGGAGGTCGGCCTCGCCGAGCGAGCGCGGGGCGTGCCGCGCCGTGAGCCGCAGCAGGGTGGACTCGAGGGCGAGCACCTCGTCCGGGAGGTCCCGCGCCGCGCCGAGCACGTCCGCGGGAGCCCGCAGCGCCGTGGCGCCGGCCAGCTGCAGCACGACCACCGCGTCCGCGGGCCCCGCCACCTCGAGACGGGAGCCGTCGGACGGGTCGTCCAGCGATCCCTCCGGCAGGCCGAGCTCGCGGCACCACGCCCAGCGGACGAGGCCGAGGACGTGGTCGTCCAGGCGGGGGAGCTCGCTCACGGGATCAGCGGCCGAAGAGGACGGCGGCCTCGTCGTACCGGGAGCGCGGGACGGACTTGAGACCCTTGAGCGCCGCACTCATGGGGATGGAGATGATCTCCGTCCCGTTCGCCGCCACCATCTGACCCCAGCGCCGCTGCGCCGCGAGGTCCACGGCGCCCATGCCGAAGCGCGTGGAGAGCACGCGGTCCGTGGCCGTCGGGGCGCCGCCGCGCTGGATGTGCCCGAGCACGGTGTTGCGGGTCTCGATGCCGGTCATGCTCTCGATCTCGCGCGTGACCCACTCGCCGATGCCGCCGAGGCGGGGGCGCCCGGAGGCCTCCACACCGGCGTCCGCCAGCGGGTCGTCCTGGCCCTCGGGGATGAAGCCCTCCGCGACGACGACGAGCGGCGAACGGCCCTTCTCGTGCACCTGCGTGACCCATTCGGCCACCTGCTCCATGGGCGTGCGGACCTCGGGGATGAGGATCGCATGGGCGCCGGCGGCCATGCCGGAGTGCAGGGCGATCCACCCGACATGGCGGCCCATGACCTCGGCCACCATGCAGCGGTGGTGGGACTCGCCGGTGGTGCGCAGGCGGTCCATCGCGTCCGTGGCGATCTGCACGGCCGTGTCGAAGCCGAACGTGTAGTCGGTGCCCTGGAGGTCGTTGTCGATGGTCTTCGGGACGCCGATGATCGGCAGGCCGTCCTGGGCGAGGCGGTTGGCGCCGGCCAGGGTGCCCTCGCCGCCGATCGCGATCACGGCGTCCAGGCCCAGCTCGCGCATGCTGCGCAGCATGTTCTCCGGGCCGCCGCCGTCGGCGTCGTACGGGTGCGTGCGGGACGTGCCGATGATGGTGCCGCCCTGCTTCGCGAGGCCGCGGACCCGCGTGCGGGGCAGCTCCCCGACGTCCTTGCGGATGAGGCCGGCCCAGCCGTCCCGGATGCCCACCATCTCCATGTCGTAGGTCTTGATGCCGTGCAGGACGGCCGCCCGGATGACGGCGTTGAGGCCGGGGCAGTCGCCTCCGGAGGTGAGCATTCCGACGCGCATGGGGGTCCTCTCGAGGGTGTTCTGCCGGGGTCCCCCTCACCCTAGGCATGCCGGAGGGCGGCCGTCAGGGGACGGCCGCCCGTCGGGCCCCACTCGGAGAGCGGCGCGCCGGTGCGCCCTCGTCGGATGTCAGGCCCCGAGAGCGCGCGCTCGGCGGGGATCGTGGACGCCTGGCTCACGTGAGGGGGGCGAAGAGGAGGTGGGCGGCCATCTGCACGGCGGTGACGCCCACGAGGACCCCGCTCACCGGGGCGAGCGTGCCGGGGCGGCGGCCCCGCAGCAGGCCGACGGTCATCGCGACGACGATGACGGCCAGGGCGGCCGAGGTGGGTGGCACGGGGAGCAGCGTCGCGCTCGGCACCGCGTTCCCCAGGAGCATGGACAGCAGGACCGTCAGGGCGGCTCCCGCCGCCAGGAGGTAGGTGACCGCCTGCGCGCCGCGTCCGAGGACGGGCTTGCCGCCGGGTCCGTGGGACCCGCCCTTCGCCCGCATCGGCCTGCGCCCGGGGGCCCGGAATGCGGGGGCGACGGTGCGCGCCTGCTCCTCGGCCAGTCGGGCGGCCGCGCGGTGCTCGCGGGAGTGCGTCTGCTCTCGCCACGCGCCGGTGTCCGGGTCGATCCAGTCCGCGTGGAAGCCGTGCTCGTCGGCGGAGGCGGGCGCCGCCGAGGTCTCTCGGCGCCGCGCATACCAGGCGGGCTCGCTGCGCACGCGCCCGCGCTCCGGCGTCGCCGTGGGGGTGACGCGCTGCTGCGCGTCGGCGTCCCACCGCGTCACGAGCCACCAGACCAGCACCGCGACGGCGGCGAGGCCGAGCAGCGAGCCCGGCCCGCCGACGGCCGGTGCGAGCAGGGTGAACCCCGCGCCCACGAGGACGTTGAGGGCGCCGATGCCGCCGATCACGGCGATCGCCACGGTCGCGTCGGTCCACTCGCCGCGGCGCAGGCGGCCGTACTGCACCCGCCCCTGCGCGTCCGGGAGCACGGCCCAGGCGGCCGCGTAGGCCAGCAGGCCCAGCCCGGCGGACACGACGCACAGGGCCACGAACCCGCCGCGGGCCAGCAGGGGGTCGATCCCGTAGCGGCGGGCGACGCCGCCGAGGACGCCGGCCACCCAGGAGGAGTCGTCGCGGCGGACGCCCCACGACTCGACCGCGCGGCGCAGCCAGGAGGGGAGTGCGCCGGCGTCGTCCTGGACGTCGGCGGGGGAGGGGGGACAGGATCCGTGGGCGGTGCTCATGCCTCCATCGTGGTTCGCCGCCGCCCCGGGCACATCCGGGATGTCCCGGATCCGGTCCCGGATGTGCCCCGTGCACGGGACGGGCAGGATGGAGCCATGAGCCCCGCCGTCCCCACCGCGCCGACACCGACGGGTCCCGTGCGTCCGGCCTCGCCCGCGCGCCCTCCGCTGGCCCGGCATGGCGCCGACCGGCCGGTGGCCGGGGTCGCCGCCGGCGTCGCCCGGCACCTGGGCCTCTCCACCGCGGCGGTGCGCTGGGGGTTCGTGCTGCTCACCCTGGCCGGCGGCGCCGGGGCGGCGCTCTACGCCTGGCTCTGGCTGCTCATGCCGGAGGACGCGCCCGGCACCCCCGCGGCAGACGGCGCCGCCGGCCCGGCCCCCACGCTCGCCGCACGCCTGCCCGAGGTGGCCGAGCGCGTCCGGGAGGGCGGCTGGCCGCTGCTGCTCGCCGCGGTCCTGCTCGGCGTCGGCGGGATCGTGGCGGCCGACGGGCTGGGCGTGGACGTGGACTGGGCGCTCGTGGGCCCCGTGGCGGTGCTCGTGATCGGCCTCGGGCTCGCGTGGATGCAGCTGGACCTCGGCCGGGGCGGGCGCGGGGAGCGCGGCGGCCGCCTCGTGCGCCTCGCCCTCGGATCGGGGCTCGTGCTCCTCGCCGTGCTGGCCCTCGCCGTGGGCGCCGTCGGCTCGGGCGAGCTGTGGCTGGGACTGGTGGTCGCCGTCGCCATGCTGGCCGGGGCGGCCCTGGTGGCCATGCCCTACCTGCTGGCGTGGCAGCGCCGCCGGGACGAGGAGCGCACGGCGCTCGCGGTCCACGCCGAGCGCGCCGAGATCGCGGCGCACCTGCACGACTCGGTGCTGCAGTCCCTGGCGCTGATCCAGCGGCGCGCCGAGGACCCGGAGACGGTCGCCCGGGTGGCCCGCGCCCAGGAGCGCGAGCTGCGCCGGTTCCTCTTCCCCGAGGCGGCCCGGCTCGGCGGGACCCTGCGCGAACGGCTCGAGGAGACGGCGGCCGAGGTCGAGGACGCCCACGGACCCCGCGTGGAGGTGGTCGCGGTCGGCGAGGCCTCCGGGGCCTGGCTCGAGCCGCTCGTGGCCGCCGCCCGGGAGGCCGTCCTCAACGCCGCGCGCCACGCGGGGGACGTCCAGGTCTTCGCCGAGGTGACCGACGACGACGGCGCACCGCGGCTCGCGGAGGTCTTCGTGCGTGACCGCGGGGCGGGCTTCGACCTCGACGAGGTCCCCGCCGACCGGATGGGCGTGCGCGAGTCGATCCTGGGCCGCATGCGCCGGGCAGGAGGGTCGGCCCGTCTCCGCTCCGGGCCGGGCGGCACCGAGGTGCACCTGGCCCTTCCCGAGCCCGCCCACCCGACCGATCCGCGGGAGGAGACCGCATGACCATCCCGCTCACCGCCGTGATCGTGGACGACCACGCGATCTTCCGCGCCGGACTGCGCGCCGACCTGGATCCGGCGCGGGTCGAGATCGTGGGCGAGGCCGGGGACGTCGACGCCGCCGTCGGCGAGGTCCTCGAGCGGGAGCCCGACGTCGTGCTCCTCGACGTGCACCTGCCCGGCGGAGCGGGCGGCGGCGGGGCCGAAGTGGCCGCGCGCGTGCTGGAGCGGCGGCCGGGCACGCGCTTCCTGGCGCTGTCCGTGTCCGATGCCGCGGAGGACGTGGTCGCCGTGATCCGCGCCGGGGCCCGCGGCTACATCACGAAGACCGCCTCGGGGGCCGACGTCACGGAGGCGGCCGCGCGGGTGGCCGGCGGCGACGCCGTGTTCTCGCCGCGCCTCGCCGGATTCGTCCTCGACGCGTTCCGCGGGAGCCCGCCGTCGCCGTCGGCGCCGGCACCGGAGGCCGGGGAGCCGGCCCGGGACGAGGACCTCGACCGCCTCTCCTCCCGCGAGCGGGACGTCATGCGCCTCGTGGCCCGGGGCTACACGTACCGGGAGGCCGGCGCCGAGCTGTTCATCTCGGACCGCACGGTGGAGAGCCACGTGTCCTCCGTGCTGCGCAAGCTCCAGCTCTCCAACCGCCACGAGCTCACGCGCTGGGCCGCGCGCCGCGGATACGCCTGAGCCGGATGCGGGCGAGCCCCGCGCCGGGCGGCGCGGGGCTCGCAGGTCTGTGACCGGCCGCGCCGCACTCGCGGCCGGCGAGGACCGCGATCACTCGGAGAGCAGTGCGCGGATGCGCTCGACTCCCTCGGCCAGGTCGTCGTCGCCCAGCGCGTAGGACAGGCGCAGGTAGCCCGAGGGGCCGAAGGCCTCGCCGGGCACGACGGCGACCTCGGCCTCATCGAGGATGAACGCGGCGAGCTCGGCCGACGTCGTGGGGGTGACGCCTCCGCGGTACGTCTTCCCGAGCGCCTCACGGACGTCCACGTACGCGTAGAAGGCACCCTCCGGCGTGGGGCAGTGGAAGCCGGGCACGGCGTTCATGGCCGCGACCATGGCCGTCCGGCGGCGGTCGAAGGCCGTCGTCATCTCCTCGACGGCGTCCAGCGGCCCCGCGACGGCGGCGAGGGCCGCGCGCTGGGACACGTTGGCCACGTTGGAGGTGGCGTGCGACTGCAGGTTCGTGGCCGCCTTGATGACGTCCACCGGGCCGACCATCCATCCGACGCGCCAGCCGGTCATCGCGTAGGTCTTCGCGACGCCGTTGACGACCACGGCCTGCTCCGCCAGGCCCGGGACGGCCGCGACGATCGAGGTGAAGGGCACGCCGTCGTAGGTGAGGTGCTCATAGATCTCGTCGGTGACGACCCACAGGCCCCGCTCGAGGGCCCACTCGCCGATGGCCTTCGTCTCCTCGGGGGAGTAGACCGCGCCGGTTGGGTTGGAAGGCGAGACGAAGAGGAGCACCTTGGTGCGGTCCGTGACGGCGGCCTCGAGCTGCTCCACGGTGACCTTGTAGCCCGCCTCGGGGCCCGCGAACACGTCCACCGGCACGCCGCCGGCCAGGCGGATGGCCTCCGGGTAGGTGGTCCAGTACGGCGCGGGGACGAGGACCTCGTCCTGCGGGTCCAGCAGGGCGGCGAACGTGTTGTAGACGGCCTGCTTGCCGCCGTTCGTCACGAGCACCTGGGAGGCCTCCACGGCGAGGCCGGAGTCCCGCAGGGTCTTGGCCGCGATCGCCTCGCGCAGCTCGGGCAGGCCGGCGGCGGGGGAGTAGCGGTGGTTCTTCGGGTCCTGCGCGGCGGCGACGGCCGCGTCGACGATGTAGCCCGGTGTGGGGAAGTCGGGCTCGCCCGCGCCGAAGCCGATCACGGGGCGGCCCGCGGCCTTGAGCTCCTTGGCCCGCGCGTCGACGACGAGGGTGGCGGACGGGGCGATGGCGGCGAGGCGGGTGGACACGCGGCGTGCGGGGGAAGCCATGGGGACCTTCTTCGGCGGTTCGAGGGCGGGAGCGACGTGCGGAGGGCACGCCTCCGCACGCCAGCGTAGTGAGTGCGCCGCCCCGGTTCGACTCCCGGCCCGGCATGGCGTATTCTGAACGCTCGGTACCGCGATGACGGTCCTGGGTGAGCGCCCGGGAGTCGGCAGGCGGACACCTAGGGTAGTGGCGCAATTGGTAGCGCAGCGGTCTCCAAAACCGCAGGTTGCAGGTTCGAGTCCTGTCTGCCCTGCTCGGTGCCGGGCTGAAGTGCCCGGCACAGGCGTGCAAGTGCTTCGGCGATCCGATTGAGTGAGGCCACGTGACTGAGTTGTCGGCGAACGGCGGGGGCTCCACCCCGGCGCCGGACAGGCAGCGCCGTGGGCTCTTCGCGCGGATCGCCCTGTTCCTGCGCCAGGTGGTGGACGAGCTCCGCAAGGTGGTCACCCCCACGAGCGAGGAGCTGCTGCGCATGACCGCAGTGGTGCTCGCCTTCGTGGCGATCATGATCCTCCTGGTGATGGGCCTGGACTGGCTGTTCGGCACCCTGGCGGGTCTGACGTTCGGCACGGGCGGCCGCTGAGCGGACCGCGAGCCGGGCCCCGCGGCGCAGGAGGCGTCCACACGCCCGCACGCCAAGGCCCCCCGTCAGTGGAGGGTCGTCCGACCCCCGTCAGCAGAAAGCAGGAAGCCGTGTCCGAGCAGGAAATGGATCGTCAGTCCCCCGAGGACTCCGTCTCCGTCGAGGAGACCGCCGCCGCAGAGGGCGTCGTCGAGCCCGAGACGGACGAGGCCGTGCCGGGCGAGGCCGCCGACGGCGACGAGGCCGCCGAGGCCACCGTGCAGGAGGCCGACCTGGCCGCCGATTCCGCCGCCGACGTCGACGTCGAGGCCGCCCCCACGGAGGACGCCGACCCCCAGGCCGCGGAGACCGCTCCCGCTGAGGACGCCGCCCCTGCCGAGGAGGAGCCCGTCGTCGACCCCGCCGAGGAGCTGCGCACCCGCCTGCGCCGCCAGCCCGGCGACTGGTACGTGGTGCACACCTACGCCGGCTATGAGAAGCGCGTGAAGACCAACCTCGAGACGCGCATCCAGACCCAGGACATGGAGGACGCGATCTACGAGATCGAGGTCCCCATGGAGGAGGTCGTGGAGATCAAGAACACCACGCGCAAGATCGTCTCGCGCGTGCGCATCCCGGGCTACGTCCTCGTCCGCATGGACCTCGACGACGCCTCATGGGGCGTCGTGCGCCACACCCCCGGCGTCACCGGGTTCGTGGGCAACGACGCGCACTCCCCGCAGCCGCTGACCCTCACCGAGGTCTACGACATGCTGGCACCGTCCGTGATCCAGGAGGCCACGCGCGCCGCGGAGAAGGCCGGCCTGGCCGTCCCGGCGTCCGACCTCCCCTCCACCGCCCCCGCCGTCCACGTGGACTTCGAGGTGGGCGAGTCCGTGACCGTCGATGACGGCCCGTTCGAGACCCTCCCGGCGACGATCTCCGAGATCAAGCCGGAGTCCCAGCAGCTGGTGGTCCTCGTCTCGATCTTCGAGCGCGAGACCCCCGTGACCCTGTCCTTCAGCCAGGTGACCAAGGTCATCTGAGGACACCCCCGCTTCCGCCCCGAGCCGGCCGCCTGCCGGCCCGGGGGCGGCACCGGCCGCCGCGCCACGGCGGCCACACTCCCACGGTGCGCTCCTGCGCCGTGGGTCCCCGAAGTGAGAGAAGGATCCACTCATGGCTCCCAAGAAGAAGGTCTCCGGTCTGATCAAGCTTCAGATCCAGGCCGGCGCCGCCAACCCGGCTCCGCCCATCGGCCCCGCCCTGGGCCAGCACGGCGTGAACATCATGGAGTTCTGCAAGGCCTACAACGCCGCCACCGAGTCGCAGCGCGGCAACGTGGTGCCGGTGGAGATCACCGTCTACGAGGACCGCTCGTTCACGTTCATCACCAAGACCCCGCCGGCCGCCGAGCTCATCAAGAAGGCCGCGGGCGTCCAGAAGGGCTCCTCCACCCCGCACACGGACAAGGTCGGCAAGCTGACCCAGGCCCAGTGCGAGGAGATCGCCACCACCAAGATGGAGGACCTGAACGCCAACGACGTGAAGGCCGCCGCCAAGATCATCGCGGGCACCGCCCGTTCGATGGGCATCACCGTCGAGGGCTGACGCCCTCCCCCCTCATCACCCCCTCAGTGGCAGGGCCGAGCGCGGCCCGACAGACCACGACTGCACAAGGAGAAGCACGCAGATGGCACAGCGCAGCAAGGCATACAAGGCGGCCAAGGCCGCGATCGGCGAGGAGATCTACGCTCCCGCCAAGGCGATCGCCCTCGCCAAGGAGACCAACCCCTCCACGTCCGACGCCACGGTGGAGGTCGCCCTCCGCCTGTCCGTCGACCCCCGCAAGGCCGACCAGATGGTCCGCGGCTCCGTGAGCCTGCCCCACGGCACCGGCAAGACCGCCCGCGTCGTCGTGTTCGCCACCGGTGAGCGCGCCGAGGCCGCCCGCGCCGCCGGCGCCGACGTCGTCGGCGACGACGACCTGATCGCCAAGATCTCCGAGGGCTGGGTGGACTTCGACGCCGCCGTGGCCTCCCCGGAGCTCATGGGCAAGGTCGGCCGCCTCGGCAAGGTCCTCGGCCCCCGCAACCTGATGCCGAACCCCAAGACCGGCACCGTGACCCCGGACGTGGCCAAGGCCGTGTCCGACATCAAGGGCGGCAAGATCGACTTCCGCGTCGACAAGCACGCCAACCTCCACTTCATCATCGGCCGCACCTCCTTCGAGGAGAAGGCCCTCGTGGAGAACTACGCCGCCGCCCTGGAGGAGATCCTCCGCCTGAAGCCGTCCTCCTCGAAGGGCCGCTACATCTCCAAGGCGACCGTGGCCACCACCTTCGGCCCCGGCGTCCAGATGGACCCGAACGTGACCACGGTCGAGTTCGAGCAGGCCTGATCCCGGGGGCGGGCCCGCGGGTCCGCACACGACGACGGCCGGTCGCCCTCACGGGCGGCCGGCCGTCGTCGTCCCCCAGGGCCGCCGACTTGTGGCCGGGGGAGGGGCCGTGTAGTCTTGACGGACCGAAGACCGCCGGTCGTGATGTCGGCATGCCGCCATCACCGAAGGACCTCCGCAACGGAGGCGGCCCGCGCAGGTGCAGCAGAGCTCCGTCCCAGGACGACGGCCGTCAGGCCCGATCCGTCCCGTGTCGCCACGCCCCGTGCACCCGCACGGGGCGTTTCTCGTTGTCCGGGGCTCAGGCGGTCCCCACGATCATCGAGAGGAGTGCCATGGCGACGTCCGCGAAGGAGTCGGCGGTGGCGGAGCTCACGGACCTGTTCCGTGAGTCCAACGCCGCTGTTCTGACGGAATACCGTGGCCTGACGGTGTCCGAGCTCAAGCAGCTCCGTGACTCCATCCGTCAGGATGCGACCTACGCCGTGGCGAAGAACACGCTGGCCGAGATCGCGGCCAAGGAAGCCGGCATGGAGGGCCTCGAGGCCCACCTCGCCGGTCCCACCGCGATCGCGTTCGTGACCGGAGACCCGGTCAACGTCGCGAAGGCCCTGCGTGACTTCGCCAAGGATCACGAGAAGCTCGTCCTCAAGGGCGGCTTCATGGATGGCCAGCCCCTGGACGAGGCCGGCATCAAGAAGCTCGCGGACCTCGAGTCCCGCGAGGTGCTGCTGGCGAAGTTCGCCGGCGCGATGAAGGGCAGCATGTCCAAGGCTGCCGCCCTGTTCCAGGCTCCGCTCTCCAAGACCGCCCGCACGGTCGAGGCGCTGCGAGCCCAGCAGGACCAGGCTGCCTGAGCAGTCCACCCCGGGCTGCACGGCCCACCACTTCACACGTAGTCAAGACGTACACGTAAAGGAGCCATCATGGCCAAGCTGACCACCGAAGAGCTGCTCGCCGCGTTCGAGGAGCTGACCCTCATCGAGCTGTCCGAGTTCATCAAGGCGTTCGAGGAGAAGTTCGACGTCACCGCCGCCGCCCCCGTGGCGATGGCCGCCGCCGGCGCCGGTGCGCCCGCCGCCGAGGCCGCCGAGGAGAAGGACGAGTTCGACGTCGTCCTCGAGGCCGCCGGCGACAAGAAGATCGGCGTCATCAAGGAGGTGCGCGCCCTCACCTCCCTCGGCCTGAAGGAGGCCAAGGACCTCGTCGACGGCGCCCCCAAGCCGGTCCTCGAGGGCGTCAACAAGGAGACCGCCGAGAAGGCTAAGGAGCAGCTCGAGGGCGCCGGCGCCACCGTCACCCTCAAGTGATGATCGCGGCCTGAGCCGCATCTCACCGCTTCACCCCGAGACCCCCGTCGCGCATCGCGCGACGGGGGTCTCGTGCATGGGTGGACAGGACTGGACCCCGGGGTTAGGATGGATCTTTGCATCTCCCCTGTTCCGTGCTGCCTGGAGGACGGCCTGACCGCCGACGGCCCGCACGGTGACGTGTGGCCTTCATATAGCGGTGGGCCCGCACCGTCCGCATCATGCGCACGGGGAGCGAACGGAACCCCAGAAGGCCTGTGGAAGGATCCTACGTGGTCGCCTCGAGCACCCATGAAACCGCTACTGTCTCCCCGCGATCCGGCGCATCCGCCGGACGCATCTCCTTCGCCAAGATCTCCGAGCCGCTGGACGTGCCGGACCTGCTGGCGCTGCAGACCGAGTCGTTCGACCGCCTGATCGGCAACGAGCGCTGGTCCGCGCGAGTGGAGCAGGCCCTCGCGGTCGACGACCACTCGGTGCCCGTGACCTCCGGGCTCACGGACATCTTCGAGGAGATCTCCCCGATCGAGGACTTCCAGGGCACCATGTCCCTGTCCTTCTCCGATCCGGAGTTCGCCGACGCGAAGATGACGGAGGAGGAGTGCAAGGACCGCGACGCGACCTTCGCCGCCCCGCTGTACGTCAAGGCCGAGTTCATGAACAACACGACCGGCGAGATCAAGCAGCAGACCGTGTTCATGGGCGACTTCCCGCTCATGACGCGCAACGGCACGTTCATCATCAACGGCACCGAGCGCGTCGTCGTGTCCCAGCTGGTCCGCTCCCCGGGCGCCTACTTCGAGCGCACCCCGGACAAGACCTCGGACAAGGAGATCTTCTCCGCCAAGATCATCCCCTCGCGCGGCGCGTGGTTCGAGCTCGAGGTGGACAAGCGCGACCAGGTCGGCGTCCGCCTCGACCGCAAGCGCAAGCAGCCCGTGACGGTGCTGCTCAAGGCCATGGGCTGGACCGAGTCCCGCATCCTCGAGGAGTTCGGCCAGTACGACTCCATCCGCGCGACCCTCGAGAAGGACGGCACCGCCGACCAGAACGAGGCGCTGCTGGACATCTACCGCAAGCTGCGCCCGGGCGAGCCCGCCGCCGTCGACGCGGCCCAGGCGCTGCTGAACAACCTGTACTTCACCCCGAAGCGCTACGACCTGGCGAAGGTGGGCCGCTACAAGCTCAACCGCAAGCTGGGCGTGGACGTGCACCTGGCCGACCCGAACGCCTCCGTGCTGACCGAGGACGACCTCGTGCAGATGGTGCACTTCATCGCCGCGCTGCACGCGGGCGAGAAGTCCATCAAGGGCACGCGCGACGGCGAGACCGTCGACGTGCGCGTCGAGGTCGACGACATCGACCACTTCGGCAACCGTCGCATCCGCGCGGTGGGCGAGCTGATCGAGAACCAGATCCGCACCGGCCTGTCCCGCATGGAGCGCGTCGTGCGCGAGCGCATGACCACGCAGGACGTCGAGGCGATCACCCCGCAGACCCTGATCAACATCCGCCCCGTGGTGGCGGCGATCAAGGAGTTCTTCGGCACCTCGCAGCTGTCGCAGTTCATGGACCAGAACAACCCGCTCGCGGGCCTGACCCACAAGCGCCGCCTCTCCGCGCTCGGCCCGGGCGGCCTGTCCCGTGACCGCGCCGGCATGGAGGTCCGTGACGTCCACCCGTCGCACTACGGCCGCATGTGCCCCATCGAGACCCCGGAAGGCCCGAACATCGGCCTCATCGGCTCGCTCGCGACCTTCGGCCGCATCAACTCCTTCGGCTTCATCGAGACGCCGTACCGCCGCGTGGTGGACGGCCGCGTCACCGACGACGTCGACTACCTGACCGCGGACGACGAGCTCGAGTTCCAGATCGCCCAGGCCAACGCGCCGGTGGACGCCGACGGCACCTTCGTCGAGGAGCTCGTCCTCTGCCGCCAGCGCGGCGGCGGCGGTGAGCCCGTGCTCTCCACCGTGGACGACATCGACTACATGGACGTGTCCCCGCGCCAGATGGTCTCCGCCGCCACGGCGCTGATCCCGTTCCTCGAGCACGACGACGCGAACCGCGCGCTCATGGGCGCCAACATGCAGCGCCAGGCCGTGCCGCTGCTCCAGTCGCAGGCCCCGTACGTCGGCACGGGCATGGAGAAGTACGTGGCCGTGGACGCGGGCGACTCCGTGACCGCCACCGCCCCCGGCGTGGTGACCGAGGTGGCCGCGGACCTGGTGACCGTCATGAACGACGACGGCACCACGACGCACTACCCGATCATGAAGTTCTCCCGCTCCAACCAGGGCAACGCGTACAACCAGCGCGTCCGCGTGTCCGAGGGCGACCGCGTCGAGCGCCTGAGCATCATCGCCGACGGCCCCGCCACGGACCACGGCGAGCTCGCGCTCGGCAAGAACCTCCTCGTCGCGTTCATGCCCTGGGAGGGCCTGAACTACGAGGACGCGATCATCCTGTCCCAGCGCATGGTCTCGGAGGACGTCCTCACCTCGATCCACATCGAGGAGCACGAGGTCGACGCCCGCGACACCAAGCTGGGCGCCGAGGAGATCACGCGCGACATCCCCAACGTGTCCGAGGAGGTGCTGGCCCAGCTCGACGAGCGCGGCATCATCCACATCGGCGCCGAGGTGGAGGCCGGCGACATCCTGGTCGGCCGCGTCACCCCGAAGGGCGAGACCGAGCTGACCCCGGAGGAGCGCCTGCTGCGCGCCATCTTCGGCGAGAAGTCCCGCGAGGTCCGCGACACGTCCCTGAAGGTGCCCCACGGCGAGTCCGGCACCGTCATCGGCGTGCGCATCTTCGACCGCGAGCAGGACGACGACCTCTCCCCGGGCGTCAACCAGCTCGTGCGCGTGTATGTCGCCCAGAAGCGCAAGATCACCGACGGCGACAAGATGGCCGGCCGCCACGGCAACAAGGGCGTCATCTCCAAGATCCTGCCCCTGGAGGACATGCCGTTCCTGGCGGACGGCACCCCGGTGGACATCGTCCTGAACCCCCTGGGCGTGCCCGGCCGCATGAACCTGGGCCAGGTCATGGAGCTGCACCTCGGCTGGGCCGCCTCGCGCGGCTGGGACATCGAGGGCGAGCCCGAGTGGATCGGCAACCTGCCGAACTTCCCGCGCCAGTCCGGCCCGGTCAACGTCGCCACCCCGGTGTTCGACGGCGCCGAGGCGGAGGAGATCACCGGCCTGCTGGGTCACGTGAACAAGACCCGCGACGGCGACCGGCTCATGGGCACCAACGGCAAGGCGCAGCTGTTCGACGGCCGCTCCGGCGAGCCGTTCCCGGACCCGATCTCCGTGGGCTACATGTACATGCTCAAGCTGCACCACCTGGTGGACGACAAGATCCACGCCCGCTCCACGGGCCCGTACTCGATGATCACGCAGCAGCCGCTGGGCGGCAAGGCCCAGTTCGGCGGCCAGCGCTTCGGCGAGATGGAGGTGTGGGCGCTCGAGGCGTACGGCGCCGCGTTCACCCTCCAGGAGCTGCTGACCATCAAGTCGGACGACATCCACGGCCGCGTGAAGGTCTACGAGGCCATCGTCAAGGGCGAGAACATCCCCGAGCCGGGTGTGCCGGAGTCCTTCAAGGTGCTCATCAAGGAGATGCAGTCCCTCTGCCTGAACGTGGAGGTCCTCTCCGCCGACGGCCAGACCATCGAGATGCGCGACGCGGAGGACGAGGTCTACCGCGCAGCCGAGGAGCTGGGCATCGACCTCTCCCACGCCGAGCCCAGCTCGGTCGAGGAAGTCTGATCCCGCTGACTCCCGCATCCCACCAGACGTCTACTGAGAACCACCGAACCAAGGAGTTCACCGGAGCATGAGCGTGAACAGCATGTCCACAGACAACTCTTTCGGCCTGATGCGCATCGGCCTGGCCACGGCGGAGGACATCCGCCGCTGGTCGTACGGCGAGGTCAAGAAGCCGGAGACCATCAACTACCGCACCCTGAAGCCGGAGAAGGACGGGCTCTTCTGCGAGAAGATCTTCGGCCCCACCCGTGACTGGGAGTGCGCGTGCGGCAAGTACAAGCGCGTGCGCTTCAAGGGCATCATCTGCGAGCGCTGCGGCGTCGAGGTGACCCGCTCCAAGGTGCGCCGTGACCGCATGGGCCACATCGAGCTGGCCGCCCCCGTCACCCACATCTGGTACTTCAAGGGCGTCCCGTCCCGGCTGGGCTACCTGCTGGACCTCGCCCCGAAGGACCTCGAGAAGGTCATCTACTTCGCGGCCTACATGATCACCTCGGTGGACGAGGAGGCGCGTCACCGCGACCTCCCCAACCTCCAGGCCGAGCACGACCAGGAGACCCGCGTCCTCGCCGACCAGCGCGACGCGGACGTCGCCGCCGTCGCCGCGGACCTCGAGAAGGACCTCGCGAAGCTGGAGTCCGAGGGCGCCAAGGCCGCGGAGAAGAAGAAGGCGCGCGACGCGGCGGACAAGACCATGTCCCAGATCCGCAAGCGCGCCGACGCCGAGCTGGACCGCAAGGAGCAGGTGTGGGACCGCTTCAAGAACCTCAAGGTCGCCGACCTCGAGGGCGATGAGGGCCTCTACCGCGCCATGCGCGACAAGTACGGCCAGTACTTCGAGGGCTCCATGGGCGCCGAGTCGATCCAGCGCCGTCTGCAGACCTTCGACCTGCAGGCCGAGTCCGAGATGCTCCGCGAGACCATCAAGACCGGCAAGGGCCAGCGCAAGACCCGCGCCCTGAAGCGTCTGAAGGTCGTCAACGCGTTCCTCACCACGGACAACTCGCCCACGGGCATGGTCCTGGACGCGGTCCCGGTGATCCCGCCGGAGCTGCGCCCCATGGTCCAGCTCGACGGCGGCCGCTTCGCGACCTCCGACCTGAACGACCTGTACCGCCGCGTGATCAACCGCAACAACCGCCTGAAGCGGCTGCTCGACCTCGGCGCGCCTGAGATCATCGTGAACAACGAGAAGCGCATGCTCCAGGAGGCCGTGGACTCCCTGTTCGACAACGGCCGCCGCGGCCGTCCCGTCACCGGGCCGGGCAACCGGCCGCTGAAGTCGCTGTCCGACATGCTCAAGGGCAAGCAGGGCCGCTTCCGCCAGAACCTGCTCGGCAAGCGCGTGGACTACTCGGGCCGTTCGGTCATCGTGGTGGGCCCGCAGCTGAAGCTGCACCAGTGCGGCCTGCCGAAGCAGATGGCGCTCGAGCTCTTCAAGCCGTTCGTGATGAAGCGCCTCGTGGACCTCAACCACGCGCAGAACATCAAGTCGGCCAAGCGCATGGTCGAGCGCTTCCGCCCGCAGGTGTGGGACGTGCTCGAGGAGGTCATCACCGAGCACCCCGTGCTGCTGAACCGCGCGCCCACCCTGCACCGCCTCGGCATCCAGGCGTTCGAGCCGCAGCTCGTGGAGGGCAAGGCCCTCCAGCTGCACCCGCTCGTCTGCGGCGCGTTCAACGCGGACTTCGACGGCGACCAGATGGCCGTGCACCTGCCGCTCTCCCCGGAGGCGCAGGCGGAGGCCCGTCTGCTCATGCTCTCGAGCCACAACATCCTGAAGCCCTCGGACGGCCGCGCGGTCGCCGTGCCGGCCCAGGACATGATCATCGGCCTGAACCACCTCACCACGGTGCGGGCGGACGAGGCCGGCGCGGGCACGCAGTACTCCACCGTCGCGGAGGCCATCATGGCGTTCGACGGCGGCGACCTGCACCTCAACGCCCCCGTCACCATCGGCGTGGACGGCTTCGTGCCGTCGGCGGCGGTCCCGGCCCCCGAGGGCTGGAGCGAGGGCGAGCGCGCCTTCATCGAGACGACGCTGGGCAAGGTGCTCTTCAATGAGCTCCTCCCGGCGGACTACCCGTGGCTGGACGCGCAGGCCACCAAGGGCACCCTCGGCCAGCTGGTCAACGACCTCGCCGAGCGGTACCCGATGGTGACCACCGCCCAGACCCTGGACAACCTCAAGGACGCGGGCTTCCACTGGGGCACGTGGTCCGGCGTGACGGTGGCGATCTCGGACATCACGTCCGACTTCGACAAGGCCTCCATCATGGAGGGCTACGAGGCGCAGTCGCAGCGCGTGCAGAGCCAGTACGACAAGGGCCTCATCGCGGACGACGAGCGTCGCTCCGAGCTGATCGACATCTGGAACAAGGCCACCGACGAGGTCGCCGCGGCCATGAAGGCCGGCCTGTCCGAGCTGAACACGATCAACCGCATGGTGTCCTCGGGCGCCCGAGGCAACTGGCTGCAGGTCCGCCAGATCGCGGGCATCCGCGGCCTCGTGGCCAACCCGAAGGGCGAGATCATCCCGCGCCCGATCAAGTCCTCGTACCGCGAGGGCCTGTCGGTGCTCGAGTACTTCTCCGCCACCCACGGTGCCCGCAAGGGCCTCGCGGACACCGCGCTGAAGACCGCGAACTCGGGCTACCTGACCCGTCGTCTCGTGGACGTCTCCCAGGACGTCATCGTCCGCGAGGAGGACTGCGGCACGGAGCGCGGCCTGTCCGTGACCATCGCCGTGCCCAACGCCGACGGAGAGCTCGTCATTCACGAGCAGGTGGAGAACTCGGCCTTCGCCCGCACCCTCGCGCAGGACGTGACGGGTGAGGACGGCACCGTGCTGGCCACCGCCGGTGCGGACGTGGGCGACGTGCTCATCGGCGAGCTGGTGGACGCCGGCGTGTCCGAGATCAAGGTCCGCTCCGTGCTGACCTGCGAGTCGGCCGTGGGCACGTGCGCCAAGTGCTATGGCCGCTCCATGGCCACGGGCCAGCTCGTGGACATCGGCGAGGCCGTGGGCATCATCGCGGCCCAGTCGATCGGCGAGCCCGGCACCCAGCTGACCATGCGCACGTTCCACACCGGCGGCGTCGCGTCGGCGGACGACATCACCCAGGGCCTTCCCCGCATCCAGGAGCTCTTCGAGGCCCGCACGCCCAAGGGCGTGGCCCCGATCTCCGAGGTGGCGGGCCGGGTGCAGATCGAGGACACCGACGCGTCGGTGCGCCTGATCCTCACCCCGGACGACGGCTCCGAGGAGATCGCCTACCCCGTGCTGCGCCGTGCGCGCCTGCTCGTGGAGGACGGCGAGCACGTGGCCGTGGGCACCCAGCTCGTGGCCGGCGCCGTGGACCCCAAGCAGGTCCTGCGCGTGCTCGGTCCGCGTGCCGCCCAGCGCTTCCTCGTGGAGGAGGTGCAGGACGTGTACCAGTCGCAGGGCGTGGGCATCCACGACAAGCACGTGGAGGTCATCGTCCGCCAGATGCTGCGGCGCGTCACCGTCATCGAGAACGGCGACACGGACCTGCTGCCGGGCGAGCTGACGGACCGGCCGCGCTTCGTGGCCGCCAACCGGGCCGCCGTGGCCGAGGGCCGTCAGCCGGCCTCCGGGCGCGACGAGCTCATGGGCATCACGAAGGCCTCGCTGGCGACCGACTCGTGGCTCTCGGCCGCGTCCTTCCAGGAGACGACCCGCGTCCTCACGCAGGCGGCCATGGAGGGCAAGTCGGACCCGCTGCTGGGCCTGAAGGAGAACGTGATCATCGGCAAGCTGATCCCGGCCGGCACCGGCCTGGACCGCTACACGAAGACCACGGTGGAGCCCACGGACGAGGCCAAGGCGAACCTGTACGCCTCGCCGGTCGGCTTCGCGGACTTCGACTACCCGGGCCTGGACCAGCCGCTCGGCGAGAGCGAGTTCCACGCCGTGTCGCTCGACGACTACGGCCGCGGGGGCGACTTCCGCGCCTGATCCGCTCCGGGCGGGCCGCTGCGGCGGTCCGCCCGGTCCCGGATGCGACGAGGGCCCGTCCCTCCTCCGCCTGAGGGCGGGGGAGGGACGGGCCCTCTCGCGTGCGGCCTCGCGGGTCCGGTCAGCGGCGGGACATGTACACGTCGAAGGCCTTCGCGAGCGGGCGGTTCAGCGGCAGGTCCCACTCCCCGAGGGTCTGCACGATGTCGGCGCCCTGCGTCGTCTTGAACTCCGTGAGCCCGGAGAGCTTGTGCTCCTGGTCCACCGAGCCGCTCACGCCGCCCAGGTCCAGCCACAGGCAGCCCGCCTCGATGGCGGCCTCGACCTGCTTCAGCTGCAACAGGCGCGGGGCGTCCCGCTGCCGCTCGCGCTGGGATGAGGCGCTGTAGGGGCGCCACGCCATCTGGCCCTGCTGGAAGTGGAACGCCGCCGCGACCGGCTCGCCCTCGTGCTCGGCGAGGAAGAAGGTCACGTCCGCGATCGGCGAGGAGCCGAGGTTCTGGATGATCTTGGCGAAGTAGTCCTGCGGGCGGCCCGTGAACTTGTCGCGCTCCGCGGTCTCGTCGTTGAGGCGGTCCCAGTCGTCGAGGCGCTCGGGGCCGGCGGTCACGACGTCCAGGTCGTTGCGCGTGGAGCGGCGGGTGCGCTTGCGGCTCGACCCGCTCATCCGGGCCAGCCAGCCGTCCACGTCCAGTCCCTCGAGCGGGATGCGGGCCTGGAACATGGGCTGGCCGGCGGCGAAGTCGGCGCTGACCTCCGGCTCCTTCCAACCCGCCTCGCGCAGGGACTGCTGGGTGCGCAGGGCGTCCTCGGAGACCTCGCAGGGCAGGTCCGTGAGCATCGAGGACTCGGGGTCCGGGAGCGCCTTGCGCACCACGTCCGCCTCCCAGCGGCGCACGACGCCGGGCGGGCCGACGCGCACCAGAAAGGCGCCCTGGGACTTCAGCTCGGCCACGAGCGGGGTGAGCGCGTCGACGAGCTCAACGCCCTCGTCCAGCACGGGGCCGTCCGCCACGTAGGCGAGGAACGCGCGCCCCAGCACGGGGACGCGCGAGGGGACCGGCAGGGGTCGGCCGAGCACGAGCGCCGCGCCCACCAGCTCGTCGCCGCGGTGGATGCCCAGCGACTGGGCGCGCCACTCGGACTTCACCTTCGCCCAGCTCGGGTTCTGGAGGAAGGAGGTGAGGGGATGCCGGGCCAGGAACTCGGTGTGCTCGGCGGCCGTGATCGCGCGCACCGTGAGGGGGGAGCCGGGCGCGGAGGAGGGGGGATTCGAGGCGGAGGCTGGTTGTGACATCACGGCGGTCAGTCTACGCAGGAGGCCCCGGAGCGTCCCGGGTCTGTCCCGGGATCGGCCCCGGGCCCGGGGCGGGCAGCACCCCTGGTTGGTCGGTGCGAGGCGGCGTGGTAGCCTGGTGGACGATTGTTTTTCGTGTGGCACAGTGGACTCGGTCCGGTCGCGGGGTTCTTGCGCGACAGATGCCACACTTTTGCACGCCTGCGGACGTTTGCTCGAAGCACGCCCCCACAGGAGAGGCAGAGCCGAGGAACGAGCAGAGCCGGCGCCCGCCACGGGCCAGCCGGCGGATCACGTCAGCGATCACCGAACAGGAAGACTGAAGAGTGCCTACGATTCAGCAGCTGGTCCGCAAGGGCCGCTCACCGAAGGTCGTCAAGACCAAGGCCCCTGCGCTGCAGGGGAACCCGATGCGTCGTGGCGTGTGCACCCGTGTGTACACCACGACCCCCAAGAAGCCGAACTCCGCCCTGCGCAAGGTCGCCCGCGTCCGCCTCAACGGCGGCGTCGAGGTCACGGCCTACATCCCGGGCGAGGGCCACAACCTGCAGGAGCACTCGATCGTGCTCGTCCGCGGCGGTCGTGTGAGGGACCTCCCCGGCGTGCGCTACAAGATCGTGCGCGGCGCGCTGGACACCCAGGGCGTCAAGAACCGCGGCCAGGCCCGCTCCCGCTACGGCGCCAAGAAGGAGAAGAAGTAATGCCTCGTAAGGGTCCCGCGCCGAAGCGCCCCCTCGTCGTCGATCCCGTCTACGGCTCCCCCCTGGTCACGCAGCTGATCAACAAGGTGCTCATCGACGGCAAGAAGTCCACCGCAGAGCGCATCGTGTACGGCGCGCTCGAGGGTGCCCGCGCCAAGAACGGCGCCGATCCCGTGGCCACGCTCAAGAAGGCCATGGACAACATCAAGCCGGCCCTCGAGGTCCGCTCCCGCCGCGTCGGCGGCGCCACCTACCAGGTGCCCGTCGAGGTCAAGCCGGGGCGTTCCACGGCGCTGGCCCTGCGCTGGCTCGTGGGCTTCGCGAAGGCCCGCCGCGAGAAGACCATGACCGAGCGTCTGATGAACGAGATCCTGGACGCCTCGAACGGTCTGGGCGGTGCGGTCAAGCGCCGCGAGGACACCCACAAGATGGCCGAGGCCAACAAGGCCTTCGCCCACTACCGCTGGTGATCCCCCCGGCCCGGGGTGCGTGACGCGCGCACCCCGGGCCGCAGGCCGTCGGCCCCCGGGCTCGACGTCCCATCCGAACCCATCCCTCGAGCCCCCAACACCACCCGAGCAAGGGAGACACCGTGGCACAGGACGTGCTGACCGACCTGACGAAGGTCCGCAACATCGGCATCATGGCCCACATCGATGCCGGCAAGACCACCACCACCGAGCGCATCCTGTTCTACACGGGTGTCAACCACAAGCTCGGCGAGACCCACGACGGCGCCTCGACGACCGACTGGATGGAGCAGGAGAAGGAGCGCGGCATCACCATCACCTCCGCCGCGGTGACCTGCTTCTGGAAGAACACCCAGATCAACATCATCGACACCCCCGGGCACGTCGACTTCACCGTCGAGGTGGAGCGCTCCCTGCGCGTGCTCGACGGCGCCGTGGCCGTGTTCGACGGCAAGGAGGGCGTGGAGCCCCAGTCGGAGACCGTGTGGCGTCAGGCGGACAAGTACAACGTCCCCCGCATCTGCTTCGTCAACAAGATGGACAAGCTGGGCGCGGACTTCTACTTCACCGTGGACACCATCGTCTCCCGCCTCGGCGCGAAGCCCCTCGTGATGCAGCTGCCGATCGGCTCCGAGAACGACTTCGTGGGCGTCGTGGACCTGCTCTCCATGAAGGCCTTCGTGTGGCCGGGCGACGCCAAGGGCGACGTGACCATGGGGGCCGAGTACGAGACCCGCGAGATCCCCGCGGAGCTCCAGGAGAAGGCCGAGGAGTACCGCGCGCAGCTCGTGGAGGCCGTCGCCGACGCCTCCGAGGAGCTCATGGAGAAGTACCTCGAGGGCGAGGAGTTCACCACCGAGGAGATCGAGGCCGGCGTCCGCCACCTGACCGTGAACGCCCTGGCGTACCCGGTCTTCTGCGGCTCCGCGTTCAAGAACCGCGGCGTGCAGCCCATGCTCGACGCCGTCGTCTCCTACCTGCCGAACCCGCTCGACGCGGGCGCCGTGGTGGGCCACGACGTCAACGACGAGGAGAAGGAGATCACCCGCGAGGCCTCGAAGGAGGAGCCGTTCTCGGCCCTGGCCTTCAAGATCGCCACGCACCCCTTCTTCGGCACCCTCACCTTCATCCGCGTGTACTCCGGTCGCCTGGAGTCCGGTGCGCAGATCCTCAACGCCACCAAGGGCAAGAAGGAGCGCATCGGCAAGCTGTTCCAGATGCACGCCAACAAGGAGATGCCCGTCGACGAGGTCGTCGCCGGCCACATCTACGCGGTGATCGGCCTGAAGGACACCACCACGGGCGACACGCTGTGCAACCCGGCGCACCCGATCATCCTCGAGTCGATGACCTTCCCGGAGCCCGTGATCTCCGTGGCCATCGAGCCGAAGACCAAGGGTGACCAGGAGAAGCTCTCCACCGCCATCCAGAAGCTCGTCGCCGAGGATCCCACGTTCCGCGTGAACCTCAACGAGGAGACCGGCCAGACCGAGATCGGCGGCATGGGCGAGCTCCACCTGGACGTGTTCGTGGACCGCATGAAGCGCGAGTTCAAGGTCGAGGCCAACGTGGGCAAGCCCCAGGTCGCGTACCGCGAGACCATCAAGCGCAAGGTCGAGAAGCTCGACTACACGCACAAGAAGCAGACCGGCGGCTCCGGCCAGTTCGCCAAGGTGCAGCTCTCCTTCGAGCCGCTGGACACCGCGGACGGCGAGGTCTACGAGTTCGAGAACGCCGTCACCGGCGGTCGCGTGCCCCGTGAGTACATCCCCTCCGTGGACGCCGGCATCCAGGACGCCATGAAGTTCGGCGTCCTCGCGGGCTACCCCATGGTGGGCGTGAAGGCGATCCTGCTCGACGGCGCGTACCACGACGTCGACTCCTCGGAGATGGCGTTCAAGATCGCCGGCTCGCAGGCCTTCAAGGAGGGTGTCCGCAAGGCCAGCCCCGTGCTCCTCGAGCCGCTCATGTCGGTCGAGGTCCGCACCCCGGAGGAGTTCATGGGCGACGTCATCGGCGACCTGAACTCCCGCCGCGGCCAGATCCAGTCCATGGAGGACGCCACCGGCGTGAAGGTCGTCAAGGCCCTCGTGCCGCTGTCCGAGATGTTCGGCTACATCGGCGACCTGCGCTCCCGCACCCAGGGTCGCGCGGTGTACTCGATGACGTTCCACTCCTACGCCGAGGTCCCCAAGGCCGTGGCCGACGAGATCATCCAGAAGTCCCAGGGCGAGTGACCAGCAGCCGCACTCGCTGAACGGCATGCCCCGCCCGGAGACCGAGAGGTCCCCGGGCGGGGCGCCCCGGACGGGACGACCGGCCGGGATTTCCCCAACCCCGCACCATCCCAGTAGACTCAGTCGAGTTGTCAGCACGTCTCACGCGCGGCTGAACCGTCTTCTGACGATGAACCAGTTCTTAGGAGGAACTAGTGGCAAAGGCAAAGTTCGAGCGGACCAAGCCGCACGTCAACATCGGCACCATCGGCCACGTTGACCACGGCAAGACCACGCTGACCGCCGCCATCTCGAAGGTCCTGTACGACAAGTACCCGGACCTGAACGAGGCCCGTGACTTCGCGACGATCGACTCGGCCCCCGAGGAGCGTCAGCGCGGCATCACGATCAACATCTCCCACGTGGAGTACCAGACCGACAAGCGCCACTACGCGCACGTCGACGCCCCCGGTCACGCCGACTACATCAAGAACATGATCACCGGCGCGGCCCAGATGGACGGCGCGATCCTCGTGGTCGCCGCCACCGACGGCCCCATGGCCCAGACGCGCGAGCACGTGCTGCTCGCCCGTCAGGTCGGCGTGCCGGCCCTGCTCGTGGCCCTGAACAAGTCGGACATGGTCGAGGACGAGGAGCTCCTCGAGCTCGTCGAGATGGAGGTCCGCGAGCTGCTGTCCTCCCAGGAGTTCGACGGCGACGACGCTCCCGTCATCCGCACCTCCGGCCTCAAGGCCCTCGAGGGCGACGAGAAGTGGGTCAAGACCGTCGAGGAGCTCATGGACGCCGTGGATGACTTCATCCCGGATCCGGTCCGCGACAAGGACAAGCCGTTCCTCATGCCCATCGAGGACGTCTTCACCATCACCGGCCGTGGCACCGTGGTGACCGGCCGCGCCGAGCGTGGCACCCTGGCCATCAACTCGGACGTGGAGATCGTGGGCATCCGCCCCGTGCAGAAGACCACCGTCACCGGCATCGAGATGTTCCACAAGCAGCTCGACGAGGCCTGGGCCGGCGAGAACTGCGGTCTGCTGCTCCGCGGCCTGAAGCGCGACGACGTCGAGCGCGGCCAGGTCGTGGTGAAGCCGGGCTCCATCACCCCGCACACCAACTTCGAGGCGAACGTCTACATCCTGTCCAAGGACGAGGGTGGCCGTCACAACCCGTTCTACTCGAACTACCGCCCGCAGTTCTACTTCCGCACCACCGACGTCACCGGCGTCATCACGCTGCCCGAGGGCACCGAGATGGTCATGCCCGGCGACACCACCGAGATGTCGGTCGAGCTGATCCAGCCGATCGCCATGGAGGAGGGCCTCGGCTTCGCCATCCGTGAGGGTGGCCGCACCGTGGGCTCCGGCCGCGTCACCAAGATCACTGCGTGATCTGACGTCCGCTCACTGAGCGGGCGGCCACGCGAGGGCCCCCTCACCCGTACGGGTGAGGGGGCCCTCGCGCGTCCCCGCGCGGCGAGGCCGGAGTCGCGTCCGGTGGCCGGGCGTCGTGGAGGGCCTCCGACGCCCGGCTATGGTGGGGGCATGGACCTCCTCATCACCCTCCTCGTCGTCCTGGCCGTCGTGGCCGCCGTCGTCTGGGGCCTGCGCACCTTCCGCCCCGAGATCGAGCGGGCCCGCCGCATCCGCCGTGCCGAGCGCGGGGGCGAGCTGCGTCGGTGAGCGCTCCCGGCCCGCGCACGCTGTTCCGCCTGGCCGCACGCGCGGAGATGGTCACGTGGGCGCTGCTCCTCGCGGCCATGGCGCTCAAGTACAGCGGCACCACGGACGCCCTGATGGCGGCCGCCGGCGGCGTGCACGGGTTCGTCTTCCTCTGCTACGCCCTGATCACCGTGGCGGTGTGGATCGACGGCCGCTGGTCCGCGGGCCGGGGGCTGGCCGGCCTGGCCTCCTCCGTGGTGCCGTTCATGACGGTCCCCTTCGAGCGGTCCGCGGCCCGTCGCGGAGAGCCGGCGGAGTCCTGGCGCGCCCCGGCCCGTGCCGAGCACGAGCGCACCGCCCCTGAGCGCCTCGTCGTGGCCGTCCTGCGCCACCCGCTCGTCAGCGCCCTCGCCGCCGTCGTCCTCGTGGCCCTCGTCTTCACCCTGCTCCTGAACGCGGGACCGCCGACCGAGTGGGGCCGCTGAGGCCGTACGACGGGCCGCCCTGCGGCCGCGGGGGAGGGGCTCACCGGCCGATTGGCGGGGTGGGCCCTTCTCTGTCATACTGGATCAGTTGCTCAAGCGCCATTGTGCGGTCGTCGTGTGTCTCGCGGCGTCGCTCGGCCCAGACGCAGCGCATCCACTCCGACCGCGCCCTCAGGGCGCGTGCCTCCTCACCGAGGCGACACGCCCGAGTGCGTGGACCGGAGGCCGGCGGCGGCGAGGAACCCGGTGGAACCGGATTCGCCCCGCGCGGACGATGGACAAAAGGCGGCCCCCCGGGGTGCGCCGCACAGGGACAGGAACAGCACACCCGACGAGAGAGGCGTGACGCCATGGCGGGACAGAAGATCCGCATCCGGCTGAAGTCGTACGACCACGAGGTCATCGACGTCTCGGCCCGCAAGATCGTTGACACGGTCACGCGCGCAGGCGCGACGGTGGTGGGCCCCGTGCCCCTGCCGACAGAGAAGAACGTGTACTGCGTTATCCGTTCTCCCCACAAGTACAAGGACAGCCGCGAGCATTTCGAGATGCGCACCCACAAGCGGCTCATCGACATCATCGACCCGACCCCCAAGGCCGTCGACTCGCTCATGCGACTGGACCTGCCCGCGGACGTCAACATCGAGATCAAGCTCTGAGAGGGAGGTGCTGAGAGACTATGACCAACAACACCCAGAACGTGAAGGGCCTGCTGGGCACGAAGCTCGGCATGACCCAGGTCTGGGATGAGGAGAACAACCTCATCCCCGTGACCGTGGTCCAGGCTGACGCGAACGTCGTCACCCAGCTGCGCTCGGCCGAGACGGACGGCTACAGCGCCGTCCAGATCGCCTACGGCCAGATCGACCCCCGCCGCGTGACCAAGCCCCTGGCCGGTCACTTCGAGAAGGCCGGCGTCACGCCGCGCCGCCACCTCGTCGAGCTCCGCACCGCGGACGCCGCCGAGTACACGCTGGGCCAGGACGTGACCGTCGAGGTCTTCCAGGCCGGCCAGAAGGTCGACGTCGTCGGCACCACCAAGGGCAAGGGCTTCGCCGGCGCCATGAAGCGCCACGGCTTCTCCGGCGTGGGCGCCTCGCACGGTGCGCACAAGAACCACCGCAAGCCCGGCTCCGTGGGCGGCGCGTCCACCCCCGGTCGCGTGTTCAAGGGCCAGCGCATGCCCGGTCGCATGGGTGCCGTCCGCCAGACCACCATGAACCTGACGCTCCACGGCATCGACGTGGAGAACAACCTCCTGCTGATCAAGGGCGCCGTGCCCGGCTCCAAGGGCCAGGTCGTTCTCGTCCGCAGCGCCGTGAAGGGAGCCTGAGACCATGGCTGAGAACTCCGTGAAGACCGTCCAGGTCGAGCTGCCCGCCGAGATCTTCGACGTGCAGGCCAACGTCCCGCTGATGCACCAGGTCGTCGTGGCCCAGCTGGCCGCGGCCCGCCAGGGCACGCACAAGGTCAAGCGCCGCGGCGAGGTGTCCGGCGCCGGCCGCAAGCCGTTCAAGCAGAAGGGCACCGGTCGCGCCCGTCAGGGCTCCATCCGCGCCCCGCACATGACCGGCGGCGGCATCGTCCACGGCCCCACGCCGCGTGACTACTCGCAGCGCACCCCCAAGAAGATGAAGGCCGCCGCCCTCCGCGGCGCCCTGTCGGACCGCGCCCGCAACGGCCGCGTCCACGTCGTCGAGGCCCTCGTGTCCGGGACCACCCCGTCCACCAAGGCCGCCAAGGCGGGTCTCGAGTCGCTGAGCACCGGCCGGAAGAACATCCTGCTGGTGATCGACCGCGCCGACGACCTCACCGCCCTGTCCGCACGCAACCTGCCCGCGGTCCACACCCTCTACGCCGACCAGCTGAACACCTACGACGTGCTCGTCTCCGACGACGTCGTGTTCACCCAGGCGGCCTACGAGCAGTACGTGGCCCAGGCCTCCGGTGCCAAGAAGGAGGATGCCCAGTGAGCGGCTCCATCAACAAGGATCCCCGCGACGTGATCATCGCTCCCGTCGTGTCGGAGAAGAGCTACGGTCTGATCGACGAGGGCAAGTACACCTTCCTGGTCGACCCGCGCTCCAACAAGACCGAGATCAAGCAGGCGGTGGAGCGCATCTTCAACGTCGACGTCGCCTCGGTCAACACCCTGAACCGTCCCGGCAAGCGCCGCCGCACCCGCTTCGGGTGGGGTCAGCGCAAGTCGACCAAGCGAGCCATCATCTCGCTCAAGGACGGCGCGACCATCGACATCTTCGGAGGTCCGCTCGCCTCTTGAGGCGATGCGGAGACCACTTAATCGAGGAAGACACCCATGGCTATCCGTAAGTACAAGCCGACCACCCCGGGCCTTCGCGGCTCGTCCGTGGCCGACTTCGCAGAGATCACCCGGTCCACGCCGGAGAAGTCCCTTCTCCGCCCGCTGCACAAGACCGGCGGCCGCAACAACACGGGCCGCATCACGACCCGTCACAAGGGCGGCGGCCACAAGCGCCAGTACCGTCTGGTCGACTTCCGTCGTCACGACAAGGACGGCGTGCCCGCCACTGTCGCTCACATCGAGTACGACCCGAACCGCACCGCCCGCATCGCGCTCCTGCACTATGCGGACGGCGCCAAGCGCTACATCCTGGCCCCGGCCAAGCTGCAGCAGGGCGACACGGTGGAGGCCGGCCCGAACGCCGACATCAAGCCCGGCAACAACCTGCCGCTACGCAACATCCCCGTGGGCACCACGATCCACGCGGTGGAGCTGCGTCCCGGCGGCGGTGCCAAGATGGCCCGCTCCGCCGGCGCCTCCGTGCAGCTCGTCGCCCGTGAGGGCAAGTACGCGCAGCTGCGCCTGCCCTCCGGCGAGATCCGCAACGTCGACGTCCGCTGCCGCGCGACGATCGGCGAGGTCGGCAACGCCGAGCAGTCGAACATCAACTGGGGCAAGGCCGGCCGCATGCGCTGGAAGGGCGTCCGCCCGACCGTCCGCGGCGTCGTCATGAACCCCGTCGACCACCCGCACGGCGGTGGCGAGGGCAAGACCTCCGGTGGTCGCCACCCGGTCAACCCCAACGGCAAGCCCGAGGGTCGCACCCGCCGCCCGAACAAGGAAAGCGACAAGCTCATCGTGCGTCGCCGCCGTACCGGCAAGAACAAGCGATAAGGGAGCTGAGAAGACATGCCTCGTAGCCTGAAGAAGGGCCCCTTCGTGGATCAGCACCTTTACCTCAAGGTTCTGGCCGAGAACGACAAGGGCAGCAAGAACGTCATCAAGACCTGGTCCCGCCGGTCGATGATCATCCCGGACATGCTGGGTCACACCATCGCCGTCCATGACGGCCGCAAGCACGTCCCGGTGTTCGTCACCGAGTCGATGGTGGGTCACAAGCTGGGCGAGTTCGCCCCCACCCGCACGTTCCGCGGCCACGTGAAGGACGACAAGAAGGGCAAGCGTCGCTGAGCCTCACGGCTCGCGGTGCTTGACCTTCGAGAGAAAGAGAGAAGCAATGGAAGCCAAGGCAATTGCGCGCCACCTGCGCGTGACGCCGATGAAGGCCCGGCGCGTCGTCGACCTGGTCCGTGGCAAGCAGGCCACCGAAGCGCTCGCCATCCTGAAGTTCGCCCAGCAGGGCGCTTCGGAGCCGGTGTTCAAGCTCGTGACCTCCGCGGTGGCGAACGCCCGAGTCAAGGCCGATCGCGAGGGCGTCGCCTTCAACGAGGAAGCCCTGTACATCACAGAGGCCTTCGTGGACGAGGGCCCGACGATGAAGCGGTTCCAGCCCCGTGCTCAGGGCCGCGCGTTCCGCATCAACAAGCGCACCAGCCACGTCACCGTGGTGGTCGCATCCAAGGACGAGAAGGGTGGGAACTGACCAATGGGACAGAAGATCAACCCCAACGGGTTCCGCCTCGGCATCACCACCGACCACGTCTCGCACTGGTTCGCGGACTCCCACAAGGAGGGCCAGCGCTACGCTGACTTCCTCAAGGAGGACATCAAGATCCGCGAGCTGATGACCCACGGCATGGAGCGCGCCGGCATCTCCAAGGTGGAGATCGAGCGCACCCGTGACCGCGTGCGGGTGGACATCCACACCGCCCGCCCGGGCATCGTGATCGGTCGCCGCGGCGCAGAGGCCGACCGCATCCGCGGTGAGCTCGAGAAGCTCACCCGCAAGCAGATCCAGCTGAACATCCTCGAGGTCAAGAACCCCGAGACCGATGCGCAGCTCGTCGCCCAGGGCGTCGCGGAGCAGCTCGCCTCGCGCGTGGCCTTCCGCCGCGCGATGAAGAAGGCCATCCAGTCCGCCATGCGGGCCGGGGCCCAGGGCATCCGCATCCAGTGCGCCGGCCGTCTCGGCGGCGCCGAGATGAGCCGTTCGGAGTTCTACCGCGAGGGCCGCGTGCCGCTGCACACCCTCCGCGCGAACATCGACTTCGGCAAGTTCGAGGCGAAGACCACCTTCGGCCGCATCGGCGTGAAGGTCTGGATCTACAAGGGCGACCTGACCGCCAAGGAGCTCGCGGCCAAGGAGGCGGCCCAGCCGTCCGGCCGCGGCCGTGGCCGTGACGACCGTCGCGGCGGCGCCCCCGCCGGCGGCGAGCGCCGCCGTCGCAATGACCGTGCCGAGCGTGCTCCCCGCCAGGAGAACGCCGGCGCCGGCGCCGAGACCCCGGCCGCCGCTCCCGCTGAAGGAGGCAACGCCTGATGCTGATCCCCCGTCGCGTCAAGCACCGCAAGCAGCACCACCCCAAGCGTTCCGGCGCCGCCAAGGGCGGCACCACCGTGACGTTCGGCGAGTGGGGCATCCAGGCGCTCACGCCGGCCTATGTGACCAACCGTCAGATCGAGGCCGCCCGTATCGCCATGACCCGCTACATCAAGCGTGGCGGCAAGGTCTGGATCAACATCTACCCGGACCGCCCGCTGACCAAGAAGCCCGCCGAGACCCGCATGGGCTCCGGCAAGGGCTCCACGGAGTGGTGGGTCGCCAACGTCAAGCCCGGACGCGTGCTGTTCGAGCTCTCGGGCGTCTCCGAGGACGTGGCCCGCGAAGCGCTGCGTCTGGCCATCCACAAGCTGCCGCTGAAGGCCCGAATCATCCGTCGAGAGGGTGGTGAGTGATCCATGGCCATCGGTACCAAGGATCTGAACGTCGAGTCCCTGGACGGACAGGACAACGCGAGCCTGCTGGAGGCCCTCAAGGCCTCCAAGGAGGAGCTGTTCAACCTGCGCTTCCAGGCCGCCACCGGCCAGCTGGACAACGCCAGCCGGCTGAAGACCGTCAAGCGTGACATCGCGCGCATCTACACGATCCTGCGCGAGCGCGAGCTGGGCATCCGTGGCGATGTCCCCGCCGCGGCGCAGGCTGAGCCGAAGAACGAGGAGGCTGCCCAGTGACCGAGCAGACCGCTGCCAGCACCGAGGAGCGCGGCTACCGCAAGGCGCTCCGCGGCGTCGTCGTGTCCGACAAGATGGACAAGACCATCGTCGTCGAGGTCGAGGACCGCAAGAAGCACGCCCTGTACGGCAAGGTGCTCAAGTCGTCGAAGCGCGTGAAGGCGCACGACGAGGAGAACACCGCCGGCGTGGGCGACCGCGTCCGCATCGCCGAGACCCGCCCGCTGTCCGCCTCCAAGCGGTGGCGCCTGGTGGAGATCGTCGAGCGCGCCAAGTGATGCCCGCGGTCCGGTGAGTCCGGACCGCACCACAGAGCCGCCCCGTGCATCAGCACGGGGCGGCTCTGTGCTAGAGTGGAGTGTTCGTGCGCCCTTTGTTGGCAGGACCATCCATCCTGCGTGCCGAGGGTGTCGCACGCCGATCCCGGATCCGCCTCGGCCCTGCCCCGCGCATCGATCCGCGTCCATGGGCCCGCAGCTGTCTGAAAACGCTGTGCGGCCCGTGCCGCGGAGACGTCCGCCACGGGGGCAGGGGTAAGCGTCCCGGGATGACCGTTCAACCGTTCCGCAAGGCTCGCCCAACAGTGGGGGAGAACCGGCGCGACGCTAGGAGAGACAAGTGATCCAGCAGGAGTCGCGGCTCAAGGTCGCCGACAACACCGGTGCGAAGGAGATCCTGACCATCCGTGTTCTCGGTGGCTCAGGACGCCGCTACGCAGGAATCGGCGACACGATTGTCGCCACCGTCAAGGACGCCATCCCCGGCGGCAACGTCAAGAAGGGCGATGTCGTCAAGGCCGTGGTGGTGCGGACCCGCAAGGAGTCCCGCCGTCCCGACGGCTCGTACATCCGCTTCGATGAGAACGCGGCCGTGATCCTCAAGACCGACGGCGAGCCCCGTGGCACGCGCATCTTCGGTCCCGTGGGGCGCGAGCTGCGCGACAAGCGCTTCATGAAGATCGTGTCGCTCGCCCCGGAGGTGATCTGACCCTCATGGCCAAGATCAAGAAGGATGACCTCGTGCAGGTCATCGCAGGCAAGGACAAGGGCAAGCAGGGCAAGGTCCTGCGCGTCTTCCCCGCCGACGAGCGAGTGCTGGTGGAGGGCGTCAACCGCGTCACCAAGCACCTGCGCGCCGGCCAGAACAACAACGGATCCACCGAGGGCGGCCTGCAGGTCGTCGAGGCCCCGATCCACATCTCGAACGTGGCCGTCGTGGACCCCGAGACCCAGAAGCCGACCCGTGTGGGCTACCGCTTCGAGACCGTCCAGAAGGGCGGCGAGGACGTCACCGTGAAGGTGCGCTTCGCCAAGTCCTCGGGGAAGGAGCTGTGATGACCGAGGTGCAGCAGACCGAGAAGGTCACCCCGCGTCTGAAGGCCAAGTACCGCGACGAGATCCGCGGCGGCCTCCAGGAGCAGTTCCAGTACGCGAACGTCATGCAGGTGCCGGGCCTCGTGAAGGTCGTCGTGAACATGGGTGTCGGCGAGGCCGCCAAGGACTCCAAGATCATCGACGGCGCCGTCACGGACCTCACCGCGATCACCGGCCAGAAGCCGATGGTCACCAAGGCCCGCAAGTCCATCGCGCAGTTCAAGCTGCGTGAGGGCATGCCGATCGGCACGCACGCCACCCTCCGTGGCGACCGCATGTGGGAGTTCCTGGACCGCCTCGTCACGCTCGCGCTCCCGCGCATCCGTGACTTCCGCGGCCTGTCCGACCGCCAGTTCGACGGCAACGGCAACTACACCTTCGGCCTGTCCGAGCAGACCGTGTTCCACGAGATCGATCAGGACAAGATCGACCGCGTGCGCGGCATGGACATCACCGTGGTGACCACCGCCAAGAACGACGACGAGGGCCGCGCGCTGCTGAAGGCGCTGGGCTTCCCGTTCAAGACCGACCAGTAAGACCTCCGCGCCACAGGTCCCCCACCGGTGAACCGGTGCGGGAAACCACGGCGAGAAAGGGCGGAAGCCCACATGACCATGACCGATCCCGTCGCAGACATGCTCACCCGTCTGCGCAACGCCAATTCGGCCTACCACGACACCGTGTCCATGCCGTCCTCCAAGCTGAAGACCCGCCTCGCGGAGATCCTCAAGGCAGAGGGCTACATCCAGGACTGGCGTGAAGAGGAGGCCGAGGTCGGCAAGAAGCTGACCATCGACCTGAAGTTCGGCCCGCAGCGTGAGCGCGCGATCGCCGGCCTGCGTCGTATCTCCAAGCCGGGCCTTCGCGTGTACGCGAAGTCCACCACCCTGCCCCACGTGCTGGGCGGCCTCGGCATCGCCATCCTGTCCACCTCCTCGGGTCTGCTCACGGACCGCCAGGCCGCCAAGAAGGGCGTGGGTGGGGAAGTCCTCGCCTACGTCTGGTGACGGGCGAGACGGAAGAAAGGCTGAACTGATATGTCGCGAATCGGACGTCTGCCGATCACCATCCCGAGCGGCGTCGATGTCACCATCGACGGCGCCCGCGTCTCCGTGAAGGGCCCCAAGGGCCAGCTGGAGCACACGCTGCCCACGCCCATCACGGCCACCCTCGAGGAGGGGCAGGTCATCGTGGCCCGTCCCGACGACGAGCGCGAGTCCCGCTCCCTCCACGGCCTGTCCCGCACCCTGATCAGCAACATGGTCGAGGGCGTGACCAACGGCTTCTCCAAGCAGCTCGAGGTCGTCGGCACCGGCTACCGCGTGCAGGCCAAGGGTCAGGACCTCGAGTTCGCCCTGGGCTACTCCCACCCCGTCCCGGTGAAGTGCCCCGAGGGCATCGCGTTCACCGTCGCGGGCAACACGGTGACCGTCGCCGGCATCGACAAGCAGAAGGTCGGCGAGACCGCCGCCAACATCCGCAAGCTGCGTCGCCCTGACCCGTACAAGGGCAAGGGCGTCCGCTATGCGGGCGAGCAGATCCGCCGCAAGGCCGGAAAGGCAGGTAAGTGATGTCTACTCTGAAGGTGAAGGGCAAGGGCAAGTTCAACGCCCGCACCCGCCGCCACCTCCGGGTGCGCAAGCGGATCTCCGGCACCACCGTCCGTCCCCGCCTCGTCGTCAACCGCTCCGCGCGCCACATGTTCGTGCAGATCGTGGACGACACGCAGAGCCGCACGCTCGCCTCTGCCTCCACCATGGAGGCTGACGTGCGCGCGCTCGAGGGCGACAAGACGGCCAAGGCCAAGCGCGTCGGCGAGCTCGTCGCCCAGCGTGCCCAGGCCGCCGGCATCGACGCCGTGGTCTTCGACCGCGGCGGCAACAAGTACCACGGGCGCGTTGCGGCCGTGGCCGACGGTGCGCGAGAGGGTGGGCTGAAGCTGTGAGCGAGAACAACAACGAGAAGGGCACCCAGGTGACCGAGACCACCGAGACCCCCGTGTCCGAGACCGCCTCGGGCTCGGCCAGCCACACCACCGAGCGTTCCGCCGGCGGCCGTGGCGGTCGCGACGGCGGTCGCGGCGGGCGTGACGGAGACCGTCGCGGTCGTCGTGACGACCGCAACGGTCGCGGCAACGACGAGGAGAAGGACGCGTTCCTCGAGCGCGTCGTCGCCATCAACCGCGTGTCCAAGGTCGTCAAGGGCGGCCGCCGCTTCTCCTTCACCGCCCTCGTGGTGGTGGGTGACGGCGACGGCACCGTCGGTGTGGGCTACGGCAAGGCGAAGGAGGTCCCCGCCGCGATCCAGAAGGCCGTGGAGGAGGCCAAGAAGTCCTTCTTCCGCGTGCCCCGCGTGGGCTCCACCATCCCGCACCTCGTGCAGGGTGAGGACGCCGCCGGCGTCGTGCTGCTGCGTCCGGCGTCCCCGGGTACCGGCGTGATCGCCGGCGGTCCGGTGCGTGCCGTGCTGGAGTGCGCCGGCATCCACGACGTGCTCTCCAAGTCCATGGGCTCCGTGAACGCCATCAACATCGTCCGCGGCACCGTGGACGCGCTGAAGCGCCTCGAGGAGCCCCAGGCCGTCGCGGCCCGCCGCGGCAAGTCCCTGGACGAGATCGCGCCCCACGCGATGCTGCGCACCATGGAGAACGACCGCGCCAAGAAGAGCGCGCAGAAGGCAGGTGTGTGAGCCGTGTCTGAGCCCACTCGCAAGAACGTCCAGCCCTCGGACGCCACTCTGGTGATCACCCAGACCCGTGGCGTGACGGGGACCAAGCAGAACCAGCGGGACACCCTCCGCTCGCTCGGCCTCAAGCGGATCGGCCACCAGGTCACCCGCAAGGCCGACGCGGCGACCGTGGGCATGGTCAACACCGTGCCGCACCTGGTGTCCGTGGAGGAGGTCAACCATGGCTGAGAACGACGCCATCAAGATCCACGACCTGCGTCCTGCCCCCGGAGCCAAGACCGCCAAGACCCGCGTGGGTCGAGGCGAGGGCTCCAAGGGCAAGACCGCCGGCCGTGGCACCAAGGGCACGAAGTCCCGCTACCAGGTCCGTGTGGGCTTCGAGGGCGGCCAGCTGCCCCTGCACATGCGACTGCCGAAGCTTCGCGGCTTCAAGAACCCGTTCCGCACCGAGTACCAGGTGGTCAACCTGGACAAGCTCTCGGCGCACTTCCCGCAGGGCGGTGAGGTGTCCGTGGACGCCCTCGTCGCCGCGGGCCTCGTCCGCAAGAACCAGCCCGTGAAGGTGCTGGGGACCGGCGAGATCACCGTTCCGGTGCAGGTCACCGCGAACGCCTTCTCCGCCTCCGCGGTCGAGAAGATCGCGGCGGCCGGCGGCTCGACGCAGACCGTCTGATCCGCTGATCGACCACACGGGCCCCGGGCCCGGGGCCATCCGCCCCGGCCCGGGGCCTTCGTGCTCCGTGTAGACTCGCACGGTGGCCCGCCCGGTGCGGCGGGCCCTCGTGCGTCCCCCGCGTGGGGGAGCGCCGAACCCCCACCCCCCCCCGCAGGAGGACATGTGTTCAAGGCCATCGCGCGGATCGCCCGGACGCCGGACCTGAGGCGGAAGATCTTCTTCACGCTCGGTCTCATCGCGGTCTACCGGCTCGGGGCCTTCGTGCCCTCCCCGGGTGTGGACTACGCGGCGGTGCAGACCTGCCTGGCCTCCGGCAGCACCACCGGGGGCCTCTACTCGTTCGTGAACATGTTCTCGGGCGGGGCGCTGCTCCAGGTCTCGGTCTTCGCGCTGGGGATCATGCCGTACATCACGGCCTCCATCATCGTCCAGCTGCTGCGCGTGGTGATCCCGCGCTTCGAGCAGCTCCACCAGGAGGGGCCGCAGGGCCAGGCCACCCTGACGCAGTACACCCGGTACCTCACCATCGCGCTCGCCCTCCTCCAGGCCACCACCATGACGTCGCTGGCCCGTTCCGGCGCGCTGCTCAACTGCAGCATCCCCCTCCTGCGGGACGACTCGCTGCTCACCGTCCTCCTCGTGGTGATCGTCCTGGCCACCGGCTGCGTCGTCGTGATGTGGCTGGGCGAGCGGATCACGGAGAACGGGGTCGGCAACGGCATCTCCCTGCTGATCTTCGCCTCGATCGCGGCGAGCTTCCCGTCCGGCATCGCGCAGGTGCTGCAGACCCAGGGGTGGCGCACGTTCGCCGTCGTGATGGTGGTCGGCCTCCTGACGATGCTGGCCATCGTGTTCGTGGAGGAGTCCCAGCGCCGGATCCCGGTGCAGTACGCGAAGCGGCAGATCGGCTCGCGCACCGTGGGCGGCTCGAGCACGTTCATCCCGATCAAGGTCAACATGGCCAACGTGATCCCGGTGATCTTCGCGTCTTCCGTGCTGATGCTCCCGGGCATCCTGATCCAGTTCAACACCCCGCAGGACGGCTCCGCACCGCCCGCATGGGTGGGCTTCCTCAGCACGTACTTCTCCGGGGGGGACCACCCCGTCTACATGGCGCTGTACCTGCTGCTGATCATCGGCTTCACCTACTTCTACGTCTCCATCACGTTCAACCCGCAGGAGATCTCGGACAACATGAAGCGGTACGGCGGCTTCATCCCGGGTGTGCGGGCGGGGCGCCCCACGGAGCGCTACCTCCAGTACGTCATCAGCCGGATCACGCTCCCCGGTGCCCTGTATCTGGGTATCGTGGCCATGATCCCGCTGATCGCCTTCGTGCTGATCGGCGCCAACCAGAACTTCCCGTTCGGCGGCACGTCCATCCTCATCATGGTGGGCGTGGGCCTCCAGACGGTGAAGCAGATCAACGCGCAGATGGAGCAGCGCCACTATGAGGGCCTGCTGCGCTGAGCGGCCGCCACGGACGTCCACCATCTCGAGAGTGAGGAACACACGATGACCCGCATGCTGATCATGGGCCCTCCCGGATCCGGTAAGGGCACCCAGGCCTCCCGGATCGCCGACAAGCTGGGGATCGTCCCCATCTCCACCGGCGACATCTTCCGCCACAACGTCAAGGCCATGACCCCGCTCGGCGTCGAGGCCAAGCGCTACATCGACAACGGCGACTTCGTGCCCGACGACGTCACCAACCGCATGGTGGCCGACCGCATCGCCCAGCCCGATGCCGAGCACGGCTTCCTCCTGGACGGATACCCCCGCACCGCGGGCCAGGTCGAGGCGCTCGACGCCATGCTGCGCGAGGCCGGCCAGGCCCTGTCCGCCGTCGTCGAGCTCGAGGTGCCGGACGCCGAGCTCGTGGAGCGTCTGCTCAAGCGCGCCGAGATCGAGGGCCGCGCCGACGACACCCAGGACGTCATCCAGCACCGCCTCGACCTCTACCACCGCGAGACGGAGGTCGTGATCGAGAACTACGTGGACCGCGGCATCGTGGCGCGCGTGGACGGCACGGGCCAGATCGACGACGTCACGGAACGCCTGCTCCAGGCCGTCTACTCGGTGCGCGCGGCGACCGGCACCCTGCCCGTCATCACCCCGCGGACCGAGGCCTGACCGCGTGATCGGACGTCGCTCCCTCGAGCTCAAGACCACCCCCCAGCTGCAGGCCATGCAGCGTGCGGGGGTGGTCCTGTCCGCGGCCCTCGATGCCGCCGTGGACGCCGCCGCCCCCGGTGTGACCACCGCGGAGCTGGACGCCGTGTTCCGCGGCGTCCTCGCCGAGCACGGCGCAACCTCGAACTTCCTGGGCTACCACGGCTTCCCCGCCACGATCTGCGCGTCGGTGAACGAGGAGGTGGTCCACGGCATCCCCGGGGAGCGCGTCCTGCAGGCCGGCGACGTCCTGAAGATCGACGGCGGCGCGATCGTGGACGGCTGGCATGCCGACTCCGCGCGCACCGTGATCCTGGGGTCCTCCGCGGCCGGCACGGCGGACCCCGCGGACGAGCGCCTCTCCGCCGTCACCCGCGAGGCCATGTGGGCGGGGATCGCCGCCTTCGCGTCCGCCACGCACGTGGGGGAGATCGGCGACGCCATCGACGACCACGTCTCGGCGCAGGACGGCCCCGAGCTCGGCATCCTCGAGGACTACGTGGGCCACGGCATCGGCTCGGCCATGCACCTGCCCCCGGATGTGTTCAACTACCGCACCGGGCACCAGGGCCCGCGCGTGCGCCCCGGCCTGGCGCTCGCGATCGAGCCCATGCTCGTGCGCGGCGGCATCGAGACCCGCACCCTCGAGGACGACTGGACCGTGGTGACGGAGGACGGGGCGCGGGCGAGCCAGTGGGAGCACTCGGTGTGCCGCCACGCCGGCGGCCTGTGGGTCCTCACCGCCCCCGACGGCGGCGCGTCCGAGCTGGCCCGCTTCGGCGTCACCCCGGTCCCGCCGGGGGAGTGACCCCGCACGCCCGGGCGTGGTGGTCATCCGGCTCCGGATGCGGTATCATCGAATGTTGATCGTGTCCGCTCGCCGTCGGCGTGCCGCCGCGATCCACCCCGTTCCCGCCCCGTGGGCGGCGCCACCGCGCCGCTGTCGGAGCATGACGATAGTGGAGGACATGGCTAAGAAGGAAGGTGTCATCGAGGTCGAGGGCACGGTGTCGGAGGCGTTGCCCAACGCGATGTTCCGCGTCCGTCTGCAGAACGAGCACGTCGTGCTCGCCACGATCTCCGGAAAGATGCGTCAGCACTACATCCGCATCCTCCCCGAGGATCGCGTCGTGGTGGAGCTTAGCCCGTACGACCTCAATCGAGGTCGCATCGTCTACCGCTACAAGTAAGACCCAACCCGTCCAAGCGAGCGCAGGAGGAAGAGCCGTGAAGGTTCAGCCGAGCGTGAAGCGGATTTGTGACAAGTGCCAGGTCGTGCGCCGTAAGGGCCGCGTTCTGGTGATCTGCTCGAACCCGCGCCACAAGCAGCGCCAGGGCTGATCGCCTCCCCCGTCTCGCGGGGGAGCGACGCCGTGCGCTGACGAGAACACCCAACCGGCCATGATGGCCGAACAGCAGGGACAACGGTCGCCCCCGTCACACGGGACGCGGCCGACACCTCCGGTCGCAGGGGCCGGAGACCGACGACGGCGGACGACCGCCGCGGAGCACGCCGAGCACTCGCTGGGCGCCGCGGCTCGAGGGTCCGCTTGGCCGTGAGCCGCGTCGTCCGGGCGTCCCTGGTGCAGACCTCTGCTGCTTCAAGGAACAGGAGGACGGCCGCATGGCTCGTCTTGCAGGCGTTGACATTCCGCGCGAGAAGCGCGTGATCATCGCACTCACCTACATCTACGGCGTGGGCAAGACCCGCGCCGAGGAGACCCTCGCCGCCACCGGGATCGACCCGAACATCCGCGTGAAGGACCTCTCCGACGAACAGCTGGTGCAGCTGCGCGACCACATCGAGGGCACCTACAAGGTGGAGGGCGACCTCCGCCGCGAGGTCGCCGCCGACATCCGTCGCAAGGTGGAGATCGGCTCCTACGAGGGCCTGCGCCACCGTCGCGGCCTTCCGGTGCGCGGTCAGCGCACGAAGACCAACGCCCGCACCCGCAAGGGCCCCAAGAAGACGGTCGCCGGCCGCAAGAAGTGATCCTGCCGGCGAGGCTGAGCCCGGACCCGTCCGGCCGCCCCGCCGCAGCACCTGCACCGTCAGCCTTTTCGTCAGGAGAACCACATGCCCCCCAAGACCCGCGCCGCAGCGGCCCGCAAGCCGCGCCGCAAGGACAAGAAGAACATCACCGTGGGCCAGGCCCACATCAAGAGCACGTTCAACAACACCATCGTGTCCATCACGGACACCACGGGTGCCGTCATCTCGTGGGCCTCGTCCGGCGAGGTGGGCTTCAAGGGCTCGCGCAAGTCGACCCCCTACGCCGCGCAGCTGGCCGCCGAGCAGGCCGCCAAGCGCGCCCAGGAGCACGGCATGAAGAAGGTGGACGTCTTCGTGAAGGGCCCGGGCTCGGGTCGCGAGACCGCCATCCGCTCCCTGCAGGCCGCCGGCCTCGAGGTGGGGTCCATCCAGGACGTCACCCCCATGGCCCACAACGGTGCTCGCCCCGCGAAGCGCCGCCGCGTCTGACCTGAGCGTCTTCTCCGCACCCGCCCCGTCCCCCGGGGCGGGTGCGGACAGGTCTGCGACCTGATCCCATCCCGTCCTCGTTTCCACCCCCCGCGTGCGTCATATGGCGGACGCTCGCCGAAAGGAAATGTTCGTGCTCATTGCACAGCGCCCCACGCTGACCGAAGAGGTCGTGTCCGACCGTCGGTCCCGGTTCGTGATCGAGCCGCTGGAGCCCGGCTTCGGCTACACCCTCGGCAACTCCCTGCGCCGCACTCTGCTCTCCTCCATCCCCGGTGCTGCCGTGACCAGCATCCGCGTGGACGGCGTCCTGCACGAGTTCAGCACCGTCAACGGCGTCAAGGAGGATCTCACCGAGATCATCCTCAACATCAAGCAGCTGTCCGTCTCCTCCGAGAACGACGAGCCCGTCGTCGCCTACCTGCGCAAGCAGGGGGCCGGCGTCGTGACCGCCGCGGACATCACCGCCCCCGCCGGTGTGGAGATCCACAACAAGGACCTCCACATCGCGACGCTCAACGCGAAGGGCAAGTTCGACATGGAGCTGACGGTCGAGCGCGGCCGCGGCTACGTGACGGCGGCCCAGAACAAGTCCGCGGACGCGGAGATCGGCCGCATCCCGGTCGACTCCATCTACTCGCCCGTGCTCAAGGTGACCTTCAAGGTCGAGGCCACCCGTGTGGAGCAGCGGACGGACTTCGACCGCCTGATCCTGGACGTGGAGACCAAGGAGTCCATGCTGCCGCGCGACGCCGTGGCCTCTGCGGGCTCCACGCTCGTCGAGCTGTTCGGCCTGGCCCGCGCGCTCAACGTCGAGGCCGAGGGCATCGACCTGGGCGAGACGCCGGCGGAGGGCGACGTGTCCGCCGACCTGGCCCAGCCGATCGAGGAGCTCGAGCTGACCGTGCGCTCCTACAACTGCCTCAAGCGCGAGGGCATCCACTCCGTGGGTGAGCTCGTGGCCCGGTCCGAGGCCGACCTGATGGACATCCGCAACTTCGGCGCGAAGTCCATCGACGAGGTCAAGGAGAAGCTGGAGGAGCTGGGCCTGTCCCTCAAGGACTCGCCGGCCGGCTACGACCCGCAGCTCCACGCGCGCCAGATGGACGACGATCCGTTCTCGGACTTCTGAGCCGCACCGCACCCCTGAATCTTTGACCCCGAGGCCGACGCCGGCACCGGGGACCACCTGAGGAGAAACACCATGCCTACCCCCACCAAGGGTCCGCGCCTGGGCGGCAGCCCGGCCCACGAGCGCATCATGCTGGCCAACATGTCGGCCCAGCTCTTCGAGCACAAGTCGATCACCACGACGCTCACCCGCGCCAAGCGCCTCCGCCCCCACGCGGAGCGCCTCATCACCTTCGCGAAGAAGGGCGACCTGCCCTCCCGTCGCAAGGTGCAGGGCATCATCGCGGCGAAGAACCGCACCAACAAGTCCATCGTGCACGAGCTGTTCACGGTGATCGCCCCGGCCATGGCCGAGCGCAACGGCGGCTACACCCGCATCACCAAGATCGGCAACCGCCACGGCGACAACGCGCCCATGGCCGTGATCGAGCTCATCATGGATCCGGTCTCCCCGAAGCAGGCCGTCGTCCGTGAGGCCGAGCGCGCCGTCGAGACGGCTCCGGCCGCCCCGGTCGAGGCCGAGGCCGTCCCCGTGGAGGCCGTGGACCCGGCCGCCACCGAGGACGTCACCGTGGCCGAGTCCGAGGAGACCGCCGCCGAGATCGACGGCGCCGTCGCCACGACCGAGGACGGCTCCGCTCCCGAGGGCGCGACCATCAAGGGCAACGCCAGCTCGAAGAAGTACCACGTCCCCGGCTCCCGCTGGTACGACCAGACCACCGCCGAGGTCTGGTTCACCACTGTCGAGGAGGCCGTGGCCGCCGGCTTCGAGCCCGCCGGCGGCGCTGCGGCGCAGAAGATGCCCGCCTCCGAGTGAGGCCGTGCGCACCCCCTCGGCGGGGAGCGCATCCCCTGAGCGAAGGGCCGTCCACCTCGGTGGGCGGCCCTTCGTCGCGTCGACCCCCAGGAGCACCATGACCGAGCACCGCTCTGCCGAGCACACCCGCCCGCGCGGGGACGCGTCCGCCGAGGCCGACTCCACCCCGTCCGCCGCCGCGGACCTCGCCGCGCCCGACGCAGACGCCGCCGCGGACCTCGCCGTCCCCGACGCGCGCCTCCGGGTGCGGCTCGACCTCGCCTATGACGGCTCGGCGTTCTCCGGCTGGGCCTCCCAGCCGGGGCTGCCCACCGTCCAGGGCGCGCTCGAGGAGGCGCTAAAGCGGATCCTGCGCCGCCCCGTGGCCACGGTGGTGGCCGGGCGCACCGACGCCGGCGTCCACGCGCGCGGCCAGGTGGTCCATCTGGACCTCTCCGCCGCCGAGTGGGAGGGCCTCTCCCGGGGCCGGCCGGGCGATGACCCGGGGCAGGCCCTGCTGCGCCGCCTCGCGGGCGTGCTCTCCGGCTGGGGCGGCGCCGTCGTGGTGCACGGCGCGGCCCGTGCACCGGAGGGCTTCGACGCGCGGTTCGGCGCCCTGTGGCGCGAGTACGAGTACCGCATCAGCGACCGCCGAGCGACGCAGGACCCGCTCACCCGCCGGGGCACGCACTGGCACGGCGCCGCCCTGGATGTGGGGCGCATGCAGACGGAGGCCCACGCCCTCCTCGGCCTGCACGACTTCCTCTCCTTCTGCAGGCCGCGCGAGGGTGCCACCACCATCCGCGAGGTCCAGGATCTGCGGGTCGAGCGGGACCCGGAGGGGATCGTCCGTGTCCAGATCCGCGCGGACGCGTTCTGCCACCACATGGTGCGCTCCATCGTGGGGGCGCTCCTGGAGGTGGGGGAGGGGCGTCGCGCTCCCGGCTGGGCGGGCGAGCGGCTGGCGGCCCGCGTGCGGGACTCCCATGTGCGCCTCGCGCCGCCGGGTGGGCTGACCCTGGCCCGCGTCGCCTACCCGGCGAACCCGGACGTGCTGCGGGCCCGCGCCGCGGGGACACGGGCCCGACGCTCCCTGTGAGTCCGGGCGTCGACGTCGGGGGCGCCCCCGAAGGGCGCCGCGGGACGTGGGCCCGCGCTTTTGCCGCGGGGACGCGGACCCGGTAGCATGGGGAGACGTTGCGCATGTCCGCACCCGGATGCGTCGTGCCGCGAGTGGCTCAGTTGCATGGCCTTCAGCTCGCGCCGCACCCCCGGGATCCTCGGGCCCGGTCGCCTTCCAGTCCTCACCTGGAGCCCCGGCGCGCACGGAGAACTGACAGTGCGCCCCACGCCGGAATCACGCCCCAGCGCGCGGCCACTGTGACCGATCACCGACCCTGAAGGCAGACAACGTGCGTACGTACTCTCCCAAGCCTGGCGATGCCGACCGCCAGTGGCACATCATCGATGCCACCGACGTCGTCCTCGGCCGCCTGGCCACCCACACCGCCACCCTGCTGCGCGGAAAGCACAAGCCGACGTTCGCCCCCCACATGGACATGGGCGACTTCGTCATCATCGTGAACGCCGAGAAGGTGGCCCTCACCGGCGCCAAGCTCGAGAAGAAGCGCGCCTATCGCCACTCGGGCTACCCGGGCGGCCTGAAGTCGCAGAGCTACGCCGAGCTCCTCGAGACCAACCCGGTCCGCGCCGTGGAGAAGGCCGTCCGCGGCATGCTCCCCAAGAACTCGCTGGCCGACCAGCAGATGGGCAAGCTCAAGGTGTACCGCGGTGCCGAGCACCCGCACGCCGCCCAGCAGCCCGCCACCTTCGAGATCGGCCAGGTCGCCCAGTGACCCTGGCGACCGCCTGAGACTTTTCCTGAGGAGAACCATGAGCATCAATGAGCATGAGGACGTGGAGCTGACCAGCTACACCTCCGAGTCGTCCGCCACCGCCTCCACCGACGAGGCCGCCGTGTCCGAGCGTCCCGCCCTGACCGTCCCCGGTGCAGCCGTCGGCCGCCGCAAGGAGGCCGTGGCGCGCGTCCGCCTCATCCCCGGCTCCGGCCAGTGGACCGTGAACGGCCGCACCCTGGAGAACTACTTCCCCAACAAGCTGCACCAGCAGGAGGTCAACGACCCCTTCACGCTGCTGGAGCTCGCCGGCGCGTACGACGTGATCGCCCGCATCCACGGCGGCGGCCCCTCCGGGCAGGCCGGTGCGCTGCGCCTGGGCATCTCCCGCGCCCTGAACGAGATCGACCGCGAGCACAACCGCGCCGCCCTCAAGAAGGCCGGCTTCCTCACCCGTGACGCCCGCGTCATCGAGCGCAAGAAGGCCGGCCTCAAGAAGGCCCGCAAGGCCTCGCAGTTCTCGAAGCGCTGATCTGCGCCTCGGCTCCGGCCGAGCGGATCCGCCCCGCAGACCCCGTGTCACCGTTCCCCGGTGGCGCGGGGTCTGCCGCGTCCGGCGCCTAGACTGTGAGGGTCCCCGCAGTGCGGCGGGGGCGCGCCCGGGGCGTGAGGGCTCCCGCCGGTGGCGCGAGACGTGTGAGAGCCACGAGGAGATCCGCCATGGCAGATTCATCCCGCCGCCCGGAGGACGCCCCCCAGGAGGCCCAGGGCCAGGCGCAGACCGACGCGCCGGCGTCGCCGGAGAGCACCCCCGTCCACGTGCTGGAGGCGGGGGATTCCGATCTCCCGTTCGCCGTGACCCACGACTACGCCGCGGAGGTCGACGAGATCCACGAGCTCGGCCGCAAGCTGCGCGGGGACAAGGCCCTGCCGACCCCGGACCCGCTCGCGTGGCGCGAGGGCTACCCCTACGAGACGAAGATCAGCCGACGCCTCTACGAGCGCCGCAAGCGCGAGCTCCAGATCGAGCTGCTGAAGATGCAGCTGTGGGTCAAGGAGACGGGCCAGAAGGTCCTGATCATCTTCGAGGGGCGCGACGCGGCCGGCAAGGGCGGCGCGATCAAGCGCTTCAACGAGCACCTCAACCCGCGCGGCGCCCGCACCGTGGCCCTCGAGAAGCCCACCGAGGCCGAGGCCTCGCAGTGGTACTTCCAGCGCTACATCCAGCACCTGCCCTCCGGCGGGGAGATCGTGATGTTCGACCGGTCCTGGTACAACCGGGCCGGCGTCGAGCGCGTCATGGGCTATTGCACGCCGCCGCAGTACCTCGAGTTCATGCGGGAGACCCCGGAGCTCGAGCGCATGCTGGTCAACTCCGGCATCCACCTCGTGAAGTTCTGGTTCTCCGTCTCCCAGCGCGAGCAGCTCAACCGCTTCGCCTCCCGCGAGACCGATCCCGTCCGCCGCTGGAAGCTCTCGCCCACCGACATGGCCTCCCTCGACAAGTGGGACGACTACACGAACGCCAAGGAGGCCATGTTCTTCTACACGCACACGGCCGACGCGCCGTGGACCGTGGTGAAGTCCAACGACAAGAAGCGCGCGCGCCTCGAGGCCATCCGGCACGTGCTGCACACGCTCCCGTACCCGGGCAAGGACGCGCGGATCGTGCACGCCCCGGACCCGCTCATCTGCGCACCCGCGACGGACCTGTTCGAGATGGGCGAGGACCACGACAGCGGCTCCTTCCCGCGCGTGCGCTGAGCACGTCCGGGACGCGGCGGCCCGCCGAGGCCCCCGCATGACGACGGCGCCCCGCCCGCTCGGGTGGGGCGCCGTCGTCGGCGGTGCGGATGCTCAGGGGTTGCGCTTGACCCACTCCGCGTTGACGTGGGCGTCGTCGAGGAGGTTCTCCGCCCCGAACCCCTCGCTGATGCGGTACTCGCCGGCCTCCAGGGAGGCGCGCACGTCCTCGCGCAGGATCGGGAGCTTCGCGTAGAACGCGTCGCCGCAGCAGCTGGTGGCCACCACGTCGCGGTGGCCGATGATGCGCGAGGGCGGCATCTCGTACTGCTGGCAGATGTAGGCGGAGAGCCGCACGAGCCCCGCGTAGAGGCTCTGCGGCGGCGGATTCACCATGTAGAAGCCCTCGCACTCGATGCCCAGGGCGTAGGCGTTGAAGCCGAGGGCGTGGATGCCGAGCATGAAGGTCTCCCCGCCCTCGAGGGCGTGGCGGGAGCCGTGCCGGGCCTCCATGGGGAAGCCGCCGCGGGACAACGTGAACTGCTGGCCGGAGTCGCCCCAGCCCTGGGCGATGTGGCCCTTCTGCACCATGCGGGCGAGGTCCAAGGCGGCCTGGCGTGACCCGTCGGAGGTGTTCGGCGTCGTCGTGTGGTGGATGACGAGGTACGAGGGGCGCTCGTAGAGGGTCTGGAGGTAGTTGGCGGGCGTGACCGCGCCCCAGTCGTCCGTCGTGAGGATCTCCGGCGCGGGCAGGCGGGGGCGGTCGTCGCCGCCGGCGGAGGCGGACGCCTCGGGGGCCTCGTCGCCGGATCCGCAGGCGACGGCGGCGGAGGCGAGCGCGACGCCGGTGCCGCCCAGGACGGCGCGGCGCGGCCAGCGTCGTCGTGGGGTGGTCTCGGGGAGATCGGCCATGGAGGGGTCCTTCGTGTCGGGGCGGCGGGGGGCCGCGGGGCCGCCCGTCCGGGAGCCGGACGGGTGCACGGGCGCGGGCCCACCGGCTCGATGGTACCGGCCGCGCGGCGCGCTCGGGACCCCGGGGGTGGTGCTCCGGGCCACTCAGGCTCGTAGACTCACTGATCATGTCGAGATTGTTCGGAACCGATGGCGTCCGTGGCCTGGCCAACGAGACCCTCACTGTGGAGCTGTCCCTCCAGCTGGCCCAGGCGGCCGCCCCCGTGCTCGGGGCCGAGGCCCTCGAGGAGGGCAGGCGGCCCGTGGCCGTCGTCGCGCGGGACCCGCGGATCAGCGGCCAGTTCATCGGCGCGGCCGTGGTGGCCGGCCTCGCCTCGTCCGGCGTGGACGTCTGGGACGCCGGCGTGCTGCCCACGCCGGCGGCCGCGTTCCTCGTGGCGGACCTGGGCGCGGACTTCGGCGTGATGATCTCCGCCTCCCACAACCCCGCGCCGGACAACGGCATCAAGTTCCTCGCCCGCGGTGGCCAGAAGCTCACCGACGGGCAGGAGGACGAGATCATCCAGCACCTGGAGGGCGCCGACCCGCTGCGCCCCACGGGTGCGGACGTGGGCCGCGTGCGCGTCTTCTCCGACGCCGAGGACCGCTATGTCCTCCACCTCCTCCAGTCCCTGCCCCACCGCCTGGACGGCCTCACCGTGGTGTTGGACTGCGCCCACGGCGCGGCCGCCGGCTGCTCACCGGAGGCGTTCCGCGCCGCCGGCGCGCAGGTGGTCGTCATCGGCGCCTCCCCAGACGGGCTGAACATCAACGAGGGCTGCGGCTCGACGCACCTGGAGATGCTCCAGGCGGCGGTCAAGGAGCACGGCGCGGACCTGGGCATCGCCCACGACGGCGACGCCGACCGCTGCCTCGCGGTGGACGAGCACGGCGAGGTCGTGGACGGCGACCAGATCATGGGCGTCATGGCGCTGGCCCTGAAGGACCGCGGCGCCCTGCGCGACGACACCCTCGTGGTCACCGTCATGTCCAACCTCGGCCTCAAGCTGGCCATGGGCCGCGAGGGGGTCCAGCTGGTGGAGACCCAGGTCGGCGACCGCTACGTCCTGGCCGGCATGAAGCTGGGGGACTACTCGCTGGGCGGCGAGCAGTCCGGCCACGTGATCTTCGCGGACCACGCCACCACGGGCGACGGCGTGCTGACCGGCCTGCAGCTCGCCTCCCGCGTGGCCCAGACCGGCACCCCGCTCTCCGAGCTCGCCGGCGTGATGCAGCGCCTCCCGCAGGTGCTCGTGAACGTGCGCGGTGTGGACAAGGCCCGCGCCGGGACGGACGAGGCCGTGCAGGCCGCCGTGGCCGAGGCCGAGGCGCGCCTCGGGGAGACGGGGCGGGTGCTGCTGCGCCCGTCCGGAACGGAGCCGGTGGTGCGCGTGATGGTGGAGGCCCCGGACGAGGACACCGCCCGCGGCGAGGCCGAGTCCCTGGCCGCCGTCGTGCAGCGCGAGCTCGCGCTCCACGCCTGACCCGTGCGCCCGGACCAGCCGCCTCGCAGGGCGGTGCTGCTCGGCGCGCTGACGGCCGGGCTGGCGCTGCTGTGGGGCGTGGCCTACGCGGCCGTGGACGCCCCGGTGTGCGGCCGCGGCGTGGCGCTCGAATGGCTGCCGTGCCTGGACGCGGGGACCGGCGGCGCGGCCACCGCACCGTAGGGGGCGGCCCCGTGCCCCCGGCGGGTGCGCCCCGGAACAGGACGGGCCCCGGACGCCTCCGTTGGGGAGGTGTCCGGGGCCCGTCGGGGTCGGGGAGCCGGGAGGCTCAGAGTCGGGGGTCGGTCCCGGTGGGGGTGCCGGTGACGGTGCCCGCGGCGCCGCCGCGCTGGGCGGCCAGCAGGTCGCGGATCTCGGAGAGCAGCGCGACGTCCTCCGGCACCTCCTCGTCCTTCGGGGTGATGCCGAGGCGCCGGTTGCGGCGCTCGATCATGGCGTTCATCGGCAGGACGATCACGAAGTAGACCGCCGCGGCGATGAGCAGGAAGTTGACGATCGCGGTGAGGAGGACGCCGAACTGGATGGCGTTGCCGTTGAGCATCACGACGCCGAACTGGTCGAAGTCCGGCGCCTTCACGAGCCCGGAGATGAACGGCATGAGCACGTTCTCCACGACCGCGTTGATCACCTTGCTGAAGGCGGCGCCGATGACGACGGCCACGGCGAGGTCGATGACGTTTCCCTTGAGGATGAATTCCTTGAATCCTTGAAGCATGGGGCAAGTCTATGGCCATTCGAGGCCGGCGCCGACCGTGTCCGGGGCTCGGCCGGGCCGGGGCGACGAGGGTCCGGCCACGAGGCGGGCCTCAGACCTTGCGCAGCAGGACCCGCGTGACCTCGTGCCGCTCGTTCTTGGTGAGCACGAGTCGCGCCCGCCCCCGGGTGGGATGCACGTTCTGCTGGAGGTTGGGCCCGTTGATGGTGTCCCAGATGTGCTCCGCGGTGGCCTGCGCCTCGGCGTCGGAGAGGTGGGCGTAGCGGTGGAAGTAGCTGCGCGGATCGCGGAAGGCGCCCGAGCGCAGGTCCATGAAGCGCTCGATGTACCAGCGGCGGATCCAGTCGGCACGGGCGTCCACGTACACGGAGAAGTCGAAGAAGTCGGAGACGCTGAGGCCGGCCGTGCCGTCGGTGCGGGTGCGTGGCGGGGCGAGCACGTTCAGGCCCTCCACGATCAGCACGTCCGGGCGGTGCACCGCCTGCTCCTCGCCGGGGACGATGTCGTAGGTCATGTGCGAGTACACGGGCGCACGCACCTCCTCCGCCCCGGACTTCACGTCGGCCATGAAGCGGAGCAGGGCGCGCCGGTCGTAGGACTCCGGGAAGCCCTTGCGCTTCATGAGCCCGCGTTCGGCGAGGACGGCGTTCGGATGGAGGAAGCCGTCCGTGGTGATGAGCTCCACGCGGGGGGTGGTGGGCCAGCGGCGCAGCATCTCCTGGAGCACGCGCGCGGTGGTCGACTTGCCGACGGCCACCGAGCCCGCCACGCCGATCACGTAGGGGGTCCGGCCGGTGTGCTCGCCCAGGAAGGCATTGGTCGCGCTGCGCAGTGCACCGGACGCCTCGACGTTGATGCCCAGGAGCCGGGAGAGGGGGAGGTACACCTCGGCGACCTCGGTGAGGGAGAGGGTGTCGCCGATGCCGCGCAGCCGCTCCACGTCCGCCTGGTCGAAGGGCTGGGCCATCTCCGCGGCGAGGCGGGACCAGGTCTGCCGCTCGAGCTCCACGAAGGGAGAGCGGTGGTGGTCGGCCGCCCGGGCGGGCTCGCGGGGCCGGGCCGGGAGGGCAGGGCTCGCGGGGATGGCGTCGGTGTCCGTCACCGCACCATTATGACGGTCGCCCTGCGGCGGGTCGGAGCCCGCCGTTCCGTGGCGCGTCCCGGGCCCCCTGCGGCGCGCCTCCGGGCCCCGAACCGCCGCCGCTAGGATCGGACCCATGCGCGTTCTCGTGACCGGTGGTGCCGGCTACCTCGGGTCACACACGGTGACCACCCTGCTCGACGCCGGCCATGACGTCCTGGTGCTGGACAGCCTCGTCAGCTCGTCCCGGGCAGCCCTCGAGCGGGCCGCCGAGGTGTGCGGCGTCGAGCTCGGCGGCCCCCGCCTCGACCTGCTCCAGGCGGACGTCTGCCGTCCCGAGCACTACGCCGACGCGGTGGTGCGCTACGCGCCGGACGGCGTCGTGCACTTCGCGGGCCTGAAGTCGCCGACGGAGTCGATGCGGGAGCCTGCCGCCTACTACAGCGTCAACGTGGCCGGGACCGCACAGGTCGCGCGCGTGGCCGCCGAGGCCGGCGCGCGTGTCCTGCTCTTCTCCTCCTCCGCCACGGTCTACGGCGACGACGCCCCCGTGCCCGTCGCCGAGGACGCGCCCACCGCGCCCGTGAACCCGTACGGCCACTCCAAGCTGATGGCCGAGCAGGTCCTGCGCGACGTCCACGGGTCCGTGCCCGCGCTCTCCGTGGCGGTGCTGCGCTACTTCAACCCCGTGGGCGCCCACCCCTCCGGCCGCCTGGGGGAGGATCCGCAGGGCACGCCCGCCAACCTCATGCCGTTCGTGGCGCGCGTGGCCACCGGGCAGTGTCCCGAGCTGCAGGTGTTCGGGGCGGACTTCGCCACGCGGGACGGCAGCGCCATCCGCGACTTCATCCACGTGATGGACCTCGCCGAGGCCCACGTGGCCGCCCTCGAGTGGATGACGGAGCACACGCGGGACGCGCCGGCCGTGAAGGTCTGGAACATCGGGCGCGGGGAGGGCGTCACGGTGTTCGAGATGGTCCGCGCCGTCGAGGCCGTCACCGGCCGCGCCGTCCCGTACCGGGTCGTGGGCCGCCGCACGGGGGACATCGGGGAGTCCCGCGCGGCCGTCGACGCGATCGGCGGGGAGGTCGGCTGGCGCGCCCGGCGCAGTGTCGAGGCGATGGTCCGGGACATGTGGGCCTGGCAGGAGGCCAACCCCCACGGCTACCGCGAGTCCTGAGCGCGGTGGCGCGCGCCCGGGGCCGCGGCCGGTATCCTCATCCGCATGTGCGGAATTGTCGGATACATCGGCCACCCCTCCACCACTCGGGACCACGGCGCCCTCGAGGTCCTCATGGAGGGCCTGCGCCGTCTCGAATACCGCGGATACGACTCCGCCGGCGTCGCCGTCGTGGCGGACGGCGAGCTGTACCACCGCAAGAAGGCGGGCAAGCTGGCCAACCTGGCCGCCGAGCTCGAGGCGCACCCGGTGCCCGCGGCGCAGGTGGGCATCGGCCATACGCGCTGGGCCACCCACGGCGGCCCCACGGACGTCAACGCGCACCCGCACGTCGCGGACGAGGGCCGTCTGGCCATGATCCACAACGGCATCATCGAGAACTACGCCGAGCTCCGCGAGGAGCTGCTGGCCAAGGGGGTGAGCTTCCTCTCGGAGACCGACACCGAGGTGGCCGCCCACCTGCTGGGCGACATCTACCGCAACGGGGCCGCCGGGGACCTGACCCGCGCGATGCAGATGGCCTCCCAGCGCCTCGAGGGCGCCTTCACCCTGCTGGCCGTCCACGTGGACCACCCGGACCGCGTGGTCGCCTCCCGCCGCAACTCCCCGCTCGTGGTGGGCGTGGGCGAGGGGGAGAACTTCCTCGGCTCGGACGTCTCGGGCTTCATCGACTTCACGCGGAACGCCATCGAGCTCGAGCAGGACCAGGTGGTGACCATCACCGCCGACGCCGTCGAGATCACCGACTTCGCGGGCGCGCCCGCGCAGGGCAAGGCGTTCTCCGTGGACTGGGACGCCTCCGCCGCGGAGAAGGGCGGCTTCGCCACCTTCATGGAGAAGGAGATCCACGACCAGCCGCAGGCCGTGCAGGACACCCTGCTGGGCCGCACGGACGCCTCGGGCGCGCTCGTGCTGGACGAGCTGCGGATCGAGCCCGAGGAGCTGCGCAGCATCACCAAGATCATCGTGCTCGCGTGCGGCACCTCGGCCTACGCCGGGATGGTGGCCAAGTACGCGATCGAGCACTGGTGCCGCATCCCGGTGGAGGTGGAGCTCTCCCACGAGTTCCGCTACCGGGACCCCATCATCGACGACGGCACGCTCGTGGTCTCCATCTCCCAGTCCGGCGAGACCATGGACACGCTCATGGCCGTCCGGTACGCGAAGGAGCAGGGCGCCCGCACGGTGTCCATCTGCAACACCAACGGCTCCACCATCCCGCGCGAGTCCGACGCCGTGCTGTACACGCACGCCGGCCCCGAGATCGCCGTGGCCTCCACGAAGGCGTTCCTCGCCCAGATCACGGCGGCCTACCTCCTCGGCCTCTACCTCGCGCAGCTGAACAAGAAGCTCTTCAGCGGCCAGATCAGCGACATCATGGCGGACCTCGCCGACATCCCCGCGAAGATCGGCGAGATCCTCGAGAACGCGGACCAGGTCAAGGAGCTCGCCCGCTCGATGGCGGACGCCACCTCCGTGCTGTTCCTCGGCCGCAACGTCGGCTACCCCGTGGCCATGGAGGGCGCGTTGAAGCTCAAGGAGCTCGCGTACATCCACGCGGAGGGCTTCGCCGCCGGCGAGCTCAAGCACGGGCCGATCGCGCTGATCGACGAGGGCCAGCCGGTGTTCGTGGTCATGCCCTCCCCGATGGACCGCCACTCCCTGCACGCCAAGGTGGTCTCCAACATCCAGGAGGTCCGCGCCCGCGGGGCCCGTACCTTCGCGGTGGCCGAGCGGGGCGACGCCGCGGTGCGCTCGCAGGCCGAGGTCGTCATCGAGGTTCCGGAGACCCAGCCGATGCTGATGCCGCTCCTCACCACCGTGCCCCTGCAGATCTTCGCGCTCGAGCTCGCCTCGGCGAAGGGCTACGACGTGGACCAGCCGCGCAACCTGGCGAAGTCCGTCACGGTGGAGTGAGCCAGCCCGGTCCGTCGCGCCACACACGCCGTCCCGACGCGGGGCGGCGTGTGCCGCTTCTCGCGTCATAGGGTTAACCCATGCGCCCCCGTCTCGCGGTCATCACTCCGCTCTTCGCCCCCGGCGTCCGTGGCGGCGGTCCCATCCGGACCCTCACCGCGCTCGTCCAGGGGGCCCCCACCTGGCTGGACCTCCACGTGTTCACGCAGAGTCGCGACCACGGGGAGCGGCAGGACATGGTCGACATCACTGACAGGCCCACGATGTGGGAGGGGACCAAGGTCACATATGCCCGCGCGCACACCGTACGAGGGCTGGGTGCCCTCTATGCAGGTCTCGTACGGTGGCGGCCCGATGTCATCTACCTCAATTCCTACTGGAGCCTCTTCTTTTCGCAGGGGGTCATGGCGATCCACCGATGCGGTCTCTTCGGACGGGCCGTCGTCGTGATCGCGCCACGGGGCGAGTTCGCACCGGCGGCCCTCAACCGGCACTCCACGCGCAAGGCGCTGATGCGCTGGGGAAACCAGCTTTGCGGATCCCACCGGAGCGTGATCTGGCACGCGAGCTCCGTGGGGGAAGCGGACGACATCCGCCGGTACATCGGTCCAGTTGCACCTGTGGTCATCCGTGAAAACGACAGTCTTCTGCCGGCTCGAGCGGAGCCGGTGACGGACTCGACGCCGGCTTCGGGGCGAGGCGCGCTTCGGGCGGTGTTCCTCGGGCGTCTCGTCGAGCACAAGGGCCCGGATCTGGCGGCGGAAGCCGTGGCGGCACTGGACGGTGAGGTGACACTGGACATCTACGGTCCCGCAGAAGATGAGGCATTCACCGCGTCGTTGCGCTGTCTGGCGGAGAGCACCGATGGGCGCATCCGAATCCGGGGAACTTTGTCCCACGACGACGTTCGAGCGACCTTGAGCGGATACGAGGTCCTAGTCCTGCCCACCCGAAGTGAGAACTTCGGGCACGTGATCGCAGAAGCACTCTCGGTGGGGGTGCCGGTTGTCGTCCCCGATGTCACGCCGTGGACATCGGTGCTCGAGACCGGCGGCGCCGGCCGTGTCGTGGAACGCTCCGCGGCAGCGATCCGATCAGCCCTCCAAGAACTGGCGGACATGTCCGAAGCCGAGGTCATAGGCACGCGCCGTGCGGCGGCAAGTGCCTATGACGACTGGCGCCGGGCGTCGCTGGCGACGCCGCACCTGTTCGACCTCTTGAGGGGCCGGGGGCTCTTTCCAGACGCATGACGACGGGCGCCGCCCAGGGAGTGTTCCCTCCGCTTTGTGAGTGCCCAACCCCAGTAGACTCGGGGGCGATGCGCGTCGGCTCCGGCGCGCCCTGCCTGACCTCGGAGAGACATGCGCACAGTGGACATCGGCCAGCCGTACCCCCTCGGGGCCACGGTGGACGACACCGGCACCAACTTCGCCATCGCCGTCGGCCGGGAGGTCGAGGCCGTGGAGCTGTGCCTCGTGGGGGAGGACGGCACGGAGGAGCGCATCCCGATCGAGGAGCGCCACGACACCACATGGCACGTGCACGTGGCCGACGTCGGCCCGGGCCAGCGCTACGGGTACCGGGTGCGCGGTCCCTGGGAGCCCGCCCGCGGGCTGTGGCACAACCCCGCCAAGGTCCTGGTGGACCCCTACGCGCGCGCCTTCACGGGCGAGTACGCGTGGGGCCAGCAGCACCACTCGTACGACTTCGACGAGCCGGACCGCATGGACACCACCGACAACCTGGGCTCGACCATGCTCGGCGTGGTGGTGGCCGACGACTTCGACTGGGGCGAGGACGCCCCGCCGCACACCGAGCTCGCGGACACCGTGGTCTACGAGACGCACGTGAAGGGCATGAGCCGGCTGCACCCGGACGTGCCGGAGGAGCTGCGCGGCACCTACGCCGGCATGGCCCACCCCGCCGTGGTCGGGCACCTGACGCACCTGGGCGTGACCGCGGTCGAGCTCATGCCGGTGCACCAGTTCGTCAACGACGCGACGCTCCAGGAGAAGGGGCTGGACAACTACTGGGGCTACAACACGATCGGGTTCTTCGCCCCGCACGCCGCCTACGCGGCGGCAGACGACCTCGGCGGCCAGGTGCGCGAGTTCAAGCAGATGGTCAAGGACCTCCACGCGGCCGGCCTCGAGGTCATCCTGGACGTGGTCTACAACCACACCGCCGAGGGCAACGACAAGGGCCCCATGCTCTCCCTGCGCGGCTTCGACAACGCCGGGTACTACCACCTCGTGGCGGGCGACGAGCGCCACTACATGGACTACACGGGCACGGGGAACTCGGTGGACCTCTCCAGCCCCAAGGCCCTCCAGCTCGTCATGGACTCGCTGCGGTACTGGGTGACCGAGATGCACGTGGACGGCTTCCGGTTCGACCTCGCCACCACCCTCACCCGCGTGGAGGGGGAGAAGGGCCCGGACATGTTCTCCGGCTTCTTCGACGTGGTGCGCCAGGACCCGGTGCTGCGCATGGTCAAGCTCATCGCCGAGCCCTGGGACGTGGGGTGGGGCGGCTACCAGGTGGGCAACTTCCCCGGCATCTGGAGCGAGTGGAACGGCATGTACCGGGACACGGTGCGCGACTTCTGGCGCGGTGAGCCGGGCACCCTCGGCGAGTTCGCCACCCGCCTCACCGGCTCAGCGGACCTGTACGAGGGCGACGGCCGCAGCCCCGGCGCGTCCGTGAACTTCGTCACCGCGCACGACGGCTTCACCCTGCGCGACCTCGTCTCCTACAACGAGAAGCACAACGCCGCCAACGGCGAGGACAACAAGGACGGCGACTCGCACAACCGCTCCTGGAACTGTGGCGTCGAGGGGCAGACGGACGATCCGGAGGTCCTCACCCTCCGTGCCCGGCAGCAGCGCAACTTCCTCGCCACGCTCCTGCTCAGCCAGGGCGTGCCGATGATCAGCCACGGCGACGAGCTCGGCCGGACGCAGGGCGGCAACAACAACGCCTACTGCCAGGACAACGAGATCGCCTGGATCGACTGGTCCACGGTGGACGCGAACCTCGTGGAGTTCACGCGCACGCTCATCCGGCTGCGCCGTGAGCACGCGGTGTTCCGCCGGCGCCAGCACTTCGACGGCCGCCCCGCCGCCCGCGACGTGGACGCGCCCCTGCCGGACATCGTGTGGCTCGAGCCGGACGCCTCGCCCAAGACGGAGGACGACTGGGGCAACGAGGCCCGCTCGATCGGGTTCTACCTGAACGGCCATGCGCTGCCGCGCCGAGACGGGGAGGAGGAGCCCTACCGGGACTTCTACGTGCTGATGAACGCGTGGTGGGAGCCGGTGCCGTACACCCTGCCCGGCCCCACGTTCCCCGCGGCCTGGGAGATCGTCCTGGACACGTCCTCGCACGTGGCGCCCCAGGGCACCCATCCGATCGTGCGCGCCGGCGAGCTGGTCGAGCTGCCGCCGCGCTCCACCATGATCCTGCGCCAGACCCCCGAGGACGCCTCGGCGTGAGCCGCCCGGCCGAGGGGCGCGTCCCGGCGCGCCCGCGGCGTGCGGGGCCCCGGGCCCCGCGGTGGATGCTCGCGGCGCTCGCGGTCCTGGCGATCGCGGCCCTCGCGTACGGCGCGGCATGGGCCGCCCGCCAGACGCTCGAGCCCCACGCGGAGAACCCTGAGCACGTGGACGCGCTGCTCGTGCTCTACAGCCAGCCGGCGGTCTACGACGCGGCGCTCGACCTGCTCGGCGCGGGCGTGGCCGACCGCGTGTTCGTCTCCGCGCACCTCGGGCCGGACGGCCATGAGAAGCTGTGCGGAGAGCCGGCGAAGGCCGACCCCCGCCTGCACGGCGTCACCGTGGAGTGCTTCTCCCCGGATCCGGTGACCACCCAGGGGGAGGTCATGTACGCGGGCGAGCGCATGCGGGCCCTCGGCCTGCAGGACCTGGGGGTGCTGACCTTCGGCGAACACCTCGAACGCGCCCGCCTGCTCGCGCAGCGGTGCTGGCCGGAGGAGGAGGGCACGGTGTCCATGTACGAGTTCGACGCCGGATACGACGACGGCGTCCGCGCACGACAGGCGGCCTACGCGGTCCTCGCGTACGGGAAGGCGGGCCTCACGCCCGGCTGCGGCGACGAGCTGCCCGGCGTGGTGCGCTGGCCGCTCGATCTCGCCAAGCGAGCCCTGGGCATGCCCATCGAGGCCGCCGTGCGCACGGCTGGCGTCCGGCCGGTCGGCATCACGCTCGCGGAGACGTCGGCGTGATCGTCGGCGTGGGCGTGGACGTGGTGGACGTGCCGCGGTTCCGCGCGCAGCTGGAGCGGGCGCCCGCCCTGCGGGAGCGGCTCTTCACCGCGGACGAGCGGGACCTCCCGCTGCGCTCGCTCGCCGCGCGGTTCGCCGCGAAGGAGGCCATCGCCAAGGCGATGGGCGCCCCGCCCGGCATGATGTGGCACCACTGCTGGATCCCTCGCCCCGAGCACGGCGACGGCCGTCCCGAGGTGCGGCTGACCGGCACGGTCGAGGCGCAGGCCCGAGCCCTCGGCATCACCCACTGGCACCTCTCGCTCAGTCACGACGGCGACGTCGCCGCCGCCTACGTCGTGGCCGAGCGGCGAGCGGAGGAGGACACCCCGTGACCGCATCCCCGACCCCGTTCGCCGTCACCGGCTCCGCCGTGCGCGCCGCGGAGGTGCCCCTCCTGGCCGCCGGCCAGGGCGCCGCGCTCATGCGCTGCGCCGCCTGGGGGCTCGCCCAGCACGTGCTCCGGGTCCTGCGCGGGCGCGGCCCGGTGGCCGGCGCGACCGTCGCCGCGCTCGTGGGCACGGGCAGCAACGGCGGCGACGCGCTGTGGGCTCTGGCCCTCCTGCGCCGCCGCGGGGTGGCGGCCGTCGCCGTGCCGATCGCACGGGACGAGCACGGCGCGCCTCGCTGGCACGCCGAGGGCTGGGCTGCCCTGCGCGCGGCCGGCGGCACGGCCGCGGACGTGGTGCCGGCCCGGGCCGACGTCGTGGTGGACGGGATGCTCGGGACCGGATTCCGGGGGGAGTTCGCCGTGCCGGACGCGGCGCGCGGCCTGCCCGCGGGCGCCGCCGTGGTGGCGTGCGACGTCCCCTCCGGCGTGGACGCGGACACGGGCGAGGTGCGCGGCGGGGGCGTGCGCGCGGAGGTCACCGTCACCTTCGGCGCGCTCAAGACGGGCCTGCTGCTCGGCGACGGAGCGGACCTCGCCGGGGACGTCCGCCTCGTGGACATCGGCCTCGGGCCCCATCTGCCGAGCGCGCCGGCGGAGCGGCTGCGCGTCATGGACGGCCCGACGGCGGCCCGGCTGCACCCCGCCCCCGCGGCGGACGGCCACAAGTACACGCGCGGCGGCGTCGGGGTGGTGGCGGGCTCCGCGCGGTACCCGGGCGCGGCCGTGCTCAGCACCTCCGGGGCGCTCGAGGCGGGCGCCGGGATGGCGCACCACGCCGGCCCCGCGACGACGCGGGCCGCGGTCATCGCGGCGCACCCGGAGGCGCTCGTCTCGGCAGAGGGGCCGGCGCCGGAGCGCACGGACGCCTGGGTCGTCGGGCCCGGTCTGGACACCGAGGACGACGCGCGGGAGCGCTTCATCCGGGTGCGCGACGCCGTCCTGGCGAACCCGCGGGCGGCGCTCGTGGTGGACGCCTCCGCCCTCACCCTCGTGACAGCGGAGGACCTCGCCGCCCTGCGCGACGCCGGGGCCCGCGTGGTCCTCACGCCGCACGCGGGGGAGTGGGCGCGCCTCACCGAGCGGATCCCCAGGCCGGGGGCCGACGGCGCCGGCCACGCCCCGGACGAGCTCGCCCGCCTGCGGGCGTGGTCCGCCGCCCACGGCGCCGCCGTGCTGTTGAAGGGGCCGCGCACGCTCGTCGTGGCGCCCGACGGCGAGGCGTGGCTCATGGGCGAGGGCGGCCCCGAGCTCGGGGTCGGCGGGACGGGCGACGTCCTCTCCGGCGTGCTCGGCGCGGTGCTGGCCGCCGATGCGGCGCGCCGGGCCCGCGCGGCCGAGGAGGAGGGCGCGACGTGCGGGGCCGGGGAGGTCGAGCACGTCCCGACCCTCGCGTCCCTCGCCGCCGCGGCCGCGTGGCTGCACGCCCGCGCCGGCGCCGACCAGGCCCGTGCGGGCCGCATGACCGCCGGGACCCTGCCGGCCGCGGTCGGGGGGACGGTGGCGCGGATGTGGTGGGGCGAGGCACGCGGAACCCGGGCTGATTGAATGGGATCCGTGACCGACCACCCCCTCGAACGCCGCGCCCGCATCGACCTCGCCGCCGTCCGCCACAACGTGCGGACGCTGAAGGAGCGCACCCGCCGTCCCGACGGCACGCCCCCCGCGCTCATGGCCGTCGTCAAGGCGGACGCCTACGGCCACGGCGCCGTCCCCGTGGCCCGCGCCGCGCTCGCGGCCGGTGCCGACCGCCTGGGCGTCGCGCACGTGACCGAGGCGCTCAGCCTGCGGGCCGCCGGCGTCGACGCCCCGGTCCTGGCGTGGCTGCACACGCGGGACACCCCGTTCGCGGAGGCGCTCGGGGCCGACGTCGCCCTCGGCGTCTCGGGGTGGGAGATAGAGCCCGTCGCCGACGCGGCCCGCGCCGCCGGACGTCCCGCCACGGTCCACCTCAAGCTGGACACCGGCCTGGGGCGCAACGGCTGCCCGCCCGCCGTGCTGCCGGACCTCGCCGCGCGCGCCGCGGCGCTCGAGGCCGAGGGCGTGCTGCGGGTCGAGGGCGTCTTCTCCCACCTCGCGGTCGCAGACGAGCCCGAGCGCGCCGCGGAGACCGACGCGCAGCTCGCGGCGTTCGAGGCGGGTGTGCGGGTCCTGCGGGAGGCGGGTCTGACGCCCTCCGTCCGCCACATCGCCAACACGCCCGCCACGCTCACCCGCCCGGACGTGCACCTGGACATGGTCCGCGTGGGCCTCGGCCTCTACGGCCTCAGCCCGTTCCCGGATCGCCCCGCGCCGGAGTTCGGGCTGCGCCCCGCGATGTCGCTGCGGACGTCGCTCGCGAGCGTCAAGGCGGCACCCGCCGGCCAGGGCGTGTCCTACGGCTACCGGCACCGCACCGCCGCGCCCACCGTGCTCGGCCTCGTGCCGCTGGGCTACGCCGACGGCGTCCCGCGCGTGGCGGTGGACGCCCCCCTCGACGTCGCCGGACGCCGGCTCACCGTGGCCGGACGCATCGCGATGGACCAGTTCGTGGTGGACCTCGGCCCGGACGCCGCGGAGCGCGTGGGCGACCCCGTCGAGCTGTTCGGCCCGACGTCGGGCATCCCCGCGGACGCCTGGGCCGAGGCCGCGGGAACCATCAACTACGAGCTCGTCACCCGCATCGGGAGCCGCGTGCCGCGCGAGCACGTGGACTCGGACCACGGTCTCGAGGCGAGCGCCGGGGACGCCGCGGCGACGACGGGGGAGGCCCGCGCATGACCACCCTGCCTGCGCCCACGCTCACCACCGCCGTCGAGCTCGACGGGGCCGTCGGCACCCGCGCCGTCGGGCGCGCCCTGGCCCGGGTGCTCGGCCCCGGCGACGTCGTCATCCTCACGGGCGACCTCGGCGCCGGGAAGACGACGCTGACGCAGGGGCTCGGGGAGGGCCTCGGCGTGCGCGAGGGCGTCATCTCGCCCACGTTCGTGCTCGCCCGCATCCACCCGGGACCCGCCGACGGGCCGGACCTCGTGCACGTGGACGCCTACCGCCTGCGCTCCGGGGCGGAGCTGACCGACCTCGACCTCGAGGAGAGCCTCGACCGCTCCGTCACGGTGGTGGAGTGGGGCCGCGGGCTCGCGGAGTCGCTCGCGGGGTTCCCCGAGGACCCGGACGCCTCGTGGCTCGACGTGGAGATCGTCCGCGCCCGCGGCGGGGAGTCGGCCGGCCCGACGTCGGACGGCGGGCCTCCCGTGATCGTCACCGACTTCTCCGACGAGGAGGGCGAGTCGGCCGAAGAGGTGCGCACCGCCGTCGTGACCGGCTACGGGCCGCGGTGGCGCGGGGTGCGCCTTCCGTAGACTGGCGGGCATGCCGCTGCTCCTCGCACTGGACTCGTCCGCCGCCGCCTCCGTGGCCGTGCTCGCCGACGGGGAGGTCCGCGCGGCCTGGGCCACGGAGCGCACCACGACGCACGCCGAGGTGCTCGCCCCCGCCGTCACCCGCGTCCTCGCCGAGGCCGGCGTGCGCGGAACGGACCTGGACGGGATCGCCGTCGGCGTGGGCCCGGGGCCCTTCACGGGCCTGCGCGCCGGCCTCGCGACGGCGGCCATGCTCGGCTTCGCGTGGGACGTGCCCGTGCACGGCGTGCGCAGCCTCGACGCGCTCGCCCACCGCGCCGGCGTCGACGCCTTCCGCCGGGGCGCCGAGGAGTTCGTCGTCGCCACCGACGCGCGCCGTCGGGAGGTCTACTGGGCGCACTACGTGCAGGTGGGCGGCCAGCCGACCCTCCTGCACGGCCCGTTCGTCACGCCGCCCGCCGAGGTCACCCCGCTGCCCGCCTACGGCGCCGGCGCCGGCCTCTACCCGGAGGCGCTCGCGGGCGTGGACGGGTGGACCGCCGCCGTGCCGGACGCGGAGGGCCTCGGCGCCGTCGCGGAGCTGGCCCTGCGGCGCGGGCGCGGCCTGCTGCCGCCCGTCCCGCTCTACCTGCGCGAGTCGGACGCCAAGGTGCCCGGTCCTCGCAAGCGCGCGGGGGCCTGATGGCGGCGCACGACGACGCCGCCGCGCCCGCGGGCGCCGGCGTGGACCTCCCGACCGGCCTCCTGCTGCGGCCCATGACCGTGTGGGACATCCCCGAGGTGCTGATGCACGAGCACGCGCTCTTCCCCCTCGACGCGTGGCCGGCCCGCTTCTATGAGGAGGAGCTCGCCCAGGTGGGACCGGCCGGCGGGGCGGACGCGCACGGGCGCCCCGCGACCCGCGACTACCGCGTGGTCGTGCGCGACGAGACCGCGGACGTCGACGCCGGCGAGCACCCGGGGGACATCGTCGGCTACGGCGGGATCATGGTGGCCGGAGACGTCGCCGACGTGCAGACGATCGGTACCGTGGCCTCGGCCCAGGGCCGGGGGATCGGCGCGGCCCAGCTGCGCTGGATGCTCGAGGAGGCCGCGGCGCGCGGCGCCCGCGGCCTCATGCTCGAGGTGCGCGCGTCCAACGACCCCGCCCGCCGCCTCTACACGCGTCATGGCTTCGCCGACGTCCGCGTGCGGCGCCGCTACTACCCGGGCGGCGAGGACGCCGTCGTGATGCTGAAGGAGCTGTGAGCCGGGCGCGTCCCTAGAATGGAGCCCATGCCCACCGCCACCGCCGCCCCCCTCGTCCTCGGCATCGAGTCCTCCTGCGACGAGACCGGCGTCGGGATCGTGCGGGGCCCGCAGCTCCTGGCCCACGAGGTGGCCTCCTCCGTGGAGGAGCACGTGCGCTTCGGCGGCGTCATCCCCGAGATCGCCGCCCGTGCCCACCTCGAGGCCCTCGTGCCCACCGTGCGCCGCGCGCTCGCGGCCGCGGACGTCAGCCTCGAAGACCTCGACGCGATCGCCGTGACCTCCGGCCCCGGCCTCGCTGGGGCGCTCATGGTGGGAGTGGCCGGGGCGAAGGCGCTCGCGGCCGCGCTGGACAAGCCGCTCTACGGCATCAACCACCTCGTCGCCCACGTGGGCGTCGGCATGCTCGACGGCGTGCGGCCCGCAGCGTGGGAGGACCTCCCCGCCGACCTCGGCGCGCTGCTCGTCTCCGGCGGGCACACGGAGATCCTGCGCGTGGACCGCATCAGCTCCTCGGTCACCCTGCTCGGCTCCACCATCGACGACGCCGCCGGCGAGGCCTATGACAAGGTGGCCCGCCTCATCGGCGCCGGCTACCCGGGCGGCCCCGTCATCGACCGGATGGCCGCCGAGGGCGATTCGAAGGCCTTCCGCTTCCCGCGCGGGCTCACGGCGGGCAAGTTCGTCGGCTCGGCGGAGGAGCCCGGCGCGCACCGCCACGACTGGTCGTTCTCCGGCCTGAAGACCGCCGTCTCCCGCGCCGTGGAGCAGTTCGAGGCCCGCGGCCTCGAGGTGCCCCGGGCGGACATCGCCGCGTCCTTCCAGGAGGCCGTGGCCGACGTGATCACGGCCAAGGCCGTGCGCGCGTGCCGCGAGCACGGGCTCACCCACCTCCTGCTGGGCGGCGGCGTGGCGGCCAACTCCCGCCTGCGCGCGCTGCTGGCCGACCGCTGCCGCTCCGCCGGGATCGAGCTCACGGTCCCGCCGGTGAACCTCTGCACGGACAACGGCGCCATGGTCGCAGCCCTCGGCGCCCGTCTCGTGCGCGACGGCGTCGCCCCCTCCGACCTGGCGTTCGGGGCGGATCCGGGCCAGCCGGTGGCCACGGTGAGCGTCTGACCCCTTGATGACGGAGCGGGATCTGCCGTAGACACGAGGGCATGTCCGAGACCCCCCTGACTTCCGACCCCTCCGCCCCCCAGCCCGCCGCGGCCCCCCAGCCCTCCGCCCTCGACCGGGAGATGCTGGAGGACTACCTCAACCAGCACCTGCTCGGGTCCCGCCCGGGCGTGCCCGCGTTCCGCGCGGCCGCCGACACCTGGGAGGGCACGCCCCAGCACGCGGTGCTCGCCCGCCTGGCAGACGGCGTCGAGGCCAGCCAGGAGCGGCTCGAGGAGATCATCGCCCGCCTCGGCTTCCGCACGCCCGTGCGGGACCGGGCCGCCGGGGCCGTGGCGGCCGCGGGCGGGCGGCTGAACCCCGTCAACGCCGTGCGCGCGAAGGGCTCGGGGTGGACGCAGGTGGAGCTGGACGTGCTGACCGGCGCCCTGCAGGGCCAGTCCGAGATGTGGCGCATCCTGGAGCGCCTGGCCCCCCACGTGCCGGGGCTCGACGCCGAGGAGGCGCGGGGCCTGCTGGAGCAGACCCGGGAGTACCTGGCCGAGGTCCAGCGCGTCACCGACGAGACCCTGCTCCGCCGCTTCCTGGGCTGAGGCCCGCCCCTACTCGCTGCCCTTGGACTGCTCGTCCCCGGAGGGGCCGCCGTGGACCTCCTCCGGCAGCTCGGCCACCGGGATCACCACGACGTCCTCGAGCTTCCAGTCCAGCTCCTCGATCTGCTCGCGCAAGTCCGCGCAGCGGCCAACGGTGACGTCGGCCCCGTGCTGGGGCACCACGAACATCTCGACGTGGAACACGTGGCCCTCGTCCCGGACGCGGGCGCCGGCGTGGCGGACCCAGGGCTGCGCCCAGGCCACCCGCTCGGCGTGGTCGATGAGCGGGTGCGGCTTCTTTCCCTCGATCTCGGTGGCGCGCCGGTCGGCGAGGACGCCGATCGCCTGGCTGAGGTTGGACCAGCCGTCCTTGAGGATGCTGACCGCCACGAAGATCGCGGCCGCCGAGTCGAACCACCACAGGCCGAGCCCCACGCCGGCCACGCCGACGATAGTGGCCACGCCCGTCTGCCAGTCGGCCTTGTTCATGTCCGCGTCGGCGTAGAGCACGCGGTCGTGGAGCTGCTCGGCGAGCTTGAGCTTCTTGTGGCCGAGGATCACGGGCGCCGGGATGGACAGGGCCATCACGACCATCATGAGCCACCCCTGCCACACGGTGTGGCCGAAGAGCTGCAGGGTGCCGATCGCCGGGTGCTCGCCGGTGATCAGGGTCATCGCGGAGTCCACGATGAGAATCAGGCCCATGGCGGTCAGGGCGACGGCGGCCACGAGATGGCCCACGCCCACGGAGCGGTGGTCGCCGTAAGGCCGCTCCCGCCGCGGACGCCGACGCGAGACGCGCAGCGCGATGAGGAAGGCGATCGGCGGGACGAGGGAGAGCAGGTCCTCGATCCAGGCCGCCTTCATCGCCTGCGAGGATCCCATGACGAGCACCACGAGGGTGATGGTCACGGCGAGCGAGGCGAGGGTCAGCCATTCGAGGACCACGGCCTGATGGGCCGCGCGCTGGATCTCGGGGGGCAGCTCGGTGCGTCCGAATCGGCGCCCGGCGGGGGAGTCGGTGCGGCTCATCCTCGGTCCTCCTGCGGCTGCTCGTCGAGGAACCTCTCCAGGGCCCCGAGCATCTGGTTCTCCCCGAGCGGGACGGCCATCACGAGCTTCGCCTTCTCCCCGTCGGGTCCGGTGACCTCGGCGTAGGGTCGGGTGAGGCTCGCGTGGGTGGTCCACGGGGACTCCTTGGTCAGACCCCCGACGACGACGTCCAGGTCGCCCTTCTCGAGGGCCGTCATGAGCGCCTCCTCGCCGGAGGCCGTCCACTCGACGGTCGCCCCGCGCGACTGCGCGAAGCGGCGCACGAGGTCCGCCTCGGAGCCCGTCGGCTCCGCGCCGGTGACGTCCACGTAGGGCGGGTGGTGGGCCGCGCCGGCGCGCAGCACGCCCCCGGTGATGCGGTCGAGGGTGCCCTCCGGGTCGGCCGGATAGCCGGAGGAGGTGCAGCCGGCAAGACCGAGGCCCGCGGTGGCGAGCAGGCCGGAGAGCACGAGGCGCCGTGGGGTCCCCATGGCGCTCACTCCGCGGGGGAGTGGGAGCGGTGCCCGGCGTTGCCCAGCCCCTCCCGCCCGTCGAGGTGGTCCAGGACGAGGCGGACGGCCTCGCGCGCGTCGGTCGTCGGGCGCCAGCCGGTCGCCCGGCGCAGGGCGGAGGTGTCCATGACCGGCACGGCGGCGGCCATGTCGATCCATCCCGGATCGGTCGGCTGCAGGCGGGCGCGGTAGGTCGCGGCCGCGAGGGCGCGGAAGACGCCCACGGGCAGCTCGAGGATGCGGCGCGCGCCGAGCACGGTCCCCATCGTGTGGGCGTCAAGCACGGGCTCGGCGGCGACGTTGAAGGCCCCGCCCGCCCGGTGCAGGATGACCTGCCAGTAGGCCTCGGCCACGTCCTGCGCGGTGAGCGCCTGGAAGCGCAGGCCCGCCGGGAAGGGAAGCAGCGGCGTCCGCAGCCGGGCGACCAGCCGGCCGGGGACGAGGTCCCCGAGGAAGTAGTCCTTGATCTCCGGACCGGCGGCGGCCTGGAAAATGAGGCCTGGCCGCAGCCGGGTCACGAGCATCCGGGGGTTCTCTGCCTGCACGCGGTCGAGGACCGTCTCAACTTCCGCCTTCTGGGCGGCGTAGTGCGAGGTCGGCACGCCCGTCGTCGGGTGCGACTCGTCGACGGCGACGTGCTTCGGCCCCGGTCCGTACGCGCCCACCGAGGACGCGTAGACGAGGTGGGGGACGCCCGCGGCGGCCGCGGCCCGGAAGACCCGCTCGTTCCCCACCACGTTCACGGCCCGCAGGTGCGCGCGGTCCCGGTTGGGGCGGATCACCCACACGAGGTCGACGACGGCGTCGGCGCCCCGCAGAACCTCCTCCAGCTCAGGGGCGGAGGCGGGGTCGGCGATGTCGAGACGGTGCCACTCCACGCCGTCGTAGGGGGGCCCCGCCCTGTCCGGGCCCCGGCGGCTCACACCGACGACGCGGGTGACCTCCGGGGCCCGGTGGAGGCGTTCGAGCAGGGCGGTGCCCACATTGCCCGTCGCGCCGAGGACGACGATCCTCACGGCTGCAGGACCACCTTGATGCAGCCGTCCTCCTTCTTCTGGAACATCTCGTACATTAGCGGGGCGTCCTCGAGGGGCGCCGTGTGCGTGGTGAGGTCCAGGACGCCCAGCGGGTCGGACGGGTCGTCCACGAGCGGCAGCAGGTCGTCGATCCAGCGCTTCACGTTGCACTGGCCCTCGGTGAGGGTGATCTGCTTGTCGAACATGGTCAACATGGGCATCGGGTCCTGCATGCCCCCGTACACGCCGGAGAGGGACACCGTGCCGCCGCGGCGGACGGCCTCGATGGCCGTGTGGAGGGCGTTGAGGCGGTCCACACCGGAGGTCTTCATGGCCGCCCGGCCCACAGGGCCGGGCAGGATCCCCACGGCCTGGTGCGCGGCCTTGGCCACGGGGGAGCCGTGGGCCTCCATGCCGACGGCGTCCACCACGCCGTCCGGGCCGCGCCCGCCGGTGGCCTCGCGCAGCAGCTCGGGGACCTCGCGGCCGCCCCAGCCCTGCATGTCCATGACCTCGACGCCGTGCCGGGCGGCCATGTGGCGCCGCTCGGCCACCGGGTCCACGCCGATCACCCGGTACCCCAGGTGCACGCCGATGCGGGAGGCCAGCTGGCCGATGGGGCCGAGGCCCAGCACGGCGAGCGTGCCGCCGGCGGGGACGTTCGCGTACTGCACGCCCTGCCACGCGGTGGGGACCACGTCGGAAAGGAACAGCCACTGCTCGTCGGGGCCGGTGTGGGGGACCTTGATGGGCCCGTAGTCGGCGTGGGGGACCCGCAAGTACTGGGCCTGGCCGCCGGGCACGGAGCCGTAGAGGCGGGAGTAGCCCAGCAGGGCCGCGCCGGAGCCCTGGGAGCGGACCTGAGTGGTCTCGCACTGGGACTGCAGCCCGCGCTCGCACATCCAGCAGTGCCCGCAGGCGATGATGAAGGGGATGACCACGCGGTCGCCGGGCTTGATGTGGGTGACGGCCGAGCCGACCTCCTCCACGATGCCCATGGGCTCGTGCCCGATCACGTCGCCCGCGTCCATGAACGGGCCCAGCACCTCGTAGAGGTGCAGGTCCGATCCGCAGATGCCCGTGGAGGTGACCTTGATGATGGCGTCCGTGGGCTCCTGGATCCGCGGATCCGGGACGTCCTCGACGGAGACGGTTCGCTTTCCCTGCCAGGTGAGTGCTCGCATGGACAGAAGGATAGGGCCCCGCCCCCCATCGCGCGGAAGCGCTGGGGAGCGGGGCCCGGATCACATGGCCTCAGGCCGACGGGGCGGCCGTGGTGTAGTCCGAGCGGTAGTACCCGTACCGGCCGTCCTTGCCCTTGCTCTCCACCCGGTTCAGCACCGCGCCGAGGATGGGGGCGTGCACACGCTCCAGCGCAGTCACGGCCTGGCGCACGTCATCGCGCGTGGTGGACTTCGCGTCCAGCACCAGCAGGGCGCCGTCCAGGCGCGTGGCCATGACGGCGGCGTCGGAGACGGCGAGCAGCGGGGGCGCGTCCACGATCACCATGTGGGTCTCGGCCAGCGCCTCCAGAGCCTGCTTGAAGCGGTCGGACATGAGCAGTTCCGTCGGGTTGGGGGGGACCTGGCCGGCAGGCAGCACCAGCAGGCCCCCGAACTCGGCCGGGGCCTGGATCACGTCGGCGAGGTCCGCACGCCCCACCACGACATCGCTGAGACCGGCCCCGGCGAGCAGACCGAAGGTGGTGGCCACGGTGGGCCGGCGCAGGTCCGCGTCCACGAGCACCGAGGGCACCCCGGCGTGGGCCAGGGTGGCCGCGAGGTTTGCCGCCACTGTGGACTTGCCGTCTGCCGGGTTCGTGGAGGTCACGGTGATGATGCGCGGCGGATCGTCCGGATTCATGAACTGCAGGTTGATGCGCAGCTCGTTGAAGGCCTCGCGGACGCGGAAGTGCGAGGCGTCCGGATTCGAGCCTCCCTCGAGGAGCACCCGGCGGTCACCGGAGAGCTCGATGGACGCGGGGATCATGCCGATGGGCGTGAGCCCGGCCCGCTGGAGGTCCTCCGTGCCGCGAATCCGCCGGTCCAGCGCCTCCAGGAGCAGGGCGAGGCCCACGCCCGCGGCAAGGCCGAGCGCGCCGCCCACCAGCAGGTTCAGCGCCTCGCGCGGGGAGGAGTGGCTCCCGGGCACGGTGGCCGGGAGCATGCGGTTGATCTGCACCTGGGGCGTGGCCCCGTCCGCCCGGGCGAGCGTGTCCGCCTCCTGGGTGAGGGCCTCCACCCACGCGTCCGCGAGCTGCGCGGCCTGCTGGGCATCCGCCCACTCCGCCCGCACCTGGATCAGCGACGTGCCCGTGGGCACAGTGGTGGTGACGGCGCCGCGCGCCTGGCCGGGGGTGAGCGGGAAGTCCACCAGATCCACGGCACGCGTGGCCACGAGCATGGACTTGGCCAGCTCGTTGTACTGCACGGCCCGCGACTTCGCCACGGTGTCCTGGCTCAGGGCGGCCGCCGGGTTGTCCGTCACCACGGGGTTCACCACCGCGGTGCTCGAGGACGTGTAGAGGCGAGGCTGGAGCGCGGTGAGGAGGGCGGCCAGGCCGAGTCCCAGGAGGGTCGCGAGGAGGACGGGCAGCCAGCGGCGCCGGAAGACCGCCATCACGTCGCGGAGCGTGAAGCCGCCCTGCTCCTCGCCGGGCATGCCGGCTTCTTCCGACATCTCGTGCTCGTGCATCGGTGCCCTGCCTCATCTTGTCGTCGGGTGAAGGGCCCAGGCGTCCGATTCCGGGCGCACCGCTCGGAGCCGAGCCGCGTGGCTGCCCTCGTCGTTCCGAACAGCCTAGTCATGGCGGGGCCATTCCTAGGCGTTCATCTGCAATTCACCCTGGATCTATTGATGCATGATCAGAGATGTGTCCATGAAATGACTGGCTTCTGTCTGTTTCTGAGGCGCTATGCTCCTCTGACATGGGGGTCAATCCAGAGGCCCGCTGCAAGGACAGCGAGAAGAGCCTCGTGCGGTGAGCGCGGAGAAGCGGAAGGACGCCCGATGAAATTGGTGGTTGTGGGTCAGGGGTATGTGGGGTTGCCGGTGTCGATGCGCGCGATCGAGGTGGGTCACCATGTCATCGGGCTCGACCTCAGCGAGGTGCGGGTGACTGATCTGCTCGCCGGCCGCTCCTATGTGGAGGACATCCCGAACGCGGAGATGCAGGCCGCCCTCGATTCGGGCCGCTTCCAGCCTTCCCGGGACTACGCGGACGCCGCCGGTTTCGACGTCGCGGTGATCACCGTGCCCACCCCGCTGCGCGACTCCCTCCCGGACTTGACCTTCATCGAGGCCTCCGGGGCCTCGCTGGCCGAGCACATCCGCCCCGGCTGCACCGTGATCCTCGAATCCACCACCTACCCCGGCACCACGGACGAGCTGCTGGTGCCCATCCTGGAGCGCGGCTCCGGTCTCACCGCGGGGACGGACTTCCACGTGGGGTACTCCCCGGAACGGATCGACCCGGGACGCACCGACTGGACGTTCCAGACCACGCCCAAGGTCGTCTCCGGTCTCACCCCCGAATCCCTGGAGAAGGTGCTCGAGTTCTACGCGACGATCATCGACACTCCCGTCCCCGTGAAGGGGATGCGGGAGGCGGAGCTGACCAAGCTCATGGAGAACACCTTCCGGCACGTGAACATCGCCCTCGTCAACGAGCTCGCCGTCTTCGCCCACCAGCTGGGCGTGGACGTATGGGACTCGATCCGGGCGGCAGACACCAAGCCCTTCGGATTCATGAAGTTCACGCCCGGTCCAGGCGTGGGCGGGCACTGCCTGCCGGTGGACCCCAGCTACCTCTCGTGGGCGGTGAAGAAGGACCTGGGGCAGACCTTCCGGTTCGTCGAACTCGCCAACGACATCAACGAGAACCAGCCCGTCCACGTGGTCGAGCGCGTGATGAGGCTGCTGAACCAGGACAAGAAGGCCCTGAACGGGGCGAGGGTGGCCCTCGCGGGCCTGGCCTACAAGAGGGACTCGTCCGATCTCCGGGAATCCCCCTCCGAGGTGGTGATCCGTCTCCTCCACGAGTACGGGGCCGAGGTCACCGCCCTGGACACCTGGATCCTGGATCGTGCCTGGCCGGAGCGCGTGGCGCGCGCTCAGGGCGTGGAGGACCTGCGCGGCCAGGACATCGTGGTGGTGCTGACTGACCACACCGACGTGGACTACCAGGCGCTGGCGGACCTCGGGGTCCGGGTATTCGATACCCGGCATGTCGTGCCGTCCGCAGAGAACGTGTCGGTGCTGTGATGGAGTGCGGTACATACTTCGTGGAGGTCGTCAGGTGACCATCAGCGTCAAACGACGCCGACGAGACTGGGTCCGTTTCCTCGCACTGGACGTGGGAGCCTGGGCCCTCGCTCTTCTGCTGGCAACCCTGTTCCGCTTCGAGTTCGTCATGGACGCCGCCCATTGGACGGGCTTGACTGCGATCTTCATCCTGGTGGTGACGGTCCAGCTCGTGAGCGGGTACCTCCTGGGGCTCTATCGGGGCAGGTACGGCTACGGCACTTTCGATGAGGTCCGGGGCCTCACCATTCTGGTGCTCGGCGTCTCTGCAGTGGTGACGGCCGTTCTCCTCATCGTGGGTCCGGCGTGGCAGGTCCCCCGCAGCACCATGGTGGTCGCCGGGCCCGTCGCCCTGGTGACGATGCTCGGCCTGCGCTACGTGCACCGTCTCCGCCGCGAGTCGCGCTTCGGGCCGGGAGACAATGCCGCGCCCACGCTGATCTACGGGGCCGGCATGCTGGGAGAGAGCCTGGCGCGACGTATGCAGATCGACTCGCACTCGTCGTATCGACCCGTGGGCTTCCTCGATGACGACCGCAGCCTGCAGCGCCGTCTCGTCCGCGGCGTACCGGTGGCCGGCACCCTGCGGGATCTCCCGAAGGCGGTGGAGCGGACGGGTGCCACCGAGCTGATCGTGGCCATCTCCGACGCAGACAACCATCTCATCCGAGATGTGGCAGACGTGGCGGCCCCCACCGGCGTCAACGTCCGGGTGCTTCCCGTGCTGGATCGCCAGCTCACGGATGCTGTCGGCCTCCAAGATCTGCGCAGCCTCTCCATCGAGGACCTGATCGGGCGGGAGCCCGTGGACACGGCGGTGGACACGGCGGCCGAGTATCTCTCCGGCAAGCGGGTGCTGGTCACCGGCGCGGGAGGCTCCATCGGTTCTGAGCTCTGCCAGCAGATCATCAAATACTCGCCAGCCGAGCTGATCATGCTGGACCGCGACGAGACCGCCCTGCAGGACGCCCAGCTGGGCACCGTGGGCCACGGCTTGCTGGACACCAAGGACGTCGTCCTGGCGGACATTCGGGACGCCGAAGCACTCAAGCAAGTCTTTGCGGAACGCCGGCCCCACGTGGTCTATCATGCGGCGGCACTCAAGCACTTGCCGATGCTGGAGCAGTATCCGGAGGAGGCTTGGAAGTCCAACGTCCTCGGCACGCTCAACGTCCTGGAGGCCGCCCGCGCCGCGGACGTGGACGTCTTCATCAACATCTCCACGGACAAGGCAGCCAACCCCACGTCCATGCTGGGTCATTCCAAGCGCGTGGCGGAGAAGCTGACCGCCTGGATGGCCGGGCAGACTCAGAAGCCCTATCTCTCGGTGCGGTTCGGCAATGTGATCGGCAGTCGGGGCTCCATGCTCCCCACGTTCCGCAGGCTCATCGAGCAGGGGGGCCCGGTCACGGTCACGCACCCGGACGTCACCCGGTACTTCATGACCATTCCCGAGGCCAGCCACCTCGTGATCCAGGCCGGAGCCATCGGCCGGCCGGGTGAGGTGATGATCCTGGACATGGGAGAGCCGGTGAACATCCTGGGCATCGCCCAGCGGATGATCGAGATGTCCGGCAAGGACGTCCCCCTCGTGTTCACGGGACTCCGCCACGGCGAGAAGCTCCACGAGGAGCTGATCGGAGAGGGGGAGACAGACAACCGACCCTTCCACCCCAAGATCTCCCACGCCGACGTGAGTACCCTCGGCCCCGACGCACTCGATTACGCGGAATGGTTGCAGCGTGCCCAGGGCACACAGCCCGTGCACGACGGCGCATCGACGGGGAACGCGGCATGAGGGTCGGCATGATCACCCAGTGGTATGACCCCGAGCCGGGCCCCGCCGCCCTTCCCGGTGTGCTGGCACGCGAGCTGGCACGTCGAGGGCATGACGTCACGGTGGTGACGGGCTTCCCCAACTACCCGACGGGTACGATCGCCCCCGGCTACCACCAGCAGAGGTGTGCAGTGGAGCATCGGGACGGCGTCCGCGTGGTGAGAACGCCGTTGTATCCCAACCATGGAACCGGCCTCGTCGGACGCATCCTGAACTACGGCTCCTTCGCGGTCTCCTCCACACTCTGGGGGGTGCGGCACCTCCGTGGCTCGGATGTCGTCTGGGTGAACTACTCGCCCATCACCGTAGCCCTGCCCATGCTGGCCAGTCGCCTCCTGCACCGCGTCCCGCTCGTCACGGAGGTCGCGGACCTGTGGCCGGACACTCTTCTCGTCTCCGGATTCGGTGCCGCGGGCATGCGGAGTCAGCTGGCGAGCGCCCTCCTGCACCGCTGGGTTGATGCCATGTACCGCGCATCCGACGCGGTGGTGCACATCGCGCCGTCCGTGGCAGACGTCCTCCGCAGCCGGGGTGTGGCTGCGGACAAGCTCGTCTACATTCCCAAGCCCGGCAACGAACAGGTCTTCCTGCAACCCGGTTCCGATCTGCGGGCCGGCCTCGAGATCAGCGCGGACACCGTCGTCCTGCTGTACGCAGGGTCCATGGGTGCAGCCCAAGGCCTGGAGACGCTCATCGAGGCACTGGAAGGGGTGGACCCCTCGCAGCTGGTCTGCCTGCTCGCTGGTGGTGGGACCATGGAGGCGGACCTGCGGCGGCGTGCCCGTCAGGTGCCGGCTGCCCGGTTCATCGGGCGCGTGGCTCCTGAGCGGATGCCGGATCTCATGGCGACGGCGGATGTGGCGTACATCAGCCTGGTCGCGGACCCCCTGACACCACTCACGCTGCCAAGCAAGACACAGGCAACCATGGCCAGCGGACTTCCCGCCCTCGTCGCGGCCACGGGTGATGTCGTTGCGGTCGTGGAGGGGTCCGAGGCGGGGCTCGGGGTAGACCAATCGAGCCCTCGCGCAATCCGCGAGGCCATCGATCGTCTGGCCGCAATGGGGCGGGTCAGCCTGGCGCAGTGGGGAACCAACGCCGGGCGGGCGTACGAGGACCAGTTCAGCGTGCGCACCACCACGGATGCCGTGGAGCAGCTGCTTGAGGAGGTCGCGGGCCGCCCAGCCCGTCGCGGTGAGAATGAGGAATTCACGGCGCACCGGTTGCGCCGGCGCCATATCCCCCAGGTCGCGGCCCTCCATCGGGCCGCATTCCCTGACTTCTTCCTCTCCCAACTGGGAGAGGGGTTCTTGAGGGAGTTCTACGCCGGATTCCTCGAGGACCCCGATGCCGTCACAGCCGTCGTCGAGGATGGCGCAGGTCATGTGGTCGCAGCGGCCGTGGGGAGCACGTCTCCGGCGGGATTCTTCCGGCGACTTCTGCGGCGCCGTTGGGCGGGGTTCGCCTACCAGAGCGCGAAGGCGGCGCTACGGGCTCCGCGCCGCGCGCCGCGGCTTCTCCGCGCCGTCGGCTACCGTGGCGGGGCGCCGGGGGTCGATGACCCGGATGGTGCGCTGCTCAGTTCTGTCTTCGTCGCACCGGGCCGTCAAGGCGCCGGAGTAGGACGTCTGGTTCTGGAGGGCTGGACTCGCCGAGCGAGTGGGCTCGGCGCCGATCGTGCCTTCCTGACGACTGACGCCTCGGGCAACGACGCCGTGAACGCGTTCTACCAACGCGCCGGCTGGAGCCTCGACACCACCTACACCACGCCCGAGGGGCGCCCCATGAACCGCTACATCACAGATCTGGCGGTCTCCCGCCCGACCGAGGCAGGAGTCACATCGTGACGCACACCCCCACGACGCGATCGTTCCTTCCCTTCGCCCTTCCGGACATCACGGAGGAGGAAGTGCAGGCCGTGGCGGACACCGTCCGTTCCGGCTGGCTGACCACCGGGCCCAACGCGGCCGCCTTCGAGAAGGAGATGGGCCAGTTCCTGGGCGCAGAGGACGCCCAATGCATCGCGGTGAACTCCGCGACTGCCGGTCTTCACCTCGCGGTGGAGGCCCTCGGAGTGGGTCCCGGCGATGACGTCCTCGTGCCCACCTGGACCTTCACGTCGACCGCGGAGGTGGTCCGCTACATGGGGGCTAACCCCGTCCTGGTGGATGCCGATCCGGTGACACTGAACATCGACCTCGCCGACGCCCGTCGGAAGATCACCGCACAGACGGTGGCGATCATGCCCGTGCACATGGCGGGCATGCCGGTGGAGGCCGGCCCCCTGCGGGCCCTCGCCGACGAGTTCGGCCTCAAGGTCATCGAGGATGCGGCGCATGCCTTTCCGGTGCGGTCCGCGGGCCGATGGGTGGGCGATTCCGACTCCGACGCCGTGGTCTACAGCTTCTATGCCACGAAGACCATGACCACCGGCGAGGGCGGCATGGTGGTGGTCAAAGACCCCGAGCTGGCCACCCGCATGCGCACGATGCGGCTGCACGGAATCAGCCGTGACGTCTTCAACCGCTACCAGTCCACCACGCCGTCGTGGCAGTACGAGGTGGTGGCACCGGGGTACAAGTACAACCTGCCGGACACCGCTGCCGCGATGGGCCGGGTCCAGCTGCGGCGAGCCCACCAGATGCGCGATGCCCGCCGAGCCATTGCGGAGCAGTACACGAAGGCCTTCGCGGACTTGCCCATCACCTGCCCGGTGGTCGAGACCGACCCTGATGCGCATGCGTGGCATCTGTACATCGTCCGCGTGGACGAGGACCGTGCGGGGCTCCACCGCAATCGCTTCATCGAGCGTATGAGCGAGGAAGGGGTGGGCACCTCCGTCCACTTCATCCCGCTCCACCTGCACCCGTACTGGCGCGATCACTGTGCAGTCACCGAGGCCGACCTCCCGGTGGCCAGTGCAGAGTTCGAGCGCACGGTGAGCCTGCCCATCTTCTCGTCGATGACCCAGGACCAGGTGGACACCGTGATCGATGCCGTGCGGCGCGTGGTCGGCTGATGCTGAAGCGTGCCTTCGACATCGTCGCCAGCGGCGCGGCCCTGGCGCTGAGCGCCCCAGTGCTCGCCGGTGTCGCGGTGGCCGTGAAGACCACCTCGCCCGGGCCGGCGTTGTTCCGTCAGGAGCGAGTCGGCCTGGGCGGACGCCCGTTCACCATCCACAAGTTCCGCACGATGCGGGTGGACCACGACGGCACCGCCGTGTCCCACGCTGGCGACCCGCGGGTCACCCCGGTGGGACGCGTGCTGCGCCGGACCAAGCTCGACGAGCTGCCCCAGCTCTACGACGTGCTGCGCGGGGCGATGTCCTGCGTGGGGCCGAGGCCGGAGGTTCCCCAGTACGTGGCACAGTGGCCGGCGGACCTGCGGCCCACCATCCTCTCAGTCCGCCCGGGGATCACGGACCCCGCCTCCATCGAGTTCCGCAACGAGGCCGACGAGTTGGCTGCGGTGGAGGACCCGGAGGCCCACTACGTCAGCAGCATTCTGCCTCGGAAGGCAGCCGCGTATGTCGGCTACGTCCGGACGCGTTCCTTCACGGGCGACCTGCGCATCCTCGCCGACACTCTGCGCACTGTGGTCCGCGACTGACCCGCCCAGCTTCCTTTCATGACGTCCTCACCAACCCGGGAGTCCTCGATGACTGAGACCGACCTCAAGATCCTGATCACCGGTGGCACCGGTTCCTTCGGCCACACCGTCACCAAGAAGCTCCTCGACAGGGGCGACATCGCGGAGATCCGCGTCCTCAGCCGGGACGAGGCGAAGCAGGACCAGATGCGCCACGACATCGGCGACGAGCGCCTGCGGTTCTACCTGGGCGACATCCGCGACTACACGAGCATGGAGCGGGCGGTCCGCGACGTGGACTACGTGTTCCACGCGGCTGCCCTCAAGCAGGTCCCCTCGTGTGAGTTCTTCCCCATGGAGGCGGTGCGCACCAATGTGAACGGCTCCGCCAACGTGGTGCGCGCCTCGGATGAGGCCGGGGTGCGGTCGCTCGTGTGCCTCTCCACGGACAAAGCGGTGTACCCCGTCAACGCGATGGGCATGTCCAAGGCGCTCATGGAGAAGGTGGCTCTGTCCCACGGCCTGAACAACCCCACGGCCGCCACCACCGTCTCCTGCGTGCGCTACGGCAACGTCATGTATTCCCGGGGCTCCGTGATCCCCCTCTTCATCCGCCAGCTCAAGGCTGGGAAGAACCTCACGGTGACCAACCCGGAGATGACCCGCTTCATGATGTCCCTCTCCGAGTCCGTGTCCCTCGTGGAGTTCGCCTGGGAGCACGCCGAGCAGGGTGACCTGTTCATCCGCAAGGCTCCTTCCTGCACGATCGGCGCCCTGGCACAGGCAGTGATCAACCTCTTCCACTCCGATGCCCGCGTGGACATCATCGGCACCCGCCATGCGGAGAAGGTCTCCGAGGCGCTGGCCAGCCGCGAGGAGCTCTCCCGCGCTGAGGACATGGGGGACTACTTCCGCATCCAGGCCGACGCCCGCGACCTCAACTACAAGGTCTATGTGGAAGAAGGAGACAAGGCACACACGCAGTACGATGACTACGACTCCCACACCGTTCCGCTCATGTCCGTGGAGGACGTCGAGCGACTGCTGCTGACTCTTCCGGACGTCCGCCGCGAGCTGGCACTCGCGGGCATTCCGACCAAGGAAGGCTGACCATGGCGCGCTATGTGTTGACGGGAGGTCGTGGTTTCCTCGGGCTCCACACGCGGGCCGCGCTCCAGGAGCACGGCCACGAGGTCGCCCTCCTGCCCGTGGGGGACTCCTTCGACCCGGAGGCGGCACGTGCGGCCCTGGACGGCGCGGACCAGCTGCTGCACCTGGCCGGCGTGAACCGGGGTACGGACCAGGAGGTCGCCGAGGGCAACAACCGGTTCGCGCGGCAGGTGGCCGAGGTTCTCGGGCAGGTCGACTCCGCTCCCTCTCGCGTGGTCTTCGCCAACAGCACCCAGGCCACCAACGGATCGGTCTATGGCGAGGCGAAGACGGGCGCAGCGGACGTGCTGGGCACTCAGGCGCGGAACCGGGGCGCTGAGTACGAGGACATCCGCCTGCCGAATCTGTTCGGGGAGTTCGGGCGTCCGTTCTACAACGCGGTGACAGCCACGTTCTGCCACCTGATCGCCGCCGGGGAGACACCGGAGGTGCAACAGGACAAGGAGCTGACCCTGCTGCACGCCCAGCACGCGGCGGACGTGCTCGTCGGCGCTGTGCCCGTCGCAGCCATGGACACCCTTGCGGTCCACGAGACGGTGAGTGGGCTCGCCGCCCGCCTGGGAGACATGGCCCGCACGTATGAGCGCACCGAGTTCCCGGATCTGGCCACTGACTTCGACCGGGACCTGTTCAACACGTACCGCTCCTACCTCTATCCCCATGGGCTGCCGCTGCCCATCACGCGTCATGCGGATGCACGAGGTTCCTTCTTCGAGATCGTGCGCTCCCGGGGCGGCACCGGGCAGACGTCGTTCTCCACGACCGCTCCGGGCGTCACTCGAGGCGACCACTACCACCGCCGCAAGGTGGAGCGGTTCACGGTGCTGGCGGGGGAGGCGGAGATCTCTCTGCGGAAGATGGGCACCGACGAGGTGTATGTGTTCCGGGTGAACGGGGAGCAGCCTGTCTCGGTGGACATGCCCACGCTCGTGTCACACAAGATCACCAACGTGGGTGCGTCCACTCTGTACACCGCGTTCTGGACCGACGACATCTTCGATCCCACGAACCCCGACACGATCCCTGAGGTGGTGTGACCATGAGCGGTCGCCTGAAAGTCATGACCGTCGTGGGCACCCGCCCCGAGATCATCCGCCTGGCGTGCGTGATCCGCCGGTTGGAGAAGCATGTGGACCATGTGCTGGTCCACACCGGGCAGAACTACGACTACAACCTCAATGAGGTGTTCTTCGAAGACCTCGGCCTCCGCCGGCCGGACCACTTCCTCGAAGCGGACACCAGCTCCCTGGGAGCCGTCCTCGGCGACGTGCTCAAGGGCACCGAGCGGGTGCTGCTGGAGGAGAAGCCGGATGCCATGGTCGTGCTCGGTGACACCAACAGCTGCGTGTCCGCCCTCATGGGCAGGCGGATGAAGGTGCCCGTGTTCCATCTGGAGGCGGGCAACCGCTCCTTCGATCCGAACGTCCCCGAGGAGATCAACCGTCACCTCGTAGACCATGTGAGCGACTACAACCTCGTGTACACCGAGCACTCCCGCCGGAACCTCTTGGCCGAGGGCCTGCACCCGCGGGACGTCATGGTGATGGGTTCCCCCATGAACGAGGTGCTCGCCGCCTACCGGGAGCAGATCGAGGCCTCGGACGTGCTGGAGCGCCTGGGACTGACGGCGGGGGAGTACCTCCTAACGTCGGTCCACCGCGAGGAGAACGTCGACCGGCAGGACCGCCTGGAGCAGGTGCTGGCATCCCTGCAGGCGGTGGCGGAGGACCAGGGGGTGCCGTTCCTCGTCTCCACTCACCCGCGCACCCGCCGTCGTCTGGAGCAGTTCGACCTCACCGCGTCCAGCGCGATCCGCCTTCACGAGCCGCTGGGCTTCCACGACTACAACAAGCTGCAGCTCAACGCCCGCTGCGTGATCTCCGACTCGGGCACCATCTCCGAGGAGTCCTCCATGCTGGGGTTCCCGGCGGTCACCCTGCGCGACGCAATCGAGCGCCCGGAGGCGATTGACACCGGAGCCATCATTGCCACCGGCCTGGACCCGGCGGACGTGGTGGACGCGGTGCGCACGGTAATCGTGGACTTCGCCGCGGACGGCCCGGCCGCACTGCCGGCGGACTACGCCATCCCGGACTCCTCTCGCCGCGTGGTCAACTTTATCCGCACGATGGCAGGGACTCATCACGAGCGGCGGGGGATCCGCCGGTGACTTTGTGGACCTCCGGAAGCGCAATGGCCATGACATCGGGGCAGCTTCGAGATGACGGAAGGCTTTAGATGATGGATTACTCGACATGCGAGGTCATGCATCAGGCGCTTTTCACCTGGTGCCAGCGTAAGGTGCTCGGTGATTGAACTAATTTTATTGGGTGTCGCAATCCTGCCTTTCGGGATTCTTGTAAAATCAAAGCGAGCCGGAGTCAGGTCTGCAGCGTTCTTGTTCGGGGCTCTAATACCAATTGACTTCGTGCAGGGCGTAAACTCGGTCGCACTCGATGCTTTTCGTTACGTTTTTGCTATTCTTATTGTTATTTTGAGTCATGGAGGCCATCGTCGCATATCCCCCCTTCCTGCGTTGGCAACTTTCAGCCTCCTTACCGTAAACGCAATCTTTCTAGTGAAAGGAACCTATGGACTTCAGCTTGATCTATTCAAGCCGATCGTTGGTCTTGTTTCAATTCTTCTCGCTTTCCTAATTAGCTTTCGCCCATGGACATTTCAACCGATGCTAGCGGGCCTCACTGTTGGCGGCTTGGCTAGCGCCGTCGATATTCTTCTGCAATATTTTGGAATGCCCTACATCGGCATGGAGAACACATTTGGCCTCCGATATTCTGGACTGTCTTTCAGTTCCACCAACACTGCACCTTTGCTCGGCCTCGCTAGTCTGGCGGTTATCCAGGGTGCACCTTTGAAAGGTGCATGCAAAAACTGGTTACTAAGATCTGTACTCGTCTGCATATTGGTTTCCGGTATGTGGATCTCTGGGGGCCGAGGGGGATTTATAGCATTTTCTGCCGCTCTTATCTTGATGGCGATTACGCGAATGCCACCTATCGCGACCGTGGTTATGCTGGCTATGGCCGGTATATATGCATTGACCGCCATATCCTTCTCCTCGGCGCTTGATGCCCTCCTGCGGGTCGAGGAGCGAGCAAACGCGGGCGGCGGAACGCCTGACATTACCTCCGGCCGCGTCGAATTCAACGCAGTAACCTGGAATGCGTTTGCAGATAATCCCTTTTTTGGCCCCCCCATTAGTGAACTCGATCTACTGCAGCCTCATACACCGGTGCTACTCCTTGCGGTTCAGGCTGGTATTATTGGCTTGGCGGCCGCTCTTCTTGTTTTGACCCTGGTCATCTACCGCCTGTTTTGTCCATCGAGAAGGGTGGGCGATAAGACTTTGATAAGATCCTACGCTGTCGTCATTCTTATTGTCAGCGCACTGGAGCCAAATGGATTTTTCGTTGGCATCGGGAAAACTGTGATACTTATGATTGTCTTAAGTGGCAATTTGGGGTTGCATCAGCGCGCTTCAACGCTCCCCCAAGCCAAGTCAAGCCCCCCCATGACAGTTGCGCATAAGATCCGTAGGTAGAGAGCCGCGTACCTGTCGAGAAGTGAGTTTTTGACCGGCGCGTCATTTGGGCAGGGTTATTTAGAAGGGTGACTTCAGATGCATGACACACTTTGGCAGCCTCCCGCCTGTGCGCATCGGTACTCTTCAGGGTATGATACTGCGCGTCAAGGCCTTGAAGTCGACTTCATAGTTGAGGCGGGCATTTGTGATCAGCGGCGTGAAGAGGGACGTATGGCTGGCGTTCACTACGGGGCCGTCTGCCTGTCTCAGGTAAAAAGTCCGAAGGAGCTACCTAGCCTGGCTCGGCAAATTCTAAGTGAGCATGGATTCGGCCACGTGAGTTCAGGGATTGGGCAAACTCCATTGCAACACAAAGTCCTATCGAGCGCGCAAAAACACAGAGCGATTCACTGTGCCGACTTCGAGTTCTGGCAATCAAATCTTTGGTCGAGGAAAATTAACGGGCGTCTGCGGAAATGCCAAAGGGTGCAAGGGTTAACGTCGGTCGTTCCCAGTAGCACCGCGATCGTCTTCGCCCTCCTGTGGGCGGCCAGGACGATCTTCACCCCACGCGATCTGCTCTGGTGCGTGTTCGTCGCCTCCGGTCTGCTCGTCATCTCCTCATTGCTGATGGGGATCGCGGGGATCGGCAGCCCGATCGAGGCCGGCCGGTTGCGCGGGCTGTTCCTGAACGCCAACGCCCTCGCGATCATGGCCCTCGTGACGGCGCTCGCGAGCGTGGTGATCCGTCGGCGCTGGGTCATGGTCGGCTACTGGGTGCTGGTCATGCTCACCATCGTGTGGCCAGCGTCCCAGGCCGGCGCCCTCGCGACGGCGCTGTTCCTTGTGCTCGCGGCCTGGAGGATCTTCTCCGACTGGCGGATCCGCGCCCTCATGCTCGGTGTGCTGGTGTTCAGTGTCGTGCAGTTGGTGACCTCGCCCGAGGAGTTCACGACCTCGGACGGCGACACCGGCCTGACCAGGACCAACGACTCCCGGACCCACTACTGGACGCTGGCGCTGGCGGACATCCGCCGCGGCATGCCGTCCGGGTTCGGCGGCGGATCCGCCTCGGTCCAGAGTGAGGCAGGAGTCAACGTCTTCCTCAAGGCCGCGTACGAATTCGGCTGGTGGGGGCTCGCGCTCATGGCGGGGATCCTGCTGGCGATCCTCGCCAGAACGCGGGGGACCCGCTTCGGAGCGGCGGCGTTCGTGGCGATCCTGGCGAACGTGCAATTCGAGGGCTGGCTCTTCACCTTCGGCAACTCGTTCACCGTGATGACATTCCTCGTGTTCTCCGCTCTGTTGACGGAGAAACCCCCGGCGCCGCACATGCGGCGTGCAGGAAGAAACTCCAGGGCCTGGTCGGAGCAGGACATCGCCTGGGGATTGAGAATCGAAGCGAGGAGCTCATGAAGTTCGTCTTCTGGCAACCCGTCCCCTCACTCCATCAGGCGGCGTTCCTCTCGGCTCTGGCCGGGCGGGGCCACACTGTCGATGTGGTCGCGCGAAAGCCAGTGGCGACACGCCGGCTCGCGCAGGGCTGGGACCAGGCCCTGGATCACGGCGACGCCCGTGTCGTCATCGCGCCGGAAGACGTCCCGGTGCCTCCAAAAGTCGCCGAGTCCTGGACGCAGGAGACCATCCACGTGATCTCCGGGATCGGCCGCACACCATTCGAGGTGCGGGCCCGTGAGACAGCGGTCCAATCGGGCGCATTCCACATTGGATACGTGGAGCCGTGGCAGTTGAACACCCTGCCCCGCCGAGCGAACTGGTGGATGCGGACCCGCCGGTGGGTTCGCCGGTTCTCCCGGGGAGGGGGGCACTTCCTGACGACGGGCCAGGGCGGCGTGGGCCAGCTCCGGCGAGCGGGGGTGCCTGCCGCGAAGGTCGCCCCCTTCGCGTACTGGCTCTCGCCCCACGCAGAGGCTTCCGGGGGGACATCCGAGGAGACAGCCGCAGGGCAGATCCTCTACGTGGGCCGCCTCGACGGCAACAAGAACATCGTCCCGTTCGCGCGGGCCGCCGTCCGTGCCGGCCTGCGGATGCGGATCGTCGGCTCGGGGCCGGCCGGGGAGGAGATACACGAGCTCGCGGCGCAACACCCGCAGCACCTCACCGTCAGCGGAGCGCTGCCGAATCCCGTGGTGCGTCAGCTCATGGCGACCGCGGACTTCCTGGTCCTGCCTTCGCGGTATGACGGATGGGGAGCGGTCGTCTCCGAGGCCCTCTTGTCCGGGACGAGGGTGTTGGTCTCCAGCGCTGCCGGCGCGGCCCAGGTAGTTCGGTCAGACCTGCAGGGATACCGGTTTGAACCGACCGAGAATGGCATACGGGCGGCGGTCGCGTGGGCGGGGGCGCAGGAGTGTCCCAGCGCCGACGGTCGGGATCGGCTGCGGGGTTGGGCGGAGTCCTCGATCTCCGCTGATGCGGGCGCCGCGTACCTCGAGCGCGTCATCGAGCACTGGCGTGAGGGGCTGCCTGGAGTGGAGCCGCCGCCCCTGCCATGGTGGTGAGGTGAGCCGAGGGGGACGCCCCGGGTGTGCCCAGTGGCCAGGGACGGACGCCCCGTCTCACACCGCGCGAAGACGCCGCCGGACGGCGCCCAGCGCGGTGGTATCCGCGCCTAGCTGGCGTCCGACGTGCCAGGCGATCGTCAGCCTGCGTAAGACGTTGGCCATGGCGGAGGCGATCGCCACCGCGAAGAGCGGGTCCATTACGGGCAGCAACGCGACGGTGAGTACGGGGAGGACCACGCAGGTGGCGAGGTTCACGCCGATGGAGAACCATCTGCTGTCGAGCAGCCGGACGATCTCGAAGGAGGGACCGCAGGCGATGGCCAGCACATGCCCGATGGCCAGAATGCTGAGGGCGCCCGACGCGGGGCGGTACTCCTCGCCGAAGATCACCGCGATCACCGGTTCACCGATGAGGAGGATGGTGGCGGTGATGGCCGCCGTGGAGACGAGGCCCAGTCCGACAAGCCGATCCGAGGCGCGGAGCACCCCTGGGAGATCGTCATTCTTGGCGAGGCTGACGCCGATGTCGCGGACCGAGACGAAGGCGATGGCGTTGTAGATGAACAGCAGCGCCACGACGCCCAGCAGCGCAACCCTCAGCTGTCCGGCCGCGACGGTCAGGCTGAGGGCGGAGAGGACGAGAACCTCGAGGTTCGTCATCAGGGTCTGTGAGCTGCTGAAGATCGTCTGATCCACTGAGGCGCCGATGACCTCCCGCGGGGTGATGCGCTCTCTCATGCCCCGGGGGACCCAGCGGTTGATGACGAGGTTGCCGTAGGCGAGGGCGATCAGCCCGGCCACGTTGTACGCAAGAAGCGCAACATTCACATCCAGGGACCCCGGCGTTAGGAGATACACCCCCAGCAAGACCACGGTAAAGATACCCGGCCGGATCAGAATCTCGGGGAGCTGGGCCTGCAGAGCGGATCCCATTCCACGCATGATTCCCGACCGCAGCGGGTCAAGCCCGAGGGTGAAGGCGAGGAGCATCACGAGGACGATGGTCCAGCCGTCAATGCTCGGCGTCACCCCCGTGAGCATCAAGACCCCCAAGAGAAGAGAGGCCAGCGAGGACGCCGCCAGGCCGAGACGGAACGTGGCGGAGCGGAGGCCCCTCACCCTGTCCATGTTTCCGCGGGCAATGGCGCGTGAGGACTCGCGGAAGAGGAAGACTCCCATGCCGGTCGGGGCCGCGAGGTAGACGACGGTGGCGAAGGCCAGGATGGCGGAGTAGACACCGAGGTCGTGCGCGCCGAGCATGCGGGCGAGCAGGACGGTCTGGCCCGCGGAGCAGAGGAATCCGCCGATGCGGATGGCGATGGATAAGAGATTTACGCGGTTCATGCCGCTGGCTGATCCTGAGCGAGCCTCTGCCGGTGGATCACGCGTCGAAGTGTTTAAGAACGCGCGCCGGGACCCCGCCGATCATCACGTTGTCTGGGAACTCGCCGCGCACGACGGCACCGGCCGCTACCATGCACCCGCGGCCCACGGACGAGCCCGCGAGGAACGTGGCCCGAGCCCCCACCCAGGTCCCGGCGCCCACCGTGATGCCGGCGCTGTAGCCCTGGCCCGCGCGCCGCGTGGTGTCGCCGAGGTGGTGACTGCCGACGACCAACATGACACCGGGGCCGAGGTCGCAGCGGTCCTCGATCCGCACCATGGCACCGGGGCCACCGATGAGCTGACATCCCGCGCCGATCCAGGCCTGGGACCCGACCTCGACCCACTTGTTCGACAGCACCGCCGTCCCGTTGATCTTCGCGGTGCGGTCCACGCGGGCCCCGGCGACCGAGTACACGCGCTGACGCAAAGCGAATCCCCGGGTGTGGGGCGTGATGGCAGAGAGGAGGTTGGGGAGCCACATGGACATGGGATCGATGGTATCCGCTTGGAGGTGTCTGCGAAGTCGCGACCGAATGGGGACGCGCGTCAGCGGTCGCCGTCCCAGGCGTCCACCGGCAGGGTTTTGGGGACCTTGCCCGCGACACTGAGGGTGGGCTCGCGCACCATTTTCACCGTGATCGCGGTGAGGTCGATCCCCTGATCCGTCTTCCGGACATCCTCGTGTACTCGCGCGGTGATCTCCGCGTCCGTCCACGTGGGCGCGGGGGCGGTCGCCAAGATCGTGAGCTCCCCGGCCGACGTCGGGGCGAACTGAACCTGGGTGATGGTGGGGAAGGCTCGCAGCATGTGTTCGTACTGATTGGGGAGGACGTTCGCGAACGTGCCATCCAGACGACGCACCGCCACCTGCTGGTTCACCCGACCCCGAACCGTCGACAGGAACCGGATGTCATCCACTCCGTCAACTCCCTCAACGGCGTCGCCGATGGCGTAGTTGAATAACGGGAAGCGGCGTGGGTCGAGCGTCGTCACCTGGATGCCTGTCTCGGGGTCGGGCAGGGCGCCGTAGATGCTCGCCCAGGGGACGCGCAGGGCGCCGGCGGTCGCATCGTAGTGGGCCAGCAGCCCGGTCTCGACGGATCCGTACTCGCCGGCGACTCTGGCCCCGAAGGCCCGCGCCATCACCTCAAGGTCCTCTGCGGTGGAGGTGTCCGACGTCGGGATGACCCATTCGAGTGAGCTGGGGGCGGGGAGGCCGTGAGAGATCAGGTGATGGGCCAGCTGGGTGATGTAGGAGGCGTACCCGATGATGTATTTGGGCTTGAGGCGGACCAACTCGTCCGCGACGGAGGCGAGGGCTTCGGGTGAGCGGTCATAACCATTGACTCGATGCCCTCCGCTCGCCAGATCTTTGGCGGCGCGCACCACCTTGCGGACGCCTGCCTGTGGGCCCCCGCCGAAGAGATGGCTGTGGCCCCAAGGATGGAGGTAAGGGTCCCCCGGCTCGATACCGATCCAGGACCGTCCGAGGAAGCCGTTAACCCAGCGGTCCGGGACCTCGTCGTCGCTCTTGGGGTACCGCATCGGTGAGCCCGTGCTGCCTCCCGTGACGTAGGCGGCCTCGCCGCCGCCGTCACCGAAGACAAGGTCTTGGTGCTCTCGCAGCACCTCCTTCGTCAGCAGCGGGAAGTCCTGCATCTGTTCCAGGGCCTCCAGTCGGGCGGGTAGGCCGTACTTCTTCGCCCAGTGTCGGTAGAAGGGGGAAGCCTCCCGTGCCCGCCCCCAAGTCTGGTTCAGCTTCTCGAGCCGGATCCGCTGCTGCTCGCCCGTCTCGGTCTCAGCGTACAGACGCTTTCGGTTGTCAAGTGCGGATAGCTGGCGACGCTTCGACGCACGGATCACGAACTTCCGCGGGTTCATGTGGGGTCTCTCCAAGAGGTGGGGGGCGGAGGCAGGCGGTGCAGAGCTGAGGGAGGCGCGAAGACCTGTGACCAATCGGCGCCCGCAGGAACTGAGTTCCCCGTCATGCTACCGCCTGGCCGCAGCGGCAATCCGGCGTGGGTCTGGCCGCCCGCCTGCTGAGGGGACTGGCGCCGCCGCCCGCAAAGGCTCAGCCCCACCTCGATGCAGCCGGCCTGCTTCTTTTCGGACTTCTCGTACATATCCGGGGCCGCCTCCAAGGAGGCCTTGTGGGTGGTGAGGTCGAGCACCCAAGAGACGTGACGATGCCCCAGACGGATGAAGACTCCCATGCCGGCTTCCGTAGATGTTCGCCCTCTCGTTGTCAGCCGCGAGGCGCGCCTGACCTGCCGAGAGATCAGGAACCTGTTTCCGAAGTCAGACGCCCCGCAACGACTCCCTCGTCCTCGCAGCCGCGTCCAGCACGACGGCCCGCAGCGGGGCCACGGCGTCGTCCGGCGCCTGCCCCTCTGCCGGGGGCACGCTCGCGGCCTCCCGCTCGATCCGCCGCTGCCGCGCCGCGCCGCTCTCGGCCATCATGGCGTGCACGTGGTCCAGCTCCGCTTCGCAGCCGAGCTCGCGGGCCACGGGGGCGAGACGCTCCAGCTCCTCGCCGAGGTGCTCGGCCACGGGAGCGTCGTTGCCCTCGGCGTCGAGGATCACGCGCGCCTCGAGGCCGTAGCGGGCGGCCCGCCACTTGTTCTCGGCCGCATACCACGGCGGCAGGATCGCGGGAGCGTCCGCGCCGCACTCGAGCCGGGACGAGAGATCGTGCACGAGGCACTGCGTCAGGGCCGTGACGGCGGCGATCTCCTCGATGGTGGCCATGCCGTCGCACACCCGCATCTCGACCGTGCCGAGACGCGGGACGGCGCGCACGTCCCAGCGGCACTCCGTGGCGTCGGCCACCATGCCTGCCTGGACCATCTGCTCCACGCAGCGCTCGAAATCCGCGTAGTCCTCGAACTGGTGGGGCAGGCCCGCCGTCGGCAGCTGCTGGAAAACCTGGGTGCGCTGCGACTGGTAGCCCGTGTCGTGGCCGGCCCAGAAGGGGGAGGAGGTGGAGAGGGCGAGGAGGTGGGGGAAGCGGTTGACGAGGCCGTTGACCACGGGCATCGCCTTCGAGACGTCGTCGAGGCCCACGTGCACGTGAACGCCGAAGATCAGCATCTGCCGCCCCCAGTACTGGGCGATCTCCACGACGCGGTTGTACCGGTCCTTGTCCGTGACCGGCTGCAGCCAGGGCTCCGCGAAGGGGTGCGAGCCCTGGCAGTAGAGCTGCAGGCCGCGCGCCTCGGCGGCCGTGAGGATGCCGGCGGCGATCCCGCGCAGCTCCTCGGCCGCGGCACCGGCGGTCCGGTGCACGCCCGTGACCAGCTCCACCGTGTTCTGCAGCATCTCCGCCGTGACGTGCGGGTGTTCGTCCTCCGGGCCGAGGCCGGCGACGTCGCGGGCGGCCGCGATGACCTCCGGGGCCTCGGGACGCAGGTCGCCGGTGACGGCGTCCACGAGTGCGAGCTCCCACTCGATGCCGAGGGTGGACTGCGCCGACTGCTGGAACGGGAGGCTCATGCAGACATCTTAGAGGCGCGGGCGAGCCCGGCGGGGCGGCGCTGCCCGACCCGGGCCCTAGCCTGGATCCATGGCCGACGACCGCGACCCCCGCCCCTCCGCCGAGGACTCCTCCCCGGACGCCACGCACCTGGCCCCCGCACTGACCGGGGCCGGCCGGGAGCTGTTGGACTCGCTGACCGACGCGGACGTCGCCGACCCGCTGGCCTCCACCACGCGGCTGCGGGCCGCCGGCCACGCCCCCGAGCTCGTGGCCGCGGTGCTCACCCAGGCCGCGCTGCGCCGGGCGGCCCGCACCAAGCTGGGCGACCTCGCCGATCGGATGCTCTTCACTCGCGACGGGCTCGAGCAGGCCACCCGCCGGGTCGTGGCCGAACGCCGCGCTGAGCGGTTCACGGCGGCCGGGTTGCGCTCGGTGGCGGACCTGGGCTGCGGGATCGGGGCCGATGCCCTCGGCCTCGCGCGCGCCGGGCTGTCCGTCGTCGCCGTGGAGCGGGATCCCGTGGTGGCCGCCGTGGCCGCCGCCAACATGGCCGCGCTGGCGCCCGGGGCGCGGGTGGAGGAGGGGGACGCGCTCGCGTGGGCGGGCGCCCACGCCGACGATGTGGACGCCCTGTGGTTCGATCCGGCCCGACGCCGGATCTCCAGCTCGGGCTCGGCGCGCGTGTTCGACCCGGAGGCGTTCTCCCCGCCGCTGTCCTTCGTCCTGGGGCTGGCCGCCGAGGGGCGCGCGGTGGGCGCCAAGCTCGGCCCGGGGCTGCCGCACGAGCACGTCCCCGCGGAGGCCGAGGCGGAATGGGTCTCCGTGGACGGCGACGTCGTCGAGGTGGTGCTGTGGTTCAACGCGCTGACGACGGCGCCGGGGGTCCGCGCGGCCGCCGTCATCGACACGCGGAGACCCCGGCCGTCCGTCGCCGTGCTGCGCGATCGTCCCGGCGGCTCGCCCGCCCTCGAGTCCGTGGGGGAGGCGGGACTGGACGCCCTGCCGGGCTGCGTCCTCCACGAGCCCGACGGCGCCGTGATCCGCGCGGGCCTCGTCACGGACCTCGGCGCCGCATGGGAGGAGGGCGGCGCGGTGGCCCGGCTGCTCGACCCGCACCTGGCCTACCTCGTGACCGAGGCCCCCGTGCCCTCCCCGCTGGCGCGCGGATACCGGGTGGAGGCCGTCCACCCCCTCGACGTGAAGGCGCTGCGCCGCTGGGTGCGCGAGCGCGGCATCACCCGCCTGGACGTGAAGAAGCGCGGCGTGGACGTGCGCCCGGAGGAGCTGCGGGCCCGCCTTCTCGCGGGGGCGGGGAAGGGCGCGGGGAAGAAGGGCCGCCGGGCCGGCGGCGGGGCAGCGGCGGGCGCGCACGGGACCCTCGTCCTCGCCCGCGTCGGCGGACGCCGCGTGGCCCTCGAGGTGACGCCCCTGGACGGGGTGGGCTGAGGGTCTCGATGTCGCCGTCCGACATCGGATCCGCGGAGTCGGGGCCCCGGTTTGTTGATTAGCGCACTCATGTGTACTTTAATCCACTGAGGCAAGCCTCACCTGAGGGTGGGCCCTGCCGACCCTGACGAGACACCCCAGACCTCGGCCCGCCTCGAGCGGCGCCCGGGAGGAGAACCATGCAGCGCGCCCCCCACGCCCCTCGCCTGTCGGCGATCGCCCTGACCTCGGTCGCCGCCCTCGCCCTCGTCGGCTGCTCCGCCGGCGGCGCAGCCACGGGCTCGTCCTCCGCGAGCGCCTCCGGCGAGTCCTCGGCGTCCGCGAGCTCCGCCGGCGGCTCCTCGGCCGCCTCGGGCGGCGTCGTGGCCGGGGTCACCGTCACCGACATGTCCGGCGCCGAGGGCACCCTGCCGGAGGAGGTCGACTCCGTCATCGCCACGGACAACCGCACCTTCCGCACCCTGGACGACTGGGGCATCGAGCTGTCGGCCGCGCCGAAGCAGATCATGTACAAGGGCGAGGGCGGGCCCTCCTACCTCCAGGACGACTCGGTCGCCGACATCGGCAACCACCGGGAGCCGGACATGGAGCTGTTCGTCACGGCCGAGCCGGACGTCGTCTTCAACGGCCAGCGGTTCAACGAGCGCAAGGCGGAGATCGACGAGCTGACCGGCGATGCCGCCGTCGTGGACACGAACTTCGACGTCACGCAGACCCCCATGGACGAGGGCCTGAAGAAGCTGACCACCCTGCTGGGCGAGGCCACCGGCCACGAGGCCGATGCCGAGAAGCTCATCGCCGACTTCGACGCCGCCACGCAGCGCGCCAAGGACGCCTACGACCCCGAGCAGACCGTCATGGGCCTCATCGCCTCGGGCGGCGAGCTGTCGTACGTCGCGCCCAGCACCGGTCGCGCCATCGGCCCGTTCTTCGACATGCTGGACCTGACCCCGGCCCTCGAGCAGTCCGGCTCCGACAACCACCAGGGCGATGACATCTCCGTCGAGGCCATCGCGAAGTCGAACCCGGACTGGCTGATCGTCATGGACCGCGACGCCGCCGTCGGCGAGGAGAACGCCACCGCCGCCGAGCTGATCGAGCGCTCCGAGGCCCTCCAGGACGTGACTGCGGTGAAGGAGGGCAACATCGTGTACCTGCCCGCCGACTTCTACGTCGCCGAGGACATCCAGAACCACACCACCGTCATGGAGGACCTCGCGAAGGCCTTCGAAGGCGCCCGGTGACCCAGTCGCCCACCGGCACCGTCGACGCCCGGACCCAGCCCCTCGCGGCGGGTCCGGGCGAACGCGTGTGCTGGGTCCCTCCCGCCGTCCTGCGCCCCGAGCGTTCGCGCTGGCAGCGCACGTGGCCCCTGCTCGCCGGCGCCGCGATCACCGTGGCGCTCACCGTCCTCTCCCTCTTCGTGGGGGTCTACGACCTCGACGCGGAGGGCGGGGCGGAGATGTTCGGCATCACGCGCGTGCCCCGCACGATCGCGCTGATCCTGGCCGGCGCCGCCATGGCCATGTGCGGGCTGATCATGCAGCTCATGACGCAGAACCGGTTCGTCGAGCCCAGCACGACCGGCACCACCGAGTGGGCGGGGCTGGGGCTGCTGGTCACCATGCTCCTCATCCCGGGCGCCGGGATCATGACCCGCATGGTCGGCGCCGTGCTGTTCGCCTTCGTGGGCACCATGGTCTTCTTCCTGTTCCTGCGCCGCGTGCGGCTCTCCTCCTCCCTGATCGTGCCGATCGTGGGCATCATGATGGGCGCCGTCGTGGGCTCGGCCTCGACGTTCCTCGCGCTGCAGACCGACATGCTCCAGCAGATGGGCGCGTGGTTCGCCGGCTCCTTCACCTCCGTGGTGCGCGGCCGCTACGAGCTGCTGTTCATCGTGCTGGCCGTGTGCGTGGCGGTCTTCGTGATCGCTGACCGCTTCACCGTGGCCGGGCTGGGCAAGGACATCGCCACGAACGTGGGGCTGAACTACGAGGCGGTCGTCTTCACCGGCGTCGCGATGGTGTCCGTGGCCACGGGCGTGGTCACCGTGGTGATCGGGGCCCTGCCCTTCCTGGGGCTCGTGGTGCCGAACATCGTCTCCATGGTGCGCGGGGACAACCTGCGCACCAACCTGCCGTGGGTGGTCATGGTGGGCATCTGGGTGGTCATCGTGTGCGACGTCATCGGGCGCACCGTGATCATGCCCTTCGAGGTGCCGATCTCCCTGATCCTCGGCGTCGTGGGGGCCGTGGTGTTCCTCGCTCTGCTCCTGAGGCAGGCCAAGCATGGCTGAGGCCCGCACCGTCCCGGGGCTGCGCCGCGGCTCCACCGCCGCCGGTCCCCTCGCCGACCGCGCTCGCGCGTCCGGCCCGTTCGTCACCCGCGCCGAGCGCACCCGGTACCTCGTGACCGTGGCGGTGCTCGCCGTCGTCGGGCTGGCCGCGACGGCCGGCATCCTGCTGTGGGGCAATGAGGCGACGCCGGGCTCCCGCGCGTTCTGGCTCATCGCCGGGATGCGCGTGGACGCGATCGGGGTGATCGCCCTCGTGGCCCTGTGCCACGCGTTCGCCACGGTCAGCTTCCACACCGCCACCGGCAACCGGATCATCACTCCCTCGATCATGGGCTTCGAGGCCCTCTACGTGGCGGTGCAGACCGCCGCCGTATACGCGCTGGGGGCTGCCGGCGTCGCCGTGGTGAGCGGGACCGGGCCCTTCCTGGCCCAGGCTGCGCTCATGGTGGTGCTGGCCACCGCCCTGTACTCGTGGCTGCTCTCCCGGCCGTACGGGAGCATGCACCTGATGCTGCTCGTGGGCGTGGTCCTGGGCGGGGGACTGGCGGCGCTGAGCACCTTCATGCAGCGCCTGCTGGACCCCAACTCGTTCGACGTGCTCTCGGCCCGCCTGTTCGGCAACATCTCCAACGCGCGCACCGAGTACGTGGCGGTGGCCGCGCCGATCGTCGTCGCGGTGTGCCTCCTGCTGTGGCTGCGCTCGCGGCGAATGAACGTGGTGGCCCTCGGCGCCGACGTGTCCACCAACCTGGGGCTGAGCCACCGTCGGGAGCTCATGGGGACGCTGCTGCTCGTCTCCGTGCTCATGGCCATGACCACCGCCCTGGTGGGGCCGATGACGTTCCTCGGCTTCCTCGTGGCCACACTGGCGTACTCCATCACGGACACGTACGACCACCGTCTCGTGCTGCCCGTGGCCGCACTGGCCGGCTACGCCGTGCTCGCGAGCGCCTACTTCGTGCTGCGGCACGTCTTCTACGCGGGGGGTGCGGTCACCGTGGTCATCGAGCTCGTGGGCGGCATCACCTTCTTGATCGTCGTGATGAGAAAGGGTCGGCTGTGATCGAACTGCGGGGCGTCACCAAGCGCCACAGTGACGAGGTGTGCATCGGTCCGGTGGACCTGCAGATCCCCGCCGGGGGCATCACCGCCCTCGTGGGGCCCAACGGCGCGGGCAAGTCCACCGTGCTGACGATGATCGGACGGCTTCAGGACGCGGACGCCGGGACGATCGCCGTGGGCGGCCAGGACATCACCGCGACCCCCTCGCGGCGGATCGCGCAGACCCTGTCCATCCTGCGCCAGGAGAACCACTTCATCACGCGCCTGACGGTGCGGCAGCTCGTGGGCTTCGGACGGTACCCGTACTCCCGCGGGCGGCTGACCCTCGACGACGAGCGCCACATCTCCGAGGCCGTGGACTTCCTGGGCCTGGGGCCGTTCGAGAACCGCTACCTCGACCAGCTCTCCGGCGGCCAGCGTCAGCGTGCCTACGTGGCCATGGTGCTCGCGCAGAACACCGAGTACGTGCTGCTCGACGAGCCGCTGAACAACCTGGACATGCAGCACTCGGTGCAGATGATGCAGCAGCTGCGCCGCGCCGCCGACGAGCTGGGCCGCACCGTGGTGATCGTGCTGCACGACATCAACTTCGCCGCGCACTACGCCGACCACATCGTGGCCATGGGCGACGGCCAGGTGGTGGAGACGGGCTCGCCCCACGAGATCATGCGCCCCGAGGTCCTCGAGCGGATCTTCAAGACGCCGTGCCACGTGGTGGAGGGGCCGGCCGGCCCGCTCGCCGTCTACTACTGAGCGGGGCTGGGCGGGGCTGGAGCTGGGCGGGGCGGGGCTGAGCTGGGCTGGGCTGAGCTGCCGTCGGCCGCCCGTGTGGTCTCCGGTCCCTCCATCCGACGCCCACACCCTCCGAGAGTGGTCACAACACGCCGTCTCAACTCTCTGCAGGCGGCGCGTCGTGACCACTCTGCGAGGTGGACTCCGGGCGCGGGTCGATGCGATGCCCCGCCGCCCGCCGTTCGAGAATGACCTCGACCAGCCGTCGGCAGGCCTCACGGTGATCCTCGGCCGTCACCCGCAGGGGAGCGACCCCCCGCGCGAGGAGCCAGCGGTCCCGCCGGGCGTCCCGGGCCTGCTGCTCCCGCGCGAGGTGATGCGCGCCGTCGTACTCGAGAGCGACGGCGCCGTCGGCGTAGTACAGGTCCACCTCGGGACACTGGGGATCGGCGGCGTCGAGGCGGAACTGCAGGATGGGTTCGCCCAGCCCCGCAGCGATCAGATCGAGCCGCACACGCGTCTCCAGGGGAGAGTCCGACCCCACGCGCACCTGCGCCAGCGCCCGTCGCGCCGCATCGATGCCCGGTACACCACCCAGCGCCTCCACGACGGCGGCCAGCCCCTCCGGAGTCGACGCCGGCTCGCGTCGTCCTCGCCGCGACCAGCGCCGGGCGAGCAGGTGGTCGCCGGCAGCGATGAGGTCCTCCGGCGTCCACGGAGCGCCGCGCGTGCACAGGTCCGCCCAGGTCCGCTCCGGCGTGGTGGCCCGCAGCCCGTGGACGGCACCCACGTGGTGCGCTGGAAGATCCCGACGGTGCGGGGCGACGCCCTCGCGCCGCAGCCGCTGCCCCGGCGGGAGCGTGACGTGGACGAGGCTGGAGGGGGCCGCGGCGTGCGGGGTCGGCATGCCGTGCAGATGCGCCGCGGTGTCGTGGGAGAGCACCGCCGCACCGCGTCGGCGCAGCAGGGCGGCGAGGACAGCACCGCTCCATCCGTGGCCCGGTTCGGCCAGGCCGACGTCCGCCCATGACGGGCCGGGAGACTCCGCGCGGAACCGCACGCCGTGCAGGGGAGTGGAGAGGTCAGCGCGTCGCAGCCGTTGAGGGGGCACCCCCGCTGTCCGCGCTTCAGCTGTGGTGAACGCAGGAGGCAGGGGAGGAAGGCCCGAGGGCGGCGTCGGCGACATGGCCGAAGCCTCGGCGCAGCGGGACCGTGCGACACCCGCGGTGAGCCCATCTGGGGATGGGGCCGCCCGCCGTCGGCCGCTGTGCAGGGGGCGTTGCGTGTCCGCTCCGGGGGAGGGTGGTCCCGCCTCCCTCCCGACGACCCCTATGGCTCTCCCGCCCTGTTTCCCGCCCCCGCCTCGCCCCGGCCCCGGCCCCGCCGCCCCGCCCCGCCCCAGCCCCCCGCAGGGTGGTCGCAACACGCCGCCTGAACTTCTTGCAGACGGCGTGTTGTGACCACCCTGGAACCGGGTCCATACGGCAAGGGGCCAGGAGTGGGCGCTGACGACTCGAGCCGCGCGGCGAGTCGGCGAGCGGACCCCGCCCCCGGACGCGGCTGGCACTCGTGTTGAAGGAGTGCCAAGGCCCGGAGTAGAGTCGACACTGGCACTCGGGGGTACCGGGTGCCAACGCCCGAGGATGGACCCTGCGGCACCGCGACGACGGAGGGTCTCCACGCCCGTGGCACCCCCTGAGACCACGTCAACGCAGACTCGGCGGCCCTGTCGCCGGCCCGCACGTCGAACAAGAAGGAGTGTGCAGCATGTCCGTTGCCATCAAGCCCCTCGAGGACCGCATCGTCGTCCGCCCGCTGGAGGCCGAGCAGACCACCGCCTCCGGCCTCGTCATCCCGGACACCGCCAAGGAGAAGCCCCAGGAGGGCCAGGTCGTGGCCGTGGGCCCGGGCCGCGTCGCCGAGAACGGCAGCCGCGTGCCGGTGGACGTCGCCGAGGGCGACGTCGTCCTGTACTCCAAGTACGGCGGCACCGAGGTCAAGGTCGGCGGCGAGGAGTACCTCGTCCTCTCCGCCCGCGACGTGCTGGCCATCGTCACCAAGTGACCCCCGCGCGTCGGGCCCGGTGAGCGGAGCGCACCACACCGGTGCGCCGCCCCGGGCCCGACGCGTCCCGCACTCCCCGAAGACTTCCTGAAGACTTCCTGAACCGAAAGGAGCGTCCGTCATGGCCAAGCAGCTGGCATTCAACGACGACGCACGCCGCGCCCTCCAGGCCGGCATCGACAAGCTCGCCGACACCGTCAAGGTGACGCTCGGCCCCAAGGGCCGCAACGTGGTGCTCGACAAGGCGTGGGGTGCCCCCACCATCACCAACGACGGCGTCACGATCGCCCGTGAGATCGAGCTGGACGACCCCTACGAGAACATGGGCGCCCAGCTCGCCAAGGAGGTCGCCACCAAGACCAACGACATCGCGGGCGACGGCACCACCACCGCCACCGTGCTGGCCCAGGCCCTCGTGAACGAGGGCATGCGCCAGGTCGCCGCCGGCGCCGCGCCGAACGACGTCAAGAAGGGCATCGAGGCGGCCGTGACCGCCGTCGAGAAGCGCCTGCTGGAGAACGCCCGCCCGGTCGAGGGCAAGAACGTGGCCCACGTGGCCGCCATCTCCGCGCAGTCGGACGAGGTCGGCGAGCTGCTGGCCCGCGCCTTCGACACCGTGGGCACCGACGGCGTCATCACCATCGAGGAGTCCTCCACCACCTCGACGGAGCTGGACGTCACCGAGGGCATGCAGTTCGACAAGGGCTACCTGTCCCCGTACATGGTCACCGACGCCGAGCGTCAGGAGGCCGTGCTCGAGGACCCGTACATCCTCATCAACTCCGGCAAGATCTCCAACGTGCAGGAGCTGCTGCCCCTGCTGGAGAAGGTCCTGCAGTCCAACCGCCCGCTGTTCGTGATCGCGGAGGACGTCGAGGGCGAGGCCCTGTCCACCCTCGTGGTCAACAAGATCCGCGGCACCCTGAACGTCGTGGCCGTGAAGGCCCCGGGCTTCGGCGACCGCCGCAAGGCCATGATGCAGGACATCGCGATCCTCACCGGCGCCCAGGTGGTCTCCCCGGACCTCGGCATGAAGCTCGAGCAGGCCGACCTCGACGTGCTCGGCACCGCGCGCCGCATCACCGTGTCCAAGGACAACACCACGATCGTGGACGGCGGCGGTGAGAAGGCCGACGTGGACGCCCGCGTCTCCCAGATCAAGGCCGAGGTCGCCGCGACCGACTCCGACTGGGACCGCGAGAAGCTGCAGGAGCGCCTCGCCAAGCTCGCCGGTGGCATCGGCGTGATCCGCGTGGGCGCCGCCACCGAGGTGGAGCTCAAGGAGCGCAAGCACCGCATCGAGGACGCCGTGTCCTCCACGCGTGCCGCGCTCGAGGAGGGCATCGTCGCCGGCGGCGGCACCGCCCTCATCAACGCCCTCTCCGTCCTGGACGAGGACGCCGACGTGCAGGCCCTCACCGGGGACGCCGCCGCGGGCGTGGAGATCGTGCGCAAGGCGCTCAAGCAGCCGCTGCGCTGGATCGCCCAGAACGCGGGCGAGGACGGCTACGTCGTCGTCTCCAAGGTCGCCGAGCTGGCGCCGAACCACGGCTACAACGCGAAGACGGGCGTGTACGGCGACCTCCTCGCCGACGGCGTGATCGACCCCGTGAAGGTCACCCGCTCCGCGCTGGCCAACGCGGCGTCCATCGCGGCGCTCGTGCTCACCACCGAGACCCTCGTGGCGGACAAGCCCGAGGACGAGGACGAGCACGGCCACCAGCACTGAGCTGAGTGACGTCGCCGGCAGGGCCGGCTCCCTCACGACGACGGCCCGTCATCTGCGCGCGCAGATGACGGGCCGTTTCGCGTCTCCGCACCTGTTGCCCGCTTCCGTTGGCGCACCGGGGCGCTCCGCGGCCGCGTCCTTGACGCAACGGGATCGATGGCGGTCCGGGACGTCGGACCCGGCGCCGTGACGGACCGCCGCGTGATGAGGTCTTGCGCCAGGGGGGCGCGGGGGAGAGGGCTCGGGACCACCGGGCAGCGCGCCGAGGGAGTCGCCGACGTGGGGACAGGCCAGGGGAGGAGGGGCCATGGCCCCTCCTCCCCTGATCAGCGCGTCGAGCGAGGGGCCGCGTCAGGGACGCGTGTCGACCCCGACCATCTGCGCCTGCGTGTCGGCGCGGTCCTGCGCCCGGGCTTCGACGATCTCGGCGTCGTCGTCGGCCATCACGTCGCCGCGCTCGGCGTCGTAGCGGGCCTGGTCCAGGATGCCCTCCTGCTTGGCCACGAGGGCCGGGATGAGCGCCTGGCCGGAGACGTTCAGGGCGGTGCGCCCCATGTCCACGATCGGGTCGACGGCGAGCAGCAGCGCCATGCCCTCGAGGGGCAGGCCCGCGGTGGACAGGGTGAGCGTGAGCATCACGGTGGCGCCGGTGGTGCCGGCCGTGGCCGCCGAGCCCAGCACGGAGACGAGCACGATCAGCGCGTACTGGCCGAGGCTCAGGTCGATGCCGTAGAACTGCGCCACGAACACGGCCGCGATGGCGGGGTAGATGGCGGCGCAGCCGTCCATCTTGGTGGTGGCGCCCAGCGGGACGGCGAAGGAGGCGTAGCCGGTGGGCACGCCGAAGTTCCGCTCGGCCACGCGCTGGGTCACGGGCAGGGTGCCCAGCGAGGAGCGGGAGACGAAGCCCAGCTGGAACGCCGGCCACACGCCGGAGAAGAACTGCCGCACGGAGAGGCCGTGCGCTCGGGCCAGCAGCGGGTAGACCACGAGCATGATGAGGGCGAGGCCGATGTAGATGGCGACCACGAACTTCACGAGCGTGCCCATGGTGGACCAGCCGTAGGAGGCCACGGCGGTGCCCAGCAGGCCGATGGTGCCGATCGGTGCGAGGCGGATGATCCACCACAGGACCTTCTGGATGATGGCCAGCATCGAGCGGGAGAACGCGAGGAACGGCTCGGCCTTCTCACCCACCTTGAGGGCGGCGACGCCCACCGCGATCGAGATGACGAGCACCTGGAGCACGTTGAAGGTGGGGGAGGCGACGACGGCGCCGGCGTCGCTGGTGGACGCCTTCACGGTGAGGCCGAGGAAGTTGACCGGGACCATGGAGGTCACGAAGTCGAGCCAGCCCACGTCGCGGGCGTTGTAAGAGTCCGGGGCGGTCTGCCCGGTGCCGACGCCGGGCTGCAGCATCACGCCCACGGCGAGGCCCACCAGCACGGCGATGAGGCTCGTGATCGCGAACCACAGCAGGGTCTTCGCGGCCAGGCGGGCCGCGTTGGTCACCTGGGCGAGGTTGGCGATGGAGGCGACGACGGCGAAGAAGACCAGCGGGACGACCGCGGCCTTCAGGAGGGTCACGTAGATGCCGCCGATCAGGTCGAGCATCTCTCCGAGCCAGGTCGGGTTCTCCTCGGTGTGGCCCATGCCGCGGGCGAGGAGGCCGAGGACGAGGCCGAGGACGAGGGCGGCCACGATCTGCCAGCCGAAGTTGGTCATCCAGGCGGGGAGCCGGCGTCGCGCGGCCGGTGCGGGGGAGGTCTGTGCTGTGCTCACCGGGAGAGGCTAGGAGGGTGCCTAGCACGACGACGAAACGGGTTGCGTTCTGTGACTCGGGCGTGACGCCGGTCTCGCCGGCGGCCCGTGCGCGAATCATGGCGGACCTCACGGGAGCGCCCCGACCGTCACATCATCGGGGAGCCCCCATGCCGACCTCCGTCTCCGGTCCTCGACCCGGACCCGCCCGACCCTGTGACCGCCGACGCACCCATCCCCGGCGCACCACCCCGTGGGCATAGAATCGCGGAAACCCCCGTCTCGAAAGGCCCCTTCGTGACCACCACCAGCACCGGCCCGTCCTCGGACCCCGTCCACTCCGCCGCCGATCCGTTCGGATTCTTCGGCCTGACGTACGACGACGTCCTCCTCCTGCCCAGCCACACGGACGTCATCCCGGCGGACGCGGACACCGGGACGCAGGTGACCAAGCGGATCCGCCTGAACATCCCCGTCATCTCGGCCGCCATGGACACCGTGACCGAGGCGCCGCTGGCCATCGCGATGGCGCGCCAGGGCGGCATGGGCATCATCCACCGCAACCTCTCCATCGAGGACCAGGCCTCGCACGTGGACACGGTGAAGCGCTCCGAGTCCGGCATGATCACGGACCCCGTCACCGTCGGCCCGGACGCCACCCTCGAGGAGCTCGACGAGCTGTGCGCGCAGTACCGCGTCTCCGGCCTGCCCGTGGTGGACACGGACGGCGTGCTGGTCGGCATCATCACCAACCGCGACGTCCGCTTCGTGGACCACGAGGACTTCGCCACCCGCACGGTGCGCTCGGCCATGACGCCGATGCCGCTCATCACGGGCCCCGTGGGCATCTCCCGCGAGGAGACGGTCGCGCTCTTCTCCCGCCACCGCATCGAGAAGCTCCCCCTCGTGGACGATCAGAACCGGCTGCAGGGCCTGATCACCGTCAAGGACTTCGACAAGGCGGAGAAGTACCCGGACGCCGCGAAGGACGAGGAGGGCCGCCTGCGCGTGGGCGGCGCCGTCGGCTTCTTCGGCGACGGCTGGGAGCGGGCCATGGCGCTCGTCGAGGCGGGCGTGGACGCCCTCGTGGTGGACACCGCCAACGGCCACACCCACGGCGTGCTGGACATGATCGCCCGCCTGAAGAAGGAGAAGGCCGCGGCGCACGTGGACATCATCGGCGGCCAGGCCGCCACGTACGCGGGCGCCAAGGCGATCGTCGACGCCGGCGCGGACGCCGTGAAGGTCGGCGTCGGCCCGGGCTCCATCTGCACCACGCGCGTGGTGGCCGGCGTCGGTGTCCCCCAGATCACCGCGATCTACGAGGCGGCCAAGGCCACGCGCCCCGCGGGCGTGCCGCTGATCGCCGACGGCGGCCTGCAGCACTCCGGCGACATCGGCAAGGCGCTCGTGGCCGGCGCCGACTCCGTGATGCTCGGCTCCCTGCTGGCCGGCACCGCCGAGTCCCCGGGCGACCTGGTGTTCTACCAGGGCAAGCAGTTCAAGGCCTACCGCGGCATGGGCTCCCTGGGCGCCATGCAGACCCGCAACGGCAAGCGCTCCTACTCCAAGGACCGCTACTTCCAGGCGGACGTGCCGGCCGAGGACAAGCTGATCCCCGAGGGCATCGAGGGCCAGGTGCCCTACCGCGGCCACGTCGCCAACGTGGTGCACCAGCTCGTGGGCGGCCTGCGCCAGACCATGTTCTACACGGGCGCGCCCACCATCGCGGACCTCAAGGAGAACGGACGCTTCGTGCGCATCACCTCCGCGGGCCTCAAGGAGTCCCATCCGCACGACATCATGATGACCGTGGAGGCGCCGAACTACAGCTCCCGCTGAGCCCGGCGCCCTCCCCGGTGGCGCCCAGGATCCCTGGGATAGGCTGGGGAGGTGACGAATCAGATTGAGATCGGCCGTGGAAAGCGCGGCCGCCGCGCCTTCTCCCTCGACGACGTCTCCGTGGTGCCGGCCCGCCGGACCCGGGACCCGGGGGATGTGAACCTGTCCTGGCGGATCGACGCCTACACGTTCGACATGCCCGTGATCGGCGCCCCCATGGACTCCGTGATGAGCCCGGACACGGCCATCGCGCTGGGCCGCCTGGGCGGCCTCGGCGTGCTGAACCTCGAGGGCCTGTGGACCCGGCACGAGGATCCCGCGCCGCTGCTGGAGGAGATCGCCGCGCTCGAGGCGGCCCCCGGCAGCCCCGAGGTCACCCGCCGCCTCCAGGAGATCTACGACGCGCCGATCCAGGCCGAGCTGATCACGGCGCGCCTCGCGCAGATCCGCGAGGCCGGCGTCGTGGTGGCCGGCTCCCTCACTCCGCAGAACACGCAGCAGTTCTACAAGACCGTGCTCGCCGCGGGCGTGGACCTCTTCGTCATCCGCGGCACCACCGTCTCCGCCGAGCACGTGTCCTCCACGCACGAGCCGCTGGACCTCAAGCAGTTCATCTACGAGCTCGACGTCCCCGTGATCGTGGGCGGCGCCGCGGGCTACACCCCGGCGCTGCACCTCATGCGCACCGGCGCGGCCGGCGTGCTCGTGGGCTTCGGCGGCGGCGCCTCGACGACGACGCGCCGCGCCCTCGGCATCCGCGTCCCCATGGCCACGGCCATCTCGGACATCGCCGAGGCCCGGCGCGACTACATGGACGAGTCCGGCGGCCGCTACGTGCAGGTGATCGCCGACGGCGGCCTGGGCACGTCCGGCCAGATCGTCAAGGCCCTCGCGATGGGCGCCGACGCCGTCATGCTCGGCACCGCGCTCGCCCGCGCCGCCGAGGCTCCCGGAGCCGGCTGGCACTGGGGCCTCGAGGCCGCCCACCCGGACCTGCCGCGCGGCCACCGCACGCACGTCGGCACCGTCGCCCCACTCCAGGAGCTCCTGTGGGGCCCCGGCCACCAGACGGACGGCACCTCCAACCTCATGGGCGCGCTCAAGCGCGCCATGGCGACCACGGGCTACACCGAGCTCAAGGACTTCCAGAAGGTGGAGGTCATCGTCGCGCCCACGCACGTGATGTGACCACCGGCGCCGGGGCGGGCCACCGCCGGCCCCGGCCGACCGCCCCTCGGCCCGCCGTCGCAGCGGCCCTCCCGTCCCGTTCCGGAAGAAGTGATCTCGGGTGCTCCGTACCGCCCTGAAGCCCGTGTGGCTGGCCACGCTCGTGCTGGCCCTCGTGGCGGCCGGCCTGTTCGTGGCCCTCTCACGCTGGCAGTTCCAGTCCGCGGAGACGGCGGCCCCGCCGCCCCGCACGCAGACGGAGAACGCCGTCCCGTTCACGGACCACGTCCGCCCCTCCGAGCCGCTCCTGGCCTCCCAGGCGGACCAGGTCGTCACCGCGTCCGGGGCGTTCCTCCCGGGCACGGACGCACTCATCGCCCGGCGCCTGCACGAGGGGCGGCAGGGCTTCTGGACCGTGACGGCCTTCCGGGTGGCCGGCGCCCCGGACGGGGAGGTCGTCCCCGTCGTGCGGGGCTGGTCGGAGGACGCCGCCCTCGTGGACCCGGCACCCACGGGCGAGGTGACCCTGACCGGGCGCCTCCTGCCCCCGGACGGCCCCCTGCCCCGTTCCACGGAGCCCGCGGAGACCTCCGGGCGCCCCGTGTACACCACGCTCGCCCCCGGCCAGCTGGTCAACGTCTGGGACGAGCCCTCCTACGCCGCCTACGTGGCCGCGTTCGCGGTGACGGACGCGGTGGGCGCGGACGTCTCGGCGGGGGCCGCCCCGGGAGGCCTCGAGCCCGTGTGGGTGCCGCCGCAGCCGGAGGAGACGCAGGTCGTCTGGCTGAACGTGTTCTACGCGATCGAGTGGATCCTCTTCGCGGGCTTCGCCCTCTTCCTGTGGTGGCGGTTCGTGCGCGACGACCACGAGCGCGAGCTGCAGGAGGCCCGCCTGGACGAGGAGTGGGCCGCCCAGTGGCGGGCCGAGGAGCTCGCCCGGCGCCGGGCCGCCGCGCGCGAGGCCAAGGAGCGGGCGCTCGCGGCGCAGGCCGCGCGCACCCCGCATGACGACGGACCCGCGGGTCCCCCGAAGGAGCAGACACGATGAGCCATCCCGACCCCCAGTCCCGACCGGACGCGCACGCCGCGGTGGACCCGACGAGCCTGCCGGACCCCGAGGACATCACCGAGGCCGACCTCCCCGAGCCGCCGCCGCGCCCGGGCCGGGAGAGCCGCCGGTTCGCCGGCACGCAGCAGCAGATCCGCTCGGCCACCCGGTTCTACGTGGTGTGCGCGTGGATCACGGGCGTCATGCTCCTGCTGCTCGTGGCGGAGATGGTGTTCAAGTACGGCCTCCACCAGGAGCTCTTCGCGGGCGGCACCACGGTGGACGGCGAGCCCAACGTGCTGGGCCTGCATCCGGAGGACTCGGTGACCGGGGGAGTGAACCTCTCCCTCCTCATCCTCATCGCCCACGGCTGGATGTACGTGGTCTACCTCCTCGCGTGCTTCCGCCTGTGGTCCCTCATGCGCTGGGAGCCGGTGCGCCTGCTGGCGATGGCGGGCGGCGGCGTCGTGCCCTTCCTCTCCTTCATCGTGGAGAAGCGCATGACCCGCGTGGTGCGCGACGAGGTCCACCGGTACCCGTCCGCCGCCCGCCGCTACTGAGGCGCGGGCGCGGCGCCCCAGGACGCCTGGACTATCCTTGGTCGGGTGACGCAGAACCCCCCCACCCCCGAGAAGCCCGCCCCGCTGAGCGACGTGATGCCCACCGTCCTGGTGATGGACTTCGGTGCGCAGTACGCCCAGCTCATCGCCCGTCGCGTGCGTGAGGCCAACGTGTACTCCGAGGTGGTGCCGGCGTCCACGCCCGCCGCCGAGGTGCTCGCCCGTGAGCCCGCGGCGCTGATCCTCTCGGGCGGCCCCTCGTCCGTGTACGAGCCCGGCGCCCCCCGGCTCGATCCCGCGCTGCTCGAGGCCGGCGTGCCCGTGCTGGGCCTCTGCTACGGCTTCCAGTCCATCGCCCACGCGCTCGGCGGCGAGGTCGCCCGCACCGGGACCCGCGAGTACGGCTCCACGCGCCTCACCGAGGTGGATCCCGAGTCGGTGCTCTTCGCGGGCCAGGACGACGAGCAGGTCGTGTGGATGTCCCACGGGGACGCCGTGACGGCGGCGCCCGAGGGCTTCGCGGTCACCGCCACCACCGTCGGCGCCCCCGTGGCCGCGTTCGAGGACCGCGAGCGCCGCATCTACGGCGTGCAGTGGCACCCCGAGGTGGGCCACTCCTCCCGCGGCCAGGAGGTGCTCGAGCACTTCCTGCACGACGGCGCCGGGCTCGCCTCCGACTGGACGGCCAGCAACGTGATCGAGGAGCAGGTCGAGCGCATCCGCGAGCAGATCGGCGACGCCCGCGCGATCTGCGGCCTCTCCGGAGGCGTGGACTCCGCCGTGGCCGCGGCCCTCGTGCAGCGCGCCATCGGCGACCGCCTGACCTGCGTGTACGTGGACCACGGCCTCATGCGCGAGGGCGAGTCCGCCGAGATCGAGAAGGCCTTCGGCGAGGCCCACGGCGGCGCGAAGCTCGTCATGGTGGACGCCCGCGAGGACTTCCTGGCCGCGCTGGCCGGCGTGACCGACCCCGAGCAGAAGCGCAAGACCATCGGCGAGCGCTTCATCCGCACGTTCGAGAAGGCCCAGGCGGACATCGTGCTCGAGTCCGCGCACGACCCGAACGCCCCCGAGGTCCGCTTCCTCGTGCAGGGCACGCTCTACCCGGACGTCGTGGAGTCCGGCGGCGGCGACGGCGCCGCCAACATCAAGTCCCACCACAACGTGGGCGGCCTGCCGGAGGACATCGAGTTCGAGCTGTGCGAGCCGCTGCGCGAGCTGTTCAAGGACGAGGTGCGCGCCGTGGGCGCCGAGCTCGGCCTGCCCGAGGGGATCGTGCACCGCCAGCCGTTCCCCGGCCCCGGCCTGGGCATCCGCATCATCGGCGAGGTCACGCAGGAGCGCCTGGACCTGCTGCGCCGCGCGGACGCCATCGTGCGCGCCGAGCTGACCGCGGCCGGCCTGGACCGGCAGATCTGGCAGTGCCCCGTGGTGCTGCTCGCGGACGTGCGCTCCGTGGGCGTGCAGGGCGACGGCCGCACCTACGGCCACCCCGTGGTCCTGCGCCCCGTCACCTCCGAGGACGCCATGACGGCGGACTGGGCCCGCATCCCGGAGGACGTGCTCTCCCGGATCTCCAACCGCATCACCAACGAGGTGGACGGCATCAACCGCGTGGTCCTGGACGTCACGTCCAAGCCCCCGGGCACCATCGAGTGGGAGTGAGCGGCGCCCTGCGCGCCGCGTGAGGGCCGCCCCGATCCGGGGCGGCATCAGGCTCGAATCCCGCCCGCCCGGGGCGGGCAGAGGAAGGACCGCACCGAAGTGACCGAGCAGGAGTTCCCCCGCCTGGCCCGCGCCCGCGCGGCCGCCCGCCCCGACGAGGGCGCCGCCCGTCCCGACCCGGCCACGTGGGTGGCCTCGCTCGGCTCGGGGGCGGAGAACGACACCATGCTGCGCTTCGCGCCCTCGGCGGCCAACAGCATCGACGTGACGGACGCCAACTCCTCCGGCGTCTCGCAGCTGCTGCTGGGGCGCCGCACGCGCCTGTCCACGCTGCTGCCGGCCGGCCCCGTGCTCGAGTCCGCCCACCAGGTCTCCCTCGGCCTGCGCGCCAAGGTGCGCGAGCTCTCGGAGGAGCGCGGCATCGACGTCGCGGCCCTCGCCGTGGGCGTGGCCACGTGGACAGCGCAGGAGGACGGCCGCCGGGAGCGCCGCTCCGCCCCGGTCCTGCTGGCCCGCGTGGCGCTCACCGTGCGCCGCGGCGCACAGGACCGGGACGAGCTCGAGGTGCAGATCACCGAGCCGGCGCGGCTCAACCCCGCCCTGGTCCGCAACCTCCGCCGGCACCACGGGATCCGCCTGGACCCGGAGGCGTACCAGCACGCCGCCTACGCCACCGCGCGCATGGAGCCGGGCCCCGCCCTGGCGCTGCTGCGGGAGCAGGCCGGGTCCCTGGACGGCCTGCAGGTCTCGGAGCGCATGCTGCTCTCCACGTTCGCGGACCTCGGGGAGACGGCGAGCCTGCCGGACTCCCTCGAGCACCTGCCCGTGGTCCAGGCCCTCTACGACGCCGGCACCGGCATGGTGCCCCGTCCCGCCGACCTCGGGCCCGTGGACGAACCGGACGGGGACGACCGCGCGCCGCAGGACGAGCGGCTCGTGCTCGACCTCGACCCCTCCCAGCAGGCGGTGCTGGACCACGCCTCCGCGGGCCGCTCGCTCGTGGTGCACGCCGCGCCCGGCACGGGCCAGACGCAGACCGCCGTCGCGCTGGCCGCCCGCCTGGCCTGGGAGGGCCGGCGCGTGCTGGTGGTGGCCGAGCGCTCCGCGGCCCTGGCCGACGTGCACGACCGCCTCGAGGAGGCCGGCCTGCGGGCCGCGGCCCTCGACGTGCCCGCCAACGCGGACCCGGAGTGGCTGCGGCGTCAGCTCGTGGCCGCCGTGCTGCGGACGGAACGCGCCGAGCAGCCGGACCGACGCCGCGCCGACGCCGAGCTCGTGGAGCGGCGCCGTCGCCTGCGCGAGCACGTGGGCTCGCTGCACCACGTGCGCCCCCGGTGGGGCTGCTCGCCGTTCCAGGCCATGCAGGCGCTCGCGGCCCTGACCGGCCTCGAGACCCCGCCCGCCACCACCGTGCGCCTGAAGCGCTCCGTGCTGGACTCCACCGTGAACCGCCACGCCGTGGCCGAGCAGCTCGAGCGGGCCGGCGAGCTGGGCGCGTTCTCGCCCCAGGCCACGCAGAGCCGCTGGTTCGGCGCGCGCGTGCGCAACGTGCAGGAGACCGAATCCGCCGCCGAGCTCGTGCAGGAGCTCGCGGCCACGCTCCACACCACGCGTCGCGCGGTGGACACCGCCGCGGCGCAGGCCGGGCTGCGCCCCGCGCGCACCGTGGCCGGCTGGCGTGAGCAGGTGGACCTGTACGAGCGGGTCGCCCGCTGCCTCGAGACCTTCACCCCCGAGGTGTTCGCGCAGGACCTCTCTCAGCTCGTGGCGGCCACCGCCTCCAGCGGGTGGCGTCGCCAGAACATGGTGGAGATGTCCTCCGTCGCCCGCTCCCGCGTGCGCCGCCAGGCCAAGGACGTGGTGCGTCCCGGCGTCCAGCCGCACGACCTGCACGCGGCGCTGCTGGAGGCGGAGGCCGTCGTCGAGGACTGGCGCCGCCACGCCGCCGAGCCCGGCTCCGTGCCGATGGTCCCGGACCAGGCCGCCCGCGGACTGGGCGCCGTGGCCGGCGTCGAGGACCGCCTCGAGCGGCTCACGGCCGTGCTGGCGCCGGAGGCCACCGCCGAGACCGCGCTCGTGGAGCGGGACGCCGACGACCTCGCCGCCGCGGTGGACGGCCTCGTGGCCGACCGCGAGACCCTCTCCTCCCTGCCGGAGCGCACGCTCGTGCTCGACCAGCTGCGCGACCACGGCCTCACCGAGCTCCTCGCAGACCTCCACGATCGGCAGGTGCCGCCCGAACGGCTCAACGCCGAGCTCGAGCTGGCCTGGTGGCAGTCCGCGCTCGAGGCCATGATCTCCGGCGACGACTTCCTGGCCATGATGAGCGGCACCGACCTGACCGAGGTCGAGCGCGGCTTCCGCGCGGCGGACCGGGACCTGCTGGCCTCCGGCGCCGAGCGGCTCTCCGCCGCGCTGTCCGAGCGCTGGCGCGCCGCGCTGGGCACCTACCGTGCTGACGCCGCCGTGCTGCGGAACCTCCTCAAGCAGGGCCGCCCGAGCGTGGAGTCGCTCGCCACGCTCACACCGGAGGTCCTGCAGCCCCTCGTGCCGATCATGACCACCTCGCCCATGGCGCTCGCGGAGTTCCCCGCGGACTGGTCCGCCGACGTCGTGGTGCTGCTGGACGCGGACTCCACCGCGCTGGCCACCGTGATGGGCGCGCTCGTGCGCGCCCCCCAGGTGGTCTCGTTCGGCGACCCCGTGATCGGCCGGCCGCAGTCCTTCCAGGTGTCCGTGGACCCCACGGCCACCGCCGGCCCGCTGCGTCCGCTGCGCTCCGCGCACGAGGCGCTCGCCGAGGTGCTGCCCGTGCTGCCGCTGCGCACGGTGCACCGCGGGATGGAGCGGCGCCTCGTCCGCCTGATCTCCACGCTGGCCTACGACGGCGAGCTCGAGGCCGTGCCCACGGCCGGCGAGCTGACGGGGCACGGCCGCACCGTGACCGCCGAGTACGTGGCCGAGGGCACCGGCATCCCCATGACGGGCGGAGACGTGGTGGAGTCCACCGACGCCGAGGTGGCCCGCACCGTCCAGCGCGTGTTCGAGCACATCCGGGACCACGCCGACGAGTCGCTCGCCGTGGTCACCGTGTCCGAGCAGCACGCCCGCCGCGTGGCCGCCGCCGTGCAGGCCACCGCCGCGCGCGCGCCGTGGGCGCGGGACTTCCTGGCCCGCGGGCGGGGCGAGGACGAGTCGACCCGCGAGCCCTTCGTGATCGTCCCGGTCACGCGGGCCGCCTCCGTGGTGCGCGACGCCGTGATCCTCACCCCGGGCTACGGCCGCACCCCCCACGGCCGCGTGGTGCACCACTTCGGGGCCGTCTCGGAGCCGGACGGCGAGCGCATGATGGCGATCGCGGTGAGCCGGGCGCGCCGGCGCCTGCACCTGGTCTCCGCGGTGGGCGCCTCGGACCTCGAGGCGGAGCGGCTGGACGGCGGCGCCCGCTGGTTCCTCACGCTGCTGGAGGCCTACCTCGGCTCGGGGGAGGAGCCCACGGGCGGCCAGGTGGACGATCCGCTCATGGCGGACCTGTGCGACCGCCTCGCGGAGCACGGCGCGCAGGTGCGCCCGCGGCTCGGCGGCGTCATGGACCTCGCGGCCGCCGGGCGGGGCGGGGCCGTGCGGCCGCTGGCCCTCGTGAGCGACGGCGGCCTGACGTACCGCTCGATGACCGTGCGCGAGCGCTCGCGGCGCCTGCCGGAGCAGCTCGAGGCGCGCGGCTGGGACACGGACACCCTCTGGGCGATCGACGTGTTCGCCGATCCCGAGTCCCTCGCGGACCGGCTGGCCGAGCGGCTCGGCCTGGACGAGCCGGTGGAGGAGTCGGAGGACGAGACCGACGCCGATGAGCGCTGAGCCGGGGCCCCCAGCCCACGGGCGTGCGGCGCGGGGGAGCGGTCCTCGGCGCGGCCGGTCCCGGCGCGCGGACGCCCCGGGCACGGGGCCGACGGCCGCCGACGGCCCGGAGCCGCGCGTCGCGGGGCTCGACGGGGCCGGTGCCCGCGCGCCCCGCTCCTCGCCCCGCCCCGGTGCCGCCGGTCAGGCGCCCGCGGGGCAGCCCGTGGCGGCGATGGACGAGCACGATCGCTGGCTGCTCGCGCAGCGCCCGCCGCACTGGGGCTGACGGACGGCCCCGCCCCCGGGGTCAGGGACCACGGGGGCGGCGGAGGTCAGTCGGCCTTGGACGCCGAGGTCGGGGTGCCGGAGGACGAGCCGCCGTCGCCCGCGCCGGAGCCGGACGTGCCGGAGGAGGCCGTGCCGCCCGTCGACCCCTCGGAGCCGCTCGCCGGGACGCCGGCCGATCCGCCGCGCGAGTCGGTGCGGTAGAAGCCGGACCCCTTGAAGCTCACGCCCACGGAGCCGTACTGCTTGCGCAGGGTGCCGCCGCACTCGGGGCACTCGGTGAGGGCGTCGTCCGTGAAGGACTGGACGGCGTCGAAGGCGTGGCCGCAGTCCTTGCAGCGGTAGGCGTACGTGGGCATGGGTCCCCTCGGGTCGGGCGCGCCGTGGCGCGGGGCGGATGGTCCGGGCCCTGCGATGCTACTCCGCCGCGCCCCGCGGACCCGCCGGTCCGAGCCACCGCAGCCCGGCGGCCGTGACCACCCCGTCCACGGGCCGGTCCGTGGGCTCGGCGGGCACCTCTGTGGCCGGGAGCACCTCGTGGGCGAACAGCAGGGCCACGGTGGGCACGGCGGCCGGCAGATCCGCGAGGAAGCGGTCGTAGTACCCGCCGCCCTGGCCCAGGCGCATGCCGTCCTCGCCCACCGCGAGCCCCGGCAGCACCACCGCCGTGGCGTCGGCGAGGGCGTCCGCGCGGAGTCGCGGCCCGATCGGCTCGTCGATCGGGGCCGCCGTCGCCCGGGCCATGCCCACCCCGGGGTGCCACGCGGCCCAGCTCAGCCGCCGCCCCGGCTCGATCACGGGCACCAGGATGCGCGCCCCGGCGGCGTGGAGGCGCTCGCGCAGCGGGCCGGTGTCCGGCTCCGTGGGCATCGGCAGCACCGTGGCGACGACGGGCGTGGCGCCCCGCCCGCGCGTCGCCGCGACGCGCGGACCGAGCCACTCCCACAGGTGCGCGGCCGCCGCCTCGGCCTCGGCGGCGCGGCGCGCCGGATCCAGGGCCCGGCGTGCGGCGCGCACGCGGGCGCGCAGGGCGGCCTTCGCCAGGGCCGTCGCGCCGGACTCGTCGAGCGTCGACGCGGGGGAGGGCAGGGGTGCGTCGGGGGAGGCCATGGAGCCATTGTGCCCGCGCCCTGGGACTCCGGCCCACGCCCTAGGATCGAGGGCATGTCGAGCTCGTCCTGGCCCGTGGCGCTGCGCCACGACTCCCTCACCCTGCGCCCGCTGCGTCGGCGCGACGAGCGGGCGTGGCGGGAGCAGCGGACCGCCAACGAGCAGTGGCTGACGCCGTGGGACGCCACGAGCCCCGAGCCCGGCGCCGGCCCGGCCACGTTCGGGCAGATGGTCCGCTGGCACGGCCGCCATGCCCGCGCGGGCACCTCCTTCACGTGGGGCGTGGCCCTCGACGACGACGCCCCGGGGCGGGACCGCCTGATCGGGCTGCTGAGCCTCAGCGGGGTGCAGTACGGCTCCGTGCTCTCGGGCGCGATCGGCTACTGGATCGACCAGCGCCACGCGGGCCGGGGGCTCACGCCGACCGCCGTGGCGATGGCCGCGGACTGGGCCTTCTTCACCCTCGGGCTGCACCGCGTGGAGGTCAACATCCGTCCCGAGAACGCGGCGAGCCTGCGCGTGGTGGAGAAGCTCGGACTGCGGGAGGAGGGCCTGCGCCGGAGCTACCTGCACGTGGACGGCGACTGGCGCGACCACCGCAGCTTCGCGGTCACCGTGGACGAGGTGCCGCAGGGCCTCCTCGCGCGCTGGCTCGACGCGCGGCGTGCCCCTGCCGGCCGGTAGGCTGGCCCGCATGGACGAGTGGAACACCCTGGTGGCGGAGCTCGACTCCGCCCTCGGCGTGTTCGCGGGCCTCAAGGTCAGCGCCTCCGTGGTCATGCTGGTCCTCGTGGCGGTCGGGGTGGGGCGGCTCGTGCACCGCCGCCGAGCCCGCGCCGCCGCCGCCCGCCCGAACCGCTGGAGGACCTTCATGACGACCCGTGTGCAGAGCTCTCCGGCGGCCCGTGCCCTGGCCCGGCGTCTCTCCGCCGCCCGCCTCGCCGAGGTCTCGCCCGAGCTCTCGCGCCTCCACGTGCGCCGGGACCGTGCCGCCGTCGCCCTGGTGGGAGCCCTCGCCCTCGTGGTCTTCCTCGTCACCGGCATGGGCGCGCTCTTCGGGGCCTCCAGCGCGGCCGCCGCCGGGTGGTCCCTGCTGATCGCCGCGGCCTCGCTGGGCGGCCTCCGGGCCCTCGCCCTGCGCGATCGCGCCGCGGATCGTCCCGCCGCCCCCGCCGACGACGCCCTCACCGGCGCCGCACCGGCCGAGGACGCGGACGCCACGGCTCCGCACGCCGATCCCGCGCGCGACCGCCGCACGCTCGAGACCGTCCTCGCCTTCGGCGCCCCCGCCGCCGCACCGGCCGCGGAGGAGACCGGGACGGCCGGCGTCGTCGACGGCCGGGAAGCTGAGGCCCGCGCGGTGCCGGAGGCGCCGCGGAGCGCCGCGCCCGCCGTCCCGTCCGGCCACGGCTCGGTGGTCATCCCCGCCGTGCCGCGCCCCACCTACCTGGACGCACCGGAGATGGAGCGCCCCGCGCCGGCGCCGCTCGAGGCCGCGCCGGTGCCCGCGACCTCCGGGCGCATCAAGGACTCCCTGAGCCCCGAGACCGCCCGCGCGGAGGACATCAGCCCCACCGCCGAGCGGGACATCGCCGCACTGGACCTGGACAACGTCCTGGCCCGCCGCCGCGCCTCCTGAGCCCTCTCCGGCCCCACGCATGACGGCGGTCCCCCTCGCAGTCCTGGCCGCCCTCGAGGCGTCGGGGCTGCGCCTGCTGCGCGCCGCTCCGCCCCGCCTGCACCTGAGGCTCGGCCGGCGGGTCGCCCATGAGATCGACCTCGTGGTGGTGGCCGGGGCGGTGGGTGCCGGCGAGGCGTTCGCCCGCACCCTCGTGCTCGACGGCCCGCCCGCCGCCGCGGCTGAACACCCCGCCGTCATCTCCGTGGCCGACGACGATCCCGCGAACGACGATCCCGTGGCCGACGATGATCCCGCCGACGGCCCACTCTCCGGGCACCTCCCCGACGGGACCACGTGGTGGTGGCTGCCCCACGACGCCGCCCTGCCGGGCCTGCCCCTCGCCGTCGACCGCGAGCACGTGGGCGGATGGCTCGGCGGACTGGGCGTGCTGCGCTCCCTCGAGCAGGTGGCCTACCGGCCCGGAGAGCGGGCCGTCCTCGCCACCGCATGGGAGCCCCGGGAGGACGAGGCCCGCCCGGACCGCACCGTGTTCCTCAAGGTGCTCCCACCGGAGGCCGTCCACCCGCTGCACCGCCGCCTGCGCGCGGCCCTGGAGGCCGGCGTCCCGGTCCCACCGCTCGTGGCCCCGCCCCACCTCGGCGTCCTCGCGCTCGGCCGGGTCCCCGGCGTCCCGTGGCGCGGACTCCTCACCGGCCCGCGGGCGGACGCGCTGGATCCCCGCGCGGTCGAGGACGTGCTGGACCGCCTCCCCGCCGCCCTGGCCGCCGAGGACCCCGACGACGTCGGCGCCTCCGGCACGGCCGGCCGGGTCCCCGCGCCCGACGCCGCGGCCGCGGGCACCGGGGCATGGCGCGAGCTGCTCGACCACGCGACGTGGGCCGCCGCCGTGCTGGACCCGGCGACGGGCGCGCAGACGGGGCGCGCCGCGGACGCCGCCCGGACGCTGCTGGACTCCGCCGATCCGGGGCCCGTGGTCCCCGTGCACGGAGACCTGCACCCCGGCAACCTCCACGTGGGCCCCGCCGGCACGCGCGTGACGGGACTCCTGGACGCCGACACCCTCGGACCCGGCCACCGCGTGGACGACTGGGCCGCCCTGATCGGCCACCTGCGTGCCGCGCGCGCCGACCTCGGCGCGGGCGGGACCGCCCTCGACGGCGTGATCGCACGCTTCAGCCGCCGGGCGGGGACGAGCGCGGACCCGGAGGCCCTCGCGGCGCGGACGGCCGCCACCCTGCTCGCGCTCGCGGCCCAGCCCGAGGCACCCCCGGCGGCACGCGAGGCACGTCGGGCGGCGGCGGCGGAGGTGCTGCACGGCCGGTGAGGGCCCTGGTCGGCCCGCGGTGCCCCCGGACAGCCCCCGTTGACCCCGGTCAGTCTCCGCTGACCCCGAGCCGCGCGCGGACGCTCTCGAGGTCGTCGCGCACGCGGGCCGCGCCCGCGTGGTCGCCCAGCGCGTCGAGGCACTGGTGCAGCCCCGTCAGCGCGCCGAGTCGCACGAGGTCCGATCCGGTGGAGTCCCCGACCAGCCGGAACAGGGTGGCGGCCTGCTCGGGGCGCCCGTCCTCGGCCACCACGTACGCGGCGAAGAGCTCGGCCTGCGCGGCGCCGTTCGGGTCTCCCGCGGCCGTGAATCGGTCGGCGGAGGTCAGCGCGGTGGACACGGCCTCCGGCCCGTTCTCCAGGGCCCACAGGGCGCGGGCCCGCGTGTCCAGGAAGTCGGCGGCCTGCCACGGCGCCGGGGCCTGCTCCGCGAGCGAGATCGCCTCGTCCAGCAGGGCCAGCCCCTCCGGGCGGCCGGACTCGCACAGCAGGTACCCCAGCGCGTGGAGCGCGGCGGGCAGCACGTCGCCGTCGTCCTCCTCGCCGGCCTCGTCCGCGGCGCGGCGGGCTGCCGTCGCCGCGCGCTCGAAGAGGTCGAGGGCGAGCGGGCGGGAGGCCGCGTCGCGCTCGCGGTTCACGAGGGCTCCGGCGGCCAGCAGCACGCGCGCGGCGTCCTCGGCCTGCCCGTGGGCCTCGAACAGGTCCGCGGCCTCGCGCCACAGCGGCAGGGCCTCGACGGAGCGGTCCTGGTCGTGGAGGGCGTGGCCGAGGTCCACGAGCGCGCGGGCCTGCTCCACGGCCTGCCCGCCCGCGGCGGCGCGGCGCACGAGCCCCTCGAGCACGGGCTCGGCCTCCTGCGGCCTGCCGGCCAGCACCAGCTGGTGGGCCCACCAGTAGGTCAGGACGGCCGCCTCCGGGGCTTCCGCCTTCTCGGCGTGGACGGCGGCCACCCGCCACGCGAGGACGGCGGCCTCCTGCCGGTCGCCGTCGTCGGCCGCCCGGGCCACGAGCGCAGCGGCCGAGGCGGCCCCGCGCCGGAGCCCGGCCTCGCCCATGCCCGCGGTCGCGTCGAGCGCGAACCGCAGGGCGTCGTCGGGCCGTCCCTGCTCGTGGGCGGCGATGGCGCGCACCAGCAGCGCGGAGGCCCGGACGGCGCGGGCCGCTGGAAGGGAGAGGACGGTCAGGGCCTCCACCTCCGCCTCCGCGTGCTCGCCCCGCCACAGGTGGAGGCGGGCGAGCACGAGGTGGGCGCTGGCCCACGTGCCGGAGGGGAGCACCGCGCCGGCGGCCCGCAGCTCGCGCAGCAGCGCGATCGCCTCGCGCAGGTGCACCAGCGCCCCGTCCAGGTCGGACTCGTGGATGCGCTGGACGGCCAGGCCGAGGAGTGCCTCCGGGAGCACGGTGTCCGCCGGGTCGCCGCCGGATCCCTGCGCGCGGCGCCGCCGCTCGTCCTCCACGACGCCGGCCAGCACCGCGGCCTCGAACCCGTCCGGCTCGCGCACGAGGGCCGCGCCGAGCTGCGTCTCCAGGGCCGCCTGATGTGGCCGCCCGAGGGCCCGCAGCACGTCGGCCCGCTCCTCCACGCGCCGGGCGAGGGCGTCCTCGTCATCGGCCTGATCGGCGGCGAGCGCGAGCTGGCGCAGCAGGGTCAGGCGCGTGCCGGGCTGATCCCCGCCGGGGGCGAGGAGACCGGACTCCGCGCACCGGACGACGTCGGCCGGCTCCTCCCGGAGGGCGGCCTCGAGGGCGAGGTCGGACCACCCGTGCGCGTCGAGCGTGGCGCCCTGCGGGCCGGTGACGCCGGCCGGGTCGTCGGTGCCGGTCAGGTCGAGGCCGCCGGGTGCGGCCTGGGCCCGGGCGAGCAGCGTGGTGAGGCGGCCGAGGGCGTCGTCGCCGGCGGCGGCCGGGTCCTCGGGGGCGGGAGCCGCGGGGGTCATGGGCGGACTCCTTCCTCGGGCGGCGGGTGGTCCACCCACCCTAGCCAGGGTGAGTGCGGGCCGAGCCCCTGTTCGCGGCGGGCGGTGCTCGTAGACTGGGCCCGCCGGTCCGCCCCACCCCCATCCCCGTCCGGCAGGAGCCCGCCCGTGACCACCCGCCCCGCCGCCCCCGCCGCCGCGCCCGAGCCCGGGCCGTTCCAGATGCGCGCGGGCGCCTACGCCCTGATCGTGTCCGAGGGCCGGATCCTGCTCTCCTCGTGGGAGGGCCCCGGCGAGGTGGTCTGGACGCTGCCCGGCGGCGGGCTGGAGCCGGGGGAGAGCCCCGAGGAGGCCTGCCGCCGCGAGGTGTGGGAGGAGACCGGCCACACGAGCGAGCTCACGGGCCTGCTGGGGGTCACCACGGGCCTCATCCCCGCCGAACGACGCCTGCGGGGCGAGGGCGTCCCTCTCCTCACCGTGCAGATCCTCTACACCGCGCGCCTCACGGGCGGAGTCCTCCGGCCCGAGGTGGGGGGATCCTCCACCGACGCCCGCTGGTTCGACCTGACCGCGCTCGACGAGGTCCGCACCGCCACGTGGGTGGCCCGCGCCCTGGAGCTCGCCGCGCAGCGCTCCGTCGGGGACGCCGCGTGAACGGCCGCCGCGTGAAGGACCGCCGCTCGCTCGTCCCCGCCGTCGCCCTCGGCCTGGCCGTGGCCCTCGGTGCGTGCTCGCCCGCCGGCCCTCCGGAGCCGTCGTCCGGCCCCACGGGGGCGCCCGTCACGGTGACCCACTCGAACGCCCCGCTCCAGACGGCCGTGGCCGCCGTCGTGGAGCGCAACCTGCGCCGCCGCGGCCACGCCGTCGCCCCCCAGCCCGAGGGTGCGCCCGTCCCGGCCCAGCCCTGGGACGCCGCGGGCGGCCGCACCGTGGCCGTCGTGGACACGCTCACCCTCGTCCTGACGGAGGACCCCGCCTCCCTGCTGCCCTCGGTGCCCGAGCCGAGTCCGCGCCCGACGACGGCCCCCACGGCGGCGGGCGCGGCGTCCACGAGCCTGCCCCCGCTCGACCCGGCGGCCCCGCCCCGCGTGCCCGCCGACCCCACGGCCGCGGCCTCGCCCACGCCCCTGCCGCGCGGGGAGTCGGCCCCGGACGCGGCCGCCACGCGGGGCATCGTGGAGGAGCTGCTGGCCGCCGGCGGCGCCGTGTCCTCCGGCGTCACGCCGGCCAGCGGCTCCTCCACCGCGGCAGCGGCCTCGGCCTTCCCGGGGGTGGCGCGCCCCCACGTGCTCTCCGCCTCCCGCGAGCCGCTGCGCCTGGCCGCCGTGGTCACGGCCACCACCGCGACGCGGCTCGAGCTCGACTCCCTGGACGACCTCAACGGCCGCTGCGAAGAGCTGCGCGCCGCCACCCCTGCGGTGCTGGGCGGCGCCGAGCCCGGCGTCGCCGCGGTCCTGCTGCGCGAGCGGCTCGACCGCCTCGCCGGCTGCCGGATCGGGGAGTGGCTGCCGCCCGCGCAGGAGGCGATCCCCGCCGTCGTGCAGGACGAGGCCCAGGTCGGCCTGGCCTACCGCTTCGACCCGGAGATCGAGGCGAGCGCGCTCGTGCCCCTGGGGGACGGGGAACGGGTCCTCCCGGAGGGCAGCATCGCGGTGCTGGGAGATCCGGACGCGCTCGACGACGACGCCGAGGCCGCGATCCGCGAGGTCATGGACGGCCTCGACGAGGAGGGGCTGCGCCAGCTGGCCCGCCTCACCACCGGGGACGACGCGCTGAGCCCGGAGGACGCCGCGCAGTACTGGCTCGTGACACGAGGGCTCGAGGAGGCGCCCGAGGACTGGTTCGTCCCGCGGGGCTCCTGGTTCTGACACGGTGTTCCGGCCTGGTCGGCCGAGTGCCATCATGGAGCGCATGGCTTCCTCCGGCGACCCGCGACAGATCCGTCAGTCCTCCAAGCTGCTCAACGTCCGCTACGACGTGCGCGGCCCCATCCTGGAGGAGGCGCAGCGCATGGAGGCCGCCGGGCACCGGATCATGAAGCTGAACATCGGCAATCCGGCGCCGTTCGGCTTCGAGGCCCCGGACACGATCCTGCAGGGCATGTACCAGCACCTGCCGCACGCGCAGGGCTACTCCGACTCCAAGGGCGTCTACTCGGCGCGCACCGCGGTGTCCCAGTACTACGAGTCCCGCGGCATCCGGGACATCGGCGTCGAGGACGTCTACATCGGCAACGGCGTGTCCGAGATGATCTCCATGGTCCTCCAGGCCCTCGTGGACGACGGCGACGAGATCCTCATCCCCTCGCCCGACTACCCGCTGTGGACGGGGGCGACGACCCTGGCCGGCGGCCGCGCGGTGCACTACCGCTGCATCGAGGAGCAGGGCTGGGAGCCGGACCTGGAGCACATCGAGTCGCTCATCACGGAGCGCACCAAGGGCATCGTGGTCATCAACCCCAACAACCCGACGGGCGCGGTCTACTCCCGCGCCGTGCTGAACGGGCTGATCGACGTGGCCCGCCGCCACCACCTCGTGCTCATGGCGGACGAGATCTACGAGAAGATCACCTATGACGGCGCCCGCCACATCAACGCGGCCGGCCTCTCCGACGACGTCCTCACCCTCACCTTCTCCGGCCTGTCCAAGGCGTACCGCGTGGCCGGGTTCCGCTCCGGCTGGGTGGCCGTCTCCGGGCCCAAGCACCGCGCCCGCGACTTCCTCGAGGGCCTGACGCTCCTGGCGAACATGCGCATGTGCGCCAACGTGCCGGCGCAGCACGCCATCCAGGTGGCGCTCGGCGGCTACCAGTCCATCAACGACCTCGTGCTGCCCGGCGGCCGCCTGCTGGAGCAGCGCAACCTCGCGCAGAAGCGGCTCAACGAGATCCCCGGCGTCTCGGTGCAGCCCGCGCACGGCGCGCTCTACCTGTTCCCGCGCCTGGACCCGGAGGTCTACCGGATCGACGACGACGAGAGGTTCGTCATCGAGCTGCTGCGGGCGAAGAAGATCCTCGTCTCCCACGGCGGCGCCTTCAACTACCCGCACACCGACCACTTCCGGCTCGTCACGCTCCCGAGCGTGGAGGACCTGGAGGTGGCCCTGGACCGCCTGGAGGACTTCCTCGAGGAGTGGAGGGAGAGCCATGCCTGATCACACCATCCTGAGCCCCTTCGCCGAGCCGCTGCGGCGTGCCCTGCGCGCCCGCGCCGCGGACGGGGCGGTGCCGCCCCCGGCCGACGTCGACCCCCACGCCACGCCCGGATTCGACGGGGACAAGGCGGACGGCAAGGCGGCGCTGGCCACCCGCTCCGAGGAGCTGACCCGGCTCCAGGAGCTCCTCTTCGCGCAGTCCACGCGCGCGGACGCGGCGGGGCCGGCGCCGTCCGTGCTGCTCGTGGTGCAGGCCATGGACACCGCGGGCAAGGGCGGCATCATGCGGCACGTCGTGGGCGCGATGGACCCGCAGGGCGTGGACGTCGCGGCCTTCAAGGCGCCCACGCAGGAGGAGCGCGCGCACGACTTCCTGTGGCGCATCCGCCCGCACCTGCCCGAGCCGGGCTTCCTCGCGGTCTTCGACCGCTCCCACTACGAGGACGTGCTGGTCCACCGCGTCCGCGGACTCTCACCCCTGGCGACGGTGGAGGAGCGCTACGGGCTCATCCGCGCGTTCGAGGAGGAGATCACGGCCGGCGGCACGCGGATCGTCAAGGTGATGCTGCACATCTCGAAGGAGGAGCAGCGCGAGCGGCTCGAGGCGCGCCTGGACGAGCCCGAGAAGCACTGGAAGTTCAACCCCGGGGACGTCGACGAGCGCGCGCACTGGGACGCCTACATGGACGCCTACCGCATCGCGATGGAGCGGACGGACACCGAGACGGCCCCGTGGTTCGTGGTGCCGGCGGACCGCAAGTGGTACGCCCGCCTCGCGGTGCAGGAGCTGCTCATCGAGACGCTCCAGGGCCTCGAGCTGACCTGGCCCGAGGCTGACTTCGACGTCGAGGAGCAGCGCCGCCGCCTCGCCGCAGGCTGACACCGCCCGCGGTCGGCTGATCCCCGCCCGCGGGGCGGCGCCCCTTGCCACCACCCCCGGGGAGCGTGCCTATGGTGGACCAGGCGCCATTCCGACGGCGCGCCACCGCAGAACGAAGGGATGCAGACCATGACGGACACCACCCAGCAGACCGAGACCACGGCGCCGCTCACCGGCAAGAAGGTCGCCTTCCTCGCCACCAAGGGCGTCGAGCAGGTCGAGCTCACCTCCCCGTGGGAGGCAGTGCTGGCCGCCGGCGGCACCCCCAGCCTCGTCTCGCTCGAGAAGGAGACGGTCACCGCGATGAAGCAGGACTGGGAGCACGGCGAGTCCTTCCCCGTGGACCTCCACGTCTCCGAGGCCAAGGCCGAGGACTTCGCCGGGCTCGTCATGCCCGGCGGCACCCTGAACGCCGACGCCCTGCGCGGCGACGAGGACGTGCTGGCGTTCGTGCGCGACTTCTTCGCCCAGCACAAGCCCGTGGCCGCCATCTGCCACGCGCCCTGGACGCTGATCGACGCCGGCGTCGTCGAGGGGCGCGAGCTGACCAGCTACGCCTCCCTCAAGACGGACCTGAAGAACGCCGGCGCCACGTGGGTGGACAAGGAGGTCGTGGTCGACTCCGGCCTGACCACCTCCCGCAACCCGGGCGACCTGGACGCCTTCAACGCCAAGCTCGTCGAGGAGCTCGCCGAGGGCAGGCACGAGGGCCAGTCCGTCTGAGCCCGCCCCGCTGAGCACACCGACGGCGCCCCGCACCCTCCCGGTGCGGGGCGCCGTCGTCCGTGGCCGGCTCAGTCCTGGGCGGCGTCCGCGGTGCCGCGCACCTGGTCGAGCCGCGCGCGGGCGCCGTCGAGCCAGGCCTGGCAGCGCGCGGCCAGGGCCTCGCCGCGCTCCCAGAGGGCGAGGGACTCCTCGAGCCCGGCGCCGCCGGCCTCGAGCCGGGACACGGTCTCCACGAGCTCGGCGCGGGCGCGCTCGTAGCTCATGGCGGCCACGTCCGAGGTGTCCGCTCCGGCGAAGCCCTCCACCGGGGCGGCGTGGGGGGTGCTGCTCTGCTCCGTCATGACTGCTCCTGGGGGGTGGGGGCGGGGCCTGCGGCAGGCGCCGCCGGTGTGGTGTGCGTGACCTCGGCGGCCATGCGGCCGGCGGCCACGAGGACGTCGAGGGTGTCTCCGGGGGCCACCTGTGCGGCGTCGCGCACCAGGTGGCCGGCGTGCTGGACCACGGCGTACCCGCGGTCCAGGGTCTGCTGCGGGGAGAGGGAGCGCACTCGGGCCACCAGGTGCGCCACGGCGTCCCGCTCCAGCGTGAGGCGGTGCCCGGTGGAGCGCCGGGCGCGCTCCCGCCACGTGTGCAGGTCCTCCTCGCGCCGGTCCACCATCACCCTGGGATCGGCGAGGACGGGACGGGAGCGCAGCTGCGCCAGGCCCTCGCCCTCCCGCACCACGCGGCGCTCGACGGCGGCGGCCAGCCGGTGCCGTGCGTCCGCCACGCCGGCCGACTCCACGGCCGCGTCCGGCACGATCCGCTTCGCGGCGTCCGTGGGCGTGGAGGCGCGCAGGTCTGCGACGTCGTCCAGCACCGGGCGGTCCGCCTCATGGCCGATCGCGGAGACCACCGGGGTGCGGGCCGCCGCGACGGCGCGCACGAGGGCCTCGTCCGAGAACGGCAGGATGACCTCCTCGAGGGCGCCGCCGCCGCGGGCGATCACGATGACGTCCACGTCCGGACGGGCGTCCAGCTCCGCCAGGGCCGCCGCCACCTGGCGGGGCGCCTCCGAGCCCTGGACCGCCACCTCGCGGACCTCGAACCGCGCGGCGGGCCAGCGCAGCTGGGTGTTGCGCAGCACGTCCTTCTTCGCGTCCGAGTCCCGGCCGGTGATGAGCCCGATGACGCCGGGCAGCAGGGGGAGGGCCCGCTTGCGGGAGGCGTCCAGCAGGCCCTCCTCGCCCAGGCGGCGGCGCAGCAGCTCCACGCGGGCCAGCAGGTCTCCCAGGCCGACCGGGCGCATCTCCTGCACCACCATGGAGAGCCGGCCGCCCTTCGTCCAGAAGCTCGGCTTCACCCGGGCGACGACGCGCGAGCCCTGCTGCACCGTGCCCTCGAACCCCATGGCCACCGTGCGCCACGCGGTGACCGGCAGGGAGTACTCCTCCTCGAGGTCCCGCATGGTCATGTACACGTTGCCGCGGTTGTTCTTGTACTCGATCAGCTGGCCCTCGATCCACGTGGCCGGGGCCCGCTCGATGTGGATCTTCAGGTTCTCCGAGAGACGGCGCAGCGGCCAGGGCCGCTCGGCGGAGGTCTCCGAGGCGAGCGCGGGCACGTCCACCGGGCCGGGCGCGCCGGACGCTGCGGTCAGGGCGGGGTCGGTCTCGGTGCGCTGGGGTTCCACGGGATCTCCTGTCTCGGGCCGCTGGGGTGCCGGCGCGGCGGGACGACGGCGGCGGACGCCTCGGGCGGGCGGGCCCGCCGGGGACACGTCCCGAGTGTGTCAGTACCCTCGGACACAGTAATGCCCGGCCCGTCCGTGCCGCCGCACGCCGCCGTCGGTCGTCCTCGCCCGCACCGGAAGGTCCCGCCCATGCGCTCGCTCCTCGCCCTCCTCCTGGCCCTCCTCGCCGGACTGTCCGCCGTGCTCGCCACCGCCGGTGCGCTCGTGGACGAGGCCGCCCACCGGCCCGAGCTGGTCCGGGGCGTCGCCGAGCAGGTGGCCTCGGACGAGCAGGTGCGCGCCGCGATCCCCGGCGCCGTCACCGGGGCGGTGGAGGACCTGGTGCCGGAGGAGGTCCCGGACCCGCTCACGCAGGCCGTGGAGGACCTGATCCGGCCCGTGGCGCAGAACGTGGCGCAGGATCCCAGCGTGGTGCAGGGCTGGTCCGACACCGCGGACGAGGCGCGGCGCGCATGGCTGCTGGACCTCAAGGACGCCCGGGGGACCGAGGGCTTCGTGCCCGGAGGGGACTTCACCGTCCCCTTCGGCCCGGTGGCGCAGTCCGGCGTCGCGGCGGCGCTCGGCGACATCGAGACGCGCCTGCGCCGCAACGAGCTCGACGTGCCCGGCCAGGGGATCCTCGAGGCCGTGACGGGCACGGACTTCGGGGACTGGGCCGCGGACACCGTGATCGCCCCCATGTACGACCGCGCCGCCGAGCTGAGGGACAGCACGGACCTCACCATGACCGTCACGGTGGACTCCCTGAAGGACGTGGACCGCTCCACCGTCGCGTGGTGGGCCGCCGCCTCCGCGCACTGGAGGTGGGCCGCGGTGGCGGCCGGGCTCCTCCTCCTCGCGGCCCTCGTGCTGGCCCGGCCGCGGTGGCGGGGCCCCTCGATCGCGCTCGCGGGCGCCGTGATGCTCGTCGGCGGGATGCTGCTGGGCAACGCGACCCGCTCCGACGCGTTCTCCGTGGTGGCGCCCGACGGCGTCGCCGACGGCGTCGCCCACCTCGCGGTGGAGGCCCAGCGTGCCCTGCGCCCGGCGATCGACACGGCCCTGACCCCCTACGCGGCGACCCTCACGACGGCGGCCTCGATCACGCTCGGGGTCGGCGTGGTGGTGTTCCTCCTCGAGCTGGCCCTCACGCGAGGTCGCCCCCGCCGGTGAGTCAGGACGGCCCTGAGCGGCCGCGGGGCGCGGTCCGGACGGCGTCGCCGCCTTCGCGCTGAGCGGACGCCCCGCCCACCCGGAGGGGCCGGGCCACGGGCCGATACCATGGGGGGCATGTCCGTCACCGCTGCCGCCACCCGCCCGTCCGCCGTCGGCCTCGGCATGCCTCAGGTGCCGCGCACGCGCCGCTCCCGCGCCGAGGTGGAGGCCGCCGCGCCCGTCACCGGCCCGAAGCGCGTGATGCTCGCCGCCCCGCGCGGCTACTGCGCCGGCGTGGACCGCGCCGTCGTCGCCGTGGAGAAGGCCCTGGAGCACCACGGCGCCCCCGTGTACGTGCGCAAGGAGATCGTGCACAACCGCCACGTGGTGGACACCCTGACCGAGCGCGGCGTGGTGTTCGTGGACGAGCTGGACCAGGTGCCGGACGGCGCCCTCACCGTGTTCTCCGCGCACGGCGTCTCCCCGGCCGTGGTGGCCGAGGCCGCCGAGCGGAACCTGGAGACCATCGACGCCACGTGCCCGCTGGTCACGAAGGTGCACCGCGAGGCGGTGCGCTTCGCCCGTCAGGACAAGCACATCCTGCTGATCGGCCACGAGGGCCACGAAGAGGTCGAGGGCACGTACGGCGAGGCACCCGAGCACACCACGGTGATCAACGACGTCGCGGAGGCCCGCACCGTCCAGGTGGACGACCCGGACAACCTCATCTGGCTCTCGCAGACCACGCTCTCCGTGGACGAGGCCCTCGAGATCGTCGCGGTGCTGCGCGAGCGCTTCCCGAACCTGCAGGACCCGCCCTCGGACGACATCTGCTACGCCACGTCCAACCGGCAGGCGGCGATCAAGCTGATCTCCCCGGAGTGCGACCTGGTGATCATCGTGGGATCGGCCAACTCCTCGAATTCGGTGCGCCTGAAGGAGGTCGCCTTCGAGTACGGGGCCACCCGCGCCGAGCGCGTGGACTTCGCCAGCCAGATCGACGAGGCGTGGTTCGAGGGAGTGGCGACGGTGGGGCTGTCCTCCGGCGCGTCCGTGCCCGAGGTGCTCGTGCAGGACGTGCTCGCGCTCCTCGCGGACTACGGCTACGCGCAGGTGGACGAGGTGGTCACGGCCGAGGAGGACATCATCTTCTCCCTGCCCAAGGAGCTGCGCGCGGAGCTGAAGAAGGCCGGGGACGAGTCCCGCTCCCTCGGTGGGCATCGCCGTGGGGATGCCTGAACCGCTCGCCGGGACGGCCGTGGTGGTCATGGGCGTCTCCGGCTCGGGGAAGACGGCCCTGGCGACGCGGCTCGCGCAGCGCCTGGGGGCCCCGTTCGGGGAGGCCGACGACCTGCATTCACCGGAGGCGAAGGCCCTCGTGGCCGCCGGGACGCCGCTGACGGACGCGGACCGGCACCCGTGGCCACGCGGATGCGCGGCCACTTCATGCCGGCCGCCCTGCTGGACGCGCAGATCGCCACCCTGGAGCCGCTCGGTCCGGACGAGGAGGGCGTGGTGCTGGCCAACGACGGCACGCTCGACCAGCTCACCGCCCGGGGCCTGACTGCCCTGCGAGCGCTGCTGGCGGCGGGGCCGGCGACGGGACGCTGACGGGGCACTGACGCGGCGCCGATTGCCCACGGGCCGAGGGGTCTGCCCGGCACGCTCCGACGCCTCACCCGGCGCGGCGGCCGCCGAATCCGTCGTCCTCGCTGAGCCCCTCCATGCCCAGCCCTTCCACCAGCTCCGGGGCGGAGAGCACCCGGGGCGCCGACTCGAGCGTGCGGATGCCTGCGGTGGGTGGCAGCCCCGGGTCGGCCTCCCGCAGCTTGCGCGCCGAGGGGAGGACCCGGGACTCGACCGTGCCGACGAGCTGGTTGTACCGGTCCACCGTGGTCTTCAGCGACCCGCCCATGCGGTCCAGGTGGGAGCCGAGGGTGCCGAGCCGGTCGTAGAGCTCGCGTGCGCTCGTGACGATGAACTGGGCGTTCTCCGCGAGCCGATCCTGCCGCCACGCGTACGCCACGGACTTCAGCGCGGTCAGCAGGGACACTGGCGCCACAAGCGCTACGTTCTTGGAGAAGGCGTGGTCCAGCAGGCCGCCGTCCGCGTCCAGGGCCGCGGCGAGCAAGGACTCGGCCGGCAGGAAGCACAGCACGAGCTCGGGTGAGTGGCTGAGACCGGACCAGTACGACTTCGCGGCCAGCTGGTCCACGTGCCGGCGCACGGCGGCGGCGTGCTGTGCGGCCAGTGCCCGGCGACGCTCGGCGGCCTCCTCTCCCGGCTCGTCCGCGAGGGCCTCGGCGGCGAGCGCGTCCCCGAGCGGGGCCTTGGCGTCCACGGCCAGGGACTTGCCTCCGGGCAGGGACACCACGAGGTCCGGCCGCAGCCGCTCGCCCTCGGTGCCGACGATGGTGGTCTGCTCGGAGAAGTCCACGTGGTGCAGCATGCCCGCCGCCTCCACCACGCGGCGCAGCTGCGCCTCTCCCCAGTGCCCGCGTGCCGAGGTGGACTTCAGCGTGGCCATGAGCGAGGTGGTCTGGTTGAGCAGGTCCCGGTCCGTGGCGGCGGCCACGCGCAGCTGCTCGCCGAGCTGGCCGAACTGCTCCACGCGGTCCCGCTCGAGCACGCTCACCTGCTTCTGCAGGGAGGCCAGCTGCTGGCCGAGCGGGGCGAGGGTGCTCAGCACGCGGGACTCGGCCTGGGCGCGTTCCGCGTCCTCACTGCGCTGGGCGGTGACGGCGCGGTTCTCCGCGCGCACGGCGGCCAGCTCCTCGCGTGCGCTCTGGTGCTCGGTGCGCAGCGCGTCCAGCTCTCGCCGCACGTGCGCCGCCTCGCCGGTGCCGCCGCTCAGACGGCGCCACACGAGCCATGCGCCCAGCAGGGCGCCCAGGACGAGGCCGAGCAGCAGGGCCAGCAGGAGACTCAGGTTTTCCATGCGGACCACTGTCCCAGCTGGAGCGGACACGGTAAGGCCGCCACGCGGCGCGGCGGCCCCAGATCCCTGCGGCAGGGCCCTCAGAACGCGCCGAACAGGGGGTTCGGGCCGTTGGCGGCCACTTCCGGATCGCCCTCGACCTGCGCGTCCAGACCCGCCGCGGGCACGCCGGGGAGGTAGCGGACGATCACGCGCACCGAGGTCAGCGACCCCGCCTCGAACGCCTCGACGGCGACGGCGGGCCGCGGCCCGTCCGGCGTCTCCACCTCGCCGTCGAACACGGCGACGGCGCGCTCGGGGCGCGGCACGAGCTCGGCCACGGCCTGCGCCGCCCCCTCAGGCGTGAGGTCCGGGTGGGTCCACATCCCCTGCATCCCCTCGGCCGTCACGGCCAGGATGGTGGGGTGGAAGACGGGCTGCGAGGAGAGCGTGTCGAAGACGTGCTCCACGCCCAGCGTGATGAGGGGCAGCATCGCCGCGGACGGCGGGGTGGGCGGGGCGGCGGCGGGGGACTGGTCGGCGGGGTTCTGATCGGCGGAGCTCACCGGCCCGAGGCTACCGGCCCTGTCCGGGGCTCGCCCAGGCCCCTACGGTGGCACGCATGAAGCTGGTCATCGCCCCCGGGGACATCACCGCCACCGCAGCCGACGCCGTCGTGAACGCGGCCAACTCCCGCCTCCTCGGCGGGGGCGGCGTGGACGGCGCCATCCACCGCCGGGGCGGCCCGGAGATCCTCGCCGAGTGCCGGGCGTTGCGGGAGACCACGCTGCCGGACGGCCTGCCCGCCGGGCAGGCCGTGGCGACGACGGCGGGGCGCCTGCCCGCACGCTGGGTCATCCACACGGTGGGTCCGGTGTGGGCCAAGACCAAGGACAAGTCTGACATCCTCGCCTCCTGCTACCGCGAGTCGCTGCGGGTGGCGAGGGAACTGGGGGCGGAGACCGTGGCGTTCCCCGCCATCTCCGCGGGCGTCTACGGCTGGCCGATGGACGACGCCGCGCGCATCGCCGTCGAGACCTCCGACGCCATGGCGGAGGAGGTGGGACACACCGTGCGCGAGGTGATCTTCGTGCCGTACGGCGAGAAGGCGGAGCAGGCCTTCCGCACGGCGCTCGCCGTGGTCCGCCCCTAGAGCCCGCCGCGGCCCCGCGCGACGACGGCCACCTGCCCGTGCGTCGTCGTCGCCGCCGCCAGGAGGTGGGCATGACGGATGTCATGGGTGCGCGGGAGCGGGGCGGCGCGGAGCGAGCCCGCGCCAGGAGACCGCCGCGAACGCCAGCCCGAGCGCACCGATCCCGACCAGCACCAGGCCCACCGCGGGCAGGCCGAGGGACGCGCCGAGGATCCCCGCGAGCGGATAGGTCAGCAGGAAGCACGCGTGGGAGAGGGAGAACTGCGCGGCGAAGACGGCGGGGCGGTCCTGCTCCGTGCTGCCTCGGCGCAGCAGTCGGGCGGACGGGGTGAGCACGGCCGAGGTGGCCGCGCCCAGCAGGGCCCAGACCGTGAGCAGCGCGGCCCACCGTGCCGTGCCCTCCATCCCCACGAGCGCACCGACGCCGGCCAGCAAGAGCAGGGGCAGGGCCGCGGCGCCGGCGAGCATGACACGGCGGTCGGGAACACGGTCGAGCCAGGACGGCAAGGTCAGGGCCACGAGCATGGAGCCGACGCCGTGCGCGGTCAGCAGCAGCGCGACGTCCTCCTGCGGCCGGCCCAGCTCGGCCTGCACGAGGACGACGGTGTTGACGATGACCATGGCCGTCGTCGTGGCGACCACGAGGTTGAGGCCGAGCAGCCCCCGCAGCTCTGGGGAGGCCAGGAAGAGGCGCGTGCCCCGGGTGAGCCGGTCCAGGAAGGGCGCGGGGGCGGGGGCCTGCACCGCGGGGAAGCGGGCTGAGGCCACGAGCGCCGCTGAGGCGAGGAAGCCGACCACGGTGCCCACGAAGAGGCTGTGGTAGCTCATCGCTGTCAGGAGGGCGGCGGCGAGCAGGGGGCTGACGAGGGACTCGACGTCGTAGGCGAGGCGGGAGAGGGAGAGCGCGCGGGTGTACTCCCGCTCCTCGGGGAGCACGGTGGGGATCACGGCCTGGAACGTGGGGGTGAACGTGGCCGAGGCGGACTGCAGCAGGAACACCAGCGCGTACGTCTGCCACGCCTCGGTGACGAACGGCAGGGAGAGCGCGACGGCGGCCCGCACCAAGTCCGCGCCGATCAGGACGGGGCGCGCAGGCAGGCGGGCGACGAGCGCCGTGGTGACAGGGGAGATGAGCACATACGCGATCATCTTGACGGCCATGACGGTGCCCATCACGACGCCGGCGGCCGCGCCCGCGATGTCGTAGGCGAGCAGGCCCAGCGCCACGGTGAGCAGGCCGGTTCCGAGCAGCGCGATGACCTGCGCGCCGAACAGCCGCGCGTAGGTGGGCTGGCGCAGGACGCTGAGCATGGGAGGGACCTCTCCGGCGGCGGGGCGGGTACGCCGTCAGGGTAGAGCGTGGGTGCGGCGTGAGGACCTGAGCGAAAGTGACTCAGGTTCGCGGAATACCCGCGGGGGGACGAGCGTTGCACCGGGCGGACGCCGCTCACCGGGAGCGGCCGCACCACACTGACGAGGAGTGAATGATGGCTCGTACTGTTGATCCCTTCCGTGAGATGGACCGCTTCATGAACGGCATCGCGCGCGTGGCCGGCCAGGGCTCGATGCCCATGAACCTCTACCGGGAGGGCGACCGGTTCGTCGCCGAGGTGGAGCTGCCGGGCGTGGACCCGAGCTCCATCGACGTGGACGTGGAGGAGCGCACGCTCACCATCCGCGCCGAGCGCAAGGAGAAGTCCGACGGCGAGGGTCGCCAGTGGCTGACCCGCGAGCGTTCCGCCGGCGCCTTCGCCCGCCAGCTGACCTTGGGCCGTGGCCTCGCCCTGGACAAGGTGGAGGCGGACTACGCCGACGGCGTGCTGACGCTGACCATTCCGGTGGCCGAGCAGGCCAAGCCGCGCAAGATCGACGTGAAGCACTCCGGTGCCGCCACCCAGATCTCCGGGGAGACCGTGGAGAACGAGCCCGGCGCGGGGGAGCAGGAGACCTCCGGCGAGTGACGCACCGGCGGCGGTGAACCGCCCGCGCGAGGCGACACGACGGCGTCGTGCCGCGCGACCACGTGGACGGGGCCGTTCCCTTCGGGGAGCGGCCCCGTTGCCATGCCGATGGGAGACGGAGCCGCCGGTAGACTCGATGCGTGGCTTTGACTATCGGATTCGTGGGACTGCCCAACGTGGGCAAGTCGACCCTGTTCAACGCGCTGACGCGCCAGACCGTGCTCGCGGCGAACTACCCGTTCGCGACGATCGAGCCGAACGTGGGCGTGGTGAACCTGCCGGACGAGCGCCTGCCGCAGCTGGCCGAGATCTTCGGCTCCGAGCGCATCCTGCCGGCCACGGTGTCCTTTGTTGACATCGCCGGCATCGTGAAGGGTGCCTCCGAGGGGGAGGGCCTGGGCAACCAGTTCCTGGCGAACATCCGTGAGGCCCACGCGATCGCCCAGGTGGTGCGCGCGTTCGACGACGGCGACGTCGTCCATGTGGACGGCAAGGTGGACCCGGCCTCGGACATGGAGACCATCAACACCGAGCTGATCATCGCGGACATGCAGACCGTGGAGAAGGCGATCCCGCGCGTCGAGAAGGAGGTCAAGGGCAAGAAGAAGGAGCCCGCCGACCTCGAGGCGCTGCAGACCGCGCTCGCGGTGCTGGAGCGGGGTGAGACGATCTTCGCGGCGAAGGACAAGGACAAGCTGGACATGGACCGGTTGCGCGAGCTGAGCCTGCTCACCGCCAAGCCGTTCATCTACGTGTTCAACTCGGACGAGGGTGTGCTGGGGGACGAGGCCAAGCAGCAGGAGCTGCGTGATCTGGTGGCCCCCGCCGATGCCGTGTTCCTGGACGCCAAGCTCGAGTCCGACCTCGTGGAGCTCTCCGACGAGGAGGCCGCCGAGATGCTGGAGATGGCCGGGCAGGACGAGTCCGGGCTGGACCAGCTGGCCCGCGTGGGCTTCTCCACCCTCGGCCTGCAGACCTACCTGACGGCGGGGCCGAAGGAGACGCGCGCCTGGACGATTCCGGTGGGGGCGACGGCGCCCGAGGCCGCCGGCGTGATCCACACCGACTTCCAGCGCGGCTTCATCAAGGCGGAGATCGTGAGTTTCGACGATCTGATCGCTGCCGGGTCCATGGCCGACGCCAAGGCCGCCGGCAAGGTGCGCATGGAGGGCAAGGACTACGTGATGAAGGATGGGGACGTAGTTGAATTCAGGTTCAATGTCTAAAGAGGGCGTCTGACCAGGGGTTTTGCCTTCGCAGCTTCTGATCTGGCCCGTCAGTCGAGTTCCGATCTACCATCAGTTGCTAAGCGCTTGCCCCGCTGACCTGGGATTTTGATCGACCTCCGCGGAACTTCCGCAGAGGCCGATGGGACTGACGCACGTGTAGGTGACATACGATCTGTGGTGCTCCCACACCGCAGGGATGGATGTGCACCATGCCCGCCCCATACCCCAAAGAGTTCCGTGATGACGTCGTCCGCGTCGCACTGAACCGCGAACCTGGCGCCCGGTTGAACCAGATCGCGAAGGCCTTCGGCATCAGCGAGTCCTGCCTGACGCCTCAGGCCCGTCAGAAGAGCGGCCAGGGCACGGCCGGCGTCAGCCCGCTCGGGGCAGGGAAGATCCCGTCGTCGACCAACTGGGCACAGCGTTCGGCAAGGGCTTCGCGTTCCTCGGCACTCAGCAGCTCCGCCAGCCGCTCACCCGGCTCCCCGTCAATTGCCTCCAGAACGCGCCCCACGTCGTCGCGCTCCTCCTCGCTCAGCTCCTCACCGATCCATCCCCACAGCACCGTGCGCAGCTTGTCCGCCACATGGAACGTGAGCCCATGGTCCACCCCGTAACGGTGCCCGCCGGGCATGGCGAGGATGTGGGCGCCCTTGCGGTCGGCGTTGTTGACCACCACGTCGAACACCACCATCCGGCGCAGGGCCGCTGAGTCCTCGTGGGCCAGGACCAGCCGATTCCCACCGTCGTCCTCACCCTCCAGGATCGTGAGCCACCCCGAGGCCGGCACCTCGTCCGCCGGAAACAGGTCCACCGCATCCTGGGCCGGATCCTGCTCCTGCCAGAGCTGCACCATGCCCTCGCCGAACGGCCCGTCCCGCAGCCACGTGCGCGGCACGATGTCCCACCCCAGCGCCTCTGACACCAGGTACGCCGCCACCTCCCGGCGGGCCAGGGTCCCGGCGGGGAAGTCCCAGAGCGGCGCTTCGCCCGCCACAGGCTTGTAGACCACCACCGTGTCACCGATGGCGCCCAGAAACGTGGCATTGGACGCCGTCGTGATGCGGCCGGTGAGCGTCAGCTCGCCGGTCATCAGCTCTTCGCCCACCCCATCCTCGGCGCTCATCAGGCCTCGGGGCCGCCGCAGACGTGACCGTCCGGGTCCATGGGGTGGCCGCAGTCCGAGCACATCGGGCGTCCGGCGTCCACGGCCTCCCGGGTGCGCCGCGTGAACGCGCGGGCGGCGCCGACCGGCATCCGCACCAACACCGCCTCGGACTCCGCCCCGAGGAGCTGGTCGGACTCGTCCTCGACGAGCGGGTGCACCTCTACGACAACCTGTGCCGTCGAGGGATCCCAGCCGAGGCCGATGGCGCCGACGCGGAACCGCTCCTGCACCGGCTCCAGCGGATCGTTGTCCACGAGCTCTGCGGGCGTGCTCGCCGGGACGCTGTGCGGGTTGCCCTCCAGGGCCATGAGCTCGTCGAGGATCTCGTCGATCTTCGCCGCCATGATGGCGGACTGCTGCTTCTCCAGCGCGACGCTCATCAGCCGCGCCCCGGCGCGCACCTGCAGGTAGAACGTCCGGGCACCGGGACGCCCGACGGTCCCGATCACCACCCGATCCGGCCAGTCGAACTCATGGACATGGGCAGGCGTCTCGGTCATGCGCCGATCCTAGGCGTCGGCTGCTCGCCCGCCGAGCCGGTGCCCGCGCCAGCGGTCGTGTCCGCCGCCGTCGTCGGTGCGCCCGCGCCGCCGCCCACCGGGGCCTCGTCGGACGGGCCGAGCTTCGCAAGCCAGGAGAGGTCCCCGGCGTCGGTGTTCATCGCCCAGACCCGCGGGCGGCTCGGGCCGTAGCTCACGACGGACACGGATGCGGGGCCCACCTCGATCCGCTGGAACAGGTCCAGGTGCAGGCCGAGCGCGTCGGCCAGGATCGACTTGACGACGTCCCCGTGGCTCACCGCCACCCACACCGCCCCGGGCCCGTGCTCGGCCTCGACGGCGGCGTCGTGCCGGCGGATCGCCGCCACCGCCCGGGCCTGCATCCCCGCCATGGACTCGCCGCCCGGGAAGACGACGGCGGACGGCTGGGTCTGCACGCTCGCCCACAGGGGCTCGGTGGCCAGGTCGCTGAGCATGCGCCCCTGCCACTGGCCGTAGTCGCATTCGGTGAGGCCATCGTCGACCAGCGAGGGCACCGCGTCCGGCTGCCGTTCGAGGATGGCGTGCGCGGTCTGCGCGCACCGCTGCAGGGGGCTGGCCACCACCGCGGCCACGGGCACGGCCGCGATCCGCTCCCCGGTGCGTGCCGCCTGCTCCCGCCCGTGCTCGTCCAGGCTGACCCCGGGGGTCCGGCCTGCCAGCAGTCCCGTCGCGTTGGCCGTGGTGCGGCCGTGCCGCACGAGGAGAACCGTCGCCATGGCCTCAGCGTAGCGAGGGGATGCCCGCCTCTCGCGGACAAAGCCTCGCGGCCATGACGCAAAGTGTCAGTGACGCAACGCGAGCGCGCCTATGCCCGGCAAGGCTGACGCCCGTCTGCGGGCCTCGAACGCCCGGAGCAGGCCCTCGAGGCCTAGGACGGCGCCCTGCTGCTGGTCACCCACGACCGCCGCATGCTCGAGGCCGTCCGCCTCGACCGCCGCTGATACCCTCCCCCGGTGGTCAACCTCCTGCTCTCGGTGACGTTCGCGTGCGGCGTAGCGATCGCCGGGCTCCACGTGGTGAACCGGCGGTTCATCGCGCTGGTGTACGACGTCGTCCTCAACCAGGCCGCGTTCCTCGCCGCCGTCGCCTCCTCCGTGCTCCTGGGGCACGTGCTGCCTGCGGTGTTCGCCGCGCTGGCCGTGCTCGCCTGGCTGATCCTGGCCGTCCGCACGGTGCGCGCCCGCCGCGCGGGGCACGAGCCCGCCGGCCAGCGCCCCGCCGGCGCCCGCCTCTAGGCTGGCGCCATGTCCTTCCTGATCCCTTCCGTCCCCGTCTCCTGCGGCTGCCTCCTCTTCGACGAGGCCGGCCGCCTGCTCGTGCTCAAGCCCACCTACAAGAAGGGGTGGACCATCCCCGGCGGGATCATGGAGGATGACGGCGAGTCCCCCTGGGACGGCTGCCGCCGCGAGGTCCGGGAGGAGACGGGGCTGGAGGTGACCGCCGGGCGGCTCGTCGCCGTCGACACGCGGCCCAGCAAAGCCGACGGCCGGATCGGCCTGCGCTTCCTCTTTCGCGCCGTCCACCCGCTCACTGCCGCGGACGTCGCCGCCATCGGCCTGCAGGAGGACGAGGCCTCCGAGCATCGCTTCGTGACGCGCCAGGAGGCCCGGAAGCTCCTGCGCCCGGCGATCGCCCGCCGCGTCGACGCCGCCTGGGACGCCGCGCACTGCGTCTACCTGGAGGACGGACGTCCCGCCGCGGGGGTGGATCAGCCGGCGGGCTGAGGCCCGGCCCCCGGCCGGACGAGCGGTGCCCGGCGGCGTCCCCGTCCTGGATGAGGGCCGCCGCCTGATCTGCGGAGGTGATCGTGGCGGCCCGGCCAGGAGAGTGGACGCGGGACGAGACGGTGCGCCCAGGCAACGGCGGGACGGTCCCACGGACGGCGCTGCCGTGGCAGCGGAAGAGGTCGAGGACCCTCCGGGGAGGATGCCCCGGCTCGGGTACCGTAGCGAAAGGATCCCACCCCCCAGACCTTCTGACAGGACCACCATGAACGACTCCCCGCTCGTCTCCAAGCTCTCCGCCGAGCTCCTCGGCACCTTCGTGCTCGTCTTCGGCGGCGCCGGTGCGGCCGTGTTCTCCGCCTCCGTGATCGACGACGCCACAGGCGTCAACATGGGCATCGGCTTCCTCGGCGTCGCCCTCGCCTTCGGCCTGACCGTGGTGGCCATGGCCTACGCCGTGGGCCACGTCTCCGGCGGTCACTTCAACCCGGCCGTCACGCTGGGTGCGGCGCTCGCGGGTCGTCTGCCGTGGAAGCTCACTGTGCCGTACTGGATCGCCCAGCTCGTGGGCGGCGTGGCGGCCGGCGGCGTGCTGCTGGCGATCGCCTCCGGTCGTCCGGGCTACTCGCTTGCGGAGAACGGCCTGGCCACCAACGGCTATGGCGAACTCTCGCCCGCGGGCTACTCGATGGGCGCGGTGTTCCTGACCGAGGTGCTGCTGACCGCCGTGTTCCTCTACGTCATCCTCGGCGCCACGGACCGCCGTGCTCCGTCCGGCTTCGCGCCGCTGGCCATCGGCCTGACCCTCACGCTGATCCACCTGATCTCCATCCCCGTGTCGAACACCTCCGTGAACCCCGCTCGCTCCTTCGGCGTGGCCCTCTTCGCGGGCGGGGACGCCCTCGGCCAGGTCTGGCTGTTCTTCGTGGCCCCGTTGTTGGGCGCCGCGGTCGCCGGTCTCAGCTACCGCTTCGTCTTCCCCAACACCTCCCGGGTGACCGAGGAGCTGCCCGAGCCCGCCGCCGACGGGACGCGTGACGCCGTCTGATCCCTGTCATTCGGGCCCTGCCCTCACCGCCCCGTCTCTTCCCGCACCTCCTTGGAACGCAGCAGGCGCGGCGCCGTCGTCAGCGCCAACCCGCCGAGGATGTTCAGGGGGATCACCCACCACACCCAGCTGAGCCACTCGAGCCAGCCCACGCCGTGCGCTCCGGACAGGATGGCTCCGATGATGAGGATCGAGTCCATCACCGAATGGAAGAGCGAACCGCCGGCGAGGACGATGGCTCCGGCGACGGACGCGACGATCATCGCCGTCGGGCTGTCCGTCCCGGCCTGCATCCGCGTCACGAGGGTGATCGCCACCCCGGCCAGGACCGCCAGGGCGGCGCCCTGCCAGCTGAAGCCGATGTCCAGGAAGTGGTGGGCGCTCTCGGCCAGGGTGCCGTGCAGGTCGGGGAACCCCGCCACCACGAGGGCGATCATCACGGTGCCGCCGAGGAGGTTCATCACGAGGGTCACCGCCCACAGACGCAGCAGCTCCACCCACGTGCCCCGGCCGGCGGCGATCGCGGTGATCGGGTAGTAGAACCCCTCCGTGAAGAGTTCGGAGTGGGCGAGGAACAGGCTGACCAGGCCAATGGAGAACGCGAGTCCGGCCAGCAGGTGGCTGCCCGTCTCGTGGAGCGTGAGCAGGTACGCGAGCAGGCCGATCGTGATCTCGACGCCGCCCAGGAACCCGGTGGTAGTCAGGACGGTGAGGGACCGATGCAGGCGTTCCGCGCCCTCGTCTGCCGCCTCCTCATGGGTCCGCCTCACCGGATCCTCGGTGCCGTCCTCGTCGCTCTGGTGCTGGTGATCCACGCCTGTCATGCCGGAGATCCTGCCACGGCACCGCGGACGTCCCGTACGGCGCGCCCCACCCCCCCGCTCACAGGCGCCGTCCTGGTTCCCGATCGACGAGGACCTCGTGGTGCTCGCCGCCCTGTGGGCCGCCGGCCTGCCGGAGACGGACTGACCGGCATCGCTCCCTTCACGGTCACGTCCGTGGCACGCTGGGCCCATGATGCATGACGAACGGCCCACGGGTCGGCTGGGCCTCGCCCTGGGCGGCGGAGGAGCGCGCGGGCTGTGCCACATCGGGGTCTGGCGGGTGCTCGAGGAGCTCGACATCCGCCCGGACGTGCTCGCGGGAACGAGCATGGGCGGCCTCCTTGGCGCGCTCATGGCTGCCGGTCACGACGCCGCCTCACTCGAGAAGATCGCGCGGAGCGTGGACTGGCCGCGGCTCATCAACTGGGGCCTGACCGGCGGCATCCTCTCCGGCGAGCGGCTGCGGGCCTGGCTCCGCGAGCTGCTCCCGGACACCTTCGAGGAGCTGCAGATCCCCCTGGTGCTCACCGCGGCCGACGTCGTCGAGGGCCAGACCCGCTACCTGCACACCGGGGACCTCATCACCGCGATCCAGGCGACCACCGCCTACCCCGGCGCGCTGGAGCCGGTGACCGTGGGGGACTCCGTGCTGGTGGACGGCGGCATCCTCAACCAGATCCCGGTGGACGGGGCGCGCTTCCTGGGCGCGCAGCGGGTGATCGCCGTCGATGCCACCACGCTCGAGCCCCTGGAGCGGCCGGAGGCCGGGGCGCGCACCCGCACCCGCCGTTCGCCCGCCACGTCGCTGCGCCAGGCCATCCGGGCCATCGACGTCATGCAGGCCCAGCTCACCACCGTCCGGCTCTCGCTCTACCGGCCGGACGTGCTCATCAGCCCGCCGATCGAGGGGATGACGGTCGCGGACTTCCGCAGCTCCGGCGTCGCCATCGCGGCGGGAGAGGAGGCGACGCGCGCCCGGGCCGAGAAGCTCGTGGAGCTCAGTCGCGGCAGAATGGCCTGACGCCCGCCGCACTTCCGTCAGGAGCACCATGACCGCCACCCTTGTCGCCTCCGGCCTCGCCGGCGGCCACGGCCACCGCACGCTCTTCGAGGATCTGGACCTCACGGTCGCGCCCGGGGACGTCGTCGGCGTCGTGGGGGCCAACGGCGCGGGCAAGTCCACCCTGCTGCGCATCCTCGGCGGGGACCTCGCGCCGCAGGCCGGCACGGTCAGCCTGGCCCCGGCCGACGCGTTCGTGGGCTGGCTGCCGCAGGAGCACGAGCGGGTGCCGGGGGAGACGGTCGCCGGGTACATCGCCCGCCGCACCGGGTGCGCCGCCGCGCAGACCGAGATGGACGAGGCCGCCGAGGCCCTGGCGGACCCGGACGTCACCGACGCCGCCGCGGACCGCTACAACTCGGCCCTCTCCCGCTGGCTCGCCTCCGGGGCCGCGGACCTGGAGGAGCGCCTCCCCGCCGTCCTGGCCGACCTCGGCCTGGACCTCTCCGCCTCCCCGGAACAGGTCCTCATGACCTCCCTCTCCGGTGGGCAGGCCGCCCGCGTCGGCCTCGCCGCGCTGCTGCTCTCCCGCTTCGACGTCGTGCTCCTGGACGAGCCCACCAACGACCTGGACCTCGACGGTCTGACCCGCCTGGAGGCCTTCGTGCAGGAGCTGCGCGGCGGCGTCGTGCTGGTGAGCCACGACCGCGAGTTCCTGGCCCGCTGCGTCACCCGCGTCCTGGAGCTCGACCTCGCCCAGCGCACCAACCGCGTCTACGGCGGCGGCTACGAGGCCTACCTCGAGGAGCGGGCCACCCTGCGCCGCCAGGCCCGGGAGAAGTACGAGGAGTTCGCCGAGCAGAAGCAGGACCTCGTCTCCCGCGCCCGCATCCAGCGGGAGTGGTCCAGCCAGGGCGTGCGCAACGCGATGAAGAAGTCCCCGGACAACGACAAGCTGCGCCGCAAGGCCAATAGTGAGTCGAGCGAGAAGCAGGCCCAGAAGGTCCGGCAGATGGAGAGCCGCATCGCGCGCCTGGAGGAGGTGGAGGAGCCGCGCAAGGAGTGGAGGCTGGAGTTCACCATCGGTGCGGCGCCGCGCTCCAGCTCGGTGGTCGCCACCCTCAACGACGCCGTCTTCCGGCAGGGCGGCTTCACGCTCGGCCCGGTGTCCCTCCAGGTGAACGCGGGGGAGCGGATCGGCATCACCGGGCCCAACGGGGCCGGCAAGTCCACCCTGCTGCGCGGGCTGCTGGGCCGCCAGGCCCCGGACGAGGGCACGGCCGCCCTGGGGTCCAGCGTGCAGATCGGGGAGATCGACCAGGCGCGCTCGCTGCTGGCCGGGACCGTCCCGCTCGCCGCGGCCGTCGAGGCGCTCGTGCCCGAGATGGCCTCCGGGGAGGTGCGCACCCTGCTGGCCAAGTTCGGCCTCAGGGCCGACCACGTGAACCGCCCCGTGGACGAGCTCTCGCCCGGCGAGCGCACCCGGGCATCCCTGGCCCTGCTCCAGGCCCGCGGGGTGAACGTCCTGGTGCTCGACGAGCCCACCAACCACCTGGACCTGGAGGCCATCGAGCAGCTCGAACAGGCCCTCGAGACCTATGAGGGCGCCCTGCTGCTCGTCACCCACGACCGCCGCATGCTGGACACCGTCCGCACCGACCGCCGCTGGCAGGTCCAGGACGGGCGGGTGACGGAGCGCTGACGACCCGGGCACCGTCACCCTTGCCCGAGATTCGGTTGTGTACGACCATGAGAGTTCAGTCCCCACCAACGAAAGGGCTCCCGACATGTCCCGCATCCTGATGATCCTCACCTCGCACGACCAGCTGGGCGACACCGGCCGCAAGACCGGGTTCTGGCTCGAGGAGTTCGCCTCGCCCTACTACGTCTTCACGGACGCCGGCCACGAGGTCACCCTCGCCTCGCCCCGCGGCGGCCAGCCGCCCATCGACCCGACGAGCTCGAAGCCGGAGATGCAGACCGAGGCCACCCGCCGGTTCGACCAGGACGAGGAGGCCAAGGCCGCCCTGGCCCACACCACGCCTCTGGCCCAGGTGGACGTGGACGGGTTCGACGCCGTCTTCTACCCGGGCGGTCACGGCCCGCTGTGGGACCTGGTGTCCGACGCCGACTCCACGCGGATCATCCTCGACAGCGACGCGGCCGGGCGCCCGCTCGGCCTCGTCTGCCACGCGCCCGGGATCCTGCACCCGATCACCGCCGCCGACGGCACCCCGTTCGTGCGCGGCCGTCAGGTCGCCGGGTTCACCAACGGCGAGGAGGAGGCCGCCCAGCTGACGGACGTGGTCCCGTTCCTCGTCGAGGACTCCCTGATCGCCGCCGGCGCGGACTACCGCAAGGGCCCGGATCAGGAGAGCTTCGTGGTCACGGACGGCACCCTGGTGACCGGCCAGAACCCGGCCTCCTCCGCCGACGCCGCCCGCCGCCTCCTGGACCTGCTCGCGCGCTGACCCCCCGCCGAGCCCGCCGCTTCGACCCCGAGGAGACCACCATGAGCACCCCCACCCACACGCGCGAGATCCACCTCGCCTCCCGCCCCCACGGCGCCCCGACGCCGGAGAACTTCCGCCTCACGGAGGTCGAGCTCCCCGAGCTCGCCGAGGGCCAGGTCCTCGTGCGCAACACCGTGATGTCCGTGGACCCGTACATGCGCGGCCGCATGAACGACGTCGAGTCCTACGTGCCTCCGTTCCAGCTCGACGCCCCGCTCGACGGCGGCGCGGTGGGCACCGTGATCGCCTCGCGTCACGCGGACGTGCCGGAGGGCACGTCCGTGCTCCACGGCCTCGGCTGGCGCGAGCACGCCGTCCTCGACGGCGACACCGTCCAGGCCGTGGACACCTCCCAGTTCTCGGACAGCACCTACCTGGGCGTGCTGGGCATGACGGGTCTGACCGCCTACACCGGCCTCGTGCACGTGGCCGAGATGCAGGAGGGCGACGCCGTCTTCATCTCGGGCGCCGCGGGGGCCGTCGGCTCGGTCGCCGGCCAGATCGCCCGCCTGCTGGGCGCCTCGCGCGTGGTCGGCTCGGCGGGCACGCCCGAGAAGGTGGCGCGGGTGAAGGAGCTGGGCTTCGACGCCGCGTTCGACTACCACGACGGCTCGCCCACCGATCTGCTGGCCGAGGCGGCGCCGGAGGGAATCGACGTCTACTTCGACAACGTGGGCGGCGACCACCTCGAGGCCGCCATCGCCGCGATGCGGGTCGACGGCCGCGTGGCGATGTGCGGCGCGATCGCCCAGTACAACTCGACGGAGCCGCCGGCCGCCCCGCGCAACCTCGCCCTGGCGATCGGCAAGCGGCTGACCCTGCGCGGCTTCGTCCTGCAGAAGTACGCAGCGCAGGTCCGCCCCGAGTTCCTGGAGCGCGTGGGCCCGTGGGTCGCCGCCGGGAAGATCCAGTGGGATGAGACCGTCCGGGAGGGTCTGGAGAACGCACCCCAGGCGTTCATCGACCTGCTCGAGGGCGCCAACACGGGGAAGATGCTCGTCCGGCTGTGACGAGCGACGGCGCACTCGGGGGCGGCATGGACACCTTCCGGCATCAGGGCCTGACCTTCGACGTCCGGGACGGCGGGCCGGCCGAGGGGGAGGTGGTGCTGCTGCTGCACGGCTTCCCCCAGGACGCCACGTCCTGGAGGCACGTCGAGCCGCTGCTGCACGCCGCGGGGCTGCGCACCCTCGCCCCGGACCAGCGCGGCTACTCCCCGGGGGCCGCTCCGCGGGCGACGGCGGCCTACCGCCTCCCGGCGCTCGTGGGGGACGCCGTCGCGCTGGCGGACGCGGCGGGGGCGCGGCGCGTCCACGTCGTCGGCCATGACTGGGGCGGCGCCGTCGCCTGGGCGCTGGCCACCGCCCACCCCGAGCGCGTCGCGTCCCTGACGGTCCTGTCCACGCCGCATCCGGCCGCCCTGGCCCGCGCCCTGCGTGGCCCGGACCAGCTGCGCCGCAGCTGGTACATCGCCGCCTTCCAGGCACCGGCCCTCCCCGAACGGATCCTCGCGCGACGGCTGGGTTCCCTGCTGCAGCGGGGGCAGGTCCCCGGGGCGGAGCACTACGCCCGCCGGTTCTCCACCCCGCAGAGCCTGCGCGGCCCGGTGAACTGGTATCGGGCGAACCCGGATCTGGTGACCACCACGCGCAACGCGCCCGTGTCGGTCCCCACCACGTATGTGTGGGGCACTCGGGATGCGGCCTTGGGCCCGCGGGCCGCCGAGCTCACGGCGGGGCAGGTGGCGGGGGAGTACCGGTTCGTGGCGCTCGACGCGGACCACTGGCTGCCTGAGCGCGAGGCGGACGCCGTCGCCCGGGCGATCCTGGACCGGGTGCGCTGACCCGCGCTCGGCGCGCGGGCCGCTCCCGCCGGCTCAGCGCGGCCCGACGGCCTCGGTGATCCGGTTCAGCAGGTCCATGAGGACCTGGCGCTCGGTGGCGTCGAGGGGGATCCGGGTGAGTGCGTCCACCGGGACCGTCCGGGCGGACTCCCGCAGCGCTCGTCCCTCGTCCGTCAGCCGGACCAGCACGCGTCGCTCGTCGTGGACGTCGCGCTCCCGCGTGACGAGCCCCATGCCGGCGAGGCGCCGCACCAGGGGTGTGATCGTCCCGTTGTCCATGCCGAGCCGGTCCCGCAGCGCGCCGACCCCCAGTGCGCCGGCGGCGTCCGACGTCGACGCCTCCGTCTCAGCCGAGGCGTCACTCCCCACCTGCCACAGGGTGAGCATCACGAGGTACTGCGGGTAGGTGAGGCCGAGGCGGGAGAGCAGGGGGCCGTAGCCGCGCGTGACGGCGCGCGTCGCCCGGTGCAGGGCGAAGCAGAGCTGGTCCTCGAGGGCGAGGCTGGGGGTCGGCGCGGCATCCATGGGAGCATTCTAGTGGTCGCTGGGGAACAACTTGGTTGCGCGCGACCTGACCGGGTGGCAGGCTGGAGCCGACTCGTCCCGCACGGGGCGGGCGGATGAAAGGACCTCTCATGGAGACCATCTACACCGCCGAGGCGCTCAGCACCGGCGCCGGCCGCGACGGCCATGTCCGCACCACCGACGGGCGGGTCGACCTCGACCTCGCCGTGCCCACCGAGATGGGCGGCTCCGGCCAGGGCACCAACCCCGAGCAGCTGTTCGCCGCCGGCTACGCCGCGTGCTTCCACTCGGCCCTGCAGATGGTCGCCCGCGCCTCCCGTGCCGACATCACCGACTCCTCCGTCGGCGCGCGCGTGGGCATCGGCCGCCAGGGTGAGGGCTTCGGCCTGGAGGTCACCCTCGAGGTCGTGCTGCCCAACGTCCCCGCGGACCAGGCCCGCGCCCTCATGGAGCAGGCGCATCAGGTGTGCCCCTATTCGAACGCCACCCGGGGCAACATCGACGTCGTCCTCGAGCTCGGGGAGGCGTGATGACGAAGCGCCGGCAGTCCGCCCCCCTCTCCCAGACCGCCGCCCGCCTCGGCCTCGGCGGGTTCATGACCGCCGCGGGGCTGTCCCACCTCACCGTGGCGCGCCGTGAGTTCCGCGCCCAGGTGCCCTCGTGGGTCCCGCTCCCGGCGGACCTCGTGGTGCTCGGATCCGGCGTGGCTGAGATCGGCCTTGGGGCCGCTCTGCTGGCGCTCCCCGGGCAGCGCCGCCTGACCGGCACCGCCCTGGCGGCCTTCTACACGGCGATCTACCCCGGGAACATCGGGCAGTACGCCGAGCGCAAGGACGGCTTCGGGCTGGACACGGACGGCCGCCGCCTGGCGCGGCTGTTCGGCCAGCCCGCCCTCATCGCGGCCGCCCTGTGGGCCGCGGGAATCCCCGAGCGGGAGCAGGGCGGGCGCCGCTGACGCCGTCGTCGGCCCTGCGGTCCCACGCCGGCTCCGGGCACGTGCCCGGAGCCGGCGTGATCTCACCCCGCCGCGAGGCGCGGCCCGTTCCGCAGGTGTCCCGCAGGTGTCCGGTCCGGCGGGCCGTCAGCCGTGACGCATCGTCCCGGTCTCGAGGAAGCGCTGGTGCCAGGACAGGGCCTCGCCCAACAGGTGCGGGGTGTGCAGACCCTCCGACTCACGCATCGCGCGGTCGAAGTAGTCCCGCAGCTGCTCGCGGTAGTCCGGGTGGGCGCACTTGTCGATGACCACCCGGGCGCGCTGCTTGGGGGAGAGGCCGCGCAGGTCGGCCAGGCCCTGCTCGGTGACGAGCACGTGCACGTCGTGCTCGGTGTGGTCCACGTGGGAGACCATCGGCACGATGCAGGAGATCGCCCCGTTCTTCGCGACGGACGGCGTGAGGAAGAACGAGGTGAACGCGTTGCGGGCGAAGTCGCCGGAGCCGCCGAGGCCGTTCATCATCTTCGTGCCCATGAGGTGCGTGGAGTTCACGTTGCCGTAGAGGTCGGCCTCGAGCATGCCGTTCATCGCCAGGATGCCGAGGCGGCGCACGAGCTCCGGGTGGTTGGAGATCTCCTGGGTGCGGATGATGAGCTTGTCCCGGTACTGGTTCACGTGGGAGTTGAAGCGCTCGGCGGCCTCCGTGGAGAGCGAGAACGCCGTGCACGAGGCCATGGAGAGGGTTCCCGAGTCCAGCGCGTCGAGCATGCCGTCCTGCACCACCTCGGTGAAGGCGGTCAGCCCGTGGAAGCGGGACTTCACGAGTTCGGCCATCACGGCGTTCGCCACGTTGCCCACGCCCGACTGCAACGGCAGCAGGCGCTCGTCGTACCGGCCCTGGGCCACCTCGTGCTCGAAGAACTCCACGAGGTGCTGGGCGATGGCCACCGAGTCGGCGTCGGCGGGCTTGAACGCCGAGTTGCGGTCCGGCGCATGGGTCTCGACGACGGCCACCACCTTGGCCGGATCCACGCCGAAGTCCGTGACGCCGATGCGATCCGCCGGGTGGGTGACCCCGACCGGCTTGCGGTGCGGCGGCAGGGCGGTCTCGTAGTAGACGTCGTGCAGGCCGTCCAGGTCCTCGCTCTGCCACGAGTTCACCTCGAGGATCACCTGGTCTGCGAGGTCCAGCCAGGACTTGTTGTTGCCCACGGACGAGCTCGGCACGAGCCGGCCGTTCTCCCGGATCGCGGACACCTCGACCACGGCGGTGTGCATCGGGCCGTAGAAGCCCTCCCACACGGTCTGGGCCAGGTGGGAGAGGTGCGTGTCGACGTACTCGGTCTCGCCCGCGTTGATCCTCGCGCGCATCGTGGGGTCCGTGTTGAACGGGGTGCGCAGCGCGACGCCGTCGGCCTCGGCGAGCGCGCCGTCCATCTCCGTGGACGTGGAGGCGCCGGTGTGGAGGTTGATGCGGAAGTCCTCGCCGCGGGCGTGCGCGGCCTTGATGCGCTCGGCGAGAGCCATGGGCACGGCCTTCGGGTAGCCCGATCCGGTGAAGCCGCTCATGCCCACCGTGGTCCCCGGCTGGATGAACGCCGCCGCCTCCGCCGCGGACATCACCTTGGCCTTCAGTCCGGGATGATGGATGCGAGACGACATGGAGCCTCCAGGGGCGTGATGCGGACGAGGACGGGCAAGGGCCAGGGTACCTGTGCCAGGGTGTCGGCATGCGCTTCACCCAGGCCGAGCTCCAGGAGTTCCGCGACCGCACCGTGCCGGACCTGCTCCCGGACCCGCTGCGCCTGCTGTTCGTGGGCATCAACCCGAGCCTGTGGAGCGCCGCCACGGGCGCGCACTTCGGCCGACCCGGCAACCGCTTCTACCCGGCCCTGCACCGGGCCCGCATCACCTCGCACCTCATCGACGCCTCCGGCGGCTATCCCGACGTCGGCCTGGCCGAGCTCCGGGCCAAGGGCATCGGCATCTCCAACCTGGTCCCGCGCGCCACGGCCCGCGCCGACGAGCTCGTGCGGGCCGAGCTCGAGGCCGCCCCCGCCCGGCTGGACGCCCTCGTCACCGCGCACGCGCCCGCCGCCGTCGCGGTGCTGGGGGTGACCTCCTACCGGACGGCGTTCGGCGTGCCGAAGGCGCGCCTGGGGGAGCAGGACTCGCCGTGGCCGAGCACCCGCCTGTTCGTGGCGCCGAATCCGAGCGGGCTCAATGCCCACGCGACGCTGGACTCGCTCGCCGCGGACTACCGGGCGATCGCGAGCGCGGCGGGGACCCTGTAGACGAGGTCAGCTGCGCGCCCGAGTCTGGGCGAAGGACGGAGACCCCCGCCATCCGTGGCAGCAGGCAGACGCATCGGCGCCTCACCGCTCCGGCGTCGGAACGTCGGTCCCGTCGTGGTCAGCGAGATCCGGCAGACGCTCGCGCCGCGGATGGCCCGGTGAGCCGAGACGGCACGGGAGGGGCCGCTAGCCTGGTCCCGACGCCGCCGCCCCGCGAGGAGAGCCATGCTCCAGCCCCACCAGCACGCGCCGCAGTTCCTCCGCACCATGGCGGACGGCACGATCAAGCAGGTCAACCCGTTCAGCGGCACCGAGGTGTGGACCGTCCCGGGGCGGGCCAACCGCCCGCTGGGGCTCGCGCGGCCGGAGCCGCGCCCCCTCGATCCGGCTGAGCACGACCGTCACTGCGCGTTCTGCGCGGGGCGATACCTGGAGACCCCGCCGGAGAAGGCCCGCGTCGTCCGCGGCGCGGGAGGGTCCTTCGAGACCCTCGCCGGCCTCGGTGCTGAGCACCTCTTCGACACCGTCGCCGCGTTCCGCCGGGTCCCCAACCTCTTCGAGATCCTCAGCTACGACTACTGGCGCGCCAACTACGGCTACGAGCTCACGACGGCGGCGCGGCGCCACCGCGATGACTACCTCGCCTCGGAGGCCGGCCGGGCCCACGTGCGCGCCGTCGTCGGGACGAAGCTGCGGGCCGCGGGGAGGAGCCCCGACGAGATCGACGCGATGTCCGAGGGCGAGACGATCGATGCGGCCTCGGGGTTCTTCGGCGGCGGGCACGACGTGATCATCGCCCGGCGCCACTACGTGGACGGCGCCGCGGACGACCACCGGCTGGCCAGCGCCGGCACGCTGACCCTGGACGAGCACCACGCGTTCATCGCCTTCACCGCGGAGGCCGCCCGCGCGCTGTACGAGGCCAACCGCGACGTCCGCTACGTCTCGGTGTTCCAGAACTGGCTCAAGCCCGCCGGCGCCTCCTTCGACCACCTGCACAAGCAGCTGGTGGCCATCGACGAGCGTGGAGCGCAGAACGAGGCGGTGCTCGCGCGGCTGCGCGCCGACCCGAACGTCTTCAACGAGGACGCCGTCAACTACGCGGCCCGCCACAGCCTGGTGATCGCGGAGAACGAGCACGCCGTCATGTTCGCCGGCTTCGGGCACCGCTACCCGACCCTCGAGGTGTACTCCAAGAGCGCGGAGTCGGATCCGTGGGCCCAGGCGCCCGAGGAGCTGCGCGGCATGTCCGACCTGCTCCACGCCGCCCACGCCGCGACCGGCGCGGACGTGCCCTGCAACGAGGAGTGGCACACCCGCCCGGCCGACGTCGAGGCCGGCATGCCGTGGCGGGTGTGCCTCAAATGGCGTGTCTCCACGCTGGCCGGCTTCGAGGGCGCGACGAAGATCAACGTCAACGCGATCAGCCCGTACGGCGTGCGAGACCGCGTGGTGGACCGGCTCTTCTCCCTCCGGGCCGAGGGGGCGGTGGCGCCGGACATGCTGATCGCCGCCGAGGCGCCGTGCCGGCCGAACATGCTGCGCTACGCCAGGCGGTAGGGGCGGGCCGTCCCCTCGCGTAGCGTGGACCCCATGGCCCGCCAGCTCCAGCGCTACCGTGAGATCGCCCACGTCATGTCCCGGAACGGCCTCTACGCGACGGCCGTGCAGGCCGGGCTCGGCCGCTGGCTGCCGGCCACGGACCGGCAGGCTCACCTGGGAGGCGTCGACGCCGCCGCCCGCCCCGAGCTCGTGGTGCGCACCTTCGAGGAGCTCGGGACCACGTTCGTGAAGCTGGGCCAGCTGATCTCGACCCGGCCCGACCTCTTCCCGGAGAGCTACTGCCGTGCGTTCGCCCGGTTGACGGACAGCACCACCCCCATCCCGTTCGAGGCGCTCGCCGAGACCGTGCGCGAGGACTTCGGGGCCTCCGTGGACGAGATCTTCGCGTGGTTCGACACGACGCCGCTGGCGACCGCCTCGATTGGCCAGGCGCACCTGGGGCGGCTGCGGGACGGGCGCGACGTCGTCGTGAAGATCCGCAAGCCCGGCGTGGTGGAGGAGGTCCAGACCGACCTGGAGATCCTGCGGACGCTGGCCGGGCGCCTCTCCCGCGCCTTCCAGACGCTGCAGGACATGGACATCGTGGGGATGGTGGAGCAGTTCGACCGCTCCCTGCGGGCCGAGCTGGACTACCTGGTGGAGGCGCGGGCGTGCGAGGAGATCGCGGCCAACTTCGCGGGCACTCCGGGCGTGCGCTTCCCGTGGATCGACTGGGAGACCACGTCCTCGCGCGTGCTGACCATGCAGCGCCTCTCCGGCCTGCGGGTGGACGACGTCGACGCCCTGGACGCCGCCGGCGTGGACCGCGAGGACCTCGCCTACCGCGCCGCCGACGTCCTGCTGCGCATGGTGTTCGAGCACGGGGTGTTCCACGCGGACCCTCACGCGGGCAACCTGTTCATCGAGTCCGACGGCACGATCGGGTTCATCGACTTCGGCTCCGTCGGCCGGATCAGCCCCGCTGTCCGACGCCAGTTCGCCCGCATGGCGATGGCGTTCGCGAGCCAGGACACCGACGGGCTCGTGCGGGGGCTCCTGGAGATCGCGCCTCCGCGCGGCACCGTGGACCGGCGCCGCCTGCGCTGGGAGGTCTTCCGCATCACCTCCCGCCTCGACGGCGCCGAGCTCGCGGAGATCCGCGTGGACCAGATCGTCTCCCAGGTCTTCGCGATCGTGCGGCACCACCGGCTGGCGCTGCCGCCGGAGCTCGTGCAGCTGTGCCGGATGCTGATCATCGTGGACGGCGTCGGCGTGCGGCTCCACCCGGGCTTCGACTACTCCTTCGTCCTCACCCCGTTCGCCGCGCGCATGGCCGGGGAGCATCTGAACCCCCGGCGCCTCGCCGCACGCGTGGCCGGCGCAGCCGCGGCCGCGGCCGAGCTCGGCTTCGACCTGCCCGGGTACGCGCGCAAGTTCCTCGAGCGCCTCGACGACGGCGGCGTGGACGTGAACCTCAAGACCGGCGAGCTCGAGCCCCTCGTCGCCCGCGTCGAGCGCACGGGGGACCGGATCGTGGCCGCGATGGTGGTGGCCGCGATGATCTCCGGCGGCACCAACGTGCTCGTGGCCTACAAGGACCAGCTCGGCCGGTACGCGGCGCCCGTGGTCGCCGCCGGAGGAGCCGCGCTCACCGGCGGCAGCGTCTACCTGGCGTGGACCGGGCGTCCGCGGCGCAAGCCCCGACGCTGAGGGCGGTGTCGCGCCGAGCGGAGGAGGCGGACGCGCTGGGCCGTCGTCGTCTTGCCCACCGAGGTGCTCTCGAAGGCGAGGGTGCGCCGGTCGACACCGGCGGTGCCCTCCAGCGCCTCGGCCCGGTCGTAGGCTGGGTGACCATGGTCACCCGCACGCTGCCGCAGCTCACCCCCGCCCGCCTCCGCGAGATCGCCCCCTACCTCTCCCGATGGCTCGCCACGCAGGTGGAGACCCGCCAGGTCCCGGGCGCTCAGGTCGCCGTCCGGATCGGGGACGAGCTGGTCCTCTCCGAGGCGTTCGGCGTCGCGGACGAGTCCTCGGGCGATCCCCTCACCACGGACCACCTCTTCCGGGTGGCCAGCCACTCCAAGACGTTCACCGCCGTCGCCGTGATGCGCCTCGTCGAGGCCGGCCGCCTGCGGCTGGACGACACCGTGGCCGACCTCCTCCCGCGCTGCGCGGACACCCCCCTCGCAGGCGCCACCGTCCGCGAGCTGCTCAGCCATACCTCCGGCGCGATCCGCGACGGCGTGGACGCCGACTTCTGGGTGCTCGACAAGGACTTCCTCGACCCGGATGCCCTCCTCGCGGTCGTCCGGGAGCACGGCGCCGCCTATGCCCCGCAGGAGCACTTCAAGTACTCGAACATCGGCTACGGGGTCCTCGGCGCGATCATCGAGCAGGTCACGGGCCGGGACTACGCCGAGCACGTGGCGGACGACGTCGTCGCGCGCCTGGGCCTGACGGACACCCACCCCGAGCTCACGGACGAGCTCGACCGCCGTGCCGCCGTCGGCCACACCCGCGCGCACGGCACGGGCCGCGACCGCCGGCGCGTGACCATCGACCAGGCCACCACCGGCGCGCTCGCGGCCGCCACCGGCTTCGTCTCCCGCGCCGAGGAGCTCAGCAGGTTCTTCGGCGCCCTCGCGCTGGGGCGCAGGGAGCTCCTCACCGACCGCACCCTGCGCCTCATGCACCGCGCCGAGGCCAGGTTCGAGCGCGGCACCGGCACGGGCACCTACGGACTCGGCCTCATCGGAACGACGGTGGGGGAGCGGCGGATGGTCGGCCACTCGGGCGGGTTCCCCGGGCAGATCACCCGCACGCTCGTGGACCCGACGGACGGGCTCGCGGTCTGCGTCCTCACCAACGCGGTGGACGGGCCGGCCGAGGCGCTCGCCGTGGGGCTCGTCCAGCTCGTGGACCTGCTCACGGCGCCCGCCGCGGACTGGCAGGCCCTGCCCGACGGCGTCGCACCCGCCGATCTGGACCGCCTCACCGGCCGCTACGTCTCGCTGTGGGGGGAGATGGACATCGTGCGCGGCGGTGACCGGCTCGTCCGCCTCGACCCCACCACCCCCGGCCCCCTCGACGCGAAGGAGGAGCTGCGCGCCCTGGACGCCACCACGCTGCGCGTGGAGGACACGGACGGCTTCGTCGCCGCGGGGGAGCGCATCCCCTTCGAGCTCGACGACGACGGGCGTGTCACCCGGGTGCGCGTCACCGGCGTCAGCAGCTGGCCCGAGGAGGCGTTCCTGGCCCGGCGCGGCGAGCACTGGGCGCGGGGGGACGCCGGGTCCGCCCAGGAGTGAGGCGCGCCGACCGACCGCGAGCTCCATGAGTGACGGATCTCGCGCGGCCGGCACGGCCCTCCGCGCGGGGAATTCGGGCCGGAAGGGAGCAGACTTCTGCCCATGAGTCACACCGGCCTCGAGGAAGCACCCAGGACGACGTCGCAGGACGGAGGCGGCGAGGGCCTGCTGACCGTCCTCATCGCCCTCGGCGTGAACGCGGCGATCGCGATCGTGAAGTCGGTGGTCGGCGCGATCACCGGATCGGCGGCCATGGTCGCGGAGGCCGCGCACTCGTGGGCGGACGCCGGCAACGAGGTCTTCCTGCTCCTCGCAGAGAAGCGGGCGGTCAAGGCCGCGGACGAGCGGCACCCCCTCGGCTACGGCCGCGCCGCCTACGTGTGGTCCATGGTCGCGGCGTTCGGCCTGTTCGCCGTCGGCGCCGCCGTCTCCGTGTGGCACGGCATCTCGGTGTGGGGCGTGGACGAGGGGGAGTCGGACTACACGCTCGCGTACATCGTGCTCGCCGTCGCCTTCGTGCTCGAGGGCTACTCCTTCCTCAACGCGCATCGCCGCGTGAACCGGGACGCCGAGGAACGGCGCATCAGCCGCTTCCAGTTCCTCCAGCGCACCTCCGACCCCACGCTCCGTGCGGTGTGGGTGGAGGACGCCTCGGCCCTCACGGGCCTCGTGATCGCCGCGGCGGCCATGTTCCTGCACCAGGTCACGGGCGACGCCCGTTGGGACGCCGTCGGCTCCATCCTCGTGGGCGTCCTGCTCGGCGTCGTGGCGGTCTTCCTGCTCGCCCGCAACATGGCGTTCCTCGTCGGCGAGGTGGGTGACCCGGCCGTGCGCGCCCGCGCGCTGCGCTGGCTCCAGGAGCGGCCCGAGGTCGTCTCGGTCAGCTACCTGCACCTCGAGTACGTCGGGCCGGAGCGCATGCTCCTCGTGGGGGCGGTGGACCTGGCCGGGGACGAGCGTGAGAGCGAGGCCGCGGTGATGCTGCAGCGCGTCGAGGACACCCTGCTCGAGCACCCGAACGTCGCCGCGGTCGTGCTCTCGCTCTCCAACCCGGGCCACGCCCCGCTGGCCCTGGACGAGGGCTGAGGGTCTCCGCGCGTCAGCGCTCAGTGCGCCTCAGGACGTCGGCGCGCCTGCTTGACCTCGCCGCGCTGCCGCTTCGCCTCGAGGCGGCGGCGCTGGGACCCGCGCGTGGGCTTCGTGGGCCGGCGGGGCACCGGCGGAGCGATCGCGTCCCGGACCAGACCGGCGAGGCGCTCGCGGGCGGCCGCGCGGTTGCGCCGCTGGGAGCGGTGCTCGTGAGCCTCGACGGTCAGGACCGTTCCGTGCAGCCTCGTGGCCAGGCGATCCAGGACCCGCGCGCGCTGGGCCTCGTCGAGCGCTGTGGTCGTGGCGAGGTCGAGGCTGAGCTGGACGCGGGAGTCCGCGGTGTTCACGCCCTGCCCGCCCGGCCCCGACGCGTGGGAGAACCGCTCCGTCAGCTCGTCGGCGGGCACCCGGAGCCCGCGCGGTGCGCCGGGGCCGGGGCGGACGCGCAGCTCATCCACGGCGCTGCCCGGAATCGGCTCGCCGGGCCCAGGCGGGGGCGGGGCGCCGTCGGCGCGGGGTCAGGGGGTGCATCCACCCAGGATCCCACCGGCCCTCTCCGGGCGCCACGACGGCGCGGGCTCTCTGGTCCGCGAACCTGCCGACGGGGGCCGTGCGGCGCACCGGGGAGGCGGCCTCGCCTGTTAGCGTTCATGCTGGGCGGGCCGTGAGCGGACGGCCCGCCGTCGGCCACGCACGAGGGGACAGGACCGTCATGAGGAAGACCACCACGATCGCCGCACTGGGACTGGCGGGGGCGCTCACGCTCTCCGGCTGCGGGATGTTCGAGCCGAAGCCGGACGAGGTCCTGCGCTCCGCCTTCGAGGACGTCGACGCACAGAAGCAGCGCCGCACCGAGATCCGCACCACGGCGAGCGAAGAGCAGCTGCGCCACGCGATGGAGTCCGCCGACGAAGCGATGTCCCCCGAGGACCGCGAGTCGCTCGACCGTGTGATCACCACGCTCCGGGACACCACGGTCGTCATGGACGTGCGCAGCACCACGGACCAGACGCTCGGCACCCTCGCCCGGCCGGAGGACATGGACTGGGGCATGGACGTGAAGGTGAAGGACTCCATGGTCCTCCAGGCGCTCGAGACCGGGGACATGGACCTGTTCGTCCGGGCGGACCTGCCGGCGCTCATGCGGCTGAGCGGCAGCGCAGAGGCCCCGACGCTCGCGGAGATGCAGAGCCAGCTCGACTCGATCCCCTCCGGCATGGAGTGGATGCGCACCCTGGTCACCGGCGGATGGCTCGGTCTCGACAGCACCCTGGCCGAGCAGGTCACCCAGGGCCTCGAGGAGCAGGCCGGCGTGGACACGGAGGGCCTCACGGGGGAGGAGCGGCAGCAGCTGCAGGACGCCCTCCTGGACCACAGCGACACGGAGAAGGTGGAGGACGGCCGCTACCGCATGCGCCTGCGCGTGAAGGAGTACGTCGAGGCGAACAAGGACCTCGTGGGCAAGCACCTCGCCGCGCAGAGCGGCGAGGAGACCCCGGACGTGCACGAGCTGCTCGCCCGGCTCAACGACGGCACCCTGGACATGGTCTACACCGTGGAGGACACCGTGATGCGTCGGGTCGAGACGGACCCGATGCAGTTCGCCGACCTGATGGAGCCGGCGGCGGACGCCACGGAGGAGGAGCGGCAGCAGCTCCAGCGCATGCGCGACTCCGAGATGCCCATCGCCCTGGACCTCTCCGAGGACGTGCGGGACTTCGCGGTGCCGGACGGCGCCGTGCGCCTCACGCAGCAGGACCTCATGATGCTCTCGCTCATGACGAGCGGCGCCCTGCCGTCCTGACGGCCCTCGCACCGGCGCCCTCCTGACGTGCCCCATGTGCGGCCACGAACGGTCCGCCGAGGAGGGCGACGCGCCCGCGGAGGCCGAGGCCGCCGTCGTGACCCGGGACGCGGTGGGCAATCCGCTGGCCGACGGGGACGACGTGACGATCGCGAAGGACCTCAAGGTCAAGGGCGGCGCCGGGATCAAGGCGGGCACAAAGGTGCGCGGCATCCGCCTGCTGGAGTCGCCCGTGGACGGCCACGACATCGCGGCGAAGGTGCCGGGCGCGGGCCAGATGTACCTGAAGTCCTCGGTGGTGAAGAAGGCGTGAGCGGCCCCGCCGGCGCCGCGCGCGTCGTGGGTAGGTCCCGTCACTTCGCCTCGGCGTAGGACCCCATGCTCGCCACGGTGAGCGGGAAGTCCACGGGTGCCTGCCCGAACAGCAGGCGCCCCGCCGCCGTCGCCGCGTCCGCCACGAGGGCGCGCACCGCCTCGGCCTCCTCCGCGGGTCCGTGGAGGACCACCTCGTCGTGCACGAAGAACACCAGCTGCGTGGCCATCCCCGCGGCCCGCAGCCGCCGGCGGATCTCGCCCATCCAGCACAGCGCCCACTCGGCCGCGGTGCCCTGCACCACGAAGTTGCGCGTGAAGCGCCCGGCCGAGCGCCGCCGACGTCGGGCCGAGGACTCGGCCGCCTGCGTGGACACGTCCGCCACCGACGCGAGCCATTCCTCATCCGGTGCCGGCGACCAGCGGCCCAGCCACGTGGAGACCTGACCCCCGGCCTCGCCCACCGCGGCCGCGCGCTCGAGCAGGCCGATCGCGGCCGGGTAGAGGCGGCGCAGGTGCGGCATGAGCGCGGCGGAGTCGCCCGTCGTCGCCCCGTACATCGCCCCGAGCAGCGCCACCTTGGCGCGGGCGCGGTCGGCCAGCGCGGTGCCCGCGGCGCGTCCCTGCTCGGCGACCTCGCGGTACAGGTCCGGGGTGGTGCCGGCCCGGGCAAGCGCTTCGTCGCGGGCCATCGCCGCGAGGATCCGCGGCTCCACCTGGGACGCGTCGGCCACCGTGAGGGTCCAGCCGGGATCCGCGCGCACGGCGTCGCGCACTCCGGAGGGCACCTGCATGGCGCCGCCCCCGTGGGCCGCCCAGCGGCCGGTGACGACGCCGCCCACCAGGTAGGTGGCGTGGAAGCGGCCGTCCTGGCCCACCCACTGGTCCAGCCAGTGCCAGCCGTTGGCGGTCCAGAGGCGGGCGAGCGCCTTGTACTCCATCACGGGCGCCAGGAGCGCGGCCCGCTCCTGGCGCGCCGCCCCGCCCTGCTCGATCCACCGGTTCAGCTCCCACTGCCGCGTGGACTCCACGGTGACTCCGGCCGTCTGCAGGGCCCGCAGGAGCGTGGGCTGCGAGTCCGGATTCATGCCGGGGGCCCCGAGGGCCGCGCCGATCCGCTCGGCGAGCGCCTGCAGCCGCGCAGGGCGCTCCCCCTCGGGCGGGCGGGGCCCCAGCTGCTCCGCCAGCAGGGCCTCGTGCACGGGCCGGCTCCACGGCAGGCCGGCGGCGCGGATCTCCGCGGCCACGAGGGCTCCCTGGGACTCGGCGGCCACGAGCAGGCGCAGCCGGTGGGGGTGCGCCGAGTGCTCGACCGCCGCGCGCTGGGCTCTCAGCTCCGCGGCAAGCATGAGCGCGTCCGGCCCGGTCTGCGCCGCGCCGGGCAGGTCGAAGAACGCGTCCTGGGCGGGATCGTGGCGGGGGTGGGCGGCGGGGTCCTCGGGCTCGAGGACGGGGATCTCGCACACGGGCCGGTAGCCCGCGCCGCCCGGGCCGCCGGTCGGCCCCACCCCGCTGCCGGGGGCGGACGCGGCACGCGTCAGGATCCGCTGCACGAGCCCGAGGTCCCAGCAGCGGTCCACGTGCACGCCCGCGGCGATCCACGGCGCGTACGCCTCGGCCACTGAGGCCAGCACCCAGCGCACCTGCGCCGCCTCCGCGCCGAGGCGGGCCGGCAGGCCCCGGACGACGTCGGGCGCCTGGGCGCGGCGGAAGCGCACCGCGGGCTCGGGGGCGCCCTCGCCGTCCGGGACGACGACGGCGGACCACTCGTCCGGCGGCGCGGCCGCGCCGCCGGAGGCGGGGGAGGGGCCGAGGACGATGAGCATGCGCCCCATTGTCCTCGGCCACGACGCGCAGGGGCGTCAGCCTCGCGGACTCAGTCGGCGGGCGTGAGGCCGGTGGGCTCCGTGGGGCCTGCGCCGCCCGTCGCCGCGGTGATGCGGTCGCCGGCGACACGGTCGACGATGAGCGCGATCGCGCCGTCGCCCGTCACGTTCGTGGCCGTGCCGAACGAGTCGATGGCGAGGTAGGTCGCCACCATGAGCGCGACCTGCGGCTCCGTGAAGCCGAGCATCGAGGCCAGCAGCCCCGACGCCGCCACGATCGCCCCGCCCGGCACGCCCGGCGCGGCCACCATCGTGATGCCCAGCATGAAGATGAAGCCGATCATCACGGGGACGTCCACGGCCTGGCCCGAGAGGACGAGCACGGCCAGGGAGAAGGAGACGATCTTGACCGTGGACCCGGCCAGGTGGATGGTCGCGGCGAGGGGCACCACGAAGGAGGCCACCGGACGGCGGACGCCGAGCGTGCCCACCTGGCGCAGGGTCACGGGGATGGTCGCGGCCGAGGACGAGGTGCCCAGCGCGGTGGCGTAGGCCGGGAGCATGGCCCGCAGAGCCGTGAACGGGTTCCGGCGCGCGACCGCGCCGGCCACGGCGAACTGCACGAGCAGCAGGACGAGCGTGAGGACGAAGACGAGGGCGATGACGCCCAGGAACGTGAGGACGACCTCGACGACGCCTCCGGCGGCGGCCATCGTCAGGAACGTCGCGAAGACGTAGAACGGCAGCAGGGGCACGATCACGCCGCTGATCACCTTCTCGACGATGCTCCGCAGCTCCTCGAAGCCGTGCTGCAGGGTGCCCCGCGGGATCAGCGTCATGCCGATGCCCATCACGAATGCGAGCACGAGCGCGGTCATGACGCCGAACGGCGGCGCCATCTCCACCGTGAAGAAGGCCTCGGCCTGCCCCGCGGTGGGGTCGGTCACCGGGGAGATGGAGCCGGGCGTGAGGAGGTGCGGGAACACCGCGAGCCCGGCCGCCAGCCCGAGGAATCCGCCGAACACGGTGGAGGCGTAGGCGATCGCCGCGGTGAGCCCGAGCCACCGCCCGGCGCCGCGGCCCAGCTCGGCGATCGCCGGCGCCACGAGCGCGAGGATCAGGACCGGGACGATGAAGCCCAGGAACCCGCTGAAGAGCCCGGCGAAGGTGGCCGCGGTGCGGGCGAGCCAGTCGGGGGCGATCAGGCCGAGGACGATGCCCAGGACGATGCCGGTCAGGACGCGCGCGAGCAGGCCGAAGCGGGGGCGCCGAGCGGGGGCGGCGTCGGCCGTGGCGGGGGTGTCGAGGCGCGCGGCGTCCTCGGAGGGCGAGGGGGACATGGGCGAGACGCTAGCGCGAACCAGGCCGGGCGATGGGCGAACTCTCGTTCATTGCGGCCGGCGGCCACCCGCGTCACGGCGGGCGGCCTCGGCTCGCGGTCCTGCGTCCCCGCCGCCTCCTCCCGGCACGCGCCGACGGCGACGCCTCCCCGCCCGGGGCGCGTCGCCGTCGTCGTGGGGGAGCCGGGCCGGAGCCCGGCACCGGGGTCAGCGCGCGGTGAGCGTGCGCGAGTAGACCGTGGTGCCCTGCGCGTTGATCAGGCGGACGCGGAACGCGCGGCCGTCCTCGGGGATCTCCACGTGCCCGAAGTACTGGTGCTCGCCCGTGCGCGGGGAGCCCATGACGGGGCCGTGCGCCTCGAAGTCCAGGCGCGGGCCGAACGTGCCGTCCAGGGCGTTGGGCCCGAAGGAGCCGGCGTTGATGGGCCCGGCCACGAACTCCCAGAAGGGCTCGAAGTCGGTGAACGCCGCGCGCTCGGGGGAGTAGTGATGGGCCGCGCAGTAGTGCACGTCTCCGGTCAGGAACACGACGTTCTTCACGCCGTGGTCCTTGATCGCCTTGAGGAGGCGGGCCAGCTCGAGCTCGCGGCCCAGCGGGGCGCCGTGCTCCGCGTTGGAGATCGACTCTTGGCCCTTGCCGTCCGGGACGACGAGGCCCAGCGGGAGGTCGTTGGCGATCACCTTCCACGTGGCGGTGGAGGCGCGCAGCTCGCGGATGAGCCACTGCAGCTGCTCCTCGCCGAGGATCGGCGTCTCGGTCTGCTCGAGACCGGGGGTGTTCTCGCCCTTGAACGTGCGCATGTCGAGGGCGAAGACGTCGAGTGAGGGGCCGCGGGAGATCTTGCGGTGGATGCGGGCCGGCTCGAAGCCGTCACCGCCGCGCAGGGCGCGCCCGTCGGCGATCGGCATGTACTCCTGCCACGCGCGGCGGGCGCGGGCGGCGAGCGTGTCCACGTCCCGCACCTGCGTGTAGCGGGGGTCCTCGAGGACCTCGCCGGGCCACCAGTTGTTGGTGGTCTCGTGGTCGTCCCACTGGGCGATCACGGGGACGTCCGCGTACATCTCGCGGAGGTTGACGTCCATCATGTTGTAGCGGTGACGGCCGCGGAACTCGTTCAGCGTCTCGGCCACCTTGGACGTCTCCTCGGTGGTGATGTTGCGCCACGTGGGCTCGCCCTTGACCTCCACGGTCTCGGGGATCGGGTTGTCGGCGTAGATCGTGTCCCCCGAATGGAGGAAGAAGTCCGGCTTGGTGGCGTGCATGGCCGCGTAGCCGCGCATGCCTCCGATCTCGGGGTTGATGCCGTACCCCTGGCCCGCGGTGTCCGCGGTCCACACGAAGGACTGCGCGGCGGTGGTCTTCTTCCCGAAGCGCGTGCCGGGGGCCGTGGTGAAGTGGGCGACGGCGGACTCGCCGAGGCGGCCCAGCTCGTCCTCGAACGCGTAGGTGACCTCGAAGCGGGTGCCGGAGGGCAGCCTGCCCGCGACGATCTTGGCGGTGTGGTCGGTCTGACCGGAGACCCAGCCCGAGCGCAAGGTCACGCCGTGCTCGAAGCGCCCGCGCAGCACCTGCCCGGACTCGTCCACGGCGCGGAGCACGGCGCGCAGGCGGGAGGTGCCCGAGCTGCGGGCCCACAGGACGGCGGAGTTCGAGGACACGTCGCCCGTGGCCACGCCGGAGGGCAGCGTGAGGCGGGAGGAGACGAGCCCGGAGTGCCGCGAGGCGGCCCTGCCGGAGCGGCCGGGGGCGGCCCCGGCGGATGCGGGGAGCAGGAGGACGGCCGAGGCGGCGGCGCCGGTGGCCAGGACGGTGCGGCGGGCGGTGGACTGGGGACGCGGTGTCTCGCTCATGGATCCCATGGTCCGCCCCGCAGATGCGGGGACGGTGACCTGCTGGTGAACGGCCGGCGACGGGCCGCCGTCGGGAACTCGGCAGGATGCGGTTGCGCGGGGGCGCATCCGGACGGGACACTGTGCGTCTCCGGGGGCGGCGTCCGGCTCCACCGAAGACAGGAAGCGGCCCACCATGGCAGAGCAGCACGCCCCCGCGGGGCAGGTCACCTCGCGACTCAACGCCAGGGTGGTGGGCATCAGCCTCGCCGCCGCCCTCGGCGGGTTCATGTTCGGATTCGACACGTCGGTGATCAACGGTGCGGTGGACGCCCTCGCGGCGGACTTCGCGCTCGGCCCCGCCCTCACCGGCTTCGCGGTCTCCTCCGCGCTGATCGGCTGCGCGGTGGGCGCCTGGTTCGCCGGACCGCTGGCCAACCGCCGCGGCCGCATCCCCGTCATGGTGATCGCGGCCGTGCTCTTCCTCGTCTCGGCGATCGGCTCAGGCTTCGCCTTCGGGGTCGTGGACCTGATCCTGTGGCGTCTGGTCGGCGGACTCGGCGTCGGCGCCGCCTCGGTGATCGCACCGGCGTACATCGCGGAGGTCAGCCCGGCCCGGGTCCGCGGCCGGCTGGGATCGCTGCAGCAGCTGGCGATCGTTCTCGGCATCTTCGTGGCGCTCCTCTCGGACGCGCTGTTCGCCAACGTCGCCGGCGGCGCCGCCGAGACGCTGTGGTTCGGCATGCCGGCGTGGCGCTGGATGTTCCTCGCGGCGGCCGTGCCCGCGGTTCTCTACGGCGTCTGCTCCCTGCGCCTGCCCGAGTCACCGCGCTACCTCGTGGCCCGGGGCCGGCTCGACGACGCCGCCCACGTGCTGCGCGACTTCACCGGCGTCGCCGACCCGGCCCCCATGATCGAGGACATCCGCCGCTCGCTGAACTCCGAGCAGCGGGAGAGCCTGCGCGACCTGCGCGGGGACGCCCTTGGCCTCAAGCCCATCGTGTGGGTCGGCATCCTGCTCTCCGTGTTCCAGCAGGCCGTGGGGATCAACGTGATCTTCTACTACTCCACCACGCTGTGGCGCTCGGTCGGCTTCGGCGAGTCCGACGCCCTGACGATCACGGTGATCACCTCCGTCACGAACATCGTGGTGACGCTGGTGGCCCTCGCCCTCGTGGACCGGGTGGGGCGCCGTCCGATGCTGCTGGTCGGCTCCGCGGGCATGGCCGTGAGCCTCGGCGCGATGGCCTACGCCTTCTCCACGGCCACGGCCGTCACCGCGGCCGACGGCTCCTCCTCGGTGGTGCTCGCCGCTCCCATGTCCACCGTCGCGCTGATCGCCGCGAACGCGTTCGTGGTGTTCTTCGGCGTCTCGTGGGGCCCCATCACGTGGGTCCTGCTCGGCGAGATGTTCCCCAACCGCATCCGCGCCGGGGCGCTCGCGGTGGCTGCGTCCGCCCAGTGGGTGGCCAACTTCGCGATCTCCACGACGTTCCCGGCGCTGGCGGACCTCGGCCTGATGTTTGCCTACGGCCTGTACGCGGTGATGGCAGCCCTCTCGTTCCTCTTCGTCGCCACGATGATCCCGGAGACCAAGGGGCGCGAGCTCGAGGACATGTCCGACGCGGCGCACACCCGGGCGCCCCGCGTGACCGGCTGAGGCCGGCGGGGGCCGGTGCCGGGTGCCCTCGCGGACGCGCCCCGTGTCCTCGAGTGCGCCGGAGGCGAGGAGGCCGCGCCCCTCGGCCCGCGCGGCACTACCCTGGAGCCCGTGCCGACCACCGACTCCTCCTCCTCCCCGCTCACCGACGCCGAGCCCCTCGCCTCCACGACGGTGGGATCGGGCCCGCACCGCGTCGCGTTCCTCCACGGCCTCATGGGCCGCGGCCGCAACTTCACGGGCGTGGCGAACGCGCTCGCCGACGACTTCACGCTCGAGCTCGTGGACCTCCCGGACCACGGCCAGTCGCCGTGGACCGACGCGGTGGACTACCCCGGGATGGCCGACCGCGTGGCCGAGCACCTGCGCGCCGGGCTCGCCGCGGACGGGCCCGTGCACCTGCTCGGCCACTCGATGGGCGGCAAGGTGGCCATGGTCCTCGCGCTGCGCCACCCTGATCTCGTGGAGCGGCTCGTGGTGGTGGACATCTCCCCGCGCATGTCCCCCTCGGCCACGGACGAGTTCGTGCACCTGCTCGGCACCATGCTGGAGATGGACCTCGGTGCCTACTCCACGCGCGCCGAGGCGGACGCGGCGATGGCCGAGCACGTCCACGACGAACGTGTGCGCGGCTTCCTCCTCCAGAACCTGCGCCGCGAGGGCGGGCACTTCTCATGGCAGCCCAACGTGCGGATGCTCTTCGAGCACCTCGAGGAGGTCGGGCGGTTCCCGGACCCGGTCGTCCCCGAGGACCCGGACCGCGTGTTCGACCACCCCGTGCTGTGGCTCGGCGGCGAGAAGTCGGACTACATCCTCGACGAGGACGTCCCGGAGATGAAGGCGCTCTTCCCGCGCGTCGTGCGCGTCACGGTCCGCGACGCCTCGCACTGGGTGCACGCCGACCAGCCGGAGGCGTTCGTCTCCGCCGTGCGCACCTTCCTCACGGCGGACTGACCCGCCCCCCCAGACGCCGAGGGCGCTGTCGGAGAGGATCCGACGGCGCCCTTCCTGCGTCCGACGCGCGGTCAGTGCTGCAGGGTCTCCTTCTTGCCCCGCAGGCGGCCGACCACGGCCATGACGGCCACGGCGACCGAGCCCCAGATCAGGCCCCACAGGGCGGAGCTCAGGGTCTCCACGAGCCAGCCGAGCACGGAGCCGGCGGCCTGGGTGACGGGCTCTACGAGGTGGTGCTGGGCGTCGTACAGCCACGGCAGGCCGAGCGCCGAGAGCTCCATCAGCACGATGTGGCCGCCCACCCACAGCATCGCGACGGTGCCGATCACGGTGATCACGGTCATCACGATGGGCATGGCCTTCACCAGGCCGTGGCCGAACGAGCGGGCACCGGAGGTGCGGGCGTTCTGGTTCATGTGCAGGCCGACGTCGTCCATCTTCACGATGGCCGCCACCGCACCGTAGACGGCGAGCGTGATGAAGACCGCCACCACGGCGAGGATCCCGGCCTTGAGCCAGAAGCCCTGGTCCGCCACCTCGTTCATGGAGATCACCATGATCTCGAGGGAGAGGATGAAGTCGGTGGTCACTGCGCCGCGCACCACCTTGTCCTCGGCCTCCGGGCCCTGCTCGACGGCGGGGGCGTCCGTCTCCTCATGGTGGCCGGTCAGCTTGCCCCAGACCTTGTGGGCGCCCTCGTAGGAGAGGTAGGTGCCGCCGGCGAGGAGCAGCCAGGGCAGGGCCCACGGGGCGATCCAGTCCAAGATCAGCAGGCCGGGGAGGATGAAGACCAGCTTGTTGCGCAGCGAGCCCTTCACGATCCTCCAGATCATGGGCAGCTCGCGGTTCGCCGCCGCACCGGCCATGTACTGCGGCGTCACGGCCGCGTCGTCGATGACCACGCCGGCGGCCTTGACCGAGGCGCGTCCGGCGCCGGCGGCGACGTCGTCCACGCTGGCGGCGGCGAGGCGTGCCAGGGCTGCGACGTCATCGAGCAGAGCGACGAGACCGCTCATAGTTCCTCCTGGGGTGCGGGGGGACGCACGGGGCGCCGACGCGCGGAAGCGCGCGAGTCGAGCATAACGACCCGCGCGCCTCCGGTCGGCGCCGGCCCGTTCGGACCGGGGGAGGGGTCAGGCGCTCTCGGTGGTCTCCACCGGGCGCTGGCCGAGGCGGGCGTCGATGCGCAGCAGGCCCGAGCCGTCGTCGCCCACGAGCCTCAACTGGCCCACGATCTCGGAGACGGTGGACTCCTCCTCGACCTGCTCGTCCAGGAACCAGTTGAGCAGCGGGCGGGAGTTGAGGTCACCGGCGGCCTCGGTGGCGCGGTAGAGGTCGCGGATGGACTCGGACACCTTCTGCTCGTGGGCGAGGGCCGCCTTGTAGATCTGCAGGGCGGTCATGCCCTTCGCCTCGGGCGGGGCGGCGATCGCGCCGATGCGGGCGAAGCCGTCGCGGTCCGTGACGTGGTCGATGAACGTGTTGGCGTGGACGATCTCCTCGTCCGCCTGATGGCGCAGCCACGCGGCCATGCCGGAGAGCTCGAGGTCGTCGGCGGCGGAAGTCGCTAGGGTGAGCCGCGATGCCCACCGATCCCGTCCTCTCCCCGTCCTCTCCCCGCGGCCCCGGCGGCCGCCGCGCCCTCGTGGCCCGCCGGGTCTTCCGCACGCCGCTGCAGCGCCGCGTCGTGTACGCCGTGGTCTTCGAGGCGCTGGCCATCCTCTTCACCACGGGGATCCTGGCGGCGCTGGGCAAGCCCGGAGGGTCCTCGCTCGCGGTCGCCGTGGTGTCCTCGACCGTGGCGCTGATCTGGAACGTGGTCTACAACTCCCTCTTCGAGCGGTGGGAGCGCACCGCGGGCATCGCCGGCCGCCCCTGGTGGGTGCGCGCCCTGCACGCGGTGGGGTTCGAGGGGGGTCTCATCCTCTTCCTCGTCCCCGCTGTGGCGCTCATCCTCGGTGTGAGCCTGTGGGAGGCGTTCCTCATCGAGGCGGGCCTGCTGGTGTTCTTCCTCGTCTATGCGGCCGTGTACGCGTTCGTGTTCGACTCGGTGTTCGGGCTGCCCGACTCGGCCGGCGGCGCCGGGTGAGCCCTCAGAGCCCCAGGAACTCCCGGATCGCGGGCATCTCGCGGCGCGCCTGCTCCAGCCCGAGCGCGTGGGCCGCCGCCAGCTTCGCCACGGAGCGCTCGCCGTTGGAGACCGGCATGGTCTCCGGGACGAACAGGTAGGCGTCGCCGGAGCGCTCCATCTCGAAGAGGCGCTCGCGCGTGGCGTTGTAGCGCCGCCACCGCGTGAGGAGGGCCTCGGCCACGGCCGGGTAGCGGCGGAAGGTCCGCTGGTAGAAGGCGGGGAAGCGCTCGGGTCGCTTCACGTACCCGCGCTCGCGGGTCATCACGACGAGCAGCTTCGTGAACCCCGCCCGATCCGCGGCCGTGACGGGCACGCCGCCGTCCACGCCGAGGGCGCCGTCCACGAAGACCGTGCCCTCCGCGTGCACGGGGGGCATGAGCACCGGCATCGTGGAGGAGGCGCGCACGCGCACCATCAGGTCGCCGAGCGAGGTCATGTCGGAGCGGTCCCACCAGCGGGTCTCGCCGGTGCGGGCGTCGAAGCCGGCCAGCACGAGGCGGGCCGGGTTGGCCTCGAACGTGGCGAAGTCGAAGGGCAGGTCCGCCTCCGGCAGCCCGGCGTGCTCATAGATGTACTCGGCGTTGAACAGGCCCTTGCCGCGCACCCACGTGCGCCAGTTCCCGAACCTCGGGTCGTCCGCGAAGTCCACGAACGCGGCGCGGGCCCGCTCGGCGTCCCGCGCCAGGTAGTTCACCGAGTTGGAGGAGCCGGCCGAGATCCCGGCCACGAAGTCCACGTGGATCCGCTCGCGCAGCAGCTCGGCCACCACGGCGGAGGTGTAGGAGGCGCGCATGCCGCCCCCCTCGAACAGCAGCGCGACGTCGGTGACGTTCGAGGTCAGGGGTTCATGCACGGCGGCTCTCTCCTGTTCGCCCACCGCCGACTCCGGGCGCGGACGCGCCGCGGCGGCTCGCGCTCATCCTAGGCTGTCCACCATGGCGACCACCCACTTCCGCGGCACCCCCGTCCACACCGTCGGCGAGCTCCCCTCGCCCGGTGAGCAGGCTCCGGCGTTCACGCTCGTCGGCCAGGACCTCGCTCCCGTGTCCCTCGCGGACCTGACGGGACGCACGGTGGTGCTCAACGTCTTCCCCTCCCTGGACACGGGGGTGTGCGCCGCCTCGGTGCGGACCTTCAACGAGCGCGCGGCGGACCTGGAGGACACCACGGTCCTCGCCGTCTCCGCCGACCTGCCGTTCGCCGCCGCTCGCTTCTGCTCCGCCGAGGGCATCGAGAACGTGCGCCCGGCCTCCGTGTTCCGCTCCGACTTCGGGGCCGTCTACGGCGTCGAGCTGGCGGACGGCCCCATGGCCGGGCTGCTGGCGCGCGCCGTCGTCGTGGTGGACCCGGAGGGCCGCGTGGTGCACACCGAGCTGGTCCCCGAGATCACCGCGGAGCCGGACTACGAGGCGGCGCTGGCCGCCGTGCGCGCCTGAGCACGGCCATGCCTCCATCGGGCGGGCCGCCCGCCGGATGGCCTCCCCGCGGCGCCCGACGACGCCGCTCCCCGCTGGCGACGCTCGTCTCCGTCCTGGGCGTGCTCGGCGCGATCGTCCTCGCGGTGGGCGTCACCCTCCTCGCGACCGGTGAGATCCGGGACCTGGCCGCGGCCGACCGCCCGTCCGCGTCCTCCGCGGGGCGGTCCGACGCCGGCGCGGGCGGCGCCGCCCCGCCCACCGCGGACGCGAGCGAGCTGACCGCAGCGCTCGAGGGCGTCCACGACGGGATCGCCGTCGACTGGTCCGCCCCCGGGGGGAGCGGCGAGGGCCTCGACGCGGGCGTGGAGGTCACCGACGCGCCCGGGGTGCTGCTGGTGGACACGGTGCTGGGCTCGATGATGGGCACGGGCACCGGGATCGTGCTCTCCGCGGACGGGCTCGCGGTGACCAACTACCACGTGGTGGAGGACTCCTCCCGTGTCTTCGTGACCGTGGCGGACACCGGGGAGCGCCACGCAGCCACCGTGCTCGGCCGGGACGCCCAGCACGACATCGCGGTGCTGGACGTCGACGGCGTGGACGACCTGGAGGTCGCGAGCGTGTCCACGGGCCCGCTCCGCCGCGGCGCCGAGGTGGCGGCCGTGGGCAACGGCAGCGGGCAGGGGTTCCTCACCGCGGTGCGGGGCGAGGTGCTCGGCACCGGCCGCTCGATCATGGCCGCCACCGAGGGCACGGACGACTACGCGCGCCTCACCGGTCTGGTGCAGACGGACGCCGACGTGGTGCCGGGCTACTCCGGCGGCCCCCTCGTGGACGCGGACGGCCAGGTGGTGGCCGTGACCGTGGCTGCGAGCGACGGCACCACCGCGCAGGACGTGGACGGGTACGCGATCCCGTTGCCCGTGGCGCTCTCCGTCGTGGAGCAGGTGCTCTCCGGCGAGGAGACGGACACGGTGAGCATCGGCGCGGACGGCGCGCTGGGCATCGTCGTCGCCTCGGCGCCCGAGGGCGTCAGCGTCCTGGAGGTCGCCCCGGACTCCGCGGGGGACGGGATCGGCCTGGTGCCGGGCGACCTCATCTTGGCGATCGACGGCCAGGACGTGGGCGGGGACGCCAGCGCGATGTCCCGCCTGGTGAACGACCACAACGTGGGGGCCCGCATCACCGTGACGTGGCAGACCGCGGGCGGCGAGGAACGCGAGGCCGAGGCCGTGCTGCAGGAGGCGCTCGTCCACTGAGCCGTGCGACGCAGGGTCGGGTCAGCCGAGCAGTGCGAGAGACAGAGCCATCACCGCGGCGCCGCTCAGCGCGCCTGCCCCGGCGGTGGGAAGGCCTCCGGCCGCGCGCGCCGCGGGCAGCAGGGCGGCCAGGCTGAGGGCCGTCATCACCCCGGCGACGGCGGCGAACACCACCGCCAGCAGGGCCGGGGTGATGAACGGGGAGAGCAGCAGGTAGAGCACCACGGCGCCGACGGGCTCCGCGAGCCCGGTGAGGGCCGCCCATCCGAATGCGCGCGCCCGCGATCCGGTGGCCTGGCGCACCGGGACGGCCACGGCCACGCCCTCCGGCACGTTGTGCACGGCCATCGCGACGGCGAGCGCCACGCCCACGGCCGGGTCCTGCAGCGTGCCGGCGAACGTGACGAACCCCTCGGGGGCGTTGTGCAGGCCGATCGCCCCGGCTGTCATCAGGCCCAGACGGTGCAGCCGCCGGGCGTCGAGGGCCGGGGTGGACGCGTCCGCCCGCGGGGACGCCGCCGGGAGGTCGGCGGGGCAGGGGAGGAGGCGGCTGAGGAGAAGGACCACGCCGGCGCCGGCAAGGACCGCGGCGGCGGCCGCGGGGAAGGCCAGCGGGCCGAGGCTCGGGGCCAGGTCCGCGACGGACACGGGCACCATCTCGAGGGCGGACACGCCGACCATGACGCCCGCGGCCAGCCCCAGCGCGAAGCCGAGCCCACGCCCCGTGGGCGGGCGCCCGACGACGGCGAGCAGGCCTCCCAGCACCGTCGCGGCGCCGGCGAAGCACGTCAGGGCCACAGCGGTCCAGAAGGGATCCACCCGACGATCACCTCCTGCGGACGGGGCCAGCGGCGTGCGACCATCCTACGGAGACCGGGACCGGCGGCCCCGCCGGGAGCCCGGCGCCGCAGTCCGACGACCCGCACCGGAGGTCCCCGTGTCCCACATCGCCCCCACCCTCGGCACCGGCTTCGACCTGCCGGACGTCGACCCCGGCCGCGCAGTGGTGGTCGGCTCCGGCCCCAACGGCCTCACCGCGGCGGCCCTGCTGGCCCGCGCCGGCTGGGAGGTGGACGTCTACGAGCGCAATGCGGCGCCCGGCGGCGCCTCGGCCTCCGCGCCCGTGCTGGGGGAGGGGACCGTGGTGGACCTCGGCGCCGCCGGACATCCGTTCGGCGTGGTGAGCCCGGCCTTCCACGAGCTCGACCTCACGGCGCACGGGCTGCGGTGGGTGCACCCCGCGGTGCCCATGGGCCACCCGCTGCAGGACGGGCCGGCAGCCATCCTCCACCGCGACCTCGACGCCACCGCCGACGGGCTGGGCGAGGACGCGCGGGCCTGGCGGCTCCTCCACCGCGCGGTGGTGGGGCACCCCGCTGAGATCGTGGAGAACGTGCTGGGCCCCATGGTGCGCCCCTGGCCGCACCCCGTGACGATGGCCCGGTTCGGGGTGCGCGCCCCATGGCCCGCGGCCCTGCTGGCCCGGACGGTGTTCCGCACGGAGCAGGCCCGCGCGCTCTACACCGGCTCCTCCGTCCACGCCATGATGCCGCCCGGACGGCCGCTCACGAGCGCGTTCGGTGCCCTGTTCGGGGCCCTCGGCATGAGCACCGGATGGCCGGTGGCGGAGGGGGGCTCCGGCTCCATCGTGGCGGCGCTCGTGAAGGTGCTCGAGGCGCACGGCGGCCGCCTGCACCTGGGCCACGAGGTGACGGACCTGCGCTCCCTGCCCGAGGCCGACGCCGTCCTGCTCGACCTGACGCCCCGTCAGGTGCTGGGAATGCGGGGCGCGGACCTCCCTGCCTCCTACGCGCGCCGCCTTCGCCGGTGGCGCTACGGCGCCGCCGTGTCCAAGGTGGACTTCCTCCTCGACGGGCCCATCCCCTGGCGCGACGCGCGGCTCGGCGGCGCGGGCACCGTCCACCTCGGGGGGACGGCGGAGCAGATCCAGCACGCCGAGGCCGAGGCGGCGGCCGGCCGCATGCCCGAGCGGCCGTTCGTGATGCTGTGCCAGCAGCAGTCCGCCGATCCCTCCCGCGCCACGGGGGCCGCCGAGGGGCGCACGGTGGTGTGGTCCTACGCCCACGTGCCGCACGGCCATCCGGGCGACGTGCGCCCCGTGATCGAGGCGCAGATCGAGCGCCATGCTCCCGGCTTCCGGGACCGGATCCTCCGGGCGCACGCCACGCGTCCGGCGGACCTGGAGGCGTGGAATCCCAACCTCGTGGGCGGGGACATCGCGGGCGGATCCATGGGCGGGGCCCAGTTCCTCGCCCGCCCCACCGCGAGCCTGCGTCCGCACCGCGCGGGACGCCCGGGGCTCTACCTGGCCTCCTCCTCGACCCCGCCCGGGGCCGGCGTGCACGGCATGTCCGGCGCGTGGGCGGTGCGGACGCTCCTCAAAGAGCGTGGGGGTGCGGCGGCGTGAGCAGAGCCATTCCGGCGGGTGCCGAATGACACCCGTGTGACGGTGCTTTCGCATTCCGGCCCGATCCAGCTACAGTGTGGTGCATCTCACGGAGAGGCCCTGACTAGGGCCGGTCCGGAGGCCGTCTCGAACCCTGGAAGCCCCTTGCGGCGCACGAAGGGGGAGGCGCCCATTGCACCTTCTGATGATTGGAAGCCCCTTCCATGAAGTACACCAAGCTCTCCGCCGCCGCGGCCCTCGCCGCCGGCTCCGCCCTGATGCTCTCCGCGTGCGCCCCGGCCGGGCCGGCCGCCTCGGGCGACGGCTCCAAGGCCGCCGGCTCCGGCGACGCCTCCGCGTCCGGCTCCGGCGAGGTCCTGACGGGCGACAAGGGTCAGAAGCTCACCGCCAAGGCCGACGGCCCCTCCATGGCCGACCTCGGCGACGTCAAGACCGAGGACGGCTCGATCGCCTACTCCGTGGGCGCGGACGACTTCCTCTCCTACAACGGCGTGCAGTCCAACACGTACACCACGTACAACTCCGCCGTGGTCGACCGCATGTTCTCCAGCTTCTACTACTTCGGCACGGACGGCTCCATCATCCGCAACGAGGACTTCGGCAAGTACGAGAAGGTCTCGGACGACCCGCTCAAGGTCAAGTACACGATCAACGAGGACGCGAAGTGGTCCGACGGCACTCCTGTCACCGCCGCCGACTTCATCGTGCAGTGGGCCGCGGACAATCCCACCATCACCGATCCGAACGGCGAGAAGGACGAGGAGGGCAACCTGCCCCCGCTGTTCGACTCCATCACGGGTGACCCCGGCACCTACATCCCGGAGGCCCCGGAGGGCGAGGCGGACAGCAAGGAGTTCACTGTCACCTACGCCGAGCCCTACGCGGACTGGGAGATCCTCATCGGCTCCGCCCTGCCGGCCCACGTGATCGCCGAGCAGTCGGGCATGGAGCTCACCGAGCTCGTCGACGCCGCCAAGGCCAAGGACGCCGAGGCCCTCGCGCCGGCCGCCAAGTTCTGGAACGAGAAGTGGGACTTCAACCCCGGCGAGCTCCCGGACCCGGCGCTGACCCCCTCCATGGGCCCCTACAAGTTCAAGGAGAACGGCTGGCAGGCCGGCCAGAGCATCACGCTCGAGGCCAACCCGGAGTACTGGGGCACCCCCGCCGCCACGAAGGAGCTCGTGCTCCGCTTCGCCGACCCGAAGACCCACGTGCAGTCTCTGCAGAACGGCGACCTCGACGTCATCGAGCCGCAGGCCACCGTGGACACCCTGGAACAGCTCAAGGGCCTCGGCGACCAGGTCAACATCCAGACCGGCGACCAGCTGACCTGGGAGCACATCGACTACAACCGCGGCAAGGGCTCCGTGTTCGCGGACAGCCCGGAGCTGCGCGAGGCGTTCGCCCTCTGCGTGCCGCGCCAGGACATCGTGGACAAGCTGATCAAGCCCATCTACCCCGAGGCCAAGGTCATGAACGCCCGCGAGGTGTTCCCCTTCCAGGACACGTACGACGAGGTCATCGCCGAGTCCTACAACACCGAGCTGGACCAGCCGAACATCGAGAAGGCGAAGGAGCTCGTCGAGAAGTCGGGCGTGGACAAGCCGACCGTCCGCCTCGGATACCAGGCCGGCAACCCGCGCCGCACCGAGACCGTCGCGCTCATCAAGTCCTCGTGCGACCAGGCCGGCTTCGACATCCAGGACACGAACAGCACCGTGTTCTTCAAGGAGGTCCTCCCCGCGGGCGACTTCGACGCCGCGCTCTTCGCGTGGTCCGGCTCCGGCCAGAAGGCCTCCGGTGCCAACATCTACAAGACCACCGGCGCCCAGAACCAGATGAACTACTCGAACCCCGAGGTCGACGCCGCGTGGGACAAGCTCGCCTCCTCCCTGGACGAGGCCGAGCAGTACGAGCAGGTCAAGAAGATCGAGAAGCTGCTGTGGGAGGACTTCCAGGCCATCCCGCTGTACGCGCACCCCGGTATCGTGGGCCACAACGCGAACGTCGCCAACGTCCGCGACACCGCCGCCCAGTCGGGCGCGCTGTGGAACGTGGAGCAGTGGAAGCGCGTCCAGTGACGCGCGGCTGACGCCCTGCACGCGTGATGCCCTCCAGTGATGGGCACGCGCCGCAGACCCCGGTGAGAGCCCGGCCGTGACCCGGCCGGGCTCTCTCCGTGAACCGCGGCTCCGCCGCACCTCCTCTATCCTCCGCACGCGCACGGAAGGCCACCCCCTGTTGTGCTGAAATTCATCCTCAAGCGCCTCGGCAGCTCGATCCTCGTGCTGTTCGGCGCCTCGATCCTCCTCTTCTTCCTCACGGTCCACTCCGGTGACCCCCTCGAGGACCTGCGGGAGTCGCAGAGCAACAACCGCGAGAACCTGATCGCCACCCGCACCGCCTTCATGAACCTCGACCAGCCGTGGTACGTCCGCTACTGGGACTGGCTGAAGGGCGTGGGCGGCTGCGTCACGGGCAGCTGCGACCTCGGCACGAACCGCTCCGGCCAGCCGGTCGGCGAGCTGCTCAGCCTGGCCGCCGCCTCCACCCTGCGACTCGTCGTGCTGGCCACCGTGCTCGCCATCATCATCGGCGTCGCGGTGGGCATCATCACCGCCATCCGCCAGTACTCGGGCCTCGACTACGCGGTGACGTTCCTGATCTTCCTCTTCTTCTCCCTGCCCGTCTTCTGGGCCGCGGTGATCCTGAAGGAGTACCTGGGCATCCGGTTCAACGACTGGATCGCGGACCCGACGCTCAGCTGGCCGGCCCTGCTCCTGGCCGCGCTGATCGCCGGCCTGATGCTGCAGGCGGCCATGGCCGGCGACGCCAAGCGCCGGCTCTTCACCTTCGCCACCACCGCGGCCTTCGTGGTCCTGGTCGGCTGGCTGCTGTTCGCGATGGACTTCTGGCGCAACCCCCGGATGGGCCCGATCGTCCAGCTGCTCATCGGCCTGGCCGTCGCCGTCGGGGCCACCATCGTGGTCGCCGGCCTGCGCAACCGCTCGGTGCTCAAGGCGGCGCTCGTCACCGTGGCCCTGGGCATGGTCGGCTACTACGCCACCTACGGCCTGCTGATGACCAACCCCTCCGGGCTGCTGCTCGCGGGCCTCGGGGTGCTCACGATCCTGGTGGCCATCGTCGTGGGACGCCTCCTCGGCGGCTTCTCCAAGGGCTCCGCCGTCGCCGTCTCCATCGTGACGGCGCTCCTGATGGGCGTGGCCATCGTGGCCGAGCACCTGATGAACTACTGGCCGACGCTCCTGCGCATGAAGCCCCGCCCGATCTCCGTGATCGGCTCGGGCACCCCCAACATGGAGGGCCACTTCTGGGTGCTCTTCCTGGACCGCGGCGCGCAGCTCGTCCTGCCGACCATCCTGCTGACCATCATCTCGGTGGCCACGTACTCGCGGTACACGCGCTCCTCCATGCTCGAGGTCTCGCGCCAGGACTACATCCGCACGGCCCGGGCCAAGGGCCTGGGCGAGCGCCAGGTGATCCTGAAGCACGCGTTCCGCAACTCCCTCATCCCCATCACCACCATCATGGCCTTCGACTTCGCGGGCCTGATCGGCGGCGCGGTGATCACGGAGCAGGTGTTCGGCTGGAAGGGCATGGGTGAGCTCTTCGCCACCGGCCTGCGCGAGGTGGACCCCATGCCCGTCATGGCCTTCTTCCTCGTCACCGGCACCGCCGCCGTGCTGATGAACCTCGTGGCGGACGTGCTCTACGCCGTCCTCGACCCCCGAATCCGAGTGTGAGAGCCCCATGACGACTGACAACACCTCCACGCCGGTCTCGAAGACCGAGGCGCAGCAGATCTTCGACCTGGCCGAGGCCGAGGACGCCAAGCTGCGGCAGACCTCCGGCAAGTCCTTCTCGCAGGGCGCGCTGGTCCGGAAGCGCTTCTTCCGTCACAAGGCCGCGATGATCTCCCTCGTGGTGCTCGCGTTCGTGGCGATCATGGCCTTCACCTCCATCGGCTACGGCGGCCTGCCCGGCTGGTGGGACAAGACCTACACCGACGCCGCCCCGATCGTGAACGAGGGGCGCCCCACCATGTCGCTCGTCCCTCAGTTCCTGGGCGGCGAGGGCATCCGATGGGGCGAACACCCCTTCGGCCAGGAGTCGACGGGCAAGGACTACTTCGCCCTCGTGATGCGCGGCACCCAGCAGTCGATGATCATCGCGATCATCGTGGGCCTGCTGTCCACGGTGATCGGCGCGCTCATCGGCGCCGTCTCCGCCTACTTCGGCGGCTGGGTCGACTCGGTGCTGATGCGCCTGACCGACCTGATCATCGTCATCCCGCTGCTCGTCCTCGCGGCCGTGCTCGGCCAGATGGCGGCCGGGCTGAAGATGGGCATCTTCCCCCTCGCGGTGGTGCTCGGGCTCGTCTCCTGGACATCGCTGGCCCGCCTCGTGCGCGGTGAGGTGCTCTCCCTCCGGGAGAAGGAGTACGTGGCCGCGGCCACCGCGATGGGCGCCTCCTCGGGCCGCATCATCCTCAAGCACCTGCTTCCCAACACGATCGGCGTGATCGTGGTGAACGCCACCTTCGCGATCGCCGGCGCTGTGCTGCTGGAGACCTCGCTGTCCTTCCTCGGCTTCGGCGTGCAGCCCCCCGACACCTCCCTGGGCGTGCTCATCAGCCAGTACCAGAACTCCTTCACCACGCGTCCGTGGCTGTTCTGGTGGCCGGGCATGATCATCCTCGCCGTCGCCCTCTCCGTGAACTTCCTCGGCGACGGCCTCCGCGACGCCTTCGACCCGCGCCAGGCCGGCGCCGGGCGCCCCAAGCGCGGCCTCTTCGGCCGACGCGCCGCCGTGACCGAGGCCGGCGCCGTCACCGCCGGCGGCCTGCAGACCGCCCCGACGGCCCGCGCCGCCGAGGACGTCGATGCCGCCGAGGACGTCGCGCCGACCGAGGCCGACGCCCGTCGCGGCCGTGACGGAGGCGGCGCACTGTGAGCTCGAGCGCGAACGACAAGAAAGGCCGTTTCATGTTCGGCAAGAAGAAGAAGGACGTGGCCCCGGCCACCGAGACCGCGCTGACGCAGCCGGCCCCGACCGACGGCCCCGTCACCGCGGCGGACTTCCCCGAGGTGGGACCGCACGGCGTCGACGCCGCCGGGACGCACGGCTCCTCCGCCGTCGACCTCGACGCCGTGGGTGCCGCGGTGCCCGGCTCCTCGGGCACCGCGTCCGCGGATGCGGCAGACGTCCGCCCGGCCGCCCCCGTGGTCGGCGAGCGCACCGTCGTCGAGCCCGCGAGCGAGGGCGTCGTCGCGGGGCCGACCACGAGCGCGATCGGTGTGGTCACCCGCCACGACGACCGCGCCGGCGAGCCCGTGCTCGCGTTCAAGGACGTGGACGTGCAGTTCAGCACCGAGTTCGGCCCGGTCCACGCCGTGAAGGGCGTGACGTTCGACGTCAAGCCCGGCGAGGTCGTGGCGCTCGTGGGCGAGTCCGGCTCGGGCAAGTCCGTGACCAGCTCCACCGCGATGGGCCTGCTGCCCTCGAACGCGGACATCACCGGCTCGGTGCGCCTGGCCGGCCAGGAGATCCTCACGATGTCCCCGGGACGGCTGCGCTCGGTGCGCGGCAAGGACGTGGCCATGGTCTTCCAGGAGCCCATGACCGCCCTGAACCCCGTGCTCACGGTGGGCGACCAGCTCACGGAGGCCCTCGAGCTGCACGGGCTCGCCTTCGGCACGGAGGCGGACAAGCGCGCGATCGAGCTGCTCACCATGGTGGGCATCCCGGACCCGGAGAACCGTCTCAAGCAGTACCCGCATCAGTTCTCCGGCGGCCAGCGCCAGCGCATCGTGATCGCGATGGCCATCAGCTGCTCGCCGAAGATGATCATCGCCGACGAGCCCACCACGGCCCTCGACGTGACCGTCCAGGCGGAGATCCTGGAGCTGCTGCGCTCGCTGAAGAGCAAGATGAACACCGGCATCCTGCTGATCACGCACAACATGGGCGTGGTCGCGGACATGGCGGACCGCGTGTGCGTGATGCTCCACGGCGAGCTCGTGGAGCAGGGCTCCGTGCACCAGGTGCTCCAGCACCCGCAGCACCCCTACACGCAGAAGCTGCTCTCGGCCGTGCCCCGGCTGGGCGCCGCCTACCAGGTGGCCGAGCCGGAGCCCGTCACCTCCACGCAGACGCGGGCCCGGTACGCGATCGAGGCGGAGAACCTCAACCTCGAGTACGACCACCGGGGCAAGAGGAACCGCGTGGTGCACGACGTCAGCTTCACGGTGGCGCCCGGGGAGATCCTGGGCCTCGTGGGCGAGTCCGGCTCGGGCAAGTCCACGATCGCGAAGTCCGTGCTCGGGCTCCTTCCGATCGCCTCGGGTGCCCTGCGCATCCAGGGCGAGGACCTCGCGACGATCCCGAAGGCGCAGCAGAAGGCCCTGCGTCGCCGGATCGGCGTCGTGTTCCAGGACCCGGCGGCCTCGCTGGACCCGCGCTTCCCGATCGGCGACATCATCACCGAGCCCATGGTGGTCCACGGCGTGGGGGACCGGCGCTCGCGCCTGGCCCGCGCCGAGGAGCTCCTGGACGCGGTGAAGCTGCCGCGCAGCGTGGTGAACCGCTTCCCGCACGAGCTCTCCGGCGGCCAGCGCCAGCGCATCTCCATCGCGCGTGCGCTGACCCTGGATCCCGAGGTGCTGATCGCGGACGAGCCCACGTCGGCGCTGGACGTCTCCGTCCAGGCCGCCGTGCTCGACATGTTCGCCGAGCTGCAGCACCGCTACGAGTTCGCGTGCCTCTTCGTGTCCCACGACCTGGCGGTGGTGGACATGCTGGCGCACAAGGTGCTCGTGCTCAAGGACGGCAAGCAGGTGGAGCAGGGTCCCGTGGAGGAGGTGCTGCACCACCCGCGCGAGGAGTACACCCGCCGGCTCCTGGCCGCGGCCCCCGTGCCGGACCCGGACCAGCAGGCCGAGCGGCGTCAGCAGCGCCGCGAGTTCCTCGCCTCCCTCGGCGAGGGCGTGTACTGACGGACCGGACGGTCGCCCCGTCCGTCCCCCGGCCCGACGACGGCGGCCCCGGCGCGTATGATCGCACCGGGGCCGCCGTCGTCGTGCGCCCCGCCTCTTTGACTGCCGAACCGGACAGGACCCCCATGACCTCGACCGAAACCCGCCGCTCCGATCTGCGCAACGTGGCCATCGTGGCCCACGTGGACCACGGCAAGACCACCCTCGTGGACGCCATGCTCCGCCAGACCGGATCCTTCGCCGCGCACGGCGACGTGGCCGAGCGCGTCATGGACTCCGGCGACCTCGAGCGTGAGAAGGGCATCACCATCCTCGCCAAGAACACCACGGTGTTCTACTCCGGCCCGTCGGCCCCCGAGGGCGAGACCGTCACCATCAACGTGATCGACACCCCCGGCCACGCCGACTTCGGCGGCGAGGTGGAGCGCGGCCTGTCCATGGTGGACGGCGTCGTCCTGCTCGTGGACGCGTCCGAGGGCCCGCTGCCCCAGACCCGCTTCGTGCTGCGCAAGGCCCTCGCGGCCAAGCTGCCCGTGGTGCTCGTGGTCAACAAGACCGACCGCCCGGACGCCCGCATCGACGGCGTCGTCTCCGACTCCATGGACCTGCTGCTCGGCCTGGCCTCGGACCTCGCCGAGGAGGACCCGGACCTGGACCTGGACGCCGTGCTGGACGTGCCCGTCGTGTTCGCCTCCGGCAAGGCCGGCCGCGCCTCCGTGAACCAGCCCGAGGACGGCGCCCTGCCGGACGCCGAGGACCTCGAGCCGCTGTTCAAGGTGATCATGTCCAACATCCCCGCCCCCACCTTCACGGAGGGCGAGGTCCTGCAGGCCCACGTGACCAACCTGGACGCCTCCCCGTTCCTGGGCCGCCTCGCGCTGCTGCGCATCTTCAACGGCACCCTCAAGAAGGGGCAGACCGTGGCCTGGGCCCGCCAGGACGGCCAGCTGAAGAACGTCAAGATCACCGAGCTCCTCGCCACCCGCGGCCTCGAGCGGGTCCCCGCGGAGTCCGCCGGCCCGGGCGAGATCGTCGCCGTGGCCGGCATCGAGGACATCATGATCGGCGAGACGCTCACCGACGCCGAGAACCCCAAGCCCCTGCCGCTCATCACGGTGGACGATCCGGCCATCTCCATGACCGTGGGCATCAACACGTCCCCGTTGGCCGGCCGCGTCAAGGGCGCCAAGGTCACCGCGCGCCAGGTGAAGGACCGCCTGGACAAGGAGCTCATCGGCAACGTGTCCCTCAAGGTGCTCCCCACCGAGCGCCCCGACGCGTGGGAGGTCCAGGGCCGCGGCGAGCTCGCCCTGGCCATCCTCGTGGAGCAGATGCGCCGCGAGGGCTTCGAGCTCACCGTCGGCAAGCCCCAGGTGGTCACCAAGACCGTGGACGGCAAGGTCCACGAGCCCATGGAGCGCATGACCATCGACATCCCGGACGAGTTCATGGGCGGCGTCACGCAGCTCATGGCCGCCCGCAAGGGCCGCATGCAGGAGATGTCCAACCACGGCACCGGCTGGATCCGCATGGAGTTCCTCGTGCCCGCCCGCGGCCTGATCGGCTTCCGCACGCGCTTCCTCACGGAGACCCGCGGCGCCGGCATCGCCTCCTCCGAGGCCGCCGGCTACGAGCCGTGGGCCGGGGAGATCGAGTACCGCACCAACGGCTCGCTCATGGCCGACCGCGCGGGCACCGCCACGCCGTTCGCCATGATCAACCTGCAGGAGCGCGGCACCTTCTTCATCAACCCGGGCTCCGAGGTGTACGAGGGCATGATCGTCGGCGAGAACTCGCGCGCGGACGACATGGACGTCAACATCACCAAGGAGAAGAAGCTCACGAACATGCGCTCGGCCTCGGCCGACAACTTCGAGGGCCTCACCCCGCCGCACATCCTCACCCTCGAGGAGTCCCTCGAGTTCGCCCGCGAGGACGAGTGCGTGGAGATCACCCCGGAGTCGATCCGCATCCGCAAGGTGATCCTGGACGCCAACGAGCGCAACAAGGCCGCCCGCCAGCGCGCCCGTGCCTGACGCGTCCGCCGAGCGTCCCACCCCGCCGGCGGCGTCCGTCGTCGGCGGGGTGCTGCTCGGCCTGGGAGTCGGCGCCCTCGGCACCGCCACCCACCTGAACGTGGCCCCGCTCGCGGGCGCCTGGACCCTGCCGTGGGGCGCCGCCCTGGCGCTGCTGCTGGCGGGGTCCGCCCAGTGGTGGTGGATGCGCCGCACCGCCGACGCCGGCGGGCGGGCCCTCCCGGCCGGCGCCGCCGTCGCAGTGGGCGCGTTCACCGCCGCGCTCGCGCTCTGCCGCCTGCCGGCGACGGACCGCCTGGGCCTGCCGTGGACGCCGGACGTGTTCGCGGCGATGCCGGGCGCCGCACTGGCCTCGGTGGCCTGGATCGCGGGCCTGCCCGTGCTCGGCGTGGTGCTGCCGGCCCTCGCCGCCCGAGGCGGGCGCAGGGGCCCGCGTCGGACCGAGAGAGTACCCTGGGCGGAAGCCCCGAACCCCCATCACCGACGAGAGGTGGACGGTCAGTCATGACCTATGTGATCGCATTGCCGTGCGTGGACGTCAAGGACAAGGCGTGCATCGACGAGTGCCCCGTGGACTGCATCTACGAGGGCGAGCGCTCCCTCTACATCCACCCGGACGAGTGCGTCGACTGCGGCGCGTGCGAGCCGGTGTGCCCCGTGGAGGCCATCTACTACGAGGACGACACCCCCGAGGAGTGGGCCGAGTACTACAAGGCCAACGTCGAGTTCTTCGATGACCTCGGCTCCCCGGGCGGCGCGGCCAAGCTGGGCAAGATCGCCAAGGACCACCCCATCATCGCCGCCCTGCCGCCGCAGAACGCGGACGCCTGAGCGCCCATGCTCACCCTCCCGGACTACCCGTGGGACACGCTCGCCCCCTACCGTGAGCGCGCGGCCGCGCATCCTGACGGCACGGTGGACCTGTCCATCGGCACGCCCGTGGACCCCACGCCGGAGCTGATCCGGCGCGCCCTCACCGAGGCCGCCGACGCCCACGGGTACCCCACCACGCACGGGACCGCCGCGCTGCGCGGGGCCGTGGTGGACTGGTTCGCCCGTCGCCGCGGCGTCCCCGGGCTGGACCCGGCCGCCGTCATCCCCTCCGTGGGCTCCAAGGAGTTCATCGCGTGGCTGCCGACGCTGCTGGGCCTCGGTGCGGACGACGTCGTGGTGCACCCGCGCACCGCCTACCCCACGTACGCGATCGGTGCGCAGATCGCCGGAGCGCAGGCCGTGGCGGCGGACGACCTGGAGGAGCTGGACCCGGACGTGCGCGCCCGCGTGCGCCTCGTGTGGACCAACTCGCCGGCCAACCCGACGGGCGCCGTCCTCGCCGCGGACGCGCTGAAGCGGATCGTGGACCAGGGCCGCGCCCTCGGCGCCGTGGTGTGCGGCGACGAGTGCTACGCCGAGCTCGGGTGGGATGCATGGGAGGACACGCAGGTGCCGTGCATCCTGGCCCCCGAGGTCTCCGGCGGGGACCTCACGGGCCTGCTCAGCGTGTACTCGCTCTCCAAGCAGTCCAACCTGGCCGGGTACCGCGCGGCGTTCGCCGCGGGCGATCCCGCGCTCGTGGCCGCCCTGGTGAACACGCGCAAGCACGCGGGCATGATCGTGCCCGCGCCCGTGCAGCACGCGATGGCCGCGGCCCTGGCCGACGACGCGCACGTGGCCGAGCAGAAGGACCGCTACCGGCGCCGCCGCGCGCTCCTCAAGCCCGCGCTGGAGGCGGCCGGCTGCGCCGTGGACCACTCCGAGGCGGGCCTCTACCTGTGGACGCGCCGCGCAGACACCGACCCGTCCGCCGCCACGGAACAGGACTCGTGGGACCTGCTGGGGGCGCTGGCCGACCTCGGCATCGTCGCCGGGCCCGGCGTCTTCTACGGCCCGGCCGGCCAGGGCTACGTGCGCGTGGCGCTCACGGCCTCGGACGACGCCGTCGCCCGCGCCGCCCGCCGGCTCACCGAGCGCGCAGCCGCGCGGGACTGACACCGTCGCCGCCGCGCCGCCCCCGTGCCCCGCCGGGCACGGGAGTTGGTAGCGTGGGCCGCAGACGTCCCCACGTGCGGTGTGCCCCATCCTCGCGTGCTGCGCGGGGCCATCCATGAACCACGACGAGGGAGTTTCCCGTGACTGAGAACGAGTCCGTCCGGCTGAATGTCGGCGAGAAGAGCCTGGAGCTCGGCATCGAGCGCGCCACGGCCGGCAACGACGGCATCAAGATCGCCCCGCTCCTCAAGGAGACCGGCGACGTGACCTACGACCCCGGCTTCATGAACACCGCGAACGCCAAGTCCGCCGTGACCTACATCGACGGCGACCAGGGCATCCTGCGCTACCGCGGCTACGCGATCGAGGACCTCGCGGCGAACTCCTCCTTCATGGAGGTCGCCTACCTCCTGATCTACGGCGAGCTGCCGGAGACCAAGGAGGCGCTCGCCGACTGGGAGACCAACATCCTCCGCCACAACATGGTGCACGAGGACCTGAAGATGTTCTTCAACGGCTTCCCGCGCGACGCGCACCCGATGCCGGTGCTGTCCTCCTCCGTGTCCGCCCTCTCCACGTTCTACGGCGACTCCCTGGACCCGCACGACCCGGACCAGGTGCACATCTCCACCATCCGCCTGCTGGGCAAGCTGCCGGTGCTGGCCTCCTACGCGTTCAAGAAGTCGCTCGGCCAGCCCTTCATGTACCCGCACAACAACCTGAACTACGTGGAGAACTTCCTCCGCCTGTGCTTCGGCGTGCCCGCCGAGGAGTACGAGATCGACCCGGACATGGTCAAGGCGCTCGACCTGCTCCTCATGCTGCACGCGGACCACGAGCAGAACGCCTCCACCTCCACGGTGCGCCTCGTCGGCTCCACCGAGGCGAACCTCTTCGCCTCCGTCTCGGCGGGCGTCAACGCGCTGTACGGCCCGCTGCACGGCGGCGCCAACGAGGCCGTGCTGAACATGCTCCGCAAGATCCAGGCCGAGGGCACGAAGCCCGAGGACTTCATGGAGAAGGTGAAGAACAAGGAGGACGGCGTCCGCCTGATGGGCTTCGGCCACCGCGTGTACAAGAACTACGACCCGCGCGCGAAGATCATCAAGAAGACCGCCGAGGACATCCTCGCCAAGCTCGGCGGCAACGACGAGCTCCTCGAGATCGCGCAGCGCCTCGAGGAGAAGGCCCTGGCCGACGACTACTTCGTGGAGCGCAAGCTCTACCCGAACGTCGACTTCTACACCGGCGTGATCTACAAGGCCATGGGCTTCCCGGAGAAGATGTTCACCGTCCTCTTCGCCCTGGGCCGCCTGCCCGGGTGGATCGCCCAGTGGCGCGAGCTCATGGAGGATCCGGCCACCAAGATCGGCCGTCCCCGCCAGATCTACGTGGGCGAGCCGCTGCGCCAGTACCCGCAGCGCTGAACCGCACGCCCCGCTCGGGGGTCCGCCGGCCCGTCGTCCTCCTCGCGGAGGCGGCGGGCCGGCGTCGTCGTCGGCGCGAACCCGCGCCGCTCAGAAGGTGACGCGCACGCCCTCCACCGGAGTCTGATCGATCCCGGCCTCGGCGCGGCTGACGAACCCGCCGCCGCCCGACCGCTCCCACACGAGGTCCCCGGTCTCCACGGTGCGCACCCCGTGGGCGTCCGCGTTGACCACGGACCAGGCGGCGAGGGAGCGGGCCTCGGCATCGTCCAGGCCGCCCGTGCCGCCCGCGACCGCCACGGTCCTGCCGCTCGGCGAGTCCTCGGGCGGGCGGCTCCATGCGACGGAGGGGTGCTGGCGCGCCGCGGCGGCGAGGAAGCCCTCCGGGTCCGCCTCGCCCGGCGTGTCGAGGCGGCAGCGCAGCTTCTCGGTCCACTCGCCCGTGAGCGCGGCGGCCCAGGCGCGGGCCTCGACCTCGTGGTCCGCGTAGGCGTCCGGGTAGGCCGAGCGCTGCACCGCCTGGGCGGCCTCGGTGACGGCCATGTCCTGATAGTCCGGGGCGATGTCCTCCAGCGCGGCGAAGAACGCGTTCGCCGCGTACACCGGGTCCATGACCTCCTCCTGCGTGCCCCAGCCCTGCGAGGGGCGCTGCTGGAACACGCCGCGCGAGTCGGGGCCGGCCCGGTCCCCGTGGTCGAGGGCCCGCAGGCCCGACTCCTGGATGCCGGTGGCGATCCCGATCGTGGCCGCGCGCGGCGGCATCCCGCGCTCCTGCGCGGTCGCGGCGATCACGCCCGCGACGGCGGCGCGGTCCGGGGAGAGGCGGTGGTGCGCGCCGTCGTCGGTGATCACGAGGCACACCTCCGGGCCGAGCAGCGGGCCGTGGCCGGCCTCCGAGGCCCACCACGCGCCCGCCCCGAGGCCGCCGAGCACGAGCACGCCCGTGGCCGTGACAAGGGCGCGCCGCGCCAGGGACGGCCGGCGGCGCGGAGCGGCAGGGGCGCTCATGGTCAGCCGTTCGCGTGCAGCGCGGCGTTCAGCTCCACCGTGCGCCCGGCGCGCGGCAGGGCCTCGACGGCGCCCGTGCCCGAGTGGCGGCGGAAGAGCAGGTTCGGGACCCCGGAGAGGTCCACGGCCTTCACGACGGCGGGCTCCTCGCCCTCGCGGAGCACCGTGACGCGCGTGCCGGCCGTGACGTAGAGACCGGCCTCCACCACGCAGTCGTCGCCGATCGAGATGCCGACGCCCGAGTTCGCGCCGAGCAGCACGTGCTCACCGATCACGATCCTCTGGGTGCCGCCGCCGGAGAGGGTGCCCATGATGGAGACGCCGCCGCCGAGGTCGGAGCCGTCGCCGACCACGACGCCGGCCGAGATGCGGCCCTCGACCATGGAGTGGCCCAGCGTGCCGGCGTTGAAGTTCACGAAGCCCTCGTGCATGACGGTGGTGCCCTCGGCGAGGTGCGCGCCGAGGCGGACGCGGTCGGCGTCGCCGATGCGCACGCCGCTGGGCACGACGTAGTCCGTCATGCGGGGGAACTTGTCCACGCCGTGCACGGTGACGGAGCCGCGGGCGCGCAGCTTCGCGCGGGTCAGCTCGAAGCCGTCCACGGCGCACGGGCCGTGGTTGGTCCACACGACGTTGGCCAGCAGGCCGAACACGCCGTCGAGGTTGAGCTCGTTCGGGCGGACGAGGCGGTGGGAGAGCGCATGCAGGCGCAGCCACGCGTCCTCGGGGGAGGCGGGGGCGGCGTCCAGGTCGACCTCGAGGGCGACGACGGACTGCGTGGTGCCGCGGTCGGCGTCGTCCGTGGCGAGGCCGTCCAGCATGCCGCCGACGGAGGCGTCCGCCGACGCGAGCGGCCCGGCGACGGGCGCGGGGAACCACACGTCCAGCACCGTGCCGTCAGCGGCACGGGTGGCCAGGCCATGGCCGGCCACGAGGCGGGCGGAGCCGGAGGGGGCGGTCGAGGCGGTCGAGGCGGTCGAGGCGGGGGACGGGTGTGCGGCGGTCTCGGTCATGGGCCCAGCCTACCGATCGGGCCCCGCCGGACCCGGGGCGGGGGCCGACCGCGTCCGTAGACTGGACGCCATGACAGCCCTCGACGCCGCCCCCGCACTCCCGGATCTCACCGCCGCCGACCTGGACGTCGCGGAGCTGACCGCCACCCTGCTGGACATCCGCTCGGTCTCGGGGGAGGAGCGGCCGCTCGCCGACGCGGTGGAGACCGCCCTGCGCGGGCTCGGAGGCCTCGACGTGCGCCGCCTCGGTGACACCGTCGTCGCCCGCACCGAGCTGGGCCGGGACACCCGCGTGATCCTCGCCGGACACCTGGACACGGTGCCGTTGCCGACCGTCCCGGGTTCGCGCGGCACCGTGCCGAGCGCGTGGGACGGGGACACGCTCTACGGCCGCGGTGCGGTGGACATGAAGTCCGGGGTGGCGGTGCAGCTCGCCCTCGCCGGCCGCTTCGGCGGCGCCACGGACGCGCCGGGCGCACAGGCCCCCGTGCACGACGTGACCTGGGTGTTCTACGACAACGAGGAGGTCGCCTCGCATCTCTCCGGCCTCGGCCGCGTGGTCCGCGAGGCCCCCGAGCTGCTCGAGGGCGACTTCGCGGTCCTGCTGGAGCCCACCGACGGCGTCGTGGAGGGCGGCTGCAACGGCACGTGCCGCTACCGCGTCTCCTACGCCGGGGTGGCCGCCCACTCCGGCCGAGCCTGGCGCGGGGAGAACGCGATCCACAAGGCCGGCCCCCTGCTGGGTGCCCTCGCCGCGTACGACCCCGCCACGGTGACCGTGGAGGGCCTGGACTACCGGGAGGGCCTCAACGCCATCCGGATCGCCGGCGGCGTGGCCGGCAACGTCATCCCGGACGCGGCGCACGTGGACGTCAACTACCGCTTCGCCCCGGACAAGACCCTCGAGGAGGCGCACGCCCACGTGCGTCAGGTGTTCGAGCGTGCCGGGGTGGACTGGACGGCGCAGGTGGAGGTCATGGACGCCTCCGCCGCCGCCCGGCCCGGCCTGGACCGGCCCGCGGCGGCCGCGTTCGTGGCCGCCGTGGGCGGGGAGCCCAAGCCCAAGTACGGCTGGACCGATGTGGCCCGCTTCTCCGCCCTCGGCGTGCCCGCCGTGAACTTCGGCCCCGGCGACGCCCTGCTGGCCCACACCGACGACGAGCACGTGGACCGCGCCGCCGTGCACGCCTGCCTGGACGCGCTCTCGGGGTGGCTGGCGGGCTGACCTCGGCGGCCCCCTCCCCGACGACGACGGCCGGCCTCCCTGCCCGCGCGGGGCGGAGATGAGGCCGGCCGTCGCAGGGCGGATCAGTGCTTCGCGTGCACCGGGATGGCGACGGCCGAGGACCCCGCGGCGGGGTTGGTCCGGCCCGCGGTGCGCGAGGACAGCAGCCCGGAGAGACGGGACGCCACCCAGGTGAGCAGGACGTTGATCGCGATGAAGATGAGCGCGGCCACCACCAGTGACTGCAGGATGTTCCCCTGACCCGAGCCGAGCTGCCGGGCGTACTGGAGCAGCTCGAAGAAGCCGATCAGGTAGCCGAGCGCGGAGTCCTTGAGGATCACCACGAACTGGCTGAGGAGCGAGGGCAGCATGGCGACGAGGGCCTGGGGGACCTCCACGAGGCGCAGGGACTGGTTGGACGTCATGCCGATCGCCGCCGCCGCCTCGCGCTGGCCCTTGGGCAGGGACTTGACGCCGGAGCGCACCAGCTCGGCGATCACGGAGCCGTTGTACAGGGTGAGCCCGAGGATGACGGCGTAGTAGGGGCCGTCCTGGGCGGAGAGCACGCCGCTGCGCGCTGCGAGGGCGAAGGCCTGGTAGAAGAACACCATCATCAGGAGCACCGGCACGGCGCGGAAGAACTCGACCACCACGGCGGCCGCCGCCCGGACCGGCGCGAAGGGCGCCAGTCGGAGGAAGCCGAACACGAGGCCGAAGGCCACCGAGGTGACCACCGCGATCGCGGCCACCTGCAGGGTGAACTGCAGTCCGGGCACGTAGTAGTTGGACCACGCGTTCGCGTCGAGTGCCGCGCTCCAGCGGCGGGGTTCCAGCTGCCCGCGCTCGGCCATGCGGACGAGGACCAGCGCGGCCACCGCCACCACGGCCGCCAGCGCCACGAGGTTGAGGACCAGGACGCGCCGCCGGGCCACGGGGCCCGGGGCGTCGAAGAGGATGGAGGCCTGGGCGCTCATCGGCTCACCGCCCACTTGTCAGAGGCCCACGTGGTGAGCAGGCCGATCGGGATGACGATCAGGCAGAAGCCGATCGCGAAGGTCAGGAAGATGGCCACCATCATGTCCGGGCGGAACTCGATCATCGTCTTCATGAGCCCGGAGGCCTCGGCGACCGAGGCGGCCGCGGCGACGGTGGTGTTCTTCGTCAGGGCGATCACGGTGTTGCCGATCGGGGTGATGGCCCCGCGCAGGGCCTGGGGGAGGATGACGTGGCGCGCCGCTGGAAGGAAGCCCAGGCCGATCGCCCGGGCCGCCTCCGCCTGCCCGAGTGGGACCGTGTTCACGCCGGAGCGGATGGCCTCGCACATGAAGGCCGCGTGGTACAGGGAGAGCGCGATCACCGCATAGATGAAGAAGTTCAGGGTGAAGTCGCTCGCGAAGGTGACCTTCAGCTGGCCCCACACCGCCAGGACTCCCAGCAGCATGATGATGGTCAACGGGGTGTTGCGCACGATGTGGACATAGCCGGCGCCGAGCGCTCGCAGGGAGGGGACGGGGGAGATGCGGCACAGGGCGAGGACGACGCCCAAGACGAACGAGGCCAGCGTGGCCAGGACGGCCAGCCGGATGTTCATCCAGAACGCGAGCGGCACGGCCGAGCCGTACTGCTCCATGAGAGTGGACAGTGGTTCCATGGGTCTTCCGATGCCGTCTCTTCCGGGGGTGGAGGGGGCCGTGGCCTGACCGCCCCGGCCGCACACGCCCGGGTGGGCGGTGCCGCCGAGGCGGTCGGGTCAGGGGGTGATCAGGCGCAGGGCTCGAGCTCGGCGTCCTTGCCCGAGTTCAGCTCCTTGTCGTACTCGTAGCCGGTGCCCTCGGTGTTCTTCGTGAGCGACTTCTCCCACTCGCCGGAGTCCTTCATCTCCTTGACGGCGGTGTTGATCTCCTCGCAGCGGTCGGAGTCCTTCGCGATGCCGACGCCGTAGCGCTCGGTGGTGAACGGATTGCCCACCACCTTGAACTTGCCCTTGTTCGCGTCCGTGGCGGCGAGGCCGGCGAGGATGATGTCGTCCGTCGTGACGGCGTCCACCTGGCCGGACTCGAGGTAGGTCACGCACTCGGCGTAGCCGCCCTGTTCCACGAGGTTCACCCCGGAGGCGAACGTGTCCTTGATCTTCTGGGCGGAGGTGGAGCCGGTGACGGAGCAGAGGTTCTTGCCGTCGAGGTCGTCCGGGCCGGTGATGCCGGTCTCGTCGGTGCGGACCAGCAGGTCCTGGCCGGCCACGAAGTACGGCCCCGCGAAGTCGACGCGCTCCTTGCGGGCGTCGGTGATCGAGTAGGTGGCGAGGATCATGTCCACCTCGCCGTTCTCCAGAGCGTTCTCGCGGTTGGCGGAGGGGGTCTGCACCCACTCGATCTTGTCCTCGTCCACGCCCAGCTTCTGGGCCACGTAGCGGGCCACATCCGTGTCGAAGCCGGTGGGGGCGTTCGAACCCTCACGGAAGCCGAGGCCCGGCTGGTCGAACTTGATGCCGATGCGCAGCGAGTCGGAGGACCCCGCGGAGGCGCTGCCCGAGGCGGAGCCGGACGCGGAGGCGCCGGAGTCGCTCGACGCAGACGGGGAGCAGGCGGTCAGGGAGAGGGCGGCGGCCGCGGCGACGGCGGTGATGGAGGCGAGCTTCTTGGTGATCATGGTGTCTCCTGGGATCAGGTGCGGGTGGGGGAGGACGGGGAGGGCCAGGCGGCGTGGCGGGACCGCGGGTCGTCAGTGGGTGAGGATCTTGCCGAGGAAGTCCTTCGCCCGCTCGTGCTGCGGAGCCGTGAAGAAGGACTCGGGGTCGGTGTCCTCGAGGACGGCGCCGTCGGCCATGAAGATGACGCGGTCGCCGGCCTTTCGGGCGAAGCCCATCTCATGGGTCACGACCACCATGGTCATGCCCTCCTGGGCGAGCTGGACCATGACGTCCAGGACCTCCTGCACCATCTCCGGGTCCAGGGCCGAGGTGGGCTCGTCGAACAGCAGGGCCTGCGGCTCCATCGCCAGGGCGCGGGCGATGGCCACGCGCTGCTGCTGGCCGCCGGAGAGCTGGGCGGGCATCTTCTTGGCCTGAGGGGCCACGCCCACGCGCTCCAGGAGCTCCATCGCATGCCGTTCCGCCTCGGCCTTCTTCTTGCCCTTGACCCGGATCGGCCCGAGGGTCACGTTCTCGAGGATCGACTTGTGGGCGAAGAGGTTGAAGGACTGGAACACCATGCCGACCTCGGCCCGCAGACGGGCCAGCCCCTTGCCCTCGGTGGGCAGCGGCTGGCCGCCGATGAGGATGCGGCCGCCGTCGTCGTCGATGGTCTCGAGGCGGTTGATGGTGCGGCAGAGGGTGGACTTTCCGGAGCCCGAGGGGCCCAGGACGATCGCCACCTGACCGCGCGGAATGGCGAGGTCGATGTCCTTGAGCGCCTGGAACTCGCCGAAGTGCTTGTTGACGTGTTCGAGGCGGATGAGCGCCTCGGACGGTGCGCCGAAGGCCACCGTGCCGACGGCATGGGCGCCGTGGGCGGTGTCCGGGGTGTGGTGGGTCATGCAGAGAATATAGTCCATGTCACAGGACGCCGTGCGGCGCATCACGCTCCTGGCGGGCTGACGGCCTCGATCCCCGCCCGTCAGCTCACTGGGCGCCCTGCGCGGGGGAGCTGTCGCAGCGGTCGGGATCCGGGAGGGCGGCGAGCCGCAGCTGTGGAGACAGCGGCACCCCGCTGGCGCGCTCGAGAGCCTCGGCGGACCGGGCCCAGCCGCCGTCGGCGCGGTGCGAGGCGAGGGCCGCTGTGACGTCGTCGCACAGCGTGGAGTCCTCCGGCAGGCCGACGCCGTACTGGGCGGCCCCGAGGTCGGCGTCGAGCAGGCGCGCCTCCGGCGCCTCGTCCGCCCGGCTCAGCGCGCCCAGCAGAGGCTCGTCGCCCGCGATCGCATCCACCCGCCCCGTGCGCAGCGCCGGGAGGCACTCGGCGGCGCCGCCCTGCACGAGCAGCTCCACCTCACCGGGGACCTCGGCGCGGAGGGCGGCCGCGGCGGGGGAGCCGGACTCCACACAGACCGTGCCGCCCTCCAGGTCTGCCGGCTCCGCGACGGACGAGTCCGCCGGCACGAGCACGCCCAGGCGGGCGGACAGGTACGGGCCGGCCACGTCCATGGGCTCGTCCGGTGCCGGCGTCAGGGGCACCCCGCCGACCGCCAGATCGACGATCCCGGCGGAGAGGGCGTCGGCGGGGGCGCGCGTCCCGAGCCAGACCCACTGGACCTGACGCTCCTCGTAGCCGAGGAACATGGCCGTGGCGCGGGCGGCGTCGGCGTCGAACCCGTCCGGGGTGTCGTCCCTCTCGCCCGTGCTCAGGCCGGGCCGGTCGCCGGGCAGGGCGATCCGCAGCACGCCGTCCGCGCGCGGCCGGGGCGTGGGCGCGGCGGAGGCGCCGTCGGTGGCGTCCGTGGTGCTCGTCGTCCGGGCCGGCGTGGCGGAGCGCGGTGAGGAGGAGGTCTCGACGGGCGTCCCTGGCCCGGCAGGAGGCGTGGGGGCCACCGGCGCGGTGGTCTCGGGCCCCGCCGCCTCGGGCGGCTGCGGGGCCTCGGGCGCGGCCGGCGCGGAGCATCCGGACACCAGCGCCACCGTGGCGGCCAGGGCGGCCGTCGCCGCTGCCCGCCGGGCACGGGCGAGGCGGTGGCGGTCGGGGGACGCAGCGGACGGCACGGGGTCTCCTGGGGGTCGACGGCGCGCCGCGCTGGGCGGCGGATGTCACCGCAGGATATCTCCCGGGTGCGCGGGGAGCGCAGGCCTGCGCCACGGGGGCGACCAGAGGGCCCGACTGGCTAGGGTGGGGGCCATGGCCGACCAGACACACCCGTCCCAGCCCGCGGACCCCGATCGAGGGCCCGTGCGCCGCGGCGGGCAGATCCTGAGCGGCGCCGCGGCTGCCGCCCCCACCTTCGACCAGCTCCTGCTGGACACCCGCCAGTCGGGCATGACGGCGCCGCCGGTCTCGGACGTGGCCTCCACGACGTCGGACGCGTGGCGCGTGCTGCGCATCCAGGCGGAGTTCGTGGAGGGCTTCGGGACGCTGGCGCAGCTCGGCCCCGCCGTCTCCGTGTTCGGCTCCGCCCGAACGGGGGAGGGCACCGACGAGTACGCGCTCGCCCGCGAGGTGGGGCGTCGCCTCGCCGAGGCCGGCTTCGCCGTCATCACGGGCGGCGGTCCGGGGGCCATGGAGGCCGCCAACCGCGGCGCGCACGACGTGGGCGGCGTGTCCGTGGGCCTCGGCATCGAGCTCCCCTTCGAGACCGGGCTGAACCCCTACGTGGGGATCGGCGTGGACTTCCGGTACTTCTTCGCCCGGAAGGTCATGTTCCTGAAGTACGCGCAGGGCTTCATCGTGCTGCCCGGCGGCTTCGGCACCCTGGACGAGCTGTTCGAGGCGCTCACCCTCGTGCAGACCGGCACCGTGAGCCGCTTCCCCGTGGTGCTGGTGGACCGTGCGTTCTGGGGTCCCCTGGTGGACTGGATCCGCGGGGCCCTCGAGGCGCGCGGGATGATCTCGCCCGGCGACGTCGACCTGCTCTCCGTGGTGGACACCGCGGAGGAGGCCGTGGCGCTCATGGCCGCGGTCCAGCAGGGGGGCCGGGCATGAGCCAGCCGATCTGGATCGCCCTCGTCCTCGCCCTCGTGGTGGCCGTGGCCGCCCTCGTGGCGGCGGCGACGGGCCGCGCGACCCTGCGCGCGGACGCGCCCGCCGGCGTCGAGCACCGCCACCCCGTGCTCCTGCCCGCGGACCCCCGGGCCCAGGACGTGGACCACGTGCGCCTCGCCGTGGCAGTGCCGGGCTACCAGCGGGACCAAGTGGACGCGGTGGTGGCCGCACTGCAGGAGACCCTCGCCCGGCGCGAGCGCCGGATCGCCGAGCTCGAGGAGGAGCGTGCCGCCGCCGCTCCCGCCGGCTCGTGTGGCGACAGCCAGCGCGATCCGCGATAATGGGCGTGTGACCGGTCACGCCACGCCTCGCGTGCGGGGGCCGAAGGCACCGGGCCCGTCTGCGACATCCGCCGGCGGCGCCGACACGGGAACACCATCAGAAGGGAAGTCGCAATGGCCGCCATGAAGCCTCGCACCGGGGACGGTCCCATGGAAGTGACCAAGGAGGGACGCAGCCTGATCATGCGCGTGCCGATCGACGGCGGCGGGCGCCTCGTCCTGGAGATCAACGCCGAGGAGGCGCAGGAGCTCAAGGAGTGCCTGCAGGGCGTCACCCAGGGCTGACCGCCCCGAACGCCGCACGCCCCGCGCACCGCTGACCGGTGCGCGGGGCGTCGTGCTTCTCCGGGCTCCTCGGCAGGCGTCAGCGGCGCACGGCCAGCAGCATGCCCGTGCCCGTGGGGACCACGGCGGAGATCCACCGCTCGTCCTCGGCGATGCCGCGGTCCACGGCGCGGGCGGACACCGTGGAGGGCTCGCGCACCGCCGGACGCGGCACGCGGTCCTGGTCCAGGGCGTCGAGGACCACCAGCAGCCCGCCGGGGGCCAGCATGCGGGCGGCCTGGTCCACGTCGAACGCGCGGGAGGCCGGATCGCCGTCCACCACGACCATCTCGTAGGCGCCCGTGGTCAGGCGCGGCAGCACGAGGCGGGAGCGCCCCGTGATCATGCGGGTGCGGCCGTTCGGCAGGTGCGCCTCGGAGAAGGCCTCCCGCGCCGCATGCTGCACGTCCGCCTCCGGGTCCACGGTGGTCAGGACGGTGCGCTCGGGCAGCCCGCGCATCAGAGCGAGGCCCGAGACCCCCGCGCCGGTGCCGATCTCCACGACGGCGCCCGGCGCGCGCGTGGCCGCCAGCACGGTGAGCAGCGCCGCCGCGCCCTCGCTGACCGGCGCCACCCCGAGCTCGGCCGAGCGCTCCCGTGCCCGCAGCAGCACCGCGTCCTCCTCCAGCCGGGTCTCCGCGTACGTCCACGAGGCGTGCTTGGCGGTCGGCTGGGGGTGCAGGGCGGTCATGGGCGCTCTCTCCGGGGGTGGGCGGGGTGGTCCGGCGACGGCGGCGCCGCGGGCTTCCGCGGACGGCCGGCACCGGGCCGGATGCCGCCCCAGTGTACGGAAGAACCGGGGGGGACGATTCAGACTTCTCTCAGACGTGCCGTCCATGATGGGCGGACTGGACCGGCGTCGGCGTGGTCCCCGGCCCTCCGGTCCGGGAGTCGGCGCACCAGGAGGAGGTGGGGCGGGATGAGCCCTCATCACTCGCTGCGCCACCTGGACGCCTACCTCGAGGGCGTGCTCTCGCGCCCGGCGGGCCGCCGGCTGGCGGCCCATCTCTCCCGCTGCCCGGACTGCGCCCGGACCGCCCGTGAGCGGGCCCGCGTCCTGGACGCCGCGCGCTCCGTGGACGCCCGCCCCGCGGCCGTGACCCATCCCGTGCTCCCCGTGCGCGGCGTGTCCGGCCGCCTCGTCGTGCTGGCGCTGGCCATGGTCGTCCTGCTGGGCGGGCTCCTCGCGGCCGTGTGGGTGGCCGGCGCGCCGCGTGGCGTGGCCCGGGCGCAGGCCGGTCCGACGGACGCGCTGGGGGTCGTCCAGCGCCAGTCCGCCGCCGCGTCCTCCCCGGGGGCCACCGTGGAGGAGCTCCGCGGCCTCGGCTGGACCGTGCCGTCCCTGACCGGCGCAGGCCTGCAGCCCCTCGAGGTGCGCGGCGAGCAGGCGGCGGACCTGCTGGAGGTCGCGGTGGTCTGGGGGCGCGCCGAGCCGGCGGTCACGGTGCACGAGTGCCGCTCGCGCTCCGCGACCGCTGTGCCCCGCGGCTGTGCGTCGGGGCGCGAGGACGCCGCAATGCCGGGGAGGCGGCTCCCCGGCGGTGTCGCCTACCGGCTGACGGACGACCCGTCCGGAGAGGGGTGGATCGCGGACCTCGCGACGGCGCAGGCGGCCTACCGCGTGGAGTCCACGCTGCCACGCGAGCAGGCGGAGCCCCTTCTCACCCTCCTCGTGGTCTCGGACCGGTCCGGCCTCACCGAGCTGCGGCGCGACGACGCCGTGACGGACCGCCTCGAGCGCGGCCTCGAGCGGATCGTCGAGGCCGTTCCGAGCATGGGCCGGGTGGCCGGCATCCTCGCGGTGGGGCGTCGGTGAGCCTCTAGTAGAGTCTCCACCGTGGCAGGAATCAACGGATCCGAGTTCATCGTCCTCCTGGTGCTCGCCGTGATCATCCTCGGTCCGGAGAAGCTCCCGGAGTACACCCGCGCCTTCACCCAGTGGCTCCGCCGGATGCGGGACATGGCCGAGGGCGCCAAGACGCAGTTCAAGGAGGAGACGGGGACGGACTTCGACGAGGTCAACTGGCGCAAGTACGACCCCCGTCAGTACGATCCCCGCCGCATCATCCGCGAGGCCCTCACCGAGCCGGTGGGCGGCAGCGGCTCCTCCACCGCCGCGCACCGGGCCCAGGCGCTCACGGGCGTGGCCCCCGAGGACCTCCACGGCGGGCTGACCCGCCAGGACATCGCGGACATGGACCCCCGCTCCCTCTTCCGCCGCCCGGGCGGCACGGGCAGCAGCGCCGCCGAGGCCACCGACGTCGAGTCCACCGCCGTCGCGTCCGCCACGGGCTCCGCCGCCCCCGACGCCGAGCTCACCCCCGTGGCCGCCGCCGTCGTCCCGGGTGCCGGGACCGCCGTCGTGGGAGGCGCGGCCGTCGCCCTCATGGCCTCCGGCCGCGCCGAGGCCATGGTGGCCGAGGGGCGCCCGGCTCCGGTCCCGGCAGCCGCGAGCCCGGATCCGCTCGAGCTGCTCGGCCTGGCGCCCGCACCCTTCGACGTCGACGCCACCTGATCGCCGCGGTGATCCCGGCGCTCAGCGCGGGCTGAACGGCAGCCGGCGCCCGGCCAGGCTGCGGGGGCGCACCGCGAGCCGCTCGGCGATCGCCAGCAGGGCGCGCGCCGCTGGGCTCTGCGGTGCCGAGGCCACCACGGGGGCGCCGGTGTCCCCGCCCACGCGCAGGGCCGGATCCAGCGGCACCGAGCCCAGCAGGGGGACGTCCGCACCGAGCGCGCCGGTGAGCCGCTCTGCCACCTCGGCGCCGCCGCCCGTGCCGAACACGTCCAGCACCGTGCCGTCCGGCAGGGCCATGGGGCCCATGTTCTCCACCACGCCTGCCACGCGCTGGCCGGTCTGCTGCGCGAGCTGACCCGCGCGCGCGGCCACCTGGGCGGCGGCGTGCTGGGGGGTCGTCACCACCACGAGCTCGGAGTCCGGCAGCAGCTGGGCCGCGGAGATCGCGATGTCGCCCGTGCCCGGCGGCAGGTCCACGAGCAGCACGTCGAGGTCGCCCCAGTGCACGTCCGTCACGAACTGCTCCAGCGCCCGGTGCAGCATGGGGCCGCGCCACGCGACCGGTCGGTCCGCGTCCAGGAACATCCCGATCGAGATGACCTTCACGCCGCGGGCCACGGGCGGCAGGATCAGCTGCTCGAGACGGGTCGGGGAGGCATCCACGCCCAGGAGCCCGGGGATGGAGAAGCCGTGCACGTCGGCGTCGATCAGCCCGACCGCCAGGCCCCGCTCGGCGAGGGCGACGGCGAGGTTGGCGGTGACCGTGGACTTGCCCACGCCGCCCTTGCCCGAGGCGACGGCCAGGACGCGGGTGAGCGAGCCCGCGGCGAACGGGTTGGCGGGGCGCGCGCCGCGCAGCGAGTCCTGCAGGGCGCGGCGCTGCTCGGGGGTCATGACGCCCACGCGCACCGCCACGGACCGGCAGCCGGGCACCGCGGCGGCGGCCGCCGTGACGTCGGCCTCGATGGTCCCGCGCAGGGGGCAGCCCGTGATGGTCAGCAGCACCGCCACCTCGACCTCGCCCGGGGCGGTCTCGCGGACGGACTCCACCATGCCGAGCTCCGTGACGGGGCGGCGGATCTCCGGGTCGACGACGTCGGCCAGGGCCGCGAGCACGGCCCGCTCGAGCTCGGTGCGCACGGCGGGCAGCGGGAGGCCGGCGTCGGCCTGCGGGGACTCGGTCATCGCCGTCCGTCCGCCGCGCTCGATCCGGTGGCGCTCGGGCCGGTCGCGTCCGGGCCGGGGGCGGCGTCGCCCTCCCGGACGCGAGCGGCGGCCTCCTCGGCGGCCTCCTGGGCCGCGATGATCGCGAGCGTGGTGGTCTGGGCGTCGTCGGCGTCCCCGCCGGGCCGCGCGCCGCCGTCGCGGTCCCGGGACTTCTTCTTCGCCTTCTTCACGGAGCCGCCGGCGTCCCCGCCGTCCGAGGCGGGGGAGAGCAGGTCCGCGCGCATCTCGGCGCGGAGCTCTTCGCGGAGGGACTCGCGCAGCTCGCCGATCAGGTCCTCGTGCACGCCGCGCAGCTCGCCCCGCACGAAGTCGCGGGTGGCCACGTCCTGCAGCGCGATGCGCAGGCCCGAGATCTCCCGCGTGAGGTACTCCGTGTCCGCGAGGTTCCGCTCGGCCCGGTCGCGGTCCTCGCGCATGGACACCTTGTCCCGGTCGTCCTGGCGGTTCTGGGCGAGGAGGAGGAGAGGGGCCGCGTACGAGGCCTGGAGCGAGAGCATGAGGGTCAGCGCGGTGAAGCCCAGGGCCGCGGAGTCGAAGCGCAGGCCCTCGGGCCCGTAGCTGTTCCAGCCGACCCACAGGAGGCAGAACAGGGTCATCCACACGAGGAACTGCGGCGTGCCCATGAACCGGGCGATGCCCTCGGTGGCCTCCCCGAAGGCGTCCGGGTTGGGGCTGAAGCGGGGCACTCGGCGTCGACGCGCGCTCAGCGGCGTGTCCAGGCCCGTGCCTCGGGTCTCGCGAGGCTCCCTCGTGGTCTGCGACATGCTCACTCCTTCGGTGCGGTCCGTGCGGTCGATGCGGTTCGGGGGGTGGTGCGGGAGGGGTCAGCCGGCGGCGGCCGGATGGTCGTCCGGGTCCATCGCGCGCCAGTCGTCCGGGAGGATGTGGTCGAGGACGTCGTCCACGCTCACGGCGCCCACCACGCGGTGCTGGGCGTTGACCACGGGGATGGACGTCAGGTTGTACGTGGCCAGCTCGCGGGTGACGTGGGCCAGTGGGGCCAGGTCGGAGACCGGCTCGAGGTCCTTGTCCATGATGTTGCCGATCGCCTCGGGCGGCGGGTACCGCAGCAGGCGCTGGAAGTGCACGACGCCCAGGAACCGTCCCGTGGGCGTCTCCAGCGGCGGGCGGGCCACGATCACGAGGGAGGCGAGCGCGGGGGAGATCTCGTGCTGCCGGATGGTGGCCATGGCCTCGGCCACGGTCGCCTCGGGCGGGAGGATCACGGGCACGGGCGTCATGACGGAGCCCGCCGTGTCCTCCTCGTACTCGAGCAGGCGGCGCACGTCCTCGGCGTCCTCGGGCTCCATGAGCTCCAGGAGCAGCTCCTGCTGGGAGTCGGGCAGCTCGTGGAGGAGGTCCGCGGCGTCGTCGGGGTCCATCTCCTCGAGGACGTCCGCGGCGCGCTCGATGTCCAGGTGGGAGAGGATCTGGACCTGGTCGTCATCGGGCAGCTCCTGGAGGACGTCCGCGAGGCGCTCGTCCTGGAGCTCGTTGGCGACCTCCACGCGGCGCTTCTCCGGCATCTCGTGCATCATGTCCGCGAGGTCCGCGGCCTTGAGGTCCTCGTGGGCGGCCACGAAGCTCGTGGCCCCCTGCGGCTCGGCCTGCCCGGCCCAGCGGGCCTCGTCCCACGTGAGGAGCAGGTGCTCTCCCCGCGGGCGGCCGAAGGCGCCGCGGCCCGTGGGGCGCAGGACGTACATGTCCGAGACGAGCCAGTCGCCGTTGCGCTGCTGCTCCAGCCCGATGTCCTCGAGGACGGCCTCGCCCGAGCCGTCCGTGAGGCGCACGCGCCGGTCGAAGAGGTCGCCCGCGACGGTCTGCTCCCCGCCGCGGCGGGAGAAGCGGCGCAGGTTGATGAGGCCCGTGGTGATGATCTGGCCCGAGTCCATGGAGGTCACACGGGTCATGGGCACGAAGACGCGCTTCTTGCCGGGGACCTCGATCACCAGGCCGGTGGCCACGGGGGTGGCGACCCCGCCCCGGTCCAGGACCACGACGTCGCGCAGCCGGCCCAGACGGTCGCCCAGCGGGTCGAACACGTCCAGGCCCAGCAGGCGGGCCACGAAGATCTTGGGGGAGTTCACCGGGCCAGCCTAGTGGGTCCTCTCCGCGCCCGCCCGGTGGGGCGGGTGTCCGCAATGGGCGGACTCCCGGGCCTCCGCGCCCGCGGCCAGGCACAATGGGGACATGTCCTTCATGATGTCCAGCCCCGCCCCCGGATCCGGCGACACGGGCCTGCCCCGCGGAGAGCTCGTGGCCACCTACTCCACGTACACCGAGGCGCGCGAGCAGGTGGACCGGCTGGCCGCCACGGACTTCCCGGTCAGCGCCGTCTCCATCGTCGGCAAGGACCTGCGCGTGGTGGAGCGGGTGCGCGGCCGCCTCAACTACGCGCAGGTGGCGCTCGGGGCGGGCGTGCGGGGCCTGATGTTCGGCGCCCTGATCGGCGCGTTCCTCCTCCTGCTGGACCCGTCGGGAGGGCCGCTCCAGATCCTCACCTCGGCGCTGCTGGGCCTGGCCGTGTGGCTGCTGTTCGGGGTGATCGGGTTCGCGCTGCGCAAGGGCCGGCACGGCTTCGCCTCCTCGCAGGCCGTGGTGCCCGCCGGCTACGACCTCGTGATCGCCTTCGAGCACGCCGCGCGCGCCCGCCAGGAGCTCGGCCTCACCGCCCGCCCGGCCCCGGCGGCCCCCGCGCCGGCGGCTCCGGCCCCCATCACGGCGGCCCCGGACCAGGCCGCTCCCGCGGACCACGACGCCGGCGCGCCCGCTCCGTCGGCCCCGGCCGGCGCGCCCGCGGCCCCGGCCGGCCTCGATCGCTCCTACGGCGTGAGCCTGCCCCCCGAGGAGGTCGCGCGCCTCATCGAGGCACGCGGCGGCCGCCCCGGGCCGCAGCCTCCGGCCGAGGGCGGCTCCCACCGCGCCTGACGCGCCGCCCCGCACACCGCGGCCCGGTCCCCCCGAGGGGCCGGGCCGTCGTCGTCGGGGGACCGCCGTCCCGTTCAGAGGCTCCAGGACTCCAGCCGCCGCAGCATGTCCCCCTTCTTGCGGGTGTGAGCGCCCATGCGGGCGAGGATGTCGCCCAGCGAGGTGATCGCGTCCTCGATGTAGGGGCCCTTGTTCAGCATCGCGGCCTCCGCGCGCTGGGCCATCGCGGCGTCGGTGATCTCGGCGCGCGAGGGCAGGCCCTTCTTGGCCAGCGACTCGAGGATCTGCGTGGCCCAGATCGCGGGCACGTGGGCGGCCTCGCAGAGCCACAGGATCTCCTCCTGGAGCTCGGCCATGCGCTCGAATCCGGCCTCCACCGCGAGGTCGCCGCGGGCGACCATCACGCCCACGTCGTTCCACCGCATGGCCTCCAGGAGCATGAGCGGCAGCTGCTCGAACGCGGCCACCGTCTCGATCTTGAGGGTGACGTCCACGTCCTTCGCGTCCTGCTCCTCGAGCGCCTCGATGAGGCGGGCGACGTCGGCGGCCGAGCGCACGAACGACATGTTGACCATGTCCGCGTGGGAGGCCACGAACGGGATGTGGGAGAGGTCCTCCGCCGTGAGCGCGGGGATCTCGAGGGCGGTGTCGGGGAAGTTGATCCCCTTCTCGGCCTTCAGCTTGGCGCCCGCCGGCCCGGCGTTCGTGACCGTCAGGGTGATCTCCTCGCCGTCGTTGGCGGTCACCTCGCCGCCGATCCGGCCGTCGTCGATCCACACCCGCTCGCCCACGGAGACGTCCCGGAAGGCCTGCTCGAGGGAGCAGCCGATGCGGTAGGGCGGGGCGGCGACGGCGGGGCGCGCCTGCATCGAGCGGGTGAGCACCACGTCCTCGCCCACCTGCACCCGCATGCTCTGCTCGAGCGGGGGCAGCTCGCCGACCGTGAGGGACCCGTGCGGGGTGTCCACCCGCATGCCGGTCTCCCAGTACACGGTGCGGACCGTGCTCACGAGCAGTCCGGCGCCGCTCACGCGCTCCACCATCAGCGTGCGGCGGGATCCGCGCGCGTCCTTCAGGTCCACCTCGTCGCCCGGCTCGAGGGCGGCCAGCACCTGCACGTCCGGGTCCTGCAGGGGCACGACGACGCCGTCCCCCGCCGGGTGCTCCCCGGCCCCGTCCGGAGCGGCGCCGAGCCACACCCGGGACGGCTCCAGGACCTGGCCGCCGTCGTCGCGCGAGGGCTTCACCTTGAGCACCCGCGGCCCCGGCTCGAGCGGGCCCGTGCGCAGCTTGGGCCCGGCCAGGTCCATCGCGACGCGCGGTGCGGGGCGCTCATCCGAGCCGAGGCCGCGCAGCGTGTCGATCATGGCGGCCCACGCGTCCTCCCCGTCGTGGGCGCAGTTCACGCGGGCCAGGTCCATGCCCGCCGCCGCCATGCCGCGCACCAGCTCCGGGTCGGTGGCGGCCTCGCTCGGCATGGTGACCATCACGCGGGTCTGCCGGTCCTGGCGCATCGGGCCCAGCAGGGCGTTCGCGTTGCGCTCGAGGATCTCCCGCCCCACGGCGGGGGTGAGCGCGGACGGCGCGCCGTCGTCGGGCTCGGCTGCAGGCGCGCCGTCCAGCGCGCGGACCGCGCGGAGCACCGCGTCCAGGTGGCCGAGCACCCCCGCCTCCATGCGCCCGAGGGAGGAGAGCCCCACCTCGCTGAGCGAGTCCTGGAGGGGGCGCAGGTCCGTGCCGCGCAGGGCCACGTAGTGCACGAGGTTGCGGGCGGAGGGCCGGTGGCGCTCGCGCACACGCTCGATGAGGGCGGCGTGCTCGGCCTCGGCGTCGAGGAGGCGTTCCCGCAGGTCGGTGAGCTCGGAGACGAGGTGGGCGGTCATGCCCGCGAGCCTAGCCAGAGCCCCCCGCGCCGATCACCCCTGGAGGCGCGCCATCCAGGCCTCCACGTCCTCGGGGGCGCGGGGCAGGGCGGCGGAGAGGTTCTCCGCGCCGTCCTGCGTGACGAGGACGTCGTCCTCGATCCGCACGCCGATCCCGCGGTACTCCTCCGGGATCGCGAGGTCCTCGGCCTTGAAGTACAGCCCCGGCTCGATCGTGAACACCATGCCCGGCTCGAGCACGCCGTCGAGGTAGAGCTCCCGCTTGGCCTGCGCGCAGTCGTGCACGTCCAGGCCGAGGTGGTGGGAGGTGCCGTGCGGCATCCAGCGGCGGTGGTGCTGGCCCTCCTCGGACAGCGCCTCCTCGGCGGAGACCGGCAGCAGGCCCCACGCGGAGAGGCGATCCACGAGGACGCGCATGGCCTCCGCGTGGATCTCGCGGAAGCGGATGCCCGGCTTCACGATGGCGAACGCGGCGTCGGCGGCGTCCAGCACGGCCTGGTACACGCGGCGCTGCACCTCCGTGTAGGCCCCGTTCACCGGGAGGGTGCGGGTGATGTCCGCGGTGTAGAGGGAGTCGTCCTCCACGCCCGCGTCCAGGAGCAGGAGGTCGCCGTCGCGGACCTCCCCGGTGTTGCGGATCCAGTGGAGCACGGTGGCGTTGTTCCCGGCGGCGGCGATCGTGTCGTAGCCGAGGTCGTTGCCCTCCTCGCGGGCGCGGGCGAAGAAGGCGCCCTCCACGACGCGCTCTCCGCGGCGGTGGCCCACCGCGCGCGGCAGGGCGCGGACGACGTCCTCGAAGCCGGCGATCGTGGCGGCCACCGAGGCGCGCATGCGGTCGACCTCCCACTCGTCCTTCACGAGGCGCAGCTCGGAGCAGAACTCGGCGAGCTCGACGTCGGCGGCCTGGGCGGCCGCGAGGTCCTGGCCGGCCTCGGTGCGGGCGGCGGCCACTTGGGCGTCCACGTCGAGGTCGGACTCTGCCAGCAGGCGGACCTGCCCCTGCCCGGCGTCCTTGGTCAGGGCCGACTCGAGCTCCTCGAGGCCGGCGGTGCGCAGCCCGGTGCGGGCGGCCATCTCCGCCAGGGTGGGCCGGGGTCCGATCCAGAACTCGCCCGCGCGGGGGTCGGCGTAGAACTGCTCCGAGTCGCGCCCCGCGAGGGGGCGGAAGTACAGGGTGGCCTCGTGGTCGGCCCCGTCGTCGCCCACCCCGGGGTCCGTGGGCTCGAGGATGAGCACGGCATCCGGCTCGTGGTCCACGCCCAGGCCCGTGAGGTGCGCGAACGCGGAGTGTGCCCGGAAGCGGTAGTCGGTGTCGTTGGAGCGGACCTTGAGCCGGCCCGCGGGCACCACGAGGCGCTCGCCGGGGAAGCGGGCGGAGAGTGCGGCGCGGCGGCGCGCGGCGTGGGGGGCCACGGCGTCGGCGGCGGGCAGCTCCTGTGAGGCGGGCGCCCAGCCCGAGGCCATGAAGGCGCGGAAGGCGTCCGAGCTGGGGCGCTGGGAGCGGTTCTCCACTCGCTCGGCCAGGGGCTGGGGGGCCGGGCTGGTCTCGGCGGCGGGACCGCCCTCGGGAGCAGGGTCGGCGGGGTGCTGTGCGGAGTCGGTCATGCCCACCATCATGGCACCGCCTACGCTGGGGACTCATGGCGCGCTATGACCTGCACACCCACTCCACGGAGTCCGACGGCACCCAGCCGCCCGCCGACGTGGTGCGGGCCGCGGCCCGTGCAGGCCTGGACGGACTGGCCCTCACCGATCATGACACGGCCTCCGGCTGGGCCGAGGCCGCGCAGGCGGCGCTCGAGGAGGGACTCACGTTCGTCCCCGGGATGGAGATGTCCTGCATGGCCGCCGACGGCACGAGCGTGCACCTGCTCGCCTACCTCCACGACCCCGAGGACCCGACCCTGCTGCGCGAGCTCACGGCCGCGCGCTCGGCGCGCCTCACGCGGGCGCAGGAGATGGCTGCACGGCTGGGGGAGGACTACCCCCTCACGTGGGAGCTCGTGCAGGAGCACGCGGCGGAGGGCGCCACGATCGGCCGCCCCCACCTGGCCGACGCCCTCGTCACCCTCGGCGTGGTTCCGGACCGCTCCGCGGCGTTCGCCACGATCCTGACCGGCCGCTCCAAGTACTACGTGCCGCACCACGCCCCGGACCCGGCGGTCGCCGTCGAGCTCATCCGAGGTGCGGGCGGCGTGCCCGTGTTCGCCCACCCGCGGGCGACGATGCGCGGCCGGGTGGTGGGCGTGGAGGTCATCGAGTCCATGATCGAGGCGGGCCTGGCCGGCCTCGAGGCCGACCACCGGGACAACCCCGAGCCGGAGCGCGCGAGGCTGCGGGAGCTCGCGGACCGCCACGGCCTCATCGTCACGGGCTCCTCGGACTACCACGGGGCCGGCAAGCCCAACCTGATCGGCGAGTTCACCACCGGCGAGGACGTCCTCGCCGAGATCGAGCGGCAGGGGACCGGCGCCGCCGTCGTGCGGGGGTGAGCCCGACCGTCCCTTCTCACTCCCGGGGCCCCGGCCGCACCCGTGATCGACCCTGGAGCCGCAGCGACCCCTCCGCGCGCCGGATCGGCCGTCGGAGGGGTCGCGGGGGCGCCACGAGCGCTGCGGCGCCGGGCGGGGAGGCTCAGCGCGTGGTGCCGCGCTTGCGGGCCTCCATGCGGGCGCGGCTGCGCTCGCGGCGGCGGGCGTGACGGTCGCTCGTGCCCTCCGCGCGCCGCTCGGCGCGCTCCGTGCGCGGGGCACGCTCCGTGCCCGCGGAACGGGGAGCCGCGGCCTCCGCCGCGGGGCGCTCCGCACGGCCCTCGGACCGCGACTCGGCCCGGTGGCCGGTGCCCTCCGTGCGCGGGGCGCGCTCGGACCGCTCAGCACGAGCGGGGCTCTCGGCGCGCTCGGCGCGGGGCGCACGATCCGCGGAGCGCGAGGCCTTCTGCTCCGCCTGCTCGGGGCGGGGGCGCTCGTCCGCGCGGCCCTCGGCGGGGCGCCCGTTCACCGCGGCTCCCGCGGAGGGACGCCCGCCCCGACCGCGTCCTCGACCACGGCCGCCGTCGCGGGAGCCCTCCCGCTCGGCGTCACGGCCACCACGCTCGCCGTCCCGGCCGCCGCGGTTGCGGTCCTCGTCCCGGGCGCCACGGCCTCGACCGCCCTCGCGGGCGCCGTCGCGTCCGCCGCGCTCGCGGTCCCCGCCGCGGCCCGCGCGGGGCGTGGACTCAGGACCGCCGAGGTCCTCGAGGCGCTCGCCGCTCAGGCCCTCGAGGGTGCGCTTGTCCTTGGGCAGGCGGCCCTTGGTGCCCTTGGGGATGTCGAGGTCCTCGAACAGCCACGGGGAGGAGGAGTAGGTCTCCGGCGGCTCGGGCTGGCCCAGGCCCAGGGCCTTGTCGATCAGCTTCCAGCGCGGCAGGTCGTCCCAGTCCACGAGGGTCACGGCGATGCCCTTGTGCCCTGCACGGCCGGTGCGGCCCACGCGGTGCACGTAGGTCTTCTCGTCCTCGGGGGCCTGGAAGTTGAACACGTGGGTCACGTCGTCCACGTCGATGCCGCGCGCGGCGACGTCGGTGGCCACGAGGATGTCCACCTTGCCGTTGCGGAATGCGCGCAGCGCCTGCTCGCGGGCGCCCTGGCCCAGGTCGCCGTGCAGCGGGCCGGCGGCGAAGCCGCGGGAGACCAGCTCGTCCGCCACGCGGGCGGCGGTGCGCTTGGTGCGCGTGAAGATGATGGTGCGGCCGCGGCCGTTCGCCTGCAGCGCGCGGGCCACGAGCTCGTCCTTGTCCATGTGGTGCGCGCGGTAGACGAGCTGGCGGATGTCCTTCTTCGTCAGGCCCTCGTCCTCGCCGTCGGAGGCGCGGATGTGGGTCGGCTGCGTCATGTAGCGGCGCGCCATGGCGACGACGGGGCCGGGCATGGTGGCCGAGAACAGCATGGTCTGGCGCTTGCCCGGGACCGCGGAGAGCAGGGTCTCGACGTCCGGGAGGAAGCCGAGGTCCAGCATCTCGTCCGCCTCGTCCAGCACCACCGTGTTCACGTGGTCCAGGCGCAGGTGCTTCTGGCGCAGCAGGTCGATCAGGCGGCCGGGGGTGCCGACGACGACCTCGACGCCGCGCTGCAGCTCCTCGATCTGCGGCTCGTAGGCGCGGCCGCCGTAGATGGTGGCGATGCGCACGGGCCGCTTCGACGCGGCGAACACGAGGTCTCCGGCCACCTGGACGGCGAGCTCGCGGGTGGGGGCCACGATCAGAGCCTGCGGGGCGCCGGCGGTGCCCGCGGCCTCCAGCCTGTCCCAACCGGGCTCGCCCGGGCCGATGGCGCGCTGCAGCGCCGGCAGGCCGAAGCCCAGGGTCTTGCCCGTGCCGGTCTTGGCCTGGCCGATGATGTCGTGGCCGCCGAGGGCCACGGGCAGGGTCATCGACTGGATGGGGAAGGGGTGCACGATCCCCTTGCCCTCGAGGGCCTCCACCATGGCGGGGTGCACGCCGAAGTCGGCGAAGGTCTGCTCGGGGGCCGCCGGGACGGCGTCCTCGGTGAGCGTCTCGCGGGCGATCTCGGCGACCGCGGGGTCGACGTCGTCCGCGGCGGTCTGGGCGGTGTCAGGGGTGGTGTTCTCGGTCATGGTGACTCGCGATCGTCTCGTGCGTCGCAGCGACGGGCGGGTGGGCCCGGCCACGCCGTGCGCGCGGTGGTGGAGCCGATCGCGGAAGGGCGGGGGCGATGCCCCCTGGACTCGGTCTCGACCGCGCCGTGCGAAGGCGGGCCATGCCGGATCCGGCAGGTCGGTCACCCGCCGAGGAGCCTCGGACACGAGGGACCGTGGAGCGCTGCGGCGAGTGGGGTTCGTGGGTGATCAGATGCGACCGGTCATCCCAGGGGTCAGCGTGAGCTGTGGGGCCAGTCTACCCCGGTGGCCGTGACCTTCCCGGAGGCCACGTCCACCGCGTCGATCCGGATCCGCACGCGGGTGCCGGGCTCCGCCGCGGCCGGCACGCGCACGGCCACGGGGGGCTGGGCGAGCTGCACGTCCGCGGACTCCCCGCCGGAGCGCACGACGACGCCCTCCAGCTCGGCGCCGACGTGCTCCGAGAGCTCGGCCGCCTCCACGAGGTCGCCGGCCGCGCGGTCCGCGGCCGAGGCGCGCCGGCCGGCGTCCTGCATCAGGGCGGGGAGCTCGGGCAGCGCCCGGCGGGCCCACGCAGGCACCGGCGCGCCGCTCACGAGGGCGTGGCACACGGCCAGCACGAAGCGGTCCACGAGGCGCCGCAGGGGTGCGGTGGCGTGCGCGTAGGGCGCGGCCAGGGCGGCCTGCTCGGGATCCGCGGGGAGGGCGCGCAGGGCGGGATCCTCGGCCTCGGCGTCGAAGGCGGTGTACCCGGCTCCGCGGAACAGGGACGTGGCGGCGTGGAGGACGGCGAGGTGGCGCGGCTCGCGGGGGTCGACGGTGCGCAGGTAGGCCCCGTAGTCGGCGCCCTCCTCCCACGGATGCCCCAGCGCGCGGGTGCGGGCGCGGAACGCGGCGACCGCCTCGGTGTCCGGGGCGGGCATGGTGCGCAGGACGCCGACGCCGCCGTCGAGCATGATGCGGGCCGCCTCCATGCCCGTCATCAGGGAGAGCTGGGCATTGTGGTCCTCGGCCGGCAGCGGGATGCGCTGGCTGATCTCGTACCGGCCGTCCACCACGTGGATCTCCTGGTCCGGCATGTTCAGGGACGCGCCGCCGCGGGCGACCTCCTGCGCGGTGCGCCGTCGCCCGACCTCCGGCAGCAGGGCGATCGACGCGCGGAGCTCCTCCGGCCAGGCCGCCGCCTCGGGCGCGTCCGGGGAGTCCAGGAAGGCCTGCACCTGCTCGTACGTGAGCTGGGCCCGCGATCGCACGCGGGAGCGCACCAGCGCGGTGCGCTCCACGGCCCCGTCCACGGCGAGCGTGAACGTCCACACGAACGCGGGACGGTCGACGTCGGGCAGCAGCGACGCGGCGTCCTCGCTCAGCACCTCTGGGTGCAGGGGGACGCGGCCGTCCGGCAGGTACACGGTCTGGCCACGACGCCGGGCCTCGCGGTCCACCTCGCCCTCGGGCGCGACGAAGGCGGGCACGTCGGCGATCGCGTAGCGCACCGTGAGCCGACCGCCCTCGGCGGCCGCGATGTGCAGCGCCTGGTCGAGGTCCGTGGACCCGGATGGGTCCACGGTGACGAAGGGGACGGCCGTGAGGTCGTCCCGCTCCGCGTCCGAGCCGAGGGAGGCGAGCACCGCGGCGGCGGACTCCTCGGCCTCGGCGAGCACGGGCGCGGCGAAGCCGCCCGGCAGGTCGAGCTCGACCCGGAGGGCGGCCAGACGCTCGGTCAGCGCGGCGTCCTCAGACCCGCGCACCTCGACGGCGTGGTGGGGCATGGCGGCGCGGCCCGCAGATCAGGAGGCCGCGAAGCCCAGGGGGCCGGACTTCTTGGCGCCGATCTCCACGAACCCGATGTTCGAGCCCGGGACCACGACCTGGCGGCCCTTGACGTCCGTCAGGCTCAGGAGGGAGCCGGCGGCGAGGGCGGCGTCCACGAGGGCGCGCACCTCCTCGGCGGTCTGCTCGCTCTCCAGGACGACCTCACGGCCGACGTGCTGCACTCCGATGCGGATCTCCATGGGTGGACCTCACTCTTCCCTCGTGCGTGGACTCCTCGCTGCGCGGACACGCGTCCGCGCAGCGGATGTGCGGTCAGCCTACGGGACGGCCCTGTCGCCTCATGCGGCGGGGGCGGGGTTCACGCGCGTGGCGTAACCGGGCGGCATCCGCGGAGGCGGCGGCGCCCTCCCCGTCAGGCGGCGCGTCCGGTGGGCAGGTGGGAGAGCCCGGTCCACAGCAGGGCGTCCACGATCGCGGCCGTCCGCGCGGCGTCCGGGCGGCGACCCGCTTCGAGCCGGTCCGCCCAGTGGCGAGCGGCGCCGAGCACGTACGCCACGAGGCCGCGGGAGAGGATCTCCGCCTCGGCGTCGCCCACGCGCGTGTCCTCGGCGAGGATGCGGCTCACCTGGGAGGCCACGGCGCGCTCGACCGCCTCGACGCGTGCGCGCACCTCGGGGTCGTGCTCGGCGCCGGAGTCGAAGAGCAGCCGGTGGGAGCGCCCGGGGGATCCCATGTAGGCGAAGACCGCCTCCACCGTGGCGTGCACGCGGTGACGGTTGTCGCCGGGGGAGGACATGGCCGCCGTGAGGCGGCCCGTGAGGTCGGCCACCTCGGTGTCCAGCAGCTCGAGGAAGAGCTCGTGCTTGCCGAGGAAGTGCTGGTAGAGCACGGGCTTGGAGACGGCGGCCGCCTCCGCGATCTGGTCCATGGCCGTGCCGGCGTAGCCGTGCTCCACGAACACGCCGCGTGCGCACCCGAGGAGCTGGCGGCGCCGCTGGGCGCGCGGCATCCGCACGGTCCGCTCGCGCGGGCCCGCCCCCTCACCGGGGTGCACGCTCATGCGGTGCGGGCCGCGCCCGGCCCGTCCTCCGCGGCGCGGTGGGCCGGGCAGGCCTCCTCGGCGGGGGCCGGGGCGGGCGCGGCCGAGGGCGGGGCGATGTCGAACAGCACCTCGAGGGCGCGCTCGTACTCCTCGAGCCTGCCCTGGGCGGCGAGCTCCTTGGCCCGCACGCTCGGTCCGTGGAGGAACTGGTTCACCATGCGGCGCAGGGCGAACTCCACCTCCTCGGACGCGGCGGTGCACCCGTGGCGCGCCCGGACCCGCTCCATCTCGTGGTCGAGGGCTGTGAGGGTGTGGCGCCGCAGGGCCTTGATCGCGGCGTCCGCGCTGCGGCTGCGCTGGGCGGCCGAGTACTCGGCGACGGCGCCGTCCACGAGGGAGCGCGCCTCGTCCACGGCGGCGCGCGCCTGCTCGGGCGCGGCCAGGCGGACGGACTCGAGGGTGATCAGGTCCACGCCCTCCACCTCGGCGACCGCGGGGTCGAAGTCTCGGGACAGGGCCAGGTCCACCACCGTGAGGGGGTGCGCGGAGTCCTCGCGCAGCTGGGCGAGGCGCTCGGGGCTGATCTGCCGGTCCCCGCCGGAGGAGCCGATGATCACGTCGGCCTCGGCGACGGCCCCGGCCACGTTCTCCCCGCCGAGCGGGAGCGCCCAGCCGCCGCGGTCCGCCACGAACTGCTCGGCGCGCCCGGACGCGGAGTGCACGCCGACGGCGACGGCGCCGCGGTCGGCCAGCTGGGCCAGGGTCGTCCCGGCGTAGGCGCCGGTGCCGATCAGCAGGACGGAGGCATCGGCCCAGAAGGCGTCGCGCGCGTCGGCGTCGTGCAGGCCGCGCAGCTCCTCGGTGAGGTCCAGGGCCACGGAGACCACGGAGCGGCCGGTGGCGCCGAGCGCCGTCTGGGAGCCCACGTCCTTGGCGGTGCGCGTGGCGGCCTCGAAGAGGCGGACGAGCGAGCCGGAGGCCGTGCCCTTCTCTCGGGCGTCCAGGAGCGCGCGGCGCACCTGGCCGGCGATCTCCCGCTCGCCCACCACGGCGGAGTCCAGTCCCGCGCCGACCTCGAAGAGGTGGCGGGCCGTGGCATCGGCGCCGAGCACGCGGAACGCGCCGCGCACGGAGTCGTCCGGCAGGCTGCTGCTCTCGGCGATGGCGGCCACGAGGTGCTCCCGCGCCTCCTCCACCCGCCCCTCGGAGGCCTCCGCATAGACCTCCACGCGGTTGCAGGTGGCCAGCACCACCGCCCCCGCCGTGGCGGGGGAGGGCAGGGCGGAGCAGACGCCGGTGGTCCCCGCGCTCAAGCGGGCCACCGTGTCCAGGTCGAGGTCGTGGTGCGAGGCCACCAGGGAGAAGACAGTCACAGCGCCAGCCATCCTACGCGCCGGCGGCCGGATCGGCAGGGAACGCGGCCCGCGTCACAGCCGTCGCGATATGCCTGCGGGCGGAGCCGGTGCGAGGATGGGGTCATGTCCACTGATCCTCTGACTCCCGAGGGCGGCACGCCGGACGCCGGCGTCCCCGCCCCCGCGCTCCCCGCCGGGCACCCGCTCCGCACGGGCGACACCGCTCGCTCCACCGCGGCCAGCCCGCTCATCCGGGCGCTGCGCGGCCAGCAGCCCTCCCGCCGCCCCGTGTGGTTCATGCGCCAGGCCGGCCGATCGCTGCCGGAGTACAAGAAGGTCCGTGAGGGCGTCGGCATGCTCGAGTCCTGCCTCATGCCCGAGCTCGTCCGGGAGATCACCCTCCAGCCCGTGCGGCGCCACGACGTGGACGCGGCCATCTTCTTCTCCGACATCGTGGTGCCGTTGAAGCTCGCCGGCGTGGACGTCGAGATCCAGCCCGGTGTGGGCCCCGTGCTGGGCGCCCCCGTGCGCACCGCCCGGGACGCCGCGGCGCTGCCGGACCTCGAGGACTCCGCCCTGGACGTGATCCGCGAGGCCGTCGCCGCCACCGTCGCCGAGCTCGGGGACCGGCCGCTCATCGGCTTCGCGGGCGCCCCCTTCACGCTGGCCGCCTACATGGTGGAGGGCCGTCCCTCCCGAGACCACTTCGGGCCGCGCCGCATGATGCACGGCGATCCGCAGGCGTGGGCGGCGCTGGCCGGCTGGGCCGCGCGGGTCTCCGGCCAGTTCCTCCGTGCGCAGCTCGAGGCCGGCGCTTCGGCGGCCCAGCTGTTCGACTCGTGGGCCGGCTCGCTCTCCGCGGACGACTACCTCGAGCACGTCCAGGCGCACTCGGCCGCGGCCCTCGCCCACGTGGGCGACATGGCCGGCCCGGGCGTGCCCGGGGGCGCGCCGCTGCTGCACTTCGGCACCGGCACGGGCGACTTCCTCCACCACATGCGCGACGCCGGCGCCTCCGCCGTCGGCGTCGACCACCGCCTCACGCTCACCGAGGCCGATCGCCGCCTCCGCGCGAATCCGGGCGCCGACGGGCGCGGTGCGGTCCCGTTGCAGGGCAACGTCGACCCGGCCCTCCTCGCCGCCCCGTGGCCCGTGCTCGAGGCGCACGTGCGCGGCGTCGTCGCCTCCGGCGCGGCGGCCCCCGGCCACGTGGTGAACCTGGCCCACGGGGTGCCGCCCGAGACCGACCCGGACGTGCTCACCCGCGTGGTCGAGCTCGTGCACTCGATCCCCGCGACCCCGGGGGGGCGCGCGTGAGCGGGACGGCCCTCGTGGTGGGCGGCGGCATCGCCGGCCTGCTCTCCGCCCGCCGGCTGCACCAGGCGGGCTGGGACGTCACCCTCGCCGAGGCCACCTCGGTGCTCGGCGGCGCGCTGTCCTCCCGCTTCCTCGACGTCCCCTCGATCTCGCAGTCCGGGACGGGATGCACCCAGGCCCTGGAGCTCGACGGCGGCGCGGAGTCGTTCGCGGTGCGCGGAACCGCCGTGCGGGCCCTCCTGGAGGAGCTTGGGCTCGGCGGCCGCATCGTCGCGCCCGCCCCGCTGGGCTCGTGGCTCCACGGCCCGGAGGCCACGGTGCCGGCCCCCCGCCTGGGCCTCCTGGGCATCCCCGGCGACCTCGACGCCGACGACCTCGCCCGGGCCCTGAGCCCCGCGGGGCTCGAGCGCGCCCGGGCCGACGCGCACGCGCCGATGGACCGGTGGACCGAGGCCCTCGCCGCGGGCCGCCCCGTCACCGTCGCCGAACTGGTCGCCGACCGGATGGGGGAGGAGGTGCTCACGCGCCTCGTGGGCCCCGTGGTCGGCGGCGTGCACTCCGCCGACCCCGCCGTGGTGGACGTGGAGCGCGTGGCGCCAGGCCTGCTCGCGGCCGCGGTCGCCCAGGGCGGCCTCGCCGCCGGCGTCGCGGCCCTGCGCGGGGGCGCCACGCCCGGCGCCGCCGTCGCCGGCCTCGAGGGCGGCATGAACCGCCTGACGACACGCCTCGTGGAGTCCCTCCGCGAGGACGGGGTCGCCGTGCTCCGCGGCGTGCGCGTGGCCGCCCTCTCCCGCGTGGGTGAGGGGTGGTGGGCCCAGATCTCCGACCGCGACGACGAGGTGGTGCGCGGGCTCGACGTGGACCGCGTGGTCCTCGCCGTGGACGGGTCCACCGCATGGGACCTGCTCTCCCCGCTCTCCCACGGCGTGCTCGGCGAGGCTGACGGGCCGGCACTGTCCGACGGCGTCGCGCTCGCCACCTTCGTGGTCGACGCCCCCGGGCTCGACGCCGCCCCGCGCGGCACGGGCGTGCTCGTGGCCGAGGGCACCGATGTGGCGGCGAAGGCCCTCACCCACGCGACCGTCAAGTGGGACTGGCTGCGCGACGTCGTGGCCCGTCCCGGCGCCGACGGCGAGCCGCGCCACCCGCACCGGCACGTGCTGCGTCTCTCCTACGGGCGCCACGGCGGCGGGGACGAGCAGCTCGGCCCCCGCTCCGGGGATGAGGAGCTCCTCACCCAGGGCCTCGCCGATGCCGCCGCCCTCACCGGGGTGCCGCTGGCCGAGCAGGACGTGGTGGCCCGCGCCGTCACGCGCTGGCGCCACTCCATCCCGCCCCAGGCCGGGCCCGATCGGGAGGCTACCGACGCGCTGCTCGCATGGGCCGCGCCCGTGCCGGGCCTGGACGCGGTGGGAAGCTGGGTGCACGGGACCGGCCTGGCCGCCATCGTGGCCGGGGTGGAGGCCGTGTTCGCGGCCGACGGTGCCCGAGCCGATCTGGACGCAACGACGAAGAACGACGAGATGAACGAGGACGGAACACCATGACCCAGGACGCGACCACCACTCCTGCCGCCGCCGGCAAGGACTGGTTCACCACCTATACGATGTTCGCCCGCCCGCAGGGTGAGCCGGGCTGGCTGGACCTGTCCGGCAAGGAGGCGCGCAAGGCGGTCAAGGAGTTCGACGCCGTCGTCGAGGGCCTCGCCGGCCGCGGCGTGACCGTGCGCGGCACCTACGACATCTCCGGCATGCGCGAGGCCGGCGACGTCATGGTGTGGATGTACTCGCAGACCCCCGAGGACCTGCAGTCCGGCATCCGCGCCCTGCGCCGCACCCGCCTCCTGGAGCGCACCACCACGGTGATGTCCGCGATGGGTGCGGACCGGATGGCGGAGTTCAACAAGGAGCACGTGCCGGCCTTCGCGATGGGCCGCAAGCCGCTGGACTGGCTGTGCTTCTACCCGTTCGTCCGCTCGTACGACTGGTACCTGCTCGACCCCAAGGAGCGCGCCCGCATGCTGCGCGAGCACGGCAAGCTGGGCCAGGACTTCCCGCAGGTGTGGGCCAACACCACGAGCGCGTTCGGCCTCAACGACTGGGAGTGGCTGCTGGGCCTGGAGGCTCCGGAGCTGAAGGACCTCGTGGACATGATGCGCCACCTGCGCAACAACGAGACGCGCATGCACGTGCGCGAGGAGGTCCCGTTCTACACGGGCCGCCGTGTGGAGACCGCCGAGCTGCTGGAGGTGCTGGCCTGATGAGCGGACAGAACGCCGCGGGGGGCGCCCCCGCCGAGACGATCCCGTCCGGACCGATCGAGGTCGAGCGGGCCGAGCCGGGCCTCGACTACGACGCCGCGGGCGCCATGGCGCCCAAGGAGTACGACGCGCTGCTGCTCGCCTCCTTCGGCGGGCCCGAGGGCCAGGAGGACGTGATCCCGTTCCTGCGCAACGTCACGCGCGGCCGCGGGATCCCTGACGAGCGCCTCGAGGAGGTGGCCACCCACTACCGCGCCAACGGCGGGGTCAGCCCCATCAACGGGCAGAACCGGGTGCTGAAGGCCGCGATCGAGGCCGAGCTGGCCTCCCGTGGCATGGACCTGCCCGTCTACTGGGGCAACCGCAACTGGGAGCCGTACGTCCCGGACGCGCTGCGCCAGATGCACGAGGACGGCCATCGCCGGATCCTCACCGTCACCACCTCGGCCTACTCCTGCTACTCCTCGTGCCGCCAGTACCGCGAGGACATGGGCATGGCGATGGAGAAGACCGGCCTGGAGGGGAAGGTGGACCTGGACAAGACGCGCCAGTACTTCAACCACCCCGGTTTCATCGCCCCCTTCCGCGAGGGTCTCGCCGCCGACCTGGCGTCCCTGCGCGCGGAGCTCGGCGAGGACGCCCGGATCCACGTGCTGTTCGCCACCCACTCGATCCCCGTCTCCGACGCCGCCGCGGCCGGGCCGCGCGGCACCGCCGCCGCGCTCCGCGAGGCCGCCGGCGGCGAGCCGGGCGAGGTCGAGGGCGCGGACGTCTACTCCGCGCAGCACCTGGACGTGGCCCGCGAGATCCTCGCGGGCGTGCCGGGTGGCGAGGACGTCGACTGGTCCCTGGTGTACCAGTCCCGCTCCGGCCCGCCGTCGGTGCCGTGGCTCGAGCCGGACATCAACGACGCCATGGAGAACCTGGCCGGCCCCGAGGCGCCGGTGGACGAGACGGGCCGCGCGGTGGCGGGCTTCGTGGTCGTGCCGCTGGGCTTCGTGTCGGACCACATGGAGGTCGTGTGGGACCTCGACACCGAGGCGAAGGACACCGCGGCCGAGCTGGGCGTCGGCTTCCGCCGCACCCCGACCCCGGGGGCGGACCCGCGCTTCGTGGCCGGGCTCGTGGACATCGTGGAGGAGCGCCTGGGCCGCCGCGAGGGCCGCGCCGCCCAGGGCTGCTTCCCGGCCTGGTACGACGTGTGCCGTCCGGACTGCTGCTCCAAGGTGATGCGGGACGGCTCGGTGCGCCCCACGACGTCGGCCGTGGACGCGCCGGTGCGAGGGCTCGCCGAGCACCAGGCGGGGTCCGACGGCACCGCCGCTGACGCCGCCGTCGAGCCCCCGGAGGCCTGAGCCGTCATGGAGGCACTGCGCATCGGCACGCGTGGCTCGGCCCTGGCCACCACGCAGACCCGGCAGACGGCGGAGGCCGTGTCGGAGCGCGCCGGGCTGTCCCATGAGCTCGTGGTGATCCGCACGGAGGGCGACGTGACCACCGGATCGCTCGCCTCGCTGGGGGGCACCGGGGTGTTCGCGTCGGCCCTGCGCGCGGCGATCCTCGACGGCGCGGTGGACGCCGCCGTCCACTCCCTCAAGGACCTGCCGGCCGCCCAGCCGACGGGCCTGGAGATCGCGGCGGTGCCCGCGCGCGCGGACGTGCGCGACGCCCTGTGCGCGCGGGACGGCCTGACCCTGGAGACCCTGCCCGAGGGTGCGCGGGTGGGCACGGGCTCGCCCCGCCGGGTGGCCCAGCTCAAGGCGCTGCGGCCCGACCTCGAGCTCGTGGACATCCGCGGCAACGTGCAGACGCGCCTGGCGCGCGTGCCGGGGCTCGAGCAGCACGACGACGGCGCCCCCGCCGCGGCCGGAGCCCCCCGCGGCGACCTCGACGCCGTGATCCTCGCGTGCGCCGGGCTGGACCGGCTCGGCATGGGCGAGGTCATCACCGAGCGCATCGACCCGGACGTCCTCGTCCCGGCGCCGGGCCAGGGGGCCCTGGCCGTGGAGATCCGCGCCGACGAGCGGCCCCTGCTCGACGAGTCCCTGATGGACGGCCCGGCCGGGGGGCTCGCGGGCCTCGATCCGGACTCGGACGAGGCCGTCCTGCGGAGTGCCCTCGAGCTGGTGGACGACCTGCCCACGCATGTGGCCGTGACCGCCGAGCGGGCGCTGCTGCGCCGCCTCGAAGCCGGCTGTGCCGCGCCGATCGGGGCGCTCGCCACCGTGGAGGACCTCGACTCCGGGGCGCCTCGCATCGAGATGCGGGCGATGGTGGCCGCCGTCGACGGCTCCCAGGTGCTGCGCCGCACCTCCTCCGTGCAGCTGGACCCCGTGCCGGACGACGTCGCCGCCGACCCGGCCGAGGCCGCCGAGTGGATCGAGGACACCCTGTTCCTCGCCGCCGAGGCCCTCGGGGTGCACTTGGCGGAGCTGTTCATCGCGGAGGGCGCGGACCTGCTGCCCGGCACCGTGCGCGGCGTGAAGGAGTCCGCCGAGGACGTCTACGAGGGCGGCACCCCCGCCGACGTCGACGCCACCGGCACCGACACCGAGGCCTGACGTGCGCGTCCTGCTCACCCGGCAGCCCGCTCAGGCCGGAGCCCTGGAGGCCCGGCTGTCGGGCGCCGTCGTGGGCGGGGAGGCCGTGGAGGTCGCGTTCCTGCCGCTCGTGGACTTCGTGCTGACCGGCGGCGCGGAGGCGGACGCCCTCGGCAGGATGTCCATGCAGCTCATCGCCCCGGGTGCGCGCGGCGTGCTCGTGGTGACGAGCCCCAACGCCGTGCGGGCGCTGCGAGGACACGACTTCGGAGGCGTCGACGAGGGCGTGCGGGCGGTCGCCACCGGCCCCGGGACGGCGCACGTGCTGGTCGCCGCCTCGCCCGGCATCCGCGTCTGGACGCCCCCCGAGGACCGGTCGGCCCGGGGCATCCTGGCCGGGATGACCGGACCGACGGCGGCCCCGGAGGTCGTCGAGGGCCTCTGGCCCCCCGCGGCGGGGCATGCCGTGCCGATCGCGTGGCTGCCCCAGTCCGACCTCGCCCGGCCCGCGCTGGCCGACGGGCTCCGCGCGGCGGGCTGGGACGTGCGCACCGCCGTCGCCTACCGCACCGTGCCGTATCCCGGGACGCCGCCGTGGCGACGGCTGCTCGCCGAGGGAGAGGGATCCGTGGCCGCCTCGGACCCGGTCGTCGCGGAGGCGTGCACGGCAGCTCCCGACGCGCCCGTCGTGACGCCTGCCCAGCTGTCCGAGGCCGAGCCGGGCACGGTGGTGCTCCTCACGAGCTCCTCGTCCGCCGAGCAGTTCGCCGAACGGGGCCTGGGGCCGGCGGCGGGGGAGCGGGTGCGCCTGCTGGCCATCGGCGAGCCGACGCGCGCCACGTGCGTGCGCCTCGGCCTGCCGCTCGCGGGGACGTGCGCCACGCCCGACGCCGCGGGCTTGCTGGCCGCTCTCGCCGGGCTGGGCTGACGGAGCGCCGAGGCGTCAGAGGGTGCCGTCGCCGTTCTCGTCCTCCGGGCGCTCGCCCAGAGAGCCCAGGATGTCCACGCGGGGCTCGCGCAGGATGGCCACGGCGACGTTGGCGAAGCCCGTGTTGGACAGCAGCGTCGAGGCCTCCTCATCCGAGAGGTCATAGGCGTGTGCCAGCATGCGGACGTTCTCGGTGTAGAAGGCGTGCAGGCGGTCGACGCCGCGCAGGAACTCCAGGGTGTTGGCCATTCGACCATCTTAGAGGCGTTCGGGGACCGTCCGGTGGATCCGGGGTGAACACAAGGCGACGGCGGGCGGGCGGTGAGCCTGCCCACCGCTCGCCCGCCGTCCCCTGTCCGCGCCGCGGGGTGGGGGCGCTCAGCCCTCCGCGCGGCGGCTGCGGCGCTTGAGGCTGACCTCGATCGAGCGGCCCTCCGTGCGGGTCTGCAGGTAGGGCTGGTCCGCCACGAGCGTGGAGAGCTTCTGGTGACCGAAGTCGCGGGGGTCGAAGTCCACGTGGGTGCGGCTCAGGTGCTGGCCGATCAGGCCCATCGAGGCCCAGCCGTCGTCGGAGCTCGTGGCGGTCACGGCCTTGACGAGCGCGGACTGCAGGTTGATGCGCGGTGCGACGTCGTGGTCGGCGTCCGGCTCCGCGTCCACCGGCACCTCCGGCGGCGTGGGATCCTCGGCGATGGCCGCCTCCGATCCCGACGACGACGCACGGCGGCTGCGGCGACCGCGCGCGGCGGCCTTCGGCTCTGCGGGTGCGTCGGCCTGCTCGGCGGCGGACTCGTCGGTTCCGCCCGCGGCGGCCCCGGTGTCGGAGGTCTGGTCGACCGAGGCGGCGTCGTCGTCCTTCGCGTCCTTGTCCTCGGCGGAGCGGCCCCGACCCCGGCCGCGTCCGCGGCCTCGGCCTGAGCGCGAGGGCTTCTCGGCGCCCGACTCGTCGGACGCCTCGGAGGCGTCGTCGTCGGTCTCGACGTCGACGTCGTGGTCGTCCTCGGCGCCGAGCAGCTCGAGGTAGATGAACTGGTCCACGGCGTTGCGCAGCGAGGCCGGCGTCTTGCGGGCGCCGAGGCCGATCACGCGCTTGCCCGACTCGCGCAGACGGGTGGCGAGGCGGGTGAAGTCGGAGTCGGAGGAGACGAGCGCGAACGCGTCCACGTTGCCCATCCAGAGCAGGTCCATCGCGTCGATGATGAGCGCGGAGTCCGAGGAGTTCTTGCCCACGGTGTAGGCGAACTGCTGCACGGGCTGGATGGCGTGGTGGTTCAGCGCCTTCTTCCATCCGTTGAGGTTGGTGGTGGTCCAGTCCCCGTAGGCGCGCTTGATCGTGGGCGTGCCGTAGGTGGCGAGCTCCTCGAGGATCAGCGGGGCGTACTTGGGGGAGACGTTGTCACTGTCCATGAGGACGGCGATGCGCAGGGAGGCTGCGGTGGGTTCAGGCATGACTCCAGGGTAGCCGGGGGATCGTGGTGGGGAGGGGCGACTGCGGCGGCCCCGGGTGTGGGTGGTCAGCACGCGCCATGAACGGTGAGGCGGCGGAGGTTGTGGCGAGGTGGTTGTGGCGACGGTTGTGGCGTGTCCAGAGAGCTACGAGCACGCTATTCGGAGTCTCGTGGTGAGGACGCCACAAACGACCGAATGAGGCCGGTGGCCTCAATGGCTTCTGGGGCGTCCCAGGGAGCGAAGTACTCTGGCGGTCTCCTGCAGGTCTACTGACGTCGACGTCCTAGGTAGGGGCATCGTCCCTTGATCCTCTCGATGACGGGGGATCACCTGCAGATGAAGGTGTGGGATGTCTTGTCCAGCTTCTGCCCCGTCGGAGAGCGACAGGTTCACCGCTGGGGCGAGGGAGGCCCGGATATAGCCGCAGATGCTCGTGGCCAGGGCGAACATCGGGACTGCTGAAGGTTCGGTTGACACTTCGGGTGTGGTGGTTCAGGCCGCTTTCGTCGGCCAGTAGATGGTCTCAAACTCGACCGGTGTCGTCTTTCCGAGGGCGCGCTGCCGGCGTCGGCGGTGGTAGGTCCGTTCGATCCAGGTGACGATCGCCAGCCGCAGCTCAGCGCGGCTGCTCCACCGGCGGCTGTTCAGGACGTTCTTCTGCAGGAGGGCGAAGAAGGACTCCATCGCGGCGTTGTCCGCGCTGGAGGCCACCCGTCCCATCGACCCGACCAGTCCGGCCCGGTGCAAGGCGGTGACGTAGGGCCGAGCACGGAACTGGCTGCCCCTATCGGCGTGCACCACGCAGCCGGTGACCTCGCCCGGGCCGCGGCGGGCGACGGCCATCTCGAGGGCGTCAACCGCGAGGGCGGCCGGCATCCGGTCGCCGAGCGAGTAGCCGATGATCCGGCGCGACCACACGTCCTTGACCGCGCACAGGTACAGCTTCCCCTCGGCGGTGGCGTGCTCGGTGATGTCGGTCAGCCACAACCGGTTCGGGCCTGTCGCGGTGAAGTCCCGCTCGACGAGGTCTTCGTGCACGGGCGGGCCCGGTTTCTTCCACCGGCCACGAGTGCGGGCGTGGGCGGAGACGATCTGTGCTTGGGAGCAGATCTTCCACACCCGCCGCTCCGAGATCTCGTGCCCGGCCGCGGCGAGCTCGTCGGCGATGAACCGGTACCCGAACCCAGGGTCGTCACGGTGGACCTCGAACGCGGCGTTCATCGCGGAGGCGTCGACCAGGTCCCGCTCGCTGACCGGGCCGGCGCACCAGGCATAGAACGCCTGGGTCGAGAACTTCAGCACCCGGCAGGTCACCGTCACGGGGATCCCGTCGACGGCAAGGTCACGGACCAGCGGGTAGGTCATTTTGGGCTCTGACCCAGCCTCAAGTTCGCCTGCGACAGGTACGCCGCGGCGCGGCGCAGGACCTCGTTCTCCTGCTCCAGCAAGCGGATCTTCTTCCGCGCCTCGCGTAGCTCCTCGTTCTCGGCCTTGGTCACGCCGGGACGGTGGCCGTCCTCGACATCGGCCTGATGGAGCCAGTTGCGTAGGCAGGACTCGGAGATCCCGAAGTCCTTGGCGAGCTGAGCGATCGGGGCCTCGCCACGACGGGCGACCGCGACCACGTCGTCACGGAACTCCTTGGGGTGTGCTGCAGGCATGCCGACATCCTTCCAGCGGGGACCTCATGTCCCCACAGATCAGGTGTCAACCGAACCTTCAGCAGTCCCGAATGAGCTCGCTCGACGTACGGTGAAGGATCCCCTTACGGGCATGCGATCTGGGCTGACGCCTGTGACCGAGTGTTCAGTTCGCGCTGTATAGTTCAGTCCATGCTGACTATTGCTTCGCGTCTCGACGTGATGAACCGCCTGGGTCGTGCACTGGCCGACCCCACTCGATCCCGGATCATCTTGACCCTGCTCGACCATCCCGCTTACCCGGCGGAACTGGCCCGAGATCTGGACCTGACACGCCCGAACGTGTCCAACCACCTGGCATGCCTGCGCGATTGCGGGATCGTCGTCTCCGAGCCTGAGGGTCGTCGGACACGATATGAGATCGCCGATTCGCACCTGGCGCAGGCGCTGACGGCACTGGTCGATGCCACCCTGGCAGTGGACGAAGACGCCCCGTGCATCGATCCCGCCTGCTCGCTTCCCGGATGCGACGCAGCTGGGGAGGGCGCATGATCCTCACCTCGGTCTTGCAGGCGATGGGCCTGTTCGCAGCGACCAACATCGACGACATCATCGTGCTCTCCCTCTTCTTCGCGCGAGGGGCAGGCCAGCGCGGCACTACCGCCCGCATTCTGGCCGGCCAGTACCTCGGATTCGCCGGCATCCTCGGTGCCGCGGTCCTGGTGACCATCGGCGCCGGAGCATTCCTGCCCTCGGCAGCCATCCCGTACTTCGGTCTCATCCCTCTGGGCCTCGGCCTCTGGGCCGCATGGCAGGCCTGGCGCGGAGACGATGACGAGGATGACGACGAGGCCAAGGTTGCCGGCAAGAAGGTCGGCGTGTGGACAGTCGCAGGCGTCACCCTTGCCAACGGCGGCGACAACATCGGCGTCTACACCCCTGTCTTCCTCAGCGTGGAACCTCTCGCAGTAGTCGCCTACTGCATCGTCTTCCTCGCGCTCGTCGCGGTCCTGGTGGCCCTGGCAAAGTTCGTCGCCACCCGCCCCCCGATCGCCGAAGTGCTCGAACGCTGGGAGCACGTCCTCTTCCCCATCGTTCTCATCGGCCTCGGCATCGTGATCCTCGTCAGCGGCGGAGCCTTCGGACTCTGACGTAGCGGCAGCGATCCAAACGGCCCCGACCGGGCGCACCCCTCTCGGTTCAGACCGCGACACCTACCTGCAGCCAGTCCTGCGTGATCGCGGCAACAAGACCGCCACGGAGCGCTGCAAAAACCCCGCCACCAAGCGAACGAAGCCACACCAAACCGGGTCGTTAGACAGAAGTGTCGGAGGGTCTAAGACGTGGTTGGACAGACGGTGGCCTATGTGCGGGTGAGCTCGGCCGAGCAGAACCTGGACCGCCAGCTCGAGGCGGTGGGGGAGTGCGACCGGGTCTTCGAGGACAAGATCTCCGGCAGCTCCCGAGCCAAGCGCGCCGGATTGGCCGAGCTGATGAAGTACGTGCGGGAGGGGGACCTGGTGAAGGTCGCCTCGATGGACCGGCTCGGTCGGGACACCCGCGACTTGTACGCGATCGTGGATGAGCTCACGGACAAGGGGTGCGCGGTGCAGTTCGTGTCCGAGCGGATCACCGTGGACAAGTCCGGCACCTCTCCGGTGGACGGGCTGATGCTGGGCATCCTGGCCGCGTTCGCTGAGTTCGAGCGTCGAAGGATCAAGGGGCGCCAGGCTGAGGGCATCGCGTTGGCCAAGGCGAGGGGCAAGTATGTGCAGGCCCCGAAGATGTCGGACTTCGACGTGGAGCAGGCGCGGGTGATGATTCAGATGGGGATCCCGAAGGCCGAGGTGGCGCGTACGTTCGGGGTGAGCCGGCAGACGCTGTACACCTCGCTGGGTCGTGTCGCGCCGTAGTGACTGCCGCACGTGTCATCAACAACCATCTCAGTTGGGTCGCCGTGTGGCATGTGCGGGAAGCTGCGTATGCAATTTCTGGTCTGCCAATCGGGAAGTGGTACGTGTGCTTGCCTCGAGAACAGTCCCCAGCCTCGGAGGCGGGGGATTTTTCATACTGCTCAACGGGCGATGTTCGAGACGATCTTCTTAGACTTCTTAGACTTCTTAGACTTCTTAGACCTCTTAAACCTGTTAGTACCGTAGGCCCGGAGGGGTGCACCCTTCACCCGCGTCCACGGAGTGATTTCGAAAGGCTGAAGTGTGACCGGTCGTACACCAGACGAGGCGCGTGGCTGGGCTGCCCGGATGCTTCTGGCCGAGGATGCCCGCTGGGTTGGGGACGTTGTTCTCTCTGCCGCAGCAGACGAGCAGTCGCAGGCCTATCCTGCCTTACTGCTCGGGCATCATTTCGTCCGAATCGTCTATGAGGGAAGCTTAGCCCTCCAGTCGGCGAAGCCCGAGGTTGGATGGCCGCCCCTTGCAGGCAGACTGCAGCGCCAGTTCGCGGCGGTTACATCCCGGGCACGCCACGTGACGAAGTTGCTTGACGATAAGAAAAAATCCAAAGACCAGGTCATGGCCGAAATGATCAATGCAAAGGAGACTGCCCACAGAGCGCTGACGGGGAACGCGCACCCGTGGTTTCGGTGGGCGGAGAGCGACCTCGGCCTCTACCAGATTGGGTCCAGTGTCGTTGGAGCATCGATCCCGATGGCCTACCGGCTCGGCCTTGACCCAGGGGACCTGGACCGCATGGCAGGAGAGGATCTTCACGCGGTCGCGCACGAATGGGGCTCCACAGTTGCCGTGCTTGCCGGGGCCGCCCTGGATGCTTCGGAAATGCGGCCCACACTTGCGCTGGACGCACACATCAAGTACAAGGACAGGCTCGCGAGTCGCTACCTGAAGAACCGGTACGAGCCTGAGTTCGAAGATGGAGAGAAGCTGCTTCTACTAATGATTGAGGGAGATCTCAACACCAACCGCCTCTACCTTCCTCGCACTCAGTCCGGTCACGAGGGCCCCTGTTTACGTGCGCGTATCGTCACGACCTATCATTCCCTCAGGGCGCTGGATTACATTCTGAAGAGGCATTCTGGCCTCGATACGGCCGGTGCCCGAAGTATTCGCGGAATCCTCGCAGATCCGGTCGCGAAGCGGATCTGCTCCCGTGACGGCGAGATGCTTAGAAACCGGAGTGTCCACTACCAGATGGACGATCCGTCCATTATCCCGGACTTCAGCAAGCCCATGTTCGGGATTATCGAAGCCGTGGCGCCGATCTTCACCTGGGAAACTCTCAATACCGACCTTCGATTGGTCGAAGACCAGCTAGCGGATGCGCTCGGGCCATGGAGTCCAGGGAGCAAGTAGTCCCAGGGCGTGTTGTTTCCTTCCAAGGGGCGCTGTCGATGGCCCTTCCGTATCCGCTCTAGTGGAGTGCGGGCTCTAGTTGTAAGAGGTCATGACGTTGTTGACTCGCGCCGGGGCCAGTGAGGCCGGCGGGGCGTCCCCGCAGGAGGTATGAGGCCGATGGTAGTTGTAGTGGTTCACCCACACCGCCAGGGCCTCACGCCGGGCCGTCTCTGAGGAGTACGGGCGGGCGTAGAGGACCTCATCGACCATCAGCCGGTTGTAGCGTTCGACCTTCCCGTTATGGCGCGGGGTGTAGGGCCGGATCCGGTGGTGCCGACCCCCGAGCGAGACCACCTTCCGGGTGAAGTCCACGGCCCGGTAGTTGTTCCCGTTGTCCGTGACCACCCGGTCCACGGTGATGCCGTGGGCGGCGAAGAACGCCCGCGCCCGGCAGAAGAACCCGATCGTGGTCACCGTCCGCTCATCCTCCAACGCCTCGGTGTAGGCCAGGCGGGTGAACCCGTCGATCGCCGAGTGCAGGTACGTGTACCCGACCCGTCGGCCAGGCCCGCGCTTGGCCGCTCGCGCGTTCTCGGAGTCCCGTCCGTGAGCACGCCAGCCTCCCCCGTCAGGGATCTTCCCGATCTTCTTCACGTCCAGGTGCACCATGTGCCCCGGCCCCCGCGCGGTGATCCTCTGGGCCGGCTGCTGGCGCAGGTCTTCCCCGGCCGGGGTCAGGTCCCGTAGCCGGGAGAGCCCGGCCCGGTGCAGCCACCGTCCCACGGTACGAAGACACACCCGGTGGCCCTCGGAGACGAGGTGGTGATGGATCCGGCGGGCCGACCACTTCTCCCTGCGACGCAGGGTCTGGATCTGAGCCACCACCTCGGGGTCGAGCTGGGCAGGTGAACGGCGCGGACGGCTGGGCCGGTCGAGCAGCCCGGCCTCGCCCTCGGCGCGGTAGCGGGCTACCCAGGTGGCCACCGTGGGGCGGCTGACGCGGAACTCGGCGGCCACGTGCGCTTGGGGGATGCCGTCGTTCAGGTGGCGTTGGACCATCCTGAGACGGCCGGTGGGAGTCAGGGGTGCATTAGCGTGAGTCATGAGTGGGTCTCTTTGCGCGGATGGGTGGTGTAGGAACTTCCATCCTGCGGGAGAGGCCCACTCGTCTCATCTCAGCCCGGCCCTCGTGCCAAGAACCTCATGACCCACAACATCTAGTGAAAGGGCCAGGCGCTCTGGGCGGTCGGCATGGCAGGTCCTCGGGGTTGGGGTCCAGCGAACATGTATGAATACGTCCGTCTCCGGTACTCTTCTTGCATGACGCTTCTGACAGTGGGGGAGGCCGCCGAGCGCCTCGGGGTCTCTGACCGGCATGTGCGGCGCCTCGCCGAGGAGGGCGATATGCCGGCCCGCCGGCTTGGGGAATCCTGGTTCATCGATGAGCGCGCCCTGACCCGTCGTGTCCGCAGGGCACCGGGTACAGGCCGCACCTGGGCTCCGCAGACCGCCTGGGCCGCCGTCGACCTCCTCACCGGAGGAAACGGACGTGCCCTCCTCGACCAGCCGCGGATCTCCCGTCTGCGCTCCCGTCTGCGAACGCTCACCGCCCCCGAGATGCACCGACTGGCTGAGAACAGGGCCCAGCCCCACCGGTTCCACGCCTCGCCTCGAGCCCGGGTCAAGCTCGCAGACGTTCTCGTGGCCTCAGGGGTGTCCGCCCTGGAGCAACAGGACCTCGCTCGCCGCTTCGGGCTCGCCCCTGTCGAAGGGAGCCAGCGAGTGGAGGGCTACCTGCTCGGCGACTTCGAGGCTCTCCAGTCCCGGCTCCGCCTCGACCCCTCAGCGGAGGGGGAAGTGGTGATCCGCCACGTGCCCGTCCACGTGGATCCCTCCGCGCTGCTGGGCACGGAGACGGTCGTGGCGCTGGACCTCATGGACTCCGACGACGTCCGTGAGCGGGCCGCTGGGCGAGAAGTCCTCGATCGATTGCTGCATCGTGTCTGAGCCGCGCCACCTGAGCGTGGATGGCAGCCAGTGGACCGACCCGTGGCCGGCAGTCTTCGAACTGGCCCGGGCGGTCAGCTCCGATCACTGGGTGCTGATCGGCGGACTGATGGTTCAGCTCCACCATCGCCTCCACGACGAAGTGCCCACCCGCGCCACCCGGGACATCGACACTCTGGCACGTGTGGAGGTCACGTGGCGCCAACACCTCACGGCCCTGCGCAGCGGTCTTCATGCTCTGGGGTATGAGGACAAGGACTCGATCGACGCCTCGGCGCCGTTGCACCACATGACCCGCGCGGATGGTGCCGGGGACATGCAGGTGGACTTCCTCATCGCTGACCATGTGCCCCCGCCTGCCGAGCAAGAGCTGCCCCAGCCGCTGCCCGTGCAGGCACCAGGTGGCCGCAACGCGCTGGAGCGGCTCCTCTATGTCGAGGTTCTCACGACGCAGGGCCCTGTGGTCATCGCTGTCCCGGATCTGATCGGGGCATTGGAACTGAAGATCGAGGCCTACCGTGCGGACTCCCGTGACCGGGAGAGACACCTACAGGACGCCGTGGCATTGGCAGGCCTGCTTGACGATGCCGCACCGGACCCACCCCTGCACGGGTCCGCCGGAACTCGACTTCGCCGGTTCCTGGGGTGGATGGGCAACGATCACCGGCTGTCAGATGCCGGAATCAGCCGTGACGAGGCGACGGACGCGGCACTCGCCGTGGAGGACCTTCTGGGATATGAGGCGGGCCTCGATGCTGGAGATGGCCTGGGAGTGGCTAGCACGCGTGCAGCTTCCTACCGTCTCTTCCCCAGCTCCTGACCCTGCGTGTACGCCGTACGTGTAAGGGGATCGTGTCGTAGATGGCGCCTGGGTCGAAGTTATCTTCTACATGGACTTTGACGGCCTGTGCCCTGCCTGGGGGCGTGTGGTCGTCTTCGTGGGAGACTGTCAAGAGATAGACCGTTTGAGGCAAACAGCGTTCAGAAAGTGACTGTTACTCTGAACGTGCTGTGCATCACAGCGCAAGACCTGTGAGAGTGGAAGGGGTATTCCATGTGGGTAGGTGTGATCGGAGGTATCGGCCTTCTTGGGACGGCGGTAATGGTGTGGCTGGTGACGAGAGCGGCCGCTACAGGTGACCTGGCAAATAACAGCGCCATCGGCATCCGAACGGCAGCTACGACAGCATCCGAAGAGGCGTGGCGTCGGGGGCACCACGCTGCCCTGCCGGCGACGCGTTTTGTCTGCGCCGTGAGCACAGTTGCGGCGGCTGCCATGTTCGTCGCCGGGATTCTGTCGGGTTCCGACGAGCCGAGCCTGCTGGTGTTGGTGCTGTTCAGCGCGGGGTATGTATTCCTGCTCGGGGGAGTCTTCTGGATTGCGCGAGTGGCGAGTCGAGGCGCGCGTTTGACGGCGTGACCAAGTAGAGCGTGTGTGGAGTGTGGCCCGTTCTCCGTGCCCGCAGCGTCGTGCACATCACGAGGCCACGCACACCTGCACGACGGAGCCGAGACGCCACGGGCCATTCAAGGTCCGCGCCCGTTGTTCGTCCTCAGCCATCGCGTGTGACTCGCACCGATCAATCTCCGCCATCTCGGTGGGATCAACGCCCGGCGCGCGGCCAGGCACTAGACGAACTGACCGGGGCTGTCGCTCAGGCGGGATCAGTGGTCTGCGCGAGCAGGTCCCGGGTGATCTCCAGGTGCCCAAGATGCTGGGCCAGCTCCTCGATCACGTGCAGCAACACCGCCCGGCAATCTGCCAACTGGTACGCCGGCCGAGGCCCCTGCGGCAGGTCCGCAGGTGCAGCATCAAGGTCGGTGGCTTCCACGTCCCGGATGAAGGCCTCTCGCACCCGCGCGGCCTCGGCCAGCAGCGTGGGGAGCAAGCCACGGGCACGGAACTCCGCAGCGCGGTCCCGCGGAACCGGTCGGCCCAGATTCACCGTGCTCGACCAGCGGCGCATCATCCCCAGGCAGTGAGTCAGGATCACGTATGGGCTGTTCGAGCCGGCAACCGGCAACGCGGTGTTCGCGGTCTCATCATCCATCTGGCTGAGGATGGCCACGATGGTGTCGAACTTCTCCAACGCGTATCCCAGGATCACTTCGTACTGGCTCAACTGGCTCATGCACGCAGTGTGGCATGCGGTTCGCTCACCTCATGGAGCACTCTGTCCGACCAGGCCCGACCTCTTTGTGTCCCCCCGGGCGCACGTGCGGGCCGGCGCGCCCCGGAATGCGAGTGGTGGAGTAGCCACTGCCGGAAGTGGTGACGAGGGTTGTGGCGTGGATTCCGTTAGCCACAAACGACCGGTTGTGCCGCATCTGCCTAGCTGCTCTGTATGTGCAGCCCAATCCGTAGCGCCGTTACGGTTGCTTCCGGGCTTGTCGGGGTCGAGGACGGGGGCAGGTGGATCGACACCTGATCGTCGCGGTGGCGAGGGATCACGTGCGGGTGAGCATGGGGCACGTCCTGTTCGGCTTCAACGCCGTCTGATAGGTGCAGGTTCACCGCGGGAGCCAGGGTCCTACGGATGACGCCGGCCACTCGCGTGGCGAGGGTGAACATCTCGGCGCCTTCCTCGGGTCGGAGGTCGGAGAGTGTGGGGACATGGCGCCGAGGGGTGATGAGGCAGTGACCGTCTGCGACCGGATAGAGGTCAAGGAAGACGAGCGAAAGCGCAGCTTCGGTGACCACATGGGCGGGGGTGCGCCGCTCGGCGGCTTCGCAGAAGGGGCAGGAGATTCCCATCGCCCGACTATAGGAGGGCCTGCACCGCCGGGAGGAGAGATGCGTGAGCTGGCGAGCCAACTGGCATGGATCTCGCCCGCAGCAAACGACCGTTCGCGGCTGCGCTTCCACGAGCGCGAGACCAGCCCCTCACACTCCGAGCGTCTCGCCCTATCTCCACTGCGCCTCTGCACTGCTATCTTCCTAGCCATGTTCACTCTCTGACGGCATCGCGCTGAACACCCCACCATCACGAGAGGAACAACTGTGCCCACTGACCTTCTGACTCTTCACTTGCCGCAGCTCTACCCTGCTGGCCAGCTCCCTGGAGGACTCGACTTTCGAGGATTGGACGCTGGGATGGCCGACGATCTGGCCCAGTGCTATCTCATGAGCTACCCACCCGACGTCGCCGCCTCCGATCTAGACGAGGCGTGCGAGGAGATGAACGCGACCTTCCGCGGTGACTACGGTGGATACGGAAGTCTCGTCCGACACCGCTTGTAGGCGAGTTCGAGCACCGACGTGGATCCATCGAGTCAGCATGTTGGCGAGAGTCGACACCACCGGACGCCAGCCCAGATGCCTGGCCGTGCACGCCGCGACCTAGCCAGGGTGCCGCGCATGTTTCCCAACGGCTCGCGTGATCCGGTCCAGGTCACCGCTGAGGCGTTCCCAGTCGAGCTCGCCGACCGTGGCGACCACTTCCGCGACCCACGCGCGGTGAGCGCTCTGGATCGCCGCGAGTGCGCTTTTTCCGGCTGCCGTCGTGACGAGGAGTCGGGACCGCTGGTGGCGTGGGTTGTCCTCGTAGCGCGCAAGACCGTCTGCTACGAGCTCGTCGGCGACGCGCTGGACGCTCTGCCGCTGGAGCCCGAGCCGGCGGGCGATGTCCGGAACGGTCGCGCGGTCGCCGGCGGCCTGGAGGACCATGCGCCGGGAATGCGTTTGACTTGCCGCCGCGGACACTTGCTCCCCGGCGTCGCGCAGGAGCCGGTTCACCTCGAAGATGGCATGCAGTGCCGAGTCGGCGTCGGCGTTCACACTTCTATGCTTTGACAGCACGCTGTCATACTCCTAGGGTGGCGATGTGACAGCATGCTACCAACTTCTCGTGGGTGCACTCGGGGCTCCCGAAGCGGGCTTCGAGTCGCTCCGAAGCCGCTTGAGTCAGACGCGGTGGCCGGTGCTGCCCTCGTCGGAGGCGGGGGTGCGCGGTCTCGCGCCGTCGATCGTGGAGCAGTATGCGGCTGAGTGGGACCAGTGGCTTCAACAGGAGAGCCGCGATGGATTGGGTGAGCACGTCGACCTCAGGATCGGGGGTGCCCGCGTCCATGCCGTCAGGTTTCGCGGATCAGGGCGCGTGCCGATGCTGCTCCTGCACGGCTGGCCCACCTCGTTCCTGGCCTTCCATCGCGTGATCGAGCCCCTCCAGGCCTTGGCCTCCGAGATCGTGCTGGCGTCCCTTCCCGGATTCGGCACCTCGACGCTGCCACCAGGTTCATGGTCGATCACCGACTCAGCGCGCCTACTGGCTGAGGCCATGTGGGCGATGGGCCACGACCGGTTCCTCGTCCATGGACAGGACTGGGGTTCCGTCGTCGCTCGAGCCATCGCCGCAGTCGAACCTGGGCGAGTCATCGGTGTCCACGTGAGCGCAGGGCTACGAGGCTTCATGGCCGAGAGCGCGGACGACCAGCCTGCTTGGAGCAGGCTGAGGGGGTTCGCCGTCGACGGCGGCGGATACCTTCAGCTGCAGAGTCGTCGGCCAGACTCGCTGGCGTTCGCGTTGTCGGACTCGCCGGTGGGACTGCTCGCCTGGCAGCTCGACAAGTACCAGCTGTGGCAGGCCGCACTCGGGACTGACTTCGGCCTGGGAACCGACTTCATCGTGGCCAACGCGACCCTCTACTGGCTGACAGCGAGTGCAGGCACCAGCATGCGGATCTACTCGATGGACGCTCCCGACCTGGATGCCGCTGCTGGCGGCGTGCCGACCGCAGTGAGCGCCTTCGGCCACGGGGACTACGCCGCCCGCTCGGTGTCGTCCCGAGAGAACAACCTCGTTGCCTGGTGCCCGCATGACAGCGGCGGCCATGTCGCCTCACTCGATTCGCCCGCCGAGCTTGTCGACGACCTGACCGACTTTATCGACCGCATAGGAGCAGACACATGACCGCGAGCAGCCCCATCGTCCTTATCGGAGGTAGCGGACTTGGCCCTTGGGCCTGGGAACGCGTCACACCGATCCTGCACGACCACGGATTCCACACCATGACCCCGCAGCTGCGCACGACGGGTGACGACGCGACGCCCGCGGCCGCCGTCGGGCTGGATGACTGGGTCGAGGACGTCCACGAATCCCTCACGGACCAGGCGGATGCCACTCTCGTCGCTCACTCATTCGCTGGCTACGTCGCCGCGGCAGTACTCGAAAGACGATCGCACAGCATTCGCCGACTCATCCTCATCGACGCCGCTCTGCCGCAGCCGGGCAGGTCGTGGTTCGACGTGATGGGGGCCGACGTCGCCGCGTTCATGACGAGCCTCGCCAACGACGGGGCGATCCCGTGGTTCTCCCGAGAGCAGCTCGACCAGCTCTACCCGGGCAACGGCATCGGCGACGCCGACTTCGCGTGGATGCAGCAGCACCTGACCGCGCAGCCGATCGGCACCTACATGCAACCTGCGATCAACGAGCCGCTGAGCGCAGCGGGCGTGCCCGTAGCCTACGTCCGCTGCCTCCGGACCAGCCCTCCAGCCGTCGAGGTGTCGGCGGAGCACCTCGGATGGAGCTACCGCACGCTCGATGCCGGCCACTGGCCGATGATCACCCGGCCGGCGGAGACGGCGCGCGTCATCGTGGAGCTGGCCACTTCATGATCACCGTCGCCTTGTTCCGCAACCTCAACCTCGGCCACCCAGGCAGTCCCACTGGTGACGAGCTCGTCGACGCGTTCGGCGGTCCGGCGGCCGCCCGCAGCTTCCAAAGCAACGGAACGGTCGCTTTCGAGTCTATCGATCCGGAGAAGACATCGGCCGAGGCGATCCTCAAACTGCGGGCCACGGGATATCAGCAACCTGTCGTCATCCGGGCGCTGGAGCAGATTCGAAGTGCGGTCGAGGATGTGCCTCCGGTAGATCCCGGCGAAGGCGTCTACCGCTCGATGATTTCGTTCTATGACGTGCGCCAGCTCCCGGCTGTCCGCTTGCCGTTCCGCAGCCCAGATGGTCTCGTAGAGATCCGCGCCCTGGAGCCCGACTACGCCCACAGCGTCTGCTGGAAGCCGCGCCAGACCGCAGGCAACGTCACCGGGGGCCTCGAGCAACTGCTGTCCGTGCCGGTCACGACGCGGACCTTGGCGACGATTCAGCGACTTCTCGGGACAATTTCGGCCGGCATCCACTGAAGCCGCCATAGCGGATGCCGGGCAGTGAATCGAATCGAGCTGTACGCGGCGATTCGGCGCGACGCCCGCGCGGGGATTTCGAATCGTGCGCTGCAACGCAAGCACGGCGTCGGCTACCGGACCGTGGTCGCCGCTCTGGAGTCGGCCTGGCCGAAGGAGCGGAAGCCTCCCCCGAAGCGCGGGTCACGGCTGGACCGATACCGAGGAGTCATCGACGACTGGCTGCGTGCCGACCTAGACGCACCCCGCAAGCAGCGGCACACCGCGAAGCGGATCTTCGACCGGCTCCTGGATGAGCACCACGCCACCGATGTGTCGTACTGGATGGTGCGCGAGTACGTCGCTACCCGAGGCCGGGAGATCCGGGTCGAAGCGGGTCGGGAACCCGCGAACACCTTCATCCCGCAGGAGCACCTGCCCGGCCGCGAGGCCGAGGTCGACTTCGGCGAGGTCGCGATCCGGCTCCGTGGCGAACTCGTCACCTGCACATTGTTCAGCCTGCGGCTGTCCCACTCCGGCAAGGCCGTGCATCGCATCAGTACGTCCGCCGGGCAGGAAGCCTTCTTCGAGGGTCATGCGCACGCGTTTCGGGTTCTAGGGGGCGTCCCGGCCGGGAAGGTCCGCTACGACAACCTCAAGGCCGCCGTCGCCGGCGTGATCGGGTTCTCCCGCCAGCGAGTCGAGGCAGACAGGTGGACCGCGTTCCGCTCCCACTACGGCATCGAGGCCTTCTACTGCCAGCCCGGCATCCAAGGTGCGCACGAGAAGGACGGAGTCGAGGGGCAGATCGGCTGGTTCCGCCGCAACCACCTCGTACCCATCCCAGAAGTCGACTCCATCGCCGAACTCAACGCCATGGTCGACGCCTGGGACGACGCCGACGACACTCGGCGGATCGGATCCCGCGCCCGCACCGTCGGGGACCACTTCGCCACCGAGCAGCCACTCCTCGCGCCCCTGCCCAACGAGCCGTTCGAGACCGGCCGCTGGTTCACCCCACGCGTGGACAGATGGGTCTGCCGTGAGTTTGGTTGACATCTGATCTGTGGTCCCGGGAGGGACTGCTGGAAGGACGTCCCCATGCCCGCTGCATACCCCCGAGAGTTCCGCCAGGACGTGGTCGCGATCGCCCGTAAGGGTCAGATTCCGATCGCGCAGGTCGCGAAGGACTTCGGAGTCACCGCCTCCTGCCTGCGTCGCTGGCTGGCCCAGGACGATGTCGAGGCCGGGATCCGGCCCGGCGTCACCAAGGCTGAGAACGAGGAGCTGAAGGCGCTCAAGCGCCGCAACCGTGAATTGGAGATGGAGAACGAGGTCTTACGCCGCGCCGCCGCGTATCTGTCGCAGGCGAACCTGAAATTGGGCCAGTCCCCGAAATGACCTATCCCGTCGTGAAGGACCTGGCCCGCGACGGGATCCCCGTGAAACTCTCCTGCCGGGTCCTCGGGTTCTCCCGTCAGGCCTACTACCAGTGGCTGGCCGAACCTGTCAGCGCGCGGGAATGGTCCGACGCGCATGCCGCCAATGCCGTCCTCGATGCCCATGCTGATGACCCGGAGTTCGGATACCGGTTCCTGGCTGAGAAGCTCCGCGGCCGTGGCTTGTCCGTATCGGACCATCAGGTGTTGAAGGCCTGTCGGCTCGTGAAGGTCCGCTGCTGCCACTGGTTCCGTCGCGGCTCGGGCAAGCGTCCTGGCCCTGCCGTTCATGATGATCTGGTTCGTCGTGAGTTCCGCGCTGAGAAGCCGAACCAGTTGTGGCTCACGGACATCTCAGAGCATTGGGCCGGGGACTTGCAAGCTCTATCTCTGCGCGGTCACGGACGTGCTCTCGAACCGGATCGTGGGCTACTCGATCGACCGGCGGATGAGTTCGAAGCTGGCCGTGGACGCCCTGCAGATGGCTCTGGCCCGGCGCGGAGGCAAGGCCGGAGTCCAGGGCTGCCGGGTGCATTCGGATCGTGGGTCGCACTTTCGGGCCAGGCGATTCGTGGAGACGCTGCGGGTCAACGGCTTGGTCGGGTCGATGGGCCGGGTCGGTGCTGCTGGGGACAACGCGGCGATGGAATCCTTCTTCGCGCTGTTGCAGAAGAACGTGCTGGACCGGCGTCGCTGGCAGTCCTTTGCCCAGCTCCGGCTCTCGATCGTGAGCTGGATCGAGCGGACCTATCACCGGCGTCGTAGGCAGGCCCGTCTCGGGAGACTCACCCCCGTCGAGTTCGAGATGGTTCAATCAGTCCAGGCGGCTGCCGCCGCCTGATAACTCGTGTCAACCAAACTCACGGCAGACCCGCCCTAAGGGATGGCCCTCCTGTCGTCGAAGCAGGGGCCGGCCTCACCCAGGGCGGCCCATCATCCGCTGACGGCACCACACCTCCAAGGACGGCCCGTCCACCGAACGGGCCCTCCTTGGGATTGTGGTGCGGCGATGCCGGTCAGGTCGCGGGCAGCTCCTGAAGCATCTGTTCCATCTCGGTGATCTCGGCCTGCTGGTCCGCGACGACCTTTTCGGCCAGGGCCACGGCCTGCGGGGTCTGCCCGCCCTCGACCTCGTCCTGGGCCATCTCGATGGCGCCCTGGTGGTGGGCGGTCATCTGCTCCAGGTACAACCGGGCGGCCTCGGTGCCCTGGGCCTGCTCCAGGGCGGCCATGTCCTCCTCGGACATCATCCCGGACATCCCGCCGTGGTCCATGCCCTCCATACCGCCCATGTCTCCCATGTCCACGGGGTCTTCACCCCAGGCGGTGAGCATGGCGTTCATGCGCTCGATCTCCGGGCCCTGGGCGTCGATGACCTTCTGGGCGAACTCGGCCACCTCGGCCGGGATCTCATCCTTGGCCAGCAGCATCTCGCTCATCTCCACCGCCTGCTGGTGATGCGGGATCATCATCTGAGCGAACATCACGTCCGCGTCATTGTGCTCGGCGGAGACCTCCTCGGCCGAACCGGTGGCCGAGCTAGTAGCCGATTCCGTGGCGGACGGTGTCGCGGTGTCCGTGGCCGCAGGGGTGGCGGCGGGGGCGGAGCCGGTCGCGGTGGCCGAGGCCTCAGCGCCGGCGTTCTCGTCCTGGGCCCCGGTGCCGCAGGCGGTCAAGGTCAGGGCGGAGGCCAGGGTCAGGGCGGTCAGCGTCATGGTGCGTTTCATGGTGGGTCCTTTCATGGTGGGTTGAGGGTTCACATCAGGGTTCACGCCAAGGGGCGAGATCAGGAAACCGCAGCCGGCTGAAGGGCAGCCTGCGACCGGGGGTGCTCGAGAGGAGCCAGGTGCTCCGGGTCCAGGTCGGTGCGGCGCAGCAGCTGGGCGTTGAGGGCCACCACGATGGTGGAGACGGACATCAGGATCGCGCCCACCGCGGGGGAGAGCACGAAGCCGATCGGGGCCAGCACGCCGGCGGCCAGCGGGACGGCGAGCACGTTGTATCCGGTGGCCCAGACCAGGTTCTGGATCATCTTGGTGTAACTGGCCTTGGACAGGTGGATCATGGATAGCACGGCACGGGGGTCATTGCCGGCCAGCACCACGCCGGCCGATTCCATGGCCACGTCGGTGCCGGCGCCGATGGCGATGCCGACCTCGGCCCGGGCCAGGGCCGGGGCGTCGTTCACGCCGTCCCCGACCATGGCCACGGACAGGCCCCGGGCCTGCAGTTCGGTGACCTTGGTGTCCTTGTCCTGGGGAAGGACCTCGGCGAAGACCTCGTCGATGCCCAGATCCCGCGCCACGGCCTCGGCGACCTGGCGGGCGTCGCCGGTGATCATCGCGACCTTGACCCCCCGGGCGTGCAGGGCGGCCACGGCGGCCCGGGACTCGGGGCGGATCTTGTCCTCCACGGCGACCGCGCCGATAACGGACCCGTCGCGGACCACATGCAGCACCCCGGCCCCCCGATCCGTCCAGGCCCGGACATCGGCGGCCAGTGCCTCGGGGGTGTCCAGGGTGAGCTCGCGCAGCATGTTCGGCCCGCCGACGAGGACCTCGGCCCCGGCCACGGTGGCCGTGACCCCGCGGCCGGTGGCGGCCTGGAATCCGGTGCCGCGCAGGCCCAACCGGGCGGCCTCGGCATGACTGGTGGCGGCGGTGACGATGGCCCGGGCCACCGGGTGCTCGCTGTCGGCCTCGGCCGCGGCGGCGTAGGCCAACAGCTCGGCCTCGGAAATGCCGGGCGCCGCGGCGACACCGGTGACGGCGTGGGCGCCCTCGGTCAGGGTGCCGGTCTTGTCAAAGAGCACCACGTCGATGGTCCGCATCTTCTCCAGGGCCATCCGGTCCTTGATCAGCAGCCCGGCCTTGGCGGCGCGTTCGGTGGAGATCGCGATCACCAGCGGGATGGCCAGGCCCAGGGCGTGCGGGCAGGCGATCACCAGCACGGTCACGGTGCGGGTGACCGCATCGGTGGGCTGACCGATCACGGTCCACACGATCGCGGTGATGATCGCCGCCCCCAGGGCGAACCAGAACAGCAACGCGGCGGCCCGGTCCGCCAACGCCTGGGCCCGGGAGGAGGACTCCTGGGCGTCGGCGACCATCCGCTGGATCCCGGCCAGAGCGGTGTCGGCGCCGACGGCCTCGATGCGCACCCGCACGGTGTTGTCGGTGGCCACGGTCCCGGCCACCACCCGCTCCCCGACGGTGCGGGCCACGGCCCGGGATTCGCCGGTGATCATCGACTCGTCGAACTCCGCGGCGCCTTCCAGGATGGTCCCGTCGGCCGGCACGCGGGCCCCGGAGCGCACCAACACGGTGTCCCCGACCGCCAGCTCGCCGACGGGCACGGTCACGGTGTCTCCGTCCACGATCTTCTCGGCCTTCTCCGGCAGCAGCGCGGCCAGGGCGTCCAGGGCGGAGGATGCCGCGCCGAGGGCGCGCATCTCCATCCAGTGCCCGAGCAGCATGATGGTCACCAGCAGGGCCAGTTCCCACCAGAAGTCCAGCATCAGGTCCCCGATGCCCAGGGAGGTGATCCAGGAGGCGACGAAGGCCACGGTGATGGCCATCGCGATCAGCAGCATCATCCCCGGCTGGCGGGAGCGCACCTCGGTGAGTCCGCCCTTGAGGAAGGGGGCGCCGCCGTAGAGGTAGATCACGGTGCCCAGCACCGGGGCGATCCACGCCGAACCGGGGAACTCAGGGACGTGGTAGCCCAGCAGTTGTCCGACCATGTGGCTGAAGAACACCACCGGGAGTGACAGCACCAGCGAGACCCAGAACCGGTTCTTGAACATCGCGGTGGAATGCCCGGCGTGCTTGCCGTGGTCATGGACCTGGTGCTCCTCGTCCAGGGCCGAGTGGGCGTGGCCCTGGGGCATGGCCTGCCCGTGGGTGGCCGCGTCCGCGGGGTGGTGGGCGGCATGGTCGGTGTGGTTGGCGTGGCCGGCGTGGGGGTTCGGGTCTGGGTGTTCGGCGGTCTGGTCGGTGGGGTGATCGTGGTGGTGCGGGGTGCTCATGGTGTTCCTTCTGCTCGGCGGTCTGTTCGGCGACCGGCTCGGCGGTGGGGCGCCGACCTCGAGGGGATGTGTCGGTTAGATCCGGACGCGGTAGCCGGCCGCTTCGATGGCCGTCCGCACGGAGTCCGCGGAGGCGGGCCCGGTCACGGTGACGGGGGAGGCCCCGCCGGCGACCAGTTCGACCCGGACATCGTCCACCCCGTCCAGGGCGCTCACGGCCTCGGTGACGGAGCCCACGCAGTGTCCGTAGGTCATGCCCTCCACCTGGTAGGTCGCGTCGCCGGCGCTCGTCCCGGTTGAGTCGGCACTCTGGCGCCCGGCGGGGGCGGTGGCGTCGGCGGCTGGGGCGCAGCACGAGCAGCCGTTGGTGGCCCCCGGCAGCGGGGTGCGGGCGGATTCGGTCATGACGGTCTCCTTCAGGTCTGAGGGCGGCGCCGGACGGCGCCTCTCCTCTTGGTATATACCCCCCGGGGGTATTATTCAAGGGGTGGAGCGCCGGTGTTCACGGTGGATAAACGGGTGCGCCGGTAGGTGGGCTGGTCGGGGGGCTGCTTGGTGGGCAGGTCGATGGTGAACGTCGCCCCGTCCGTGGTGGAGGTGGCGCTCAGGGTGCCGCCGTGGGCCTGGATGAGAGCTCGGGAGATGGCCAGGCCGACCCCGGAGCCGCCGTGGTCACGGTCGCGGGCGGTGTCCCCGCGGTAGAAGCGTTCGAAGACGTGCGGCAGGTGCTCGGGAGAGATCCCCTCCCCGGTGTCGGTGACGCTGAGCGTGACCCCGGACGGGCTTTGTCGGGCCTCGAGGGTGACCCGGCCCCCGGCCGGGGTGTGGCGCAGGGCGTTGGTGAGCAGGTTGCCCAGGACCTGGCCCATGCGCTGGCGGTCCACGTCCACGGCCAGGCCCGGATCGGCGTCCATGGTCAGGGCCACGCCCTTGGTGGCGTAGGCCTCCTTGTGGGCCTCGGTCGCGGCATGCAGCAGCCCGCTGACCCCTTGGGGGCTGCGGTCCAGTTCGATCCGGCCCTCCTCGGCGCGGGAGACGTCGTTGATGTCCTCCACCAGCCGGGTCAACCGGGCCAGCTGCTCGCCCATCAGCTCACCGGTGGGCTCGTCCCAGTGGGACACCCCGTCTTGCAGGGCCTCGTGGTAGACGGTCAGCACGGAGACGGGGGTGCGCAGCTCGTGGGCCAGGTCCGAGAGCATCCGTCGACGGGTGTCCTCGGTGCGCTGAAGCCGTGCGGCCATGGTGTTGAAAGACCCTGCCAGCTCCTCCACCTCGGTGCCGGCGCCCATGGCCGGCACGCGGGTGTCGTACCGTCCACCGGCCATGGCCTTGGCCGCCTGGGTCAGGGCGTTGATCGGACTCTGGATCCGGCGGGCGACATGCCAGGTCAATGCCAGACAACAGATCAAGGCCGTGGCCAGGGCCACGCCCAGGGTCCAGAAGTTGGCGTCCCGGTAGGCCTGCTCCACGTGCAGCACCTGGGCTGCATCGTGTCCGGCCCCGGCCTGTTCCAGGTGCTCGTGGAACAGTGGTGGGCCGGCCAGGGAGGCCACCACCACCGCGGCCAGCACGCTGGCCCCCACCACCAGCAGCTGGGCGAAAAAGAACCGGGCCGCTAATCCTTGGTAGCGCCGCCGGCCGGTCATTGCTCCGCCATCCGGTAGCCGACCCCGCGGACGGTGTCGATATAGCGGGCCGGGTCCGCGTCGAGCTTGCGGCGCAGGTTCTTGATGTGCACGTCCACGAGCCGTTCATCGCCCACCCAGGCCGGGTCCCAGACGATATCGATCATCTGGCGCCGGGAGACGGCCTGGTGCGGGCGCCCCGACAAGGCGGCCAGCAGGTCGAACTCCGTGCGCGTTAGTTGCACCACCTGGCCCGACACGCGGGCCTCGTGGGCGGCCAGGTCGATGACCAGGTCACCGCAGACCCGTTCCGGTTCGGGGGCTGACACCGTTGTGCGCGGCCGGCGCATGACCGCCCCCACCCGGGCGACCAGCTCCCGGACGCTGAAGGGTTTGGTGATGTAGTCATCGGCCCCCACCGCCAATCCCTCCAACCGGTGGTGCTCATCGCCGCGGGCGGTGAGCATCAGCACATAGCACTCGGAGAAGGCCCGCACCCGCCGGCACACCTCGATCCCGTCCAGCCCGGGCAGGCCCAGGTCCAGGACCATCACGTCGGGCTCGTGAACCCGGGCGGCCTGCACTGCGGCCGGGCCGGTGTGGGTGAGGGCCACCTCGTAGCCGGCCCGCTCCAGGTAGGTGGCCACCATGCGCGCCAGCGGCTTCTCGTCATCGACCACCAACACCCGGCCGGCCGCCGGACCAGTCCCAGTGTCAGTCCCAGTGCCAGTGCCAGAGTTCATGGGTCCAGTCTCGCTCTGTCTCGCGCCCCGGCGGCTCAGAACGGTGCCGGGGCGGGGAATCTTCATCGAATCTTCAAGGCAAACCGCCCCATCCCGGCGCGTCACCGGCCGACAATGGTAGAAGCCCCGCCTTTTGGCCCGGGGCGGAAAGGCTCCATGACCCCCCTGACCCGCAGAACCCTGATCGCCGGCGGGCTGACCCTGCTCGGCGCTGGCACCCTCACCGCCTGCGCCGCGCCGAACCCCGCGACATCCCCGGCGGCCGGCACCGGCACGCAGGGCACCGGCACGGCCATCACCCACGTCCATGCCCTCACCCGGGACCCCGAGTCCGGTGAGGTGCTGCTGGCCACCCACCAGGGCCTGTTCCGGCTCCAGGACGGGGAGCTGACCCAGGTCGGTCCGGTCGTGGACTTCATGGGTTTCACCCTGACTCCCGAGGGCCGCTACCTGGCCTCGGGTCACCCCGCGCCGCGCACCGGCCTGCCCGAGCCGCTGGGCCTGGCCGAGTCCACCGACCGGGGCCAGAGCTGGACGGTGCTCTCCCGCGGCGGCGCATCCGATTTCCACGCCCTGGCCGCCGGCCCGAACGGGGTCCTCGGCTTCGATGGGCAACTGCGCGCCAGCACCGACGGCCTCACCTGGCAGAGCCTTGAGATCCCCGTCGCCCCGGCATCGCTGGCGATCTCCCCCCAAACCGGGACCGTGCTGGCCACCACCGAAACCGGCATGTTGCGCTCGACCGACCACGGCGCGACCTGGACCACCCTGGACACCCCCCAGCTGATGCACCTGGTCGCCTGGGCCGATGACACCACCGCCGTGGGCGCCGGCACCGAAGGACACCTGCTGACCAGCACCGACGCCGGCGACACCTGGACCGCCAGCGACCGCCCGGTCGGCACGGCCACCGCCCTGGGAACGGGCATCACCGACGACGGGCAGACCGAAGCACTGCTGGTCGTCGGCTCGACCGTGCTGTCCACCACGGACGGCGGGAACACCACCGAATCGCTGCTGTGACCTCCTCCCGCCGCCCCCTGTCCGGCTGGCCCGCCCTTCGAACCGTTCTGGGCACCCTCGTGTTGATCCTGGGCCTGCTCGGGATGCACGCTGGTACGGGCACCAGCGCGGCTTGGGCCGCCACCGGTACGGCCGCCGCCACAACTGTTCATCACCTCGGGCCGGGGGCCATCGGTCCGGCCGGCATGGTGCCCGAGGTCGTGCTCCCGGCCGAGCCTGCCGGGGATGAGGCAGCCGACCCCGGGCTGCCGGTCTGTGCCCTGGAGGCCGTGGACGATACCTGCGCCTCGGCCCTGACCAAGGCACCTGTCGTGTCCCACTTGGCCTCCCGGGCCCTCCTGCCTAGCCCCGGTGGGGGACTGACCGCACCACCCCTGCCCTGGGTTGCCCATTTCCGGCCCCTGAAGCGCCCTGGGTTTCGTTCCGATCCCAACGAAGGAGAATCGGAACATGCCCAAGAAGTTCAGCCCCGAGCTGCGTGAGCGCGCGGTCAGGATGGTCCTGGAACGCCAAGCCGCCCAGGGAGGGCCCCGTTCACATTCCATCCGGGCGGTAGCCCCGCAGCTCGATGTCAGCGAAGAGACCTTGCGGATGTGGTGCCAACGCCACGGCCACGAAGTAGCCCAGGCACCGGCCTCAGAGACCCCCGCGGAGGAGATCCGCAGGCTCAAACGCGAGCTCGCCGAGGCACGGCGCGCGAACGAGATCCTCAAAGCCGCCTCGGCTTTTTTCGCAGCGGAACTCGACCGCCCCACGACGAGATGATCGCGTTCATCGACGAACACCGCGATCAGTTCGGGGTCGAGGCCATCTGCCGCACCCTTCGTGCGACGGAATGTGGGTTCATCACCTCGACGTGAGCTACCGCGCCGCGAAGACACGACCCAGGTCTTCGAGAACGCTGCGGGACTCAACTGAGGTCTTTGCCGAGCAGCTACGCTCGCTCACGACGAACGGTGTTGCAACGACCGGTTGAACCCGCCCAGTACGTCAGCTTGGCCTACTCGGATGCGCTCATCACGGCGGGGGTGAGCGCCTCGGTGGGCACCGTGGGCGACTCCTACGACAACGCTCTGGCTGAAACCGTGAACGGGCTCTACAAGGTAAGAGCTCATCCACTCCCAGCGGATCTGGGAGTCCGTCGAGGCGGTCGAGCTGGCCACCATGGGGTGGGTGCACTGGTGGAACACCGCCCGCATCCACGAGGCCCTCGGCTACCGCACTCCCGCAGAGGTCGAGGCCGCCTACACTCACGATCAGGATTCAGCGCCCGTTGCGTCCTGACCTCGGAACGAAACCCAGGGCGCTTCATCCATTGCCGCGTTGTCCCCAGCAGCACCGACCCGGCCCATCGACCCGACCAAGCCGTTGACCCGCAGCGTCTCCACGAACCGCCTGGCTCGAAATTGCGATCCTCGATCCGAATGCACCCGGCAACCCTGCACCTCGGCCTTGCCTCCACGCCGGGCCAGAGCCATCTGCAGGGCATCCACAGCCAGCTGCGAGCTCATCCGCCGATCGATCGAGTAGCCCACGATCCGGTTCGAGAACACGTCCTTGACCGCGCAGAGATAGAGCTTGGAATCCCCGGCCCAATGCTCTGAGATGTCCGTGAGCCACAACTGGTTCGGCTTCTCAGCGCGGAACTCACGACGAACCAGATCATCATGAACGGCAGGGCCAGGACGCTTGCCCGAGCCGCGACGGATCGAGTGGCAGCAGCGGACCTTCACGAGCCGACAGGCCTTCAACACCTGATGGTCCGATACGGACAAGCCACGGCCGCGGAGCTTCTCAGCCAGGAACCGGTATCCGAACTCCGGGTCATCAGCATGGGCATCGAGGACGGCATTGGCGGCATGCGCGTCGGACCATTCCCGCGCGCTGACAGGTTCGGCCAGCCACTGGTAGTAGGCCTGACGGGAGAACCCGAGGACCCGGCAGGAGAGTTTCACGGGGATCCCGTCGCGGGCCAGGTCCTTCACGACGGGATAGGTCATTTCGGGGACTGACCCAATTTCAGGTTCGCCTGCGACAGATACGCGGCGGCGCGGCGTAAGACCTCGTTCTCCATCTCCAATTCACGGTTGCGGCGCTTGAGCGCCTTCAGCTCCTCGTTCTCAGCCTTGGTGATGGCCGGCCGGATCCCGGCCTCGACATCGTCTTGGGCCAGCCAGCGACGCAGGCAGGACTCGGCGATGCCGAAGTCCTTCGCGACCTGCGCGATCGGCATCTGGCCCTTGCGGGCGATGCTGACCACGTCCTGGCGGAACTCTCGGGGGTATGCAGCGGGCATGAGGACATCCTTCCAGCAGCCCCTCTCGGGACCACAGATCAGATGTCAACCAAACTCACGGCAGACCCTCGCCGCGAGTCAAAGGTGAGCACATCCAGCGCGAGCCGAGCGCGACAGACAAGACCGTTTCGGGCCGAGGCGACACTGTGGTTCCAGCACGACGGGGCCACGGGGGCGGAGGTGGCCCTCGACGAGTCGTGGGGGTCGGGGGAGGATGGTCCGATGGAAGCGAGCACACAGGCACTGCTGGCCGGTCCGCGGGGGCGGCGCCCGTCTCGTGTGGGCTGTCCACGAGGGCCGCCGCGTCCCGGTCTCGCCTCCGACGGTATCCCCGGACGAGGTGGCAGGGGCCCTGACCGGTCTCGACCTCTCGGGCCTCTCGGACGACGTGGTCCAGTCGGCTCTGGTCAGCGCCGTGGAATCGGCCAGGTACTGGCAGGAGCCCGACGGGGAGGACGTGCTGGCTGGGCAGTCGGTCATCCGCGCCGCCCTGGCACCCGTGGCCGCCGCCGTCGTGGCCTCACCCGCGTCCCGGCCCTGGGGACGTCCACGCCAGCCGGTGCAGTGGGTCGCCGACTGGCGGGATTTCGAGGATCCGACCCGGCTGACCCGTCACCCGGGTCGCGTCCTGTCGGAATGGGCCCAGGAGGAGCGGTTGCAGGAGGCTCGCGCCACCGTCGAACGCCCGGCCGACCCCACGGCGAACTGGTCCGGGAGCTGGTGGTCGATCCCTCAGGGAGTCACTGCTGGCTTCGGGCAGATCCCCACCGGGTTGGACCTCGTCGAGGACGCTCTCGGCGCGGAGGCGGCCACGGTGATCCCGGTGCAGGGGGCGGGGAGGACGTATGAGATCCACGCCCCCGGTGACTGGGTGCGGCTGTGCCGGGAGTTCCCTCTGGAGGTGAGTGCCTCACGCCGGCACGACTGGTACCGGGTGACGGGCCGGTCCGGCCGTTGGGTCATACCGGACTGGGAGCAGGTCGCCTCGGAGTGGGACGCGGTGCATCTGACCACCATGGGCTATCTCAGCTCAGCCACCCGGGCGCTGTCCGTAGACGCTGATGCGGCCACGGTCCTCGCCGGGTGGGGCCCGGACACCACCGTATGGCTCACCGACACGGTGCGCGAGTCGGACGAGCCCAGGCAAAGCTGGCACCGTGGGCCCGGCGGCGGATGGATCCGCCGCGCGACTGCCGCTGATATCGGCTCCGCGGGGCCGGCACGGGCGGGTGACCGTACTCAGAAGGGGGAGAGGTGAGCACCCGCAGGCCGTCCTCTTCCGGATCGATGCCCTCTATGGAGGCGGTGTGCAGGCTTGTCGTCGAGCTGGAGCGGCGGCACTTCAGCCGAAACCGCTGTGCGTGGCTCCTGGATGCTGACGTGATCGCGGGGGTCCTCACGGTGGTGCCCTGGCAGGGGCGGCCGCCACCGGCGGACCCGGGACGGGTGACCGGGCAGCGGACGGACCTGAGCCGACTGCTTACGAGATGCCCGGGCGATCTTGAGGCGGTGCTCATGGACGTGTTGCGAGGCCAGGTCCATGAGTCGAGCGCGCCGGGCAGGACGGCGTCCGGCGCAGAGCCGGCGTGGCTGCTGGAGCGATAACCGGGAGCCACCTGGTACGGGTGAACGCTCGGCGCCGCACGCAGGGCGCCAGGGGTCGGCGGCGAGGGCGCTCGGGATGCCCACGCGCTCCGTCTCGATGCCCAGCGTCATGGCGCGAAGCGGCTCGGCCAGGAATGACCGGCTTCCCCCTGCCGAACGGGTCGGAATCCGAGCCGCCGATAGATCCCCATGGCCGCTTTGGAGGTGCCTTCGCCGAAGCGCAGGCTGAGGGCGGGGTCGCCGGCGGCGGAGCAGGCGTCGACGGCGTGCTGTACCAGGGCGCGCCCGACCCCCTTCCCGCGCGCGGCGGGATCGGTGAAGAGGTCGATGATGAACGGCCCCGCGAGGTCCGCGTCCCAGATCGAGTGCGTGACGACCATGACCGCCCCGGCCCGGCGGCCCTCCACCCACGCTGAGGCGCTCGCCTCGGCGCGCAGCTCCCCGTAGTCGCCGCGTAAGGTCGCGTCCATCTCCTCGCGCGCCTCGGCCAGGTCGGAGGCGGCGACGCCCGGTGGGTAGCTGGCGAAGTAGCACCGGGCCAGCTCGTCAGCCGTTTCGACCTCCAGGCCTCGCAGCTCGAGGCCGCCGGGCACGTGCTCGCCAGGCCGCGCCGGCGACAGGTGGAGGGTTAGCAGGTCGGTGGGCACGGGGTTCCTCTCCTCATGGCCGGGACGGCCCCGTCCGCGACGGCGACGGGTCCCTCCCAGCGCTGCTCGCCGTCGACGAGGTGTCCGGTGGGGCGCAGGCCGAGCCGCCGTGCCACGGCGGCCGAGGCAGCGTGGTCGGGGTGGATGTCGGCCACGACCTCGGGGACCCCGCGCCGGGCGAGCTCGTCGAGCAGCAGGCGCGCCGCGGCGGTCGCATGGCCCCGGCCCTGCCAGGGGACGCCGATCACCCACGCGATCTCGGCGGGCCCGCCCGAGACGGGCACGGTGGCCTGCACGTAGCCGACGGCTTCCCCGGTGTCGTCGAGTACCACCAGGTGGTTGAGCCACGTCTCGCTGCGGTCGTCGGAGTGGCCGCGGGCTTGGACGGCGTACTGGCGGGAGAGGCCCTCCCGGGCGGGAGGCTCGCCGCCCGTGAACGTGTACAGGGCCGGATCCGAGAGGACGACGACCATCTCGTCGGCGTCGTCCGGGCGGAGGGGGCGCAGGTGGATCGGGGGAGTCATGGGCCCCACGGGATCGGGTCGGCGTGCGGATGTCAACACCGCCCCGGCGGGTCGGCGGGCGCGCCGGCGTCGTCACCGGCACCATGGGCCCCATGGCAACGGTGATCGAGGGAGGCGACCGGCCCTGGCTGTGCGTGCTCGCCGGACGCGCCGGGACGGGCAAGACCACGCTGGCCCAGGCGCTCGCGCGGGCGACAGGCGCCTGCTGTCTGCGGGTGGACGCCGTCGAGACCGCACTGGGACGGGTCCAGGACCACGTGGGCGCTGCGGGCTACGCCGTCGTGCACGAGCTCGCGGTCTCCAACCTGCTGCTGGGCCACGACGTCGTCGTCGACGCCGTCCATCCCGTCCCCGCCTCCCGGGCCGGCTGGGCGGGGACCGCGTCGCGGGCGGGCGCGCGGCTGGTGGTCCTGGAGACGGTCCTGCCTGACGAACGGGAGCATCGCCGCCGGGTCGAGACGCGCGCGGCCGACATCCCCGGACACCGGGTCCCGACCTGGGATGACGTCCAGGCGGACGGCTGGGTGGCGTGGGACGTCGACCGCGACGGTCCCCGGACCGTGATCGACACGACCACCCGCGCGGCCGCGCTGCGCGACGCGCTGGCGGCCCTGCCCCGCCGGTGACGCGCGCCCTCGCCGTCGGCGGCCCGGGCGGCGTCCTGAGGGGGACCGCGCACCCGTGCCGCGTCCGGCCCACGGCCTAGACTCGAGGCCATGTCGTTCCCCCACCAGCGCCCCCGCCGTCTGCGCCAGTCCGCCACCATGCGCCGCCTGGTCGCCGAAACCCGCCTCCACCCGGCCGAGCTGATCCTGCCGGCCTTCATCAAGGAGGGCGTGGCCGAGCCGCAGCCCATCGCGTCCATGCCGGGCGTGGTGCAGCACACCACCGACTCGCTCAAGGCGGCCGCGGCCGAGGCCGCCGAGCTGGGCCTGGGCGGCATCATGCTGTTCGGCGTCCCGGCCACGCGCGACGCGACCGGCTCCGCCTCCCTGCACCCTGAGGGCGTGCTCAACGCCGCCATCCGCGACGTGAAGGCCGAGGTGGGGGACGCGCTCGTCGTCATGTCCGACCTCTGCCTGGACGAGTTCACCGACCACGGCCACTGCGGCGTGCTCCGCGAGGACGGCGCCGTGGACAACGACGCCACCCTGGAGATCTACGGGCGTATGGGCGTCGCGCAGGCCGAGGCGGGCGCCGACGTCGTGGGCCCCTCCGGCATGATGGACGGCCAGGTGCGCGTCATCCGCGAGGCCCTGGACGACGCCGGCCACGAGGACACCGCGATCCTCGCGTACGCCGCGAAGTACTCCTCCGCGTTCTACGGCCCCTTCCGCGACGCCGTCGACTCCGCCCTGCAGGGCGACCGCAAGACCTACCAGATGGACGCGGCGAACCGCACCGAGGCCATGCTGGAGGTGGCGCTCGACCTCGAGGAGGGCGCGGACATGGTCATGGTGAAGCCCGCCATGAGCTACCTGGACATCGTGCGCGATGTCGCCGAGATGGCCGACGTGCCGGTCTCCGCGTACCAGATCTCCGGCGAGTACGCGATGATCGAGGCCGCCGCCGCGAACGGCTGGATCGACCGCCGCGCCGCGATCACCGAGTCCGTGCTCTCCATCCGGCGCGCCGGCGCCGACACCGTGCTGACCTACTGGGCGGCCGAGCTCGGCCGCTGGATGAAGGAGGGCTCCCTGTGAGCACCCGCACCCCCCGCACCACCAACGCCGCCGCGTTCGCCGCGGCCCAGACCGTCATCCCCGGCGGCGTCGACTCGCCGGTGCGCGCGTTCGGCTCCGTCGGCGGCACGCCCCGCTTCATGGAGCGCGCGCAGGGGCCGTACCTCTACGACGTCGAGGGCCGCGAGTACGTGGACCTCGTCTGCTCGTGGGGTCCCATGCTGCTCGGCCACGGCCACCCGGCCGTGCTGGAGGCCGTGCACGCCGCCGTGGACCGCGGCCTCAGCTTCGGCACCTCCACCGAGTCGGAGACCGCGCTCGCCGAGCTGATCGCCTCGAAGGTCCCCGTGGAGCGCGTGCGCTTCGTGTCCACCGGCACGGAGGCCACCATGACCGCCCTGCGCCTCGCGCGCGGGGTGACCGGCCGCAACCTCATCGTGAAGTTCGCCGGCTGCTACCACGGCCACTCCGACGGCCTGCTGGCCGCCGCCGGCTCCGGCGTCGCGACGGCGGCACTGCCCGGCTCGGCCGGCGTCACCGAGGCCGCCGCCTCCGAGACCCTCGTGGTCACGTACAACTCCCGCGAGGAGCTGGAGAAGGCGTTCGCCGAGCGCGGGTCCGAGATCGCCGCCGTGATCACCGAGGCCGTGCCGTGCAACATGGGCGTGGTGGAGCCGCAGGACGGCTTCAACGCGTTCCTGCGCGAGATCACGCAGCGTCACGGTGCGCTGCTGATCTGGGACGAGGTCCTCACCGGCTTCCGCGCCACGAGCCGCGGCGCGTGGGGCCTCAGCGGGGAGCCCGAGGGCTGGACCCCGGACATCTGGTGCTTCGGCAAGGTGATCGGCGGCGGCATGCCCGTCGCCGCGCTCGCCGGCTCGGCCGCGATCATGGACCACCTGGCCCCGCTCGGCCCGGTGTACCAGGCGGGCACGCTCTCCGGGAACCCGGTGGCGATGGCCGCCGGGTACGCGACGCTGAGCAGCGCCGACGACGCCGTGTACGCCGCCGTGCAGCGCGCCTCCGACGCGGTCCGCGAGGGCCTCGTGGCCGCGCTCGACGCGGAGGGCGTGGACCACTCGATCCAGCGCGCCGGGACGCTCTTCTCCGTGGCGTTCGGGACGTCGAAGGGCGGCGTGAAGGACTACGCCGACGCGCAGGGCCAGGAGGTGTTCCGCTACGCCCCGTTCTTCCAGTCGATGCTGGAGTCGGGCGTGTACCTGCCGCCGTCGGTCTTCGAGGCCTGGTTCGTCTCGGCGGCGCACGACGACGCCGCGATCGGCACGGTCCTCGAGGCCCTTCCCGGCGCGGTGAGGGCGGCCGCGGCCGCGACGCCGCAGGGCTGAAAGCGGTCCGAGCTCCGAGGGTCAGGTGCCGGGCTCGACCGGCCACTCCCGCGAGACCGTGGCCGCCGGATCCTTCCGGCGCAGGTACTCCTCGAAGCTGGCGGCCTGCTCGGCCTTCCACTGGGCCTGCCTCGCGTGCAGCTCCGACAGCTCGATCTGGACTGCGGGGTACTTGCGGGCCAGGTGGTCCGCGACCTGGACGGCGGCGAGCGCGTCCGCGGCCGAGGTGTGCGCGTCCTCCAGCTGCACGCCGTAGTGCTCCGAGACGGCGGTGAGAGTGCGCTTGCCCTTGCGGTAGCGGTCCAGCTGCTTGTCCAGCACGTAGGGGTCGATCACGGGTGCGGCGTCGAGCGGGGTCAGGCCGTGCCGCCGCGCCTCACGGTCCATGACCGTGAAGTCGTACACCCCGTTGAACGCGATCACCGGGATGCCGGCAGCGAAGAGGTCCCGCAGCGTCTCCGTGATCTCGATGACCCCCTGCGCCGCGGGCATGCCCTCGGCGCGGGCCCGCTCCGTGGTGACACCGTGCACCTGCGCCGCCTCGTCCGGGATCGGGACGCCCGGGTCCAGGAGCCACTCGGCGGCGGACGCGGCCGCGCCCGAGGCGTCCACCATCACGATGGTGGCCGTCACGATCAACGCCTGCTGGGGGTCTCTGCCCGTGGTCTCGAGGTCGAACCCGGCTCGGATCTGCTCATGCCAATTCACGTCCGCCACGCTACCGCCGGAGCCGGACGCGCGAAGCACCCTCAGGCGGGCGGGCAGGATGGGCTCGTGTCCTCCGCCGCCGTCCCGCGCCCCGCTCCGCCGCGCCGCGCTCCTCCCCTCCCTGCCGCGCCACCCGAGGGTCCGCTGACGGTGGCGGAGGCGCTCGCCGCCGTCGCGTGCCTCGTGCCCCCGGGGCGTGCCGTGTCCTATGGGGCGCTCGCGCGGATCCTGGGCCGCGGCGGCGCGCGACTGGCCGGACGCGCGATGGCCGAGGCGGATCCGGGTACCCCGTGGTGGCGCGTCGTGCGGGCCGACGGGTCCCTGCCCGGGGACCTCGCCGCCCGCGCCGCGCCCGAGCGCGATCGCGAGGGCACGCCGCTGCGCCCGGCCGCCGGCGGGCTGCCGCGTGTGGACCTGGCCCGTGCCGCCTGGGATCCCCACGACGACGGCGACGGCCCCGCGCTCGCGGCGATCGCCGACCTCGCGGCGCGCGTGGACCACGGCCGCGGGAGCATCAGCCCGGCAAGCGGGCGCACCCCTTAACCTGTCCCGCGCCGATGGGAGGATGACCCCATGAGCGCACACGAGCACGCCGCAGCCGCCCCGGACGGGGCGCTCGAGGAGGCCGCGATCCTCGCGGCGGACGAGGCCGAGGAGCCCGTTGCGCCGCCCGTGCACGCCCTCCTCGTCCGCGAAGGGCGGCAGCGGGCGGAGACGGTCGAGCTCACCCCCGCGCAGGAGGCCGTGGCGGGCCTCGCCCCCGGGCACGGGGCCGTCCTCGTGCTCGGTGCGCCCGGCACGGGGCGGAGCACCGCGGCCGTGGAGTACGCCGCGCGGCGGCTCGAGGCGGGGACGGATGCCGAGTCCCTCCTGGTCCTCGCGCCGAGCCGGGACGCCGCGGCCCGTCTGCGCGACGCCCTGACCGAGCGCCTCGAGGCCACGGGGCACGGCACGCGCGCCGTCACGCCGGTGCGCACGTGGGCGTCCTACGCGTTCGACCTGCTCCGCCGCGCCCGCGTCACGGGCCCCCTCCGGCACCTGGCGAACGCCCCGCGGCTGCTGTCCGGCGCCGAGCAGGACACGGTGATCGCCGAGCTCCTGGAGGGCTATGCCCAGGGCCACGCGGCAGGTCCGGAGTGGCCGGCCGACGTCGTCCCCGCTGTGGGCACGCGGGGGTTCCGCCGTGAGGTGCGCGAGCTGGTGGACCGCATGAGCGAGTTCGGGGTGGAGCCCGGCCGCCTGCAGGAGCTGGGCGAGGTGCACCGGCGGCCGGCGTGGGAGGCGGCGGCCGTCCTCGTCCAGGACTACCGGGACCGCCTGGACCTGGGCATGGCGGAGGCCTTCGACCCCGCCGGCCTCATCCGCGCCGCCGTGCTCGTCCTGACGGAGCGGTTCCCGGAGGACCCGGAGCGGGACCGTGCCGGCGTCGAGTTCGCCCGGGCGGAACGCGCCCGGCTGAGCGCCCTCGTGGTGGACGACCTCCAGGAGGCCACCCCCGCCGTGCACGATCTCCTCCGCGTCCTCGGCGTCGGCAGGGACGTCCTCCTCACGGCGACCCCCGACACCACGGTCGAGGGATTCCGCGGCGCCCGCCCGGACCTCGTCCGCGAGTACCCCACCGCCCTGGACCCGGCTCCCGTGCCGGGCGCCCCGGCGTCGCCGACGCCGGGGGAGCGGACCGTCGTCCTGGCCCAGGGGCACCGCATGGCGGCCGGCGTGCTCGAGGGATACCTGCGGGTGGCCCGGCGGGTCCGGCAGCGGCACGAGCCGGTCGAGCGGGCCCGGCGCACGGCGCTGCCGGCACAGGAGGGCGGCGAGGTGCGCGGCCACGTCGTGCGCTCGCGGGCGGACGAGGACCAGTTCGTCCTCGAGCGGGTCCTGCGGGTGCATCACGAGGAGTCCGTGCCGCTGGACCGGCTCCTCGTGGTGGCCCGCTCCGGCTCCCGCGTCGCGGCGCTCGCCCGGCATCTCGAGGCGGAGGGCGTGCCGGTCACCCGCGACGCGTCGGGCACCGTGCTCAAGGAGGAGCCGGCGGTGGCCCCGCTGCTGACCCTCCTGGGCGCCTGCGCCACCCTGGCGGGGGACCCCCAGACCGACGTCGTCTCCGTGCTGGACCCTGAGGAGCTCGTCGGCCTGCTGACCGGGCGCTACGGAGCGGCCACGGCGCTGCACGTGCGGCGGCTGCGCCAGGACCTGCTGCGGGCTGAGCGGGCGCGCGGCGGGCGGCGCTCGTCGGACGAGCTGCTCGTGGCCGCCCTCGCGGATCCGGCGCTCGCGGGAGAGGAGGCCGGGCGGCATCGTGCCCTGCGGCGCGTGGCGTGGATGTTCCGCGCCGGCCTCGAGGCGGCCGCCGCTCCCGGGGCGACGGCCGAGACCGTGCTCTGGGCCCTGTGGTCGGCCTCCGGCCGGGCCGACCGCTGGCGCTCGATCGCCCTCGGGCGGGTGGACGGGGCGGACACCCGCCGGGACGCGCGGCGGGCGGACGCAGACCTGGACGCCGTCGTGGCGCTGTTCCAGGTGGCGGAGCGCTTCGTGGACCAGTTCCCCGGATCCTCGCCCGAGGACTTCCGCGGGTACATGGAGTCCCAGGACCTGCCGATGGACACCCTCGCGCGCCGCGCGGAGACCGGGGACGCCGTCCACGTGCTGACCCCTGCCTCCGCCGTCGCCGCCGGTCGCGACTGGGACACCGTGATCGTCGTGGGCCTGCAGGACGGCGTCTGGCCCAACACGCGGCTGCGCGGCCAGCTGCTCGGCGCCACGGACCTCGCGGACCTGCTGCTCGCGCCCGACCCCTCCGCGTGGCCGACGGACCACCGCACCCGGTTGCAGGAGACGCGGCAGGACGAGCTGCGCATGCTGGCGGCGGCGGTCTCCCGGGCGCGCCGCCGCGTCCTCGCCACCGCCGTGCGGAACGAGGACGAAATGCCCTCCGACTTCCTCGACCTCCTGGCCCCCGCGGAACCCGGCGACGATGAGAGCGGCGTCCGCCCCCTCACGGAGGTGGCGCCGCCGCTGACGGCCGGCGCGCTCGTCGCGCGGCTCCGCCGCGCCCTCGAGCAGGGGGAGGAAGGCGCCGGGGCCGTGGATCCGGCGGCGGCCGCCGCGGCCCTCGCCCGGCTGGCCGCGGACGGCGTGGAGACCGCAGACCCCGCGCACTGGTGGGGCCTCGCGCCGCTGTCCACAGAGGAGGCCCTCACGGACGTGGCCCACCACCCGGTCCGCCTCTCGCCGTCCCGCGTGGAGACTGCTCTGACCAATCCCCTCAACTGGCTGCTCTACCACGTGGGGTCCCAGGCTGGAGCGACGCTGGCGCAGTCCGTGGGCACCCTCGTCCACTCCGTGGCCGAGCACCACCCGGACGGCCCGCCCGAGGCCGTGCGCGCCGAGCTCGAGCGTCGCCTGCCGGAGCTGGGCCTGCCCGGGGGGTGGGTCAGCGAGCTCGAGCACGCCCGGGCCCGCGAGCTGGCGAAGGCCTACCTCGGCTACCTCTCCGTCGTGCGGGCCGCGGGGCGGCGCGCCCTGGCCCAGGAGGTGCCCATGCGGGCCGAACTCACGTGGGCGGGACTGACGGTGCTGATCAACGGCGTCATCGACCGGCTCGAGGTGGACGCGGCCGGACGCCCGTACATCGTCGACCTCAAGACGGGCCGCCGCGCGCCGTCGGCGGCCGAGCTGCCCCGCCAGCCGCAGCTCGCCGCCTACCAGGTCGCCCTGCGCGCGCACGGGGTGGCGGTGCTGCGGGATGACCCGGAGGCCGACCCGGCGCTGCGGGCCGCCCTCGCGCAGCTGGCGGAGCCGTCCGCCCCGGCCGGGGCCGCGCTCGTCCAGCTCGGCGCGGGCACCCAGAAGACGAAGGTGCAGGAGCAGGCCGCGCTGACCGACGAGGACCGCTGGGCCCTCGACCAGGTCTTCACGGCCGCCCGCCGGACCGTCGGGCCCCGCTTCCTCGCCCTCCACGACGGGTCCGCCGGCTGCGCCCTGCCGTCCGTCTGTCCCCTCTGCGCCGAAGGAAGGCAGGTCACCGAATGGAACCGCTGAACATGGACGTCCCCGCCGCGGTCCACGCGCCGGAGGACATCGCCGCCCGCCTGAAGGTGCATCCGCCCACGGACGAGCAGGCCGAGGTCATCACCGCTCCGCTCACGCCCCGGCTCGTCATGGCCGGCGCCGGCTCCGGCAAGACCGCCACGATGTCCGACCGCGTGGTCTGGCTCGTGGCCAACGGCCACGCGCGGCCCGACCAGATCCTCGGCGTCACGTTCACGCGCAAGGCCGCCGGCGAGCTGGCCCACCGCATCAACGACAAGGTGGACGCCCTGCTGCGCTCCGGGCTCGTGATCCCCGGGTTCGACGGCGAGCCGGAGGACCTCGGCCGCGCCGCCGTGTCCACGTACCACTCCTACGCGGGCGCGCTCGTGCGCGACCACGGGCTGCGCATCGGCGTGGAGCCCGAGGCTGTGCTGCTCGGCGAGGCCGACGCGCACCGGATCATGGCCGGCGTCGTGGAGTCCCATCCGATCGTGGCGGACCGCCTCGGCGTCCGGCCCTCCACGCTGATCTCCCAGGCGCTGCGCCTCGCGGGGGACATGGCGGAGCACCTCGTGGCCCCCGAGGACGTCCGTGCGCACCTGGAGGCGCTCGTCGCCCAGGGCCGGGGGCTCCCGCTCCCGGCCCGCATGAAGGAGCCCTCCGGCGTGATCCTCGAGCTGATCGGGGCGTTCGAGGACCGGGCCCTCATGGCCGACCTCGTGGCCCGCTACGACGAGGCCAAGCAGGAGCGCGACGCGATGGACTTCGGCGACCTGCTGAGCCACGCCGCGCGGATCGCCCGGGAGGTGCCCTGTGCGGGGGAGCAGGAGCGCGGTCGCTTCCCCGTCGTCCTGCTGGACGAGTTCCAGGACACCTCACACGCCCAGATGCAGATCTTCGCCGGGCTCTTCGGCCCCACCGGCCCCGAGGCGGACGCGCCCGGGCTCGGGCACTGCGTCACGGCCGTCGGCGACCCCCACCAGTCCATCTACGGCTTCCGCGGCGCCTCCGCCGGCCAGCTCTTCGCCTTCCCGGGCACCTTCCCGCGGGTCCAGGCGCTCCCCGACGGCGGAGCTCGGCGCGTCAACGCGGACGTCTCCCACCTGACCGTCGCGTGGCGCAACGACGAGGCGGTGCTGGAGGCGGCCAACACAGTGGCGGCTCCGCTCGTCGTCCATGCGGAGGCGGGGGCAGGCTCGCCCATCGAGCTGCGACCCCTCCGCCCCCGCCCCGGAGCGGGCGAGGGGGAGGTGCGCATCGACCGGCACGTCACCCAGGACGAGGAGGCGAGGGCGCTCGCGGAGCGGCTGGCGGCGCTGCCGGACGTCGCGCCCGACGGCCGGACCCGCCTCACGCGGGCGGTCCTGTGCCGCACGCGCGCGCAGTTCGTCCCGGTGCTCGCGGCCCTCGACGAGGCGGGCCTGCCCTACGAGGTCCTCGGCCTCTCGGGACTGCTCTCCCTTCCCGAGGTCTCCGAGGCGCTCGCCGTCCTCCACGTCCTCGCCGACCCCTCCCGCAACGACCACGTGGTCCGCATGCTCACCGGCCCCCGGTGGCGCATCGGCCCCGCGGACCTCGAGGTGCTCCACGAACGCGCCCGCTTCGTCTCCCGCCTGCGGGCCGCCGGAGCCGAGGGGGCGGCGGACGTCGAGGCCGCGGACGTGAGCCCCGAGGAGGACACCGACGCCCCCGCCCTGCTGGAGGCCCTCGACTCGCTGCCACGGGAGGGCTTCGACTGGACTGGCTCCCGCGGGCGCGGCTTCTCGGACGAGGGCCTGCGCCGCCTGCGCGAGGCCAACCGCCTCCTGCGGCGCCTCTCCGCTCGTGCGGACGCGGAGCCCGCCGAGCTCATCGCCGAGGTCGAGCGGGAGATCGGCCTGGACGTGGAGGTGGCCCTGCGCCCCGACGCGTCCGGGGCCTCCGCCCGCCGCCACCTCAACGCGTTCCAGGACGCGGCACGCGGCTTCGCCGCCGGCACGACGGCGGCGGCGGGCCTCTCCGCGTTCCTCGCCTGGACGGCGTCGGTGGAGGAGCACGAGAAGGGCCTCGGCATCGAGGCCGGGGAGCCCGCCCCCGGGGTGGTCCAGGTGCTCACGACCCACGCGTCCAAGGGACTGGAGTGGGACGTCGTCGCGGTGCCGGGGCTCATGGAGGGCTCGTTCCCCTCGGCTCGGTCCGACCGCTGGACCGCGCCCGCGAACGGCGCGCTGCCGTGGGCCCTGCGCGGTGACGCGGCCTCACTGCCGCAGTGGGACGCCGGATGGGCTGAGAACATGCGCGACTGGGCGCAGTCGGCCGGCAGGACCTACACGTCCAAGGATGCCGAGGGGCTGCCCGAGCCCTACCAGATCGCCGTGGACGCCCACGGGAGGCGGGAGGAGCGGCGGCTCGCGTATGTCGCGTTCACCCGCGCGCGGAGCCGGCTGTGGCTGAGCACCACCCGCTGGAAGGGGACGAACAAGAACCCCGCGGCGCCGTCCGAGTTCCTTGAGGAGGTCGCCGCGCTCGCCGGCTCGTTCCCCGGGATCGAGATCGGCCACGAGCCGGACCCCTTCGAGCTGACGGAGGAGAACCCCGTGGCCGGCCGCCTGCTCGCCGCCTGGTGGCCGTTCGACCCGCTGACGGGGCCGGAGGTCGCCGTCGCTGACCCGGAGGACCCCGAGGACGAGGACCGCTGGGAGAAGCTCCCGTCCCGCTCCCGGCCGCGGCGCGCCGCGGTCGAGTCCGCGGCCGCGCGCGTCCGAGGCGCGGCCCCCGAGGACCTCGAGGCGGACCCGGAGATCGCCCGGGAGCTCGCCTGGGTGCTGCTGCGGCGCCGGGACATCGCCGGGACCGGGGGCCAGGTGGCGCTGCCGAGCCACGTCTCCGTCTCGCTCTACGGTGAGCTGGCGGCGGACCCGCAGGCGGTGGCCGAGCAGCTGCGCCGGCCCATGCCGCGTCCGCCCGCCCACGCGGCGCGCCGCGGCACGGCGTTCCACGCCTGGCTCGAGGACCGGTTCGGCGCGACGGGCATGCTGGACATCGAGGACCCCTCGGACGCCGCCGACCAGTGGGTGGACGACGCCCTGGACCTCGCCCCGATGCAGGAGTGGTTCCGGTCCTCGCGCTGGGCGGACCGGACCCCCGCGTTCGTGGAGGCGGCGGTGGAGACCACGGTCGCCGGGATCACCCTGCGCGGGCGCGTGGACGCCATCTACTGCTCGGGAGCTCGCGAGGGGATGCCCCTCGATCCCGAGGCCGGGTGGGAGCTGGTGGACTGGAAGACGGGCGCGGTGCCGTCGGACCGCGACCTCGAGGTCAAGGGCCTGCAGCTGGCGGTCTACCGGCTCGCGTGGTCACGCCTGCACGGGATCCCGCTCGAGAACATCAGGGCGAGCTTCGTCTACGTCGCGCACGGCGTCGAGCGCTCGCTCGCCCACCTGCCGGGGGAGGATGAGCTCGAGCGCATCGTCACCGAGGCGCTGAACCGCCCGTGATCCCGTCGCCGGGGCTCTGCGCCCGGCGAGCACCCCGGGCGGCGGCCCGGTCCGCTTCCCGGCCCGGAGCCGGCACCACGGTGAGGGCGGCGGTCTGGTCGTCGGCCTCGTCCGGCTCGCGCTCGCGGCCCGCGTCGTCACCGTCGGCGTCCTCGTCGTCGGCATCCATCGCGTCGCCCGCCGGCTCGCCGTCGGCCGCCTCGCCGTCGGCGTGCTCCGGTGCGCTCCCGTGCGTGCGGCCCCGGACGGCGTCGGCCAGCTCGGCCAGCATGTCCTCCGCCTCGGCGATCATGTCCGCGTCGTGGCGGTCCACGCCACGCACCAGCCACTGGGCCAGCGCGAACTCCGCGAGGAGGGAGGCGCGGCGCATCAGGTGCTCGTCCCCGTCGTCACCGGCTCCGGCGTCGGCGCGCCGCCCGCGGTAGGCGTCCAGCACGCGCTCGGCGAAGTCGGGGTCCTCGGCGGCGGCCAGCCACGCGAGGTCCACGGCGGGATCGCCCACGTGCAGGTCGGTCCAGCCGGTCACCCCGACCACCCGGCCGCGCTCCACGAGCAGGTTGTCCTCGTGCAGGTCTCCGTGCACCGGCACCGGGGAGAACGACCACAGGGCCTCCTCCTCCATGGCCTCCTCCCAGCGGCGCAGCAGCACCGGGGGGATGCGACCCGTGGTGGCGGCCTGGTCCAGCTCATGCAGCCGGCGGTTGCGCACCTCCTCCGCCGTGTAGACCGGCAGGTCCGCGAGGTCCACCACGGAGGAGGGCAGGGTGTGCACGGCCGCGATGACGCGGCCGACGTCCTGCACCGCGGGCTCGCCGAGCGGGACGAGGTCCTCGAGGGGGAGGGGACGGCCCGGCATGTCCTGGTACACGAAGGTGCGCAGGCCACCCAGGCGCACCGCGCCGGCTACGGAGGGCGTGCGGAAGGGCAGGGCCGCGCGCACGCGCGGGGTGAGCGCGGCGAGCACCTGCAGCTCGGTCTCCAGGCGGATCCCCGCCTCCGGGGTGCGCGGGGAGCGCACGCGCCACCACTGGCGCTGGGCGTCCACGACGACGGCGGCGGAGAAGTCCGCGGGGTCGTCCGGGCTGGCGACCACCGAGACCGGGGTCAGGCCGGGGACGGCCGCGGCGGCCAGGGCTGCGAGGTGGAGGGACTGACGGTGCACGGGGTCCACCCTATGCGCGCCCACGCCCGAGCGCGGTGGGGCGCACCGGCGTCCGCGGGTTGGTACGGTGGGACGTCGCCGGACGCGCAGACCCTGGACACCGAGGAGGACTCGTCCCGCATGAGCACTCCCGATGAGATCCTCCGCGGGCTCGACGCCGAGCAGCGGCAGGCCGCCACCGCCCTCCGGGGCCCCGTGTGCATCCTGGCCGGTGCCGGCACGGGCAAGACCCGCGCCATCACCCACCGCATCGCCTACGGCGTCGCCTCCGGGGTGTTCGACCCCCACCGCACCCTCGCGCTGACGTTCACTGCGCGCGCGGCCGCGGAGATGCGCACGCGCCTGCGCGACCTCGGGGTGGACGGCGTCCAGGCCCGCACGTTCCACTCCGCCGCGCTGCGCCAGCTGCAGTACTTCTGGCCGCAGGCCGTCGGCGGTCCGATGCCCACGCTCGTGGAGAACAAGGTGCGCCTGCTCACCCAGGTGGCCCAGGGCATGCGCATGAGCGTGGACCGCGCCGGGCTGCGCGACCTCGCCGGCGAGATCGAGTGGGCCAAGGTCTCCCTCCACGCTCCCGAGGGATACGCCGAGGCGGCCAAGGAGCGGGAGATGCCCTCGGGCTGGACCGCCACCACCGTGGCACGCCTCTACACGGGGTACGAGGAGGCCAAGACCGCCCGCAACATGATCGACTTCGAGGACGTGCTGCTCATCCTCGTGGGCATCCTCTCCACGGAGCCGCGCATCGCGGCCACGATCCGGGACCAGTACCGCGTCTTCGTGGTGGACGAGTACCAGGACGTCTCCCCGCTGCAGCACCGCCTCCTGGACCTCTGGCTCGGGGACCGCGCGGACCTGTGCGTGGTGGGTGACTCCTCCCAGACGATCTACTCGTTCACGGGCGCGACCTCCCGCTTCCTCACAGGCTTCCGCGAGCGCCACCAGGAGGCCACCGTCGTCAAGCTCGTGCGCGACTACCGCTCGAGCCCCCAGATCGTGGAGGCCGCCAACCGGCTCCTCGCGGCGCGCACGGCGGAGGGGCAGCGCGACCGCCGGCTCCCGCACTGGCCCGAGCCGCTCCAGCTCACCTCGCAGCGCCCCGCGGGGCCCGACGTCGTCTTCGCCGAGTGCACGGACGACGAGGCCGAGGCGGGCTGGGTGGCCCAGCGGATCCGCGAGCTCGTGGACGGGGGCACTCCGCCCGCCGAGATCGCGGTCCTCTTCCGCACGAACGGCCAGTCGGAGGCGTTCGAGACCGCTCTGTCCGCGGCGGGACTGGGCTACCAGCTGCGGGGCGGCGAGCGCTTCTTCTCCCGCCGCGAGGTGCGCGACGGCATCCTGCAGCTGCGCGCCGCGGCACGCGCCGACCCGGGCCTCACAGGGGAGGAGGTGACCGCCCGTGCACGGGACGTCCTGGCCTCCCTCGGGTACTCGGCCGAGCCGCCCGCCGCCACGGGCGCGGCGCGCGAGCGCTGGGAGTCGCTGCACGCGCTCGTGAACCTCGCCGACCAGCTGGCCGCCGCCCGCGGGGCCGAGTTCACGCTCACCGAGCTGGTGGCCGAGCTCGACGAGCGCGCCCAGCACCAGCACGCCCCCACGGTGCAGGGCGTCACGCTCGCCTCCCTGCACTCGGCCAAGGGCCTCGAGTGGGACGCGGTCTTCCTGGTGGGGCTGTCCGAGGGGCTCATGCCCATCTCCTTCGCGGACACGCCCGCCGAGATCGACGAGGAGCGCCGCCTGCTCTACGTGGGCATCACGCGCGCCCGCCAGCATCTGTCGCTGACGTGGACGCTCTCCCGCGGCACCGGCGGGCGCGCCTCGCGGCGGGCCTCCCGCTTCCTGCGGGACATCGACCCGACCCTCGGCGGCACCCGCGAGCACGCCCCCGCCGCCGCGTCCGGGGCAGGCGCACCCCGCGGTCGGCGGCGCGGCGCCACCGTGGCCACGTGCCGCACGTGCGGCAAGGCCCTCGAGACGGGCGCCGAGCGCAAGGTCGGCCGCTGCCTGGACTGCCCGGCCACCTACGACGAGGCCGTTCTCGACACCCTGCGGGACTGGCGCGCCAGCACCGCCCGCGCGGGGAAGGTGCCCGCGTTCGTGGTGTTCACGGACGCGACCCTCGTGGCGATCGCGGAGGCCATGCCGGCCACCCCCCTCGACCTCATCAAGGTCCCGGGCGTGGGCAAGGCCAAGCTGGACCGCTACGGCCCGGACGTGCTCGAGCTGCTCCACGGCACCGCGCCCGCCTGAGTCACCAGGTCCGCCTGAGGCACCATGCCCGCCCGAGATGCCGGGGGGTCGGATCACGCGCCCGGGTCAGACCCCCGACGAAGGCTCCCCGAGGTCCGGCGGCCCGCCGAAGCCGGGCAGCACCCCGAACTCCTGGTGCAGCTCCCCGCTCAGCTCCCGGGTGAGCGCGGCCAGGTCCGCCGCCATCCCGTCCGGGTCGCACGGGCACCCGTGCCGCGGGCGGACGCCCTCGGTGGTCTCGTCCAGCGCATAGGCCCAGCTGCGCACGACGCCCTGCCATGCGGGGGAGGAGGAGCCCGCGACCAGCAGGTCGTGGACGAGGACGGCGGTGCGCAGTGCCCCGAGCACACTCTCCGGATCCTCCTCGCCCGGCCCGTCCTCCCACGCCGCGTCGCGGCTGCGGCCGGTGGCGGCCTCCTCCGCCGGGCGGCGGACGTGCTCGCACAGGGCGCACCCGGGGGATCCGGCGATCGTCCAGGGCCCGACGGCCGACTCCTCGTCCACGACCACCGGCAGGAGCGGGTGCTCGGCGGCCAGCGCCCGCGCCACGAGCGATTCGTCGATCCGTCCGCGCGTCACCGAGACGGTGGCCGTCCCCATGAGCACGGCCTCCGGCCCATGGTGGGCGAACACCTGCTCGCGCGGGTGGAGTTCGCGGATCCGCCGCTCGGCCGCGACGGCACGGGGCCGGCCGAGGTCCGCCGGCCGGTAGCCCGTGCCGAGGTCCGACGCCCCCACGGGCGTGGGATCCCACAGGGCGAGCGGGCCCATGCCCCGGCTTGCCAGGAGCAGGGCGATCGCCAGCCCGGTGCGGCCGAGCCCCGTGACGTGGACGCCGTCGGGGAAGTCCACGGGCGGGCCGTGAGGAGGAGCGGAGGAGGTGGGACGGCCTTCGCCGTCGGGAAGCGGGAGGGGGCGGGGCATGGAGGTCTCCGATCGCTCGACGTGGCCCCACGGTGTCACGAGGGAGGCGCCGCGGGGGCCTCATCCACAGGGATCCGCGGAGCCGTCGCGCACAATGGAGTGATGCCGCCGCGTCGCCCCGCCTCCCGCCCGGTCCGCGAGACCGTCGACCTGGACTGGGAGGGCACGCCGGTGCGGCTCGTGCGCTCCACCGCGCGCACGCGCACCGTGTCCGCCGTGTGGCGCGAGGGCCGCCTGCAGGTCTCCGTCCCCGCCCGGCTCTCCCGCGCCGAGGAGCGGGAATGGATCTCCCGCATGGTCGAGCGCGCGGGCGCGGCCCCGGCGCCCGCGGGTCCCACGCCGCCGACCGACGGAGGCGCCGGGCCTGATCCGAGCCGTCCCCGCACGTCCACGCCCGGGGCGTCCTCGCCCGCCACGCCCGACCCCGGGGCCTCCGCCCCGGGCGACGCCGCCCTGCTGGCCTGGGCGCGCCGCGTCTCGGCCGAGCACTACGGGGGCGAGGCGGATCCGGTGAGCGTCACGTGGTCCACGCGGCAGCGGCACCGCTGGGGATCGTGCACCCCGGCTCGGCGCACCATCCGGCTCTCGGCGCAGCTGCACGGCATGCCCGACTGGGTGGTGGAGGCCGTCCTGGTGCACGAGGTGGCCCACCTGCTCGAGTCCGGCCACGGGCCCCGCTTCCAGAGGCTCGTCGCCCGCCACCCCCGCTACGCCGAGGCCATGGCGTTCCTCGCCGGCGTCACCTACGCGCAGGGCCGCGGCCTCGCCGCCGGGCCCGCTTCCGCAGACGACGACGTCGCCGCCCCGGGCTGGAGCGACGACGTCGAGGGGGGCTGAGGCAGGCGCGGGGCTCAGCCCTCCTTGGGGGCCTCGCCGAAGCCGCCGTCGAGTAGCCGCTGCAGCTCGTCGTCGAGGGCGTCCGTGGAGGCGTCCGCGGCCGTGCGGCGCTCCGCGTAGCCCGTGGGGTCGTCGAGGTCCTCGCCCGTGGGCTGGCGCTCGGGATGGCGCCAGATCGCCTCGCGGTACTCCTTGCCCTGCTCGGCCGTGACGTGCTCCCAGAACGCGGCCGCCTCGCGCAGGCGGCGCGGGCGCAGCTCGAGGCCCACGAGGGCGGCGAACGCCTGCTCGGCGGGTCCCCCGGAGGCGCGCCGACGGTTCATGGTCTCGCGCAGCGCGCTCGCGGACTCCAGCGGCGTGGCCGCCTCGGCGACGACGACGTCGACCCAGCCCTCCACGAGGGCGATGAGCAGCTCGAGCTGCTCGAGGGCGGCGCGCTGGGTGGCATCCGGCTCGGCGATGAACGAGGCGCCGTCGAACACGGCCTGCATGGACTCCGGGTGCATGGGGTCCACGGACTCCGCGGCCCGCTCGATCCCGCTCACGTCCAGACGGATGCCGGCCGCGTACTGCTCGATCGCGGCGAACAGGTCCCGCTCGAGCCACGGGGAGTGCAGGAAGAGGCGCATGCGGGCCACCTCGCGCAGCGCGAGGTACAGGCGCACCTGGTCGTCCGGGACGCTGAGTCCGTCGCCGAACTCCTCGATGTTCACGGGGATCATGGCCAGGCGGTGGCCGGCGATCGGCAGGCCGATGTCCGTTCCCGAGAGCACGTCCTTGCCGAGCGCGCCCACGGCGCCGCCGAGCTGGAGGCCGAACATGGTGCCGCCCATGTTCTTGAGCATGGGCTGCAGGCCGCCCAGCATCGAGGGGTCCATGCCCTCGGGCAGCTGGCCGGGCAGCTGCTGCTCGATGGCGGCGGACATCGCGTTCGCGAGCGAGACGGCCACGGGGCCGGTCATCCGTTGCCAGTTCTCCATGGTGGCCTCGACCCACTCGGCGCGGGACCACGCGGCCCCCATCTGCCCCGTGGACTCCGTGTCCGTCACGCCGTCCAGCCAGAGCTCGGCCAGGCGCAGGGCCTCGTCCACCTCGCGGCGAGCGAAGGAGCCCACGGCGGGGTCCTCGCCCGCGACCGCCTGGCGCGCGGCCTGCTTGGCCAGGGTCCAGTTGACCGGGCCCTCGGAGCCCGCGCCCGGGTTCATCATGGCCTGGAACTGCGCCATGGCCTGCTGCATCATGGCGGGGTCCAGCCGGGAGGGGTCGAAGGGCATGCCGCCGGTCCCGCCCATGCCCTGCATGGCGCGGCGGATCTCCTCGACGTCCGGGGCCTGCCCGCCGAACATCTGCCGGAGCATGTCCTCCAGGGGGTCGCGGCCGTCGTCGGATCCGGGGGTCTGCGGGTGGTCAGTCATGCCGAACAGCGTATCCGCGGGCCTCGCGCCAGGCCCACGGATGGACGGCGCGGCGCCGCGGTTCGCGCAGGGCGCACGACGGCGCTCCGGCCCGGCCCCGGCCGCGGCGGCCCCGTAGACTGGTGCGACCGTCCCCCCGCCAGCGCGTCCGCGCCTGCGGCGACGGCCCCTGATCCAGGACCACGGCAGGAAAGTCGGTGTCGCGTGCCCGCAGTGCCCCGCGCAAGGAGCCGCCGCGGCGCCGCGCGCCCGTCGGTCTCCGCATGGATCGCCGCCGCCTCGGCGGCCACCGCCCTCGCGCTGCCCGCGCCGTACCTGCTGGAGGGGCCCGGCCCGGCCATCGACGTGCTGGGGGAGGCCGACGGCCACCCCGTCCTCACCGTCGACGGCGCCTCCCGGGCAGACCCGGGGGAGGGCGCCCTGGACATGACCACCGTGATGGTCTCCGGCCCGCCGACGGGCTCCACCTCCGTCCTCGAGCTTGCGAGCGCGCTCGTGGACCCGAGACGCGACACCACGCCGCGCGAGCTGGTCTACCCCACGGGCGTGTCCGCGGACCAGGTGAGCGAGTCCAACGCGGGGGCCATGACCGCCTCCCAGGACCTGGCGACGGCGGCCGCCCTGCACGAGCTCGGCCGCGACTACGGCCGCGGGCTCGCCGTGCGGGAGTTCGCCCCGGACAGCCCGGCCCGCGACGTGCTGCGTGCCGGCGACGAGGTGCTCGCGGCGGGCGGGACGCCCGTGGACGACGTCGCCGCCCTGCGCTCGGCGGTCGACGCCGCCGGCCCCGGGCCGGTCGCCCTGCGTGTGCTCCGGGACGGCGTCGAGACGGACGTGGAGGTCCCCGTGCGCGCCGCGCCGGAGGGCGCGGGCCAGGCGTGGCAGATCGGCGTGTTCCTCGAGACCGTGTACGACTTCCCGGTGGACGTGGAGATCAGCCTCGAGGACATCGGCGGTCCCTCCGCGGGCACCATGTTCGCCCTCGCCGTCCTGGAGCGCCTCACGCCCGGCGCGATGACGGGCGGCGCGCACATCGCGGGCACCGGCACCATCACCGAGGAAGGCCAGGTCGGTCCCATCGGCGGCATCGCCCAGAAGGTGCGCGGCGCCGCCGACGCCGGAGCGGCCGTGTTCCTGGCCCCGGCCGCCAACTGCGCGGACCTCGACGGCCGAGTGCCCGAGGGCATCGCCGTCTACGCCGTGGACACCCTCACGACCGCACGTGGCGTGGTCGAGGCCGTGGGCCGCGGCGAGACCCTCGACGGGGTGCCCACCTGTGGGTGATCCCCCCGCCCTTCGACATCCCGCGCGTCCCCTCCGTGGCCGCGGCGGACGACCCCGGACCCCAGACGCCCGTGCCGCCCGGCACGGCGCCGACCGCAGACCCCGCCCCCGGCGGGGAGAGGAGAGACAGTGAGCTTCGGACAGGGAAGCGGCGGGCCCTTCGGCGGCCCGCCCCGTGACGGCGGCGGATCCGCCGGCGCGGGGGGCTCCGGCCCCTTCGGCGGCTTCGGCCCCTTCGGCGGCGCCCCCATGGGCCCGGGCGACGGCGGGCCCGCGAGCCCCGGCAGCGGCGGTCCCAGCGGGCCCGGCGACGGCAACGGCAGCTCGGCGGCCGGCCGGCCCCGGCCGGCGACCCCCGGCCGCCCCAGTGCGCTCGTGCTCACGATCGTCTCCGTGGCGATCCTGGTGGGCCTGTTCGTGCTGTTCACCAACGTGTACACGGACGTGCTCTGGTTCTCCCAGGTGGGCTACGAGGACGTCTTCTGGACCGAGGTCCTCACCAAGGCGGCCCTGTTCCTGATCGGCGCGCTCCTGATGGGCTCCGCCGTGTGGCTGGCGATGCGGCTCGCGTGGCGCCATCGCCGGCAGGACGCCCCCGCCGACGCGCGTGACTCGCTCAGCCAGGCCCAGCGCCAGCTCGAGCCCATGCGCCGCCTCGTGTTCCTCGCGGTGCCGGTCATCCTGGGCCTCTTCGCGGGCTCGGCGGCCATGAACGGCTGGACGACCGTCCAGCTGTTCCTCCACCAGGTGCCCTACGGCCAGACGGACCCCGAGTTCGGCCTGGACCTCATGTTCTTCCTGGCCACGCTCCCGTTCCTCACCCTCGTGGTCGGGTACCTCGTCTCCGTGGTGCTCGTGGCGGGGATCGCCGGCCTGATCATCCACTACCTGTACGGCTCCGTGCGGGTGGAGGACTCCGGGGGACTGTCCGTCACGCCCTCCGCGCGGGTCCACATCGCGGTGACGCTGGCGCTGTTCCTGCTCCTCCAGGCCGTCACGTTCTGGCTCAACCGGTACCGCGCCACGCAGTCGCAGACCGGCTCGTGGGCGGGCGCCATGTACACGGACGTCAACGCCGTGATCCCCACCTCCGCGATCCTCGCGGTCACCGCCCTGATCGTGGCCGCGCTGTTCGTGTGGACCGTGTTCTCCGGACAGTGGCGCCTGCCGCTGGTGGGCACCGCCGTGCTGGTCATCACCGCCCTCGTGGTGGGCACGGCCTACCCGTACCTGGTGCAGCAGTATCAGGTGCAACCCTCCGAGCGCACGCTCGAGGCCGAGTACATCGATCGCAACATCCGGATGACCCGTGAGGCCTACGGCCTCGACGACGTGCAGGTCACCACCTACGAGGGCAGCGTCGAGGCGCAGGAGGGAGCCCTCGCCGGCGAGGAGGCCAACACGGCCAACGTGCGCCTCATGGACCCGAACCTCATCTCGCAGACCTTCGGGCAGCTCCAGCAGTTCCGCCCCTACTACTCGTTCCCCGGCACGCTGCACGTGGACCGCTACGAGGTGGACGGCGAGTCCCGGGACACCATCCTCGCCGCGCGCGACGTGAACGTGGAGGACTCCCAGTCCTGGGTGAACCGCCACGCCATCTACACGCACGGCTACGGCATGGTCATGGCTGACGCCTCCGAGGTGGCGGCCGGCGGCCGTCCCTCGTTCCTGCTCTCCGAGATCCCCTCGCGGGGCCCGCTCACCGACGACTCCCAGTACGAGCCGCGCATCTACTTCGGGCTCAACTCGCCCGAGTACTCCGTGGTGGGCGCGCCGGAGGGTGCCCCCGCCGTCGAGCGCGACCGCCCCCAGACGGCGGACTCCGGGGAGGACACGGCCTACACCTTCGCCGGCGACGGCGGCCCGGCCGTGGGCGGGCTCTTCAACAAGCTCGCCTACGCCGTGAAGTTCGGCTCGCCCGAGCTCCTGCTCTCCTCGGATGTGAACAGCGCCTCGCAGATCCTCTACGACCGCCATCCGGAGGAGCGGGTCCGCAAGGTGGCCCCGTACCTGACGGTGGACACCAACGCCTACCCGGCGATCGTGAACGGGCGCGTGAAGTGGATCGTGGACGCCTACACGACGTCCGACCAGTTCCCCTACTCCACGTCGCAGCGCCTCGGCGACGCCACACAGGACGCGCTGAACCGCGACCAGCGGGCGCTGCTGACCGGCCAGGTGAACTACATCCGCAACTCCGTGAAGGCCACCGTGGACGCCTACGACGGCTCCGTGGAGCTCTACGCCTGGGACGAGGAGGACCCGCTGCTGAAGGCGTGGCAGGGCGTGTACCCGTCCTCGCTCAAGCCCTACTCGGAGATGAGCGCCGCCCTCCTGGACCACGTGCGCTACCCGGAGGACATGTTCAAGGTGCAGCGCGAGCTGCTGGGCCGCTACCACGTGACCGACGCGGACGACTTCTACGAGAACAACGACGCCTGGTCCGTGCCCGCCGACCCCACGCAGGACGACCCGAACGTCAAGCAGCCCCCGTACTACATGACCCTGCAGGTGCCCGGCCAGGACGAGCCCGCGTACTCGCTGACCACCACCTACATCCCGCAGATCACCGAAGGCTCGCAGCAGCGCAACGTCCTCTACGGGTTCCTCTCGGCCAGCGGCGACGCCGGCACGGGCAGGGACGGTGAGCGGGCCGAGGGCTACGGCACGCTCCGTCTGCTGGAGCTGCCGCGCCAAACCACGGTCCCCGGGCCGGGCCAGGCGCAGGCCAACTTCGACTCCAACGCCGGCGTCTCCCAGGAGCTGAACCTGCTGCGCCAGGGCGCCTCCGAGGTGCTCAACGGCAACATGATCACGCTCCCGGTGGCGGGCGGCATCCTCTACGTGCAGCCCGTGTACGTGCGCTCCTCGGGCGCCACGTCCTACCCCACCCTGCGCAAGGTGCTGGTCTCCTTCGGGGACAAGGTGGGCTTCGCCGACACCCTCCAGGAGGCCCTGGACCAGGTCTTCGGCGGCGACTCCGGGGCCGTGACCCCGGAGGAGAACCAGGGCGACGGCGAGGGCGAGCCCGGCCAGGGTGAGCCCGGGGAGCCGAAGCCCGCGGACCAGGAGCTGAGCGCCGCGCTCGCGGAGGCGCAGGACGCCATCGCGCGCGGCCAGGAGGCCATGGCGGCGGGCGACTGGGCCGCCTACGGCGAGCAGCAGAAGCGCCTCGACGAGGCGTTGAAGCGGGCGACGGCGGCCGACGACGCCCTGCGCGGGACCCCGCCCGCGGACGGGGCGGAGGAGGCCCCCGAGCCCCAGCCCGCGGGCTGATCCGACCACGCCCCCGCCGTCTCGGATGGCGGGGGCGTGGCCGTCAGGTGACGGGCGGCTGTCCTCGATTTGAACGCACTGCTCCGGGTGTGTATAGTCATACGAGTCGCCGCGGGGTGGAGCAGTTCGGTAGCTCGCCGGGCTCATAACCCGGAGGTCGCAGGTTCAAATCCTGCCCCCGCAACGAGAGAAGGCCCCCAGCATCTGCTGGGGGCCTTCGTGCGTGTCCGGGAGGACCCCGGCTGAGACGACGGCGGCGTCGGGCGGACCTCCACCGCTCGTGGTGGGGGACCGCTCGACGCCGCCGTCGGAGTGCGGGAGGCTCAGGCCTTCACGGCCGCCCGGCGCGCCGGATCCGTGCGCCGCAGCCAGATGGAGACGAGGATCGCGGCGACGGCGATCGCGCCCCAGATGCCCACCACCGACCAGGCCAGGCCCGCGATCAGCAGCAGCGGCACGAAGGAGACGGCGGCGATCTCGACGGGCACCACGGGAATGTAGGCCACGCCGAACTGCTCCATGGTCCCGGACTTCAGCTTGGGGTCCACGATGCGCAGCATGGCCACGCCGGTGGCGACCGCGCCGGTGGCCCAGCCCCACGTGAACAGCTGCTTCTCGAACCACGAGTCGGTCATGACGCGCGGGGCCACGAAGGTGCCGAGCGCCAGCGCGAGGGCCAGGCCCACGACGAAGAGCACGAGCAGGGGCTGCCAGTACTCGACCACCACGGTGGGGGCGATCGAGGCGATGCCGCACACGATGAGGATGTCCGTGGCGGTGCCCGAGACCGAGTTGAGCGAGGCGGAGTCCAGGAACTTCGCGGTCCGCGTGGCCTGGAACAGCACGCGCGCGACCAGGCCCATGATGAACGCGATCGCGAACGCCGGGATGATCAGCTGGGGCCCGCCCTCGCCCACGACCTGCGGCCACACAGCGGTGATCCACGTGACGACGCCGTGGGCGGCGGCGGCGATCATGGCGACGATGCCGACCTGGAATGCGAGGGACTCCACGGAGGCGGCGGAGAAGGTGTGGCGGCCGATCACGGGGCGCTCCTCCACCTGGTTGAGCACGCCGGTGCGCAGCTCGTCCGGGATGGACGTCAGGCCGGCGAACTCCTGGGCGTGCCCGCGCTGGGCGCCGATCTTCGCCTGGATGATGCCGCCCACCACGCCCACGATCATGCCGACGGTGGCGGAGGTGTACGCCAGGGACGTCACGGTCGCGTCCCCGTTCGCGGCGTATGCCTGGCCCACGGCCGCGGCCGAGCCGAAGCCGCCGGCCCAGCCGGCGAACAGCAGGGCGGCGAAGGAGTCCGGGGTGCCGAACAGCGGCTTGAGCACCACGAGCGCCACGAGCGCGCCGAGGGCCACCTGGGACGCGTAGATCAGCACGCCGTAGGCCGCGAACGAACCCACGGGACGGCCGATCTTGCGCACGTCGAAGTCGTCCGTCAGCGCGATGCAGACGAAGACGATGACGATGAGGATCGACCCGTAGGTGCCCAGCTGCGAGCTGAAGGGCAGCCATCCGGCGCCGTTCGGGCCCAGGGCCAGCCCCAGGATGCCGGCGATCACCGAGGCGGGGATCATCAGGGTCTGGAGGGGCTTGATGAGGGCGCGGCCGAGCGTGCCGACGGCGAGCAGCGCGCCGATCAGGCCCGCGTCCACCAGGACGGACCACGCCGTGAACTGGTCTTGCATGTGGAGGTACCCCTGTCGGGTGCGAGGGAGGAACGAGGATCCCCCGAGGGATGCGGGGGACTGGGGGACCCTAGCAATCCGCCCCCGCAGACGCGAAAACGGCGACGCCGGGCACCCGGGAGGGGTGCTCGACGTCGCCGTCGTCGAGGGGCGGACGCGGCCGCGGCGCGGCCAGCGTCGTCCCGCAGGCGATCAGGCCTGGGCCTGGGTGGCCGTCTCGTCCTCGGCGTAGTCCAGCTGGAGGTTCTGGCCCTCGGCGGCGGAGGACTCGATCTGGGCGGGCGACTGGCCGGCCTTGAGGGCAGCGAGGCGCGCCTCGACCTCGGTCTGCTCGCCGAGGTCCTCGAGGGACTCGAACTGGGCGTCCAGGGAGGAGGAGGCGAGCTCCTGCTGGCCGCGCACGCGGGCCTCCTCACGGCGGACCTTCTCCTCGAAGCGGTTGACCTCGGAGGTGGGGTCCAGCAGGTCGATGGACTTCACGGCGTCGGCCACGGCGGACTGGGCGTGGGCGGACTTCGCGCGGGCCGTGAGCTCGTCCCGCTTGGAGACCAGCTGCTGGCGCTTGACCTTCATCTGGTCGAGGCCGGTCTTGAGGCGCTCCACGATGTCGCGCTGGGAGGTGATGGTCGGCTCGGCCGACTTCATCTGGCGCTCGGCGTCCATCTGGCGCTCGATGGCGACCTTGGCGAGGTTGTCGAACTTGTCCGCGGAGGCGGTGTCGCCGCTGCTGCGGAAGTCGTCGGCCTTCTGCGAGGCGGCGAGGGCCTTCTGGCCCCAGCTGCGGGACGCGTCCTGGTCCTCGCGGTAGTCGTCCTCGATCATGCGCAGGTTGCCGATGGTCTGGGCGACGGCGGCCTCGGCCTCCGCGATGTTGTTCGTGTAGTCCCGGACCATCTGGTCCAGCATCTTCTGGGGATCCTCCGCCTTGTCGAGCATGGCGTTGATGTTGGCCTTGGCCAGGGTGCTGATGCGACCGAGGATGGACTGCTTGACCATGATGTCTGCCTTTCGTCGGTGTTCCACTTCCCGCGGGCCGGCGGCCCGCGGTGGTTCGTGCGTCCCGGCCGGCCCGAGGGCGGACGGGTCCCGTGCCGGTCAGGACCGGGCCGGGGCCGGCGCGTCGACGCCGGAGTCGTGGGCGATCAGAAGCCTCCGCCGCTGATGTCGCCGAAGCCGCCGAAGTCGCCGCCGCCGAGCCCGCCGCCGTCGAATCCGCCGAAGCCGCCGCCGCCCCACGAGTCGTGGTGGCCGCCGCCGAGCATCGAGTTCATGAGGATGCCGCCGAGCAGCGCGCCGCCGAGTCCGCCCGCGAAGCCGCCGCCGACGCCGCTGCGCTGGTAGCCCATGCCGGGGCCGTAGCCCATGGTGCCCATGCCGCCGCCGTAGCCGAAGCCGCTCACGTCCTCCTGCGCGAGCTCGCTCGCGCGGTCGGCCAGCTGGGAGGCGCGCTGCGCGTGCTGCAGGGCCGTCACGGGGTCGGAGCCGCCCAGCTGCATGGCGGTCTGGAGGGCGCGGTCCGCCTCCGCGAGCCGGGTGCGCGCCTCGGATCCCACGGCGCCGCGGCGAGCGCCGATGAAGGAGGCCGTCCCGTCGATCTGCGCCTGGGCCTGGACGATCGCCGCCTGGAGCATCTGCGCGGCCTGGCGGGCCTGCTCGCGGCCGTCGCGCACGCTGGAGAGCGGCACGTCGAGCTGTCGGTGCGCGGCCTCGAGACGGCGCAGGAGGTCCAGCGGGTCAGGTCGTCCGGAGGCGAGGGAGGAGCGGACCGTGGTGAGGGTCTGCTTCATGCCGGCCACGGGACCGGCGAGGTCGGAATGGGCGCCGGAGCGGACCACGGCCTCGGCCTCGGCCACGTCCTGTTCGGACTGGGCGATGCCGGTGTGCACGTTCTGCAGCATCGTCCGCAGGGACTGGTCCGCACCGTCGACGGCCGCGGTGAGCGTGTCCACCTGGGCGAGGGACTCCTCTGCGGCGCGCACGGCCAGGGCGGCGGTGGAGCGATCCCCGGAGTTCCAGGCCTCCTTCGCCTTCGCCTCCGCGGTGCGGACGAACTCGATGCGCTGGCGTGCCTGGGCGGCGTTGTCCTTGACCTCGGCGAGGGCGGACTCGGCGTATGAGCCGTGCAGGGCGACGAGCGCGGACTCCGCCCGCCGGACGCGCTCCTCGGCCGCCGGGACCTTGGCGGCGATGCCCTCGAGCGCCTCGGGCACGCGGTTCTCGAGGTCCCGCAGGGAGTTGAACTCCTTCTCGTGGGCGGCCAGCGCCGCGCCGACCTCGTCGCAGCGCGCGATGATCTCCTTGAGCCACGAGCGCTGGTCGGCCTCGGTGTCCGGGATCTCGTCGTCGAGCTGGTGCTGGAGCTGGAAGGAGGCGCGCATGTGCTCCTTCGCCTTGTCCAGGTCCTCGCGGAACGTCCCCACGGACTTCTCCCCGTAGGAGGCCATCGCGAACCCGAGCTCCTGCTCGGAGGAGCGGATCGCGTCGTCCGCGGCCACCAGCTTGGAGCCGGCCTTCGTGCGCAGCTCCTCCACCGGGAGCGCGTCCAGGGGGTCGCGCGGGGCAGCGGGACCGGCCGCGACCTCGCGGCCGCGGGCCTCGCCCCCGTCCTTGCGCTTGCGGCCCCGGGCCACCGCGACGCCGCCGGCCACCGCGGCGGCCACCGCGCCGGCGCCGAGCAGGCCGGTCAGCGGGCCGCCCGCGCCGTCGGAGGGGGCGGCGTCCTGCTGCCCGGAGTCCTGCCGGGCGGCGCCGCCGGCCCCGGCGCCCGCGGGGAGCGGGCCGCCCGGATCGAGCTGCGCGCCGCTGGCCCCCCGGCCGTCGAGCGCGCCGTCGGCGGCGTCGTCCACGCCCGCGATCGCGGCCTCGGCCGGGGCGAGCCAGTCGGCCGGGTCCGACGTCGGCAGGGCGGGACCGATGTACGCCGAGGTGATGTCCCCCTGCATCCGGTTGAGGGCGCTGCCGGCGTCGAAGCCGTAGAGGCCCTCCTCCACCGCGATCGCCAGCACCTGGTCATTCGAGCCCAGGGGGCGGGACGCATTGACGTCCTCCACCACTCCCTGGGAGCCCCCGGCGCCGAACTGGTCCACGTACACCACGTAGAGGTTCTGACCGGTCTCGCGGCGCATCTGCTGGATGTCCTGCGTGAGGCGCTGCTCCTCGGAGGAGGAGAGGACGCCCGCCTCGTCCACCACCTGCACGCCCGGCGGCACGGCCACCACGGCGTGGGCGGCGGGGGCCGCCAGCGCGGCGAGGCCGAGGCCCACGCCTCCCGCGGTCACGGCGCGGCTGAGCCGGCCGACGTGCGTGGTGGGGGCGGGGATGGCCATGCAGGCGCTCCTTCGGTGGGCGTGCGGAGCGGACGCCGCCAGGAGGGCGGCGCCCGGGGGAACCTGCGCTCGAGTGTAGGGGCCGCCCGGCGGGGGAACCAGGGGTCCCGTCCGCCCCGCCCTGCTTCGTCCCGCATGTGGAGGGGACGTCCAGGACACGTCCAGGCGGAGGGGGAACGATGGGGGCGCCGCCGGGGCAGGACCGACGCGCGGAGGGCCCGGGTCCGCTCGCAGAGCGTGGCCCGCACCGGGCCTCCAGGCAACGAGCAGCAGAGGCAGGACGCCGTGGACGAGACCACGCGGGGGCCGCAGACCGCCCCCCTCCAGGACGCGACCCTCCACCAGGGCGCCACCCCCCATCATGAGCCTGAAGCCGGCACGCGCTCCGGCGCGGCGGCCGTGCGTCCGGCGCGCCGCGTGGGCATGGGTGCGTTCGCCGCGGCCGTGCTGGCCGCCGGGCTCGTGGGCGGCGGCGTGGGCGCCGGCGTGAGCCGCCTCGCGGACGACGCCCCGGCCGCCGTCGCCGGCACCGCCCAGGAGGGCCAGGGCGGTGCGGGGCAGGGAGAGCAGGCCCAGGCCGGCGCGACGCCCGTCGACTCCGTCCCGCCCACGGGGGCCACCGCGGTGGGGCAGGCCGCCGGGAAGGCGCTGCCCTCCGTCGTGACGATCTCCGCGACCTCGCCCCAGGGCTCCGGGTCCGGCTCCGGCTCGATCCTCGACGCCGAGGGCCACATCCTGACCAACACCCACGTGGTGACCCTGGGCGGGCAGGCGGCCGACCCGTCCCTCACGGTCCGCACCTCGGACGGCACGGTGTACGCCGCCACGGTGGTGGGGACGGACCCGCTCTCCGACCTCGCGGTGCTGAAGATCGACGCCGAGGGGCTCACCCCCATCGAGCTCGGCTCCTCGAAGGACCTGAAGGTGGGCGACGACGCGATCGCGATCGGCGCGCCCCTGGGCCTGCCGAACACGGTGACGGACGGCATCATCTCCACGCTGGACCGCACGATCGCGGTCGCCTCCTCGGAGGCCCCGAAGCAGGACGCCGCCGCCGGCGCACCCGGCTCGGAGCGCTTCCAGTTCGAGCTGCCGAACTCCGCGCAGCAGGCCCAGAACGGCGAGGTGTACATCAACGTGGTGCAGACCGACGCGGCCATCAACCCGGGCAACTCCGGCGGCGCCCTCGTGGACGGCCAGGGCCGCCTCGTGGGGGTGAACGTGGCGATCGCCTCCGCGGGCGGCGCCGGTGGCTCCGGGGAGGCCGGCAACATCGGCGTGGGCTTCGCCATCCCGGTGGACTACGCGCACCGGATCGCGCAGGACCTGATCGAGGACGGCGAGGCCACCCACGGCATGCTCGGCGTGAGCGTCACCCCCGAGCCCGCGCAGGCCAAGGGCGGATCGGAGGACTCGGCGGCCGTGTTCAGCGCCGGCGCGCGGGTGCGCGACGTCGTCGCCGACTCCGCGGCCGCGAAGGCGGGGCTGGAGTCCGGCGACGTCATCACCGCCGTGGGGGAGCGCGCCGTCTCCGACGCGCAGTCCCTCACCGCCGTGGTCCGTGAGCAGCGCGTGGGCGACACCGCCACCGTGCACTACCGCCGTGGCGGCGAGGAGAGGACCGCGGACGTCACCTTCGCGGACGGGGGCGCCGCGTGACGCCCGCGACGAACGCGGCCGCGACCGCCCTGGTCACCCCCGCGGCGCTCGCCCGGCAGCGCGGCTGGCGCACCGTCCTCGCCGTGGGCGCCCACCCGGACGACCTCGACTTCGGCGCCGCGGCGACCCTGGCGGGCTTCTGCGCGGCCGGGCTGCGCGTGGTCCTGTGCGTGGTGACCGACGGCGACGCCGGCGGCTTCGACTCCGCGGGGCCCGAGGCCATGACGGCCCGCCGGCATGCCGAGCAGCGCGCGGCCGCCGCCGCGATCGGCGTGGAGGACGTGCGGTTCCTGGGGGAGCGGGACGGCCACCTCGAGCCGGACCACCGGGTCCGCAGGGCGCTCGTGCGCCTCATGCGCGAGGTGCGCCCCGACGTCGTCCTCTCCCCGCACCCCGAGCGGGACTGGGAGCGCATGCAGGCCGCCCATCCCGACCATCTCGCGTGCGGGGAGGCGGTGGTCCGCGCGGCGTACCCCGCGGTGGAGAACCCGTACGCCTACCCGGAGCTGGCCGAGGCCGGCCTCGAGGCGTTCCGCATCCGCCACCTGATGCTCTACACGGCGCCCGCCGAGCGGAGGAACCTCGCCGTGGACGTCACGGGGCTGGAGGACGTGAAGCTGCGCGCCCTCGACGCGCACCTCTCCCAGCACCCGGACCTGGAGGGGATGCGCCGGCACGTGCGGGGGATGCTGGCGGAGAACCACCGTGCCGCCGCGGGCCCGGCCGGCCCCGCGGGCTCGGCCGAGGCCTTCCACCTCGTCACCGTCAACGGCCCCGGCACGATCGCCGGCTTCTGACGGCCGCGGCCCCCGCCCGAGAGGAGCGGGGGCCGCGATCGATGCGGGTCGGTGCGTCTCAGCCGTGGCCGGAGGGGCGTCCGCCGTACTGGGGCCCGGTGTGCGAGCCGGGGTCCAGGCTGATGCTGACGAGGGGCTTCGAGGTGGGGACGGCGGGAGAGTCGTCCGCCTCCTCGGTGAGGGAGAGCGCGGCGAACCGGTCCAGACCGCGGAACGCCAGCGGGTCCCCGAAGTCGCCGGAGCCGTACTGCCCGAGCGAGGAGGGGGCCGAGCCGTCCTTCGGGTAGAGCCACACCTGGTAGGCCCTGCCCTCGGGAAGCCGGGGCATGCCGTTGACGGTGACGAACCCGCTGTTCTGATCCGTGGAGAGGAACGCCTGGAGCGTCCCGCCCTGGCGCCCCGGATACGTGGACGTGGTGTAGAGGTCCTGGGCCGACTCCACACGGTGCACGATCCCGGGACGGGAGAACTGGTCCCAGGCCACCCACGCGCCCGCGGCCACCACGAGCAGCGTCAGGAGGGCCAGCAGCGCGATCTTCAGCGGTCGCCGCCGGTCCCGGGGCGGACGGACGGGTCTGCCGGCCGCGTCCTCCGCGGCCGGAGCGGGCAGGCGGTGGAGCAGGTCGTCCAGCAGGGCCGAGGGCGGCTCCGCCACGACGCCGCGGAAGGCCCATGTCACGGCGCGGCGGGCGCCGTCCACGCGTGATCGCCACACCGCCAGGTCACCGCCGCCGCGGCGGCGCACGGCGTCGACGGCCGCGGCGTGGTCCTCGGGGCTCAGGGCATGGAGGGCGGCCAGGTCCGCCAGTTGGGCGCCGCGGCCGGCTTGGAGGTCCTCGGCGGTGGTGGCGCCGAGGGGGACGTCGGTCGTGCGGGCCGCGTCCGCGTCGGCGGGCTGGTCGAGTCCGCGGGTCAGCGTGCGGTGCGCGGCTGTGAGCTGGCGGACGCCGGTGCGCACCAGGGTGCGGGCCGTGTCGCGCGGAAGGCCCAGTCGCTCGGCGAGCTGGGCGTCGGTCAGGCCGCCGAGCCACGCACCGCGGACGGCCTCGAAGGCGGCGGGATCGACCCGCCCGCTGAGGTCCTCCGGAGGTGCGTGCCGGTCGGAGGCGGCCGGCCCGGCGCCGTCGGGGAGGCGGCCCCGACCGGGCTCCGCCTCCTCGCGCAGCAGTCCGGTCATCACACGGTGGGCCAGCACCTCCAGCCACGCGAACACGAGGCGCTCGCGGTGGGCGGCGTCGTCCTTCTCGCTCAGGTCCAGCTCGGCCTCGGGGGCCGCCTCCCACGCGGCGAGGTAGGTCTGCAGCGTCGCCTCGGCCGCGTCCCGCGGGGAGCGGAACATGGCCGCCGCCATCCCGTGCACCCACGGCACGGTCGCGTCGTAGAACGCGGAGAAGGACGCGCGGTCCCCCCGGGCGCTCTGACGCAGCAGGGCGTCCACCGTGAGCGGGTCGGAGGGCGAGCGCCCGCCCTGCTCCTCGAGCGCGGGGGCGGGGGTCTCGTGCGCGTCAGTCGTGTCCATGGTGACCTCAGTGTAGGGAATCGCCGTCCGGGGCCGCGGAGCCCGCGAAGCCGTGCTGCCGCCACGCCTCGAACACGGCGACCGAGACGGCGTTGGCCAGGTTCAGGGAGCGCCGGGACGGCTGCATCGGCAGGCGGACCGTGGCGGTGACGCGCGGGTGGGCCAGCACCTCCGCGTCGAGTCCGGTGGACTCGCGCCCGAACATCAGCACGTCCCCCGCCTCGTAGGCCACCTCGTCGTGGCGCACGCCGCCCCGGGCCGTGAACGCGAAGACCCGCGCGGGGCCCAGCGCGGCGAACGCCGCCTCGAGGTCCGGGTGCACGGTCACGACGGCGAGGTCGTGGTAGTCCAGGCCCGCCCTGCGCAGGTGGGCGTCCTCGAAGCCGAAGCCGAGCGGCTCCACGAGGTGGAGCTCCGCACCCGTGATGGCGGCGAGCCGGATCGCGTTGCCCGTGTTGCCGGGGATCTCCGGGGAGTGCAGGAGGATCCGGAACCCGGGCGTGCCGGGGGCGGGGCCCCGCTCCGCTGCGGCATGGGGGTTGAGGGGCGCGGACGCGGGGAGATCGGGCACCCGCCCATGGTAGTGCCGGGCCCGGTCAGTGCAGCCGGGCGACGAGCGCGCCGAGGACCCGGCGGTCCACGAGGTCGCGGTGCTCGCCCGAGCCGAGGAAGAGCAGCAGGTCCCGCAGGAACGTCTTGCCCGCGGCCGGCGGCTCGGTGAGGAGGTCCTCCTGCGCGGCGGGGTCGTCCGCGCCGCGGGCGTGCCGGATCACGGGCGTGTGCATGGCGTCCCGGTCCGTCATGACGAGCACGAAGCCGCCCACGGTGACGTGCGGCAGGGCGTGCTGCCACGCCATCATGGCCGGCCCCAGCAGCGGCGGCGCGACGGGGCGGGTCCCGGCCCGCAGGTCCGTGCCGTCCCACGTGTAGACGCCGTCCGGCACCTGGACCGATCCGATCAGCGCCAGGCGGTGCCCGCAGAGCACCGCGTGGTCCACGTCCAGGGGCCGGCCCCAGCGGCCGGCCAGGCGCAGGCCCGTCAGGATGCGCGCGGCCGGCAGCGCGTCGAGGACGTGGCGCATCAGCAGGTCCAGGGTCCGGGCCTGACGCAGCACGCGGTGCTCGTCCGGCAGGAGGCCCCGGGGCCGGGGCGCGCCGTGCACGCGCTGGCTCGATCGGGCCAGGTCCAGCACGGCCAGGTCCGCGGACGCCTCGCCCGGCGGCGGGTCGTAGCGGACGGGCGTCGCGCCGGGCCGTTCGGCCGCGCGCGCGGACGGTGCTCCCGCCCCCGGCCCGGCGGCGCCCCGCGCGGGGTCCGTCGGGAGGGACAGGTCATACCGCCGGCGGGCCTCGGGGTCCCCCAGGGTCTCCCATGCCCTCGTGAGCGCGCGGAAGGCCGCGGGGTCCCCGCCGACGTCGGGATGGGTCTGCCGGGCCGCGCGGCGGTAGGCGCGGCGGACCGCCTCCTCCGTGGCGGCCCGGGGCACGCCCAGGACCTCATACGCGGTGCGGTGGTCCCCGTCGTCGTGCGCCATCGCACCATTGTGTCGCACGCCTCGCGCCGGGAATCGCGGGAGTGCTCCGCGTGGCGCCCCACGCGGGTGTAGACTCCCGGCTCGTGCCCATGCCCTCAGCGCCACGCATGCCCGGCCGTCCGCGGCTGCGTCCCGTGCAGGCGGTCGTCCTGTCCTTCCTCGTCGTGATCGCGCTCGGCACCGCCGCCCTGCGGCTGCCCGCGTCCTATGCCGGCCGCGCGCCCACGCTCCTCGAGGCGGCCTTCACCGCCACGAGCGCCACCACGGTGACGGGCCTCGGCGTGGTGGACACCGAGACGTTCTGGACGGGGTTCGGCCAGGTCGTCATCCTATGCCTGATCAAGCTCGGAGGCCTCGGCGTGATGACGTTCGCCTCCCTGATGGGCCTGCTGGTGATGCGTCGCCTCGGGCTGACCCAGCGGCTGGACGCGGCCGCCTCCTCGCGCACCTCCGGGATCGGGGACCTGCCCGGCGTGCTGCGCCTTCTCGTGACGGTCTCCGCGGCGGTGGAGCTGAGCGTGGCGGCGTGCCTGACCCTGCGGTTCTGGCTCGGCCACGGCCTGCCGCTGCCCACCGCGGCGTGGCACGGGCTCTTCCACGCCGTCTCCGCGTTCAACAACGCCGGCTTCGCCCTGCACTCGGCGAACCTCATGGACTTCGTGGCCGATCCGTTCGTGTGCCTGCCGATCGCCGCCGCGATCATCGCCGGCGGCCTGGGCCTGCCCGTGTACGTCACGTTCGTCCGGCACTTCCGCAGGCCAAGCCGCTGGCCGCTCACGGCGCGCATCGTGGTGGTCGGCACCGTGGCGCTGCTGGCCGCGGGCACCGCGATGTACCTCGTGATGGAGTGGAACAACCCGCGCACGCTGGGTGCCCTGGACCCGGCCTCCCGCGTCCTCGCCGCGTTCTTCCAGTCGGTCACCACCCGCACCGCCGGCTTCAACTCCCTCGACTACGGGCAGATGCACCCCGTCACCCTCATGGCCACGGACCTGCTGATGTTCATCGGCGCCGGCCCGGCCGGCACGGCGAGCGGCGTGAAGATCACGACGGCCGTGGTGCTGGGCGCCGTCGTCGTCACCGAGCTGCGCGGCGACGCGGCCGTGAACGTGATGGGCCGCCGCCTGTCCCGCTCGACGCATCGCGAGGCGATCACGGTCATCATGCTCTCGGCCGCCGCGGTGATCACGGGGACGGTGCTGCTCATGGGCATGACGTCCTTCACCACCGACCAAGTGCTCTTCGAATGCGTCTCCGCGTTCGCCACCGTGGGGCTGTCCACCGGCATCACCGCCCAGCTTCCGCCGCTGGCGCAGCTGGTGCTCATGGTGCTCATGTTCGTGGGGCGCATCGGCCCGGCCACCGTGGCCGGCGCCCTGGCCCTCAAGACCCGCACGCGCCACTACGAACTCCCGAAAGAGAGGCCCCTGATTGGCTGATCCGCTCCGCTCCCTGTTCTCGGCCAAGCCGTCCACCGGCGCCCTGGGCTCCACCGTGGTGGTGCTCGGCCTCGGCCGCTTCGGTGCCTCCGTCGCCCTCGAGCTCATGGCCTCCGGCCGTGACGTGCTGGGCGTCGACCACGACCCGGCCGTCGTCCAGTCCCTCCATGGCCGGCTCACCTACGTGGTGCGCGCCGACACCGCAGACGAGGAGGCCATGCGCGAGCTGTCCGTGCACGAGGCCGACCACGTGGTGGTGGCGATCGGCGGAGACCTCGCGGGGTCCGTGCTGACGACCTCGCTGATGCTGCGCTTCGGCGTCACGCATCTGTGGGCCAAGGCCAACGACCCCCGGCACGGCGCGATCCTCCAGCAGCTGGGCGTGGCCCACGTGGTCCACCCCGAGCGGGACATGGGCCGCCGCGTGGCCCACCTCGTGCTCAACGCCCTCGACGACTTCGTGGAGGTCGAGCCCGGCTTCGCGATCGTGCGCACGTCCGCGCCTCAGCGCCACCTCGGGCAGGACCTGCGCTCGGCCGGGTTGGCGGGGGAGACCGGGGTGCGCGTCGTCGCCCTGCGCAGCGGCGACGGATGGGCGTACCCGCCCGGCCATCACGTGCTCGTGCCCGAGGACACGCTGCTCGTGGCCGGCCCCACGCGCGCCGTGGAGGCCTTCGCGGCGCTGCGCTGAGGGGCGGCGGCGGCGTCCGTGCCCGCGCTCCGTAGACTCGCCCCGTGCCCGAGACCCGCCCCGTGACCACGCCCCGACGCGTCTACCTGGACCACGCCGCGACGACCCCGGCGCGGCCCGCGGCGCTCGCGGCGTTCGCCGGCGCGGCCGGGGAGGTGGGCAACCCCGCCTCGCTGCACGCCACGGGCCGCCGCGCCAAGCTGGGGCTCGAGGAGTCCCGCGAGCGCATCGCGGCCGCCGTCGGGGCGCACCCGTCCGAGGTGGTGCTGACCTCCGGGGGCACGGAGGCGGACAACCTCGCCGTCCAGGGGCTCTTCCGCGCGCGCCGCGCGGCGGACCGGGGCCGCACGCGGATCGTGCACACCGGGATCGAGCACCACGCCGTCCTGGACACGGTCGACTGGCTCGTGGCCCATGAGGGCGCCGAGTCGGTGCTCGTCCCGGTGGACGACGACGGCGCCGTCGACCTCGGCGCGTGGGCGGCGGCCCTCGCGGAGGCGCCGCACCGCACGGCACTGGCGACGCTGATGTGGGCGAACAACGAGATCGGCACGGTGCAGCCCGTGGCGGAGGCGGCACGGATCGCGGCGCAGCACGGGGTGCCTATGCACACCGACGCGGTGCAGGCCGTGGGCGCGGTGCCCGTGGACTTCGCAGGGTCCGGGCCGGCGACGCTCGCCCTGTCGGGGCACAAGCTCGGCGCCCCCGTCGGCGTGGGGGCGCTGCTCGTGCGGCGGGACGTGTCGCTCGAGCCGGTGGCGCACGGCGGAGGGCAGGAACGGCGCCTGCGCTCCGGGACGGTGTCGGCGGCGCTGGCGGCGGCGCTGGCGGCCGCCGTCGAGGAGGCGGTGGCCGAGCAGTCGGGCGAGGCCGAGCGCCTCGGTGCGCTGCGGGACGAGGTGATCGCCGCCGTCGACGCGGTGGGGGGCGTGACGCTCACCGGGCCGCGCGATGTGGACCCGGCCACGGGGGAGCGGCTGCCCGCCGGGACACGGCGGCTGCCGGGGAACGTGCATGTCACCGTGCCGGGGAAGAGCGCGGATGCGCTGCTGTTCGGCTTCGACATGGCCGGGCTGGACACGTCCTCCGGCTCGGCGTGCACGGCCGGCGTCGCCGAGCCGTCCCACGTGGTGCTCGCGCTGCCGGGGCGGACCGAGGCGGATGCGCGGGCGACGCAGCGGTTCACGCTGGGGCACACGAGCACGGCGGAGGACGTGGCGGCGCTCGTGGGGGCGCTGGGGCGGCTGCGTCCTTCCGGACGGTGAGCAGTCGATGAAGCCCCTCGTCCTGGGGGCGCTGAGGTGATCGTCTGCCCTGGGGTCGCGTGAGCGCGCGGCAGATGGAGGGGACATGCCGACGGGGACGGCGTCGAGTGCAGAGGCGTGCCTGTCGTCACCGAGCGGCCGGGACGCTCTTCTGGTGGGGGTTGGGCCTCTCTGCGGTGCTGGCGGCTGCGCTCCTGATCCCCCCCCGCGCCTTCGCGGCAGGAGGACCCATCGGGCGGCGGCGACCATGCACGGTCTTGGGGCCGGCTCGGTAGACTGTCCAGCCCTGCTCCCCGTCGAAAGGCATCCCCATGAAGGTCCTCGCCGCCATGTCCGGGGGAGTGGACTCGGCCGTGGCCGCCGCGCGGGCGGTGGACGCCGGTCACGACGTCGTCGGGGTGCACCTGGCGCTGTCTCGCATGCCGGGCCTGCTGCGGACCGGCTCGCGGGGCTGCTGCACCATCGAGGACGCGCAGGACGCGTGGCGTGCGTGCGAGCGGCTCGGCATCCCCTTCTACACGTGGGACTTCTCCGAGCGGTTCCAGGAGGACGTGGTGGACGACTTCGTGGCCGAGTACGCCGCGGGCCGCACGCCCAACCCGTGCCTGCGCTGCAACGAGAAGATCAAGTTCGCGGCCCTGCTCGAGCGTGCCCTCGAGCTCGGCTTCGACGCCGTCTGCACGGGCCACTACGCCGCCGTGCGCCCCGGCGCGGACGGGGCGCTCGAGCTCCACCGCGCCGCCGACGACGCGAAGGACCAGTCGTATGTCCTCGGCGTGCTGACCGCGGACCAGGTGGCCCACTGCCTCTTCCCGCTGGCGGACACCCCGTCCAAGGCGCTCGTGCGCGCCGAGGCGGCCGAGCGCGGCCTCACGGTCGCCCAGAAGCCGGACTCCCACGACATCTGCTTCATCCCTGACGGGGACACGCGCGGCTGGCTCGCCGAGCGCATCGAGCTCGAGCCCGGCCCCATCGTCGGCCCCGACGGCGAGCGCCTCGGCACCCACGCCGGCGCCCAGGCCTACACCGTGGGCCAGCGCAAGGGGCTGGCCATCGGCCGCCCGGCCGCCGACGGCCGGCCCCGCTTCGTCCTGGAGGTGCGCCCGAAGGACAACACGGTGGTGGTCGGCGGCCGCGACCTGCTGGACGTGGACCGCATCACCGGCATCCGCCCGACGTGGGCGGGGTCGCCGCTGCCGGAGGCCGCCGCCGGGCACTGGTTCGACTGCGAGCTGCAGTTCCGCGCCCACGGCGAGATCGTCCCGGCCCGCGCCCGCCAGGCCGCCGGCGACGACGGCGCCCCCCGTTGGGAGATCGAGCCCGCCGCGGCACTGCGCGGGGTCGCCCCCGGACAGTCCGCCGTGCTCTACCGGGGCACGCGCGTGCTCGGCCAGGCCACCATCGACGCCGCGCGCAACGCCCGCCTCGCCGCTCCCGCGGGTGCGTAGTCTTCCCGTCATGAGCGCCGACTACGACCCGCATGCCAGCTCCCTCGACGCGTCCACCGACCCGGCCGTCCTCGACGAGCTCTTCGCGATCCGCGGAAGCATCGACAACATCGACGCCTCGCTCGTCTACCTCCTCGCCGAGCGCTTCAAGTTCACGCAGCGCGTCGGCCGGCTGAAGGCCGAGCACGACCTCCCTCCCTCGGATCCGGGACGAGAGGCCGCGCAGATCGAGCGCCTCCAGCGCCTCGCCCACGACGCCGAGCTCGAGCCCGCGTTCGCCCAGAAGTTCCTGAACTTCGTCATCGCCGAGGTCATCCGCCACCACCGCGCCATCGCGGCGGGCGAGGACGTCGGCCCCCGCACCGGAACGGTCCCCGTGGTCCGGCAGGACGCCGCCCGTGATGCTGACGGAGGGGCCCGTGCCTGAGCCGGTCGCCACTGAGCCACCGTCGGCGACGTCGGTGCGCGCCCTCGGCGGGTCCCCGTGGTCCGGGTCCGATGCCGCGGAGGCCCACCGCGCGACCCACGGGGAGCTCGAGGGCCAGCACTGGCCCGTGCTCCCCGAGCTGCCGGACCGCGGCCCCGGCGCGGACGACGTGGGACGCTCGGCCGCCCTCCTGCACGAGCTCCCCGTGGACCTGCAGCCCCACGGCTGGCGGGTGAGCCCGCCCGGTGTCGTCGGCTCCGGCATGGACCGGCGGCGGGCGGTGTCCTTCTGGCGCGAGGACGCCCACCGCTGGGCAGACACGGCCGGCGCCGAGGGGGTCTCCACCGAGCGCCTCGCGGTGCGCGTGCGCGGGCCGCTGAGTCTGCTCGGGGCGCTGTGGCTGCCCGGCGGTGAACGCGTGCTCATCGACGCCGGTGCACGCCGCGACGTCGCCGAGTCCTACCGGGAAGGGCTCATCGAGGCGCTCGGGCGCCTGCGGGAGACCACCGGGGCGCGCCGCCTCGGCGTCGTGCTGGACGAGCCGTGGGCCGCCGCGGTGCTCGCCGGAGCCCTGCCCACCGCGAGCGGATACCGCACCGTGCGCTCGATGCCCCGAGACGAGGCGCGGCACGTGTGGCGCGAGCTGCTCACCGGGCTCATGGCGCGCGGGGGGATCGAGGATGCGTGGCTCGCTCCGGGCCGGGCGGGCGTGGGGTCCGAGGACGGCGCGCCGGACCACGCCGCGCTGGCTGCGCTCGCGGCCGAGGCGCTCCCGGACGCGCCGCCCCCGTCGGAGTCGGGGACGACGCGGCAGCCGGTGTCCCTCGTGCTCCCCGTGGGCGCGCTCGAGGGGCCGGGCGCCACGCCTGAGGAGTGGGGCGTCGTCGCGGGCTGGGCCGACGCCGGCCGCCGCGTCACCCTGCGCACCGCCGAGCGGCCCGCGACGATCGTCCGGACGTGGGACCGGATGGGCATGGACCCCGCCCTGCTGCGCCGCGTGACGCTGACGGTCGGCGGGCGGCACGACGCAGCCGTGCTGCGCCGGCTGCGCACCGACGCCGAGGAGCTCGACGCGCGGGTCGGCGAGCTCCTCGGCTGAGACGACGGGTGTCCCGGGGTTCAGGGGAGGTGGGTGATGTCCTCCCCGTTCGGTCCCCTGTGGTCGTCGATGTGCACCTGGGCCCTCGGGGCCTCGTCGACGATCGAGAGCCGGGTGGTCGACTCCGAGACGACCTCCGTCGTCCCGAACTCCCCGACGCCGAATCCGACGAGATCGCGCTCGCCGATCACCTGCCCCGTGGTCGGGTCCAGCACCATCTGCTCGACGGCGCCCATCCGCAGGACTTCGGCGCGGCTCACGCCGACGCCCGTGCGCCCATCGGACAGCGTGACCGCCTCCTCCACCCGGACCCCGGGTGCCTGGGCCAGGGCCGCGACGAGGCCTCGACGCAGGTCGGCGGGGAGGCCGGGCTCGCGCAGCGTGTCGGTCAGCTGCACGAACAGGTTCTCGTCCCTCGAGGCGGAGCCGCCGTGATACCGGTCCCGGAAGAACCGGATCAGCTGGTCGGGATCCCGGGGCACCTCCTCGAGACTGTCGACCTCGAGCCTCTGCGGCAGGCTGCCCGGCCCCATCGCGTCCGCCCGGTAGGAGGTCGAGGGCTCCTGGGAGAGCACGCTGCCGTCCGCCGCGAGCGTCGGATCGGGCACGTCGACGGCGTCGCGGCCGTGTCGGCGAGGACCTGGCTCGCCTCCGCCTCCGCGACGTCACCCGGCACCACGCCGAGGCCCGTGACGACGACGGCGCCGACGGCGGCCGCGGCGAGCCACCGCTGAGCGCGGGGACGGCGCGAGGAGTCGGTCTCCGAGGCCGGGAGGACCGCCTCCGACGAGGCGTCCTCCAGGATGCGATCCCGCAGCGCCGCGACCCGATCGGGGGAGGGGGAGCGGTCTGCGCGGCCGAGCAGTGCGGAGTCGAGGGCGGGGCCGAGCGCGTCGGCAGGGGGCTGGTGACGGGTGCTCACGGACATGAGGCGGTCCTCTCGGTGAGGGTGGGCGACGCGGGGCGGGTGACGATGCGAGGCGTGTCGGAATGGCGGGCAGGGACGGGGCCGGCGGCCGGCACCGAGGGGAGGGCGGTGACGGGGGCGTCCGGTGCGGTGTCCTCGAGGGCCCGGCGCAGGCTGCGCCGGGCCCGGTTCAGCCGTGACTTCACGGTGCCGACGGGACAGCCGAGCACCTCGGCCGCAGCGGCCATCGGGTGGTCCTCCAGCACGCAGAGGGTCAGGACGTCCTGGGCGATCGGGTCGAGCCGCGCGAACGCCCGCCGGACGGTGTCGGCGCGCCGCTCGGCGTCGACGAGCTCGGCGACGTCGTCCGCGTGGTCGGGGGCCGACATCGCGCTGCGGCGGCGCAGCCGCTCCATGGCACGGCTGCCGCGCACGGCGGAGCGGGCACGATTGCGCTGGACGTTGTTGGCGGCGGCGAGGAGCCAGGGGAGGACGGATCCGTCCACGACGCTCACGTCCTCCCGGCGGCGCCATGCCTCCAGGACCACTGCGGCCACGAGGTCGTCGGCGTCGTGCGGCGTGACCGTCCAGCGCCGGGCGTGACGGTGCACTCGCGCCTGATGGCGATCGAAGACGGCGGCGAAGGCGCCGGCGTCGTCGCCCCGCACGCGGGCCCAGAGGGCGTCGTCGCCGAGGTCCGTCAGCGGCGGAGTCGAGGAGGTGTCCATGCCCCATCATGTCCGCGGGCGGCGCAGGGTTCCCACCGGGGTCGGCCGTCGTCACGAATCGGTGACGTTCCGGGCGGCGGTGACGGCCGAGGGCGCCCGGCGTCCGCCCGGGGCGCTACGATCCGAAGTGTCGGGGACGCCCGGACGTGAAGCGGACGAGGAGGAACGATGAGCAGGGCCAAGATCCTGGTGGTGGACGACGACGAGGCGCTCGCGGAGATGATCGGCATCGTCCTGACCAACGACGGCTTCGAGCCCGCGTTCGCCGCCGACGGCACGTCCGCTCTGCCGACGTTCCGCGCCGAGCGCCCGGACCTCGTGCTGCTGGACCTCATGCTGCCCGGCATCGACGGGATCGAGGTCTGCAAGCTGATCCGCGCCGAGTCGGACGTGCCGATCGTGATGCTCACGGCCAAGTCCGACACCGCGGACGTGGTCCGCGGGCTGGAGTCCGGCGCGGACGACTACGTGCCCAAGCCCTTCAAGCCGGCCGAGCTCGTGGCCCGGGTGCGCGCGCGCCTGCGCGAGGGCGAGACCCGCCCCGCGGAGCTGCTGCGCATCGGGGACGTGGAGATCGACGTGGCCGGCCACCAGGTCACCCGCGGCGGCACCGCCCTCTCGCTCACGCCCCTTGAGTTCGACCTCCTCGTGGCGCTGGCCCGCAAGCCGCGTCAGGCCTTCACGCGCGAGATGCTGCTCGAGGAGGTCTGGGGCTACCGTCATCAGGCGGACACCCGCCTCGTCAACGTCCACGTCCAGCGCCTGCGCTCGAAGGTGGAGCGTGACCCCGAGAACCCGTCCGTGGTGCTGACCGTCCGCGGCGTGGGGTACAAGGCGGGCCAGTCCTGACGCGCGCGTGGACGGCACTGCGCCACCGCTGGGCCCAGTCCCTCCGGCTGCGCAGCGCTGTGCTCGCCGCCCTGCTGACACTCGTGGCCGGCCTGGCCCTCTCCGGGCTCCTCACGCAGCAGATCACCCAGGCCCTCTTCCAGTCCCGGTACCAGCAGGTGGAGGCCGAGGCCCGGCGCGGTCTGAGCCGGGTGCACGAGACCTTCGCGGGCTCCACCGCCTCGGACGACCAGAGCACGGACGCGCTCGTGAGCCAGACGCTGCGTGCGCTCGAGGGGGACACCGGCACCACGATCCGCCGTCGCTTCCACCTGACGCCGCTGCCCGAGTCCGAGTCCGCCTATGTCGGCACCATCTCCTCCGCGCAGTTCGATCCGTCCGTGATCCCGGAGGACCTGCAACGGGCCGTGGCCCAGGGCCCCGGGGTGTACGACGCGAGCATCTCCCTGCCCGACGCCGCCGGCGTCCCGCGGCCCGCGCTCGCCTTCGGCACCCAGGTGGTGCTGCCCCCGGGGGCCGGCTACGCGCTGTACCTCGTCTACGACCTCTCCGACGTCCAGGAGTCCCTCGACTCCGTGCTGCGGGTCCTGCTCGTGTTCGGCGCGGGCTTCATCGTCCTCAACGTGGTGCTGTCCACGTGGGCGGCGGGCCGTCTCGTTCGCCCGGTCCAGGAGGCCGCCAGCGCCGCCGAGGCGATCTCCGGCGGGAACCTGGCCGTGCGGATGCCCGTGCGCGGCGAGGACGAGCTGGCGCGTCTGGGGACCTCGTTCAACCGGATGGCGGACAGCATCCAGGATCAGATCACCCAGCTGGCCCAGCTCTCCCAGACGCAGCAGCGGTTCGTCTCCGACGTCTCCCACGAGCTGCGCACCCCGCTCACCACGGTGCGGATGGCCGCCGACGTGCTCTACGGCTCCCGCGAGGACTTCGACCCCGTGAACCGACGCTCCACCGAGCTGCTGCACCACCAGGTGGACCGCTTCCAGGCCATGCTCGCGGACCTGCTGGAGATCACCCGCTTCGACGCCGGCGCGGCCTCGCTCGCGCTCGAGCGCACCGATCTGCTGGAGCTGGCGCGTGACGTGGTGCTCACCGCCCAGCCCCTCGCCGAGCAGGCGGAGGTGCCCGTCTACCTCGTGCCGCTCGGCCGGGCGGAGGGGCAGACCTTCGAGGCCCAGGTGGACCCTCGACGCATCGAGCGGATCCTGCGCAACCTCGTCAACAACGCGATCGAGCACGCGGACGGCGCGCCCGTCGACGTCGTGGTGGGCGCCGACGTCAAAGTGGTCACGGTGGCGGTCGTGGACCACGGCGTCGGGATGAGCCCCGAGCAGGTCCAGCGCGTGTTCGACCGCTTCTGGCGGGCCGACCCGTCGCGCAAGCGCACGACGGGCGGCTCCGGTCTGGGCCTCTCCATCGCGACGGAGGACACCCGGCTGCACGGCGGCCGCCTCGAGGCGTGGGGCGAGCTGGGCGTGGGATCATGCTTCATGCTCTCCCTGCCCCGCCGGCGGTCCGCCACCCCGGCCGGGATGGAGGCGCCCGAGCCGCTCGTGCGCGCCGCGATGAGCACCCCGCCCCAGTACTCCGAGTCCGGCCGGCGGCGCGCCGACGACCTGGACCGCCCGCTGCCCGAGACGCGCTGGAACGCCGTGATCGCCGCGGCGGCCGCGGACGGCCGGAGTCCGGGGGGCGACCCCTCGGGGGCCGGATCCCACCCGATCCCCGCCCCGCCCCTGTCCGAGGAGGAATCGTGAGCGATCCACATCGAGCCGAGCCGCGCCGCCGAGCCCCGCTCCGCCCGCCCACCTCCCGCGGGCGACACACGGCCGCCCTGTCCGCGACCCTCGCGGCCTGCCTGGTGCTGGCGGGCTGCACGCAGATCCCCCAGTCCTCCCCGGTGCGCACCGGAGAGCCCCTCGCGGACAACCGTGCCTCCGCCGACACCCCGCAGTTCCGTCCGCCCGGCCCCGCCGACGGGGCGGACGCCGAGGAGGTGATCCGCGGGTTCATCCTGGCGGGCACGAGCCCGCAGGACGACTACGAGATCGCCCGCGAGCACCTCACCGGTCCCGCCACGCGGCAGTGGAACCCGGCCCAGCGCACGGTCGTCTACTCGGCGCAGCCCACCATCACGCGGGTGGCCGAGGACTCCTACCAGATCCAGGTGGAGGTGGACTCCGAGGTGGACGAGTACGGGCTGCGCACCATGGCCCCGCCCGGCAGCACACGCGCCTGGGAGATCACCCTCGACGAGACCGAGCAGGGCCCGCGGATCTCGGCGGTCGACGACGGCACACTGCTCTCCCTCTCCCAGTTCACCCAGGTCTACGCTCCGCACGACCTGGTGTTCTTCGACCAGACCATGACCTACGCCGTCGCGGACGTGCGGTGGTTCGTCAATCGCGGGACCACGGTGACGGCCGCGACGCGCGCGCTGCTCCACGGCCCCGCGCCCTACCTCACGGGGGCCACGGTGTCCGCGTTCCCCGTGCGCTCCGGGACCGACCTGACCCACCCCGCGGTCCCCGTGGACGAAGCCGGCGTGGCCCGCGTGGACCTCGTGGACGCCGCCGTCGAGGGCGCGGACGCGGAGGCGCGCTACCGCATGGAGGAGCAGCTGCGGCTCACGCTCACGGGCCTGGCCTCCGTGAACCGGGTGGAGGTCTCGGTGGAGGGCGCCCCCCTGGCCTCGAGCGGCGGCGACGCCACCCCCGTCCCGGTCCAGGTCGACCCGCCCGCCGAGTCGGTGCAGGTGGGCGTCGCCCCCTCCACCGGCGGACTCGCGTTCTTCCAGGGTCTGAGCGTGACGCCCGTGGGCGGGGTCCCGAACGTCGCCGACCTGCACCCCGCGGTCCCCGCGATGAGCCGTGACCGCACCCGGTTCGCGTTCCTCACTCAGGACCGGACCTCCCTCTACCTCGCCACCGCGGAGGGCAGGCTGGAGCAGGCCGTGAGGGGCACCGGCCTGACCCCGCCGAGCATCGACGCGCTCGGCTGGGCCTGGACGGTCGACGCCGGCGGGTCCGCGCGGATCCAGGCGAGCCCCCTCGAGCCAGGAGGAGACGGCTCCGGGCGCGTGGTCACCGCCCCGTGGCTGGAGGACGGCGAGCGCATCGTCGCCCTGCGGATCTCCCGCGGCGGCGCCCGGGCCGCGCTCGTGGTGGACGACGGCGAGCGGCGCACCGTGCGGGTGGCCGGCGTCGTGCGAGGCTCCGACGGCGTGCCCGCCTCCCTGACCGAGCCGCTGCTGCTGCCGAGCCAGGAGGATCCGGACCTGGTGGAGTGGGTGGGGGACACCAGCCTGATCGCCAGCGCGACAGCCAGGGACGAGGACGACCGGGTGACCCCGGAGATCATCGACCTCGACGGCACGACGCGTCAGCTCAACCCGCTCTCCGGGCTCACCGGCGTCTCGGCCGGGGACCGCGGCACACTGTACGCCGAGACGCAGGACACCGTGTTCATGCTGGTCGGGTCCTCGTGGCGGGCACAGGAGCTCAGCCGGCCCGTGCGCGATCTGGCCTTCCCCGGCTGAGCCGCGAGGCCCCTGCACAGGAGTCACCGGGGGCGCCCTCGTCCCCAGCGGGGGCACGCGCGGGGGCGGGCCGTCCACGGCGGTGCTTGCCTGGTCCCATGCGGGGGAGTGAGAGCCGGCACGGGGGCGGTGCCGGAGGAGTCGGCGCGATCGTCGAGGGGCTGGTGGACCTGGTCCTGCCCGCGGAGTGCGTCGTGTGCGGGGAGCCGGCCACCCGGCTGTGCCCGGTGTGCCGCCGTGACCTGGAGGCGGCGCTCGCACGGCCGCGGCGCGTGGAGGAGGGGGCGCTGGCGCTCCCGCTCGGCCCCGGCGGCGCACCCCTGCCCGTGATGGCCGCCGGGGTGTACGAGCCGCCGTTGTCCACCGCGCTCCTGGCCTTCAAGGACCACCACGCCCTGCACCTGCGTGCGCCGCTGGGGGAGGCCCTCGCCCTGGCTGCGGCGGCCCTGCGGTGCGACCCCGGCGTGCCGGACGCCGCTGCCGCCCTCCTCCTCCCCGTGCCGGGCAGCGCGGCCGGATTCCGCCGGCGCGGCTACGACCCGGTGGCGGAGCTCGCCCGTGGTCTCCCGCCGGAGTGGGTGCGCTCCGACCTCGTGATGGCGCCCCGGGGCGCGGTCGCGGCCCTGCCGAGCTGGGCGGGCGGTGCGCCGCAGCATGCGGGATCCGGCGCCACGCAGCGCCGCCGCCGTTCCCGTCGCTGGCGGCCGATGCCCGGTCGCGTGCCCGCGGGGACGCCGGTGCTCCTGGTGGACGACGTGGTCACCACCGGAGCCACCCTCAGGGCGCTCGCCGCGGCCGCGTGGGAGGCCGGCGCCCGGCCCGTGGGGGCGGTGGTGGTGGCCGGGGTGGAGCCGGGGCGGCGGGGGACCACGACGAGACCTGGACCGTGAGGCGCGTCACGAAACCACTGGAATGCGGGAGCCCCGCGGCGTAGGGTGGCGGGCACGGAACCGGTTCCCCGGTTCCCGTCCCGCCGGCGGCTGGAAGGAGGTCTCCCCTCTGACCGGTCGCCGACCTGCAGGGTCGGGAGGCGGTCCGAGAGGTCGTCCACCCCTTCTGCGCGGCGGGGCGTCTGTGACCGTCGGACCAGGAGGACGCCATGACCATGGATGTCAGCTACATCGCCCACGACCTCAAGCTCACGGACGGGTTCCGCGAGCATGTGGCGGAGCGAGCGGCACGGCTGGAGCCGCTGGCCGGCGACGCCACCCAGCTCGAGGTGAAGGTCACCAAATGCTCGCACCACCGACACTCCGAGGAGTCCGTGACCGTGGAGCTCACCGTGCGCGGGCCGCGGGACGTGATCCGGGCCGAGTCCTCGGCGGACGACAAGCTGGCCGCCTTTGACCTGGCCTGCGGGCGACTCGCCGAGCGCCTGCGCCGCCTGCGTGACCGTCGCAAGGACCGCCGGACGGGCCGCGGCGCGGCGTCCTCCCGCGGTGCCGGGGAGGTGGCCTTCGTCCCGCCGCTGCCCGCGACCGGAGCGGACCTTCCGACCGCCGGCGAGGACGCCGCCGACGACGGCGAGCCCCAGCCCGGCACGCCCGTGCGGATCCGCGAGAAGGCGTTCCCCGCCACCCCGATGGGCGTGGACGAGGCGGTGGACGCCATGGAGCTGGTGGGCCACGACTTCTACCTCTTCCAGAACGCGGAGACCGGCGTCCCCTCCGTGGTCTACCGCCGCCGCGGGTGGAGCTACGGCGTCATCCGCCTCGACGAGTCCCTGCCGGCCGACCACGTGGCCGGCCAGAGGGTCCAGGAGCGGGAGTACCAGGCCTCCGCCGACTGAGCACGGGCACCCCGGCGGCAGGCACGTCGTCGCCGGGGTGCTCCGCGGACTGCCCCGTGCGCCGCGGCACCCGCGCCACCGAGCGGGCGCCGCGGCGCGTCCGGGCTCGGACCGTAGACTGTCGCAGAAGACCGCGCATCGGCCGGCCGAGGGTGCGCTCCCCGCGTGCTCGGCCACACCGCTAGGGAGCAGAGGAACCAGTGCCTTCGATCATCGACCGCGTCCTGAAGATCTCCGACAACCGTGTGCTCTCGCGCATGAGGGGGACGGTGGACGCCGTGAACCTGCTCGAGGAGGACTTCCGAGCGCTCAGCGATGCCGAGCTGCGCGCCGAGACGGACGCGCTCAAGGCGCGGCACGCGGACGGCGAGTCCCTGGACCTGCTGCTGCCGGAGGCGTTCGCCGCCGTCCGGGAGGCCTCGGGACGCACCCTCGGCCAGCGGCACTACGACGTGCAGCTCCTCGGCGGCGTCGCCCTGCACCGCGGCAACATCGCGGAGATGAAGACCGGCGAGGGCAAGACCCTCGTGGCCACCGCGCCGGCCTTCCTGAACGCCCTGACCGGCAAGGGCGTCCACGTCATCACCGTGAACGACTTCCTGGCGTCCTACCAGGCGGACCTCATGGGCCGCGTGTTCCGCTTCCTCGGCATGGAGACCGGCGTGATCCTCTCCGGCCAGGACCCGGCCACGCGCCGCGCGCAGTACAACGCGGACATCACGTACGGCACGAACAACGAGTTCGGGTTCGACTACCTGCGGGACAACATGGCCTGGTCCCTCGACGAGCTGGTCCAGCGCGGCCACCACTACGCGATCGTGGACGAGGTGGACTCGATCCTCATCGACGAGGCCCGCACGCCGCTGATCATCTCCGGGCCCGCCCAGGGCGAGGCCAACCGGTGGTACGCGGAGTTCGCCCGCGTGGTGCGGCGCCTCGAGGAGGGCACCCACTACGAGGTGGACCACAAGAAGAAGACGGTGGGCATCCTCGAGCCGGGCATCGAGGCCGTGGAAGACCACCTCGGCATCGTGAACCTCTACGAGTCCCAGAACACCACCCTCATCCAGTTCCTGAACAACGCCGTGAAGGCCAAGGAGCTGTTCAAGCGGGACAAGGACTACGTGGTGCTGGACGGCGAGGTCCAGATCGTCGACGAGCACACCGGCCGCGTGCTCGCGGGCCGACGCTACAACGAGGGCGTCCACCAGGCGATCGAGGCCAAGGAGGGCGTGGAGGTCAAGCCCGAGAACCAGACGCTGGCCACCGTGACGCTGCAGAACTACTTTCGCGGCTACGACAAGCTCTCCGGCATGACCGGCACCGCGGAGACCGAGGCCGCCGAGTTCACGTCCACCTACGGCCTGGGCGTCGTGGTGATCCCCCCGAACAGGCCGAAGCAGCGCGTTGACCGCAACGATCTCGTGTACAAGAACGAGAAGGTCAAGTTCGACGCCGTCGTCAAGGACATCGTCGAGCGCCACGCCGCCCGGCAGCCCGTGCTCGTGGGCACCACGTCCGTGGAGAAGTCCGAGTACCTCTCCACGCTCCTGGCCAAGGAGGGCATCCGCCATGAGGTGCTCAACGCGAAGAACCACGCGCGCGAGGCCGCGATCGTCGCGCAGGCCGGCCGCCCGGGCGCGGTCACCGTGGCCACCAACATGGCCGGCCGCGGCACCGACATCATGCTCGGCGGCAACGCCGAGTTCGCGGCCGTGGCCCGCATGCAGGAGCTCGGCCTCGACGCCACCGAGCATCCGGAGGAGTACGAGGCCCGCTGGCCCGCCGTGCTCGAGGAGGCGACGGCGGCCGTCCGGGAGGACCACGACGCCGTGATCGAGGCCGGGGGCCTCTACGTGCTCGGGACCGAGCGCCACGACTCCCGCCGCATCGACAACCAGCTGCGCGGCCGCTCCGGCCGCCAGGGCGACCCGGGCGAGTCCCGCTTCTACCTGTCCCTGACGGACGAGCTGATGCGCAACTTCAACCCGGGCGCGGCGCAGCGGATCATGAACAGCTCCTCCATCCCGGACGACATGGCCCTCGAGTTCAAGATGGTCTCCGCGGCCATCCAGAACGCGCAGACCCAGGTGGAGGGCCGCAACGCGGAGCAGCGCAAGAACGTCCTCAAGTACGACGACGTGATGAACCGCCAGCGTGAGGCCATCTACGCGGACCGCCGCTCCATCCTCGAGGGCGAGGACCTCGCGGCGCGGGTGCGCCAGTTCGTGGAGGACGCCGTCGGCGGCATCGTGGACGCCGCCACCCAGCACGGCCACCCCACGGAGTGGGACCTGGACGCCCTGTGGGCGGACCTCGCCCAGCTCTACCCGGTGGGCATCAGCCAGGAGGACGTGCTCGCCGAGACCGGCGGACGGGGCCGCCTCAAGGCCACGACCCTGCGCCGCGAGCTGGTCTCCGACGCCCTGCTGGCCTACGAGGATCGCGAGGCGCAGGTGGGCTCCGAGGCGCTGCGCGAGGCCGAGCGGCGCGTCGTACTCTCCGTGATCGGGCGCAAGTGGCAGGAGCACCTCTACGAGATGGACTACCTCAAGGAGGGCATCGGCCTGCGCGCGATGGCCCAGCGAGAGCCGCTGGTGGAGTACCAGCGCGAGGGCTACACCCTGTTCCAGGCGATGCTCGCCGCGATCCGCGAGGAGTCCGTCCGCACCCTCTTCCAGGCGCAGATCTCCGCCGCCCCGGCCCCGACGAGCCTGCCGGGGATCAAGGACGCCCGCGCGGCCACCATGACGCCGCAGATCAGCGTGGAGGGCGTGGACGCCCCGCGGCAGCCCGCGCAGCTGCGCCTGAGCGGTCCCTCGGAGGACGGCACGGCCACGGCCACCCAGGTGACCACGGAGTCCGGGGCCACTGTGGAGGCCGGCACGAACCGCCGGTCCCGCCGCGCCGCCCAGCGACGCGAACGCCGCGACTGACGGGGCGGGCCGGCGTCAGCCCATCTCGACCGTGGTCACCTTCCACCGGCTGAGACGGCGCTCGAGACGAAGGGCGAAGGCCCGGGCGCGCCCGTCGGTGAACACCGTGGCGCTGGCCTCGATCCGGCCGGGGGCGACCTCGCACACCCGTGCGCCCACCGGTCGGGGCGGCGGCGTGCCGGTGCCGCGCGTCGCCGGAGACGAGGCGAGCAGCTCCAGCCGCCGTGCGACCTTGTCGTAGACCTCCGGGGAGAGCCAGCCGGCGAGGTCGCGCAGCGGACGCCGACCCGCCTCCACCTCGACGCACGCGACGGCGACGACCGCGACGAGCGACCTGGCGCGACGCAGCTCCTCACGTCCCTGCTCCGCGGCGGCCCGCCGCGCCAGCTCCTCCGTGCCGGGCAGTGCGGAGGGCCGGCGGGCAGGGCCGTGCAGCAGGCTCTCCTGGCCAGGGCGGCCCTGCCCTCGGACGGGTGGTGCGGACGACGGGCGGGACATGGCGACGGGCGGGCGGGCGGCGGCGAGAGCGGTCATGGGATCCTCCGGGAGGCTGAGGGCAGGGGGACGGCGGGCGGAATGGTCGAGACGGGTGCCGGGGTCGGAGTGGACCGTGCGTGTCATCGGCGGGCTCCGCCGGCCTCGGGGACATGGGGGGAGAAGACCGGGGCCACCAGCACGGTGCCCGGCAGGATCAGGTGGGGGTCCTCGCCGATGACCGCCCGATTGGCCCGGTACCACTCACGCCAGCGCAGGTCGACCTCGCGCAGCGTCGCGTCCGGGCCGAGCTCCTCCTCGGCGATGTCCCACAGGCAGTCCCCGGACCGCACGGTCACCGTGGGCCGATCCTGCGTCGGCCGCTCCGCGGAGCCGGGCGGGGCAGGGGCGGGGGAGCGCGGCATCCAGCCAGCGTCGGGCAGCGGTCCGGGGACCGTGCCGATTCGAGGCGTGGGGCTCGGTGCGGCTGTCCACGACGCATCGGCGAGCGCCGCCGCCGTGGCGGGGGCCGGCGCGGGTGCGGCCCAGGCGGCGGGGGCACCGATGAGGTGGAGCCCCAGGACGGCGCAGGCCGCCCGCCGCATCACGGCGGGGGCCATGCGGGAGCCGATCCGGGTGAGCCCGCGGTGGCCCGCGCGCTCACCGAACGCCATGAGGGCGATGCCGAGCGCGCCGAGACACCACCACAGGAGGAGGAGGGCACCGGCGCCCCCGGCCGCGAGGCCGAGGGCGTGCGTCAGCTGAGGGCCGGGGCCGTGCGGAGCGGACGCCGTCAACGTGGCGGCCGAGAGGAGCAGGACGGGCCCCGAGAGGGTCAGCAGGACGGTCCCCGCCACGTCGGTGCGCGTCGCGGACCCCGCTGTGTGGGCGGCGTGATGGTCAAGGATGTGCGGCATGGTCCCCTCCAGGCCTGGTGCGGTGCCGGCCCCGTGGCCGGTGTCGCTTGACGATCCATAGTCAAACCTGGTCCCGTTCGATTGTCAATGGTGTCCTTTGATGTCGTTTGCTGTCGTTCGGTGACGTGGCGACGTCGGACGGACGGCGCACCTCATCCCGCCGCTGCCGCACCCCTAGGCTGGCGGCATGCGGTGGGACGGACTGTTCGAGGACATCGAGGCGCGCTGGGCAGACCTCGGGTGGCAGGGCACGGTAGCCGAGGCCGCCGAGCTCACGCGCGCGGAGTGGGCCGGGATCACGCTGGCGGACCGGCTCCGCGGCGCCCGCGGCGCGGACCTCCGCGTGCACCTCGTGGAGGGACAGGCCCTCCACGTCCGGGTGCGGACCGTGGGGCGGACGTGGTTCGGCGTCGACCTGACCGGAGGCGGCTCCGCCGTCGTGCGGACGGCCGCGGTGGCGGCCGTCGAGGGGTCGCTGGGCGCCGCCGTCCCCGAGCCTGCCGGCGTGGCCGGCGAGATCGGGCTGGCGGCGGTGCTGCGCGGCGTGGCGCGTTCGCGTGCCGCCGTCACGGTGGTCGGCCTGCGGGGCGATGTGATCGTGGAGGGGACGGTGGACCGGGTCGGCGCGGACCACCTGGACATCGCCCGCCACGCCCGCGACGAGGCGCGCCGCCGCGGAGCGGTGCGGGGCGTGCTCGTGGTGCCGTTCTCCGCGGTCGGGCTCGTGCGGGGCGCGGAGGGGCTGGAGTGAGGACGGGACCGACGGGCCGGCTCAGCGCACGTCCGCGTCCATGTCCGTCCCGGACTCCGCCCACTCCCGCACGCGGGCCTGCGTGCGCTCCATCTGGCGCTGGATGAACTCGTCCAGCCAGGACTGCTCGATCCGCCACTGGCCGCGGCCTCCGACCTGGATGGCCTGGAGCTCTCCGCTGCGCACGAGCGCGCGAGCCTGCCCGGCCGAGACGTTGAGGACCTCGGCCACGTCCGTCAGGGTCAGAAAGCGCTGCACGATGCTCCTCCACGGGTCGTCGCCCCGGAGCTCCGAGGCGGGCGGACGCGGTCGGGGTCGCGACCGCGTCGTCGTCCCCCATTGAATCGTGACCGGGACGGTTCCGGACACTTTTCCACACCCAGGCGCCAGGCATGGGATCCCGCGCCGTCGGTGGATACCCTGGTGCCAGCGCGGAGCGGGGGAGGCACCGACGGGGTGCTCAGGCCCGCGCGGCCCCTCGCCGGGCCCGTCCTGAAGGGGGACCCACCGTGTCCATGCACGTCAACGCGCCGGCCGAGGGCACGCGACTGCGTCGTCCGCGGTGGCGGGATCCGCGTCTGATCGTCGGGCTCGTGCTGGTGCTCGCCTCGGTCGCGGGGGTCGTCGCCCTGGTCTCCGCCTCCCAGCGCACCCACTCGTACTGGGCGGCCACGCGGGACATCGTCCCCGGAGCCCCCGTCGAGGCGGAGCAGTTCGCGCCCGCGGAGGCCAACCTCGGCGACGCCGGGCACCTCTACCTGCGCGCGGACGGGCCGCCGCCCGCGGGCCGCGTGGCGTCGGGGACCGTGCGGGCGGGCGAGCTGGTGCCGCTGCGCCTGCTCGGAGAGGTCGACCCCCAGCGTCGCCGGCCCGTCGGGGTGGAGCTCGACGAGCCGCTGCCAGACGGCGTCGGGGTCGGTGACCGGGTGGACGTGTGGGTCGCCGCGCCGGTGGAGGGCGGCCGCGGTCACGCGGACCCGCAGCGGCTCGCGGAGGGGATCGAGATCATCGAGCTCGCCGAGGACCAGGGCGCCCTGGGGGGAGGACCCGCCGCACGCGTGCAGCTCATGGTGGACGAGGACGTGCTGCCTCGCCTGCTTGACGCGAAGGTCACGGACGCCCGCATCACGGTGGTCCCTGCCCTCGGGGCGGCCTGACCGTGCGGATCTCCCTGGCCGTCACCGTGGCGCCCGGCACGGACCTCATCGGGGTCCTCGAACGCAGTCAGAGGGAGGTCACGGTCCTGCGTCGCGCCGCCGACCTCGCCGAGCTGATCGCGGCCGCACGCTCCGGCATGGTGGACGCCGTGCTGGTGGCCGGTGGATCGGACGAGCTGACCCGCGCGTTCCTGGACGAGCTCGAGGCGGCCCCGCGGCCCGTGGGCATCGTGGCCCTGAGCGACATCCGCTCCGAGCGGGTCCGCCTCCGCGGGCTCGGCGTGCCGTGCCTGCGCGCCGACGCCGCGCCCCTCGAGCTGGCCCGCGCGATCCAGGACGCGGCGCGCGCCGCCGCACTGGGGGTGCAGCCCACGGCCGGCCTGGCCGAGGAGGAGCCGGATGGAGTGGAGGCCCTCGTGGACTCCGTGGACGCCGTCCCCGGCACCGTGGAGGTCGACACCGGATCCCTCCCGGTGGGCGTCGATCCCACGGCGCGCTGGGATCTCGCAGGGCAGCCCGTGCCGGACTCCGCGTTCTCCGAGGTGTGGGGCGGCCCCGCGCCGGATATCGGCGAGGGTGCCGCCACGACGGACGGCGGTGCGGCCCCCACGGTGCTGACCGAGGACGTGGGGGACGATGCGCCGAAGGCGGCGACGGACGACGGCGGCCCGGGCGACGGTGCCTCGGGACGGGGGCCGAGTCGGGTCGTCGTGGTCTGGGGGCCCACGGGCGCCCCGGGCCGCACCACCGTCGCGGTGAACGTGGCGGCCGAGCTGGCGCTCACGGGGCTGGCCACCCTCCTGGTGGACCTGGACACCTACGGACCGGCCGTCGGCGCACATCTGGGCCTGGCCGACGAGACGGCGGGCGTGTCCCGGGCAGCACGACGGGCGGACCGTGAGCGCATCACGGCCGCCGACCTCGTGGAGGCCGCCGTGCGCGTCCGTGTGGCCGGCGCGGAGATGGACGTGCTCACGGGCCTGTCCCGGCCGGACCGCTGGCCGGAGGTGCGGGGCTCGGCCGTCGAGCGCATCCTGGCCGCGGCACGCGAGCACTGGGACCGCGTGGTCGTGGACGTGGGCTTCAGCCTCGAGGAGGACGAGGAGCTCTCCTTCGACGTCCCCGCCCCACAGCGCAACGCCGCCACGCTCGCCGCGCTCGGCGCCGCGGACCGGGTGCTGGCGGTGGGGACGGCGGACGCCGTGGGCCTCCCGCGCCTCATCCGAGGGGTCGAGGCCCTCGGCCGCGCGGTGACCGCCGAGGGCGTCGGCGTGGTGGTGAATCGCACGCGGGCCGGGGCGTCCGGGGTGTCGCCGCGGGCCCAGGTGAGCTCGGTCTGGGCGCGCTACGGACCTCCCGTGCCCGTGGCCGCGTTCCTTCCGTGGGACCCGGGCGCCGCGGACCGTGCACTGCTGGGCGGGCAGGTGCTCGCCGAGGCGGCCCCGTCCAGCCCCCTGCGCCGGGCCGTCGCGTCCCTCGCGCGCAGGGAGGGGGCCGTGCCGCCGGGGGACGGGCGCCGTCGGCGGCGGGCGACGCGGTCGGGCACGGAGGACGACGCTGCCGCAGGGCGGCGGGGGAGCGGCCGTAGGCTGGTCCCATGGTCAGCACTCTCGCGTCGGACCCCCTGAACTCGCACCCCGACCTGGGGGAGCAGGAGCGCTCCTGGCTGCAGATGCTCGTGGGGGACTGGCAGCTCGTGGCCGATCTCGGCCTCGCCGACCTCGTCCTCTGGTACCCCGTGCCGCACACCGAGCCGGCCGGCGGCTACGTGGCCGTGGCCCAGGTGCGTCCCTTCACGGCCCCCACGCTGTTCCAGCGCGACATCGTCGGCTCTCGGGTCCGCGCCGACCTGCGTGCCCTCGTGGACCGGGTGTGGTGGGCCGACGCCCCGGGCGAGGGCGTGGAGCCCGTGGTCGCTCCTGGCGGCACCCTCCAGGTGCGGCTGTGGCCCGTGGTCCGCGAGGGGCGGGTGATCGGCGTGGTCAGCGCCCACGCGGACCCGAACAGCCGGCCCGCCCGCTCGGCGATCGAGGAGAACTACGGCGCTGCCGCGGACCAGCTGCTCGACATGATGCAGCATGGCCGCTGGCCCGACCCGGAGGATCCGCCGGCCTTCTGGATCGGGGGGACCCCGCGCGTCGGCGACGGGCTCGTGGTGCTGGGCGCGGACTCGCGGGCGCGCTTCACGAGCCCGAACGCGGTCTCGGCCCTGCGACGCCTCGGCGTGACCGCACCGCTGCTCGGTCGTGCGCTCACGGACATCCTGCTGAGCACCGCCGCGGCTCGGCGTCCCGTGGAGGAGGGCGCGTGGTCCATCCTCGGCGGCCGGCGGGCCGGGCGCACCGAGGTGCAGGCGGGCGGCGCCACCCTGACGGTGCGCAGTGTCCCCCTGCGTGGCGGTGACGGCTGGACGGGCGCGCTCCTCATGCTCCGCGACGTCACTGAGCTCCGCCGTCAGGAGCAGCGTCTCGTGAGCAAGGACGCCACGATCCGCGAGATCCACCACCGCGTGAAGAACAACCTGCAGACCGTGGGCTCGCTGCTGCGGATCCAGGCCAGGCGGATGGACTCCACTGAGGCCGGGCGTGCACTGCGTCAGGCGATGCAGCGCGTGGACACCATCGCGCTCGTGCATCAGACGCTCAGCGAGGAGATCGACGGCCACATCCCCGTGGACGGCCTCCTGCAGCGGCAGTTCCGGCTCGCGGTGGAGGTGGCGGGCGACGGCCGGCCGCTCGCCACGGAGGTGACGGGGGAGTTCGGCGAGCTCCCGACGCACGTGGCCACGCCGCTGGCCCTCGTGCTCAACGAGCTGGCCACGAACGCGGTGGAGCATGGGACCGGGCCGGGCGGGGGGCACGTCGCGCTGCGCGCGCGTCAGGAGGACACGCCCTCGGGCCGTGTCCTGGTGGTCACGGTGGAGGACGGCGGAACAGGGGCTCCCCTCGAGGGGGAGGCGGGCGACTTCCAGCCGGCGCCGACGTCGTCGGGGCTCGGGCTGCGGATCGTGCAGACGCTGGTGGAGGGGGACCTGCGGGGCGCCATCCGCTGGGAGCGGCGCCCCGACGGCGGCACGCGTGTCAGCGTGCGGGTGCCAGCGTCCTGACGCCGCGTCGGCGGGTCAGGACGCGCGGCGCGCGCGGGCGGCCCGGCGCTTCATGGCCCGGCGCTCGTCCTCGCTCATGCCGCCCCAGACGCCGGAGTCCTGGCCGGACTCCATGGCCCACTTGAGGCACGTGTCGATCACGTCGCACGTGCGGCACACGGCCTTGGCCTCCTCGATCTGGAGGAGGGCCGGGCCGGTGTTGCCCACCGGGAAGAAGAGCTCCGGGTCCTTGTCGAGACACGCGGCCTTGCTGCGCCAATCCATGGGGATGCTCGCTTTCTGTCTAGTGTCCCGGGTCCGTCGTGGGTCCCCGGGGAGTCGTGGCCGCGGCCTGAAGTGGGCGCTCGGGGCTCCACGGGCTCTGGGCCGGGCCCCGGGGCGTGCACGACCCGGTCATCAGAACGGGGACCGAGTCTTGGCGATTCGGCCCCCGTCGATTGCATTGGGAACAATCCTCGCACGGGGCCCCAGTGTGAACAAGAGGTGAATGACAACGATCACAGGCCGCGAGGGTGAGTCGTTCGTCACCTCGGTGACCGGCATCCGCGGCCGGGAGCGCGTAGCGTGGAGCCGGCCGCGCGCACCGCTGCCGACCGCCCATCGTCGTCTCGACCACCCGAAGGGGAGTCCGCCATGGCCCCGTCCCGTCGCCGCCCGCCCGCGGCCGTCCTGCTGGTGGCGGGCGTGCTCGCCGCCCAGTCGATCGCCCTGCTGTGGCTCGCCGTGGACGCCCTGGCCCACGTGGGCGGCGGCGTCCTGCCGTCCGGAGCCCAGGTGTTCCTCGCGGTGCTCTACCTGCTGCTCGGGGTGTGGGTCGGCGCCGCCGCCGTGGCCATGGTGCGCGGGCGTGCCTGGAGTCGGGGCGCCACCACCGCGGTGCAGCTGTTCGCCGTGCTGCTCTCGTGGTGGCTCATCAGCATGGGCGCCGCACCGCTGGGGGCGGGGCTGCTGGTGCTCTCCGGCGCCGCCCTCATCGCGCTGTTCACGGGTCCGGTCACCCGGCACCTCTCACCCGCCTCCGATGGGACGCCCGCCGGCGCGGACCGCCGCTGAGGCGTCAGCCGGCACGGACCCGGGCTCCGGGACGACGACGGGCCGCCGCCTCCGAGGGAGGCGGCGGCCCGTCTGTGGTGGGCGCGGTCAGTTGACCGGGCCGGTGAGCTTCTCGCCCGGGCCCTTGCCCGGCGCGTCCGGGAAGGGGGAGGCCTCGCGGAAGGCGAGCTGCAGGGAGCGCAGGCCGTCGCGGAGCGGGCCGGCGTGCTGGCTGCCGATCTCGGGGGCGGCGGACACCACGAGGCCGGCGAGGGCTGTGATGAGCTTGCGGGCCTCGTCGAGGTCGATGAGCTCTCGCGCGTCCGGGCTGTCGGCGAGTCCCACCTTCACGGCGGCGGCGGTCATGAGGTGCACGGCCGTGGTGGTGATGACCTCCACGGCGGGGACCTCGTGGATGTCGCGGATCTCGGCCGGCGCGCCGGCGTCCTGCGGGGCCTGGGGGTGACGTTCATCGGTCATGGTGGTAAGCTTCCCACAGACCACTCCCGGTCTGTGCACGCAGCAGTCTGGCCCACGGGCCCGGTGCCGCGGCGCCAGCCCCGGGAGGACAAGTGGAGGCCTCCTCCCACCCGCGTCAGCAGCATGTCCGGCACCGCCGGGCCGAGTTGCCGGGTCACCGATCGGTCCGCCGGGCGCGTCTCGCCCGTCGCGTCCCGTTGTCGAGGGTCCCGTCCGTCGGGATCGCGTCGAGGCCTCCGTCTGCGTCACCGCAGGGGAGGCCTTCTCTGGTTTCAGAGGCCCGTCCTGTCGCGCCGCGCGGAGTCCACCCCGTCGTCTCAACACAGGAGTAGCGCCATCAGCGATCCCCGCATCAACGAGCGTATTCGCGTTCCGGAAGTCCGCCTCGTCGGCCCGAACGGCGAGCAGGCCGGCATCGTCCGCATCGAGGACGCACTGCGGCTCGCGGCCGAGGCCGACCTCGACCTCGTGGAGGTGGCCCCCACGGCCAAGCCTCCGGTGTGCAAGCTGATGGACTTCGGCAAGTACAAGTACGAGGCCGCCGTGAAGGCCCGTGAATCGCGCAAGAACCAGGTGAACACGGTCCTCAAGGAGGTCCGCTTCCGCCTGAAGATCGACACGCACGACTACGAGACGAAGACCGGCCACGCCAAGAAGTTCCTGGGCCAGGGTGACAAGGTGAAGGCCATCATCCAGTTCCGCGGCCGCGAGCAGCAGCGCCCGGAGCTCGGCATCAAGCTCCTGCACAAGTTCGCGGAGGACGTTGCGGACCTGGGCAGCGTCGAGTCGCAGCCGCGCCAGGACGGTCGCAACATGGTCATGGTCATCGGCCCGCACAAGACCAAGGCGGAGGCCCGCGCCGAGCAGCGCAAGGACTCCGGCGAGGGTCATCGCGAGCGTGCCGACGGCGGCTCGCGCCGTGACCAGGCCGCCCGTGAGGCGCGTGCCGCCGCGGAGAAGAAGGCCAAGGAGAACGCCGCGCCCGTCTCGAACTCGGTGGGCGACGCGTTCCCGGAGGAGCTGCGCCGTCTCGCGGCCGAGCCGCGCACCACCCCGTCGGCTCCTGCGGTGGAGGCCCCCGAGGCCCCGGCGTCGCAGGCGCCCTCCGAGTCCGTGAAGGCCCCCGCGCCGCAGGCGCGCCCGGCGGCCCAGGAGCGGCCCGCCCGCCCGCAGGCGGCTCCGCGTCCGCAGTCCGCGCCCCGCTCGGCCGCGCCCCGCTCGGCCGAGCCGCGCCGCGGCGCCGCGCCGACGTCGGAGTCCGCTCCGCGCCCCGCGGCCCAGCCGAGCGCCCCGGCACCGGTCACCCAGCCGGCGTCGGCGCCGAAGCCCGCCGCCGCCCCCAAGCCCGTCGCGGCCCCGAAGCCCGGTGCCCCCAAGCCGGGCGCCGTTCGGCCGATGCCCACCCCGCCCAAGCCCGGCGTCCCGCGTGGCGGTGCGCCGAAGCCGGGCGCCAAGGGGGCCTGAGCGTCGACGTCGGCCCTCGGGCCGCCCCAGTCCAGCCCATCCCGCACGGGATGGGTGAGCACAGCACTGCCGCACCACCCGTGTCCGGCAGCTGAAGAACGAAGGAGAACGGCAGCCATGCCGAAGATGAAGACCCACAGCGGTGCCAAGAAGCGCTTCCGCGTGACCGGCTCCGGCAAGATCATGCGCCAGCAGGCCAACCGCCGCCACTACCTGGAGCACAAGTCCTCGCGCCTGACCCGCCGCCTCGCCGGCGACAAGGTCGTCTCCAAGGGCAGCATCAAGACCATCAAGCGGATGCTCGGCATCTGATCACCCCCGTCCGGCCCTGTGCCGGGCACCCTCCCGCCGACGTGCTCTCGGACGCACCGGCGGGGCATCACAGATAGGAGTCGCACGTGGCACGTGTGAAGCGGGCAGTGAACGCCCACAAGAAGCGTCGGACCATGCTGGACCGCGCGTCCGGCTACCGCGGTCAGCGGTCTCGCCTGTACCGCAAGGCGAAGGAGCAGCTGCTCCACTCGTTCACCTACAACTACCAGCACCGTCACAAGCGCAAGGGCGACTTCCGCCGCCTGTGGATCACCCGCATCAACGCGGCCGCCCGCGCCAACGGCATGACCTACAACCGCTTCATGCAGGGCCTGAAGCTGGCCGGCGTCGAGGTCGACCGCCGCATGCTGGCCGAGATCGCCGTCTCGGACGCCGCCACCTTCACCGCCCTGGTGAAGACCGCGCGCGCCGCGCTGCCCGAGGACGTGAACGCTCCGGCCGCCGGCCGCTGAGCCGACGCCGCCGCGCGAGCGACGACACCACGCCGTAGGGGGCGGGCCGACCGGCCTGCCCCCTTCGTCGTCCCCGCCGCCGGGTGATCCCACCCGTCCTTCCCTCCAAGGAGCCCCGCATGACCGCCGAGTCCGCCCTCATGGACAACCCGCGCGCGGACCGCGTCCGCGCGGTCGCCGCCCTGGCCACCCGGCCCGCCCGACGCCGGACGGGCACCTTCCTCGTGGAGGGTCCCCAGGGCTGCCGGGAGGCGCTGCGGGCCCACCTGGGCGAGGGACCGAAGGCAGCGGCGCGCGCCTGGCCCGCCGGGCGCGTGCTCACGCAGGTCTTCGTGTCCGAGGCCCTGGCGGGGCGGGACCCGGAGCTCGCCCGCCTCGTGGAGCGCCTCCGGGACGTCCCGGTGCGGACGGCCACGGAGGAGGTGCTGGGCGCGATGTCGGACGCGGTCACGGCCCAGGGGATCGTTGCCGTGGCGCGGATCCCCGGGGAGGGCGCCGGTCTGCGCGTGCTCGAGAGCGCCCGGCTCGCCGCGGTCCTGTGCCGGGTGCAGGACCCGGGCAACGCCGGCACCATCCTGCGCGCCGCGGATGCCGCCGGCGCCGGCGCCGTGGTGCTGACCGCCGGCTCCGTGGACCCGTTCAACCCGAAGGTGGTCCGCTCCACCGCCGGCTCCCTCTTCCACGTGCCCCTGGTGCTTGGGGAGGAGCCCGCCGCCACCGCCGGCGCGGCGCGCGCGGCCGGGCTGCGGGTCTGGGCCGCGGACGGCTACGCGCCCGACCGGCTGGACACGATGGGTGCCGAGGAGCTCGGCGCCCCCACCGCGTGGCTGTTCGGCAATGAGGCGCAGGGGCTCTCCGCCGCGGAGCTCGCCTGCGCGGACCGCAGGGTCGCGGTGCCGCTCTACGGGGCGGCGGAGTCCTTGAACGTGGCAACGGCCGCCACGGTCTGCCTCTACGCCTCGGCCATGGCGGCGCCCCGGGACTGAGCGCGGCGCGCCCGGGGCGGCCCGGGCATGCGAAAGGGGCGGGAGACCGGATGTCCGGTCTCCCGCCCCTCAGGCGGTGCGTGTCAGATCCGAGGGATCAGACGCGGGTGCCGCGGCCCATGCGGCGGGAAACGGCCTGCCAGATGGCGGCCACGATGACGCCGCCGAGGATGGCCCAGAACCAGGTGCCGAGGTCGAAGAACTTCTCGTTCACGTTGACGTGGAAGAGCGCAGAGGCGATCCAGCCGCCCAGCATGGCGCCGAGGACGCCGGTGATGAGCGCGCCGATCCAGCCCGAGCCCTGCGAGCCGGGGAGGATCATGCGGGCGATGGCGCCGGCGATGAGGCCGAGGATGATCCAAGCAATGAAGCCCATGATGAAGACCTTTCGATGGTGGGGCGTGCACTTGTGTGACGCCGTTACGCCTGCGACTGTATCAACCCCTATGGGGGTATGTCACCCGCTGACAACCGATCAATGCGGTGACCCGACTCTCATTTTCCCGACGCGGAAATCCGTCTGCGGCTCACCAGGATCAGGGAAAGTGCCAGTCCGAGCGCCGCGATCCCCGCGCCGATCGTGGGCGGGACCTGCAGGGATGCCCCCGCGCCGATCGCCGTCGCCCCCACCCAGGCGCCCATCGCGTTGGCCATGTTCAGCGCGGAGTGATTGAGGGACCCGGCCAGCTGCGGGGCGGACGGCGCGGAGTCCACCAGCAGCACCTGGAGGGCCGGGGCGATGCCGGAGCCGGTCACCGCCACCAGGAAGAGGAACACGATCATGACGGGCAGCCACGAGGCGGTGAGGCCGACACCGAGCAGCGCCACCGCGCTCGCCGCGAAGCTCACGCGCAGGGTCAGCACGGGGTCGCGGTCGGTGAGGGCGCCGCCCACGAGCGTCCCGACCACCATGCCCACGCCGTAGAGCGCCAGGACGGCGGGGACCCACCGCGGATCCAGCCCCGCAACCCGGGTCAGGAGCGGCGTGATGTAGGTGTAGAGGGCGAACATCCCCGCGAACCCGATCACCCCGACGGCGACGGTCGCCCACAGCCGCGGGGAGGCGAGGCCACGGACCTCGTTCGCCACGGACGAGCCCGGCGGGGCGGGCACCGGAGGCACGAGGAACGCGGTCGCCGCGATGCAGCCGACGGCGCAGATCGCCACGATCACGAACATCCAGCGCCAGCCGGACGCCTGGCCCACGGCCGTGGCCAGGGGCACCCCGATCACGTTGGCCACCGAGAGCCCCGCCATGACCCACGCGATCGCCTGGCCGCGCCGGGCGGGGCCGGCGAGGTCCGCGGCCGCGAGGGCGGCGGCGGAGAAGAACGCACCGTGGGGCAGGCCCGAGACGAAGCGCGCGAGCATCATGGTGGTGACGTCCGGGGCCAGCAGGGAGGCCGCGTGGCCGATCGCGAAGAGGGCCATGAGCAGCATGCTCGTGAGCCGGCGGTCCATGCGCGCGCACGCGGCGGCGAGGACGGGGGCGCCCACGACCACACCGAGGGCGTACATGGAGATGAGCACGCCGCCGGTCTCCAATCCCACGCCGAGGTCGTCGACCGCCTGCGGCAGGAGCCCCATCATCGCGAACTCGGTGGTGCCGATCGCGAAGCTGCCGAGGGCGAGCGCCAGGATCGCGGGGAGCAGGCGGGCGGGGCGGCGCCGCACGAGGGCGTCGGGCCCGGAGGGGGTGGGAGAGTCGGGAGAGGGGGTCAGCACCGCTCAAGCCTACGGAGTGCACCGGGCGGGTCGCCGCCGCTGGCTAGGGTGGCCACATGACCTCCGACACATCGCACGCCACGCCCACCGTGCCGCCCCCGCCGCCGAGGCGGACGGTGGTGGGTGTCGCCCTCCTCGACGACGCCGCGGCCCCGCGCGTCCTCCTGGCGGCCCGCCGCAGCGCACCCGCGTCCCTGGCCGGGCTGTGGGAGTTCCCGGGCGGCAAGGTCGAGCCGGGGGAGTCGGACCGCGAGGCGCTGCTGCGCGAGGTCCGGGAGGAGCTCGGCGCGCGCGTGCGGCTGGGCGCGGAGGTGGCGGCTCCGGAGACGATCGGATGGAAGCTGGCCGACGGCGCCCGGATGCGCGTGTTCTACGGCGTCCTCGAGCAGGGATCGGCCGAACCGGCGGCCCTGCAGGACCATGACCGGCTCGCGTGGACGCCCCTGACCGCCGAGGACCTCCACGCCCACCCGTGGATCCCCGCCGACCGGCCGATCGTGGACGCCGTGCTGGCGCAGCTGGAGGACGCCTTCGCCTGAGCGCGGCGACCGCCGCGCTCAGAAGAGCGCGGGCTGCGCCTTCGCGAGGTCCGAGCGACCCGCCGTCGGCCCGGGACGCCCCGTCCGCCGCGGCGCGGGAGCGGGGGAGCCGTCCGGGCGCGGGCCGTCGTCGCGCCGCACGCCGTGCGCGCCGTGGCGGCCGAGCCCGTGCCGCCGGGCGGCCTCGGCCGCGGACCGCGCGAGCGTGCGGCGGTAGGCGGCCGGGGCATACGAGGACCGGGCGTACATCTGGCGGTACCCCTCCAGCAGATGGGGATGGTCCCGCCCGATCCACGCGAGGTACCACTCCCGGGCGCCGGGACGCAGGTGGAGGGCGCCGGCCAGCGCGTGGGCGGCGCCAGCTCCGGCGACCGCCCGCATGAGCGCGTCGATCTGCCCCTCCGAGTCCGTCAGCCACGGCAGCAGGGGCATGGCCATGACGGTGACCTCGGCCCCGGCGGAGGCGAGCTGCTCGATGAGGCGCAGCCGCGCGGCCGGGGACGGCGTCCCCGGCTCCACCGCTGCCGCCACGGCCGGGTCAAGGACCGCCAGGGAGAGGGAGACCTGCACGGGCACGGACCGGGAGGCGGCACGCAGCAGCGGGACGTCCCGAGCGAGCAGGGTGCCCTTGGTGAGCACGGAGAACGGGGTGCCCGAGTCCGCGAGGGCGGTGATGATCCCGGGCATGAGCCGGTACCGGCCCTCGGCGCGCTGGTAGGGGTCCGTGTTGGTGCCCAGCGCCACGCTCTGGCGGCCCCACGTGGGCCGCGCGAGCTCCCGGCGCAGCACCTCGGGGGCGTTCACCTTCACGACGATCTGCCGGTCGAAGTCCGCCCCGGCGTCCAGGTTCAGGAACGAGTGCGTGCTGCGGGCGTAGCAGTACCGGCACGCGTGGGTGCAGCCGCGGTACGGGTTCACGGTCCAGCGGAACGGCATCGCCGAGGACTCCGGGACGGAGTTCAGCACGCTCTTGGCCAGGACCTCATGGAACGTGATGCCTGCAAACTCGGGCGTGGTGATGCTCCGCTGCAGGTCCGAGAGCGGGAGCAGAGCGGGGGCTCCGGCCGGTGTGCCGTCCTCCGCCTGCTCGGATCCGCCCTCGGACCGCAGGGTCTGCGCTTCCCATCGCATGACCTCAGTAGAACACATGTTCGAATGACATCGCAAGCATGTTCGAGTCCTCTTCGCGCCTACCCTGGGCGCATGACCGTCCACGCCACCCCCGTCCGCGTCCTCCTCACGGGCTTCGAGCCCTTCGGCGGGGACGCCCACAACCCCTCGATCGCCGCCGCGCGCGCCGCCGTCGGCCTCCTTTCGACGCAGGGGGTGAGCGCGCACGCCGTCGAGCTGCCGTGCGTGTTCGCCGCGGCCGGGCCCGCGCTGGCCGCCGCACTGGGGGAGACGCACCCGGAGGCCGTGGTCGCCGTCGGGCTGGCGGGCGGCACCGGGTCCGTGCGCGTGGAGCGCGTGGCCGTGAACCTGCAGGACGCCCGCATTCCGGACAACGCGGGGGACCAGCCGGTGGACCGGCCCGTGCGGCTCGGCGGCCCGGCCGCGCACTTCGCCACGCTGCCCGTCAAGCGCGCCGTCGCCCGCATCCGCGCGGCCGGCGTGCCCGCAGAGCCCTCGCTCTCGGCGGGCGCCTTCGTGTGCAACCACGTCATGTACGCGCTGCTCGACGCTCCGGGGACGGCGCGCGCCGCCGGGTTCGTGCACGTGCCGTGGGACATCGAGCACCGGCCGACGGCGGACGCGCCCGGGCTGCCGGCCGCCGACCTCGCACGCGCCGTGGCGGAGACCGCGTTGGCCGCGCTCGACGGCGGCGCGGACCTGACCGTCCCCGGCGGCACCCTGCACTGAGGGACGCTCCGCCCGCGCCCGCGCCCGCGCCCCGTTCCGCCCGACCCGGCCGCCGCTCAGCCGCGTCGCCGGAGCGGCCGAAGCGAGAGCGTGCGGATCACGGGCCGCTCCACGTAGCCGCCGCGCACCAGCCCGGCGCCACGCTCGAACGCGTTGCGGGAGGCCGGGTCGCCCGTGCGCCAGGAGGACCACGCCGCCGCGAGCGCGTAGGCCGGCAGGAACGGCAGCCCGAGGCACGCCGCGTACTGCGCCGCGTGGGCGCCCTCGTGCCGCCACAGTTCCGGCGTCATCCGCAGCCCGGGCCGGGTGAACACCACGTCGCCCACCGTGAACGCGGCCCCACCCGGGAAGGGGGCCGTCCACCCGCGCGCCTCGATGAGGCCCAGGGGACCCGGCCGCAGCTCGCAGCGCGCGACGACGGCGCCCACGAGTCCCAGGGGCGTGGACAGGTTCACGAGGTTCCACAGGCCGCGGGTCCGGGCGGCCCTCATCGGTCGGACCCCTCGGCCGCGGCCCGGCCGGGCTCCGGCACCGCGAAGTACAGGAGCGCGTGGGCCGAGCAGCCGGGGTTGAAGCCCGCCCCGCACGAGGGGCACGCCGGCGAGGCGGGCGAGGCGCCGCCGTCGCCGTCCGGGGAGGCGGCCATGGCCGCGCGATACGCGTGGACACTCAGCTCGGCGCGGCACACTCCGCACAGGACGTGCGGCCGGGCGAAGTCCGTGGCCGGCACGGGGACGGCCGGGTGGCCGGCGAGCTCGGCGTGGCACCGGTGGCAGGGCCAGTAGGCGTCGCAGCACGCGAAGCGCATCGCGACGACGTCGCGGGGGCTCTGGTAGTGGGCGCACCGGGTCTGCCCGTCCACGGCGACCCCGCGGACGGGCACGGACGGCGGGACGGGGGCGTCGGTCATGCCGCTCAGCGTAGAGGTGTCCGTCCCCACCCGGACACTAGACTGGGCCCGCCCCCATCAGCCAGCACGCGAAGGTCGTTGCCCCCATGACACCCAGCACCGAGCCCGGCGCGGAGTCCGCCGCGCCCGCTCCGGAGATCTCCCCCGTGGACGCCGAGGCGGTGGACGCGGCCGTGCAGGCCGCCCTCGCCGCCTTCGCGTCCGCGGACGACCTGGACGAGCTCAAGGCCGCCCGCCTGGCCCACACCGGCGACCGCGCCCCGCTCACCCTGGCCAACAAGGGGATCGGTGCCCTGCCCAAGGAGCGCAAGGCCGAGGCCGGCAAGGTCATGGGCGCCGCGCGCGGCCGCATGAACAAGGCGCTCGCGGCCCGCACCGCGGTGCTGGAGGCCGAGCACGCCGAGCGGATCCTGCGCGAGGAGACCGTGGACGTGACGGCCGCCGTCCGGCGCCGCCGCCCGGGCGCCCGCCATCCGCTGTCCCTGACCATGGACCGGGTCTCCGAGATCTTCGTCGGCATGGGCTGGGAGATCGCGGAGGGCCCCGAGCTGGAGTCCGAGTGGTTCAACTTCGACGCGCTCAACTTCGCCCCGGACCACCCGGCGCGCGAGATGCAGGACACCTTCTTCGTGGAGCCCGCCGAGGCCCATCTGCTCCTGCGCACCCACACCTCCCCCGTGCAGATGCGCTCCCTCCTGGAGCGCGGCGCGCCCACCTACGTGCTCTGCCCGGGCCGCACGTTCCGCACGGATGAGCTGGACGCCACCCACACCCCGGTGTTCCACCAGTTCGAGGGCCTGGCCGTGGACCGCGGCCTCACCATGGCCCACCTGCGCGGCACGCTCGAGTACTTCGCGCGGCAGATGTTCGGCGCGGAGGCGGCCATCCGCCTGCGTCCCAACTTCTTCCCCTTCACCGAGCCCTCCGCCGAGCTGGACATCTGGCATCCCGGCGCCAAGGGCGGCCCCCGCTGGATCGAGTGGGGCGGCTGCGGCATGGTCCACCCGAACGTGCTGCGCGCCGCCGGCCTGGACCCGGACGAGTTCTCCGGCTTCGCGTTCGGCATGGGCGTGGAGCGCACGCTCATGTTCCGCAACGAGGTCCCGGACATGCGGGACATGATCGAGGGCGACGTCCGCTTCTCCCAGCACTTCGGCATGGAGGTCTGATCCAATGCGCATCCCCCTGAACTGGCTCCGGGAGTTCGTCCCCGTCCCCGCCGACCACCGCGCGGAGGACGTCATGGCGGACCTCGTCCGCGTCGGCCTCGAGGAGGAGGACGTCCACCGTCCCGCCGCCGAGCTCGAGGGCCCCATCGTGGTGGGCCAGGTGCTCACCAAGGAGCCCGAGCCCCAGAAGAACGGCAAGACCATCAACTGGTGCTCCGTCCGCGTGGTGCCCGACGGCGCCGAGCAGACCCTCACGGGCGAGGGTGTCGACCCCTCCGGCGTGCAGGGCATCGTGTGCGGCGCGCAGAACTTCGAGGTCGGGGACAAGGTGGCCGTGTGCCTGCCCGGCGCCGTCCTGCCCGGCGACTTCCGCATCAGCCCCCGCCAGACCTACGGCCATGTCTCGGCCGGCATGATGGCCTCCGTCCGCGAGCTCGGCCTGGGCGAGGACCACGAGGGCATCCTGGTGCTCTCCACCCTCGGCCTGGATCCGGAGCTCGGCGCCGACGTGCGCGACGTCCTGGACCTGCGGGACGAGGCCGCCGAGATCAACGTGACGCCGGACCGTGGCTACGTGTTCTCGATGCGCGGTGTGGCCCGCGAGTACGCGCACGCCACGGGCAGGCCGTTCACGGACCCGGCGGAGGCCGTCGCCCCGCCCGCGGCCGACGACGCCGGCGTGCCCGTCACGCTCGACGACGACGCGCCCATCTACGGGAACCCGGGCTGCACGCGCTTCGTGGCCCGCACCGTGACCGGCGTGGACGCCTCCCGTCCGACGCCGCCGTGGCTGGCCTCACGGCTGCGCCTTGCCGGGATCCGCTCCATCTCCCTGCCGGTGGACGTCTCCAACTACGTCATGTGGGAGCTGGGCCAGCCGCTGCACTTCTACGACGCGGACAAGCTCCAGGGCGGCATCACCGTGCGCCGGGCCGCCCCGGGGGAGACCCTCACCACGCTCGACGGCAAGGAGCGCACCCTCGACGCCGAGGACCTGGTCATCGCGGACGAGGTCGGCGCCGTGGGCCTGGCGGGCGTCATGGGCGGGGAGCGCACCGAGGTCTCGGACGCCACCACGGCCGTCGTGATCGAGTCGGCCAACTTCGATCCGGTCTCCATCGCCCGCACCCGCCGCCGCCACCGCCTGCCCTCCGAGGCCTCGAAGCGCAACGAGCGCGGCGTGGACTGGGAGGTCGCGGACGAGGCCGCCGAGCGCGCCGTGCAGCTGCTCGTCGAGCTGGCCGGCGGCGTGGCCGCCGAGGGCGTCACGGACGTCGGCGAGCGCCCGGCCCCCGCCGTCGTCGAGATGGCGGCGGACTACCCGACCGCCCGCGTGGGCGTGGAGTACACCGCGGACGAGGTCGTGGAGACCCTGCGCTCCCTCGGCGCCGAGGTGGAGGTCGGCGAGACCGGCGACGGCGGTGCGCCGCTGCTGCGCGTCACCGCTCCGTCCTGGCGCACGGACCTGCAGATCCCCGAGGACCTGGTCGAGGAGGTCGCGCGCCTGCGCGGCTACGACCAGATCCCCTCCGTGGTCCCGGTCGCGCCCCCGGGCCGCGGCTTCACGCGCGCCCAGGCCCAGCGCCGCCGCGTCGCCGCCGCGCTCGCGGCCGGCGGGCACACCGAGGTCCTGACGTACCCGTTCGTCTCCGAGGAGCAGAACCGCCGGTTCGGCGCCGCGACGGATGCGGCCGCCGACGCGCTCGCGACGGTCTCGCTCGCCAACCCGATCTCCTCCCAGTTCCGGTTCCTGCGCACCTCGCTGCTGCCGGGCCTCGTGGAGACCGCGCGCCGCAACCTGGGCCGCGGCTTCCGTGACCTCGCGCTGGCCGAGGTGGGCCGAGTGTTCCTGCCCTCGGGCGCGCTCGGCTCGCCCGAGGTGCCGCCGCGCGGCGTGCACCCCTCCGCCGAGGTGCTCGAGGGACTGACCTCCGGCGTGCCCGCGCAGCCGTGGCACGTGGGCGGTGTCCTCGTCGGGCACGAGGCCCCCGTGGGCCCCGGCGCCGCCGGGCGCGCCGTGGACTGGCAGGACGCCGTGTCCGCCGCGCTGGACGTCGCGGACCTGCTCGGGGTCGAGCTCACGGTCCGGCAGGGCGCGCACCACGCGTTCCACCCCGGGCGCGCCGCCGAGCTCGTCGTGGCCGTCGCGGACGGCGAGGCCGTCGTCGGCGTGGCCGGCGAGCTCCACCCCCAGTGGCTCGAGGCGGAGGACCTGCCCGCGCGCCTGAGCGCGTGGGAGCTGGACCTGGACGCGCTGTCCGCGGCGGCGCCCGAGGCCGTCGTCGCCGAGGCCATCTCCACGTACCCGCCCAGCACGCAGGACGTCGCCCTCGTCGTCGACGTCGCCGTGGTGGCCGGGGACGTGCGCGCGACCCTCGCCGAGGGGGCGGGCGAGCTGCTCGAGGACGTCGCGCTGTTCGACGTGTACGAGGGGCCGGGGGTGCCCGAGGGCACGAAGTCGCTGGCGTTCTCCCTGCGCTTCCGGGCCCCGGACCGCACGCTCACCGCGGACGAGGCCTCCGCGGCCCGCGCCGCGGCCACCGAGCTCGCGGCCCGGCGCCACGGCGCGGTGCAGCGCTGAACGGTCCTCCCGTGGGCGCGCGCCACGCTCCCGCCCCGGGTGGCCTTCCGGGCCGCTGGGGTCTGACGACGGCCGTCTCCGCACCCGCGGGGGCGGCCGTCGCCGCCACCGCCGCCCTCCTGGAGGAGATCGCGTCGGCGCTCGCCGACGTGTGGGGGGAGCCGGTGGGCCCGCTGGGGCTGGGGCACGCGTGCCCGGCCTGCGGGGGGACGGACCACGGGGCGCCCTCCCTCACGGGGCTGCCGACCGGCCGCTGCGCGCTCGTCTCGTTCACGCACGTGGCGGTGCCCGGGGCGCCGGGCATGCGCGTCCGGCTCGGCGCGTGGTGGGCCGGAGCGGGGCGGGGGGCCGGCCTCGGGCTGGACCTGGAGCGGGAGGACGCGCCGGCCTTCGCGACGGACGCCGCGCTCGGGGACGTCGCCTTCTCGCCTCGGGAGCGCGGCTGGCTCGCAGATCACGACGAGGCCGCCCGCCCGGCCGCCCGCGCGGTGCTGTGGACCCGCAAGGAGGCTGTCGTGAAGGCCGCCGGGACGGGCTTCACCGGTGATCCGACCGACGTCCCCGCCCTGCGGCCTCCCGCGGGCATGCGCGTGGTCGACCTCGACGACACGGTCGTCCCCGGCGCCGTCGGGGCGCTGGCCTTCCGGGTGCGACGCGGACGATGACCGCGCGCGGGCGCAACCGCCGCCGGCGTCAGCCCGGGAACGCCGGCAGCGGCGCCCTCGCGGTCCACGCCTCGAACAGCGCGTCGACGTCCGATCCCTCCACGCCCTCCGCCTCGGCCCACGCGTGGACGTGGGCGCGCAGCGCGGCGGTGTCCACCGTGCCGAAGCGGTGCTGCGCCACCCAGGCCCGGACCATGTCGCGGAAGGCGCGCGGGCCGAGGAGCTCGCGCAGCGCGAACACGGTGAGGGCGCCGCGCTTGTACACGCGGTCGTCGAACATGTCCCGCGGCCCGGGGTCCACGAGCACGAGGTCCTCCGGCTCCTCGCGCAGCCGGTGCCACGCGCGGCGGGCCATCGAGGCGATGCTGGAACGGCCCGACGCCTCGGCCCACAGCCACTCCGAGTAGCACGCGAAGCCCTCGTGCAGCCACAGGTCCGACCAGCGGCCCAGCGTCACGGCATTGCCGAACCACTGGTGGGACATCTCGTGGGCGATCAGCCGCTCCGACTCCCACGAGCCGTCCAGGTGGTTGGTGCCGAACAGGGACATGCCGGCCGCCTCGAGCGGGATCTCGAGGACCTCGTCCGCCACGACGGCGGTGTACTCCTCGAACGGGTAGGCGCCGTAGGCGTCCACGAACGCGGACATCATCCGCGCCTGGGGCGCCAGCGCGGCGCGGGCGCGCTGCTCCTGGCGGGGCGAGACCACGAGCCTCAGCGGCGGCAGGCTCGCGTCGGCGTCGGCGGCCACACGGGAGGCGGCCGCGTGCGCCCCGCGGCCGGCCGGGACGGGCACGGCCGTCGGTGCGTCCACGCGGCGGTACCGCCCGATCTGCACGGTGAGCAGGTACGCGGGAACGGGCCGGTCCATGCGCCACTGCCACGTCACGCGGGAGCCGCGGGTGCGCACGGGCCGGCCGATCCCGTTGGCCACGGGGAGGTAGCCGGCGTCGCAGGTCAGGGTGATCTGTGCCGTCGAGCGGACCGCGGGGGAGTCGATGCACGGCAGCCACGTGGACGCGCCGTGCGGCTGCCCGGCCACGAGGACGCCGTCGGTGAGCTCCTCCCAGCCGATGGTGCCCCACGGGCTGCGGCGCGGCGCGGGGGTGCCCGCGTACGTCACCGTCAGCTCCACGAGGGCGCCCTCGGGGAGGCTCTCGCCCAGCTGCACCACGAGGCGGTGCGGCGTGCGGCGCGGCTGGGAGTGCCGGACCTTCAGCGTGCGCCCGTCCACCGTTCCGGTCACGGACTGCGCCGCGAGGCGGTGCAGGTCCAGCTCGACGCTCGAGGTCTGGCGCCGCAGCCGCACGCGCAGCACGGCCACGCCGGCCACGCGGTTGGCGGCCAGCCGGACGTCGAGCGTCAGGTCGATGTGCTCGATGGTCGCCACGTCCGTGCCGACTCCGGGGATGTAGGGGTCCGTGCTCATGATTCCTCTGCGGTGGTGGCGGGGGCGGCGGTGCTTCCGTGCTCGACGACGGCGACCGGTCCGTCCGGCATGCGCCACGGCGCGACGGGGTTGCCGAGCCACCAGGTGCCGGCGGGCAGGTCCTCGCCGCGCATGACGAGCGAGCCGGCGCCGACGGTGGTGCCCGCGCCCAGGCGCGCCGCGGGCAGGACCACGGAGTTGGGGCCCAGCGTGGCGCCGTCGCCCAGGGTGACCTCGTCGAGGGCCATGACGCGGTCGTGGAAGAGGTGCGTCTGCACCACGCATCCGCGGTTCACGGTGGCGCCGTCGCCGAGGGTGACGAGGTCGGCCTCGGGCAGCCAGTAGGACTCGACCCACGCGCCGTGCCCGATCCGCGCGCCCATCGCCCGCAGGAACCACACGAGTGCGGGCGTGCCGGCGGCGGCACGGGCGAACCACGGGGCGGCGAGGAACTCGGTGAACGTGTCGGCCACTTCGTTGCGCCAGATGAACGAGGACCACAGCGGGTGCTCCGAGGTGCGGATGCGCCCCACGAACAGCTTCTTCGCCAGCACGGTGATGCCGGCCGCCACCGCGCCCGCGGCCAGCAGCACGACCCCGCCCAGCACGGCGGCCAGGAGCCAGCCCCCGACGGCGGCCAGCGCGGCGAGTGCCGCACCGACGGCGATGGTGAGGGCGACGTGGAGCCACACGGGGATGGCGCGCAGCAGCTCCCACGCGGTGCGCGCGGCCTTGAGCCGGGCCGGCGGGTCGTAGGTCAGGGCCGCGTCCGCGGCGACCTCGGTGCGGCGCAGGCGCACGGGCGGGGAGCCCATCCAGGAGGAGCCGGCCTTCGTCTTGGCCGGCGTCGTGGAGAGCACGGCCACGAGCGAGTCTCGGCGCAGGGTGCGCCCGCCCGGGACCATGCCCGAGTTGCCCACGAAGGAGCGCTTGCCCACCTTCGCCGGGCCCACGTGCATCCAGCCGCCCTGCAGGGTGTAGGAGGAGACCATGGTGTCGTCGGCGAGGAACGCGCCGTCGCCCACGCGGGTGAACTTCGGCAGCAGGACCACGGTGGAGGCCTCCACGTCGCGGCCGATCTCCGCGCCGAGCCAGCGCAGCCACACGGGCGTGAAGCGCGAGGCGTAGAGGGGGAAGAGCTGGTCTCGCGCGGCGTCGAGGACACGCTCGGTGGCCCAGATCTGCCAGCCCACCCGAGAGCGGACGGGGTGGTGGCCCTCCGTGATGCCCACGGAGAGCACGCGCACGGTCAGCAGGACCAGCAGCATCTGCGTGCCGAACCACACCGCCGCCATGAGCGGCGAGGCGGCCAGCAGGCGCAGGGCGGTCTGCCCGACGGCGGCCAGCGGGGTGGCCGCGGCGCCCGCCTCCGGCCACCACGCCAGGGACCACGCGCCCACGGCGAGCGCGGCGGCGGCCGCCACGAGCGGCAGCAGGGCCAGCACGGTGGAGCCCACGGTGGAGGCGATGCGCCAGCCCGTGGCCCGGGGTGGCGCCACGTTGGGCCCGTCCGCCTTGACCTTGCCCACCTTGGCGGCGGGAGATCCGGCGTGGCGCTGGCCGCCGCGCAGGCGGCCGGCCACGGTCGAGCCGGCCTCCACGTGCGCGCCGGCGCCCACGCGGGCCCCCGGCATCAGCGTCGAGCGGGCGCCGACCACGGCGCCGGCGCCCACGTGCATCCGGCCGATCCGGACGACGTCGCCGTCCACCCAGTAGCCCGAGAGGTCGACCTCCGGCTCGATGGACGCGCCCTCGCCGATCTCGAGCAGGCCGGTCACGGGGGGCACCGAGTGCAGGTCCACGTCCGGGCCGATCTTCGCGCCGAGCAGGCGGGCGTAGGCCGGGACCCACGCGGCGCCGGCGAGCGAGTACGGGTCCACGAGGTCCGTGACGTGCTGGGCCAGCCACAGGCGCAGGTGGACGCGGCCGCCGCGCGGATAGGAGCCGGGCTCCACGCCGCGCAGCAGCAGCCGCGCCGCGAGGCCGGCGATGAGCATGCGACCCGGCGCGGTGACGACGAGCAGGGCCGCCACGCCGAGCACCCACCACGACACGGTCGGCAGCCCGGGGGCCAGGCCGGTCAGGGCGAGGACGTTGAGCACGAGGCCCGTCCACACGCCCAGGCGGAGCGCGGGCAGCACGAACACGGGCAGGCCCACGAGGGTCTGCGCCCACTGCGTGCGGTGCCGGGTGCGGGCCACGTGGCGGTCGTGCACCTCGATGCCCGGGGCGTCGCCCTCCTCACCCACGACGGCGGCGACGAGCGCGCCGGCCTTGGAGTGGCGGTACACGTCCTGTACCGTGACCGCGGGGTGGCGCTGGCGCAGGCGTGCCACGAGCTGCGCCGCGGCGAGGGAGCCGCCGCCGGCGGCGAAGAAGTCGGTCTTCGGCCCGGCGGGGGCCTGGCCGAGGATGTCCGCCCACTGCCGCAGGACCCAGCCCGCGGGGGTGGACTCGTCGATCTCGGGGGCGCCCTCGTCCGCGGCCTCGGCGCCCGGCAGGGGCCAGGGCAGGGCGTGGCGGTCCACCTTGCCGGAGGTCTTGGTGGGCAGGGACTCCACGAGGGCGAGGCGCGGGACGAGGGCGGCCGGCAGCTCCTCGGTGAGGCGCTCGCGGGCGTCCGCGAGGTCGAAGTCCTCGAGCGGACCGCCGGGCTTGAGGTAGCCCACCAGGATCTGGTGCCCGGCGGGGGTGGAGCGCACCGCGGCCGCGCCGCCGTGCACCCCGGGCAGTGCCTGGAGGGCGGCGTCGACCTCGCCGAGCTCGATGCGACGGCCGCCGAGCTTCACCTGGTCGTCGGCGCGGCCCACGAACAGCAGGCCCGCGGGGTCGAAGACCACGAGGTCGCCCGAGCGGTAGGCGCGCTCCCAGCCCAGCGAGGGCAGGGGGGCGTACTTCTCGGCGTCCTTCGCGGGATCCAGGTAGCGGGCCAGCCCCACGCCGCCGATGATCAGCTCGCCCGTCTCGCCCGCGGCCACGGGGACCCCCGTGGCGGGATCGACGACGGCGAGGTCCCAGCCGTCCAGCGGCAGCCCGATGCGCACGGGCCCCTCGCCCGTGAGAGGGGCAGCGCTGGCCACCACGGTCGCCTCGGTGGGGCCGTAGGTGTTCCACACCTCGCGGCCCTCCACCGCCAGGCGCGCGGCGAGCTCCGGCGGGCAGGCCTCGCCGCCGAAGATGAGCAGACGCACGTTGTCCATGGCCTCGGTCGGCCACATCGCGGCGAGGGTGGGCACCGTGGAGACGGCGGTGATCCGGCGCTCGGCCAGCCACGGGCCGAGGTCCATGCCCGAGCGCACGAGGGCGCGGGGGGCCGGCACGAGGCATGCGCCGTGGCGCCAGGCCAGCCACATCTCCTCGCAGGAGGCGTCGAAGGCCACGGAGAGCCCCGCCAGCACGCGGTCGCCGGGGCCGAGCGGGTCCTGCTGGAGGAAGATCCGCGCCTCAGCGTCCACGAATGCGGCGGCGGAGCGGTGCGAGACGGCCACGCCCTTCGGGGTGCCCGTGGAGCCGGAGGTGAAGATGATCCACGCGTCGTCGCCCAGGCCCGGGCGCACGGGCTCGCCCGTCCCGACGTCGGCGGCGGGCTCGCGGGAGGCGCTCAGCACGCGCTCGTCCGTGAGGATCCCGGCCACGCGGGCCTCGCCGAACACGAGGCGGGCGCGCTCCTCCGGGTCGTCCGCGTCCACGGGGACATAGGCGGCGGCGGCGGCCAGCACGGCGAGGATGGAGACGTAGAGGCCGACGGTGCCGGACGCGATCCGCACGCCGATCCGGTCCCCGGGTCGCACGCCGCGCTCCGCGAGGAAGCGGGCGGACTCCAGCACGCGCTCGTGCAGCTCCGCGTAGGTCAGCTGCTCGCGGCCGTCGTCGAGGGCGGGGGAGTCGGGATGCTCACGCACCGTGGCCTCGAAGAGGTCGAGGAGGGTCCGTGGGGGCGGGGTGCGGTCGGATCCGGGGAGCTGCGGCGGGTGGACGCGGGCGGTCGGCTCGGTCATGGGACCTCCGATGAAGGGTCAGTCGATGGGTGGGCGGCGCGGCGTCGGGAGATTCACGACGGGCCGCCGAACCAGCCCAGTGTAGTTCACCTGTTGTTAACCTGACGACTCGTGCGCGGTGTCCTCCCTCCCCGGGCGGCGGCGGAGGCTCTTCCGCGCCGCCCCGCGAGGACGTCGTGACACCGTCACGGCGGGGTCACGGAAGCGTCAGGAGCACCTTGCCGGTCGTCGCGCGGGACTCGAGCAGCTGGTGCGCGCGTCCGGCGTCGGAGAGCGGGATGCGGGCGCCGATCCGCACGTCGAGGGAGCCCTGAGTCCACGCGGAGAAGAGCTCTGCGCCGCGCTGCCGGGTCTCCTCGGCGGTGCGTGTGTAGGCCGCCAGGGACGGCCGGGTCACGTAGAGCGAGCCGCCGGAGTTCAGGCGCTGCAGGTCGAACGGGGGGACCTGGCCGGAGGCGCCCCCGAAGAGCACCAGCAGGCCGCGCACGCGCAGCATCGTCAGCGAGGCCTCGAAGGTGTCCCGGCCGACGCCGTCGTAGACGACGTGCGCCCCCTCTCCGCCGGTGGCCTCGAGGACCGCGTCCCTCAGCTCCGCATAGCCGACGGCGGCGTGTGCCCCGGCGGCCCGCGAGAGCTCGCGCTTCTCCTCGGTGGAGGCGGCGGCGATCACGCGCGCCCCGCGGGCCGACGCCAGCTGGGTCAGGAGCAGGCCCACGCCGCCCGCGCCGGCGGTGAGCGCCACCGTCTGCCCCTCGGACACCTCGAAGGTCGAGCGGCACAGGTAGTGCGCCGTCATGCCCTGCAGGGGCAGGGCCGCCGCGTCGGCCAGGTCCATGGCGTCCGGCACGTCGAGGAGCTGGTCGGCGGGGGCTGTGAAGTGCTCGGCGTACGTGGCGTGCCCGGCGGCCGTCGCCACGCGGCGCCCCACGAGGGAGCCGTCGACGCCGTCGCCCACGGCCACGACCTCGCCCGCACCCTCGGTGCCGGGGGTGAAGGGGACGTCCACGGCGTACACGCCGGAGCGCTGGTACGTCTCGATGAAGTTCAGGCCCGCCGCCGCCGTGCGCACGAGGACCTGCCCGGCGGCCGGCGTCGGCACGGGGACCTCGGTCCACGCCAGTGCCTCGGGTCCGCCCGCGGAGGCGACGACGACGGCGTGGTGGGTGGAGGGGTGGGCGGGGGAGGCGTGTTCGAGGCTCATGCCGTCCACTGTACGATCGCATACATATTCCGAATCTCGCATACACCAGGTAGGGTGGGCCCATGACTCACACCGTCGCCGTCTCCGGCGCCAGCGGCTATGCCGGGGGAGAGGCCCTGCGCCTGCTCGCGGACCACCCCGAGGTCAGCATCGGCGCCATCACGGCGCACTCGAACGCGGGGGAGCGCCTCGGCGCCCTCCAGCCGCATCTGCACACCCTCGCGGACCGCGTGCTGCAGGAGACCACCGCGGACGTGCTCGCCGGGCACGACGTCGTCCTCCTCGCCCTGCCCCACGGCGCCTCGGGCGCGCTCGCCGCGCAGATCGCGGAGCGCTCCCCGGACACGCTCGTCATCGACGCCGGCGCGGACCACCGCCTCGAGTCCGCCGAGGACTGGGAGGCCTTCTACGGATCTGAGCACGCGGGCACGTGGCCCTACGGCCTGCCCGAGTTGCCGGGCCAGCGCGCGAGGCTGGCCGGCGCCCGCCGCATCGCCGTCCCCGGGTGCTATCCCACGACGTCGATCCTGGCCCTGGCCCCCGGGTTCGCGGCGGGCCTGCTCGAGACCTCCGACGTCGTGATCGTGGCCGCGTCCGGCACCTCGGGCGCGGGCAAGGCCGCCAAGCCGCACCTGCTCGGCTCCGAGGTCATGGGAGGCATGAGCCCCTACGGCGTGGGCGGCGGGCACCGGCACACCCCCGAGATCGAGCAGGGCCTGTCCCAGGCGGCCGGGGAGCGCGTGCAGATCAGCTTCACGCCGACCCTCGCCCCCATGCCCCGCGGCATCCTCGCGACGGCGACCGCGCGCCTGCGCCCCGGGGTCGCGCCGGACGCGGTGCGCGCGGCGTGGGAGGCCGCCTACGCGGGCGAGCGCTTCGTCCACGTGCTTCCCCAGGGGCAGTGGCCGGCCACCAAGGCCGTGCTGGGCTCCAACCACGTGCAGCTGCAGCTGGCCGTGGACGGGCGCGCCGGGCGCGTGATCGTCACCGCCGCCCTCGACAACCTCACCAAGGGCACGGCCGGCGGCGCCGTGCAGTCCATGAACATCGCCCTGGGACTGCCGGAGCAGACCGGGCTCGAGCACCAGGGGGTCGCGCCGTGAGCGTCACCGCAGCACAGGGGTTCCGCGCGTCCGGCGTCACGGCCGGGCTCAAGCCGTCGGGGAGGCCGGACGTCGCCGTCGTCGTGAACGACGGGCCGCAGCACGCCGCCGCCGGCGTGTTCACGACGAACCGCGTGGCGGCCGCCCCCGTGCGCCTCTCCCGCGCGGCGCTCGCGGACGGGCGCGCCGCCGCCGTCGTGCTCAACTCGGGCGGGGCCAACGCGGCCACGGGCGCGGCCGGCCTCGAGGACGCCCGGCGCACGGTGGAGCACACGGCAGCGGCCCTGTCCGTGGACCCCGCCGACGTCGTGGTCTGCTCCACGGGTCTGATCGGCGAGCGCCTCGCGATGCCGCTCCTGCTCGAGGGCGTCTCTGCGGCGGCGGGCTCGCTCTCCGCCGACGGCGGCGGGGACGCCGCCGTCGCGATCATGACGACGGACACCGTGCCCAAGCAGGCGCTGGCGACGGGCGAGGGCCACGTCATCGGCGGCATGGCCAAGGGCGCCGGCATGCTCGCGCCCGGACTGGCGACCATGCTGTGCGTCCTCACCACGGATGCGCTGCTGCCCTCCGCCGTGCTCGACGCCGCGCTGCGGGAGGCCGTGCGCACCACGTTCGACCGCGCCGACTCCGACGGCTGCATGTCCACGAACGACACCGTGGTGCTGCTGTCCTCCGGCGCCTCGGGCGCCACGCCGGATCCGGGCGAGTTCACCGAGCTGCTGCGCGGGGTGTGCGCGGACCTCGCCCGCCAGCTCATCGGCGACGCCGAGGGCGCGTCGCACGAGATCGCGATCCGCGTGGTGGGAGCGAGCACCGAAGCGGCCGCCGAGGCGGTGGCCCGCGCGGTCTCCCGGTCCAACCTCTTCAAGGCCGCCGTGTTCGGCCAGGACCCGAACTGGGGACGCGTCATCTCGGCCGTCGGCACCGTGCCGGAGGCCCTCGCGCCCTTCGACGCGGACGCCCTGGACGTCTCCTTCAACGGCGTGCAGGTGTGCCGCGCCTCCGGCGTGGGGGAGGACCGTTCCCTCGTGGACCTGGGCGCCCGGGAGGTGCGCGTGGAGATCGACCTGCACGCCGGCTCCGCGGAGGCCACCGTGTGGACCAATGACCTCACCCACGACTACGTGCACGAGAACTCCGCCTACTCCACGTGAGGAGACCCGACATGAGCGAGAACCCCACCGCCGCCCCGCCCGTGCTCTCCACGGCGGACCGCCTCGAGCAGGCCGCCTCGAAGGCCGAGGTCCTCGTGGAGGCGCTCCCGTGGATCCGCCGCTTCGCCGGCACCACCATGGTCATCAAGTACGGCGGCAACGCCATGGTCTCGGAGGAGCTGCGGGCGGCGTTCGCCGAGGACGTGGTGTTCCTGCACCACGTGGGTGTGCACCCCGTGGTGGTGCACGGAGGCGGTCCGCAGATCAACGCGATGCTCGACCGCCTCGGGATCTCCTCCGAGTTCCGGGGCGGACTGCGCGTCACCACGCCGGAGGCCATGGAGGTGGTGCGCATGGTCCTCACCGGCCAGGTCGGCCGCGAGCTCGTGGGACTGATCAACTCGCACGGGCCGTACGCGGTGGGGTCCTCGGGGGAGGACGCCGGCCTGTTCCGCGCCCGCCGGACCGGCGCCGTCGTGGACGGCGTCGAGGTGGACCTCGGGCTGGTGGGCGAGGTGACGGGGGTGAACCCCGCCGCCATCCGGGACGTGATCGACGCTGGGCGCATCCCCGTCGTCTCCTCCGTCGCCCCCGAGATCGGGCCGGACGGCGACCCCACCGGCCACGTGCTCAACGTCAACGCCGACACGGCCGCCGCCGCGCTCGCGGCCGCCCTGGGGGCCACGAAGCTCGTCCTCCTCACGGACGTCGAGGGACTCTATGCGGACTGGCCCGACCGCGGATCCCTCATCAGCTCCCTCACCGCCGGCCAGCTGCGCGCCCTGCTGCCCTCCCTGGCCTCGGGCATGATCCCGAAGATGGCCGCGTGCCTGGACGCCGTGGAGGCCGGCGTGCAGCGCGCCCACGTGGTGGACGGCCGCCGGCCCCACTCCATGCTGCTGGAGGTGTTCACGTCGGCGGGCGTGGGCACCCAGGTGGTCCCCGACGACGACGCACCGGCCCCGGGCCAGGAGGACGCATGAGCACCACCCAGTCCCAGCTGCTCCAGCGCTACGGCGCCTCCCTGACCGGCGTGTTCGGGCCCCCCTCGCGCGTCCTGGTGCGCGGGGAGGGCAGCCGCGTGTGGGACGCGGACGGGAAGGAGTACACGGACCTGCTGGCCGGGATCGCCGTGAACTCGCTCGGCCACGCCCACCCGGCGATCGTGCGCGCGGTGACCGAGCAGGTCGGCACGCTCGGGCACGTCTCCAACCTCTTCACCTCGGAGCCGCAGGTCCGGCTCGCGGAGGAGCTGCTCGCGGCGGCCGGCGCACCCGAGGGCTCCACCGTCTTCTTCGCCAACTCCGGCACCGAGGCCAACGAGGCCGCCTTCAAGCTGGCCCGCCGCCACGGCGGCGAGGACCCCTCGGGGAGGCGCACCCGGGTGATCGCCCTCGAGCGGGCCTTCCACGGCCGCACCATGGGCGCCCTCGCCCTCACCCACAAGCAGGCCTACCGCGCCCCCTTCGAGCCGCTGCCCGGCGGCGTCGAGCACGTCCCGGGCGGGGATCTTCCCGCGCTGCGCGCCGCGCTCGCCCCGGACGCGGACGGGGCCACCGTGGCGGCCGTGCTGCTGGAGCCCGTGCAGGGCGAGGCAGGCGTGCACGGCTGGCCCGCCGGCTACCTGTCCGGGGTCCGCGAGGCCACCCGTGAGGCCGGAGCCCTCATGATCCTCGACGAGGTGCAGTCCGGCATGGGCCGCACCGGGGCGTGGTTCGGCTTCCAGAGCCCGGAGGTCACCGGCTCGGACGTGCCCGTCCTCCCGGACGCGTTCACCCTTGCGAAGGGCCTGGGCGGCTGCGTGCCGATCGGCGCGCTCGTGTGCGTGGGCGAGCGAGCCTCCGGCCTGCTCACCGCGGGCCAGCACGGCACCACGTTCGGCGGCAATCCACTCGCAACGGCGGCCGGCCTGGCCGTCGTCGAGACGATCCGCGCCGAGGGGCTGCTGGAGCGTGTCCGCGCGGAGGGCGTGCGCCTGGCCGCCCGCCTGTCGGCGCTGCCGGAGGTGAGCGCCGTGCGCGCCTACGGCCTGTGGATCGGCGTGGACCTCGCCGAGAGGGCGGGCGCGGACCCGGAGGGCGGGCTCGCCCCCGGCGTCGTGCGGGCCGGCCTCGACGCCGGATGGATCCTCAACGCCACCGGTCCCGCCACCCTGCGCCTGGCCCCGCCCCTGACCATCGGGCGGGCCGACCTCGACCGCTTCACGGACTCGCTGCCGGCCCTCGTGGCCGCCGCCTGAGCGACCTCGCGCCACCGACCTGGCGGGCCCGCCCGCCCCACCCGTCCGCCCCACCTCTCCGGGAGGAGACCCCATGAGCACCGCCCCCCACCCCCCGACCCGCCACTTCCTGGTGGACACGGACCTGAGCCCCGCGGAGCAGGCCGAGGTCCTCGACCTGGCCCTGGAGATGAAGGAGGACCGCTTCCTGCACCGCCCGCTGGCGGGTCCCCGCACCGGCGTGGTCTTCTTCGACAAGACCTCCACGCGCACCCGCGTGTCCTTCTCCGCCGGGATCGCGGAGCTCGGCGGCAGCCCGCTGATCGTCAACCCGGGGGAGTCGCAGCTGGGCCACAAGGAGTCCGTCGCGGACACGGCCCAGGTCCTGGAGCGCATGGTCGGGATCATCGTGTGGCGCACGTTCGCGCAGGCCGGTCTCGAGGAGATGGCCGCCCACTCCCGGGTCCCCGTGGTCAACGCGCTCTCCGACGACTACCACCCGTGCCAGCTGCTCGCCGACCTCCTCACGGTGCGGGAGCACAAGGGCCGCACCGCGGGCCTGACCCTGGCGTACGTGGGGGACGCGGCCAACAACATGGCCAACTCCTACCTCCTGGCCGGCGTCACGGCGGGCATGCACGTGCGGATCGCCGGCCCCGCCGGCTTCCTCCCCGCCGACGACGTCGTGGCGGCCGCTCGGGAGCGTGCCCTCGAGACCGGCGGCTCGGTGCTCATCACCTCGGATCCGGGCGAGGCCCTGGACGGCGCCGACGTGGTCGTGACGGACACCTGGATCTCCATGGGCCAGGAGGACGAGAAGGAGGAGCGGCTCACCCTCTTCCGCGCCTACCAGGTGGACGGGGCCGCGATGGCCCGGGCCGCCGAGGACGCGATCTTCCTGCACTGCCTGCCGGCCTACCGCGGCTACGAGGTGAGCGCCGACGTCATTGACGGCCCGGCCTCGGTGGTCTTCGACGAGGCGGAGAACCGCCTGCACGCGCAGAAGGCCCTCATGGCCTGGCTCCTGTACCGCTCCGGGCTGGCGGAGGATCCGCGCGCGACGGCGGAGGGGGCGCGCTGATGGCCGTGCCGACCACCAAGACCGCCCGGCAGGCCGCGATCCGCGAGCTGCTGGCCACGCGCGAGGTCCGTTCGCAGGCCGAGCTCTCCGCCGCCCTGGGGGATCGCGGCCTCTCCGTCACCCAGGGCACCCTCTCCCGCGACCTCGTGGACCTGGGCGCCGTCCGGGTGCGCGGCGCCGCGGGGATGGTCTACGCGGTGCCGGCCGAGGGCGAGGAGTCCGCGGTCCCGCCGCGCAGCTCGGAGTCCCAGCAGGGCCGCCTGGCGAGCATGGCCCGCGAGCTGCTGATCTCCGCCGAGCCGAGCGAGAACCTGGTCGTGCTGCGCACCCCGCCGGGGGCCGCCCAGTTCCTGGCCAGCGTGATCGACCACGCCCGGGTGGAGCACGTGCTCGGCACGATCGCCGGCGACGACACCATCCTGCTGATCACGGCCGGCTCGGAGAACGCACCCGTCGTGGCCTCCCGGCTGCTGGGCCTCGCCGGCTGACCGGGACCGGCGCCCCGGGGCGTCCACCTGCCGGCCGCCGGCGTGGGCGCCACCGCTCCGGACACGCAAGAAGGCCCCCACCGGACGGCGGGGGCCTTCTTGTGGTGCGTGACGCTGAGGGTCACGCGAGGCTCATCAGGCCTGGGGGAGGACGAACTCCTGGCCGATGAAGATGAGGTTCGGATCCTCGATGAGGTCCTTGTTGGCCTCGTAGATGGCCTTCCAGCCACCGTCGACACCGTGCTCGGCGGCCAGCTTGTTCAGGGTGTCGCCCTTGGCGACCACGACGGTCTGCTCGGCCTTGACGGCGGGAGCGGCCTTCGCAGCCTTGGCGGCGGGGGCGGCCTTGGCTGCGGGAGCCGCAGCCTTCACCGGAGCGGACTTCGCGGCAGCGGCCTTCTTGGCCTCGGCGCGCTCAGCAGTGGCCTGCTTGGCCTCGGCGCGCTCGGCGGCTGCGGCACGCTTGGCCTCGGCGCGCTCGGCGGCTGCCGCACGCTGGGCCTCGGCACGCTCCGCGGCGGCACGCTGGGCCTCGGCGCGCTCGGCGCGCTCGGCGCGCTCGGCGGCTGCGGCACGCTGGGCCTCGGCGCGCTCGGCGGCTGCGGCACGCTGGGCCTCGGCACGCTCGGCGGCGGCGCGCTCAGCAGCGGCACGCTCGGCGGCAGCGGCATCCTGACGCTGCACGGTGGCGGTGCGCTCGACGGCAACGGACGGGGTGCCCGCGGCATCGGAGGCGGTCAGGCCCAGCTTCTTGGAGCAGGCGGGCCAGGCGCGCCAGCCCTGCATGTCGAGGAGCATCTCGCCGCGCTTGATCTGCTCGGCCTTCGAGGCCTGGTGCGGGTAGCCCGAGCCACCGACCATGCGCCAGGAGGAGTAGGTGAACTGGATGCCACCGTAGAAGCCGTTGCCGGTGTTGATGGACCAGTCGCCGCCGGACTCGCACTGGGCCAGGCGGTCCCAGGTGGCCACCGAGGCGGCCTGGGCGGGAACGGCGCCGCCGACAGCGGCAGCACCGGCCAGGGTCATGCCGGCGACGACGGTCGCGGTCGCACGGCGGGAGCGGGTGGCGGAAGAAGCGAAGAGAGTCATGATGTCCATGTGTCGAGTCCTCGCTGTTCGGCGGGCCGGGGCGCACCGGGGTCGTCTACTCCTTGGTCGGGTCAAAGACTCCGTCGGCTCGGGACGACCCCACAGCGGGCGACCGACGAAGCATTTCGATCACGAGATCATCGCGTCATCCGCTCAGGCAGATAACGGTGAGATCACGAATCGGCTACGAACGAGTCAACGCCCTTCGGGGGCGGCCCGTCAAATCGGGCACCCGTGGCGACGGCCGGGAGGGACCGAGGGGCTGTATGCGAGGACGATCCGCTCCGTATCGCCCATCCCGGTCGGACAATCCGGCATGAAGCGGCTCGTTGCCGCGCGATCCGTCCACCCAGGGGTGTGGACAACGGTGGAGGGGGCGTGCCCCCGGGGAATGTCCCCCCGTGCATCGAGGGGGTCCGGACGCGCTCGATGTGTGGCAGACGTCATCCCTGCGCCGCGGGGGTTCCATATGCGACGCATTGAATATTTATGCAAATGCTGGGTACGATCGGTCAGCAGTGCGGGGCCAACCGGGCCCGCGCGCCCGCCCCGGACGCAGCACACAGGAGACAGAGGAGTTCATCGTGAAGGAACGCATCATCCTTGCCTACTCAGGAGGCCTGGACACCTCCGTGGCCATCGGCTGGATCGCGGAGGCCACGGGTGCCGAGGTCGTCGCCGTCGCCGTGGACGTGGGCCAGGGCGGCGAGTCCCTCGAGACCATCCGCCAGCGCGCCCTCGACTGCGGCGCGGTGGAGGCCTACGTCGCGGACGCGCGCGACGAGTTCGCGGAGCAGTACTGCATGCCCACCTTGAAGGCGAACGCCCTGTACATGGACGCGTACCCGCTGGTGTCCGCGATCTCGCGCCCCGTGATCTCCCGCCACCTCGTGGCGGCTGCCCGCCAGTTCGGCGCCTCGACCGTGGCCCACGGCTGCACGGGCAAGGGCAACGACCAGGTGCGCTTCGAGGTGTCCATCCAGACCCTCGGCCCGGACCTGAAGTGCATCGCCCCCGTGCGCGACCTCGCGCTCACCCGCGACAAGGCGATCGACTACGCGGAGCGCAACGGGCTGCCGATCGCCACCACGAAGAAGAACCCCTTCTCGATCGACCAGAACGTCTGGGGCCGCGCGGTCGAGACCGGCTTCCTCGAGGACATCTGGAACGGGCCCACGAAGGACGTCTACGACTACACCGACGACCCCGCCTTCCCGCCGGCGCCGGACGTGGTCACGATCGCGTTCGAGAAGGGCGTCCCCACCGCCCTCGACGGCCGCGCGCTCTCGCCGCTGCAGATCGTCGAGGAGCTCAACCGCCGCGCCGGCGCCCAGGGCGTGGGCCGGATCGACATCGTGGAGGACCGCCTCGTGGGCATCAAGTCCCGCGAGATCTACGAGGCCCCGGGCGCGATGGCGCTGATCGCCGCCCACCGCGAGCTCGAACACGTCACCCTCGAGCGCGAGCAGGCCCGCTTCAAGCGCCAGGCGGAGCAGCGCTGGACCGAGCTGGTCTACGACGGCCAGTGGTTCTCCCCCCTGAAGCGCAACCTCGACACCTTCATCGACGCGACTCAGGAGCACGTGAACGGCGAGATCCGCCTCGAGCTCCACGGCGGCCGCGCCACGGTGCAGGGCCGCCGCTCCGAGACGGGCCTCTACGACTTCAACCTCGCCACCTACGACGAGGGCGACGCGTTCGACCAGTCCTCGGCCCGCGGCTTCATCGACATCTTCGGGCTCTCGGCCAAGACCGCGTCCGAGCGCGAGCAGCGCCTGGCCGGCACCGCCGACCTCGCCGACGTCGCCCGCCTGAGCAACGACTGATCGCGAGGGGAGACACGTGACGGAGCAGTCCACGCCGCGGCACGGCACGAATGAGGGTGCCCTGTGGGGCGGCCGCTTCGCCGGGGGACCCTCGGAGGCCCTCGCCGCGCTCAGCAAGTCCACGCACTTCGACTGGCGGCTCGCGCCCTACGACATCGCGGGCTCGCGGGCCCACGCCCGCGTCCTCCACGCGGCCGGCCTGCTCACGGCGGATCAGCTGGGGGACATGCTCGCGGCACTGGACCGCCTGGAGGAGGACGTGCGCTCGGGCGCGTACGCGCCCTCGGCCTCGGACGAGGACGTGCACGGCTCCCTCGAACGCGGTCTCATCGAGCGCGCCGGGCCGGAGCTGGGCGGGCGCCTGCGTGCGGGCCGCTCGCGCAACGACCAGGTGGCCACGCTCGGGCGCATGTTCCTCCGGGACCACGCCCGGATCGTGGCGCGGGGGGTCCTCGACACGATCGACGCCCTCCTGGCCCAGGCCGAGGCCCGCCCCTACGCGCCCATGCCGGGGCGCACCCACCTCCAGCACGCCCAGCCGGTGCTGCTGTCCCACCACCTGCTGGCCCACGCGTGGGCCTTCGCCCGGGACCTGCAGCGCCTCGCGGACTGGGACGCCCGCGCCGCGGTCTCTCCGTACGGCTCGGGGGCCCTGGCCGGATCCTCCCTCGGCCTGGACCCGAACGCGGTGGCCGCGGAGCTCGGCTTCGACTCGGCCGTGTGGAACTCCATCGACGGCACGGCCTCCCGCGACGTCTACGCCGAGTTCGCCTGGGTGGCGGCCATGATCGGCGTGGACCTCTCGCGCATCTCCGAGGAGGTCATCTTCTGGGCCACGAAGGAGGCCGGGTTCGTGGCCCTGCACGACTCCTTCTCCACGGGGTCCTCGATCATGCCGCAGAAGAAGAATCCGGACGTGGCGGAGCTGGCGCGCGGCAAGTCCGGACGTCTGATCGGCGACCTCACAGGCCTGCTGGCCACGCTCAAGGCGATGCCCCTGGCCTACAACCGGGACCTCCAGGAGGACAAGGAGCCCGTGTTCGACGCCGCGGACACCCTCGAGCTGCTGCTCCCCGCGGTCTCCGGGATGATCGCGACGCTGACCTTCCGCACCGAGCGGATGGCGGAGCTGGCCCCCCAGGGCTTCGCGCTCGCCACGGACGTCGCCGAGTGGCTCGTCCGTCAGGGCGTGCCCTTCCGCGAGGCGCATGAGCTCTCGGGGGAGGCCGTCCAGGCGGCCGAGGCCCGCGGCGTCGAGCTGTGGGACCTCTCCGACGAGGAGTACGCGCGGATCTCCCCGCACCTGACGCCGGCGGTGCGCGAGGTGCTCAGCACCGAGGGCTCCCTGGCCGCGCGCAGCGGGCAGGGCGGCACGGCCCCCTCGGCCGTCGCCGCGCAGATCGAGGCGTTGGCCGCAGCCCTGGAGCCCCTCCGGGCGTTCGCGGCCAGCCGGGGCTCGGTGGTCGACGCGCGGTGAGGCGCGCCGGTGCCCTCGCGGGGGCGCCGAGGCCCGGATGGGACGGGGATGGCCGTGCGGGGAGGTCCACCGCGCGGCCATCTGTCGTTCATCTGTGTCGCTGTAGCATGGGTGGTCACTTTTCCACCGGGTGCGCGGCGCGCCGAGCCCGCCCACCCCCGACCGCCCCTGTGAAGGACCACCGCGATGACCGACGTCGTGTCCGCCCGCCAGACGGAGCTCGAACTCGAACAGGGGCGGGTGTCCGAGCGCTACGCCCGGCTGGACGCCCTGCGCGTCGAGAAGGAGGAGCAGCTCGCCCGCGTGCGCCGCACCGGGCTCGAGGGATCGCTCCAGAACCACTCCGAGCGGGACGCCTTCGCCACGCTCTACGAGGACCGCCTCGCCCAGCTCTACGCCGTCGATGAGCGGCTCGTGTTCGGCCGCCTCGACCTGGACCCGGACGAGGACGGCGTGTCGGAGCAGCGCTACATCGGGCGCATCGGCCTCACCGACCCCCAGCAGGAGCGGCTCCTCGTGGACTGGCGCGCCGCCGAGGCCGGTGCCTTCTACCAGGCGACGGCGGCCCGTCGCCAGCACGTGCGCCGCCGGCGTCACCTCATGCTGCGCGGCCGCGAGGTGCGGGACCTGGACGACGAGATCCTGGACCCGGGCCTGCTCGCGGACGACGACCACATCAGCCCGGACTCCCAGGGCGCCCTGCTGGCCGCCGTCACGGCGCGCCGCACGGGCCGCATGGGGGACATCGTCGCCACGATCCAGGCGGAGCAGGACGAGATCATCCGCGCCGGTGTCTCGGGCGCGCTGGTCGTCCAGGGCGGGCCGGGCACGGGTAAGACCGCCGTCGCCCTCCACCGCGCCGCGTACCTGCTGTATACGCACCGCGACCGGCTGGCCCGCTCCGGCGTGCTCGTGGTGGGCCCCTCGACCGCCTTCATGCGGTACATCGAGCGGGTGCTGCCCTCGCTCGGCGAGACGGGCGTCGTGATGGCCTCGCTCGGCACGCTCATGCCGGGGTTCCAGGCCGGACCAGAGCCGCGGGCTGCCGCCGCGGCGGTGAAGGGCCGCCTCGAGATGGCAGAGGTGGTGGCGAACGCCGTCGCGCAGCGCCAGCGCCTCCTCGTGGAGCCCCGCCGGCTGAACATCGACGGCACGGTGGTCAAGCTCAAGCCGGCCATGGTGCGGCGCGCTCGCGAACGCGCCCGTGCCACGGGCAAGCCGCACAACGAGGCGCGCGCGACCTTCGTGAAGATCCTCGTGAAGGACCTCGCGGAGAAGCTGCGCAAGAAGCTGGAGAAGTCCTCCGGCGCCCCCGTGCAGCGGGACCTCCTCCTGGAGGACGTGCGCACCGCCCGCGACGTGCGGGTGGCGCTCAACCTGTGCTGGATGCCGATGACGCCGGAGTGGCTCATCGGGGACCTCCTCTCCCGCGAGCCCCTGCTGCGCGCGGCTGCCCCGTGGCTCTCCGACGAGGACATCGCCGCGCTGCTGCGGCCCGCCGGCTCCCCGTGGACCGAGGCGGACGTGCCGCTCCTGGACGAGGCCGCGGAGCTGCTCGGCGCCGTGGAGGCCCCGCCGACCGGCCGGGAGTCCGAGGCGCAGCACCGCCGCAACGTGGACAACGCGCGCGCCTCGCTGGAGAACATGCACCAGAGCCTCGAGGACATGGGGATCGACGGCGTGGTGGACGCCGAGCAGCTCGCCGCGGCCAACGAGCCCGGCGGCGTCCGCAGGACGACGGCCGACCAGGCCGCCCACGACCGCTCGTGGACGTACGGCCACGTGGTGGTGGACGAGGCACAGGAGCTCTCCCCGATGCAGTGGCGGCTGCTCGCGCGCCGCTGCCCCATGAAGTCCTTCACGGTGGTGGGGGACATCGCGCAGTCCTCGCGGCTCGACGCGGCCGGCTCGTGGGACGCGGCGCTCACGCCGGTCTTCGGGGACCGCTGGCGGCTGGAGGAGCTGACGGTGAACTACCGCTCGCCGGCCCGGGTGATGCGCTGGGCGGCGCAGGTGGCACAGGCGGCCGGTCTCGCCGTCTCGCAGCCCGAGGCGGTGCGCGAGGGCGACCACGCCCCCGAGCTCGTCGCGGAGCCGGGCGGCACGCTCGCCGGGCTGGTCGGCGACGCCGTCGCCCGCCAGCGCGACCTGGTCCCGGATGCACTCACCGCGGTGATCGTGCCCGAGGCCGAGGTGCCCGCCCAGGTGGCCGCCCTGCGGGAGCGCTGGGGAACGGCGCGCGTGGACCGGGCGCCGCTGCCCGGGGTGGAGGTCGTCGTGGTGAGCCCCCGCGAGACCAAGGGACTGGAGTTCGACACCGTGGTCCTCGCGGCCCCCGAGCGGATCGTGGAGGACGCGCACGGCGTCGTCGGCGACCTCTACGTGGCCATGACGCGGTGCACGCAGGCCCTGACGATCGTCTCCACGGCGGAGGAGGCGCGGCTGCCCGCCGGCCTCAGCGCCGTGCCCCGCTGAGGCCGGCGTCGGCGTGGTCCCCCACGACGGCGGCGCGTCGCCGTCGCGGGGGAGCGGGACGTCGGTAGGGTGGCGGCGTGGCTGAATCGACCGTGAACCGTGCCCAGCGCCTGCGGGAGCAGGCCAACGATCCCTCCTTCGAGAACGTGTGGCAGGAGCTGCGCTGGCGCGGGCTCGTCCACGTCTCCACAGACGAGGCCGCCCTCGAGGAGGCGCTGGCCGGGGAGCCGATCTCGTACTACTGCGGGTTCGACCCCACGGCGGCGTCCCTGCACCTGGGCCACCTGGTCCAGCTGCTGCTCATGCGCCGCCTGCAGCTGGCCGGCCACCGCCCCGTCGCCCTGGTCGGCGGTGCCACCGGCCTCATCGGCGATCCCCGGCAGACCTCCGAGCGCGTGCTGAACACGCGCGAGACAGTGGACGCGTGGGTGGACTCGCTGCGGGCGCAGATCGAGCCCTACCTGTCCTTCGAGGAGGACAACGCCGCCACGATGGTCAACAACCTCGAGTGGACCTCCCAGCTGAGCGCGCTCGACTTCCTGCGCGAGGTGGGCAAGAACTTCCGCGTGGGCACCATGGTCAAGAAGGAGATCGTGGCCAAGCGCCTCCACTCGGAGGAGGGGATCTCCTACACCGAGTTCTCCTACCAGGTGCTCCAGGGCAACGACTTCCTCGAGCTGTACCGCCGCCACGGGGTGCGCCTGCAGTCGGGAGGCTCGGACCAGTGGGGCAACCTCACCTCGGGCACGGAGCTGATCCGCAAGGTGGAGGGTGCGCACGTGCACGCCCTTGGCACCCCGCTGATCACGAACGCGGACGGCACGAAGTTCGGCAAGTCCGAGGGGAACGCCGTGTGGCTGAACCCGGAGATGTGCTCGCCCTACGCGTTCTACCAGTTCTGGCTCAACACCGCAGACGCCGACGTGGTCTCCCGGCTGAAGGTGTTCACCTTCCTCACCCGTGCCGAGATCGAGGAGTACGAGCGGAAGGTGTCCGAGGAGCCGTTCCGCCGGGAGGCGCAGAAGCGGCTCGCGTGGGAGGTCACCGCCCTGGCCCACGGGGAGGACGCGACCCAGAAGGTCATCGACGCGTCCGCGGCCGTGTTCGGGGGAGGGGACCTCTCCACCGTGGACGGGGAGACGCTGGCCGCGGTCCTCTCCGAGCTGCCCCAGGCGGATCCCGCGCAGTGGCAGGGAGAGGCCGGCACGGCGACGGCGGTCGAGCTGCTCGTCTCCACCGGCCTCGCCTCCTCGACGTCCGAGGCACGGCGCACCATCAAGGCGGGCGGCGCGTCCGTGAACAACGTGCGGATGACGGACGCGGAGCAGAGGTTCGGCGCGGCCGACGCCCTCGCGGGTCGCTACCTCCTGGTGCGACGGGGCAAGAAGAACATGGCCGGCGCGGATCTGACCGCGCGGTGAGTGAGGGCGGCGTCACAGCCGCTGCCTCTGCCGCCAGCGTCCTGCCGGCAGAGACCCGAGGCCCCGTCCTCCGCAGGATCCTGCGGAAGACGGGGCCTCTCGCATGCCGATGAACACCCGATTTTGCGTGGGGGTCGTGGTGTGTGTAGAGTTCCATCTCGTGCTGAGGCGCGGTTCGAGGAATCGGACGGCCGGGTGAAGAACATGGAATCCGCGGATTCTTGCCGAGAATGGCAGGTCCAGGGCGGATGTGCTCACACAGTGTGCAGTGTTCCTGTGAGGGGATGCTGGTATTCCTGAAGAGATGATCTGGTTTGACTGCTGGTGATCGTGTGGTAGGCTTTTGTAGCCTTCTTCATGAATTTTCACTGGGTGACGACGTCGAATGACGGAGTTGACAGGAACTGATCGTGTGGTAAGGTTGCGAAGCCGGATCACGTGAACAGCTGCTGAAGACTTCGGAAACGGGGTTGACAGGGTCTGATCGGATGGTCTAGGATGGAGAAGTTGCTCCAGAGCGAAACGTTCCGCGAGGCGGGATGGTGAGTCTGGAAGCGCCTGTTGTTTGAGAACTCAATAGTGTGCCAAGTTTGTTGATGCCAATTGTTTTAACACATTGGTTGACCATACACCCCGCACCCCCGTGTGAGTGGTGGTGGTCTGCCAGCGATTGAATTGATGTCATGACACTTATTTCCGGGTGTTGTGAGGTCGTTCTGTAATTTTTTTACGGAGAGTTTGATCCTGGCTCAGGATGAACGCTGGCGGCGTGCTTAACACATGCAAGTCGAACGATGAAGCCCAGCTTGCTGGGTGGATTAGTGGCGAACGGGTGAGTAACACGTGAGTAACCTGCCCTTGACTCTAGGATAAGCCCGGGAAACTGGGTCTAATACTGGATAGGAACGTCTACCGCATGGTGGATGTTGGAAAGAATTTCGGTCATGGATGGACTCGCGGCCTATCAGCTTGTTGGTGAGGTAATGGCTCACCAAGGCGACGACGGGTAGCCGGCCTGAGAGGGTGACCGGCCACACTGGGACTGAGACACGGCCCAGACTCCTACGGGAGGCAGCAGTGGGGAATATTGCACAATGGGCGAAAGCCTGATGCAGCGACGCCGCGTGAGGGATGACGGCCTTCGGGTTGTAAACCTCTTTCAGTAGGGAAGAAGCGAAAGTGACGGTACCTGCAGAAGAAGCACCGGCTAACTACGTGCCAGCAGCCGCGGTAATACGTAGGGTGCGAGCGTTATCCGGAATTATTGGGCGTAAAGAGCTCGTAGGCGGTTTGTCGCGTCTGTCGTGAAAGTCCGGGGCTTAACCCCGGATCTGCGGTGGGTACGGGCAGACTAGAGTGCAGTAGGGGAGACTGGAATTCCTGGTGTAGCGGTGGAATGCGCAGATATCAGGAGGAACACCGATGGCGAAGGCAGGTCTCTGGGCTGTAACTGACGCTGAGGAGCGAAAGCATGGGGAGCGAACAGGATTAGATACCCTGGTAGTCCATGCCGTAAACGTTGGGCACTAGGTGTGGGGAACATTCCACGTTTTCCGCGCCGCAGCTAACGCATTAAGTGCCCCGCCTGGGGAGTACGGCCGCAAGGCTAAAACTCAAAGGAATTGACGGGGGCCCGCACAAGCGGCGGAGCATGCGGATTAATTCGATGCAACGCGAAGAACCTTACCAAGGCTTGACATGTTCTCGATCGCCGTAGAGATACGGTTTCCCCTTTGGGGCGGGTTCACAGGTGGTGCATGGTTGTCGTCAGCTCGTGTCGTGAGATGTTGGGTTAAGTCCCGCAACGAGCGCAACCCTCGTTCCATGTTGCCAGCACTTCGGGTGGGGACTCATGGGAGACTGCCGGGGTCAACTCGGAGGAAGGTGGGGACGACGTCAAATCATCATGCCCCTTATGTCTTGGGCTTCACGCATGCTACAATGGCCGGTACAATGGGTTGCGATACTGTGAGGTGGAGCTAATCCCAAAAAGCCGGTCTCAGTTCGGATTGGGGTCTGCAACTCGACCCCATGAAGTCGGAGTCGCTAGTAATCGCAGATCAGCAACGCTGCGGTGAATACGTTCCCGGGCCTTGTACACACCGCCCGTCAAGTCACGAAAGTCGGTAACACCCGAAGCCGGTGGCCTAACCCTTGTGGAGGGAGCCGTCGAAGGTGGGACCATCGATTGGGACTAAGTCGTAACAAGGTAGCCGTACCGGAAGGTGCGGCTGGATCACCTCCTTTCTAAGGAGCATTAGTGCCCGTTGCATCACCGCGTGTGTGATGGCGGGTTGCTCATGGGTGGAACATCAACGAATGGTGCTGGGGAGTGTCCTGGTTCTGGCTGAGTACGCCGGCTGTTTGCAGCTGGTTGGAATGGTTGGGGCTGGTGATGGTTTCTGGTGTTGGCACACTGTTGGGTCCTGGGACAGCAGGCGCCTGGCAGCCTTTTGGGGTTGTTGGGTGGTGTTGTTTCTGTTTCCCTTGCTTGGTGAGTCGCATCGTTGTGGTGTGGTGAGCGGGTGTGGGGGTTGTTGTTTGAGAACTGCATAGTGGACGCGAGCATCTTATTTTTGTTGCTGCACTGTTGATCGCCGTGTTTCCCCCTGGGGACGTGGTGTGAGGTGTGGTGACGCCGAGAATGACATCTTAGTTATATTTGCTCATTTTAGGGCTTTCATGTGTGTGAAAGTTTCTAAGGGCGCATGGTGGATGCCTTGGCAACAGGAGCCGAAGAAGGACGTGGGAATCTGCGATAAGCCTGGTGGAGTCGATAACCGGACGTTGAGACCAGGATTTCCGAATGGGGAAACCCCGCACGACGTGTCGTGTGACCGCCCGTTGAACACATAGACGGGTTGGAGGGAACGTGGGGAAGTGAAACATCTCAGTACCCACAGGAAGAGAAAACAAAAGTGATTCCGTTAGTAGTGGCGAGCGAACGCGGATGGGGCTAAACCGTATGTGTGTGATACCCGGCAGGGGTTGCATGTGCGGTGTTGTGGGCCCCTCCTTGTCATGTCTGCCGGCATGGCGCGGTGAGGTGCGGGTGTATAGACGAACCGCTTTGGATGGCGGACCGTAGAGGGTGAGAGTCCCGTAGTCGAAATGCATTCCGCCGCCGTTGGAGGGTTGCCCGAGTAGCACGGGGCCCGAGAAATCCCGTGTGAATCTGCCAGGACCACCTGGTAAGCCTGAATACTACCTGTTGACCGATAGCGGATAAGTACCGTGAGGGAATGGTGAAAAGTACCCCGGGAGGGGAGTGAAATAGTACCTGAAACCATGTGCCTACAAACCGTCGGAGCCTCCTTGTAGGGGTGACGGCGTGCCTTTTGAAGAATGAGCCTGCGAGTTAGTGATACGTGGCGAGGTTAACCCGTGTGGGGAAGCCGTAGCGAAAGCGAGTCTGAATAGGGCGATTGAGTCGCGTGTCCTAGACCCGAAGCGGAGTGATCTACCCATGGCCAGGTTGAAGCGCGTGTAAGAGCGCGTGGAGGACCGAACCCACTTCAGTTGAAAATGGAGGGGATGAGCTGTGGGTAGGGGTGAAAGGCCAATCAAACTCCGTGATAGCTGGTTCTCCCCGAAATGCATTTAGGTGCAGCGTCACGTGTTTCTTCCCGGAGGTAGAGCTACTGGATGGACGATGGGCCCTACAAGGTTACTGACTTCAGCCAAACTCCGAATGCCGGGAAGTGAGAGCGTGGCAGTGAGACTGTGGGGGATAAGCTTCATAGTCGAGAGGGAAACAGCCCAGACCACCGGTTAAGGCCCCTAAGCGTGTGCTAAGTGGGAAAGGATGTGGAGTTGCTGAGACAACCAGGAGGTTGGCTTAGAAGCAGCCACCCTTGAAAGAGTGCGTAATAGCTCACTGGTCAAGTGATTCCGCGCCGACAATGTAGCGGGGCTCAAGTACACCGCCGAAACCGTGGCATTCAGCTTTTGTTGGATGGGTAGGGGAGCGTCGTTCACGAGGTGAAGCCAGCGAGTGATTTCTGGTGGATTGTGGACGAGTGAGAATGCAGGCATGAGTAGCGAAAGACGGGTGAGAAACCCGTCCGCCGGATGACTAAGGGTTCCAGGGTCAAGCTAATCTGCCCTGGGTAAGTCGGGACCTAAGGCGAGGCCGACAGGCGTAGTCGATGGACAACGGGTTGATATTCCCGTACCAGTGAAGAACCGTCCCTGCTGAGCCGGTGATACTAACCGCCCGAACCATCCCAAACCTGGTCTTTGATCAGGATGGTGGTGGGGAGCGCGGGACCTGAACCGGGGAGGCAAGCGTATTAACAGGTGTGACGCAGGAAGGTAGCCGGGCCAGGCAATGGAATCGACCTGGTCTAAGGGTGTAGGGCTGCTGGTAGGTAAATCCGCCAGCTTTGTGCTTGAGACCTGATGGGCGCCCACTTGGTGGGTGATCCGGTGATCCTATGCTGCCTAGAAAAGCATCGGCGCGAGGTTCAAACTGCCCGTACCCTAAACCGACACAGGTAGTCAGGTAGAGAATACTAAGGCGATCGAGAGAATCATGGTTAAGGAACTCGGCAAAATGCCCCCGTAACTTCGGGAGAAGGGGGGCCTCAACCTTGAGCATCACTTGCTGGTGTGAGGGGATCGGGGCCGCAGAGACCAGGGGGAAGCGACTGTTTATCAAAAACACAGGTCCGTGCGAAGTCGTAAGACGATGTATACGGACTGACTCCTGCCCGGTGCTGGAAGGTTAAGAGGACCCGTTAGCTTCGGCGAAGCGGAGAATTTAAGCCCCAGTAAACGGCGGTGGTAACTATAACCATCCTAAGGTAGCGAAATTCCTTGTCGGGTAAGTTCCGACCTGCACGAATGGAGTAACGACTTCCCCGCTGTCTCAACCGTGAACTCGGCGAAATTGCATTACGAGTAAAGATGCTCGTTACGCGCAGAAGGACGGAAAGACCCCGTGACCTTTACTATAGTTTGGTATTGGTGTTCGGTGTGGCTTGTGTAGGATAGGTGGGAGACTTTGAAGCGGGCACGCCAGTGTTCGTGGAGTCATCGTTGAAATACCACTCTGGTCACTCTGGATATCTAACTTCGGCCCGTGATCCGGGTCAGGGACAGTGCCTGATGGGTAGTTTAACTGGGGCGGTTGCCTCCCAAAATGTAACGGAGGCGCCCAAAGGTTCCCTCAGCCTGGTTGGCAATCAGGTGTCGAGTGCAAGTGCACAAGGGAGCTTGACTGTGAGAGTGGCAGCTCGAGCAGGGACGAAAGTCGGGACTAGTGATCCGGCGGCTCGTTGTGGAACGGCCGTCGCTCAACGGATAAAAGGTACCTCGGGGATAACAGGCTGATCTTGCCCAAGAGTCCATATCGACGGCATGGTTTGGCACCTCGATGTCGGCTCGTCGCATCCTGGGGCTGGAGTAGGTCCCAAGGGTTGGGCTGTTCGCCCATTAAAGCGGTACGCGAGCTGGGTTCAGAACGTCGTGAGACAGTTCGGTCCCTATCCTCTGCGCGCGTTGGAAATTTGAGAAGGTCTGTCCTTAGTACGAGAGGACCGGGACGGACGAACCTCTGGTATGTCAGTTGTACCGCCAGGTGCATGGCTGATTAGCTACGTTCGGGATGGATAACCGCTGAAAGCATCTAAGCGGGAAGCCGGCTTCGAGATGAGATTTCCTTGCCCCTTGAGGGTGTGAGGCCCCCAGCGAGAACACTGGGTTGATAGGCTGGATGTGGAAGCGAGGACTGAAGACTCGTGGAGCTGACCAGTACTAATAGGCCGATGATTTTTACACACATGTTCCTTCTGCTGCTTCAAGCGGGAGGGGTGATGGTGCTTGCGTCCACTGTGCGGTTGTCTGATTGCAACCGGTCCTGTTCCTTGTGGGGGGTGGGGTTGAGAATTGAAGAGTGTGTCACTGTTGTGTGACCCGATGGTTTCCCGCTGCGCCTGTTTGGGTGTGTAGGTGGGGTTAGGGTTACGGCGGTCATAGCGTGGGGGAAACGCCCGGTTCCATTCCGAACCCGGAAGCTAAGGCCCACAGCGCCGATGGTACTGCAACCGGGAGGTTGTGGGAGAGTAGGTCGCCGCCGGACATCTTTTGAAGAGGGAAAAGGCCCTGCACCGAGTGTGCAGGGCCTTTTTCTGTTTCTGCACCACTACGCTGGACGACAGACCTCGCGTTGCCTCGGACCTCGAGGACGAGCGCGGATTGAGCACCGCCCGATGCGTCCCTTTCCACGGGGCGGCGGGGAGAGAGGACACCACATGGCAGACGGCACCCCCCGCGGGGAGACCCCCCGAGACGATCGCCGCGATCGACCCTCCGGAGGCCGTGGGCATCCGGAGCGCTCCTCCGACGGCGGTCAGCGTTCTCGCTCTCCCCAGGCAGGGGCGGGACGCGGGGACCGCCGCCGGGATGACGCCGGGGGTGGTCAGCGTCGCGCCTTCTCCGGGGACCGTCGTCGCGACGACGCCGGCGGCGGAGAGCGGCGCGCGTGGGGTGGCGACCGTCGCCGCGACGAGGCGGCGGGCGATCGGCGGTCCTCCTTCGATGATCGCCGGCGCGACGGTGCGGGCAGTGGCGAGCGGCGCGCCTCCTTCGGTGATCGCCGCGGCGGCGCGGGGGAGCGGCGCCGGGACGGTGCCCCTCAGGGAGCCCGGCGGCAGGGCGACCGTGACGCCCGCGGCGGACGTCCGTTCGAGGACCGCCGCCGCCCGGACGCCGAACGTCAGCGCCCTGCCCACAACCCCCGGGATCTGCGCGCCGCGAACCGGGTGGACCAGGAGCGCTCCCCGGACATCGACCACGATGTGACCGGCAAGGAGCTGGACCGCGGCACTCTCAAGGAGATCGGCGGCCTCGACGAGCGCCCCGCGGAGTGGGTGGCCAAGCACCTGGTGATGGCCGGCCGTTACCTCGAGGACGATCCGGCCCTGGCGTTCCAGCACGCCCTCGCCGCGTCCCGCAAGGGCGGCCGCCTCTCCCGCGTCCGTGAGGCCGTCGCGCTCACCGCCTACGCGGCGGGGGAGTACGGCGACGCCCTGCGCGAGTTCCGCACCTACCGTCGCATGACCGGCGACGACACCCACATCGCGGCGCAGGTGGACAGCGAGCGGGCCCTCGGCCGTCTCGGCAAGGCGCTGCAGCTGGCCGCTGAGGTCGACCCCGCGGAGCTCAGCCGTGAGGCCCGGGTCGAGCTGGTGATGGTCGTCTCCGGCGTACACGAGGACCTGGGTGACCTGCAGGGCGCCCACGACGCGCTCCAGATCCCCGAGCTGGACCGCCGACGCGGATACCCCTTCTCTCCGCGCCTCTTCCAGCGGCAGGCCGACGTCCTGGCAGCCCTCGGCCGACGCGAGGAGGCCCGCCTGTGGGCGCGCTCCGTCCGTGTGGCGGAGAAGGCGCTCGGCATCGGCGGGTTCGCCGAGCCCGAGATCATGGACATCGAGGTGGAGCCGGCGGAGGAGCCCGACCGGGGTGCTCGGGCCGGCGACCGGGGCGGTGCCCGCCACGGACGCGCCGATGACCGCCGCGAGGACCGTCCTCCTCGCCCCGCGAGCCCCCACGAGGAGGCGTCGGTGCCCGATACCGCGGACACCGACGAGGCCGCTCCCTCGGTCGTCGTCGACCACGACCCGGAACAGATGGCCCTCTTCGACGCTCCGGCGGACGCCTCGGCCGAGGTCGCCGCGGCAGATCGGGCCTCGGAGGACGGTGCGGCGGCGGAGGGCCACGCCCGATGACGGCCCACGGTGTGCTCCACGGACACGACGGCCTGCTCTGCGACCTCGACGGGGTCGTCTACGCCGGCGGCGCCGCGATCCCGGGTGCGGTCGAGACCCTGACCACCCTGCAGGACCGGGGTGTCCCGGTCGCGTTCGTCACCAACAACGCCTCGCGCGCCCCCGAGGCGGTCGCCGAGCACCTCACCGCGCTGGGCATCCCCGCCGAGCCGTCCCAGGTCTTCGGCTCCGCCGTTGCGGGGGCCGACCTGCTCGGGGAGACGCTCGGGTCTCAGGCCGGCCGTGTGCTCGTCGTCGGGTCGCCATACCTGCGGGAGGTCGTGGCCGAGCGCGGCCACACCCTCGTGGAGTCCGCGGCCGAGCACCCGGATGCCGTCATCCAGGGCTTCGACCCGTCCCTCGCGTGGTCGGACCTCGCGGAGGCGGCCTACGCCGTCAACGCCGGCGCCGCGTGGGTGGCGACCAACCTCGACCGGTCCATCCCCCGGGGCGAGGGCGTCGCCCCCGGCAACGGCGCTCTCGTGGCGGCGGTCGGCCACGCGACGGGCACGTCCCCTGTGGCCGCCGGAAAGCCCGAGCCGCACCTGTTCCGCAGCGCTGCCCGCGCGCTCGGCCTCTCCCGTCCCCTCGTGGTGGGAGACCGCTTGGACACGGACATCCGCGGGGGCAACGCCGCCGGCTTCGACACCGTCCTCGTCCTCACGGGCATCGACACGCGTGCGACGGCCGAAGCGGCGCCCGCGGGGGACCGCCCCACGTGGATCGTCGCGGACCTCTCCGCCCTCCTCGAGGCGCTCGGGGCCGATGCCTGAGGTCGGACGCGCCGACGTCGTCCTGGCCGCCCGGGGCCTCGCCCGTTCCCGCACGGACGCCGCCGCCCTGATCCGCGCCGGCCAGGTCCTGGCGGACGGGACGCCGGTGCGCCGTCCCGCCCAGCCCGTGGGGCCCGGCGTCGAGCTCGCCCTCGTGGACGACGGCCCGCGGTACGTGTCCCGTGCCGCCCACAAGCTCGTGAGCGCCCTCGCGGCCTTCCCGGACGTGGCGGTCGCCGGGCGCCGCGCCCTGGACGCTGGGGCCTCCACGGGCGGCTTCACCCAGGTGCTCCTCGAACGCGGGGCCGCCCCCGTGGTGGCCGTCGACGTCGGCCACGACCAGCTGGCGGCCGAGATCCGGGCGGACGAGCGGGTGACCGTGCATGAGGGGCTGAACGTCCGCGATCTCACGGCCGCGCACACGGGAGGGCCGGTCGAGCTCGTCGTCTCCGACCTCTCCTTCATCTCCCTGCGCCTCGTGGTGGGAGCCATCGCGGGCGTGTGCACGCCCGACGCCGACCTGCTGCTCATGGTGAAGCCCCAGTTCGAGGTGGGCCGGACCGCGCTGCCGCGCACCGGCGTCGTGACGGACCCCTCGGCGCGCCGGCGCGCGGTGACCGACGTGGTGGCCGCGGCGCATCGCGCAGGGCTCGAGGCCACCGGCGTGGCCCGCTCGGGCCTGCCCGGCCAGGACGGCAACGTGGAGTTCTTCCTCCGCCTGCGCGCCGCCGCCTCGCCCTCCACCGACGACGCGGCGGGGCACGCGGAGCGGCTGTGCACCGCCCAGGCCGTCGACTGGGGCTGAGGCCGCCCCGCCTGGTTATCCTGGTCGGACGCGTCTCGCCCCACCCCGCCGTCCGCCCGCGGAAGGAACCATGCCCCAGAACCCCGCACGCCGCGTCCTCGTGCTCGCCCACACCGGGCGGCAGGACGCCATCAGTGCGGCGCTCCAGGCCACCGCGGCACTCGCGGACGAGGGCCTGAGTACCGTGATGCTCGAGCAGGACATCCGGGCCATCCGTGAGGCGGCCGACGAGCCGCACGGCTTCGCGCCCCTCACCCTCGGCGTGGACTGCGCGCTGACCGACGTCGCCCTCGGACTCGTGCTCGGCGGCGACGGCTCGGTGCTGCGCGCCGCCGACTTCGTGCGCGGGCACGGGGTCCCGCTCCTCGCCGTCAACCTCGGCCACGTCGGCTTCCTCGCCGAGTCGGAGCGCACCGACCTGCACCGCACGGTCCAGGCGATCGCGGACGAGGCGTACGTGGTCATCGAGCGGATGGCGCTCGACGTCGTGGTCCGGGTGGACGGGCATGAGGTGGCCCGCACGTGGGCGCTGAACGAGGCCTCCGTCGAGAAGTCGAACCGGGAGCGCATGCTGGAGGTCGTCGTCTCGGTGGACGACTCGCCGCTGACGGCCTTCGGCTGCGACGGTGTCGTCCTGGCCACCCCGACCGGCTCCACCGCCTACGCGTTCTCCGCGGGCGGTCCCGTGGTGTGGCCCGGGGTGGAGGCCCTGCTGTTCGTGCCCATCAGCGCCCACGCCCTCTTCGCCAAGCCGTGCGTGGTCGGCCCGCGCAGCACGATCGCCGTGGACGTCATGACCCGCACGCGGGAGACCGGCGTGCTGTGGTGCGACGGCCGCCGCACCGTCGAGCTGCCGCCCCAGGCGCGGGTCGAGGTGTCCCGCTCGGCGGAGCCGGTGCGGCTGGCCCGGCTGAACCCCACCCCCTTCGCGGAGCGCCTCGTGCGCAAGTTCCGCCTGCCCACCGAGGGGTGGCGTGGCCCTGTGACGGCCGAGGAGAGGGACGCGGCCGCGGGCTACGCCGTGGAGACGGTCGAGCCGCGGCACGCGGGTCCGCGTCCTGAGGTCGTCGCCCCGGCCACCGCCAGCCTGCCCGTGCTCTCCCCGGAGGAGCTGCGGCGGCACCGGGAAGAGGGCCGCCCGTGGCGCCGCTCGGAGGAGGGCTCGTGATCGACGTCCTGCGCATCTCCGGTCTCGGGGTGATCGGGGAGGCCAGCGTGGAGCTGGACCCCGGCTTCACCGTCGTCACCGGTGAGACCGGCGCCGGCAAGACCATGGTGGTCACCGCGCTCGGCCTGCTGCTGGGCGCGCGGGCCGACGCCGGCGTGGTCCGGCGCGGCGCCAGGTGCGCCGCGGTGGACGCCGAGGTCCGCGTCCCCGAGGGGCACGCGGCGCTGGCGCTCGCGGAGGGGGCCGGTGCCGTCGTCGACGAGGCGGACGAGGCCGGGGTGCGCGACCTGGTGCTCAGCCGTTCCGTGACCGCGTCCGGGGACGGCACCCGGTCCCGCGCGAGCGCGGGAGGACGCACGGTCCCTGTGGGGCTGCTCTCCGAGATCGGCGCCACGCTCGTCGCCGTGCACGGCCAGAACGACCAGGTGCGCCTGCAGAGCGCGCAGGCCCAGCGGCGCGCCCTCGACGCGTTCGGCGGGCCGCCGCTGCAGGCCGTGCTCGCCGCTTACCGCGGCGACCACGCGGCGTGGAGCGCCGCCCGCCGTGAACGCGACGAGCTCAGCACCCACCAGCAGGAGCGCGCCCGCGAGGCCGAGGCCCTGCAGCGCTCCCTCGAGGAGATCGACCTCGCCCAGCCGGCCGCGGGGGAGGACGAGGAGCTGCGGACGCGGATCCGCCGCCTCGAGGACGTCGAGGAGCTGCGCGCCGCCTCCGGCACCGCGTATGCCCACCTGACGGGCGGCGACGTGGACGCCGCCGAGGAGATCCCCGGGGCCGTGGCTCTCGTGGAGGCGGCCCGGCAGGCCCTGGCGGCCGCCCCCGGGAAGGACGCGGACCTCGAGGCCGCGGCGGCGCGCCTGGCCGAGGCCTCCCTCGTGCTCACGGACATCGCCGGGGACCTCGCGGGCTACGGCGCCGACCTCGACGCCGACGCCGCCGGAGACCTCGACGCCGCCCAGTCCCGGCTGGCCGAGCTCACCCGTCTCCAGCGCCTCTACGGGCCCGAGCTCACGGACGTCGTGGCGTGGGCCGAGACGCAGCGCCCGCGCCTCGACGAGCTGCAGGGAGACACCGGCCGCCTCGAGGAGCTCGACGCGGAGCTCGCCCGCCTGGACGCCGTCCTGCGCGAGCGCGCCGCGGAGCTCAGCGCCCTGCGCGCCGCCGCCGCCGAGCAGCTGGAGGCGGCCGTCACCGAGGAGCTGCACGCCCTGTTCATGCCAGACGCGTCCTTCCACGTGGGCCTCACCCCCCTGCCCGGGGAGGAGCTCGGACCGCACGGCGCGGAGGAGGTGGCCCTCGCGCTGCGCCCGCACGCCGGCTCCGAGCCGCGTCCACTGGGCCGCGGCGCCTCGGGCGGCGAACTGAGCCGCGTGATGCTCGCGCTCGAGGTCGTCCTGGCCGCCACGGACCCGGTGCCCACCTTCGTCTTCGACGAGGTCGACGCCGGCGTGGGCGGCGAGGCCGCCGTGCGCATCGGCGCCCGCCTGGCCCGCCTGGCCCGCCACGTGCAGGTGATCGCCGTGACCCACCTGCCCCAGGTGGCCGCCTACGCGGACCGCCACGTGCGCGTGGAGAAGAACTCGGATCCCGGAGCGGGCGTGACCGTCTCCGACGTCGTGACCCTCAGCGAGGAGGAACGCGTCGAGGAGCTGGCCCGCATGCTGGCCGGCCACGGGGACTCCGCGGCCGCCCGGGCCCACGCCCGAGAGCTGCTCGAATCCCGCACCCACGAGGAGGACGACGATGCCTGAGATCCCCGCCGCCGCGGGCCGCGCCCCGCTGCGCGACCTGCACGTCCCGCGCAAGGTGAAGAAGGCCAAGACCGTGTTCGAGGGGCGCGTGTGGGACATCGCCCGCGAGACCTTCCGGCTGGACCCGGCCGAGAAGGAGGTCGAGCCGATCACGCGCGAGCTCATGGTGCACCCCGGCGCCGTCGCCGTGCTGGCCCTGCGCACCGCCATGACCGGGGCCGGACCGCAGGAGCAGGTCGCCCTCGTGCGGCAGTACCGGCACCCCGTGGGCATGGAGCTGTGGGAGATCCCGGCCGGGCTGCGGGACGTGGACGGCGAGGCGATCCACGAGGTCGCCGTGCGCGAGCTGCACGAGGAGGCGGACCTGCGCGCCGACGAGTGGCACACCCTCGTGGACTACTTCACCACCCCGGGCGGCTCCACCGAGGCCATCCGCGTTTTCCTCGCCCGGAAGGTGCGCGAGGTGGGGGAGGAGGAGCGCTTCGCCCGCACCGACGAGGAGGCCGCCATGCCGCTGGCCTGGGTGGGCGTGGACGAGGTCGTCGACGCCGTCCTCGACGGACGGGTGCACAACCCCTCCACCGTGGTGGCCGTGCTCGCCCTCCAGGCGCACCGCGCGCGCGGCTGGCGGCGGCTGCGGCCCGTGGACGCCCCGTTCGTGCCGGACCGGCAGGGCCCGGGGGCGGACTGGCCCGCGTGAACGCGGCGAGGACGACGACGGCCGGCGGCCCGGGGGGACAGGGCGGGCCCGGCGAGACCGGGCGCGAACCCGACGCACCCTCGCCGCTCGCGGCCCCGATCCGGCGACATCTGGACCACCTCGCCGTCGAGCGGGGACTGGCCGCGAACACGCTGGCCGCGTACCGGCGCGACCTCGAGCGCTACCGGGCCTGGCTGGACGCACACGGCATCAGCGAGCCGCGCGCCGTGGAGCCGGGGCACGTCTCCGGCTTCCTCCAGGCGCTCGGCTCCGGAGCCGACGGCGGCCGTCCCCTCGCGGTGCGCTCGGCTGCGCGGGTGCTCGCCGCGGTGCGCGGCCTGCATCGGTTCTGGGCGCTCGAGGGGATCACCGAGTCCGACCCCGCGCGGGACGTCCACCCCCCGCGGCCCGGTGCCCGCCTCCCGAAGGCGCTGCCCGTGGAGCAGGTGACCGCGCTGCTCGAGTCCGTCTCCGTGGACACCCCGGCGGGGCTGCGCGACCGCGCCCTGCTGGAGTTCCTGTACGGCACCGGAGCGCGCATCTCCGAGGTCGTCGGCCTGGACGTGGACGACGTCGTGGGGCTCAGGGGCGTCGAGGACGGCGACGGCGGCCAGCCCGTGGTGCGCCTGTTCGGCAAGGGCTCGAAGGAGCGCGTGGTGCCCGTCGGCTCGTACGCGTCCGAGGCCCTCGAGGCGTGGCTCGTGCGGGGCCGGCCCGCGATGGTGGGCGGGGCGACGGCCTCCTCGCCCGCGCTGTTCGTGAACCGGCGCGGCGGGCGGCTCTCCCGGCAGTCCGCATGGGCCGTGCTGAAGCGAGCGGCGGAGCGCGCCGGGATCGACGCCGAGGTCTCCCCGCACACGCTGCGCCACTGCTTCGCCACACACCTGCTGGCCGGCGGCGCGGACGTGCGCGTCGTGCAGGAGCTGCTCGGCCACGCCTCCGTCACCACCACGCAGGTGTACACGCTCGTCACCGTCGAGTCGCTGCGCGAGGTCTACGCCACGGCGCACCCGCGGGCACGCTGATCCGCGCACGCTGACCCGGGCCGGCACGACGACGGCGGGCCGCCTCCCGTGTGGGGGGGGGGGCGACCCGCCGTCGTCGTGGGTCAGGTCGTGACGGCCGGTCCGGCCGCGGCCCTGGATCTGACCCCGCAGGCTGGTCACGACACGCCGTGTGCCGTTTCCGCACACGGCGTGTCGTGACCACTCTGCGGCGAGGGGGTGCTCACTGCTGGGGCAGCTCGCGCTGCTCGGGGCCGTCGTAGGCCGAGAGGGGGCGGATCAGCGCGTTGGCGGCGCGCTGCTCCATGATGTGGGCGGTCCAGCCCGTGATGCGCGCGGCGATGAAGATCGGCGTGAACATCTCCGTGTCGAAGCCCATGAGGTGGTAGGTCGGGCCGGCCGGGTAGTCGAGGTTCGGCTTGATCTGCTTCGCCTCGTCCATGGCCTGCTCGAGACCGTCGTACAGGCCGAGCATCTCGTGCCGTCCGTAGTGCTCGATCATGCGGTCCAGCGCGGCCTTCATGGTGGGCACCCGGGAGTCGCCCTTCTTGTACACGCGGTGCCCGAAGCCCATGACCTTCTTCTTCTGGGCCAGCGCGTCCTCCATCCACGCCTTCGACCGGGCGGCGGCGTCCTCGCGGGACTCCTCCTTGCGGATGCCGATCTCGTCGAAGGTGTGCATGACGGCCTCGTTCGCGCCGCCGTGCAGCGGGCCCTTGAGCGCGCCGATCGCGCCGGTCACGGCCGAGTGCAGGTCGGAGAGCGTGGAGGTGATGACGCGCGCCGTGAAGGTGGACGCGTTGAAGGAGTGCTCGGCGTAGAGCACCATCGAGACGCGGAACGCGTCCACCACCTCGGGGGCGGCCTCCTCGCCGAACGTCATCCAGAGGAAGTTCTGCGAGTAGTCCAGGTCCTCGCGGGGCTCCACGACGTCCTGGCCGCGGCGGCGGCGCTGGTCGTAGGCGACGACGGCCGGGAACGCCGCGAACAGCGCCTTGGCCTTCTCCAGCTCGGCCTCCGGGGACGAGTCCTCCGCCTTCGGGTGGTTGGCGCCCAGCACGGACACGGCGGTGCGGCCCACGTCCATGGGGTGGCAGTCCGTGGGGAGCAGGTCGATCGCGGCCTTCACCTTCGGGTCCAGGACGCGGTGGGCGCGCTCGAAGCGCTCGAACTCGGAGAGCTCCTCGTCCGAGGGCAGCTCGCCGGTCCAGAGCAGCAGCGCGACGGCCTCGAACGGCAGGCTCGCCGCGAGGTCCTGCACGGGGTAGCCGCGGTAGAGCAGGGAGTTGGTCTCGGGGTTGACCTTGGAGACCGCCGTGGTGTCCACGACGACGCCGGCCAGGCCCTTCTTGATCTCGGTCTCGGTCATGATGTGCCTCCTAGAGGAGAGGCGGCCCGCCCGGGCGGGCGGGCCGCGGTGGTGTCAACGGTGACGGTCAGAGATTGGCGTTGTTGGACTCGATGTCCGTGGTCGGCACATCGAAGTTGAAGATGCCGGTGTCGAAGGCGTTGTAGGCCTCGTAGTCCACGAGCTCGTACAGGCGGGCGCGGGTGAGCATGTGCTCCACCTGCGACTGCTGGGTGCCCTCGGACGAGATCGCGTCGAGCACACGCTCGGCGGCGCCCATCGCGGAGCGCAGCAGGGTCACCGGGTAGATGACCATGGCCACGCCCGCCTCCGCCAGCTGCTCACGGGTGAACAGCTCGGACTTGCCGAACTCGGTCATGTTGGCCAGCACGGGCACGCCGAGCGGGGCGAGCTCGCGGCACACGGTCTCGAACTCGGAGATGTCCTTGAGCGCCTCCGGGAAGATCGCGTCCGCGCCGGCCTCCACGAGCGCCTTCATGCGGGCGATCGCGGCGTCCAGGCCCTCGACGGCGCGCAGGTCGGTGCGCGCCATGACGAGGAAGTTCGGGTCCCGGCGGGCGTCCACCGCGGCGGCGATGCGCTTGACGGCGGTGTCCAGGTCCACCATGTTCTTGCCGTCGAGGTGGCCGCACCGCTTCGGGTTGAACTGGTCCTCGATGTGGCATCCGGCGAGTCCGGCGTTCTCGAGCTCCTGCACGGTGCGGGCCACGTTCATCGGCTCGCCGAAGCCCGTGTCCGCGTCGATCAGGCAGGGCAGGTCCGTGAGGCGGGCGATCTGCCCGCCGCGCTGGGCCACCTCGGTCAGCGTGGTCAGCCCGACGTCGGGCAGGCCGAGCTCATTGGCGAGCACGGCTCCGGAGATGTAGACGCCCGGGAACCCCTTCTCCTCGATGAGCTTCGCGGTGAGCGGGGTGAACGCGCCGGGGAACTGCTGCGCGCCGCCCTTCGCGAGGGTCTCGCGGAGGTCCCTGCGCTTCTGTTCGGCGGTCTTCGTGGAGTACAGCATCAGAAGAGGCCCTTCGGAGCGGCGGCCAGGTCGGCCTCGGACAGGTAGGCCGGGTCGGCCTGGACGTTGAGCTGGTCCAGCTCGCCGGCCTCCAGCTCGGACACGCGCTGGGCGGCCGCGAGGAAGCGGTCCTGCTCCTCGGGCGTGACGATGCCCTCGGCGAGGGTGCGGAACTTCTGGATGTACTGCTCGCGGGAGAACGGGCGCGCGCCGAGCGGGTGCGCGTCGGCCACCGCGATCTCGTCCGTGATGACGGTGCCGTCGGCCAGCGTGATCTCCACGGCGCCGCCGAACGCCTTCTCGGACAGGTCGAGGGAGTGGTAGCGGCGGGTCCACTCGGGATCCTCCACCGTGGTGACCTTGTGCCACAGCTCCACGGTGTCCGGGCGCGCGGCGCGCTCCGGGGCGTAGGAGTCCACGTGGTGCCACGCGCCGTCCTGGAGGGCCACCGTGAAGATGTAGGGGATCGAGTGGTCGAGGGTCTCGCGGGACGCGGTCGGGTCGTACTTCTGGGGGTCGTTCGCGCCGGAGCCGATGACGTTGTGGGTGTGGTGCGAGGTCTTGATCAGCACGGACGCCACGTTCTTCGGGTCCGTGGCCTCGGGGTGCTCGCCGTGCAGCTTGCGGGCGAGGTCGATCCAGGCCTGCGCCTGGTACTCCGCGGAGTGCTCCTTGGTGTAGGTGTCCAGGATGCCGCGCTTGGGTTCGCCCTTCTCGGGCAGCGGGACCTCGTAGGAGGCGTCCGGGCCGTCGAGCATCCACGCGATGACACCGTCCTCGCCCTCGTAGATCGGCACGGGGGAGGTCTGGCCGCGCATCGCGCGGTCCGCGGCCTCGACGGCCATCTTGCCGGCGAAGGCCGGGGCGTGGGCCTTCCACGTGGAGATCTCCCCCTTGCGGGACTGGCGGGTGGCCGTCGTCGTGTGCAGGCCCTGGCCGATGGCCTGGAAGATCGTCTCGGCGTCGAGGCCGAGGAGCGTGCCGATGCCGGCGGAGGCCGAGGGGCCGATGTGCGCGACGTGGTCGATCTTGTGGCCGTACAGGTTGATGGACTTCACGAGGTCCACCTGCACCTCGTAGCCGGTCGCGATGCCGCGCACGAGGTCCTTGCCGGAACGGCCCGCGTGCTGGGCGACCGCGAGGATCGGCGGGATGTTGTCGCCGGGGTGGGAGTACTCGGCGGCCAGGAACGTGTCGTGGTAGTCGAGCTCGCGCACGGCCACGCCGTTGGCCCAGGCCGCCCACTCGGGGGAGACCTTCTGGTCGATGCCGAACACGGTGGCGCCCTCGCCGCCGGTGGAGGCGGGGTGGGCGAGCGCCTGGGCGCGGGCGGCGACGATCGGGCCGCGCTTGAGCGAGGCGACGGCGACGGAGGCGTTGTCGATGATGCGGTTGACGATCATCTCCTCCACCTCCGGGAGGATCTCCACCGGGTCCACGGCGACCTCGGCGAGCTTCATGGCGAGCTGGTCCTTGCGCTCGAGGTTCTCTTCGGAGCGGTGGACGCGGACGTGGTGGTTCTTCATGGTCGGTCTCCTTCGGTGGGGGTCAGCAGGGCCCCGGCGTCGTCGCGACGGCTCCGGGTGAGGTGGTGGAAGGCGTGGTGCAGGTGGACGCGGGTGGTGGCCTCGGCCAGGTCGGCGGCGCCGGAGGCGACGGCGGACGCGATGTCCGCGTGCTCCTCGGCGGAGGTGGCCAGGCGTGCCGGGTCGTTCGCCGCGAGCCGGCGCAGGCGCGCGAGGTGCAGGCGCAGCGTCCGCAGGGTCGAGACGAGGTACGGGTTGTCCGCCGCGGCGTCGAGCGAGGCGTCCAGCTCGGACGTCATCGCGTAGTAGGCGGTCGGGTCGGACCCCGTGCGCAGGGACGGCGCGGTGGCCGCGAACCGCTCGGCCAGATCGGCCAGCGACTCGGCCGCCTCGTCCGTCGCCCGCTGGGCGGCGCGCCGGGCGAGGAGGGACTCGAGCGCGATCCGCAGCTCGAACAGCTGGTCCGCCTGCTCGAGGGAGATGTCGGCCACGACGGCGCCGCGCCCCGTGGCCTGTTCGGCCAGGCCGTCCGCGACGAGCCGGGAGATGGCCTCCCGCACCGGGGTGCGGGAGATCCCCAGCCGCTCGGCCAGCTCGACCTCGGCGAGCCCGGCGCCGGGCGGCAGGGACCAGTCGAGGATCTCCGTCCTCAGCGTCTGGTAGGCCCGCTCACTCGCTCGCATGCCAGAAGTGTATACACGGGCACTCCCCACCGCCAAGGCCCCTTCGGGGTGAATGCGCCTCAGAATCGCCTCGGTGGCCTCACGCAGGCCTGTAGTTGCGAGAACATGTATACAGAAACCCTTGATCTCTGTGATGCGGCGCACTACGATCGCGGCATGGCGACTCCCGACGCATCCCCGGCCCCCGGCACCCGCAGCTCCTACGCGGACGTCCACGCCCGCTCCCTCGCCGACCCGGAGGGGTTCTGGCTCGAGGCCGCCCAGGCGATCGACTGGACCACTCCGCCCACGCGCGCGGTCGACTCCTCGAACGCGCCCCTGCACCGCTGGTTCCCGGACGGCGTCCTGAACACCGCCCACAACTGCCTGGACCGCCACGTGGACGCCGGCCGCGGCGACGCGCTCGCGCTGGTCCACGACTCGGCGATGACCGGCACGGTCACCCGCTACACCTACGCGCAGCTGCGGGACGAGGTGGCCGCGCTCGCGGGCGCCCTCGCGGCCCAGGGGGTGGGCAAGGGGGACCGCGTGCTCGTCTACCTGCCGATGATCCCGCGGGCGCCCGTCGCGATGCTCGCGTGCGCCCGCCTCGGCGCCGTCCACTCGGTGGTCTTCGGCGGCTTCGCCCCGCGCGAGCTCGCCGCCCGCATCGACGACGCCGCGCCCGACGTCGTGCTGACGTGCTCGGGCGGCATCGAGCCGAAGCGCCGCGTGGAGTACCTGCCCGCCGTCGCCGAGGCGCTCGAGACGGCTTCGCACCCGGTGCGGACGGTCCTCGTCCACCACCGCGACGGCTTCGAGACCGCGCTGGCCGACGTCGCCGAGCGCGGGGGAGCGGCGTGGAAGGACTGGGACGAGGCCGTGGCCGCCGCTGAGCCGGCCGCCTGCGTGGACGTCGCCGCCACCGATCCGCTCTACGTGCTCTACACCTCCGGGACCACGGGCAGGCCCAAGGGTGTGGTCCGGGACAACGGCGGACACGCCGTGGCCCTGCGGTGGACCATGGAGAACATCTACGACGTCGGCCCGGGCCAGGCCATGTGCACCGCCTCGGACGTGGGCTGGGTGGTGGGTCACTCCTACATCGTCTACGGTCCGCTGCTGGCCGGGGCGACCACCGTCATGTACGAGGGCAAGCCCGTGGGCACGCCCGATGCGGGGGCGTTCTGGCGCCTGATCGAGGACCACGGCGTCCGCTCCTTCTTCACGGCCCCCACCGCGCTGCGCGCCATCCGCCGTCAGGACCCCGAGGGCGCGCTCATGAAGGAGCACGATCTCAGCACGCTCGCGCACTTCTACGCCGCCGGCGAGCGCCTGGACCCGGAGACCCAGCGCTGGATCGAGGGCCTGCTGGGCATGCCGGTCATCGACCACTGGTGGCAGACGGAGACGGGCTGGGCGATCGCCGCGAACCCGGTGGGGCTGGAGGAGCTGCCCGTGAAGATCGGCTCCTCGTCTGTGCCCTCGCCCGGCTTCGACCTCGTGGTGCTGGACGGCCTGGGCGAGCCGGTGGGCCCCGGAGAGGAGGGGAACATCGCGGTGCGCCTGCCCCTGCCCCCGGGCACCCTGCCCACCCTGTGGGGCGACGACCAGCGGTACATCGACTCCTACCTCTCCGCCTTCGAGGGCCACTACGCGACGGGCGACTCGGGCCTCGTGGACGAGGACGGCTACGTGTTCGTCCTGGGCCGCACCGACGACGTCATCAACGTGTCCGGGCACCGCCTCTCCACGGGCGTCCTCGAGGCGGCGCTCGCCGCGCACCCGGCCGTGGCGGAGTGCGCCGTCGTCGGGCTCGCGGATCCGCTCAAGGGCCAGCGCCCCTCCGGCTACGTGGTGCTCAAGTCCGGGGTGGAGACGCCGGAGCCGGGCTCCCCGGCAGAGGCCGCGCTCCTCGAGGAGCTGCGCCAGGCGGTGCGGCGGGGCGTGGGCCCCGTGGCCGACTTCCGCGACGTCGCGATCGTGGACGCCCTGCCCAAGACCCGCTCCGGCAAGATCCTGCGCAAGACCATGCGCCAGATGGCGGACGGCGAGGAGTACACGGTGCCCTCCACGATCGAGGACGCCTCCGTCCTGGACGATCTGCGCCGGCTCCTGCACCCGCAGCGCTGAGGCCGCGTCGAGGGCACGCGCCGTGACGGGGGTGGGAAGGCCGGCCGGCCTCTCCCGCCCCCGTCGCAATGCCGTGCGTGGCCGAAGTGGCGCTCATCTCATCGTAGGGTGATCCTTGACATCTCTCGCACCCTCTGAAACGACCGTGCCCATGGCGCACACGACCGCCGCCGCGCCGCCCACGGCGAAGAAGCCGAAGGACCGCACCCACTGGCTCTACATCTCCGTGATCGCCTCGGTGGTCCTCGGCGCCCTCGTGGGCCTGCTGTTCCCGGAGTTCGGCACGTCCCTCAAGCCCCTGGGTGACGGCTTCGTCTCCCTCATCAAGATGATGATCGGCCCCGTCATCTTCTGAACGATCGTGCTCGGCATCGGCTCGATCGCCAAGGCCGCCACCGTCGGCAAGGTCGGCGGCATCGCGCTGCTCTCCTTCATCACGAAGTCCACCTTCGCCCTGGCCATCGGCCTCGTGGTCGGCAACTTCGTGCACCCGGGCGAGGGCCTGGCCCTGAAGCCCTATGACCCGAGCGCCCCCAAGCCGGAGATGGACTCCACGGTCAAGTTCCTGCTGGACATCATCCCGGGCTCCGTGCCCGTGCTCCCCGTGCTGTTCGTGGCGCTGCTCGTGGGCCTCGCGCTGCAGCAGACGGGCCCGGCCGGCGCGCCGCTGCTGCGCGGCCTCACGCTCATCCAGGGCGTCGTGTTCCGCATCCTCATGATGATCACGTGGATCGCTCCCATCGGCGCCTTCGGGGCGATCGCGGCCGTCGTCGGGTCCACGGGCTGGTCCGCGATCGGCGCCATGCCCCTGCTGATGGGCTCGTTCTACCTGACCTGCATCCTGTTCATCACCCTGATCCTGGGCACCCTCCTGAAGGTGGTCACGGGCCTGAGCATCTTCTCGCTCATGAAGTACCTGGGCCGCGAGTACCTGCTCATCTTCGCCACGAGCTCCTCCGAGTCCGCCCTGCCGCGCCTGATCGCCAAGATGGAGCACGCCGGCGTGCACAAGTCCGTGGTCGGCGTGACCGTGCCCACCGGCTACTCCTTCAACCTGGACGGCACCGCCATCTACCTGACGATGGCCGCCCTCTTCGTCTCCAACGCGATGGGGATGGAGATGAACCTCGGCGAGCAGGTCGGCCTGCTGCTCTTCATGATCATCGCCTCCAAGGGCGCCGCCGGCGTGACGGGCGCCGGCCTGGCCACCCTGGCCGCCGGCCTGAAGGCGCACCGCCCCGAGCTGCTCGGCGGCATGGGCGTGATCGTGGGCATCGACAAGTTCATGTCCGAGGCCCGCGCGCTCACCAACTTCACCGGCAACGCCGTGGCCACCCTCCTCATCGGCCGCTGGGTCGGGGAGCTCGACGGGGAGCGCGCGCGCCGTCCTCGCCGGCGAGGTGAAGTTCGACGAGGCCTCCGTGGTCGGTCACGACGTCGTCGAGTCGCCCACGGCCGCCGAGCAGGCGTTCGAGGGCCACCCCGGGTCGAGCCTGCACACCGCGATCCCGGACGAGGCGACGCGCCGCTGACCGGACGGCGCACGCGCCGCCGTCGCGGAGGGGCCGGGGGCTGCTGCCCTCGGCCCCTCGGCGTCTCCGCCCAGGCACTAGGGTGGAGGGCGAGCATCGCGCCGACGGCAGCCGCGCGCCCGTGACCGGGCGAGGCGCCGGCAGGGCGCCACACCCCCGTGGAAGGAGCCGGCACCGCCGTGACCTCGAAGGAACCCACCCCCGTCATGACCATCCACGGGGAGCCCGTGATCGGCCCCACCGGCCGCCCCAAGCACGAGTTCCCCGAGCCTGCGCCCCTGGAGGGCCACGGCCCGGCCCGCATCATCTCGATGGTGAACCAGAAGGGCGGCGTCGGGAAGACGACGTCGACCATCAACCTGGGCGCCGCCCTCGCCGGGTACGGGCGCCGAGTGCTCATGGTGGACTTCGATCCCCAGGGCGCGCTCTCCGCGGGCCTCGGCGCGAGCCCCCACGAGCTCGACACCACCGTGTACAACGTGCTCATGGAGCGCTCCGTGACGGCGCGGGACGCGATCCTGCGGACCCCCTTCGAGAACATGGACCTGCTGCCGGCCAACATCGACCTCTCGGCCGCGGAGGTGCAGCTCGTGAACGAGGTGGCCCGGGAGCAGGTGCTCGACCGGGCCCTGCGCCAGGTGCGCGACGACTACGACGTGGTCCTCATCGACTGCCAGCCCTCCCTCGGCCTGCTCACCGTGAACGCGCTGACGGCCTCCCACGGCGTGATCATCCCGCTCACCGCGGAGTTCCTCGCGCTGCGCGCCGTCGCGCTGCTCGTGGAGACCATCGAGAAGGTCCAGGATCGGCTCAACCCTGACCTGGAGATCGACGGCGTGCTGGCCACGATGTTCGACCAGCGCACCCTCCACTCGAAGGAGGTCGTGGGCTCGCTCGTGGCCGGCTTCGGGGACAAGGTGTTCGAGACCGTGATCAAGCGCTCCATCAAGTTCGCCGACGCGACCGTGGCCGCCACGCCGATCACCAGCTACGCCGAGAACCACGACGGCGCCCGGGCCTACCGCCAGCTCGCCCGCGAGCTCATCAGCCGCGGCGGCGCCCCGTGATCCGCTGAGCGTCCGGGATCTGCGACAATGGAGGGTGCACGCGTGCGAACCGCCGCGTGAACCCCTCCGCATTCCGGCCCCTGGCGGACGGTCTGCGGTCGAACGCCTCCCGGAAGGAAGCACCCTCCCATGAACTCCCGCAAGCCGCGAGGCTCCGGACGAACCCCCGCCGTCGGACGACGAGGCGGCCCGTTCCAGGAGCGCGACTTCCAGCGTCAGATCGGCCCCCGCCGCGGGGCCGCCGCCCGTCCGCAGGACGAGGCCCCCTTCGACGAGAACGCCGTCGAGCGCCCCCGCGGGCGTCGCGGCCGCGGCGCCGGCGCCGCCCGCGCGAAGGCCGCGGACCTCACGGGCGTCCACACCGAGGACGGCGAGCGCCTCCAGAAGGTGCTGGCCTCGGCCGGCGTCGCGTCCCGTCGCGTGTGCGAGGACCTGATCGCCGAGGGCCGCGTGGAGGTCAACGGCAAGATCGTCACCGAGCCCGGCGTCCGCGTGGAGCCCCGCTCCGCCGTGATCCGCGTGGACGGCATCACGGTGCAGACGGACACCTCCCGTCAGTACCTCGTCTTCAACAAGCCCCGCGGCGTCATCTCCACGATGATCGACCCCGAGGCCCGTCCCTCGATCGCCACGTACCTCAAGCCGGGCCAGGAGCACCTCTTCCACGTGGGCCGCCTGGACAACGAGACCGAGGGGCTGCTGCTCCTCACCAACGACGGCGAGCTGGCCAACCGCCTCACCCACCCCAGCTACGAGGTCCCCAAGACCTACGTGGTGCAGACGCGCGGCCCGCTCGCGAAGGGCGTGTCCAACCGCCTGCGCGAGGGCATCGAGCTCGAGGACGGCATCGCCAAGGTGGACTCCTTCAAGCTCGTGGACTCCACGCCGGGCCACGTGCTCGTCGAGGTCGTCCTGCACTCGGGCAAGAACCGGATCGTGCGCCGCCTCTTCCAGGAGATCGGCCACCCCGTGGAGCGTCTCGTCCGCGTGAAGGTGGGCCCGATCCTCCTGGGCGACCAGAAGCAGGGCAGCGTCCGTCCGCTCTCGCAGCAGGAGCTGGGCCACCTCAAGGCCCTGGTCGGGCTGTGAGCACCGCCGAGGCGCCCGCCGCCGCGGTCGGCGTCCCGGATCCCGTGCTCATCCGCGGCACGGGCCTGCTCGGCACCTCGATCGGCATCGGCCTCAGCGCGGCCGGGTCCACCGTGCTCCTCCACGACCCCTCGCCCTCGGCGAGCGGCGTGGCCCAGGACATCGGGGCCGGCGTCGCGGTGGACCTCGACGGCGACGCCCTCCGGGACACCCCGCCCGTCCTCGTGGTGGTGGCGGCGCCGCCGGACGTGACGGCCGCCGTCGTGGTGGACTCGCTGCGGCGCTGGCCGGGCGCCGTCGTGGTGGACATCGCCTCCGTCAAGGAGGGCGTGGCCCGCGCGGTGCGGGAGGCCGTGGAGCGCGGGGAGATCTCCGCCGCCGACGCCGATCGCCACCTGGGCACCCACCCCATGGCCGGCTCCGAGCGCTCGGGCCCCGTGGCCGCCCGCGGGACGCTGTTCACGGCAAGCCCGTGGGTGCTGTGCCCCGAGCCCACGACCGCGCCGGCGGCCCTGGCGGCGGGGGAGGCCCTCGCCCGCGTCCTGAAGGCGACCCCGTCCCGCATGCACGCGCAGGCGCACGACGAGGCGGTGGCCCTGATCTCGCACCTCCCCCAGATCGCGGCCTCCCTCGTGGCGGCGCGACTGCAGGACACCGCGGACGCGTCGCTCGCGCTCGCGGGCAACGGGCTGCGGGACACCACCCGGATCGCCGCGTCGGACCCGCAGCTGTGGGTGCAGATCCTGGCGGGCAACGCCGAGCGGATCGTGCCTGCCCTGCGCAGCCTCCGGGACGACCTGGACGGCCTGCTCGACGTGCTCGAGGAGCCGGCGGCGCCGGGCGCGCGCCTGGGGATCGCCCGGCTCATCGCCGAGGGGAACGCGGGCCGGGCCCGCATCCCCGGCAAGCACGGGACGCCGCCTCAGGCGTTCGCCGTGGTGACCGTGGTCGTCGACGACGCCCCGGGCCAGATCGCAGCGCTCCTGGAGGCCGTCGGCCGCACGGGCGTCAACGTGGAGGACCTGCGCCTCGAGCACGCCTCCGGGCATCGGGCGGGCATGGTGGACGTGTCCGTGCTGCCCGGATGCAAGGACGAACTCGTGTCGGCACTGGCCGACGCCGGATGGAAGGTGGTCTGAGGATGACCGAGAACACCGCTGAGCACGCCCGCGCGGCCGAGGCCGCGCGCACGGACGCCGCGCCCCTCGTGGTGGCCGTCGACGGCCCCTCCGGGTCCGGCAAGTCCTCCGTGTCCCGCGAGGTGGCCCGCCGCCTGGGCGCCGCCTACCTGGACACGGGGGCGATGTACCGCGCCGTGGCGTGGCACTGCCTGGACTCCGGGGTGGACCTCGCCGACCCCGAGGCCATCCTCGAGGCGGCGCGCACCATGCCGCTGACCCAGTCGACCCACCCGGACGAGGACGTCGTGCTCGTGGGCGAGGCGGACGTCACCGAGGCCATCCGCGGTGCCGAGGTGACCGACGTCGTCTCCACCGTGGCCGTCGTCATCCCCGTGCGTGAGGAGCTGCGCCGCCGCCAGCGCGCGGCCATCGCGGACGCCGGGCGCATGGTGGCCGAGGGTCGGGACATCACGACCGTGGTGGCCCCCGATGCCCACGCCCGCGTCCTGCTGACGGCCTCCGAGGCCGTGCGCACGGCCCGCCGCTCCGGCCAGCTGGCCGCCGCCGGCGAGCCCGGCGTCGACGCCGGCACGCTGACTCGCCAGGTGGTCGGGCGCGACGCGCGCGACGCCACCGTCTCCACGTTCGACCGCCCCGCCGAGGGCGTGGTGCTCGTGGACTCCACCGAGCTCGACTTCGAGCAGACCGTGGCGGCCGTGATGGCCGCCGTCGAGGAACAGGCCGGGGAGGCAGCCCGTGGGGCGCGCCCGGCCGAGAAGGGACAGGGACGATGAGCGAGAACCCGCAGAACCGCCCCGAGGACGACGAGTACACGCCCGCGGGCGACGACAAGGTGGCCGAGCGCCTCGCCGCGATGAGCGACGAGGAGGCCGCCGCGCGGGCCGCCTCGCTGCGCGCCGGCCTGGCCGACTACGAGCTGGACGACGAGGACGCCGCGCTCCTGGGCGACTGGGACGTGGACGACGACCTCGAGCCCGATGCGCCCGTGCCCCCGGTGCTCGCGATCGTGGGCCGCCCCAACGTGGGCAAGTCCACCCTCGTGAACCGCATCATCGGCCGCCGCGAGGCCGTGGTGGAGGACGTGCCGGGAGTGACCCGTGACCGCGTCTCCTACGAGGCGGAGTGGAACGGCCGCACCTTCACCGTGGTGGACACCGGCGGCTGGGAGCACGACGCGAAGGGCATCCACCGCCGCGTGGCCGAGCAGGCCGAGCTGGCGGTGGACGTGGCCGACGCCGTGGTGTTCGTGGTGGACTCCACCGTGGGCATGACCTCCACCGACGAGGCCGTGGTGACCATGCTGCGTCGCAAGGACCGCCCCGTGATCGTGGCCGCCAACAAGGTGGACGACATGGTGCAGGAGGCCGAGGCGGCCTCGCTGTGGTCCCTCGGCTTCGGCTACCCCCAGCCCGTCTCGGCCGTGCACGGCCGCGGCGTGGCCGACCTGCTGGACGCCGCCCTCGAGGCGCTCCCCGAGGAGTCGGCGCACGGGGGCCTGGTGCCGCGTGGCGGCCCCCGCCGCGTCGCCCTCGTGGGCCGCCCGAACGTGGGCAAGTCCTCCCTGCTGAACAAGCTCGCGGGCTCCGACCGCGTGGTGGTGGACGACCTCGCGGGCACGACCCGTGACCCGGTGGACGAGCTGATCGAGCTCGGCGGGCGCCTGTGGCGCTTCGTGGACACGGCGGGCATCCGCCGCCGCCAGCACATGGCGCACGGGGCGGACTACTACGCCTCCCTGCGCACCGCGTCCGCCCTGGACCGGGCCGAGGTGGCCGTGGTCCTCCTGGAGGCCCCCTCGGTCATCTCGGAGCAGGACGTGCGCATCCTGCAGATGGCGCTCGAGTCCGGCCGCGCCCTCGTGGTGGCGTTCAACAAGTGGGACAAGGTGGACGAGGACCGCCGTGAGCAGCTCGAGAAGGAGATCGACCGGGACCTCGCGCACGTGGCGTGGGCTCCGCGCGTGAACATCTCGGCGCTCACCGGCTGGCACAAGGACCGCCTCGTGCCCGCGCTGGACACGGCGCTCGACTCGTGGGAGACCCGCATCCCCACGGGCAAGCTCAACGCGTTCCTCGGCGAGCTCGTGGCCGCGCACCCGCACCCGCTGCGCGGCGGCAAGCAGCCCCGCATCCTCTTCGCGACGCAGGCCTCGGTCCGCCCCCCGAAGTTCGTGCTGTTCACGACGGGCTTCCTGGATCCGGGCTACCGCCGCTTCATCACGCGCCGCCTCCGCGAGACCTTCGGGTTCGAGGGCACGCCGATCGAGATCGGCATGCGCGTGCGCGAGAAGCGCGGCCGCCGCCGCTGACGCCGGCACCCCCTCCGCCGGGGGAGTCCGCCGCTCGTGGACTCCCAGGCGGCGGAGGCGGTGCTCCCATGCGGCGTCCATGCCGCCCGGCTAGCCTGGATCCATGAGAACCCGCCGACGCCCCCGCCCCGCGGCCTCGATGGCCGCCGTCGCCGCCCTGGCGCTGACCCTCAGCGGCTGTGCCGCGGACGACTCCGACACCCAGGCCGCCCTGGAGAGCGCGAACGAGCGGATCTCCAGGGCCGAGCAGCGCATCCAGGAGCTCGAGGACGAGGCCGACCGCCGGGTCGACCTCCCGGACCTGCGGCAGCGGGCCGAGGACGCCCTCTCCGGGCTCGGCGACGCCTCCGAGGACGCGCAGGCCACGGCCGACGAGCTCGTGTCCTCCCTGCCCTCCGTGGACGACGTCGTGGACGTGGAGGCCATGAAGGAGGAGGGCAGGGTGATCGTGGACTACGCCGACGACGTCCTCTCCGCGGACCCCGCCGAGCTCGAGGATCAGCTGCGGGACGCCGCCGAGAGGGCCAAGGAGTCCATGCCGGACCTGAAGGACGTGGAGTTCCGCGTGGGGGACCGCGCGTTCACGTTCTGACCTGCGGCGCCGTGGCACGGCGGGAGGCGGCTCCCGTGCTATCCTCGCCTGCGTACGCATGATCATCGATGGTTCGTGCCGTCCCCCGGGACGGCCCTGCCGCAGATGCGTGTAGACCACCGCGGGACGCCTCGGCGAAGGCCGCGGACACCGGGGGACTCTCGGTCGGGTCACCCTTGGTACAGGGGCAAGGGGTGCATGGTCGCGGAAGCGGACGTGGGCCCCTTGTTCGTCTCCGGGCGGCGGGTCCCCGCCGCGTCGTCCTCGCCGATTCGCCTCCCGGCCGGGGGCGGTGTAGGATCATCGGGTGCCGAACCGCGCAGGACGCGGAGTCGCCACGGGCTGTAGCGCAGCTTGGTAGCGCACTTGACTGGGGGTCAAGGGGTCGCAGGTTCAAATCCTGTCAGCCCGACCGATCGAAGGACCCGGTTCCGCCGCAGGCGGGGCCGGGTCCTTCTGCGTGCGGGCCCGTCGGTGTGACGGGCCGTCCATGTGACCGCCCGTCCGGGTCAGACGCGGATGAGTGCGTGGGCATCGGGCACGGCCGCCCGTCCGCCGAGGCTCTCGAGCTCGAGCAGGCACGCCGCGCCGGCCACGTGTGCCCCCCGCTCCCTCACCAGCCGCGCCGCCGCGGCGAGCGTGCCGCCCGTGGCCAGGACGTCGTCGAGGACGAGGACGCGGTCTCCCGCGTGCAGGTCGGCGGAGACCTCGATGGCGGCCTCCCCGTACTCCAGCGCATAGCTCGCGGAGGCCACCGGGGCGGGGAGCCTGCCCGCCTTGCGCAGCGGCACGAGTCCCGTGCCCGTGAGCACCGCGGCGGCGCCTGCCAGCAGGAAGCCGCGGGCCTCCACCCCGGCCACCACGTCGAACGACCCCGCGAAAGGCTCCACCAGCGCCTCCACGCACGCCCGGAACGCCCGGGCGTCGGCCAGGAGCGGGGTGATGTCCTGGAACGCCACGCCCGGGACGGGGTGGTCCTGGACGACGCGGATCAGGGAGCGGGCGCGGTCGATCTCGGGGGAGTGCGGCATCGGGCCAGCGTAGACGGGCGCCCGCGGGTGGCCCTCCGCGCGCGGGATGAGAGAGCCCGCCGCCCCCGCAACGTCCGTCGAGTGTCGAGCATCACCCCTTGTCAGTTTGATAACGAGGGCGTCCGGGAGGACAGTGGATCGGTGATCCATCGCACAGACACCGCCCCCGGCTCCGCGCCCGACGTCGAGCCCTCCGCCCGCGTGAACCCCGCCATGGCGCCGTCGCCCGGCGCGCCGGACGCGCACAACCCCTCGGGCCGGCGGTTCTTCGGCCAGCCCGGATCCCTCGCCAACATCTTCTCCGTGGAGATGTGGGAGCGGTTCTCCTTCTACGGCATGCAGGCCATGCTCGTGTACTACATGTACTGGTCCGTCGCGGACGGCGGCCTGGGGATCGACCGCGCGGTCGCCACGGGCATCGTGGGCGCGTACGGCGGCATGGTCTACGTCTTCTGCATCCTCGGCGGCTGGGTCGCCGACCGCCTGATCGGCTCCGAGAAGACCCTGTTCTTCTCCGCCATCGGGATCATGCTCGGCCACATCGCCCTCGCCCTCGTCCCGGGCGTGCCGGGCCTCATCCTCGGCCTCTTCCTCGTGGCCATCGGCTCCGGCGGCCTCAAGGCGAACGCGGCCAACATCGTGGGCTCGCTCTACGCCAAGGGCGACCGGGCCCGTGACGCCGGCTTCTCCATCTTCTACATGGGCGTGAACATCGGCGCCCTCATCGGCCCGCTCCTCACGGGCTGGGCCCGCGACATGTGGGGCTTCCACGTGGGCTTCGGCCTCGCCGCGGCGGGCATGGCCATCGGCCTGACGCAGTACGCCCTGACGCGCACGGACCTCCCGGACAGCGTGCACGGCGTCCCGGACCCGCTGCCGCGCTCCCAGTACGGCCGCTGGGCGCTCATCGCGCTCGCCGCCGTGGCCGTCGTCGCGGCGCTGTTCCTCACCGGACTGGTGACGGTGGACAACCTCGCCGACGCCGTCGTCGCGCTCTCCGCCCTCGCGGCGGTCGGGATCTTCGTGATGCTCCTGACCTCGTCCAAGGTGGACGCGGACGAGCGGTCGCGCGTGAAGGCCTTCATCCCGCTCTTCGTCGGCACCGCGGTGTTCTTCGCGCTGTTCCAGCAGCAGTTCACCGTGGTGGCCCTGTACTCGGAGAACCGCCTCGACCGCGTCGTCGCCGGCTGGGAGGCCCCGATGGAGTGGGTCAACTCGATCAATCCGGTGTTCATCATCGCCTTCGCGCCGATCTACGCGGCCCTGTGGACCCGCCTCGGGAACCGCCAGCCCTCCACCCCGGTGAAGTTCGGCATCGGCATCCTCCTGATCGGCCTCGCGTTCCTGCTCTTCATCCCCATGGCGGGCGTGGCCTCCGTGCCGCTGCTGTGGCTCACGCTGATCCTCTTCGTCATGACGCTGGGCGAACTGATGGTGTCGCCCGTCGGCCTCTCCCTGTCCACGAAGCTGGCGCCCGCGGCCTTCCCCGTGATGACGGTGGCACTGTTCAACCTCGCCGTCGCGCTGGGCTCGGCCCTCGCCGGGTCCCTCGCCGGGTCCTACTCCGAGCAGAACGAGGCCGGCTACTTCGGCGTCATCGGCGCCGTGACCGTGGGCGTGGGCCTGCTCATGCTCCTGTTGGCCCCGGCCATCCGCCGCGGCATGCGCGGCGTGCGCTGACGCACGCCGTTCCCCTCCCGGCCCGCGCGCCGTCGCAGGCCCGCTCCGCGCCCCGCACCCCTCCCGGTGCGGGGCGCCGAGCGTTCCGAGTGCCGTGCGGTGGCGCGAGTCACCCGCGGATTCGGTAAGGTGCTGGAGAGCACCCACCGTCGTCTCCACCAGTGAAGGGGCCCTCCCGATGAGCACCATCCCCGCAGGACTGAAGTACTCCGCCGAGCACGAGTGGATCGCCGAGGCCGACGCCGCGGGCACCGTGCGCGTCGGCATCACCGACTTCGCCCAGGACGCCCTCGGCGACGTGGTCTACGTCGACCTCCCCGAGGTCGGCACCGAGGTCACCGCGGGCACCGCTGTCGGTGAGGTCGAGTCCACCAAGTCGGTCTCCGACATCTACGCCCCGGTGTCCGGCACGGTCTCGGCCGTCAACGAGGAGCTCGACGGCGAGCCCGGCCTCGTCAACAGCGCCTCGTACGAGGGCGGCTGGCTGCTGGAGATCACCCTCTCCGACGCCGCCGAGCTCGACGGCCTCATGGACGCCGAGGGCTACGCCTCGCACGTCAGCTGATCCCCTCCCTCCGACGCCGCCCCGCCCCCTTCGCGCGGGGGCGGCGTCGGCGGCACCCACACCACCCCCGCGCGTCGGGGGCCCGCGCACAGGAGCACCCCATGCAGCAGCCCGGACACGAACCGGACCTCCACACCTCCTCCATCAGCCTGACGGAGCTCGCCCCCCTCGTGGCGGCCGACCTCACCCCGGAGGAGTCCGATGCGGTGCGCGCGCTGCCCGTCGGCTCCGCGCTGCTGCTGGCCCACGGCGGCCCCGACCACGGGGCGCGCTTCCTCCTGGACCAGCCCGTGGTGACCGTGGGCCGCCATCCGGACGCGGACATCTTCCTCGACGACGTGACCGTCTCCCGCCGCCACGCCGAGCTGCGCGCGGAGGGCGGCGGGCACCGGATCGTGGACATGAACTCCCTCAACGGCACCTACGTGAACAACGACCGGGTGGACGAGGTGCGCCTGCGCTCCGGCATGCAGGTGCAGATCGGCAAGTACCGCCTCGCCTACTACGCCGGCGTCGCCGGCGCCTGAGCGCCGCCTCCGCTCCGTGAGCGCCCCCTCCGACGAGCCGACGCCGCCGTCCCGCACCGACGCGGGGACGCGGCCGCTCGGCGCGCTCGGCATCGGGGACGTGGTGGCCGAGCTCAAGCCGCACTTCCCCGCCGTGAGCGCCTCCAAGGTCCGATTCCTCCAGGAGCGCGGCCTGGTCCATCCGGAGCGCACCCCGGCCGGATACCGCCGCTACACCCCGGCCGACGTCGACCGGCTGCGGTTCGTGCTCACCCTCCAGCGCGACCAGTTCCTCCCGTTGAAGGTGATCCGGGAGCACCTCGACGCCATCGACCGCGGCGAGCGCCCCCAGGACCTGCCGGGCGGGGTCACGCTGGCCCCCCAGTCCGAGGCCGAGCGCCTCGGCCACGAGGTGGCCGGAGGCGAGCGGCGGCGGTCCCGCGCCGAGCTCGCGCGGGACTCCGGGGCGGCGGAGGAGCTGCTGGAGGAGCTCGAGAAGTACTCCCTGCTCCCCGTGGACGACGACGACGGGTACAGCGTGCACGCCGTGAGCGTGGCGAGGGCCGCCGTCGCCCTGGCCGCCCACGGGCTCGAACCGCGCCACCTGCGCCCCTTCCGTGCGGCAGCGGACCGGGAGCTCGGCCTCGTGGAGCGGGCCGTCGTGCCCCTGACGTCGCGCCGCGACGCCGCGACCCGCACCCGCGTGGCCCGCCGGGCCCACGAGATCGCCGAGGCGTGCCTCCAGCTGCACTCCGCGCTGGTGAGCACCGGCCTGGAGCAGTGGGATGACTGAGGGCGGGGACGGCAAGGCCCGCGGACCGCGCAGGCGCGGTCCGGACGTGCCGCTCACGGTGCTCGGCGTGCGCGTCGAGCTGCCGGAGCAGCACCACGTCGTCCTGCTGCTGAACCCGGAGGGGGACACGATGCTGCCCCTCTGGGTCGGGGCGCCGGAGGCCGCGGCCGCCGCGCTCGCCCTGGACGCCGCACCCACCCCGCGGCCGCTCACCCACGAGCTGCTGGTCTCCGTCCTGGCGGCCCTGGGCCAGACGCTCGAGCGCGTCCGCCTCACGGAGGTGCGGGACGACGTCGTGCATGCCGAGCTCCACCTCAGCGGCGGCGCGACCGTGGACGCCCGGGCCTCCGACGCCGTGGTGCTGGCCCTGCGGGCCGAGGCCCCCGTGCTGTGCGACCCCGCGGTGCTGGCCGAGGCCGGGATGGACGCGCGCGGGCAGGAGGCCGGAGACGAGGGCGAGCTGGACGACTTCCGTCACTTCCTGGACTCGGTGCGCCCCGAGGACTTCGGCTGAGCGGTGCGCCCGGGCCCGCGCGGTGACGCCGGGCGAGTCCCCGCGGGCGCGAGCCGGGAGGGTCCGGGGGCCCGAGCCGGGAGGGTCCGGGGGCGCGACACGACCGCCGTTCACGGCCGGGTTCGTTGACCGGCCCGGGGCTCGGACGTACCGTCGAGCAGAAGGGTCCCGCGCCGTGGACCGCCAGGACGCGTCCCCGCCTCGCCGGCCGGGCCGTCCGGGCGTCCTCGGCATCTCGCACGGGGGCCCATGATCAGAAGGGTCCACCCATGACGCCGAGGACAGGTGCCGGCCATCCGCCCGTGATCGACGGCCGGCAGGACAGCCTCTTCGAGGCCGCCTCACCCGACGGCGACGTCGGCTACCGCGGCCCGACCGCGTGCAAGGCCGCGGGCATCACGTACCGGCAGCTCGACTACTGGGCGCGCACCGACCTCGTGGTGCCCACCGTGCGCGGAGCGGCCGGCAGCGGATCTCAGCGCCTCTACTCGTTCCGCGACATCCTCGTGCTCAAGGTCGTCAAGCGGCTCCTGGACACGGGCGTGTCCCTCCAGCAGATCCGCACCGCCGTCGCGCACCTGCGCGAGCGCGGCGTCGCGGACCTGGCCCAGATCACCCTGATGAGCGACGGCGCCTCCGTGTACGAGTGCACCTCCGCGGACGAGGTCGTGGACCTCGTGCAGGGCGGGCAGGGCGTCTTCGGGATCGCCGTGGGCCGCGTGTGGCGTGAGGTCGAGGGGAGCCTGGCCGACCTCCCCAGCGAGCTGCTCGGCGCCGCGACGGACGAGCCCGCGGACGAGCTCGCCCGGCGTCGGCACGCCCGCCGGCCCGCCCGCAGCGCCTCCTGAGACCCGCCTGGCGGCGGCCCCGCGCGTCATGTGTGGGTCAGGTCAAGGGAAATCAGGGTGCGCTGTGACACACTCGGGGTATGAATGCACCTGAGGAATCCGTCACCACCCGCAGCGCCGCGGGTCGGCAGGCCGAGGCCGGTTCGACCCCCGTCTTCTCCAAGGTCCTCGTGGCGAACCGCGGCGAGATCGCGGTGCGCGCCTTCCGTGCCTGCTACGAGCTGGGAGCCCGCACCGTCGCGGTCTTCCCCGTCGAGGACCGCAACTCCATCCACCGCCAGAAGGCGGACGAGGCCTACCGCATCGGCGAGGAGGGCCACCCGGTCCGCGCCTACCTCGACGTGGACGAGATCATCCGCGTCGCCAAGGACGCCGGCGCGGAAGCGATCTACCCCGGCTACGGCTTCCTCTCCGAGAACGCGGGCCTGGCCCGCGCGGCGGCCGAGAACGGCATCACCTTCGTGGGCCCGCCCGCGGACGTGCTGGAGCTGACCGGCAACAAGGTGGAGGCCCTGCGCGCCGCGAAGAAGGCGGGCATCCCCACGCTCGCCTCCTCCGAGCCGAGCGCGGACGTCGAGTGGCTCCTGGAACAGGCGGAGGGCATCGGCTTCCCCATCTTCGTCAAGGCCGTCGCCGGCGGCGGCGGTCGCGGCATGCGCCGTGTCGAGCGACGCGAGGACCTGCGGGACTCCCTCCAGGCCGCGATGCGCGAGGCGGAGACCGCGTTCGGCGACCCCACGGTCTTCCTCGAGCAGGCCGTCCTGCGCCCCCGGCACATCGAGGTCCAGATCCTTGCGGACTCCGAGGGCAACGTGGTGCACCTCTTCGAGCGCGACTGCTCGCTGCAGCGGCGCCACCAAAAGGTCATCGAGATGGCACCGGCACCGAACCTGGACGAGGACATCCGCCAGGCCCTGCACCGGGACGCCGTCGCCTTCGCCAAGGAGATGGGGTACGTCAACGCCGGCACCGTCGAGTTCCTGGTGGACACCGCAGGCGAGCGCGCCGGCCAGCACGTGTTCATCGAGATGAACCCCCGCATCCAGGTGGAGCACACGGTCACCGAGGAGGTCACGGACGTCGACCTCGTGGCGGCCCAGCTGCGCATCGCCGGCGGCGCCACCCTGCCGGAGCTCGGCATCACGCAGGACTCCCTGCACGTGCGCGGCTTCGCCATGCAGTGCCGCATCACCACCGAGGACCCGGCAAACGGGTTCCGCCCGGACACCGGCACCATCACGGCGTACAGGTCCGCCGGCGGCTCGGGCGTGCGGCTCGACGGCGGCACCATCTACGCCGGTGCCGAGGTCAGCCCCCACTTCGACTCGATGCTCGTGAAGCTCACGTGCCGCGGGCGGGACTACGCCACCGCCGTGCGCCGCGTTCGCCGCGCGCTGGCCGAGTTCCGCGTGCGCGGCGTGGCGACGAACATCCCCTTCCTCATGAACGTCATGGACGACCCGCAGTTCCTCAGCGGGGACGTGGCCACCGACTTCATCGACAAGCACCCCGAGCTGGCCTCCGTGAACCGCTCGCAGGACCGCGGCTCCAAGGCGCTGCAGTTCCTCGCAGACATCACGGTCAACCAGCCGCACGGCCCCCGCGTCGAGGGCATCGACCCGCGCGACCGGCTGCCCGAGCACCCCGGGGACAAGCGCCAGGAGCCCGACCGCTCGCCGTTCGACGGGCCGAGCCGTGACCCCGCGGCCGTGCCGCCGCCCGGCTGGCGCCAAGTGCTGCTCGAGCGGGGCCCGGAGGGCTTCGCCGCCGCGCTGCGCGAGCAGACCGCGCTGGCCGTCACGGACACCACGTTCCGCGACGCCCACCAGTCCCTCCTCGCCACCCGCGTGCGCACGCGCGACCTCCTGGCCGCCGCGCCCGCCGTCGCCCACACCCTCCCCGGGCTGCTGTCCGTGGAGGCCTGGGGCGGGGCCACGTACGACGTCGCCCTGCGCTTCCTGCACGAGGACCCGTGGAAGCGGCTGGCGCTGCTCCGCGCGGAGCTGCCCAACATCCCGATCCAGATGCTGCTGCGCGGGCGGAACACCGTGGGCTACACGCCGTACCCCACCGAGGTGACGGACGCGTTCGTGGCCGAGGCCGCCGCCACCGGCGTGGACGTCTTCCGCATCTTCGACGCCCTCAACGACGTCTCCCAGATCACCCCGGCGATCGAGGCCGTGCGGGCCACGGGCACCGCCGTCGCGGAGGCGGCGCTGTGCTACACGGGCAACATGACCGACCCGGCTGAGACCCTCTACACCCTCGACTACTACCTGGGGCTCGCCCGCCGGATGGTCGACGCCGGCGCGCACGTGCTGGCCATCAAGGACATGGCCGGGCTGCTGCGCCCCGCCGCCGCGCGGGAGCTCGTGGGCGGCCTGCGCGCCGAGTTCGACCTGCCCGTCCACCTGCACACGCACGACACGGCCGGCGGCCAGCTGGCCACCCTGCTCGCGGCCTCCGAGGCGGGCGTCGACGCCGTGGACACGGCCACCGCGTCCATGGCGGGCACCACGAGCCAGGTGCCGCTGTCCGCTCTGGTGGCCGCGCTCGAGCACACCGAGCGGGACACCGGCCTCGGCCTCGACGCGGCCACGGCCATGGAGCCCTACTGGGAGTCCGTGCGCACCGTGTACGCGCCGTTCGAGGCCGGCCTGCCGGCACCGACCGGCCGCGTGTACCGCCACGAGATCCCGGGCGGCCAGCTCTCCAACCTCCGCACCCAGGCGATCGCCCTGGGGTTGGGGGAGCGGTTCGAGCAGATCGAGTCGATGTACGCGGCGGCCAACGGCCTGCTGGGCAACATCGTGAAGGTGACCCCGTCCTCCAAGGTGGTGGGCGACCTCGCACTCCAGCTCGTGGGCCAGGGCGTGGACCCGGCGGAGTTCGGGGAGCGGCCGCAGGACTTCGACATCCCCGACTCCGTGGTCGGCTTCCTGCGCGGCGAGCTCGGCGACCCGCCCGGGGGCTGGCCGGAGCCCTTCCGCACGAAGGCCCTGCAGGGCCGCCGCGAGGGCGCCGGCACGGCCGAGGTGAGCTCCGAGGACGCGGCCGCCCTGGCCGCCGGCGGCCAGGCGCGCCGCGACACCCTGAACCGCCTCCTCTTCCCCGCCCCCACGCGGGAGTACGAGGCGCACCGCGAGGAGTTCGGCGACACCGGGACGCTGCACACGCGTGACTTCCTCTACGGGCTCGTCCCGGGGCGGGAGCACGTCGTCTCGCTCGGCCGCGGCGTCCGCCTGCTGGCCGTCCTGCAGTCCGTCTCCGAGCCCGACGAGAAGGGCATGCGCACCGTCATGCTCACCCTCAACGGGCAGCTGCGCCAGGTGATGGTGCGGGACCGCTCGGTGGAGTCCACGGTCCGCACCGCCGAGAAGGCCGACCCCGCGGCGGCCGGCCACGTGGCGGCGCCCTTCGCGGGCTCGGTGACGGTGCAGGTCGCCGTGGGCGACGCCGTGGAGGCCGGCCGGCCCGTGGCCACGATCGAGGCCATGAAGATGGAGGCGGCCATCACCGCCCCCGTCACTGGCACGGTCTCGCGAGTGGTGACGGAGGGCGTGACGCCCGTCAACGGTGGCGACCTGATCCTGGTGATCGACGGTCAGTGAGCCAGCGACGACATGCCCCCAGCCCCTAGGCTGGGGGCATGTCCACGTCTGAGGAACACTTCGACCTGATCGTCATCGGCTCCGGATCGGGCAACACGCTCATCACGGAGCACTGGGAGGGCCGCCGCGTCGCCCTCGTGGACTCCGGCACCTTCGGAGGCACGTGCCTGAACGTGGGCTGCATCCCCACGAAGATGTACGCCTACCCCGCCCAGCTCGCGGCGACCCCCGCCGAGGCCGCGCGCCTCGGGGTGGGGCTCGATTTCACGGGGGCGGACTTCCCGGCCATCCGTGATCGGATCTTCACGCGCATCGACGGCATCAGCGCCGACGGGCTGCGCTTCCGCAGCGAGGACCAGCCGCACGTCACCGTGGTGCGCGAGGAGGTCAGGTTCACGGGGGAGCGGCGCCTGGAGACGGCGACCGGGCGCGTGCTCACCGCTGACCGTGTGGTCGTGGCGGTCGGCTCCCGCCCGGCTGTGCCGGACGTCCCGGGCATGGACCTGCCCTCGGTCCACACCTCGGACACGGTGATGCGCCTGGACCGTCTCCCGCGCCGACTGGTGGTGGTCGGCGGCGGCTACATCGGCGTGGAGTTCGCCGCGATCTTCTCCGCCCTCGGCTCCGAGGTGATCGTGCTGAACCGCGGACACCGGCTGCTGAAGGAGCACGACCTCACGGTGTCCACGCGCTTCACCGAGATCGCCCGCGAGCAGTGGGACGTGCGCACCGGATGGACGCTGGCCGGCGTCGAGCCCGCCGAGGACGAGGCGCGCGCCGCCGACGGCTGGGTGCGGGTCCGCCTGGACCCCGCCGAGGGCCAGGAGCAGAGCGGGACGGTGGAGGAGGAGATCGAGGCCGACGCGGTGCTCATGGCCGTCGGCCGCATCCCCAACACGGACCGGCTGCACGTGGACGCCGCCGGCCTGGACCTCACCGAGGGCGGCGTGCTCGCGGTGGACGAGCACCAGCGCGTGCTGCGCGGCGGCGAGCCGGCCGAGGGGGTCTTCGCCCTGGGCGACGCCGCCAACGACTGGCAGCTCAAGCACGTCGCCAACCGCGAGGCCCGCGTGGTGGCGCACAACCTCGAGCACCCCGACGACCTCCGCGCCATCGGCGACGTCCCGGTCCCCGCCGCGGTGTTCACGCGGCCCCAGGTCGCCTCGGTCGGGCAGACCGAGGCCCAGGCCCTCCTCGAGCACGGCGCGGAGGCCGTCACCGTGAAGGTCCAGCGGTTCGGCGACGTGGCGTACGGCTGGGCCATGGAGGACCGTGAGGGGCTGTGCACGGTGGTGGCCGAGCGGGCGACGGGACGCATCCTGGGCGCCCACATCCTCGGGCACGAGGCCGCCAACCTCATCCAGCCCTTCGTGCAGGCCATGACGTTCGGGCTCGACGCCCACACGATGGCGCGGGGGCAGTACTGGCCGCACCCCGCCCTCACGGAGGTCATCGAGAACGCCCTGCTGGGGCTCGACGTCCCGGACTGCGGGCTCCTCTGACGCCGCCCCCGCCACGCCGCCCCGGTCAGGGGCGGGGGGCGGCGCCCGCGTAGATGTCCTCGATCTCCTTCTGGAAGTCGCGGAGGATGGCCGCGCGCTTCATCTTCAGCGAGGGCGTCATGTGGCCCTCGTCCTGGGAGAAGTCCCGGTCCAGGATCCGGAACTCGCGGATGCCCTCCGCGCGGGACACGGTGGCGTTGGCGCGGTCCACGGCGGCCTGGATGTGGGCGCGCACCTTCTCCTCCCGGGCGGCGGCGGCAACATCCAGGGTCCGGGGCAGGCCGTGGGCGGCGAGCCAGGCGGGCAGGGTCTCGGCGTCGAGGGTCACGATCGCCGCGACGAAGGGCTTCGCATCGCCCACGACCATCACCTGGGAGATGAGCGCGTCGGAGCGGATGGCGTCCTCCAGCTGGGCCGGCGCCACGTTCTTGCCGCCGGCCGTCACGAGGATCTCCTTCTTGCGGCCCGTGATGCGCAGGTAGCCGTCGTCGTCGAGGCTGCCGAAGTCGCCGGTGCGGAACCAGCCGTCCTCGAAGGCCTCGGCGTCCGCCTCGGGACGGTTGTGGTAGCCGCGCATGAGCGAGGTGCCGCGGGTGAGGATCTCCCCGTCCTCGGCGATCCGGACCTCGTTGCCGCCCAGCGGAAGACCCACCGTGCCGATGCGCAGGCCGCCCGGACGGCCGACCGTCACGGGCGCCGTCGTCTCGGTCAGGCCGTAGCCCTCGAGGATGGTGACGCCCAGGCCGCGGAAGAAGTGCGCGAGGTCGGGGGAGAGGGGGCCGCCGCCGGAGACCGCGTACCGCAGGCGTCCGCCCATGGCGGTGCGGATGCGACGGTAGATGAGCGCCGAGTAGAAGGCGCGGCTGACGCGCAGCGGCACGGGCACCTTCCCGGAGTCCAGGGCCTTGGAGTAGCGGACCGCGATGTCCGCGCCGCGCTCGAAGATCCGCCCCTTGCCCCCGGACTGCGCGGAGAGCAGTGCGGCGTTGTAGATCTTCTCGAACACGCGGGGCACGGCCAGGAGGAACGTGGGCTGGAAGGACTGCAGCGAGCCCGAGAGCTGCGCGAGGTCCGCGACGTGCCCGCAGCGCGCGCCGGCCCCCACGGTGAGCACCGAGACGAAGCGTGCGAACACATGCGCGAGCGGGATGAACAGCACGGTGCTGGCGTCCTCGGTGACGACCTCGCCCAGCGAGGAGGAGAGGGTCTGGTTCACCAGCTCCGCGAAGTTCCCGTGGGTGAGCTCGCACCCCTTGGGGCGGCCGGTCGTGCCCGAGGTGTAGATGATCGTGGCGAGGTCGGCCAGGTGCGTGGCGGAGCGCCGCGCCTCGAGGTCGGCCTCCGTGACGTCCGCCCCGAGGCGGGTCAGCTCGTCCAGTCCGGCGCCCGGCTCGCCGTCGGGGGCGTCCATGGTCCAGAGGCCCACCAGGGCGTCGAGCCCCTCACGGTGCACGGCGTCCCGCACGGTCTTGGCGCGCTCGGCGGTGTCGGCGACCACGGCGCGAACACCGGAGTCCTCGAGGATCCAGGCCACCTGGGAGGCGGACGAGGTCTCGTAGATCGGCACGGTGACGGCGCCGGCGTACCAGATGGCGAAGTCCACCAGCGTCCACTCCAGGCGCGTGGCGGCCATGAGGCCCACGCGGTCCCCGGGACCGATGCCGGCGGCCATGAGCCCGCGGGCGAACTCGGCGACGCGGTCCCGGGCCTGCGCCGCGGTGACGTCCCGCCAGCCGCCCTCGCCCTCGGGCACGGCGAAGAGCGCGGCGTCCGGGCGTTCGCGGGCCTGGCGCTCCAGGACGTCGGTGATGTTGGCCTCCGGCGCCAGCCGGGGGTGGTAGGGCTCGCTGACTTCGCGCATGGTCCTCCTTGGGTCGGGTGCCTCCTCTGCGCCGCTGCGGGGACCCGGGCGGATCGCGGCGTGGACGCACGGGGCTGGCAGGTGAGGCGGATCACAGGCCAGCCTACCGCAGGAGCCCCTGCACGGCGCCGGCGACGGCGGTCCGGCTGCGCTCGACCAGCAGCTCCCTGTCGAGGTCCATCGTGGCCACGTGCCGACTGCGCGGCAGGGGCACCACCTGGACGGGCGCGCGGCGCAGTCCGCGCAGGAGGGTGCGGTGGCTCGCGGCGGGGACGACGGCGTCGCGCGCCGAGCGGAAGACCGTCACGGGAGCCGTGACCCGGCCGAGCCCGCGGCGCGCCGCCCGCTGGATCGCGCCCACGGCCGCGACGCCGGCCACCGGCGTGCGCTCGTACGCGAGCTCGTCCGCCTCGGGGTCGGCCACGTCGTTGGCGATCGAGGCCACGGTGGGCACCACGTGCCGCAGCAGCGGTGCGGTCGGGGCGAGCGGGCTTGCGAAGCGCAGGGCGGGGTTCACGAGCAGGACGCCCGCCACCGGCCGGTGCGCGGCGGCGTCGAGGGCCAGGGCGCCGCCCAGGGACAGGCCTGCGACGACGACCGGCAGCCCGCGGGCGAGCTCGGCGTCGACGGTCCGGCGCACGGCCGCCCGGATCTCAGGGGCGGGGGTGTCCGCGAGGTCGCGCCAGTGGGTGCCGTGGCCGGGGAGCAGCGGGACGGCGACCTCGGAGCCCGCCGCCGCGAGGCCCTCGGCCCACGCCCGCACGGAGTGGGGACCGGAGGTGAAGCCGTGCAGCATCACCACGGTGTGCGGCACGCGGGCGGGCGCGGCGGGGGGCAGGCGGAACGGGCGGTGCTCGGCGCGGACTTCGGAGTGCTGGACCATGGCGTCAGACTACGACGGACCCCTGCGTAGGATGGTCTCCGCACCCGCCCCGTCTCCGGAAGGCCCCGCCGTGTCCACGTTCTACTGGTCCGCCAAGACCTTCGTCGTGGCCCCCGCCACCCGCGTGCTGTTCCGCCCCTGGGTCAAGGGCCTGGGCAACGTCCCGGCGTCCGGCCCGGCGATCCTCGCGTGCAACCACCTCTCCGTCTCGGACTCCGTGTTCATGCCGGCGATGCTCGACCGCCAGGTGCACTTCCTGGCGAAGAAGGAGTACTTCACCGGACCCGGCGTCAAGGGCTGGGTCACCCGGAAGTTCTTCGAGGCCGCCAACCAGCTGCCCATGGACCGCTCGGGCGGGGCCGCCTCCCTGCGCTCGCTCGAGGCAGGCGTGGACTGCCTGCGCCGGGGGGACCTGTTGGGCATCTACCCCGAGGGGACCCGCAGCCCGGACGGGCGGCTGCACCGCGGCAAGATCGGCGTGGCGAAGCTCGCCCTGGCCACCGGCGCCCCCGTGGTGCCGATCGCCATGATCGGCACGGACCGCGTGCAGCCGATCGGACGCAGCCTGCCCTCGATCCGCCGCCTCGGGATGATCTTCGGCGAGCCCCTGGACTTCTCCGACCGCGTCGCGGACGCGGACGACCCGCGCGTCCTGCGCGAGGTCACTGACGAGGTCATGGAGGCGATCCGCCGGCTCTCCGGCCAGGAGTACGTGGATGCGTACGCCGGGGACGTGAAGGCGGGCCGCGCCGTGGCCCCGCCCCGGAGACGCCCGGGCGCGTGAGGCGCGGGCCGCCGCGCCGCGTCATGCGCGCGCCCCGGCCCCCGGTGCGCCCCTAGCCTGGAGGCATGAGTTCGGACCCCCGCGATCAGATCCTGGCCTTCGGCACCGCCATCACGGAGGGCGCCGCGGACACCCCGGGCCTCGACGACTGGCGCTCGCTGCCCATCACGCAGGCCCCCTCCTGGGCGGACCGGGAGGACTACGAGGCGGCCGTCGCCGAGCTGAGCACCGTGCCCCCGCTCGTCTTCGCCGGCGAGGTGGACGTGCTGCGCACCCGCCTGGCCGCCGTGGCCCGCGGTGAGGCGTTCCTCCTTCAGGGCGGCGACTGCGCCGAGACCTTCGCCGGCTCCACCGCCAACCGCATCAGCGCCCGCGTGAAGACCATCCTCCAGATGTCCGCCGTGCTCACCTACGGGGCGTCGATGCCCGTGGTGAAGATGGGGCGGATCGCCGGGCAGTTCGCCAAGCCGCGCTCCTCGGACACCGAGACCCGCGACGGGGTCACCCTGCCGAGCTTCCGCGGGGAGATCGTGAACGGCTACGAGTTCACGGAGGAGGCGCGCCGCCACGACGCGCGGCGCATGGTGCGGGCCTACCACACGGCCGCCTCCACCCTGAACCTGGTGCGAGCGTTCACGCAGGGCGGCTTCGCGGACCTGCGCAGCGTCCACCAGTGGAACCAGGGGTTCATGGCCAACCCCGCGTACGCGCAGTACGAGGAGCTCGCGGCGGAGATCGACCGCGCCGTCCGGTTCATGGACGCCGCCGGCGTGGACTTCGAGGCGATGCGCCGCACCGAGTTCTACTCCGCGCACGAGGCGCTGCTCCTCGACTACGAGCGTGCGCTGACGCGCGTGGACTCCCGCAGCGGCGACCCCTACGCCACGAGCGCGCACTTCCTGTGGATCGGGGAGCGCACGCGCGACGTGGCCGGCGCCCACGTGGACTACCTCTCCCGCGTCCGCAACCCGATCGGCGTGAAGCTCGGCCCCACCACGACGGCGGCGGACGCGCTCGAGCTCGCGGAGAAGCTGGACCCGGAGCGCGAGCCCGGCCGCCTCACCTTCATCACGCGCATGGGGGCGGGCGTCATCCGCGACGTCCTCCCCGGGATCGTGGAGGGCGTGCGCGATGCGGGCGTGCAGCCGGTGTGGGTCACCGATCCCATGCACGGCAACACGGTCACCGCCGCGAACGGCTACAAGACGCGCCGCTTCGAGGACGTCATGGACGAGGTCAGCGGATTCTTCGAGGTGCACCGCGCCCTCGGCACCCACCCGGGCGGCATGCACGTGGAGCTCACGGGCGACGACGTGGCCGAGTGCCTCGGCGGCTCGGAGCCGGTGAACGAGGCCGACTTCGACGCGCGCTACGAGACCCTGTGCGACCCGCGGCTGAACCATCAGCAGTCGCTCGAGATGGCGTTCGCCGTCACCGACGCGCTCTCCCACCCCGAGCGCGGCTGACCTTCGGCGGGGAGGGCGCCGTCAGAGGCCCCAGACCTCGACGGCGGTGCCCTCGTCCAGCTCCGTCCCGGCGGCAGGGCTCTGGCGCGCCACGACGGGGGAGCGCTCCCGCAGCGGCGTGAGCGGGGCCTCGTGGACGCGCACCGTGAAGCCCAGCTCCTCGAGGGCGGCCCGGGCCCGGGCCACGTCCTGCCCGCCGAGCTCGGGCACGACGCGGCGCGCCGGACCCGCGGACACCACCACGCGGACCGCGGAGTCCGGCGCGGCCTGCGCTCCGGCGGCCGGGGTCTGGAGGAGCACGGTGCCGGCCGGGACCTCGCGGTCGGTCCGCCGCTCCGCCACGCTCACCCGCAGGTGCCCTTCGGCGGCGCGCGCGTGGGCCCGCCTGATGGTGGAGCCCGTCAGGTCCGGGACGGACACGGGGGCCGGGCCGGTGGAGACGGTCAGCTCCACGCGCGTGCCCGGGGCCAGCGGGGCTCCCGCGGCCGGAGCGGCGGCCGCGACCGTGCCGTCCGAGTAGCGCTCGTCGGCCCGGGCCGAGACCTCGACCGCCACACGGGCATGGGCGAGCCGCTCCTCCGCCGTGGCGCGGTCCAGCCCCTCGAGCGCCGGCATGACGGCGACGCCGGCCGCGCCGAGCGGGGCACCGCCCGAGCCGAGCGTCCATCCCAGGAGCAGCGCGGCACCGGTGAGCAGGAGGGTGACCGCCGTGCCGATCGCCACCGTCCTGCCGGCCCCCTCGCCGAGCGGCACCTCGGCCCGGCGCGCGGCGCGACGGCCCTCACGGGCCGGACGGGGGGGACGGGGGGTGGCCGCGGGGCGCGCGCGGGACGCGGCGGGCTCCCGCATGTCAGGACGGTCTCGCGACGCGGGCGGGTCCGTGCGCGGGAGCGGCGCCGGGTCCGCCGCCGGTGCCGGGGATGCCGACGGTGCGGGCGCCGGGGAGGAGCGGGGCGTGGAGGCGCCGTGGACGGCGTCGAGCACGGCGGTCTCGGGGTCGCCGGAGTGCCGCGGCGCAGAGGCCAGCACCCGCGTCTCGTCGTCCACCGGGACAGGATGGCCGTGGGGACGGTGGTCCAACTCCTCGGGCGTGAGCCGCACGGCCAGGGAGCGCAGCTCGGTGAGGAGCGCCCCGGCGTCGGCGGGACGATCCGCGGGGTCCGGCTCCGTGCACCACAGGACGAGGTCGTCGAGGGGCTCGGGCAGCCCGGGGACCACCGAGGACGGCACGGGCACGCGCTCGTGCACGTGCCGGTAGGCCACGCGGATGGGGGTCGCCGCCGGATAGGGCTGCCGGCCCGTGAGCAGCTCGAAGAGCACGATGCCCGCCGCGTACACGTCGGCGCGGGCGTCCGCGGTCCCGCCCGTGATGAGCTCCGGGGCGAGGTAGGCCGGCGTGCCCACGAGCGCCTGGCCCGTGGCGGTGTGGGTGGTGGCCGCGCGGGAGAGGCCGAAGTCTGCCACGGTGATCCGCCCGTCCGTGGAGACCAGGACGTTCTCCGGCTTCACATCCCGGTGCACGAGCCCCGCATGGTGGGCCGCCGCCAGGCCGTCCACCGCCGGGGCGAGGACGTCGAGGGCCTCGCGCGGGGTCAGCGGCGCGTCCTCACGGATCACCGTGCGCAGCGTGTGGCCCGGCACGAGCTCCATGACGAGGTAGGCCAGCACCCCGCCGTCGCCGTCGTCGGTGTGCCCCTGGTCCAGCACCGCGACGACGTGCGGGTGCGAGAGCCGGGCGGCGGTCTTCGCCTCGCGTTCGAAGCGGCCCACGAGGGCCGGGTCCTCCGCGAGGTGCGGGTGCATGACCTTGAGCGCGACCTCGCGGTCGAGGCGCAGGTCCACGGCCCGGTAGACCGTGGACATGCCGCCGCGGGCGAGGCGGTCCCGGACCTCGTAGCGGCCGTCGACGATGCCCCCGACGAGGGGGTCGCGGCGTGTGCTGCTCATCGCTCCAGCCTAGAGGACCGGATCCCGCCCGCGGCGGGCGCCGCTCAGAACATGGCCATCGCGGCCTTCACCTTGGCGATGTAGTCCACGGTGTCCGGGCGGGGGCCGTCGCGCAGCACGCCGCCGAGGCCCTGGTAGTAGGCGCCGATCCCCAGCTCGAGGGTGGGCGTGCGGGCCTGGATGTACTTGATGTACGCGATGCCTGCCGTCACGTTGTCGTACGGGTCCAGCAGGTTCAGCTTCCGGCCCACCAGCTGGGACGCGAACTCGCCCGTCACGGGGATGACCTGCATCGTGCCGATCGCGTTGGCGGGGGAGACCGCCCGCTGGTTGAAGCGCGACTCGGTGTACGCGTGGGCCAGGGCCAGGCGCGGGTCGACGCCCATCTTGGCGGCCGTCTCGCGGACGATCTGCTGCATCTGCTCGCGGGAGGGCACCGGCACGGACTGGAGCAGGCGGTAGTTCTCGTTGGCCGCGGCGGTCACGTGCGGCGGGTACGTGTAGTGCAGGAAGGTGTTGCCGATCGGCTGGACGTCCGAGACGGGCTGCGGGGCCACGGCGCCGTTGGAGATCACGAGCACCTGGCCGGGCCGCAGGATGGACTCCGCGGTGATCCTGTTCAGGCTGAGCAGCTGGGAGATGGAGACCTCGAAGCGCTGGGAGATGCCCCACAGGGTGTCGCCGGTGACCACGGTGTAGCGCACGGTGGACCCGGTGGTCGGCGCGGGGGCGGGCGTCGGGGTCGGCGCGGGGGCCGGGGCGGAGGCGGCCGCGCCGGTCTTCAGGACCATGCCGGGGTGGAGCATCGTGGAGGCGCTCATCCCGTTGAGGGACCACAGGGTGGACATGGAGACGCCGGTGCGCTCCGAGATGACCCACCAGCCGTCGCCGGGGCGCACGGTGTAGGTGCCGGACCCGGTGGTCGGCGCGGGGGCCGGGGTGGAGGCGGCCGCGCCGGTCTTCAGGACCATGCCGGGGTGGAGCATCGTGGAGGCGCTCATCCCGTTGAGGGACCACAGGGTGGACATGGAGACGCCGGTGCGCTCCGAGATGACCCACCAGCCGTCGCCGGGGCGCACGGTGTAGGTGCCGGACCCGGTGGTCGGCGCGGGGGCCGGGGTGGAGGCGGCCGCGCCGGTCTTCAGGACCATGCCGGGGTGGAGCATCGTGGAGGCGCTCATCCCGTTGAGGGACCACAGGGTGGACATGGAGACGCCGGTGCGCTCCGAGATGACCCACCAGCCGTCGCCGGGGCGCACGGTGTAGGTGGTCTCAGCGGCCTGGGACTGCGCCGGGACGGCGGCCAGGAGCATCAGGGGGACGGCTCCGCCGGCGAGTGCGGAGCGCAGGCGGCGGCGGGCGGGGGTGCGAGCGGAGAGGGGCACGGTGAGGACCTCGGATCCAGGGTCATGCGGGACATGGCGGTGGGGAAGCGCCGGGGGTTCCCCAGCAGTCGGGCGGAGTGGGGGAGCGTGAGCCCTCCCCGTCGTGCCGTGCGACCTCGTCGATGTTATCGGAACGTGATCTGATCTCCTATTCCCCATTGCTGAGGAATTTCTGTGCAGCTCGGACGTCAATTGTCACTCGCAGTTCACCCTGTATTCACCGTCACGGGGGCCCGGAGGCGTCCCGCGGCCGCGCGTACCCTTGACGCGTGACCATTCCTTCCTCAGACTCCCGCGTCCCCGCCGACGCCATCCCCGCCGAGCTCGATGCCCTCGTGGGCGAGTGGCTCGCGCTGCCCGACGTCGCCGAGCGGCTCGACGTCGTGGTGACGCGCGTGCACTCCCTCGTGAAGGACCGCCGCCTCATCGCCGTCCGTCGTCCCGATCCCGCGGTGCGCGCCGTCCCGGCGCTCTTCCTCGACGAGGAGGGGATCCTCGACTCCCTGCGCGGCACGCTCGTGCTCCTGCAGGACGCCGGGTACAACGACGCCGAGGCCCTGCGCTGGCTCTTCACACCGGACGAGTCCCTCCCTGGCCGCCCGATCGACGCGCTGCGCGGCGGACACAAGACCGAGGTGCGGCGGCGCGCGCAGGCACTCGCCTGGTGACGTCGGCCGGGTGAGCCCTCCCGTGGTGCCGCGCGCGCCCCACCTCAGGCGGAGCGGCGGGTGAACGCGTCGATCAGCCCGCTCACCGCAGAGCAGACCGCGTCCTCCACGCCCAGCCCCTCCCAGGCGGCGACCCCCGCGGTCGCCTCGGCGGAGAGCCGGTCGACGTCGGCCGCCACCGCGGCGCGCGCGCCGCACTCCTCCAGGCGGCGCTGCCAGTGGGCCACCCGGTCGTCCGCGAGGTCGGCGTCGCCCAGGTCGGCGTCCAGGGCCTCCGCCTCGGCGGGGTCGAGGAGCGCCGCGGCCCGCGCGATCAGGACCGTCCGCTTGCCCTCCCGCAGGTCGTCTCCACTCGGCTTGCCCGTGAGGGCAGGGTCGCCGAAGACGCCCAGCAGGTCGTCGTGATACTGGAAGGCCAGGCCGAACGGCAGCGAGACCGCCGCGAACGCCTCCAGGAGGGCGTCCTCGGCCCCGGCGAGCAGTGCGCCCAGGGCGAGGGGGTGCACGGCCGAGTAGCGGGCCGACTTGAACTCCACGACGGTGGCCGCGGAACGCACGGCCTCGGCGGGATCCGGGTCCGGGGGCGTCATCTCCGCGAGGACGTCCAGGTACTGGCCGGCCATCACCTCGAAGCGCATCCGCTCCATCTCCGCACGAGCCCGGCCCGCCCGCGGCGAGCCGGCGATCGCCTCGGCGAACGCCTCGTCGCTCAGGGCCAGGCACACGTCGCCGGCCAGGATGGCCGCGGAGACGCCGAAGTGCTCCGCCTCGTGACGCCATCCCGCCGCGCGGTGCGTCGCCTCGAAGTGCCGGTGCACGCTGGGCATGCCGCGGCGCGTGTCCGAGCGGTCCAGGATGTCGTCGTGGATGAGCGCCGCCGCCTGGAAGAGCTCGAAGGCGGCCCCTGCCGTCACGATGCGCGGGTCGGCCGGGTCCGCGCCGGCGGCGCGCCAGCCCAGCCAGCACAGCACGGCGCGCAGGCGCTTGCCGCCCGAGGTGAGCCGGGCGATGGCGTCCACCACCGGCACGGCCCCGGGGTGGATCGCCCGCGCGTCGTCCCGCCGTCGGTCCAGGATCTCCTCGAGCCGGGCCGCGACGGCGGCGCGGTGGGTGTCCGGCGAGGGCGCGTCGGCGGGGGAGGGGCTCAGGGTCGCGGCGTCGGGCATGCCCACACCCTAGCCGCCGGTCACTAGGCTCGACCCATGCCCGCACGCCCGTCCGATGCCGCCGCCGCACCCGTGCGGGAGGCCTCGATCCTGCACGTGGACATGGACGCCTTCTTCCTGTCCGTGGAGGTGCGGGAGCGGCCCGGGCTCCGGGGCCTGCCCGCGGCCGTCGCGTCCCCGATCGGGCGCTCCGTCGTCCTCTCCGCCTCGTACGAGGCGCGCGCGTACGGCGTCCGCTCCGCCATGCCGCTCGCCCACGCCAAGGCGCTGTGCCCCCCGCTCGCGGTGGTGGCCCCGCGGCAGGACGTCTACCGTGCGGTCTCGGCGGAGGTCATGGCGCTGCTGGGGAGCGTCACCCCGGTGATGGAGCAGCTCAGCGTGGACGAGGCGTTCCTGGACGTGGCCGGCGCCCGACGGCGGCTGGGACCGCCCGAGCGCATCGCCCGGCTCATCCGCCGTCGGGTGGCGGACGAGCTGGGCCTGCCCTGCACGGTGGGCGGGGCCGCCGTGAAGTTCGTGGCGAAGATGGCCTCCACCGCCGCGAAGCCGGACGGGCTGCTGATCGTCCCGCCCGAGCGCACCCTCGCCTTCCTCCACCCCCGGCCCGTGGGGCACCTGTGGGGCGTGGGCCCGGTGATGGCGGGACGGCTCGAGACCCGGGGGATCGCCACGATCGGCGACCTCGCGCGGACCGACCCCGAGCGGCTGCGCGGGTGGTTCGGCGCCGCCGGCGCGGCCTGGTCCGAGCTCGCCCGCGGCCGGGATCCCCGCCCGGTGGCCCCGCGCGCGGCGGCGCGCACGGTGGGCGCCGACCACACCTTCGACGTCGACCCCACCGACGGGGAGGCGGTGGCCCTCGAGCTGCTGCGTCTCGGCCACCGGGTCGCGGCGCGGCTGCGCGCCGACGGCGTGGAGGCCGCGGGGGTGACGGTGCGCCTGAAGGACCCCCGCGGCCTGGTGCGCGCCCGCACCGCACGGCTGCCGAGGCCGAGCGCGGCCGCCCACGACCTCGTGGCCGCGGGCCGGCGGCTGGCCGACGAGCTGCTGGCAGAACGCCGTCACCCCGTCCGTCTCGTGGGACTGCGGGCCGAGCGCCTGACAGCAGCGGGGGAGCCCGTCCTCGAGCAGGACGCGCTCTTCCCCGCCGAGGGTGAGGAGCCGGCGGCCTCGTCGTCGGCCTGGACGGAGGCCGAGACCGCCGCCGACGCCGTCGCCCGGCGCTTCCCGGGGGCGGCCGTCCGTCCGGCGTCGCTGCTGCCGGCCCCGCGGCCGGACTCGCGCGGGGCTCCTGGCACGCCCGTCCGGTGAGCACTATCCTGGTCTGACCCGGCGCCCCGTGCGCCCGCGTCCGCGGCCTCACGGACGACGCCTGTGATCGAAGGAGCGGGAGTGCCTCTCTCGGAGCACGAACAGCGCATGCTGGACCAGCTGGAGCGCCAGCTCAACGACGAGGACCCACGCCTCGCCACCCAGCTCGCGGAGACGTCGCGACCCGCCCTCCCGGTGCGTCGCATCGTGCTGGGGGCGGTGCTCGGCGTCGTCGGCCTGCTCGTCATCCTGGCGGGCGTGTCCACCCACCTCCTCCTCGTCGGCGTGCTGGGAACGCTCCTGCTGGGCGCCGGGATCCTGGTGCTCACGGCACGGAGGCCGGCCCAGGCCGCCCGCCCCGGGCGCTCCGGGCGTCCGACCCCGGACGCCGGGCGGGGCGAGTTCATGTCCCGCCTCGAGCAGCGCTGGGACGAGCGCCGGCGCCGCGAGCCGTGACCGCACCGGCGCGCTGAGCCCGCCGGTGCGGGAGATCCGGTCCGTCCTCGCGCCGCCCCGTCCCCACTCTCCTCCACCAGACCCCTCCACTTTCCTCCTCCACCGCCTCCTCGGCCCTCCATCGGCCCCGATCCCGCCCCGGGATCGGGGCCGGCGGCGTCCTGGGGCTCATCGGCGTGTCCCGGAGTGGGCGGCTCTCCACCGCCCCCCACCCGCCGACGACCGCGGGATTCCGCGGAGGTGAGCGGCGTCATCGGGCCGACGGGAAACGCCGCGCCGACGCGGTGGGAGGAGGGGGTTGTCGGTGGGGGAAAGTGGGGTAAAGTGGAGCACAGGAGAGAGCAGTGGTCCCGACTCTGGTCGGGAGGGACCACTCGGCGAGTCAGGGGGGTGCCATGTTCCTCGGGACCTACACCCCCCGGCTCGACGAGAAGTTCCGGCTGATCCTCCCCGCGAAGTTCCGTGAGGAGCTGTCCGAGGGACTCGTCCTGACGCGCGGGCAGGAGCGGTGCCTCTACGTCTTCAGCGCCCGTGAGTTCGAGAGGGTCCACGAGCAGATGAGGGCGGCTCCGCTGTCCTCCCGCCAAGCCCGTGACTACATCCGCGTCTTCCTCTCGGGAGCGTCGGACGAGGTCCCGGACAAGCAGGGCCGCGTGACCGTGCCCGCTCCGCTGCGCCAGTACGCGGGGCTGGACCGGGACGTGACCGTGATCGGCGCGGGGACCCGGGTCGAGATCTGGGACACCGCGTCCTGGAACGAGTACCTGGCGGAGCAGGAGGCCGCGTTCTCCGAGACCGACGAGGACGTCCTCCCCGGCGTGTTCTGACCACCGACTCACCGACTTCCCCCGCGTGAGACCTCCACCCGACGTCGCCGCACCTGACCCGCCTTCCCCTGGGCCAGGCACGGCGACGGACGGATGGGGATCCCGCCCGAGGGACCATGTCCCACCGATGGATGAGAGCAGGAGCAGGAGGTCGCCCATGGACGCCGACGCCCCCCTCTCGGACCGCTCCGCGGATTCCGCCCCCCGCCCCGAGGACCGCCACGTCCCCGTCATGCGCGACCGTGTGGTCGACCTGCTCGCCCCCGCCGTCCAGGCCGCCGTCGGCGCCGGGCGCGTCCCCGTCGCGATCGACGGCACGCTGGGCATGGGCGGGCACACGCAGGCCCTGCTCCGCCGTTTTCCCACGCTGCGCGTGATCGGGATCGACCGCGACCCCCACGCCCTGCGCATGGCGCAGGAGCGCCTCGGGGAGCTCGCAGAGCGCCTCGTCCCCCACCACGGCACCTACGACGAGGTGCCCGAGGCCATGGATGCCGCCGGCGTGAGGCGCGTGGACGCGGCCCTCTACGACCTCGGCGTCTCCTCCTACCAGCTGGACGACCGGGAGCGGGGCTTCGCGTACTCCTACGACGCGCCGCTCGACATGCGCATGGACACCACCGCAGAGCGCTCGGCCGCGACGCTGGTGGCGGACCTGGACGAGGACGAGCTGCGTCGCATCATCCGACGCGACGGCGAGGAGCGGTTCGCCGGGCCGATCGCCGCGGCGATCGTGCGCGCCCGTGACGAGGCCCCCATCGAGACCACGGGCCGCCTCGTGGACGTCATCCGGGATGTCGTGCCCGTCTCCGCCGGCGCCAAGGGCGGCCACCCGGCCAAGCGCACCTTCCAGGCCCTGCGGATCGCGGTGAACGAGGAGCTCGACATCCTCGACGCCGCCGTGCCGGCCGTCCTGGACGCCCTCGCCGTGGGAGGCCGCCTCGTCGTGATGAGCTACCACTCGCTCGAGGACCGGATCGCCAAACGGCACCTGAGCGCCTGGGCCACCTCGACCGCGCCGCCCGGGTTCCCCGTGGTCCTGGAGGAGCACGAGCCCGTGGTGCGCATGCTGACCCGCGGCACCGAGAAGCCCACTTCCAGGGAAATCGCTGAGAACCGCCGCGCCTCCTCCGCGAAAGTGCGTGCGGTTGAGAAGATCAGGGCGACGAGGACACCGCAATGACGGCGTATGAGGAGTTGGGCATGAGCGCACAGGCGCGGATCGAGACCACGCTGCACCCGGTCTCGCCCTACGAGGCGGTCCCGCCGCGGGCCCCCGAGCCGCGCACCCCCCTCTCCGTCGTCCCCGCCCCGCTGCCGCGCTCCGGACCGGGGCTCGTCGTGTTCTGCGTGAGCCTGCTGGTCGCGGCCCTCGCGGCCGTCCTCGTGCTCAACATCACGCTCTCCAACCGTCAGTACGCCCTGCTCGAGCTGCGCGCAGAGCAGCAGACCCTGATGCAGACCAACGAGCGCCTGGCCGAGCAGGTGGGCTACCTCGAAGCACCCCAGAACCTCGCCGCGCGCGCCGACGCCCTCGGCATGGTGCCCCCCGCCGGCACCGCGGCCCTGGACGCCTCCACCGGAGAGTTCTCCGGCGAGGCCGTCGGGGCGGGCACCGGCAGCGTCTCGGCCGCCTTCGTCGCCCCGCCCGCCGGCGCTGACGCGGCGGGCCCCGCGGACGCCGAGGGCCGCATCCCCGCGCCGCGCACGGGGGCCGGCGCGGCCGACCCGGCAGCGGCCGCCCCTGCCTCCGGCGAGCCGTCTGCGCCCGCCGCAGGCCAGCCGGGGCCCTCCGTCGACTGATGACGCGTTCCGCCCCCCACCCCGCCCACGGCGGGTCTCGGGTCCTCTCCGCGCCCGGACTGCCCACCGTCCGCACCCGAGCCGCCCTGCTGGTGGTGTTGGGACTCCTCGCCGCCCTCGCGCTTCGCCTCCTCTTCGTGCAGGGCGTGGACCCCACGGGCCAGGCCGCCAGGGCCATGGACGAGAGGCTGCGCACCCAGACGCTCGAGCCCGAGCGCGGGTCCATCCTCGACCGCGACGGCGACGTCCTCGCCGCCAGCGTCCGCCGCTACGACATCGTGGTGGACCAGCGCCTCGTCAAGGACTTCGACGAGTGGGACCGGGAGAGTGGCGGGGAGAAGCGGGTGAGCGTGGACGAGCGGCTCCGGGAGCTCGCCGGGGTGCTGGAGCTCTCCGAGGAGGAGGTGCGCCGCTCCACCCTCGGCGACCGTCCCTACGCGGTGGTCAAGCGCTCCGTCACCCCCGAGGTCCGTGAGCGGGCGCTCGCCGTCCGCGTGCCCGGCGTCCTGGCCGATCCGGTGGACCGTCGGACCTATCCGAACGGGGCGGTGGCCGGCAGCGTCGTGGGCTTCATGGGCGGCGACGGCGAACCCCTCGAGGGCCTCGAGCTCAGCCAGGACGCCGTCATGTCCGGCACGGAGGGCACGCGCACCTTCGAAGTGGGCGCGGACGGCATCCGCATCCCCAACGCGGAGTACGAGGAGACACCCGCGGTGGACGGTGCGGACCTGCGCCTCACGCTGGACAAGGACGCCCAGTGGTTTGCGCAGGAGCAGATGGGCGCCCTCGCGGCCCAGCACCAGGCGGAGTGGGCGAACGCCGTCGTGATGGACGCCCGCACCGGCGACGTGCTGGCCATGGCCGACTCCACCACGGTCGACCCGGCGGAGCCGGACGCCACCGACGCCCGCTTCCGCACGCCCACCACGCTCACCACGCCGTACGAGCCGGGGTCCACGGGCAAGGCCCTCACGCTGGCTGCGGCCCTCGACGCCGGCGTGGTCGAGCCGGAGGACGCCTTCACCGTCCCCAACCGGATGGACTTCCACGGCCAGACGATCAGCGACGCCGGGCGGCACCCGACCTTCGACATGACGGCGGCGGGCATCTTCGCGCGCTCGTACAACACGGGCACGGTCCAGATCGCGGAGCGGCTCACGGACCAGCAGCGGTACGACGCGATGCGCGCCTTCGGGATCGGCCAGCCGATCCCGCTCGGCCTTCCCGCGCCCGCGACGTCCGTGCTCGTCCCGCCCTCCGCGTGGGACGGCCGCCAGCGCCTCGTCACGGCCTTCGGGCAGGGCTACACGCAGACCACCCTGCACACCGCCCAGATGTACCAGGCCCTCGCCAACGGCGGCATGCTCATGCCCGCGCGGCTGATCGACGCGGCCGTCGACGCGGACGGGGCGGAGCGGCGCTGGGAGGACGGGCGCACGCCGCGCCGCGTGGTCTCCGAGGACACCGCGGCAGAGATGCTACGCATGATGGAGACGGTGATCACCCAGGGGACGAGCAAGGCCGCCGCGATCCCCGGGTACCGCGTGGGCGGCAAGTCCTCCACCGCCGAGGCCGCCGGACAGACCGGGCGCTACGACGGGTACAACTACGGCTTCACGGCGGTGGCGCCGCTGGACGACCCGCGCTTCGTGGTCTCGGTGTCCCTGCACCGCCCCACGGCAGGCGGCAGCTCGAAGGTGGCCGCGGAGGCCGCCGCGCGGATCATGGAGCACATGCTGCGCCAGGCCAACGTCCCCGCCACCGGGGCGGACCCCCACGACTACCGTGTGTTCGTGGACGACCCGCAGGAGCGCCCGTGGTGACGCGAGGACAGACAGTGACGAGCACGGAGGAGCACCCCATGACGCAGACGCCCGGACCCGAGGCGCCGCTGAGCCCGGCGGAGCAGGACGGGGCGTTCCGACCCGCGCACGTGGACCCGCTGCCGTGGGACGCCCTCCTGAGCGCTCTCGAGACCGCCGGGCAGCCTGCCCGCGTGCACGGCGAGGCGCCCGCCGCGGGCCTCACGGGGGCGTCCCTCGACTCACGGGTCGTCCGCCCCGGCGACCTCTACATCGCCCTGCCCGGTGCGCGTGCCCACGGCGCCGCGTTCGCGGGGGCCGCCCTCGACGCGGGCGCCCGCGCCGTTCTCACCGACGCCGCCGGCGTGCGGCTGCTGGCCGAGGCCGGTCGCGACGCCGTGCCCGTCCTGGACGTGGAGTCAGTGCGCACCGCCGCCGGCGTGGCGGCGGCGGCGGTCTACGGCCGGGGCCTGGATGCGGGGCCCCGACTGGTGGGCGTGACGGGCACGAACGGCAAGACCACCACGAGCTTCCTCGCCGCCGCGCTGCTCGAGGCGCTCGGGCGCCGCAGCGGGATCATCGGCACCATCCTCACCCGCGCGGGGGAGCGCACGGTGCCCTCCACCCTCACCACCCCGGAGTCCACCCAGCTGCACGCCCTCATGGCGCTCATGCGTGAGGAGGGCGTGGACACCACGGTCATGGAGGTCTCCTCGCACGCCGTCTCCTACCGGCGCATCGCGGGGCTGCGGTACGCCGTGGCCGGCTTCACGAACCTCACGCAGGACCACCTGGACCTGCACGGCTCCATGGACGAGTACTTCGCGGCCAAGGCCGGGCTCTTCGACGCCGACCGCACGGACCGCGCCGTCATCACCGTCGACGGCGGCGAGGGCCCCCGCTGGGGCCTGTCCATGGCACGGGCCGCGCAGGCGCCCGTGACCACGCTCGCGCTCGGCCCCGCGGCCCCCGTGCCCGGCGCGCTCGCCGAGGAGGACCCGGACTTCCGCGCGGACTGGGCGATCACGGAGCTGACGCCGGACGGCCTCGGCCACCGGTTCACCCTGCACCACGCCGCGTCGGGGCGGGTCCTGCGGGCCTCCGTGGGCCTGCCCGGGCGCTTCAACGCGGCCAACGCCGCGCTCGCGGCCCTCCTGGTGCTGCACGCCGTCGGGGAGGACCAGCTGGACGCGCTCGAGGCCGTGCTGGACGTCCCGGCGGGGGAGGGCCCGTTCGCCGCGGCCGTCCCCGGCCGCATGGAGGTCGTGGGGCGCGAGCCGGACGCCGTGGTGGACTTCGCCCACAACCCCGACGGCATGGTCCAGGCGCTCACCTCCCTCTCGGACGCCCGCGCGGCCGGCGGCCGGACGGGGCGCACGCTCATCGTCTTCGGCGCCACGGGCGACCGCGACGTCACGAAGCGTCCGCTCATGGGGCGGATCGCCGTCGACCACGCCGACGTCGTGATCGTCACGGACGACACGCCCCACTCGGAGGACCCCGCGCCCATCCGCGGCGCCGTGCTCGCGGGTGCCCGCGAGCAGGCCGCCCGTGCGGCGGCCGAGGGCCGCACGGTGCTCGTGGAGGAGGTCGTCCCGCGCGCCGCGGCGATTCGGCGGGCCGTGGAGCTCGCGGGGGACGCGGACGGCATCCTCGTGGCCGGCCGCGGCCACGAGACGGAGCAGGACTTCGACGGCGTGGCCGTGCCGCTGGACGACCGCGTCGAGCTGCGCTCCGCGCTGGCCGAGCGCACGAGGGGCCGGTCGCAGGCGTCCTCCGGGGGTAAGGTCGACCCGTCATGATCGCTCTCACCGCCGCCCAGATCGCCGACGCCGTCTCCGGCGCGCTCACCGCCGCCCTCGACCCCGAGACCGTGCTCGTGCACGCCACCCCGGACTCCCGGCAGGTGGAGGGGGCCGGCACGCTCTACATCGCGAAGCCGGGGGAGAGCGCCGACGGCCACGACTTCATCGACGAGGCCCTCGCCGCCGGCGCCTCCGCGGTGCTGGCCGAGCGCGTCACCCACGCCCCCGACGGCGCGGAGCATCCCGCGATCGTCGTGCCGGATGCGGTGCTCGCGATGGGCGCCCTCGCCCGCGAGGTGATCCGCCGCATCCGCGCGCACTCCGAGACCACCGTCGTCGGGATCACCGGCTCGGCCGGCAAGACCACGACGAAGGACCTGCTGGCGGCCCTGCTGTCCACGCAGGGCCCCACCGTCGCCCCCGTCGGATCCTTCAACGGCGAGGTCGGCGTGCCGCTGACGGCCTTCCGCGCCGAGCTGGACACGCGCTTCCTGATCGTGGAGATGGGGGCCGACCACGTCGGCAACATCGCCTATCTGTGCGACATCGTGCAGCCGGACGTCGGCGTGGTGCTCATGGTGGGCACCGCCCACGCGGGCAGCTTCGGCGGGGTGGAGAACATCGCCACGACGAAGGGCGAGCTCGTCGAGGCGCTGGCCGCCGACGGCGTCGCGATCCTCAACCGGGACGACCCGAAGGTCGCCGCGATGGCCTCCCGCACCCAGGCCCCCGTCACCTGGTTCTCCGCCGACGAGGACGCCCTCGCCACCGTGGCCGAGGACGTCGCCGCGGGCCGCGCCGCCGCCCTCGTGGCCGCCCGCGACCTGCGCATGGACGCGGAGGAGCGTCCCGAGTTCGACCTCCAGGTCGGCGCCGACCTCGACGCGCCCCGCCACCCGGTCCGCTCGGGCCTGACGGGCGCCCACCACGCCTCCAACGCTCTCGCGGCGGCCGCGGCCGCCCACGCCGCGGGCATGGAGCCCGCCGAGATCGCCCGCGTCCTCGACGGGCTCGGCCCCACGAGCCGCTTCCGCATGGAGCGCACGGACCGCGCGGACGGCGTCACGGTCATCAACGACGCGTACAACGCCAACCCCGAGTCCATGCGCGCCGCCCTGCGGACCCTGGCCACGCTCGGCCGCTCCACGGGGCGCCGCACGTGGGCCGTCCTCGGCGAGATGCTCGAGCTGGGCGACGCCCGCGTGCGCGAGCACACCCTCGTGGGCGAGTCCGTCGTGCGCCTGAACATCGCCCAGCTGCTCGTGGTCGGCGCCGGCGCGCGCCCCCTCTACCTCGCCGCCCTCAACGAGGGCAGCTGGGGCGAGGAGGCCCACTTCGTGGACGACGCCGCGCAGGCCGAGGCGTTCCTCGCCGCGCGCCTCGAGCCCGGCGACATCGTGCTCGTGAAGTCCTCGAACGGGGTCGGTCTGGCCGCCCTCGGCGAGCGGCTCGCGACCGCGGACGTCGACCCCTCCGCCTCCCCCTCCGTCCCGTCTCTCAAGGAGCCCCGCCCGTGATCGGCCTTCTCGTCGGTGGCCTCCTCGGCCTGATCCTCTCGATCGTCGGCACCCCCCTGTTCATCCGGTTCCTCGTGCGGAAGGGGTACGGCCAGTTCATCCGTGACGACGGTCCCACCACGCACAAGACCAAGCGCGGCACGCCCACCATGGGCGGCGCCGTGATCATCGGGGCGCTCGTGCTCGGCTACCTCCTCACGCACGCGGTGCTCGCCCTGATCGGCAGCCCCATGGCCGGCCCCACGGCGTCGGGCCTGATCCTGCTGTTCCTGACCGTCGGCATGGCGTTCGTGGGCTTCGTGGACGACTTCACGAAGATCACGAAGCAGCAGTCCCTCGGCCTCACGGCGCGCGGCAAGATCATCCTGCAGGCGCTGATCGGCACCGCGTTCGCGCTGCTGGCCCTGAACTTCCGCGACGAGCGGGGCCTCACCCCCGCCTCCACCGCGGTCTCCTTCGTGCGCGACGTGCCGTGGCTCGACCTCGCCTTCGCCGGCCCCGTGCTGGCCGTGGTGCTGTTCGTGATCTGGTCCAACCTCATCACCACCGCCACCACGAACGCGGTGAACCTCACGGACGGCCTGGACGGCCTGGCCACGGGCGCGACCGCCATGGCGACCGGCGCGTACGTGCTCATGTCCCTGTTCCAGGCGAGCCAGCACTGCGGGCTCGGCGGAGCGCCCGGGTGCTACGAGGTCCGCGACCCCATGGACCTCGCCCTGCTGGCCGCCGTGCTCACCGGCGCGCTGCTCGGCTTCCTGTGGTGGAACACCTCGCCGGCCAAGATCTTCATGGGCGACACCGGCTCCCTCGGCCTCGGCGGCGCCCTCGCCGGCTTCGCGATCTTCACGCGCACCGAGATCCTCGTGGTGCTGCTCGCCGGCCTCATGGTGGCCATCACCCTCTCCGTGATCATCCAGGTGGGCTGGTTCAAGATCTCCGGCGGCAAGCGCGTGTTCCTCATGGCGCCGCTGCAGCACCACTTCGAGCTGAAGGGCTGGGCCGAGGTCACCGTGGTGGTCCGGTTCTGGCTCGTGGCGCTGATGTGCGTCATCGCCGCCCTCGCCGTCTTCTACGGCGAGTGGCTGCTCGCCCAGGGCGGCCTCGCCGGGGTGACCCCGTGAGCGTCGTCGAGGGGATGGGCCCCGTGCTGAGCCCCCGTGCGGACACCCCCCGCACGGAGTCCCTGCACGGGTGGGACGCGCCGGGCTGGCGCGGCCTGCGCGTCGTGGTCACCGGGCTGGGCGTCAGCGGATTCTCCGTGGCGGACACGCTGGCCGAGCTCGGCGCCGTCGTGACGGTGGTGGACGGCAACGACGGCCCGGAGAACCAGGCCCGCGCGGAGACCCTGCGCATCGTCGGCGTCTCCGAGGTGCTCCTCGACGCCGAGGCGACCCGCTCCCTGCCCGCCGTGGCCGGGGAGCCGGCGGACCTCGTCGTGACCTCCCCGGGCTGGCGCCCGGACCAGCCGCTGCTCATGGAGGCGCACGCCGCCGGCCTGCCGATCTGGTCGGACATCGAGCTGGCCTGGCGCGTGCGGGAGCGGCCCGGCCGCCCGACCGCCGAGTGGGTCTGCCTCACGGGCACCAACGGCAAGACGACCACCGTGACGATGGTCGAGGCCATCCTGCGCGCCGACGGGCGCCGCGCGATCGCGTGCGGCAACGTGGGCACGCCCGTGCTCGACGCCGTCCGCGACCCCGAGGGCTTCGACGTCCTCGCCCTCGAGCTCTCGAGCTTCCAGCTGCACTGGACGCACAGCCTCGCCCCGGCCGCCGCCGCCGTGCTCAACCTCGCCGAGGACCACGTCGACTGGCACGGCTCCCTGGAGGCCTACGCCGCGGACAAGGGCAAGGTCTATCAGAACGCTCGCGTGGCCTGTGTCTACAACGAGGCCGACGCCCTGACGCGCACCCTCGTGGAGCGCGCGGACGTGCAGGAGGGCTGCCGCGCAATCGCCTTCACCACGGGCACCCCCGGGCTGTCCACGGTGGGCATGGTGGACGGCATCCTCGTGGACCGCGCCTTCACCGAGAACCGCCGGCACGAGGCCGTCGCCCTCGCCGCGCGCTCCGACCTGGGCACCGTCGCCCCGAAGCACACGGTGGCGAACGCCGCGGCCGCCGCCGCGCTCACCCGTGCCGTGGGCGTGAGCCCCGAGGCCGTCGCGGAGGGCCTGCGCGGCTACGACCGCGGCGAGCACCGCATCCAGCTCGTGGCCACCTCCCGCGACGTGATGTGGGTGAACGACTCCAAGGCCACGAACCCCCACGCCGCCGACGCCTCCCTGGCCGCGTTCACATCGATCGTCTGGCTCGCGGGCGGACTGCCCAAGGGCGTGACCTTCGACGAGCTCGTGAGCACGCACGCGAGGCGGCTGCGCGCCGTGGTCCTGCTCGGCACGGACACCTCCGTGCTGCGCGCGGCCCTCGCGGCCCACGCCCCGGACGTGCCCGTCCACGCGCCGCTGGCGGCCGCCGACGGCGCCGGATCGCCGGACGGCCCGGCCGTCATGGCCGAGGCCGTGCGGCTCGCGGACAGGCTCGCCCGGCCGGGGGACACCGTCCTCATGGCGCCGGCCGCGGCGTCCATGGACCAGTTCCGCTCGTACGCCGAGCGCGGAGACAGCTTCATCGCCTCCGTCGCGGCCCTGATGCAGGAGCACGGCTGGGACGTGGACGGCGAGGGCCCCGGCCCCGACGCCCCGGACCCGTCCTGACCACCCGACCGACCGCCACCCCGAGGAGCACCATGCCGCACACCGCACCGAGCCGCCCGGCGGCGACGCGCGGAGCGCACGGCGCCCCGGGCCGTCTTGCCCGCCCCGGCAGCCCGATGACCCGGGTCTGGGCGGGCCTGGAGGGCGCCCGCGCCCTGGACCTCTCCGCGTTCCTGATCGGGACCAGCGCGGCCCTCCTGACCGTGCTGGGCCTCGTGATGGTCCTCTCCTCGTCCTCGGTCGAGGCCATCGGCACCGGCGGAGGCTCCTACGACCTGTTCCTGCGCCAGCTCATGTGGGCCGGCGTGGGCGTGGCCGTGCTCATCGGGTTCTCCCTCACGCCCCTGCGGGTGCTGAAGGCGCTGGCGTGGCCGGCGATCGGCATGGCGATCCTGCTCCTGGTGCTCGTGGCCTTCACCCCGCTGGGCGTGGAGGTCGGCGGCAACCGCAACTGGCTCGGCATCGGCGGCTTCCGGATGCAGCCCTCGGAGGCGGCCAAGCTCGCCCTCGCGCTGTGGAGCGGGGCCGTGCTGGAACGCAAGGCCCGCCTCATCTCCCACGTCAAGCACGCGCTGCTGCCCGTGCTCCCCATGGCCGCGCTCCTGATCGGCCTCGTGCTCGCCGGCCGGGACCTCGGCACCGCCCTCATCCTCGCCCTCGTCCTCATGACCGTCCTCTTCGTGGCCGGCACCCACCGGGGGGTGTTCCTCGTCTCCGGAGCCGTGGTGACGGTGGGGGCGATCCTGATGACCGTGTTCGCCCAGCACCGCATGGTGCGCGTGCAGGCGTGGCGCGGGATCTGCGACTTCCCCACGGACCCGTGCTTCCAGCCGGACCACGGCATGTTCGCGCTCGCCTCGGGCGGCTGGTGGGGGGTGGGCCTCGGCCAGTCCCGCCAGAAGTGGAGCTACATCCCGGAGGCGGAGAACGACTTCATCTTCACCATCCTGGGCGAGGAGCTCGGCCTCGTCGGCACCCTCGCCGTGATCCTGGCGTTCGCCGCCCTGGCCGTCGGCATGTACCGCGTGGCCGCCCGCACCACGTCCACGTTCATCCGCCTGACCACGTGGGGGATCCTCGCGTGGCTCGTGGGACAGGCCTTCGTGAACATCGCCATGGTCTCCGGGATGATCCCCGTGGTGGGCGTGCCCCTGCCGTTCATCTCCTACGGCGGCTCGGCGCTCACGCTGTCCCTGGCCGCGGTGGGCGTGGTCCTCTCCTTCGCCCGCCACGAGCGCCAGCGCGCCGCAGAGCTGCGGGCACTGGCCCACGACGACGACGGCGCCGCCGGCCTCGACGACGGGCCGGCGGCCGACGCCGTGCCGGACGCCCGGCCCGCCTCCCGGGCGCACACCGACTCGGCGGAGCCGGAGACCGATCCCATCCCGCTCGTCCCTTCCCCCACCCGTGCACCGCAGGAGTCCTGATGCCGCAGATCCCCGAGACCGACCGTCCGCTCCGCGTCGTCCTGGCCGGCGGCGGCACCGCCGGCCACATCTCGCCCATGCTCGCCATCGCCCGTGCCCTGGGGGCGGACCAGGGGCAGGCCCCCGCCGTGTGCACCATGGTGGGCACCGCCTCCGGCATGGAGACCCGCCTGGTTCCCGAGGCCGGCTTCGAGCTGGACCTCATCGACCGCGTCCCCATGCCCCGACGCCCCTCGATGGACGTCGTCCGCTTTCCGGGGCGCTTCCGCGCGGCCATCGGCGCGGCGAGCCGCATCCTCGCCGAGCGGGAGGCGGACGTGCTCGTGGGCGTGGGCGGCTACGTCGCCACGCCGATGTACCTCGCCGCCCAGCGGGCCGGCATCCCGTACGTGGTCCACGAGGCCAACGCGAAGCCGGGGCTGGCCAACCGCCTCGGCGCCCGCCGGGCCTCGCGCGTCGGCACCGCCCTGCCCCAGACCCGCCTGCCGCGCGCGGAGTGGGTCGGGATGCCCATGCGCCCGGAGATCTCAGGCCTCGACCGCAGCGCCGCACGGGCCGCCGCCCGCGCCGAGCTCGACCTGGACCCGGAGCGCACCACCGTGGTGGTGACCGGAGGCAGCTCCGGTGCGCTGGCCGTGAACCGCACCGTGCGCGAGTCGCTGGACGACCTCCTCGGAGCGGGCCTGCAGGTCTTCCACCTCACGGGCCGAGGCAAGGAGCTCACCGACGACGCCGGCCACCGGGTCCAGCGCGACGGCTACGTCCAGCGCGAGTTCCTGAGCGGCATGGAGCAGGCCTACGCCGCCGCCGACCTCATGGTCGCCCGCTCCGGCGCCGGCACGGTGTGCGAGGTCTCGGCGGTGGGGCTGCCCGCCGTGTTCGTCCCGCTGCCCGTGGGCAACGGCGAGCAGGCGCTCAACGCCGGGCCCGTGGTGGAGGCCGGCGGCGCCCTCCTCGTGCGCGACGACATGTTCCGCGCGGACTGGGTCCGACGCGAGCTGATCCCCCTGGCCACCGACCCCGCGCGCCTGTCCGCGATGGCGGAGGCCTCCGCGCGCCTGGGCGTGCGGGACGCGGACGTGACGATGGCCGGCCTCGTGCGCGCGGCGGCCCAGGAAGGAGCACGGCGATGAGCCACCAGACCACCCCCGCATCCGAGGGGCGCTTCGCCGACCTCGGCCGCGTCCACCTGCTCGGGATCGGCGGCGTCGGCGTCTCCGGCGTCGCGCGCATCCTCCAGGACCAGGGCGTCGCGATCTCCGGGTCGGACGCCAAGGACCTGCCCGTCATGCGCGAGCTCGCCGCGGGCGGGGCCCGCATCACGGTGGGCTACGCGGCCGAGCACGTGGGGGAGGACGTCACCACCGTGATCGCCTCCTCGATCGCCGGCCCGGGCAACCCGGAGCACGACGCCGCCGTGGAGCGCGGCCTGCGCGTGCTGCACCGCTCGGAGGGCCTCGCCCTCGCCATGGCGGGGCACCGGGTGCTCGCCGTCGCCGGCACCCACGGCAAGACCACGACCTCGTCCATGGCGGCGATGGCCTTCTCCTCCGCGGGCTGGGACCCGACGTTCGCCGTCGGCGCCGCCGTCGCCGGGCTCGGCACGAACGCCCAGGCCGGCCGGGGCGAGTGGTTCATCGCGGAGGCCGACGAGTCCGACGGCACGCTCGTGAACTACCCCAGCACGATCGCCGTGGTCACCACCGTGGAGGCCGACCACCTGGACCACTACGGCACGGAGGAGGCGGTGCACCAGGTGTTCCGCGACTTCGCGGCCGGGCTGCCGGCCGCCGCGGACGGCGGAGCACTCGTGGCGTGCCTGGACGACGACGGCGCGGCCGCCCTGGCCGCGTGGGTGCGGGTCCACACCGCGGCGCGGGTCCTCACCTACGGCTCCGCCGAGCGCGACGGAGTGCGTCCGGACCTGCTGGTCTCGGACCTCACGGTGGAGCCGGGGGAGTCGGGGGTGGGCCAGCGCGCCCGCTTCACGCTCGCCGACGGGACCTCCGCGGAGGTCCGGCTGCTGGTGCCGGGACGCCACAACGCCCTGAACGCGGCGGCCGTGGCGCTCGCCGCCGTCGAGGCCGGCATGGCGTTCGAGGACGCCGTGCGCGGCCTCGAGGCCTTCCGAGGCACCGCCCGGCGCTTCGAGTTCCGCGGCGCCGGCCGTGGCGTGCGCGTCTTCGACGACTATGCGCACCACCCCACCGAGGTGGCGGCCGCCGTCTCGGCGGCCCGTGCGGTGGCGGACGGGCACCGCGTGCACGTGCTCTTCCAGCCGCACCTGTTCTCCCGGACGCGCGAGTTCGCCGCCGAGTTCGCCTCGGCGCTCTCCGGAGCGGACGTCGTGCGCGTGCTGCCCGTGTACGCGGCCCGCGAGCAGCCGATGGAGGGGGTGGACTCCTCGCTCATCGCGTCCCGCCTGACCACCGCCGACCCGGCAGACCGGGCCGTGGCGGAGGACCGCGCCGCCGCCGTGGCCCAGCTGGCCCGCGGTGCGGCGGACGGCGACGTGATCCTCACGATGGGCGCGGGCGACGTCACCGCCCATGGCGCCGACCTCGTGGCGGCCCTGGCCGACGACGCGGGCACGGCGTCCTCCCCCGCCTCGTGAGCGAGCGGCCGGGCCGTCCGCTGCCTCCCGTGGGGGACGCCGGGTCCACGGTGGTCCGCTTCCCCGGGCGCAGCGCCCGCCAGCGCCGGGCCGCCCGCTGGGCGATCGGCGCCGGCGTTGCCGCGCTCCTGGCCCTCGTCGCCTGGATCCTGTTCTTGTCTCCCGTCCTCGCGGTCGACCGCGTGTCGGTGACCGGCACGCGGCTGGTGGACCGGGCCGACGTCGAGCGTCGTCTCGAGCCGCTGCGGGGCGAGCCGCTGCCGCGCATCGGGACGGGCCGGGTGGAGGGCCTGCTCGCGGACGTCCCGGGCATCGCCGAGGTGCGCTCCGTGGCCCAGCCGCCCACCGGTGTGGAGGTGGTCGTGCGCGAGGAGACCCCCGTGGCGCGGAAGGAGGCGGGGGACGGGGTCGACGTGCTGCTCGCGGACGGCTCCGTCCTGTCCGGCATCGCGGACGAGGCGCCCGGGGTCGGCGCGCTGCCCTCCATGGCGGATCCCCTGCCCGGCGGGGACGAGGCGGTGCGCGCCGAGGCGGCCCGCGTCCTCACCACGCTGCCGGACGCGGTCCGCTCCCGCGTGGAGACGGTGGGCGCGGGCGCGCCCGGGCAGGTGAGGCTCGGGCTCGACGGCGGCACGGTCCTCGTGTGGGGAGACGACTCGCACGCCGACCTCAAGGGGGATGTCGTCGAGGCCTTCCTGGACGAGGACGGCGGCGGCCCGGACCTGCGCCGTGTGAAGGAGCTGGACGTCTCGGTCCCGGAGCGGCCGATCACCCGCTGACGCGGCTTCCCGAGGGCGACGGGGTCTCAAGGTGAAAGTGAAGCTGAAGGTTGTGCGCGGCGGGCCGGCGCCCCCGGTCGACCTGCTCCGACGAGGACCTGAAGTTCGACTCTCATGTGAAGGTTGAACAACGACACGCGCGAGCCCCGCCGTGATGCGGATTTCTTTGCGCTGGCCGCGCCCGTGCCAGTACGGTGGTCCTGAACGCGCGTGAGCGGCATCATTCAAGCTGAGCTTGAAGGCGGCTCGTCAAGGGGTCCGTACCCCGTCGGGCGTGGACATCGCGATTCCGAGCAAAGGGACTGAACACCGTGGCTGCACCCCAGAACTACCTGGCCGTCATCAAGGTCGTCGGCATCGGCGGCGGCGGCGTCAACGCCGTGAACCGCATGATCGAGGTGGGGCTCCGCGGCGTGGAGTTCATCGCGATCAACACGGACGCACAGGCGCTCCTGATGTCCGACGCGGACGTGAAGCTGGACGTGGGCCGCGAGCTCACCCGCGGCCTCGGTGCCGGCGCGAACCCCGAGGTGGGCCGCCAGGCCGCCGAGGACCACGCCGATGAGATCGAGGAGGTCCTGCGCGGGGCGGACATGGTCTTCGTGACCGCCGGAGAGGGCGGCGGCACCGGCACCGGCGGCGCCCCCGTGGTGGCCCGCATCGCCCGCTCGCTCGGGGCGCTGACCATCGGCGTCGTGACCCGCCCGTTCACCTTCGAGGGCCGCCGCCGCGCGGGCTCCGCGGAGAACGGCATCGACGCGCTGCGGGACGAGGTCGACACCCTGATCGTCATCCCGAACGACCGCCTGCTCTCCATCTCGGACCGCAACGTCTCCGTCATGGACGCGTTCCGTCAGGCGGACCAGGTCCTGCTCTCCGGCGTGCAGGGCATCACCGACCTCATCACCACCCCCGGCCTGATCAACCTCGACTTCGCGGACGTGAAGTCCGTGATGCAGGGCGCGGGCTCGGCGCTCATGGGCATCGGCCACGCGCAGGGCGAGGACCGTGCCGTCAAGGCCGCCGAGCTCGCCATCGCCTCCCCGCTGCTCGAGGCCTCGATCGACGGCGCCTACGGCGTGCTGCTCTCCATCCAGGGCGGCTCCGATCTCGGCCTGTTCGAGATCAACGAGGCCGCGCGCCTCGTCCAGGAGGTCGCGCACCCCGAGGCCAACATCATCTTCGGCGCCGTGATCGACGACGCCCTGGGCGACGAGGTCCGCGTCACCGTGATCGCCGCCGGGTTCGACCAGGTGGACGCCACCTCCGCCCCGCAGGCCTACCAGCAGCCCGCCCCGCAGGCGCAGTCCTCCTCCTACCAGCAGGCGCAGCAGCTGCCGCAGCAGCGCGAGGCCCCGTCCACGCAGCAGCAGCAGGCCCCGCAGCAGTCGGCTCCGCAGGGATACACCCAGCAGCAGCCGCAGCGTGCCGCGGTGCCGGGCACGGTCCCGACGCAGTCCGGCCAGCAGGGCCAGCAGCAGTCCCGCCCGCGTCCCGAGCTGCCCACCGTCGTCGAGCCCGACCTGGGCGCCGGCTCGTCCGACCTGGACGTGCCGGACTTCCTGAAGTGACCGCCTCGAAGGGGCCGGAGGGGACCGTCGTGGGCCGCTCCGGCCCCTTCGTGCACCGTGTGGACCTCCCGGCAGACGGCCGGGGGAGCGCGGTGCACGTGGCGTGGACGTCCGTGGACGCGGGCAGCCTCGCCTTCCACGTCCTGGACTCGGACGCCCCCGCCGCACGCGCGGACGTCTCGGCGGCGCGCCGCGCCCTCGAGGCGGAGATGGGCGTGACGCCCGGGTCCACCGTCTACCTCGACCAGGTCCACTCGGCGGACGTGGTGTGGGCCGAGGGCCGCGGCTGGGAGCACGACGCCCCCGTGACCGCCGACGCCGCGGTGAGCCGCGACGGGACCCGTCCCCTCGCCGTCATGGTGGCCGACTGCCTCCCGGTGGTCCTCATGGACGAGCGCACGGGCGCCACCGCGGTCGCGCACGCGGGCCGGCGCGGCCTGCTGGGCGGCGTCCTGGAGAACACGCATGCGCGCCTCCTCTCCCTCCGCCCGGCCGAGGACCGGGAGGCCCCGGGGATCCGCGCGTGGATCGGTCCCGGCGTGTGCGGGAACTGCTACGAGGTCCCCCCGCAGATGTGCGCCGACGCGGCCGAGCGGATCCCCGCCGTCGCCTCGCGCACCTCGTGGGGCACCCCCGCGCTCGACCTGCCGGCCGGCGCCGAGGCCGTCCTCGCGTCCCTGGGTGCCGCCGTGGAGCGCGTCCGGGCGTGCACCCTCGAGGACGATCGGCTCTTCTCCCACCGGCGGGCGCCGGGCCGAGGCCGGTTCGCCGGGCTCGTGTGGCGCACCCCCGCGGACGCGTCCACCGGGGAGGCGCAGCGTGGCTGAGCGCCCCGCCGGCACCTGCACCCCCGATGCCGGCACCGGGGACGTCCCCATCGACGGCGACGGTGCCGCCGATGCCCGCGCCGCTGAGCTGGCCGCCGCGCTGGACGCCGTCCGTGCGCGCATCGCGCGGGCCGCGGCCGAGGCCGGACGCGCCGACGTGCCCGAGCTGATCGTGGTGACCAAGACCCACCCGGCCGCCGACGTCGCCCGGCTGGCGCGCCTCGGCGTGCGTGACGTGGGGGAGAACCGCGACCAGGAGGCCCGGCCCAAGGCGGCCGAGGTCGCCGAGGCGCTCGGCGCCGACGCCCCGCGGTGGCACTTCATCGGCCAGCTGCAGACCAACAAGGCCAAGCTCGTCGTGCGGTACGCGAGCGCCGTGCACTCCGTGGACCGCGTCGAGCTCGCGGACGCGCTCTCCCGCGCCGTGGTGCTGCGGCGCGAGCGGGAGGACGGGGGAGCGGACGGAGTGCCCGACCTCGAGTGCCTCGTCCAGGTGGACGTGGACCCGCGGTCCGACGACGAGCGCCCGGAGGGCATCGGACCGCGCGGGGGGGCGTCCCCCGAGGACGCCTCCGCGATCGCCGAGCGGATCGCCGCCGTCGAGGGGCTCGCCCTGCGCGGGCTCATGTGCGTGGCCCCGCGCGGACTCGACGCGGAGGAGTCCTTCCGCCGCCTGGCCCGTCTCGGCCGCGACCTGCGGGCGGCCCACCCCGAGGCCGACCGGCTCTCGATGGGCATGAGCGGGGACCTCGAGGCCGCCGTGCGTGCGGGGGCGACACACGTCCGGATCGGCTCGGACGTCCTCGGCGCGCGCGGCGCCGTGGGATAACGTGGGGAGGGCATGCCCGCGAGGCGGGCGACACCCCGCGCCCCGTGCGCGGGCGACGAACGACGGCGATCCGCGCCCCGGCGGATCGCAGGACGTGGTGAAGGAAGAGTCATGGCTGGCGCACTGAAGAAGACGATGATCTACCTCGGTCTCGCCGACGGCGAGGAGTACGAGGAGCACGAGCGCACCGCCGCTCCGCGCGAGGAGGCCTCCCGCCGCGACGTGGTGGAGGCTCGCCGTGCCCCGGTGTCGGACGAGGCTCCCGCAGTTGAGGAGGCTCCCGCGCGTGTGGAGCCGCCCGCCCACGCCGCCGGCTCCACCGCCGCCCCCGTGGTGTCCGAGCCCACCGAGGTCCGGCGGGCCGCGCGGCCCGAGCCGGCGGACCAGGGCTACCGGGCTCCCGTCACCCCCATCAAGCGAGCCGCCGCCTCGTCGGCCGAAGGAGCCCCCGTGCGCACCCTCTCCACCGTCCACCCCCGCTCCTACGACGACGCCAAGGCGATCGGCGAGGCGTTCCGCACCGGCATGCCGGTGATCATGAACGTCACGGAGCTCGGGGAGAACGAGGCCAAGCGCCTCGTGGACTTCGCCGCGGGCCTCGTGTTCGGCCTGCACGGCTCGATCGCGCGCATCACGAACAAGGTCTTCCTCCTGACCCCCGCCACGGTCGAGGTCGTGGGCGCGGACACCGCAGAGTCGGCCGAGGCCGACGCGCCGTATGACGCCAACTGAGGCTGCCGTGGACCTGCTGCTCGCCCTCGTCTACCTCGCGCTCACGCTCGTGATCGCGGCCCTCACGGTCCGCATCGTGTTCGACGTGACCGAGTCCTTCGCCCGCTCGTGGCGGCCCTCGGGTGCCGTCCTCGTCGTGGCGAGCGGCATCTACGCGGTCACGGATCCCCTCCTGGACACCGCGCGGCGGCGCATTCCGCCGGTGCGGCTCGGCGGCGTCAGCCTCGACGTGGCCTTCCTGGTGGTCTTCATGGCCGTGGTGCTGCTGCGCGTCCTGGTGCTCGCCCTCGCCCGCTGACCCCCGGAGTCGCCGCGGCACCCGGTGGTATCGTGCGGTGACGACCTGAGGCGCGCGCAGTCGGCCGCGCCCACCACCGCGGGCCGTGCCGGTGCTCGGCGCGCGCGAGAGAAGGGTGCCCCTCCGTGGCTCTGACCTGGGAAGACGTGCTCAACAAGCAGTTCCAGCACACCAAGTTCCGGGAGGGGTACGACCAGGACGAGGTCGACGACTTCCTCGACGCGGTCGCGGAGGAGCTCAAGCGCCTGCACGCCGAGATCGAGCGGCTGCGCGCGGGCGGGGCCGTCGAGGCCCCCGAGGCGGGCGTCTCGTTCGCGCCCGGCGACGCCCCCGCGCAGGAGCGCCCGGAGCTCGTGCTGGCCGCCGGCGAGGCGGAGGCCGCGGCTCTCGAGGCCGAGGAGACGGCCGCACCCGCCGCGTCCGACGGGCCTGCTCAGGCCGGCTCCTCGGCGGCCGCCGTGCTCGCCATGGCCCAGCGGCTGCACGACGAGCACGTGGCCGACGGCGAGCAGCGCCGCGCCGCGCTCATCGCCGAGGCCGAGGCCACGGCCGCCGAGGTGCTCGGCCAGGCCGAGGAGACCAAGGCAGCGACCCTCGCGGAGCTGGCCTCCCAGCGCTCCGAGCTGGAGTCCGAGGTCGAGCGGCTGCGCGGCTTCGAGACCGACTACCGCCTCCGCCTGACCGCCTACATCGAGGGGCAGCTGCGCGAGATCCGATCCCAGGAGCGGGTGGAGCCCCGCGGGGAGACCGCGTGAGCACAGCGCTCGACGGGGCCGGGGACGGCACCCCCCGCGCGGCGGTCTCCGGCCGCCGCGCCGTCGGCGTCGCCCTGACCCTCGCCGTGCTCGCCTACGCGCTCGACCAGCTGAGCAAGCTGTGGGTCGAGCGCACCATGGAGCTCGGCGAGTCGATCGTCGTGATCCCGGGCCTGCTGCGGTGGCACTACATCCTGAACCCGGGCGCGGCCTTCTCGATCGGGGAGGGGCACACCTGGGTCTTCACCCTCATCCAGGCCGTGGTCGCCGTGGTCGCGCTCGTGCAGATCGCCCGCGTGCGCTCGCTGCCGTGGGCGCTCGCCCTGGGCGGCCTGGCCGGCGGCGTGCTCGGCAACCTCACGGACCGGCTGTTCCGGCCGCCGTCGTTCGGCCAGGGCCACGTGGTGGACATGATCTCCGTGCCCCGCTTCGCGGTCTTCAACGTGGCCGACTCCTTCATCGTGTGCTCCATGATCCTCGTGTGCCTGCTGCTGGTGACCGGCCGCCGGCTCGACGGCACCCGCGAGGCGTGAGCGGCATGGGCGCAGGCGTGCGGCGCGTGGAGGTCACGGCCGAGCAGGCGGGCAGGCGCGCCGACGCCGTCCTCACGGAGGCCCTCGGCGTGTCCCGCGCACGCCTGGCGGACTGGTTCGCGCGCGGGCTCGTCCGCGCCGAGACGCGCGGCGGGCGTCGGGACCGGGTGCTCGCCAAGTCGGCCAGGGCGGTGCCGGGGGAGACCCTGGCCGTGGACCTGCCGAACGATCCCGATCCGCTGGAAGTGAGGGCAGAGGCCGTGGACGAGATGACCGTGCTGCACGAGGACGAGCACCTGCTCGCCGTGGACAAGCCGACCGGCGTGGCGGCCCATCCCTCGCCGGGCTGGAACGGGCCCACCGTGGTCGGCGGCCTCGCGGGCCTGGGCTACGACATCACCACCTCGGGGGCGCCGGAGCGCCAGGGGATCGTGCACCGGCTCGACGTCGGCACCACCGGTGTGATGGTGGTGGCCAAGACGGAGCGCGCGTACGCCGCCCTGAAGGACCAGTTCCGCGAGCGCGTGCCGCACAAGGTCTACCACGCGGTGGTGCAGGGGATCCCGGACCCGCTTGCGGGCACGATCGACGCCCCGATCGGCCGCCACCCGGGGCACCAGTGGAAGTTCGCCGTGCTCGAGGGCGGACGGCCCTCCGTGACGCACTACGAGACCCTCGAGGTCTTCGGCCGCGCCACGCTGCTACAGGTGCACCTCGAGACCGGGCGCACGCACCAGATCCGCGTCCACACCTCCGCGCTGCGGCACCCGTGCGTGGGCGACCTCACCTACGGCGCCGACCCGCGCCTGGCCGCCGAGCTGGGGCTCACGCGGCAGTGGCTCCACGCCCACCACCTCTCCTTCCCGCACCCCGTCACGGGGGAGCCCGTGAGCATCACCTCGCCCTACCCGGACGACCTCGCCCACGCGCTGGCGGCGCTGCGCGGCGACGACGCCGCCGACGCCGCGGGCGAACGGGACTGACCGCCGGGGACCGGAGACCGCAGGCCCGACGCCCGCCGGGCCCGTCCCGCCCGCCCCCCCGTGACGCGCAGTAGGCTGGGGCGGGCCCGCCGTCGTCCTCTCCGAAGGAGCTCCACCCCGCATGACCGCGACCTCCGAGACCCGCGCCGAGGCCCTCAAGGACGGCGGCTTCGTCCACCTCCACACGCACACCGAGTACTCGATGCTCGACGGCGCGGCGAAGCTGGACGAGCTGTTCGCCGAGGCCGACCGCCTCGGCATGCAGTCCCTGGCCATCACGGACCACGGCTACCTGTTCGGCGCGTTCGACTTCTGGCGTCAGGCCACCGCGGCGGGCATCAAGCCGATCATCGGCCTCGAGGCCTACCTGACCCCGGGCACGCAGCACCGCACGGACAAGGAGAAGATCCGCTGGGGGGAGCCGCACCAGCGCGGCGACGACGTCTCCGGCGGCGGCGCCTACACGCACATGACCATGCTGGCGCAGTCCACCACGGGCATGCACAACCTCTTCCGCATGGGCTCCATCGCCTCGCTGGACTCGGTGTACGCCAAGTGGCCGCGCATCGACCGGGAGCTGCTGAGCCAGTACTCCTCGGGGCTCATCGCCACCACGGGCTGCCCCTCGGGCGAGGTGCAGACGCGCCTGCGCCTGGGCCAGTACAAGGAGGCCGTGGCGGCGGCGGCCGAGTTCCGGGACATCTTCGGGGCCGAGAACTTCTACTGCGAGATCATGCAGCACGGCCTGGACATCGAGAAGCGCGTCATCACGGACCTGCGCCGCCTGGCCAAGGACCTGAACCTGCCGCTCGTGGCCACGAACGACCTGCACTACACGCACGAGCACGACGCCAAGGCCCACGAGGCGCTGCTGGCCCTGCAGTCCGGCTCCAAGCTCAACGAGCCCAGCTACGACCAGGGCGGCTCGCGCTTCGCGTTCTCCGGCACGGAGTACTACCTGAAGTCGCCACGGCAGATGCGCGAGCTCTTCCGGGAGATCCCGGAGGCGTGCGACAACACCCTCGTGATCGCCGAGCGCTGCGAGTCCACGTTCGACACGGACGCCAACTACATGCCGGTGTTCCCCACGCCGGAGGGCGAGGACGAGACCAGCTGGCTCATCAAGGAGGTCACGAAGGGCCTCGACTACCGTTATCCGGACGGCGTCCCGGACCACGTGCGCAAGCAGGCGGACTACGAGCTGGACGTCATCATCTCGATGGGGTTCCCGGGGTACTTCCTCGTCGTCGCCGACTTCATCAACTGGGCCAAGGAGAACGGGATCCGTGTGGGCCCGGGCCGCGGCTCGGGTGCCGGCTCCATGGTGGCGTACGCGCTGCGCATCACCGACCTGGACCCGCTGAAGCACGGGCTGATCTTCGAGCGATTCCTCAACCCGGACCGCGTGTCCATGCCCGACTTCGACGTGGACTTCGACGACCGGCGCCGCTCCGAGGTGATCGACTACGTCACCCGCACGTACGGCGACGAGCGCGTCACCATGATCGTCACGTACGGCACCATCAAGACGAAGCAGGCCCTGAAGGACTCGGCCCGTGTGATGGACCAGCCCTTCTCCATGGGCGAGGCGCTCACCAAGGCCCTGCCGCCGGCCGTGATGGCCAAGGACATCCCGCTCAAGGACATCGAGAACCCGGACGCCCCGCGCTACGGGGAGGCGGCGCCGTTCCGCGAGCTGATAGCGACGGACCCGGTGGCGGCGCAGGTGTTCGAGACCGCGAAGGGCATCGAGGGCCTGAAGCGGCAGTGGGGCGTGCACGCGGCCGGCGTCATCATGTCCTCCGTGCCCGTGGTGGACGTCGTGCCGATCATGCGCCGCCTCCAGGACGGCCAGGTCATCACCCAGTTCGACTACCCCATGGCGGAGTCGCTGGGCCTGATCAAGATGGACTTCCTGGGTCTGCGCAACCTCACGATCATCTCGGACGCGATCGAGAACGTGAAGGCGAACCAGGGCGTGGACCTGGACCTCGAGACCCTCGACGTCGACGACCAGGCCTCCTACGACCTGCTGGCCCGCGGCGACACCCTGGGCGTGTTCCAGCTCGACGGCGGTCCCATGCGCTCCCTGCTGAAGATGATGCGCCCGGACAACTTCGAGGACATCTCGGCGACCATCGCGCTCTACCGTCCGGGCCCCATGGGTGCGAACTCCCACACGAACTACGCGCTGCGCAAGAACGGGCAGCAGGAGATCACGCCGATCCACCCGGAGCTCGAGGAGCCGCTGCGGGAGATCCTGGACACGACGTACGGCCTGATCGTGTACCAGGAGCAGGTCATGGCGATCGCCCAGAAGGTGGCCGGGTACTCGCTCGGCCAGGCGGACATCCTGCGCCGTGCGATGGGCAAGAAGAAGAAGTCCGAGCTGGACAAGCAGTACGCCGCCTTCCACCAGGGCATGCTGGACCGCGGCTTCTCCGAGGCCGCCGTGAAGGCGCTGTGGGACATCCTCCTGCCGTTCTCGGACTACGCGTTCAACAAGGCCCACTCCGCGGCGTACGGACTGGTCTCCTACTGGACGGCGTACCTGAAGGCGCACTACCCGGCCGAGTACATGGCGGCGCTGCTCACGTCGGTGGGCGACGACAAGGACAAGCTCGCGATGTACCTGAACGAGTGCCGCCACATGGGCATCACGGTGCTCCCGCCCGACGTCAACGAGTCCCACCTGACGTTCACCCCGGTGGGCCGGGACATCCGCTTCGGCATGGGGGCGGTGCGCAACGTGGGCGCCAACGTGGTGAAGGGCATGGTGCAGGGCCGCGAGGAGAAGGGCCTCTACACCGGCTTCGGCGACTTCCTGGCCAAGGTGCCGCTCGTGGTCTGCAACAAGCGGACGATCGAGTCCATGATCAAGGCCGGCGCCTTCGACTCCCTCGGCTACGCCCGGCGTGCCCTGCTCGCGGTGCACGAGGAGGCGGTGGACGCCACGGTGGCGCAGAAGCGCAAGGAGGACCACGGCGAGTTCACGTTCGACCTCTTCGCCCTCGGCGGCGCGGCGGAGGCCGAGGACGTCTCCGACGCCTCGGACGGCGTCGCCGTGCCCGAGCTGCCCGAGTGGTCCAAGAAGGACAAGCTCGCCTACGAGCGGGAGATGCTGGGCCTCTACGTGTCCGACCACCCGCTGCAGGGCCTGGACGCCGTGCTCTCCCAGCACGCGGACACGCAGATCACCCGCGTGCTCGACGACGACGGGCCCGCCGACGGCTCCCAGGTCACCATCGCGGGGCTCATCACCACGCTCGAGCGGCGCATCGCCAAGTCCTCCGGCAACGCGTACGCGCGGTGCGAGATCGAGGACCTCGGCGGATCCATGGACGTGATGTTCTTCGGCCAGGTGTACGCCCCGATCGCCATGATGCTCGCGGAGGACCTCGTCGTCGCCGTGAAGGGGCGCGTGCAGCGCCGAGACGACGGCTCCGTTTCCCTCTCCGCGATGGAGCTGACCATCCCCGAGCTCACGGACGGCACGTCCGGGCCCGTGCGCATCCAGATGCCCTCCTTCAAGGCCACGGAGCAGGTGATCGGCCAGCTCGCAGACGTGCTGCGCACCCACGAGGGCTCCTCCGAGGTGCGGCTGACGCTGATGGGCCAGCGCGGAGCGCAGGAGTTCGTGCTCGGCCCGCAGTTCCGCGTGAGCCCGAACCCGGCGCTCTTCGGCGATCTGAAGATCCTGCTCGGTCCGGCCTGCCTGGGCTGATCGCCGGCCGCCGCCGTAGAGTGGGCGCAGGTCAGGCCGAGGTCGTCCACGAGGAGGGAGCGAGAGAGTGCACTGCCCGTACTGCCGTCACGAGGACTCCCGCGTGGTGGACTCCCGTTCCCTCGACGACGGCTCGGCGATCCGCCGCCGCCGCCAGTGCCAGGCGTGCGGCAAGCGCTTCACCACCATGGAGACCACCGCGCTCACCGTGGTCAAGCGCTCGGGCGTGGCCGAGCCCTTCGACCGCTCCAAGGTGATCAACGGGGTCCGCAAGGCCTGCCAGGGCCGGCCGGTCACGAGCGACGACCTGGCCATGCTCGCCCAGGAGGTCGAGGAGACCGTCCGCGCCTCGGGCAACGCCGAGGTGGACGCCCACGACGTGGGCCTGGCGATCCTGGACCCCCTGCGCCGCCTCGACCAGGTCGCCTTCCTGCGCTTCGCCTCCGTCTACCGGGACTTCGAGTCGCTGAGCGACTTCGAGGACGCGATCGCGGACCTGCGCGACGCCGAGGGCGAGGCCCCCGGACGGCCCGCGGTGCAGCCCCGGCTGTTCACGCGCTAGGGGCTGGACAGGGGAGCCCGCCGAGGGGCTACAGTGGAGGCGGCGAGGCCCCCAGCGGGCGACGCACAGACTGCCGAGGGCGGTTCCGGAGGGGAAGCCGGAACCGCCCTCGGTGTCTCCACCGGCCGGGGCTCAGGTGTGGTCGGCCGCCGAGCCGTGGGCCGCGAGCGCGGCGCCTACGATGCCCGCGTTGTTCTGCAGCTGCGCCGGGATGATCGGGGTGTCCAGCCGCAGCAGGGGCAGGTAGTCGTCGGGGCGCTTGGAGATGCCGCCGCCCACGATGAACAGGTCGGGGGAGAAGATCCGCTCCACGTGGGAGAAGAAGCGCTGCAGGCGCACCGCGTACTCGGCCCAGCTCAAGCCGTCGCGCTCGCGGGCCTTCGCGGACGCCCGGGTCTCGGCCATGACGCCGTCGAGCTCCATGGAGCCGACCTCGAAGTTGGGCACGAGCACCCCGTCGTTGATCATCGCCCCGCCGATGCCGGTGCCGAGGGTGATGACCAGGACGAGCCCCTCGTGGCCGCGTCCCGCGCCGTAGCGGGCCTCGGCCAGGCCCGCGGCGTCGGCGTCGTTGACCACGGTGACGGGGCGGCCCAGCCGCTCCTCGAACATCGACCGCAGGTCCGTGCCGATCCACGAGGGGTCGATGTTGTTGGCCGAGCGGCACACGCCGGCGCGCACGATCGAGGGGAAGCACACGCCGATCGGGGAGTCCGGCGCGGGGGCCTTCTCCCGCCGGTCCAGCTCGGCCGTGATGGCCGCGAGGGTCTCCGCCACGGGCAGCGGCATGGCCGGCTGCGGCGTGGCGACGCGGAAGCGGTCCCCGCGCAGCGTCCCGGCTTTGGGGCCCGTGCCGAGGCGCACGAGGCCGCCCTTCATGCCGGTGCCGCCGATGTCGACGCCGAGCACGGTCGGGTACTTCGACACCCCGGGGTCCTTCACGGACTGCGCGGTGCCGGGCTGGTCAGGGGGGGAGGCTTCGAGGTTGCTCACGTGCGCCAGTGTACGGACACCCCTCACGGGAGGGTGAGGATCTCCGCGCCGTCGTCGGTGACCACGAGCGTGTGCTCGAACTGCGCGGTGCGCCGGCGGTCCCGCGTGACCACGGTCCAGCCGTCGTCCCACTGGTCCCACTCGATGGTGCCGAGGGTGATCATCGGCTCGATCGTGAACACCATGCCCGGGACCATGACGGTGTCGTGCAGGGGCGCGGCGTCGTAGTGCGGGATGACCAGGCCGGAGTGGAAGTCCGTGCCCACGCCGTGACCGATGAAGTCGCGCACCACGCCGTAGCCGAAGCGCTTGGCGTAGGACTCGATGGCCCGGCCGATCACGTTGACCTCCCGGCCCGGCTTCACGGCCTTGATGCCGCGCCGCAGGGCCTCCTCGGTGCGCTCCACGAGCAGGCGGGACTCCTCGTCCACCTCGCCCACGAGGTAGGTGCGGTTGTGGTCGCCGTGCACGCCGTCCACGTAGGCGGTGATGTCCAGGTTGACGATGTCCCCGTTTTCCAGGACGGTGCCGTCCGGGATGCCGTGGCAGATGACCTCGTTCAGCGAGGTGCAGATGGAGCGGGGGAAGCCGCGGTAGCCCAGGCACGAGGGGTAGGCGCCATGGGAGACGAGGAACTCGTGGGCCACGCGGTCGAGCTCGTCGGTGGTGACGCCCGGGGCGATGTGCGCGGCCGCGGCCTCCATGGCCTGCGCGGCGAGCCGGCCGGCCGTGCGGATGCGCTCGATCCCGGCGGCGTCGTACACGTCCGAGGCGTGGCCCTCGTCCGGCGTGGCCTTCCCCACGTACTCGGGGCGCGGGATCGCGGCGGGCACGGGAGGGGCGGGGGAGAGGACGCCCGGCGCGAGCGTGCCCACCGGGGCCTTCGAGCCCGGCTCCGGCGCCGGGGGCCCCGCGGGGCGGGGGCCGTTGTGGCTGGACGGGGCGGCGGGGCTCTGGCGATCGGACATGTCCTCCAGCGTATCGGCCCCGTTAGGGTGGCCCGCATGAACGACGACGTGAGCACCGCTCGGGAGTACTACTTCAACGTCCGCACCCACGAGGTGGAGGAAGGGGCCCAGTCCAACTGGAAGGAGCTCCTCGGCCCGTACGCCTCGCATGCCGAGGCGGAGTCCGCGCTGGCCCGCGTCCAGGCCCGCAACGAGGCCTTCGACGAGGCCGAGGACCACGACGAGAAGTGGAATGCCAACCCGCTCGACGACGCGAGCTGAGCCGTCCCGGCACCCGGCCCGTCGCGGTCCACCCGGCCAGGGTGGGCCGAGAGGGGCGTCTCAGCCCTCGAACCCGTGCTCCGGCGCCGGGAACGAGCCCTCGAGCACGTCCGCGCGGAAGGCGCGCACCGCGTCGCCCATGACCGCGTGCAGCTGCGCGTACTGCTTCACGAACCGGGGCATGCGCCCCTCACGCAGGCCGAGCATGTCCTGCCACACGAGCACCTGGCCCGTGGTCCCCGGCCCCGCCCCGATGCCCACGGTGGGCACGCGCACCGCGGCGTCGACGGCGGCGGCCACGTCCGAGGGCACCATCTCCATGAGCACGGCGAAGGCGCCCGCCTCCTCGAGTGCCCGTGCTGAGGCGGTCATGCGCTCGACGGCCCCCTCGCCGCGGCCCTGCACACGGTAGCCCCCGAGGACGTGCTCGGACTGCGGGGTGAAGCCGATGTGCGCCATCACGGGGACGCCGGCCGCGGTCAGCGCGGCGACGTGCTCGGCGAAGCGTTCGTCGCCCTCCATCTTGACGGCCGCCACACCCGCCTCCTTCATGAGGCGCACGCCCGCGGCCACCGCCTGCTGCGGGGAGGCCTCGTAGGAGCCGAACGGCAGGTCGGCGACCACGAGCGCGCGCGTCGCTCCGCGCACCACGGCCGCGGAGAAGAGCACCATCTCGTCGAGGGTCACGGGCAGGGTGGAGGGATGGCCGAGGACCGTGTTGCCCACCGAGTCGCCCACCAGGAGCACCTCGACGCCGGCCTCGTCGAAGAGCGCGGCCGTCATCGCGCCGTAGGCCGTGAGCATCGCGAAGCGCCGGCCCTCGTCCTTCGCGCGCTGCAGGTGCACCGTGCGCCAGCGCGCGGGCGGGCCGGCTGACGCGGGCGCGGCGCCGCCGTAGGGGGCCGGGGACTCGGGGGCGGGCGTGGCGGAGGGGGTGGCGGACATGCCCCGGAGTCTACGGCGGGCGTGGATAGAGTGGGCGGCATGGATCGTCAGCAGGATGTCGTGCTCCGCACCATCGAGGACCGGGACGTGCGCTTCGTGCGCCTCTGGTTCACCGACGTGGTGGGCACCCTCAAGTCCGTCGCCCTCGCCCCCGCCGAGGTGGAGTCCGCGTTCACGGAGGGCCTCGGCTTCGACGGCTCCTCGATCGACGGCTACACCCGCATCTCCGAGTCGGACATGCTCCTGCAGCCGGACCCGGCCACCTTCACCATCCTCCCGTGGCGGGGGGAGCAGGGGCAGACCTCCCGCATGTTCTGCGACCTCCTCACCCCGGACGGCGCCCCCGCCCCGGCCGACCCCCGCCACGCCCTGCGGCGCGTGCTGGAGAAGGCCTCGGACATGGGCTTCAGCTGCTACACGCACCCGGAGATCGAGTTCTACCTGCTCAAGAGCTCGGAGCTCGGCCCGGACGGCCAGCCCCAGCCGGTGGACACCGCCGGGTACTTCGACCACGTGCCCGGGGGAGAGGCGCAGGACTTCCGGCGCGACGCCGTCACCATGCTCGAGGAGATGGGCATCTCGGTGGAGTTCAGCCACCACGAGAACGGGCCGGGCCAGAACGAGATCGACCTGCGCGCCGCGGACGCCCTGACCACCGCGGACAACATCATGACCTTCCGCACCGTGGTCAAGGAGGTGGCCGCGCAGCAGGGCAGCTACGCCACGTTCATGCCGAAGCCGTTCGCGCTGCACCCGGGCTCGGGCATGCACACCCACTTCTCCCTGTTCGAGGGGGACGCCAACGCGTTCTACGACCCGGCGGACGAGTTCCGGCTCTCCAGGACGGGCCGCAGCTTCATCGCGGGCCTGCTGCGGCACTCCGAGGAGATCAGCGCCGTCACCCACCAGTTCGTGAACTCGTACAAGCGCCTGTGGGGCGGGGGCGAGGCCCCCTCGTACGTGTCCTGGGGCCACAACAACCGCTCGGCGCTCGTCCGCGTGCCCCTCTACAAGCCGGACAAGGCCGGTTCGGCCCGCATCGAGTACCGCGGGATCGACGCCTCCGCCAACCCCTACCTCACCTACGCGCTGCTGCTCGCGGCCGGGCTGAAGGGCATCGAGGAGGGCTACGAGCTGCCGGAGCCGGCCTCGGACGACGTGAGCGCCCTGAGCCCCCACGAGCGCCGCGTGCTGGGCCACACCCCGCTGCCCGGCACGCTCCACGACGCCCTGCGGCTGGCCGAGGACTCCGAGTTCGTGGCCTCCGTGCTCGGCGAGCACGTGTTCGACGCGTTCCTGCGCCACAAGCGCCAGGAGTGGGACGACTACCGCGTCGAGGTCACCCCCTACGAGCTGCGCCGCTACCTCAGCGCCCTCTGAGGCTGACGATGCCGACCCTGCCCCCGTCCGGCAGACCCCACCGCCGCGCCCTGACGCGCGCGGGTGTGCAGGCCGTGCCCCGCGCCGTCGGCCTCCTCGAGTCCCCCGAGCTCCAGGGGGTCGACGTGGGACCGCTCGTGGACGTGCTCCGCCATGCCGCGGACCCGGACCGGGCCCTGCTGCTCTGGGTGCGTCTGGCCGATCGCGAGCCCCGCGTCCACACCGCTCTGGCCGACCCGGACCACGCGACGCGCCTCGTCCGCCTGCTCGGCGCCTCCGACGCCCTGGGCGAGTTCCTCATCCGGTGCCCCGAGCACCTCGACCTCGTGCTGGACCCGGAGGCCGCGGCCGCCACGGCCCCCGCCCTCACCGGCCTCGAGCACGGGGACGGGCCGGACACCGCCCCGGGCGAGGACCTGCGCCGCCTGCTGCTCGCGGCCGTCGAGGCGGACCCGGAGGCCGAGCGGCCCTGCGCCGGGCTCACGGGGGCGGACGCCGCCGTCGCGCTGCGCCGGGCGTACCGCCGCCAGCTCACCGCGATCGCGCTCGCGGACCTCGCCGCGCCCGACCCGTCCGCCGTGATGCCGGCCGTCGGCGCGTGGCTGGCCGACCTGGCCGGTGCGGCGATCGACGCCGCCCTCGCCGTCTCCCGCGCCGAGCTGGTCGCTCGCGACGGGGATGCCGCCCGCGGGGTCGAGCTCGCCGTCATCGGGATGGGCAAGTGCGGGGCGCGCGAGCTGAACTACGCGTCCGACGTCGACGTGGTGTTCGTGCACGACGTGGCCGAGGACGCCGCGCCCGTCGGCGGCGCCGCCTCCGTGGCGGCCGAGCTGGCCGCAGGGATCTCGCGCGTCATCACCGGCGCCGCCCCCGAGCCGGGCCTGTGGGAGGTGGACGCGAACCTCCGCCCCGAGGGCAAGGACGGCGCGCTCAGCCGCACCGTGGACTCCCACGTGGAGTACTACCGCCGCTGGGCGCACGGCTGGGAGTTCCAGGCCCTGCTCAAGGCCCGCCCGGTCGCCGGCTCCCGCGCCCTCGGCGAGCGCTACGTGGAGGCTGTGTGGCCGCGCGTGTGGGAGTCCTCCGCGCGGGAGGGGTTCGTGGACGCCGTCCGCGCGATGCGCCGGCGCGTGCTGGACACGATCGCGCCGGCCGAGCGGGACCGGGAGATCAAGCTCGGCGCCGGCGGGCTGCGCGACGTCGAGTTCACCGCCCAGCTGCTGCAGCTGGTGCACGGCCGCGCGGACGAGTCCGTGCGCGTGCGGGGCACCCTCGACGCCGTGGCGGCCCTCCACGCCGCCTCCTACGTGAGCACCGCGGACGCCGCCGCGTTCGAGGAGCACTACCGCTGGCTGCGTGCCCTCGAGCACCGCATCCAGCTCGTGCACCTGCGCCGCACCCACCTCCTGCCGGCCAAGGACGACGCCCTGCGCGTGATCGCCCGCTCGCTGCGCGGCGCGGGGCGCACGGAGCCCGCCGCGGCCGAGGGCCTGAGGGAGCGCTTCGGAGCCGTCCGCCGCCACGTGCGCTCGCTCCACGAGACGGTGTTCTACCGTCCCCTGCTCTCCACCACGGCGGCGCTCTCCGACGACGAGGTGCGCCTCTCCGCGGACGCGGTGCGCGAACGTCTCGCCGCCCTCGGCTACCGCGACCCGAAGGGCGCCCTGCGCCACATCGAGGCGCTCACGCAGGGCGTCTCCCGACGCGCGGCCATCCAGCGCCAGCTGCTGCCGGCCATGCTGGGCTGGTTCGCCGACGGGCCCGACCCCGACGCGGGGCTGCTCGCCTTCCGGCGCCTCTCCGAGGCCCTCGGCACCTCGCCGTGGTTCCTGCGCATGCTGCGGGACTCGGGGGAGGCTGCCCGGCGCGTGTGCCTCGTGCTGGCCGGCTCGCGGTTCGTCGGCGACCTCCTCGAGCACGCCCCTGAGTCGGTGGCGTGGGTCGGGGAGGACCGTGAGCTGGAGCCCCGCGGCTCCGCGACACTGTGGCGTCAGGTCGCCGCCCGCCTGGACCGGCACGGCGACGACGGGTCCCCCGCCCAGTCGATCCGCCACGTCCGGCAGATCCGCCAGCGCGAGATCCTGCGGGTGGCGCTCGCGGACATGTCCGGGCAGCTCGGCCTCGAGACGATCGGGGCGGCACTCGCCGACATCGACCAGGTGGCCGTCGCCGGGGCGCTGCGCGTGGCCGTGCACGCCGCCACGCAGGGGCAGGAGCCCCTCACCGACGTCGTGGTGGTGGCCATGGGCCGCCAGGGCGGACGCGAGATCATGTACGGCTCCGACCTCGACGCGATGTTCGTGCACCGCCCGCGGCCGGGAGCCGACGACGAGGCCGCCGGCGCCCAGGCGGAGGCGGTGGCCCGCCACGTGGTCTCCCTGCTGAAGCAGCCGGCGGCGCCGCCCCTGCCGGGGGAGAGGCCGCTCGAGGTGGACGCGGACCTGCGCCCCGAGGGGCGGCAGGGCCCGCTCGTGCGCACCCTGGACTCGTACCGGGAGTACTACCGGCGCTGGGCGGAGGTGTGGGAGCGGCAGGCGCTGCTGCGCGCCCGGCCCGTGGCCGGGGACGACGGGCTGGCCGACGAGTTCCGCCGCTGGGCGGACTCCGTGCGCCACGCCCAGGGTCTCACCGACGCCGACGCCCGCGAGATCCGCCGCATCAAGGCGCGCGTGGAGGCCGAGCGCCTGCCCCGCGGCGCCGACCCGGCCCGGCACGTCAAGCTCGGCCGCGGAGGGCTCTCCGACGTGGAGTGGCTCGTGCAGTCCCTGCAGCTGCGCCACGCTCCCGAGGTCGAGGACCTGCGTGTGACCTCGACCCTGCCCGCCCTGCGGGCCCTCGCCCGGCACGGCCTGCTGCCCGACGCCGAGGCCGGCGTGCTCGAGGAGGCCTGGCTCCTGGCCAGCCGCATCCGCGCCGCCACGGTGCTGTGGAGCGGCAAGCCCGGGGACGTGCTGCCCACGAACGCGCGCGACCTGGCCGCGATCGCCCGCCTCAGCGGGGCGGACGGCAACGTGGGCCCCGCGGCGTTCGAGGAGCGCTACCTGCGGGTCACCCGGCAGGCCCGCTCCGTGTTCGAGACGCGGTTCTACGGGCTCTGACCGGAGCGCCCGGGCTCAGCCGCGGACCACGTGCTCGCCCAGGATCCGCAGCGTGCGCTCGCGCACGGCTGGGTCCGGGGCCGCCGTCGTGACGATCACCTCGTCGGCCTGCACACCGGCGGCGAAGTCCCGCAGCCAGGCGGCCACGGTCTCGCCCGTGCCCACGGCGGTGCGCGCGAGCATGCCGAGCACCTGCTCGCCGGCGGGGGAGTCGAGCAGCATCTCGACCTCGTCGTCGCCGAGGGTGCGGCCGCGGCCGAGCATCATGCGGATGCGGTCGCGCTTGGCCCGCTCCCACTGCGCCTGCGCCTCCTCCTCGGTGTCTGCCGCGATCACGTTCGCGGCGGCGATGAAGTGGGGCTCGGCCAGGTCGGCCGAGGGTTGGAAGTGCTCGCGGTAGACCCGGGCGGCGTGCTCGAGCATCTGCGGGGCGAAGTGGCTCGCGAACGCGTACCCCAGGCCGAGGCGGGCGGCCAGCTGGGCGCCGAACGCAGAGGAGCCCAGGATGTACAGCGGCACGTCGGTGCCCTTGCCCGGGTACGCGTCGATCCCGGGGATCCGGCTCTCGCCCTTCAGGTAGCCCTGCAGCTCCAGGACGTCCTGCGGGAAGTGCTCGGCGGCATCGGGCGAGCGCCGCAGGGCCTGGAGCGTGCGCTGGTCGGTGCCGGGGGCGCGGCCGAGGCCGAGGTCGATGCGGCCCGGGTGGAGCTCGGCCAGCGTGCCGAACTGCTCCGCGATCACCAGCGGGGAGTGGTTGGGCAGCATGACGCCGCCGCTGCCCAGGCGGATGGTGCTCGTCCGGGCGGCCACGTGGGCGATCAGCACGGACGTCGCCGACGAGGCGATCGCGGGCATGTTGTGGTGCTCTGCGTACCAGACACGGCGGAAGCCCTCCTCCTCGGCCACGCTCGCCAGGCGCACCGACTGCGCGATGGCCTCGCCGGCCCCCTCGCCGGGGCGGGCCACGGCGAGGTCCAGGAGGGACAGCGGGAGGGGTGTGGGGTCAGGCGTCTCGGTCATGGTGCTCCTCGGGCGGCAGGCGGGCAGTGCTCTCCCCCAGTGGAGCGTCCGCGGGGGCCCGGCTATTCCAGCGCTGCCCCGCCCCGTGCTCCACGTCTCAGGCCACGTGCTGCACGCCCGGTGCCGCCCTCCCCGGGCACGACGCCGGCCGGCCGCCTCCCCGGGGGAGACGACCGGCCGGCGTCGTGGACCGCGCGGAGGCGCGGGTCAGCAGGAGTAGTACAGCTCGAACTCGTAGGGGTTCGGCCGCAGCGAGAGCGGGGTGAGCTCCTTCTCCCGCTTGTAGTCGATCCAGGTGCGGATGATCTCCTCGGTGAACACGTCACCGGCGAGGAGGAACTCGTGGTCCTCCTCGAGCGCGCCGAGCGCCTCCTCGAGGCTCGTGGGCGCCTTCTGGATGTCCGCGGCCTCCTCCGGGGGCAGCTCGTAGAGGTCCTTGTCGATCGGCTCGGCCGGCTCGATGCGGTTGCGGATGCCGTCCAGGCCGGCCATCAGCTGCGCGGCGAACGCGAGGTAGGGGTTGCCCGAGGAGTCCGGGGCGCGGAACTCGAGGCGCTTGGCCTTCGGGTTGGAGCCGGTGATCGGGATGCGGATGCCCGCGGAGCGGTTGCCCTGCGAGTAGACCATCGAGACCGGGGCCTCGTAGCCGGGCACGAGGCGGCGGTAGGAGTTCACCGTCGGGTTGGTGAACGCCAGCACGGCGGAGGCGTGGTGCAGCAGGCCGCCGATGTACCAGCGCGCGGTGTCCGAGAGGTTGGCGTAGCCCTTCTCGTCGTAGAACAGCGGCTCGCCGCCCATCCACAGCGACTGGTGGCAGTGCATGCCCGAGCCGGCCTCGCCGAAGACCGGCTTCGGCATGAAGGTGGCGGACTTGCCGAACATGTCGGCGACGTTCTTCACGACGTACTTGAACTTCAGCAGGTCGTCCGCGGAGTGGGTGAGGGTGTTGAACCGGTAGTTGATCTCCGCCTGGCCGGCCGAGCCCACCTCGTGGTGGGAGCGCTCCACCGTCAGGCCCACCTCGGCGAGCATCGTGCAGATCTCGTCCCGCAGGTCGGCCTGCTTGTCCGTGGGGGAGACGGGGAAGTAGCCGCCCTGCTTGGGCGTCTTGTAGCCGAGGTTGCCGCCCTCCTCCACGCGGTTGGTGTTCCAGTAGGCCTCCTCGGAGTCCACGGCGTAGGAGGCGCCGCGCGCGGAGGACTCCCAGCGCACGTCGTCGAACACGTGGAACTCGGCCTCGGGGGCGAAGAACGCGGTGTCCGCGATGCCCGTGGAGGTGAGGTAGGCCTCGGCGCGCTGGGCCACGCCGCGGGGGTCGCGGCGGTAGGGCTCGCCGGTGCGGGGGTTCACGATGGAGAAGTTCATGGCGAGCGTCTTGCGCACGCGGAACGGGTCCAGGTAGGCGGTCTCCACATCCGGGATGAGCTGCATGTCGGACTCGGCCAGGCCGGCGAAGCCGCGGATGGAGGAGCCGTCGAACAGCTGGCCCGTGACGAAGAAGTCCTCGTCCACGGAGGAGGCGGGGACGTTGAAGTGGTGCTGCATGCCCGGCAGATCGGTGAAGCGGATGTCGACGAACTCGACACCCTCCTGCTCGATGTACGCGAGGACTTCTGCGGGGGAGGTGAACACGGTTCTCTCCTGGCCTTCCTGGGACGGAACGGGGGCGCCGGCAGACACCCGGGCCCGCCGGCCGACGCCCTCCATACTACTCAGGGGGCGACGTTCCAGCGTAGCCAGAGACTCTTCGTGACTGCTGTGGCGCGCCGGGCGACGACTACGCTGGAGGGGTGGCACACCGAGCGACCGACCCCCCTGACCGGCCCGACGAGTCCCGGCGCGGCGCCGGAGACCGCGCCGAGCCGCTCATCACGCGCGCGGACCTCGCGGGGTGGGTGGACGGTCCGGGCGGCGGCCGCGCGGCGGGGCGGTGGCCCGGCGACCTCCTCGGCCTCCCCCAGCGCGGCCCGGCCTCCATGGCGACGGCCGCCCGCCGATTCGGGGCGCTGTGCATCGACTGGGCGCTCGCCCTCGTCGTCTCGAACCTCGTGTTCGGCGGTGAGGCGATCGCCACGCTGCTCGTCTTCGCGGTGGTGCACGTCGTCGGGATCTCCCTGCTGGCCACCACCGTGGGCAAGGCCCTGCTGCGCACCCAGGTGGTGCGCGTGGGCGGCCGCACCGCGCCCGTCCACCGCGTCCTCGTCCGGACGGTCCTGCTGTGCCTCGTGCTGCCCGCCGTCGTGGTGGACCCCGATGGGCGCGGCATGCATGACCGCGTGGCGGGCACCGTCGAGATCCGCATGTGAGCGCGCCGAGACGCGACAGGGGCGGCCCACCGTGCTGGTGGGCCGCCCCTGTCGCGTCCGGTCCGGACGTGGCACCGAGCGGGCCTCAGCGGCCGCGCATGCCTCGGCGGTCGGCGCGGGCGCGCATCGGGTCGATCCCCTTGGGGATCGGAGGGCGGGAGGTGTTCAGGGCGGACAGGCGCTTGTCGATCGCGCTGACCTCCTGGTCGGTGAGCGTCTTCTTCATGGACTTCAGCGTCTTGGGCACGAGGTGCAGGGGCGTCTGGCCCTCCCCGTTGCCGGCCTGCACCACGTGCACGGGCACGTTGGGCAGGAAGCGCTCGAGGCTGCGCTCCTCCTTGGACAGCAGCTTCGCCAGGCGCGGGGCGGGGCCCTCGGTGACGAGCACGACGCCGGGGCGGCCGATCGCGCGGTACACGACGTCCTGGGTCTTCGGGTTCACGGCCACGGGCTGCTCGGGCACGATCCAGCCGCGGCGCAGCGTGGACAGGGCGGCGCCGACGGATCCGGGACGCCCCTCGAGCTGGGCGAACATGGCCCGCTCCGCGAGGCGGTTCATCACGATCACCGCGGCGAGCACGCCGAAGGGGATGGCGATCAGCAGCCACGTGATCCAGTTGTGCAGCAGCAGGCCGATGACTAGGCCCACCACCAGCGCAGCCGAGAAGGCCAGCGCCATCCACAGCACGACCTTCGGGTTGTGCTGGCGGGTCATGGCGAAGACCTGCTTGAGCTGCGTGAGGATGCCGGGGCCGCCGGAGGAGCGCTTGCGCCGGCGGTCCGCCTTCGCGTCCACCTTCATCTGGCGGCGCCGCTCGCGCTGCATGGCCTTGACCTCCTTGAGGGAGGTGGATCCGGCGGAGGGCGAGGGGGTCTGCGTGTTCTTGGCCATAGCGGGGTCCAGTCTACCGGGGCCGGATCAGGACATCCGCGCGACGACGGCCGAGGCCTCCTGGCGCGCGGTCCGCTCGCCGGCGAGGTGGGTGAGGTTCGCGGGCAGCGTGCGGCCGAGGCGCTCCATGGCCTGCGCGTAGAGCTTCCCGGCGCGGTAGGAGGAGCGCACGAGGGGGCCGGCCATGACGCCCGTGAAGCCGATCTGCTCGGCGCGCTCCGACCACTGCACGAACTCGGTGGGCTTCACCCAGCGGTCGATCGGGTGGTGGAGCTTGGACGGGCGCACGTACTGCGTGATCGTGATGATGTCGCAGCCGGCCTCGTGGAGGTCCACGAGCGCCTGGTCGATCTCCTCGTCCGTCTCGCCCATGCCCAGGATGAGGTTGGACTTGGTCACCAGCTCGTCCGCCTTGGCCATCGTCAGGACGCGGAGGGACTTCTCGTACGTGAAGGCGGGACGGATGCGCTTGAAGATGCGCGGCACGGTCTCCAGGTTGTGGGCGAAGACCTCCGGGCGGGCGTCGAAGACCTGCTGCACGAGCTCGGGGACCGCCCCGAAGTCCGGGGGCAGGATCTCGACGCCGGTCCCGGGGTTCAGCTCGTGGATGCGCCGGATGGTGTCCGCGTAGAGCCACGCGGCGCCGTCCTTCTGGTCGTCGCGGGCCACGCCCGTGACGGTGGCATAGCGCAGGTCCATCTCCCGGATGTTCTCGGCGACCTTGAGCGGCTCGTCCATGTCCAGGGGGAGAGGACGGCCCGAGGCGATGTCGCAGAAGTCGCAGCGCCGGGTGCAGATGTCGCCGCCGATGAGGAACGTGGCCTCGCGGTCCTCCCAGCACTCGAAGATGTTGGGGCAGCCGGCCTCCTCGCACACGGTGTGCAGGCCGGAGCCCTTCACCTTGTTCTTCAGGGAGATGTACTCCGGGCCCATGTGCACCTTGGCCTTGGTCCACTCGGGCTTGCGCTCCACGGGGACCTCGGCGTTGCGGGCCTCGACGCGCAGCAGGCGGCGTCCTTCGGGTGCGGTGCTCATGCGGTGGGTCCTTCCGTGGGGGTGACGGCGATGTACCGGGGACCGAGCTCCTCCAGGTGGCGGGTGAGCACGGGGACGACGTCGGCCGGCGTGATGGTCCGGCCCGTCTCCTCGGTGAGCGTGGTGGTGGCGGCGTCGGCGATGCCGCACGCGATGATGCCCGCGTAGGGGGCGAGGGAGTTGGAGCAGTTCAGGGCGAAGCCGTGGGTGGACACGCCGTCGTGGATGGCCAGGCCGATGGCGCCGAGCTTGCGGTCCGGGCGCGCCGCGCCGTCGGCGTCCGTGTCGCTGAGGACCCAGATGCCGGCCCGGCCGTCCACGCGGACGGCGGTGACGCCGTACTCGGCGGCCGTGCGGATCAGCAGCTCCTCCAGGAACCACACGTAGTCCTTCACGTGCGCGCTGTCCTTCAGGCGCACCACGGGGTAGCCGACCAGCTGGCCGGGGCCGTGCCACGTGATCTTCCCGCCGCGGTCCACGTCCACCACGGGGGCGCCGTCGGCGGGACGCTCGTGGTCCTCGGTGCGGCGGCCCGCGGTGTACACCGGGGCGTGCTCGAGGAGCAGGAACTCGCCCTCCGAGCGGCCGGCGACGACGTCGTCGTGGAGCGACTTCTGGCGGTCCCATGCCGCGTGGTAGTCGACGAGGCCAGGGGCCAGGCCGAGCACGCGCAGGGGAGGGAGGAGGGGGTCGGACATGCCGTCCACTGTATCCCTCGGGCCCCGGGAGCCGGACGCGGAGGAACGGGTCCGCCTCGGCCTGTGGACAACCCGGATCGCGGGTCCTGGAGGAGGCACGATGGTGGCGGGGGCCGGAGGAGGCCCTCCCGGGCGCCTGTCGGAGGCGGTCGGAGGGATCGGGAGGGGAGCGCGCGATGGGGGCGCACGGAGGGGGCGAGGGGCCCGAGGCTCGGCACGGGCGCCTGGATCCCGCGGGAGCGGAGCCGGGGACGGCGCCGGAGGACGCGGCCGAGGGCGGCGCTCCCCGGGTCCCCGGCTGGGAGGCTGTGCGGCTGCTGGGCGAGGGGTCCCAGGCTCGCGTGTGGCTGGTCCGGGACGCCGCCGGGGGCGAGGCCGCCCTCAAGGTGCCCCGCTCCCCGGCCGCGGGGGATTCGCTCTCGGCGGAGGCGGCTGCCCTCGCGCACGTGCGGCATCCGCACCTCGTCGCCGTGCTGGGAACCGTGCCGACGGACCAGGGCACGGGCATGCTGAGCGAGCATCGGCCTGCGGGCTCGCTCGCGGACCTCGTGCGCGAGGCCGGGCCGCTCACCCCGGGCCAGGCGGTGACCGTCCTCGTGCCCATGGCCCAGGCCCTGGCCCGGCTGCACGAGCACGGGATCGTCCACGGGGACGTCTCCCCGGGCAACGTGCTCTTCGGCGTGGACGGCAGCCCGGCCCTCGCGGACCTCGGGGTGGCGCGCGTCGTCGGGGGAGCCCAGGGTGTCGGCGGCACGCCCGGGTTCGCGGCGCCCGAGGTGCTGCGAGCGCTGCAGGAGGCGGAGGCGCCGGCGGACGGGGAGCGGGCCGCTGCGCCGGACCCGCTCACCGCCGCGTCGGACGTGTTCTCGTGGGCGGCCCTCGGGTGGTTCGCGCTGACCGGCCGGGCGCCCGGGCCCCACGGCAGCCGGGCGCCGCTGCCCGTGCTCGTGCCGGAGGTCCCCCCGGAGCTCGCGATCCTGCTGGACGCGGCGCTCGACCCCGACCCCGCGGGCAGGCCGAGCGCCCTGGAGGGCGCCTCCGCCGCCTACGCGGCCGCCGCTCCGGAGGCCGTTCCCCTCCACGAGGCGGCTCCGATCGAGGTGGCCCACCTGCTGCCCACGCTCTTGCCCGGCGGCGGCGGAGGGCCGGGCACGAGGCACGGACGGCGGAGGCGGACCGGGGGCCGAGGTGCGGTGGGCCGGCGAGGCCGACGGGCGCCTGGACCGGCCGTGGGACTCGCGGCGGGGGCCGTCGCGCTCCTGGCGGGGCTGGCCGTGGCGGGCGCCGTGCTGCACCGGACCGCGGACGGCCCCGCAGCCGGGGAGGGACAGGGACCGGCGGCGCCGACGGCGCCGTCGGGTGCCGCCCCCGCGTCGGGCACCCCGCCCTCGTCGAGTGCGCCCGGCCGGCCGCCGGACGCTGCGGCGTCGTCCACCCGGCACGGGGTGTCGGGGGAGGCCTCCGGGGAGGCGCCCGGGGACCCGTCCACCGGCACCGAGGCCTCGGCCCGCCCGGAGGAGCTGTCGGAGGACGCCGTCGCGCTCGAGGAGGTCCTGGCGGGGGTGGGCCGCGCGCGGACGGCCGCGCTCGAGGACCCGCGGGCGGAGCGGCTGGAGGCCTACGCCGTGCCGGGCAGTCCCGCGTGGCGCAGGGACGCCGCAGTGCAGCGGGACCTGGCCGGCGGCGGCTACGCGTTCGCCGGGCTCACGGTGTCCGTGGAGCCGGACGGGGCCGCCGAGGTCGAGGGGGATGCGCTGCGGGTGCCGGCCCGGATCGTCACGAGTGCGCACGCGGTGCAGGACGGCGCCGGCGCCGTCGTCGGGGACGTGGAGGAGCGAGACGAGGCCGTGGAGCTGACCCTGCGCGCGGACGGGACGCGGTGGCGCGTGGAACGGGTGGACCCTCGCTGAGCCGTCCGGGGACGGGGAACGCCGTGTGCCCCGAGGATCTCTCCTCGGGGCACACGGCGTGAACGCGGCTCAGCCGCAGAGGCGGATCAGTGCCAGAGCAGCGCGATCAGCATGTTGACCAGGCCCAGGCCGCCCACGGCGTGGGCCAGGCCGGTGGGCACGGCCTCGCCGCGGTTGAGGCGGCGCCGACCCAGCAGGGCGGCCACGAACACGATGACGCCGATCAGGAACTTGATCCCCAGCTTCATGTGGTTCGGGTCCTCCCACGTGGCCATGGCCACGCCGAAGAGCGCGATGCCCGTGAGGATCATGCCGATCGAGCCGATCCACTGCGAGGCGGTCACGGTGGGGTTGCGGAAGTGGGCGAACCAGCCGCCCACGATCGCCGCGGCCGAGACGACGTGGATCGTCACCAGGATGGTGGTCAGGACGTCCATGACGGTCCCCTCAGAGGCCGAGCTCGGGAGCGAACTCGCCGGCCTCGAGGCGCTGCTTGAGCGTCTGGAGGAAGCGTCCGGCGTCCGCGCCGTCCACGAGGCGGTGATCGTAGGTCAGGGACAGGTACATCATGTGGCGGATGGCGATGGTGTCGTTGCCGTCGGCGTCGGCCACCACCATCGGGCGCTTCACGATCGCACCCGTGCCCAGGATGCCCACCTGCGGCTGGTTGATGATCGGCGTGTCGAACAGGGCGCCCACGGAGCCGATGTTGGTGATGGAGAAGGTGCCGCCCGAGAGCTCGTCCGCGGAGATCTTGTTGGTCCGGGTGCGCTCGGCCACGTCCGCGATCTTCTGCGCGATGCCCGTCAGGTTCAGCGAGCCGGTGTCCTTGATGACGGGCACCAGGAGGCCCTTCTCGGTGTCCACCGCGATCGCGATGTCCTCCGAGGAGTGGTAGGTGATCTCCTTGTTGTCCTCGGAGAAGGACGCGTTCAGCTTGGGGTGCTGCTTGAGCGCCTCGGCCACGGCCTTCGTGATGAACGGCAGGTAGGTGAGCTTGACGCCCGACTGCTGCTGGAAGGAGGACTTCGCCTTGGCGCGCAGCTGCACGATGCGGGTCATGTCCACCTCGTGCACCTGGGTCAGCTGCGTCGAGAGGTCCAGGGACTCGCGCATGCGCTGGGCGATGACCTGGCGGATGCGCGGGGCCTTCTCGGTCTCGCCGCGGACCGAGGGGTCCACGGAGGACGCGGCGGCCTGCGGGGCCGAAGAGGCGGCCGGGGTGGCGGACTCGGCGGGGGCAGTGGCCTCGTCACCGGAGGACTTCTTGGCGAGCGAGGCCGCCAGGACGTCCTGCTTGCGGATGCGGCCGCCCACGCCGGTGCCGCGCACCGTGGAGAGGTCGACGTCGTTCTGGTGCGCCAGGCGGCGGACCAGCGGGGTGACGTAGCCCTGGCCGGGCTCGGTCGCGGAGGGCTCGGCCTTCGCCTCGCCGGACTCCTTCGCCGAGGACTCCTGCTCGATCGCCTTCTCGGAGGCGGACTCCTCGGGGGCCTCGGCGGCGGGCTCGGTGCCGGCGTCCTCGGCGGCCTCCTCGGTCTCGGTCGGGACCGCGGCCTCGGTGGCGGCGTCCTCGATCTCCTCCGGGGTGGCCTCGTCCCCGGCGGGGGAGGCGTCCGACGAGGCGTCCGACGAGGGCTGCGAGCCGCCGGCGGAGCCGGAGCCCACGAGCGCCAGCACGGCGCCGACCTCGACGGTCTCGTCCTCCTGGGCCTTGATCTCCACCAGGGTGCCGGCCACGGGGGATGGGATCTCGGTGTCGACCTTGTCCGTGGAGACCTCGAGCAGCGGCTCGTCGACCTCCACGTCGTCGCCGACCTCCTTGAGCCAGCGGGTGACGGTGCCCTCGGTGACGGACTCGCCCAGGGCGGGGAGGGTCACCTCGGTGGCCTCGCCGGCCTGGTCGCCGGAGGACTGCTGGTCCGCCTCGGTGCTGGCGCGCTCCTCGGGAGCGGGCTCACCGGCGGGCTCCTGCTGCTGCTCGTCCTCCTGGGCCTCCTCGACGGCCGGCTCCTCGGCCTCGGCGTGCTCCTCGGACGGGGCGTCGTCGGACTGCGTGGAGCCGGAGCCGTCGCCGATGGTCGCCAGCGGGGCGCCGACCTCGACGGTCTCGTCCTCGTCGGCCAGGATCTCCTCGAGCACGCCGGCCACGGGGGACGGGATCTCGGTGTCGACCTTGTCGGTGGAGATCTCCACCAGGGGCTCGTCGACGGCGACCTCGTCGCCGACGGCCTTCAGCCAGCGGGTCACGGTTCCTTCGGTGACGGACTCACCGAGGGCGGGCAGTTTCACGGTTTCGGACATGGGACCGTCTCTCCTCACGGGGGTGGCGCGGCGGCTGCGGATCGCCGCTGCGCCGGGGTGGGTGGGTGGGACCGTCGGACGGCCCCGTCAAGGGTCTGGCTCGGTCGGTCAGCCGTGCAGCGGGTGGCCGAACAGGGCCATCGCGGCCTCGCCGAGCGACTCGTTCTGCGTCGGGTGGGCGTGCACGAACTGGGCGACATCCTCCGGGTAGGCCTCCCAGTTCACGATGAGCTGCGCCTCGCCGATCTGCTCGCTGATGCGCTTGCCCACGCCGTGGACGCCGACGATGGGGCCGTTCTTCTGGCGCACCAGCTTGATGATGCCGCCGGTGCCGAGGATGGAGGACTTGCCGTTGCCGGCCAGGTTGTACTCCGCGACCTCGACGTTGTCCTTGCCGAACTTCTCCTCGGCCTTGGGCTGGGAGTAGCCCACGGACATGATCTCGGGATCGGTGAAGGTGACCTTCGGGACGTTGATGTCCTCGACGACCATCGGGGTGTTGCCCGCGATCTCCTCGGCGACGAAGATGCCCTGCTGGTAGCCGCGATGCGCGAGCTGCAGGCCGGGCACGATGTCGCCGACGGCGTAGATGTTGCCCACGCCGGTGTGGAGGCGCTCGTTCGTGATGACGAAGCCGCGGTCCAGGGTGATGCCCTGCTCCTCGAAGCCGAGGCCTTCGGTGTTCGGGCCGCGGCCCACGGCGACGAGGCACACCTCGGCCTCGAACTCCTTGCCGTCGGCCAGGGTCACCTTGACGCCGGACTCGGTCTCCTCGACCTTGTCGAAGAAGGTGCCGAGGCTGCTCTTGATGCCGCGCTTCTTGAACTCGCGCTCCACGATCTTGATGATCGCGGGGTCCTCGTTGGCCACGAGGTTCTTCAGGCCCTCGATGATGGTGACCTCCACGCCGAACGAGTTCCACAGGGAGGCGAACTCGGACCCGATGACGCCGCCGCCGAGCACGATGGCGGACTTGGGGGTGTAGTCCAGCTCCAGGGCCTCGGTGGAGGTCATGATCTTCTTGGAGATCGGCAGGCCCATCGTCTTCGAGACGGACCCGGAGGCCAGCACGATGTTCTTGGCCTTGTAGCGGGTGCCGTCGACCTCGATCTCGTCCTGGGAGACGAGCTTGCCCTCACCCTCGATGACCTGGACCTTGCGCATCTTCATGAGGCCGGTGAGGCCCTTGTGCTTGCCGGCGACGATGCCGTCCTTGTAGTCGCGCACCTTCGCCATGTCCACGGACTCGAGCGTGGCGTTGACGCCGAACTTCTCGGCGTGGCGGGTCTCGTCGGCCACCTCGGCGGCGTGGAGGTAGGCCTTCGTGGGGATGCAGCCCCAGTGGAGGCAGGTGCCGCCGAGCTTGGCCTTCTCGACCAGGCCGACGGTCATGCCGTACTGGACGGCCCGGAGGGCTGCCGCGTACCCGGCGGAGCCACCGCCGAGGACGAGGACGTCGAATTCCTGAGCGGTTGCCGAATCGGCCACTTGTCATGCTCCTTGTGCTGGGAGTGGGTGGAGCAGGGGATCCCTGCTGGTCACCGCCTCCCCGCCGGCCCGGCACAGAGCCGGGACCGGGACGGGGGACGGACGTCGGAGCCCACCTTACCCGGCGCGTCCTGCGATGAGACCAACCAGGGTGCGCACCATCACGCCGGTCGCGTCGCGGGGGGTGTAGCCGTGGGCAGCGGCGTCGTTGAAGGAGGGTCCGGCGATGTCGAGGTGGGCCCACGGGGTCGGGCTCTCGGCGCGCTCGGCGGCGTCGCGGCCGGCGTCGACGAACTCGCGCAGGAAGGCGGCGGCGGTCATCATCCCGCCGAACTTGTCGCCCATGTTCGAGAGGTCCGCCACGCGCGAGTCCAGCGAGGCGCGCTGGTTCTCCGGGATGGGCATGGCCCACGCCAGCTCGCCCACGCGGTCGGCCGCCGCCGCGACCTCCGCGCGCAGGGCCTCGTCCCCCATCACGCCGGTGTAGCGCGTGCCGAGGGCGACGAGCTGGGCGCCGGTCAGGGTGGCGATGTCCAGCACGGCGTCGGGGCGCTCGTCCGTGGCGGCGACGAGCGCGTCGGCCATCACGACGCGTCCCTCGGCGTCCGTGTTCATGATCTCCACGGTCTTGCCGCCGTACATGGTCACGACGTCGGAGGGGCGGATGGCGGTGTCCGAGGGCATGTTCTCCGCGAGGGCCAGCCAGCCCGTGACCTTCACGGGCAGCTGGAGGGCGGCCGCGGCGCGGACGACGGCGAACACGGTGGCGGCGCCGGCCATGTCCGACTTCATGGTCATCATGGAGGCGGCCGGCTTGAGGGAGATGCCGCCGGTGTCGAAGGTGATGCCCTTGCCCACGAGGGCGATGTGGGCGGCGACGCCCTCCGGGGCGTGCTCGAGGCGCACGAGGCGTGGCGGACGGGAGGAGCCCTGGCCGATCGCCAGGATGCCGCCGAAGCCCTCGGCGGCCAGCCGCCCCTCGTCCCACACGGTGACGTCCACGGACGTCCCGGCCAGGTCCTGCTCCACCGCGTCCGCGAAGGTGGAGGGGTAGAGGTGTGAGGGGGCCGTGTTCACGAGGTCGCGCACGGCGCACACGGCGTCGCCCACGACGGCGGCGCGGCGCAGGGCGGGGCCGGCGACGTCCTCGCCCAGGTCGGTGACGACCTCGAGGGACCGCACCGGGCGGGAGCGGCGGGACTCCTCGCGGACGGTCTCGGACTTCAGGGCCGTGAACGCGTAGGCGCCCATGGCGGCGCCCTCCGCGACGGCGGCGAGGCGCTCCGCGGAGTCGGAGGGCAGGGCGAGGGCCACGGCGTCGGTGCCGGCCAGGGAGCGCACGGCGGCGCCGGCCGCGCGGCGCAGCGCCTCGGAGCTCACGCCGCCCTCCTCGTCCAGCGGGCCCACGCCCACGAGCACGAGCAGGGGCACGGGGGAGCTGCCGACGCCGGGGAGGCGGTGGACCTCGTCCGCGCCGCCGCGCACGCCCAACAGCTCGAGCGAGGCCTCGAGCGCGGTGGCCGCCTCGGCCGGCAGGGCATCCGTGAGCAGCAGCGGCCCGTCCGGTCCGGAACCCACCCCCACCACCAGGGCGGACGCGGTCACGTCCTCGAGGGTGCGGGCGGTCAGGGACGGGCGGTCCTGTGTGATCACGGTGGTGCCTCTTTCTCTTCTCGGCGGGGACTGCGGGACGGGTGGGCCGGCGACACCCGTGTGACGCGGCCCTCATCGGCCATCCTAGTCACGGCCCCGGCGGCCCCCTGGCCCCGCCGCGGTGGAATAGGGGAGGCCGTCGGGGAGGTTGACCCTGGCGGAGGCGGGGCCCGGGACCACGGGCGTCCGCCGCAGACCATCAGCAGGACGAGATCGAGCAGGACGAACCGGGAGGGCGCGCGGTGCAGGATCCCACGCAGCTGTACACACGTCACGACGGCGGGCCTGAGGGCGCCGCAGACCTGGCCGTCCCCCCGGGGCTGGGCATGCTGGTCGTGCTCACGGGCCACATGGACGCGGGTCGGGTTGCCCTCCAGGTGCGCTCGGCGCTGCGCGAGCACCTCACGCACCGGCTCGTCGCCGACTTCGACCTGGACCAGATGTTCGACTACCGGGCCCGCCGCCCGCGGCTGCGGTTCGAGCGGGACCGATACAGAGACCTGCGCATGCCCTCGCTGCGGGTCGAGGTGGTGGAGGACCTGATCGGCCACCCGTTCCTGCTGGTGGCCGGCCCCGAGCCGGACTTCCAGTGGGAGCGCTTCACCGCTGCGCTGCTCGGGCTCGCCGAGGAGTGGCAGGTGGACTCCCTCACCTTCCTCGACGCCGCCCCCATGCCGGTCCCGCACACCCGCCGTCTCGGGGTGACCACCCACGGCTCCCGCCAGGACGCCGTCGGCGGGCTCTCCACGTGGAGCCCTGAGGCGGACATCGTCTCCGGGGCGCTGCAGATGCTGGAGGTCCGCGCGCAGGAGGCCGGCATCCCCACGGCCGGGTACACCCTGCACGTGCCGCACTACCTCGGCGAGGCGGCCTTCCCCCAGGCGGCGGTGGCCGCACTCGAGTACGCGGGCGCCGCGCTGGGCCTCATGCTCCCCACGGACGAGCTGCGGGACGCCTCCCGGGAGATCGAGGCGGAGATCGAGCGGCAGGTGGCGGGCTCGGAGGAGGTCCGGTCCATGATCACGGGGCTCGAGAAGAACTTCGACCAGAACGCCGAGGACCAGGAGCGCTCCCTCCTGGAGACCGACGGGGGACTGCCCGACGGCGACGCGCTCGCCTCCGCCGTCGAGGCCTACCTCGCGGAGCGGGACGGGGCGGTGCACCCCTGGACGCGGACGGATCCTGCACAGGAGGACCGGCCCGGTCCGCCCTCCACCGATCCGACCGACTGACCCCCGGCGGCGGGGGCGCCCGACCCAGGATCGGGCCATGGACCCTTGCACCCCCACCCCCACCCCCACCCTCGCCCCCGGCACCCTCTCCGCCCGCGGGGTGGACGACCTCCTCGGCTACGTCGGTCACGCCCTCGGCACCCTTCCCCGGCAGAGCCTCGTCCTCGTGACCCTCGAGCACCGCCTCCTGCGCGCCGTCGTGCGGGTGGACCTGCCGGGGCATGCCGACGCGCAGGGGCGCTGGGCGCGCACGGTGGCCGGCGTCTGCCGGCGGGACGCCCGGGCGACCGCCGTCCTGGCCCTGGTGCTCGACGCCTCGGCCGAGCCCGGCGCGGCCGCCGCGCCTCCATGGTGGCCGGCCCTCGAGGACGCCCTGTGCCGTGCGGACATCCCGGTGGCCGAGGCGTGGTGCAGCGCGGGTGAGCGGGCCTGGCCGTGGCCTCCCGGGCGGGGCACGGCGTCGCAGGCGCGCGCGGTCAGCCCTGAGTCCAGCGTCCTCTCCCTTCACCTGCTCGCCCAGGGTTCCGTGTGGGGCCTGCGGGACCGCGACGTCCTCGTGCCGCCGCCGCGACGGGCGGCGCCCGCCGACGCTCGGCGGTGGCCGGCGCCGGACCCACAGGACGCCGCCGGCCGGGCCGCCTGGCAGGACGCGTGGCGCACCGTGCTGCGCGGCGGGTGCGCGCAGGACCACGAGCTCCTCGCCGGGCCGCTCGTCCTCCCTGCCTGGCGCGACGCCCTCGTGGTCCTGGCGGCGTGCGGCCCGGACGCCGCCGCGGCCGACGGCGCCGCGCGGGAGCCGATCCTCACGGCCTCGACGCCGGAGCCGCCGGACTGGCGCTCCCTCGACCGCCTGTGGGAGGCGTGCCGGGGCATCGCGAGCACCGCCCCGGCACGCCACGCGGCCCAGGCGCTCGCGGTGGCGGCATGGGTCTCCTGGGCACGGGGCCACGGCTCCGCGGCGAGCGCGCACCTGGAGGCCGCCGAGGCGCTGGACCCGAGGGACCGCTTCGGCTCGGTGCTGCGGGCCGTCACGGGAGCGGGCCTGGTCGCGGGGTGGGCGACGTCCCCGGAGACCGCATGGCGGGCCGGTCCGCGGCGGTGACGCCCCGCGGGGCGTGGCCGGGGTGGGGGCCTGCCGCACCGTGCGACAATGGATCGGTTCAGCGCCGGTCGAGCCGCGCGGTCCGCCTCGGTGCGATCCGCGTGGAATAGACCCGGCCGCCTCGGTGTTGAGCACTCCAGGACCCTGCAGTCTGCGGGCCCGGGCGACGTCGTCGCCCGCGGCCGGGACTTGACAGGGTCACGCGTATATGGACTGCAGGGGATCCGCGCGCAGGCGCGGACCGACGGAAAGGCCACGAGTGACCACTTCGACGACCAGCGGAGCGCAGGACGGCCCGGAGACGACCGGCACCGGTGCGGCCAAGAAGGCCGCCACCCGCACCCGGGCGAGCGGGACCGCCGCGAAGAAGACCACCGCCACGGCGAAGAAGACGGCCACGGCCCGAACGAGCACGGCAGCCACGAAGGCCGCCGCGACGAAGACGACCGCGGCCAAGACGACCGCGGCGAAGTCCGCTGCCGGCACGAAGTCGGCGGCAGGCGCGAAGTCCGCGACCGGCACCGCCAAGAGCACCGCCGCCAAGAAGTCGACGACCCGGTCCACCGCGGCGAAGACCGCCGGTGCGTCCAAGGCCACGGCCCCCACGGCGGCTGCGAAGGCCGCCTCCACGAAGGCGACGGCCGCCAAGGCCGCCGCCGCGAAGGCCGCCGACGCGGACGCCGAGGCGGAGACGGACGAGGCGGCCGTCGACGCCCGCGAGGAGACCGCCAAGGCCGACGCGGTGGGCCCGGAGGACGAGGCGCTGGCCGCCAAGGGCGACACCACCGCCGACGAGGACTCGGACGATGAGGACGCCGACGGCTCGGACGCGAACCAGGCGCCGGCCATGGCCCCCGAGTCCGTCACCGGCACCAAGGCGAGCGGCCCCGCCGTCGTCCGGGGCGCCTTCGTGGTGGACAACTCCGAGGACGACGCCCCGGTGCAGCAGGTCGTCGTGGCCGGCGCCACCGCCGACCCGGTGAAGGACTACCTGAAGCAGATCGGCAAGGTGGCCCTGCTGAACGCCGAGCAGGAGGTGGACCTCGCCATGCGCATCGAGGCCGGCCTGTACGCCGAGCACTGGCTCAAGGAGAACCCGGTGGACGACTACCGGGTGCGCCGCGACTACGAGCTGATCATCGCCGACGGCCGCCGCGCCAAGAACCACCTGCTCGAGGCGAACCTGCGCCTCGTCGTCTCGCTGGCCAAGCGCTACACCGGGCGCGGCATGCTCTTCCTGGACCTGATCCAGGAGGGCAACCTCGGCCTCATCCGCGCCGTGGAGAAGTTCGACTACACCAAGGGCTTCAAGTTCTCCACGTACGCCACGTGGTGGATCCGCCAGGCCATCACCCGCGCCATGGCAGACCAGGCCCGCACCATCCGCATCCCCGTGCACATGGTGGAGGTCATCAACAAGCTGGCCCGCGTGCAGCGCCAGATGCTCCAGGACCTGGGCCGCGAGCCCACCCCGGAGGAGCTCGCCAAGGAGCTGGACATGACCCCGGAGAAGGTCGTGGAGGTCCAGAAGTACGGCCGCGAGCCCATCTCCCTGCACACCCCCCTCGGCGAGGACGGCGACTCCGAGTTCGGCGACCTCATCGAGGACTCCGAGGCCGTCGTGCCCGCGGACGCCGTCTCCTTCACCCTGCTCCAGGAACAGCTGCACTCCGTGCTGGACACGCTCTCCGAGCGTGAGGCCGGCGTGGTCGCCATGCGCTTCGGCCTCACCGACGGCCAGCCCAAGACCCTGGACGAGATCGGCAAGGTCTACGGCGTGACGCGCGAGCGCATCCGCCAGATCGAGTCCAAGACCATGTCGAAGCTGCGCCACCCGTCCCGCTCGCAGGTGCTGCGGGACTACCTGGACTGATCGCGGGGAGGGCGGGTCCGACGCGGCCCGTCCCCCTACGCGGCGGAGGGCCGGGACACCGTCATGGTGCCCCGGCCCTCTGCCGTTCGGTTCGGCTGCAGCGCAGCCGGGGGTCGGCTCAGCTCAGGCTGGACGTCTCGTCCTGCCACACGGCGGTCTTCGGGCGCAGGGCGGCCTCCACGTCACGTGCGTGGTGAGCGCAGAAGAGCAGCTCGCCGCCGGCCTCGAGCACAGCGCGGACGTAGGCCTGGGCGCCGCAGCGGTCGCAGCGGTCGGCACGGGTGAGGGCGGCCGGCTCGGCCAGGGCGGTGATGGACACGGTGTCCTCCTCGAGTTCGGGTCTGGGGGCTGACAGCCGGCGGATGCGCCGGCTGCCCCACTCGTCCGATGGAACAGCCAGGATGGCAGGGTTATTCGCGGCGCGGGGCGCGGACCCGCCCCGTTTCGCTGGGCGCGTATCGGCGACGTCGACGTCGGTCTCCGGACGCTGCGGGCCTCCCGTAGGGCGCCCTGCCGTGTCCGGCCCCCCGAGTAGGCTGGACGGGCCGTCGCCGCGCCGCCTCGGCCCCCGCGTCATCCCCGTCGAAAGGCCCGCCTCCCGTGCCAGCGTCCTCCGAGTACACCGCGCGCCACCTCTCCGTGCTGGAGGGGCTTGAGGCCGTGCGCAAGCGGCCAGGCATGTACATCGGCTCCACGGACTCCCGCGGCCTCATGCACTGCCTGTGGGAGATCATCGACAACTCGGTGGACGAGGCCCTCGGCGGCTTCGGCCAGTCGATCGACGTCACGCTGCATCCGGACGGCTCCGTGGAGGTGGAGGACTCAGGCCGCGGCATCCCCGTGGACGTCGAGCCCAGGACGGGCCTGACCGGCGTCGAGGTGGTGTTCACCAAGCTCCACGCGGGAGGCAAGTTCGGCGGCGGCTCCTACGCCGCCTCGGGCGGCCTGCACGGGGTGGGCGCCTCCGTGGTGAACGCCCTGTCCTCCCGTCTGGACGTGCAGGTGTTCCGCGGCGGGAAGGTCCACCAGATGTCCTTCCGCCGGGGCGAGCCCGGCCGGTTCGCGGACGCTTCGAGGCCCTCCCCGGAGGCCCCGTTCGAGCCGGCGAAGGACGCCTCGCCGCTGGACGTCGTCGGCAAGGCCAAGCGCGGCCGCACCGGCACGCGGGTCCGCTACTGGGCGGACGACCAGATCTTCATCAAGGACGCGAAGTTCTCGGCGGAGGACCTGCGCGCTCGGGCCCGGCAGACCGCCTACCTGATCCCCGGGCTCCGGATCACGGTGCGGGACCTGCGCCGCGCCGCGGGGGAGGAGGCCCCCGCGGAGGAGGTCTTCCAGTACGACGGCGGCATCTCGGAGTTCGTCGAGCACCTGACCCCCGCGTCCCCCGTCACCGACGTGTGGCGCATCCAGGGCTCGGGCACGTTCAAGGAGCGCGTGCCGGTGCTCGGCGAGGACGGCCGGACGGCGATGCAGGACGTCCAGCGCACGTGCGAGGTGGACCTCGCCCTGCGGTGGGACGTCGGCTACGAGACCGTGTTCCGCTCCTTCGTGAACATCATCGCCACGCCCAAGGGCGGCACCCACCAGTCCGGCTTCGAGGCCTCGCTGCTCAAGGTGCTCCGCGCCCAGGTGGAGGCCAACGCGCGCCGCCTGAAGGCCGGCACGGACAAGGTGGAGAAGGACGACGTGCTGGCGGGCATGACCGCCGTGCTCACCGTGCGCCTCGCCGAGCCGCAGTTCGAGGGGCAGACCAAGGAGATCCTCGGCACCTCGGCCGTGCGGCGCATCGTCGCACAGGTGGTGGAGAAGGAGCTCACCGCGCGCCTGGCGTCGTCGGCCCGGGCGCAGAAGCAGCAGACGGCGGTGCTGCTGGAGAAGGTCGTGGCGGAGATGAAGTCCCGCATCTCGGCGCGCACCCACAAGGAGAACCAACGGCGGAAGAACGCGCTGGAGACCTCCACCATGCCGGCCAAGCTCGCGGACTGCCGCAGCTCGGACGTCGCCTCCTCGGAGCTGTTCATCGTGGAGGGCGACTCCGCCCTCGGCACCGCCAAGCTCGCCCGGTCCTCCGACTTCCAGGCGCTGCTGCCCATCCGCGGCAAGATCCTCAACGTGCAGAAGGCCTCGGTCTCGGACATCCTCTCCAACGCCGAGTGCGCAGCCCTGATCCAGGTGGTGGGCGGCGGCGCCGGGCGCAGCTTCGACATCGACGCGGCGCGCTACGGCAAGGTCATCCTCATGACGGACGCGGACGTGGACGGTGCCCACATCCGCACCCTCCTGCTCACCCTCTTCTTCCGGTACATGCGTCCCATGGTGGAGGCGGGCCGCGTGTTCGCCGCCGTCCCGCCCCTGCACCGGATCGAGGCGGTCACCCGCGGGCAGAAGGAGCGCGAGGTCATCTACACCTACTCCGAGCAGGAGCTCCGCGAGGTCCTCGCCCGCCTGGAGAAGGAGGGGCGCTCCTACCGCGAGCCCATCCAGCGCTACAAGGGCCTCGGCGAGATGGACGCGGACCAGTTGGCGGAGACCACCATGGACCCCCGCCACCGCATGCTGCGCCGCGTGAACATCTCCGAGCTGGAGGCCGCCGAGCGCGTGTTCGACCTGCTCATGGGCTCCTCCGTCGCCCCTCGCAAGGAGTTCATCGTCTCCGGCGCGGACGACCTGGACCGCGCCCGCATCGACGCCTGAGCCCGGCACCTCCGGGGAGGAGTCGGGTTCCCCTCGATCGCCGCACAGGCCTGTGAGGGCCTGGACACATGAACGCGACGATGAGCGAGCGGTCCTGGCGGTGGCGCATCGGGGTGGCCTCGGCCACCACCACGCCCGAGCCGCAGCCGGTGCCCGACCCCGTCCCCCGGGGGAGTCCGGCCAGGTGAGCCGCCACGCCGGGGCGGGGTCAGTGCTCCCGGTAGTACTGCGCGAGCCGGTGGAGCCCCTCGTCGATGCTGACGGACGGCGTCCATTCGAGCACCTCGCGCGTGCGGCGCTGGTCGAACCAGTGGGCCGTGGAGAGCTGCTCGGCGAGGAACTCGGTGAGCGGCGGCTCGCCGTCGTCGGAGCCGAGGCCCGCCGAGCGCACGCCGAACAGGTTCCGCTCCCAGGCCTTCTCGATGAGCGCCCCCGCGCGGCGCGCGAGCCCCGCGGGCACCGTGCGCGCCGGCTCCGCCGCGCCACCGGCCAGGGCGATCCCGCGCACGAGCTCGCCCACGGGGCGCGGCTCCCCGTTGGTGACCACGAGCGCCTCGCCGTGGGTGTGGTCCGCGGCGCTCACGGCGGCCACCGTGGCCTCCACGGCGTTGCCGGTGTAGAGCGTGTCGATCAGCGGTGCCCCGGTGCCCAGCACCGGCATGCGGCCGGCGCGGGAGCGCTGGACGATCCGGTCCGTGAGCTGCCGGTCCCCGGGTCCCCACATGAGGTGCGGGCGCAGCACGAGGACGCGGAAGTCGTCACGGTCCGCGGCCAGGGCCAGCAGCTCGCCCTTGGCCTTGGTGCGCGCGTACGGGCCGCGAGCGTGCTCGGGGCTGGCGGGCCCGGCGCCCTCGCCCACGATGGAGGAGCCGGCGTGGGCCACGGACGGGGAGGAGACGTGGATGAACCGCCGCACGCCGTGCCGCCGGGCGGCCTCCAGCGTGATCCGCGTGCCCTCCACGTTCACGGCCTCGAACTCGCGCTCGGGGCCGGAGACGGACACCTTGGCGGCCACGTGGACCACGGTGTCCGCACCGGTCACGGCCTCCTCGACGGCGGCGGGATCGGTCACCGAGCCGCACACGTCCACGGCCCCCGGCACGCCCGAGGGGCGGCGCTGCAGGGTGGTCACCGCGTTGCCGGCCTCGGACAGCACGCGGGCCACCCCGGAGCCGAGCAGGCCGGACGCCCCGGTCACGAGCACGCGGCGCGACTCGAGACGCTCCATGAGCACGGGCATGCCCTGCGGGTCGATCTCGACGTCGTAGCCGAACCGGTTCACAGCGACCCCACCTTGCCGCCCGCCAGCACCCGCTCGGCCCAGCGCGCCACCCGGGGCCGGTCGATCTTGGAGTTGTGCCGGATGTCCGTGGGGATCTGATCCGCGACGAGGACCGCCGCCACGGGGAGCGGCTCGAGCGCGGAGCGCACGGCCGAGGCCACGGACGTGGGGGCGAGGCCCTGGTGGGGGCGGCCGTCCCGGTGGTGGCCGGCGCGGCGGGCGGGGCGCGTGGCGGGCACGGCGGCCTCCACCACCACGACGACGGCCTGCGTGCCCCGCGGGCCGACGCCCACCACGGCGGAGCGCTTCACGGGGCCGAGCGCGTCGACGACCTTCTCGGGGCCGCCCGGACCGATCGGCCCCTCGGGGAGCGTCAGCACGTGCTGCAGGCGCCCCTCGATCCACAGGCGGCCCTCGGCGTCGAAGTGCCCGATGTCCGCGGTGCGGTGCCACACGCGGCCGTCCTGGAACCAGAGCCCGTCCCGCTTGGACTGGTGGTCGGTGTACCAGAGCGCGTCATAGCGCTCCTTCAGGTGCGGCGCGGTGACCACGATCTCGCCGAGCACCCCGTGCCCGGTCTGCGCGTCGAGCACGACGTCGTCCGCGGTCCCGTCCTCGAGCAGGGGCGCGATGCCCAGCGTCACGGTGGGGACGGCGGTGCCCACGCACACGCCCTCGTCCGCAGCGCGGCGCAGGTCCTGCACGGTCTCCCCGTCCACGTCGGTGAGCAGCAGCCCCTCGGTCATGCCGTAGGGCGTGTGCACGCGGGCGTTGGGCAGAAGGGCGCCCACCTGGCGCAGGAGGTTCGGGTGCACGGGCGCGCCCGCGGAGAGCGCGAGCCGCACCTGCCCGAGCGCCCGCCGCTGCTCCCGGTTCAGCTTCCCCGCGGTCGCCACGATGTTCTCCAGCGCCGCGGGGGAGGCGAAGAGCACGGTGGACTGGCCGGCGATCGCCGCGTCCGCCAGCGCCGTCGCGGTCAGGGTGGCCGGCTTGGTGACGTCCATCTCCGGGGAGACGGAGGCGGCCCCGAGGGCGGGGCCCAGGAGGGCGAAGGGGGCGAAGGCCGCCAGCAGCGAGGATCCCGGGCGCACCTCCAGGGTGTCCCGGACCAGGGCGACCAGGCGGCCGAGCCGCTCGTGGGTGTAGACCACGCCCTTGGCTGGACCGGTGGAGCCGGAGGTGAAGAGGATGGCGGCGTCGGCGGACGTCTCCGGCTCCGGGAGCACGGCGCCGGCGGCGTCCCGGGCGTCCCCGGCCTCGGCGTCCCGATGGCGGTCGACCATCTCGTAGAGCGAGCCCTCCACTCCCAGCAGCGCCCGCTGGCCCGCGCCGAGCGGCGCGACGGAGAGGCGGGTGCCCGGCCAGGACTGTGCACGGGCGAGCGTGAGGCCCGGGGTCTTCCCGATCACCCAGCGCGGCCGCGCGGACTTCATGGCGCGGGTCATGCCGGAGATCCCCAGGCCCTGGTCCGCCACCACGGCGACCCCGCCGACGCGCAGCACGGCGTAGAGCGCGGCGGAGAGGTCGCGGCCGGGCGGGACGAGCATGGCCACGCGGTCGCCCGGCCGCATCCCCGCGGCCCACAGGCCGGAGGCGATCGCGGACACCATCTCCTGCAGCTCGCCCCAGCTCACGGCCACGGGGCGGCGCGAGCCGCCGAGGATCGAACGGCCGGTGTCGGCGCCGGCCATGTCCACGAGCGCGGTGTAGTCGCGGTACGCGGAGTCCGGAGCGCCCCAGTCGCGCAGGTGGTCCCACAGCAGGGCGACCCCCGGCTCGGGTCCGGCGAGGGCGGCGCGCGGGTCCGGTCCCGGCAGGCCGGAGGCCGGATCCTCCAGGAGCCCGGTGTGCAGCAGCTGCGCCCACGCGAGGATCGGGAGGGTGAGGTCCCGGTCGTCGACGAGCAGGTGGCCGGCCTCCTCGTAGCGGTGGACGCGGGCCTGCGGGAGGCGCTCGCGCAGGTCGTCGAGGTAGCGGTCCAGGAACACCGGGTCCTCGGCGCCCCACAGGATGAGGGCGGGCGTGCCCGCCGCGCCCAGGGCGCTGACGCCGTCGGACACCGCGGTCAGGGCGGCGTGGCTGGCGTGCTCCTCGTCCACGGGGATGTCGGCGACGAAGCCGCCGATGCCGCCGCGGCGGTTCGCGCCCTCGTAGGGCAGGTGGTACGCGGCGCGGACGTCGTCCGGCAGGGACGGGTTCGCGAGCGAGGTGGTGACGGCCAGGAAGGCGTCGGTGGTCACCGTGGAGCCGGGGAGCAGCGGGCCGGCCAGCGCGGCCTGCAGCGGGGCGGGGATCGCCGCCTCCGGCGGCTGGTGCACGGCGGTGTTCAGCGTGGCCACGCCCGAGACCACGTCCCGGTGGCGGCCCGCCCAGCCCAGCGAGACGACGCCGCCCCAGTCGTGGCCGAGCGTGATCAGCGGGTGGCCGGTGCGGGCCAGGTCCGTCAGGCCGAGGGCCTGCACGAGGGCGTCGAGGTCGTCGATCCGCGCGCCGAGCGTGCGGTACGTGCCGCCCGGGGCCCCGAGATCGTCGGGCCTGGGCAGCCGGGGATGGGCGAGGCGCTCGGAGAAGCCCATGTCCAGCTGGTCCGGGGCGACCACCCTCCAGGCCGGCTGGCCCTGACGTGCGCGGCGCACCGTGGCCTCCATCAGCGAGCGCCACAGGTAGGACCACGTGGGGTTGCCGTGCACGGCCACGACGGTGCCGGCGATCTCCACGCCGAGCGAGGCCAGGACGGGCCCGGTGTCCGCCACGTGCAGGGTGCGGACGGTGCCCTCGGGGTCGGCGGCGGAGCGGATCTCCACCAGGCGGGACCATGCGGCGTCCCATCCGGGGAGCCGGTCGGCGGGGGGCAGGACGGCGGGGGCGGAGGGGATCTGCGGCATGGGGGCTCCTTCAGCTCACCACTGGATCTCGAGCATGGCGGTGTTCAGGCCCGAGCCGACGCCCAGGCACAGGACATGGTCCCCGGCGGAGAGGCGCTCCTGCTCGCGCACCAGCGTGATGGGCAGCGAGGCCGGCCCCACGTTGCCCAGGGTGGGGAACGTGCGGGGGATGCGCTCGGGGTCGAGGCCGGCGGCCTCGGAGATGGCGTTCGTGTGCAGCTGGGAGACCTGGTGGGTGATGTAGCGGTCCATGTCCCGCCAGCCCCACTCCTGCGGCGTGTCGTTCCACGCGTCCATGACGAGCTCGAGGCCGTCGGTCAGCAGCGCCGTGGAGTCCGTGAACATGCCGTTGTGGTCGCCCACGCACAGGCCGTGGTGGTCCGTGCCGGCGCGGGTGACCCCGCGCAGGATGCGGTGCGCGTCCGGGTGGTCCTCGATGCTCCCCACGACGGCGGCGGCTGCTCCGCAGCCTAGGGTGAGGGAGGCGAACTGCTCCATGAAGTTGCCGCGATTGGTGGTCTGCGCGTGCAGGTTCCGCACGGTGGCCTCCTGCACCCTGCCGGAGTCCTCGCCGGCCACCACCACGGCGTAGTCGATCTGTCCGGCGTCCACGAGGGTGGAGGCGATCATCAGGCCGTTGACGAACCCGAGGCACGCGTTCGTGATGTCGAAGTTCGTGGCGGAGGTCGGCAGGCCCATGAGGTCGTGGATGCGCACGGCCACGGAGGGCTCGAGGGTGGCGCGCGTGACGGAGGTGTTGATCAGCAGGCCCACGCGCGAGGCGTCGACGCCCGCGGCCGAGAGCGCGGCGGTGCCGGCGTCCGCGGCGGCCTCCTGGAAGTCGCGCGTCTCGTCCCAGAAGCGGCGGGCCCGCACCCCGGCGACGCGCTGCAGCAGGGAGGCGGGCAGCTTCAGCCGGGCGAGCACGTCCTTCAGCTTCTCGTCGAGGTCATCCGAGGTCACCTCGAGGGGTGCCTCCACCTCGGTCACCGCCAGGAGGGCGGCGCGGGAGTATTCGAAGCTGGCGTTGCCGGACACGTGGGGCACCTGGACCGTTCTTGTTGGCGGTGGGGATCCGGCCCGTGGCTGGCACGGGCCGGGCTGTCACTCTAGCCGAGCCCCCCGGAGGCCCTGACGGGATCACGGCGTCCGGGGGGAGGGGTTCTCACTCAGCGGACACCGTCACGGCGTCGTCCTCGGGCGGCGCCGCGGCGACGAGCGTGGGGGAGGCCCCGGCGCCGAGCGCCTCGATCCGCTGGTCCACCGGCACGCCCGAGCCGTCCCGGCGCCCGAACTCCACGGGCAGCGAGCGGGCCACGCCGGCCCGGGAGGCCGCCAGGGCGGGGGCGGGGCCGACCCAGGCGAGCGCGAGCCCGGACTCCCCGCGCAGCAGGCGATGGGCCCGCACGCCCGCGGTGCCGCGGCCCTTGGCCGGGTACTCGGCCAGCGGCGTGACCTTCACGGAGCCCGGGGCCGAGCCCAGCAGGTCGCCCTCGCCGTCGGCCACGGTCACCACGACGGCGGCCCGCGCCGCGGCGGCGTCGCCCTCGCCCGCACCCTCGGCCACGGACGAGGCGGGGGCGACGCCGAAGCCGATCACCGCGTCCTCGTCGGCCACGCGCATGCCGGCCACGCCGCCCCCCGCCGGCCCCTGGGGCCGCACGGCCGAGGCCGGGTAGCGCAGCAGCTGCCCGGAGCGCGTGAGGAACACGAGGTGGTCCTCGTCGTCGGCGGCCGGCGCCGCGCCCACCACGGCGTCGGCGTCCTTGAGGGCGATCGCCTCCATCGCGTCCCGGTTCAGGGGCCACTCAGGGCGCACTCGCTTCACCACGCCGCGGGCGGTGCCGAGCGCGAGGACGGCGTCGAGCGGGACGAGGGCGACGAGGGACTCTCCACGCTCGAGGGGGATGAGCGTCTTCGCGTCCGCCGCGGCGGCCATGGCCGGCGCCTCCGAGGACTCGGGCGCGGCCGGGAGGTCCACCACCTGCAGCCGGTGCACGCGCCCCGCGGAGGTCAGCGCGCCCACCTCGCCGCGGGCCGTGGCCGGGACCACGGAGACGAAGGCGTCGTGCTTGCGGCGGCGGCCCTGCGCCGTGATCGGGGTGCGGTCCGCGGTGCGCAGCACCTTGCCCGCCGTGCTCAGGAGCACCCAGCAGGCGGTGTCCGGGACCATGAGGTCTGCTCCGGCCTGCGCGGCGCCGGCCGCCGAAGGCTCCCGGCGGGAGCCGGCCGGGGCGGCGAGCGTCTCGGCCGCCAGGAGCTGGGTGCGCCGCTCGTCCCCGAACTCGTCGGCGACGGCCTGCAGCTCGGAGGAGACCGCGTCCCGCAGCCGGGCCGCGGAGCCCAGGATGGCCTCGAGCTCGGCGATCGCGTCGGCCAGCTCGTCCCGCTCGGCCTCCAGCTCGATGCGGGAGAACCGGGTCAGCTGGCGCAGCCGCAGCTCGAGGATGTGCGTGGCCTGCGCCTCCGAGAGGTCGAAGACCTGCTCGAGGCGGGCGCGGGCCGAGGCCGTGTCGTCCGAGGTGCGGATGATCTGGATGACCTCGTCGATGTCCACCAGGGCCAGCAGCAGGCCCTCCACGAGGTGGAGGCGGTCCCGCCGTCGCCCCAGGCGGTGCGCCGTGCGCCGACGCACCACGTCCAGGCGGTGGTCCACATACACCTGCAGCAGCGGCTTCAGCCCCAGGGTCTGCGGCTGCCCCTCCACGAGGGCCACGTTGTTGATGCCGAAGGACTCCTCCAGCGGCGTGTGCTTGTAGAGGGCGGCGAGCACGGCCTGGGGGTTGAAGCCGGACTTCAGCTCGATCACCAGCTTCAGCCCGTTCTTGCGGTCGGTGAGGTCCACGACGTCGGCGATGCCCGCGAGCTTCTTGGCGTTGACGCCGTCCTTGATGCGCTCGATGACCTTCTCCGGGCCCACCCCGTACGGCAGCTCCGTGACCACGAGGCCCGTGCGGCGCGGGGAGACCTGCTCCACGGCGACGGCGGCCCGCATGCGGAACGAGCCGCGGCCCGTGGCGTAGGCGTCCCGCACGCCCTCGAGCCCCACGATCCGTCCGCCCGAGGGCAGGTCCGGGCCGGGGATGTGCGCCATGAGCGCGTCGAGGTCCGCGTCCGGGTGGGCCAGCAGGTGCCGGGCTCCGGCCACCACCTCGCGCAGGTTGTGCGGGGCCATGTTGGTGGCCATGCCCACGGCGATGCCGGCCGCGCCGTTGACCAGCAGGTTCGGGTAGGCCGCGGGCAGCACCGCGGGCTGCTGGAACTGGTTGTCGTAGTTGGGGACGAAGTCCACGGTGTCCTCGTCGAGGTCCGCGGTGAGCGCGAGCGCCGCCGGGGCCATGCGGGCCTCCGTGTAGCGCGGCGCCGCGGGGCCGTCGTCGAGGGAGCCGAAGTTGCCGTGCCCGTCCACCACGGGCAGGCGCAGGGAGAACGGCTGCGCCAGGCGAACCATCGCGTCGTAGATGGCGGTGTCGCCGTGGGGGTGGAGCTTGCCCATCACCTCGCCCACCACGCGCGCGGACTTCACGTGCCCCTTCTCCGGGCGCAGGCCCATCTGGGACATCATGAAGAGGATGCGCCGCTGCACCGGCTTGAGGCCGTCGCGGGCGTCGGGGAGCGCGCGCGAGTAGATCACGGAGTACGCGTACTCGAGGAACGAGCTCTCCATCTCCTGCGCCACGTCGACGTCGACGATGTTCTCCTGCTCCAGCGGGAGGGGACGCGCGGCGTCCGGGTCGGCGGGACGGGAGCGGGACGAACGGGCCATGGCGGTGGGGGGATCCTCACGGGGTCGGTGATTGTCTACCCTGATCCTATGGGTGACACCGAGTCCGTCCGCGGATACCCGAGCCACTGGGAGGCCGACGTCGTGCTGCGCGACGGCGCCACGGCGCGACTGCGCCCCATCACGCCCGACGACGCCGCCGGGCTGCAGGACATGCACGCCCACCAGTCCGAGGCCTCGATCTACCTGCGGTACTTCACGTACAAGTCCGAGTTGTCCCGCAAGGACCTCGAGCGCTTCACGACGGTGGACCACCGGGACCGCGTGGCCTTCGTGATCACGCGCGGAGGGCAGATCCTGGGCATCGGCCGCTACGACCGCTTCCCGGGCACGGACGCCGCCGAGGTGGCGTTCAACATCTCCGACGCCGCCCAGGGCCGCGGCCTCGGCTCCATCCTCATGGAGCACCTGGCCGTCGCGGCCCGCGAGTTCGGCATCCGCCGCTTCACGGCGGAGGTCCTGCCGGAGAACCGCAAGATGCTCTCCGTCTTCCAGGAGTCCGGCTTCGAGGTGGCCCGCCACTTCGAGGACGGCGTGGTGGCCGTCGAGTTCCCCATCAACCCGACCGCCCGGTGGCGCGCCGTGGTGGAGTCCCGGGAGCACCGTGCCGAGGCCCGCAGCCTCGCCGAGCTCGTCGCGCCCGAGTCCGTGGCCGTCGTCGGGGCCTCCCGCGACCCGCAGTCCGTGGGCTCGATCGTGCTGCGCCACATCCTCGAGGCCGGCTACACGGGCACGGTGCACGCGGTGAACCACGCGGCGGAGCAGGTGCAGGGCATTGAGGCGCACGCCGCGCTCGCGGACGTCGGCGAGCCCGTCGAGCTCGTGGTCGTGGCCGTGCCCGCGGACGCGGTGGACGACGTCGTCGCCGACGCCGCCGCGATCGGCGCGAAGGGCCTGCTCGTGCTCACCTCCGGGTATGCCGACGCCGGCGCGGCCGGCCTGGAGGCGCAGCGCCGCCTCGTCTCCCGCGCTCGCGCCGAGGGCATGCGCGTGATCGGCCCCGCCTCCGCCGGGCTCGTCTGCACCGATCCGGCGGTGCGCCTCAACGCCTCGCCGTCGCCGGGGCTGGCGGGCCGTGGCCCGGTGGGCCTGTTCAGCCAGTCCGGCGCCGTGGGGGCCATGGTCTCGGCGGGCGTCAAGCGGCGCGGGATCGGCGTGTCCACCTCCCTGAGCGCGGGCAATCGGGCGGACGTCTCCGGCAATGACGCCATGCAGTACTTCGAGGACGACCCGCACACCGCCGCCGTGGGCGTCTACCTGGAGTCCTTCGGCAACCCGCGCAAGTTCTCGCGGATCGCGCGGCGGCTCTCACGCACCAAGCCCGTGGTGGTGGTCCGCTCGGACGTGACCGGCCGATTCCTGCCCCCGGGCCACGAGACGCGCACCACGCAGGCGCCCGCGGGCGCCGTGGACTCGATGCTGGACCAGACCGGCGTCCTCGAGGCCTCCACCCACGACGACATGCTGGACGTGCTCATGGCCGTGGCCTCGCAGCCGCTGCCGACGGGCCGCCGGGTGGTGCTCGTGGCCGACTCCCTGGCCCTGGACCGCCTCACCCGCGACGCGGCCGCCGAGGCCGGGCTCGACGTGATCGAGACCCTGGGCCTGGGCGACCGCGAGAACGGCATCGCCCCGCTCGAGGAGCAGCTCGTCGCCTCGGTGCGCGCGGCCGTCGCCCACCCGGAGGCGGACGCCGTCGTGGTCGTCGGCCGCCTCGGGCTGCACCAGGGTGAGGACGAGCCCGAGGAGCTGGCCCGCGCCCTCGCGGAGATGACCGCGGGCGCGGCCGTGCCGGTGGCGGTGTGCCTCACGGACGTGGTCTCCCCGCGCTACTCCGCCGCCACCCTCGGTGCGTCCGGGCCGCTGCCCGACGACGCCGAGCCGGGCTCCCTCCAGGCCGGCGTGCCGTTCTACCCCTCGCCGCAGAAGGCCATGGCCGTGCTCGGCCGGCTGGCCGACTACGTGGACTGGCGGCGTGAGGAGGCGGGGGAGCCCCTCGAGCCCGCCGGCACGGACCTGCACGCGGCCGAGTCGCTCGTGGAGGCCGCGGCGGCCCGCGCGGCGGGCACGGAGCTCGTGCGCCTCACCCCGGAGGAGACGCAGGAGCTGCTGGGCCACTACGGGATCGACGTCCTGCCCTCCGTGCGCTTCTCCACTGCGGAGGAGGCCGTGGCCGCGGCCGAGGAGCTGGGCTTCCCCGTGGCGGTGAAGGCCGTGGACCCGCACCTGCGCCACCGCCTGGACCTCGGCGGCGTGCGCCTGAACGTGGTGGACGCGGACTCCCTGCGCCGCAACGTCCAGCAGATGCGCCGCGTCCTCGAGCCCTTCGGCGTCACCGAGCTGGAGGTGCAGTCCATGGCCCCGGCCGGGCAGGCGTGCATGGTCACGGCGCTTGAGGACCCGCTCCTGGGCCCGGTCGTCTCGTTCGGGATCGCCGGAGACGCCACGGACCTGCTGGGGGACTGGGTGCACCGCGTGCCGCCCCTGACGGACCGGGACGTGGCCCGCATGGTGCGCGCTCCCCGCGCGGCCGCCAAGCTGGAGGCCACGGGCGGGGTGCCCGCCGTGGACCTGGCCGCCCTCGAGGACCTCGTGGGGCGAGTCAGCGTGCTCAAGGACGACCTCCCGCAGGTCGCTCGCCTGCGCTTCGCTCCCGTGCTGGCCTCGCCCGAGGGCGTCACCGTGCTCCAGGCGGAGGTGGACGTGGCCAACGCCGCACGGCGCACGGACTCCGCGCGCCGCGCGCTGCGGGGTGACTGAGCGCGGCCCTGCGGACGGCGGCTCCCGCGGGCCTCGCCGTAGCATGGACCCCATGACCCCGCTGCGCAGGAATCACGACTCCGGCCACCAGGACCCCCGCCACGGGGGCCGTCCCGAGGGCCCTGACGCCCGCACCGGGCACCGCACCGTGGACGCGGCCGCCACCCTGGGCGGCTCCCTCGTGCGCGCCGGCTTCTACCCGGAGCTCGTGGCCCACGCGATCGCCCAGGAGCTCGAGGGGCGCGCCGTGCTGGCGCACCTGGTGCACGTGGACACGCACTTCGACTACGACGAGATCCACCGGCACATCACCGTGCTGGTCCTCGCCGCGGACGTGCTGCTCGCCGTCCACCTCGACGACCATGCCGCCGACCCGGAGGGCCAGGCCGTGCTGGCCCAGGTGTCCACCGAGCTGGTCCCGCTGACGGCGATCGCCTCCGTCCTGCTCACCACGGGTCACGCCGATCCGGCCCGCTTCCACCCCTCGGACCCGGTGGCCGAGGTGACGCTGGGCGTGCAGTGGGCCGGAGGCCAGCGCCTGGACCTGCAGCCGGCCGGCTGCGCCGATCCGCAGTGCGAGGAGGACCACGGCTACACCGGGACCGCAGCACGGGAGGACCTCGTGATCCGCGTGGCGGCCGACGCCGAGGGCCAGGCCGCCGTGGACGGCGCCGTCGTCTTCGCCCGCGCCCTGCGCCGCGCCCACCTCCGGGCGGCCGCGTGACGGGGGAGTCGGCCCCCACCTCCCCGCAGGCGCCGGGCGGCCCGGCCGTCCCCGCCGGCGTCGTCCCGCCCGAGCGTGCCCTGCGCTCCGTGCTGGTCTCCGCGGCGGCCGCCCTCGGGGTGGAGGGGATGACCAACGCGCTCGGCCTGCCGTCCACGCGGCGCGTCGTCGTGGCCCTCGTGGACGGGCTGGGACGTGCCCATCTCCGGCGCTTCGGCGGACACGCGCCCACGCTCCGCGCGGCGATGGCGGACGGCGGCCGCGTGCTCCAGGCGGCCGTGCCCACCACCACCGCCGCCTCGCTCACGAGCCTCGGCACGGGCCTGGAGGTCGGGGAGCACGGGATCGCCGGCTACGACGTCCTGGACCCGGAGCGCGGCGTGGTGGTCAACCAGCTCGGCGGCTGGGACGAGGCCACGGACCCGCTGGCCTGGCAGCCGCACGCCACCGTGCTCGAGCGCGCGGCCGCGGCCGGCGTGGACACGGTCACGGTCTCCCTGCCGGCCTTCGAGCACTCGGCGCTGACCCGCGCGGGCCTGCGCGGCGGCCGCTTCGTGGCGGGGAGGGGACTGCTCGCGCGCGCCCAGCACGCCGAGCGCGTCCTGAAGGACGCCCGCGAGCCCACCCTCGTGTACGTCTACGCGAACGAGCTGGACAAGGCCGGCCACCGCCACGGCGTGGGATCGCCGCAGTGGCTGCACGCCCTCGAGGAGGTCGACTCCGCCCTGCGCCGCCTCCTCGCGCGCGTCCCCGCGGGCACCGTGGTCCTCGCCACGGGCGACCACGGCATGGTGGACGTGCCCGCCTCCCGGCGCGTGGACTACGCCGCGCTCGACGACGGGGGCGCGCTGCTCGATCCCGCGCTGCTGGCCGGGGTGGCGCACACCGCGGGGGAGCCGCGTCTCGTGCAGCTGCACTTCCGCCCCGACGCGGACGAGGCGGTGCGCGAAAGCACCCGTGCCGCGTGGCTCGAGCGGTACGGGGCGCACGCCTGGGTGCTCACCCGGGAGGAGGCGGTGGCGGCCGGATGGTTCGGGGAGCGCGTGGAGGAGCGCGTCCGCGGCCGCATCGGGGACCTGCTGATCGCCGTCCACGGCGACCTCGCGCTCTACGACGGTCGCCGCGTGGAGCCGACCGCCTTCGCGATGGTCGGGCAGCACGGGGCGCCCACACGCGCCGAGCGCGAGGTCCCGCTGCTCACCTGGGTGCGCTGAGCGGACCCGCCTCGGCGAGGCGCGGCTCAGTCGCCCTTGCGGCCGAAGACGATGTCGTCCCAGCTGGGCACCGACGCGCGGCGCGAGGCCGAGCGGGAGCGGGGCCGCGGCGTGGGGGTGGGCATCGCGGGGCGGCCCGGGGCAGGGGTCGACTCCGGCGTTCCGGCGCTCGCCTCGGCCTCGATCTCGGCGGTCTCAGGCTCGGCGACCTCCGCGTCATCCCGGTCGTCGGCGACGTCGGCCGTGGCGGCGCGGACCTGGGCGACCTCGTCCTGGGCGCGGCTGACCTCGCGGTCCACCTCGGCCTCGGTCACCTCGGACGACGCGGCGTCGTGTGCCCCCGGTGCGCGGCGGGCGTCCGCCGCCTCCGCCGCGGGATCCGGGAGGGACGGGCGCAGGGGCGTCGGGGCCGCGGCCCGGCGCTGGGCCGCGTCGCGGGCGATCAGGTGGGCCAGGGCGTCGTCCGAGGCGGAGTCCGCGCCCACGCGCTGTCCGCGGCGGGCCCGGAGGATCTCCAGGAGGTCGGCGTCGGGGTCGGCCGCGGGGGTGTGGGCGCCCAGCGGGGTCACCGCCGCCTCCGCGTCGTCCACCGCAGCGTCAGGACGGCGGCCCGCCGCCGCGGGGGCGCCCGCATCGGCGGCCTCGGCGTCGGTCTCGGAGGACGGGGTCCGCGGAGCCGGCGGCTCGGGGAACACGTCCCACGCCTCAGCATCGGAGAGCATCCGGGCCCACGCGTTCTGCGGGTCCAGGTGCCGCCCCACCGGGCGGAACGTCCACCGCGCGGGCGGCTCCTCCGTGGTGGGCCGGGTGCGCAGGCCGGTCGCCGCGAACTGCGCGGTCACGGTCCACTCGCCGGAGGGCTCGCGCCATGCGTCCCACTCGAGTCCGCCCGCGGGGGCGCCCAGCTCGCGCAGCCGATGCTCGGCGAGCTCGCCCAGGGTGCTGGGCCCGCCGTCCTCGATCGCATCGGTGTACAGATCGGGGCCGCCGACCCAGATCTCCGTGCCGCGCGCCTGCTGCGCCACGTAGCCGCGCTCCGCGAGGACGGGGAAGCCGTAGCTGCGGATGCGGGCGAAGGGGTTGCCGCTCTCGCGGGCCACCTGCTCCACCGAGGCGCCCGCACGGATGCGCTGCTGGATCTCCCGCGGCGAGAGCGGCGGGGCCTCCTGGGTGGCCGCGGCGCGCACGTCCTCCTGGTCGGCCAGGGGAGCGGTGGGCGTGCCGGACGCGGTGCGGCGCTCGCCCTGCGCGGCGGGGCGGTACGCGGAAGAGCGGGTCATGGAGGGGCGCGGCGCGGCGGGCTCGCCCGGCGTCGGACGCGCTTCCACGGGGGACGCGGCGGGCTCAGGGGAGCCCGTGAGGGCGGACGTGGCGGTGAGCGGGGCCGCAGACGGGGCGCCGGCGGCCGGCGGCAGGGGCGCGTGGGAGGCCGCCTCCGGCTGGAGGGGAGGCGTGATGCGCGGCGCCAGGGGGCTGGGGCCGGTGCGGCGGGGCGGCTGTTCCTCCTCGGGATCGACGCCGCCGGTGACCTCATCGCCGGACGCGTCGTCGGGGCTCTGCTCGTCGGTGTCCTGCTCGTCCCCCCGCGGGGCGTCCTGCGCGGGCTGCTCCTGAGGCTCGGCGTCCTCCTGCTCCGTGCCCTCGAGCACGAGGCGGCGCAGGTAGACGGAGAGGGGCAGGGAGTGCTCCTGCCCGTCCGCGTCGGCCAGGCGCAGTGCCCGGCCGTCCTCGGTGGGTCCGGTCAGTCGCAGCTCTGCCATGGCGGTGGTCCCTCCCACATCGTTCTCGACCGGTCCGCGGCGTATCCGCGGGCGCGGACGAGGACGGCGCGGCCGGCGTCGGGCCTCTGCTGATCCTAGCGGTCCGGCCGCGGGGAGCCGCGGTGCGAGCGCGGCCCGCGGCCATTTGGTTCCCGGCGGCCCGTGGTGCACAATCTACGCGCAACGGCGCAGGATGACGGCGGGCGCTCCCCTCGGGGGTCCCGATCCGCTGCCCGCACCGGCATCGGTCCCGATGCCGTACCCCCACCAGCGGAGCGTGAGAACCACACCATGGCCACGGACTACGATGCCCCTCGCAAGAACGAGGAAGAGCTCGGCCAGAATTCCATCGAGGAGCTGAAGGCGCGTCGCACCGACACGCAGTCGGCCGTCGTGGACGAGGACGAGACCGAGGCGGCGGAGGGATTCGAGCTGCCGGGGGCGGACCTCTCCGGCGAGGAGCTCATGGTGCGGGTCCTGCCCGCGCAGTCCGACGAGTTCACGTGTGCCTCGTGCTTCCTGGTGCGCCACCGCTCGCAGGCCGCGCGCGAGAAGAACGGCGAGCTCTACTGCACCGACTGCGAGGGCTGAGCCCTCACCCGTCCTCGGCGGCCATGTGGCCGCCGAGGACCGCCACGAGCTCCTCCGGCCGGCGGGTGCTCGTGAGCCAGTACGGCGTCCGGTCCCGCTCGTCCGTGATCTGGACGCGCACGACGGGGGAGATCCACCCGCGCACCGTCACGTAGGCCAGTCCGTGCAGGTGCGGCCCGCGCTGCTGCCGCGCCGACTCGCCGCGATGTCCCGTCACCGCGCCGATGTGACGCCGCTCGATGCTCGCGCGGCCCACCTGCAGCGTCCGCTCGCGCACCGTGATCCGGGGGGTTCCGGTGATCAGCAGGAGTGCCTCGATCCCGAAGAAGACGGCCGCGGCGATCAGCCCCACGACGATGTCGATCGGCGCGAACACCAGGATGGCCAGACCCGCGAGCATGAGGGCCACGATCCACACGCCCGGTGACGGGGAGAGCCGCTCCTCGTAGACCACCGGGTCAGGGTCGCCGGCGACCGCGGGGGCGGGCTCGGCGGAGAGGGGGCGGGCGTCGTCGTCGTGGGGCTCCTGCATGTCCTCCAGCTTCCCACATCCGGCCGCCCGGGGGCCCCGACGCGGCTCGGGTAGAGTCCTGCCACGTGAGTGACCCCGCCGAGCTTCCCGTGCCCCTGCGCGTCCTCGATCCTGACCTCCCGCCCCCCGCGTACGCCCAGGACGGCGACGCGGGCGCGGACCTGCGCACCACGGTGGACGTGACGCTCGCCCCGGGAGAGCGGGCCCTCGTCCCCACCGGCGTGGCGATCGCGCTGCCCCAGGGGTACGCCGGCTTCGTGCACCCCCGCTCCGGCCTGGCGGTCCGCCACGGCCTGGGCGTCGTGAACGCCCCCGGCACCATCGACGCCGGGTACCGCGGCGAGATCATGGTGCCGCTCATCAACCACGATCCGGCGGAGCCCCTCACCCTGCACCGCGGGGACCGGGTGGCCCAGCTCGTGGTCCAGGCGGTGGTCCAGGCACGCTTCGAGCCGGTGGACGCCCTGCCGGACTCCGTGCGCGGCACGGCCGGCTTCGGATCCACGGGCGGATTCGGCGCGGGCACCACCGCGCCGGCCGCCGACGTCGACACTCCCGGGAGGACCTCGTGATCTTCGGACGCAACCGCACCGCGCGCCACGAGCAGGTGACCCTGCCCGAGCATCTGCTCGAGGAGCGCGACCTCGCCGTGGCCGCGGCCGCCGGCGACGCCGCCCGGGAGGCCGAGCGCGGCCCCCACGACGTGACGGCCCGCCCGTCCGCCACCGGGTACATCGACCTGGGCGCGCTGCGCGTGCGCGCCGTCCAGGGCATGAAGCTGCGGCTCGACCTCGAGGACGCCACGCGGCGCATCGTGGCCGTCACCGTGACCGTGGGCGGCTCCGCGCTGCAGATCCAGGCCTTCTCCGCGCCGCGCGCCGCCGGACTGTGGGACGACCTGCGCGCGGAGCTCATGGACGCCCTGGGCTCCTCCCCGGGCGCCCACGTGCAGGAGCAGGCCGGCGCCTTCGGCCCCGAACTGCTCACCCGCATCCCCGCCGAGATGCCGGACGGCTCGCCGGGCTGGAACGTGGCCCGCTTCGTGGGCGTGGACGGCCCCCGCTGGTTCGTGCGCGGCGTGTTCCACGGCGAGGCCGCCTTCCGGCCCGACGCCGCCGGACCGCTCGAGCAGGTCTTCTCCGACCTCGTCGTGGTCCGCGGCGAGGGGCCCCTGCCTCCCCGGGAGCTGCTGCCCCTGCACGCCCCGGCCAACGCCCAGCCCGTGCAGCGCCGCCACCGTCCGGCCGAGGGCACCGAGACCACACCGACGGCGTCGTCCGGCGAGCAGCCGGCCGGGGGCGCGCCCCTGCCGGAGCGCGGCCCGGAGATCACGGAGACCCGGTGAGCCCCGCGACCGCGCCGGTGGCGGTCCTGCCGCCTCCCGCCGGGATGGTGGACCGCCTCGGCGTGGTGGTCGCCGTGACCATCCCGGGCGCCGACGACGCCACCGTGTTCCGCGCGGAGCTCGCCACGCGGCTCCCGGAGCCCGGACGGGCCGAGCCGCTCGCCGTCATCCGGCTGGTGTGGCACGGGCGGCGTCGCGTGCCCGGCGTGATGCCGGGGGAGTGGCTGCGCATCCGCGGCCGCGTCGTGGAGATCGACGGCGTCCCCACGCTGCACAATCCCGAGTTCGACCTCGTGGACGGCCCGACGGCCGTCCGATGACGCAGGAGGCACCCATGAACCGGCCCGCGACCCGCCGCGACCCCGGCGCGCCGGACCCCGCCGCCGCCCTCGGCCGCGGCGCGAGGCTCGACGAGCACGGCCGCCTGGACCCCCTGGCCAGCGTCGGCGGCTGGCGGGGGATCGTGGAGGCGTCCCTGCCCACGTTCGTCTTCATGGTCGGGTACGTGCTCACCCAGCAGGTGTGGCCCTCGGGCGTGGCCGCCGCGGGCGTGGCCGTCCTCATGGGCGTGGTCCGGCTCGCGCAGCGCCAGTCGCCCGCGCAGGTCCTGGCCGGGCTCGTCGTCGTCGTGCTCTCGGTGGCGGTGGCCCTGACCACGGGGCAGGCCCGGGACTACTACCTCTGGGGCTTCATCACGAACGCCGGCTACGGCCTCGCGTTCCTCGTCTCGATCCTCGCGGGCTGGCCCGTGGTGGGCCTGATCCTCGGCCTCGTGCGCGGGGAGGGGACCGCATGGCGTGCGGACCCCCGCCGCCGGCGCGCCTACGCGGCGGCCACCTGGGTGATGGCGGCCGTCTTCGCGCTGCGGCTGGGCGTGCAGGTGCCGCTCTACCTCGCGGACGCGGCGACGGCCCTGGGCGTCGCCCGTCTCGTGATGGGTCTGCCGCTCTACGCGCTGGGGCTCTGGCTGGCCTGGTCCGTGAGCGCGCCCTCGCCGGGCTCGCCCGAGGAGGAGCCCGGTCCGGCCGGCGCCGCCGCCGTCGACCCGGCGTCCTCGCCCTGAGGCTCCGCGGCCTCCCCGACCAGGAGACGCCGCAGGGCCGTCTCGGCCGCGGCGGAGACGAGCAGGAACAGCTCGTCTCCGGCCTCGAGGACCTCATCCGGGGTGGCGGCGCGCGGCGTCCCGTCCCGCACGACGGCCACGAGCGGGGCCTCCGCCGGCCAGGACACCGTCCCGACGCGACGGCCGACGAGCCAGTGCGCCGCCGGGACGCGGAATTCGGTGAGCGCCGTGCCGCCCGCCTCGAGGCGCAGCAGGCGCACGAGGTCGCCGGTCTCCACGGCCTCCTCCACGAGCGCCGTCATGATGGACGGGGTGGACACGGCCACGTCCACGCCCCAGGACTCGTCGAAGAGCCAGTCGTTGCGGGGGTTGTTCACGCGGGCGACGGTGCGCTGCACCCCGAACTCGCTGCGGCCGAGCAGGGAGACCACGAGGTTGGCGCGGTCGTCGCCCGTGGCGGCCACGAGGACGTCCGCCTCGAGCGCCCCGGCCTCGCCGAGCATGACGAGGTCGGTCGCGTCCCCCACGAGGGAGCGGGCACGGCCGACGTCGGCGCGCCGGACGACCTCCGGGCGCAGGTCCACCACGGTCACGGCGTGCCCGTGGGCGCACAGCTCCCGTGCGACCGAGGCGCCCACGGCGCCGGCCCCTGCGATGACGACCCTCATGACCGCTCCTCCTCGTCCTCGTCCGGCTCACGGGCCTCGCCCTGCAGCGCGGCCTCGACCGCGTCCCGCCGGTCCACGGGGTACACGCCGTGCACGACGTCGCCCTCCTGCAGGCGCTCGACGCCCGCCGGGAGCATCCCCTCGCCGAAGCGGGTCAGGTAGGCCACGCGGATCCCGGTCATCGACTCGACCTCGGCCAGGCGCCGCCCCCACCACGAGGGGTGGGGGACGAGCTCCGTGATGATCAGGCGGCCGGAGGGGTCGCGCTGCTCCGCGTCCGCGGCGCCGGCGGGCAGGAGGCGGTGCAGCACCTGCTCCGCGGTCCACTGGATGGAGGCCACCGTGGGCACGCCGAGGCGCTGGTACACCCGCGCGCGCTCGGCATCGTAGATGCGCGCCACCACGTGGTCCACGTGGAAGGTCTCGCGGGCCACGCGCGCGGCGATGATGTTGGTGCCGTCGTCCGCCGTCACGGCCGCCAGGCCCTGGGCCTTCTCGGTCCCGGCGCGGCGCAGCACGTCGCGGTCGAAGCCGATGCCCGCCACGAACTCGCCCGAGAAGTCCGCGGGGAGGCCGTCCTCCGCGCGGGCGTCCCGGTCCACCACGGCCACGGAGTGGCCCGCGGCGTCCAGGGTGGCCGCGAGGCGTGAACCCACGCGGCCGCCGCCGACGATGACGTAGTGAGCCATGGCCTGTTCGTCCCCTTCCGGATCGGTGCGGGCGGCGCCCGCCCGGGGACCATCCTCGCACCGCCCCGGGCGCCCGCGGGAACGGGCGGGGCATGGCGGTGCGGGGCGGGGGTACCGTGGTGCGGTGACGACGCTGTCAGCGACCCTCCGCCGGGCACTGCTGGGACGACCCGTGGCCTCCACGGACGCCGCCGCCCCGCGCATGCCCCGGTGGCGCGCCCTCCCCGTGACCTCCGCCAACGCGCTCTCCTCCCTGGCCTACGCCCCGGACGAGATCATCCTGACCCTCGTGGCCTCGGGCACCGCCGCCCTCGCGCTCGGGCCCCTCGTGGGCTGGGCCGTCGTCGCGGTCATGGTGCTCATCGTCGCCTCGTTCCGGGCTGCCGTGGTGGCGGTGCCGCACGGGGGCATCTACCGCATGGCGCGCACCAAGCTGGGACCGCGCGCCGGGGTGCTCGCCTCGGCCGCCCTCCTGCTGGACTTCGTCTTCACCGCCGCCGTGTCCCTCGCGGCCTTCGCCCACTACGCCGCCGCCCTCGTGCCCTCGCTCGCGGAGCACCGCATGGCGGTGGCGTGCACGGCCCTGGGCCTCGTGCTGCTCCTGGCCCTGCGCGGATCGGACCGTGGCCGGGGCCGGCGCATCCTGCCGCTCGTGGTGGCCGCCTTCGTGCTCCTGCTGGCGGGCATGGTGGGGGCGGGCCTCTGGCAGGACGCGGGGGGCACCCTGGGCCAGGCCGTGACCGCGGGACACACGGTGGACGGGTCCGGCGCCGGGCCCGTCGGCGCGGTGGCCACGGCCCTGCTGGCCCTGCGCGCCTTCAGCGCGGGCTCGGTCCTGCTCACGGGCGTGGAGGTCCCCGTCTCGGCCGCCCGCACGGTGGCGCATCCGGCCGTGCCCACCGTCCGCTGGCTCCTCACGATGATGGCCGCCGCCGTGGCGGCACTCACGGTCGGCGTCATGCACCTGGCCCACCGCACGGGCACCGTGGTGGCCCTGGACCCGGCCTCCCTGCGCGGCCCGGACGGCGCGCCGCTGCCCGAGGGCGCCGCGGCCCCGCCCGTGATCGCCCAGCTCGCGGCCGCCGTCTTCGGACCGGGGAGCCCGCTGGCCGTGCTCACCATCGCGGCCACCGCGCTCCTGCTGCTCTTCGCCGCGAAGTCCGCGTTCCGCTCCTTCCCGGCCCTGACCTCCCGGCTCGCCGACGACGGCTACCTCCCGCGGCAGATGCGCGTGCGCGGCGACCGCCTGGTCCACACGTGGGGCGTCGTGGCCCTCGGCGCCGCCGCGGCGATCCTGCTGCTCGTCTTCCGCGCCCAGACCGCCCTGCTCGTCCAGCTGTACGTGATCGGCGTCCTGCTGGCCTTCACCCTCGCCCAGACGGGGATGCTGCGGCTGTGGCGCCGCCGGCTCGCGCACACCCCGGGCACGCGCGCCCGCGCCGCGGTGCGCCTGCGCCTCGGCATCACCGCCGTCGCGCTGGGCGTCACCGCGCTCGCCGGCGTCGTCGTGCTCGTGACGCGCTTCACGCAGGGGGCGTGGGTGGCGCTGCTCACGATCGTCGTGGGTGCGCTGGTCATGGGCCGGATCCACCGGCACTACGCCGCGGTGGGCCGCGAGCTCACGCCGGACGCCCACGACGACGCCCGTGCCCTGCCCTCGAGGGTGCACGTCGTCGTCGTGGTCTCCACCCTGAACAGGCCGGCGCTGCGGGCCATCGCGTACGCCCGCGCGACCCGCCCCTCGTCCCTGGAGGCCGTGGTGGTGGACGTGGACCGCGCGGTGACGGAGCGGGTGATCGACGACTGGGACCGCGCCCGCATGCCGCTGCCGCTCACCGTGGTGGCCTCTCCCTACCGCGACACGGTGGTGCCGCTCGTGCGGCACCTGCGCGAGCGCCGGCGCCTCTCCCCGCGGGACCTGACCATGGTGTTCATCCCCGAGTACGTGGTGCGGCCGGGATGGCGGACGCTGCTGCACAACCGCACGGCCACGCGGCAGAAGAACCGCCTGCAGCGGGAGGCGGGAGTGATGGTGGGCTCGGTGCCGTGGCAGATCCGCGAGGGCGAAGAGCCGGGACCGCGTTCCGCGGCGAATCTGCGAGAATGATGGGACCAGTCGACGCCCGGTGCAAGGTCTGCGGCGCGCTGCTTCGCGAGAGGAGTCATCATGGCCGTCACTGACGCCACCACGGACATCACCGAGGTCGGGAGGATCATCGAGGTCGAGGCCGGGCAGATGGCGCACGGCGGCCACTGCGTCGCGCGCCACGAGGGACGTGTCGTGTTCGTCCGGCACGCGATGCCGGGGGAGAAGGTCAGGGTCGCCCTGACCGAGTGCGACCCGGGAGCGCGGTTCTGGCGCGGGGACGCCGTCGAGGTCCTTCGGCCCTCCGAGTTCCGCCGCATCCACCAGTGGAAGCTCGCGGACGTCATGCGCGCCCACGCCTCGGGCCGGCCCCCCGTGGGCGGCGCCGAGTTCGGCCACATCGTGGTGCCGCACCAGCGCCGCCTCAAGGCCCAGGTCTTCCGCGACACGGTCGCCCGGATCGCCGGCGTGACCCTCGACCCCGAGGTCTGCTTCGCGGGCGAGGAGGACGAGCCCACGGGCCAGCACTGGCGCACGCGCACCGCGTTCGCGGTGACCCCGCAGGGCCACATCGCGATGCATGCGCACCGCTCCACCACCCTCCTTCCCGTGCGCAACATGCCGCTGGGCGTGCCGGCCCTGGACGCCCTGGCCCTGTGGGACTGGGACTTCACGGGGGCGGCCCGCGTGGACGTGGCCACCCCGGCCAACGGCTCGCAGCCGCTGGTGCTCGTGACGCCCACCCCGCAGACCGCGGCGGACGAGGCCAAGCTCGGCCGACTGCGCACCCGCATCCGGCAGACCGCGAACGCCTCCGCCGTCGAGGTGTCCACCGGCCTCGCCATGCCCGGTCCCAAGCGCCACTCGCCCGTCACCGTGGAGCGCATCACGGGCCGCACGTGGGTCTCGGAGACCGTGAGGACGGAGCGCGGCGGCGAGCGCCGCTTCCGCGTCACGGGCGACGGCTTCTGGCAGGTCCACCAGCATGCCCCGGCCACCCTCGTGGACGCCGTGCTCGAGGACGCGCAGGCGCAGCCCGGCCAGATCGTGGCCGACCTCTACGCCGGCGCCGGGCTGTTCAGCGCCTTCCTCGCCGACGCGGTGGGCCCCGAGGGCCGCGTCTACTCCGTCGAGGCCTCGCGCGGCGCGTCGAAGGACGCCCGCCGGAACCTGCTCGGCGCCGAGCAGGCGATCGTGCTCAACGGCCCCACGGACAAGGTCCTGGGCAGCTGGCTCAAGCACCCGGAGCGCGCGGTGGCCGACGGCGGCCTGGCCGACACGGCCGTGGACACCGTGGTGCTCGACCCGCCGCGCTCCGGCGCGGGCCGCAGGGCCGTGGAGCGGATCCTCGCCCTCCGCCCGGGCCGCATCGTGTACGTCTCGTGCGACCCGGCCTCCTTCGCGCGCGACCTCGCGTGGCTGCGCGAGGGCGGCTACGAGGTGGAGCGCGCCCGCGTGTTCGACCTCTACCCGGACACCCACCACCTGGAGTCCGTGACCGTGCTGCGCCCGGCCGCGGACCTCGTGGCCGCGCCGGCCGTCGTGGAGACCCCCGCCGCCGAGTGACCCGCCGGACCCCACGGGGGCGTGCGACGACGGACGCCGTCGTCGCACGCCCCCGTCACGTCCGCGGCCGCAGTGCGTCGCCACACAGGGGAAGAGAGCCCCGGGGCGGGGCGGGCACGCGGTAGGCTGGGCGGCAGTGCGGCGCCTGCGACTCAGGTGACGGCCCTGTGAGGACCGTCACGGACGAGGACCCGGTGCCGACCCCCACTGGACGAGTGCCCGGGACGAACCCGGGCGGGAATAGGAGTCCTCCCGTGACCACTGTTGACAGCTTCGGGTCGAAGGGCGTCCTCGACGTCGCCGGCGCCGAGTACGAGATCTTCCGCCTCAACGCGGTGGAGGGCGCTGAGAAGCTGCCCTACTCCCTCAAGGTGCTGCTGGAGAACCTGCTGCGCACCGAGGACGGTGCCAACGTCACCGCCGAGCAGATCAAGGCCCTGGCCTCGTGGGATCCCTCCGCGCAGCCGGACACCGAGATCCAGTTCACCCCCGCCCGCGTCATCATGCAGGACTTCACCGGCGTGCCCTGCGTCGTGGACCTGGCCACCATGCGCGAGGCCATCAAGGACCTCGGCGGCGACCCCGCCCGCGTGAACCCGCTCTCCCCGGCCGAGCTGGTCATCGACCACTCGGTGCAGATCGACGTGTTCGGCAACGACCAGGCGGTCGAGCGCAACATGGAGATCGAGTACGAGCGCAACGGCGAGCGCTACAAGTTCCTGCGCTGGGGCCAGACCGCGTTCGACGACTTCAAGGTCGTCCCCCCGGGCATGGGGATCGTCCACCAGGTCAACATCGAGCACCTGGCCCGCACCGTCATGACCCGCGAGGTCGACGGCGTGCTGCGCGCCTACCCCGACTCCTGCGTCGGCACCGACTCGCACACCACCATGGTCAACGGCCTGGGCGTGCTGGGCTGGGGCGTGGGCGGCATCGAGGCCGAGGCCGCGATGCTCGGCCAGCCGGTCTCCATGCTCATCCCGCGCGTCGTGGGCTTCAAGCTGACCGGCTCCATCCCGGCCGGCGCCACCGCCACCGACGTGGTGCTGACGATCACCGAGATGCTGCGGCAGCACGGCGTGGTGGGCAAGTTCGTGGAGTTCTACGGCGAGGGCGTCGGCTCCGTGCCGCTGGCCAACCGCGCCACCATCGGCAACATGTCCCCGGAGTTCGGCTCCACGGCCGCGATCTTCCCGATCGACGACGTGACGCTCGAGTACCTGCGCCTCACCGGCCGCTCCGAGGAGCAGGTCGCCCTCGTGGAGGCCTACACCAAGGAGCAGGGGATGTGGCACGACCCCTCCACCGAGGTCGCCTACTCGGAGTACCTCGAGCTGGACCTCTCCACGGTGGTCCCCTCGATCTCCGGCCCCAAGCGCCCGCAGGACCGCATCGTGCTCACCGACTCCAAGGAGACGTTCCGCAAGGACCTGCACAACTACGCCACGGACGACGAGGCCGGCGAGGGCCGTCCCTCCAAGCTCGTGGACGTGTCCATGGAGGACGGCCGCCGGTTCCAGCTGGACCACGGCGCCGTGTCGATCGCCTCGATCACCTCGTGCACCAACACCTCGAACCCCTCGGTGATGATGGCCGCGGGCGTGCTGGCCCGCAACGCGCTGGCCAAGGGCCTGACCTCCAAGCCTTGGGTGAAGACCTCCGTGGCCCCGGGCTCCCGCGTCGTGACCGACTACTACGAGAAGTCGGGCCTGCGCGAGTCCCTCAACGGCCTCGGCTTCAACGTGGTCGGCTACGGCTGCACCACCTGCATCGGCAACTCGGGCCCGCTCGAGCAGGAGATCTCCGAGGCGATCCAGGAGAACGACCTCTCCGTGACCGCGGTGCTCTCCGGCAACCGCAACTTCGAGGGCCGCATCAACCCGGACGTGAAGATGAACTACCTCGCGTCCCCGCCGCTCGTGGTGGCCTACGCGCTGGCCGGCACCATGGACTTCGACTTCGAGAACGAGGCCCTGGGCCAGGACGCGGACGGCAACGACGTGTTCCTGAAGGACATCTGGCCGGACCCCACCGAGGTCCAGAAGATCATCGACGAGTCGATCGACACCGAGATGTTCACGAACCAGTACGGCACCATCTTCGACGGCGACGAGCGCTGGCAGTCCCTCGAGACCCCCACCGGCGACACGTTCGCCTGGGACGCGGACTCCACCTACGTCCGCAAGCCCCCGTACTTCGAGGGCATGCAGGCGCAGCCGGAGCCGGTGGAGGACATCGCCGGTGCCCGCGTGCTGCTGAAGCTGGGCGACTCGGTCACCACCGACCACATCTCCCCGGCGGGCTCGTTCAAGTCGGACACCCCGGCGGGCCGCTACCTGCTGGAGAACGGCGTGGAGCGCAAGGACTTCAACTCGTACGGCTCGCGCCGCGGCAACCACGAGGTGATGATCCGCGGCACCTTCGCGAACATCCGCATCAAGAACCAGCTCCTGGACGGCATCGAGGGCGGCTTCACCCGCGACTTCTCCCAGGACGGCGCCCCGCAGGCCTACGTGTACGACGCGGCGCAGAACTACGCCGCCGCGGGCACCCCGCTGGTGGTGCTGGGCGGCAAGGAGTACGGCTCCGGCTCGTCCCGTGACTGGGCCGCGAAGGGCACCGCGCTCCTGGGCGTGAAGGCCGTCATCGCGGAGTCCTTCGAGCGCATCCACCGCTCGAACCTCATCGGCATGGGCGTGCTCCCGCTGCAGTTCCCGTCCGGCGAGTCCGCGGACTCCCTGGGCCTCTCCGGCACCGAGACCTTCGACATCGCCGGGGTGACGGAGCTCAACGAGGGCCGCACGCCGAAGTCCCTGAAGGTCACCGCCACCGGCGAGGACGGCAAGGTCACCGAGTTCGACGCGGTCCTGCGCATCGACACCCCCGGTGAGGCCGACTACTACCGCAACGGCGGCATCCTGCAGTACGTGCTGCGCCAGATGGTCGCCAAGGCCTGATCCGCGCACGGGCCCCGTCCGCGGGGCCGCCCGACGCCGGCCCGTCGCCTCCCACGCGGAGGCGGCGGGCCGGCGTCGTCCTCGGCCTCCGCGCCCGCGCGCGGGGAGCGGAGTACCCTGGACGGACTATGAACGAGCCGTCTCGCGCCAGCCGCCCCCAGGACACCGGTGCACCCCTGCTGCCCCAGATCACGTCTCCGGAGGCCCTCGAGGGCCTCTCCGAGGAGGAGCTGACGCGGCTGGCGGCGGAGATCCGCGCGTTCCTCATCGCCCACGTCTCCCAGACGGGCGGCCACCTCGGCCCCAACCTCGGCGTGGTGGAGCTGACGCTCGCCGTGCACCGCGTGTTCTCCTCCCCGCGGGACGCGGTCATCTTCGACACGGGCCACCAGTCCTACGTGCACAAGCTGCTCACGGGGCGCCAGGACTTCACCACGCTGCGGCAGCAGGGCGGCCTGTCCGGCTACGGCGACCGCGCCGAGTCCGAGCACGACGTCGTCGAGTCCTCGCACGCCTCCTCCTCCCTCTCCTGGGCCGACGGGATCGCCCGTGCGTGGTGGCAGACGTGCCAGCGGGACCGCACCGTGGTCGCGGTGATCGGGGACGGCGCCCTCACCGGCGGCATGGCCTGGGAGGCGATCAACAACATCGCCGGCGATCGCAACCGGCGCGTGGTGATCGTGGTGAACGACAACGGCCGCTCGTACGCCCCCACCGTGGGCGGCCTGGCCGACCACCTCGGCGGGCTGCGCCGCGGAGTGCTGGACAAGGTCCGCACGCACCGGCGCTACGAGCAGACCCTGGACTACATGAAGCGCCGCCTGCAGGAGGGCGGCACGGCGGGCCACCTCCTCTACCGCCCGCTGCACGCGGCGAAGAAGGGCCTCAAGGACCTCTGGGCGCCGCAGGGCCTGTTCGAGGACCTGGGCATGAAGTACATCGGCCCCGTCGACGGGCACGACGTGGAGGCCATGGAGGAGGCCCTCGAGGACGCCCGCGCCTACGGCGGACCCGTGATCGTGCACGCCATGACCGAGAAGGGCCACGGCTATGCACCGGCCGTGGCGAACGAGGCGGACCAGTTCCACGCGATCGGCCGGATCGACCCGTCCACGGGCGAGCCCGTCACGTCCGACACGGCGCAGTCCTGGACCAACGTGTTCGGCGAGGAGATGGTGGACATCGCCCGCGAGCGCCCGGACGTCGTGGCCATCACGGCCGCCATGATGAACCCGGTGGGCCTGGCGCCCATGGCCCTGGAGTTCCCGGACCGCGTGTTCGACGTCGGCATCGCGGAGCAGCACGCCGTCACCTCCGCGGCGGGCATGGCCTTCGGCGGCCTGCACCCCGTGGTGGCCGTGTACGCCACGTTCCTCAACCGCGCGTTCGACCAGGTGCTCATGGACGTGGGCCTGCACCGCGCCGGGGTGACGTTCGTGCTGGACCGCGCCGGCGTGACCGGCCCGGACGGCCCGAGCCACCACGGCATGTGGGACCTCGCCCTGCTCCAGACCGTGCCGGGGCTGCGGATCGCGGCCCCGCGCGACGCCGAGACCCTGCGCGAGGAGCTGCGCGAGGCCGTGGCGGTGACCGACGCGCCCACCGTGGTGCGCTTCGCGAAGGGCTCGGTGGGCGAGCCCGTGCGCGCCCTCGAGCGCCTCGAGGACGGCACGGACGTGCTCTCCCGGATCGGCCCGGCCGCCCACGAGGACGACGCCGACCGCGACGTGCTGATCGTGGCCGTCGGCGCGATGGCCGAGCTCGGGCTCGACGTCGCGCAGCGCCTGAGCCGCCAGGGCATCACCGCCACCGTCGTGGATCCCCGGTGGGTCCTGCCGGTGGCCGGGTCCGTGATCCGCCTGGCCGCGCGCCACCGGATCGTGGTGTGCCTCGAGGACGGCGTCCGCGCCGGCGGCGTGGGCTCCCGCATCCGCCAGGAGATGCGTGCCGCGGGCGTGGACACCGCCCTGAACGAGGTCGGCCTGCCCGTCGAGTTCCTCGCCCACGGCACGCGCGCCGAGGTGCTGGACCGCGTCGGCCTGACCGCCCAGCGCATCGCGCAGGACACCGTGGCCCAGGTGCTGGGCGCCAAGGTGCCGTACGCGCGGCCCGTGTCCGGCGCCGTGCCGGAGTCCGGCATGCCCGGCGTGGCCCCGTCCAGCCCCGAGGACGCGCGGCGCACGTCCGATCGCTGAGCGCCGGCCGCCGTCGTCGCCCTCCCCACCCACTAACCCCCGACGCCAGGAGCACCCCATGAGCATCGTCCGCCTGTACCGCGACGTCACCGCCGAGGACGGCACGCGCCGCTTCGAGTACCGCGAGGCGTGGTGCGAGCCCGGCTCCGGGCAGTTCACCGTGCACCACGGCCGCGTCGGCGCGGTCGGCACGGTGGGGGACCAGCCCGTGGCCGACGACGCCGAGGGCGAGGAGCTGCTGGCCGCCTTCGTGGCGCAGGGCCGCGAGGAGGGCTTCGCCGAGCTCGCCGACGACGCCCTGACCACGCTGTCCGTGACCTACCGCCTGCGGGGGCGGACGAGCACGCCGATCGAGGCTCAGCACGCGGACGCCCTGCGCTCGGAGATCACCCACCAGCTCGCGTGGCGCGGTCTCGGCGACGTCGAGGACGTCGCGGAGGAGGAGGGCCGGCTCGTGCTCATCGTCCGCACGCCCCACGCTGCCAAGGCCGAGGCGGAGATCCCGGCCGCCGCCAAGCGCGCGCACGGCGTCCAGCCGAACAAGGTGGAGGTGCACCGCGGGGACCTGCGCCCGGCGGACGCCTCGGCCCATGGTGCGGCGGACGCGGAGGCGGACGCCGACGTCGTGGACGCTGCGGCCGAGACCCGGGAGGCCTGAGCGATGCGCACCGTGCGACTGGGCCGCTCCGGCCTCACCGTCTCCGTGGTCGGGCTGGGCTGCAACAACCTGGGCCGTCCCGGCACCGCCACGATGGAGCAGGCGGGCACCGACGCCGTCGTCGGCGCCGCGCTGGATGCGGGCATCACCTTCTTCGACGTCGCGGACATCTACGGCGCCGAGCCCGGCCTCTCCGAGGAGCGCCTCGGCACCGCCCTGGGCTCCCGCCGCGACGAGGTGGTGCTGGGCACCAAGTTCGGCATGGAGATGGGCGGGGCGAACGGGCCCGACGGCGGCGCCCGCGGTTCGCGCGCGTACATCGTCAGGGCGGTGGAGGCGTCGCTGCGCCGGCTCGGCACCGAGTGGATCGACCTGTACCAGTTCCACACGCCCGATCCCGGCACGCCGATCGACGAGACGCTGCGGGCGCTCGACGACCTCGTGCGGGCGGGCAAGGTCCGCTACGTCGGGCACTCGAACCGCACCGGCTGGCAGATCGCGCAGGCCGAGTACGTGGCGCGCGAGCTCGGCACCGAGCGGTTCGTCTCGGCGCAGAACCACTACAACCTCCTGGACCGCCGCGCCGAGCTGGAGGTCGTCCCCGCGGCCGCGGAGTTCGGCCTGGGCGTGCTGCCCTACTTCCCGCTGGCCAACGGCCTGCTGACGGGGAAGTACTCGCAGGGTGCGGCGCCCGAGGGCTCACGGCTCTCCCACGTGCGGCAGCACATGGTGGACGAGGCGGACCTGGAGCAGCTGGCCGCGTTCGGGGCGTTCGCGCGCGAGCGCGGCATCACCGAGGTGCAGGCGGCCGTCGGCTGGCTCGCCGCGCAGGGGCCGGTGGCGTCCGTGATCGCGGGGGCCACGCGTCCCGAGCAGGTCGCCGAGAACGCGAAGGCCTCCGACTGGGAGCCCACGGCCGAGGACCTCGCGGAGCTCGACGCGCTCTTCCCGGGCCCGGAGAAGGTGGCGCTGTTCTGATGCCCCTCGTGCCCTCGCCGGCCGAGATGGCCCTGGGGTGGAGCGTGTCCCTGACCGCGGGGGCGATCTGGGTGGGCGGGCTCGTCTCGCTCGCGCGCGGCCCCCTCGACCACCGGGCCCGCCTGCCGTGGGTCGTGTCCATGCTGATCCTGCCGGTGCTCGGGGCGCTCATCTGGTTCTGGTGGCGGCACCGCTACTACCCGGCGCGGCGGCGTGAGCAGCCCGGCTGGGACCCCAACCGGCGCGAGGTCGCGGCGCTGCCGCCGTCGCGGGGCAGCCGCACGCCCGCGCCCAGCCGGCGGGGCCGGCCCGATCCGTACGCCGGTCACGCCGCCCCGGAGGGACTGCTGCCGCGCCGGCGCTTCGGCATGGAGGAGTTCGCCGCGCCGGCAGGCCCCGGGCGGGAGCGCGGCGACGACGTCTGATCTCCCAGGACTCGCCGCGCCGCTCGGTTCCGGGCGTGCGCGGGCTCAGAGCTTGACGACCACCTGGTCGCCGTCGATGGCGGCCTCGTAGTCCATGAGGGGCTGGCGCGCGGGGCCGCCGAAGGGCTTGCCGGTCTCCACGTCGAAGTGGGAGCCGTGGCACGGGCACGCGTAGGCCGTCCCCTCGGGGCGGTCCACCACCTGGAGCAGGCAGCCCTGGTGCGTGCACACGTTCGAGTACGCGGTCACCGTGGACTCGTCCACGCGGTGCATCAGCAGCGTGCGGCCCTCCACCTCCACGGACGTCGTGGCGCCCACGGGCAGCTCCGAGACGGCGAGGGCGGGCGTCCTGGCGGCGCCGACGTAGTGGTCCTGCGCCGTGTCCTCCGCGCGGATCTCATCCGTGCAGCCGGAGAGGACGAGGGAGCCGGCACCCACGGCGGCGACGGCGGCGCCGCGGCCGAGCACGGTGCGGCGGGTGGTGCCGGGCTGGGCGTCCTGGGGGGCGCAGTGGCCGCAGCAGCCGGTCTCGGCGGCGGGGGCGGGCTGGGAAGAGCGGGTGTCCTGCGTGGTCATACCCCCATTGTTCCACTCGGCGGACCGGGCGCCTCCCCGCGTGCGGTGCGCGGGGGAGGGTGAGAGGATCGTGAGCCGACCCGCCGTCGTCGTGCGTGAGAGCGCGGCGAGACCGACCGAGACCAGGAGACCCGCCGTGGCCGACACCGCCCGCCCCGCCTTCGACCTGACCCCGTTCGAGCGCTGGGAGGCCGTGACCCTGCGCGGGGAGCACGTGGGCTTCCTGTTCCGGCGGCTCGCCGAGGGCGTGCTCACCTCCCGCATGGGCTTCGCCCCCACCGCGGTGCAGCGCGCGGCGACCCCGGACCTGCCGGATCGGTTCTTCGCGCAGAGCCAGGTGGCCTTCACCGACGACGGGGCGACGTGGGTTTGGACGTCCTATGAGGACTCCGCCACGGAGCAGCGCGTGCGGATCGAGCGCGAGCGCGCGGGGCTGGGGGAGGACGTCGTGCCCTCCTACGCGGAGCACCTGCTGATGGGACCCGCGGCCGAGGCGGCGCTCACGTTCGTGCGGCTCGAGGAGGCATCCCCGCTGCAGGGGCCGGTGCGCATGCCGGAGGCGACGCTGCGGCCGGCCGGCGGCGATGCCGGTGCGGGGGCCGAGGGCGGCGTGCGGGTGGACGTGGTGAGCGAGGGCGTGGTGATCGGCTCGCATCACGTGCGCGAGGGCGCCGTGACGGCCTCGGACTGGGGTGGCGGGACGGCGTCCGCGCCGGTGGCCGGCAGGGACGAGGCGCTCGCCGGGCTGGGCGCGCAGCTGGTGACGTTCGCCGGACTGCCGGTGGAGTGAGGCGGGGCGGGCACCAGCGCCGCCAGGGACATGACCTGCCACCCGGCCAGCGCCCATCCGACGCCGAACGTGCGCGCCCTCGTGCCGCCGCTGCCGTGGGAGCGGTACGCCGGCGGCCCCGCCACCCTTCCGCGGTGACGGGGCCGCCGGCGCCGGGATGCCGGCCTCAGCCGTGGAAGCGCGTCCCGTTGACCCGCTCGGACGCGCCGGAGTCGTCGAGGTACCCCGTGATGCCGCCCAGGTGCAGCGGCCAGCCGGCGCCCAGGATCATGCACAGGTCCACGTCCTCGGGGGCGGCCACCACCTCCTCCTCCAGCAGCAGGCCGATCTCCTCGGCCAGGGCGTCCTCCACGCGGTGCAGCAGCTCCTCGGCCGTCTGCGGGGCGTCGCCCTGCTCGAGCAGCGCGGCGGTCGCGGCCGGGATCTCCTCGCCCGTCGCGCCGGCGGCCTCCTCGCTCTCGGCGCCGCCGCGCACGTCCTTGGCCCAGATCGCGGTCTTGCCGGCGTCGATGAGGCGCTGGAGGTTCGCGGACACCGGGAAGCGCTCGGCCCCGAAGGCGGCCTGCAGCGATTCGGAGACGTGCTGCGCCACGGGGATGCCCACCATCGCCAGGAGCGTGAACGGGGTCATCGGCAGGGCCAGCTCGTCCAGGGCGTGGTCGGCGGTGTGCGCGTCGGTGCCCTCGTCGAAGGAGTTCTGCACCTCGCCCATCATGCGCAGCAGCACGCGGTTGACCACGAAGGCCGCCGCGTCGTTGACGAGCACGCCGGTCTTGCGGAGGCGGCGGGCCAGCTCGAACGCGGTGGCCACGGCCTCGTCCGAGGTCTCGGCCACGCGGACGATCTCGATGAGCGGCATCTGGGCCACCGGGTTGAAGAAGTGGAAGCCCACGAGGCGCTCCGGGTTCTGGAGCACCTCGGCCATCGCGGCCACGGACAGGCTGGAGGTGTTGGTCGCCAGGATCGCGTCCGGGCGCACGATGCCCTCCAGCTCGCGGAACACCGCGCGCTTGACCTCGAGCTCTTCGAACACGGCCTCGATGACGACGTCGGCGTCCGCGTAGACGGACTTGTCCGTGTCCGCGGTGATGAGCCCGGCGAGCGCCTCGCCCTGCTCCGCGCTCATCCGGCCCTTGGCCACCTGCTTCTCGATCTGCCCCTGCACGCCGGCGAGGCCGCGCTCGACACGCTCGGCGTCCATGTCCGTCATCACGACGGGCACCCCGAGCTGCTGCGCGAACACCAGGGCCAGCTGACCGGCCATCAGGCCCGCACCGACCACGCCGACCTTGCGGACCTCGCGGGCCTGGTCCGCCCCGGGATCGCCCGCCGGCCTCTTCGCACGGCGCTGGACGACGTCCAGGAACGCGTACACGGTGCGGCGGAACTCGGGGGAGCCGATGAGCTCCTGGAGCGCCTCGGCCTCGTGCTCGGCCGACTCCTCGCGCGTGCGCGTGCGGGCACCGACGAACAGCTCCTCGACGTGGCGGCGCGCCGGGAGGTGGCGCCCCGGGCGCGCGGCCTGGAGCTGCTCGAGCGCCGCGAGCGCGCGCTCCCACGCTGCGTCGGAGACGTCGCGGCCGTGGTGCTCGGACTGCGCCTCCTCGGTCTGGCCCTCGCCCGTGAGGATGCGCGCGGCGAACGCCAGACCGGCCTCCAGCAGGTCGCCCTCGGCCACCGCGTCCATGAGCCCCAGCTCGTACGCGGCCTTCGCGTCCAGGGTCCGGTTGTTGTCCAGCGGGTTCTTCACCAGGACGCCGACGGCGGCCTCGGGGCCGATCAGGTGCGGCATGCGCCACACGCCGGACCAGCCGGGCACGAGGCCCAGCCGGACCTCGGGCAGTCCGAAGCCCTTGGCGCCCGCGGCCACCACGCGGTGCTCGGCCGCGAGGGCGAGCTCGAGCCCGCCGCCGAGCGCCGTCCCGTTGACGAAGGCGAAGGTCCGGGCGGGGAACGCGTCGAGCCGGTCGTAGGCGGCGTGGCCGAGCCGGGCCAGGTCGCGGCCGATGCCCGCCTGCGGGTCCCCGGCGTCCTCGATGCCCGCGATCAGCGAGAGGTCGGCGCCGGCGGCGAAGGTGCCCCCCGTGCCGGTGACCGCCAGGGCCTGGATCTCGCCGGCCACGGCCCGCGCAGCCTGGGCGTCCAGGGCGCGGGCGAGCCCCAGCAGCGAGGCCGGGCCCAGCGTCGCCGGCCGCTTCGGGCCTTGGCCGTTGTCCAGGGTGAGGAGGGCGAGGGTGCCCACGCCGCCGGGCAGCGCGTGGTCGGTGACCTCGATGTGGGTGACGACCTCGTCCGGGGTGATTCCGGGCAGGTGGCCGAAGGCGTCCAGGGGAGCGGGGCGTTGTGTCATGGCTCTCACTCTAACCGTGACGCGCCGTCCCAGGAACGCCGCTCAGTCCTCCACGGGGTCCGGATCCAGCAGGGCCACGGTCAGGACCGCGGCCACGTTCTCCACCTGCCACGGCCGCGCCCCGCGCTCGCGGAGGGCGTCCTCCACGGACTCGGGGGTGAGCGGCGTGGGCGGCTCCCAGCAGATCCGGCGCAGCGTGTCCGGGGTGAGCAGGTTCTCGGTGGGCATGTCGAGCTGCTCCGCGCGGCGGGCCACGCGCGCCTTCGCGGTCTTGAGCCTCCGGTCGGCGAGCGGGTCGCGATCGCGCCACGCCCGCGGCGGCGGCGGGGCGTCCCCGCCGCGCACGTGCAGGGGCGGGGCTGCGCCGTCGGCGGCGTCCTCGAGCCCGGCGCGGATCGCGGCGATCCAGCGGGGCGCCTCCCGGGACGCGGAGCGGCCATGGAAGCCGGAGGTGTCCCGCAGCGCGGGGACCGTGCGGGGCTGCGCGGTGGCGGCGGCCACCAGCGAGCGGTCGGGGATGAGCCGGCCGGGGGCGACGTCCCGGTGTCGGGCCAGCTCCTCGCGGGCCTCCCACAGGCGGCGCAGCACGGCCAGCTGTGCGGGTCGGCGCAGGCTGTGCGAGCCGGAAGTGCGGCGCCACGGGTCCGTGCGCGGGGCGGGCGGGGGCGCCAGCCGGGCGGCCTCGAACTCCTGGCGCGCCCACTCCGTCTTGCCCTGCTCCTCCAGCAGCGCGGCGAGCGCGTCCCTCAGCGGCACGAGCAGCTCGACGTCGAGGGCCGCGTAGGCCAGCCAGCCCTCGGGCAGCGGCCGGGTGGACCAGTCCGCCGCCGAGTGCTCCTTGGCCAGGGTGACCCCGAGCATCGCCTCCAGGACGGCGGCCAGGCCCACGCGGGGCAGCCCGGCCAGGCGGGCGGCCAGCTCCGTGTCGAACAGGGCGTCCGGGCGCAGCCCCTGCTCGGCCAGGCAGGGCAGGTCCTGGCTGGCCGCGTGGAGGACCCACTCGACCCCGCTCAGGGCCTCGGCCAGCGGCCCCAGGCCGTCGAAGGCCTCCGGGTCCACGAGCCAGATGCCCGCGCCCGCGCGCTTGAGCTGCACGAGCATCGCGCGCTGGCCGTAGCGGATGCCGGAGGCGCGCTCGGCGTCCACGGCCACCGGTCCGGTGCCCGCCGCGATGGCGCGGGCGCAGGCCTCGAGCCCGGCGGGGGTGTCGGTCACATGCGGGGTCCCGCCCTCGGGCTCGGTGATGAGCCGGGGCGCGGGGGCCTCCCCGGCGGCCTCGTCGGGGGACGGCTGTCCCGGTGCGGACGCGGCCTGGGTCATGGAGTGCTCCTGCTGGTGGGTCGTCAGTGGGTGGGGTGGGGGAGAGCGGCGGACTCGGGCGGCAGGCCGGCGAAGGCGCAGATCATGTCCGACCACGCCTCCAGGTGCGCCCCGAGGTCTCGCCCGCTCGGGGTCCAGGAGGCACGCAGCTCGATGTCCGTCACGTCCGGCTCACCGGCCAGGGTGCCGAAGCTCTCCGCGAGCTGGCGCGTGGCCACGCCTCCGGCCTCGGTGTGCTCGGCGTGCCGGGTCTCCAGGGCCTCCACGAGCCAGGTCCAGGCGACGGCGCCGGCGAGGTGGTCCGTGGCGACGTCGGGCTCCAGGCTCGCCCGGATGTACGTGACCGCGCGGAACCGGCCCCGCCACTGCGGCGAGCCGGCCGGATCGTGCAGGAGCACGAAGCGGCCCGTGGCCAGCACGGGGCCGGCCGGGTCCTCCGCGGTGACGTCCTCGCACACGTCCGCGGCCAGGGCCACGGCGTGCGGGGCGAGACCGGGCGGGGCCGGGATCTCGCGCAGGCGCACGGGGGTGCGGGGCCGGGCGTCGCGCAGTTCGGCGAGCGCCCGGCGGAACTCCGCGGGCACCTCGGCGCGCGCGGCGTGGGGCGCCCCGGTGACGGTCATGCCCGACAGCGTAGGCGGGCCGGTGCGCGTCGCGGCGCAGGGCGCGCCGTCGGCGGCCCTCAGCGCCGGGCCGCCAGGGCCTGGCCGAGCGCGTCCGTGAACCCGGCGACGTCCTCCCGGGAGGTGTCCCACGACGTCATCCAGCGCACCTCGCCGGTGGCGGGGTTCCAGTCGTAGAACGGGTAACGGGCGCGCACCGCGTCGGCGGCGGCCGGGTCCAGGACGGCGAACACCGCGTTGGCCTCGGGCTGACGGGAGAGCTCCACCCCCTCGAGCGCGGACACGCGCTCGGCCAGCAGGCGGGCCATGGCGTTGGCGTGGTCCGCCAGGCGCACGCCGAGGTCGTCGGTGAGCAGGGCCAGCAGCTGCGCGGAGAGGTAGCGCTGCTTCGAGGCCAGCTGCATCGAGGACTTGCGCAGGTACCCCAGGGACATCTGCGCCGCGGAGTCCGCGTCGCGCTCGCGGCCCGGCACGTCGCGGTCGGTGATCATGGCCGCGGTGGCCACGGCATCCGGGTTCAGCACGACCACGGCCTCCGCGCCCAGCGCACCGTTCTTCGTGCCGCCGAAGGAGACCGCGTCCACGCCGGCGTCGGTGGTGAACTCCCGCAGGGGCACACCCAGGGCGGCGGCCGCGTTGCACAGGCGGGCGCCGTCCATGTAGACGCTCAGCCCGGCGGCGTGGGCGGCGTCGGCGAGCGCCCGCACCTCCTGCGCCGAGTACACGGTGCCGACCTCGGTGGCCTGGGCGATCTCCACCACGGCCGGCTGCACCGCGTGGACGAATCCGAAGGAGCCCAGCACGGGCGTGAGGAGCGCAGGGGTGAGCTTGCCGTCGTCGCCCGTGGGGACCGGGAGCAGGGAGAGCCCGCCGACCTGCACGGGGGCGCCGCCCTCGTCCGTGGCGATGTGCGCGTGGCTAGCGCACACCACCGCTCCCCACGGGGGCGTCAGGGCCCGCAGTGCGACGACGTTCGCGCCCGTGCCGTTGAACACCGGCAGCGCGAAGGCCCGCTCGCCGAAGGTCGCGCGGACGCGCTCCTGCAGCGCCGCCGTCACGGGGTCCTCGCCGTAGGCCCGCGCGTGGCCCGCGTCCGCGTCCAGCATGGCGGCCCACACGTCCGGATGGACGCCCGCGTAGTTGTCGGAGGCGAAGGCGCGCAGGTCGGCGGGCGACGTCGGCGCCCCCGGGGCGCTCACGCCGCGCCGCCCGGCGTGTCGGACGCGTCGGCGGAGGGCACGTCGGACGGGCTGAGGCGCAGCGAGATCGAGTTGATGCAGTAGCGCAGGTCCGTGGGCGTGCCGTAGCCCTCGCCCTGGAACACGTGGCCCATGTGGGAGCCGCACCCGGCGCAGCGCACCTCGATCCGCTGCATGCCGAGGGTCTCGTCCTTGATGTACTCCACGCGGTCCTCGGCCAGGGGTGCGAAGAAGGAGGGCCAGCCGCAGTGGGAGTCGAACTTCTCGTCCGAGCGGAACAGCTCCGCCCCGCACGCGCGGCACGCGTACACGCCCTGCACGTGGGAGTCCCAGTACTCGCCCGTGTAGGGGCGCTCCGTGCCGGCGCGGCGCAGGACCTGGAACTCCTCCGGGGTGAGGCGGCGCGCCCACTCCTGCTCGGTGAGGGCCGCGGTGTGCGGCGTCCCGGGCGGGGCGGCGTGGGGAGGGGTGTCCGGGGATGCGGTCTCGTGGGTGCTCATGGTCCGCACAACGCCCGCGCCGCTCGCCCTGTTCCCCGCCGGGCCGGCCGGATCGGCGCGGATTGGCCCGCCCGCGCGTGCGTGGTCGAGAATGCACTCATGGCCTCCTCCTGCCGCCGTCGCCCCCGCCGCCACCGGTCCCGCGCTCGCGGAGCCGTGCCCCTCGCGCAGCGCCTGGTGCGCCGAGGGGTGAAGGGCACCGTGCGCGGCTCCGTGGCGATCGCCGCGCCCATGGCGCGCTGGTCCCCGGTGGTGGGCAGCGTGGCCCTCTCCGGGGCGTTCGTCGTGGCCGGGGCCAGCTCCGCGCTCGCGGGCGTCTTCGCCCGCACGGTGGTGACGCCCGTCCGCCAGCACGCGGAGTCGACGGCGATCCTGGCCGTCGTGGACGGGGAGGACGGGCCCGAGGTCATCCTGCCGGCCGACGAGTACACCACCGTCCCCGGCACCTACTCGCTGACCTTCGACGGCGGCGCCGGCTGCGCGCGGATCGGTGCCATCACCTCGTTCGACCCGCGCGACGGCACGGTGCAGCGCGTCGTGGAGGAGGTCTACGCCGGCGAGCTGCGGGCCGCCGTGAAGGGGCGCTTCACCGCGTTCGTGTACCCCACCCCGGCCGACGCCGGACTCGAGGCCGCCGAGGTGCTCGTCCCCGTGCCGAACGGCTGCGCCCCGGCCTGGCGCGTGGACCCGGAGGCGGATCAGGACGCCCGGTCCGGCGAGGGGCTGTGGGCCGTGATGGTGCACGGCCGGGGCGCCCGCCGCAACGAGGGCATCCGCGCGGTGCCCACGGCGCAGCGACTCGGCATGACATCCCTGCTGATCTCCTACCGCAACGACGGCGACGCCCCCGACGCCCCGGACGCGCGCTACGGGCTCGGCACCACGGAGTGGGAGGACGTGGAGGCCGCCATCCGGTACGCGATGGAGCAGGGGGCCGAGGACGTCGTGCTGTTCGGCTGGTCGATGGGCGGGGCGGTGGCGCTGCAGTGTGTGGACCGCTCCGCGCTGGCCCCTCATGTGCGGGCCGTGGTGCTCACCGGCCCGGTGGTCGACTGGATGGACGTGCTCGAGCACCAGGCCAAGCTCAACCGCATCCCGGAGGCGATCGGCCTGCTGGGCCAGTGGCTGCTCTCCAATCGGGCCGGCCGGTTCGTCACCGGCCTCGCGGCCCCCGTGGACCTGAAGGCGATGGACTGGGTGACCCGCGCCGAGCAGGTGCGGGTGCCCACCTTGATCCTGCACTCCGAGGACGACGAGTACGTGCCCGTGGGCCCGTCCATGGACCTGGCCGAGCGCAACCCCGAGCTCGTGCGGTTCGTGCGGTTCCAGCGCGCCCGCCACACGCGCGAGCAGAACGTGGACCCCAAGAAGTGGGACACCACCGTGCGCGGCTGGCTGCGCGCGGTGCTCGGCGCGAGCCGGCCCGGCACCCGCCGCGTATGACGTCGTGGTGGAGGCGCCGGGAGCGAGTCGAGGTCCCGCTCGAGGTGTCACGAGGGGGGACGGAGGAGCTGTACGGCCACGCTCGGGAGGTGCGTCGTGGGTCGGCGCGGATCTCACTCGCTGACCTCGCCGGCGCGGACATGATCGTGCTGGACCTTGTGCCCCACCGGAGGGACGCGGCGGAGATGCAGGTCTGCGGTGACCTCGCCGAGCCGGAGGGGACCGCTGTGATGGGACTGACGATCTCCGTGGACGGGTGTGCACGCTTCGAGATCGGCGTGGACGACGACGACCTGGACTTCGCACGGCAGGTGATCGACGCCGTCGTCGACCGCCGGGTGCGGATCAGGGAGGCGCCCGGGCGGTCGGAGACCACGCTGACACTGCGTGACGGATCGACTGTCGTGTCCCGCAGGTGGTCGCTGCCCGACGGCGGGCTGGTGCCGCGTCCAGGATGGAGGAGCCGTGCCGATGTCCGGGAGTGTGCGCCCTACCGGTGAGACCGGCCCGCGAGGCGACACCCTCCACCTGCGTTCGTGTCACGGCGGCGGTGTCCTGCCGATGGCCGGAGACCGGGCCGGAACCGGGCCGGTTCCGGCCATCCTCATGACTGCTCGTCCCCGGTCACGGGGCAGCGCTCAGCCCTCGGTGAGCCCCCGGCGCCGCAGCAGCGGTTCCAGCTCCGCGTCCCGCCCGCGGAAGGCGCGGTAGGACTCGAGCAGGTCCCGCGTGTTGCCGCGCGCGAGCAGCTCCGCTGCGAAGCGATCGCCGTTCTCCCGCGTGAGGCCGCCGTTCTCCCGGAACCACTCCACGGCGTCCGCGTCCAGCACCTCGGCCCACACGTACGAGTAGTACCCCGCCGCGTAGCCCGAGCCGAAGATGTGCTTGAAGTAGCCGGTGCCGTAGCGCGGGGGCACGAGGTCCGGGTCGATGCCCGCCTCCGTGAGGACCCTGCGCTCGAACGCCGCCGGATCCGCGGTGGCCGCGTCCACGGTCTCCTCCGTGAGGGTGTGCCACGCCCAGTCGATCAGCGTGGCGCCCAGGTACTCCACCGTGCGGTAGCCCTCGCCCCACAGGTCCGCGGCCTCGAGCTTCTCCAGGGTGCCCGCGGGCAGCTCCTCGCCGGTCTCCACGTGGCGCGCGTACGCGGCCAGGATCTGCGGCTCGCGGATCCACATCTCGTTCACCTGGCTCGGGAACTCCACGACGTCCCGCGGCACGGCCGTGCCGGTCAGCGAGGGGTACTCGCCCTCAGCCAGCAGGCCGTGCAGGGCGTGGCCGAACTCGTGGAACAGGGTGGTGGTCTCGTCCAGGGTCAGCAGCGCCGGGCGGCCCTCCGCCGGGGCGGGCACATTCATGGTGGTGAACACCACCGGCTTCTCGCCGAGGGCCTCGGACTTGTCCCGCACCGTGTGCATCCACGCGCCGCCCGACTTCGTGGCCCGGGCGAAGAAGTCGCCCACGAACAGGCCGACGGACTCGCCGCGCTCGCGGGCGACCTCCCAGACCCGCATGCCGGGGCGGTACAGGTGCCGCGCCAGCTCCGGGCGCTCGGTGAACGTGAGCCCGTACAGCGCCCCCGCCGCGGCGAACACGCCCTGCGTGAGCACGCGGTCCAGCTCGAAGTACGGGCGCAGGGCCGCGGTGTCCACCGCGAACGCCTCCCGCGCGTGCCGCGCGGACAGGTGCGGCCAGTTCCACGGGGCCACCTCGGCCGCGCCGTCACCCGTGCCCGCGACGACGGCGGCGTCCCGGCGGGCGTTGGCCATGGCCCGCGGAGCCATGGCGGAGAGCAGCTCCTCCACCGCAGCCACGGACGGCGCCGAGCGGTCCTTGAGGGCCTGCTCCGCCCAGCACGAGGCGCCCAGCAGGCGGGCCTTGCGCAGCCGCAGCCGCACGATCTCCATCGCCAGCGTCAGGGTCTCGTTCTCCCCCGACGCGCCGCGGCCCACAGAGGCCTCGAACACCTCCCGGCGCAGCGCCTCGTCCTCGAGGTCCGCCAGCCAGGGCTGGGAGGTGAACAGGGAGAGGGTCAGCAGCCACGGGCCCTCGCCCGCGGGGGCGTCCGCCGCGCGGTGCCCGGCCTCCACCGCTGCGGCGGCGGCGGCGTCGACGTCGTCCTGGCCGAGGCCCGCGAGGCGCTCGCGGTCCGTGACGAGCACGGCACGGGCGGCGGTGTCCGCGACGAGGCGGCGCGTGAAGGCGGAGGACGTGGAGGCGAGCTCGCCGTTGATGCGCTGCAGCTCCTCCCGCTCCGCGCCGCCCAGGTGGGCGCCGGCGACGTCGAGCCGCTGGCGGAGCACCTCGAGCAGGCGGGCGTCCTCGCCCGAGAGGGAGCCGGCGTCGATCGCGGCGACCCGCTCGGCCAGCCGCGGATCCAGCAGCAGGGCGTCCTCGTGCGCGGCGAGCTCGGGGGAGAGCTCCTGGGCCAGGGCCTGGCGGGCCTCTGTGCCGTCCGCGCCGACGAGCGTGAAGAACACGGCGGCGACGCGGCGCAGCAGGGCCCCGGAGAGCTCGAGCGGCCGCACGGTGTTCTCGAAGGTCGGGGCATCGGGGGAGGAGAGGATCGCCTCCACCTCGGCGCGCTGCTCCGCCATGCCCTGGCGGATGCCGGCGGCGAGATCGGCGTCGGAGCACGCGGCGAAGTCGGGCAGCTCGTGGGGGAGGGCCGAGGGGCTCAGCAGGGGATGGCCCTCGGGGAGGGTGTCGGTGAGGGAGGTCATACGGGCACCCTACGACGGCGGCCGACGTCGGCGGGTGCGGGCCCGCTGGCTAGACTGGGCCGTCGAGCCAGCAGTCGAAGCCAGGAGGCGTGCATGTCCGGACATTCCAAGTGGGCCACCACCAAGCACAAGAAGGCCGTGATCGACCAGCGTCGCGCCAAGGCCTTCGCCAAGTACATCAAGGGCATCGAGGTCGCCGCCCGCGCCGGCGGCGCGGACATGTCCGGCAACCCGGCCCTGGACCTGGCCGTCAGCAAGGCCAAGAAGAACTCGGTCCCCAACGACAACATCGACCGCGCCATCAAGCGCGGCGCGGGCCTGACCGGCGAGGTCATCGACTACGTCGAGATCATGTACGAGGTGCGCGGCCCCCAGGGCTCCGCCCTGCTCGTGGAGTGCCTCACGGACAACAAGAACCGCGCCGCCTCCGAGGTGCGCGTGGCCGTGACCCGCAATGGCGGCACGATGGCCGACTCCGGCTCCGTCTCCTTCCTCTTCACGCGCAAGGGCGTCGTGCGCCTGCCGGCCGAGGGCAACACCGAGGACTCGCTCCTCGAGGCCATCCTCGAGGGCGGCGCGGACGCCGAGGAGGTCGTGGAGGCCGGGGAGGACTTCGAGATCGTCTCCGATCCCTCTGACCTGCGCGCGGTGGCCGAGGCGCTCGACGCCGCCTCGGTCGAGTACGAGACCGACGAGGTCGAGTTCATCCCCACCATGAAGGTGCAGCTGGAGGACGCCAAGGGCGCCGGCACCTTCCTGCGGCTCGTGGACGCGCTCGAGGAGCTCGACGACGTGCAGAACGTCTACTCGAACGTGGACATCGCCCCCGAGATCCTCGCCCAGCTGGACGAGGACTGAGCAGCACCGCCGTGACGCGGCCCGCCGACGTCGTCCGGATCCTGGGGGTGGACCCCGGGCTCACCCGCTGCGGGATCGCCGTCGTGGACGTGGACGCCCGTCGTCGGGCCGCGCTCGTGCACGTGGAGGTCGTGGGCACCCCGCCCGGGACCTCCCTCGACCAGCGGCTGCTGCGGATCGACGAGGCCGTGACCCGCATCCTGGCGTGCCACCGGCCCGACCGCGCCGCCGTGGAGCGCATGTTCGCCAACAACAACACGCCTACCGTGCTCGGCACTGCCCAGGCGGCCGGCGTGGCGATCGCGGCGGCGGCGCGCGCCGGGATCCCGGTGGGGCTGCACACCCCCTCGGAGGTGAAGGCGGCGGTGACCGGCCACGGCGACGCGGGCAAGGAGCAGGTCACCACGATGGTCACCCGCATCCTCCGGCTCGACGCCCCGCCGCGGCCGGCCGACGCCGCCGACGCCCTCGCGCTGGCCATCGCCCACGGCTGGCGCGGCACCGCCCTCGGCCACGCGGCCGGGCAGACCGGCATGGACACGGCCGACATGGCCTCGCGGGCGGGACGATCGCACTCCGCGGCCCGGGTCCCCCTGCCGACGCGGGCCGGGGAGATGACGGCGGCGCAGCGGGCGTGGCTCGCCGCGGAGCGCTCGACGGGCGGCAGGCGCCGCTGACCCCGCGCCCTCGCCGGGGGCCGGGCGGATGCCGGGATCGCGGGACGTTCGATGATATGTTCGAATGCGTCCCCCTCGACGTCGGAAGGCCCAGCATGATCGCGTCCCTGAGCGGCACCGTGGAGCACGTGGCGCTGGATCGCGCCGTCATCGCGACCGGCGGCGTGGGCGTGCTCTTCCACTCCACCCCGCAGACCCTCGCCACCCTGCACGAGGGCCGCCCCGGCCACGTCCAGACGCACCTCGTGGTCAAGGAGGACGCGCTGACCCTCTACGGCTTCGCCGACCGCCACGAGCGCGAGGTGTTCGAGGTGCTGATCGGCGCCAACGGGGTGGGCCCGCGCCTGGCCCTGGCCATCCTCGCGGTGCACCACCCGGAGGCCGTGCGTCGCGCCGTCACAGAGGAGGACGAGAAGGCCCTCACGCGCGTGCCGGGCATCGGCCCGAAGATGGCGCGCAAGATCATCGTGGAGCTCTCCGGTCGGCTGGCCCCCACGGGGGAGCAGGTCCCGGAGGAGGACGCCCCCGTCGCCGAGGAGGCCGCCGCGACCGCGTGGCACGCCGACGTCGTCGCGGCCATGGCGGGCCTGGGCTGGTCCGAGAAGGAGGCCGAGAAGGCCGTGGCCGCCACCGTCGCCGCCCGGCCGGAGCTCGAGGACTCCCGCGACGTCGCCGCGCTGCTGCGCGCCACCCTGCGCGACGTCGGCACCGCCGGCGCCGCACGCGGGGGCCGGTGAGCATGGCCGAGCGGCCCATGACCGCCCCCGAGGCGGACGCGGAGGAGCGCCGGCTCGAGGCGGCGCTGCGGCCGAAGCACCTCGACGAGTTCGTGGGGCAGATGCGCGTGCGCGAGCAGCTGGACCTCATGCTGGCCTCGGCCCGGCTGCGGGACCGCGCGGCGGACCACGTGCTCCTCTCCGGCCCGCCCGGCCTCGGCAAGACCACGCTGGCCATGATCGTGGCGGCGGAGATGAACGCCCCGCTGCGCCTGTCCTCCGGCCCGGCCATCCAGCACGCCGGCGACCTCGCGGCCATCCTCTCCTCGCTCACCGAGGGGGAGGTGCTCTTTCTCGATGAGATCCATCGGATGTCCCGGCCGGCCGAGGAGATGCTCTACATGGCCATGGAGGACTTCCGCGTGGACATCGTGGTGGGCAAGGGCGCCGGCGCCACCTCGATCCCGCTCGAGCTGCCGCCCTTCACGCTCGTGGGCGCCACCACCCGCGCGGGCCTGCTGCCCAGCCCCCTGCGGGACCGGTTCGGCTTCACCGGCCACCTCGAGTTCTACGCGGAGGAGGAGCTGGAGCGCGTGCTGCGCCGCTCCGCCCTGCTGCTGGACATGCGCGTGGACACGGACGGCTACCGGCAGATCGCCTCCCGCTCGCGCGGCACCCCGCGCATCGCCAACCGGCTGCTGCGCCGCGTGCGGGACTGGGCGCTCGTGAAGGGCCTGGAGTCCGTGGACGCCGAGGCCGCCTCGGCCGCCCTCACCATGTACGAGGTGGACGCCCGCGGGCTGGACCGCCTCGACCGCGCGGTGCTCACCGCGCTGTGCACCACGTTCGGCGGGGGGCCGGTGGGCCTGTCCACCCTGGCCACCGCGGTGGGCGAGGAGATGGAGACCGTGGAGACGGTGGCCGAGCCCTTCCTCATCCGCGAGGGGATGGTGGCCCGCACGCCGCGTGGCCGCGTCGCGCTGGCTGGAGCGTGGGAGCACCTGGGGCTGACGGCGCCGGCAGCCCCCGGCTCCGCCTGAGCGGCCCGGGCGGGGACGGCCCCTAGACTGGCCCGGACCCCGACCTCGACTGACGGAGCCCGACGCATGTCCTCGCTCGACCACGCCCTCCCCGCCCTGGCCCCCGCGGCGGCCGCACAGCCCGCCGGCGGCGGCTCCAGCATGTTCATTCTGCTCATGTTCGCGGCCCTGGCCGTGCTCATGTTCATCTCCATGCGCCGCGCGAAGAAGGTGCAGACGCAGCAGGCGGAGATGCGCCGCGGCCTCACCCCGGGCCAGGAGGTCATGACCACCTCCGGCATCTTCGGCCGCGTGGTGCGCCTCGACGAGTCCGAGCAGCGCGCGACCCTCGAGGTCGCCCCCGGGATCCGCATGGACTTCCACCTCCAGGACATCGCCAGCGTCGTGGAGCCCACCGGCGTCGATGCCGCGGCCGACGGTCCCGTCCTCGCCGAGCCGACCGCCGCGCCGACCACCGACCCGCGCGTCGCTCCGGAGAGTGCCGCGTCCGGCTCCACGGCGGCCGACGTCGTGGACCCCGGCCACGAGGGCACCGCCCCGCGGACCGACCGCCCCTGAGACCCACCCGGCGGCCCGGTCACGGCCCGCCCCCGACGCGGACGGAAGCACCTGAAGCATGGCGAAGACATCCCCCACCGGCTCAGCCGCGCGCACCCTGGCCTGGCTGGCCGCCCTGGTCGTGGCGCTCACGGCGATCCTCGGCTTCGGCGTGGCCTCCGGCCAGGCGAGCTGGGCCCCGAAGCTGGCCCTGGACCTCGAGGGCGGCACGCAGATGGTGCTGGCCCCGCAGACCGCCTCCGGTGAGGAGGCCACCCCCGAGCAGCTCCAGCAGGCGGTGGAGATCATCCGCCAGCGCGTGGACGGCTCCGGCGTGGCCGAGGCCGAGGTGGCCACCCAGGGCGCCGAGAACGTCGTGGTCTCCCTCCCCGGCGTGCCCGACGACGAGACGCGCCGCCTCATCCAGGCCTCTGCGGACATGGTGTTCCGCCCCGTGCTGCAGGCCGCCCCCGGCGAGGCCACCCCCGAGGACCAGCTCATTCCCGTTGACCAGTTCCCGAAGCCCACCGCGGAGCCGACGGACGCCTACGACCCGAACCGGCTGACGCCCGAGCTCGCCGACGAGTTCCAGCGCGCGGACTGCACCGTGCCCCGCGATCCCTCCGCCCCGGCCCAGCCCGCGGACCAGGCGATCGTGGCGTGCCAGCCGGCGGAGGAGACGGACGGCGGCATCGTCTCCCCGTCCGTGAAGTACCTCCTGGGCCCCGTGGTCATCCCCGGCACCCAGATCGACGGCGCCACCAACGGCATGGCCCAGGCGACGGGCGGCGTGTCCACGAACCAGTGGGTCGTGAACATCGACTTCGACGCCGAGGGCGCCAAGACCTTCGCCGAGGTCACGCAGCGCCTGACCCCGTACCCGGAGGGCGACCCGCGCAAGCAGTTCGCCATGGTCCTGGACGGCGAGGTCATCTCCGCGCCGCAGTCCAACGGCGTCATCACCAACGGCAGCGCGCAGATCAGCGGCGGCAGCATGACGGAGGAGTCCACCGCTCAGCTCGCCGAGCAGCTCAGCTACGGCTCGCTGCCCATCTCCTTCTCCATCGAGTCCGAACAGCAGATCTCTGCCACCCTCGGCCAGGACCAGCTGTTCTGGGGCCTGATCGCGGGCCTCATCGGCCTCGCCCTGGTGGCCGTCTACCAGCTCTTCCAGTACCGCGCCCTCGGCCTGCTGACGTTCGCCTCGATCGTGGTGGCCGGACTCCTGACCTACCTCGCCATCGCCATCCTCGGCTGGACGGACAACTACCGCCTCTCCCTGGCCGGCATCGCGGGCCTGATCGTGGCGATCGGCCTCACGGCCGACTCGTTCATCGTCTACTTCGAGCGCATCAAGGACGAGCTGCGCGCGGGCCGCACCGTGGACGTCGCCGTCCACGAGGGCTGGAAGCGCGCGAAGCGCACCATCGCCGCGTCGAAGGCCGTGAACCTGCTCGCCGCCGTCGTGCTCTACTTCGTGGCTGTGGGCAACGTCCGCGGCTTCGCCTTCACCCTGGGCCTCACCGCGATCGCCGACCTCATCGTGGTCTTCTGGTTCACCCACCCGATCATGCAGCTGCTCGCGCAGACCCGCTTCGTCGGCGGCGGGCACCGCATGTCCGGGCTGGACCCCTCGCTGCTGGGGGAGGAGCCGGCGCTGTACCAGGGCGCGGGCCGCCTCCGGGAGCCCCGGGTCGCCGCGCCGGGAACCTCCGCCGAGGAGGACGGCGCCCCCGCCTCGGGCGCGCACGCCGCCGCGTCCGTCCTCGCCGGCCCGTCCCGCGGGCGCCGCGGGGCGGCCCCCATGACCATCGCCGAACGCCGGCGCGCCGAGCGCGCCGCCGCACAGGAGGACACGCCGTGAACCGCTTCGCAGCCTGGGGCAACGACCTCTACTCGGGGCGGACCTCCTACCCCTTCGTCCAGCGCTGGGGGCGCTGGTTCGCCCTCGCCGGGATCCTCCTGGCCCTCGCCGCGGGCCTGACCGCGCTGCGCGGCGGGTACAACCTCGGCATCGAGTTCAAGGGCGGCTCGGAGTTCACCGTCTCCTCCGCCCAGTCCACGGACGTGGAGCCCGGACGGCAGGCCGTCGCCGACGTGGTGCCGGACTCGGACCCCACGGTCACCGACATCGCGCCCGGCACCATGCGCGTGCAGACCGAACAGCTCGACGACGCGCAGACCCGCCAGGTGGCCGAGAACCTCCAGGGCGCCTACGGGGTGGGACAGGACCAGGTCACCTCCACGTTCGTCGGCCCGACCTGGGGCCAGGCGGTCTCCCAGCAGGCGCTCATCGGCCTGATCGTGTTCGTGGTGCTGGTGACCCTGTTCATGGCCCTGTACTTCCGCACGTGGAAGATGTCGCTCGCCGCCGTGCTGGGCATGCTGTACGTGGTGGCCCTGACCGCCGGGATCTACGGGGCGACGGGGTTCGAGGTGACGCCCTCGGCGATCATCGGCTTCCTCACGATCCTCTCCTACGCGCTCTACGACACCGTGGTGGTCTTCGACAAGATCCGCGAGAACACGGCCACGGACCACGAGGACCCCCGCCGCACGTTCGCGCAGAACGTGAACCTGGCCGTGAACCAGACGCTCGTCCGCTCGATCACCACCTCGATCGTCGGCATCCTGCCCGTGGGCTCCATCCTGTTCATCGGCGCCGGACTGCTCGGGGCCGGCACGTTGCGGGACATCGCCCTGGCCCTGTTCGTGGGCATCATCGTGGGCACGCTCTCCACGCTCTTCATCCAGGCCCCGCTGTACGCGCTCCTGCGCCGCGGCGACGCGGACGTGCGGGCGCACGACGCGCGGGTGGGCGAGCTCTCCGCCGCCCGCGGCGCGGACGGCGAGGACGGCGAGGGGCGCGTCCCGGCGGTCTGATCCGCTGACGACGACCCGGGCGGGGGCGGGCGGGCACGGCGACGTGCCCGCCCGCCCCCGTCCCTCTTCCCGGGGTAGACTCGCCCATCATCCGCGGGCCGGGCCCGGTATCCGAAGGAGTCGCCGCCATGAGCGAGCAGCACCAGCACCCCGCCCCGGCCGGCCCGCCCCCGGCGCCGCAGACACCGCCCGCCGCGGCGCGGCCCCGCGGCCGCATGGCCCGCCTCACCGGCCGCCACGCCACCGAGTACTCGCCGCTGCTCGAGCCGCTCATGCGCACCGTGCGCCAGCGCGCCACCCGCGCCGAGCTCATGGAGATCGTGCGCGCCTTCGAGGTCGCGCAGCGCTGCCATGCGGGGCAGATGCGCCGTTCGGGGGACCCCTACATCACGCACCCCGTGGCCGTGGCCACCATCCTCGCCGAGATCGGCGTCACCGGCCCCACGCTCCTGGCGGCCCTGCTGCACGACACCGTGGAGGACACCGACTACTCGCTCGAGCAGCTGCGCCGGGACTTCGGCCCCGAGGTCGCGCTGCTCGTGGACGGCGTCACGAAGCTGGACAAGGTGACCTACGGGGCCGCCGCACAGGCCGAGACCGTCCGCAAGATGGTCATCGCCATGGCGCAGGACGTGAACGTGCTGCTCATCAAGCTCGCGGACCGCCTGCACAACGCCCGCACGTGGCGCTACGTCTCACCCGCCTCGAGTGCCAAGAAGGCGCGGGAGACCCTGGACATCTACGCCCCGCTCGCGCACCGGCTCGGCATGAACACGGTGAAGTGGGAGCTCGAGGACCTCGCGTTCGCGGCTCTGAAGCCCAAGGTCTACGCGGAGCTCGTGCGCCTCGTGGGCGACCGCAATCCGGAGCGGGAGAAGCATCTCCAGTCCCTGCGCGGCGTGATCGAGGAGCAGCTGCGCGAGCAGCGCATCCGGGCCACCGTCACCGGGCGCCCCAAGCACTACTACTCGATCTACCAGAAGATGATCACGCGCGGGAAGGACTTCGACCAGATCCACGACCTCACGGGCATCCGCATCATCGTGGACACCGTGCGGGACTGCTACGCGGTGCTGGGCGTGATCCATGCGCGGTGGAACCCGATCCCGGGCCGGTTCAAGGACTACATCGCCGTCCCGAAGCTCAACATGTACCGCTCCCTCCACACCACCGTCATCGGCCCCGACGGCAAGCCCGTGGAGATCCAGATCCGCACGCTGGAGATGCATCGCCAGGCCGAGTACGGCGTGGCCGCGCACTGGCGGTACAAGGCCGGGGCGGCTGCGGCTGCCCAGGCCCCCGCGCAGGCCACGCCCGCGTGGCTGCGCTCCGTCATGGACTGGCAGAAGGACACGCGGGACCCGGACGAGTTCCTCTCCGCGCTGCGCACCCAGATCGGCGCCGACGAGGTCTACGTGTTCACGCCCAAGGGCGAGATCCGCTCCCTCCCGGCCGGGTCCACGCCGGTGGACTTCGCGTACGCCATCCACACCGACGTCGGCCACCGCACCATCGGCGCGCGCGTGAACGGCAAGCTCGTGCCGCTCTCCACCCCGCTCAGCCACGGGGACACCGTGGAGGTGTTCACCTCCAAGGCCGAGGACGCCGGCCCGAGCCGGGACTGGATGGGGTTCGTGGTCTCGCCGCGGGCCAGGTCCAAGATCCGCCATTACTTCGCCACCCAGCGCCGCGACGAGCAGGCCGAGCGCGGCCGCGAGGCCCTCACCCGACGCATGCGCCGGGCCGGCCTTGCCGTGCAGAAGGTGCTCGGCGGCGAGGAGATCGTCGGGGTCGCGGAGGAGATGGGCTACGCCGACCTGGACGGCCTCTTCGCCGCGGTGGGCGACGGGCATGTCTCCGCACAGGCCGTGTGCGAGCGGCTCGAGGAGCGCCTGGCCCCGCCCGCGCCCCCCGCCGCGGAGCCGACCGCGGAGCTCCCCGTGGGCGAGGTCGACCTCGCAGCGCTCGTCCCCGCGCAGACGCGCCGCACCCCGCAGCGTGCCACCAACGACGCCGGCGTGCTCGTGGCCGGCGACGGCGGGGTGCTGGCGAAGCTGGCGCGGTGCTGCAACCCCGTTCCCCCGGACGAGGTGGACGGATTCGTCACGCGCGGCTCTGGCGTCTCCGTGCACCGGGCCGACTGCCGCAACTTGGCGACCATGCTGGGGCAGGAGCCCGAGCGCCGCGTGCCCGTGGAGTGGGCGCCTTCGCGGGACACCGTCTACCTCGTGGAGATCCAGGTGGAGGCGCTCGACCGCACGTCCCTGCTCTCGGACGTCACGCGCGTGCTCGCGGAGAACCACGTGAACATCCTCTCGGCGTCCGTGAACACCACGCGCGACCGCGTGGCCATGAGCCGGTTCGTCTTCGAGATGGGCGATCCCATGTACCTGAGCCACGTGGTCAACGCGGTGCGCCGGATCGACGGCGTGTTCGACGTCCACCGCACCTGAGCGCCCCTCACCCGGGCGCCTCCAGCGCAGTGAGCAGCGCCGCGAGGCGGGCCCGGGCGGCGACGACGCCCGCCCGCCGCGTGGGCCGAGCCAGTCGCTCGGTCAGCCCCGCCGTCCCGTGGCGGGCCATCACGTGCGCGGCGCGCCGCGCGTGGTCCGGGTCCCCGGTGAGCAGGAGGTCCTCCACGGTGCGGGCCGGCGTCGTCACGCGCGCCGGCCCGACCCGCATCACGTCCGCCTCGGCCTCGGCGTGCCCCTGCGGCCCCGCGGCCACGTCCGACTGCACGAGCGCCCACGGCAGGACCGTGCCGCCGGCGGGCAGGCGGTGGTAGTGCGCCACGGCCGCGTGGATCCGCGGGGGCGCCGGCCCGCCCGCGAGCACCCACGCCGCTGACGGGCCCACCGCCGTCCAGCCGGCCGCCAGGACGGGGCCGGCCAGGAGCCAGAGGGCGGCGGCCCGTGTCTCCGCGTCGCGGGCCGCGCGGGACCGGCAGTAGACGCCCGGGAGGACCCGATCGATGGCGCCGCGGTGCACGAGCGCCTGCAGCTCCGCGTCGGTGAAGTGCTCCCCGGCCACAACGAGGTCCGTCGCGAGCCCGCGGCGGGCCGACGTCGGGAGGGCAGTGGCCGGCGGTGCGGCCGTCGGCGGCGCGGCGGGCGCAGGGGCGGGGGAGGTGCTCATGGCACCGAAGCGTGCCAGAGACGCCGCACCCCCGTTCGGCACCTGTGGACAGGTGCCGGACGGGGGCGCGGGAGCCGGCGTTCGGGGGACGCCGCGGAGGGGTCAGCGCAGCTCGGAGGCCGCGGCCTCGAGGGCCTGCTTCCACTGCAGGCGGGCGTCGAGGGCCTCCTGGGCCTTCGCGATGCCGCGCTGGTCGCCCTTGGCCTTGGCCTTCTCCAGGTCCGCCTCGAGGCCGGCGATGGTCTCCTCGAGCTGGGTCAGGGCCGAGCTGGTGCGGGCCTTGGTCTCCGGATCGGTGCGGCGCCAGTGCTCGGACTCGGCCTCCTTGACGGCGTCCTCGAGCTTGCGGAAGCCCTCCTCCATGCGGCGCATGTCGCCCCGCGGCACCTTGCCGGCCTCCTCCCAGCGGCCCCGCAGCGCATTGAGCGCGGCGCGGCCCGCCTTGAGGTCGGTGACGGGGAGCATCTTCTGGCCGTCGGCCAGGATCTGCTCCTTGACCTTGAGGTTGGCGGCGTATTCACGGTCGACCTCGGCGTCCACGGCCTTGCGGGCCGCGAAGAACACGTCCTGTGCGGCGCGGAAGCGGGCCCACAGGGCGTCGTCCTCCTTGCGGGAGGCGCGGGGGGCCTTCTTCCACTCGTCCATGAGGTCGCGGTACTTGCCGGCCGTCACGCCCCAGTCCGTGGAGGAGGAGAGCTCCTCCGCGCGGGCGATCAGCTTCTCCTTGACCTGCTTGGCCTCGGAGCTCGCCGCGTCGAGGCGCGAGAAGTGGGCGCGGCGGGTCTTGTCGAACGTGGTGCGGGCGGCACGGAAGCGCTTCCACAGGCCGTCCTCCACCGACTTGGACAGGCGCGGGCCGGCCTTCTGCGCGGCCTTCCACTCGTCGAACAGCTCGGCCATGCGCGCGGAGGCCTGCTTCCACGGCATCCGCTCCGCGGCGGTGCCGGCGTAGCCCTCGGCCTCGGCCACGATCGCCTCACGGGCGGCCAGCTGCTCCGCCTGGGCGGCCTGGCGGGCCTCCTGCTCCGCGGCGCGGTAGTCGCCCAGGAGGGTGTCGAGGGCGGCGAGGCGGGTGCGCAGCGCGGCCATGTCGCCCACCATGTGGCGTTCGTCCACGGCGGAGGTCATCTGGCCCAGGGCCTTGCCCAGCTCGCTCGAGGGGGCCCCGGCAGCGATGCGCTGCTGGAACAGGGCCATCTGCGCGCGCACGTCGTCGTACTTGCGCACGAAGTAGCTGAGCGCGTCCTCGGTGGAGGCCTCCGGCACCTGGCCGACCGCGACCTCGTCCTCGCCGTCCAGCAGCGTGACGTGGCCGTCCTCGCTCACGCGGGCGAAGCGGGCGGCCTCGGCGATCGGCGTGGGGGGCACGGCGGGCGCGACGACGGCCGGGGCCTTGGCGGCGCGCGCCGGCTTCACGGCGGCGGGAGTGGCGGGGGCCTTGGGCGCCGCGGGGCGCATCGCGGCGGGGGAGGCCGGACCGGGGCGGGCGGCGGGCGCGGCCTGCTCGGCGGACGACTCCGCCGGGGCCTCCGCGGTGTCCTCGGCCGGCGCGGTGCCGTGCTCGGAGGCGTCGGGCACCACCACGGCCAGCGGCTGGGCCTCCGCGGGCACGGGGGGCTCCTCGGCGCCGGCTTCCTCGGCAGGAACGGCGTCCTGGTTCGGGGCGTCCTGCTCGGGGGTCTGGGGGGCGTCCTGCTCGGGCAGGGCGGCGGTCGCCTCGGCCTCGTCCTCGAGGGCGGGGGACTGCTGGTCGTCGGGCTGCTGCTGGTGGGTCACCGCTGGAACTCTCCCTGGATGCGCCGACGCGCACGCGGGGCGCGGGCCGGTCGGGATGGACACGAACGTCCCCAGCGTACCGGCCGCGTCGGCGGCCCCGACTAGAATGGGCCGGTGCTCGGGCTCGGTGCTCCGTTCCCGCCACCGCCCCTCACCGTCGTCGCGAAGGATTCCCATGTCCCGCAAGGCCTCCCTCTCCGGTTTCCACGAGTGGCTCCCTGCCGAGCGCCTCGTGGAGCAGCACGTGCTGGACACCCTGCGCCGGACCTTCGAGCTCCACGGGTTCGCCGGCATCGAGACCCGCGCCGTCGAGACCCTGGGCCAGCTGCTGCGCAAGGGCGAGATCGACAAGGAGGTCTACGCCGTCTCCCGCCTCGCCGAGGACGCCGAGGGCACCTCGGCCAAGGATCCGAACGACCCGAAGCGCCTGGCGCTGCACTTCGACCTCACCGTTCCGTTCGCGCGCTACGTGGTGGAGAACGCCGGCCACCTGGCCTTCCCGTTCCGCCGCTTCCAGATGCAGAAGGTCTGGCGCGGCGAGCGCCCCCAGGAGGGTCGCGCCCGCGAGTTCACGCAGGCGGACATCGACGTCGTAGGCGACGGCGAGCTCTCCCCGCGCTACGACGCCGACGTCGCGCTCGTGATGGCCGAGGCGCTCGGGGCCCTGCCGATCGGCGACTTCCTGATCCGCGTGAACAACCGCAAGCTCGCCGAGGGCTTCTACCGCGGCATCGGGCTCACCGACGCCGCGGGCGTGCTCCGCTCCATCGACAAGCTGGAGAAGATCGGCCCCGACGAGGTCGCCCGCCTGCTGCAGGAGGAGCTCGGCGCCACCGAGGAGCAGGCGCGCCAGGCCCTCGAGCTGGCCGCGATCCGCACCGAGGACACCTCCTTCGTCGAGCAGGTCCGCGCCCTCGGCGTGGAGGACGATCTGCTCGAGGAGGGCCTGGCCGAGCTGGCCGACGTCGTGGGCACGCTGCACCGCCGCGCCCCCGGGCGCGCCGTCGCGGACCTCTCGATCGCGCGCGGCCTCGACTACTACACCGGCACCGTCTACGAGACCGTGCTCGTGGGCCACGAGCAGCTCGGCTCGATCTGCTCGGGCGGCCGCTACGACGCGCTGGCGTCGAAGGGGAACCGCGTCTTCCCGGGCGTGGGCCTCTCCATCGGCGTGACGCGCCTCGTGATGCGCATGCTCTCGCAGGAGATGGCCGTGGCCTCACGCTCCGTGCCGACCGCCGTGTACGTCGCGCTCACCCAGGACGCGGACTGGTCGGAGGCGCAGGACGTGGCCGCGCTGCTGCGCGAGCGGGGGATCCCGGCCGAGGTCGCCGTGAGCGCGGAGAAGTTCGGCAAGCAGATCAAGTACGCCGACCGCCGCGGCATCCCCTACGTGTGGTTCATGGGTCGCGACGACGCCGGCACCCGCACCCACGAGGTCAAGGACATCCGCTCCGGCGAGCAGACCGCGGCCGACCCGGCCGACTGGACCCCGTCCGCCGAGGACCTGCTGCCGCAGATCACGCGCGCGGAGGACGTCGACCCCGCCTGACCGATGCCCGTCCGACCCGCCTGTCCGTGAGGCGGGTCATGGCCGACGCCGAGGATGCCACCATGGAGCTGCCCACCGCCGTCCTGACCCTCCTCACCGCCGGGGAGCCGAACCCGCTGGTCCCGCAGCCGTACGAGATCACCGTGCTGGTGCTCGGCGGGCTGCTGGTGGGCCCGGTGGACGGCATCGCCGCGGCTCGCCAGGAGCGTCGTCGCCGACGGCCCGCATCGGCCTGACGGCCTCCGGCCTCAGCGCGGGGGCCGGTCCCGCCCGGCCAGCACGAAGGCGCGCCCGCCCACGCCGATGAGGAAGACCGCGAGCATCGCCACCACGGACAGGGGCGGCAGGGTGAACGCCAGGACCAGGCACAGCACGAGGCCCAGCCCGTTCACGGCCCGCGGGACCCGCAGCGGGCGGGGGAGCGCGGCGTCCCTGCCGTCCTCGCCGCCGCGCAGGGTGAGCGCCGCGAGGTTGGCCACGGCGTAGTAGACCAGCACGCCGAAGGAGCTGAAGCCCACCACGGTGAGGATGTCGGTGGTGAGCACCAGCAGGATCACGGCCACCGCGACGGCCAGCTGGCCGACCCACGGCGTGCCGGTGCGCTCGTGCACGCGGGCCAGGGGCCGCGGCAGGTCGGACTCCCGGGCCATCGCCAGGGCCGTGCGGGAGATGCCGGTGAGCAGGTTGAGCATCGCGCCCGCGCTGGCCAGGCCGGCGGCGACCAGGGCGAGCCAGCCCCATCCGGAGCCCAGGGTGACCTCGAGTGCCTCGCGCACGGGCGCCGGGGAGAGCGCCAGGCCCCTCGGGCCGAGCGCGGCGAGGAGCCCGAGCGTCACGAGCGTGTAGAGGCCGACGGTCAGGCCCAGGGCGATCAGGATGGCCCGCGGGATGGTCCGCCGCGGGTCGATGACCTCCTCTCCCATCGTCGCCACGCGGGCGTAGCCGGCGAACGCGAAGAACAGCACGCCCGCGCCCATGAGCACGCCCGCCAGGGGGGCGTCCCCGAGGCCGCCCGCCACGTCGCCCGCGCCGCGATCGCCGAGGGCCAGCCCGGCCGCCGTCGTGAGGGCGAGCACCGCCACCACGGGCACGAGGATGGCCATGGTGGCCTGCGCGGTGCGGGTCACGCCCGCCATGGCCACGACCGTGAGGACGACGACGGCGGCCACGCCCGCCAGGCGCGCGGCCAGGGGCTGGTCCGGGAAGAGGTAGAGGCCGACCGTCGTCGCCATGGCGGCCACCGAGGCCGTCTTGCCCGTGACGAAGCCCCAGCCGGCGAGGAAGCCGGCGAGGGGGTGCAGCTGCCGGCGGCCGTACACGTAGGTGCCGCCGGACTCGGGGTGCACCGTGGCCAGCTGGGCGGTGGAGAGCGCGTTGCACAGCGCGGTGAGCACGGCCAGGCCGAGTGCCGCGAAGAGCAGCCCCGGATGCCCGCCCGTGAGGGCGGCCGCGAGGCCGATGGCGGTGAAGACGCCCGCACCGATCATGGAGCCGAGGCCGATGGCGATGGCATGGGGCAGGGTCAGGCGGCGCTGCAGCACGGGGCCTCCTGGTCAGAGGGGACGGTGGTGGCCTGGCGCCGTCGGGCGGCCAGTAGACTCGCGTGCGACGGTCCGCGCGCGTGTCCCCCAGGGATACCACGGCGGACCGACCATCACATGAACCCCGCACCTCGTCCGGCGGACACCGGACGGAGAGGACACCCCGTGCTGCGCACCCACCACCTCGGCGAGCTCAACGCCTCGCTCATCGGCCAGACCGTCACCGTCACCGGCTGGGTGGCGAAGCGGCGTGACCACGGCGGCGTGGCCTTCGTGGACCTGCGCGACGCGTCCGGCCGCGCCCAGGTCGTGGTGCGGGACGAGGCCGACTTCGACCCGCTGCGCAACGAGTGGGTCCTGCAGGTCACCGGCACCGTGGAGCGCCGCCCCGAGGGCAACGAGAACGCGAACCTCGCCTCGGGCGAGGTCGAGCTGATCGCCGAGGACGTCACCGTGCTCAACACCGCGGCCGCCCTGCCGTTCCAGGTGGACGAGCACGTGGAGGTCGGCGAGGAGGCGCGCCTGCGCCACCGCTACCTCGACCTGCGCCGCCCGCAGCCGAGCCGCATCATGCGCCTGCGCTCCGAGGCCAACCGCACGGCCCGCGAGCTGCTGCACGGCGAGGGCTTCACCGAGGTGGAGACCCCCACGCTGACCCGCTCGACGCCGGAGGGCGCCCGCGACTTCCTCGTCCCCGCCCGCCTCGCGCCCGGCTCCTGGTACGCCCTGCCCCAGTCCCCGCAGCTGTTCAAGCAGCTGCTGCAGGTCGGCGGGATCGAGAAGTACTACCAGATCGCCCGCTGCTACCGCGACGAGGACTTCCGCGCCGACCGCCAGCCCGAGTTCACCCAGCTGGACATCGAGGCCTCGTTCGTGGAGCAGGACGACGTCATCGCCCTCGGCGAGAAGATCGTGCAGGCCCTGTGGGGCCTCGTGGGCGTCGAGGTCCAGACCCCGATCCGCCGCATGACGTACGCCGAGGCCATGGAGAAGTACGGCTCGGACAAGCCGGACCTGCGCTTCGGCCTCGAGCTGACCGACCTCACCGCGTACTTCAAGGACACGCCCTTCCGCGTGTTCCAGAACGAGTACGTGGGCGCCGTCGTGATGCCCGGCGGCGCCTCTCAGGCCCGCCGCACGCTCGACGCCTGGCAGGAGTGGGCCAAGCAGCGCGGTGCCAAGGGCCTGGCCTACGTGCTCGTCCAGGAGGACGGCTCGTTGACCGGCCCGGTCTCCAAGAACATCACCGACGAGGAGAAGGCCGGCCTTGCCGCCGCCGTCGGGGCCGAGCCCGGCGACTGCGTGTTCTTCGCCGCCGGCTCCGCCAAGGAGGCCCGCGCGCTGCTCGGCGCGGCCCGCGTGGAGATCGGCCGCCGCTGCGAGCTCTTCACGGACGCCGGCAACGGCGTCGAGGCCAAGGACGCCGACTGGGCGTTCGTGTGGGTCGTCGACGCCCCCATGTTCGAGCCCGCCGCCGACGCGGTCGCCTCGGGCGACGTGGCCGTTGGCTCCGGCACGTGGACCGCCGTGCACCACGCGTTCACCTCGCCCAAGCCCGAGTTCGCCGACACCTTCGACACCGATCCGGGCTCGGCCCTGGCCTACGCGTACGACATCGTGTGCAACGGCAACGAGATCGGCGGCGGCTCCATCCGCATCCACCGCCAGGAGATGCAGGAGCGCGTCTTCGAGGTCATGGGCCTGTCCCAGGAGGAGGCGAACGAGAAGTTCGGCTTCCTGCTCGAGGGCTTCAAGTACGGAGCCCCGCCGCACGGCGGCATCGCCTTCGGCTGGGACCGCGTGGTGGCGCTGCTGGCCGGCACCGAGTCGATCCGTGAGGTCATCGCCTTCCCGAAGACCGGTGGCGGCTTCGACCCGCTGACCGCCGCCCCGGCGCTGATCACGCCGCAGCAGCGCAAGGAGGCCGGTGTGGACGCGAAGCCGGAGCCGAAGAAGGCCGAGGGCGAGAGGGCCGAGGCGCCCCAGGCCTGACCCTCGGGCCGCGGCGGGGGCGTCGTCAGCCTCGCCGCGGCCCCGCCAGGTCGTCGGTGCCCACGATCAGCGTGAAGGGCCCGTCGTTCACGAGGGCCACGTCCATCTGCGCGCCGAACACGCCGCGCTCCACGTGCACGCCCTCCGCCTCCAGCCCGGCCAGGAAGCGCTCGTACAGCGGCTCCGCCTGATCGCCGCGCGCCGCCCTCGTCCAGGACGGGCGGCGGCCCTTGCGGACGTCCCCGTGGAGGGTGAACTGGCTGACCACGAGGGCCGGCGCGGCGGCGGACACCAGGGACTCCTCGCCGTCGAGCATGCGCAGGTGCGCCACCTTCGCGGCGAGGGCGTCCGCCTCGGCGGGTCCGTCCTCGGTGCTCACTCCCAGCAGGACCATGAGCCCGGGCGCCGCGAGCCCGCCGACCACCTCGCGGGTGCCGGCCTCGGCGTCGACCACGGTCACGGACGCGGAACGGGCGCGCTGCAGGACGGCTCTCATGGGGCCATTGTGCCCCGTGCCGTTCCGCGGCGCGCCCGTCCGGGTCGCGTCGGGGCCATGCCCCGTCAGCGCATCACTTCACGCGGGTGGGGTTCACCTCGTACACGGTGGTGGAGCCGGAGACCTCGTTGGCCACGATCAGCAGCGCCACGCCCGAGGGGGACTCGTGCGCGGGCACGAAGGTCAGGCCCTCGGCACCCATGTCGCCCAGGCCGGCCCCGGCGTCGTCGCCCTCGGCGTCCCAGTTGCGCTCGTTGACGTAGTCCACGTAGGTGGCCTGCGTCGGGTTCGTGATGTCGAAGACCATCACGCCGCCGATGCGCTCCAGGCCCACGAACGCGTAGGTGCGGCCCTGAATCCGGCCCACGACGACGGACTCGGGCTCGACGCCCTTGTCGTCGGAGCGGGAGTCGAACGAGGGGGTCTCGTCGTTGTTCGCGTTGAACGCCCACTCGGGCAGCTCGCCGGCCTCGATGAGCGCGGCGATCTGCTCCTCGATCATGCCGGCGGAGTCGAAGAGCCGCTCGCCGTCCGCGGTGTAGATGGAGAAGGAGCGGCCGCCGAAGGCGTGCAGCTGGGAGTAGCACTCGCGCTCGGCGTCGTAGCCGAGGTCCGTGATGACGTTGAGGCGGCCCAGGGCGCCCTTCTTCTGCAGGGCCTTCGCGTCCGGGTACTCGGCCTTGCACAGCTCGAGGTCCTTCACCCGCTCGGCGTCCACGAAGTCGCCCCACTCGCGGGAGTCGCCCTCGTTGGCAGAGACCACGAGGTCCTGGCCACGCCAGCGGTAGGAGTCGATGCCGTCGGGCATCGGCACGCCCATCACGGACCAGTTCTGCAGGGTGATCGCGTCGTCCTCGTTGGAGACGTCGCGGACGCCGTCCTGGGACCAGTCGGTGAGCTGGAGGGCCCAGAAGTCCTCGATGGACGCGGACTTCAGGTCGATCGCGACGATCGCATTGGCCTCCTGGATCGAGACGTAGGCGGTGCGGCCGGTGTCGCCGATGGTGACGTACTCGGGCTCGAGGTTGCGGGCCACGTAGCCGGCCTCCTCCTGGCCCTCCGGAACCTGCACGTCCGGGCCGAACACGCGGACGCCCTCGGGCAGCGCGGCGCCCTCGTCGTAGGCGCGGAAGTCCACGGTGCGCACGTCGTCCTGGGACAGGCGGGAGAACTGCTGGACGTTCTTCGGCACGGAGATCACGGAGATCGTGCCCTCCGGGTCCACGGAGAAGTCGGCGGCGGGCTCGCCCTCGTTGGCGACCACGGCGTACTCGCCGTTCGGGGAGAAGGCGATGGAGTCCGGCAGGGCGCCCGCGCGGACGCCGCCGAGGTACTCCAGGGTCTCGGTGTCGAAGAACACGACCCAGCCGAGGCCGGTCTTGTCCGCGGCCTCCACGGCCATGGCCATCACGCCGCCGGACACGGCCACGGAGTTCACCGTGGCCCCCTCGTCCGTGATGGAGCCGTCGGCGGTGGCCAGGCCCTCGGCGGAGAGGACGGTCTCCGCGGTCGGGGCGCCGTCGGCGCCGACGCGCAGCACGTCGATCGCGCCCTTCTCCGCGTTGACCACGAACAGGCGGCCGGTGGTGGGGTCGAAGGCCGGGATCTCGGCGGCGGACTCGCCGAACACACCGGTCTCGTGCGTGCCGGCGGGGGTCAGCTCGACGGACCTGCCGGCCGCGTCGCCGGACGCGACGGCCGCGGAGCGCCCGTGGGCCTTCGCGTGGGCGGGCGGGGCGGCGGCGGTCATCGGGGCGGCGGCGGTCATCGGGGCGACGACGGCGGCGGACAGGGCGACGACGGAGGTCGCCGCGGCGAGGCGGTGCAGGGTGCGCATGGGGATCCTGTGCTGGGGTGCGGGGGTACCCCTGAGATCTATGCCATGCGGGTGAACCGCGGGTGACCCCGCGCTGACGCCCACCTCTCCACGGGGTGACCGGCACGGGGGAGGCCTACGCTGGAGGGGATGGACGACCTCTTCTCCGCCGCGCTCACCCCCGACGACGACCCCGGCCCCGCCGGGACGGTCGCCGGGACGCACCCGTCCGCGCCGCTGGCGGTGCGCATGCGGCCGCGCTCCCTCGACGAGGTCCTGGGCCAGCGTCACCTGCTCCACGCCGGCTCGCCGCTGCGCAAGCTCGCCCAGCCGGACCCCGCCTCGCAGGCCGCGGGCCCGAGCTCGGTGATCCTGTACGGGCCGCCCGGGATCGGGAAGACGACGCTCGCGCACGTGATCGCGCGCGGCGAGGGGCGCACCTTCACGGAGCTCTCCGCCATCACCGCGGGCGTGAAGGACGTGCGCCAGGTGATGGAGCAGGCCCTGCGCGAGCGCGACCTCTACGGCCGCACCACCGTCCTGTTCCTGGACGAGATCCACCGGTTCACGAAGGCGCAGCAGGACGCGCTGCTGCCCGGTGTGGAGAACCGCTGGGTCGTGCTCGTGGCCGCCACCACGGAGAACCCGAGCTTCTCGGTGATCGCGCCGCTGCTCTCGCGGTCGCTCCTGCTGACGCTGCGGCCGCTCACCGCGGAGGACATCGGGGGGCTCGTGGACCGGGCGGTGGCGGACGAGCGCGGGCTCAACGGCGCGGTCGCCCTCACGGACGAGGCCCGGGAGTACATCGTGCGCATGGCCGCCGGCGACGCCCGACGGGCCCTCACGGTGCTGGAGGCGGCCGCCGGCGTCGGACTGGACCGGGCGCGCGACGACCGCCCCGCGGCCGAGGGGGCGGATCCCGCGGAGGCGGACGGCGACCCGTCCACCGGGGGAGAGGGCGCCGAGGTCGGGACGCCCGTGACCGTGACCGCGGAGGACGCCGCGCAGGCGATGGACCACGCGGTCCAGCGCTATGACAAGGACGGCGACCAGCACTACGACGTGATCTCCGCGTTCATCAAGTCGATCCGCGGCTCGGACGTGGACGCGGCGCTGCACTACCTCGCGCGGATGCTCGAGGCGGGGGAGGACCCGCGGTTCATCGCCCGGCGGCTCGTGATCTCTGCCTCCGAGGACGTCGGGATGGCCGACCCCACCGCGCTGCAGACCGCCGTGGCCGCCGCCCAGGCGGTGCAGCTGATCGGCATGCCGGAGGGGCGGATCATCCTCGCGCAGGCCGTGACGCACCTGGCCACGGCGCCGAAGTCGAACGCCTCCTACACGGCGATCAACGAGGCGATCGCGGACGTGCGCGCGGGCCGCGGCGGGCTCGTTCCGCCGCCGCTGCGGGACGCCCACTACGCCGGCGCGGCGGACCTCGGCCACGGGAAGGGGTACGTGTACAGCCACGATGAGCCGCACGCCGTCGCCCGCCAGCAGTACCCGCCGGACCCGCTCGTGGGCAAGGACTACTACCGGCCCAAGCCCATCGGCCATGAGAAGCGGCTCGTGGACCAGGTGGCGGCCCTGCGGCGCATCGTCCGCGGGCAGGACTGAGCCCGCGGCTCTGGTAGGGTTGACCGGTCTGGCAGGCGCTGCGCCGCAGACTGATCCCCCCGCGCCGATCGGCGGGCACCCCGTGTGCCTGCGCTCCGGCGCGGACCGCGCAGCGCATCAGTGGATGACGGGCGGCGGCACGCCCCTCAGCTCTCCGGAGGATCACGCGGAGGCCAGGTTCCACGCCCTCACCGTCGCCCGCCCCCGCGCGGGTGCTTGACGGGGCGCGGAGACAAACCCGAACCGTGTCGCATGTCAAGGAAAGAAGGAACCACCATGAGTGGCAACCTGCGCACCCGCCGCACCGTGCGGCACTCCCGCGCTCTGGGCATCGCCCTGACCCCCAAGGCCGAGAAGTACATGGAGCGCCGTCCGTACGGCCCCGGTCAGCACGGCCGCGCCCGCAAGAAGCAGGACTCGGACTACGCGGTGCGTCTGAAGGAGAAGCAGCGTCTGCGCGCGCAGTACAACATCCGCGAGGCCCAGATGCGCCGCTACTTCGAGGAGGCCAAGCGCACCGCCGGCCTGACCGGTGAGAACCTGGTCGAGCTCCTCGAGATGCGCCTCGACGCCCTCGTGCTGCGCTCCGGCTTCGCCCGCACCATCCAGGCCGCCCGCCAGCTCGTCGTGCACCGCCACATCATGGTGGACGGCAAGCGCGTCGACATCCCCTCCTTCCGCGTGAAGCCGGGCCAGATGATCCACGTGCACGAGCGCTCCGAGAAGATGGTCCCCTTCCAGCTGGCCGCCGCCGGCGCCCACCAGCAGGTCCTGCCCACCACCCCGGGCTACCTGACCGTGGAGATCGAGAAGCTCCAGGCCACCCTCTCCCGTCGCCCCAAGCGCTCCGAGGTCCCCGTGACCTGCGAGGAGCAGCTCGTGGTCGAGTACTACGCGCGCTGATCCCTCTCCTCCGGGACCCGTCCCGGACGACGACGCCGCGCGCGTCCCGCAGGCCCGGTCACCTCGTCGAGGTGCCGGGCCTGCGGCGTCCCCGGCTCCGTCCGCGCGTCCCGGTAAGGTGAACCCGGTATCCGCACGCTCCCGAAGGAGGGCCAGCCATGCTCCGCTCACTGCTGCTGTTGACCGCCGGCTCCGCCGCGGGGTGGTACGCCCACCGCGCGTTCGGCCCGCTCGTCGAGCCCGACGCCGCCCGCCCCTCCGCCGCGCACGGCGCCCCCGACCTGGGGCGCCGCTTCGCCCAGCGCGCCGGGATCGACCCGGACACGATCGCCCAGGACCTCGGCCAGGCGGCCGGCGACGCCGCGGCCACGGCCCTCGCCGAGGGCATGAACAGCTTCACCGAGCGCCTCAAGACGGACGCCCCGCCGTGGGTCTCCGCCCTCGCCACGCGCGCCACCGTCATCGCGGGGGAGACGCTGGACACGCCGTCGTCGTCCGCGCCGCCCGCACGTGCGCCCCGCACCACCGCCTCCCCGTCCACCACCACCATCTCGAAGGACCCCACCGCATGAAGTCGCAGGAGATCGCACGCCGCTGGACGGCCTACTTCGAGCAGCAGGGCCACCGCCCGGTGCCCTCGGCCTCGCTGGTGTCCCCGGACCCGTCGCTGCTCTTCACCGTGGCCGGCATGGTGCCCTTCATCCCCTACTTCCTGGGCGAGCAGACCCCGCCGGCGCCGCGCGCCGTGTCCGTGCAGAAGTGCATCCGCACCGCGGACATCGAGGAGGTCGGCAAGACCGTCCGCCACGGCACGTTCTTCCAGATGTGCGGCAACTTCTCCTTCGGCGACTACTTCAAGGAGAAGGCCATCCCCCTGGCCTGGGAGCTCCTGACCTCCTCCGTCGACGACGGCGGCTTCGGCCTGGACCCGGACCGGCTGTGGGTCACGGTGTACGAGGAGGACGACGAGGCCGCCCGCATCTGGCGCGAGGAGGTCGGTGTCCCCGTCGAGCGCATCCAGCGCATGGGCAAGGACGACAACTACTGGAACACGGGCCAGCCCGGCCCCGGCGGCCCGTGCTCCGAGATCTTCTACGACCGCGGCCCCGCGTACGGCGCCGAGGGCGGCCCGGAGGCGGACGACACCCGCTACATCGAGATCTGGAACCTCGTGTTCATGCAGTACCGGCTCTCCGCGGTGCGCTCGAAGGACGACTTCGACGTGGCCGGCGAGCTGCAGAACAAGAACATCGACACCGGCCTCGGCCTCGAGCGCCTCGCGATGATCCTCCAGGGCGTGGAGAACATGTACGAGACGGACCAGGTCCGCCCCGTGCTGGACCGCGCCGCGCAGCTGGCCGGCCGGGACTACACCTCCACCGAGGATCCCGCGGACCCGCACTACGAGGACGACGTGCGCCTGCGCATGGTGGCCGACCACGTGCGCTCCTCCCTCATGCTGATCGGCGACGGCGTTCGCCCGGGCAATGAGGGCCGCGGCTACGTGCTGCGCCGCCTCATCCGCCGCGTGGTCCGCGCCCTGCGCCTGATGGGCGTCACCGAGCCCGTGCTCCCCGAGCTGCTGCCCGTCTCCCGCGATGCCATGAAGGGCGTCTACCCGGTGGTGGCGGACGAGTTCGACCGCATCTCCCGCATCGCCTATGCCGAGGAGAAGGCGTTCCTGCGCACCATCGCCGCGGGCACCGCGCGCCTGGACGCCGCCGTCGGCGCCGCGAAGACGGGCGGGACGGGCATCGGGGGGGCGGACGCCTTCGAGCTGCACGACACCTACGGCTTCCCGATCGAGCTGACCCTCGAGATCGCCGAGGAGGCCGGCGTCGCCGTCGACGAGGAGGGCTTCCGCACCCTGATGACCGAGCAGCGCGACCGCGCCCGCGCGGACGCCAAGGCCAAGAAGTCCGGCCACACGGACACCGCCGTGTACCAGCGCCTGCGCTCCGAGGGCCAGACCCACTTCACGGGCTACACCGAGCACACCACCGAGTCCGTGATCCGCGGGCTGCTCTCCGACGGGGCCGAGGTCCCCTCGGCGGCAGCGGGCACCGAGCTCGAGCTGGTCCTGGACGCCACCCCGTTCTACGCCGAGTCCGGCGGCCAGGCGGCCGACACCGGCCTCATCACCGGCGACGGCTTCCGCCTCGAGGTCCTCGACGTCCAGGCGCCCGTCAAGGGCCTCTCGGTGCACAGGGTCAGGGTGCTCGAGGGCGAGGTGCCCGTGGGCGCCGAGGCGCTCGGCCAGATCGACCTGCAGCGCCGCCTGGACGGCGAGAAGGCGCACTCGGGCACGCACCTCGTGCACGCCGCCCTGCACCAGGTCCTGGGCCCCGACGCCACGCAGTCCGGCTCCTTCAACAAGGAGGGCTACCTGCGCTTCGACTTCCGCTGGGCGGAGTCCGTCTCGGCGGGCGCACGCTCGGAGATCGAGGACGTCGTCAACATCGCCATCCGGGACGACCACCAGGTCCTCACCCAGGAGATGGGCATCGAGGAGGCCCGCGCGCTCGGCGCCATGAGCCTCTTCGGCGAGAAGTACGGGGACCGCGTGCGCGTCGTCGAGATCGACGGCGCCTGGTCCCGCGAGCTGTGCGGCGGCACCCACGTGGGCCGCACCGCGCAGATCGGCTCCCTGACCCTGCTCGGCGAGCAGTCGGTCGGCTCGGGCAACCGCCGCGTCGAGGCGCTCGTGGGCCTGGACTCCTTCCGCCACCTGGCCACCGAGCGCACCCTCGTCTCGGACCTCTCGGAGATGTTCAAGGCCCCGGCCGACCAGCTCAAGGACCGCATCTCCGCCACGATGGACCGCCTCAAGGCGGCCGAGAAGCAGATCGCCGACCTCCAGGCGAAGCAGCTGCAGGCGCAGGCGGGCCAGCTCGCCGCGGGCGCGCAGGACGTCACGACGACGGCCGGCACGGCGGTGCGGGTCCTCACCCACCACGCCGGCGAGGTGGCGGGCGACCAGCTGCGCACCCTCGTGCTCGACCTGCGCTCGCGCATCGAGTCCGCCGGCGGCAACGCGGCCGGCACCCCCGTGCTCGTGGCGCTCACCGGTGAGGCGAAGGGACGCCCGCTCGTCGTCGTCGCCACCAACGAGGCCGCCCGCGCGGCGGGCCTCAAGGCCGGCGCCATGGTCAAGACCGCCACGCGCGTGCTCGGCGGCGGGGGCGGCGGCAAGGACGACGTGGCCCAGGGCGGCGGTCAGGACGCCTCCGCCGTGGCCGCGGCCCTCGACGCCGTGCGGGCGGCGGTGGCCGCGGCGTGAGCTCGTGGGAGGTGCGCCGCGGGCGCGCGATCGGGGTGGACGTCGGCCGCGCGCGCGTCGGCGTCGCCTCGTCCGACCCGGACGGCCTCCTCGCCACCCCCGTGGCCACGCTGCGGCGGGACGCGAGGCACGGCCGTGACCTCGGCGAGCTCGTGCGCCACGTGGACGAGCACGAGGCCGTGGTGGTGTATGTGGGGCTGCCGGTCAACCTGCGCGGGGAGCACACGCCGTCCACGCAGGACGCCCTCGACTACGCGGCGCGCCTCGAGCGCGCCCTCGGCGCCGCGGGCCGTCCGGTCCCCGTCCACCTCGTGGACGAGCGCCTCTCCACGGTCACAGCCCAGGCGGGCCTGCGCAGCGCCGGCCGCACCGTGAAGGACAGCCGGTCGGTGATCGACCAGGCGGCGGCCGTCGCCATCCTGCAGGCGGCCATCGACGAGCAGCGCCGCACGGGCGCCTGGGCCGGGCAGCCGGCCACGACGGAGGAGACGCCGTGAACGAGACACGCCGGGGCTACGACCACGACCCGGAGGACGACGACCTCGACGTGTTCGGCTTCGTGGAGCACGAGGACCTCACCGCGGACCTCTCGGACGCCGAGGAGCCCGGCGAGCCGGAGCCCGCGCCCGCCCCGCCGCCGGTCCGCGGGGGCGCCCTCGCGGGCACGCTGGGACGGCTGCGCGCCGGACGCTCCCCGCGCCGGGCTGGAGCCGTGGATCGCGGGCGGGGGTCGCGCGCCGCGGGCCCCTCCGTCGTCGGCGGCACCGCACGGCGCCCCGTCATGACCGGCTCGGCCCGCGCGGCCGGCACGGGACGGGGGGACCGGCGGCGCCGCGGCCGGGTGGTCCTGCTCGCCGTGGCGGCGGCCCTCGTGGTCGTGGCCGCACTGGCGCTGCGCTCCATGCTCGCCGGGGCGGACCACGCCGAGGCCTCGGGCGAGGAGGTCACGTTCACCGTCCGCCCGGGGGAGTCCCTGCAGTCCGTGGCGGAGCGCCTGGACGAGAAGGGCATCGTCGGCTCGGCCTCGGCGCTGCGGCGCGAGGCCGAGGAGTCGGGCGAACGGCCCATCGGTGCCGGCGACTTCGTGCTGCGCGAGCGCATGCCCGCCGCCGACGCCCTCGCCGTGCTGCAGGGCCGGGACCAGGGCGCCGTGCACTACGTGCTCGTCAACCGCGGCCAGTGGCTCACAGAGACGCTGGACGCCCTCGTGGAGTCCACGGGCCACTCCCGCGAGGAGTTCGACGCCGCGGCCAGCGATCCGCAGCGGTACGGCGTCCCCGAGGGGGCCGACTCGCTCGAGGGGTGGCTCGACCCGGGGGAGTACCGGATCTCCGTGGACTCGACCCCGGAGCAGATCCTGGACAGGCTCGTGCGCCCGCGCCTCGAGTTCCTCGACGAGCAGGGGGTGAGCGACGCCGACGAGCGGATGCGCGTGGTCACCCTGGCCTCCCTCCTCGAGGCCGAGGCCCTGCCACGGGACTACGCGCGGGTCGCGGGCATCATCGAGAACCGGCTCGCGCCGGACAACACGGAGACCCACGGCCTGCTGCAGATCGACTCGGCCGTCAACTACGGGCTTGGGGCGCGCAGCCTCCAGTTCACCAAGGCCCAGCGCGCCGACGAGTCCAACCCCTACAACACCTACCAGCACCGGGGCCTGCCGCCGGGGCCGATCGGCATGCCCTCCGACGCCGCGGTGGAGGCCGCCGTGCACCCCGAGCCGTCCGAGGACTACTACTGGGTGACCACCGACATCGCCACGGGGCACACCGAGTTCTCGAAGACGTACGAGGAGCACCGCGCCCACCAGCGCGAGTTCCAGAAGTACTGCGCCTCCAACCCGGACGTGTGCGGGTGAGCGCCGCCCCGGCGCCCCCGGGGGTCCGCCTGCGCGCCGGCGTGTTGGGCCGCCCGATCGCGCACTCGCTCTCCCCGACGCTGCACGGGGCCGCCTACGCGGCCCTCGGCCTGCCCGTGGTCTACGACCGCCACGACCTCGGCCCGGACGGGCTGCCCGCCTTCGTGCGGGACCGCCTCGGGAGGGCCTCCGGGGCGACGGGATCCGGCGTCGCCGACCCCGGGGAGGACTGGCTGGGCGTCTCCGTCACCATGCCGCTCAAGGCGGCGGTGGTCTCCGAGGCCGACGTCCTGACGGACCGGGTGCGCCTGCTGGGCGTGGCGAACACGCTCGTGCGCGACCACCCGGACCATCCGGGCGCCCTGCTGGCCCACAACACGGACGTCGACGGCGTGGTCGGTGCCCTGCGCACCGCTGGGCTGGACCCCGCCGCACGCGGCGGTGCCATGGGTGTGCTCGGCAACGGCGGCACCGCGGCCGCCGCGGTGCTGGCCGCGTGGCAGCTCGGCGCCGACGCCGTCGCGTTCGGCGTCCGGGAGCCGTCCCGCGCCGCGGAGGTCGCAGACCTCGCGGCCGGGCTCGGGCTCCGGGTGGAGGTCATGGCACAGGCCGAGCTCCTGGCCCTGGCCCCGGACCTGCGCGCGCTCGTCGCCACCCTGCCGCCCCGCGCCGCCGACCCCCTCGCCCCGTGCCTCCCCGAGGGCGGGGCGCTGCCGCCCCTGCTGGACGCCGCGTACGACCCGTGGCCCTCCGCCCTCGCCCACGCGTGGTCCGGCCACGGAGGGGCGGTCGTGTCCGGCGTCGCGATGCTGCTGCACCAGGGCGTGGAGCAGGTGCGCCTCTTCACCGCTCGGCCCCGCCGGGAGGCCGGTGCGCCGGAGCCGGACTGGGCCGCGGTGACGGCCGCGGCCGCCCGGGCACTCGGCGTGGCCGGGGCCTGACCCGCCGCCGGCACGACCCGCGGGCGACGCCGCCGGTCACATCCGGCGGCGGCGCCCCGCCTGCGTGAGAGGATCGTCGGCATGGTGCGCTGGTTGACAGCGGGAGAGTCTCACGGCCCCGCCCTGACAGGAATCCTCGAAGGTCTCCCCGCCGGGATCCCGGTGACGACGGAGGCGATCGCGGACGCGCTCGCGCGCCGTCGCCTCGGCTACGGCCGCGGCGCGCGGATGTCGTTCGAGCAGGACGCCGTCACCGTGCTCGGCGGCGTGCGGCACGGCCTGACGCTGGGCTCGCCCGTGGCGATCCAGGTGGCCAACACCGAGTGGCCCAAGTGGGAGAAGGTGATGGCGGCCGATCCCGTGCCGGCCGAGGAGCTCGCGGGGCTCGCGCGCAACGCGAAGCTGACCCGCCCGCGTCCCGGCCACGCCGACCTCACCGGCATGCAGAAGTACGGCTTCGACGACGCCCGCCCCCTGCTGGAGCGCGCCTCGGCCCGCGAGACCGCCGCGCGCGTCGCCCTCGGCACCGTGGCCCGCTCGTTCCTCGCCGAGCTCGGCGTGCGGATCGTCTCGCACACCGTCGCGTTCGGAGCGGCCACCCTGCCCGCGGACCACGCCTTCCCCGTGCCCGAGGACGAGGCCCGGCTCGACGCCGACCCCGTCCGCTGCCTCGACCCGGAGACCTCGGCCGCGATGGTGGCCGAGGTGGACGCGGCGCACAAGGAGGGGGAGACCCTCGGCGGCGTCGTGGAGGTCCTGGCCTATGGCGTGCCGATCGGCCTCGGCTCGCACGTGCACGGGGACCGCCGGCTCGACGCGCGTCTGGCCGGCGCCCTCATGGGCATCCAGGCCATCAAGGGCGTCCAGGTGGGCGACGGCTTCGCCACCGCCTCCCGCCGCGGCTCGGCGGCCCATGACGGGATCGCCCGCGGCGACGGCGGCCGACCGCGTCGCACGAGCGACCGCGCCGGCGGCATCGAGGCCGGCATGTCCACGGGCGAGGTGCTGCGCGTGAGCGCGGCGATGAAGCCCATCGCCACCGTCCCGCGCGCGCTGCCGACCGTGGACGTGGCCACCGGCGACGCGACCACGGCGCATCACCAGCGCTCGGACGTCGCGGCGGTGCCCGCCGCGGGCATCGTCGCCGAGGCCATGGTCGCGCTCGTGCTGGCCGATGCCGTGATGGAGAAGTTCGGCGGCGACTCGCTCGGGGAGACCCGGCGCAACCTGGAGGCCTTCACGGCCGCGATCCCCGCGCTGCCCGAGCCTGCGGGGGACGCCCCCGCCGACGGCCCCATGGGCGACCCCCTGCCGTGAGGCCCGCGCCGTGACGGCCGCCTGCCCGGCGACCCACCCCGTCCCGGGGCCCTGCACGGCTCGGCCGTGGGACGCGATGGCCGGCGCCCTCGAGGCGCGGCTCGCCGCGTCGGCCAGGGCGGGGGAGGACGCCGGCACGCGGCGCGGCCTCGTGCTCGTGGGGCCCATGGGCGCGGGGAAGACCACCGTCGGGCGCGCCCTGGCCGAGGCCACGGGGCTGGCGTTCGTGGACTCCGACGACCTCCTCGTGCAGGTCCACGGACCCATCCCCGCCTTCTTCGCCGAGCACGGCGAGCGGGCGTTCCGGGCCGAGGAGGCACGGGTGATCGAGCACGTCCTGAGCCGCGCCGTGCCGTGCGTCCTGGCCAGCGGCGGCGGCGCCGTGCTCTCGCCCGGGACGCGGTCGCTGCTCTCCCGCCCCGAGGTCGCGGTCGTGTACCTGCGCGTGACGGAGGCCGAGGCGCTGCGCCGGCTCGACAGCGGTGCCGGGCGCCCCGTGCTCGCGGGGGACCCGGCCGGCACGTGGAGCCGGATCCTCGCGGAGCGCGATCCCCTCTACCACGAGGTCGCCGACCTCGTGGTGGACACCACGTCAGATCCGGCCCGCGAGCTCGCCTGGCGTATCGTGGAGGGGATCTGCCCCCGCTGAAGGAATGAGACCCACCCATGACCGAGCGACATCCGGACCCGTCCGAGCTCGATCCCGCCGGTGAGCCGGGGGCCGACGCGCCCGGCGCCGACCGCCCCGAGGACGCCACCGTCATCCCGGTGGGCGGCGGCCACGAGAACGCCGCCCAGGGGGGCTACGACGTCGTCGTGGGCCGTGGCCTGCTCGCTCGCCTGCCCGACATCCTGGGCCCCGGCGTGCAGCGGGTGCTGGTGGTCCACCCCCGCGCCCTGCGGGCGACGGGCGACGTCGTGAAGACGGACCTCGAGGCCAGCGGCCTCACGGCCCTGACCGCGGAGATCCCGGACGCCGAGGAGGGCAAGCACCTCCAGGTGGCGGGCTTCTGCTGGCAGGTCCTGGGTCAGAACGACTTCACCCGCTCGGACGCGATCGTCTCCGTGGGCGGCGGCGCCGTCTCCGACCTGGCGGGCTTCGTGGCCGCGACGTGGCTGCGCGGCGTGCGCGTGGTGCACATGCCCACCACCCTGCTGGGCATGGTGGACGCCGCCGTGGGCGGCAAGACCGGCATCAACACCGCCGAGGGCAAGAACCTCGTGGGCGCGTTCCACTCGCCCGCCGGCGTGCTGGCGGACCTCGACACCCTCCTGACGCTGCCGGCCAACGAGCTCATCTCGGGCCTGGCCGAGGTGGTCAAGTGCGGGTTCATCGCGGACCCGGCGATCCTCGAGCTGATCGAGGAGGACCCGGCCCAGGCGCAGAACCCCCACTCGCCGCGCCTGCGGGAGCTGATCGAGCGCGCCATCCGGGTCAAGGCCGAGGTGGTCTCCCGGGACCTGCGCGAGTCCGGTCCGCGGGAGGCCCTCAACTACGGGCACACCATGGGCCACGCGATCGAGCACGCCGAGCGCTACCAGTGGCGCCACGGCGCAGCCGTGTCCGTCGGCCTCGTGTTCGCGGCCGAGCTGGCCCGCTCCCTGGGCCGGCTGGACGACGCCACCGCGGACCGCCACTGGGCCGTGCTGCAGTCCCTGGGCCTGCCGGTGTCCTACCGCGGCGACCGCTGGCAGACCCTCCTCGAGGGCATCCGCCGGGACAAGAAGAACCGCGGGGACCAGCTGCGCTTCGTTCTGCTCGACGGGCTGGCCAGCCCCGTGACGGTGGACGTCCCGGACGCCTCGCTGCTCTTCGCGGCGTACCAGGAGATCGCGGAGTGAGGCGGCCCGGTCCCTCCTGCAGGACGGGCCGGGGGCGTGCACTGCGTAGACTGGCACGCGCAATCAACGACTGAGAAGACCGGCGGGCCGCTGCGCGCCCGCCCCAGGCACCGGGAGACCTTCGTGGCAACGACCAATGACATCAAGAACGGCTCCGTCCTGAAGCTGGAGGGCCAGCTCTGGAACGTCATCGAGTTCCAGCACGTGAAGCCCGGCAAGGGCGGGGCGTTCGTGCGCACCAAGATGCGCAACATCACCAGCGGCAAGGTCGTGGACAAGACCTTCAACGCGGGCACCAAGGTGGAGTTCGCCATCGTGGACCGCTCGGACTACCAGTACCTGTACCAGGACGGCACGGACTACGTGTTCATGGACACGAAGACCTACGACCAGATCACCGTCCCGGCCGCCGTGGTGGGCGACGCCGCGAAGTACATGCTCGAGAACACCCAGGTGGTCATCGCCCTCAACGAGGGCACCCCGCTGTACCTCGAGATGCCGGCGTCCGTGGTCCTGGAGATCACCTACACCGAGCCGGGCCTGCAGGGCGACCGCTCCTCCGCGGGCACCAAGCCCGCCACCGTGGAGACCGGTGCCGAGATCCAGGTCCCGCTGTTCGTGGAGCAGGGCACCCGCGTCAAGGTGGACACCCGCAACGGCGACTACCTGGGCCGCGTCAATGACTGATGCCGCCTCCGCCCCCGGCGCCAAGCGGGGGACCACGGCGCGCAGCCGCTCCCGGCAGCGGGCGGTGGAGATCCTCTTCGAGGCCGAGCAGCGCGGGACCACCGTGCTCCAGGGCATCGAGACCCGGCGCTCCCAGACCGACCTGCAGGTGAACGCCTACACGCAGCTGCTCGTCGAGGGCGTCATCGCCGACCAGGAGCGCCTGGACGAGGCCCTGACCTCGTACTCCCGCGGCTGGAGCCTGGACCGCATGCCCGCCGTGGACCGCGCGATCCTGCGCGTGGGAGCTGCTGTTCCAGGACGACGTGCCGGACGCCGTCGCCGTGTCCGAGGCCGTGGCCCTGGCCGCGCAGCTCTCCACGGACGACTCCCCGGAGTTCGTCAACGGCCTCCTCGGCCGTCTCCAGCAGGTGAAGCCGACGCTGCTCGCCTGAGCGGGACGCGGATCACACCCGACGCGAGGCCCGCGCGGGCCGTCATCGGGCGTCCCGCGCGGGCCCCACTGGTAGAGTCGGACTCGCCCGCGGACGGTGCCCCCGACCGTCGGACACACCCCTTTCGCATCCTTTAACGACCGTCCTGTGAGGCGGGGAAGGAGGCGCCGGATGGGACGAGCTCCCACCGCACCTCGTGCTGCCCGGACCGTGCTGACCGCGGCCGAGATCGACCGGGCCCTGACCCGGATCGCCCATGAGATCCTCGAGTCCAACAAGGGCGCGGACTCCCTCGTGCTGATGGGGATCCCGCGCCGCGGCGTCCCGCTGGCGCACCGCCTGGGCGCGGTGCTGCACCGCATCGACCCGGGCTTCGACCCCGAGGCCTGCGTCGGCGATGTGGACGTCACCCTGTACCGGGACGACCTGCGCCGCAGCGCAGCCCGCACCCCGGCCCCCACGCGCCTGCCCGCCCACCCCCTCGACGACGCCGTCGTCGTGCTCGTGGACGACGTCCTCTTCTCCGGGCGCACCGTCCGCGCCGCGCTCGACGCGATCGCCGACCTGGGCCGCCCCGCCGCCGTCCGGCTCGCCGTCCTCGTGGACCGCGGGCACCGCGAGCTGCCGATCCGGGCGGACTTCGTGGGAAAGAACCTTCCGACCTCCACCGCCGAGCGCGTGCAGGTCCGCCTCACGGAGGTGGACGGCCCCGCGGGCACCGGGGAGGTCGTCGAAGACACCGTGAGCATCGCCGACGCCCCGTCCGCGCCCGCCGGCACGGAGGCCTGAGCCGTGCGCCACCTGCTCTCCACCGCCGACCTCAGCCGCGCAGACGCCCTCGCCGTGCTGGACACCGCCGAGGAGATGGCGGCCGTCAACGAGCGCGAGGTCAAGAAGCTGCCCGCCCTGCGCGGCCGCACCGTGGTGAACCTCTTCTTCGAGGACTCCACCCGGACGCGCATCTCCTTCGAGGCGGCCGCCAAGCGCCTCTCGGCGGACGTGATCAACTTCTCCGCGAAGGGCTCCTCCGTCTCCAAGGGCGAGTCCCTCAAGGACACCGTCCAGACGCTCGAGGCGATCGGCGCGGACGCGATCGTCATGCGCCACTGGTCCTCCGGCGCGGCCCGTCAGCTGGCCGACTCCGGCTGGGTCGGCTCGGCCGTGGTGAACGCCGGCGACGGCACCCACGAGCACCCCACGCAGGCGCTGCTGGACGCCTTCACGCTGCGCCGCCACCTGGCCGCCGAGACCGGCGCGGCGCCCACGGGCACTGACCTGGCCGGCATGCACGTGGTGATCGTGGGGGACATCCTGCACTCCCGCGTGGCCCGCTCCAACGTCTGGCTCCTGACCACGCTGGGGGCGGAGGTCACCCTCGCCGCGCCGCCCACCCTCCTGCCCGTCGGCGTGGACGCGTGGCCGTGCCGCGTCACCTACTCGCTGGACGAGGCCCTCGCCGCCGCCCCCGACGCCGTCATGATGCTGCGCGTGCAGGCTGAGCGCATGGGCGGCGCGTTCTTCCCCTCCGCGGGGGAGTACACCCGTTCGTGGGGCCTGACCGCGGACCGGTTCGCGCGGCTCTCCGCCCAGCGCGGCGGCCGCCTCGCGCAGCCGCTCGTGATGCACCCGGGGCCGATGAACCGGGGCCTCGAGATCTGCCCCGCGGCGGCCGACTCGCCCCGCAACACGGCCCTCGAGCAGGTGGCCAACGGCGTGTCCGTGCGCATGGCCGTCCTGCACCTGGTCCTCAACCACGACGATCCCGGCCGGCCCTCCGCCGCGCCCGCCCAGCCCCTCCAGGAGGTCCGCCCGTGAGCGCTCCCGTCACCCGCCCCGCCCCCGTGCTGCTGCGCGGCGCCGCCCTCGCCTCCGGGGAGAGCGCCGACGTCCTCGTGGCGGACGGCCTGGTCGCCGCCGTCGGCCCGGACGCGTCCGCCCACCCGGCCGCCGGCGCCGCCGAGGTGCTCGACTGCACCGGCCTGATCGTCCTGCCCGGGCTCGTGGACCTCCACACCCACCTGCGTCAGCCCGGCAAGGAGGACGCGGAGACCGTGGAGACCGGCACCCGCGCCGCCGCGATGGGCGGGTTCACCTCCGTGCACGCCATGGCCAACTCGACCCCCACCGCGGACACCGCGGGCGTCGTCGAGCAGGTCTGGCGCCTGGGCCGCGACGCCGGCTGGTGCGACGTGCACCCCGTGGGCGCCGTGACCGTGGGCCTGGCCGGCGAGGCCCTCGCCGACCTCGGCGCGATGGCCGACTCCCAGGCCCGCGTGCGGATGTTCTCCGACGACGGCATGTGCGTGCACGACGCCGTGCTCATGCGCCGCGCGCTCGAGTACGTGAAGTCCTTCGGCGGGTTCGTGGCCCAGCACGCCCAGGAGCCCAAGCTCACCGCCGGCGCCCAGATGAACGAGTCCGAGCTCTCCGGGATCCTCGGCCTGCCCGGCTGGCCCGCCGTGGCCGAGGAGGCGATCATCGCCCGCGACGTGCTGCTCGCCCAGCACGTGGACTCCCGCCTGCACGTCTGCCACGTCTCCACCGAGGGCTCCGTGCGCCTCATCCGCTGGGCCAAGGAGCAGGGCGTGCGTGTCACCGCGGAGGTCACCCCGCACCACCTCCTCCTCACCGAGGAGCTCGTGCGCTCGTACGACCCGGTGTTCAAGGTGAACCCGCCGCTGCGCCGCGAGGCCGACGTCATGGCGCTGCGCGAGGCCCTGGCCGACGGCACGATCGACACCGTCGGCACCGACCACGCCCCGCACACGCCCGAGACGAAGCAGTGCGAGTGGACGGTCGCCGCGATGGGCATGACGGGCCTGGAGACCGCCCTGCCCGTGGTCCAGCAGGCCATGGTGGAGACGGGGCTGCTCGACTGGGCCGGCGTGGCCCGCGTGCTCTCCGTGAACCCGGCCCGCATCGCGGGCCTCACCGACCAGGGCCAGGCGGGGGACGACGGCGCCCCGCGCGTCGGCGCGGTCGCGAACCTGGTGGTGTGGGACCCCTCGGTGCGCCGCACCGTGGACCCCGAGGCCCACCTGACGCGCTCGCGCAACAGCCCGTACCGCGGCATGGAGCTGCCGGGCGCCACCGTGCACACCCTCTACCGCGGGCACCGCGTGGTCGCCGACGGCGCCCCCGCCACGCCCTACCGCCATCCCGCGGCCGCCGAGACCGGCGAGGCGAGCCGGTGACCGGGCCGCGCTTCGACGCCCTCGCGCGCCTGGAGGGTGTGCTCGCCGCGCGTCCCGTGCCCCCGGCGGCCCCGGGGAAGGACTACAGCGGCGTGTGGCTGCCCATCGTCGTGGCGACGCTCCTGACGATCGCCGTGATCCTCGCGCTGCTGGCATGGGGGTGGCGCTCCCGGCGCCGCGCCCAGTCCGGCATCCCCGCTCCGGCCGCCGCCCCCGCCGCGCTGTACGAGCAGGAGCCGGCCCTCGCCGTCGAGGGGATGTACGTGGGCACGGTGCGGGAGGAGAGCCGCCTGGACCGCGTGGCCGTGCACGGCCTCGGCCTGCGCTCGAGGGCCCGCCTCGAGGTGCACGCCGCCGGCGCCCACCCCGGCCTGCTGGTCCTGCGCCCCGGGATGGACGCCCTGTTCGTGCCGGCCTCCGATCTCACCGCCGTCGGGCACTCCGCCGGGATCGCCGGCAAGTTCACCGAGCCGGGCGGGCTCGCCGCGTGGGGCTGGCGCCTCGGCGACGCCGCCCTCACCTCGGCCTTCCGCCCGCAGCGCCCCGAGGACCGCCACCGCGTCGTCGACGCGCTCCAGACCATCATCGACCGCGCCCGGACCGCCACCGCGGACCCCGCAGGACAGGAGAACCCCCGATGAGCACCCCGACCCCCGGCACCGCCGCCGGCACCGACGACCGCGCCCTCCTCGTCCTCGAGGACGGCTCCGTGCACCGGGGCCGGGCCTACGGCGCGCGCGGCACCACCCTCGGCGAGGCCGTCTTCACCACCGGCATGACCGGCTACCAGGAGACCCTGACCGACCCCTCCTACGCCCGCCAGATCGTGGTCCAGACCGCTCCGCACATCGGCAACACCGGCGTCAACGACGAGGACCGCGAGTCCCGCGCCATGTGGGTGGCCGGCTACGTGGTGCGCGACGCCGCCCGCCGCCCCTCCAACTGGCGTGCCGAGCGCTCCCTCGACGAGGAGCTCACGGCGCAGGGGATCGTCGGCATCCAGGGCGTGGACACCCGGGCGATCACGCGCCTGCTGCGCAGTTCGGGCGCCATGCGCGCCGGCATCTTCTCCGGTGCGGACGCGCAGCGCCCCGAGGCGGAGCTGCTCGCCGAGGTCCGCGCTGCCCCGGCCATGGAGGGCGCGCGCCTCGCCGAGACGGTCACGGCGGAGTCCGGCTACGTCGTCGAGCCCGCCGACCACGGCTGGGAGGGGGAGCCGATCGCCACGGTCGCCGCCCTCGACCTCGGCATCAAGGCCGCCACCCCTCGCCACCTGGCCGCTCGCGGCATCCGCGTGCACGTGCTGCCCGCCACCGCCGGCTTCGCCGAGATCCAGGCGGTCGAGCCGGACGGCGTGTTCCTCTCCAACGGTCCCGGCGACCCCGCCACCGCCGACGCGCAGGTGGAGACCCTGCGCCGGGTGCTGGACGCGGAGCTGCCCTACTTCGGCATCTGCTTCGGCAACCAGATCTTCGGCCGCGCCCTGGGCTTCGGCACCTACAAGCTGCCGTTCGGCCACCGCGGCCCCAACCAGCCCGTCATGGACAAGGCCACCGGCCGCGTGGAGATCACCTCGCAGAACCACGGCTTCGCCGTCGACGCGCCCATCGGCGAGGTCGTTCAGGCCCCCGAGGCCCGCTACGGCCGCGTCGAGGTCTCCCACTGGTCCCTCAACGACGACGTCGTGGAGGGGCTGCGCCTGGTCGACCGGCCCGCGTTCTCCGTGCAGTTCCACCCCGAGGCCGCCGCGGGTCCGCACGACTCGCTGGGCCTGTTCGACCGCTTCGCCGCCATGCTCGCCGAGCGCCGCTCCGCCGGCGCGCCGGCCGCGGCCACCCCGTCCGCCACCCCCGAAGGAGCCTGATCCATGCCCAAGCGCACCGACCTGAAGTCCGTCCTGGTCATCGGCTCCGGCCCCATCGTGATCGGCCAGGCCGCGGAGTTCGACTACTCCGGCACGCAGGCCATCCGCGTGCTCAAGGAGGAGGGGATCCGCGTGGTCCTCGTCAACTCCAACCCGGCCACGATCATGACCGACCCCGAGCTGGCCGACGCCACCTACGTCGAGCCCATCACGCCCGAGGTGGTCGCCAAGATCATCGAGAAGGAGCGTCCGGACGCCGTCCTGCCCACCCTGGGCGGGCAGACCGCGCTGAACACCGCGATCGCCCTCGACAGGGACGGCGTGCTGGAGCGGTACGGCGTGGAGCTCATCGGCGCCAACATCGCCGCGATCGAGCTCGGCGAGAACCGCGAGAAGTTCAAGGGCGTCGTGGAGCGCTCCGGCGGCGAGTCCGCGCGCTCGCACATCGTGCACACGATGGAGGAGGCCCTCGCCGCCGTCGAGGACCTGAAGTACCCCGTGGTGGTGCGCCCGTCCTTCACGATGGGCGGGCTCGGCTCCGGCATGGCCTACGACGAGGCCGACCTGCACCGCATCTGCGGGCAGGGCCTGCAGTACAGCCCGACCTCCGAGGTGCTCCTCGAGGAGTCGATCCTCGGCTGGAAGGAGTACGAGCTCGAGATGATGCGCGACCGCAACGACAACGTCGTGGTGGTCTGCTCGATCGAGAACGTCGACCCCGTGGGCGTGCACACCGGCGACTCGATCACCGTGGCCCCGGCCATGACGCTCACGGACCGCGAGTACCAGAAGCTGCGCGACATCTCCATCAACGTCATCCGCGAGGTCGGCGTGGACACGGGCGGCTGCAACATCCAGTTCGCCGTGAACCCGGAGGACGGCCGCGTCGTCGTCATCGAGATGAACCCCCGCGTGTCCCGCTCCTCGGCGCTGGCCTCGAAGGCCACCGGCTTCGCGATCGCCAAGATCGCCACGAAGCTGGCCCTGGGCTACACGATGGACGAGATCCCCAACGACATCACCCGCAAGACGCCCGCCTCCTTCGAGCCGGTGCTCGACTACGTGGTGGTGAAGGTCCCGCGCTTCGCGTTCGAGAAGTTCCCCGCCGCGGACCCCACGCTCACCACCACCATGAAGTCCGTGGGCGAGGCCATGGCCATCGGCCGCAACTTCACGGAGGCGCTCCAGAAGGCGCTGCGCTCCCTCGAGCAGAAGGGCTCCGAGCTCGCCTTCGACCGGGACGCGGATCCGAAGGCCCTCCTCGAGCGGGCCCGCACCGCCACCACGCAGCGCCTCGCCCAGACCCAGCAGGCCCTGTACGCCGGCGCCACGCTCGAGGAGGCCTTCGAGGCCACCGCGATCGACCCGTGGTTCCTGGACCAGTTCATGCTGGTCAACGAGGTCGCCGACGAGGTCCGCACCGCGGAGCAGCTCACGGAGGACCTGCTGCGCCGCGCGAAGCGGCACGGCTTCTCGGACGAGCAGATCGGCCGCCTGCGCCACATGGACCCCGACGTGGTCCGCGGCGTCCGCCACGCCCTCGGCGTCCGGCCCGTGTTCAAGACCGTGGACACGTGCGCCGCCGAGTTCGAGGCGTTCACGCCCTACCGCTACTCGTCCTACGACCTCGAGACCGAGGTGACCCCGCACGAGGGGAAGTCCGTGGTCATCCTCGGCTCGGGCCCCAACCGCATCGGCCAGGGCATCGAGTTCGACTACTCGTGCGTGCACGCCACCATGGCGCTGCGTGGGGCCGGGTACGAGACCGTCATGGTCAACTGCAACCCCGAGACCGTCTCCACGGACTACGACATCTCGGACCGCCTGTACTTCGAGCCGCTCACCCTCGAGGACGTCCTCGAGGTCATCGCGGCGGAGGAGGCCTCCGGCGGCGTGCTGGGCGTCTTCGTCCAGCTCGGCGGCCAGACCCCGCTCAAGCTCGCCCAGCAGCTCGCCGACGCCGGCGTGCCGGTCCTCGGCACCTCCCCGGCGGCGATCGACCTCGCCGAGCACCGCGGGGAGTTCGCCCGCGTGCTCGACGCGGCCGGGCTGATCTCCCCGAAGAACGGCACCGCGGTGTCCTTCGAGGACGCCAAGCGCGTGGCGGACGAGATCGGCTACCCCGTGCTGGTCCGCCCGTCCTACGTGCTCGGCGGCCGCGGCATGGAGATCGTCTACACGGAGGAGGCGCTGGCGCACTACGTGACGCACGCGACCGAGATCACCCCGGACAAGCCGATGCTCGTGGACCGCTTCCTCGAGGACGCGATCGAGATCGACGTCGACGCGCTGTTCGACGGCACGGAGCTCTACCTCGGCGGCGTCATGGAGCACATCGAGGAGGCCGGCATCCACTCCGGCGACTCGGCGTGCGTGCTCCCGCCCGTGACCCTCGGCCCGGACGTGGTGGAGCGCGTGCACCGCGCCACCCGGCTGATCGCCGAGGGCGTGGGCGTGCGCGGCCTCATCAACATCCAGTTCGCGCTGGCCTCGGACATCCTCTACGTCATCGAGGCGAACCCCCGCGCGTCCCGCACGGTGCCGTTCGTGTCCAAGGCCACGGGCGTGCAGCTGGCCAAGGCCGCCGCGCTCATCGGCGTGGGCCGCTCGATCGCGGACCTCCAGGACGCGGGCGTCCTGCCCACGGCCTACGACGGCGGCTCGCTCCCCCTGGGCGCGTCCGTCGCGGTCAAGGAGGCCGTCCTGCCCTTCACCCGCTTCCGGACCAGGGAGGGGCGCGTCGTCGACTCGCTGCTCGGCCCGGAGATGCGCTCGACCGGCGAGGTCATGGGCATCGACAAGTACTTCGACACGGCCTTCGCCAAGTCCCAGGCCGCCGCGGGCGGCCCGCTGCCCACCCAGGGCCGCGTGTTCGTCTCGGTGGCCAACCGGGACAAGCGGGCCGTCGTCGGGCAGGCCAAGCGCCTCGTGGACCTGGGCTTCCAGGTCGTGTCCACGGGCGGCACCGCCGAGGTGCTGCGCCGCAACGGGATCCCCGCGGAGACCGTGGCGAAGATCGCGGAGGCCGGACGCGAGGACGGCGTGGGCACGGTGCTCGAGCAGCTGCACGCCGGCACCGTGGACCTGGTGCTCAACACGCCTTCGGGCGGCGACGCCCGCACGGACGGCTACGAGATCCGCGCGGCCGCGACCTCGCTGGGCGTGCCGGTGATCACGACCGTCGCCGAGTTCGCGGCGTGCCTGCAGGCCATCGAGGCGATGCGCACCTACGAGTGGAGCGTGACCTCCCTCCAGGAGCACGACGAGCGCCTCCATCAGGCCGTGCGCGCCGGGGCGTCCGCGTGAGCGAGGAGTGCGCCGCACGGGCCTCGCGCACGCCGTTCGGGCGGCGCCTCGCCGACGCCATGGCGGCGGCCGGGCCGCTGTGCCTGGGCGTGGACCCGCATCCCGTCCTGCTGCGTGCGTGGGGGCTGCCGGACACGGCCGCGGGCCTGGAGTCCTTCTCCCTCACCGCCCTCGAGGCCGCCGCGGGCGGCGAGTGCCCGCGCGTCGCGGCCCTGAAGCCCCAGGTGGCCCTGTACGAGCGCCACGGATCGGCCGGCTTCGCGGCCCTCGAGCGGCTCCTCTCCGAGGCCCGGGCCGCGGGCGTGCTCACCATCGCGGACGCCAAGCGGGGGGACATCGGCTCCACGATGGCGGGCTACGCCGCCGCGTGGCTCGAGGACGCCTCCCCGCTGGCCGCCGACGCGGTGACCCTGAGCCCGTATCTGGGCTTCGGGACGCTGACCGCCGCCGCGGAGACCGCGCACGCCGCCGGACGCGGCGTGTTCGTGCTCGCGCTCACCTCGAACCCCGAGGGTCGCGACGTGCAGCATGTGGGCGCGGGGGAGGAGGGCGGCGCCGTCGCGCGACGGATCACGGAGGCCGCCGCCGAGCTCAACGCCCGGCTGGCCGCACCCGGCGAGTGGGGGCCCGTGGGGCTCGTCGTCGGGGCGACCGTCGCCGAGGAGGCCGCGCGACTGAACATGCGGCTCGAGGACGTGGGCGGCCCGTTGCTGGCGCCCGGCTTCGGCGCCCAGGGCGCCACGGCCGCGGGCATGCGCGCGGGCTTCGGCCCGGCGTGGCCGCAGGTGCTGGCGACGTCCTCCCGCGGCATCCTCGCGGCGGGGCCGACCCTGGCGGGCCTGATCGCCTCCCTCGAGCAGAGTCGCGCTGACCTGGGTGGATGAGATGACTCCTGCACGCCAAGTGACCGACGCCACACGAAGTGGTATCTTCCCCTCTCAGATCGGTGATTCTCCGATCCGTTGAACCTCGAACGGTTCGGTGACGCCGCGCATCGCGCGACAGAGAAGGGGGCGGCCCATGGCACTGCGGGAACTCAGCACGGCCGAGCGGGCCGAGGCGCGCTCGAAGGCACTCGAGGCGCGGCAGGCGCGTGCCGCGCTGAAGGCCTCGTTCGCGGAGGGCGAGGTCACCCTCCATGATGTCTTCGAGCGCGCGGACGCCGATCCGGCGATCGCCCGGCTGCGCACCGTGGACCTGCTCCAGGCGCTCCCCGGCGTGGGGGAGGTCCGCGCCCAGACCGTCATGGAGGCGTGCGAGATCTCCGCGCCGCGGCGCCTCAGGGGACTGGGCCGGCGCCAGCGCGAGGCGCTGATCGCCTATATTGGCCGGTGACCCCCACCCCCGTCGCGGACCGGTGAGCGCCGTATCGCGGTGAGCCCGGCCGCCGTCCCAGGAGCGCGAGTGACCGAGCTGAACGACCAGGGCCCGGTGCCCGCCATCCCCGCCGCGCGGACCGCCGTCGTCGCCCCCGGCCCCGGCGTGACCGTGCTGGCCGGGCCCACCGCCGTGGGCAAGGGCACCGTCTCCGCCTACGTCCGGGACCACTTCCCGCAGGCCTGGCTCTCGGTCTCCGCCACCACCCGCCCGGCCCGGCCGGGCGAGCAGGAGGGGGTGCACTACTTCTTCACCTCGCCCGAGGAGTTCGACGAGCTGGTGGAGCGGGACCAGATGCTCGAGTGGGCCGTGGTGCACGGGCTCAACCGCTACGGCACGCGGCGGGACCGCGTCGAGGAGGCCGTGGCGGCCGGACGCCACGTGCTCCTCGAGATCGACCTCCAAGGTGCCCGCCAGGTGCGGCGGTCGATGCCGGACGCCACCTTCGTGTTCCTCGCCCCGCCGAGCTGGGACGAGCTGGTGTCCCGGCTCGTCGGGCGCGGCACCGAGGGGACCGAGGAACAGCGGCGCCGTCTGGATACGGCTAGACTGGAGCTCGCCGCGGAACCCGAGTTCGACGCCGTCGTCGTGAACGACACCGTCGAGCGGGCCGCCGATGAACTGGTGAGACTCATGGGGCTGGACCCCGAGCGCCGTTCGCCCCAGGCCTAGAACCTGGCCGCCGCCCGGCGGGAACCGGGCCAGTCAAGACCGCGACAGACTCTGGAGAACTCGTGACCGAACAGTACGACGGCATCGTCAACCCGCCCATCGACTCCCTCCTGGAGCGGGTGGACTCGAAGTACGCCCTGGTGCTCTTCGCCGCCAAGCGCGCTCGCCAGATCAACGCCTACTACTCGCAGCTCCACGAGGGCCTCTTCGAGTACGTGGGTCCCCTTGTGGACACCTCCCTGAACGAGAAGTCCCTCTCCATCTCGCTGCGCGAGATCGAGTCGGACCTGCTGGTCTCCCGCGAGGAGCAGGAGCCCACCCCCGCGGCCGACCTCGCCGCCGAGGACTTCGGAGACTTCTCCCTCCCGGGCGACGACGACCCCTTCTCGCTCCTCGAGCACTCGGACGCCGGCCAGCCCGTGGGCGACCCCGCCGAGATCGCCGAGGAGGGCGAGCAGGCGGAGCCCGAGGCCGGCGCGCCGGCCGACGAGGACGCGCAGGAGTCCTGATCCCGCCATGGAGATCGTGCTGGGGGTCGGCGGCGGCATCGCCGCGTACAAGTCCGCCCTCCTGCTGCGTCTCATGACGGAGGCGGGCCACGGCGTCACCGTGGTCCCCACGCCGAGCGCACTGAAGTTCGTGGGCGCCCCCACGTGGGAGGCCCTCTCGGGGCGACCCGTGCGGACGGACACGTTCGAGGCCGTGGACGTGGTCAACCACGTCCGGGTGGGCCGTTCGGCCGACCTGGTGGTGGTGGCCCCGGCCACGGCCGACCTGCTCGCGCGCACCGCGGCCGGGCTCGCGCCTGACCTGCTGGGGAATGTGCTGCTCACGGCCACCTGCCCCGTGGTGCTGGCCCCGGCCATGCACACGGAGATGTGGCACCACCCCGCCACGCGGGCCAACACGGCCCTGCTGCGCGAGCGCGGCGTGACCGTGGTGGAGCCGGCGTCCGGCCGGCTCACCGGCCGGGACTCCGGCCCCGGCCGCCTGCCCGAGCCCGAGGACATCTGGGCCGCCGCCCAGGCCGCGGCCATCGCCGCGCCCGCCAGGGACCGTGAGGCGGCCGTGACCGCCCCGTCGGCGTCCACGTCCGCCGCGTCGGGCGAGTCAGCCCCGCACGGCCCCCTGGCCGGGCGCACCGTCGTGATCACGGCCGGCGGCACCCGCGAGCCGCTCGATCCCGTGCGTTATCTCGGGAACCGCTCCTCCGGCAAGCAGGGCGTGGCCCTCGCCGAGGCCGCCCTGGCCGCGGGGGCGCGCGTGCGCTTCATCGGCGCCGCCATGTCCGTCGCGCCGCCTGCGGGCGCCGACGTCACCCGGGTCGAGTCCACGCAGGAGCTGCTCGACGCCGTCCTGTCCCAGGCCGCGGACACCGACGTGCTCATCATGGCCGCCGCCGTCGCGGACTTCCGTCCGGCGCAGGTGGCCGAGGCCAAGATCAAGAAGACGGACGACGGCGGCGCTCCGACCATCGTCCTGGAGCGCACCCCGGACGTGCTCGCCACGGCCGTCCGCACGCGCGCCGCAGGGGAGTCCATGGCCCCCGTGATCGTGGGCTTCGCCGCGGAGACCGGGGACGCCACGTCGTCCGTGCTCGACTACGGCCGCGCGAAGCTGGCCCGCAAGGGCTGCGAGATGCTCGTGGTCAACGAGGTCGGGACGGACAAGGTGTTCGGCCAGGACCTCACGGAGGTCACGGTGCTCTTCGCGGACGGGCGCGCGCCGCTGCACCGCGCGGGGACCAAGGCGGAGGCGGCCGGAGTCGTCATCGAGGCCGTGGCAGCCGAGGTGGCCGCGGGCCCCTGACCCGCTCCCTCGACGTCGGCCGTGACGCGGCGGCGGCCGCGACCCGCGCGGCTGTGGACGACGCCGTGCCCCGCCCGCCCGCTGTTCTAGAGTGGGACGCATGACCGACGCCGCCCAGCAGAGCCCCTCACGACCCACCGAGCCGTACCGCGGGGTGAGCGGCGGTGACCTCCGCCTCTTCACCTCCGAGTCCGTCACGGCCGGGCACCCGGACAAGATCTGCGACCAGATCTCGGACGCCATCCTGGACGCCATCCTCGCCGCGGACCCGTCCGCGAAGGTGGCCGTCGAGACGCTCACCACCACGGGGCTCGTCCAGGTGGCCGGCGAGGTCAACACGTCCGCGTACGTGGAGATCCCGAAGCTCGTGCGCGAGACCATCCTGGACATCGGCTACGACTCCTCGGCCAACGGCTTCGACGGCGCCCAGTGCGGCGTCAGCATCTCCATCGGCCAGCAGTCCTCGGACATCTTCGCCGGGGTCTCCCGCTCGCTCGAGGCGCGTGAGTACGGCTCCGCGGACGTCGACGACGAGCAGGGCGCGGGAGACCAGGGCATCATGTTCGGCTACGCCACGGACGAGACCCCCACGCTCATGCCGATGCCCATCCACCTGGCGCACCGCCTCTCCGAGCGGCTGACGAAGGTGCGCCAGCAGGAGCATTCGCCCATGCCGTACCTGCTGCCCGACGGGAAGACGCAGGTCACCGTGGGGTACGACGCGGAGCACGTGCCCCGCACGGTCGAGACCGTGGTGGTCTCCACCCAGCACCACGACGTCGTCTCCCAGGAGCAGCTGCGCCGCGACGTCGAGGAGCACGTGATCCGTCCGATCATCGACCTCTCCGGCCTCGACGCCTCGGACACGCGCGTCATCGTGAACCCCGGCGGCAAGTTCGTCATCGGCGGGCCCGTGGGCGACGCCGGCCTGACGGGCCGCAAGATCATCGTCGACACCTACGGCGGCATGGCCCGCCACGGCGGCGGGGCCTTCTCGGGCAAGGACCCGTCGAAGGTGGACCGCTCCGCGGCCTACGCGCTGCGCTGGGTGGCCAAGAACGTGGTGGCCGCAGGGCTCGCGAAGCGCGCCGAGTTCCAGGTGGCCTATGCCATCGGCTCCGCCCGTCCCGTGGGGCTCTACGTGGAGACCTTCGGCACGGGCGCCGTCTCCCACCAGACGATCATCGACGCTGTGAACGCGGTCTTCGACCTGCGACCCTCGGCCATCGTGAAGCAGCTCAACCTGCTGCGCCCCATCTACCGTCGCACGGCGGCGCACGGCCACTTCGGCCGCGAAGAGGCGGACTTCACGTGGGAGCGCACGGACCGGGTGGAAGAGCTGCGCCGCGCCGCCGGCGTCTGAGCGGGGTGTGAGCCATCACGGACGCGCTGTTCGCCCTTCCCGCCTCTGAGGCGCGGCCCCGCCTGCCCGAGAGCGCGGAGGGCTGGCCGGAGGACCCGGTGGCCCGCGTCCTGCTGGACACGCCCGTCCCGCACCTGGACCGAGAGTTCGACTACCTCGTCCCGGCCGAGCTCGACGCGCGGGCCGTGCCCGGCTCCCGGGTCGGCGTGCGCTTCGGCGGCCGGGAGATGACCGGCTGGCTCGTCTCCCGGGAGGCCGAGCCGGTCACGGGGGCCCAACTGACGGCGCTCACCTCCGTGCTCACGGCGGTCCCGCCGTTGACAGAGGAGGTCCTCGCGGTGGCGCGGGCCGTGGCCGCCCGGCAGGCGGGCATCGTCACGGACGTGCTGCGCGCGGCGGTGCCCCCGCGGGTCGTGCAGGTCGAGAAGGAGATCCTCGCGGCACGCACGGCGGAGCCGACGGCGGACCACCCGGTCGCCCGGGTCGAGACCCCTGACGACGACGCCCCGGGCGGTGACGGCGCCCCGGCGGCGGCCGAGCCCACCGTCTGGGAGTCGCTCCAGGGCGGCGCCGCCTTCGTCGCCGCCGCGTGCGCGGGGGACGGGGTCCGGGCCGCCGCCGCCGTCCCGAGCCGCGTGGGGGAGTGGGACGAGGCCGAGGCCCTCGCCGCGCTGGCCCGCACCGTGGCGGCCTCCGGCGGGAGCGTCCTGCTGCTGGTGCCCGACCACCGCGACCTCGACCGGCTGTGTGCCGCCCTCGACCGCGCCGTGGGCGGGGAGGCCTACGCCCGCATCGGCTCCGAGGACGGGAACACCCCGCGGTACCGTGCGCACCTGCACTCCCTCGAGGGCACCGTGCGGATCGTCGCGGGCACACGCGCCGCCGCCTGGGCGCCGCTGAAGGATCTCCGACTGGTGGTGATGTGGGACGACGGCGACGACGCCTACGCCGAGCCGCGCAGCCCCTACTTCCACGTGCGCGAGGTCGTGCTCGAGCGCGCCCGGGCCTCAGGCTGCGCGCTCCTCTTCGCCGGCCCCTCTCGCTCTGTGCCGGTCCAGCGCCTCGTGGAGGCCGGCTGGCTGCTGCACCTCGGTCCCGGCCGCGAGCTCCAGCGGGCGATCGGCCCGCGCGTGGTCGCCACCGCGGACGCGTGGGAGAGCGCGCGCGACCCGTTCGCCCGGCGCGCCCGCCTTCCGCACGCCGCGTGGGCCGCCGCGCGCGAGGCCCTGACCGGTGCCCGTCCCGGGCCGGTGCTCGTCCAGGTGGCCCGCGCCGGGTTCATCCCCGCGCTCGTCTGCGAGCGGTGCCGCACCCCCGCCCGGTGCCGGGAGTGCTCCGGCCCGCTCGCGTTCCGCGACCGGCACGCCGCCGAACGCGGTGAGCTCGCGTGCCGCTGGTGCGGCACCCGCGAGCGGGCGTTCCGCTGCACCGAGTGCGGGGGCACGCACGTCCGCGCCGGCGCGCGCGGTGTGGACCGGACCGCCGACGAGCTCGGCCGCTCCTTCCCCGGAGTCCCCGTCCACGCCTCCTCCGGCCAGCACCGCCTCGGCTCCGTGGCGGACGCGCCGGCCGTCGTCGTGGCCACCGTGGGTGCCGAGCCCACCGCTCCCGGCGGCTACGCGGCGGCGCTGCTCCTCGATGGCGACGCCCAGCTCCAGCGCGAGGGGCTCGACGTGCCCTCTCGGGTGCTCGCCCGCTGGCTGGCGGCGGCGTGCCTGGTCCGCCCGGCGTCCGAAGGGGGCACCGTGGTGGTGACCGCCGAGCACGACGGGGTCGTCGGCGCCCTCGTGCGGCGCGATCCCGCGGGCTTCGCGAGCCACCAGGTCGCGGAGCGTCGGGAGCTGCGCCTGCCGCCCGCCGGGCGGCTCGCCGAGGTGACGGGGGACGCCGCCGCCGTGAAGGAGTACCTGGGCCTGGTCGAGGCCGCTCGACGCGAGAGGCGGCGGGTGGGGCCCGACGCCGAGCCCTCCCTCGACCTCGAGCCGGGCGCCCGTCCCGGCGACGCGGCCCCGCTGCCGTGGATCGGCCCTGTGCCGGACCCTGTGGACGAGACCCAGCACCGCGCGCTGCTCCTCTTCCCCTACGCCGCCGCGGACGAGACGGTCGCGGTGCTGCGCACGGCCCGCTCCGCGGCGAGCGCGCGCCGCGAGCAGAAGGCCGTGCGCGTGCGGCTGGACCCGCCGGGGGTGCTCTAGCCGGGCGGCCCCGCACGGCCTCCGTCCAGGACCCGCCACGGCCGGTCACCTCGGGTGCGCGGCCTCCCGGATGAGCCTCGCGCACGCGAGCGGCCGCTCGTAGTGCAGCAGGTGGCCCACGCCGGGCAGCACCTGCAGGTCGGCCGTCCCTCCCGCCGCGGCGATCGCGGCGGCGAGGCGCTCCTGTGCGGCCACGGATCCCAGCGGATCCTCGGCACCCGCCACGAGGACCACGGGCAGCGCGAGCCCCGCGGCGGCGTCGAGGGCCGTGGACGTCGTGGAGGCCCGGTAGGACTCGGAGAGCATGCGCCGTGAGGCGAAGAGGGAGAAGTACCGGCGGTGCTGATCATGGGTGTAGGCCAGGACGCGCCTGTCCGTGGTTCGACTCATGACGACGGTGGTGGCCCACACCACGGGCGCCGCGCCCAGCAGGGCGCGCCCGGCGCGCTCGGGCAGACGCGCCGCGACCTCGTAGTACCCCTGCGCGACGGTGGCCGCCGCCGCCGCCGTCCACGACCCCGACGCGTCCAGGGCGGGCTCGGCGATCGGGTTGAGCAGCACGAGCCGGTGCCACGCGGAGGGGTCCCGGGCCACGAGGTGGGACGCGACGATCGACCCGTACGAGTGGGCGACGAGCAGGGGAGGCTCCGCGAGCGCCAGCGCGTGGACGACGGCGGCCACCGCATCCGCGTGGTGCGCCACCGAGTGCTCGGCCGCGGGGAAGGCCTCGGACGCGCCGAAGCCGGGCAGATCGATCGAGGAGATCGCGAACTCGGGCAGCGCGTCGGCGATGAGCGCGAGCCCGTGGTGGTCACCGCGGAATCCGTGCACGAAGACCAGGCGGGGGGCGGCATCGGGATCGACGCCCCTGGACCCGTCCGCCGGGCCCACCGGTGCGTACTCCCACACCGCCACGTCGACGCCGGACCCGGCCACGGGGTCGGGGACGGTCACCTCGCGCCGTCGGGGGATCCGCGCGGGGCATCCGGTCAGCGAGCCAGGCCCGTCGTCCGGGCGCGGGATCCGGACCCGGTCCCAGAGTCTCACCCGGTGCCCGGGCGGCACGGGGGCGCCGCTGCCGGCGTCGTCGTTCTGCTTCACGCCCCCAGCCTAGTGAGCACGCTCCGCAGGGGGGGGCGCCCGCACGTCTTCACCGGTGCGTGTGGCGGGGTTCGGCACGTGGACGCGGGATCGCCACCTCGCTGACCTGCACTGATCCCGCCGCCGCCGGCGCCCAGCTGCCCGCCCTCTCCGAGGACGGCATGGTCGCGATGCCCCGCGGCTTCAAGGCCCACCGCATCGGCACCATCGGCGTCGAGCCCCTGCTGTCCGACCGCGGCGGCCGCGTCGTCGGGGTCACCCCCTCCAACCTGGACGGCATGGGCGCCTTCGACCGCGCCGGCGTGACCCGCCTCGTGCGCAACCACGAGTGCCGCGCGAACGCCAAGGTCACGGTGCCACTGGTCCCCGGCACCGTCTACGACGCGGGCTGCCCCACCGGCATGGGCGGCAACACCGTCGTCGAGGTCTCCCGCTCGGGCGAGCTCGCCCAGCAGCGGGTCGGCCTCTCCGGCACCATCCGCAACTGCGCCGGCGGCACCACCCCGTGGGGCTCCTGGCTGGCCTGTAAGGAGACCACCGAGCGCGCCGGGCAGACCGTCACCAGCTCCGTGGACGGCCAGGCCTACACCCTGCAGAAGGACCACGGCTACGTCTTCGAGGTGTTCCCCCGAGCCGGTGGCCCAGCAGATCCCGCTGCCCATCAAAGCCTGGGGCCGCGCCGTGTGGGAGGGTGCCGAGATCGGCGCCGACCTCTCGAGCGCCTACCTCACCGAGGACACCAAGGGCGGCCTGTTCTACCGCTGGACCGCACCGCAGGGCGTCACCCTGCGTCCGGGCATCGCCACCCAGCTGGGCGAGGGCGGCGCCGACCGCCAGGCGCAGACCACCGACCTGCGCCAGCAGTTCCCGGGCGCGACCACCCACCGCAAGATCGAGGGCGTCTGGAGCGACGACGCCGGCGAGGGCCTGTGGTTCACCCACTCCATCGTCAAGGACGGCGAGCACCCCGAGGCCGTCGCCAACCAGGGCATGATCATGTACTACTCCTTCGCGGAGCAGACCATGACCCTCAAGGAGTCCTGGGCCGTGGGCAGTGACTTCGACGCCCCGGACAACATCACCGTCTCCCCGTGGGGCGGCGTCGTGATCGCCGAGGACGGCTCGGACCCGAACTACCTCGCCGCGTTCACCGAGCGTGCCGGCTCCTCGGCCCTGGCCAAGGACATCGCCGAGCGCGGCGAGTGGGCCGGTCCCTGCTTCGGCGGCGGTCGCGCCCTGTTCGCGAACATCCAGAGCGACTGCACCCACATGATCACCGGCCCGATGGCCAAGCAGCTCCACCGCTGACCGGGCCGCGCGACGGCGCCCCCCCGCCTCGATGAGGCGGGGGCGCCGCCCGTGAGGGCCACTCCCATGAGCCGCACCGCCGTCGTCGCGATCGACCAGGGGACCACCTCGACCCGGGTGGCGGTGGTGGGCGCCGACGGGCACGTGGTGGCGAGTGCGCAGCGCGAGCACGTCCAGCACTTCCCGCACGCGGGGTGGGTCGAGCACGATCCGACGGAGCTGTGGGAGGCCGTCCGGGAGCTCACCGCGCTCGCCCTGGCGCGCGCGCACCGGGGCCCGCGCCCGCACCGGCCTGCCCCTGGCCTCCCACTTCTCCGCGTCCAAGATCCGCTGGATCCTGGACGAGGTCCCGGAGGCCCGCGCGCTGTCGGCCGCGGGGCGGCTGCGGGTCGGAACCGTGGACTCGTGGCTCGTGTGGAACCTCACGGGCGGCGTCCACGGCGGGGTCCACGTCACCGACGTGACGAACGCCTCGCGCACCCTGCTGATGGACCTCGAGACGGGGCGATGGAGCGCCCCCATGCTCGAGCTCTTCGGGCTCGACCCCGAGGAGTGGGAGGCGATGGCGCCGCGCATCGTGCCCTCGGTGGGCGTGCTCGGCGAGGTCACCGGCCACGAGACGCTGGCGGGCGTCCCCGTGGCGGGGGTGCTGGGGGACCAGCAGGCCGCGTGCTTCGGCCAGGCGCTCTTCCGCCCCGGGGACACGAAGAACACCTACGGGACCGGCTGCTTCCTGCTCCAGCACACGGGGACGCAGCGGCCGACGTCGGCGCACGGCCTCGTCTCCACGGTCGCCTACCAGCGGGCGGGGGAGCCGATGCGCTACGCCCTCGAGGGGTCCGTGGCCGTGGCCGGGGCGCTCGTGCAGTGGCTTCGCGACGGCCTCGGGATCATCTCCACGTCCGAGGAGGTCGAGGCGGCCGCGGCCACGGTGCCGGACAACGGCGGCGTGGTGATCGTCCCCGCCTTCGCGGGCCTCTTCGCGCCGCACTGGCGGGCCGACGCCCGCGGGCTCATCGCCGGCCTGACCGGATTCGCCCATCGCGGCCGCCTCGCCCGGGCTGCGGTGGAGGCGACGGCCTACCAGAGCCGGGACCTGCTCGAGGCCCTGACGGCGGACACGGGGACGCGCATCCGGGAGCTGCGCGTGGACGGCGGGATGACCGCCAACGCGGGCCTCCTCCAGTTCCAGGCGGACATCCTGGACCTGCCGGTCGCGCGCCCCGCGGTGGCCGAGACCACCGTCATGGGGGCGGCGTGGGCGGCCGGACTCGCCGTCGGCGTCTGGCCGGACGAGGCCGCCCTGTGCTCCCTGTGGCGCGAAGACCGCCGGTGGGAGCCGGCCATGGCGGCGAGCGTGCGCGAGCGCCTGCTGGATCGGTGGCGCCGGGCGGTGGAGGCCTCGCTCGGCTGGGCGTGAGACCGTGCACAGGGCGGCGCCCAGCGCCCATGCTTCCTGGGCGGACCCCCGGGCCCGCCACTACCCTTGCGGAGGCCGCACCGGGGAATCGACCTCGGTGTGCCGCGCCCTGCCCCCGAGGATAAGGAACCCCATGCAGAACTCCGCCGTGTTCAGATCGGCCAAGATCGCACTCGCCTTCGTCGGCCTCGTCGTCGGGGCGGGCTTCGCCACCGGCGCCGAGGTGATCCAGTACTTCGTCGGGTTCGGCGAGATCGGCATCTGGGGGGCGATCCTCGCCGGCGTCCTCGTGGCCGTGGGCGGCGCGGTGATCCTTCAGCTCGGCAGCGCCTTCCTGGCCAACGAGCACAAGGCCGTGTTCCGCAGCGTGACCCACCCGGTGATCGCCCGCATCCTGGACGTCAGCGTCTCCATCACGCTCTTCGCGATCGGCTTCGTGATGCTGGCCGGTGCCGGCGCGACCATGCACCAGCAGCTCGGGTGGCCGACCTGGGCGGGTGCCGCCATCATGACGGCGCTCGTGATCGTCACCGGCCTGCTGGACGTGGAGAAGGTCTCCTCCATCATCTCCGGGCTCACGCCGTTCGTCGTGGTCGCCGTCGTGGGAGCGTTCCTCGCCACGGTGCTCACCCTGGACGGCTCCTTCACCGCCAACGAGGCGATGGCGGCCCAGACCGCCACCCCCATCAACCCGTGGTGGCTCTCGGCCCTGAACTACACCGGACTCGTCCTCGTGATGGCCGTGTCCATGTGCCTCGTCATCGGCGGCTCCATCACCAATCCGCGCGAGGCGTTCTTGGGCGGGCTCGCCGGCGGACTGCTCTACACGGTCCTCATGGTCATGGCGGGCGTGCTGCTCTACCTGAACTTCGACCGGATCGGGCACGCCTCCGTGCCCATGCTCGAGCTCTTCGGCGCGTTCCACCCCGTGCTGGGGTGGGCCATGCTGGCGGTCATCTACGCCATGATCTACAACTCGGCCATCGGCATGTTCTACGCCCTGGGCCGGCGCATCTCGGCGGACCGCCCTGACCGCTACCGCCCCGCGTTCATCGCCGTCACCCTGGTGGGCTTCGCGGTGAGCTTCCTCGGCTTCGGCACCCTGATGAACGTGGTCTACCCGTTCCTGGGCTACCTCGGCCTGCTCCTGGCCGTGGTCCTGGTGGCCTGGTGGCTGACCCACCGCGGGGAGCTCTCCGCCGAGCGGACCCTGCGCATGCGCCTGTCCTCCCTCATCCGCCTGCAGCGGCACCCGGAGAAGCGCTTCACGACCGCGCACGCGGACGCCCTCGAGGAGGCGGTCGCCCACTCCGTCGCCGAGCCCGCGGCGGTGACGGGCGCGATCGAGCGCCAGGTCGCCCGGGACCTGGACGCGGAGCTCGAGGACGACCCGGGCCGGGCCGAGGGATCCCACCGCGCCTGAGCCGACGCCGTAGGATGGACCCGCCCCGCACACGCGCGGGCGGGTCCGCCGTCATGCCGTCGCGCGAACGTCCCGCCCCCGCCGCCACCGCACCCCCACCCCGACCGCGTTAGGACACGAGCCGCCGTGAGCCAGACCTCCGAGACCCCCGCCCCCGCCACTCCCGAGGTCCCCGCGGACGCGGAGTACTCGTTCCGCGAGGTGGAGGCGCGCTGGGCCGGGTACTGGGAGCAGGCGGGCACGTTCACCCCGCGGGAGGACGGCGCCGAGCGGCGCACCGTGGTGGACATGTTCCCCTACCCCTCGGGCGATCTGCACATGGGCCACGCGGAGGCGTTCGCGATGGGCGACGTCGTGGCCCGCTACTGGCTGCAGCGCGGCTACGACGTGCTGCACCCCATCGGCTGGGACTCGTTCGGCCTCCCGGCCGAGAACGCGGCCATCAAGCGCGACGCGCACCCGGCCGCGTGGACCTATGCCAACATCGAGACCCAGAAGCGTTCGTTCCAGCGCTACGGGATCGCCGTGGACTGGACCCGCGAGCTGCACACCTCCGACCCCGAGTACTACCGCTGGACGCAGTGGCTCTTCCAGCAGCTCCACAAGGAGGGCCTCGCCTACCGCAAGCACTCGCCCGTCAACTGGTGCCCGAAGGACCAGACCGTGCTCGCCAACGAGCAGGTCGTGGACGGCACGTGCGAGCGCTGCGGCACCGAGGTCACCAAGCGCACGCTGAACCAGTGGTACTTCCGCATCACGCGGTTCGCGGACGCGCTCCTGGACGACATGGACCAGCTCACCGGTCACTGGCCCGAGCGGGTCCTCGCGATGCAGCGCAACTGGATCGGCCGCTCCGAGGGCGCGCACGTGGACTTCCAGGTGGAGGACGGCCCCTCCGTCACCGTGTTCACCACCCGCCCGGACACCCTGTTCGGGGCCACCTTCATGGTGGTGGCCGCAGACGCCCCGCTGGCCCTCGAGCTCGTCTCCGACGACGCCCGGGCCGACCTCGAGGCCTACCGCGAGGACCTCAAGAAGGTCTCCGACATCGACCGCCAGGCCACGGACCGCCCCAAGACCGGCGTGTTCCTCGGCCGCCACGCGGTGAACCCGCTGACGGGGGAGCGCCTGCCCGTGTGGGCCTCGGACTACGTGCTCGCCGACTACGGCACCGGAGCGATCATGGCCGTGCCCGCCCACGACCAGCGCGACCTCGACTTCGCCCGCGCCATGGGCCTGCCGGTGCGCGCCGTCGTGGACACGGGCGAGGAGGACCCGGCCGTGTCCGGGGTGGCCACCACCGGCGAGGGCGTCCTGGTCAACTCCGGCGAGCTCGACGGCCTGGACAAGACGGCGGCCATCGCCCGCGCGATCGAGGTCGTCGAGGCCAAGGGCACCGGGCGCGGCACCACCACCTACCGCCTGCGCGACTGGCTGCTCTCCCGCCAGCGCTTCTGGGGCACCCCGATCCCCGTGATCCACTGCGCCGACTGCGGCGAGGTCCTCGTCCCCGAGGACCAGCTGCCCGTCACCCTGCCGACCGACCTCAAGGGTGAGCAGCTCGCGCCCAAGGGCCAGTCCCCGCTCGCCTCCGCCGAAGACTGGGTCAACGTGGACTGCCCGCGATGCGGCGGCCCGGCGAAGCGCGACACGGACACCATGGACACCTTCGTGGACTCGTCCTGGTACTTCCTGCGCTACGCCTCCCCGTGGGACGAGACGCAGGTGTTCGACCCCCAGGCGGTGCGCGACTGGCTGCCCGTGGACCAGTACGTGGGCGGCGTCGAGCACGCGATCCTGCACCTGCTCTACGCGCGCTTCTTCACGAAGGCGCTGCACGGCATGGGCCTCGTGCCGTTCACGGAGCCCTTCCGCGCCCTGCTCAACCAGGGCCAGGTGCTCAACGGCGGCAAGGCGATGTCCAAGTCCCTCGGCAACGGCGTGGACCTGGGACAGCAGCTCGACGAGTTCGGCGTGGACGCCGTCCGCCTCACCATGGTCTTCGCGTCTCCGCCGGAGGACGACGTGGACTGGGCCGACGTCGCCCCCGGCGCCGCGGGCAAGTTCCTCGCCCGTGCCTGGCGCCTGGCGCGGGACGTCCGCGAGGCGGGCCCGGCGGCGGGCGCCGCCGAGGGCGGCTCCGCGGCCCTGCGCCGCGTGACCCACCGGACGGTGCACGAGGCCGCCCAGCTGCTGGACGACGGCAAGTTCAACGTGGTGATCGCCAGGACCATGGAGCTCGTGAACGCCACCCGCAAGGAGATCGACAACGGGGCCGGCGCCGCGGATCCCGCGGTCCGCGAGGCCGCCGAGGCCGTCGCCAAGCTGCTCTCGCTCGTCGCGCCCTACGCGGCCGAGGACATGTGGGTGCTGCTGGGCCACGAGCCCTCGGTGGTGCGCTCCGGCTGGCCCGAGGTCGACGAGTCCCTCCTCGTGGAGGACGCGGTCACCGCCGTCGTGCAGGTCAAGGGCAAGGTGCGCGACAGCTTCGAGGTGCCCGCGGACATCACCGCCGAGGAGCTCGAGGCGCGCGCCCGGACGTCCGAGAAGGTCATGGCGTTCATCGGGGACGCCCAGATCGTCAAGGCGATCGTCCGCGAGCCCAAGCTCGTGAACCTCGTCATCCGCTGATCGGCGAGCCGGACTGAGCCGGGTCGCCCCGTCGGCCCGGAGGAGGAGGGGAGCATGGCGACGCTGGACCAGTGGCGCGACGACGTCCTGGAGCGCCTGCGCGCCCGCCGACCCCACCTGGTGGGCCGGGCCCGCTACGGGCTGAAGCCGCCCCGGCGGGACCGGACCGCGATCGTGACCGACTCCGCCGCGGCCCTGCCGCCGGCCCTGCTCGCCCACCCCCTGGCGGCGGGCATCCGCCAGGTCACCCTCCCCGTGATGGTGGGGGAGCAGATCCACACGGAGGGGACGGAGGACCTGCGGTTCGAGCTGCCCGTCGCCCTCGCCTCCGGCACCCCCGTGAAGACCTCCCGGCCGTCTCCGGGGGCGTTCCGGGCCGTCTACGCCGACCTCGCGCAGGCCGGGTATGCGCGGGTGCTCTCCCTGCACCTCTCGAGCCGGCTCTCCGGCACCGTGGAGGCGGCACGGCTCGCCGCGGCGGACGCCCCGCGCCCCGTCACGGTCCTCGACTCGGGCACGGCCGGCTTCGCGCTCGGCCTCACGGTGCTGGACGCGGCGATCGACGCCGGCGTGGGGCTGCCGGTGGAGCAGATCACCGCGCGGGCGGAGGCCACCGCACAGGCGGGCGCCGTGCTGTTCTCCGTGCCGAGCCTCGAACAGCTGCGCCGCGGCGGCCGGATCGGCGCCGTGGCCTCCCTGCTGGGCACCCTGCTCCACGTGCGCCCCGTGCTGGCCCTCGACGACGGCGCGGTCACCCTGGTGGACCGCCCGCGCTCGGCGGCCCGCGCGATGGACCGGATCGTCGAGCTCGCCCTGGAGCGTGCCGCCGGGACGCCGAGCCGGATCGTGGTGCACGGCTTCGGCGACCCGGCGGGGAGCGAGGAGCTGGTGGCGCGCCTGCAGCCGCACTCGGCCACGCCCGTTCCCGTCGTCGAGCTGCCGGCGGTCCTCGCCGCGCACCTGGGACTCGGCGCGCTGGGCGTGGTGGTGACCCCGCTCGAGGTGGAGGTCGACTGAGGCCGAGTCGAGCCGGGGCGGACCGGGCGCGTGCGGACCGGGCAGTCCGCTCCTGCACAGGCGTCGGGTCGCTCCTCGCCATCCCCGAGGCCGCGGCGGGCGCCTCTCCTGACCCGCCGGCCCGGCCACAGTGGCTCCATGCACACGCGAGCCCCGGACGTCCCCTCCGAGCAGCCCGGCCCCGTCCACGGTCAGGACCCCCGCGGTTGCGGCCCCGGTGAGGACTGGGAGGCCGTCCCGCCGCGCCCCCCGATCGTCCGGTGGCGCGCCGCAGGCACGGCCGCGCTCGTGCTGCTGGTGGCGGCCATCGCGTGGTGGGCCGTGACCTGGTTGACCGCCCCGGCTCCACCCGCCCCGGCCTCCGCGGCGGCATCGGTCGCGTCCGTGTCGGGTGTCCCGGCGCCGCCCTCGGGCGATGCCGCCGGCGCGGCCCCGGGCGCGAGCGTCCCGGATCCTGGCCCCGGGGCGACCGTGAGGCCGGCCGGAGAGGCCCCCGGCGCGTCCTCGGGGACACCGTCCGGCGGTTCTTCCGGGGACTCCGGGGGCGCGGGCGAAGGCTCCGCACCGGCGGAGGTGCGCGTGCACGTGGTGGGCGAGGTCCGTCGGCCCGGCGTCGTGACCCTGGCGGCCGGGTCCCGGGTCACGGACGCGATCCGGGCCGCCGGCGGGGCCGCGTCCCAGGCGCGCACCGAGCGGATCAACCTCGCTGCGACGCTCTCGGACGGCCAGCAGGTCCTGGTCCCGTCCGCTCGCACGCCGGACGCAGAGCTGGCCGCGGCGGCCGGGGGTGGGGCGCCGCCAGCGGGGTCGGCGGCTCCCAGCGGGCGAGCGGGGGCCGCGGTGGCGGGGCCCGGCAGCTCGGGGGCGCAGTCTCCCGACGGTGCGGGCGCGGTGCCGGTGGACCTGAACACGGCCGACGCGGCCGCCCTCGAGACGCTCCCGGGCGTGGGTCCGGCGACGGCGGAGAAGATCATCGCGCACCGGGACACGGTGGGCCCGTTCGGCGGGCTGCAGGACCTGGACGCGGTGCCCGGGATCGGCCCGGCCGCCCTCGCGCGGCTGCGTGACCACGTGAGCTGGTGACCCCGTGAGGGCCGGCGCCGTCCCCGGACCGCTGGACGGCCGATGGGTTCCGGCGCTGCTGCTGTGCCTGGCCCTCGGGAACGTGCTCCCGAGCCGGCCCGCGCACGAGGCCGTCCTCGCGTCCGGGGCGTGTGGGCTCCTCGCCCTGTGCGGGGCCGCCGCGCTGGTCGTGGGCGGCCGATCCGCCGGAGCACGACGCACCGACCGCCCTCGGCGAGGCGTGGCCACCGCCGTCGTGCTGGCCGGCGTGGCGGGAGCGCTGATGGCCCAGCACGTGGCCCTCCACCAGTCCGCGCGTGAGCGCGTCGGCTGGGATGACGCCGTGACTGCGGAAGAGGCCGTGCGGGTCGAGGTGGTGCTGGACGCCCCACCCCAGGCCACCGGGTCGCCCTTCGGACCGCGGTGGGGCGCCCCGGCCACGGCCACGCGGTTCGGCCACCCCTCTCGAGCGTTCGAGCGGCCCGAGGCGGTCCGCCTCACGGGGGAGGGGGAGCCGCCCCTCGGGCTCGGCACGGCGGACGGCGGTGTCGCGGCGGGCGGGAAGGCCTGTGTCGTGGCCGCTCCCCGGCGCGAGGGGGACACGGTGTTCCTCACCGCACGCGCGGCACCGATCCCGGGGCCCTGTCCGGCACAGGGAGGAGCAGCACTCCCGCCGGACGTGGCGGGACCCTCCGGGCGTGAGGTGCTGCGCTCGGCGTTCCGGGCCGCGGCCTCTCCCCTGATCGGCACGGCGCCCCAGCTGATCCCCGGGCTCGTGCTGGGGGACCGCACGGCCCAGAGCCCGGAGCTCGGGGACGCCATGAAGGATGCCGGGCTGAGCCACCTCAGCGCCGTCTCCGGGGCGAACTGCGCGCTGCTCCTGGGCACGGTCGCCGTGGTCCTGCGCTCGCTGCGCGTGCACCGGCACGCGGTGGTGGCCGCGGCGCTGGCCACGCTCGGGGTGTTCGTGGTCGTCGTCGGACCGGAGCCCTCCGTGCTCCGGGCGGCTGTGATGGGCGGGCTGGGGGCGCTGGCCCTCTTCCTCGGCCGCGGCCGGCAGGCGTTCTCCCTGCTCGCGGTGGGCGGCACCGGGCTGCTCGTGGTCGCGCCGACTCTCGCGACGGAGGTCGCGTTCCACCTCTCCCTGGCCGCGACGGCGGGGATCGTGCTCGTCGCCGCCCCCGCGGACCGGTGGCTGCATCCGCGGATGGCGCGCGTGCTGCCCGACTCCGCCGCGCGCTGGCTCTCCGCGTCCCTGTCCGTCACCGTGGCTGCCCACCTCGCGTGTCAGCCGATCCTCCTGGCCATGACCGGCACGGTGAGTGCCTACGCCGTGCTCACCAACATCGTGGCCGCCCCCGCGGTCGCACCGGTGACCGTCCTCGGCACGCTCGCCGCCGCGCTGGTCCTGCCCGCCCCGCCGATCGCGGCCGCCCTCGTCTGGATCGCGCAGTGGCCGGCCGCGGCCATCGGCTGGACCGCGACCACGGCCGCCACGCTGCCGGGCGCCCTGCGGCCATGGCCGGGCGGCGGCCTCGGGTTCGCCCTCGGCGCCCTCCTCACGGTCGCCACGCTCGCGGGCTTCCGTGCGGTCCTGGTGCTGGAACGGGAGTCGCCTCCCCGCGTGCGGCGCGTGGGTCGCTCGGCGCCGGACCGCGTCCGGCGGGTGTCCGCCGCCGCGGTCCTGACGGCCGCGCTGATCGCCGCGGCCACGGGCGGCGTGGGCGCGGTGCTGACCCCCCGACCGGCCGGCGACGTCCCCGCGGGCTGGGTCGCGGCGTTCTGCGACGTGGGGCAGGGGGACATGACGGTCCTCCGCACGGGCGTGGACTCTGCCCTCGCCGTCGACGTCGGCCCGGATCCCGACGCCGCCCGACGATGCCTCGCGGACCTGCGCGTGGAGAGGGTGGACGCGGTGCTGCTCACCCACCTCCACGCCGATCATGCCGGAGGGCTGGCCGGGCTCACGGGGCCGCTCGCCCCTGGCGCGGTCCACTACGCCACCCGCTCGGCCGGCAGCTCGCCGCTCGGCGACCCCGCCGCGGGCACACCCCTCGAACGAGGGAGGAGCCGCGCCAGCACGGGGGAGGACCCCGCGATGCCGCCGCCCTCCGGAGCGACGCCGCTCCACACGGGCCAGGAGGGGGAGAGCGGATCGGTGCGGTGGAGCGTCCTCCTCGCCGATCGCGCCGCGCCCGAGGAGAACGACGCCTCCGCACAGCTCCTGCTCACTGTGCGCGGCGCCGTGGGCCCGCTGACCGTGCTCGTCACGGGTGACATGGAGCAGGCGGCGAGCGCCGCCTGGGCGGCCGGACTGCGCTCGGACGCACCCCCGCCGCCCTCCGCGGACGTGCTGAAGGTGGCCCACCACGGTGCGCGCAACGGCGGCACGGACGTCCCCGCGGCGGTCCGCGCCCGGCTCCAGGTCGTCTCGGTGGGCGCAGAGAACACGTACGGACACCCCCACCCCGCCACCGTGGCCGCCCTCGAGCGGCTCGGCCCGGTGGCCCGCACCGACCGGCACGGCACCCTCGCGCTCACCCTGGAGTCGGGCTCGGACGGGGATCCCGGGATCGCCGTGCACACCGTCCGCCCTCCCGCCGTCCCCGTCTCCACACCCTAGGATGGTGCCCATGTCCGCCGCCCGCAGCCCCCGCTCCGGCCGCGCCCCGCGCACGGATCCGCTGGCCTGGCGCCGCACGGAGCCCGGCCCGCTCATGCTGCTCAAGGGCCCCGAGGACTACGTGGCCCGCTGGGTCACGGACCGGGTGACGGCCGCGCTGCGTGCCCGGCACGAGAGCCTCGAGGTGTACGACCTGCGCGCCGGGGAGTACCAGGCGGGGCAGCTGGCCATGGCCGCCAGCCCCTCGCTCTTCGCCGAGCCCACCCTCATCCGCGTGGACGGGCTCGAGTCCATGAACGACGCCTTCCTCGCCGACGCCCTGCGCCTCGTCGAGCAGGGCCCCGGCGCGAACGAGGTCACCCTCGTGCTGCGCCACACGGGCGGCAGCCGGGGCAAGCGGCTGCTCGACGCCGTCGCGAAGGCCGGCACCGTGGTGGACTGCGCGCCCCTCAAGCGGGACGAGGACCGCCTGGCGCTCGTCCAGGCGGAGTTCCGCGAGGCACGCCGCCGCGTGGACGAGGACGCCGCCCGCGCCCTCGTGCGCGCCACCGGCGCCTCCCTCACGAAGCTCGCCGCCGCGTGCCGTCAGCTGATCGACGACACCACCGGCACGGTCACCGCCGAGATGGTGGACACCTACCACGGCGGCCGCGTCGAGGCCACGAGCTTCGCCGTCGCGGACGCCGCCCTCGAGGGCCAGGCCGCCCGCGCCGTGTCCCTCGTCCGCCACGCGCTGGCCACCGGCGTGCACCCCGTGATGATCACCTCGGCGCTCACGCTGAAGGCCCGCCAGGTCGCGCGCATCATCGACGCCGGCCGGGAGCAGGGCGAGCTCGCCTCCCTCCTGGGGGTGGCTCCGTTCCAGGTGCGCTACGTGCAGCAGGCCGCCCGCCACTGGACCCCCGCCGGGATCGCGCAGGCCGTCGAGTGGATCGCCCAGGCCGACGCCGAGGTCAAGGGCGCCTCCCGCAACCCCGACTTCGCGGTCGAGCGGGCGGTCATCCGGATCGCCACGGCCGTGCGTCGCTGACCACGCCGCGGACCCTCCCCGGACGCACCACGGCCCCCGTCCGAGGGTCTCGGAGCGGGGGCCGTGGCGGTGTGGCGCTGCGGATCAGGCGAAGAGGGCCTTCACGCGGTTCGCGATGCCCGACTTGCGGTTCGCGGCCTGGTTCTTGTGGATGACGCCCTTGGAGGCTGCCTTGTCCAGCTTGCGGTTCGCGGTGCGCAGCGCGGCGGCGGCGGCCTCGGCCTCGCCGGCGGCCACGGCCTTGTCCACGGCGCGGATGGCGGTGCGCAGCTCGGACTTCACAGCGATGTTGCGCTGGCGCGCCTTCTCGTTGGTGAGGATGCGCTTCTTCTGAGACTTGATGTTGGCCAACTCTGGTCCTTACGTCGTCGGCGCGGGACGGGTGGTCCGCACGCCGCGTGAACAGGGGGGTCGTGGAGGGTTCCCGGATCCGTGGACTTCAGTGGCGTGGGGACACCGTGGCGATCCCGGTCCGGGGGTGCCCGTCGACCGGCGGACACAATGCCCACAATCGTATCATCTGCGTGTCCCGGACATGGCCGGGGAGTGCCTCGGCGTGGCGCGTCAGCACTCCCAGCCCTGGTGGCGGCGCAGCGCGTCGCCCACGGCCTCGAACCGCGCGGGGTCCAGGACCCCACCCTCCCGGCGCACGGCGTCCGGGTCCACGCGCAGCACGCGGTCCACCTTCGCCTCGGAGGCCCGGCCGCGCCGGTCCCACGGCCCGGCGCCGACGTCCACGTAGTCCTCGTCGCGCAGGTCCGCGTTGTTGCGGTCCCGGCTCGTGAGCATGAGGCCGAGCAGGCACGCGCCGTCGCGGCCGACGAGGAGGACGGGGCGGTCCTTGCCCCGGCCGTCCATCTCCTCGAACGGGACCCAGGTCCACACCACCTCGCCCGGGCCCGCCGCGGGGCCGGGCACGGGGGCGTACTCCACGCGCGCGCGGCCGGTGAAGTCGGGGAGCAGCTCGGCGGGGGACCGCCGGTCCGGCCGGCCCGCCGCGCGCCCCGACGCCGCCGGTCCCTCGGCACGGTCCGCGTCCCGGGCGCGGCGCAGCACCTCGTCCACACGGCGCCGGTCCGGCCGGCGCGCGCCGCCGGCCGGGGGAGTGGGCCAGTCGTCGGTGCGCCGGGTCGGGTCGAAGGCCGGGGCCCCCGGATCCCGAGGCGGGACGCCCAGGTCGAAGACGGGCCCGGCGCCGCCGCCCGTCCCCGAGCCGGAGGCGCGGCGGGACGAGCCGCGGCGTGGGCCGGCGTCGGAGGAGGAGCTGAGCGTCTCCAGGAGGCGGGCGGCCTGCCGGCCGAGGGAGAGGGCGCGCTGGAAGTCGAAGGCCATGGGCCCGAATCTATCCGGCCGGGCGGGCATGGAAGAATGGGCGGTCAGTGTTCCACCCCACCCGTCCCCGAGACTTCCAAGGATGTGCCCGTGTCGCCCCAGGCGTCCCACCCCCCGGCGCCCGCCGCCACCGACCCCTCGGTGATCCGCAACTTCTGCATCATCGCCCACATCGACCACGGGAAGTCGACGCTGGCGGACCGCATGCTGCAGTCCACGGGCGTGGTGCAGCCGCGTGACATGAAGGCCCAGTACCTGGACCGCATGGACATCGAGCGCGAGCGAGGCATCACCATCAAGTCCCAGGCGGTGCGCATGCCGTGGGCGCTGGACGGGACCGACTACGCCCTGAACATGATCGACACGCCCGGGCACGTGGACTTCACGTACGAGGTCTCCCGCTCGCTCGCCGCGTGCGAGGGCGCGATCCTGCTGGTGGACGCCGCGCAGGGCATCGAGGCGCAGACCCTGGCCAACCTGTACCTGGCCATGGAGAACGAGCTCGAGATCATCCCCGTGCTCAACAAGATCGACCTGCCCGCCGCGGATCCGGACCGCTACGCCGCCGAGATCGCCACCCTGATCGGGTGCGAGCCGGAGGACGTGCTGCGGGTGTCCGGCAAGACGGGCATGGGCGTCGAGGCGCTGCTGGACCGCGTCGTCGAGCGGATCCCCGCCCCCACGGGCGACGCCGACGCCCCGGCCCGCGCCATGATCTTCGACTCCGTGTACGACACCTACCGCGGCGTCGTGACCTACGTGCGCGTCATGGACGGCCGGCTCTCCCCGCGGGAGAAGATCCGGATGATGTCCACGGGCGCGGCCCACGAGCTTCTGGAGATCGGCGTGTCCTCGCCGGAGCCCCACCCCTCCCAGGGCCTGTCCGTGGGCGAGGTGGGCTACCTCATCACGGGCGTGAAGGACGTGCGCCAGTCGAAGGTGGGCGACACGGTGACGAATCACGCCAAGCCCGCCGCCGCGGAGATCGGCGGCTACGAGGACCCCAAGCCCATGGTGTTCTCCGGCCTCTACCCGATCGACGGCTCCGACTACCCGGTGCTGCGCGACGCCCTCGACAAGCTCAAGCTCAACGACGCCGCGCTCGTCTACGAGCCGGAGACGTCCGTGGCGCTGGGCTTCGGCTTCCGCGTGGGCTTCCTGGGCCTGCTGCACCTGGAGATCATCCGGGAGCGCCTCGAGCGCGAGTTCAACCTGGACCTGATCTCCACCGCGCCCAACGTGGTCTACGAGGTCACGAAGGAGGACAAGGAGGTCATCACCGTGACCAACCCCTCCGAGTACCCCGAGGGCAAGGTCCTGGCGGTGCGGGAGCCGATGGCCTCGGCGACGGTCATCGTGCCGAGCGAGTTCATCGGCGCCGTCATGGAGCTGTGCCAGGCCAAGCGCGGCAATCTCAAGGGCATGGACTACCTCTCCGAGGAGCGCGTGGAGATCCGCTACTGGATCCCGCTCGCGGAGATCGTGTTCGACTTCTTCGACCAGCTCAAGTCCCGCACCAAGGGCTACGCCTCCCTGGACTGGAAGGCCGACGGCGATCAGGTCGCCGACCTCGTCAAGGTGGACATCCTCCTGCAGGGCGAGCAGGTGGACGCGTTCTCCTCGATCACCCACCGGGACAACGCCTACGCGTACGGCGTGATGATGACGGGCAAGCTCAAGGAGCTCATCCCGCGTCAGCAGTTCGAGGTGCCGATCCAGGCGGCGATAGGCGCGCGCATCATCGCGCGCGAGAACATCCGGGCCATCCGCAAGGACGTGCTCTCCAAGTGCTACGGCGGCGACATCTCCCGCAAGCGCAAGCTGCTGGAGAAGCAGAAGGAGGGCAAGAAGCGCATGAAGATGGTGGGCCGAGTCGAGGTCCCGCAGGAGGCCTTCATCGCCGCACTGTCCTCGGACGGTGCCGAGCAGGCCAAGAAGTAAGTGCCCGCCCTTCCCCTGGGCATGCCGGTGCCCGACGACGGCGCCCTGCCCGCCGACGTCGGCGCGCGGGTCCGCGCGGCCGCGGCCGCCGGCGCGCCGCGGACGTTCAGCCTGTACGTGCACGTGCCGTTCTGCACCGTTCGTTGCGGCTACTGCGACTTCAACACGTACACGGCCGTGGACCTCGGCCCGGGCGCGGCCCGCGGCGACTACGCCGAGACGGCCATCGCGGAGCTCGCCTTCGCCGAGCGCGCCCTCGAGGCCTCCGGCGTGCCCGCCCGCCCGCTGCACACCGTGTTCTTCGGCGGCGGCACGCCCACGCTGCTGCCGGCCTCCCACCTCGTGCGGATCCTCGCCGCGGCGCGGGAGCGGTTCGGGATCGTGCCGGGCGCGGAGGTCAGCACCGAGGCGAATCCGGACACGATCACCCCGGAGTACGCCGCCACGCTCGCCGCGGGCGGATTCACCCGGCTCTCGGTCGGCATGCAGTCGGCCGTGCCACACGTGCTGGCCACACTGGACCGCACGCACCGTCCCGCGTCGGTGCCCGCCGCCGTCGCCGCGGCCCGCGCGGCCGGCCTCGAGGTCTCCCTGGACCTCATCTACGGCACGCCGGGGGAGTCGCTCGAGGACTGGCGCGCCACGCTCGAGACGGCCGTCGCCCTCGCGCCGGACCATGTGAGCGCGTACTCCCTGATCGTGGAGGAGGGCACGAAGTTCGGGGCCCGGGTGGCCCGCGGCGAGGTGGACGACGTCGACCCGGACGACCAGGCCGACAAGTACGTCCTGGCCGACCGGATGCTCGCCACGGCCGGCTACCGCTGGTACGAGGTCTCCAACTGGGCGCGGGACCCGGAGGGGACGGGCGTCCACCGGGCGCGGCACAACGTGGCCTACTGGGAGGACCAGGACTGGTGGGGCGTGGGGCCCGGCGCGCACTCGCACCTGGCGGGCGTGCGCTTCTGGAACGCGAAGCACCCCGCCGCGTACGCGCAGCGCCTGGCCACGGGCGTGACCCCGGCTGTGGGCCGGGAGATCCCCGATGCGCCGGCGCGCCGGCTCGAGCGGGTGATGCTCGCCGCCCGCACGTCCACGGGACTGGGCCTCGCCGAGGTGGAGGAGGGGTTCGCCGCGGCCGGCGACGACGGCGCCCGGCTGCGGGACCTCGTGGCCGCCCTCATCGCGGACGGGCTCGTGGACGGCCGTGCCGCCCAGTCCGGGCGGATCGTGCCGACCCTCGAGGGGCGGCTGCGCAACGACCGGATCGTCCGGGACCTGGCCGGCTTCTGACGCCGAGCGCGGTGCGGCTCAGCGCAGGACGCGCAGGTTGAACGGGTAGCGGAAGGGGCGGCCCTTCGACACGTTCGCGGCCCCCATGACGCCGTAGCAGGACATGGCCACCCAGGTGAGGGCGCCGAGGATCGCGAGAATCGGCCCGATGACCGGGAGGGCGCCCAGGAGCAGGAAGAGCACCACCAGCAGCGTGGGCGGCACGGAGAAGTTCAGCGCCTCCTTGGCCTCCTGAGCGGTGAACGGTCCGCGGTCACGGTAGCGCAGCCACACGAGCAGCGGTCCGAGACATCCCAGCGCCACGCTCAGGTGCCCGAAGGCGGCGCGGTCTCGGTCCTGCTTCGCGCTGAGGGGTCCGCCCTCGGTGCCGGCGGAGGCCACCCAGGCCGCGGCACGGGGCTGGCCGGTCTGCGGCGGGGTGGTGTTCACGGCGGATCCTCCTGAGGGGCGGCAAGGTCCCGGCCGCACGGGGCGGACGCGGGGCCCGATCAGTGTAGCGCGGCGACGGGAGGCGGAGCCGGCGCCCCGGCGTGCTCAGCCACGGTCCTCCGCGGTGAGGAAGTCGATGAGCTCCTCGACCCGGCCCAGCAGGGACGGCTCGAGGTCCGCGTACGTGGTGACGTGGGAGAGCAGCCGCTTCCAGCCCAGTCCGGTGGCCTCCTTCGTGCCGTGGGGCCAGCCCAGGCCCTTCAGCACGCCGGTCTTCCAGTCCTGGCCGCGCGGGACCACGGGCCAGGCCTCGATGCCGAGCACGGCGGGCTTGACGACCTGCCAGACGTCCACGTAGGGGTGGCCCAGGATGAGCACGTTGCCGGCCGCTCCGGGCACCCGCATCGCCTCCGCGGCGATCCGCTCCTCCTTCGAGCCCGTCACGAGGTGGTCCACGAGGATGCCCAGGCGGCGCCGGGGGCCGGGGGAGAACTCACGGATCGCCCCGGCCAGGTCGTCCACGCCGTGCAGCGGCTCCACGACGATCCCCTCGAGGCGCAGGTCCTCGCCCCAGACCTTCTCGACGAGCTCGGCGTCGTGCACGCCCTCCACCCAGATCCGCGACGCGCGGGCGGTGCGCGCCCGGACCCCCTCCACGCGGCGGGATCCCGACGCCGTCCGGGCGGGCGCGCGCGACGCCGTCGTCGTCGCAGGGGTGAGGGTGACGGGCTCGCCGTCGATCCAGAATCCGCCGCCCAGGGGGAAGGAGCGGCGGACGCCGCGGCGGTCCTCCAGGACCACCACGTGCACGCCGCCGGAGCGCTCCGTGCGCACGACGGCGCCGGTGAACCCCGAGCCGACGTCCTCCAGCACGACGCCGGGGGAGGCCGGCACCTCGCGGGTGCGCCGCGCCGGCGGTCGGGTCAGGGAATCGTGGCCCGCGGGGCCCCACGTGCTCCAGTCCATGTCGGGCACGGTACCAAGGGCGGTAGGATTGGCACTTGGATGTGGCGAGTGCCAGACATCGGAGGGAAGGAGACCGTCATGACGGAGCAGCCGCGCCGACTGCAGGTGCTCCAGGCCATCGTGGAGGACTACGTGGCCCTCAGCGAGCCCGTGGGCTCCAAGGCCATCGTCGAGCGTCACGCGCTGGGCGTCTCCTCGGCCACGGTGCGCAACGACATGGCCGCCCTCGAGGAGGAGGGTCTGATCGTGGCCCCCCACACCTCCGCGGGGCGGGTGCCCACGGACAAGGGCTACCGCGTGTTCGTGGACCGCATCTCCGAGGTCAAGCCCCTCTCTCCGGCCGAGCGCCGAGCCGTGCAGGCACTGCTGGACTCGGAGCAGGACACGGAGCACATGATGGAGGCCACCGTGCGCCTCCTCGCCCAGCTGACCCACCAGGTGGCCGTCGCCCAGTTCCCGCACGAGGACGGCTCGACCGTGCGCCACCTCGAGCTCGTCTCCCTAACGCCCACGCGCGTGCTCGCCGTGCTCATCCTCTCCACCGGCCGGGTGGACCAGCGGGTGGTCCCGCTCGAGCGCCTCGTGGCGGAGGATGACCTCGCCGCGCTGCGCCTGCTCCTGCTCCAGGCGATGATCGGCCGAGGGGCCGGGCAGGCCGCCGCCCTGCTGGACGCGGCCGTCACGGGTGTGCGGCCGGAGCAGCGTCCCACGGCGGACGCGCTCGTCGGCGCGGTCCGCAGCCTCCTGGAGGCGGGCCGACAGGACCGGATCGTCATGGCGGGCACCGCCAACCTGGCCCGCTCCACGGGGGACTTCGGCGCCTCGATCGGACCGATCCTGGAGGCCCTCGAGGAGCAGGTGGTGCTGCTGCGCCTGCTCACGGAGATGGAGCAGGACGCGCACGGGGTGTCCGTGCGGATCGGCTCCGAGAACGCCGGCTCGCTCGCGGACACCTCCGTGGTGGCCGCCGCCTATGGGCCGGGCGCCGTCGCCAAGGTGGGCGTGGTGGGCCCCACGCGCATGGACTACCCCGGCACCATGGCCTCCGTCCGCGCGATCGCCCGCTACCTCTCCCGCATCCTCACCCCCTGACCTCGACCCCCGCGAAGGAAGTGCCCCCACCGTGTCCGACCACTACGAGACCCTCGGCGTCAGCCGCGACGCCAGCACCGAGGAGATCCGCCGCGCGTACCGCAAGCTGGCGCGCACCCACCACCCGGACGTGAACCCCAGCCCGGAGGCCGCGGAGCAGTTCAAGCGCATCTCCCACGCCTACGAGGTCCTCTCGGACCAGGACAAGCGCCGCAGCTACGACACCACCGGCAACGAGAACGGCTCCGCCGGGTTCGGCGGCGGCTTCGGCGGCTTCGGCGGTGGCGGCTTCGCCGACATCTTCGAGACCTTCATGTCCGCGGCGGGCGGCGCCGGCCGGGGCCCCGCGAGCCGGACGCGCCGGGGACAGGACGCGCTCGTCACCGCGCAGATCGACCTCAAGGACGCCGTGTTCGGCAGCGAGCAGACCCTCCACCTGGACACGGCCGTGCGCTGCGAGCGATGCGAGGGCTCGTGCTGCGAGCCCGGCACCGACCCCGAGACCTGCGAGACCTGCCACGGCCGCGGCATGGTGCAGCGGCCGATGCGCTCGATGCTCGGCACCGTGATGGCCACCGAGGCGTGCCCGGCGTGCCGCGGCTTCGGCACCGTGATCCCCACCCCCTGCACCGAGTGCTCGGGCCAGGGACGAGTGCGCACGGAGCGCCCCCTCACCCTGCGCATCCCCGCCGGCGTGGACGACGGCACCCGCATCCACCTCGCCGGCCGCGGAGAGGCCGGCCCCGCCGGCGGCCCGAACGGCGACCTCTACGTGGAGATCGCCGTGCGCCCGGACCCCGTCTTCCGCCGCGAGGGCGACCACCTGGCCACCACCGTGACGGTCCCGATGGCCGCCGCCGCCCTCGGGACGAGCATCACCCTCGACACCCTGGACGGCAAGCAGAGCGTGACCCTGGAGCCGGGCACCCAGTCCGGGCACGTGGAGACGCTGCACGGCCTCGGCGTGGGCCGGCTGCGCGGCTCCGGTCGCGGCGACCTCAAGGTGGACGTGGTCGTCACCACCCCCACGGACATCACCGGCGAGGAGCGCCAGCTCCTCACGCGCCTGGCCGAGATCCGCGGCGAGGACGTGGTCCACGGCGCCCCGCAGCAGCGGGGCGTGTTCGCCCGCCTGCGGGAGAACCTGAAGAACCTGTGACCGCGCCGCTGTTCCACCTGGCGGCGGGGGCGCTCGAGGGAGCGGCCGCCGGGGCCACCGTGACCCTCACGGGCTCCGAGGCCCGGCACGCCGCCGCCGCGATGCGCCTTGCCCCGGGGGAGTCCGTGCTCGTGGCGGACGGCTCCGGCCGCCGCGGCCACGGGACGGTGCTGGCCGCCTCCCCCGACGCCGTCGACGTGCGGCTCGACGAGGTGGACGAGGAGCCCGATCCCGCGCCTCGCCTCGTGCTCGTCCAGGCCCTGGCCAAGGGTGACCGCGACCTCATGGCGGTCCAGGCGGCCGTGGAGCTCGGGGTCCACGCCGTGGTCCCGTGGGAGGCGGAGCGCTCGATCGTGCGGTGGAAGGGTCCCAAGGCCGCCAAGGCCCGGCAGAAGTGGGCCGACACCGCCCACGCCGCGGCCAAGCAGGCCCGCCGGGCGCGGGTGCCCGAGGTGCGCGAGCCCGTCTCCGGCACGGGCGCGGCGTCCCTGGCGCGGGAGGGACGCGTGCTCCTCGTGCTCCACGAGGACGCCGCGGACGGGCTGGGTGCCCTTCCGGAGGCCGCGTGGGCCGGGGCCGAGGAGATCGCCGTGCTGGTCGGCCCGGAGGGCGGGATCTCGCCCGCCGAGCTGGACGCGTGCCGGGACGCCGGGGCGCACCCGGTGCGGCTCGGACCCCACGTGCTGCGCGCCTCGACGGCCGGCCCCGCCGCACTGGCCGTGCTCGAGCACCGGCTCGGCCGCTGGTGAGGGGCCCGTCCCGCGCCCGGCCGTCCGCCTAGACTGGACCCGAGCATCCCGCCCCCGACCGAACAGGTGATCCGCCCCTCGTGACCGTTCCCGCCGTCCTCCCCCCGGACTCCGCAGAGGAGTCCGTCCAGTTCGAGACCGCCGACCTCATGGTCCGCGCCTTCGGTCCCCAGGACGCTCTGCTGCGCATCCTCGGCGGCGTGTTCCCGGCGGTGGGCCTGTCCGTGCGGGACCAGCGGCTCGACCTCTCCGGTCCCGCGCCGGACGTCGCCGCAGTGCGCCGCGTCGTGGAGGACCTGCGCTCCATCGCACGCCGTGACGCCGCCGTCACCCCCGAGGTGATGGAGCAGGTGGTGAACCTCGTCCGCGGAGGCCGCGTGGGCGCCGGCGTCCTGCACCTGGACTCGATCCTCTCCGGCCGCGGCCGCACGATCCGCGCCAAGACGCTCCACCAGCAGGACTACGTCGAGGCGATCGACCGCTCCACCGTGGTGTTCGGGCTCGGCCCGGCCGGCACCGGCAAGACCTACCTGGCCATGGCCAAGGCCGTGCAGGCCCTCCAGGCCAAGGAGGTCACGCGGATCATCCTGACCCGCCCGGCCGTCGAGGCCGGGGAGCGGCTCGGCTTCCTGCCGGGCGGACTCAACGAGAAGATCGACCCCTACCTGCGCCCGCTCTACGACGCGCTGCACGACATGATCGAGCCGGAGTCGATTCCGCGGCTCATGGAGTCCGGCGTGATCGAGGTGGCCCCGCTGGCGTACATGCGCGGCCGCACCCTGAACGACGCGTTCGTGATCCTCGACGAGGCGCAGAACACCACGGGCGAGCAGATGAAGATGTTCCTCACCCGCCTGGGCTTCGGCGCCCGGATGGTGATCACGGGGGACACCTCCCAGGTGGACCTGCCCCGGGGTGTCACCTCCGGCCTGGCCGAGGCCGTGGACGTGCTCGAGGGGGTGGACGGGATCGAGATGGTCCGGTTCGACTCCTCCGACGTCGTGCGCCACGCCCTCGTCAGCGCGATCGTGGACGCCTACGACCACCAGGCAGCCGCCGACGCGCGGACCACGACGAAGGGACGCCGCGGCCGTGGCCATTGAGATCGTCAACGAGTCCGGGATCGACGTCCCGGAGCGGGACCTGCTGGGCATGGCCCGCCACGTCTACGCCCGGCTGCACGTCCACGAGCTGGCCGAGACCGCCGTGACCGTGGTGGACGCGGACCGGATGGCCCAGCTCCACGAGGAGTGGATGGACCTGCCCGGGCCCACGGACGTCATGAGCCTGCCGATGGACGAGATCACCCCCGGCGCCCCCGAGGCGCCGAGCGAGGGCGTGCTCGGCGACGTCGTGCTGTGCCCCGAGGTGGCAGCCGAGCAGGCCGCGCGCGGCGGGCACACCCGCGACGACGAGCTGATGCTGCTGCTGACGCACGGCATGCTCCACCTGCTGGGCTACGACCACATGGACGAGGAGGACCGCGTCGAGATGTTCGAGCTCCAGGACCGGCTCGTGAGCGAGTTCCTCGGCCGCCCCGCCCCGGCCCCCACCATCGAGGACTGATCCCGCCCGCCATGTTCACCCCCGTCGCACTCGCCGCGCTCTTCGTCGTCTTCATCGCCTTCACGTGGGTGCTCGCCCTCGCCGACTCCGCCCTCACGTACATCTCGCGCCGCGAGGCCGAGGAGGTCCTCCGCGAGCATCCCCGGTCCCGCATCCTCGAGGTGACGGCGGAACGGGACGCGCACCTCGGCGCCCTGCGCGTGTGGCGGTTCATCACCGAGGCGCTCGGCGCCGTGTGCCTGACGGCCGCTGCCGTGTGGGTGCTGGAGGGCGTGTGGGCCGCCGTCGGGGTGGCCGCCCTCGTGCTCGTGGCGACGGCCGCCCTGCTGGGCGTGTGGAGCCCGCGGCCGATCGGCTCCCGCAACGAGACCGCCGTCGCCCGCCGCACCGCAGGCCTCGTGTGGGGTCTGCGGCGCGCCCTCGGTCCGATCGGCACGCGGCTCGGCCAGGACCGCCGCCGGGGGGACGACGAGGTGAATGAGGAGGACGACTTCGAGGAGCGTCACCTCCGGGAAGTCGTGGCGCGCGCTCACGACGCGGACGTGCTGGCCGACTCCGAGGCCGAGCTCATCCAGTCGGTGTTCTCCATGAACGACACCATCGTCCGCTCCGTCATGGTGCCGCGCACCGACGTCGTCACGATCGACGACGACCACACCCTCGCCCAGTCCATGGACCTCTTCCTGCGCTCGGGCTGCTCCCGCGTGCCGGTGATCGGCGAGGACGCCGACGACGTGCGGGGCATGCTCTACCTCAAGGACGTCACCCGGGCCCTGCATCACGAGGGCGCGGCCTCGGGCGATCCCGTGACCGGATGGATGCGGGACGTGCGCTTCGTCCCGGACTCCAAGTCGGTGGCCGGCCTGCTGCAGGAGCTGCAGCGCGAGTCGACACATGTGGCCATCGTGGTGGACGAGTACGGCGGCACCGCCGGGCTCGTGACCCTGGAGGACCTCATCGAGGAGATCGTCGGCGAGATCTACGACGAGGACGACCTCCCGGACCGCCCCGAGGTCGAGGTGATCGAGCCCGGCGTGTACTCGGTGGACGCCCGCATGGGCATCGGGGACTTCCGCGAGGAGTTCGACCTCCCCGAGCCGGAGGATCACGAGGACGACGACGTCGACACCGTGGGCGGCCTCCTGGCCAAGGAGCTCGGCCGCGTGCCGATCCGCGGCTCCCAGGTCACCGTCCAGGGTCTCGTCATCGTCGCCGCCGCGCTCGAGCCGCGCCGCAACCGCGTGGACCGGCTGCGCGTGATCGAGACCGAGGACCGCCCCCCGCGTGTACGTCGCCGTGACGAGGAGCCGCACGGCTCCACCGCGGTGGACCCTACCGCCCACTGAACCCCTCGGCCTCGCGTGACGGGGCCGAGCGCCACGGCCGGGCGACCGCGCGGCCCGACCCGAAGGATCCCCATGACCTCCCTGCTGCCCCCGCTCGTCCCGGAGGGCCACCGCTCCGGCTTCGCCTGCCTCGTGGGGCGGCCGAACGCCGGCAAGTCCACGCTCACCAACGCGCTCGTGGGGGAGAAGGTGGCCATCACCTCCTCCAAGCCGCAGACGACGCGGCACACCATCCGCGGGATCGTGCACCGGCCGGACTTCCAGCTCGTGTTGGTGGACACCCCCGGCCTGCACCGCCCTCGGACCCTGCTGGGCGAGCGGCTCAACGCCCTGGTGCAGGAGACGCTCTCCGAGGTGGACGTGGTGGGCTTCTGCCTGCCCGCCGACGAGAAGATCGGCCCGGGGGACCGCTTCATCGCCCAGCAGCTGGCCGCCCTGCGCCGCACCCCCGTCGTGGCGATCGTGACGAAGACGGACAAGGCCGACCCGGCGCAGGTGGCCGAGCAGCTGCTGGCCGTCACCGCGCTGGGCGACGAGGTGCTCGGCCCGGAGAACGGCGGGAAGGGCTTCGCCGCGGTGGTGCCGGTCTCCGCGGTGGCGGGCCGCCAGGTGGAGGACGTGGAGACCGTCCTGGCGGAGCTGCTGCCCGAGGGGCCGCCGCTGTACCCCGACGGCGAGCTGACGGACGAGCCCGAGGTGATCATGGTGGCCGAGCTGATCCGCGAGGCGGCCCTGGAGGACGTCCGGGACGAACTGCCGCACTCGGTGGCCGTGGTGGTGGAGGAGATGAACCCCCGCGAGGGGCGGCCGGCGGACCGGCCACTGCTGGACGTCTACGCGAACGTGTACGTGGAGCGCGACTCGCAGAAGGGGATCATCATCGGCAAGGGCGGCTCCCGACTGCGGCAGATCGGCTCCGACGCCCGCAAGGGGATCGAGAAGATGCTGGGCACGCCGGTGCACCTGGACCTGCGGGTAAAGGTCGCAAAGGATTGGCAAAGGGATCCCAAGCATCTTCATCGTCTGGGCATGTGACAGTCACAGACTCCCGTTGGGTGTTGGTTACCCGCTGGCAGTACCGGGGTTGTTCAACAATCCACCGAGGCGTCCCGCCTTCTCATCGTCGTGCTCCTGTGCGTGGCGTGGGTCCGTGGGGCATCGAGCACTGAGCTCAGTCCCGATGGCGTCGTCAACCAGAGGACCCCATGGCTTCTGCTGAGAGCACCCACACCCTGTCCGCAGCCCCCGTCTCCCGTCGCAACGTGACCAAGGGACTGGCCTGGTCCTCGCCAGCGGTGGGCATGGTCGCCGCGGCGCCTTCGTACGCGATCTCCGGCACCGCGTGCACGAACGCGGTGCCCACCCAGACGAGCCTGATCTCCACCGACGGCACAAAGGCCACGTTCCGCGCCACCTCGTCAACCGGGCAGACCTATACCGTCACGGTGACCACCCAGGGCGTCGTGAATGGGCAGACCTACGGGAACCCCTCGGCCCCGAGCGATGTCGCGCGGTCCTACAACATGACCGTGGGAAGCATCGCCATCAATGGCGGGAGGTCTGCAACCGGTGTCGTATCCTCCGCGCCCACCAGGTGAGACGCATCGGGTCACCTGACCGCCCCGCGCGTCGGGAGGGTATGGAATAGGAGAGAAGCCCGGTCCATCCTGGACACCCCGGCCCGGACAGTCGACGCGTCGGCGGCTCCATCCCCGCCGTCGCACAGGAAGAGGTGACGCGCCCATGCGCAATCTGCAGCAGCCCTCGGGCATGAAGCACGGCAAGTACGTGCCGTACCACGAGCAGATCCAGGTGCACCTGCCGGACCGCACGTGGCCGGACAAGGTCATCACCGAGGCGCCCCGCTGGTGCGCCGTGGACCTGCGTGACGGCAACCAGGCGCTCATCGACCCCATGGGCCCGGACCGCAAGCTGCGGATGTTCCAGCTTCTCGTGCAGATGGGCTACAAGGAGATCGAGGTCGGCTTCCCCTCCGCGTCCCAGACCGACTACGACTTCGTGCGCCGCCTGATCGAGGGCGACCACATCCCGGATGACGTCACCATCCAGGTCCTCACGCAGGCCCGCGAGCACCTGATCGAGCGCACCTTCGAGTCGCTCGAAGGTGCCGACCGGGCCATCGTGCACCTCTACAACTCCACCTCCGTGCTGCAGCGGCGCGTCGTCTTCCGCCAGGACGAGGACGGCATCGTGGACATCGCCACCTCCGGCGCCCGCCTGGTGAAGAAGTTCGAGGAGCAGCTCTCCGGCACCGAGATCACCTACGAGTACTCGCCGGAGTCGTACACGGGCACCGAGCTGGAGTTCGCCCGGCGCATCTCGGACGAGGTCGCCACCGTCCTCGAGGTGTCCACGGATCGCAAGATGATCCTCAACCTGCCCGCCACCGTGGAGATGGCCACCCCCAACGTGTACGCGGACTCCATCGAGTGGATGCACCGGAATCTCGAGCACCGGGACGCCGTCATCCTCTCCCTGCACCCCCACAACGACCGCGGAACCGGCGTCGCCGCCGCCGAGCTGGGCTACCTGGCCGGCGCGGACCGGATCGAGGGCTGCCTCTTCGGCAACGGCGAGCGCACGGGCAACGTGGACCTCGTGACCCTGGGCATGAACCTCTTCTCCCAGGGGATCGACCCGATGATCGACTTCTCGGACATGGACCACGTCCGCCGCACCGTGGAGTACTGCAACCAGCTCCCCGTCCCCGAGCGTGCCCCCTGGGGCGGCGACCTCGTGTTCACCGCCTTCTCCGGCTCCCACCAGGACGCCATCAAGAAGGGCTTCGAGGACATGGAGCGCCGCGCCGCCGAGGCCGGGACCCACGTGGACGAGCTCGAGTGGGGCGTCCCGTACCTGCCGATCGACCCGCGGGACATCGGCCGCTCCTACGAGGCCGTGATCCGCGTGAACTCGCAGTCCGGCAAGGGCGGCGTGGCCTACCTGCTCAAGTCCGAGCACAAGCTGGACCTGCCGCGCCGGGCGCAGATCGAGTTCTCCCACGTCATCCAGGAGCTCGCCGACGCCCAGGGCGGCGAGGTCTCGGGCGCCGACCTCTGGAAGGTCTTCCAGGACGAGTACCTGCCCGCCGAGGACGCCGCGGACCGCTGGGGCCGCTACCGGATCGGCTCCGTGGAGTCCGCCTCGGACGAGGACGGCGGCTTCCGCATGACCGTCGAGCTCGCCGTCGACGGCCGGGTGGAGACCCGCACTGCCACGGGCAACGGCCCGATCGACGCCTTCCTCGCCATCCTCGCCCAGGACGGCACGGACGTCCGGGTGCTCGACTACACCGAGCACGCCCTCTCCGAAGGCGGTTCCGCCATGGCCGCCGCGTACGTCGAGGCGGCGGTCGGCGACCGCGTCCTGTGGGGCGTCGGCCTGGACCACAACACGACGACGGCCTCCCTCAAGGCCCTCGTCTCGGCGGTCAACCGCGCCATGCGGGCATGATGGTCGGGTGACCGGCTCCACCCGGCGCTCCTCGGGGGCGCGGCACGGCGGCTTCGCGGCGAACTCGTATCGCACCGAGGCCATCGTGCTGCGCACCCGGGACCTGGGGGAGGCCGACCGGATCGTCGAGGCCCTCACCCCCGAGCACGGGATCGTGCGCGCCGTCGCCAAGGGCGTGCGGAAGGCGTCGTCGCGCTTCGGCTCCGTGGTGGAGCCCTTCATGCATTCCACCCTCCAGGTGGCGCGCGGCCGGGGCGAGCTGCAGACGATCACACAGGCGCAGCTGCTCCACCCCTACGGCAGCGCGCTCGCCGCGGACTACGACGCCTTCACCGCCGCCGCCGCGCTCGCTGAGACGGTCCAGCGGATCGCCGCGGTCGACGACGTCGGGCGGGCGGCCCAGTACCGCCTCTTCCACGGGGCCGTGGCAGCGCTGGCACGCCGGGCCCACGCCCCGCGGATGATCCTCCACTCGTTCGTGCTGCGGTCCCTCGCCCAGGCCGGCTGGGCGCCGTCGTTCTCGGCGTGCGCGCGCTGCGGCCGGCCCGGCCCCCACGCCGCGGTGAACGTCGGCCTCGGCGGGGCGGTGTGCCAGCACTGCCGGCCTCCCGGCTCCACCCACCCGGCTCCGGAGACGCTGGCCCTGCTCGGCGCGCTCGCGCAGGGGGACTGGGAGGTCGTGGACGCCGCGGGGGAGGCCGCGCAGCGGGAGGCGGCCGGTATCGTGTCCGCTTACCTGCAGTACCACGCCGAGCGGCGGCTCGTCTCCCTGTCCGTCCTGGACCAGGGCATCACAGGCCCGACGCCGCCCGGTCCCGCCCGGTCTCCCGCCGAGAGGAGCGCATGACCGTCTCGCCCAGCCCCTGCCTCACGCCCCCGCCGCATCCGTCGGGTGCCACGGCCCCGCGGATCGACCCGCGCTTCATCCCGCGCCACGTGGCGATCGTGATGGACGGCAACGGGCGCTGGGCCAACCAGCGCGGTCTGCCCCGCACCGAGGGCCACCGCGCCGGCGAGGCGGCGTTGCTCGACGTCGTCGCCGGGGCTGTGGAGCTCGGGATCGGCCACGTCTCCGCCTACGCGTTCTCCACCGAGAACTGGAAGCGCTCCCCGGACGAGGTGCGCTTCCTCATGGGGTTCTCGCGGGACGTGCTGCGTCGGCAGCGGGACACGCTGCACTCATGGAACGTGCGGATCCGGTGGAACGGACGTGCGCCACGGCTGTGGACCTCCGTGATCAAGGAGCTGCGCGAGGCCGAGGAGCTCACGCGGCACAACACGGGCACCACGCTGCACATGTGCGTCAACTACGGCTCACGCGCGGAGATCACCGACGCCGTCCAGGCCCTGGCCGAGGAGGTCGCCGCTGGCCGGATGCGCCCCGGCGACATCCGCGAGGACACCATCACGCGCTGGCTCGACCGGGCCTACCGCGCGGGGGAGCGGGGGATCGACGTCACCCCGGACGTGGACCTCTTCCTGCGCACCTCCGGGGAGCAGCGGCTCTCCAACTACCTCCTGTGGCAGTCGGCCTACGCCGAGCTGCTCTTCCTGGACGTGCTCTGGCCCGACGTCGACCGGCGCACCCTGTGGGACGCCGTCGAGGCCTATGCCCGACGCGACCGGCGGTACGGCGGCGCGGTGGACGCGCCCGGCGCGGGCTGAGCCCGGGGCCTCACGCGCGCGGCGGCGCGTAGGCCGACAGCCAGCGCAGGGTCTCCGCCGCGGCGGCCCGCCGGACGGGAGCGGGGGAGGCGAAGACGTCGTGCAGCGCGTCCGGGTGGCGCTGCACCATGACCCGATCGCCCAGCCGCAGGGCCCGGCGCGCCATGCTCACCGGATTGAGCACGATGTCCGCCGAGCGCATGGCCTCCCCGTAGCGCGTGCCGCGATGTCCCCGCCCGGCCACGTGCACGAGGACCGGCTCCCGGACGTCGAGTCCCGCGGCCACCGTCCGGTGGCCGGCGAGGACGGCGCCCAGCCAGGCCGCCGGCACGTCGAAGGCCCACTGGGGCCGCCAGAGCGGATGCAGGTCCCACTCGCCGTCCGCCGCGTCCGAGAGAGTGCGCCAGTAGTGGTCTATTCGGGGGAGCTTGAGCATGGCGTACGGCTGCAGGGCCGAGACGGGGTCCACCACCGCCCTGGCCATGAGGCGCACGCCCGTGCTGCCCTGCATCTCGAGCCACGGGCTGTTGAGCACGAGGGCGGCGGCCCGGCCGGGGTGACGGTCCGCCCAGAGCGCGGCGATCAGCCCGCCCGTGGAGTGGGCCAGGAGCACGGGCGGCAGCGGGTGGTCCTCGGCGAGCACCGCGAGAGCGGCGTCGAGGTCGGCGTCATAGCAGGCGAGGTCATCCGTCCAGCCGGGGGTCTGCCCCGGTCGCAGGGATCGGCCGTAGTGGCGCAGGTCCACCGCGTGAAAGGCGTACCCGGCCTCCTCGAACGCGTGGGCCAGCGGGGCGTTGTAGAAGTAGTCGCTCCAGCCGTGCACGGCGAGGACGGCGCGGCGCCCGTCCTCCCGAGAGCCCCCCGGGCGGACCACTGTGACAAGGTTCTGGCCTTGTTCATCCACCTCCAGCCCCAGGGTCCGGCGTTCGAAGCCCTCCATCAGGTCCGGCACCCATCCGCCGCCCGGGGCGTCCTCGAGCAGGGCCGTGTCCGGGCGGGTCGCGTCCGGGCCGGCGGCGGGGAGGGCGACGTCGTCCGACATGGGAGGGGCGGAGTCGGGGTCGCCGGGGGACATGGCTCCACTCTAGGCAGAGGGGCCGGCGGGGATGCCGGTGCGGCTCCGGGGGGAGCCGCCCGTGCGATCATGGGCGGCATGCAGCTGCCCGACCCGAAGACCGGAATCGACGCCCTCCTGACCTCCCGCGCGCCGCGCCTCTACCCGCCGTTCTTCCGCGCCGTGTTCGCCGGCATGGACGCGGAGGACGCCCACCACCGCGGCTTCCAAGCGATCCGCGCCGCCGAGCGGACCGGTGCCTCGGCCGCCCTCCGCTCCGCGTTCCGGCCGGATCCGCTGCTCGCCCTCACCGTCATGGGGCTGCGGTTCCCCACGCCCTTCGGCCTCGCCGCCGGGTTCGACAAGGAGGGGCGGGGCACGGCGGCCCTCGCGGACCTCGGCTTCGGCCACGTCGAGGTCGGCACCATCACGGCGCAGCCGCAGCCGGGCAATCCCCGTCCCCGCCTCTTCCGCCTGCCCGAGGACCGGGCGCTCGTGAACCGCATGGGGTTCAACAACGACGGCGCGGCCGCCGTCGCGCCCCGCCTCGCGCGCACGCGCGCCACGCTGGAGCGCCGCTTCGGCGAGGTGCGCCCCGTCCTGGGCGTGAACATCGGCAAGTCCAAGGTGGTGCCGCTCGAGGACGCCGCCGAGGACTACCGTGCCTCCACGCGGATGCTCGCCCCCCATGCGGACTACCTCGCGGTGAACGTCTCCTCGCCCAACACACCCGGCCTGCGGCAGCTCCAGGAGATCTCGGCGCTCGAGCCGCTGCTGGCCGCCGTGCGGGACGAGGCGGACCGCGCCGTCGCCGGGCGCCGCGTGCCGCTCGCCGTGAAGATCGCCCCGGACCTCGCCGACGAGGACGTGCGCGAGGTGGCCGCCATGGCCGCCCGGCTGGGCCTCGACGGCGTGATCGCCACCAACACCACGATCACGCGCGAGGGACTCACCGCGGACGCGGCGCACGTGGAGTCGCTCGGGGCGGGCGGACTCTCCGGGGCCCCGCTCACGGCGCGCTCCCTCGAGGTGCTGCGGGTCCTGCGCGCAGCCCTGCCCGCGGAGACGGCGGTCATCAGCGTGGGCGGCGTGACCGACGCCGACGACGTCCTCGAACGCCTGGACGCCGGGGCGCAGCTCGTGCAGGGCTACACCGCGTTCCTCTACGAGGGGCCGTTCTGGGCCGGTCGGATCACCGCCGGTCTCGGCCGGTCGCTGCGCGCCTGATCCCTCCGGCTCGAGGCCGTCACCGCTGCAGCCCGGGGGTGCCCCGGCCTGTGCGAGACCCGGACGACGACGGCGCCGCGCCCCTCGCGGGGCGCGGCGCCGTCGTCGTGGCTGACGGAGTGGCTCAGGCGGGGTGCTGACCGCGCTTGACCTGTGGCTTGGGCAGGCGCAGGCGGCGGAACTGCAGCCCCCGCATGACGCCGTACATGCGGGTGCCGGGCTCGGGCGTGCCGAAGCGCGCCGTGAGGCCCCGCTTCACCTGGCGGGAGAGGATCACGCTGTCCACGATCACGAGGGCCACCACCGCGTAGAGGCTCAGCATGAGGATGATCTGGAACTGCTGCCCCGGCACGAGCATGAGCAGCAGGTAGAGGAAGACGATGGGCATGAGCCACTCGCCCACCCCGGTGCGGGCGTCCACGAGGTCGCGGACCCAGCGCTTCTGAGGGCCCCGGTCCCGTGCCGGAAGTCCGCGCTCATCCCCGGTCTCGAGGGCGACGCGCTGGCGCATGCGCTCCTGGCGGGCCGCGTCGCGCTGCGCCTTCTTCGCGGCCTGTCGGTCCGCTGGGACGAGGGGGCGGCGGCGAGCGGCCTCCTGGTCGCGGCGCCGCGGCGTGGGCGTGGACTTGCCCTGCGCGCGGTCGGCGCCGGTGTGGGCGGTCGAGCCGTGGGTGGCCGGGGCGGCCGGGGGCTCGGCGGACGGGGAGGACTTCCTGCGAGTGAACACCGAGCCAGTCTAGTGCGGCGGGGCCGTCGCTAGGCTGGGTGCATGACCGAACAGATCCCCGCCGCCTCCGCCGGCTCCGTGCCGCAGTCCCTCGACGCCGAGCTCGTGACCGCCGTCCGCGCCGCCGTGGACCGCCGCTTCCCGCAGACCCTCCAGACGCTGAAGGACCTCGTGGCCGTCCCGGGCATCGCCTGGGACTCCGCTCCCCGCGAGAACCTCGAACGCTCCGCCCAGGAGGTCGCCGACCTCCTCCGCGGGGCCGGGCTGCAGGGCGTCGAGGTCGTGACCGAGACGCGCGAGGACGGCCGGCCCGGCGGCCCCGCAGTGCTGGGCGAGCGCCCCGCCGCCGCTGACAAGCCCACCGTGTTGTTGTACGCCCACCACGACGTCCAGCCCCTCGGTGACGAGTCGCTCTGGGACACCCCGCCGCTCACGGCGACGGAGAAGGACGGGCGCCTCTACGGCCGCGGCGCGGCCGACGACAAGGCGGGGATCATGGTCCACATGGCCGCCCTCGCCGCGCTGGACGAGGCCCTTCCCGACGCCGGCGTCGGCGTGCGCGTGTTCATCGAGGGGGAGGAGGAGGCCGGCTCTCCCACCTTCCGCCCCTTCCTGGAGAAGCACCGCGACCGCCTCGCCGCCGACGCGATCGTGGTGGCGGACTCCTCCAACTGGGCCGTGGGGGAGCCGGCGGTGACCACCTCGCTGCGGGGGCTCGTCGACGGCACCGTGACCGTGCGCGTGCTCGACCACGCCGTGCACTCCGGCATGTTCGGCGGCCCGGTCCTGGACGCCGTCGTCCTGCTCTCCCGCCTCGTCGCCACCCTGCACGACGAGCACGGCGCTGTGGCGGTGCCCGGCCTCGAGCCGCGCCACACGGCCTCCCTCGAGTACCCGGAGGACGTGTTCCGCGCCGACTCCGGGCTCCTGGACTCCGTGACCCTCGCCGGGACGGGCGCCCTCGCCGACCGACTGTGGAACGCCCCGGCCCTGAGCGTCCTCGGGATCGACGTCCCGAGTGTGGCCCAGTCCTCGAACACGATGCAGCCGCAGGCGCGCGCCAAGTTCTCCCTGCGCCTCGGCCCCGGGATGGACCCTGCGGCGTCCTTCGCGGCGCTCAAGGAGCACCTCGAGGCGCAGTCCGCCGCGGTGCTCGGCGCGGAGATCACCGTGGAGGCGGGCGAGTTCGGCCAGCCCTTCTCCACCGACACCTCCGCGCCCCACGCGGCCGCCATGCTGGAGGCGCTCGGCGCGGCGTGGGGCGTGGAGCCCAAGGAGACCGGCCTCGGCGGGTCCATCCCGTTCACCGCCGACCTCAAGGAGGTCTTCCCGGAGGCGACGATCCTCATCACCGGAGTGGAGGACCCGGACTCCCGTGCACACTCCGCCAACGAGTCCCTGCACCTCGGGGACTTCCGCAACGCGATCGTGGCCGAGGCCCTCTGGCTCGCCGGCCTCTCCCGCTGAGAACCCGCAGCGGGAATGCCCCGCCGTCCGGCGTTGTTGAGCCGGACGACCCCACCGGCGTCGGCATCCCCGACGCCCCCACCCCCAACCAGGAGGTCAGGATGGCACTGTCCGCAGAGGAGACCGGCGTCGAGATCGGCGCCACCGAGAACGCCGCGGGCCTTCCCCCGCACGAGGTCGAGCTCACCGAGGTCGCCGCGAACAAGGTCCGCGCGCTGCTCGATCAGGAGGGGCGCACCGACCTGCGCCTGCGCGTGGCCGTCCAGCCCGGCGGCTGCTCCGGCCTCATCTACCAGCTCTACTTCGACGAGCGCGTGCTCGAGGGCGACACCGTCCGCGACTACGACGGCGTCGAGGTCATCGTGGACAAGATGAGCGTGCCCTACCTCATGGGCGCCTCGATCGACTTCGAGGACACCATCTCGAAGCAGGGCTTCACCATCGACAACCCCAACGCCGGCGGCTCCTGCGCCTGCGGCGACTCCTTCCACTGATCCGAGGGCGACTCCGGGGACGCGCACGCGGCCCCCGCTGACCCGTGGACGACGTCGGGCCGGCTCCCCACCCGGGGAGCTGGCCCGACGTCGTCGTGATGAGGCGGCCAAGGGGCGATGCGCGGGGGAGACCGGCGGAATCCGCCCGTGTCACGGTGCGGCGATTGGGGCCCGGTCGGCTTAGACTGGCTCCTGAATCATCAGGGCATACCCGGCCCACCTGAAGGGAACCTGCGAAATCTCGCGGGAGTCCGTGGGACGGGGCGCTCATCGCACACGAGATGAAGAGGAAGGCCGTCTGTGAGAGCACACAATGACGCCGGACGTCGGACTCGCCGCCGCCTGAAGAGCGGGGCCGTCGGTGCCGCCGCACTGGTGGTGCTGACCGGCTGCTCCGCCGAGGTCCAGCAGGGCTGGATGCCCGGCACCCGGGAGACCACCAACCACAACGCCGAGCTGATCGATCTCTGGGTGAACTCCTGGATCGCCGCCCTGGTCATCGGCCTGCTCGCGTGGGGCGCGATGATCTGGTGCATGATCGCCTACCGGCGGCGCAAGAACGATCAGGGGTTCCCGAAGCAGACGGCCTACAACGTGCCGATCGAGACCATGTTCACCCTGATCCCGGTCCTGCTGGTCTTCACGCTGTGGGGCTTCAGCGACCGCGTCCAGGCCTCCGTGGACGAGCCCATCGACGACTCGCCGCTGACCGTCACCGTGTACGGCAAGCAGTGGTCTTGGGACTTCAACTACGAGTACGAGGGCCAGCAGGCCCACTACTCCGGCGTGCAGGCCCAGCTCAACGGCGAGGAGGGCGTCCGGGACACGCTGCCGACCCTCTACCTGCCCAAGGACGTGCCGGTGCACTTCGAGCTGAAGTCCCGCGACGTGGCGCACTCCTTCTGGATCCCGCAGTTCCTCCAGAAGCGCGACATGATCCCCGGCAAGACCAACCACCTGTACCTCACCCCGCAGGAGCTGGGCCGCTTCGACGGCAAGTGTGCCGAGCTCTGTGGCGAGTTCCACTCCGAGATGATGTTCAACGTGGAGGTCGTCGACGAGGCGGAGTTCACGCAGAAGCTCGACGAGATGGAGCCGGGCCTGGTGGGCGACGAGTACAACCGCAACCCGAACAACAACCCTGACGGCGCCCGGGAGATGGAGGTCGACCTCCAGACCCCCCGCGGTGGAGGTAACCACTGATGACCACTTACGAGTACGCAACGGATGAGGTGCGCACGCAGGCGCAGCCTCGTGTGGTGCCCCGTTCCCTGGGCAAGATCATCGTCAGCTGGCTGACGACCACGGACCACAAGACGCTCGGGTACATGTACCTGATCACGTCCTTCGTCTTCTTCTGCGTGGGCGGCGTCATGGCGCTCATGATCCGCGCCGAGCTCTTCGAGCCGGGCATGCAGATCCTGCAGACGAAGGAGCAGTACAACCAGCTGTTCACGATGCACGGCACCCTGATGCTGCTCATGTTCGCCACGCCGCTCTTCGTGGGCTTCGCGAACGTGCTGGTGCCGCTGCAGATCGGCGCCCCTGACGTCGCCTTCCCGCGACTGAACGCGCTGGCCTTCTGGTTCTTCCTGTTCGGCTCGCTCATCGCCACCGCCGGCTTCCTCACCCCCCAGGGCGCGGCCTCGTTCGGCTGGTTCGCCTACGCCCCGCTCTCGGACACCACGTTCTCGCCCGGCGTGGGCGGCGACCTCTGGGTCTTCGGCCTGGCGCTCCAGGGCTTCGGCACGATCATGGGCGGCGTCAACTTCATCACCACGATCCTGACGATGCGTGCCCCGGGCATGACGATGTGGCGCATGCCGATCTTCACCTGGAACACCCTCATCACGGGCATCCTGATCCTGATGGCGTTCCCGCCGCTGGCCTCGGCGCTCTTCGCGCTGGGCATGGACCGCCGCTTCGGCGGCCACATCTTCAACCCGGAGAACGGCGGTGCCATCCTGTGGCAGCACCTGTTCTGGTTCTTCGGCCACCCCGAGGTGTACATCATCGCGCTGCCGTTCTTCGGCATCGTCTCCGAGATCGTCCCGGTGTTCTCCCGCAAGCCGATCTTCGGCTACAAGTCGCTCGTCTTCGCGACGACGGCCATCGCGGCGCTCTCCGTGACCGTGTGGGCCCACCACATGTACGTGACCGGCTCCGTGCTGCTCCCGTTCTTCTCGGTGATGACCATGCTCATCGCGGTCCCCACCGGCGTGAAGTTCGTGAACTGGATCGGCACCATGTGGCGCGGTTCCATCACCTTCGAGAACCCCATGCTGTGGACCCTCGGCTTCATGGTGACCTTCCTCTTCGGCGGTCTGACGGGCGTCATCCTGGCGTCCCCGCCGATGGACTTCCAGGTCTCCGACACCTACTTCGTGGTGGCGCACTTCCACTACGTGATCTTCGGAACCGTGGTCTTCGCGATGTTCGCCGGCTTCTTCTTCTGGTGGCCCAAGTTCACCGGCAAGATGCTGAACGAGCGACTCGGCAAGATCCAGTTCTGGATGCTGTTCGTGGGCTTCCACGGCACCTTCCTCATCCAGCACTGGCTGGGCGTCACCGGCATGCCCCGCCGCTACGCGGACTACATGGTGGAGGACGGCTTCCAGGCGATGAACGCCTTCTCGACCGTCTTCTCCTTCGTCCTCGGCGCGTCGCTGATCCCGTTCTTCTGGAACGTGTACATCACCTCGCGCTTCGGCAAGAAGATCACCGTGGACGATCCGTGGGGCTTCGGCGCCTCGCTCGAGTGGGCGACCTCGTGCCCCCCGCCGCGCCACAACTTCCACTCGCTGCCGCGCATCCGCTCGGAGCGTCCGGCGCTGGACCTGCACCACCCGGAGCTGTCGGCGCACTCGCCGCAGCACGACACGGACACGGCATTCGGAGAGAGGGCACACCAGTGAAGGTCAGCGCGAACATCTTCTGGATCATCGGCGCATTCCTGATCGCCGTCGCCACCCTCTACGCCTTCTGGACCGAGTGGACCGAGTGGGCAGGCATCCCCGCCTTCTACGCCCTCGGCGCGATGAGCTGGATGATCGCCTGGTACCTCCGGTCCACCGACCGGAAGTACGGCCTGGGTCCCGCGGATGACGAGGACGGCGAGATCGCCGACTTCGCCGGCACCTACGGCACCTTCGCCCCCTGGAGCTGGTGGCCGCTGGGCCTCGGCATCGCCTGCGCGATCGTCGTGACCGGCCTCGCGGTCGGCTGGTGGGTGTTCTTCATCGGCGCCGGCCTGTCGATCTTCTTCCTCTACGGCTGGGTCTACGAGTTCTCCAAGGGCAAGTACGCCCACTGAGCTCGCCGACGCCGGCACTGGCCGCGGGCCGGATCTCCTCAGGGAGGTCCGGCCCGCGGCTTTTTCGCGTCCCGGTCGCACCAGGGAGCATTCCCCTGCAGTTCGTCCTCCTGATGCACTCCCACCCCCAGCCGTGAGGCCACGCGGCCAGCTGTCCTGACGGGACACGTTGTTCGAGGACTCAGGCGAAGCGTCGGCGCGCAGCGCGGCGGGCGAGGTCGTCAGATCCGCACACTCACCCGACGCCCCTCTGCCGCGGCGAACAGCGATGCTGGGCGTCTTCATCGCGGCGGCGCTCCTCGTGGCTCTGGCTCCATGACACGGGGTCAGCACGACAATGCCGCATAGACGTCTCGGCATGACCGGTCGTCGCGGCCGAGGACGTCGCCGGACAACGCGTCCTGTCGTACAACGGCGGCGCTTACCGCTCGCACCTGTGGCGTGGCACCTGCGGGGCCCTGTCGATCACCCCGGAGCGGACCCGCCCGTACCGTCCGCAGACCAACGGGACGGCAGTGCGCTTCCACCGCACCATGCCCGACGGATGGGCCTACGCCCGCTGCTGCACCAGCGTGCAAGAACGACGCGACGCACTTCCCGAACGGCTGCGCCAGTACGACCACCGCCGCCCTCACATCGCCTGCGGCAGCCATCCGCCCTTCTCAGAATTGATCAACGGCCCCGGTCAGGACAACGAGCGACCACGTCGCCGCCTCTCAGGCCCGTCCGCAGCGCACGAGGGTCGACCTCGGCACGCACCGTCGACGCGGTCGCCCATCCATGCGCCCTCGGTGATCCGTCCTGCGCCCGCGTCGTCCGTCACGACGGGCGCCCCTCGTCGAGCCGGGCAGACGCGGCGGCAGGCCGCCTGACGTCGTCCGCCAGGCGCCAGCGAGCAGTGCAAGGCATGACGAAGGGCCCCGCACACCGATCGGTGCGCGGGGCCCCTCCTGAGGGGGTCAGCTCAGACTGCTCAGCGGCTGATCTCCGGGTTGGCGCCGCCGTCGTGCCCGGCGCCCTCGATCTGGTCCGCATCGCCGTGGCCGCCGTGCAGGCGGGCCTCGACAAGCTCCGCGCGGGAGACGGGAGCGACGCGGTCCTGGTAGAACGCGCGGTTCAGGCCGGAGCGCATCTTCTCCATGCCGGAGACCTTGCCGTTGCGGCCCGGGGTGGCCGGGACCGGGCGGTGCTCGTCGAACGCGACCATGCGGTACATCTCGTAGTCCGTCAGCTGGCGGTGACGCTCGTGGAAGCCGCCGTCGGGGGACATCTCGATGACGCCGGCCTCGTGGCCGTGCAGGACGGTCTCCCGGTCCTTGCGCTGCAGGGACAGGCAGACGCGGCGCGTGATGAGGTAGGCGACCACCGGGCCGAGGAAGAACAGCGCGCGCAGGAAGTACGCGACGTCGTTCAGCGACAGGTGGAAGTGCGTCGCGATGAGGTCCGAGGAGGCCGCGGCCCACATCGTGCACCACATGGTCATGACGGCGACGCCGAACGCGGTGCGCGCCGGGGCGTTGCGCGGGCGGTCCAGGATGTGGTGCTCGCGGTCGTCACGGGTGATCCAGCGCTCGATCCAGGGCCACAGGATGAGGCCCACGAGGATCACGCCGACCGGGATCAGCGGCGCCAGGACGCCCATCGGGAGGGACACGGAGGAGCCCCACGGCATCGGGACGTTCCAGAGGAACGAATAGTCGCCGAGCATGCCGGGCATCAGGCGCAGGGCACCGTCGAACGGGCCGATGTACCAGTCCGGCTGGGTGCCCGCGGACACGGGGGAGGGATCGTACGGACCGTAGGTCCAGATGGCGTTGATTGTCACGGTGCCGGCGATGAGGGCCAGCACGCCGAACACGATGAAGAAGAAGCCGCCGGCCTTGGCCGCGTACACGGGGCCGACGGGGTAGCCGACCACGTTGTTCTCGGTGCGGCCGGGGCCGGGGTACTGCGTGTGCTTGTGCACGACCACCATGAACAGGTGGACGGCGATCAGCAGCAGGATGACGGCCGGCACGATCATGATGTGCAGCGCGTACAGGCGGCCGATGACCGAGTAGCCCGGGAACTCTCCGCCGAAGAGGAAGGCGGAGAGGTACGAGCCGACCAGGGGGAGGGCCTTGAGGATGCCGTCGATGATGCGCAGGCCGTTGCCGGAGAGCACGTCGTCGGGGAGGGAGTAGCCGGTGAAGCCGGCGGCCCAGCCGGCCATCAGCAGGAAGCAGCCGACGACCCAGTTCAGCTCACGCGGGCGACGGAACGCGCCGGTGAAGAAGATGCGGAGCATGTGCACGGACATGGAGGCCACGAACAGCAGGGCCGCCCAGTGGTGCAGCTGGCGCATGAAGAGGCCGCCGCGGATGTCGAAGGAGATGTCGAGGGCCGAGGCGTAGGCCGCGGACATCTCGATGCCGCGCATCGGGGCGTAGGCGCCGTCGTACGTGACATGCGACATCGACGGATCGAAGAAGAACGTCAGGAACGCGCCGGACAGCAGCAGGATGACGAAGCTGTACAGCGCCACTTCGCCGAACATGAACGTCCAGTGGTCGGGGAAGATCTTGCGGCCGAAGAACTTGACGATGGGGGACATGCCCATGCGGGTGTCCACGAAGTTCGCCACTCGGCCGGTCGAGGTGGCCGGCTGGAACTCTTTCACTGCGGTGCTCATAGGTGTCAGCCACGCTCCCAGTAGACAGGCCCGACGGGCTCATGGAAATCACTCTGAGCGACGAGGAAGCCCTCGTCGTCCACGGAGATCGGCAGCTGCGGCAGCGCGTGGCTGGCAGGGCCGAAGATCGGCTTGCACTCCTGGGCCAGGTCGAAGGTCGACTGGTGGCAGGGGCAGAGCAGGTGGTGGGTGTGCTGCTCGTAGAGGGCGATCGGGCAGCCCACGTGCGTGCAGACCTTGGAGTAGGCGAAGATGCCGTCCACGTTCCAGTCCTCACGACCGGGGGAGATCTGCACCTTCGAGGGGTCGAGGCGCATGACGAGCACCACGGCCTTGGCCTTCTCGTTCAGCTTCCCGTGCTCGACCTCGTTGAGGCCCTCGGGGATCACGTGCATGGCGGAGCCCAGGGTGACGTCGGACGCCTTGATCGGCGAGCCGGTGGGGTCACGCACGAGGCGGACGCCCTCGGCCCACATGGTGTGGCGCAGGCGCTCGGGGCCGAAGTTCTCCGCCGCGTTGTCGGCGAAGTTGTCCGTGTTGTCCAGGTCGCGGAACACGGCGATGAAGGGCAGCGGGGCCAGGAGGATCGCACCGATCAGCGTGTTGCGCAGCAGCGGACGACGCTTGATCTGGGACTCGTCGATGATGTCCGTGATCATGCCGGTGGCGGCGACGCGGTCGGCCTCCGTGCGGATCTCGTGACGCTCCTCAACGGTCTCGTGGTCGGGCATGAGCGTCTTCGCCCAGTGCACGATGCCGATGCCGATGCCGAGCATCGCCAGTGCGGTGCCGAGGCCCAGCAGGAGGTTCTGCAGGAAGATCGTGGAGAACGCCTCGTTGTTGCCGATCTGACCGACGCCGAAGTAGCCGATGAAGAACAGCACCGTGCCGACGATGGAGATGAGGAACATGATCGAGACCTGGCGCTCAGCGCGCTTGGCGGCCTTCGGATCCTCATCGGCCAGACGCGGACGGTGCGGGGGAAGGCCCGGGTTCTCGATGGCGTACCGGGACGCGTCCGCCCCGGAGTGCTCGAGGGAGTCCGAGTGTCGCTCGGTCCCTTCGTAGCCTTTCTCGCCCATATGCCTGTTTCCTTTACTCGAGTGATGAATGACGATGACGGAGGACCGGTGCGCAGGGCGCCGGCGGGATCAGGAGGACCGGCTGGTCAGCCAGACCATGAAGCCGATGATGAGGGCCAGGCCAGCGGTCCAGATGAACAGGCCCTCGGCGACCGGGCCGAGCGAGCCGAGCTGCAGGCCGCCGGGGGAGCCGTTGTTCTCGATGGTCTTGAGGTAGGCGATGATGTCGCGCTTGTCCTCGGGCTTCAGGTTCGAGTCGGAGAACACGGGCATGTTCTGCGGGCCGGTCTCCATGGCCTCGTAGATGTGCTTCTCGGAGACGCCCTCGAGGGACGGGGCGTACTTGCCGCGGGTCAGGGCACCGCCGGCGGCTGCCGCGTTGTGGCACATGGCGCAGTTGATGCGGAACAGGTCGCCGCCCTTGGCGATGTTCACGTCCTCGTGGTCCTTGTCGAGGTACTGCTCCTCGGGCAGGGCCGGGCCGGTGCCGAGGGAGGCGACGTACGCGGCGAGCTGCGCGGTCTGCTCCTCGTTGAACTGGTTCGGCTTCACCATGGCCTGGGGGCCGTTCATCTGCATCGGCATGCGGCCGGTGCCCACCTGGAAGTCGACGGAGGCGGCGCCGACGCCGACGAGCGACGGGCCGGAGGGGCCGCCCGCGGCGCCGGTGCCGTGGCAGGAGGCACAGTTCGCGTTGAAGAGCTTCTCGCCCTCGGACAGATCGTCAGCCGAGGCGGCCGCGGTGACCTGCGTGGCCGCCTGCGCCTGATTCACGGTGCTGGCGACGGAGTACAGTCCGCCGGTCACCAGGAGTCCCAGCAGGAGGAGCGCCAGCCCCATCAGGGGGTGGCGTCGATTCTGCGAAAGTGCCTTCACGGGGTTTCCTATCGTGTGTCTTCCGGACCGGGTCTCATGCCCCCCGGCCCGTACCTCTTGTCAGGTGCTTGAGAACGGGGGCGTCTTACTTGAGGAAGTAGACGATGAAGAACAGGGCGATCCAGACGACGTCCACGAAGTGCCAGTAGTAGGACACCACGATCGCGGAGGTGGCCTCGTGATGGCCGAAGCGGCGGGCCAGGTAGGCGCGGCCGATGATGAGGAGGAATGCGACGAGGCCACCGGTCACGTGGAGGGCGTGGAAGCCCGTGGTGATGTAGAAGGCCGAGCCGTAGGCGCTCGAGGCGATGGAGATCCCGTGGGACACCAGGGTGGCGTACTCGTACGCCTGCACCGAGACGAAGACGGCGCCCATGATGAACGTCAGGATGAACCACTCCACCATGCCCCACTTCGCGAAAGCGAAGGGGCCGCCCGTGCGGCGGGGCTGCAGGCGCTCGGCGGCGAGGACGCCGAACTGCGCGGTGACGGAGGAGAGCACCAGGATCACCGTGTTCACCGCGGCGAGCGGGACGTTCAGGAGCTGGGTGTTCTCCGCCCACAGCGCCGGGGAGGTGGAGCGCAGGGTGAAGTACATGGCGAAGAGCCCACCGAAGAACATGAGCTCGCTGGCGAGCCACACCATGGTCCCGACCTGGACCATGTTCGGCCGGCTCGGGAGGCCCGTGGTGGGCTGATGGAGAGTGGGGGTAGCAGTGGTCACCCAGTCATTATGGCCCCAAAGGCGGTGCAGGGGGTAAACCGAACCTATCGTGTCGCCCTCGCCGCCGGACGGGGTGCGGGCCGGTTCGGGGCCAGTCAGCGGGTGGCGGCCAGGAAACGTTCAGGTTCGGAGCCCCCTGCGGAGGGCCAGGTCGGCGCGTCTCCGGGTGTCGCGTGCGGCATCGGCTCCGCCGGGCCGGCGTTAGAGTCGTCCGCGTGATGACTGGGACGACTTCTCCGGAGACCGGAACGACCACGTGGCCCGAGGTGTTCCGCGCGCTCATGCTCGGCCAGGACCTGGAGGACCACGCGGCCGGCTGGGCGATGGGCGAGATGATGTCCGGCGACGCCAGCGAGGGGCAGGTGGGTGCCTTCCTGCTCGCGCTGGCCGCCAAGGGCGTCACCGTGCCTGAGCTCCGCGGGCTCACCGATGTGATGGTCCGCCATGCCCGCCCCGTCCATGTGGAGGGGGAGACCCTGGACATCGTGGGCACGGGCGGTGACCGCCTCGGCACGGTGAACCTCTCCACGATGTCCTCGCTCGTCGCCGCCGGCTGCGGCGTGCGGATCGTCAAGCACGGGAATCGCGGCGCGTCCTCCACGGCGGGTGCCGCGGACGTGATCGAGGCCCTCGGCGTGGACCTGTCGATGCCGCGCGCCAAGGCGGAGGAGTGCGCGGAGGCCGTGGGCATCACGTTCCTCTTCGCCCAGCACTACCACCCCTCCATGAAGCACGTGGCGCCGGTCCGCAAGCAGCTGGGCGTCCCGACCGTCTTCAACTTCCTGGGCCCCCTCAGCAATCCGGCCCAGGTCACGGCGCAGGCGCTCGGCTGCTCGAGCGAGGTCATGGTCCCCCTGCTGGCGCAGGTGCTCGCGGACCGCGGCGTGCGGGGCTTCGTCTTCCGGGGCTCGGACGGCAGGGACAAGATCACCACCTCCGGGCCCTCCACCGTGATGGAGGTGCGCGGGGAGGTCACCGCTCATGAGCTGGATCCGCGCGAGCTCGGCATCGAGCTGACGTCCGTCGAGGCTCTGGCGGGCAAGGACGGGGCCCACAACGCCACGCTCGTCCGCGCGCTCCTCGCTGGGGAGAAGGGGCCGATCCGCGACGCCGTGCTCCTCAATGCCGCCGCCGGTCTCACCGCGGCCGACCCCGAGGCCGATGCTCCCCTGATGGACCGCCTCGCGGCCAACATGCGGCGCGCCGCTGAGTCCCTCGACTCCGGCGCCGCGGCCGACGTACTGGATCGCTGGATCGAGTTCTCGCGGTCCTGAACGGCCTCAGTCGCCCTGGGCCAGGGTGGCGCCGGGCGCCTGGGAGCACATCCCGACGTCGGCGCCCTCCTCCGTGATGAACAGGACCATGCCGGCGATCGCCGCGCGGGCGGCCACCCTGCGGGCAGCGGACGCGGCGTCGACCGGCGCCGGGAGGAAGATGGGCGTGACGCTCAGGCGTCGAACCCCAGCGCCCACCCTTCCTCGAGATCCTCAGAGGAGTACGCCCGGAACGCGAGCATGGTCTCGGTGTCCGTGATCCCCTCGACCTTGGAGAGCTGATCGGCGATGACGTCCGCGAGGTCCTCGTAGCGCTTGAGCTTGACCATGGCGACGAGGTCCCACGCGCCGGTCACGGAGTAGACGGAGCTCACGCCGTCCAGGGCGGCGATCGCCTGGGCGGTCTCGGGGATGCGGGACTTGTCGGTGGTGATCATGACGATGGCGGTGACCATGGGGGCGTCCTTCCTTGGGGCGGACCGACGGGGCCGAGAGCGCGGGGTCGTGCCCCGATCCTACGGCTGAGCTGTGCCCGGGGGCCGTTTGGGCGCCCGGCTGCGGTTCAGGGGCGGCGGCGGGTGAGGACCCGCGCGAGCGCGCGGCGGCCGAGCAGGAACACCCCGAGGACGAGCAGGGTGACAATCACGAAGGACAGCGGGGCGCCACCGAGGCCCCACAGCACCCGCAGCGCCATGCCGATGCCGACCGTTCCCAGCCACACCAGCACGCCGTGCGGCCAGGTGCGGGCCCACGTGCGGTGGCCGCCGGTGAGGATCGTCATCACGATCAGGCCGACCAGGAACGGGCCGGCTGTCTGCAGGAGGCGGGGGAGTCCAGCCGCCGTGTCGTGCTGACCCTGACCCAGCGCGGCGAACACGCTCACCAGCAGGACATCCGCGGCCAGGGCGAGCACGGCGGGAAGCGGTCGGGCGGGGGCGGGGGCATGCCGGTCGGATCTCATGGACCCATTCTCGCGCGCGACGCTCGGCTCTGATGCCGTGCAACAAGGAGTCAGGATTGTCATAGGGATACTGTGGGGTCGTGATCCACGTTCTGCTCCGCACCGCAGACCCCGCGCGCGACCGCGGAGACGTGTCGCGCCTGTGTGCCGTGCTGGCCGCTGCCGACAATCTCGACCACGCGGGGGAGTGCGGCCCGGCGCGGTTCACCGTCCGGGACGACGTGCTGCCCTGCGTCGTCGAGGGCCTCCTCGAGGATCCCGTGGAGGCCGTCGGGCTCGTTCTCGCCGTGATCCGGACGGGCGCGTGGGTCGCCGGGCTCGTCGCCTCCACGGGAGCTCCCGACCCGGATCGCGGCGTGGGCGCCGGGGAGGTGGAGGCGGCTGTCCTCGAGCGGGTCCTGCACCGCGCGGCGGCCTCGACGGGCCGGTGCGCGCTGGAGCTGGACGGGGCTGCCGGCGACGCCTCGGCGCGGCGCCGGCAGGACGCCGCCGAGGCCGCGCTCCAGCTGCTCGGCGTCCTGGAGCAGCGGCGATCCGAGCCCCAACAGGAGGCCGGGCGTCTGGTCGAGTCCGGCGCGAGCCAGCGGGAGGCGGCCGCCGCACTGGAGGTCACCCAGCAGGCGGTGCACGCCCGGCTCAGGAACGGGCTCTGGCACGAGACGCGGACGCTGGCCGCCGCCGTCGCCGCTCTCGTGGCCCCCTCCTCGAGGACCACCGATCCGTGATCCGGGGCGGACAACTCACACCGCGTCGGGACCCTGCCGGCGAGACGCCACAGGATCAGGGGCGGCGCCGAGCAGTGTCAGGAGGATGTCCGGCCTGCGTTCACTGGCTGACCGTGTCGTCCTCGTCCGTGACGGGCAGGGGTGCGTGCTGCACCACGTCGTCGGGGGAGAGGAGGCCCGGGTGGGGGACGCCGGCGGCCTCGGAGGCCTTGAGCAGGTTGCTGCGCAGGGTCTGCACGTAGCGAGCCGGACGCTCGGACTTCTCCTCGGGCACCACGCCGCGGGGGAGCCACGGGTTCTGCGTCGCGACGCCGGTGGGGCACGTGTCCGTGTGGCACTTCTGCCCCTGGATGCAGCCGACGGCGAGCATCGCCTCGCGGGCGACGTGCACCATGTCCGCGCCGAGGGCGAACGCCACGATCGCGTTGTCGGGGAGGCCGACCTTGCCCGAGGCGATCCACGTCACGCGGTCGGTCAGGCCGCGCTCGGCGAAGATGCGGTAGACCTCCGTGAACCCGACAGCGGCGATGGACGCCGGGGACCCCGCCAGGAGCGTTACATGACATAATGTCCATTATCGGCTCTTCGGGGCTCCGCCCGCGTGTGCCGTTCGTGGCATCCGCCCGGCGTCGCCGCTCGCCAGGACGTGGAGCGTCCGTAGACTGCCCGCATGACTCTCGTGACCGATCAGCGTGACCGCCCGTTCGTCGCCACCGTGGCCATCGTGCTGGCCATCCTCACCGCCGGCTACCTGGCCCCGTGGGCCGTGGCCGCTGCTCGCGGACGTGCCAACCACTGGCTCGTGTTCTGGGTGAACCTGCTGCTGGGCTGGACCGTCATCGGCTGGGCCTGGGCCCTCTACCTCTCGCTCACGAGCCACCGGGTGAGCGTGTACCCAGGCATGCGCTGACGCCCGGGATCACCTCGCCTCGGCCCTGCGTCGGACTCCCGACCCGTGTGGTTGACATAACGCGCACGCCCATCATGCGGAGTCCGCCACGTATGCGGCCAAGTGCTCGCCCGTCGTCGTGCCCTCGCCGCTGTGCGCGGCCGCCACGAGGTCGTGCGGGCGCCCCTCGAACACCACCGTGCCGCCCTCGGCGCCGGCGCCCGGGCCGACGTCCAGGATCCAGTCTGCGTGTGCCATGACGGCCTGATGATGCTCGACGGCGATCACCGAGACCCCGGCGTCCACCAGCCCGTCCAGCATGGCCAGCATCCGCCCGACGTCCTGCAGGTGCAGGCCCGTGGTCGGCTCGTCCAGGACGACGACGGTCCGCGCGCCGTCCTTGGCCTTCGCCCGCTCCCCCAGGTGGGTGGCCAGCTTGAGACGCTGACGCTCGCCCCCGGACAGGGTGGTCAGCGGCTGACCGAGCCGGACGTAGCCCAGGCCGACGTCCACGAGCCGCTCGAGGGCGGCGGCCGCCGCCGGCACGCGCGACTCGCCCGCGGAGAAGAACTCCCGCGCCTCCTCCACCGGCATCTGCAGCACCTCGGCGATGTCCCTGCCGCCGAGCATGTACTCCAGCACCTCGTCCATGAATCGCCGCCCCTCGCACACGTCGCAGGTGGCCGCCGTGTCCGTCGCCGCCGCGGCGTCAGCGTAGATCACCCCGGCGCCCTTGCACTCGGGGCACGCGCCCGCGGAGTTCGGGCTGAACAGGGCCGGCTTGACGCCGTTGGCCTTGGCGAACGCCTTGCGCACCGGCTCGAGCAGGCCCGTGTAGGTCGCGGGATTGGAGCGCCGCGAGCCCTTGATCGGCGCCTGGTCGACGACCACAAGGTGGACATCCTCGGCGGCGCTCCCCCGGCGCGTCTGGAGCATCGCCTCGCGCATCAGCGACGACTTGCCGGAGCCGGCCACGCCGGTGACGGCCACGAGCATGCCCAGGGGCACGTCGACGTCGACGTCCCTCAGGTTGTTCTCCGCGGCCCCGCGCACCCGCAGCGCGCCGTTGCCCGCGCGCAGCTCGGCCTCCTCCTTGAGGCGGGCGCGGTCGTGGAGGTGGCGGCCCGTCGGGGTGTCGGACGCGGTCAGCTCGGCCACGGTCCCGGTGAACGTGACCTCGCCCCCGGCGGTGCCCGGGCCGGGTCCGAGGTCGACGACGTGGTCCGCGATCGCGATGGTCTCCGGCTTGTGCTCCACCACGAGCACTGTGTTGCCCTTGTCGCGCAGCCGCAGCAGCAGGGTGTTCATGTTGGCGATGTCGTGCGGGTGCAGGCCCGTGGTGGGCTCGTCGAACACGTAGGTGACGTCCGTGAGCGAGGACCCCAGATGGCGGATCATCTTGGTCCGCTGCGCCTCTCCCCCGGACAGCGAGCCGGCGGCGCGGTCGAGGGAGAGGTAGCCGAGCCCGATCATCACGAAGCCGTCCAGCAGCTGGCGGATCGACCCGACCAGGCCGCCCACCCGCGCGTCGTCGAGCTCGGCACACCACGCGGCGAGGTCGGTGATCTGCATCGCGCAGAGGTCGGCGATGGACGTGCCGCGGATCCGGGACGAGCGCGCCTGCTCGTTCAGGCGCGTGCCCGCACAGGCCGGGCAGGGAATGGTGGTCACCGCGCGGTCCACGAACGCGCGGACGTGCGGCTGCATGGCCTCGCGGTCCTTCTGCAGGAACGCGCTCTCGATGCTCGCGTAGAGGCCCGTGTAGGTCATGGAGATGCCGGACATGTCGATCTTCACCGGCTCCTTGTGCAAGAGGTCGTGCATCTCCCGCTCGGAGTAGTCCCTGATCGGCTTGTCCGGGTCGAAGAAGCCGGACTCGAGGAACTTCCTCACGGCCCAGCCGTCCGCCGTGTAGCCCGGGATGGTGAAGGGCCCCTCGTTCAGGGACTTGGCCTCGTCGAACAGCTCGGCCGGGTCCAGGTCCTGCTTCGCCCCGGTGCCCTCGCACTCGGGACACATGCCGCCCTGGACGTGGAACGAGCGCCGCTCCTTCTTCCCCTTGTCCTTGCCCGTGGTGAGGGTGACGGCGCCGGAGCCGCTGATCGAGGCCACGTTGAAGGAGTAGGCCTTGGGCGAGTCGAGCGCGGGCTCGGCGATCCTGGAGAACAGGATGCGCAGCAGGGCGTTCGCGTCCGTCACGGTGCCGACGGTCGAGCGCACGTTCCCGCCCAGGCGCTCCTGGTCCACGATGATCGCCGGGGTGAGGCCCTCCATGTGGTCCACGTCCGGGCGCGGCAGTGCGGGCATGAAGCCCTGCACGAACGCCGGGTAGGTCTCGTTGATCATGCGCTGGGACTCGGCCGCGATGGTCGCGAACACCAGGGAGGACTTCCCCGAGCCCGAGACGCCCGTGAACACGGTCAGGCGCCGCTTCGGGATCTCCACGTCGACGTCCTTCAGGTTGTTCTGCCGCGCGCCGACCACGCGGATCGTGCTGTGGACGTCGGCGGGATGGGTCTCGGCGGCGGGTGCGGGCGCGGTGGTCACAGGGGCATCGTAGGCGAGAGCCCCCGCCGCGGGCCCGTCACCTCAGAGCCGCGCGGCAGGCCAGGCCGGAGGGTCGAGGCGCGGGAGGCGCCGGCATCAGCCCTGCACGGCGCGCGTGGCGTGGTCCATCGCGCGGTAGGCGTCGATCTCCCGCGCGTCGTGGGCGCCGCCCACCACGCGCACCGCGGCCTCCGGGTAGCCGGCGGCGACGAGCTCGGCGGCCAGCTCGGCCACGGGCTCCTGCCCCGCGCACACCACGACGTCGGTCACGTCCAGGACGCGGGCCACGCGTCCCCCGACGCCCTCGGCCCCCGGGCCCGGCTCGGACGCCGGCAGCGTGACGTGCAGCCCCTCCGCGTCCACACGCTCGTAGGTCGCCCCGCTGACCGCCTCGACGCCGAGGCGGCGCAGCTCCGCGCGATGCACCCAGCCGGTGGTCGGCCGCAGCCGTGCACCCACGGGACCGGGGCTGCGCTGGAGCAGCACGACCTCCCGGGCGGGCGCCTCCGGCCGCGGGCGCACCAGCCCTCCGCGGACTCCCGGCGCGTCGGCCACGCCCCAGCGCGCGCGCCAGTGGTCCACGGACTCGGGCTCGCCGTCGGCCCGTTCTCCCCCGGCGGCGAGGAACTCGGCCACGTCCACGCCGACACCTCCCGCGCCGATCACCGCGACGCGCGGCCCGCAGACCACGCGCCCCGCGATGACCTCCTCGTAGCGGTGGACGAACGGGGCACCGGGCTGCCCCGCTCCCGGGAGACCGATCTCCCGGGGCCGCACGCCGGTGGTCACGAGGACCTCGTCGAAGGCCGGCGCCCCCTCCGGTGTCAGGAGCGTTGTACCACTCACCCGTGTGCCGAGACGCATCTCGACTCCCGCCTGCTGCGCCCGTGCCGCGAGGTGCTCGAGCGCCGGGGCGAACTCCTCCTTGCCGGGAATCCGCCGCGCCAGGCGGAACTGGCCGCCCACGCCGTCATGGGCGTCGTAGAGGACGACCTCATGGCCGAACTGCGCCGCGCGGTGCGCGGCCGTCAGCCCCGCCGGCCCCGCGCCGACCACGGCGACGCGGCGGCGCCGCCCGATCTCCACCGGCACCGGCACGGCGTAGCGCGGGTCGGTCTCCCTGCCGGCCCGGGGGTTCATGAGGCAGCTGACGGGCTCCCCCGTGAACACGTGGTCCAGGCACGCCTGGTTGCACGCGATGCAGGGGGTGAGGTCGGCGGGGTCGTCCGAGCCGATGCTCCTCACCCATGCCGGGTCGGCCAGCAGCGGGCGGGCGAGGGCGACGAGGTCTGCGGCGCCGGAGGCGAGGATCTGCTCGGCATCGGCCGGCGTCGTGATCCGGTTCGCCGCGATCACCGGGATGGAGACGGCGTCCCTGACGGCCGCCGTCGTCGGGACGAACGCGGCGCGCGGCACGGAGGTGACGATCGTGGGCACGCGCGACTCGTGCCAGCCGATGCCCGTCATGAGCAGGTCCGCCCCGGCCGCCTCGAATGCGCGAGCGGTGTCCCGGACCTCCTCGAGGTCCTGGCCCTGTGCCACGAGGTCGATGAGCGAAGTCCGCACGGACAGCAGCCCGCGCTCCCCCAGACCGGCCCGCACCGCGGCGACGACCGCGGCCGGGAAGCGGCGCCGGTTGAGGGCGGATCCCCCGTACTCGTCCTCGCGGCGGTTCGTGGCGGGGGCGAGGAACTGGTTGAGGAGGTAGCCCTCGGAGGCCATGACCTCCACGCCGTCGTAGCCGGCCTCCAGCGCCAGGCGGGCGGAGCGCTCGAACGCGGCGACCGTCTCCGCGATGTCCTCCGCGGTCATCTCCCGCGCGGTCAGCCGGGAGATCGGGGCGCGCGTGGCGGAGGCCGAGACGAGCTCCGAGGTCGGGGCGTAGCGGCCCGCGTGCAGGAGCTGGACGAGGATCCGCCCGCCCGCGGCGTGCACGGCGTCCGTGACGACGCGGTGGGCGGCCGCGTCCGCGTCGGAGGCGAGGGCCCCGCCTCCGGACGTGACGGCGCCCTCCGGCACCGGCGCCACTCCTCCGGTGACGATGAGCCCGACGCCGCCGCGTGCCCGCTCCGCGTAGAACGCCGCGAGCCGCGGCAGGTCCTCGTGGCGGTCCTCCAGTCCCAGGTGCATCGAGCCCATCACCACGCGGTTCGGCAGCGCCGTTCCGCGGACCGTGAGCGGCTCGAGCAGGAGGGAGGGAGGGGGCGCGGGGGCGGCGACTGTCATGCGGGTCACAGTACCGGACGGTCGACCCGGGCTCCTCTCCCGCGCCCGGCCGTGCGACTCTCCCCCGGTCTCCGGCGGCGTCGGTGGGAATTCGGACCTCCATCGGGCAGGATGGAGCGCAGGGGACGCTGTGGCGCAGGCCACGCGCGACGGAGAGCGTCGGGCCGGCACGGCCCGATCACCCCCCGAGCACGGAGGTGTCGGATGGAGTGGATCGAGGCCAACGCCGGATGGCTGTGGCTCGTGCTCGCCCTCGTCCTGGCGGGCGTCGAGGTGCTCACCCTGGACCTGCTGTTCCTCATGCTGGCCGCCGGCGCCGCCGCGGGGGGCGTGGCCGCCCTCGCCGGCGCCGATCTCTGGGTCCAGATCGTGCTGTTCGCCGTCGTCTCCCTCCTGATGCTGACCGCCGTCCGCCCCGCGGCGCTGCGCCGCCTGCACGGCGACGACGCCGCCTCCGCCTCCTACCTCGACACGCTCCCCGGCCGGCGCCTCACCGCCGACGCCGCCATCACGCGCGAGTCCGGGCTGATCGGCGTGGACGGCGACACCTGGTCCGCGCGCGTGGACGCCGGCGCCCCGGACGCCGAGCCCGGCACGGACGTGCGGATCCTCCGCGTGGACGGAGCGACGCTCATCGTCGCCCCCGTCCCGCGCATCGACTGGGACGCCGCCCGAGACTGACCGCCACGGCTCCGCCCGGCCGGCCCTCCCGAACCACCCCCGACCATCCACCGCAGAGGAAGACCCCATGGAAATCCTGATCGTCCTGGTCGTGCTTGCGGCCGTCGTGGTGGTGATCCTGGCCAGCTCGGTCAAGATCATCCCCCAGGCCCGCACGGCCAACATCGAGCGGCTCGGCAAGTACCAGCGCACCGCAGGCGCCGGGCTGACGCTCATCATCCCGTTCATCGACCGCATGCTCCCCCAGGTGGACATGCGCGAGCAGGTGGTCTCCTTCCCGCCGCAGCCCGTGATCACCGAGGACAACCTCGTGGTCTCGATCGACACGGTGGTCTACTTCCAGGTCACCGACGCGAAGGCCGCCACCTACGAGATCGCCAACTACATCCAGGCCGTCGAGCAGCTGACCACCACGACGCTGCGCAACGTGGTGGGCGGCATGAACCTCGAGGAGGCGCTCACCTCGCGCGACTCGATCAACTCGCAGCTGCGCCTCGTCCTCGACGACGCCACGACCCGCTGGGGTCTGCGTGTCTCCCGCGTGGAGCTCAAGGCGATCGATCCGCCCCTGTCCATCCAGGACTCCATGGAGAAGCAGATGCGCGCCGAACGGGATCGCCGCGCGGCCATCCTCACGGCCGAGGGCACCAAGCAGGCCCAGATCCTCACGGCCGAGGGCGAGCGCCAGGCGCAGATCCTCGCCGCCGAGGGCGACGCCCAGGCCCGCGTGCTCCGGGCCAACGCGGAGGCCGAGGCCATCGAGGTGGTCTTCGACGCCATCCACGGCGGTCAGGCGGACTCGGAGGTGCTCGCCTACCAGTACCTCCAGCAGCTGCCGAAGATCGCCGAGGGCCAGTCGAACACCATGTTCGTCGTCCCCGCCGAGCTGACCCGCGCCCTCGAGGGCCTCGGGGAGGCGTTCGGCCCCGGCGCGCGGCGCTCCGGCGGGCAGGACGGGGCCGGTGCAGACGAGGGCGGCTCTCCCGCGTCGGACTCCGCGGCGGGGGGCGAGGACGCGGCGCTCGGCACCCGCCGCGCCCTGCGCGGCTCCCGCCCCACCACGGTGGAGGCACTGCGCTCGAGCGGCGTGCTCGAGGCCATGACCGGCGGCGCGGTCACGGCCGACGACATGCCCCAGACCTCCCTCGACGAGGCGCTGGCGACGCCGCAGGGACTCGACGAGCCGACCGAGCCCGGCCCCGTGCCCGGCACCGCCCCCGCCGGGACGACCCAGCCGCCGCGCTGAGCACCCACCGCCTCCCGGGCGGGCGGACCCCGCCCGCCCGCCCGGGAATGTCGTGGGAGACTGGGTGGTTGCACCATCGGAGAGACGACCGCCGCGCGCAGCCGCCTCCGCCCGCGAGACGGGCGGAGTCCGCGCGGCCTGACGAGGAGGAAACGTGAGCGATCGCAGCCTGCGCGGCATGCGCCTGGGGGCCCAGTCCCTGGAGTCGGAGGCCGGCGTCGAGCCCGCCGCCCGCCAGCGTGTGGAGTACCGCACCGAGGACGGCGAGCAGGTGTTCGTCACCTTCGCGGTGGAGGCCGACGTGCCTGCCACCTGGACGTCCAAGACGGGCAAGGAGGCCTTCCTGGTCAGCGGCGAGAAGCCGACGGAGCCCGAGGGCAAGCCGGTCCGCAGCCACTGGGACATGCTGCTCGAGCGCCGCTCCATCCCTGAGCTCGAGGAGACCCTCGAGATCCAGCTGAAGAAGCTGCGCGCCAGCCGCGGCGAGGCCGTCGACGCCTGATCCGCTCCCCCGCACGCCATGAGGGCCCGACCACGTGGTCGGGCCCTCGTCGTCTGCGGACAGTGCGCCGATCAGCGTCGGGTCAGCGGCCGAACAGCTTGCCCAGCTGCTCGGCGCGGGCGGCCAGGCCCCAGCGGGTCACGTTGACCACGGCCTCGCCGATGATGCCGCCGCTCATCTTGGACTCGCCGAGCTCGCGCTCGACGAAGGTGATGGGGACCTCCACGATCCGCTTGCCCAGGCGGGCAGTGCGGAACGTCATGTCCACCTGGAAGCCGTAGCCCTTGGACTGCACGTCGTCGAGGTCGATCTCGCGCAGCACGTCCGCGCGGTAGGCGCGGTAGCCGGCGGTGATGTCCGTGAGGTTGAGGCCGAGCATGATGCGGGGGTAGAGCGAGCCGCCGAAGGAGATGAGCTTGCGGGACATCGGCCAGTTGACCATCTTGCCGCCCGGCACGCGGCGGGAGCCGATCACGAGGTCCGCGGTGCGGACGGCCTCCAGGAGTCGGGGCAGCTGCTCGGGCTGGTGCGAGCCGTCGGCGTCCATCTCCACGAGCACGTCGTAGCCGCGCTCGAGCCCCCAGCGGAAGCCCGCGATGTACGCCCCGCCCAGGCCGTTCTTCTCGGCGCGGTGCAGCACGTGGACCCCCGCGTCCTCGGCGGCGCGGCGGTCGGCCCACTCGCCGGTGCCGTCCGGGGAGGAGTCGTCCACCACGAGCACGTCCACCTCGGGGACGGCCTCGCGGAGTCGACCGAGGGTCAGCGGCAGCGACTCGATCTCGTTGTAGGTGGGGATGATGGTCAGCACGCGCATGCGTCTCTCACGCCTTCCTCGGGCCGTTCGGTTCGGCCGTGCGCCGGTCGGCGGGCCGTGGTCATCCGTTCGAGTATAGGAACCGCTCGGGCGCGCGCCGTCCAGCGGCGCGCGCGGCGGGTCTCACGCCTGGGCGGCCACCGCGCCGTCCAGCCACGTGGCGCGCCAGCGCGGCAGCGCGGTCTCGGCGTCCAGGGCGGGCAGCAGGGGCGTGCCGGCGCGGGTGTCGGTGCTCCACGCGGCCACGCGGCCGTCCGGGGACTGCACCGTCACGGCGTCGGCGTCCCACACGGCGAAGGTGGCCGCGGCGGAGACCACGAGGCGCGGGGTGGCCTCCACGCGGGCGGCCGGCACGTCCGGCAGGACGCGCAGGCCGGTGCGGGTGGCGGCGGTGAACGCGGAGCGTGCGGAGATCCGCTCGTCCTCCTCCGGGTGCGTCAGCGCGGCGCGGACGGCCGCCCACGGGTCGCCGTCGGGGCCCGCCGCGAGGGCGAGCGGCACGGCGTCCGCCAGGAGGGAGGCCACGGGGGCGCGCAGGACGCCCTCGGCGTCCGGGGCGACCGTCACGGACACGCCGATCCCGGCCAGGAAACCGCGGTCCGCGGCGTCCAGGGGCCCGGTCACCGCCAGCCGGTGGCGGACGCGCCCCAGCGCCGGGGCGCCGAGCTCCCCCGCGACGGAGCGCAGGGCGGCGACGGCGGCGGACTGGGCGCGGGCGACGGCGTCGGGATCCCCGGTGTGGTCCCGGTGGGCCGGCACGAGGTAGGCCTGCTCCCCCGCCTGCGTCGACGCGGCCACCAGCCCCGCGAGGGAGGACGCGTCGAGCCCGTCGTCCGTGGGCAGCCACACGCCCGCGGCCGCGGCGTCCACGGTCTCGGGGGCCCGGTAGACCACGGTCCGGGCGGCCGGTCGGGCGGCCGGTCGGGCGGCCGGCGCGGGCGGAGCGGCGTCGGCCTGGCCCTGCGACCGCGCGTCCCAGCCCTCGAGCACGGTGACCACGGCGGTGCCGCGGAGAAGGGCGTCCCGCGCGTCGGCGGCCGTGCCCCACGGGGCCACGAAGGCGGGGGCCACGACCGCCCCGTCCAGGTCCTGGCGCGGCACCTCCGGGCCGGCCACGAGCGCGGCGGAGTCGTCGGACCCCAGCCACGCCACCACGCCGTCGGCCACGAGGGCCGCGGTGGCGTAGGGATCCGAGGCGGAGTGGATGATGCCGTTCGTCAACAGGTGCGCTCTCACGCGGCTCACCCTAGCGCCCCGGGCTGGGCGGCGCCGGGAAGGGAGGTGGCCACCACTCCGCGGGCCACCAGGCCCGCCGCGTGTCGGCACGCCCGGGAGCGGTGCGCGTCGCCGGGCACCTGGGCCAGCTGGTCGAGCACGTCGATCACCTGGCGGGCCCAGCGCACGAAGTCGCCCGCCGCGAGGTCCGCGCCCTGCAGGGTGTCCCGCAGGGACTTGCCGCGCACCCAGCGGTGCACCGGCCCCACGAGCCCGGGATCGGTGGGCGGGGTCGGGTCCAGGCGGGCGGCCTGCTCGGCGGCGGCGAGGTCCGCCTCGATCGCCTCCGCGGCCTCCGCCACGCGGGCCAGCCGCGCCGTGGGCATCGGCACCACGCCGCGGGTCTCGCCCTTGCCCTGGTACACGAGCAGCGCCGCCACGCACGCCCACTCCTCGGGCGTCAGCGAGGCCGTGGCCGGGTCGTGCAGCACGAGCGAGGCGAAGAGGTCGCGCTCGCCGTAGATGCGCCGCAGGGTCTGGCCCTTGTCGGTGAGGGCGTCGGCCGGGTCGGCGACGTCGTCGCGGACGTAGCCGTAGGAGTTCAGCAGGCCCACCACGCGATCGAACGTGCGGGCGATCGTGTTGGTGCGACCCGCGATCCGCTCGCGCAGCACCGAGAGCTCACGCTTCATCCCCCACCAGCGCTCGCCCCAGCGCAGGTGCTCCTCCCGGTCCTGGCACCCGTGGCACGGGTGGCGCTCGAGGGCGCGGCGCAGCTCCTCGGCGCGGGGGGACACGGTGTCCTCCTGCAGGCGGAAGCCCGTGGAGCGGCGTCGTCCCCCCGTGGGCGGGCGGTGGATCCGCACGGCCTCCCGCATCGCGGCGGCGATGTCCTTGCGCTGCGCGGGGGTCTTCACCTGCAGCAGCTGCGGCAGGACGGCTCCCGCGATCGGGTCCACGGGGCCCGTGACGTCGTCGACCGTGATGCGGCGCAGCTGCGCCTTGTCCGTCACGACGCCCACGCGCGGGTTCTGCGGGTTGCCCGCGGGGAGGACCACGACGGCGCGGCCGAGCTGGCGCCCGTCGTCGAGCTGGATGACGTCGCCCGGCGCGAGGTCCGACAGCGACTCCTTCACCGCCGCGATCTGGGCGCGCCGGCGCCCCTGCGAGCCGGACTTCTGCACGGAGGCGAGCTCCTTGCGCAGCCCGAGGTACTCGCCGACGTCGCCCAGGTGGCACTCCATGGCCGCGGCGTACTTCTCGAGGCTGCTCTCCTTGGACCGGACCTCGCGCGCGAGGCCCACCACGGAGCGGTCCGCCTGGAACTGTGCGAACGAGGACTCGAGGATGCCGCGGGCACGGTCCGCGCCCACCTGGGACAGCAGGTTCACCGACATGTTGTAGGTGGGGCGGAACGAGGAGCGCAGCGGATAGGTGCGGCGCGAGGCCAGGCCGGCGACGGCGGCCGGGTCCAGGCCGGGACGCCACATCACCACGGCGTGGCCCTCCACGTCGATCCCGCGGCGGCCGGCGCGGCCCGTGAGCTGGGTGTACTCCCCCGCCGTGATGTCCACGTGGGACTCGCCGTTGAACTTCACGAGCTTCTCGATCACCACGGAGCGGGCGGGCATGTTGATGCCGAGCGCCAGGGTCTCCGTGGCGAAGACGGCCTTCAGGGCGCCGCCGGCGAACAGGTCCTCCACGGCCTCCTTGAACGGGGGCAGCATGCCGGCGTGGTGGGCGGCGAAGCCCCGGGAGAGGCTGTCGCGCCACGCCCAGAAGCCGAGCACCTCGAGGTCCTCGGGCGGCAGGAGGCGCGCGACCTCCTCGACGCGCTCGGCGACGAGGGCCTTCTCGCGCGGCGTGGTGAGGTCCAGCCCTGCGCGCAGGCACTGCTCCACGGCGCCGTCGCACCCGGCTCGCGAGAAGATGAAGGTGATGCAGGGCAGCAGGCCCTCGCGTTCCAGCACGCGGATCATCTCCGGGCGGGAGGTGGTCATGCTGCGGCGGCGCGGGGCGTCCTCGCCGTGGCCGGTGCGCGCGGCGGCGCCCCGGTCCCGGTCCCAGCCCGACGCCGCCGGACGGCCGGAACGGTCAGGACGATCGTCCCGACCGCCGCGGCCGCCCCTGGTGCGGCCCTTGGGCCCGCCGCCGCGGCCGCCCTTGTCCTGGCGGCGGCCGGGCCGGCCCCAGTCGGGGCGCTGCGCCCCGCGCTCGGCCTCGACGGCCAGGCGCTTGAGCTCGGGGTTGAGCAGGGCGGCGCCGTCCCGGTCCGCGGTGTCCTCGAACGCGACGTCCTCCGCGAAGAGGTCGTAGAGGTGGCTGCCCGCCATGACGTGCTGCCACAGGGGCACGGGGCGGTGCTCGGAGACGACGACGGTGGTGGCGCCGCGCACGGTGTCCAGCCACGCGCCGAACTCCTCCGCGTTGGACACGGTGGCGGAGAGGGAGATCAGCTGCACGTGCTCGGGCAGGTGGATGATCACCTCCTCCCACACGGGGCCGCGGAAGCGGTCCGCGAGGTAGTGCACCTCGTCCATCACCACGAACCCGAGGTCGGTGAGGGCGTCGGAGTCCGCGTAGAGCATGTTGCGCAGCACCTCCGTGGTCATCACCACGACCTGCGCGTCCGGGTTGATGGAGGTGTCACCGGTGAGCAGGCCCACTCGCTCGGCGCCGTGGGCGCGCACCAGGTCCGTGTACTTCTGGTTGCTCAGCGCCTTGATGGGCGTGGTGTAGAACGCCTTGGTCCCCCGGGCCAGGGCGAGGTGGACGGCGAACTCCCCGACCACCGTCTTGCCCGCTCCGGTGGGCGCCGCCACGAGCACGCCGTGGCCGTCCTCCACCTCGCCGCACGCACGCACCTGGAAGTCGTCCAGGGGGAAGCCCAGGCCCGCGGCGAACAGGCCGAGCTGGGATCCGGCGTGGGTGCGGGACGCCCGGGCGCGGGCGTAGCGCTCGGCCGGGCTGAGCTGCGGCTCGTCGTGGGGCAGGGCGTCATCGCCCCTCGGCTCGTTCGGGATGACGGGGACCATGACCGCCACCCTAGCGGCCGGTTCTGGCGGCAGAGGAAGCGCGGCGCCCGTCTCCGCCGTGGGCGGAGACGGGCGCCGGTCGACCCTGCGGGGCCGGGGTCAGATCTCGTCGAGCGGGCGGGGGCCGGCGGCGATCTCCGCCTCGACGTCCTGCTCGCGGTGGTCGGCGCGACGCGCGCGACGCCGGTCGTTCAGAAGGCAGAGCACGATGGAGGCGCCGAAGAGCAGCACCAGCGGGACCGCGAGGTAGAACATCGAGACGGCGTCGCTGCCAGGGGCGGCCAGCGCGGCGACCAGGGCCACGCCGAACACGGTGATGCGCCAGTGCTGGACGATGGTGCGCCCGGGGAGCACGCCGATCATGTTCAGCCCGACCAGGAACACCGGCAGCACCAGGGAGGCCCCGAAGGCCAGGAACAGGCGCAGCACGAACGGGATGTACGACTGGGCGGGGATCAGGTTGGGCATGTTGGCCGGCGAGAACTGGATGAAGAACTGCACGGCCTGGGGCATCACGAGCCAGCCCAGGCCGACGCCGGCGAGGAACAGCGGGATGGCGGCGCCGAGGAACCCGAGCGCGTAGCGCTTCTCGTTCTTCTTCAGGCCCGGCATCACGAACGCCCAGATCTGGTAGAGCCACACCGGGCTCGAGACGAGCAGCCCGATGAACATCGACACCTGGAGCATGATGTCGAACGGCGCACCCACGGAGTCGAAGGTCACGGCGGAGAGCCGGCCCTTGCCGGCCTCGACCACGGGGGCCACCAGCGCGGTGAAGATCGGCTCGTAGAGGAGGAATCCCACGATGGAGCCGAGCGCGATGGCCACGGCCGAGATCAGGATGCGGTTGCGCAGCTCCGTGAGGTGCTCGCGCAGGGGCATCTCCCCGTGGGGGTTCTTCTGCTTCCGGGCCTTCGTGCGGCGCCGCCCGGCGGCGCGTTCCTCACCCTCGACGGAGGTCATGGATGCGGTGCCTCTCGCGGATCAGCGGTCGTCGCGCGGGCGGGGGTCCGGGTCCACGACGCGGCCCTCGACCGGCTCCGTGGCGTCCGCGGCGGTGGAGCCGTTGTTCGGCTCCTCCTCCTTGCCCTCGGTGCGCATCTGCTTCACCTCGGAGGAGAAGATGCGCATGGACTGGCCCAGGTTGCGGGCCATCGTGGGGAGCTTGGGCGCAGCGAACAGCAGCAGCGCGATCAGGATGATGATGACGAGCTGCCATCCCTGGAGTCCGGCCATGGTGGAGGGTCCTTTCGATCGGTTCCTGCGCCTAGGCTACCCCGGTGCGGGCCCGTCGAGCGGCCCTCCCGGCCCGCTCCGCGACCTCCGCGCGCAGCGCCGCCGGGGCGAGCACCTCGACGTCGCCGCCGTGCCGGGCCACGAGCGCCGCGGCGACGTCCGCGCCGGTCAGCGCGAGCCGGGTGACACGGTCCCCGCCGGGCAGGTGGGCCTGCGCGAGGGGGTGGTAGCCGTCCGCGGCGTCGCGCACGCGGTGGGACCACCGCACCACCGCGACGAGCCCCTCGTCGCCGGCGTCGGAGGGAGCGTGGGAGGCAGCGGGGCGCGGGCGGGGCCGGAACCTCTCGCCGGTCTCCCGGATCTCGCTCACGCGGTCCACGCGGAAGACCCGGTGGTCGCCGGCCTCGCGGCACCACGCGTGCAGGTAGAGCCGGGTGCGGTCCTGGACCACGGCGAGCGGCTCCACGTCCCGCTCGGACTGGGTGTCCGAGCGCACCGCGTGGTAGCGCAGCCGCAGCACGCGGTGCTCCGCGATCGCGTCCAGGAGCGTGCGCACCGTCTCCGGGTCCACCGCCACGTCCCAGTGCGCGACGACGGCGGCCGGGCCCGCCGCGCCCGGTGTGGGGGCGTCGAGGAGGGCGGCGCTCTCCGGGTCCTCGGCCAGGGGCTCCCCCGCGGCGATCAGCCGTTCGCGGATCCGGCGCTGCGCCGAGCGGGCGGCCTCCCGGTCCGCGGCGGGCAGCACGGTCATGTCCGCCACGGTCTGGAGGGTGGCCACGAGGGTGTGCGCCTCCGGCAGGGTGAGCCGCACCGGGGCGGCGAGCTCGGCCGCCTGGTGGACGCGGATCCGGCCGCCCTCCTCCTCCACGTCGAACTGGAAGCCGGGGAACTCGCGCTCGGGCATGCCGCAGTACGCGAGGAGCGCGAGGTCGCGGTCCAGCTCCCGGGACGTGACGCCGAGGCGGTCCAGCAGCTCGGCACGCTCCACGCCTCCGGCGCGGTTGGCCAGCCCCACGATGTCCAGGAGCCGGCCCACGAGGTCCTCGCTCGAGTGTCGGGCGCGGCGGCGCACGGGCGGGGCCAGCGACAGGGACTCCCACGCGGGATCCGGCTCTGGCGCGTGCACGGCGGCGGCGGCCTCGAGGTCCTCGGCGAGACGGTGGACGAGGCCCGCATGGGCCGGGGAGAAGAGAGCCTCCCCCAGGAGGGCGGCCACCTCGGCACCGAGCCCGTCCTCACGAGCGCCGCCGGCGGCCTCCCACAGCTCCCACCCCGCCGCCGGCGGGGGGCCGTCGTCCGCCCGCGGGTCCACGGCGCGCCCGGCCACCCGCACCGCCTGGCCGCGTCCCGGCGCGAGCCACACCCGCACGCGCTCGGCGTCGGCCTGCCCGGCCAGGCGCACGCGCAGGCCGGCGGCGTCATAGCCCTCGGGACGCGCGGGGGCCTCGGGGGCGTGCTCGGCGAGCACCGGATCGGTCTCCATGCGGGTGAGGCGGAAGCTGCGCTCGGCGCCGCGGTCCAGGTCCCATCCCGTGGCGTACCAGCGCCCCCGCACGAGGGTGAGGAACCAGACGCGCACGGTCCGCTCTCGCAGCGCCCCCGCGGCGTCGCGGTACGCGAAGCGCACCGTGCTCTGCTCGGCCGCGGCCTCGGTGAGCACCTCGAGCCGCGGATCCGACCGCGGCATCACGGTGTGGTAGCCGGCGAGGGCGTCGTCGTCGGCCAGGTCGGCCGGATGGAAGAGCAGCCCGACGGCGCGCACCACGTCCGCGCGCAGCGGGGAGTCCGCCCACAGCCGGCGGGCCCGCACGAGCGCCCGGCGCTCGTCCACCGTCAGGTCGAGGTCGCGCAGCAGGAGCGCCTCGCGGTCCACGCGGTACCGCGATCCCTCCTCCGCGTCCTCGCCGCCGTCGTCGGCCCGGGCGGCACGCAGCAGCGGGACCCCCACGGCGCGCAGCACGCGGCGGTCTCGCTGGAACAGCTTGGCGAACGCCCCCTCGCCCAGGTCCTCGTAGCCGACCACGAGGCGACGGATCTGCTCCCGCGTGTAGCCGCGGGGCTCGTGGAGGAGCAGCCACAGCAGGGAGATGATCCGCTCGGCGGGCTCGGCGGTGGAGCGGCGGGCGAGGGAGGCGGCCACGGCGTCAGGATCGGGTCAGTCGATCGAGACCAGGTCGCACACGAAGATGAGGGTCTCGTCCGGGCCGATGGCGCCCCCGGCCCCCTGGGACCCGTAGGCCAGGTGCGGCGGGATCTCGAGGCGACGGCGACCGCCCACCTGCATGCCGAGCAGGCCCTGGTCCCACCCGGCGATGACCTGGCCGACGCCCACGGTCAGCGGCAGCGGAGTGCCGCGGTTCCACGAGGCGTCGAACTCCTCGCCCGTGGACCACGAGACGCCCACGTAGTGCACCTGGACGCGGGATCCGCGCTCCACCGCGGGGCCGGAACCGGGGATGAGGTCCTCCACCACGAGCTCGGTGGGCGGGATGTCGCCCGGGAACTCGATCTCGGGGCGGTCGCGGTCGTAGTCACGCTGGCCGAAGGACACGGCGTTCTCCTTGGGGTCGGGGATGGGGGGGGTCAGTTCTGCGGGGCGGCCGGAGCCTGGGCGTCGAGGATGTCCACCACGAAGAGCAGCGGCTCGTTCGGGCCGATCTTCGGCGGACTGCCCTGCTCACCGTAGGCCTTGTCCGCAGGGATGGACAGCAGGACGCGCGACCCGACCTTCTGCCCGGCCAGGCCCTCCTTCCAACCCGGGATCACGCCGTTGAGGCTGAACGTGGCCGACGCGCCACTCTCCCACGAGGAGTCGAAGGTCTCCCCGTCGGACCACGTCACGCCGCTGTACTGCACGGTGACCGTGTCGTCCTCCCCGACCTCGGCGCCCTCGCCCTGGATGAGGGGCTGGACCACCATCTCCGCCGGAGGGCTGCCCTCGGGCTTGGCGATCGTGGGCGTGCCGTCCTCGCCCACGCTGACCTCGGGCAGGCGATCGTCGCGCTCCGTGACCTCGGCCCCCTGGGCCGTGCGCGGCACGATCGCGTCGATCTTGTAGACGAACAGCTGGGCCGGCACCGTGGTCGTGGAGGGCGAGGCGGACGGGGAGGAAGACGCGGATGAGGACGCGGACGGGGCCGGGCCGGTGGGCTCCTGACGCTCGGGCGAGTAGGCCGCGACGACGCTGCCCACGCCGTTGGTGGCGAACAGCTCGAACATCTCGGGGAACATCTGCTGGACCCGGTCGTCCAGCGGCGCGGTCTGTGGCTCCGAGGAGAAGTTCTCGGCCTCCACCTCGCCCGTGGCCGGGTCCACGATCACCGTGGAGAACTTCACGACGTCGCCCGACCGGGCCAGCTCGCCCTCACCGGCCGTGAGGACCCGCGTGCTCGGCTGGTCGGTCTCGATCGGCGTCTCGATCCTCACCTCGGGCTCGCCGTTCTCCGCCTCGGTGACGTGCACGCCCTCGAGCGCGCCGGGCTCGCCCTGGCCCTCGCCGGCGGCCTTGCGCGGCGCCTCGGACTCGCCTGCCTGCTGCGTGGTGCTCTGCGAGGACTGCGCCGAGGGCTCGGGCTCCTCGCCGGCGTCCTGCCCGCCGGCACACCCTGTGGCGAGCAGGAGGGAGGCGAGGCCGAGGGACAGCAGGGTCAGCGGACGCCGACGACGGGACGCGCCCGGGATGGGGTTCTCGTGGGTGGTCATGCGGGCCACCCTAGCGGCGGTGGCTGGGGAATCCGGTCAGCCCGCCGCCCCCACCCGCTCGAAGAGCCGGTCGACCGCGGCCGAGGAGGTCTCGAACGGGTCCTTCGCCGAGATGGCGTGCAGCGGGTGGTCGGTGAGCTTCAGCGTGGTCCAGTCCACGGCGTAGTCCATGCCGCGCTCGCGGGCACGCGCGATGAAGTCCGCGCGCACGCGGGCACGCGTGGTCGGCGGGGCGGCGCCGACGGCGTCGCGCGCGGCGTCCTCGGGCAGCAGGCGACGCACCGTGCCGCGCTCGCGCAGGATGCGGAACAGGCCGCGGCCCTCCGTGATGTCGTGGAAGGCCAGGTCCAGCTGGGCCACGCGCGGGGAGTCCCACGCGAGGTCGTGCCGGGCGCGGTAGTCCTCGAGCACGCGCCGCTTGATCGCCCAGTCGATGCGGTCCTCGATGGGGGTGAAGTCCTGGCTGCGCACGGCCTCGAGCACCGCGCCCCACAGCTCGAGGATCTCCTCCACCCGCTCGTGGTGGGCGCCCTCGCGGTCCACGAACGCCCGGGCGCGCCCGAGGTAGTGCTCCTGCAGCTCGAGGGCCGAGGCGTCGCCCTCGCGCAGAGCGATGCGCGCGGTGCCCGTGAGGTCGTGTGAGATCTGGCGGACCGCCCTCGTGGGCTGGGCCACCACCCTGTCCCCCAGCGGGAAGCCGGCCTCGATCATCCGCAGCAGGAGGTCCGTGGCGCCGAAGCGCAGCAGGTGGGTGTGCTCGGAGAGGCTGGTGTCCCCCACGATCACGTGGAGGCGGCGGTACTCGGAGGCGTCGGCGTGCGGCTCGTCCCGGGTGTTGATGATGGGACGGGAGCGGGTGGTGGAGGAGGAGACCCCGTCCTGCACGAAGTCGGCGCGCTGGGAGAAGGCGAAGTGCGCCGTGCCCGAGCCCTCCGGCCACGTGCCGGCGGGGACCACACGGCCGGCGCCCACCAGGATCTGGCGGGAGACGAGGAAGGGCACGAGCGCCTCGGTGAGGCGGCGGTACTCGGTGCGCCGGCGGAGCAGGTAGTTCTCGTGGCTGCCGTAGGAGCTGCCCGAGGAGTCGGCGTTGTTGCGGTACAGGTAGATGCGCCCGCCGATGCCGTCCGCGGCCATGTGGTCTTCAGCCTGGGCGATGAGGTCCTGGAGGATCAGGTCACCCGCGGCGTCGGAGGCGATCAGCTCCTCGAGCGTGGAGCACTCCGCGGTGGCGTACTCGGGGTGCGAGCCGACGTCGAGGTAGAGGCGGGAGCCGTTGCGGACGAAGACGTTCGAGGACCGGCCCCACTCCACCACGGGGCGGAAGAGGTAGCGGACCACCTCCTCCGCGCTCAGGGGCCGGGCGCCGGGGTTCCAGTGCTGCACGCCGTACTCGGTCTCGAGGCCGAAGATGCGGCGGGAGCGCTCCGCGTCCGCGGGAGCGACGCCGATCACTGGCCGCCCTTCTGGACGAAGCCCTTGACGAACTCCTCGGCGTTGGACTCGAGGACGGCGTCGATCTCGTCGAGGAGGCTGTCCAGGCCGGCGTCCTGGGACGCGGGGCGGGCCTGCGCCTGGCCGGCCGAGGCGGCCGCGTCGTCGTCGCCGGCGGGGCGGGGGCCGGTCTGGTGCTGGGCCTTGTCCTGGGCCATGGTCGGTGCTCCTCGATGCGGGGACGGGATTCGCCCTCGACCCTACGCCGGACGGCGCGGGGTGTCAGGATGGTCGCCATGCGCCTCTGGACCCTGCACCCCCGCTACCTCGACCGTCAGGGCCTGACCGGCGGGTGGCGCGAGGCGCTGCTCGCCCAGGCCGTGCTGGCCGGACGGACGAAGGGCTACCAGCACCATCCCCAGCTCGAGCGGTTCCGCGCGCATCCCGACCCGCACCGCGCCGTCGGGGCGTATCTCACCGGCCTCGCGGACGAGGCCACCGCGCGCGGCTACCGCTTCGACCGCTCCCGGATCGACCATCCGGGGACGGACGCCGTGGAGCCCGTCCCCGTGACCGCCGGCCAGCGGGACTACGAGTGGGAGCACCTGCGGGCCAAGCTCGCCGCCCGCAGCCCCGAGTGGCTCGCCCGCTGGGAGGACGTGGCGGTCCCCGACGTCCACCCGCTCTTCACGGTCCGCCCGGGCCCCCTCGAGGGGTGGGAGCGACCCCTGGGCTGAACGCCCTCGGGCTGGGAGGATGTCCGCATGATCCGCCACGAGAGCATCGAGGACTACCTGACCCGCCTGGCCTCCGGGGAGCCCACCCCCGGCGGCGGCGCCACCGGGGCGCTCGCCGTCGCCGAGGGGGTCGGACTGATCTGCATGGCCGCCCGCTTCTCCGAGCGGGAGGATCTCGCGGCGGAGGGCGAGAAGGTCATCGGCGCCTGCCTGCGCCTCTCGGACGCGGACGAGCGCGGCTTCGCGGCCGTCGCCGACGCCTACGGGCTCCCCCAGGACACGCCCGAGCAGAAGGAGCACCGATCGGCCGCCGTCCAGGACGCGCTCGCCGAGGCCGTCCGTCCCCCGTGGGACATCGTCGACGCCGTCGCGGCCGCGCTCGACCTCGCCGAGCGCGTCCTCGCGGACGCGAACCCCCACGTCCTCTCCGACGTCGGCACCGCGCTGGGGTGCGCCCGCGCCGGGCTCACCGCCGCGGTGGTCACCCTGCTGACGGACCTGTCCCCGTTGAAGGACGAGACGCTCGCGGACGAGCTGCGCGCCGAGATCGACCGGGCGGACCGGCTCACCGAGCGCGCCGACGCGATGCTGGCGCGGGTCCGGGAGTCGATCGCGGGCTGAGCCGGGTGCGGCTCAGTGCTCGCCGACCCGGCGGGCGTGGGCGACGGCCGCCTCCGCCCCGCCCTGCCACGGGCCGCCGTGGCCGGGCAGTACCGTGTGCGCCCCCGTGGAGGCGATCGCGTCGAGGGAGGCCATCGCCTGGGCGGTGTCCTTCGTGGCTGCCGGGGCGACGATCTGCGGTCCGGTGCGCCCGGTGTACGGGTCCAGTGTCACGAGGGCGTCGGCACTGATGACGGCGTCCCGGTCGGGCAGGTGCAGGATCACGTGGCCGTCCGTGTGGCCGGGGGTGTGGATCACGTGCGGCCGCCCGGGCACGGGGGCCGGGGCGCCGGCCGCGAGGGTCCGGGTCTCCTTCACCCCCCGGACCTGGAGGGCCCCGGCCAGCGCCATGCCGCCGATCAGCGGCAGGGACCGGGGATGCAGGAGCGGGTAGAGGACGCGGCTGCTCTGGGGCTTGTAGCGGTACGGGTGGGCGGCCAGGCGCCGGTCCCCCTCGTGCACCAGCACGGGCAGCCCCCAGGCGCGCTGCGCGCGGCGGGCGAAGCCGACGTGGTCGAAGTGCCCGTGGGTGAGCACGAGCGCTCGGACCTCGTCCGGTCGGCGCCCGAGCTGTTCGAGCGCGTCCTGGAGCATGGGCCACATGCTGGGCAGCCCGGCGTCGACCACGGTGACCCCGTCCTCGTCCTCGAGGAGGTAGAGGTTGACGTTCGCGTGGGTGAGCAGGTGCACGCCGTCGGCGACGCGGGGGATGAACATGGGGGCCTCCTGAGGCGCGGGTGGTCTGGGGCGGTGCGGCGGCGGGCGGCGAACCTCCGTCGCCCGTCCGCCCGGGACGGGACGGGACGCACTCCAGCGTGTTCGCGGCGCCCCGTCGGGTCAATCGGTGACGGGCGGCCGCGCGTCCTTCACTCCCCGAAGAGCGGCACCAGCGTCGTGACCAGCTCGTCCGGGGTGGGCAGGAGCGCCGCGCCCGATCCCGCGTCCTCCCACCATCCCGGGAGATCGTCCGCGGCGCCCACGAGCGGCTCCGCGAGGCGCAGGCGGTGGAGCCGGCCCTCCTCCGCGGGCCGCAGCAGCACGGAGTCCCATGCCGCCCCGACCACCTGCGTGGCGTGGTGGCGCACCAGGTTCCCGCGCGTCCACGCCCGGGTGCTCCGCGGCGGGGCGACGACGGCGGCCGCCACCTCGGCCTCGTCGGCCAGCTCCCGCAGTGCGCCGGCGGCGACGAGGCGCCGGTGCAGGGACTTGGCGGGGCGCAGGTCGGCGTACTGCAGGTCCACCATGGCCAGGCGCGGGTCGGTCCAGTCGGCACCGGAGCGGGCGCGCATGCCCTCCAGGAGGCGCAGCTTGGCGGCCCAGTCGGCACGGTCGGCCAGGGAGAGCGGGTCGGCCGCGGCGTCGCTCAGGTCCTCGCCCCACGCGGTGAGCACCGCGGCGGTCTCGGCGTCGTCCACCCCGAAGCGGGCGCAGTGCTCCTCCGCGGCGCGGTGATAGGCCCCGAGGATCTGCAGGCCGGTCCACGCGTGCCGGACCCACGCGCCGCCGTCGACGGCCCCGTCCCCCGCCCACTCCCGCAGCGGCACGGTGGCCGTCAGCGTGGGGTCGTGGCTGATGGTCTGCAGCGCGGCCACGGGGTCGTCGAGGACGAGCCGCGGCGCGGTCCCGGCCTCGGCCGTCGCGAGCACGAGGGCGGTCATGCCCATCCGCAGCCACGTGGCGTGCTGGCTCAGGGTCGCGTCGCCGATGATCACGTGCAGGCGCCGGTACGCGTCGCGGACGGCGTGCGGCTCGTCGCGCGTGTTGACGACGGGCCGGTGGATGGTGGTCTCCAGCCCGACCTGCTCCTCGAAGTAGTCCGCGCGCTGGGAGAGCTGGAACCCGGGCTGCTCCCCCGCCTCCCCCAGGCCCACGCGGCCGGCGCCCACGAGCACCTGGCGCGCGGCGAAGAACGGGAGGAGCACGGCGGCGAGCTCGTCGAAGTCCAGGGCCCGGGCCACGAGGTAGTTCTCGTGGGCGCCGTAGGAGCGGCCCTTGCCGTCCACGTTGTTCTTGTACACGAGCACCTCGGGGTGGCCCTCCCCGGCGCCGATGTGCTCGGCGGCGGCCTGGGCGATCCGGTCGCCCGCGGCGTCCCACACCATGGCGGCGCGCGGCGAGGTGGTCTCGGGCGAGGAGTACTCGGGGTGCGCGTGGTCCACGTACCACCGCGCGCCGTTGGTGAGCACGGTGGAGAGCAGCAGGTGCACGGGCTCGCCGTCCGGGCCCACGAGCGCCTGGTCGGTGAGCTGGGAGGGGTGGGCGGCGGAGCGGGGCATGCGCCAGCCGCGCGCGTCCACCAGGGGCGATTCGCCCGTGTAGTCCCACTCTGTGCCGGCCACGGCCGAGCCCGTCCGCGTCGCCAGGTCCGCGTACGCGTTGACCAGCTCGGTGGAGAGCACGCTGTGGTGCGCACCGGGGTTGGCCGGCGCGTGGATGCCGAACTCGGTCTCCGTGCCCATCACGCGGTGCACGCCCCACCCGGCGGCGTCGCGGCGGTGCGGGGGCGCCGCCAGGTCCGCCGGGAACAGCCGCCGCTGACCCGCGAACGCGGGCGCGGCCGACGTCGAGGGGCCCGCCGGGCCCTGCCGCCCGCTCACGCCCCGGCCTCCCCCGCCGGGCCGGCCCCACGCCCGGGCCCCCGCAGCATCCTCAGGCGGGTCAGCGCCGGGCCCCGCCAGCCAGAGGTGCGCGCCCACTCGGCGGGCGCGGCCGTGGAGAGCAGGTCGGTCTGGTCCTCGAGCACGCCGTCGACGGCCTCGAGCAGGTGTGCGGCGCGCAGGCCGCGCGCGGAGGGGTCCTGGTCCGCGCCCAGCAGGTCCCGCACCGCGTGGCGCTTGGCGCGGTCCACCACGTCCGCGACCACGGCGCCCGAGACCAGGTCCGCCAGATGCAGCACGGTGACCGCGCCAGAGGCGTCCGTGAGCTCGGCCAGCGCGGTGCGGGGGCCGCGCTCGTAGAGGGCCGTGACGGCGGCGGAGATGAGCTCCTCGCGGGCGGACTCCGCGTCCCCGGCGGCGGCCGTCTCCTCCGGGTGCAGCGGCACGTCGTCCGTGAGGTGGCGCGCCATGATGTCGACGGCGCCGCGCGCGTCCGGGCGGTCGACGCGGATCTTCACGTCGAGGCGTCCGGGACGCAGGACGGCGGGGTCGATCATGTCCTCGCGGTTGGACGCGCCGATCACGATCACGTTGTCCAGGGACTCCACGCCGTCGATCTCGGCGAGCAGCTGGGGGACGATCGTGGTCTCCACGTCCGAGGAGACGCCCGCGCCGCGCGTGCGGAACAGGGACTCCATCTCGTCGAAGAACACGACCACGGGGAAGCCCGCCGCCGCCTTCTGGCGGGCGCGGTCGAAGATCACGCGGATCTGCCGCTCGGTCTCGCCCACGTACTTGTTCAGCAGCTCGGGCCCCTTGATGTTGAGGAAGTAGGAGCGCTCCCCGTCCGCCGAGCGTGCCGAGAGGGCGCGCGCGACCGCCTTGGCCAGCATGGTCTTGCCCGTGCCGGGCGGGCCGTAGAGCAGGATGCCCTTGGGCGCGCGCAGGCCGTGCTCGCGGTAGAGGTCGGGGTGCAGGAACGGGATCTCCACGGCCTCGCGGATCCGCTCGATCTGCGGGCCCAGGCCGCCGATGTCCTCGAACGAGGTGTCCGGCACCTCCTCGAGCAGGACCTCGTCCACGTCGGAGAGCGGCACCGCGCGCAGGGCCCACTCGAGGCGGGCGTCCACGGCGACGGCGTCGCCGTGGCGCAGCTCGACGCCCTCGAGCGCGGGGGCGCGCCGGACGACGCGCTCCTCGTCGGCCGCGCCGGCGAGCACGAGCCCGCCGTCCGGCAGCGCCTCCTTCACGCGCAGCAGCTGGCCCGCGTGCGTGGTCGGCCCGATGCCCACCACGGTGCTGGAGTCGTCGAGCAGCACGGTGGAGCCGGGCGCCAGGCTCTCCGGGTCCAGGAGCGGGGAGACGGCGACGCGCAGGCGGCGGCCGTTCTGCACCACGTCGGCGCCGCCGCGCACGATCGCGCCGGTCTCCACGCCGGCGTGGGGCGGGCGCGGGGCGTGCACGGCCTCGAGGGTCGCGAACGTGAAGGGCGCGTGCGTCGTGGCGTCCAGGGTCTCCTTGAGCGTGGTGATCTCCGCACGCGTGGCCTCGAGCAGCTCGACCATGCGGCGGTTGTTGCGCGCCGCGGCGTCGGTCTGCGCCTGGGCGGCGCGGCGGCGCTCGCTCAGCTGCGCGGCGTGGCGCTGCGCCGAGTCCAGCTGGTGCCGCAGGCGCTCCGCCTCGGCCTGGGACTGGCGCAGCAGCTCCTGGGCCTCCGCGAGGCGGCGGCCGTCGTCGGCCGCGGAGAGCGCGCTCACGCCTCCGGCCCTCCCGCGTCCGGCGCCGGCGTGGACGCGGGCGGCGCCACCTGCCCCGTGGACAGGTCCGGGAACGCGTCCGGGTCGCTGCCCGGGGTCTGGGCCTCCTTGGCGCGGCGGGCCATGAGCCGCGCCTCCTTCGCGGCCTTGCGGGCCTTCTTGTCCGTCACGGGCCGCTCGCCGAGGGCCTGCGGGGTCCAGCGCGACTCGTCCGAGGGCTGCCACGCCTCGACGTCCACCGCCTTGAACTCGGACACCTTGGAGCGCTTCTTCAGCAGCAGCGCCTCCTCCCCGGTCGCGAGGCGACGGGCGGTGAGGAGGAAGCCCGTGTGGGCCACCATGCGGTGGTCCGGGCGCACGGCGAGCCCGTCCAGGTGCCAGCCGCGCACGAGGGTCTCGTTGGCCTGCACCTCGGTGAACTTCCCGGAGTCGCGGATGGCCTCGGCCACGCGGGAGAGCTGGGTGGCGGTGGCCACGTAGTTCAGCCACACGCCGCCGGGGGCGAGCACGGTGGCCACGGCGTCGAGGCACTCCCACGGGGCGAGCATGTCCAGGACCACGCGGTCCACCGAGCCGGGCTCGTGGACGTGCAGCATCTCCTCCTGGGCGTCGCCGAGGTGGATCGACCACGCGGGGTGCTCGGCGCCGAAGAAGGACTCCACGTTGGCGCGCGCGATGTCCGCGAACTCCTCGCGCCGCTCATAGGAGTGGAGCCGGCCGCCGTCGCCGACGGCGCGCAGCAGCGAGCACGAGAGGGCGCCCGAGCCGACGCCGGCCTCCACCACCACCGCGCCCGGGAAGATGTCCGCCTGCTGCACGATCTGGCCGGCGTCCTTGGGGTAGACCACGGTGGCCCCGCGCGGCATGGAGAGCACGAAGTCGTTGAGGAGGGGGCGCAGCACCTGGTACTCCTGCCCCGCGGAGTTCGGCACCACCACGCCCTCGGAGCCGCCGATCAGCTCGTCGTGCCGCAGCACGCCCTGGTAGCTGTGGAACTCCCCGCCCGGAAGCAGGGTGATGGTGTTCAGGCGGCCCTTGGCGTCCTTGATCTGCACGCGCTCTCCGGCCCGCAGGGGGCCTCGTCGACTGCTCACGCCGGTGGGTTCGGTCATGCTCGGTTCTCCTTCGCAGAGGGGTCGTCCGTGGAGTGCCGCGTCGCGTGGACGGCGGCCAGGAGGGTGTCGCGCGGGAGCACGGAGGCCACGCCGTCGCGGGCGTCCGTGAGCACGCGCACGGGGAGGTCGGGCTCGCCGAGGCGGGCCACGAGGTCGGCGCCGGAGGCGGGGAGATCGGCGCGGCGCACCACGGCGCCGGGCGCGAGCGCGGTGCATGCCGCGCTCACGGGGGTGCGCTCGAGCTCGTCGGCCGGGCGGTGCACCACGGCCGTCAGGTCGAGCACGCCGCGGGGCGTGCCGGTGGCGTCCACGGCGACGGCGGCCCGGCGGCCGCCGTCGGCCAGCCGGAGCGCGTGCGCCACCGAGCCCTCGGCGGGGACGGCCACCGCGGGGATCTCGAGGGAGGCCAGCGTGAGCACGGCGAGGCGGCCGCCCCACCGCCCGCGCTCGACGGACGCGCCGGCCCCCCGCCACAGGATCACGCCCACCCACGCGAGCAGGAAGGACATCAGCAGGTCGGACCGCTGCCCGCGCAGCAGCGGGCCCGCGAGCGCGGCGCCCACCAGCAGGACAGCGATCGCGCGCCCGGACCAGCCCGCCGCCACGAGGCCGCGGTCCCGGGAGCCGGTGGAGGCCCACACGGCGGACTCGACGAGCCGGCCGCCGTCCAGGGGCATGCCCGGCAGCGCGTTGAACGCGGCCAGCAGGAGGTTGGCCCACACGGTGATGTCCAGGAGGAGCCCGGCCACGGAGGCCGTGGGCAGCGTCAGTGCGGCGAGCCACGCAAGGCCGGCCACCGCCAGGTTGGCCAGGGGCCCGGCCATCGCGGTGGCCACCGTCCCCCACGGCCCGGCCTGCGGGCCGCGGAACTGGGTGTGCCCGCCCCACAGCGTGAGCACGATCTCCTCCGCGCGGTCCCCGAAGGCCCGCCCGACGACGGCGTGGGCGATCTCGTGCGCCAGCACGGAGAGCGCGAGCAGCACGGCGTAGCCGAGGGCCACCGCGTAGGCGCCCGCCCCGAGGTGGGGCAGGGCGCGCTGGATCTGCGGCCCGAAGGTGAGGACCACGAACGCGGCCACGAGGGCCCACGTCCAGGAGAGGTAGACCGGGGCGCCCGCCGCGCGGCCGATGGGCAGGCCGGGCCGGCGGGTCATCCGGCTCCGCCTGGACGCGCGGATCGGACGGCCGCGAGGTCGGCGAGCGTCCGCCCGGCCAGGGTGTCCCACTGCACGGTCGCGGCGCCGGGGGGCAGCGGGAGCACGCTGGGCACGCCCACCGTGGGCAGGCCGGCGGCCATGGCCGCTCCCACGCCCACGGGCGAGTCCTCCACCGCCACGCAGTCGGCGGCCACGAGGCCGGGCCGCAGCTCCCCGAGGCGGGCGAGGGCCAGGGCGTAGGCCTCGGGATCGGGCTTGCCCCGCGTCACCTGGTCGCCGGCGACCACCACGGCCAGCGCCCCGCCCGGAGCGCGCTCGGCCAGCACGCGGGCCAGCGGCGCGTGGGACATGGTCACGAGCGCCCCGGGCACGCCGGCGGCCGCCTGCTCGCGCAGCAGCTCGAGGGCGCCGGGCCGCCACGGCACCCGCTCGACGACGCCGCGCGCCACCTCCGCCATGGTCCGCTCGATGATCTCGGGGACCCCGAGGCGGATCCCGGCCTCCTGCAGGTGGCGGGCGCCCACGTCCAGGGGCCGGCCCACGAGGGAGGCGGCGAGCTCGTTCGACCACGTGCCGCCGTGCTCCGTCATGAGGCGGCGCTGGGCGGCGTTCCACAGGTGCTCGGTGTCCACGAGGGTGCCGTCCATGTCCCACAGCACGGCGGCGGGCGTCTCGCGGGGAGGCAGGGGGGCGGCGTCGGGCATGCGTCCATCCTATTGGAGGGCGTCGACGGGCCGCGGGCACGGGCCGTGCGCCGCCCCTCGGGCCGCTGCGCGGCGAACCGTGACCCCCCTCGGCTCCCGTGCGTAGGGTGACGGTCATGACCGAATCCCCCGCCGCCCCCGCCGAGGACCAGCCGGACGACGCGCTCGGCGCCCTGCGCACGCACCTGACCGCCACGGTGGAGGAGCTCGAGGCCGGGCGCCGCGCCCCCACCGTCCTGCTCCTGGCGTTCCAGGGGTGGAACGACGCCGGGGAGGCGGCGACGGGCACGCTGGAGGCGCTGCGGCAGCAGTGGGACGCCGCCGAGCTGGGACGCGTGTGCGAGGGCGAGTACTACGACTACCAGGTGACCCGTCCCCACGTGCGGCGCGACGCCGACGGGCTCGGCACCCTGGAGTGGCCCGCGATCCGGCTGCACGTCGCGGCTCTCGACGCCGCGGGGCGCCCCGTGGCCGAGGAGGAGGCCCCCGCGGACGGGGTGCGCGTCCTGCTGGCCAGCGGCGTCGAGCCGAACGTGGGCTGGCGGGCCTTCACGGCCGAGCTGTTCGCGTGGGCGGCGCGGGAGCGCGTGGACGCCGTGGTGACCCTGGGCGCCCTGCTGGCGGACGTGCCCCACACGCGCCCGCTCCGGGCGCGCCCGACCTCTCCGCTCGTGGACGTGCGCGTGGCCGTCGGCGCGGAGCGGCCCACCTATGAGGGGCCCACGGGGATCGTCGGCGTGATCGGCGACGAGGCGGCCCGCCGCGGGTTGCCGAGCCTCGCGCTGTGGGGCGCCGTGCCGCACTACGTGGCCCAGGCGCCCTCCCCCAAGACGCTGCTGGGCCTCGTGGAGGCCGTCGAGGACCTGCTCCACGTCACCGTGTCCACCCACGAGCTGGAGGACGACGCCCACGCGTGGCAGCGCGGCGTGGACGAGCTCGCCGCCGAGGACCCCGACGTCGCCGCCTACGTGCGCCAGCTCGAGCAGGCGCAGGACGCCCAGGAGCTGCCGGAGGCCTCCGGCGAGGCGATCGCCCGGGAGTTCGAGCGCTACCTGCGCGGCCGGCACGGCCGCTGAGCGCGGCGGCTCAACGCAGGCGCAGGCCCAGGAGCGCGTCGGCCACCGTGGCGACGTCGAGGGGTGCGGGGGCGTCCTCTGCGGCGCCGGCGTCGCGGAGCCCGGGCAGGGAGCCGTCCGCCCACGCGTCGAGCACGCGGAGCGCGGCGGGCGCGTCGAGGTCCTCGGACAGCGCGGCGTGGGCGGCCTGCAGCACCGCCGCCCCGGCCGCGGCGTGGGGGCCGTCGAGGGCGGCGCGCCACGCGGCCACGCGCTCCTGAGCGGCGGAGAGCAGGTCCTCGGACCACTCCCAGTCGCTGCGGTAGTGCTGCGAGAGGATCGCCGCGCGGATCGCGACCGGCTCCACCCCCCGGGCGCGCAGTCGAGAGACGAGCTCGAGGTTGCCGAGGGACTTGGACATCTTCTGCCCGTCGAGGGCCACCATGCCCGAGTGCACGTAGGTGTGCGCCAGGGGCTGGCCGTCCGCCGCCGTCGCGTGGGCCGCGGAGAACTCGTGGTGCGGGAAGCGCAGGTCGGAGCCGCCGCCCTGGACCGTGAACGGGGCGGGCAGGTGGGCGCGCGCGATGACGGAGCACTCGATGTGCCAGCCGGGCCGGCCGGCCCCGAGCGCGTCGGCCTCCCACGAGGGCTCGCCCGCGCGGTGCACACGCCACAGCAGGGGGTCGAGGGGGTGGCGCTTGCCGGGACGGGCCGGGTCGCCGCCGCGCTCGGGGAAGACCTCGTCCATCTGCGCCCGCGTCATCGCGCTCACGGAGCCCAGCGTCCAGCCCCCCGCGGCCTGCGCCGCCTCGACGTCGAAGTACACGTCCCCGTCCGGGCCGCCGTCGACCCCGGGAACGCGGTAGGCGACGCCGGCGTCGAGCAGGGCCGTCACGCCGTCGACCACGAGGTCGATCGCCTCGGTGGCGCCCACGTAGTGGTCCGGCGCGAGGACGTTGAGCGCGGCCATGTCCGCGCGGAACAGGTCCGTCTGCTCACGGGCGAGGTCCCGCCAGTCGACGCCCGTGGCGGCGGCGCGCTCGAGGAGCGGATCGTCCACGTCGGTCACGTTCTGCGTGTAGGCCACCTCGATCCCGCACGCGCGCCAGTACCGCTGCAGCAGGTCGAAGGCGACGTAGGTGGTGGCGTGGCCCAGGTGCGTGGCGTCGTAGGGGGTGATGCCGCACACGTACAGGGAGGCGTGCCCGGCGTCGTTGCCGGGGTGGCGCAGGCCCTGCGTGGCCGTGTCGAGGACCCGCAGTCGGTCCGGCTGGGCGGGCAGGGCGGGCGGGGCGGGGGTGCTCCAGGACTTCACGGTGCTCCTCGGGGACGGCGACGACGGGCGGGCGCGCGGCTCAGGCGGAGATCAGCCCGGTGCCGAGCATCGCGTAGAGGGCGAGGCCGAGGGCCACGCGGTACCACACGAACGGCATGTACGAGTTGGTGGAGATGAACTTCATGAGCCAGGCGATCACCGAGTAGCCCACCACGAACGCGATCACGGTGGCCACCAGCGTCTCCCCGCCGCCGTAGGGACCGGACTGGCCGGGCTCCGTGAGCGCGGAGAACAGCTTGTAGAGGCCGGAGGCGAACACGGCCGGGACGGCCAGCAGGAACGCGTAGCGGGTGGCGGCCTCGCGGGTGTAGCCCATGGCCAGGCCCGCGGTGATGGTGCCGCCCGAGCGCGAGACGCCGGGGATGAGGGCGAGCGCCTGGGCGAAGCCGAAGAGGATGCCGTCCTTGACGGTGAGCCGCTCGATGGGCGTGGTCTGACGGCCGAGGCGGTCGGCCAGCGCCAGCAGCACGCCGAACACGATCAGCATGGTGGCGGTGATCCACAGCGAGCGGAACTCCGTGTCGATCCAGCTCTCCAGGAGCAGCCCGAGGATCGCGATGGGCAGCGAGCCGAGGATGATGAGCCAGCCCATGCGGGCATCCGGGTCGCTGCGGGGCACGCGGCCGGTCAGCGAGCCGGACCATCGTCCGATGATCCGGACGATGTCCTTCCAGAAGTAGATCAGCACGGCCAGCTCGGTGCCCAGCTGGGTGATGGCGGTGAAGGCCGCGCCGGGGTCCGACGCCGAGGGCAGGAACTCCCCCACGATGCGGATGTGCGCCGAGGAGGAGATGGGCAGGAACTCCGTCAGGCCCTGCACCAGGCCCAGAATGATTGCTTCGATCCACGTCACGGTGGGTCACTGTACTGCACCGCCCAGGGAGGTCTCCCGGGGCGGTGCAGGGGTTCGCGGCGGTGAGGGGCCGCCAGGACTCAGTCCTGGTCGTCGTCCTCGTCGTCGTCGAAGAGGTCCAGCGGGGTGACCTCTTCGGTGTCCGCGTAGAGGGCGTCCTCGTAGTTCTCGAAGGCGTCCGCCACGGCGAAGAAGGCCGCCTCCACGGTGGGGTCGTCCTCGCCGCGCTTGTTCTGGGCGGCCACGAGGTGTTCGTTCAGGGCGGTGGTCAGGGCCTCCAGGGCCAGGCGGGCGTCAGAGCTCATGGCTGAACGGTAACCCGAGGACGGGCGGTGCGACCAGAGGTGCGCGCACCCGCGCGGCGGGGCCGCGGCGGTCTGCGAGGATGACCGGGTGCGTGAGCAGCTGATGTCCTCGACCCTGGACTCCGTCGCCCAGGGCCAGAAGTGGGAGTACCTCGTCCTCACCGTGGCCCCCGAGGAGTCCCTCGGCGACGCGCGGCGCCGACTCGTGGAGCACGCCGAGTACGGCCGCTGGGAGCTGCAGCGAGCGGTGCACTACCGCGGCGGGGCCCGGCGCTACTGGCTGCGCCGGCGCGTCATCCGGGTGGCCTCCACGCTCGACCTCGCCTGAGCGGCCCGGTCCGCGGGGCGGCGCGCCGTCAGGGGCGCGGCTCCAGCATGCGCGCGAGGACGCGGCAGCCGAACTCGAGCGCGTCCACCGGCACGCGCTCGTCGATGCCGTGGAAGAGCGAGGTGAACGCGAGGTCCGGGGGCAGGCGCAGCGGGGAGAACCCGTAGCCGGTGATGCCCAGGCGGGAGAGCGACTTGTTGTCCGTGCCGCCGCCCAGCATGAAGGGCAGCACCTCGGCCTCGGGGTCCTCGTGCCGCAGCGCCTCGACCATGAGCTCCACGAGGTCGCCCGAGAACGGGACCTCGAGGCCGATGTCCCGGTGCTCCGGCTCGAACTCCACGTGGGGTCCGGCGAGCTCGGCGAGGGTCGCGAGCGTCTGCTCCTCCTCCCCCGGCAGGGGGCGCACGTCCACCGTGCCCGTCGCCGTGGACGGGATCACGTTGTGCTTGTACCCGGCGGTCATGCCGGTGGGGTTGGACGAGGTGCGCAGCGTGCCGGTGACCCACGTGCGGGCCTGGCCGAGGGCCTCGAGCTGCGGGGCGGGGTCCGTCTCGTCGAACGGGACGCCCATGATCTCGGCCACCTGCTCCAGCAGCTGACGGGTGGTCTTCGTGTAGGTCAGCGGCCACTCGTGGCGGCCGATCCGCTCGAGCGCGCCGGCCAGGTGGGTGACCGCGTTGTCCTCGTGCGGGGCGGAGCCGTGGCCCGGAGCGCCGGCCGACCGCAGGTTGAGCCACATCAGGCCCTTCTCCGCGGTCTGCACGAGGTAGGCGCGGGTGCCGGCCACCTCGGTGGAGAAGCCCCCCACCTCGCTGATCGCGTCCGTGCACCCCGCGAAGACCTCCGGGTGGTGCTCCACCATCCACGTCGCGCCGTACACGCCGCCGGCCTCCTCGTCCGCGAAGAACGCGACGGTGAGCGGGCGGCGCGGGCGGCGGCCGGTGCGGGCGAGGTGCAGGAGGACGGAGAGGATCATCGCGTCCATCCCCTTCATGTCCACCGCGCCTCGGCCCCAGACCATCCCGTCCTTCAGCTCCGCGCCGAAGGGGTCCACGCTCCACTCGGCGGCCTCGGCCGGCACCACGTCGGTGTGGCCGTGGAGCACGAGGCCGGGGGCATCCGCGTCCCAGCCCGGCAGGTGCCCGACGACGGAGACGCGCCCGGGTGCGGACTCGAAGAACCGCGGGGTCATCCCCGCCTGCTCCATGAGCCTCCCGCAGAAGGCGGCGGCCTCCGGCTCGCCCACGGACACGTTGCCGCCGCGGTTGGTGGTGTCGATGCGGATCAGGCCGCGGCAGATCTCGACGACGTCGGCCGCGGGGGACTCGGTGCGGGGGGCGGTGGGCTTCTCGGCGGGGGAATCGATCATGGAGTTGAGCCTACCTCCGGGGGTGTGGTACGCTTCTCGGGTTGCTCCGGCGAGGAACGGTGAAAACCGGGACTGGCCGAACGCGAAGGAAACGGTCCGCTCCGGCGGATCGGGATGAGCGCGAGTGGCGGAATTGGTAGACGCGCAGCGTTGAGGTCGCTGTGTTCGAAAGGACGTGGGGGTTCAAGTCCCCCCTCGCGCACAGCTCATCGGACGAAGGGCCCCGGTCACAGACCGGGGCCCTTCGTGCCATCCCGTCCCTCCTTCCCCCTACAGTGAAGGTGCGCGACGGCCCGCCGCCGTCGTCGCTCACCTGACAGGGACGACACGGAGGTTCCGATGGCCGACGATGCCCGCACGCTGCTGCGCCGACTCGCCCGCGCCCACGGGGTGCAGTGGCGATACACGGGACAGGACGGCTCGGACCAGACCGTGCCGGACGACGCCCTCGTGAAGGTGCTCGCGGCCCTCGGGGTGGCGGTCCGCCCGGACGCCGTCGCCGCCCTCACCGAGGCGCTCGACGACGCGGAGCTCGCACCGTGGCGGGACGTCCTGCCTCCCACCGTGGTCACGCGGGCGGGGCACCGGCTCTCCGTGCCCGCCCACGTCTCGGTGGTCGAGGGGCTGAGCGCCCGAGTCGTCACGGAGGCGGGCGCGCCCGTGCCCGTCGCCGTCACCCGGCCGCTGGGCGAGCCCCGCCGCGTGGACGGCGTGGACCTCGTGCGGTGCCACGTGGAGGTCCCCGCAGACCTGCCCCTCGGCTGGCATCGCCTCGAGCTCGACAGCGCCACCGGCCACCACGCCGAGGCCACCCTCGTCTGCGCGCCGGACCGCCTCACCACGGCCGCACCCTTCCTGGCCCGGCGCGGCTGGGGCGTGGCCGCCCAGGGCTACTCCGTGACCTCGGAGCACTCGTGGGGCATCGGGGACATCGAGGACGTCGCGTCCGTGGCGGAGACGGCCGCCGAGCACGGCGCCGACTTCCTGCTCCTGCATCCGCTGCACGCGGTCGACCCCGGCACCACGCCCGCGGACTCCCCCTACTCCCCCGTCTCCCGCCGCTTCCTCACCGCGCTGCTGATCCGCGTGGTGGACATCCCGGAGTTCGCCGGGCTGCCCGCCGCGGAGCAGGAGCAGCTGCGCGCCGCCGGCCGTCGGGTCCAGGAGCGACTGGAGGAGACGGGGCGCATCGATCGTTCCGCCGTCGCCGAGGTCCTGTGGCCCGCCCTGCGCCGCGTGCACTCCGTGCCCCGCACCGCCGAGCGGGAGGCGGCGTTCGCCGCGTTCCGCGCGCGGATGGGGGCGGGGCTGGACGACTTCGCCCTCTGGTCCGCCCTGCGCCTCTCGGACGTGACCGGCCCGGACCCGCAGGACGCCGACTGGACTCCGGAGGGCGAGCGCGCCGCCGCGTTCCGCAGCACGCACGCGGACGAGCTGGACCTGCACCGCTGGGTCCAGTGGATCGCGGACGAGCAGCTGGCCGCCGTCCAGCGCCGCGCGCTCGGCGCGGGCATGCGCATGGGCGTGATGGTGGACCTGGCCGTGGGCGCCACGCGCGGCTCGGCGGACGCGTGGATGCTCGGGGACGTGCTCGTGCCCGGGATGTCCGTGGGCGCCCCGCCGGAGGTCTTCAACCAGCTGGGCCAGGACTGGTCCCAGCACCCGTGGCACCCCCGGCGGCTCGCCGAGACCGGCTACGCCGCGTTCCGGGACATGCTCCGCACCGTGATGGCCCACGCCGGCGGCGTGCGGATCGACCACGTGCTCGGCCTCTTCCGCCTGTGGTGGGTGCCGGAGGGCGCCGGCCCCACGCAGGGCGCGTACGTGGAGTACGACCACGAGGCCATGCTCGCCGTCCTCACCCTCGAGGCGCAGCGGGCCGGCGCCGTGGTGATCGGCGAGGACCTCGGCACGTTCGAGCCGTGGGTGCAGAAGCGCCTCGCGGAGGCGGGCGTGCTCGGCACGAACATCCTCTGGTTCGAGCAGGAGGACGGCGTGCCGGTCCCCCCGGAGCGCTACCGGCGCCTGTGCCTGGCCGCCGTGAACACCCACGACCTCCCCCCGACCGCCGGCTACCTCGAGGGCGTCCACCTGGACCTGCGCGAGGAGCTCGGCCTGTTCACGGGGGACGTGGCCGCGGAGCGGGAGCGCTCGGCCGCCGAGGTGGAGGCATTCCTCCGGGCCGCACGAGACCGCGGCCTCCTCGAGGAGGTCCCGGGCGTGGGCGAGCGGCAGTCCCAGGTCATCGCCCTGCACCGGCTGCTCGCCCAGGCGCCGTCGGCGCTGCAGAGCGTGGCCCTCGTGGACGCCGTCGGGGAGCGCCGCATCCAGAACCAGCCGGGGACCATGCAGGACCAGTACCCGAACTGGACCGTGCCGCTCGGGGACGCCGAGGGCGCGATGCTCCACGCGGAGGACCTGCCCGGCCTGCCGTCGGTGGCCCGCCTCTTCGACGCGGTGGACCGTGAGCTCACGGCCTCTGTGCCCGTGGGGATCGGCGTGGCCTACCACACCTCGCCGCTGGCCCAGCCGGGCCGCGGGGACGCCGGCGGCATGAACGTGTACGTGCGGCAGGCCGCCCTCGCGCTCGCGCGGCAGGGGATGCGGATGCTCCTGTTCACCCGCGCGGAGGAGCCGGTGGACGGCGGCGCACGGATCACGCGTCTGCCCGCGGGCGGACCGACACCGGACGTCCTCGTGGTCGAGCTGGCCGCCGGCCCCGCCCGACCCCTGGACAAGGCCGAGCTCGCCGCGCACACGGACGCGTTCACCGCGGCCGCGCTGGCCTGGCTGCGGGGAGCACGCGAGGCCGAGGGGCTCGCGGAGGCCGAGCGCGTGCGGTTCGTCCACGGGCACTACTGGCTCTCCGCGCCCACGGCCCACGCCCTGGCGCAGGAGATGGATGCCCCTCACCTGCAGACCATGCACACCACCGCGGCCGTGAAGATGCTGCAGGACGAGGGCCACGAGGAGCCCGCCGAACGGATCGCCGCCGAGGCGCGCGTGGTGGAGGAGGCCGACCTCCTCGTGGTGAACTCCCCCGCCGAGGCCGCCGACCTGCGTGAGGTCCTCGGCGTGGACCGCCGGCGCACGCGCGTCCTCTCCCCCGCCGTGGACACCGCGACGTTCACGCCCGAGGGAGCGTCCTGCTGGCCCGGGTCGTCCGGGGCCACGGCCGGCGCCGACGCGGCCGCTCCCCTGCGCGTGCTCTTCGCGGGGCGCGTGCAGGCGCACAAGGGCCCGCAGATCCTCGTCGAGGCCCTCGCCATCCTGCGGGGCCGGCGCGGCGGCGCCGGTGCGGATCCCGGGATCCGGCTGCACCTCAACGGGGCCGCCTCCGGCGGAGAGGGCCTGGACCTCGCCGCCCTGGCCCGCCGGCACGACGTCGCGGACCTCGTCACCGTGTCCGATCCGGTGCCCGCGCCCGCGCTGGCCGAGCAGCTCCGCGCGGCGGACGTCGTCGCGATGCCGAGCCGTTCGGAGACCTACGGCCTCGTGGCCCTCGAGGCGCAGGCGTGCGGCACCCCGGTGCTGGCCCACCGCGTGGGCGGGCTCGTCCACGCGGTGCAGGACGGGCGGACCGGCCGGCTCGTGGCCCCGAACACCGCGGAGGCGTGGGCGGACGCGCTCGAGGGGATCCTCGGGGACCGCGGCGCGTGGGCCGCGATGTCCACCGCGGCCGTGCGCCACGCGCAGAGCCACTCCTGGGACGCGTACGCGGACGGCCTCCTGGACGCCGCGGCGGCCGCGGAGGGCTGATCCCGCTGCCTTGACGACGACGGCGGCCCGGGAGCATCACGCCCCCGGGCCGCCGTCGTCGGTCCTCCCCTCAGGTGAGGGGCCGGATCCCGCCCCGGAAGTGGCGGCGTCCACGCGTGGCGTCCCAGCCCGTCACCTGCGTGACCGCGGGGTCGCGCTCGTACCGGACGGCCACGCGGGCGGGCAGCACCACGGGCGCCTCGAACTCGATGTCCCAGCCGACGCCGGCCTCGGCGGGCTCCCGGCCGTCCAGCATGCGCGCGGCGAGGAGCATGCCGTGGGCGATCGCACCCTTCATGCCGAACAGCGTCGCGCTCGGCCCGGAGAGGTGGATGGGGTTCCAGTCCCCCGAGACGCCCGCGTAGGCGCGGCCGGCCCCCGCCCCGAACGTCCACTGCGCGGTGGGGGCCGCGGGGACGAACTCCTCGCGCACGGGCCGCTCGGGGCGTTCGCCCGTCAGCCACACGCCCTTGGCCAGGTACCGGGAGGAGCCCTCCCACAGCAGCGCGGCCTCCGCGCCGGCGCCCGCCGCGCGCTCCACGCGCACCGCGACGTCCACGGCGGTGCCCGCGTGGTGGGGCACGAGGCCCAGGGCCTCGGCCGCGACCGTCAGCGGCTCGCCCGCGGGGACGGGCCGGTGGTGCTGGACCGAGTTGGAGAGGTGGACCATGCCCGGCAGGGGCAGCGGGAAGTCAGGGGCGGCCATGAGCGCCATCGCCGTCCCGAACACCTGGGTGTGCACGAGTACGGAGGGCAGGTGCGTCGGGTCCGCGGGGCCCACCACCTCGCGCCAGCGGCCGACGACGGCGGGGTCGATCGTCAGGCCCTCCACCTCGATGCGGCGCTCGGGCAGGGTCGTCGGCCGGCGTCGGCGGGTGAGGGCGTCCTGCGCGGCCTGCGCCGCGGCGCGGGCGTACAGGGAGCCGAGGGCGGGGGCCTGCGTGAGCGTCCGGGTCTCCATGCTCAGGCCCCCATGATCGCCTGGCCGCACACCCGCAGGGTGGCGCCGTTGGTGCCGCCGGCCCCGTCCGAGACGAGGTAGGCGATGGCCTCGGCGACGTCCTGGGGACGGCCGCCCTGCTGCAGCGAGTTGAGGCGGCGGCCCAGCTCGCGGGTCGCGAGCGGGATCTTGGCGGTCATCTCGGTCTCGATGAAGCCCGGGGCGACGGCGTTGATCGTGCCCCCGCGCTCGGCCAGCATCGGCGCGGTGGCCGACGTGAGGCCCATGACGCCCGCCTTGGACGCCGCGTAGTTGGTCTGGCCGCGGTTGCCGGCGATGCCGGAGGTGGAAGCCAGGCCGACGATGCGCAGGCCCTCGCCCACGACGTCGCGGGCGTCCTCGGCGAGGAAGGCCGCGTTCATGGCCAGCTGCGAGGACGTGTTCACGGCGAGGACCGAGTCCCAGCGCGCCGCGTCCATGTTGGCGAGCAGCTTGTCCCGCGTGATGCCCGCGTTGTGCACCACGATGTCCATGCGCCCGTGGCGGGTGCGGCAGTGCTCGAGGATCCGGGCGCCGGCGTCGGGGGCGGTGATGTCCAGCGCGAGGGCGGTGCCCCCGAGCTTGTTGACTACACCGGCCAGGGCGTCCCCGGCGGCGGGCACGTCCACGCCCACCACGCGGGCGCCGTCGCGGGCCAGGGTGGCGATGATCGCCGCGCCGATGCCGCGGGCGGCACCGGTGACGACTGCGACCTTGCCCTCGAGCGGGCGGGCCAGGTCCGCGGGGGTCGAGCCGTCCGCGGTGGTGACGGGCAGGAACTGGCCGGAGACGAACGCGGAGCGGCCCGAGAGCAGGAAGCGCAGGGCGCCGGCCGCGCCGGGGGCGGTGAGCGGGACGCCGGAGCCCAGGATGAGGCCGTTGGCGGTGCCGCCGCGGCGCATCTCCTTGCCGAGCGAGCGGGTCAGGCCCACCACGCCCTGGCGGGCGGCGCGCGCCGCGGGGTCGGCGGCCACGGAGGGGTCCTCCGGATCCTCGAACACGGTGACCACGCGGGCGCTGGAGCCGAGCTGGCGCAGGGCGGGGCCGAGCTCGAGGGCCACGGCGGAGAGCTCGGACGGGGCACGCACCCCGTCGAAGCACGCGACGACACCGGCCAGGCGGGCGCCCTCGGCGCGCTCGGAGACGACCTGGACGCCGGCGGCGGTGAGCAGCCCGCGGGCCGCGTCGGCGGCGGGGGTGGCGCCGAGCACCAGGACGGTGCCGGTGATCAGCGGCTGGCCGGGCTCGTACCGGCGCAGCTCGACGGGCTGGGGCAGGCCCAGGGCGCCGGTGACGCGCTTGCCCAGGGCGGAGGAGACGAAGGAGCCGTACGGGTCGTTCACGGGGGGACCTCTCAGGTCAGGGGTGTGCTGGAGTGCGGCGGGGTCGGTGCGGCGGGGACCGGCGCCCCGCCGTCGGACGGGCCGACGGCGGGGCGGGTGCTGCGGGTGGTGCCGGGTGGCTCAGCGGCCGCGCAGGAGGGCGACGATGCCCTGGCCGCCGGCGGCGCACACGGAGATGAGGCCGAGGGAGCCCTCGCCCTTCTGGTGCAGCGCCTTGGCCAGCAGGGCCACGATGCGGCCGCCGGTGGCGGCGAACGGGTGGCCGGCGGCCAGCGAGGAGCCGTGCACGTTGAGCTTGGAGCGGTCCACGGTGCCGAAGGCGCCGTGGAGGCCGAGGCGCTCGCGCCCGAACTCCTCGCTCTCCCAGGCCTTCATCGTGGCGAGCACGGTGCCGGCGAAGGCCTCGTGGATCTCGATGAAGTCCAGGTCGTCCAGGGTCAGGCCGTGGCGGGCCAGGAGGCGGGGCACGGCGTACGCGGGGGCCATGAGCAGGCCCTCCTTGCCGTCCACGAAGTCCACGGCACCGTTCTCGGCGTCCACGAACTCGGCGAGCATGGGCAGGCCGCGCTCGGCGGCCCAGTCCTCGGAGGCGAGCAGCACCGCGGAGGCGCCGTCGGTGAGGGGCGTGGAGTTGGCGGCGGTCATGGTCGCCTCGTCGCCGAGCTGGCGGCCGAAGGCGGGCTTGAGCTTGGCCAGCTTCTCCATGGAGGAGTCCGGGCGGAGGTTGTTGTCGCGGGTCAGGCCGCGGAACGGGGTCACGAGGTCGTCCATGAAGCCGGAGTCGTACGCGGCGACGAGGTTGCGGTGGCTGGCCACGGCCAGCTCGTCCTGCGCCTCGCGGGTGATGCCCCACTGGTGGGTGGTGAGCGCCTGGTGCTCGCCCATGGACATGCCGGTGCGGGGCTCGCTGGCGCCGGCCGGCTCGGGGACGAGCTGGTTGGGGCGCAGCTGGGAGACGGCCTTGAGGCGGTCCTTCAGGGTCTTCGCGGCGTTGAGCTGCATCAGCACGCGGCGGGCGCCGTCGGAGACGCTCACGGGCGAGTCGGAGATGGAGTCCACGCCGCCGCCGATGGCCGACTCGATCTGACCGAGGCGGATCTTGGAGGCGAGGGTGCCCAGGGCCTCCATGCCGGTGGCGCAGGCGACCTGGATGTCTGCGGCCGGGGTGTCGGACGCCAGAGCGGAGCCGAGAACGGACTCGCGGGTGAGGTTGAAGTTCTTGGGGTGCTTGAGCACGGCGCCAGCGGAGACCTGGCCGATGCGCTCGCCCTGCAGGCCGAAGCGGGCCACGAGGCCGTCGAGCGCGGCGGTGAGCATCTCCTGGTTGGAGGCTGTGGCGTAGGCCGTGTTGGCGCGGGCGAAGGGGATGCGGTTGCCGCCCACGACGACGGCGGGGCGCAGGGTGCCGCCCGCGACGGCGGGGCGGGCGGTGGGGGTGTTCGGGGGGGTGGTCACGTCGGGGTCCTCCTGGACGGTGTGGCCTCACCCGCGGGGTGCGCGGCGAGAGGTCGGGGGGTGATCCGGGCGCTGGTGGTGTCGATGGAACTGGGGTGATGGTGGAGCGGCGCGGCCGGGATCGGGGTGACTGAGACGAACAGTACCTGATACAGTCCGTCCTGTGAAGTCACTCACGCCTCCCCCCGTCCTCCGCGACGGTCGCAGCTCCCGGTGGGACCAGCACCGGCTGGACCGCCGCCGCGAGCTGCTCCGCGCCGCGCGGGCCGCGGTCCACGAGCTGGGGCCCGAGGCCTCCATGGAGGACATCGCCACGCACGCCGGCACCTCCAAGTCGGTCTACTACCGGTACTTCGGCGACCGCGCCGGCCTGCGCGTCGCCGTCGCCGAGCGGGTGACCGCCCACATGGAGCGGCGACTGCTCGAGGCGGCGGTCGACCACTCCGACGCCGCCGCCACCCTGCATCGGATGGTCGAGGTCTACCTCAGTGTGGCCGCCACGTCCCCGAACGTCTACGCCTTCGCCGTGTCCGCCCCGGACTCCTCCGGCGCCGCGGCGGGCGTCCTGGACGCCTTCTTCGACCGCGTCCACGCCCTCCTCGCGGAGGGGCTCGCCCAGCACCTCGGGGCGGACGGCGTCCCGCCCGTCGGCTCCCCTCTCGGCCTGTGGCCGCGCGCCGCCGTCGGACTGGTGCGGGCCACGGCCGAGACCTGGCTGCGCTCCCCCGAGGACGCGCGCCCCGACGCCGCCGAGCTGGCGGCCTCCATCACCGGCTGGCTGCTCCACGGCCTGCTCGGCGCCCCGACATCCCCCGTCCCGATCCACGCCCACGAAGGAGCGGTCCGATGACCACCACCCGCGACCACAGCCTCGACGCCGTCACCGACGTCCCCCCGTCCCCCACCGACCTGCCCCACGACGTCGCCGAGATCGCCCCCGAGCACCCGCGCCCGGGGTCCCTCGACTCGGCCGTGATCCAGGAGGCGCTCCTGGGCCGCTGGGCCGCGGAGCGCCGTGAGTCCCGCGAACTCGCCAAGGACCCGGCCCTGCACCGCGACCCGCTGCTGGGCATGGACGAGCACCGCCAGCGCGTGTTCGGCCAGCTCGGCATCCTCGTGGACAGCCGCGCCGTCCACCGCGCCTTCCCGGCCGAGTTCGGCGGCGACGACAACCACGGCGGCAACATCTCCGCGTTCGGCGACCTCGTGGTGGCCGACCCCTCGCTCCAGATCAAGGCCGGCGTGCAGTGGGGCCTCTTCAGCTCCGCGATCCTCCACCTCGGCACCGCCGATCACCACCGCCGGTGGCTGCCGGGCGCGATGGACCTGTCCATCCCCGGCGCCTTCGCCATGACGGAGATCGGCCACGGCTCCGACGTCGCCTCGATCGCCACCACGGCCACCTACGACGAGGCCACCCAGGAGTTCGTCATCCACACGCCGTTCAAGGGCGCGTGGAAGGACTACCTCGGCAACGCCGCCCTGCACGGCAAGGCCGCCACGGTCTTCGCCCAGCTCATCACCCAGGGCGTCAACCACGGCGTGCACTGCTTCTACGTGCCGATCCGCGACGAGTCCGGGGCGTTCCTGCCCGGCGTCGGCGGCGAGGACGACGGCCTCAAGGGCGGCCTCAACGGCATCGACAACGGCCGCCTGCACTTCACCCACGTCCGGGTGCCCCGCACGAACCTGCTGAACCGCTACGGCGACGTCGCCGAGGACGGCACCTACACCTCGCCGATCGACTCCCCCGGGCGCCGCTTCTTCACCATGCTCGGCACCCTCGTGCAGGGCCGCGTGTCCCTGTCCATCGCCGCGACGACAGCCTCCTTCCTCGGCCTGCACGGCGCCATCGCCTACGGCGAACAGCGCCGCCAGTTCAACGCCTCCAGCCCGGAGCGCGAGGAGGTGCTGCTGGACTACCAGAACCATCAGCGCCGCCTCATCGACCGCCTGGCCCGCGCCTACGCGGACGCGTTCTCCTCCAACGAGCTCGCCGTCAAGTTCGACGACGTGTTCTCGGGCCGCGCGGACACCGACGTGGACCGCCAGGAGCTGGAGACCCTCGCGGCCGCCGTCAAGCCCCTGACCACCTGGAACGCCCTGGACACCCTCCAGGAGGCCCGCGAGGCCTGCGGCGGCACCGGGTTCATGGCCAAGAACCGCGTCACCCAGCTGCGCGCCGACCTAGACGTCTACGTCACCTTCGAGGGCGACAACACCGTCCTGCTCCAGCTCGTCGGCAAGCGCCTCCTGACCGACTACTCCAAGGAGTTCGGCCGCCTCGAGGTCGGCGCCGTGTCCCGCTACGTGGTCCTCCAGGCCTCCGACGCCCTGCACCGCGCCGGCCTGCCCAAGGTGGTCCAGACCGTGGCGGACGCGGGCTCCGAGCGCCGCTCCGCGAACTGGTTCAAGGATCCCGCGGTCCAGCGGGAGCTGCTCGAGGACCGCGTGCGCGCCAAGACGGCGGACATCGCGGGCACCCTCTCGGGCGCCCGAGGCAAGGGCCAGCAGGCCCAGGCCGAGGCGTTCAACACGCGCCAGCACGAGCTGGTCGAGGCGGCGCGCAACCACGCCGAGCTCCTCCAGTGGGAGGCGTTCACCCGGGCCGTGGACGCGATCGAGGACGAGGCCACCGCCACCGTGCTCACCTGGCTGCGCGACCTCTTCGCGCTGCGCCTCATCGAGGACGACCTGGGCTGGTTCGTGGCCCATGGCCGCGTCTCCAGCCAGCGCGCCCGCGCCCTGCGCGGCTACGTCAACCGCCTGGCCGAGCGCCTGCGCCCCTTCGCGCTGGAGCTCGTGGAGGCCTACGGCCTCGAGCAGAAGCACCTGCGCATGGAGGTCGCCACCGACGTCGAGGCCGAGCGCCAGGAGGAGGCCCACCGCTACTTCGAGCAGCTGCGCGCCTCCGGCACCGCCCCCGAGGACGAGAAGGTCCTCCGGGAGCGCCAGCGCAAGGAGGCCAAGTCCAAGGCCTCCCGGCTGCGCCGGTCCTGACCCACACCCGTCCGCGCCGGTCGCCCGGCGCGGACGGACCGAGGGCCCGGAGATCCCCCAGGGGGGTCTCCGGGCCCTCGGGCGTTCGGGGACGGCGGCGCGCTCCGCCTCGGCCGGGCGGCACAGCCCTGTCCGCGCCGTCGCGGAGCTGGCCGGCCTCAGTCGAGGACGGAGCGGTACACCTCGAGCGTGCGCTCGGCGATGGTGTCCCAGGAGAAGTGCTCGACCGCGCGCCTCCGGCCGGCCTCGCCCATGCGGCGGGCCTGCTCCGGGTCCTCCAGCACGCGCGTGAGGGCGGCGGCGAAGTCGGCCGCGAAGCCGTCCTCGTCCACCGGCGTGCCGGTGCCGTCGGCCACCTGCTCGACGTGCACGAGCAGGCCGGTGGCGCCGTCCTCGACGACCTCGGGGATGCCGCCCACGGCGGAGGCGACGACCGCGGTGCCGCACGCCATGGCCTCGAGGTTGACGATGCCCAGGGGCTCGTAGACGGAGGGGCAGGCGAACACGGTGGCGGAGGTGAGGATCTCCATGACCTCGTGGCGCGGGATCATGCCCTCGATCACGACGACGCCCTCGCGCTGCCCGCGCAGCTGCGCGATGAGGCCGTTGACCTCCGACGCGAGCTCCGGGGTGTCCGGGGCGCCGACGCACAGCACGAGCTGGACCTCCGGGGGCAGCTGCAGAGCGGCGCGCAGCAGGTGCGGGACGCCCTTCTGGCGGGTGATGCGCCCGACGAACGCGACCGAGGGCTTGCCCGGGTCGATCCCGTACTTCTCGAGGGCGCCGGTGCCGGTCTGCGGGGTCCACACCTGGGTGTCGATCCCGTTGTGCACGGTGTGCACCTTGGCGGGGTCGACGTCCGGGTAGCAGGCCAGGATGTCCCGGCGCATGCCGTCCGAGACCGCGATGACGGCGTCGGCGCCGTGGTACGCGGTGGACTCGGCCCAGCTGGAGATCGCGTAGCCGCCGCCGAGCTGCTCGGCCTTCCACGGGCGCAGGGGCTCGAGGGAGTGGGCGGAGAGCACGTGCGGGACGCCGTGCATGAGCTTGCCGAGGTGGCCGGCCATGTTGGCGTACCACGTGTGGGAGTGGATCACGTCCGCGCCCTCGAAGGCGCCGACCATGGTGAGGTCGGTGGCCAGGGTCTGGACGGCGCCGTTCTCCGCCTCGAACCCCTGGGGATTCGGGTAGGAGTGCACGGCGGCGCCGTGGTAGTCCCGCTCGCGGGGCTCCCCGAACGCGTGGACGACGAGGTCGGCGCGGGACGCGAGCACACGCGTCAGCTCCGCGACGTGGACTCCGGCGCCGCCGTAGATGGACGGGGGGAACTCTTTGCTCACGATGTCGATGCGCACGCCTCCAACCTAGTCGAGCGCCCCTCGGGCCGGATAGCCTGACGGGACCGACAGAGGCCGGGCCCGAGCGGGCTCGGCGACGAGGCGCGTCCCCGGAATGAGGAGTGGTCCCCGATGGTGCAGAAGAAGGTCCTGTCCGTGGTGCTGGCGGGCGGCGAGGGCAAGCGTCTCATGCCCCTCACCGCCGACCGGGCCAAGCCGGCCGTCCCCTTCGGCGGCACGTACCGGCTGATCGACTTCGCTCTCTCCAACCTGGTGAACTCGCGCTACCGCGAGATCGTGGTGCTGACGCAGTACAAGTCGCACTCGCTGGACCGGCACATCTCCGAGACGTGGCGCATGTCCACCATGCTCAACAACTACGTGGCCACCGTCCCGGCGCAGCAGCGCCGCGGCAAGGACTGGTTCACGGGCTCGGCGAACGCCATCTACCAGTCCATGAACCTCATCGCTGACGCGCGCCCGGACATCGTCGTGGTGATCGGCGCGGACCACGTCTACCACATGGACTTCCAGCAGATGGTGGACCAGCACATCGCCTCCGGCGCGAAGGCCACCGTGGCCGCCGTGCGCCAGCCGCTGGACCTCGCGGACCAGTTCGGCGTCATCGAGACCGACCCGTCCTCCCCCGAGCGCATCAAGGCGTTCGTGGAGAAGCCCGCCACCACCCCGGGCCTGCCGGACGACCCGTCCCAGTTCCTGGCCTCCATGGGCAACTACGTGTTCGACACGGACGCCCTCGTGGAGGCGCTCAACGCGGACGACGCCAACCCGCACTCCAACAACGACATGGGCGGGGACATCGTCCCCTACTTCGTGGACCGCGGCGAGGCCGGCGTCTACGACTTCACCGCCAACGAGGTCCCCGGCGGCACCCCCGGCAAGCACTACTGGCGGGACGTGGGCACGCTGGACTCCTACTACGACGCGCACATGGACCTCGTGCAGCCGTGGCCGGAGTTCAACCTCTACAACCGCGAGTGGCCGCTGTACACGCGGCAGTCCGTCTCCCCGCCGGCGAAGCTGGTGCGCTCGGCCTCGCGCCGCCCCGGCAGCGCGAACGACTCGATCCTCTCGCAGGGCGTCGTCGTCTCGGGCGGCACGGTGGCCCAGTCCGTGCTGTCCACGGACGTCCGCGTCGCGAACGAGGCGTGGGTCGAGCAGTCCGTGCTCCTGGACTCCGTCGTCGTGGGGGAGGGCGCCCACGTCCGCAACGCCATCCTCGACAAGAACGTGGTGGTCCCGCCCGGCGCGCGCATCGGCTTCGACCGAGCGGAGGACGAGGCCAACGGCTACACCGTGACGGACTCGGGCCTGACCGTGCTCTCGAAGGGCCAGTCCGTGCCGGCGCCGCGCTGACCCGCACCGGTCCCCCGTCTCGCTCCCCCGCCCGCTCCCACCCCACAGACCGGAGAACACCCGTGCCCGACGTCGTGCCCGCGCCCGACCTCGACCAGACCAACGTGACCCGTGCCGAGGCCTTCGAGCGCTCCCGGCTGCTCACCGTGAGCGCGTACGACGTCCACGTGGACCTCTCGGCCGCCCGCGACCTCGAGCAGGACACCTACCCGGTGGAGGCGCGGATCCGCTTCGCGTGCGCGGAGCCCGGCGCGAGCACGCACCTGGACTGGATCCACGCCGGGGTGGATGCGGTGGAGCTCAACGGCGCAGCCCTGGACCTCGCCGAGGTGGTCGGCGAGGCCCGCGTCCTGCTGCCCGGCCTGGCGGCCGAGAACGACGTGGTCCTGAAGGGCGCCTCGCGCTACTCGCGCTCGGGCGAGGGGCTGCACCGCTTCGCGGACCCGGCCGACGGCCAGGTGTACCTCTACACGCAGTACGAGCCCGCGGACGCGCGCCGCGTCTTCCCGGACTTCGAGCAGCCGGACCTCAAGGGCGCCTTCACCTTCGCCCTCACCGGCCCGGCCGACTGGGTGCTGGCCTCCAACCGGCCCGAGGCGTCGCGCACGGAGGCAGGCGACGGCGTCGTGCGCGTGGACTTCGAGCCCACGCTCGCCCAGTCCACCTACATCACGACGCTGCTGGCCGGCCCCTACGCGAGCTGGGAGGACCGCTGGGACGGCGATGCGGCCACCGGTGCCGCGCCCGTGCCGCTGCGCCTGTTCACGCGGCAGACGATGGCCGACGCGTTCGACCCGGAGGCCGTGTTCGCGGTGACGAAGCGCGGGCTGGACTTCTTCCACGGGCTCTTCGGCGTGCCCTACGAGTGGGGCAAGTACGACCAGGCGTTCGTGCCCGAGTACAACCTCGGAGCCATGGAGAACCCGGGGCTGGTGACCTTCACGGAGGACTTCGTGTTCACCTCGCGGGCCACCGCCGTGCAGTACGAGGGCAGGGCCACCGTGATCCTCCACGAGATGGCGCACATGTGGTTCGGCGACCTCGTGACGATGCGCTGGTGGGACGACCTGTGGCTCAAGGAGTCGTTCGCGGACTTCATGGGCTCGCTCGGCGCCGCGGAGGCCACGGAGTTCTCCGACGCGTGGGTCACCTTCGCCTCGCGCCGCAAGGCGTGGGCCTACGTGCAGGACCAGCTGCCGACCACACACCCGATCGTCGCGGACATCGTGGACCTCGAGGCCGCGCGGCAGAACTTCGACGGCATCACGTACGCCAAGGGCGCCTCGGTGCTCAAGCAGCTCGTGGCGTTCGTCGGCCGGGACGCGTTCCTCGACGCCGCACGCCGCTACTTCCGCGCCCACGCGTGGGGCAACGCGGAGCTCGCCGACTTCATGGCGGCCCTCGAGGCCGCCTCGGGGCGGGACATGGGCGCGTGGGCGGACGCGTGGCTGCACACCTCGGGCGTGCCGCGCCTGCGGGTGGAGGCGGGGGACGACGGCGCCGTCCTCCTGCACCAGGAGGGCCGGGATCCCGTCACGGGCCGCCAGGTGCTGCGCCCCCACGTGGTGAAGGTGGGCGTGTTCACGCCCGACGAGGACGGTGTGCTCGTGCGCACCGGCCAGGCCACCGTCGACGTGCCGGGCGGTGCCGAGGGCGCCGCGGTGCCGCTGGCCGGGCTCGAGGTGCCGGAGGGCGTCCGGCTCGTGCTGCCCAACGACGAGGACCTCACGTACGCGGCCGTGGAGGTGGACGACGCCTCGCTCGAGGCGGTGCTCGCTCACCCGATCGCGGATCCGCTGGCCGAGGCCACCGTGTGGGCGGCCCTGTGGTCGATGACGCGCGACGGCGCGCTGCCCGTGGAGCGCTTCGTGACCGCGGTGGGGCAGCTCTCCGCCGGGATCGAGACCGTCGGCGTCCACACCCAGGTGCTCGCCCAGGCCGCCGCCGCGGTGTCCCAGTACGCCCGGGCCGAGGACCGCGCCGCCCTGCGCTCGCGGCTCGGCACCGAGCTGGCCGAGCAGACCCGCACGCTCGAGGCCGGCTCCGACCGCCAGCGCACGGCGGCCCGCACGTGGGCGCTCGTGGCGCGCGCCGACGCGGCGCTGGCGGGCTCTCTGGCCGAGGCCCTGCTGGTCTCGCCCGGCACGGCGGCCCCCGGGCTCGCCGTGGACGCCGAGGTGCGCTGGCTCGTGCTCCAGGCCCTCGCCGCGACCGGCCAGGCCGATGCGGCCCGCCTGGACGCCGAGCTCGAGGCGAAGCGCACCGCGCAGACGGTCACGTGGCACCGCCTCGCCCTCGCCGCGCGCCCCGAGCCCGGCGTGAAGGCCGCAGCGTGGGAGGCCGTCATGGCCGGGCGCACCGCCGACGGCGTCGAGCTGTCCAACGACCTGCTCTCCGCCACGGCCGCCGGCTTCGCCGCGGGCTCCGTGGAGCTGCTCGCCGCCCACGAGGACGGGTTCTGGCCGCGGCTGGAGCAGGTGTGGGCGAGCCGGTCGAACGGGCTGGCCAGCCGCGCGATCGGCGGGCTGTTCCCGGGGCACCAGCACGCGGTGCCGGGCGGTGCCGAGGACCAGGAGCGCCACCCCACGCTCGCCGCCGCCCAGCGCTGGATCGACGGCCACCCGGACGCCCCGGGCGCCCTGCGCCGCCTCGTCGTGGAGCACACGGACGCGCTGCGCCGGTCCCTGCGGGTGCAGGCGGCCCAGCACGACCTCGAGGGGTAGGCGGGCTGCGCAGGGGTGAGCCGCCCGGTCACGGGACGCGGGCGGTCCACTCCGGCGTGGCGAACTTCGTGCGGGCCAGCTCCTCGGCCTCGGCGCGGGTCTCGGCGTCGAGGTCGACGCGCCGCGCCCCGTACCGCTCCTCGAAGGTGGCCATCATGGTCTCCCAGATCTCAACGCGGGGGACGCCGGTCTGACGGCGCAGCGGGTCCACCCGCTTCTTCGCCGAGGCGACGCCCTTGCCGCGCAGCTTCTCGCGGCCGATCCGCAGGACCTCGAGCATCTTGACCGCGTCGATGTCGTAGCTCATGGTGACGTGGTGCAGGAGGCCGGACTCCCCCACGCGCTTCTGGGCGGCCCCGCCGATCTTTCCCTGGGGCGTGGCGATGTCGTTGAGCGGCTGGTAGAACGCCTCCACGCCGAGGCGGCCGAGCGCGTCCATGGTCCACTCGTCGAGGAACGGGTAGGTCTCAGCGGTCTCGAGGCCGTCCACGAGGGACTGCGGCACGTGCAGCGAGTACGTGACGCAGTTGTCCGCCTCCATGAACATCGCGCCGCCGCCGGAGATCCGCCGCACCACGTTGATCGCGTGCCGCTCCACGCCCTCCGGGTCGACCTCGTTGGCGAGCGACTGGAAGGCCCCGATCACGACGGCGGGCTCATTCCACTGCCACAGCCGCATGGTCGGGTTCCGCCGTCCCTCGGCCACCTGGCGGGTGAGGACCTCGTCGAGGGCCACCGTCAGCGCGATCGGCAGCGGCTCCGGCGGGATGATCTCCCACTGGTGGTCCTCCCACGTGGTCGACTTGCCGAGGGCGCGGCGCACCGCGGAGGCGATCGCGAAGGCGTCGACGCCGAACAGCTCGGCCTCGGGCCGCAGGCCCTGCTCCACCGCCGCCCGGATGGCGCGGTGCTCCACGTCGGCCGAGAGCCCGGCCACGGCCGCGTTGAGGTCCTCGAGCGCCTCGTCGGGCTCGAGGAAGAAGTCGCCGTTGATGCTGGCCGTGGCGATCCGGCCGTCGTGGAGGGTGAGGTCCGCGGCCACCAGCTTGCCGCCGATCACCTTGTACTCCCCGTGGTGGGCGCTGTCCTGGTTCGTGGTCATGCCGCCAGCCTAGGATCCCGCCGGGGCACGGGCCAGGGGCGTTCGCGCCGGGCGGGAGCCGGGGACGCGAGGGGCCCCGCTCCTCCGGCGTGGTGCCGGAGGCGCGGGGCCCGTCGTCGTGGTCCGAGGTGAGAGCGGCTCAGGCCGCTGCGATCACTTCTTGCCGCCGAAGCCCTTGAAGCGGGCGTTGAAGCGCTCCACGCGGCCGGCGGTGTCCATGATGCGCTGCTTGCCCGTGTAGAACGGGTGCGAGGCGGCCGAGATCTCGACGTCGATCACCGGGTAGGTGTTGCCGTCCTCCCACTCCGCGGTCTTCTCGGAGTTCGCGGTGGTGCGGGTGAGGATCTTCTCACCGGAGGCGAGGTCGTTGAAGATGACGTAGCGGTACTCGGGGTGGATCGCGGTCTTCATGGGGAGCATCCTTCGTTTCTGCCGCCTGATTGGGACCAGGGGCGCGAGAGGTGTGGTCGGTGGGGTCCGCCGGTCGGCGGGCCAGCGGCCCACTCTACCGCATGCCCCGTCGCGTCTCCCCGCGGATCGCGCGGCCCGCGCGTCGCGCCCGGCCCTCACCGCGCGCGCAGCTCCCACAGTGCGACGGCGGCCGCCGCGGCCACGTTCAGCGAGTCCACGCCCGCCGGCATGGGGATCACGACGTCGGCGTCGGTCTGGGCGAGCGTCTCCTCGCGGACGCCGGGGCCCTCCTGGCCCAGCACGAGGGCCAGCCGCTCGGCGCCCCGGATCCCCTCGAGCTCCGGGCTGTCCAGGCCCACGGCCCGCTCGGTCACCTCGAGCGCGGCGACCGCGAACCCCGCCTCCTTCAGCACGGGCACCGCGGACCCCACGGGGCCGTCCAGCCGCGCCCAGGGCAGCTGGAACACCGTCCCCATGCTCACGCGGATCGCCCGCCGGTAGAGCGGGTCGGCGGCCTGCGGGGTCAGCAGCAGCGCGTCCCACCCCAGGGCCACCGCCGAGCGCACCACCGCGCCCAGGTTCGTGTGGTCCACGAGGTCCTCGGCGATGAGGACGCGCCGCGCGCCCGCGAGCACCTCGCCCACGGAGCGCGGGGCCGGCCGGTCCATCGCCGCCAGCGCGCCGCGGTGCAGGTGGAAGCCGGTGAGCTCCGTGAGGACCTCGTCCGGGCCGGTGAAGACCGGCACGTCCGGGTGGGCGGCGAGGGCGTCCGCGAACGTCTCGCGGTACCGGTCCCCCAGCAGGAACGAGCGCGGCGTGTGCCCGGCGGCCAGCGCCCGCCGCACCACGGAGGAGGACTCCGCCAGGAAGACCCCGTGCTCGGCGTCCACGCGGCGGCGCAGGGCGGCGTCGGTCATGGTCGTGTACGCGGCCAGGCGGGGGTCGGCGAGGTCGGCCGGGGTCAGCCGCACCTCGCGGCCGGCCGCGCCCGGAAGCCGGGTGTGCTCAGCCACCGTTCACCAGGCGCAGGATCATGCTCGTCAGTCCGGCCAGGCCCACCACCACGATCACCCCGCGCAGCAGCGTCGGGGAGATGCGCCGCCCGATCCTGGCCCCCACGGACCCGCCCACCAGGGAGGACGCCGCGATGAGCAGCACGGCCGTCCAGTCGATGCGGTCGAAGGCGAACAGCAGGTAGGAGACGGCGGCGATGAGGTTCACCGAGAGGGAGAGCCACGTCTTGATGCCGTTCGCGTGCACGAGCGTGCCGCCGCAGAGGAACACGCCGAGGATGCCCATGAGCAGCACGCCCTGCGCGGCCACGAAGTACCCGCCGTACACACCGGCCAGGAAGACGAGGATCCACAGCGCGGGGCCGACGGGCCGGCTCGGCACGGCGGGGGCCTCGGCGACCTCGCCGCCCGCCCGCGCGGCGGCCCGCCGGCGCACCCACGCCTGCAGGCGGGGCTGGAGGATCACGAAGGCGAGGGCCACCACGATGAGGATCGGCGCCGCGTACCCGAACACCTCGGGCGGCAGGTGGATCAGCAGGGATGCCCCGAGGATGCCGCCCAGCAGGGAGGCCACGGTCAGCACGGGCAGCACGGCCCGCGACTCCGCGAGCTCGCGGCGGTACCCGAACACGCCCGAGAACCCGGCGGCCACGAGGCCCATGGCGTTGGAGATCTGCGCCGTGACGGGCGGGTACCCCACGGCCACGAGCACGGGGAAGGTGACCAGGGTGCCCGAGCCGATCACGGAGTTGATGGTGCCGGCCCAGAACCCGGCCAGCAGCACGAGCAGCACCTGCCACAGGTCCATCCCGAGGACCTGGGCGGCGAGCAGCTCGCTCACGCGCCGACGGCCGAGTAGCGCCCGTCCGTGGAGGTGACGGTGAGCGCGAGGCCGAACGCGGTGGAGAGGTGCTCGTCCGTGAGGACCTCCGCGACGGGGCCGGCGGCCACCACGCCGCCCTCGCGCAGCAGCAGGGCGTGGGTGAAGCCCGGAGGGACCTCCTCCACATGGTGCGTCACGAGAACGGTGGCCGGCGCCGCCTCGTCCTCCGCGAGCTCGGTGAGCTGGCGGACGAGCTCCTCGCGCCCGGCCAGGTCCAGCCCCGCGGCGGGCTCGTCCAGGAGCAGCAGCTCGGGGTCGGTCATGAGCGCGCGGGCGATCAGCACCCGCTTGCGCTCGCCGTCCGAGAGGGAGCCGAAGGGCCGGTGCGCCAGGCGGGAGAGCCCCCACGCGGACACGAGCCCGAGGGCCCGCATGCGGTCCTGCGTCTCGTAGCTCTCGCGCCACGTGCCGGTCACGCCGTACGCGGCGGTCACCACGGCGTCCTGCACGAGCTCCGCGCGCGGCACCTGGGCCGCCAGCTGGGCGGAGGAGAGCCCGATGCGCGGGCGCAGCTCGAACACGTCGACGGCGCCCAGCACCTCGTCGAGGATCGCGACGTCGCCGGCGGTGGGGTGCAGGCGGGCCGCGGCGATCTGCAGCAGGGTCGACTTGCCCGCGCCGTTGGGGCCCATCACGACCCAGCGCTCGCCCGCCCGGACGGTCCAGTCCACGTCGGCGACGATGTCCCGGCCGCCGCGGTGCACGCGCACGCCGCGCAGCTGGAGCACGGCGTCCTCGTCCGGGGTGAAGATGTCCTCGAGGTGCTGGGGCGTGGTCATGGCCTCCACCATAGTGGGGCCGGGCGTTCACACGCGGGGCGCGCTGCGTCCGCGCCCCTAGATTGAGGCCCATGAGCTCCGTGCGCCGCCTCGTCCTGACCGCCTCGCCCGCCGACGCCCCTGGTCCCGCGGGCACGCCGGAGGGCGTGCCGGAGGGCGCCGAGCGCGTCGCCGCGGACGGCCTCGTGGGCTGGCGGTTCCTGAGCGACGCGTGGGCCGCGGCTCCCGATCCGGGTCCCGGCTGGGCCGCGCTGACGCTGCCCGAGGACGCGACGGCGAACCCGCACCCGCTCGTGGTGACCGACGTCGACTCCACGCTGATCCAGCAGGAGGTCATCGAGCTGCTCGCGGCGCACGCCGGGCGCGAGGCGAAGGTCGCCGAGGTCACGGAGCGGGCCATGCGCGGCGAGCTCGACTTCGCCCAGTCCCTCCACGCGCGCGTCGAGGCGCTCGCGGGCCTGCCCGTGGGCGTGGTCGAGGAGGTCGTGGACGCCGTGCGCCCCACGGACGGCGCGCTCGAGCTGATCGCCGCCGTGCACGCGGCCGGGGGTCGGGTCTGCGCCGTCTCGGGCGGGTTCACCTCGGTGCTCGCCCCGCTCGCGGCCGCGTGGGGCCTGCACGCCTACTGCGCGAACGAGCTCGAGGCCGCGGACGGGCGCCTCACGGGGCGCGTCGTCGGGACTGTGGTGGACCGCGCCGCCAAGGCGGCCATGCTGCGCGCGTGGGCGGCCGACGCCGGCGTCGCGGAGACCGCCGTCGTGGCGGTGGGCGACGGCGCCAACGACATCGACCTGCTGACGGCCGCGGGGTGCGGGGTGGCCCTGTGCGCCAAGCCGGCGCTGCGCGAGCACGCCGACGTGGTGCTCGACGTGCCCTCGTTCACCCCGCTGCGCTGGCTGCTCGGGCTCTGAGCCCGAGCCGCCGGCGACTCAGCCCCGGTGGCGGGCCAGGAAGTCGCGGGCGCCGCCCACGAGCTCGGTGTGGCCCACCTCGAGGTCGGTGCGCCCCACCAGGGCGGCCACCTCGGACGCGAACTCCTCCACCGTGTACAGCTTCCCGGCCGCCTCACGGCGCGCCTCGATGGCGCCCGGCTCCGCGCGGTTGAGCAGCGTGGCGGTGATGGTGCCCTCGATCATGTCGCCCGAGACCACCGCGAAGCCCACGCCCTTCTCCGCGAACGCGGGGATGCGCTCGCGCAGCGCGAGCTCTCCGGCGCGCTTGGAGCGGGCCACGGGCTCGTAGGACTCCATGGTGTCCACCTCATCGATGAAGTGCGCCTGGTGCGAGGTGACGAACACGATCTGCCCACCCTCCCCCATCCGCTCGAGGGCGGCGTCCGCGAGGGCGGCCTGCGCGTCCCGGTTGAGCGTCATGGCGTAGTCCTCGCCGAACTGGGACTCCATGCCGCCGGAGGCGTTGAGCACGAGCACGTCCAGCGAGCCGAACGCCTCGACGGCGGCGTCGAGCAGGGCGGCGCGGTCCTCGGCCTTCGTGACGTCGCCGCCCACGGCCACGGCGCGGCCTCCGGCCTCCTCGATGGCGGCGACCACCTTGTTCGCGCGCGGGGCCTTCTGGCGGTAGTTCACCACGACGCCGGCGCCGCGGGCGGCCAGCAGCCGCGCGGTCTCCGCGCCGATGCCGCGGGAGGAGCCGGTGACGACGACGCCGCGTCCGGTGAGGTCTGTCTCAGTCATGCTCGGGGCCTTTCTGCCTGGGGTGGGAAGGGTGAGGGGGCGGGTCAGTGGCCCATGCCGAGGCCGCCGTCCACGGGGATGACGGCACCGGAGATGTAGGAGGCCTCCTCCGAGGCGAGCCACCGGACGACGCCGGCGACCTCGTCCGGGTCGGCGAAGCGGCCCGCGGGGATGGACTTCTTGTACTGGGCCTTGAGGTCCTCGTCCAGCGAACGCGTCATCTCCGTGTCGATGTAGCCGGGGGCCACCACGTTCGCCGTCACGCCCCGCGCGCCGAGCTCGCGGGTGATGGAGCGCGCCATGCCCACGAGGCCGGACTTGGAGGCGGCGTAGTTGACCTGGCCCGGGGAGCCGAGCAGGCCCACCACGGAGGAGACCAGCACGATCCGGCCGCGCTTGAGGCGCATCATGCCCTTCGTGGCGCGCTGCACCACGCGGAACGAGCCGGTGAGGTTCGTGTCCACCACCGAGGCGAAGTCCTCCTCGGACATGCGCAGCAGCAGCTGGTCGTTCGTGATGCCGGCGTTCGCCACGAGCACCTCGACCGGGCCGTGGGCCTCCTCGACCTGCCGGAACGCCGCGTCCACGGACGAGGCGTCCGTCACGTCGGCCCGCACCGGCAGGACGCCCTCGGGGCCCTCGCCCGAGCGGGACGTGATGGCCACGCGGTCGCCGTTCGCGGCGAACGCCTGCGCGATGGCCAGGCCGATCCCGCGGTTGCCGCCGGTGACGAGGACGCTGCGCCCGCCGGGGGCGGCCGGCTCGGCTGCGGTGGGACGGGACTGCTCGGCCATGGGGACCACCTTCTGTGCGGGGGCGACTAGGATCGTTCACCTAGGACATCGACCGGCGGTCGGCTCTGAGAGCCGTCCGAGGCGGACGCGAAGCGCCCGCCCGCCGCCGTGAACCACCACTCTACGTGTGCCGTCGTGCCGGGACCCGCCCCCGGACGCCGTGCAGGAGGTGACGCCATGACCACCCGCCCGGTCCAGGGGGTCACCACCGCCGCGCCGGCCCGCAGCGAGGACCGCTCGCACCGCATGCGCGTCTACCTCCTCCAGATGGGCGTCCGCACGCTGTGCTTCGTGGCCGCCCTCTTCACGCACGGCTGGCTCCAGCTCGCGCTCATCCTGGGCGCCGTGGCCCTGCCCTACATCGCGGTGGTCTCCGTGAACAACGCCGGCCCCGAGCGCTCCGGCACGCTGCGCCGCGTGGACTCGGGCGCCGCCGCCCTCCCCGTCCCCGAGGAGTCCGGCCCCGCGGCGCCGCAGCCCGTGGTCCTGACGGGCGACGTCGTGGCGGACCCCGTCCTCGACCGGCGCCGGGCCCTGCCCGGGCCGCGGACCGGTGGGGAGGCGGGCGCATGAGCACCGCGGGCCCGCTCGGCGGCATGGACCTGCTCGGAGCCCTCGCCGCGGGGTCCTCCCCCGCGCCGGGCTCCGTTCCGGGCGCCACGCCCGGGCCCGTCGGGGGACCCGCCGGCGTGGCCGCCGGGCCCGGCGATCCGCACCCGTGCTCGCGCCGCGGCTGCCGCGCCGACGCGGTGTGGGCGCTCGAGTGGAACAACCCCCGCGTGCACGCTCCCGAGCGGACCAAGACGTGGCTCGCCTGCCGCGAGCATCGCGCCCACCTCGAGGACTTCCTCGAGGCGCGCGGCTTCCTGCGCCGCGTCCGGCCCCTCGTGGCCCCCGACCACCCCGACCACCCCGACCACCCCGACGATGAGGTCCCCGCATGAGCACCGCCACCGGCCCCCGCGTCGGCTCCCGCCGTCCCCCCGGGGACACGGCCACGGAGCGCCTGCCCCGCCTGCGGTTCGGCTTCCTCGCCACGGGGCCCTGGATCCTCGGCCTCCTCGTGTGCGTCCTCTTCGCGTTCGCGTGCCACTACCTCGCGCAGTGGCAGTGGGACCGGCGTGTGCAGAAGATGCACGAGGTCAACCGCGTGCTGGAGAACTACGACGACGACGCCGTGCCGTTCGCCGAGGCCGAGCGGATGTTCACGGACTTCGACGCCCAGGACGAGTGGACGCCCGTGACCCTGAGCGGGGAGTACCTCGTGGAGGAGACGCTGATCGCCCGCAACCGCCCCCGCGCCGGCCGCCCCGGCTACGAGGTGCTGGTGCCGTTCCGCACGGACGAGGGCGTCGTCGTCGTGGTGGACCGCGGCTGGCTGCCCGTGGGCGACACCCCCGGACGGCCCGACGTGGTGCCGGCGCCGCCGGAGGGCGAGGTGTCCGCCGTCGTGCGCGTCAAGCCCGGCGAGCCCACCCTGGACCGCGACGCCCCCGAGGGGCAGGTCGCCTCGATCGACCTGCCGGAGATCGGCCGCGTCGTCGGCGAGCCCGTGGCGGACACCGCGTACGGGATCATGGTGAGCGAGGACCCGGCCGCGGAGACCGCGCCGCAGAGGCTCGTGGAGCCCACGCTCGACGAGGGCCCGCACCTCTCCTACGCCATCCAGTGGTACCTCTTCGCGGCCATGGGCTTCGGCGTGTGGGGCTACTCGGCGTGGATGCGCGCCCGCAACGACCGCGCGGACGCCCTCGAGGACGCCGTCGACGACGGCACGTTCGCCGCCCGCCGCCCGCCGCGCCCCCAGCCCGTGCGGCGCCGCCGGGACGGACGGCTCACGGACGAGCAGGCCGAGGACGCGCTGTTCGACTGAGCGGCCCCGGCCGGCCGCTCAGGCCAGGGTGATGAGGTCCAGGTAGTCGTCGTTCCAGAGGTCCTCGACGCCGTCCGGCAGCAGCACCACGCGCTCCGGGGCGAGCGCCTGGACGGCACCCTCGTCGTGGGTCACGAGCACCACGGCGCCCTCGTACCGGCGCAGCGCGTTGAGGATCTCCTCGCGGCTGGCGGGGTCGAGGTTGTTGGTGGGCTCGTCGAGCAGCAGGACGTTCGCGGAGGACGCCACGAGCGTGGCCAGGGCCAGGCGGGTCTTCTCGCCGCCGGAGAGCACCCGCGCGGGCTTGTCCACGTCGTCGCCCTGGAAGAGGAACGAGCCCAGCAGCGTGCGCGCCTGGGTGTCCCCCAGCTGCGGCGCGGCGTGGCGCATGTTGTCGAGCACCGAGGCGTCCTGGTCGAGGGTGTCGTGCTCCTGGGCGAAGTAGCCGAGCTTGAGGCCGTGCCCGGCCTCCACGCCGCCCGTGTCCGGGGTCTCGGCACCGGCCAGCATGCGCAGCAGCGTGGTCTTGCCCGCGCCGTTGTAGCCCAGGATCACCACGCGGGAGCCGCGGTCGATCGCCAGGTCCACGCCCGTGAAGATCTCGAGCGATCCGTAGGACTTGGAGAGGTTCTCCGCGCGCAGCGGCGTCTTGCCCGAGGGCTGCGGCGAGGGGAAGCGGATGGCGGCCACGCGGTCCTGCGCGCGCTCGCCCTCGACGTCCCGCATGAGGCGCTCGGCGCGCTTGATCATGTTCTGCGCGGCCACGGCCTTCGTGGCCTTGGCCCGCATCTTCTCCGCCTGGGAGATCAGCGCGGAGGCCTTCTTCTCCGCGTTGGCGAACTCCCGGCGGCGGCGGGACTCGTCCTGCTGGCGCTGGGCCAGGTAGTTCTTCCAGGACATGTTGTAGACGTCGATCACCTGGCGGTTGGCGTCGAGGTAGAGGACCTTGTTCACGGTCATCTCCATGAGCTCCACATCATGGCTGATCATCAGCAGGCCGCCGGAGTACGTCTTGAGGTATTCGCGCAGCCACACGATCGAGTCGTGGTCCAGGTGGTTGGTGGGCTCGTCGAGGAGCATGATGTCCGCGTCCGAGAAGAGGATGCGGGCGAGCTCCACGCGGCGGCGCTGGCCGCCGGAGAGCGTGTGCAGCGGCTGGTCCAGGACGCGGTCCGGCAGGCCCAGGTTCGAGGTGATCCGGGCGGCCTCGGACTCGGCCGCGTACCCGCCGCGGGCGGCGAACTCCGCTTCGAGCCGCGAGTACCGGTTCATGGCCCTCTCGCGCTCGGCGTCGTCGTCCGCCGCCATCCCCTCCTCCGCGGCGCGCATGCGGCGGATGGTCTGGTCCAGGTCCCGGGCGGAGAGGATCCGGTCGCGGCCGGACTGGTCCATGTCCTCCACCTTGGGGTCCTGCGGGAGGTAGCCGATCCGACCCGAGCGGGTGACGGTCCCCCCGGCGGGCTGTCCGCCGCCGGCGAGCACCTTCGTGAGGGTGGTCTTGCCGGCGCCGTTGCGCCCCACCAGGCCCACCTTGTCCCCCTTGTCCACGCGGAAGTTCACCTCGTCCATGAGCAGGCGGGCGCCGACGCGCAGTTCGAGATCCGTGACGGTGAGCATGAGGGGGTGGAGCTCCTGGGGGTGTGGGGGCGGCCGCAGCGGACCGGTCGAGGGCGCGCGAAGGGCCGAGGGGCCCGGGGCCGCGCCGCCCCAGTCTAGTCCGTCTAGATGTGATGTCCAGGGAGGTTGTTGAGCCTGGTGGCAGGCACGGCACCGATCGCGGAGTGGACGCGATGATGATTGTAGAAGTGCAGCCATCCAGGCAACGCGGCCCTGCGCTCCGTCTCTGAGCTGTAGAACCGGGCGTAGGCCCACCCGTCAGCGAGCGTGCGATGGAACCGCTCAATCTTCCCGTTCGTCTGCGGCCGGTAGGGCCGAGTCCGCTTGGGCTTGATCCCGAGCTCGGCACAGGCATCACGCCAGGCATGCGAGCGGTAGGCCGAGCCGTTGTCCGAGAGCACCCGCTCCACCTCCACGCCCAGGCGCGCGAAGTGGGCGACCGCGCGGCGCAACACCGCGATGGCCGTCTGGCTGCGTTCATCGGAGTGCATCTCGACATAGGCGAAGCGGGAGTGATCATCGATCACGGTGTGCAGAAAGCCCACCCCGAGCCGGGGCTGGTATCGGGCATCACGGGTTCCTTCGCGGTCCGAGGTCGCCGCGCGGTGCTTCAGGCCCTGCTGGCGCCCGACGAATCGGTGTCCGCCCCCGTCGGGGATGCGCCCGAACTTGGTGACGTCGACGTGGATCAGCGACCCGGGGTGGGGGTGCTCGTAGCGGCGGATCGGCTCGCCGGTGACCCGGTCCAGACGGGCGAGGCGGTTGATCCGGCAGCGCACGAGCACGGCATGGACGGTGGAGGCCGGCATCCTGAGTTCTCCGGCGATCTGTGCCGGCCCCAGGCGTCGGCGCCATCGGGCGGCCACGATCTGTTTCACCACCGCCGGCGGTGTTCTGGTCGGCATCGTGGACGGCCGGCTGGACCGGTCTGCCATCCCTGCAGGTCCCTCGGCCCGGAAGCGTGTGGCCCATTTGCGTGCGGTGGGTGGGGAGACCATGAACATCTTGGCCGCGGTGGCGACCGGCCAGTGCTCCTCGACGATGAGCTTGGCCAGGCGTAGGCGGGCGCGAGGGGTCAGGGCGGCGTTAGCGTGGGACATGAAGGCCTTCTGTTCGCGTGAGCGGTTTCTCGACAACTCCACTCTCGCAACAGGAGGCCTTCGCCTGTCAGCTGTTCACGCAACAACGTCCCTGGACATCACATCTAGACTCAGGCCTCATGACCTTCAACTCCAACGTGCAGCTCGACGCGGGCCGCGCCTCCGGCGGCGGCGGGGGCCTCGGCCGGGGCGCCGCGATCGGCGGCGGCGGCGGCCTGCTGGCGCTGCTCCTGGCCATCTTCGCGCCCGGGCTGGCCGACCAGCTCGGCATCGACACCGGCTCGGCCACCTCCGGCCAGGGCCAGTACCAGCAGCAGACCACGGGGGGCACGGACCAGCCGGTCTCCCCGTCGGAGTGCAGCACCGGCGACGACGCGAACCGCAACGTGGACTGCCGCGTGATCGCCACCACCGAGGCCGCCGACCAGTTCTGGGGCGGGTACCTCGGCCGGTACTCCAACATCGACTGGCGCGAGCCGAAACTCACCCTGTTCTCCGGCCAGGTGAACACCGGCTGCGGCGCCGCGTCCTCGGACACCGGCCCGTTCTACTGCCCCTCCGACGAGTCGATGTACTTCGACACGTCCTTCTTCGGCACCCTCCAGCGCGACTTCGGCGCCGAGGGCGGCCCCCTGGCCGAGGAGTACATCGTCGCGCACGAGTACGGCCACCACGTGCAGAACGTGGTCGGCTACCTGGAGTACTCGCGGGACGGCACGACGGGCGCCACCTCGGGCTCGGTGAAGGCCGAGCTCCAGGCCGACTGCTTCGCCGGCATGTGGGCCGGCCACGGCACGGTGACCACGGACCCGGAGTCCGGGGAGCCGTTCCTGCAGCCCATCTCGGACGCGCAGCTGCGCCAGGCGATCGACGCAGCGGCCTCCGTGGGCGACGATCACATCCAGGAGCAGGCCCGCGGCCGCGTCGACCCGCACAGCTTCACGCACGGCACCTCGGAGCAGCGCATGGGCTGGTTCATGCGCGGCTACCAGAACGGCCGCCAGGCCGAGCCGGACATCCAGCAGTGCAACACGTTCACCGCGAGCACGCTGGACATCTGAGGGCGCTTCCCGCGGTCTCCCCGGAACGACGTCGGGCCCCCACCTCCGCGCGGAGGTGGGGGCCCGACGTCGTTCCGGGACCGGGGCTGGGTCAGATGTTGAAGCCGAGGGCCCGCATCTGGTCCTTGCCGTCCTCGGTGATCCGCTCGGGACCCCACGGCGGCATCCAGACCCAGTTCAGGCGCCACTCGTCCACCATGGTGCCGATGGCGCGCGAGACCTGGTCCTCGATCTCCTCGGTGAGGGGGCACGCGGCGGTGGTCAGGGTCATGTCCACGAGCAGCGCGCCGTCCTCGGCGTAGTGCAGGCCGTAGAGCAGGCCCAGGTCCACCACGTTCACCCCGAGCTCGGGGTCGATGACGTCCTTGAGGGCCTCACGGACGTCCTCCGTGGGCGTCTGCGCGGCGGCCTCGGTCATGCCGAGACCTCTGCGGCCTGCTCGAAGCGGGCGTAGCCCTCGGCCTCGAGCTGCGCGGCGAGCTCGGGGCCGCCCGACTCGGCGATGCGGCCGGCCACCATCACGTGCACGTGCTGGGGCTTGATGTAGTTCAGGATGCGCGTGTAGTGGGTGATGAGCAGCGTGCCCATCTCGTTCGCCTCGGCGGCGCGGTTCACGCCCTCCGAGACGATGCGCAGGGCGTCCACGTCGAGGCCGGAGTCGGTCTCGTCGAGGATCGCGAACTTCGGCTTGAAGAGCTCGAGCTGCATGATCTCGGCGCGCTTCTTCTCGCCGCCCGAGAAGCCCTCGTTGACGTTGCGGTTCATGAACGCCGGGTCCATCTGGAGGGCCTCGAAGGCGCCCTTGACGTCCTTGGTCCACGTGCGCAGCGAGGGCGCCTCCCCGTCCAGCGCGGTCTTGGCGGTGCGCAGGAAGTTGGTCATGGTCACGCCCGGGATCTCCACGGGGTACTGCATGGCCAGGAAGAGACCCGCCTGCGCGCGCTCGTCCACGCCCATCTCCAGGACGTCCTCGCCGTCCAGGGTGATGGACCCGGAGGTCACCTCGTAGCGGGGGTGGCCGGCGATGGTGGAGGCCAGGGTGGACTTGCCGGAGCCGTTGGGGCCCATGATGGCGTGCGTCTCGCCCGTGTTCAGGGTGAGGTTCAGGCCCTTGAGGATCTCCTTCGGGCCGTTGTCGGTCTCGATCTGCACGTGCAGGTCGGTGATCTGCAGAGTTGCCATGTGCGGTTCTCCTTGGAAGAAAAAGGTGGGGTGAGCGGGAGGTGGGCTCAGAGCGCGGCGATGCGCAGCTCGTCCTCCATGACGGTGGTGAGCTCGTCCTCGACGTCGGCGATGCCGATCTTCTGGATGATCTCGTTGAGGAAGCCGCGCACGATCAGGCGGCGCGCCTCCGACTCCGGGATGCCGCGGGCCATGAGGTAGAACAGCTGGGTCTCGTCGAACCGTCCGGTGGCGGACGCATGGCCCGCCCCCTCGATGACGCCGGTCTCGATCTCGAGGTTCGGCACCGAGTCGGCGCGGGCGCCGTCGGTGAGCAGCAGGTTCTGGTTCTTCTCGTACGTGTCCGTGCCCTCGGCCTCCTTGCGGATCAGCACGTCGCCCACCCACACGGTGCGCGCGTCGGCGCCCTGCAGCGCGCCCTTGTAGAGCACGTCCGAGACACAGTTCGGCTGGTTGTGGTCCACGAACAGGCGGCTCTCGAGGTGCTGGCCGGCGTCGGCGAAGTAGAGGCCGTAGAGGCGGGCCTCGCCGCGCTCGGCGGAGAAGCGCGCGGTCGGGGTGAGGCGCACCAGCGAGCCGCCGTGGGAGACGGTCACGTGCGTGAGGTGCGCGCCCGTGGCCACGGAGGCCTGCTGCGCCGACACGTGCACGGCGCCCTCGTCCCACGCCTGCAGGGAGACTGCGTTCAGGCGGGCGTCCCGCCGGACGTCGAACTCGACGTTCTGGGCCAGCACGGCGGAGCCGCGGTGGCGGATCACGACGTCGGCCTGGGCGTTCTCCTCGACGATGACCGTCAGGTGCGCGGCGGCAGCCTGGGGGCCTGCGCCGGTCACCTCGATCCGGATCGGCTCGGCGACCTCGGCTCCCGCCGCGACCGTCACGACGACGGCCTCGGAGGTCGAGGCCCACGCCGCGGCGGAGACGCGGTCGTCCGGCGTCAGCACGGAGCCGACGCGCGCGTCCTCGCGCGAGACGGTCTCCACGGAGACGCCCTCGTGCTCGGACACGGTCACGGTCGGTGCCGCGCCGGTGAGCCGCGCGTCGTCGCCGCCGGGCAGGTGCAGCCCGCCCAGGCGCTTGAGCGGGGTGAACCGCCAGTCCTCCTCGCGCCCGGTGAGCACCGGGAAGTCGGCGAGCTCGTACGAGCTCACGCGGTCCGCGCGGGAGCCGCCGGTGCGGCGCGGCTGCGCCGCGGGCTTCGGGGCCTCCTGGGTGACGGCGAGCTTCTCGCCCTCCTCCCCCATGCCCGGAATGAGATTGCGCTCGGTCACATCCATGGTCTCGGCCACTCAGCCCACCGACCCTTCCATCTGCAGTTCGATCAGCTTGTTCAGCTCGAGGGCGTACTCCATCGGCAGCTCGCGCGCGATCGGCTCGATGAAGCCGCGCACGATCATCGCCATGGCCTCGCTCTCGGAGAGGCCGCGGCTCTGGAGGTAGAAGAGCTGCTCCTCCGAGACGCGGGACACCGTGGCCTCGTGGCCGAGGGTCACGTCGTCCTCGCGGATGTCGATGTACGGGTAGGTGTCCGAGCGGGAGACCGTGTCCACGAGCAGCGCGTCGCACACCACCGAGTTCGCGGCGCCCTTGGCGCCCTCGTCCACCTGCACGAGCCCGCGGTAGGCGGCCCGGCCGCCGTTGCGGGCGATCGACTTCGAGACGATCGAGCTGGAGGTGTTGGGGGCCATGTGCACCATCTTCGAGCCCGTGTCCTGGTGCTGGTCGGCGCCGGCGAAGGCCACGGAGAGCGTCTCGCCGGTGGCGTGCTCACCCGTGAGGTACACCGCGGGGTACTTCATGGTGACCTTCGAGCCGATGTTGCCGTCGACCCACTCCATCGTGCCGCCGGCCTCGACCACGGCACGCTTGGTCACCAGGTTGTACACGTTGGTGGACCAGTTCTGGATGGTGGTGTAGCGCACGCGGGCGTTCTTCTTCACCACGATCTCCACCACGGCGGAGTGCAGGGAGTCCGACTTGTACATCGGGGCGGTGCAGCCCTCGATGTAGTGCACGTAGGAGTCCTCGTCCGCGATGATCAGCGTGCGCTCGAACTGGCCCATGTTCTCCGTGTTGATGCGGAAGTAGGCCTGCAGCGGGATGTCCACGTGCACGCCCTTGGGCACGTACACGAAGGAGCCGCCGGACCACACGGACGTGTTCAGGGAGGCGAACTTGTTGTCGCCCACCGGGATCACGGTGCCGAAGTACTCCTCGAACACCTCCGGGTGCTCCTTGAGGGCCGTGTCGGTGTCGAGGAACAGCACGCCCTGGGCCTCGAGGTCCTCGCGGATCTGGTGGTAGACGACCTCGGACTCGTACTGGGCGGCGACGCCCGCCACGAGGCGGTCGCGCTCCGCCTCGGGGATGCCGAGGCGCTCGTACGTGTTGCGGATGTCCTCGGGCAGGTCCTCCCAGGACTTCGCCTGGCCCTCGGTGGAGCGCACGAAGTACTTGATGTTGTCGAAGTCGATGCCGGTGAGGTCCGGGCCCCACGCGGGCATCGGCTTGCGCTCGAAGTACTTCAGGCCCTTGAGGCGCAGGTCGAGCATCCACTGCGGCTCGGACTTCTTGGCGGAGATGTCGCGCACGACGTCCTCGTTCAGGCCGCGCACGGCCTTCTCGCCGGCCGCGTCGGAGTCGGCCCAGCCGTACTGGTAGGCGCCGATGGCGTTCAACTCGGGGTTCTTCTCGAGGATCTCGGCGATCACGCCGGGATCGGCGGTCTCCGTGGTCTCCCGCTGGACGATCTGGTCTGTCATCTCAGCCTCTCTCGTTGCGGTGTTGGGGTGGTCGGACGGTCGGGTGGTCTTCTCGGGGCCGGCGGGCGGCCTCACGTGCGGCCCAGGGGCACGTGTGTGGTGCACACGTGCCCGCCGGTGGCGAGGGTGGAGAGCCGGCGCACGTCGACGCCGAGCAGGCGCGCGAACAGGGCGGCCTCCTCCTCGCAGAACTCCGGGTAGCGGGCCGGCAGGCCCTGCAGGGGGCAGTGGCCCTGGCACACCTGGTCGGCCCGCAGGGTGGGGGCCAGCCCCTCGCCCAGGTGGCGCAGCGTGCCGGCGAATCCGGCGGCGTCGAGCACCCTGGCGAGCACGGCGGTCCGCTCCTCCAGCGGCAGGTCCGCGCCGGCGACGGCGGCGTCGAACCTCCGCTCGACGTCGCGGAAGGCCCCGCGCGCGAGGCGCCGGACCTCGCCCTCGCCGCCGAGCTCCGCGAGGCGGTCGATCGCGTCGACGGCGACCGAGAGGTGGTCGTCGCCGAGACGGCGCTGGGCGTGCTGCGTCACCACGTACCGGCGGGAGGGGCGGCCCGCTCCGCGGGCGGCGCTGACGAGCTTCACGGCCACGAGGGACTCCTCCTCGAGGGCGTCGAGGTGGCGGCGCACGGCCGCAGCGGTGAGCTCCAGCTCCCGGCCGATCTCGGCCGCGCTCACCGGCCCGCGAGTGAGGACCAGCTGCAGGACGCGCTCGCGCGTGCCCTCGGCGGGTGCCGGGGCGGGCGCGGCGTCATGCGCGGGGACGGGCAGTTCGGAATACACCAGTCCATGATGACGTAATGATCTGGAACCGTTCAAGTGAGGGGGCCCTTCGTCCGCTCTCGGCACCGGTGTCCCGCGTCACCCGGGACGCCCCGCCCGCGGCACCGGGCACCGCCGGCCCGCCCGACTAGACTGGACCGGTGCCCCCCACCTCCCCCGACGACGCCCACACCGACGCACCCGTGCCGGCGCTGAGCCTGCGGGACGCCCACCGGAGCCTGGGCCGCGGGCGCGCCCGCACGCCCGTGCTGCGCGGGGTGGACCTCACCGCCCGCGCCGGGGCCGTGACCGTCCTGCTCGGCCCCAACGGCGCGGGCAAGTCCACGACGCTGGGCCTGTGCCACGGCACGGACCGTCCGGACGCCGGCACGGTCCGCGTCTTCGGGCGCGACCCCTGGCGCGCATCCGCGGACCTGCGCGCCCGCATCGGCGTCATGTGGCAGGAGGGCGGGCTGCCGCCCTCGGTGACGGCGCGCCGGTTCGTCACGCACGTGGCCTCGCTCTACCGCTGCCCCGAGGACCCGGAGGAGCTGCTCGAGCGCCTGCTGATCGCGAAGGTCGCCGGCCGCTCCCTGCGCCGCCTCTCCGGCGGCCAGCGCCAGCGCGTCGCGCTCGCCGCGGCCCTCGTCGGCCGCCCGGACATGCTCTTCCTGGACGAGCCGACGGCCGGGCTGGACCCGGAGACGCGCCCCGTCGTCCACGAGGTCATCCGCGAGCAGACCGCGCGCGGCGCCGCGGTGCTGCTGACCACCCACCTGCTCGACGACGCCGAGCGCCTCGCCGACGACGTGGCGATCCTCCGGGCCGGACGCGTGGTGCGCGCCGGCTCCCTCGCCGAGCTGACCCGCGTGGAGGCCGGCGACGTCGTGGACGTGGAGTTCGCGCAGGCGCGGCCCGCCGACGTGCGCGCGTGGTCCGCGGCCCTGCGCGCCCCCTTCACCGCCCGCCCGCTGCCCGACTCCCCCAGCGTCCGGGTCACGGGCGTGCGCACCCCCGCCGACCTCGAGGCCCTCGCCGGCACGTGGCGGGCCCACGGCCTGCTGCCCACGCGCTGGGACCGGGCGAGCCTGCGCCTCGAGCACATCCTCCAGGAGAGCGCCGCATGAGCACCCCCACCGCCGCCCCCCACGCCGGAGCCGCCCCCCTGGGCTCCCGCGTGGCGCGCCAGGCCGCCTACGAGACCGGCACGGCCCTGCGCAACGGCGAGCAGCTGATGGTCACCCTGATCCTGCCGCTGCTCGCGCTGATCGGCGTGCACGCCACCGGTCTGCTGGACGCGCCCTCCCGCTCCGGCCTGGACGTGGCCGTCCCCGGCGTCCTCGCGCTGGCCGTCATCAGCTCGGCCTTCACGGCGACCGCGATCTCCACGGGCTTCGAGCGCCGCTACGACGTGCTCGCCGCGCTCGCCACGACGCCGCTCGGCACGCTCGGGCTGGTCGCCGGCAAGGCCGCGTCCGTCGCCGTCCTGCTCGTGGTCCAGACCGCGGTGATCGGCGGCGTCGGCCTCGCGCTGGGCTGGCGGCCGGACCCGGCGGGGATCCTGCCCGCCGCCGTCGCCCTCGTGCTGGGCGCGGCGGCGTTCACCGCCCTCGGCCTGCTCCTGGCGGGCACGGCGCGCCCCGAGGCGACCCTCGCCGCCGCCAACCTGCTGTGGGTGCTGTTCGGCGCGGTCGGCGGCACCGTGTTCCCCGCGCGGTGGGGCTGGCTCGAGCTCCTGCCCTCGGGCGCCCTCGGCGCGGCCCTGCGCGGCGCCCTGCTCGACGGCGCGTGGGAGCCGCTGCCCCTCGTCGTCCTCGTGGCGTGGACCGCGGCGGCCGTGCTGGCCGCCCTGCGCTGGTTCCGCTGGCGCCCCTGACGGCCCGGCACCGCCCTCCCTGCTCCCCCGACCCACCCTCGACCCCGCAAAGGACCGGTTCTCGTGACCGCTTCATCCTCCTCCCACCGCGCCGCCGGCGCGGCGAACCCCTCCCGCATCACCGCCACCACCGTGGCCCTCGCCCTCGCCTCCCTCATCTCCCAGATGGTCATCGTGGTGACGGGCGGGGCCGTCCGGCTCACCGGCTCCGGACTGGGCTGCCCCACGTGGCCGACGTGCACGCCCGAATCCCTCACCACCACGCCGGAGATGGGCATCCACGGCGTCATCGAGTTCGGCAACCGGACCCTCACGGGCGTCCTGGGGGTCATCGCCCTGCTCATGATCGTGCAGCTCTGGCCCCTCCGCCGCACGCACCGCACGTCGTTCCTGCTCGCGTGCCTGCTCCTGGCGGGCATCGCGCTCCAGGCCGTCATCGGGGGCATCACCGTGTGGATGCACCTGGACCCCCGGATCGTGGGCGTCCACTTCGTCATCTCCGGGGTGCTCATCGCCCTCGCGGCCATGCTGTGGCTGCGGGTGCGGGAGGCGCACCGCCACGGCGCGGGCGCACCCCTCGTGGACGGCGTCACCACCCCCGGCACGCGCCTGGCCGCCCGGGTCGCGTACGCCGCCCTCTGGGCCGCCCTCGTCCTGGGCACCCTCGTGACCGGCACCGGTCCGCACTCCGGCGACCCGGCGGCGGCCCGGCACGGCTTCGACGCCGTCATGATCACCCGCCTGCACGTCGTGCCGGTCTACCTCACGGTCATCGCGACGGTGGTGCTGCTGGTGCTCATCCACCGCACGCTCGGCTCCGGCGCGGGCCAGCGGTCCTCGGCGTGGTTCCTGCTGGCGGCCGTCGTCCTCCAGGGGATCCTCGGCTACTGGCAGCACGTCGCGGGGCTGCCCATCGGGGTCGTGGCGGCCCACCTGGCCGGCGCCACGGTCGCCGTCGTCGCCGGCACCCTGGCGTGGCAGCGCCAGACCAGCGGACACGTCACGCCGGGGCACTGAAAACCCGCGCCGGAGACGCAGAACGGCCCCGCATCCTCCGGCCGGAGGATGCGGGGCCGTCGTCGTGACGGGGCCGAGGGCCGGTTCAGGCGCCGAAGCGCATGAGCGGCACGCCCACGAACGGGTCGATGGCCAGAGCCACGAACAGCAGCGTCAGGTACGTGATGGAGAGGTGGAAGACCTTCATGGCCTTGCGGTCGTCGAAGTCCTCGCGCTGCGCGCGGCGCTGGAGGACGTGGGCCTCCCACACGAACCAGCCGCCGACGCCGAGCGCCACGGCCGTGTACACGATGCCGGCCCAGCCCATGGGCACCAGCAGCAGCGAGCACACCACGGTGGCCCACGCGTAGAGCACCACCTGGTTGGACACGAGACGCGCCGAGGCGACGGCCCCGAGCATGGGGACGTCCGCCTCCTGGTAGTCCCGCTTGTACTTCATGGACAGGGGCCAGTAGTGCGGCGGGGTCCACAGGAAGATCACGGTGAAGAGCACGAGGGCGGGCCACTCGACCGTGCCGCGGACCGCGGCCCAGCCGATCAGCACGGGGAAGCAGCCGGCGATCCCGCCCCACACGATGTTCTGCTCCGTGCGGCGCTTGAGGATCAGCGTGTAGACCACCACGTAGAAGAAGATGGCGGCCACGCCCAGGCCCGCCGCCAGCCAGTTGGCGCCGAAGCCGAGGACCAGCACGGAGAGGACAGCGAGGGTCCACGAGAACACCAGGGCCTCCCGCGGGGTGAGCTCGCCCGTGACGAGGGGCCGGCGCTCGGTGCGCTTCATGATCCGGTCGATGTCCCGGTCGATGTAGCAGTTGAACGCGCCGGAGGCGCCGGCCGCCATGGCACCGCCCACGAGGGTGGCGATCATGGTGGTGAGGTCCGGGAATCCGCGCTGGGCGAAGATCATGGTGGGGAGCGTGGTCACCAGCAGGAGCTCGATCACCTGGGGCTTGGTGAGCTCCAGGTAGGCGCGCAGCTTCCGGCCCAGGGGGACCGGCGGCCGCTCGGGCGCGGTGGCCGACCGGACGTCGGCGGCGGGTGCTGGGGAGTGCGACTCCACGGAGGATGACATCTGCTTCTCACGGTGAGGGGACGGGGTCAGGCCGGGGGCGGGGCGCGGGGAAACCTCCACGCCCTGCACGGGGCCCTGCTCCATCCTACCCGCGGGCCCCGCGGCGCGCCCGGGGAGGCGGGCGTCACTCCGGGACCGGCCGGGGGTCCGCGGGCTAGGCTGGCGGGGACGCCGCCCTTCGGGAGCGACCCCGACGGCGCGCCCCGATGTCCCCCACATGCCAGGAGCAGTCCCGTGACCGACGCCCCGTCCCCCGCCGCCGGGCCCATCCCCGCCCTGGACCGCGTGCCGCCCGCGCGGGAGTTCGTGTACGACGACGCCGACCGCCGCATGGTGGACACGCTCAAGGTCCTCGCCGTGGACGCGGTGGAGCGTGCGGGCCACGGCCACCCCGGCACCGCGATCTCGCTCGCGCCGGTGGCGTGGCAGCTCTTCCAGAACGTCATGCACCTGGACCCGGCCGACGACCGCTGGGCCGGCCGAGACCGGTTCATCCTCTCGGCGGGCCACGCCTCCCTCGTCCTCTACCTGCAGCTCTTCGCCGCCGGGTACGGCCTCGAGGTCGAGGACCTCGAGGCCCTGCGCACCCGCGGATCCCTGACCCCCGGCCACCCGGAGTACCGCCACACGCCCGGCGTGGAGATGACGACGGGCCCGCTCGGCCAGGGCCTGGCCTCCGCGGTCGGCTTCGCGTACGACCAGCGGCGGGTGCGCGGCCTGCTGGACCCCGACGCCGCCCCTGGGACCTCGCCCTTCGACCACCACGTCTTCGTGATCGCCTCGGACGGCGACGTCCAGGAGGGCGTGACCGCCGAGGCGTGCTCGCTCGCCGGTCATCAGGAGCTCGGGAACCTCGTGGTCGTCTACGACGCGAACCGCATCTCCATCGAGGACGACACCGACATCGCCTTCACTGAGGACGTCGCCGCCCGCTACGAGGCCTACGGCTGGCACGTGCAGGAGGTCGACTGGACCAACGGCGCCCAGGGGCACGACGTCTCCGAGTACACGGAGGACGTCGAGCGGCTCTACGAGGCCCTCGCCGCGGCGAAGGCCGAGACCGGGCGCCCCTCCCTGATCAGGCTGCGCACCGTGATCGGCTGGCCCTCCCCCACGAAGCAGAACACCGGCGGCATCCACGGCGCGAAGCTCGGCGAGGACGAGGTCCGTGAGCTCAAGGCGCACCTCGGCTTCGACGTCGAGGAGCACTTCGCGGTGGAGCCGGGCCTCCTGGAGCACGCCCGCGCCGTGGGCGAGCGCTCGAAGGCCTACCGCGCGCAGTGGGAGGAGGCCCTCGCCGCGTGGCGCGAGGCGAACCCGGAGCGCGCCCGCCTCTTCGACCGGCTGACCGCCGGCGATCTGCCCGAGGGCTTCGCCGAGGCGTTCCCCACCTGGGACGCCGATGCGAAGGGCATCGCCACGCGCGCCGCCTCCGGCGAGGTCCTGACCGCCCTCGCCCCCGTGATGCCCGAGCTGTGGGGCGGCTCCGCCGACCTCGCCGGCTCGAACAACACCACCATGAAGGGCGAGCCCTCCTTCGTCCCCGCACGCCGCTCCACGAGCACGTGGCAGGGCGACGCGTACGGCCGCACCCTGCACTTCGGCATCCGCGAGTTCGCGGCGGGCGCGATCGTCAACGGCATCACGATCGGCGGGCTGACCCGTGCGTACGCCGGCACGTTCCTCCAGTTCGCCGACTACCAGCGCGCCGCCGTCCGCCTCGCGGCCCTCATGGGCGTGCCGAGCATCTACGTGTGGACGCACGACTCGGTCGGTCTCGGCGAGGACGGGCCGACCCACCAGCCCGTGGAGCACCTCGCCGCGCTGCGCGCGATCCCGGGCCTCGACGTCGTGCGCCCCGCCGACGCGAACGAGACCGCGTGGGCGTGGCGCACCGTGCTCGAGCGCCGCACGCGCCCCACGGGCCTCGTGCTCACCCGGCAGAACGTCCCCGTGCTCGACCGTGGGGAGGGCGCGCTCGCCGCGGCCTCCGGCACCGCCCGCGGGGCCTATGTGCTCGCGGAGGCGGCCGGCCCGGACGGCTCCCCCGCCGCGCCGCGCGTCCTGCTGATCGCCACCGGCTCCGAGGTGTCGGTGGCGCTGGGCGCGCGGGGCCTGCTGCAGGCCGACGGCGTGCCCACCCGCGTGGTGTCCGCCCCGTGCCTCGAGTGGTTCGCGGAGCAGGACGAGGCCTACCGGGCCGAGGTCCTCCCCGACGGCCCGGATGCCCCCGTCCGCGTCTCCGTGGAGGCCGGGATCGCCCAGCCGTGGTTCGAGCACACCGTCACCGCCGGATCCCGCGGGGCCCGCGTGAGCCTCGAGCACTACGGCGAGTCGGCCGACGGGCCCCTCCTCCTCGCCGAGTACGGCTTCACCCCCGAGAACGTCGCGGCCACGGCCCGCGGCCTGCTCTGAACCGAACGAAGGGCGCCTCCCATGACCGAGAAGAACCCCCGCACCGCCGCCCTCGCCGAGGCCGGCGTGTCCCTGTGGCTGGACGACCTCTCCCGCACGCGCCTGGACTCGGGCACGCTCGAGGAGCTGATCGCGACCCGCTCCGTGACCGGCGTGACGACGAACCCCTCCATCTTCGCCCTTGCCCTGAAGGACGCGGACGCCTACGAGGCGCAGCTGGCCGAGCTCGCCGCGGCCGGTGCCACCGTCGACGACGCCGTCACGGCGCTGACGACGACGGACGTGCGCCGCGCGGCAGACGTCCTTGCGCCCGTGCACGAGGCGACGGGTGGAGCGGACGGCTTCGTGTCCATCGAGGTGGACCCCCGCCTCGCGCGGGACACCGACGGGACGATCGCGCAGGCCCGCGATCTGGCCGCCGTCGTGGACCGCCCGAACCTCATGGTGAAGATCCCCGCCACGGTGGAGGGCCTGCCGGCCATCTCCGCGGTGCTCGCCGAGGGCATCAGCGTGAACGTGACGCTCATCTTCTCCCTGCCCCGCTACCGCGAGGTGCTCAACGCGTGGCAGTCGGGCCTCGAGCAGGCCCGGGAGAACGGCCACGACCTCTCCCGCATCCACTCCGTGGCCTCCTTCTTCGTCTCCCGCGTGGACACCGAGGTGGACGCGCGCCTGCGCGCGGGCGGCCGTGACGACGCCGACGGCCTGACCGGCAGGGCCGGCCTCGCCAACGCGCGCCTCGCGTACCGGGCCTTCACGCAGGCCCTCGACACCGAGCGGTGGCGTCTCCTCGAGGCCGCCGGCGCCCCCGTGCAGCGCCCCCTGTGGGCGTCCACCGGCGTGAAGGACCCCGCCCTGCCGGACACCCTGTACGTCGCCGGCCTCGTGGCCCCCCGCACCGTGAACACCATGCCGGAGAAGACCCTCGAGGCCTTCGCGGACCACGGCGAGGTCACGGGTGACACCGTCACCCGCGCCGGCGCCCAGGCCGAGGCCGACCTCGACGCGATCGGCGCCGCGGGCGTCTCCTACACCGAGGTCGTCGAGCAGCTGGAGGCCGAGGGCCTGCAGAAGTTCGAGTCCGCGTGGGCCGAGCTGCTCGACTCCGTGCGCGCCGGCCTCGACGCCCACCGCTGAGCACAGCCCGACCGACCTCCACCGCACCCGGAAGGACCACCATGAGCACGCTCGGCCTGACCACCACCGGATCCGCCCTCGAGGCGATCGACCGCCACCTGCCCGCCCTCCTGGAGGACCGCGTCGCCTCCCGCCTCGGCGCCCAGGACGCCACCCTGTGGGGCGAGCAGGCCCGGGACGAGGCCGCGCGCCGCCTGGGCTGGATCTCGCCGTTCGCCGACGCGCGGGCCGTGGTGGCGGACGTCGAGGCCCTGGCCGCCGAGCTGCGCCGCGCGGGCCTGACCCGCGTGGTCCTCGCCGGCATGGGCGGCTCCTCCCTCGCCCCCGAGGTCATCGCGGCCGCCGCCGGCGTCCCCCTCGAGGTGCTGGACTCCACCGACCCCCTCGAGGTGGCCGACGTGATCGGCCGTGACCTGGACCGGACCGTGCTCGTGGTCTCCTCCAAGTCGGGCTCCACCGTCGAGACCGACTCCCAGCGGCGCATCGTGGAGCGCGCGCTGCGCGAGGCCGGCGTCGACCCCGCCGAGCGGATCGTGGTGGTGACGGATCCGGGCTCGCCCCTGCACGAGGCTGCCGAGGCCGCCCACTACCGCGCCGTCTTCACGGCCGACCCGACCGTGGGCGGGCGCTATTCCGCCCTCACCGCGTTCGGCCTCGTGCCCGCGGGCCTGGCCGGCGCGGACGTCGCCGCCCTCCTCGACGAGGCGGAGTCCGTCGCAGGCCTGCTCACCGCGGACGACGTCGAGAACCCCGGGCTGCGGCTCGGCGCCGCGATCGGCGGCACGAGCCCGCTGCGCGACAAGCTGGTGATCTCCGACCTCGGCTCCGGCCTCCCCGGCTTCGGGGACTGGGCCGAGCAGCTCCTCGCCGAGTCCACGGGCAAGGACGGGACGGGCCTGCTGCCCGTCGTCGTGGCCCCCGGCGACCCGGAGACCGTCTCCGCCGCGGGTGACCTCCTCCAGGTCCAGATCGCCGGCGCCGACGTCCCCGAGGACGACGCCCCGGCCCACGGCCTGCGCGTCTCGGGCTCCCTCGGCGCCCAGATGCTCACCTGGGAGGTGGCCACCGCCGTGGCCGGCCGCCTGCTGGGGATCAACCCGTTCGACCAGCCGGACGTGGAGGCCGCCAAGGCCGCCGCCCGCGCGCTGCTCGACGCACCGGCCGGCCCCGCGGAGTCCGGTGCCGTGCTCCAGGGCGTCGAGGTCTCGGGCCCCGCCGCCGTCACGGAGTCCGCGGACCTGCGCTCGGCCCTGGGCGCCGTCGTCGGGCTCATCCCGCCGGGCGGCTACCTGGCCGTGCAGGCCTACCTCTCGCGCCACGCGGACTCCGAGCTCGCCGGGATCCGCTCGGAGCTCGCCGAGCTCGCCGGGCGTCCGGTGACCTTCGGCTGGGGCCCGCGGTTCCTGCACTCCACCGGCCAGTACCACAAGGGCGGCCCCGCCACGGGAGTGTTCCTGCAGGTCACCGGCGCGGCCGGGACGGACGTGGAGGTCCCGGACCGCGCGTTCTCCCTCGGCCGCCTGATCGCCGCGCAGGCCTCCGGCGACGCCGACGTGCTGCGCGCGCTCGGGCGCCCCGTGATCACGGTGCACCTGCCCCGGCGCGCCGCCGGGATCGCCGCCCTGCGGGACGCCGCCCGTGGCCGCTGAGCTCCCCGTGCGCGCCGGCCGCCCGTCCAACCCCCTGCGCGACCCGCGCGACCGCCGCCTGACCCGCATCGCCGGGCCGTCCTCGCTCGTGCTGTTCGGGGTGACGGGTGACCTCGCGCGAAAGAAGCTGCTGCCCGCCATGTACGACCTCGCCCATCGCGGCCTCCTGCCGCCCTCGTTCTCCCTCGTGGGGTTCGGACGCCGTGACTGGTCCGACGACGAGTTCGCGGACTACGTGCGGGCCTCCGTCGAGGCGGCCTCCCGCACCCCGTTCGACGAGACGGTGTGGGACCAGTTCCGCGGGGGGCTGCGGTTCGTCTCGGGCGCGTTCGACGACGCCGAGGCCTACGCACGCCTGCGGGACATCCTCGCGGAGCTCGAGACCACCCGCGGGACCGCCGGCAACGCGGTGTTCTACCTCTCGATCCCGCCGGACTGGTTCGAGGCCGTCTCCCGCCACCTCGCGGACCAGGGCCTCGCGGACCGCTCTCAGCCGGCCGACGGCCCGTGGCGGCGTGTGGTGATCGAGAAGCCGTTCGGTCATGACCTGGCCAGCGCGCAGGAGCTCAACGCCGTGATCGAGCGCGTCTTCCCCTCCGACGCGGTGTTCCGGATCGACCACTACCTCGGCAAGGAGACGGTCCAGAACATCCTGGCCTTCCGGTTCGCCAACCGGATCTTCGAGCCGCTGTGGAACGCAGACCACGTGGACCACGTGCAGATCACCATGGCCGAGGACATCGGCATCGGAGGCCGCGCGGGCTACTACGACGGCGTGGGCGCGGCCCGCGACGTCATCCAGAACCACCTGCTCCAGCTGCTCGCCTTCACCGCGATGGAGGAGCCCATCTCCTTCGTCGCCGACCACCTGCGCGCGGAGAAGGAGAAGGTCCTCGCCGCCGTGCAGGTGCCGGACACGCCCGCCGGGCTCGAGGCGGCCTCCGCCCGCGGCCAGTACACGAGCGGCTGGCAGGGCGGGGAGAAGGTCACGGGCTTCCTCGACGAGGAGGGGTTCAACCCGGCCTCGACCACGGAGACCTTCGCGGCCCTCAAGGTGGGCATCCACACGCGCCGCTGGCAGGGCGTGCCGTTCTACCTGCGGGCGGGCAAGCGCCTCGGCCGGCGGGTCACGGAGATCGCCGTGGTGTTCAAGAAGCCCCCGCACCTGCTGTTCCCGGTGCACGCCGGGGACGAGTACGGGCAGAACGTGATCGTCATCCGCGTGCAGCCGGACGAGGGCGTGACCATCCGCTTCGGCTCCAAGGTGCCCGGCACCCAGTCCGAGGTCCGCGACGTGACCATGGACTTCGGCTACGGCCACGCGTTCACCGAGGACTCCCCCGAGGCCTACGAGCGCCTCATCCTGGACGTCCTGCTGGGCGAGCCTCCGCTGTTCCCGCGGCAGGCGGAGGTGGAGCAGTCCTGGCGCATCGTGGACCCGTTCGAGGAGCACTGGGCCTCCCTCGACGCGCAGCCCGAGCCCTACGCGCCCGGGACGTGGGGTCCGCCCTCGGCGGACGCCCTCATGGCCCGCGACGGACGAGCATGGAGGCGGCCGTGAGGATCAGCATGCAGGACACCACCACCTCCCACGTGGCCAAGCGCCTCACCCGCCTGCGGGAGAAGGGCGGAGTCGTGGCCCTCGGCCGCGTGCTCACCCTCGTGATCAGCACCGACGACGCCGGCATCGAGTCCGCCCTCGAGGCCGCCAACGCGGCCTCGCTGGAGCATCCCTGCCGGATCATCGTGCTCGCGCTCGGCGACCCCGCTGCGCCGACCCGCCTCGACGCGGAGATCCGCGTGGGCGGGGACGCCGGCGCGTCCGACGTCGTGATCCTGTGGTGCACCGGGGACAACGCGCAGGCCGACGAGTCCCTCGTGGGGGCGCTCCTGCTGCCCGACGCCCCGATCGTGGCGTGGTGGCCGGGCCTGCCGCCCGCGGTGCCCTCCGCCACGCCGCTGGGCCGCCTCGCCCACCGGCGCATCACCGACTCGGGCGCCTCCGCCCACGCCGAGTCCGCGCTGTGGGACCTGCGCGCCGGCCACCGCGACGGGGACACGGACCTGGCCTGGACCCGCCTGACGCTGTGGCGCATCCAGGTGGCCGGGATCCTGGACAACCTCGACGCGCGGAGCCTGGCCTCCGTGAGCGTGGACGGTGCCCCGGACTCCCCCAGCACGCTCCTGCTGGCCTCATGGCTCACGCTTGGCCTGCGGATCCCCGTGACCATCGCACACTCCAAGGTCGGGCGCGGGATCCGGTCCGTGCGGCTGCGCCGCCCCGAGGGCGACGTCGTCCTCTCACGCTCGCAGTCCCAGGTGGCCCGGCTCTACCAGCAGGGCCGCCCCGTGCAGCGCATCGCGCTGCCCCGCCGCTCCGACCAGGACTGCCTGGCCGAGGAGCTGCGCCGCCTGGACCCGGACGAGGTGTTCGGCGCCGTGCTCCACGAGGGCCTGCCCCTCGCCGACCTCTCCGCGGTGCAGGCGAGCGAGCGCTGACGGGGAGCTCGGCGGCCCCGGACACGCGAGGCTCCCGACGCGACAGGACCCCGCGATCCATGGCGGATCGCGGGGTCCTCGTCTCGGCGGGGCGTCACGGCGGGGCGTGGCCGGGCCGGGGTTCAGGAGTCGATGCTGAGGCGGCCGATGAGACCGATGGCGATGATCGACGCGCCCCACAGGATCACGGATGCCACCGTCACGCGGGTCAGGAGGCGCTGCGCAGAGCCCGAGGAGCTCATCGACGTGGTCACGCCGCCGCCGAACATGTCCGACACGCCGCCGCCGCGCCCCTTGTGCAGGAGCACCAGGAGGACGATCACCACGCTGAGCACCACGACGAGGATCTGCAGGATGGGGGTCAGGACGTCCACGGTCCGCTCCTTAGGGTCACGGCCCGGCCCCGGGCGTCACGCACCGGGACCGGCTCCGAAGGTCATCTCGTCCGCGCGCCCGCTCAGGCGGCCGCGTCGAACCGGACGATCCTAGCAAACTCGTCCGCGTCGAGGCTGGCGCCGCCCACGAGGGCGCCGTCCACGTCCGGCTGGGCGAGCAGCTCGGGGGCGCTCGAGGACTTCACCGAGCCGCCGTAGAGCAGGCGCATCCCGGCGGCGACGTCGTCGCCGTGGATGCGGGCGACCTCCGCGCGCAGCGCCGCGCACATCTCCTGGGCGTCCCCGGCGCTCGCGACCTCGCCGGTGCCGATGGCCCACACGGGCTCGTAGGCGACGACGATGCGCGCGGCGTCCTCGGCGGAGAGCCCCGCGAGGGAGCCGCGCAGCTGCTCCACGGTGTGCTCGACGTGACGGCCGGCCTGCCGGACCTCGAGGCCCTCGCCCACGCAGACCACGGGGGCGAGCCCGTGGCGCAGCGCGGCGGCGGCCTTGCGCGCCACGAGGGCGTCGTCCTCGCCGTGGATCGTGCGGCGCTCGGAGTGCCCGACGATCGCGTAGGCGCAGCCGAGCGAGTTCAGAAACGCGCCCGAGACGTCGCCGGTGTACGCGCCGGAGTCCTCCGGGGAGAGGTCCTGCGCGCCGTAGGCGAGCTCGATGCGGTCCCCCGTGACGAGGGTCTGCACCGCGCGCAGGTCGGTGAAGGGCGGGAACACCGCGGCCTCCACGTGCTCCTGCTCGTGGCCGGCGTCCTGCAGCAGCCAGGCGAGACGCTGCACCAGGGTGACCGCCTCGCGGTGGTCCATGTTCATCTTCCAGTTGCCCGCGATCAGCGGGGTGCGCGCCGGGGCCATGCTCAGGCCTCCGTCCCGCCCTGCAGGGCGCTGACGCCGGGCAGCTCCTTGCCCTCGAGGTACTCGAGGGAGGCGCCGCCTCCGGTGGAGATGTGGCCGAAGGCCTCGTCCTCGAAGCCGAGGGAACGCACGGCCGCGGCGGAGTCGCCGCCGCCCACCACGGAGAGGCCGCCGTCGCGCGTCACGTCCGTGAGCGCCTGCGCCACGGCGCGGGTGCCCTCGGCGAAGGCGGGGAACTCGAACACGCCCATGGGGCCGTTCCAGAACACGGTCTTCGCCTCGCGGACCTGCTCCGCGAACGCCTCCGCGGTGGCGGGGCCGATGTCCAGCCCCAGAGCGGAGGCGCCATGCGCCCCCGTGGTGAGGGCGTCGGCGGGCAGCACCTCGTGCTCGGCGTCGGCCGCGAAGCCGGAGGCCATGACGATGTCGGTGGGCAGGACGATCTCGGCGGCGTCCTTGCCCGAGCGCTCGAGGTATCCGCGGACGGTCTCCAGCTGGTCCTCCTCGAGGAGGGAGGCGCCGACCTCGTGGCCCTGGGCCCTGAGGAAGGTGAAGAGCATGCCGCCGCCGATGAGCAGGACGTCCGCGGTGTCCAGCAGGTTCTCGATCACGGCGAGCTTGTCCGAGACCTTGGAGCCGCCGAGCGCCACGACGTAGGGGCGCTCCGGGTCGGCGGTGAGGCGCGTCAGGACCTCGAGCTCCGCGGCCACGAGCGGGCCCTGGTGGGCGGGCAGCTGGGAGGCGATGTCGAAGACGGAGGCGTGCTTGCGGTGCACCGCGCCGAAGGCGTCGCCCACGTACGCGCCGTCCTCGCCCGCGAGGGCCGCCATCTCGGAGGCCAGCTCGGCGCGCTCGGCGTCGTCCTTGGAGGTCTCCCGGGCGTCGAAGCGGACGTTCTCGAGCAGGAGGACCTGGCCGTCCTCCAGGCCCGCGGCCTTCTGACGCGCGGAGGGCCCGGTGACGTCCTCGGCCAGCGCGACGGGGACGCCGAGCAGCTCGCCCATGCGGGCGGCGACGGGCTTCAGGGAGTACTTCGGGTCCGGCTCCCCCTGGGGGCGGCCGAGGTGCGCCATCACGACGACGCGGGCGCCGGCGTCGGCGAGGGCCTTGACGGCCGGGAGGGAGGCGCGGATGCGGCCGTCGTCGGTGACGGTCTGTCCGTCCAGCGGGACGTTGAGGTCCGAGCGGATGAGCACGGTGCGTCCGGCGACGCCGGCCTCGAGCAGGTCGGTCAGGGTCTGGGCGGTCATGCGGGCCTCCTGGGGTGCGTCGTGCGCGTACGTGGTCAGTCTAGGCAGACGGCCCGGCCCGGTGGTATGCCACCGGGCCGGGCCGTCGGGGGTGCTCAGCAGGTCAGAGCTGGCGGCCCATGTGGGACGCCATGTCCATGAGCTGGCACGTGTAGCCGTACTCGTTGTCGTACCAGCCGATGATCTTCACGGTCTGGCCGATGGACTTCGTCAGGGGAGCGTCGAAGGTGCACGCGGCCGGGGAGGTCACGATGTCCGAGGAGACGATCGGGTCCTCGGAGTACACGAGGCGGCCCTTGAGGCGCTCGGACTCGGCCGCCCTGCGGAAGGCCTCGTTGACCTCCTCGACCTCCACGTGGCGGGTCAGCTCGACGGTGAGGTCGGTGGCGGAGCCGGTGATGGTCGGCACGCGCATCGCGAATCCGTCCAGCTTGCCCTTGAGCTCCGGGATGACCTCGCCGATCGCCTTGGCGGCGCCGGTCGAGGTGGGGACCATGTTCTGCGCGGCGGCGCGGGCACGGCGGCGGTCCTTCTTGTGCACGTTGTCGTGCAGGTTCTGGTCGCCCGTGTACGCGTGGATCGTGGTCATGATGCCGTCGACGATGCCGAACTCGTCGTTGAGCACCTTGACCATGGGGGCCAGGCAGTTGGTGCTGCAGGACGCGTTGGAGACGATGTCCATGGACGCCGAGTCGTAGTCCTCCTCGTTGACGCCCATCACGAAGGTGCCGTCGACCTCCTTGCCGGGTGCGGAGAGCAGGACCTTCTTGGCGCCCGCGTCCAGGTGGGCCTTGGCCTTCGGGCCCGTGGTGAAGATGCCCGTGCACTCCACCACGACGTCCACGCCGAGCTCGCCCCACGGCAGCGCGGAGGGGTCCTTCTCGGAGAAGAAGGCCACCTCCTTGCCGTTGATGCGGAAGCCCTTGTCGGTGAGCTCCAGCTCGCCCGGGAATCGGCCGAGGATGGTGTCGTACTTGGTGAGCCAGAAGAGGTCCTCCGTGCTCGCGAGGTCGTTCACCGCGACCAGCTCGAGGTCGTCGTGGCCCTGTTCGAGGAGCACGCGGACGGCGTTGCGTCCGATGCGGCCGTATCCGTTGATGGCGATCTTGGTCATGGGGTTCCCTCTTGTCGATCTGGCTCTGGGGGTTCGGGATCTTCGGGTTCCTGCGTCCGCACACGCCGAAGGGCGGCGCTCACGCCTCCGTGGAGGAGGATGCGCGCCGCCCTGCGCGCTGCGGGGTCGGGCGGGTCAGGCCGGGAGGACGAGGCCGCGGGCGCCGGAGCGGGCCGCCTCGAAGCGGTCCTGGACGTCGGCCCAGTTCACGATGTTCCAGACCGCCTTCACGTAGTCGGCCTTCACGTTCTGGTAGTCCAGGTAGAAGGCGTGCTCCCACATGTCCAGCTGGAACAGCGGGATGGTCGCCACGGGGACGCCGTTCTGCTGGTCGTAGAACTGCTCGATGACCAGGTTGCCGCCGATGGGCTCGTAGGCCAGCACGGCCCAGCCGGAGCCCTGGATGCCGAGGGCGGCGGCGGTGAAGTGCGCCTGGAACTTCTCGAACGAGCCGAAGTGATCGTCGATCGCGGCGGCGAGCTCGCCCGTGGGCTTGTCGCCGCCCTCCGGGGAGAGGTTTTTCCAGAAGATCGAGTGGTTCGTGTGGCCGCCGAGGTTGAACGCCAGGTCCTTGGAGAGCTGGTTGACGGCGGAGAAGTCCTCGGCGTCGCGGGCGGCGGCGAGCTTCTCGAGCGCCGTGTTGGCGCCCTTCACGTAGGTGGCGTGGTGCTTCGAGTGGTGCAGCTCCATGATGCGCGCAGAGATGTGCGGCTCCAGGGCGGCGTAGTCGTAGTCCAGCTCCGGCAGAACGTACTCCGTCATGCTTCCTCCTTCGTCGGCGGGACCGCGGGCGGGGCGCCCGTGGCCGTCACCTGGTGCGAACTCCGCCTCTCGGCGGCGTATTCCGTACACCACCATTCTGGTAGCGCGGGGCCCTGCGGCGCCATGGCCCACCGCCCCGGCACTCGGGATCCGGCGCTCGGGATCCGGAGCGCGGGATCGGTGCGCTGGATCCGGGGTTCAGGATCCGGTGGGGGAGGCCCCCGGCAGTCCCTGCTCCGCGGCCCGCTTGTCGGCCATCGCCAGGAGGCGGCGGATGCGACCGGCGATCGCGTCCTTCGTCATGGGCGGGTCCGCGAGGCGGCCGAGCTCGTCGAGGGAGGCCTCCTTGTGGGCGATCCGGAGGCGTCCGGCCTCGAGCAGGTGGTCCGGCACGTCTGCGCCGAGGATCTCGAGGGCGCGCTCCACGCGGGCCCCGGCGGCGACGGCGGCCTGGGCCGAGCGGCGCAGGTTGGCGTCGTCGAAGTTGGCGAGCCGGTTGGCCGTGGCCCGGACCTCCTTGCGCTCGCGCCGCTCCTGCCACAGCGTGGCGGTCTGCTCCGCGCCCACCGCCGTCAGGAGGGTCGCGATCCCCTCGCCGTCCCGCACGACGACGCGGTCCGCCTGGCGGACCTCGCGGGCCTTGGCGCCGACGCCGAGGCGCCGCGCGGCGCCGACGAGGGCGAGGGCTGCCTCCGGGCCGGGCGTGGTGACCTCGAGGGCGGCGGAGCGGCCGGGCTCCGTGAGCGAGCCGTGGGCGAGCAGGGCGCCGCGCCACACGGCGGCGGTGTCCCCGCGGGTGCCGTTCACGAGCACCGCCGGCAGGCCCCGCACGGGGCGGCCGCGAAGGTCCAGCAGCCCGGACTGCCGCGCGAGGTCCCCGCCGCCCCGCACCACGCGGATGACGTAGCGCTGGCCCCGGCGCAGGTTCCCGCCCGAGACCACCACGATCTCGGTCGTGTGGCCGTACAGCTCCGTGATCGCGGCCCGGAGGCGGCGGGCGCTCGCCCCGTGGTCCAGCTCGGCCTCGATGACCACGCGGCCGGAGACGAGGTGCAGCCCCCCGGCGAACCGGAGCATGGCGGCGGTCTCCGCCCGCCGCTCGGACGTCGAGCCCACCGGCACGCGCGCCAGCTCTTCCTTCAGGGTCATGGTCAGGGCCACGCTCGGCCTCCTTCTGGGGTCTGCGCCCGGATGGGCGGCCGCCGCCGACGCGATCAGTCGGTCATGGCCTCGTCGATCGCCACGGCCAGGCGCAGCGGGTCGTGGACCTGCGGGTCGAGGGCACTGCCCACTCTACTGAAGACGACGCGCGCGCCCATGCGGCGGGCGGCCCGCACGACCTCGGCGCGGTCCTGGACCGCGTCCGCGTCCGCGATCACGACGTCGAGCCGCAGGTCGGGGGCGTGGGAGTGCAGCACGGCGAGGTGGTCGGCGTGGGTGAGGCCCGTGGTCTCCTGCGTCCCGGTGTGCAGGTTCATGAGGTACAGGCGACGCGCGGGCGTGGCGCTCAGGGCCGCCCGCACGTCCGCCATGAGCAGGTGCGGCAGGACGGACGTGTAGAGGGATCCGGGGCCGATGACGACCCAGTCGGCCAGCTCGATGGCGGACAGCGCCTCGGGGGCGGGCACGGCGTCCGAAGGGTTGAGGCGTACGCCCGTGACGCGCCCCTCGAGCGCGGCCCGAGCCAGCGCCACCTGCCCCTCGACACGGCGCGTGCGCAGCCGGCCCTCGGCGTCGGAGCTGAGCACGTCGCCCTCGATCGTCAGGGGCGTGCGGGAGATCGGCAGGACCTCCCCGTGGGCGCGCAGGAGCGCGCCGGCCCAGCGCAGCCCGTCCACGGGGTCGCCGAGCAGCTCCCAGAGCGCGACGATCAACAGGTTGCCGAGCGCGTGGTTGTCCAGCGTCGCCTCATGGGCGGGCACCTCGGTGGAGCGGAAGCGGTGCTGCATCACCTGCGCCCACGTGCGGCCCCAGTCCGTGTCGTCGCACAGGGCGGCCAGCGCCATGCGGAGGTCCCCGGGCGGCAGGACCGCCATCTCCTTGCGGATCGTGCCGGAGGAGCCGCCGTCGTCGGCCACCGTGACGACGGCCGTGAGGTGGCCGGCCACGAGCCGCAGCGCGGAGAGGGAGGCGTAGAGGCCGTGGCCGCCCCCGAGGGCGGTGACCCGCACGCCGGGGCGGGCGGCGCCCGGGGTGCGCACTCCCCCGCGGCCGTCGGATCCGGGGGGCAGGGGCAGCTGGCCCGTGAGGGGGGACGTCATTCGCGGCCCACGTCCCGGTGCTGCACGTGCACGCCCACGTGCGGGCGCTGGGCCAGCCGGCGGGCCAGCTCCTCCACGACCGCCACCGAGCGGTGCTTGCCGCCGGTGCACCCGACAGCGAGGGTCGCATAGTGCTTGTTCTCGCGGCGGTACCCCTCGAAGGCGGGGACGAGGGCCGCCGTGTACGCGGAGAGGAACTCCTGCACGCCCGGCTGCTGCAGCACGTAGTCCGAGACCTGCTCCTCGCGGCCCGTGAACGGGCGCAGCTCGGGCACCCAGTGCGGGTTGGGGATGAAGCGCATGTCCGCCACGAAGTTGGCGTCCGCGGGGAGTCCGTACTTGAACCCGAAGCTCATGATGTTCAGGCGTAGGGTGATGGTGCCGGACTCGGAGAAGAGCTGGGTGATCTCCGTGGCCAGCCCGTGCACGTTCAGGTTCGAGGTGTCCACCACGACGTCGGCGCGGGCGCGCAGGTCCGCGAGGACCTCCCGCTCCGCCTGGATCCCGTCGAGGAGCCGGGCGTTGCCCTGCAGCGGATGAGGGCGGCGGCCCGCCTCGAAGCGGCGCACGAGCACCTCGTCCTCCGCCTCGAGGTAGACCATGCGGAACTCCACGCCGTTGTTCTCGAGTTGCTGGAGCGCGGTCCACAGCGCCTCCACGTACGTGCGGGAGCGCATGTCCACCACGATGGCCACGCGCGCGAACGCCTCGGGAGAGCGGGCCACAAGGTCCGCGAGGGTGACGAAGAGCTGCGGGGGCATGTTCTCGACCACGTACCAGCCGTGGTCCTCGAGGGCGTGGGCCGCGGTCGTGCGGCCGGCGCCGGCCATGCCCGTGATGACGACGACCTCGGGGGACGGGGGCTTCTCGGGCTGCAGACTCGGAGCGGTCATGGGGTCACTGTATCCGCCGGGGCGGACGCGACAGAGGGGTCTGCGGGCGCCGGTGCCGACGCCGTCAGCGCCGTGTGCACGGCCTCGGCGAGGCGGGGTCCGATGCCGGCCACCTCCGTGAGCCCCTCGATGCCGGCCGCCCGCATGCGCTCCGTCGAGCCGAAGTGGGTGAGCAGCGCCTGGCGCTTGGCGGGGCCCAGGCCGGGCACCTCGTCCAGGACGGAGGCGGTCATGCCCTTCGTCCGCCGGGAGCGGTGGCCGGCGATGGCGAACCGGTGGGACTCGTCGCGGATGCGCTGCAGCAGGAACAGCCCCTCGGAGCTGCGCGGCAGGACCAGGGGGAACTCGTCCCCGGGCAGCCACACCTCCTCGAGCCGTTTGGCGAGGCCGACCACGGGGAGGTCCTCGAGGCCGAGCTCGGCGAGCACCTCGGCCGCGGCCGCCACCTGGGGAGCGCCGCCGTCGACGACGACGAGCGAGGGCGGGTACGCGAACCGGCGCTCCTCCGACCCGGTCTCGCCGTCCTCGGCGATCTGCCCCGTCAGGGGCACGCCCTCGCGGCGTTCGGCGGCGAGCCGGGAGAACCGGCGGCGCAGCACGTCCCGCAGGGACGCGGTGTCGTCCCGCGCTGCCTCACCGGTGACGTTGAAGCGGCGGTAGTCCTTCTTCTTGGCCAGGCCGTCCTCCATGACCACCATCGAGCCGACCACGTCGGTGCCCTGCGAGTGCGAGATGTCGTAGCACTCGATGCGCAGCAGGGGTTCGGCGATCTCCAGGGCCTCCTGCAGCTCGGTCAGGGCGGCCGAGCGCGCGGTGAGGTCCCCCGTGCGGCGCGACTTATGGAGGCCGAGGGCCATCTCCGCATTCTGGCGCACCGTGCCCAGGAGGTCCTGCTTGGCGCCGCGCTGCGGGACGCGGATGGAGACCCGGGCCCCGCGCAGCCCGGAGAGCCACTCGGTCAGCTGCTCCGCCTCGCTCGGCATCACGGGCACGAGGACCTCGGCGGGGATCCGCTCGGTGTCCGCGGCGTCGCCGTAGACCTGCTTGAGCAGCTCCTCCACCATGACGTCCTCCCCCACGTCCTCCACGCGGTCCATGACCCAGCCCCGCTGGCCGCGGATGCGGCCCTGGCGGATGTGGAACACCTGCACGGCGGTCTCCAGCTCGTCCGAGTGGAGGGCGAAGATGTCCGCCTCGGTGTTCTCCGGGAGCACCACGGCGTTGCGCTCGAACACGCGGCGCAGGGCGGCGACGTCGTCGCGCAGGCGGGCGGCGTCCTCGTAGCGCAGGTCCGCGACGGCGTCCCCCATGGCCGCCTCGAGCTCGCGGATGAAGCGGGTCGCGTCCCCGGCCATGAAGTCGCAGAAGTCCTGCGCGAGCTCGCGGTGCTCGGCCGGGCTGATCCGCCCCACGCACGGGGCGGAGCACTTGCCGATGTAGCCGAGCAGGCACGGGCGGTCCTGGGCCTGCGCGCGCCGGAACACCCCCGCGGAGCACGTGCGCACGGGAAAGACGCGCAGCATGAGGTCCACGGTCTCGCGGATGGCCTTGGCGGGGTGGAAGGGCCCGAAGTACTTCACGCCGGGCCGCTTGTCCCCACGCATCACCTGCACGCGCGGGAACTGCTCGTTCATGGTCACGGCGAGGTAGGGGTAGGACTTGTCGTCCCGGTACATGATGTTGAAGCGGGGCCGGTACTGCTTGATCCAGGTGAACTCGAGCTGCAGCGCCTCGAGCTCCGAGCCCACCACGGTCCACTCCACGGCGGCCGCGGTGAAGACCATGGTGCGGGTCTTGGTGGCCAGCCGGGCCGGGTCCTGGAAGTAGGAGCTCAGGCGCGACCGGAGGTTCTTCGCCTTGCCCACGTAGACGACGCGGCCGTCCGCGTCCCGGAAGCGGTACACGCCCGGGGACGTGGAGATCTCGCCCGGCGCGGGGCGGTAGGTGGACGGATCAGCCACGGGCGCCCTGGTCCGACGACGGCGCGGCGTTGTACGTGTCCACGCGCTCCTGGCCGGAGAGCGCGGCGATCGCGGCCATGATCGCCTCGGTGGCCTCGCGCCGCTGCGGCAGGGCGTGCCGGCGGCCGGGGTGCCCGAAGTCGAGCGGCTCGCCTGCCGCGAGGGTGAAGCGGTGCGGGCGGAACCCGTTGGTGCCGGGGGGCTGGAGGCCCTCGGTGCCGCGCAGGCCGACCGGGACCACGGGGGCGCCCGTGGTGAGCGCGAGCCATGCCGCGCCCGTGCGTCCGCGGTAGAGGCGCCCGTCGCGGCTGCGGGTGCCCTCGGGGTAGATGCCCACGCCCTGGCCGGCCTCGATCAGGCCCACCAGCTGGTCCAGGGCCGCGACGGAGGCCGCCTGCTCCCCGCGCTCCACGGGGATCGATCCGACGGCGTCGAAGAACCACCTCTGGGCGCGGCCTCGGGGCCCGGCGCCCGTGAAGTACTCCGCCTTGGCGAAGAACGCGACCGGGCGCGGGGCGAGCGCCTGGAGGATCACGGAGTCGAAGAAGGAGAGGTGGTTGGAAGCGAGGATGAACGGCCCGGATGCGGGAACGTTCTCGAGGCCGGTCACCTCCGGCCGGCACGACAGACGCAGGAACGCCGCCGCGGACCGGCGGATGGGCTCCGAGGTGGCCATGGTGTCTCCGCCCTTCAGCGTGTGGTCGGGAATCGGGTCATGCTACGCCAGGAGCTCGGCGAGGAACCGGCCGGTGTGGCTCTCCGCGACCTTCGCGACGTCCTCCGGGGTGCCCGTGGCGACGATCGTGCCGCCCCCGGACCCGCCCTCGGGTCCGAGGTCGATCACGTGGTCCGCGCACTTGATGACGTCCAGGTTGTGCTCGATGGTGAGCACGGTGTTGCCCTTGTCCACGAGCGACTGCAGCACCTGCAGCAGCTTGCGGATGTCCTCGAAGTGCAGGCCCGTGGTGGGCTCGTCCAGCACGTAGATGGAGCGGCCGTTGGAGCGCTTCTGCAGCTCCGCGGCGAGCTTGACCCGCTGGGCCTCGCCGCCGGAGAGCGTGGTGGCCGGCTGCCCGAGGCGCACGTAGCCCAGGCCGACGTCCACGAGGGTGTCCAGGTAGCGCGATATGCGGGTGTACGCGCTGAAGAACTGCGCGGCCTCCTCGATCGGCATGTCCAGGACCTCGGCGATGTTCTTGCCCTTGTAGAGCACCTCGAGGGTCTCGCGGTTGTACCGGGCGCCGTGGCACACCTCGCACGGGACGTAGACGTCCGGCAGGAAGTTCATCTCGATCTTCAGCGTGCCGTCGCCCGCGCACGCCTCGCAGCGCCCGCCCTTGATGTTGAAGGAGAACCGGCCCTGCTGGTAGCCGCGCACCTTCGCCTCCGGGGTCTCCGCGAAGAGCTTGCGGATCGCGTCGAACACGCCGGTGTAGGTGGCCGGGTTGGAGCGCGGCGTGCGGCCGATGGGGCTCTGGTCCACGTGCACCACCTTGTCCAGGTGCTCGAGGCCCGCCACCGTGCGATGCCGGCCGGGCACCATCTTGGCGCCGTTGAGCCGGTTGGCCAGCACCTTGTAGAGGATCTCGTTGATGAGCGTGGACTTGCCCGAGCCGGAGACGCCGGTGACGGCGGTGAGCACGCCCAGCGGGATGTCCACGGACACGTTCTGCAGGTTGTTCTCCTGGGCGCCCTTGACGGTCAGCTTGCGGTTCCTGTCCAGGGGCCGGCGCCGCTCGGGGACCGCGATCGAGCGCCGGCCCGCGAGGTAGTCGCCGGTCACGGAGTGCGTGTTCGCTTTGAGCTCCTCGAGGGAGCCGGAGTGCACGACCTCGCCGCCCCGCTCGCCGGCGCGGGGGCCGATGTCCACGATCCAGTCGGCCTCGGCGATCGTGTCCTCGTCGTGCTCCACCACGATCAGCGTGTTGCCGAGGTCGCGCAGGCGCAGCAGCGTGTCGATCAGCCGGCGGTTGTCCCGCTGGTGCAGGCCGATGGAGGGCTCGTCCAGGACGTAGAGCACGCCCACGAGCCCCGAGCCGATCTGGGTGGCCAGGCGGATGCGCTGCGCCTCGCCGCCGGAGAGCGTGCCCGCGGGGCGCTCGAGGTTCAGGTACTCCAGGCCCACGTCGAGGAGGAACGCGAGGCGGGCGAGGATCTCCTTGAGCACCTGGTCCGCGATCTGCCGCTCGCGGTCCGTGAGGGTGAGCCCCTCGAGGAACTCGAGGGCGTCCCGCATGGGCAGGGCGGTCGCCTCGGCGATGGACTTGCCGCCCACGAGCACGTTGAGCACGGTGGGGTTCAGGCGCGCGCCCTTGCACACGGGGCAGGGGATCTCGCGCATGAAGGACTCGTAGCGCTCCCGCGCTCCGTCCGACTCGGTCTCCCCGTGCTTGCGCATCACGTACGGGAGGACGCCCTCGAAGCCCGTGGTGTAGCGGCGCTCGCGGCCGAAGCGGTTGCGGAAGGACACCTCGACCTTGAAGTCCTTGCCGTGGAGCACCGCGTCCTGCTGCTCCGCCGTGAGCGCGTGCCACGGGGCGTCGAGCGAGAACCGCATCTCCGTGGCCAGCCCGCCGAGCACGCGCAGCCAGTAGTCCGAGGTGGACTTGCCGAGCGACCACGGGACGATCGCGCCCTCGCGGATGGACAGCTCGTCGTTGGGGACCACGAGGTCCGGGTCCACCTGCAGGCGCGAGCCGATGCCGGTGCACTCGGGGCACGCGCCGAAGGGGTTGTTGAAGGAGAAGGAGCGCGGCTCGATCTCGTCCACGGTCTGCTCGTGCCCGTTGGGGCAGCTGAGCTTCTCCGAGAACGTGCGGAAGCGCGGGTTGCCCTCGGCGTCCTTGCCGCCCCACTCCCCCGTGTTCTTCTTGCCCTTCTGCTCCTCGACCTCCACGTCCACGAACTCGACCGCCACGAGGCCGTCCGCGATCTTCAGCGCGGTCTCCACGGAGTCCGTGAGGCGCTGGCGGATGCCCTCCTTCATGGCCAGGCGGTCCACCACGACGGCGATGGTGTGCTTGTTCTGCTTCTTCAGCGTGGGCGGGTCGGAGAGCTGGACCGTCTCCCCGTCCACCACCGCGCGGGCGAAGCCCTGCGTGGTCAGCTGGGCGAAGAGGTCCACGAACTCGCCCTTGCGGCCGCGGACCACGGGGGCCAGCACCTGGAAGCGGGTGCGCTCGGGCAGCTCCTCGAGCTGGTCCACGATCTGCTGCGGGGTCTGGCGGCTCACGGGCTCCCCGCACACGGGGCAGTGGGCCACGCCGACGCGGGCCCAGAGCAGACGCATGTAGTCGTAGATCTCGGTGATGGTGCCCACCGTGGAGCGCGGGTTGCGGTTGGTGGACTTCTGGTCGATGGAGACCGCCGGGGACAGGCCCTCGATGAAGTCCACGTCCGGCTTGTCCACGCGGCCCAGGAACATGCGCGCGTACGAGGAGAGCGACTCCACGTAGCGCCGCTGGCCCTCGGCGAAGATCGTGTCGAACGCGAGGGAGGACTTGCCCGAGCCGGACAGGCCCGTGAAGACCACCATGGCGTCCCGCGGGATGGACACGTCCACGTTCTTCAGGTTGTGCTCGCGCGCGCCCTTCACGACGATGCGGTCCCGCTCGGCGCCGGCCTGCGCGAGGCGGCCGTGGCCGGACGCGAGCCCGGCACGCTCCGGCTCGACGGCGGGCCCGGGAGCGGACTCGGGGGCGGCGGTGGACGGGGTGGGGGCGGTGTTCTTCGGCACCCGGCCAGTGTAGGCGGGGCACCGGACACGGCAGGGGGACTCCCCGCGCGGCGGAGCCGGTCCGCCCCTGGCGCCTCCGGGGCCTTTCGGCCACACTGGTCCGCATGCCCGCGACCTCGAAGAACCGCGTCCTGCACGACCTGCCGGGAATCTCCGTGCGCGTCCGCCCCGTCTCCGCGATGGACAACGACGTGTACCTCCTGACCTCCAAGACGACGGGAGCACAGGTGCTGATCGACGCCGCGGACGACGCGGACGCGATCGAGGCGCTGCTGGCCTCGGCCGACGTCGACACCCCGTGCGAGACCTGGCTCGCGGCGATCGTCACGACGCACCGCCACTGGGACCACGTCCGGGCGCTCGCCGAGGTCGCCGGGGCCCACGAGGAGGCGGTCCTCTACGCCGGGGCCGACGACGCCGCCGCCATCGCCGAGGAGTCCGGCGTGCAGATCGACCGGGCCGTCGGCCAGGGCGACCGGATCGCCGTGGACGGCCTCGTGCTCGACGTGATCGCCCTGCGCGGCCACACCCCGGGCTCGATCGCCCTGGCCTACGAGCCCGGCCCCGACGAGGCGACCCTGCTCTTCACCGGAGACTCCCTCTTCCCCGGCGGCGTGGGCAGCACGGAGAAGGATCCGGAGCGGTTCGCCTCCCTGCTCGCCGACGTCACCGCGCGCCTCTTCGACGTCTACGACGACGACACGCACGTCCACCCCGGCCACGGCGACTCGACCACGCTCGGCGACGAGCGGCCGCACCTGCCGGAGTGGGCCGAGCGCGGCTGGTGACCCCGGCCGGCGCCGATACCCTGGGCGGGATGACTTCCTCTGCCCCCGCTCCCGCCTCCGCCACGACTCCGCCCGCCCTCCTCGCCCGCCTCGACGCCCTGGACGCGTCCCCGGACGCCGACGCGGTGTTCGAGGCGTTCACCGCGTGGACGGACGAGCGCGGGATCTCCCTGTACCCGGCGCAGGAGGAGGCCGTCCTCGAGCTCGTGCAGGGCCACAACGTGGTGCTCGCCACCCCCACGGGCTCCGGGAAGTCACTCGTGGCCATCGGGGCCCACGCCGACGCCCTCGCGCACGAGCGCGTCTCCTACTACACGGCGCCGATCAAGGCGCTCGTCTCCGAGAAGTTCTTCGCCCTCGTGGACGTGTTCGGCGCGGAGAACGTCGGCATGGTCACGGGCGACTCCACCGTGAACGGTGACGCCCCCATCATCTGCTGCACCGCCGAGATCCTGGCCAACCGCGCACTGCGGGAGGGCTCGGGGATGGACATCGGCACCGTGGTCATGGACGAGTTCCACTACTACGCGGACCCCTCCCGCGGCTGGGCGTGGCAGCTGCCGCTCCTGGAGCTCCCCCAGGCGCGGTTCCTCCTCATGTCCGCCACCCTGGGCGACACGAGCCGCCTCACCGCGGACCTGACCGAGCGCACGGGCCGCGAGACCGCCGTCGTCGCCCACGCCGAGCGCCCGATCCCCCTGAGCTTCGAGTGGTCCGAGGTCCCGCTGCAGGAGAAGGTGGAGGAGCTCGTCTCCACCCGCCAGGCCCCCGTGTACGTGGTGCACTTCTCCCAGCTGGACGCCGTGGAGACGGCCCAGGGGCTGACCTCGATCTCCGTGACCACGAAGGAGGAGAAGGAGGCCATCGCGGCGCGGATCGCCGGCTTCCGCTTCTCCGCGGGCTTCGGCCACACCCTGAACCGCCTCGTGCGGGCGGGCATCGGCGTGCACCACGCGGGCATGCTCCCGAAGTACCGGCGCCTCGTGGAGAAGCTCGCGCAGGACGGCCTGCTCAAGGTCATCTGCGGCACGGACACGCTCGGCGTCGGGATCAACGTGCCGATCCGTACCGTGCTCCTCACCGCGCTGTCCAAGTTCGACGGCGAGCGGACCCGCCTCCTCCAGGCCCGCGAGTTCCACCAGATCGCCGGACGGGCCGGGCGCGCGGGCTACGACACCTCGGGCACCGTGGTGGTCCAGGCCCCCGAGCACGTGATCGAGAACGCCGCGTCCGCGCGCAGGGCCGCCGCGAAGTTCGCGTCCGTCAAGGACGAGGCCGAGCGCGAGAAGCGCATGAAGCAGTCCCTCAAGGGCGCGAAGAAGAAGTCGCCGCCGCAGGGGTTCGTCTCGTGGGGCCGGGCCAGCTTCGAGCGCCTCGTGGCGGCCGAGCCGGAGCCGCTGTCCTCCCGCATGCGGCTCACCCACTCCATGCTCCTGAACATCCTGGACCGGCCCGGGGACCCCGTGATCGCGGTGCGGCGCCTGCTGCGCGGCACGCACGAGACGCCGGCCCGCCAGGCGGCGCTGATGCGGCAGGCGCTCGGCATCTTCCGCGAGCTGCTCGCCGCGGGGATCGTGGAGAAGCTCCCGGAGCCGGACGCCGAGGGCCGCACGGTGGACCTCACGGTGGACCTGCAGGCGGACTTCGCCCTCAACCAGCCGCTCTCCCCCTTCGCCCTGGCCGCCCTCGAGCTCCTGGACCCGGCCGAGCCGGACCACGCGCTCGACGTCGTCTCCGTGATCGAGGCGACCCTCGACCCGCCGCGCCAGGTGCTCTCCGCCCAGGCGAAGAAGGCCAAGGGCGAGGCCGTGGCCGCCATGAAGGCCGAGGGCATGGACTACAACGACCGCATGGCCGCCCTCGAGGAGGTCACGTACCCGCAGCCGCTCGCCGAGCTGCTCGAGCAGCAGTTCGAGGTGTACCGCAAGGACGCCCCGTGGCTCGCCGAGTTCGAGCTCGCCCCGAAGTCCGTGGTGCGGGACATGTTCGAGCGCGCCATGGGCTTCGGCGACTACGTGCGCTTCTACGGGATCGCCCGCTCCGAGGGCGTGCTGCTGCGCTACCTCACGGACGCCGTGAAGGCGCTGCGCCACACGGTGCCGCAGGAGTCGCGCACGGACGAGCTGCAGGTGCTGCTGGACTGGCTCGACGAGATGGTCAAGCAGACCGACTCCTCCCTCCTCGAGGAGTGGGAGGACCTCGTGGCCGGGGACATCGAGGAGCTCCGCAAGGACATGGAGTCCATCGCCCCGCCCGCTCCCCCGCGCCTCACGGACAACACGCCGGTGTTCCGCGTGATGGTGCGCAACGCGATGTTCCAGCGGGTGCGCCTGTTCGGGGACGAGCAGGACGCGCGGCTGGCCGAGCTCTCCGGCGACCTCTCCGCGGACGACTGGGCCGACGCGCTCGACGCGTACTTCGACGACCACGAGGACATCGACGACTCGGCCGCCGCGCGCGGCCCCGAGCTGTTCCGCGTGGCCACGGCGCCCCCCGTGCCCGCCCCGCTCGAGCTCACCGGCGCCCGCTGGTGGGCCGTCCGCCAGGTCCTCAAGGACCACGACGGCGACCTCGACCACGGCATCAACGCGGTCGTCGACCTCGACGCCTCGGACGAGGCCGGTCACCCCGTCATCCGCGTCGTCTCGGTGGGCGCGCCCGAGTCCGGGTGGGGGCTGTGACGCACGACGGCGGCTCCCCCGTCTCCGGGGGCGGGGCCGCCTCGGGGCTCCCGCCCGGCGACCCGCGCGGCTTCGCGCCCCGGGAGGCCGCGGAGCACGTGCGCGGCGCGCAGACGACGCTCTTCGACGGCACGGTGATCGTGGACCACCGGTTCACCGTCCCCGTCGACCACGCCGACACCCTCGAGCAGGCGCGGGCGAAGGACGCGTCCGCCACGGGGCTCGGGCCCGGGGGCGCGGGCACGCTCCGCGTGGTCGCGCGCGAGGTGCGCGGACCGGCGGCAGGGTCGGCGGACCTGCCCTGGCTCCTGTACCTGCAGGGCGGTCCGGGCAGCGGCGCCGCCCGCCCCCCACGCCTGGGCGGCTGGCTCAAGGAGGCCGCGGGGCGGTTCCGGGTGCTCCTGCTGGACCAGCGCGGGACGGGGGCCGCCACCCCGGCCACCGTCGCTTCCCTCGCGGGAATGTCCCCCGAGGCCCAGGCCGCGTACCTGGGGCACCTGCGGGCGCCCTCCATCGTCGCGGACGCCGAGATGGTCCGCCTCGCCCTCGGCGCGAACGCGTGGGCCACGCTCGGCCAGAGCTTCGGGGGCTTCTGCACGCTGAGCTACCTCTCCTGGTTCCCCGAGGGCCTCGCGCGCTGCCACGTCACGGGCGGCCTCGCCCCGCTCACGGGGCCCGCGGACCGCGTGTACCGGGCCACCTACGCGCGCATGCGGGAGCGGAACCGCGAGTTCTTCGACCGCCACCCGCACGCGTGGGTGGCCTGGGAGCGCGTCGTCGCCCATCTTCGGGCCCGCGAGGCGGCCGGCACGCCCGAGCGCCTGCCGGACGGCACCGCGCTCACGGTGGCCCGAGCCCAGATGCTCGGCATGCTGCTGGGCGGCAACACCCGCGTCGACTCCCTGCTCTACGTGCTGACCGAAGCGTTCGACGAGGGTGCTCGCCAGGCGCGGCTGAGCGAGGGCTTCCGGGCCGCCGTCGCCGCCCAGGCCGACCGCGCCCAGACGCCGCTGTACACGCTGCTCCACGAGGCGATCTACGCCCAGCCGGGCGCCGCGCCGACGGACTGGTCGGCCGCGCGCGTCCTCCAGGAGCACCCGGACTTCGACCCGGGCGCGTGCGGCGGGGACGCCGCCGCCCCGGAGGGCACCCCCCTGCTCACGGGCGAGCACGTGTTCGCGTGGCAGCTCGAGGCCGGGGCGCCCCTGCACCCGCTGGCCGAGGCCGCGCAGCTCATTGCCGCCCGCGAGGACTGGGGCGCGCTCTACGACCTCGGCGCGCTGGCGGCCAACCGCGTGCCCGTGGCCGCGGCCGTCTACACGCACGACGTCTACGTGGACCGCGACCTCTCCCTCGAGACGGCCGCACGGGTGCGCGGGCTGCGCGTGTGGGAGACCGACGCGTTCCACCACGACGGGCTCGCCGACGACGGCGCGGCCGTCCTCGCCCGTCTCCTGGAGATGACGGAGGCCCCCGGTCCGATCGGGTGATCGGGGCGGGGGCCTGCCCGTGCGGCGACGCCGCGTGCCTCAGACGCGGGGTCCGGCCTGGCGGACGATCGCCTCGGACACGCCGCGCGGATCCGCCGAGTCCGGGTCGGAGAGGCGCGTCTCGTGCGCCGTGCGGATGATCTGGGAGTAGCGGTCCTTGTGGTCCAGGAGCTTGTCCCGCCACTTCTGGTCGACCTGCTCGGCCTTGGCCGTCCAGGTGTCCATCCTCTCGGCGGCCGCGCGGCGCTCCTCGAGGGGCGCCTGCGGGTCGAGCTGGGTGAAGCGGTGGGAGAACTTCTCCGCGTTCTGCAGCGTCCGCAGGGCCTGGCCCTTGGGCGAGGCCAGGGAGACCAGCACGGTCAGCACCAGGATGCCGACGACGACGATCAGCGAGAGCACCGTGGGGATCTCCACGACCGACACGTTCTGGCCGTCGTTGATGAACGAGAGGTTGTTCTCGTGCAGCGCGTGGAGGATCAGCTTCACGCCGATGAAGGCGAGGATCGCGGACAGGCCGTACGAGAGGTACACGAGGCGGTCCAGGAGGCCGTCGATGAGGAAGTACAGCTGGCGCAGGCCCATGAGGGAGAACGCGGTGGCCGTGAAGACGATGTACGCCTCCTGGGTCACGCCGAAGATGGCGGGGATGGAGTCGAAGGCGAAGAGGATGTCCGTCGCGCCGATGGCCACCATGACCAGCAGCATCGGCGTCATGACCTTCTTGCCGTTCTCCACCGTGAACAGCCGGTCGCCGTCGAACGAGTCCGAGGCGGGGAGGAAGCGCTTGGCCAGGCGGACCATCACGTTGTCCGCCTCGTCCTCGGCGGAGTCGCCCGCGAGCTCCCCCTTGAGCTGGTTGCCGGCCACGATCAGGAGCACGATGCCGAAGAGGTAGAACACGTCGGACCACACCGAGATCACGGCCGCGCCCAGCAGGATGAAGACCGTGCGGGAGATGAGCGCGAAGGTGATGCCGAACAGCAGCACCTTCTGCTGGTAGTCGCGCGGGACCCGGAACGAGGCCATGATGACCAGGAACACGAAGAGGTTGTCGACGCTGAGCGCCTTCTCCAGGATGTAGCCGGTGTAGTACTCCACCGCGTGCTGGGCGTCCCCGAACGCGAAGAAGACGAGGCCGAAGAGCAGGGCGATGCCGATGTAGACGCCGGACCAGACCGCGGCCTCGCGGATGGTGGGCGTGTGCGCCTTGCGCACGTGGGCGAAGTAGTCGAAGGCGAGGAGGCCCACGATCAGTGCGATCGTCAGCCCCCAGGTCAGACCGGTGATCTCCATGGGAGCACCTTTCGTGAGGGGGTCTCGATGAGTGCTCGCAAGTCTCTCCGCCTCGCCTCCGGTTCCTCCCGGCGCCCAGGCCGCTGTGCCCGGCGGGCCGCATCGGGATTCTCGACCGATCGGCGCGCGTACTGACGTTCACAGCGTTGTGGATACTCCCCCACGACGGGCCCACTCTACCGGAGGGCGCGCCCGCCCGCTCAACGGTCGTCCGACTCCGCCCGCTCCGCGATGTCCTGCATGCGGTGCGCGCCGTGGAAGACCGGCTCCGCCCCGTCCTCGGGCGCCTTGCCCCACAGCAGGGAGGCGAGGGTGGCGACCACGAGGGTGCCCAGGATGACGGCCAGCGAGACGAACGTGGAGATCTCCGGCACCCAGGTGACGGGCTGGCCGCCGTTGAGGAAGGGCAGCTCGTTCTCGTGCAGGGCGTGGAGGATGAGCTTCACGCCGATGAAGGCGAGGATGAACGCGAGTCCGTGCTTGAGGAACACCAGGCGGTCCATGAGCCCGCCGAGCAGGAAGTAGAGCTGGCGCAGGCCCATGAGGGCGAAGATGTTGGCCGTCAGCACGATGAACCAGTTCTGGGTGAGGCCGAAGATCGCCGGGATCGAGTCCACCGCGAACATGACGTCCGTCAGGCCGATGGTGATGAACACGACCACCATGGGGGTGAACATGCGCTTGCCGTCCACGGTGGTGCGCAGCCTGTTCCCGTCGTAGTCCGGGGCCACGTTGAGCCGGCGCGTGAGCCGGGCGACGATCCCGGGCTCGGACTCCTCGCCGTCGTCGTCGTCCTTGAGCTGGTGCCATGCGGTCCAGAGCAGGAAGGCGCCGAAGATGTAGAACACCCACGTGAGGTGCTCGATGGCCACCGCGCCGATCGCGATGAAGACGGCCCGCGCGATGAGGGCGATGATGATGCCCACCATCAGGACCTCCTGCTGGTACCGGCGCGGCACCTGGAACTTGGCCATGATGATGAGGAAGACGAACAGGTTGTCCACGCTCAGGCTGTACTCGGTGACCCAGCCGGCAAGGAACTCCGTGCCGTGCTGGGCGTCGCCCAGGACGAAGAGCAGGCCCGCGAAGACGAGGGCGAGCGTCACGTAGAAGCCGATCCACAGGCCCGCCTCCTTCATGGAGGGCTCATGGGGCCGCCGCGCGACGTAGAGCAGGTCCAGCAGCAGGATGAGGCCGAGCACCACGAGGGTGCCGACCTCGAAGGCGGGGCTGAGAACGTCCATGGACGGGGGTCCTTTCGTCGGCGGGGCGGCCGTCAGTCTAGACCCGCGCCGCCCCCTCCACGGCGTCGGTGATGAACATGTGCCCCGGCGCATGCGTGATGGCCCACGGCGGCCGGGAGACCTCGAGCGCCCGCTGCGGGGTGACGCCGCACGGCCAGAAGACGGGGACGTCGCCCGGCTCGAGGTCCGTGGCCTCGCCGTAGTCCGGCGCGGCGAGGTCGGCGACGCCGAGGCGGGAGGGGTCGCCGACGTGCACGGGGGCGCCGTGGGCGAACGGCACGGCGGCGCTGACGGTGACGGCCGTCGCCACGAGCTCGGGCGGCACGGGACGCATCGAGACCACGAGCTCGCCGCGCATCCGCCCCGCGGGGCGCAGCGGACGGTCCGTGCGGTACATCGCCACGTTGCGCCCCTGGTCCAGGTTGCGCACGGGCACCCCGGCCCGCTGCAGCGCGGCCTCGAAGCCGAAGCTGCAGCCGATGAGGAAGGCGACGGCGTCCTCGCCCCAGTGGTCGGTCGCGTCCGAGACCTCCTCGACCAGCTCGCCGCCGCGCCACACGCGGTAGAGCGGCAGGTCGGTGCGCAGGTCCGCGCCGGGTGCCCACGACGTCGTCGGCTCTCCCGGCTCGGTGACGTCCAGCAGGGGCATGGGGCCGGGGTTGCGCTGGGCGAACAGCAGCATGTCGAAGGCCCAGTCCCGCGGCAGGACCACGAGATTGGCCTGCGTGCGGCCCGGGGCCAGGCCCGACGTCGGGCGGACGAGGCCGGAACGGAAGTCGGCGCGGGCCAGGGCAGCTGGGGACCCGGCGCGGGCCAGGGCAGCCGGAGAGTCGGCGTCGTGGTGGTGGTGGGTCATGGGGGCGGGCCTCCGGTGCGTTCGCGTGAAACTGCTTATATGGGGGGACTATCAGTGTTCGTGTGACACGGCGTCGTCGCTGTCTCACCCTCCCGCAGGGAAGGGCGGAGAGCCGAGGGAGAGCCACACGAGCAGACCGCCGACGGCGGCGAGCCCCCAGCTGGCCAGTGAGCCCACCAGGAACTCCTCGGCGCGCGAGCCGTCCCCCCGATCGGCCGAGATCTCCGGGAAGCGCACGATGCCCTTGGCCGCCATGAGCGCGGCGATGACCTGCCACGCGTGGGCGAGGCCGAGGAGCACCATGAGCACCCGCTCCATGGGGCCGATGTAGCGGCCCCCGCGCAGGGGCGGCTCCGCCTCGGCGGCCGGGGCGGCGTCCGACTCCCCGGTGCGGCGCCCGGCGAGCTGCAGCACGGCGCGCGTGATGCGATTGGACGTCTCGGCGAGGGCGACGGCCACCGCCACCATCGTCAGCCCCGCCGGTGCGAAGCGGTGCTCCGGTGCGCCGAGACCCAGCTCGAGGACGCCGACCAGCCCGAGGGCGGCCACCACGCCCAGCAGGACGCGGGGCCGTTCCGCTCCCGTGGCGCCCCACGCCAGGAGGGCTCCGCAGGCCACGAGGACCGCGCCCGCCACCGAGGTCCACGGCGGGCCGACGACGGCCAGCGCGGCCGCGCCCAGCAGCACGCCGACGACCGCGGCGCCCAGGGCGGTCCGCCCCGCCCGACCCGGGGACCACGCCGCCGGCGCGAGCGAACGCGCGAGGTCGTACAGGCCGACGGCGAGCAGGGCGAGCGCGGTCATCGGCCCTCCCCCGCGGCGGCATGCAGGGCGTCCAGCTCGAGGATCCGTCCCACGCCGGAGCGGGCGACGGCCTGGGAGACCGCCGACTGGGTGATGCGCTCTTGCCGTGCGGCCTCGGTCTGCGTGGACCCGGCGAGCAGGGCCGCCGCCAGGCGGCGCTCCCGGGCCCGGAGCCGCCCGACGAGGTGGTCCCTCAGGAGAAGCTGGCCGTCCACGGCGAGGGAGAGCTCCGGGTCCGGGCCGACGAACGCCGTGGCCGCGCCGGGGGCCCGGCCGTCCGCGGTCTCGAGGGCCGCGCGGGCGCGGTGCCATGCGGTGCCGTCCAGGATCGGGCCGCCCTCCCCCGCGTCCCCGCCGACCTCGTGATGGTCCCCCTCGCCAAGGCCGAACCGCAGCGCGAGCCCGGGCGGCAGCGCCAGGCCGACCCGCAGGACGGCGCGCGCGGCCGTGCTCCAGTGGGTGTGGAGCGACTGGAACTCGTCCCCCACCGTGGCCCAGCCCGGCAGGAGCGGGGGCACCTGGCGCTCGGCCGCGGCGAAGGCGTGGAGGATCGCGGCCTGGGCGGCCGCCCGGTCCGCGAGGGTGCGGGATCCGACGATGTCCGCGATCACGGCGACGCCCCGGGTGGGTCGGGGCTCTCGCGCTGCGGTGTCCGTCCGGCGACGTGGCATGGCCCTGATGTTACATCACTGCTGATAATCAGCGAATATCAGCATTCCTGACACGCGTCGGTCCGGGCGATGCCCCCCGCAGCGCGGCAGCGGCCACGACGAGGGCCAGCATCGCAGACAGCACCGCCAGGCCGCCGTAGCCGGCCACGCCCAGCACGACGCCGGCCAGCCCGGCGCCCGCGGCTCCGGCCAGTCCCATGCCGGCGTCGGTGACGCCCTGCACCAGCACCCGGTCCGTCCCCGTGACCAGTTCCGACACCCGGGCCGAACCGGCCACGGTGGCCGCCGACCAGCCGAGGCCCAACAGGATCAGGCCCACGGTGACCACGGGCACCGAGGCCCGACCCGCCCCCGCGAGGAGGCACGCGGCCGCCAGCGTCCCCAGCCCGACCGCGGTGAGACGCACGCGTCCCCACCGGTCCGCCAGGTGGCCCATCACCGGGGAGAGCGCGTACATGCCCGCGATGTGCAGGGAGATGACGAGCCCGATCACCACGAAGGTGTCCGGAGCGGTGTCCAGGTGCGCGGCATGGTCGTGCGCGGCGTGCGCCGCACCGGAGGCCGCGTCCTGGGCCGCCGCGTCCTGGGCCGCCGCGTCCTGGGCCAGGCGGGCCAGGTGCACGGGCGTCATGGACATGACGGCCACCATCACCGCGTGCGCGGTCACCACAGCCGTCACGGCGAGCGCGACCGCCCGCTCCCGGCGCAGGACGGCGAGACCGTCCGCGAGCCGGGGGCGGGGGGCGGGGGGTCCGCCCCCGAGGCGCAGGGCCGTGGTGAGGGGGTCGGGGCGGAGGCCGACCTGGAGGACGGCGACGGCGAGCAGCATGCCCGCCAGGGACAGCAGGAACGGGCCGGACGTGTCCGGCAGCCCCAGCGGTCGCGCCAGGGCGGCACCGGGGCCGATGAGGTTGGGGCCGGCGACGGCGCCGAGGGTGATGGACCAGACGACGAGGCCCAGGTCGCGGGCGCGGGTCGCGTCGTCGGCGAGGTCCGTGGCGGCGAAGCGGGCCTGGAGGTTGCCGGCGGCGCCGAGGCCCACGAGGAGCGCGGCGGCGAGGAGCAGCGGGTAGCTGCCGAGCACGGGGGCGAGGACCATGCCGACGGTGCCGAGGGCGGCGAGACCGTAGGCGGCGGTGAGGGCCGTGCGCCGGCCGTGGGCGAGGGCCAGGCGGGCCAGGGGCAGCGCGCTCAGCGCCCCGGCGAGGGACATGGCCATGGTGGTGGTCCCGCCCCAGCCGGCGTGGCCGCTGAGCTCGACGGCCATGACCGAGCCGACCGCGAGCGCGGAGCCGTTGCCGAGGCCGGAGAAGACCTGGCTGGCGGCGAGGGTGCGGACGGTGCGGCGTCGGGCGGCGCGGCGGGGGGTGGTGTCGAGGAGCCCGGCGGGGGTCACCGTTCGCGCTCCATCTGGCGCAGCTCCTTCTTCAGCTCCGCGACCTCGTCGCGCAGGCGCGCCGCGAGCTCGAACTGCAGCTCGGTGGCGGCCTGGTGCATCTGGGCGGACATCTGTTCGATGAGGTCCTGGAGGTCCTTGGCGGGGATGGACCCGGCTCCGACGGCGGGCGCGTCGCCGTCGGAGCCCGTGCCCGCCCGCTCCGCGCCCTCGCGGACGGAGGAGAGCCCGCGGTGGCCCATGCCGTAGTCGAAGCCGGACTTCACGCCCCCCATGCCCTTGAGGAAATCGGCGGTGTCCGCGTCCTCGCGGGCCAGCTGGTCGGTGATGTCCGCGATCCTCTTGCGCAGCGGCTGCGGGTCGATCCCGTGCTCCTCGTTGTACGCCACCTGCACGGCGCGCCGGCGGTCGGTCTCCTCGATGGCCTGCCGCATGGAGTCCGTGACGCGGTCGGCGTACATGTGCACCTCGCCGGAGACGTTGCGGGCCGCGCGGCCGATGGTCTGGATGAGCGAGGTGGAGGAGCGCAGGAAGCCCTCCTTGTCCGCGTCCAGGATGGCCACGAGCGAGACCTCGGGCAGGTCCAGGCCCTCGCGCAGCAGGTTGATGCCCACGAGGACGTCGAACACGCCCTGGCGCAGCTCGCGCAGCAGCTCCACGCGGCGCAGGGTGTCCACGTCCGAGTGGAGGTACTCGACCTTCACACCCGCCTCGAGCAGGTAGTCGGTGAGGTCCTCGGCCATGCGCTTGGTCAGCGTGGTCACGAGGACGCGCTCGTCCTTCTCGACGCGGAAGCGGATCTGCTCGAGCAGGTCGTCGATCTGGCCCTGCGTCGGCTTGACCACGATCTTCGGGTCCACGAGCCCGGTGGGGCGGATGATCTGCTCCACGCAGCCGTCCGCCTGGGAGAGCTCGTAGGTGCCGGGCGTGGCGGACATGTAGACGGTCTGCCCGATCCGCTCGAGGAACTCGTCCCACTTCAGCGGCCGGTTGTCCATGGCCGAGGGCAGGCGGAAGCCGTGCTCCACGAGCGTGCGCTTGCGGGACATGTCCCCCTCGTACATCGCGCCGATCTGCGGGATGGTCACGTGGGACTCGTCCACCACGAGCAGGAAGTCGTCCGGGAAGTAGTCCAGCAGGCAGTGGGGGGCCGAGCCGGCGGGCCGCCCGTCGATGTGCCGGGAGTAGTTCTCGATCCCGTTGCAGTAGCCCATCTGCTGCATCATCTCGAGGTCGTACGTGGTGCGCATCCGCAGGCGCTGGGCCTCGAGCAGCTTGTCCTGGGACTCCAGCTCCTGGAGACGCTCGCGCAGCTCGTCCTCGATCGACGTGATCGCCTTGCCCATGCGCGTGTCCCCGGCCACGTAGTGGGAGGCCGGGAAGATGTACATCTCCGTCTCCTCCCGCACGACCTGGCCGGTGAGGGGGTGGAGGGTCTGGATGGACTCGATCTCGTCCCCGAAGAACTCGATGCGCACCGCGAGCTCCTCGTACATGGGGATGATCTCCACCGTGTCCCCGCGCACCCGGAACGTGCCGCGGTGGAAGTCCATGTCGTTGCGCACGTACTGCATCTGCACGAACTGGCGCAGCAGGGCGTCCCGGTCCATCTCCCCGCCGCGGCGCAGGGTGACCATCTGCTCGATGTACTCCTCGGGCGTGCCGAGGCCGTAGATGCAGGAGACGGTGGCCACCACCACGACGTCCCGGCGTGTGAGGAGGGCGTTGGTGGCGGAGTGGCGCAGCCGCTCCACCTCCTCGTTGACGGAGGAGTCCTTCTCGATGAAGGTGTCCGACTGCGGGACGTAGGCCTCGGGCTGGTAGTAGTCGTAGTAGGAGACGAAGTACTCGACCGCGTTGTTCGGCAGCAGCTCACGGAACTCGTTGGCCAGCTGTGCCGCGAGCGTCTTGTTCTGCACCATCACGAGGGTGGGCCGCTGCAGCCTCTCGATCAGCCACGCGGACGTGGCCGACTTGCCGGTGCCGGTGGCGCCCAGGAGGACGACGTCCTTCTCCCCCGCCTGGACGCGCTCGGCGAGCTCCGCGATGGCGGCGGGCTGGTCGCCTGAGGGCTCGAACGGGGAGACGACCTCGAACGGCGCGACGACGCGGTTGATCTGCTTGGCCAGGCTCATGGGCAGAACCCTACGCGCGCCGCCGACGCGTCAGCGCGTCACGGCGCAGCGGGCGCAGCGAGGAACCGGTCCCACACCTGGTTCGCGGCGGAGGCCAGGCGCGTGAGGTCGGCGTCGTTGACGATCACGACGTCGGCGGCCGCGCGGCGCTGCGCGTCGCTCGCCTGCGCGGCGATGCGCGCCTCGGCGTCCTCCCGGCTCATCCCCCGGTCCTGCGTCATGCGCCGGATCCGCTCCTCGAGCGGGGCCTCCACGACGACGACGAGGTCGAAGGCGTCCGCCTGGCCGGTCTCCACGAGCAGCGGCACGTCCTGGACCACGACGGCGTCCGGGCCCGCCTCGGCCACGATCCCGCGGGCCATCTCCCGCACCCGGGGGTGCACGATTCGGTTGAGCCGCTCCCGCTGGCCCGCGTCGCCGAACACGATGCGGGCCAGCGCGACCCGGTCGAGCTCCCCGTCGGCGGTGATCACCCGGTCCCCGAACGCGTCCTGGACGGCGGCGAGGCCCTCCGTCCCCTTCTCGAGGACGGCGCGGGCCAGTGCGTCCGAGTCCACCAGCAGGGCGCCGCGCTCCTCGAGCACCCGGGCCACGGCCGACTTGCCGGCCGCGATGCCCCCGGTGAGCCCCACGTGGACGCGGGGACGGTGGGCGACGGGGGCGGGGGGCTCGGACATCGACTCTCCTGGAGGACTCAGCGGGCAGGGTGGGAGGCGCCGGCGGCGTCGACGACGGGCTGGATCCTCGCGTCCCAGTATGCCCGGACCTCGTCGCGGAGCTCCTCGAGGGTGCCGGCGTTCTCGAGCACCGTGTCCGCGACCTCGGCGCGCTCCTCGTCCGCCGCCTCCTCGTCGATGAACGCCCAGGCCCGCTCGCGGCTCATCGCGTGGGAGTCCATGAGGCGGGCGACGCGCAGCTCGGCCGGGGCGGAGACCGCGAGCACCTGGTCGAACTCGCGGGCGGAGCCGGTCTCGGTCAGGAGCGCGAGGTCCATCACCAGCACGGCGTCCTCCCCGACGGCCCTGGCCCGGGCGTCGGCTTCGGTCCGCACGGCCGGCGCGACGATCTCGTACATGCGGCGGCGCGCCGTCGTGCTCTCCGTGGTCAGGCGGTTGAGGGCGCGCACGTCGAGGGAGCCGTCCGCGTGCACGATCTCCTCTCCGAACACCTCGCGCAGCTCGTCGAGCACGGCACTGCCGGGCACGAGGACCTCGCCCATGAGGTCGTCGAACTCGACGACGACGGCACCGAGCCGCTCGAGCTCCTCCCCCACCGCGGTCCGGCCGGCCGCGACGCCGCCGGTCAGGCCGACCGTCAGGAGGGCGTGTTCGGCGGCCGCACGCTGCTGGTGCCACGTCTTCGGCGTGTGGGTGTCGTACTCCGGCTCCGTGCCCACCTCGAACTCGGGGCGCACGACGTAGTCGGACACGTCGGCGCCGTCCTCCGCGGCGCGGCGGCGGTACTCCTCGGCGGGGAGCACCTTCTTCCACTGGCGGGTGCGCATCGGACGGACGGTGCCGGCGTCCTCACGGAGCGCCTGAACGAGGAGCACCACCTGGACGACGGTGATCATGAGGATCGGCAGGCCGATGACGATGATGACCTCCTGGAGGGCGGCCAGGCCGTCCTCCCCCGCCGTGAGGATGATCGCGGCGCACACGGCGCCGATCGACACGGCCCAGACGACGCCCTGGATGCGCGGGGCAGGGTCCTCGTGGCCGTTGACCATGGCATCCATGACCAGGGCGCCGGAGTCGATCGAGGTGATGAAGAACAGCGAGATGACCACGAGCGCGACGACGGCGGCGCCGAGGGAGAGGGGGGTGCCCTGCAGGTGCTGGAACAGCGCGGCCTGCACGTTGCCCTCCTCCACGATGGTCCGGGTCAGGTCTCCGCCCGTCCCCGGAGACGGGGCCGTGGCCCGGTCCGACTGGAACGCCGAATGGCCGTAGACACCCATCCAGATGATCACGAACGCCGTCGGCAGGCCGAGTCCGGCGGCGACGAACTGGCGGATGGTGCGGCCGCGGGAGATGCGCGCGAAGAACATGCCGACGAACGGGGCCCACGTCACGGTCCAGGCCCAGTAGAAGACCGTCCAGTCGCCGGACCAGGCGCCCGAGTTGTAGGTGTCGTTGTAGGTGGAGAGCAGGGGCAGTGCGGTGACGTACTCGCCGACGGCCTGCACCGTCCCGCGGATGACGTCCATGCTCGAGCCCGCCCACATGAGGACGTACACCAGGAGGGCGATCGCGAGGATGATGTTGGCGTAGGAGAGGCGCTTGACGCCCTTGTCCATGCCCGCGAGGACGGAGGCGACGCCCACCGCGGTGATCACGGCGAGGATCAGGGCCTGGACCCAGGGGGCGACGGGCGTGCCCAGCACCTCGTTCATGCCGGAGTTCAGCTGCATGGCACCCAGGCCCACGGACACGCCGAGGCCGAAGACCGTGGAGACCACCGCGATGATGTCGATGGCCTTGCCGACGGGGCCGTGGATGCCGTCGCCCAGCAGCGGCTGGAACGCCGACGACACGCGCGGGGGCAGCTTGCGCTTGTACGTGAAGTAGCCGAAGCACAGCCCCGGCACCAGCAGGATCGCCCACATGTGGATGCCGAAGTGGAAGTTGGCGATGCTCATCGCCTCCGACGCCGCCTGGTCGGAGAAGGGCTCGGTGCCGGCCAGCGGCGGGTTCGCGTAGTGGTTGATCGGCTCCGCGATCCCCCAGAACATGAGCACGGCGCCGACGCCGGCGGCGAACATCATGGCGAACCAGACGAGGCCGGAGTACTCGGGGACCGCGTCGTCGTCGCCGAGCTTGACCCGGCCATAGCGGCTGAAGGCCAGGCCGAGCATGAAGACGACGAGAACGGTGAGGCTCAGGGTGTAGATCCAGCCGGCGTCGTAGCGCAGCCACGTGGCGACGATGCCGAAGGTGCGCTGCACCGGGCCCGGAAAGAGCCCCATGGCCGCGGTGAAGAGGACGATGAGGCCGAGGGAGCCGAAGAAGATCGCCGGGCTGGTGCGGAGCCGGAGGGCGTCGTGCAGGCGCGTGAGCGGGGAGGTCATGGGTCTCGCAGACGGGGTCGGGTCCAGCCCGCGGCGGCGGTTCGTGCGCTCACCGGTGGGCCGGTGCCGGGTGGCACGGGTCACCAGGCTAGCGTGAGCCCGCGGTCGGCGCATGCCGAGCGCCTACGCTGGTGCCCATGTCTGTCGACCCCGCCCCGGGCCTGCCCGGGCCCGCCGACGCCGCGCGGTGCACCGTGCTCCCCGCCGGCGCACGGCGCCCCGAGGGCTGGGTCCGCCTCGAGCAGGAGGTGCGGCGCAGCCGCTTCCGCGCCTACCTGGGACGCGTCGCCGACGAGGACGAGGCCCGCGAGATGGTCGCCGAGCTGCGGCGCCGCCACCACGACGCGCGGCACGTGTGCAGCGCCTTCGTCCTGGGCCCGCGCCGGGAGCGCATGCGCTCCTCCGACGACGGCGAGCCGGCCGGCACCGCGGGCACCCCCATGCTGGAGGCCCTCGTGCAGCGGGAGACCCGCCCCGGCCACGCCGACCTCACGGACGTCTGCGCCGTCGTCGCGCGCTGGTTCGGGGGCGTGAAGCTCGGGGCGGGCGGCCTGGTGCGCGCATACTCGGACGCCGTCTCCGCCGCCCTGGCCACGGCGCCGCTGCTCTCCCGGGAGCGCATGGCGCTCGGAACGATCGCCGCGCCCCATGCCGACGCGGGGCGCTGGGAGAACGACCTGCGTGCCGCCGGGGTGCACGTCACGGCGACCGACTACGCCGCCGACGCCGCGTGGCTGCACGTCGCGGTGGCGGACTCCCCCGCCGCGTGGGCGGATCTCGAGCAGAGCCTCGCGGGGATCACCGCGGGCAGCGGACGCGTGGAGCGCGTCGGAGAGGACTGGGTGGACCATGACGACGACCTCGCACGATGACCGCGGCCGTGTCCCGGCGGGGGTGACCCCCGACGTGGTGCTGGGCGGGCTCCCGGACGACCTGACCCGCGGTGTGCCGTGGGAGTCCCTCACGCGCTGGCCGCTGCCCGCCGAGGCGGGGCGCGCCGCCCACGACGCCGCGGACGTGCTGCTCCTCGACACCCTCGCCGGATGGCTGGCGTGCGGCCACGCGGCCGGCCCCGTGGTGGTCCTCGAGGACCGGCACGGCGCCCTCACCCTCCCCCTGCTCGCGGCCGGGCACGACGTCCGCCTGGCCCAGGACGACGCGTCCGCCGAGCGCTCGGTGCGGGCGAACCTGGAGCGCTGGCGCGCGGAGGGCCTGCTGCGGGACTCCGCCGGGTCCCTGACGCACGCGGAGCTCGACGATCGGCTCGTCCGCGGCGCCCGGACCGTGCTGCTCCCCCTGCCCCGCTCCCTCGACGAGCTGGACCGGATCGCCCGGATCCTGGCGCGCGGCGCGGACCCCTCCGTCGTCGTGCTGGCCGGGGGCCGGGACAAGCACATGAGCCCGCGGATGAACGCCGTGCTGGCGGCGTCCTTCCAGGACGTCGTCGCGAACCGGGGCCGCCGCAAGGCGCGCGTGCTCACGGCCCGCGCGCCCCGCGCGGGCGTGGCGCCCCGGCCCCATGACGAGACCACGGCGGCCCTGCCGGGGATCGGCCCCGTGCGCCTCGTGGCCGAGGCCGGCACGTTCGGCGGGGCGCACGCCGACCCCGGCTCCCGCCTGCTCCTCGAGGCGCTGGCGGAGGACCCGCGCCCCCCGGCCCGCGCCGTGGACCTGGGCTGCGGCAACGGCCTGATCGCGGTCGGCGCGGCCCGCCTGTGGCCCCACGCCCGGATCACCGCGACGGACCAGTCCGCCGTCGCGGTCGCCTCGACGCGGGCGACGGCCGAGGCCAACGGCCTGGCCGAGCGGATCGAGGCCGTCCGGGACGACGCGCTCGCCTCGTGGGCGGACGCCTCCGAGGAGCGGATCCTGCTGAACCCCCCGTTCCACGACGGCAACGCGGTGGACCCCACGGTCGCACACCGCCTCTTCGAGGCCGCCGCGCGCGTCCTGGCTCCGGAGGGGGAGCTGTGGTGCGTGTGGAACTCGCACCTGCACCACCGCGGGATCCTGCAGTCCGTCGTCGGGCCCACCCGGCAGGTCGCGCGGAACCGCACGTTCACGGTGACGGCCTCCACGCGGCGCGGCTGACCCCGGACACGACGAAGCGCCCCGCCCCTCCGTGATGGAGGGACGGGGCGCTCGTCCGTGGTGGGCGTCCGCCCGGGCGGCGGCCGTCACCGGCTCACCGCACCGGATCAGTTGCCGGTCAGCTTCTCGCGCAGGGCGGCGAGGGCCTCGTCGGAGGCGAGGGTGCCGCCGTCGGAGGCCGGGGCCTCGGAGGAGTACGTGGAGGCGCCGGCGCCGGCGGAGGAGGACTCGGTGCCCGCCTGGGCCTCCTCCTCGACGGAGCGACGCACCTGCTCCTTGTGGGCCTCCCAGCGGGTCTGGGCGTCGGCGTACTGCTGCTCCCACGCCGCGCGCTCGGACTCGAAGCCCTCCATCCACTCGTTGGTCTCGACGTCGAAGCCCTCGGGGTACTTGTAGTTCCCCTCCTCGTCGTACTCGGCGGCCATGCCGTAGAGCGCGGGGTCGAACTCGGTGCCGTCCGGGTCCACGCCCTCGTTGGCCTGCTTGAGGGAGAGGGAGATGCGGCGACGCTCGAGGTCGATGTCGATGACCTTGACGAACAGCTCGTCGTTGACCGACACGACCTGCTCGGCGGTGTCGATGTGGCGCGAGGCCAGCTCGGAGATGTGCACGAGGCCCTCGATGCCGTCCTCGACGCGCACGAACGCGCCGAAGGGGACGAGCTTGGTGACCTTGCCGGGCACGACCTGGCCCAGGGCGTGGGTCCGGGCGAAGAGCTGCCACGGATCCTCCTGGGTCGCCTTCAGCGACAGGGAGACACGCTCGCGGTCCATGTCGACCTCGAGGACCTCGACGGTGACCTCCTTGCCGACCTCGACGACCTCGGACGGGTGGTCGATGTGCTTCCAGGAGAGCTCGGAGACGTGCACGAGGCCGTCCACGCCGCCCAGGTCGACGAACGCGCCGAAGTTGACGATCGAGGACACGACGCCCTGACGGACCTGGCCCTTCTCCAGCTTGTGGAGGAAGTTGGAGCGGACCTCGGACTGGGTCTGCTCGAGCCAGGCACGGCGGGAGAGCACCACGTTGTTGCGGTTCTTGTCCAGCTCGATGATCTTCGCCTCGAGCTTCTGGCCGATGTAGGGGGCCAGGTCGCGCACGCGGCGCATCTCCACCAGCGAGGCGGGGAGGAAGCCGCGGAGGCCGATGTCGATGATGAGGCCGCCCTTGACGACCTCGATGACGGTGCCCTCGACGACGCCGTCCTCCTCCTTGATCTTCTCGATGTCGCCCCAGGCGCGCTCGTACTGCGCGCGCTTCTTGGAGAGGATCAGGCGGCCTTCCTTGTCCTCCTTGGTGAGGACGAGGGCCTCGACGGAGTCGCCCACGGCCACGACCTCATCCGGGTCCACGTCGTGCTTGATGGACAGCTCGCGGGAGGGGATGACGCCCTCGGTCTTGTACCCGATGTCGAGCAGGACCTCGTCGCGGTCCACCTTGACGACGGTGCCCTCGACGAGGTCGCCATCGTTGAAGTACTTGATGGTCGCGTCGATCGCGGCGAGCAGCTCCTCGGCGGTGCCGATGTCGTTGACGGCAACCTGGGGGGCGTTGGAAGTGGTGGTCATGTAGGAGGGACTCCGATGGGATTGGGGTTCATGCCGAGGCGGCCCGGGCACGCGCGTGTCCGTCACCCGGCATGGGTTGTGATGGTCAGATTCAAGAGCGCACGAAAGTGCCCTTCCAGGCTATCAGAAACCCACCAGGGACCGCACGGGCGCCGTGGGCCGCAGGATCGCGTCCAGGCGGTCCGCCGCGCCGGGCACCCGCTCCTCCACCAGGCCGCTCGCCACGCGGGCCGCGGCCCCGCCCGCCGCCCCGTGCCCGCCCAGCCACACCGCGGACAGGTCGGCCACGTCGAGCACGAGATCGGCCTCCGCCGGCTCGGCCGCGGCCACGCTCGCGGCGCCCTCCTGCACCGCGAGCCGCCACGTTCCGTCGGCGTGGCCGAGCGGGTCCGCCACCGTCAGGACGACCTCGCCCTCGCCCAGGTCGTCACGGGCGCCGAGGGCGGCGGGCACGTCGAGGATCCGCAGGTAGAGGTCGTCGCCGTCGCGCTGGGTGCGCATGCGGCGCTCGTCCTCGAGGAGGGCCTCGACCCATCCGGCCTCGGGGGCCCGCTCCCACTCGACCCGCTCGACGAGGTCGAGGCTCGTGAGGTGCGCGAGCAGGCCGCGGCGGGCCTCAGGGGTGAGGGCGATGAAGAGCTCCATCGTCACCGTGGGGGGCTCGACGTCCCAGCCCTTGAAACGGTACAGCGCGATCCCCTGCGCCCGCCCCGCCGCGTCCCGATGCACGGCGGCGTAGAGGCCGGTGCCCTTGCCGTCGTTCTTGAACCGGCTGCGGTCCTCCCAGCGGATCGCGGTCATGGCCGGTCGCTGAGTGGCGCCGGGGGTCGCGCGGCGGGCCCTCTGGTAGAGCTCGTCGGCGAGGGGGCCGATCTCGCGCGGTTCCTCCCGCGTGACCCGTCCCGCCGGCGCGTCGCCGCGCTGCCGCACCTCGCCGCGGACGTCGAGGTGCGTGCGGCGCCAGCGGGTCGCGGCGCCGAACCCGAAGCGTCCGTAGATCGCGGCCTCGGAGGCGGTGAGGGCCGCGACGGGCATCCCGGCCGCCGCCGCGTCCGCGAGGCTGCGGCCCATGAGCGCCCGGAGGATCCCCCGGCGGCGGAACCCCGGGTCCACGGTCACGGCGCTGATGAGCCAGGCGGGGACGGTGACGCCGGGCGAGACGGTCAGCTCGGACGGGAAGTCCTCGAACGTGGCGACGGGGCGGGACGCGGCCGGGTCGTCTCCGGCGGCGTACGCGTCGACCATGCGCCGGCCGTCCGCCTCCCCCGCCTCGAGCAGCTGCGCGAGCGCCTCGCCCGCGGGCGGCTCCTCGTAGAACCCCCGCTCGACGGCCAGGGTGTGCCGCTCGAACGCAGGGTCGCCGGCGCGTCCCGGGGCCACCACCAGCTGCAGGCCGTGCGCGGCGAGGCTGTCGTCGTGGGCGTGGTGCGGGGGCATGGGTCGTCCTGGGTCGGGACGCGTCAGAAGCCGGTCAGGGCGAAGGGCAGGCGGGGCTGGCGCAGGAGCGTGTCCAGGTCCGTGGCCGCGCCGGGGCGGTGCTCGCGCAGGATGCCCGCCTCGCGCATGACCTCGGCCTGCACCCCGCCCAGGAGCACGGAGCCCAGCTCCGCCACGTCGAGGGTCAGCTCGGCCTGGTCCTCGTCCGCCGGGCGGACGCGCCCCCGGCCGTCCGCCGCCGAGATCTCCCACGTGCCGGCCGCGTGGCCGAGGTCGTCCTCGACCGTCACGGTCACGGCGCCGTCGTGGAGGTAGGGACGGGCCTCGAAGCACGCGGCGACGTCCAGGATCCGGTGCCACAGGTGGTGGTGGACGCCGCGGGTGTAGATCCGGGACTCGTCGCGCACGAGGAACTCGAGCATGCGGTCGTTGGGGACCGAGGGCAGGCGCAGCCGCACCACGAGGTCGAGGTTGCCGAGGAACTCCAGCAGGGCCCGGTAGGCCTCGGCGTCGGCGGCCCACAGGGCCACCACGGTGGCGGTCACGGGCTCGTCCGCCACGAGCTCGGAGGTCTCCCCCGTCACCCGGTAGACGGCCACGCCGCGGTCCGTGCCGTCGGGGCCGGAGAACACGACGCCGCGCAGCCCCTGCGGCCGGCCCTCGTCCACGCGCGGGTCCCGGTCCGTCTCCTTGGCCGCGTGGAAGCGGATGCGCTCGACCGAGCCGAGCTGTCCCTCGAAGGCCCGACGCCACAGGCCCTCGATCAGCTCGCCCGACGTGGTGGGCTCGATGAACCGGAAGCCGCCCTCGGGGCGGCCGCCGCGCAGCTGGATCCCCCGGGTGACGTCGAGCCACACGGAGCGGTAGTACGTGGAGACGCCGAAGCCGAAGCGGCGGTAGATGGTGGCCTCGGTGGCGGTGAGCGCGGCGATCGGCACGCCCGCCTCACGGGCACGGCGCAGCGAGTCCGACATCATGGCGCGCAGGATCCCGCGGCGCCTGTGCGTGGGCGAGACGGTCACCTCGGAGATGCACCAGGCCGGCAGGAGGCGCCCGGCGCCCACATTCAGGTCCTTCGTGAAGTCCACGAGAGTGCCCACCGGGTCGACGGCGTCCGGGTCGGCGCCCACAGGGTAGACGCCCACCAGCCGGCGGCGGTCGCCCTGCTCGACGCCGATGAAGCGGTCGGCCAGGCGCAGCTCCGGGTCGCCGACCTCGTGGAAGGTGCGCTGCAGGACGGCCGTGTGCCGGCGGACGGCGGGGGCGTCGTCCCAGCGGCGCGCAAGGTCGAACGGCGCCTCGGGGTCCGCCAGCCCGGCCTCCCACGGGGAGGGCACCGGGCGCAGCTCGAGCCCGTGCTCGGCCAGCGCGCCGGCCGGATCGGGCGGCGCCGTGGGGCCGGAGGACTCTCGAGGGGCGGTGGTGTCAGTGGGCTGCGGCATGCCAGGTCCTTCCTTCGCCGACGTGGACGTCCAGCGGCACGGAGAGGTCCGCGGCCCGCCCCATGCGCTCCTTGAGCAGGGCCGTGGCGGCCGCGAGCTCGTCGCGCGGGACCTCGAGGATGAGCTCGTCGTGGACCTGGAGCAGGAGGCGGGAGCGCAGGCGCTGCTCCTCGAGGCCGGCCTGCACGTCCAGCATGGCCCGCTTGATGATGTCCGCCGCCGAGCCCTGGATCGGGGCGTTGAGGGCGGCGCGCTCGGCCATGTCCCGCAGCTGGCGGTTGTCCGAGTTCAGGTCCGGCAGGTAGCGGCGCCGCCCCTCGATGGTGGAGGTGAAGCCGTCCTGCCGGGCCTGGGCGACGACGTCGCGCAGGTAGTCCCGCACCCCGCCGAAGCGGTCGAAGTAGCCCTTCATCAGGCCGCGGGCCTCGTCCACCGAGATCTTCAGCTGCTTGGACAGGCCGAACGAGCTCAGTCCGTACGCGAGCCCGTAGCTCATCGCCTTGACCTTGGAGCGCTGCTCCGCGCTCACCTCGTGCGGGTCCACGCCGAACACCTGCGAGCCGACGAAGCTGTGCAGGTCCTCCCCCATGTTGAACGCCTCGATGAGGCCGGCGTCCTCGGAGAGGTGGGCCATGATGCGCATCTCGATCTGCGAGTAGTCCGCCGAGAGCAGCACGGCCTCCGTGCCGTCCACCTCGCCCGCCGTGAAGGCCTCGCGGATGCGTCGGCCGGCCTCGGTGCGCACAGGGATGTTCTGCAGGTTGGGGTGCAGGGAGGAGAGGCGGCCCGTGGCCGCGGCGGTCTGCGAGTAGGTGGTGTGGATGCGCCCGTCCGGCGCCACGGTCTCCAGCAGGCCCTCCACGGTCTGGCGGAGCTTCGTGACGTCGCGGTGCGCCATGAGGTTCTCCAGGAAGGGGTGCTGCGTCTGCTCGAGCAGGTCCTGCAGCGAGTCCACGTCCGTGGAGAAGCCGGTCTTCGTCTTGCGGGTGCGCGGCATGTTGAGGCGCTCGAAGAGGACCTCCTGCAGCTGCTTCGGGGAGCCGAGGTTGACCTCCATGCCCCCGGTCTCCTCCGCCACCGAGGCCCACGCGGACTCCTTCGCGGCGTCCGCGCGCTCGGCGAAGTCGGCGCGCAGCGCCTCGAGGTGGTCGCGGTCCACGGCGATCCCGGCCAGCTCCATGCGCGCGAGCAGGCGCGCGAGCGGGATCTCCATCTCCTGGAGCAGCCGCTGGGCGCCGCGTTCGAGCACCTGGGGGGTGAACTCGGCGGAGAGGCGGCGGACCACCCACGCGGCGCGGACGGCGTCTGTGGCCCGCTGCGCGCGCTCGGCCGCGGCGGCTCCGCCGTCGAGGTCGAGCTCGCCCTGGGCGGAGGCGGGTTGCCCCGTGGCCGGCGCGGCGAGCGGAGTGCGCAGGTGCGCCTCGGCGAGCGAGGCCAGGTCCACGTCCCGGCGGTCGGGCTGGATCAGGTAGGCCGAGAGGAGCACGTCGTCCTCGACCCCGCCGATCACGGCTCCCTCCCCCAGGCCGGCCGGCCGGGTCGGGGCGGCCAGCGCCTTCACGGTGCGCTTGAGGTCGTGCACGGCCTTGGCGGTGCCGGCGTCCTCGAGCGCGTCGCGCACGGCCGCCATGAGCTCCGCGTCCGGCCCCTCGGCGTCGAGGTCCACGTAGAGCGCGGCGTCGTCGGCGGCGAACGCCACCCCGACGGGGGTGCCGTGGGTGCCCGGCACGGGCACCTTGCGCTTCGGCAGCATGTCCGGGCCGTCCACGACGACGTGCACCCCGAGCAGCGCGCCGGCGTGGGCGGCGAGGAACCCGCCCAGGTCCGCGGCCGTCGTCGCGACCACGTGCTCGGGGGCCTCCTCGACCTCGGCGGCGGGGGCGTCCGCGCCGAGGCGCTCGGAGAACACCTCGAAGACGCGGTCGCGGATGCGGTTGAACTGGAGGGCGTCGAAGAGCTCGGACACGGTGTCGTGGTCCGGCATCGTCAGCGCCATGGCCTCGAGGTCGACGGGCAGGTCGAGGTCCCGCACGAGGGCGTTGAGCCGGCGGTTGCGCCGCACGTCCTCGAGGTGGGCGCGCAGGGCCTCGCCCTTCTTGCCGGTGATGCTGTCCGCGTTCTCCAGCACGCCCTCGAGCCCGCCGTAGGCGTTGATCCACTTGGCCGCGAAGCCGGGGCCGACGCCGGGCACGCCCGGCAGGTTGTCCGCGGACTCCCCCACGAGCGCGGCGAGGTCCGGGTACTGGGCGGGGCTCACGCCGTACTTGGCCATGACGGCGTCCGCGTCCATCGGCGGGATGTCAGAGACGCCCTTCTTCGGGTACAGGACCGTGGTGTGCTCGGAGATGAGCTGGAACGCGTCCCGGTCCCCGGACACGACGACGGCGTCCCACCCCGCGGCCTCGGCGCGGGCGGAGAGCGTGGCCACGATGTCGTCCGCCTCGTAGTCCTCCACCGTGAGGGTGGGGATGCCGAGGGCCTCCATGACCTTCACGGTCAGCTCGATCTGCCCCGCGAACTCGGCGGGGGTCTCCGAGCGGCCCGCCTTGTACTCCGCGTACTCGGCGGAGCGGAACGTGGGCCCGGAGAGGTCGAAGGCGACCGCCACGTGGGTGGGCGCCTGCTGGCGGATCATCGTCAGCAGCATCGCCGTGAAGCCGTAGACCGCGTTGGTGTGCTGACCGGTGTCGGTCGCGAAGTTCTCGGCCGGCAGCGCGTAGAAGGCGCGGAACGCCATCGAATGGCCGTCCAGCACCAGCAGGCGCGGCCGGGTCTCGGAGGTGCCGGTCTCGGCCGCGGCGGTCTCACCCATGGTCTCGTTGCTCCTCTCGTGGTCCAGGTGCCAGCCTAGTGCCCATGACCGACACCCCCGCCTGCAGCCCCGACCTCCCGGCCGCCCTCGCCGACCTCACCTTCCGGGCGGGGGTGCGACCGCGGTTCACGCCCGAGCAGCTCGCGGAGCTCTCCGCCGCGGCGGGCCTGCCGCCCGAGCTGCAGGACGCCCTCGGCGGGGCCGGCGTCAGCCCGCTGGCCCTGAAGATGGGCATCGTGTTCACGGAGCTCACCGCGGAGCGCGCCGTCGCCACCATGCCGGTGGCGGGCAACGAGCAGCCCGTGGGCCTGCTGCACGGCGGCGCCCACCTCGTGCTGGCCGAGACGCTGGGCTCGGTGGCCGCCAAGGTCGCCGCCGGGCGGGACCACAACGTCGTGGGCATCGAGATCGGCGCCACGCACCACGCCGCGGCGCGCGCCGGAACCGTCACCGGCACGGCGACGGCGGTCCACGTGGGCCGCACGCTCATCACCCACGAGGTGGTCATGACGGGCGAGGACGGGCGCCGCCTCTCGACGGCCCGCATCACGAACCTCGTGCTCGCCCGCCAGGGCTGACGCACCACGCCACGGCCGCTCCGACCGCGCCGGAGCCCCTCAGTCCGCGTCGGCGGCCCGCGGCGCCGGCTCGCCGTGCTCGCGCCCCGGGGTGTCCGCTGCGAGCTCGTCGTAGTGGCCCGAGGCCATGGGCACGCCCGTGAGGTAGGCCGAGCGCCCGAGGGCCATGGTGGCCACCGCGGCGCTGCCGAGCTGGAGCACCACGATCAGCACCACCTTCACGAGGTTCGACACGCTCGGCATGTGCAGGAGGGCGCCGACCACGATCAGGATCATGCCCACGCCGCCGGCGGTGCCGGTGGCCGAGATGCGCATGTAGGGGTCGGGGAAGCGGATCAGCCCGACGGCGGCGCCGAGGAACACGAGGGCTCCCCCCACCACCATGATCGAGCCGAGAACCGTCAGGAAGGCGTCCATCGTCAGGACCTCCTCATCGCTTTCCGCGCGTGAGTGCGCGGGCCAGGGACATGCCGGACAGGAAGCCCACGATCGCCGCCACGAGGACCAGGTCGAACGTGAACGGACTCCCGGCGCGCACGCCGAGCAGCACCACCATCCCGATCACGCTGAAGCTGAGCAGGTCGCCGGAGACGGCGCGGTCGGCATCGAGCGGCCCGCGCAGGATCCGGACCGCCGACACGACGGCGGAGACCAGCAGGAGGACCAGGGCGATGTCGATGCCGAGGTGGGACCACTCGTAGTCGAGCGCGCTCATGCGGTCACCCCCGTGCGGCGCATCGCGTGCAGCATGCGCCGCTCCATGTCATGGATCTCCTCGCGGAGTGCGTCCGCGTCGTCCGCGTACAGGCCGTGGACGTAGAGCAGGCGCCGGCCGTCCGCCTCACGGCGGGTGCCCAGCGTGAGGGTGCCGGGGGTGAGGGTGATGAGCGTCGAGAGCAGGGTCAGCTCCGGGTCCGTGCGGCAGTTGCTGTGCACGCGGGCGATCCCGGAGCGGGCCTGGTCGCCGGGCGTGATCAGGTCGTGCAGCACGGCGCCGGACGACGTCACCAGCGCCCAGGCGTACCAGCACCAGAACACGAGCCAGCGCACCGGCCAGGAGAGCGCGCCCTTCGTGCCCGGGCGCAGGTCCACCGTCCCGTCCGTGGGGGTCATGCTGGGCCTCCCTGAGGTCTGCGGAGTGGGGGTCACAGGCCGAGCACCGCCTCGATGTAGGCGCTCGGGTCCACGAGGCCGGCGGCGGCCTGGTCCGTGAGGGGCCACAGGCCCTGGGCGCCGAGGCCGAGGGCCAGCGTCGTGGCGGCCATCAGGACGGCTGGGGCCGCCAGGCGCGCCGGGATGCGCGATCGGTGGGCGTCCTCGTCCGGGGAGAGCACCACGGGCAGCACGCCCGTGGGCGCGTCGAGGGCCTCGGAGGACATCCAGGACTCGGTGCGCTCGGTGTCCGTGCTCGACCCGCGGCCCGTCGCGGCGGAGCCGGCCGGCTCCGGGAGGGCGCTCTGCCCCGCCCTCACGACGGGCATCGCCGACGTCGCGAGCCGCTCGCGGTGTCCGTGCGGGGCCCGGGGCTCGCCCCAGAACCACGCGTTCCACACGCGCAACAGCGCCCACAGGCTGACGAGCGAGGAGCCCAGCAGCAGGGTCACCATGACGGTCCGACCCGCCTCGACGCCGGCCACCGCGAGCATCAGCTTCCCCACGAAGCCGGAGAACGGGGGGATGCCGATGAGGGAGAGCATGCCGACGAAGAACGCCGTGGCGATCAGGGGCTCGCGCCGGGCGAGGCCCTGCAGGTCCGCGAGGCGGCCGGTCCCGTACCGCACCTCGATCGCACCGGTGGCCGTGAGCAGGCAGGCCATCACCACCATGTGGTGGATCAGGTAGAAGAGCCCGGCGGACAGTCCGGCCTGACTGGAGAGGGCGACGCCCAGGAGGATCCCGCCGATGCCGCTGACCATCTGCCACGAGAGGACCGAGCGCGTGCCGTGCTCGCCCACGGAGGCGACGGCGCCGACCACGAGCGTGAGCAGGCTCAGGGTGAGCAGCAACCAGAGGTGCCGCGGGTCGCCGTCGTACACCACGGAGTAGATCCGGTAGATCGCATACACCGCGACCTTGGTGTGCAGGCTCGCGAAGATCGCCGTGACGGCGGGCGATGTGGACGGGTAGGCGCGGGCCAGCCAGCCGTGGAGGGGGAGCACCGAGGCCTTGATGGAGAGCGCGAAGAGCACGAGCCCCGCGGCGAGGGCGACGCGCTCGTCCCGGGCGGCCGCCCCGGCGAGGGCCGCGAGGTTGACGGTGCCGGTGAGCGCGTACACGAAGCCCACGCCCGTCACGAGGATCGTGGAGGTGAGCAGGTTCAGCGTCACGTAGAGACGGGCGCCGTCCACGCGGCGCAGCGGCTCGCGGCGGTTGGCTGAGAGGACGAAGAGCCCGTACGAGGGCAGCAGCATGACCTCGATGAACACGAACAGGTTGAAGAGGTCCGCCGTGAGCAGCGCGCCGCTCACGCCGGCCACGAGGACGAGCATGAGCGGGGCGAAGTGGACCGAGTTGGCCACGCGGGAGCCGTAGGCGAAGGCCGCGCCCACGAGGGTGAGGGCGCTCGTGAGGGTCAGCATGAGGGCGGTGAGCGTGTCGGCGGCGAACGGGATCGCGACCCCGTCCGGCCAGCCGCCCACCCCGGCGGCCGCGACGGAGCCGTCGAGGGACCGCACGAGCAGGGCCGTGCCGGCCACGGCGGTGAGCGCGAGGAGCGCCGTGAGTGCCCCCCGATGCAATCGGCGGTGCTCGCCGGCGATCACGAGCAGGCCCGCCGCGAGCAGGGGAAGGGCGACGAACAGGGGCAGCAGCAGCCCGACGGCGTGGTCGCTCATGCGCGTGCCCCCGGACCGTGCGGGGCGGACGGCTCGGCGGCCCGCGCGGACACGCGCGGGATGGCGCCGCTGCGCAGCTCCTCGGCGGCGGCCCTGCGCTCCGCCGCGGGGAAGCGGGCGTCGGAGGCCGCGGCCTCCAGCGCATCGGGTGTCTCGTGGGGGTCCGCCGTGGCGTCGTCGGTGCGGCCGGTGACGGCGAGCACGAGCAGCAGCACGGTGATGGCGAACGAGATCACGATGGCCGTGAGCACGAAGGCCTGCGGCAGCGGATCGGCCGCCCCCTCGGGGACCGCTCCCCCGGGGGTGAAGGGGGGTGTCCGACGGTCGGTGCCGCCGGCCGCGATGATCGCGAGGTTGGCGGCGTGGCCCAGCAGCACCATGCCGAGGATCACGCGCAGCAGCTCGCGCTTGGAGAACAGGTACACGGCCCCGAACATCAGCAGGCCCACGGTGATGGCGATGGTCATCGGGAGGCCCCCTCTCGTGTCGTCGTGATCGTGGTGGTCGGGGCGACGGCCGTGACCGGTGCCCCGGGAGGCGCGGGGAGGACTCCCGGCGGGGCGCCGTCGTCGACCGGGCCGTGCTCGTCGGACTCCTCCTCCGCCTCGTCCCCGCCCAGCAGCGCGAACGCGGCGACGACGAGCCCGATGACGGAGAGATAGACGCCCAGGTCGAACACGAGCGTGGTGGAGACGCCATAGCCGAGCACCTTGACGCTCGCGGAGCCCAGGAAGCCCTTGCCGGTGAGGTAGCCGGCGAGGCCGGCGAGCGAGCCGAGGGTGATGCCCCCGCCGATCAGGCTCATGTAGGGCCACTGCAGACGACGCGCCGTCCCCGTGTCCGCGGCCAGGTACATCAGGGCGTACCCGGCACCGCCCACGAGCGCCGCGATGAAGCCGCCGCCGGGCTCGTAGTGCCCGCGGAAGAACAGCAGGAGGGACAGGGCGATGATGACAGGGCTCAGCGCTCGTCCGAAGGTCCGGGCGTAGACGAGGTTCTCCCGCACGGAGGCGAGCGGTGAGTTCAGGTCCACGGCGGAGGGGCGCGGCGGCGCGGGGCGCCGGTTCATCAGGAGGGCGGCGATCGTCAGGCCGGTGACGCCCAGCACCGTCATCTCGCCGTAGGTGTCCAGGGCTCGGAAGTCCACGAGGATGACGTTGACGACGTTGTACCCGCCGGCGTCGTGGTAGGAGTGCTCCAGGTAGTAGCGGGAGATCTCCGAGACCCCGCCGCGGCCCGTGAAGGCGAGGACGCCCAGCATGGACGCGAGGCCCGCGATGAGGGCCGCCACCACGGCCCCCGCCCGGCGGGGGGTGCCGTCCGTGCGGAACCGCGCCGGGAGGCGCCGCAGCAGCAGCACCATGACGCACACCGTGAGGACCTCGACGAGGAGCTGGGTGAGCGCGACGTCCACGGCCCCGAGGGTGAAGAACCACAGGGTCACGCCGAAGCCCACGACGCCCACGACGACCATCGCCGCGATGCGCGTCTTGGCGCAGATGGTGGCGACGACGCCCGCGCCCACGAGGAGGACCAGGGCCCAGTCGTGCCAGCGCGAGGGCTGGCCCACCACAGCCGGGAGGTCCTCGACCGTGAGGACGCCCGCCACCGCGAAGACGCCGAGCACGAGTGCGGGCGTCAGCAGGTGGCCGCGCGGGGCGATGGTCCCGGAGGCGCGGCTGACGAAGGCGCCGATGTCCACGAGGGCGTGGCGCACGCCGTCCACGGCGGCGAGACCGGACAGGGGCAGCTCGACGTGGGAGGCGATCCGCTCGACGGGGCGGCGCAGTGCGACGAGGAGCAGGCCGCACGCGATCACGGCGGCCGAGACGCCCAGGGCGGGGGTGAGCCCGTGCCACAGGGCCAGGTGAGGGTGGACCGGGAGGCCCGCCGCGGCCGTCGCCGCCTCCCCGACCGGCTCGTCCAGCACCCCGGGGGCGAGCCCCAGGACGAGGCCGGCCAGCGCGCCCAGCGCCGGGACGGCCCAGAACGTGAACGAGGGGTCGCGCACCGGCTCGCCCCGGCCGGACTGCCACGTGTGGCGCGCGCCCGTGGGGCTGCTGCCCCACATGCCGAGCGCGCCGAGCACGAGACGCCCGGAGTAGGCGAACGTGAAGACGGAGGCCAGGGCGATCCCGCCCGTGACGACCCAGGCCGTCCACGCCGGCCCCGGCGTGTCGAGGGCCGCGTCCAGCAGCCCCTCCTTCGAGACGAAGCCGAAGAGCGGCGGCACGCCGGCCATCGAGACGGCGGCCAGCACGATCGCCGTCCCGGTGACGGGCATGCGGACGTTCCGGGCGGCGAGGTCGCGCAGGTCCCGCCCGCCCGCCTGGTGGTCGACGATGCCGATGAGCATGAACAGGGCGCTCTTGAAGAGCGCGTGCGCCGCGGTGTGGACGATCGCCGCCGTGAGGGCGGCCGGGGTGCCCACGCCGATCAGGGTCACGAGCAGGCCGAGCTGGCTCATCGTGGAGTAGGCGAGCAGGCCCTTCAGGTCATGGCGGCGGATGGCCGAGACGGCTCCGAAGATCGCCGTGGTGAGGCCGGAGGCGATCAGCAGGGTGGACCACACGGCGGTGCCGGCCAGCACGGGGCTGAAGACGAGCAGCAGGAACACGCCGGCCTTCACCATCGCGGCGGCGTGCAGGTAGGCCGAGACCGGGGAGATCGCGACCATCGAGTCGGGCAGCCATGCCTGGAAGGGGAACTGCGCCGACTTGGTGAACGCCGCCACCGCGAGCAGGACCGCGACGAGGGTGCTCACCGCCGGGTCGCGCCAGAGGTCGGCCGCGAGCACGTCCGACAGGGACGCCGTCCCGGCCTGGACGATCATCACGGCCACCGCGCCCACCAGTGCGAGGCCGCCGGCGACCGTGACGAGGAGCGTGCGGATCGCCGGCTCGCGGCCCTTCTCCCCCGCCCGCCCGATCAGGAAGAACGAGGTGAAGGAGGTGAACTCCCACGCGACGAACAGCACGACGAGGTTGTCCGCCAGGACGAGGAGGAGCATCGAGGCGGCGAAGACGGTCATCAGCAGGTAGAAGGTCCCGTGGCGCTCCTTCTCGCGGTCCCGGCCGAGGTAGCGGCTGGAGTACGCCAGGATGCCGGCGCCGATCACGAGCACGATCTGCGAGAACACGAGCGCGAGCCCGTCCAGGCGCAGGTCGAGGTCCACCCCGATCGCGGGGATCCAGGCGTGGTGCTCGCGGACGGCCTCCCCCGTCCAGGCGGAGAGGAGGACGCCGGCGGCCGCGAGGAGGGGCACGGCCAGCACCCATCCCGCGTCGCGGCCGAGCCACCGTCCCAGCGGGACGGCGGCCGCCACCGCGAGGGCGGTGAGACAGAGGCTGATCAGGAGCAAGTGGGACACCCCGCATGGTCGAGGAACGTCGGACGTGGGCCGGTGGGGCCCACGGGCGGAGGGAGGTCCGCGGCGGGCCGGCTCAGGGCCGGCTCGGCGGCACGCCGGCGTGGAGCGCCCCCCACGAGGAGACCTGCCCGTTGGTGCCCCGGGCGCTCACGTCGGCACAGCGGGTGTCAGGAGACTCCATGCCGGCGCCTCCTTCCGGCGGGTCGATGGGGGTGCCCGAAGTGGGACTCGAACCCACACGCCTCGCGGCACCGCATTTTGAGTGCGGCGTGTCTACCGATTCCACCATTCGGGCAGGTCCGCACGACGGCGGCCCCGACCACTCTAACAGGGGGCCTCAGGCGCACACGGTACGCTTCTTGCGCCCGGGCACCCGGCCCGGCCCCCTCACCCGGAGGTCCCCATGAGCCCCAACGCCGAGACCCCCCGCCTGCGCGCCGTCGTCGCCGAGGACGAGGCCCTCATCCGTCTCGACGTGGTGGAGCTGCTCACCGCGGCCGGCTACACCGTGGTGGCGGAGGCCGGCGACGGCAGCGCCGCCGTGGACGCCGTGCGCGAGCACCGCCCGGACATCGTCGTGATGGACGTGATGATGCCGGTCATGGACGGGATCGCGGCGGCCGGGGAGATCGCCCGGGACCGCCTGGCACCGGTCGTCATGCTCACGGCCTTCTCGCAGCGCGAGCTGGTGGAGCGGGCCCGCACCGCCGGGGCGATGGCCTACGTGGTCAAGCCCTTCACGGAGAGTGACATCGTCCCCGCGATCGAGCTCGCGGTCGCGCGCTTCGACGAGCTGCGCAGCCTCGAGGCGGAGGTCCGGGACCTGGACGACCGCCTCGAGACCCGCAAGGTCGTGGACCGCGCCAAGTCGCTCCTCCAAGAGCGCATGGACCTGACGGAGGCGGAGGCCTTCCGGTGGATCCAGAAGACCTCCATGGACCGGCGCCTCACCATGCGCGAGGTCGCGCAGACGGTCGTCGACCAGGTCGGCTGACGGCTGGCCGCCGCGGGCGCCGCGGCCGCCACGCCGCTCAGCGCGGGGAGTGCGCGGGCCAGAAGCCCACGGGCTCGCGCTCGGCGGGCGGGACGGCGACCCCGCTCGCGTCGTCGCCCACGCGGTGCACGCGCAGGGTGTTCGTGGAGCCGACCTGCCCGGGGGGCGAGCCGGCCGCGATCACGACGAGGTCGCCGCGCTCGGCGATGCCCTCCGAGGTGAGGGACTCCTCCACGAGGCGGGTCATCTGGTCCGTGGTCTCCGCGAAGGGGACCATCTTGGGGTACACCCCCCACGCGATGCACAGGATGTTGTGGGTGTGCTCGCGGTGCGTGTACGCGTAGATCGGCTGCCGCGGGCGCAGACGGGAGAGGCGGCGGGCGGTGTCGCCCGACTCCGTGAAGGTGGCGAGGAACGGCACGTCCAGCTGGTCGGCCACGTCGACGGCCGCCCGCGTGATCGCCCCGCCGCGCGTGCGCGGCCGGGAGCCGAGCGGGTGGATCATCTCGAGCCCGTGCGTCTCCGTGGACTCGATGATGCGCGCCATCGTCTCCACGGTCAGCACGGGGTACGTGCCCACCGAGGTCTCGCCGGAGAGCATGACGGCGTCCGCGCCGTCGAGCACGGCGTTCGCGCAGTCCGAGGCCTCGGCGCGGGTGGGGCGCGGGTTCTCGATCATGGACTCGAGCACTTGGGTGGCCACGATCACCGGCTTGGCCCAGCGGCGGGCGAGGTCCACGGCGCGCTTCTGCACCACGGGCACCTCCTCGAGCGGCAGCTCCACGCCGAGGTCGCCACGGGCCACCATGATCATGTCGAACGCGTCCACGATCGCCTCGAGGTTGTCCACGGCCTGCGGCTTCTCGATCTTGGCGATGACGGGGATGCGGCGCTCCTCCTCGTCCATGATCTCGTGCACGCGCTCGATGTCCGCGGCGTCGCGCACGAAGGACAGGGCCACCATGTCCACGCCGGTGCGCAGCGCCCAGCGCAGGTCCTCCTCGTCCTTCTCGGACAGGGCGGGCACGTCGACGGCGACGCCGGGCAGGTTGATGCCCTTGTTGTCCGAGACGTCCCCGCCGACCTCGACCTCGGTGACGACGTCCGTGTCGGTCACCTCGACGGCGCGCAGGCGCACCTTGCCGTCATCCACGAGGAGGGTGTCCCCCGGGCGGACGTCCCCGGGCAGGCCGGCGTGGGTGGTCCCCACGAGGTCCGCGGTGCCCTCGACGTCGCGCGTGGTGATGGTGAAGCGGTCCCCCGTCTCGAGGCCGTGGGGGCCGTCGGCGAAGCGGCCGAGGCGGATCTTGGGGCCCTGCAGGTCCGCGAAGATCGCGACCGGGCGCCGCTCCTCCACGCTGAGCCGGCGCACGCGCTCGAAGGAGCCCGCGTGCACCTCGTGGTCACCGTGGCTCATGTTGAGGCGGACCACGTCCGCCCCCGCCCGGATGATCGCGCGGGTGGTCTCGTCGGAGGCGGTGGCGGGCCCAAAGGTGGCGATGATCTTGGCGTGTCTCATGGGTCCACTCTAGGCACGGGCGCGCCCCCCGTCCGAGGGGCGCGCCCCGCCGTTCACCTCAGGACGAAGCCGTGGTCGGAGGGCCGGACCGGCGCCGGGAGCATGGTGTCCCCCGTGAGGAACCGGTCCACCTCGGCCGCGACGGCGCGGCCCTCGGCGATCGCCCACACCACGAGCGAGGCGCCGCGGGAGACGTCGCCGCAGGCGAACACGCCCGGGGCCTGCGTGGCGTACGTCTCGTCGCGGACCACAAGGCCGCGCTCGAGGCTCACGGCGGAGCGGTCCACGAGCTCGTCCAGGTCCGCGCCCGTGAAGCCGAGGGCCAGCAGCACGAGGTCGGCCGGGATCTCGTGCTCGGTGCCGGCGCGCGGGCCGCGGGTGCCGTCGGCCCGGATCTCGGTCTCGGCCACCTTCAGGGCGCGCACCCGGCCGTCCGCGTCGCCGAGGAACTCGACGGTGGAGGCGAGGTAGGTGCGCTCGCCGCCCTCGGCGTGCGCGGAGGCGACCTCGAACAGGGTGGGCACGGTGGGCCAGGGCTGATGCTCGGGGCGCTGCTCCGGCGGCCGCCTGCCGATCGCCAGCGTGGTGACCGAGGCGGCCCCCTGGCGGTGGGCGGTGCCGATGCAGTCCGCGCCCGTGTCGCCGCCGCCGAGGATCACGACGTGCCGGCCCTGGGCGCTGATCGGCTCGGGCTCGCCGCCGGCGACCCGCCGGTTGACGGGCACGAGGTAGTCCATGGCCAGGTGGATGCCGTCCAGGCCACGGCCCGGCAGGGGCAGCTCCCGGCCGACGGGGGCGCCGGTGGCCAGCACCACGGCGTCGTAGCGGCGCTGCAGCGCCTCCCAGCTCATGTCCGTGCCGATCCGCACGCCGGTGCGGAACCGGGTGCCCTCCTCGGTCATCTGGGCGATGCGGCGGTCGATCAGATGCTTCTCCAGCTTGAAGTCCGGGATGCCGAACCGCAGCAGCCCGCCGAGCGCCTCGTCCTTCTCGTGGACCACCACGGTGTAGCCCGAGCGGGTCAGCTGCTGGGCGGCGGCCAGGCCCGCCGGGCCCGAGCCGACGACGGCGACGGTCAGCCCGTTCTGCCGCTGCGGCGGGTGCGGGGTGAGGGAGGGCGCGTCGAAGAGGTGGTCCGCGATCGACAGCTCCACCTGCTTGATGGACACGGCCGGCTGATTGATGCCGAGCACGCACGAGGCTTCGCACGGGGCGGGGCAGATCCGGCCGGTGAACTCGGGGAAGTTGTTCGTGGCCTCGAGGCGGGCGCCGGCCTCGTCCCAGTCGTCCCGGTACACGAGGTCGTTGAACTCGGGGATGAGGTTGCCCAGGGGGCAGCCGGCGTGACAGAAGGGCACGCCGCAGTCCATGCAGCGGGAGGCCTCCGTGCGCACGATCGCCTCGTCCTGGCGCACGTGGACGTCCTTGAAGTCCATGATGCGGACGGGGACGGGGCGCGAGGGGCGAGCGACGCGCTCGCGATGCTTCAGGAATCCGCGCGGGTCAGCCACGGGTCACCTCCAGGATTCGGGCCCAGGCGGCGTCGCCGTCGGGGTCGGTGCCGGCGTCCCCGCTCTCGGTTCGGATCTCCTGCACGGCCGCGTAGCGGCGCGGCAGGACGGTGGTGAAGCGCTCCCAGAGCGCCTCGGCGGCCTCAGCGGGGCCGTCCAGCTCGGCGAGCAGGCGCGCGGCCAGGTCCGAGCCGGTGGCGGCCCGGTGCTCCTCGAGCAGCTCGCGGATCAGCGCGCGGTCCGCACCCTCGGGGCGGCCGAGCAGCAGCTCGTCCTCCTTGACGGCGAGCGGGTTGAGCTGAGCGGGGTCCAGGTCCAGGAAGAACCCGACGCCGCCGGACATGCCGGCCGCGAGGTTGCGGCCGGTGTCCCCCAGCACGAGGGCGGTGCCGCCCGTCATGTACTCGAGGCCGTGGTCGCCGATGCCCTCGACGACGGCGACCGCCCCCGAGTTGCGGACCAGGAACCGCTCCCCCACGCGGCCGTTGAGGAACAGCCGCCCCGAGGTGGCGCCGTAGCCCACCACGTTGCCGGCGATCATGTTCTCCTCGGCCGCGAAGGGGGCCTCGGGGTCGGGTCGCAGGGCCACCGTGCCGCCGGAGAGGCCCTTGCCCACGTAGTCGTTGGCGTCCCCGGACAGGGTGATGGTCACGCCGGCCGGCAGGAAGGCGCCGAGGGACTGCCCGGCCTCGCCGGTCAGCTCGATGCGGATGGTGTCCCGGGGCAGCTCGTCGTCGAGCCGGGCCGCGGTGACGCGGTGGCCCAGCAGGGTGCCCACGGAGCGGTCGGTGTTCACGAGGCGGTCCGTGACGGTCACGGGCGTCTCGGTGACCACGGCGTCCGCCACCTGGTCCAGCCAGCGCTGGTCCGCCTGGTCCTGGAGCCGGTGGTCCTGCTCCGTGAGCCGGCGGCGCGGGGCCTCCTCGGGCACCCCGGCGTCCGAGAGCACGCCGGACAGGTCCAGGCCCTCGGTCTTGAAGTGCCCGATCGCCGCGTCCTTGTGCAACAGGTCCTGGCGGCCGATCGCCTCGTCCAGGGAGCGCAGGCCGAGCTCGGCGAGCAGCTCGCGCACCTCCTGGGCGATGTACTCGAAGAACGTCACCACGAACTCCGGCCGGCCGGTGAAGCGGGCGCGCAGCTCGGGGTTCTGCGTGGCCACGCCCACGGGGCAGGTGTCCAGGTGGCACACGCGCATCATGATGCAGCCCGAGACCACGAGCGGCGCCGTCGCGAAGCCGAACTCCTCGGCGCCGAGCAGGGCCGCGATCACCACGTCCCGGCCGGTCTTGAGCTGGCCGTCCACCTGCACGGTCACGCGGTCGCGCAGCCCGTTGAGCCGCAGCGTCTGCTGGGCCTCGCTCAGTCCCAGCTCCCACGGCGTGCCGGCGTGCTTGAGCGAGTTCAGCGGGGAGGCGCCGGTGCCGCCGTCGTGGCCCGAGATGAGCACGACGTCGGCCTTCGCCTTGGTCACGCCGGCGGCCACCGTGCCCACGCCGGTCTCGGAGACCAGCTTGACGTGCACGCGGGCCTGCGGGTTGGCGCGCTTGAGGTCGTGGATCAGCTGGGCGAGGTCCTCGATCGAGTAGATGTCGTGGTGCGGCGGCGGGGAGACGAGGGAGACGCCCGGCGTCGAGTGCCGCGTGCGCGCCACCCACGGGTACACCTTGGCGCCCATGAGCTGGCCGCCCTCGCCGGGCTTGGCGCCCTGGGCCATCTTGATCTGCAGGTCCGTGGCGGTGGACAGGTACAGGCTCGTGACGCCGAACCGGCCCGAGGCGATCTGCTTGACGCGCGAGTTGCGCTCCGGGTCGAGCAGGCGCTCGGGGTCCTCGCCGCCCTCGCCCGAGTTCGAGCGCGCGCCGAGGCGGTTCATGGCCACCGCGAGCGTCTCGTGGGCCTCCTGGGAGATCGAGCCGTAGGACATGGCGCCGGTGGAGAACCGCGTCACGATCGACTCGACGGACTCGACCTCGGAGACCGGCACGCGCTCGCGCCCCTCCGTGGCGAGCCCGAGCAGGCCGCGCAGGGTCATCAGGTCCGCGGACTGCTCGTCCACGCGCCGCGTGTAGTCCTTGAAGATGTCGTAGCGCCGCTCGCGGGTGGCGTGCTGCAGGCGGAACACGGTCTCGGGGTTGAACAGGTGGGGCGGGCCCTCGCGGCGCCACTTGTACTCGCCGCCCACGGGCAGGCCCGAGGTGTCGCGCGGGCCCACGGTGGAGGCGGAGGAGCCGTCCACGGGGAACGCCGTGGCGTGGCGGGCCGCGGACTCGGCCGCGATCACGTCCAGCCCCACGCCGTCCATCGGCGAGCGGGTGCCCGTGAAGTAGCGGTCCACGAAGGACCGGGAGAGGCCGAGCGCCTCGAACGTCTGGGCGCCGCAGTACGAGGCCACCGTGGAGATGCCCATCTTAGACATGATCTTCTGCACGCCCTTGCCGAGCCCGTGGATGAGGTTCCGGGTGGCCTCCTGCTCGGTGACGCCGGTGAGCGTGCCGGTGCGCACGAGCTCCTCGGCCGTCTCCATGGACAGGTACGGGTTGACGGCGGAGGCGCCGTAGCCGATCAGCACGGCCACGTGGTGGACCTCGCGCACGTCGCCGGCCTCCACGAGCAGGGAGGTGCGGGTGCGCGAGGCGCTCGCCAGCAGGTGGTGGTGCACGGCCGAGGTGAGCAGCAGGGACGGGATGGGCGCCCACTGCGCGTTGGCGTCCCGGTCCGAGAGGACCACGTACTGCACGCCGCGCTGGACGGCCGCGGAGACCTGCTCGCAGATCTCCTTGAGGCGGGAGCGCATCTCCTCGGCGCCGCCGGCCACGAGGTAGAGCCCCTTGACCTTGAGGGCGCGGCGCGTGCCGTCCTCGGCGCGCACCGCGGCGATGCGGGCGAGCTGCTCGTTGTCCAGCACCGGGAAGGGGATCTCGACGGCGTCCGTCGTCACCTTGCCCGCGGCGAGCAGGCTCGCCTGGGGTCCGATGCACGTGCGCATCGAGGTGACCTGCTCCTCGCGGATGGAGTCCAGCGGCGGGTTGGTCACCTGCGCGAAGTTCTGCGTGAAGTAGTCGAAGAGCAGGCGCGGGCGCGGGGAGAGCACCGCGATCGGGGTGTCCGTGCCCATCGCCCCGAGGGGCTCGGCGCCGTGCCGCGCCATGGGCTCGATGATCGTGCGCACCTCCTCGTCCGTGTAGCCGAACAGGCGCTGGCGCAGGCGGACGGAGTCGCCGTGGTAGCGGACGGGCTCGCGCTCGGGCAGGTCCTCGATCCGCCGCAGCGAGTCGGCCACCCAGTCCTTCCACGGAGCGGAGGCGGCGATCTCGGCCTTGACCTCCTCGTCCTCGATGATGCGGCCCTGCTCGGTGTCCAGCAGGAACATCCGCCCGGGCTTGACCCGGCCCTTGCGGACCACGGTGGCCGGGTCGATGTCCAGGACGCCGACCTCGGACGCGAGCACCACGAGCCCGTCCCGGGTCTCCCAGTAGCGGGCGGGGCGCAGGCCGTTGCGGTCCAGCACAGAGCCGAGCTGCACGCCGTCGGTGAAGGCGATCGCGGCGGGGCCGTCCCACGGCTCCATGAGCATCGAGTGGTATTGGTAGAACGCGCGCCGGTCCTCGTCCATGGTGGTGTGGTTCTCCCACGCCTCCGGGACCATCATCATGATCGCGTGCGAGAGCGGGCGGCCGGCCAGGTGGATCAGCTCGGCCACCTCGTCGAACGAGGCCGAGTCCGAGCCGGAGGCGCTCACGATGGGGAACATCTCCTCGGGCACCTCGCCGAGCAGCGGGTGGCGCAGCTCGCCCTGGCGGGCCCGCATCCAGTTGCGGTTGCCCTTGACCGTGTTGATCTCGCCGTTGTGCGCGATCGTGCGGAAGGGCTGGGCCAGCGGCCACGAGGGGAACGTGTTCGTGGAGAAGCGGGAGTGGACCACGGCCAGGCGGGTCACGTACCGCTCGTCCGAGAGGTCCGGGTAGAACGGCTCGACCTGCGCCGTCGAGAGCATGCCCTTGTAGACGAGGGTGCGCGAGGACAGGGAGGGGAAGTAGACGCCGCTGCGCTGGGCGCGGCGGCGCAGGCGCCAGGCGCGGGCGTCCAGCGACTGGCCGGGGGCCTCGACGTCCTCGCCCGCGGAGACGGCAAGGAAGAGCTGCTCGAAGACCGGCACGACGGCGCGCGAGCCCGGGCCGAGCACGGACTCGTCGGTGGGGACGGGCCGCCAGCCGAGCAGGTCCAGGCCCTCGACGACGGCGGCCTCGGCGATCGCCTCCTGCGCGGCGGTGCGGGCGGCCTCGTCCTGGGGCAGGAAGGCGGTGCCGACGGCGTACTCCCCCGCCGCGGGCAGCTCGAAGGAGACGGTGGCGCGCAGCAGGGCGTCGGGGACCTGGGTGATGATGCCCGCGCCGTCGCCGGTGCCCTCGTCCGCGCCCACGGCGCCGCGGTGCTCGAGCGCCCGCAGGGCGGTCAGCGCGTCCTGGACGATCTTGTGGGTGGCCGGGCCGCGCAGGGTGGCGACGGCGGCGAGGCCGCACGCGTCCTTCTCCTGCTCCGGGTCGTAGAGACCCGCCGCCTCCGGCTGGGCCGCGAACGCGCGGAACGGGTCGGCGTGCGGGGTCTTCGATGGGTGCTGCATGGCGCGTCCTTCTCCTGTGGCCGGCCGGAGGGCCGGGGTGAGGAGGGGACGACGCTGGCCCCTGCGATGGTGAGCGGACCCTGCCTCGGGGATCGCCCGGCGGGTCGCGTTGCGCACGAGAGTAGCGAGGAAGGCGACCTGCGCCACATTCTCAGACGCGGATGTCCGAATGCTGGACGCTCAGCGGTCCTCGCGGACCCCCGCGGCCGTGGATCCGGCGCCGTCGTCGGGGCCCTGCCCCGCGACCGCCGCGTCGACGGGCGCGCCCGCGCCGGCCTCGAGGGCGGGGCCGCGGCCGGGCAGCCACACGGAGTCGTCCGAGCGCGGGCCGGCGGCGGCCGGGCCGTGCTTGACCAGGATGACGGCGAGCATCACGAGCGCCAGCAGGAGCATCACGATCGAGGTCCACACGTTCAGGCGCTGGGTGACCCCGAAGAGGGTGATCATCTCGGCGTCGTCGATCCGGAGCATCTCGATCCAGACGCGGCCGAGCGTGTACCAGGCCACGTAGGCCCACAGCATCGCGCCGTGGCGCAGGTGGAGGCGGCGGTCCAGCAGCAGGAGGAGGGCCACTCCGGCGAGGTTCCACAGGCTCTCGTAGAGGAACGTGGGGTGGAACAGCGTGTCGGCGGGCGTGCCCACCGGGAAGTTGGCGTGCGAGGGGTCGATCCGCAGACCCCACGGCAGCGTGGTGGGCGCGCCGAAGAGCTCCTGGTTGAACCAGTTGCCCCAGCGGCCCACGGCCTGGGCCAGCAGGACGCCCGGGGCGACGACGTCGCCGAAGGCGCTCAGGCGCAGCCCGTACCGGCGGCACGCGATCCAGGCGCCCACGGCGCCCAGCGCGATGGCGCCCCAGATCCCGAGGCCGCCGTTCCACACGTAGAAGGCCTGGACCGGATCGCCCGTGCCGTCGAAGCCCGGGCCGAAGTACCGGTCCGGGGAGGAGAGCACGTGGTAGAGCCGGCCGCCCACGAACCCGAACGGGATGGCCCAGATCGCGACGTCGAGGACCGCGCCCTCGGGGCCGTTCCGGTCCTCCCAGCGGCGCGAGGCCAGCCAGAGGGCCAGGATGATGCCGAGGATGATGCACAGCGCGTAGGCGTGGACCTTCAGCGGGCCCAGCTGCAGGCCGTCCCACGACGGGGACGGGATCGCCGCGAGGGGGGCGAGGGCACCGGCGAGCATGCTCAGGCCTCCCGCACGGTGCCGGCGGCCAGCTCGCGCGTCAGGGCCGCGACGGCCTCGGGGCCGCCGTCGGTGAGGGCGCGCACCAGCGCGGTCCCCACGATCGCCCCGTCCGCGAACGCCCCGATCTCGCGGACATGCTCGGCCTGGGAGACGCCCAGGCCCACGCACACGTGCTCGGCACCGGCCTCACGGGCGGCCCGGACGACGGCCTCGGCCGCGTCCGAGACCTGGTCGCGGGCGCCGGTGACGCCCATCACGGAGACGGCGTAGACGAACCCGCGCGAGGCCTCCACCGTGAGGCGCACGCGCTCCGGCGAGGACGAGGGGGCGGTGAGGAACACGCGGTCCAGGCCGTGGCGGTCCGAGGCCTCGAACCACTCCCCGGCCTCCTCGGGCACGAGGTCGGGCGTGATGAGCCCCGCTCCCCCGGCCGCGGCCAGGCGGCCCGCGAACTCCTCGACGCCCATCCGGTCCACGAGGTTCCAGTACGTCATGACGAGCACGGCCGCGTCGGTGCGGGCGGTCACCTGCCGCACGATCTCGAACACGTCCGCCACCCGGAAGCCGGCGGCGAGCGAGGCGGCCGTGGCGCGCTGGATGACGGGGCCGTCCATCACCGGATCGGTGTAGGGCAGGCCGATCTCGATCACGTCGGCGCCGTTCTCCCCGAGGGCGACGGCGGCCTCCACGCAGTCCGCCACGGAGGGGTAGCCGGCGGGCAGGTAGGCCACGAGGGCGGTGCGCCCGGCGTCGCGGGCGGCCGCGATCGCGGCGGCGGTCTTGGAGGTCACGTCGGTGCTCACTGCTCTTCTCCCGGGGTCAGCTCGTCCAGCGGGTCCTTCTGCTCGTCCGCCTCCCCGAGGCCGAACCAGGCCGCGGCCGTGGCCACGTCCTTGTCGCCGCGGCCGGAGAGGCTGACCACGATGATCCGCTCCTCGCCCTCGGCGGTGTCCGCGCCCACGAGGCCCTCGTCGGCCCAGCGGCGGGCCAGGCGCAGCGCGCCGGCCAGGGCGTGGGCGGACTCGATCGCCGGCAGGATGCCCTCGGTGCGGGTGAGCCGCTGGAACGCGGCCATGCACTCGGCGTCGGTGACGGGCTCGTACGCGGCCCGGCCGGTGTCGTGCAGGAAGGCGTGCTCGGGGCCCACGGCGGGGTAGTCCAGGCCCGCGGAGATCGAGTGCGAGTCGATGGTCTGCCCGTCCTCGTCCTGCATCAGGTAGGTGCGGGCGCCGTGCAGCACGCCGGTGCGGCCCAGGGTGATGGAGGCGGCGTGGCGGCCGGACTCGAGGCCCTCCCCGCCGGCCTCGAAGCCGTACAGCTCCACGCCCTCGTCGTCCAGGAACCCGTGGAAGAGGCCCATCGCGTTGGATCCGCCGCCCACGCACGCCGCGACGGCGTCGGGCAGGCGGCCGGTCTGGGCGAGGACCTGCTCGCGGGCCTCCTCCCCGATCACGGAGTGGAAGTACCGCACCATGGTGGGGTAGGGGTGCGGGCCGGTGACGGTGCCCATCAGGTAGTGCGTGGTGTCCACCGAGGCCACCCAGTCGCGCAGCGCCTCGTTGATGGCGTCCTTCAGGGTGCGGGCGCCGATGGTCACGGGGATGACCTCCGCGCCGAGCATCTGCATGCGGGCCACGTTGAGGGCCTGGCGGCGCGTGTCCTCCTCCCCCATGTACACGGTGCACTCCATCCCGAAGAGGGCGGCCGCGGTGGCGGTGGCCACGCCGTGCTGGCCGGCGCCGGTCTCCGCGATCAGGCGGGTCTTGCCCATGCGCCGGGCCAGCAGCGCCTGGCCGATCACGTTGTTGATCTTGTGCGAGCCGGTGTGGTTGAGGTCCTCGCGCTTGAGGAAGATGCGCACGCCCGGGGTCTCGGCAGCGAAGCGCGGCACCTCGGTGAGCAGCGAGGGCCGGTTGACGTAGTCCCGGAAGTAGCCGCGCAGCTCCTCCTCGAACGCCGGGTCCCGGCGCGCCACGTCGTAGGTCTCCGTGACCTCCTTGAGCGCCGCCATGAGGGACTCGGGCATCCACTGCCCGCCGTACCGGCCGAAGTACGGGCCCGGCAGGCCCTGGAACACGCCCTCGAACTCGATGGACGGCTGGGTGCTGGATCGCTCCGCGCTCATGGGCGGACCACTTCCTTCGGTCGGGGGGTCAGCGGACGGTGAGGGAGGCGGCGCGGAACGCGCGCAGCGCCGCCTCGGGGTGGCCGTGGCGCACGAGGGCCTCGCCCACGAGGACGGCGTCGGCGCCGGCGGCAGCGTAGGAGCGGATCTGCTCCTCGGACTCCACGCCGGACTCGGCGACGCGCACGACGTCCTCGGGGAGCCCGGCGGCCAGGGCCGCGTAGCGGTCCGGGTCGATGTCGAGGGTCTTCAGGTTGCGCACGTTCACGCCCAGGATCCGGGCGCCGGCGGCCACGCCGCGCTCGACCTCCCCGGGGGTGTGGGCCTCGACGAGGGCATGCATCCCGAGTGACTCCGTCAGCTGCAGGAGGCTACGCAGGCGTGCGTCGTCGAGGGCGGCCACGATGAGGAGCACGAGGTCCGCCCCGTGGGCGCGGGCCTCGTGGACCTGGTACTCCTCCACCGTGAAGTCCTTGCGCAGGACGGGCAGGGCGACGGCGGCGCGCACGGCGTCGAGGTCGGCCAGGCTGCCGCCGAAGCGTCGGGCCTCGGTCAGCACGGAGACGGCGGAGGCTCCCCCGCGCTCGTAGGCGGAGGCCAGGGCGGCGGGCTCGGGGATGTCGGCGAGGTGCCCCTTGGACGGGCTGGCGCGCTTGACCTCGGAGATCACGTGGATCCCCGCGGGGTCGGTGCGGCCGCCGGTCAGCGCCGCGTGCGCGTCGAGGGGGGCCGGGGCGGCCGCGACGAGCTCCGCGAGCCGCTCCTGAGGGAGCGATCGGCGGCGCTCGGCGAGGTCCTCGCGGACTCCCTCGACGATGTCGTCGAGGACGCTCACGGAGTGGGCCTCAGTGGCCGCGGCGGGCCGAGTCGGGCCGGGCCGACTGGCGCTTGGCCGACACGAGGCCCACGATGCCGCCGATCACGAGCATGGCGAGGCCGATCCAGATGAGGATCTGCAGGTCGGTGAGCGCACCGATGCAGCCGGCGAGGACGCCGAGCACGCCGAGACCGGCCATGATCCAGCCGCCCGGGGTGTTGCCGTGGTCCGGGACCTCCGCGTGCGTGGGGTCGCCCAGCACGCGGCCGTCCTCGGTGACGACGACCCCCGCGTCGACGCCGCGGTCCGCGTCGCGCTCCTCGCGCAGGTCGCGACGGCGGGTGCCGGAGGTGGTGGTGGTCTCGGTGTGGCTCATGGGTGTCCCTCACTCGACGTGGTGTGCATGACGACTGCCCCTCATTGTGCCACGGGACGCCGCTCAGGTCGGGTCGTGACCGCGCGAGAGGTCGTCCCACGCGTCCATCTCGTCCACCGTGGCGGCGGGTGCGGCCGTCGCGCCCGCGGGAGTGCCGGCGGGAGTGCCGGCGGCCGCCTCGTAGCGGCGGGCGGAGCGCCACGAGCGGGCCGAGGCCAGGGCGGCCGCCCCCGTGAGGGCGGCCAGGACGCCGGCCGCCGCGCACACCCACGGCCACACGGTCACGGCATAGGAGGCGGCGTCAGCGGTGGTGCCCGTGACGGCGGCGACGGCCGGGGTCGCCGTCGCCACCGGGTCCAGGGCGGCGAAGACGGCGGTCGAGGCGATGACCACGCCGGCCAGCACCGTCAGGAGGCCCACGACGACGGCGCCGACCCGGCGGGCCGTGGTCAGGGCGAGCGCCCCGGCCATCACGACGACGGCCATCGCGGTCGCCACGGGCGCCGCGGAGGCGCCCACGGCCCGCGCGTGGTCGGCGGTCCCACCCGTCAGGCCCGACGCCTCGACCCAGGTCTGCCCCGCGGTCGCGAGGACCAGCGCGCCGGAGGCGAGGGCGAGGAGCACCGCCGTGCGGCGGCGCATCACGCCTCCTCCAGCTCGGCGGCCGCGAGCACCGCACGCAGCGGGGCGGTGGCCTTGGTGACCGTCTCGGCGGCCTCGGCCCGCGGGTCGGAGTCCGCCACGATCCCGGCACCCGCCTGCACGTGGGCCTGTCCGCGGTGCAGGGTCACGGAGCGGATGTTGATGGCCATGTCCATGTTGCCGGCGAGGTCGAAGTAGCCGACGACTCCGCCGTACGGCCCGCGCTCGGTGGGCTCCCACTCGTCCAGCAGCTGGAGCGCGCGCGGCTTGGGGGCTCCGGAGAGGGTGCCGGCTGGGAAGGCGGCCCGCAGCACCTGGAGGGCGTCGACGTCGTCGCGCATGCGCCCCTCCACGTGGGAGACCAGGTGCAGGATGTGGCTGAACGCCTCCAGGCCCATGAACTGGGTGACCGCCACGGAACCGGCCTCGCACACGCGGGAGAGGTCGTTGCGGGAGAGGTCCACGAGCATGAGGTGCTCGGCGCGCTCCTTCTGGTCGTGGAGCAGGTCCTCGCCGAGGCGCGCGTCCTCCTGGGCGCTCGCCCCGCGGCGGCGCGAACCGGCGATCGGGTGCGTGACGACGTGCCGGTCCTGGACGGTGACGAGGGCCTCGGGCGAGGAGCCGACGATCTCGTACGGCTCCCCCTCGGGCGTCTCGAAGGAGAAGAGGTACATGTACGGGCTCGGGTTGACCGTGCGCAGCACGCGGTACACGTCCTCCCCGCTCACGTCCGTGGTCACGGAGAGGCGGCGGGAGAGCACCGCCTGGAAGACCTCGCCGTCCCGGATGGCCTGCTGGGCCTTCCCGACGGCGGCTCGGAAGCCCTCGGCCCCCCAGCGGTCCTCGGCCTGCGCCGCCACGTCCTCCGCGGAAGCGTCCAGCCAGCGGCGGGAGACGGCGCTCACGGGCTCGGGCACGGGCGTGCGGAGCCGCTCGACCATGGCGTCCAGCCGCGCGAGGGCGTCGTCGTGGGCCTGCTCGGCCCCGGTGGCGAGGCCGTTGCCGTTGATCGCGTTCGCGATGAGGGTGACGGTGCCGTCCACCGCGTCGTGCACGGCCAGGTCCGTGACGAGGTTCATGGCGAGGTCGGGAAGGCGAAGGTGGTCCTCGGGCGGGTGCGGCAGGTGCTCCCACGAGCGCACCGTGTTCCAGCCCAGGAAGCCGACGAGCCCCGAGACCAGGTGCGGCAGCGACACCCCCACCCGGTCCCGGACGTCCGTGCGCAGCAGGCGCAGGGAGTCGGCGAGGACCTCGAGGGCCGGGCCCTCGCGGCGCAGCCCCTCGGGGGGCGTGCCCTGCCAGTGGGCCTCGCCGTCGCGCGCCGTGAGGGTGGCCGCGGAGCCGGCGCCGATGAAGCTGTAGCGGGACCACGCGGCGCCCTGGGACGCGGACTCCATGAGGAAGGTGCCCGGACGCGATGCGGCGAGGCGGCGGTGGATGGCCAGGGGCGTGAGGCCGTCGGCGAGCACGGTGCGCACCACGGGGATCACGCGCGCGGTGTCCGCCAGGCGCAGGAACTCGGCGCGGTCGGGGGTGGCGTCGGAGGCGTGGGGGCGGGTCATCGGGCGTCCTCCTCGGGGGTGCGGCCCGTCAGGTCCGCGATCCGGCGGTCGGTGAAGCAGCTGGCGGTGCCGGTGTGGCACGCGGGCCCGGTCTGGTCGACGCGCAGCAGGAGCGTGTCGCCGTCGCAGTCCGCGCTGACGGCGAGGACGCGCTGTCGGTGGCCCGAGCTCTCGCCCTTGCGCCACAGCCTCCCGCGGGACCGGGACCAGTAGGTGGCCCATCCGGACTCGAGGGTGAGGCGCAGGGACTCCTCGTCCATCCACGCCATCATGAGCACCTCGCCCGTGTCGTGCTGCTGCGCGATGGCCGGGATGAGGCCCCGGTCGTCGAAGGTCAGGGACTCCGGGAGGCCGGCGGTCTGGGGGGTGCTCATGGAGGTCCATTCTAGGGAGCCGCGTGTAGCGTGGAGGCCATGGCCGAGACCCCCGCCGCCGCGCAGCACACCGCCACCGACTTCGCGGTGGCCTCGCGCGCCGCGCTGGTGGAGGCGCTGCTCGCCGCGGGCCCGGCGGCGCCCACGCTGTGTGAGGGCTGGCGCACGGAGCACCTGGCGGCCCACGTGCACCTGCGCGAGACCTCCCCCTCGGCCGCCGGGATCGTCCTGCCCGGGGTCGCCCGCCGCCGACTCGCCCAGCTCACGCAGGAGCTCGGCGACGCCCACGCCTCCGAGGAGGGCTACGCCGAGCTCGTCGCGCTGGTGGCGCGCGGACCCCTGCGCGCGCCCGGCGAGGGTCCCCGCGTCGCGGCCCGGCTGCGAGGGCTGGCCGCGGCCGCCCGCCGGACCGCCCCGGGACGGCGCGTGGCCGGCCAGGTGCAGCTGCTCGAGTTCTTCGTGCACACCGAGGACGTGCGGCGTGCGCAGGAGCGCTGGGCCCCGCGCATCCTCGCCGACGACTACGCGGACATGCTCTACACCCGCCTGCGCGGTCGCGCGCGGCTCCTCTACCGCGGGGCCGAGTCCGGGATCGTGCTCGCCCGCCGGCCCCGGCCCGCCTCGCGCGTGGACAACGCGCCCATCGTCGCGCGCCGGCCCGGCGAGGACGGCGTGAGCGTGCGCGTCACGGGGGCCGCCGGCGAGCTCGTCCTGCACGCGCACGGGCGACGCCGCGCCGCGCTCGTGACCACGGACCGCGTCACCGGCGCGGCCTGAGCCGCGCGGCGTGGTCCGTGCCCCTCAGCGGACGACGTGCCCCGCGGCGCGCAGCGCGTCCTTGACGCGGGCGAGCATGTCGTCCGGGCCGAAGTGGAACAGGGACGCGGCCAGCACCGCGTCCGCCCCCGCGGCCACCGCCTCCGTGAAGTGGGCCGGCTCCCCCGCGCCGCCCGAGGCGATCAGCGGCACACGGGTCACGGCCCGGACGTCGCGGATCATCTCGAGGTCGAAGCCGGCCCGCGTCCCGTCCGCGTCGATCGAGTTCAGCAGGATCTCCCCCACGCCGCGCTCGGACGCCTCCCGGCACCACTGCACCGCGTCGATGCCGGTCCCCGTGCGCCCGCCGTGGGTGGTGACCTCGTAGCCGGACGCACACGCGGGGTCCTGCGTGCGCCGCGCGTCGAGGGAGAGCACGAGCACCTGGGAGCCGAAGCGCCGGGTGATCTCCGTGATGAGCGCAGGGCGGGCGACGGCGGCGGTGTTCACCGAGGCCTTGTCCGCACCGGTGCGCAGGAGGCGGTCGACGTCGTCCACGGTCCGGACGCCGCCCCCCACCGTGAGCGGGATGAAGACCTCCTCCGCCGTGCGGGTGACGACGTCGTACGTGGTGGCGCGGTCCGCGGTGGAGGCGGTGACGTCGAGGAACGTGAGCTCGTCCGCCCCCGCGGCGTTGTAGCGGCGGGCGAGCTCGACCGGGTCGCCCGCGTCGCGCAGGTCCTCGAAGTTGACGCCCTTGACCACGCGCCCGGCGTCCACGTCCAGGCAGGGGATGACGCGGACGGCGACGGTCATGGCGGGGCTCCTTCGAGGCCGACGGGGGTGCGGACCGTGTGGTCCGAGGGGGTCAGAGGCGGATGGCGTGGATGGCGGAGATGAGGATGCCGCGGGCTCCGAGGTCGTACAGCTCGTCCATGATGCGGTTGGCGTCGCCCTTGCGCACCATGGAGCGCACGGCCACCATCGACTCGTCGCGCAGCGGGGAGACGGTCGGGGACTCCAGTCCCGGCGTGACCGCGGTGGCGCGGTCCAGGAGCTCGCGGCGGATGTCGTAGTCGATCATCACCCAGCGGCGGGCCACGAGGACGCCGTTGAGGCGGCGCAGCAGCACGTCGAGGCCCTCGGGCTGGGCGCCCCGGCGGCCGATCATGATCGCCTCGGAGTCGAGGATCGGCTCGCCGAAGACCTCCATGCCCGCGGCACGCAGGGTGTTGCCGGTCTCCACGACGTCGGCGATCGCGTCCGCCGCGCCGAGCTTCACGGAGGACTCGACGGCGCCGTCGAGGTGGACGACGGTGGCGTCCAGGCCGGTCCGCTCGAGGTACGCCGTGAGCAGGCCGTCGTAGCTCGTGGCGATGCGCCTGCCCGAGAGCTCGCCGGCCGCGCTGAACGCGCCGACCGGCGCGGCCAGGCGGAACACGGACCTCCCGAAGCCGAGCGCCATGACCTCCTCGGCGGTGTCTCCCACCTGCGCGTCGCAGAACAGGTCTCGGCCGGTCAGGCCGACGTCGAGGGTGCCCTGGCCGACGTACACCGCGATGTCGCGCGGCCGCAGGTAGAAGAACTCCACCTGGTTCTCCGGGTCGACGAGCACGAGCTCCCGGGAGTCGCGTCGCTGGCGGTAGCCGGCCTCCTGCAGGATCTCACGGGCGGCCTCGGCGAGGGCGCCCTTGTTCGGAACGGCGATGCGCAGCACGCGTCGGTCTCCTCGGGGTGCGGTGGGCGGGGAACGGGGCCGGCGGCCTCAGAGGTGGCGGTAGACGTCCTCGAGGCTGATGCCGCGGGCGATCATCATGGTCTGCACGTGGTACAGCAGCTGAGAGATCTCCTCGGCGGCGGCCTTATCCGACTCGTACTCGGCGGCCATCCAGACCTCGGCCGCCTCCTCGACGACCTTCTTGCCGATCGCATGGACGCCGGCGTCGATCTGGGCCACGGTGCCGGAGCCCTCGGGGCGCTCCTGCACCTTGCGCGTCAGTTCCGCGTACAGCTCGTCGAAGGTCTTCACGTGGGCCACTGTACCGAGCGCAGAGAGAGGTCGTGCGTGGGGCCGTCACTGTGACGGCCTGACACCATGGGGTCATGACGCACCGGCCTCAGCACGAACCCGCGCCGGGTCCAGTCCGCCGACCCACCGGGTTGATCGTCCTGTGGTGCGTCCTCGTCTTTCCCGTCCTCCTGACCGTGGTCATTGCCGTCGGCAGCGCAGCGTCCAACGCCTCCGGTCTCTTCGGCGATCACTACGTCGTGTACGCGTCAGTGGTGATCGGTCTGCTCTTTGCGGCCATCGCCACGACGGTGGCCGCGGCCCGTGCGAGCCGGCGCGGGCCTCGCAGGGCGTTCACCGCGGCCACCGTGATCCTGTTGTTGGTGCTGGCGGCACCGCTTGTCGCCGGCCTGGCCATGATGGCCGCCGACGAGTGGTGCGAGGGTCAACCGGGCGGACGCGGCGGCACGGAATTCCGCACCGAATCGGACATTCCCTCCGTCTGCCGGTGACAGTCCACCGATGCCGAACCCGGATCAGTCGCGCGGCGTCCAGGGTCCCACGCGGAGCTCAGCGCCCCCTGGGACGTCGTCCTGGAGGTCGAACGGGGCCGGACCCCGGCTACCGGAGTCCTCCGACTCCGCGACCTGCGCCGGGACGATCGGGCCTCCGTGTCCCAGGGACACGGACACCGTCTGCGGCGCGCTCTGGTCGGCCCTGGCGCGGTAGCCGGGCCAGAGCAGGGCGGCCACGGCCTGCTGCCCCGGCTCCAGGACCACGCCGAGGTCGGGGTCCTCCTGGGCCGCCTGCTCCGGGGTCAGCACGGTGGTGGTCGCGGTCATCGGCTCGAGGTGCAGGTCGATCGGGTCGCCGCCCTGCACGATCTCGACCTCCGGGCGGCCGTGGAGGGCGCAGGCGGCGTCTCCCGTGTTCACGGCAGTGACGCCCGCCGAGGAGGTCCCCATCGCAGAGTCGAATCCGCCGATCCGGACCAGGAGCAGCTCGGGGGTACAGGCTGGCACGCCCGCGGGAACAGGCGCCGGGGCCGGGCGGATCGCGTCCTGCGGCTCCGCTGCGGGAGGCGGTGACGCCGTCGGCCACGGCTCAGACTCGATGACCGGCGGAGAGGCGGGGGGCGGATCGGTCTCGGGCTGCGGCTCAGACACCGGCCAGGCGGACCATACGGCGACAAGCAGGAGCACCGCGGCACCGGGCCCCACGATCCGCATGGACGCCACCGGCAGCGGCATCGTCTCCTTCGCAGGCATACGGGCTCTGCGGCGGCGGGCGGCCCGCCGGGTCACGCTGAAGAGCAGCAGGTGGAAGGCCGGCAGGCTCCACGGCGCCAGCAGTAGCAGCGGCACGGTCTGGGGCACCTGATGCACGGTGAGCGCGTACGCCGTCGCCACCGTGGCGGTGGCGCAGGCGAGCCCAGCACCACTGAGAACACCCGCGAGCAGCCATGCCTGGCGGTCGCCGCCGACCACCGGACGCAAGAAGGTGCGGCCCACCAATGCGACGGCGACAACGGTGGTTGTCAGGAGGGCGATGCCCAGGGGCAGGGCCCAGATCGCCGCCGCCCGGGTGACGGCGACGCCCACCACTCCCAGCACTGCGACGGCACCGGCCGCTACGCCCTTCTCCGGATGCCTGCGGTGACCGTGTGCGGTGCTGGGCTGCCGGAATCCGGCGGCGGCCCAGCCGAGCGCTGCGGTCACGGCGGCGACAAGTGCCACACGTCTGTAGTGCTCGCGCGGGCCGGACCACGCCGGGCCACATTCGGGGACGTCACAGTCCAGCACGAAGGAATCGAGGCCGAGCCGGAGGGCATGGAGGCCGGCCGCCAGAGACACGGCGAGGGAGACCGTCAACAGGACCAATCCCAGCACACCCACGCTCGGTGCGGCAGACCCGGGGCGGCTGCGGGGACTGGCCTGCCGAGAGGTGCTCACGGCAGGAGCGTAACCAACGCCCCGCCCGGCCGCCCTCAGTCCCGCGGCGTGACCGAGCGCAGCGCGAGCTCGGTGAGCACCGCCGCCTCGAGGGCCTCGCGGCCCTTGTCCTCGCGGGATCCGGGCAGGCCCGCCCGGTCGCGCGCCTGCTGCTCGGTGTCCACGGTCAGCACGCCGAAGCCCACGGGAACGCCGGTGCGCGCCGAGACCTCCGTCACGCCCTGGGTCACGGACTGGCACACGTAGTCGAAGTGCGGGGTGTCCCCGCGCACCACGACGCCGAGGACCACGACGACGTCGAAGCGCTCCGCCAGCCGCGCCGCAGCGACGGTGAGCTCGACGGTGCCGGGCACCCGCACGAGCCCGGGCTCCAGGCCCAAATCCACCGCGGCGGCCTGCGCCCCGGCGATCAGCCCGTCCATGATCTCGGTGTGCCACTGGGCGGCGACGATCGCCACGTTCAGGCCGCTCGCAGCGGCGGGGTCGGGGGTGAAGGTCGGGGCTCCGGCGCCGCTCATGGGATGTCCTCCTGGTGGGTGGGGTGGGTCGGGTCGGTGGTCGGGTCATCGGCCGGCGTGGCGGGTCCGCCGGTGGCCGTCGGCGGTTCGAGCACGCGGTCCGCCAGGGCGTGGGCCATCCGGTCCCGCTTGGTGCGCAGGTAGACGACGTTGTGCTCGGTGACGGGCGTGGGGGCCGGGACACGCTCGACGACGTCGATGCCGGCCGCGCGCAGCCCCGCGACCTTCACCGGGTTGTTGGTGACGAGGCGGATGCGCCGATGGCCGGCGGCCGTGAGGACGGCGGCGGCCCCGGCCCAGTCGCGCGCCTCGGCGGGCAGACCGAGGGCGAGGTTGGCCTCGACGGTGTCCATCCCCTCCTCCTGGAGCCGGTAGGCGCGGATCTTGTTGGCCAGGCCGATGCCGCGTCCTTCGTGGCCCCGGAGGTAGAGGACGGCGCCGCCCTCGGCCGCCGCGCGGGCAAGCGCGTCCTCGAGCTGGGGGCCGCAGTCGCAGCGCAGGGACCCGAGCACGTCGCCGGTGAGGCACTCCGAGTGCACGCGGACGGTGAGGGGACGCTCCGGGTCGGTCTCCCCCGCCACGAGCAGCAGGTGCTCGGCCCCGGTCTCGGCGTCCACGTGCACACTCACGCGGAACAGGCCGTGCCGGGTCGGCAGGGTGGCCTCGGCGGGGACGGCGGTCAGGGTCGGCGTCGTCTCCTCCAGGTGGGCCACGAGGTCCTCGATGGAGATCAGCACGAGGCCGTGCTCGTCGGAGAACTCCCGCAGGGCGGGCAGGCGCATCATGGTGCCGTCGTCGTGGACGAGCTCGGCGATGGCGGCCACGGGCGCGACGCCGGCCAGGCGGCACAGCTCGACGCCGGCCTCGGTGTGGCCGCGGCGGGCCCGGACGCCGCCGGGGACGGCGCGCAGGGGGAACACGTGGCCGGGCCGGGTCAGGTCGCCGGGGGCGGCGCCGGGGTCGGCGAGCACGCGGAGGGTACGGGTGCGGTCGGCGGCGGAGATGCCGGTGGTGACGCCGGCGGCGGCGTCCACGCTCACGGTGTAGGCGGTGCCCTTGGGGTCCTCGTTGACGGTGGTCATGGGCGGCAGGGCCAGGCGGTCGGCCAGGCCGGCCGGCAGGGGCGCGCAGATGACGCCCGAGGTGTGGCGGACGGTGAAGGCGGTGACCTCGTCGGTGGCCAGGGCGGCCGCGTAGATCAGGTCGCCCTCGTTCTCGCGGTCGGCATCGTCCACGACGACGACGGGCCGGCCCGCGGCGATCGCGGCGATCGCCGCGGGGACGGGGTCCAGACGGATGTGCTCACTCACGGGCGGGCCTCCTCGGTGGGTGCGGCGGGGGCGGACGGGATGAGCGCGAGGCGCTCGGCGTACCGGGCGAGCACGTCGGTCTCGAGGTTGACGCGGTCGCCCGGCCGCAGGGCGCCCAGGGTGGTGGCCTCGAGCGTGGCCGGGATGATGCCGACCTCGAACCAGTGCGCGGCCGCGCCCGGGTCGGAAACGGCGGTGACGGTGAGGGAGACGCCCTGCAGGGCGATGGCCCCCTGCGCGGGGACGTAGCGGGCCAGGCGGGCGGGCAGGCCGATGCGCAGGGTGGTCCAGGCCCCGTGCGGGGTGACCGCGAGGACCTCGCCGGTCCCGTCCACATGGCCCTGGACCACGTGCCCGTCCAGGTGGTCGGTGGGGCGCAGGCAGCGCTCGAGGTTGACCCGGTCCCCCGGGGCGCGGTCGCCGAGGCTGGTCATCCGCAGCGTCTGGCCCATGAGGTCGGCACGGAACACGCCGGGGCGCTCCGTGGGCCCGTCGAGGGCCGTGAGGCACACGCCGTCGACGGCGAGCGAGCCGCCGGCGGGCAGCCCGTCGAGGGCCCCGCCGGCGTCGAGGGTCAGCAGGGCGGTGTCGGCGGCCGCGTCGTGCTCGAGGGCGACGACGGTGCCGAGATGGGTGACGATGCCGGTGAACACTCAGTCCTCCTGGAAACGGGTCGGGGCGGGGGCGGTGGGCAGGCGCGGGGCCGGCACCGGGCTCAGGTGGGTCCAGACGTCGACCCCGAGGGCACGGACGGGGCCGCCCTCCGCGGGGTCGGGGTGCCAGCGCAGTCCCTCGGACAGCGTGGCGACGTCGAGGCCGGCGACGGCGGCGCGGCCCGGGCCGAGCAGCAGGGGCGCGGTGTAGACCATCAGCTCGTCCACGAGGCCTACGCGCAGCCACGCGCCGAGCACGCGGGGTCCGCCCTCGATGAGCACGTGTGCCGGGCGGTCCCCGCTGCGGGGCCAGGGCCCGGGATGGGCGGCGAGCGCGGCGAGGACGGCGTGCGGGTCGTGGTCCCGCACGTGCAGCGGGACCGGGTGGCGGCGCAGTGCGGCGCCGTCGGGCACGGGCCGGTGACCCTGGACGACGGGCACGGGCTGGTGCGCGAGTTCGGCGCCGGCGGCGTCACGGGCGGTGAGGCGAGGGTCGTCGGCCAGGACGGTCCCCGTGCCGACGACGATGGCGTCCACGCGGGAGCGCACCTCGTGGGCGTGGACGCGGGAGTCCGGGCCGGTGATCCACTGGCTCGTGCCGTCGGCGGCCGCGGCGTGGCCGTCGAGGGACTGGGCGAGGTGCCCGGTCACCCACGGGCGGCCCGCGTCGCGGACCTCGCGCCAGCGGGCGGTGAGCGCGAGTGCGGCCGCCTCGCCGGTGGGGCCGGTGACGTGCACCCCGTGCGCGGCGAGGCGGGCCGCGCCGCCGCCGTCGTGACCGGTGGGGTCCGCCACGGCGTAGCGCAGTGCGCCGATCCCCGCGTCCAGGACGGCCTGCGAGCAGGGGCCGGTGCTGCCGGTGTGGTCGCAGGGCTCGAGGGTGACGTGCAGCGTCAGGCCGGCGGGGTCGAGGGCGGCCAGGGCCGGATCCGTGGCACGGGCGGCCCGCCAGCGGGTCAGGGCGTCGATCTCGGCGTGGGCGGTCCCCCGTCCACGGTGGTACCCGACGGCCAGGACGCGGCCGGCCTCGTCGGTCAGGACGGCCCCGACGAGGGGGTTGGCGCCGCGCACGCCGCGCAGCGCGGCGCGGACGGCGAGGTCCATGGGGTCGGCGGACGGGGTCTCGGCGGCGCTCATCGGACGACGTCCCCCTCGGGGCCGTCCGGCAGCAGCGTCTCCACGGCGGGCTTGTCCCGGTCCTTGGCGCGCAGCCACACGAAGAAGCCGATCAGGGTGAAGACCCCGTAGAACGCGTACATCACCGCGGAGGCGTAGTAGCCGCTGCTCCACAGCAGGGGGACGCCGACGACGTCCACGGCCACCCACACGAGCCAGAACTCCACCCAGCCGCGGGCCATGCCGTACGTGGCGAGCAGGGAGCCGACGAAGGTCCAGGCGTCCGCCCACACCGGCTCCCACGAGCCGAGGGCGCGGAACACCGGGGTGAGGGCGAGGGTGCCGATCAGCAGGCCCAGCACGAGGAGCGTCCGCCCGCCCCGGCCGGCCCACTCGGGGGTGATCGCGGGGGCGTGGTCGCCGCGGCCGCGGCTCGCGGCCCGCCAGCGGACCCAGCCGTACACGGAGACCGCGATGAACATGACCTGGCGGCCGGCCTGGCCGAGGAGCGTCGCGTGGTCGGCGCCGCCGAAGAGGGAGGCGAGGAACACCGTGAGCAGGAGCGCGTTGCCGATGATCCCGACGGGCCATGCCCAGACCTTGCGGGCCATGCCGCCGAGCGCGGAGGCCAGCCCGAAGAGGTTGCCGATCACCTCCCGCACCAGGAGGCCGCCGCCGGCGACGGGGATGGTCCAGGTGAAGACGTCCACGAGCCACTGCATGGGGGCTGACGCCACCTCCTCGGTTCGGGACTCCGAGGGGTGCGCTCCGCAGCCCTCCCGCGTCAGCGCGCAGGACGGCACGGCCGCGTGCCTCTCCCATCCCGACTGTACGGTCGGCACCGGAATTCCACCGGTCAGGCCGCGGTCCCGGACCCTCGGGTGAGGGCGGGGCGCGCGGTTAGCGGGCTGTCACCGCCGGTGCGGACTTCCACCGCATCTCGGAGCACGTTGCGTGCGCCAGTATGCCACGCGGCCTCGGGGGTTCGCGGGGTCGGCGCTGCGGGCCGAGGGTGTTCAGCCGCAGGCGTGACGCGCGGCGTCCCGCAGGGCGACGACGGCCGCGTCCGGATCGTCGGCGCCGAACACGGCGGAGCCGGCCACGAAGGTGTCCGCCCCGGCCTCGGCCGCGCGCTCGATCGTGTCCCGGTTGACGCCGCCGTCCACCTGGAGGGCGAGCGGAGTCGCGGCGCCGTCCAGGGCGGCACGGGCGCGGCGGATCTTGGGCAGCACGACGTCCAGGAACGCTTGGCCCCCGAAGCCGGGCTCCACCGTCATCAGCAGGAGCATGTCCAGCTCGGGGAGCATGTCCAGGTACGGCTCGACGGGGGTGGCCGGCTTGAGCGCCATGCCCGCCCGGGACCCGCGGGCGCGCAGCTCGCGGGCCAGGCGTACGGGGGCGCCGGAGGCCTCGGCGTGGAAGGTCACGGACTCGGCGCCGGCCTCGGCGTAGTCCGGGGCCCACCGGTCGGCGTCGGCGATCATCAGGTGGATGTCCAGGGGAAGCGCCGTGGCGGCCCGGATGGCCTGGACGACGGGCAGGCCGAGCGTCAGGTTCGGGACGAAGTGGTTGTCCATCACGTCCACGTGCACCGCGTCCGCACTCGGGATGCGGGCGAGCTCCTCCGCCAGCCGGGCGAAGTCCGCCGAGAGGATCGAGGGGTGGAGACGGGGGCTGTGCAGACGCGGGGCGTGCGGACCCTCAGCCACGGTCCTCACCCTCCGCCGGCGCCCGGAACAGGGCGAGGAACATCGCGTCCGTGCCGTGGCGGTGGGGCCAGAGCTGGGCGGTGCGGGCCGTGGCCTCCTCGGCCGGGGGTCCGCCGTCCGCCCCGCCGTCACCGGCGCCGCCGCCAGCCGGGGCGCCGCCGAGCCCGAGGTCCGCGAGCGCGACCTCCGCGAGCGCCGCCGGGGCGTCGACCTGCTCGAGCCGCGGATGGCGGCGCAGCAGGTCCTGGACCTGGACCGTCGTCTCGGCCACGTGCGGGGAGCACGTGACGTAGGCGAGCACACCGCCGGGAGCGAGGACGGAGACGGCGGCGTCCAGGAGCTCGGCCTGCAGGCCGGTGAGCTCGGCGAGGTCGGCCGGCGTGCGGCGCCAGCGGGACTCGGGCCGGCGGCGCAGGGCGCCCAGGCCGGTGCAGGGGGCGTCCACGAGGATCCGGTCGTAGCCGTCCCCCGGGGTCTCCACCGCGTCGGCGATCCGCCGCCCGTCCCCCGTGTGCGCCGTCCAGGCCTCCCGCGGCACGGCGGCCAGGGCGGAGCGGACCAGGTCGGTGCGGTGCGGGGCGAGCTCGTTGGCCGTGAGCGTGGCGCCGCGCTCGGCGGCCAGCGCGGCCAGCAGGGCGGCCTTGCCGCCGGGCCCCGCGCACAGGTCGAGCCAGCGCTCGGCCCGCTCGGAGGCGTCGGACTCGCGGGGCACGGCCACGAGGGCGCGGGCCGTCAGCTGGGAGCCGACGTCCTGCACCCGGACGAGGCCCTCACGCACCCCGGGCAGGCGGGAGGCGTCGCCGCCGGCGTGCAGGGCGGAGCCGGGAGCCAGCGGGCCGGGCTCGGCGCCGTCCGCGATCACCCGGGCGAGCGCCTCCTCCCCGCCGTCGACGGGCAGGGCCACGAGGTTCACCACCGGTGCCGCGTTGTCCGCGGCGAGCAGCTCCTCGATCTGGTCGGCGTCCGCGCCGGGGTGGGCGGCGAGCGCCTGGCGCAGTGCGCGCACGATCCACACGGGATGGGAGGTGCGCACCGCCAGGGCGGCGTCGCCGCCGTCGGCCGGGGCGACGTCGGCCAGCCAGTCCTCGAGCGGGCGCTCGGAGACACGGCGCAGGACGGCGTTGACGAAGCCGGACGGCCCGGCGCCGATCTCGGAGCGCACGAGCGCGACCGTGGCGTCGAGCGCGGCATGCGCGGGCACGCGCATGGCGAGCAGCTGGTGGGCGCCGAGGCGCAGCGCGTCCAGCACGGGCGGGTCGATCTGCTCCAGGGGACGGTCCACGCAGCGGGCCAGGACGGCGTCGTAGAGCCCGCGGCCGCGCAGGGTGCCGTAGGCCAGCTCCGTGGCGAAGGCGGCGTCGCGGCGGTCCAGCCGGGCCTGGCGGATGCGCGGGGGCAGCACGAGGTTCGCGTAGGCGTCCTCGGCGTGGACGGCGCGCACGGCCTCGAACGCCACCCGGCGCGCGGGGTCGGCGCTGCGGGAGCGCTGCGAGGGCGCCTGGGACGAGAACTGCCGTCCCGCTCCGGAGCGGCCGCGGCTGCGGGTGCGCCCCTGCGCGTCGCGGCGGGGCTCGCCGCGCCCGCCCTTGCCGGCTGCGGCCGGCCGGCCGGAGCGCTCTCCGCCTCCGGCGCCGCCGCGCCCGCGGCCCTGGCCGCCGGTCCCCTCGGATGCTCCGCTCATGCTCGTCCCTCCTGCCGTGCGGCGGCCCGTTCGGCCGCCCGCTGCTGCTCCCGCTCCCCGTGGGCCGCGAGCGCGGCGCCGGAGAGGAGCGTGGCGCCCTCGCCGGCGCCGCGCGCCCAGTCGAGGGCGGGCATGGTCGTCTTGCCGGCCGGCTGGACCGTGCTCAGCCGCACCGCGCCGCCGTCGGTCCGCAGCCAGGCGCCCTTGGCCACCACGGCGATGCGTCCCGGGGCCAGCGGCGCGAGCTCGGCCGGCCAGGCGGCGTCGTCCTCGGCCACGGGGGCGACGCCGCCGAGCTTGAAGCGCACGGGCTCGGCGTCTGCGCGGGCCGCCAGCCAGCCCCAGGCGCCCGGCTCGGGGGTGACACCGTTGATGCGCGCGGCCACCCGGCCGGCGGGGGCGCCGGCGTCCACCAGGCCGTCCGCGGCGGTGAGCTTGGCGGCGTGGGTGGGCTCGCCCTCCTGGGGCGCGGCGACGGCGGTGCCGTCCGCGAGCGCGTCGAGCACGTCCAGCACCAGCGGGCCGCCCCGTTCGGCGAGGTCCGCCAGCAGGTCGCCCGAGGTCTCGTCGGGGGCCACCTCGCGCGTGAGGCGGGCGAACACCGGGCCGGTGTCCAGGCCCTCCTCGAGCTGGAACACGTCCGCCCCCGTCACCGCGACGCCGTCCATCACGGCGCGCTGCACCGGGGCGGCGCCGCGGTAGGCGGGCAGATGCGAGAAGTGCAGGTTGAGCCACCCCAGGCGGGGGATCCGCAGCGCGTCGGCGGGGACGAGCGCCCCGTAGGCGACGACCACTGCGACGTCGGCGTCCAGCCCGCGGATCGAGGCCACCGCCTCGGCGCCGGCCTCGCCGCGCAGGCGATCCGCCTTGACGGCGGGGAGCCCGGCCTCGGCCGCCGCCGCCGCGACGGGCGAGGGCGTGAGCACCCGCTTGCGGCCGACGGGAGCGTCCGGGCGGGTGAGGACGCCCACGACCTCGTGGTCGGAGGCCAGCAGGGCCCGCAGCACGGGCACGGCGGTGGCCGGCGTGCCGGCGAAGAGGACGCGCAGGGGGGCGCTCATCGGCCGCCTCCCCGGGCCGATCCGGCGAAAACGGAGCCGACGACGGCGGCGCGCTCCGCGCTCACCCGGGCGGCGGTGCGGTCGACCTCGCCGGCCCGCAGGCGGCGGCGGGCCTCGCGGCGCTCGTCGCCGTCGAGCCGGTCGATGTAGAGCATGCCGTCGAGGTGGTCGGCCTCGTGCTGCAGGCAGCGGGCCACCAGGCCCGTCCCCCGGTGCTCGACGGGCGCCCCGTCCACGTCGACGCCGGTCACGACGGCCTCGACGGCGCGCGCGGGGTGGTAGCGCAGCCCGGGCACGGAGAGGCAGCCCTCGCCGAGGTCCCGGCTGGTCTCCTCGCCCCGGACCAGCACGGGGTTCACCACGTGGCCGGCCATGCCGTCCACGTCGAACACGAAGACCCGCAGGCCCACGCCCACCTGCGGGGCGGCGAGCCCCACGCCGCCGACGGCGTGCATGGTCTCGACCATGTCCGCGACGAGGCGGCGCACGTCGACGCCCGCTGGGACGGGCGCGGCGGGGGTGCGCAGCACGGGATCGGGCACGGTGCGGAGGGGGAGGACGGTCACGCGGTCACCCTATCGGCCGGGCCCGCCTCCGCGGCCGCGGACCCGGTGCCGGTCGGCTCCGCCGCCCCGCCGAAGGCCGCCGCGCGGGCGGCCTCCAGGCCGCCCGCCGCCGCCGCCGGGACCGCCACCGGGGGCGGGCCGATCACGCGCAGCGCCGGGCCCGCGTCGGCGACGGCCTGCGCGTGCGTCCACACCTGGCGCAGCGCCCAGAACTTGTGCCAGTGCCGCGGCAGCACGGCGGGGTTGGCCTGGTGGACGGCCACCTCCGTCTCCCCCAGGGCGACGCCGAGCAGCATCTCCGCGGCGCCGTGCTGCCAGGGCTCCCACGTGCCGGCCTCGGCGTCCACGAGCGACTCCTCCGCCTTGAGGCCCGCGGTGAGCTGCATGACCACCTTCGGGTCGAGCGCCTTGACGCGGCCGTCCCTGCCGGTGCCCTTGGTCTTGTAGTCGATCAGGCACAGCCGACCGCCGATCCGCGCCACGAGGTCCAGGGTGCCGGCGTAGCCCACGGTGTGGTTCCACACGGTGATCTCTGCGGCCACGGGCCTCACGTCGTAGAGGTCCCACCACTCGTCGAAGCGGTCTGCGTAGGCCCCCTCCCCGTGCTCGATCAGTGCGGCCCGGGCCTCGGCCATGGTGTGCGGCTGCCCGAGGGCGCGGCGCGAGACCTGCTCCGCGTAGTCGTGGACGCGGTCTCCGCGCTCGGCCGCGGCGTCGCGGAAGCGCGCGGCCGCGTCCGCCGACTGGCGGGCGACCTCCCGCAGGCGGGCGGAGGAGCCGACCGCCTGGGCCAGGCGCTCGTCCTTGACCACGGCGTCCGCGGCCATCCATCCGATCCAGCCGTCCAGGTCCGTCTTCTCCATGCCGATCACCGTCGTGATGGAGGGGACTTCGGGCAGGCCCGAGAGCGAGCGGGCGTACATGCGTCCGGACAGCGTCTGGTGCGCGAGTCGTGGCTGGGTCATGGTCAGACATCCTCTCAAACGCCCTGGACGGGACAGGGCGGCGGGGACGGTCAGGATCCGCCCGGACACGCCGGCACGGGGCCGATTTGGCGGGAGGGCCCGGCATGGTCTAGAGTTCTTTCTCGTTGGAAATCGCGGTTTCGGTTCTTCGGAACGGGCTCCCGGTTCCCTTCTGCGGATGTAGCTCAGCTGGCTAGAGCGCCACCTTGCCAAGGTGGAGGTCGCGAGTTCGAATCTCGTCATCCGCTCGCTCCACCTTCACCCCTGGTCGGGTGGCCGAGAGGCGAGGCAGCGGCCTGCAAAGCCGTATACGCGGGTTCGAATCCCGTCCCGACCTCGCAGTCTCCCGGCATGAGGGTGGCGGCATGTTCACCGTTCCTCGGAATGGATGAGCGCGATTAGCGCAGCGGTAGCGCGCTTCCCTGACACGGAAGAGGTCACTGGTTCGATCCCAGTATCGCGCACGGACTGACCCCCCTCGCGGGGCAGGCCACGCGGATGTAGCTCAGCTGGCTAGAGCGCCACCTTGCCAAGGTGGAGGTCGCGAGTTCGAATCTCGTCATCCGCTCCACCTCGAAGGCCCCCTCCCCGCACGGGAGGGGGCCTTCGTCGTCGGAGGCCGGGGCCAGCGCGGCCCAGGCCGGGGCGGGCGCGCGGCCCGCCCCGGCTCAGCGGGTCACTTCGCCTCGACCTCGCCCAGCTGTCCCTCGCGCACGAGCGCGGTCATGCGGGAGACGGTGCGGAAGTACTTCTTCATGTACCCGCCGTGCATCATCTCCTGGGTGAACAGGTCGTCGAACGGCACGCCGGAGGCGACGACGGGCACGTCCTTGTCGTAGAGCCGGTCCGCGAACACCACGAACCGCAGGGCCGTGGCCTGGTCCGTGATGGTGCGCACGCCGTGGAGCGCGACGACGTCGACGTCCTTGACGAGCTCGCGATAGCGCGAGGGGTGGACGCGGGAGAGCATCGCGGTGAGCGCATCGAAGTCGTCCACCGCGACGACGCCGGCGTGCGGGAAGTTGGCCTGCACGGCGCGCTCCACCTCGGCGTCCGGCAGCGGGGCCGGGGCGGCGGCGAGCCCGCGGTGGCGGTAGTCCTCGCCGTCGATGCGGATGACGTCGAACTGCTCGGAGAGCACCTGGATCTCGCGCTTGAAGTCCTGCGCCGCGAACCGTCCCTCGCCGAGCGAGCCCGGCAGGGTGTTGGAGGTGGCCACGAGGCGCACGCCCGCGTCGGCCAGCTCGCGCATGAGGCGGGACATCAGGACCGTGTCCCCCGGGTCGTCGAGCTCGAACTCGTCGATGCACACGAGCGTGTACTGCGTGAGCACGTCCACCGCGTTGCGGAAGCCCAGCGCGCCCACCAGGTTGGTGTACTCCACGAACGTGCCGAACGCCTTGGGCCCCGGGGCGGCGTGCCACGTGGAGGCCAGCAGGTGGGTCTTGCCGACGCCGAAGCCGCCGTCGAGGTAGATGCCGGCCGGCTGGGCCGAGGCCTTGGGACGGCCGCCGCCGAACAGCCCGCCGAAGAAGCCGCCGCCGCCCCCGGACGCGGGGCGCCCGATCGACGCGGCGAAGTCGCGCAGCCGCTGCACGGCCTCGGCCTGGGAGGGATGCGCGGGATCCGGGATGTAGGAGTCGAAGGACACCTCCCCGAACCGGTAGGAGGGATGGAAGCCGGCGAGCAGCTGGTCCGGGGTGACCTGCGGCGAGCGGTCGGCGAGGTGGACGGTCTGGGCCACGGGGTGCTCCATCCTTGGTGTGGGGGGCGGACTACCGGGCCATGCTACCGGCGCGGTCGTGGCCGCCCCAGGGGGTGCCCGCCCCGGCCCGGCGCCGGGCGGACCCGCCCCCGGCGTCGGGAGGCCCCGTCTGCTGCCCGGCGTGTGACCCCGCGTGTCCGGATTGAGGCTCGCCTTCCCCATTACGCATCATCGGCCTGGCGTAATGTGGCACCCATGACCGAGAACACCGCGCAGACCACCGAGTACGCCCATCCCGAGAAGCTCGTCTCCACGCAGTGGGTCGCCGACCACGTCCACGACGCGGACGTCGTGGTCCTGGAGTCCAATGAGGACGCCCTGCTGTACGCCACCGGCCACGTCCCCGGCGCCCAGCGGATCGACTGGCACACCGAGCTCAACGACCCCGTGGCCCGCGACTTGGTGGGCCCCGAGGCGTTCGCCGAGCTGGCCGCCTCGAAGGGCATCTCCCGCGACACCACCGTGGTCTTCTACGGCGACAAGTCCAACTGGTGGGCCGCCTACGCCCTCTGGGTCTTCACCCTCTACGGCCACGAGGACGTGCGCCTCATGGACGGCGGCCGCGACAAGTGGATCGCCGAGGGCCGCGAGACCACCCGCGAGGTCCCGCAGGTCGAGCGCGCCGAGTACCCCGTGGTGCAGCGCGACGACACCACTGAGCGCGCCGCCCGCGAGGACGTCCTCGCCGCGATCGGCACCACGCCGCTGATCGACGTCCGCTCCCCCGCCGAGTACACGGGCGAGACCACCCACATGGCCGGCTACCCGCAGGAGGGCACGCTGCGCGGCGGCCACATCCCGACCGCGGCCTCCGTGCCCTGGGCGAAGGCCGCGAACGAGGACGGCACCTTCAAGTCCCGCGCCGAGCTCGAGGAGATCTACCGCGACGGCGCCGGCCTGAAGGAGGGCGACGACGTGATCGCCTACTGCCGCATCGGCGAGCGCTCGTCCCACACCTGGTTCGTCCTCAAGCACCTGTTGGGCCACGAGGACGTCCGCAACTACGACGGCTCGTGGACCGAGTGGGGCAACGGCGTGCGCCTGCCCATCGCGATGGGCGAGGAGCCCGGCGCGGCGCCCGCGCGCTGATCCGCCGCTGAACCGTCACGGAACCGCCGCACGCGCGGCGCCCGCCGCCCTGGACGAGTCCGGCCCTCACCCCGCGGGGTGAGGGCCGGACTCGTGTCGGCGTGAGGCGCGGCCTCAGGCGCCGGTGACGCTGCGGACGATGCCGTAGACGAGGGCGCTCACGGCTGCGAGGCCGGCGAGGACCACGAACACGTTGGAGGCCTTCCCCCGGTAGGGGGCGAGGGCGTCCAGCCGGTGGATCGCGTAGATCGGCATGAGGAACAGGATCATGGCGATCACCGGCCCGCCGACGGTCTCGATGAGGCCGAGGACGCTGGGGTTGGCGATCGCCGCGGCCCAGGTCGTGAAGAAGATGACGACGGCGATGACCCCGCGCAGGGTGCGGGCGCTGATGCGGGAGCCGTCCTTGTCCACCAGGGAGCGGACGACGCCGGCGGCGCCCTCGGCCGCGCCGAGGTAGTGGCCGAAGAAGGAGGAGACGATCGCCAGGAACGCGACGACCGGGCCGAGCAGCGAGATCAGCGGCGAGCCGTGGACGTTGGCCAGGTAGGACAGCACCGGGAGGTTCTGCTCCTGGGCCTCGGCCATGCCGTCCGGGCCGAGCGCCAGCACACAGGACCACACGAAGAACATGGTGAAGACGACGAGCAGGCCCGTGACCTTGGCCAGCACCGCCGAGGCGCGCGTGGCCGCTCCCGCTCCGTACTGGCGCTGCATGGCCAGGGAGAACTGGGAGATCGCCGGCGAGTGGTTGAACGCGAACACCAGGACGGGGATGACCAGCCACGTGGAGAGCAGGATGCCGCCCAGGTCCACCGGGCCGCCGGTGAAGAGGGCGTCCGGCTTCCAGGACGGGATGAGGTAGAGGCTCGCCCCGAAGAGGATGAGGATCAGGGGGTAGACCAGCCACCCGGTGATCGCGAGCATGAGCTTCTGCCCGGCGATCATCACGGCCATCATGAGGGCGATCAGCACGAACGAGAGCAGCGGGCGGGGCAGGGAGGCCAGGCCCAGCTGGTTCACCATGAACGAGTCCACCGTGTTGGTGATGGAGACGCCGTAGATCAGCACGATCGGGTAGATCGCCAGGAAGTACAGGACGGAGATGAGCCCGCCGACCCCGGGTCCGAACGTGCTGCGGGCCACGGCGGTGATGTCGTCGCCCGGGTTGGGGGACGCGCACACGAACCGGGAGAGCGCCCGGTGGGAGAAGTACGTCATGGGGGCGATCAGGAGGGTGGCGATGATGAGCGGCCACACGCCGCCCAGGCCCGCCTTGATCGGCAGGAACAGGACTCCCGCGCCGACGGCCGTGCCGAAGAGCGAGACGACCCACCCCCGCTCGACACGGCGGTCCGGTGTGGGGTCGGCGTCGGGGTCGATGGCGACGGCGGGCGCTGACGAATCCCCTGCGTCGTGGAACTGGTGTGAGACGGATGACATGGGCTCCAGTCTAGGAAGGGGCAGGCGGGACCGTTGACCGCCGTGCGGGCGGCCGTCACTAGACTGGGTGACCATGACCGAGTCGACCGCGACCCCCGCCGCCCTGTCCGAGATCATCGACGACTTCGCGGGGGTGCCCGATCCGCAGAAGCTCGAGCTGCTGCTGGAGTTCTCCGACGAGCTGGCGGAGCTGCCCGCCCGCTTCCACGGCCACGAGGCCGAGATGGAGCAGGTGGTCGAGTGCCAGTCGCCCCTGTTCCTCGCGGTCGAGCTGGAGGGCGAGCCGGGCCCGGACGCGGTGGTGCGCCTGTACATCACGGCGCCGCGGGAGGCACCCACGACGCGCGGATTCGCCTCCGTCCTCTCCCAGGGGCTCGACGGGTCCACGGCGCGCGAGGTCCTGGACGTCCCCGAGGACATCCCGGCGAAGCTGGGCCTGCAGAAGGCGCTGACCCCGCTGCGGCTGCGCGGCATGTCCGCCATGCTCGGGCGGATCAAGCGCAACGTGCGCGAGCAGACCGGCCTCTGAGCCGGCGAGGACGGCCGGCATGGCACGGAGGCGGGGCGGCACGGATCGGGGCGGGCTGAAGCACACGGCGACCCCCGCCGTCGCGGCGCTCGTGGCGGCCGGGGTGCCGCACGTGCTCCACACGTTCGAGGTGGCCCTCGACGGCGGCGGCGAGAGCTTCGGCGCGCAGGTGGCCCACGCGCTGGGGGTCCCCCCGGGGCGGCTGTTCAAGACCCTGATGGTGGCCCTGCCGGACGGCTCGCTGGCCGCGTGCGTCGTGCCCGTGTCCGGGAAGCTGGACCTGCGCGCCGCCGCGGCGGCGCTGGGGGTGAAGAAGGCGGTGATGGCCGACCTCGCGGTGGCCGAGCGGCGCACCGGCTACGTGCGGGGCGGCATCTCCCCGCTGGGACAGCGGAACCGGCACCCCGTGGTGGTGGACGCGTCCGCCCTCACAGGAGAGGTGATGTACCTCTCGGGCGGGCAGCGTGGGCTCGACGTCGAGCTGGCCCCCGCCGACCTCGTCGCGGTGAGCGGCGCCGTCGTGGCGGCGATCGCTGCCGACTGAGGTGACTGCTGGCTGAGGCGGCAGGGTGCTTCAGGCCGCGGACGCGCGGGCCTGGCGACGCACCGCGGCGACCCGCTGCAGCACGGTCACCACGGAGGCGAGCGCGAGCAGCGCGAGGACCACGGTGAGCAGGACGGGCGGCAGCCCCAGGCCCGTGAGGCCCACCGCCACCAGCGTGGCCACGAGCCGCTCGGCGCGCTCGGCGATGCCCACGTTGGCGGTGAACCCGAGCGACTCGGCCTTGGCCCGGGCGTAGGACACGAGCATGCCGAGCGCCAGGCAGGAGGCGGCGAGGACGCCCACGGTCGGGTTGTCCCCGACGCCGAAGCCCCACCACAGCACGCCGAGGAACACCGCGGCGTCCTGCACGCGGTCCAGGGTCGAGTCCAGGAAGGATCCCCAGCGGCCCGTGGTCCCGGCCTCGCGGGCCATGATGCCGTCCACGAGGTCCGAGAACACGAACAGGGTGATGACGATCGTCCCCCAGAACAGCTCGCCGAGCGGGTAGAACACGAGCGCGCCGAGGCTCACGCCCACGGTGCCCGTCACCGTCACGGCGTCCGGGCTGACGCCGGCGCGCAGCAGCCCGCGGGCCACGGGCAGGAAGACGCGCGTGGTCACCCCGCGGGCATGCCGGTCCAGCATCAGCGCACGTCCCCCTGCGGTGCCGCGGCGGGCGTCGCGTCGCCGGGAGCGTCCGGAGCGTCGGGAGCGTCGTCGGGCTCTGCCCCGGCGTCGCGCCTCCTGCGGGCGGTGAGCTCGGCGGCCGCTGCGGGCCAGGCTGCCACGAGGAGGTCGCGGGTCTGGCCCAGGGTCTGGGACATGTTCTTGGTGTGCGCGATGATCGGCAGGAAGTTGCCGTCGCCGGTCCACCGCGGCACCACGTGCTGGTGCAGGTGTGCCGCGATTCCCGCTCCCCCGGCCACGCCCTGGTTCATGCCCAGGTTGAAGCCCTTGGGGCGACTGGCCCCCTCGAGGGCGAGCATGGCCGTCTGGGCCAGCTCCGCCATCTCCGCCGTCTCCTCCGCCGTGATGTCCGTGTACATGGGCACGTGGCGGTACGGGCAGATCAGCAGGTGCCCCGGGTTGTACGGGAACAGGTTGAGGATCACGAAGGCCGTGCGCCCGCGGTGCACGATCAGCGACTCCTCGTCCGTGCGATGCGGCGCCGCGCAGAACGGGCACGTGTGCTCGTCCTTCACCTGGTCCGGTCCGGCGTTGATGTACGCCATGCGGTGCGGGTTCCAGAGCCGATCGAAGGCGTCCGGGACGCCGGGCAGCCCGAAGCCGTCCGTCGCCGCGGCGTCGCCGTCGGGGGTGCTCACGCCGTGACCTCGCGCTCCCGGACCGCCTTCACGATGCGGGCGATGGCCTCGTCCACGGGAACGCCGTTGTCCTGCGACCCGTCGCGGAAGCGGAAGCTGACCGCGCCGGCCTCGGCGTCCTCGCCGCCCGCGATGAGCACGAACGGCACCTTCTCCTTGGAGGCCGTGCGGATCTTCTTCGGGAAGCGGTCCGAGGAGTCGTCCAGGCGGGCCCGGATCCCCTCGGCGCGCAGCTTCGCGACGACGTCGGCCAGGTAGTCGTTGAACGCCTCGGCCACGGGGATGGCCACGACCTGCTCGGGGGCGAGCCACGCCGGGAAGGCGCCCGCGTAGTGCTCGGTGAGCACGCCGAGGAAGCGCTCGATCGAGCCGAAGAGGGCGCGGTGGATCATCACGGGGCGCTGACGCGTGCCGTCGGCGGCCTGGTACTCGAGGTCGAAGCGCTCGGGCAGGTTGAAGTCCAGCTGGATGGTGGACATCTGCCAGGTGCGGCCGATCGCGTCCTTGGCCTGCACGGAGATCTTCGGCCCGTAGAACGCGGCGCCGCCCGGATCCGGGACGAGCTGGAGGCCGGAGCCCTCGGCGACCTCGGCGAGGGTGCGGGTGGCCTCCTCCCAGATGTCGTCCGAGCCGACCGACTTCTCCGGGTCACGCGTGGACAGCTCGAGGTAGAAGTCGTCCAGGCCGTAGTCCTTGAGCAGGTCGAGGACGAAGGTGAGCGTCGTGGTGAGCTCGTCCTTCATCTGGTCGCGCGTGCAGTAGATGTGGGCGTCGTCCTGGGTCATGCCGCGCACGCGGGTCAGGCCGTGGACCACGCCGGACTTCTCGTAGCGGTACACGGAGCCGAACTCGAAGAGGCGCAGCGGCAGCTCGCGGTACGAGCGGCCGCGGGAGCGGAACACGAGGTTGTGCATGGGGCAGTTCATCGGCTTGAGGTAGTAGTTCTGCCCCTGCCGGGTGACCTCGCCGGTCTCCGGGTCGCGCTGCTCGTCGATCTGCATGGGCGGGAACATGCCGTCCGCGTACCAGTCCAGGTGCCCGGAGACCTCGTAGAGGTGCTGCTTCGTGATGTGCGGCGTGTAGACGAACTCGTAGCCGGCCTCCTCATGGCGGCGGCGCGAGTAGTCCTCCATCGTCTTGCGGATGATGCCGCCGCGCGGGTGGAACACGGGCAGGCCCGAGCCGAGCTCGTCCGGGAAGGAGAAGAGGTCCATCTCCGCGCCCAGCTTGCGGTGGTCGCGGCGCTCGGCCTCGGCAAGCCGCTCCTGATAGGCCTTCAGGCCGGCCTTGGTGGGCCAGGCGGTGCCGTAGATGCGCTGCAGCTGCTTGTTCTTCTCGTTGCCCAGCCAGTAGGCGGCCGCGGAGCGGGTCAGCGCGAAGGCGTTGGAGATGAGCTTCGTGCTCGGCAGGTGCGGGCCGCGGCACAGGTCGCACCACACGGCGTCGCCGGACTTGCGGTCCACGTTGTCGTAGACCGTGATCTCGCCGGCGCCGACCTCCACGGAGGCGCCCTCGCCCGCGGTGTCGGCCTCGTTCTTCTTGCCCAGGAGCTCGAGCTTGTACAGCTCGTCCGCCATCTCGGCGCGGGCCTCGTCCTCGGTGACCACGCGGCGGCGGAACTGCTGGTTCGCGTTGACGATCTTCAGCATCATCTTCTCGAGCTGCTTGAGGTCCTCCGGGGTGAAGGGCTCGGCGACGTCGAAGTCGAAGTAGAAGCCGTCCGTGATGTACGGGCCGATGCCGAGCTTGGCGTCGGGGCGCAGCTGCTGCACCGCCTGGGCCATCACGTGGGCGGTCGAGTGGCGCAGCACGTTCAGGCCCTCGGGCTCGGTGATGTCCACGGCCTCGACGCTGGCGCCGGCCGGGATTGCGCGGGCGAGGTCCCACAGGTGGCCGTCCACGCGCATGACCACCGTGGTGGGCTGCTCCCGGAAGAGCTCCAGGCCGGTGATGCCGTGCGTCACCTCCCGCATCTGGCCGTCCACGGTCAGCAGGATGTTCTTCGGCTCGGACACGGTGCTCCTTCTCGGGTCAGGCTTCTGGGCGTGTGGCATACGGAGGCCACCGCCAGCCGCCCCCATTCTAGGGGCGGGCGGGAACAGGGCGGCGACGACGCAGGAGGGCGCCGACCCGCGTCGACGCGGCGGACTCCTCCCACCCGCCGGGGCTCCGTTGGGCGCGACCGATCCGCAGGGGCGGTTGAAGCCGGGTCCAGGGCTCGGGGAGGGCTGGTCGCTCCGGCGGAGGGAGTGGTTCCCGCCTCGCCGGAGCAGGAGCCGCCCCGGGTGGGCCCGGGCGTGTCCGGTGATGCTGGTTCCGGCGCGGCGTGCGGTCCGGGTCGAGGTGGCGGGCCGGGACGAACCACGGGACGCCCTCGATGACCGACACCTCCCACCACCCGGCGTGCACGGCCTGGTGATGGTGCGAGCAGAGCAGCACGCCGTTGGCCACGTCCGTGGGCCCGCCGCGCTCCCAGTGGCCGATGTGATGGACCTCGCACCAGCTGGCGGGCAGCGCGCAGCCGGGTGCGGCGCATCCGCCGTCCCGCGCCGTCACGGCCCGCCGCTGGGCACGGGTGAAGAGACGACGCGCCCGGCCGAGGTCGAGGATCTCCCCCTCGCCGCCCAGGACGGCGGGGATGATGTCCGCGTCGCAGGCGATGCGCCGGATCTCGCGGGGGTCGATCGGTCCAGTGAGGTCGGCCGTGGACACGGCGGACCCCATGCGTCCGTCGGCGGCGGCGCGCAGCTCCCCGAGGAGCGTCCGATGGTCGATCGTGACGAGCACCTGCGGACGGTTCCCGCCGGTGGAGGGCAATGCCTCCGCACCGGCATGCGCGAGGGCCGCCTGGAGGGCGCTCACCAGCGTGTCCGCCTGCCGCTGCCCGCGCGTCCGGGGGTCCGGGGCCGAGCCGGCGTCCTGCACGCCGGCAACGGCGCGGGGGTTCGTCGCGGCGGATGCCACGGTCTGCAGGACCTCATGCTGGGCGTCGGTGAGGTGGAGGTCCCACCGGTGCAGCCCACGGCGCTGGCCCCGGTGGAACAGTCCCTGGGCGGCGTTCAGCTCCGCTTCCGTGGGCGCGGCGGTGTCCGGCATGACGAGGGCGTCGAGGTTCTGACGCCACCGGGCGCAGAGCCGACGGATGCCGTCCGGCTCGATCCGCTGGAGCTGGTCCGCCAGGATGGCCTCTCCCGCGTCGACCAGGTCCTCGACCTCGTCCCGAGGCACGCCGGCGATCAGGGCGTCGGTGCGTGCACGCATCAGCGTCTCGATCACGACGTCGCAGGCCCCCGGCTCGGCGGCACCGGCCGCCACCACACGGGCGATGGCGGGCAGCTGCGGCTCCGCGACCGGCGCCGTGGCGAAGGCGCGCTGGGGTCGGGTGGCCTCGGCTCGGCGGAGTCGGCGCTGGGCGTCCCGGCGGTCGATGTGGAGGAGGGAGCGCAGGCAGTCGGCCTCGTCCCGGTGGGGGCTCTTGCCCGGCGGGATGCCCAGGAGCTCATGACGATCCGCCTCGTGCCCGTAGACCTGGGCGAGGTGCCCGGCGAGGGAGGTCTGCACCGCGGCGACGGTGCGCGCGAGCCGCTCCACCTCCTGGAGCAGGGCCGGGAGCCGCAGGTCCTCGGCCTCCGGGTGCCACTCCGGGTCCCCGAGCCGTTCGAGCAGAGCCAGGACGTCCGACTGCGCGGCCCCGAGCAGGTCCGCGACCGGCGCGCCGAGAGGCGAGCGTGGACCCTCGCCGAGGCCTTCGCCGGAACTCCGGTCTGCACTGCCGCTGCCGGCGCCGTCAGCGGCGTTGCCGAGGCGCGCCGACGGGTTCATCACGCGCCTGGTCTCACCGATCACGTCCATGTCTCTTCCCCCCCTTTCCTCATGCAGTCCATCACGGGGCCCGGACACGTTAAGCAGCCCCTCATCCGTGCCGGACGGCTCACCGCTCCGGCGTGGGCAGCAGCTCCCACGTGTCCGGGTGGGGCACCGGTATGGGCGTGCTGCACCCCGGGGCCTCGGCCGTGGCCTGCGGCGTCCCGGCGCTCGCCCCGGCCTCCACGCGCTCGGCGTCCTGGGCGACGAGCGCCTCGGGGCGCACCTTGACCGGCCAGCCGCCGGTGCCGTGGTGCGGGATGTCCGGCAGGGACGCCCCGCCGCCGGGCCCGCCCGGCGTGCCGCCGCGACGCCGGACCGCGGCCGCCTTCCGGTCGGCGGCCAGCCAGCGCCGCCACTGCTCCCGGGTGGCGTCGAGGTAGTCGGGGTCGGGCAGGGTCTCGGAGCGGTGCAGGTCCCATGCGCGGACGGCCTGCACCGAGACGGCCTGCGGGCCGGTGCGTCGCGTGGTCCCCTCGATCAGCAGGAGGCGCGCCGAGAAGAGCATCTCCCCCGAGGCGTGCTGGGCCTCGGTGAAGAAGGACGCGTCGACGCAGCCCGTCCCGTCGTCCACGGAGAGGAACACCACCCGCTTGCCGCTGCGCATGGGCGGGGTCTGCGTGGCCACGCGCACCCCCGCCACGAGCACGCGCGACTGCGAGCGCAGTCGCAGCAGGTCCTTCGCGCGGGTGATCCCGAGGGCGTCGAGGTACGGCGCGTGGGAGTCCATGAGATGGGCTGTCACGTCCAGAGCGGTGAGGTCCAGCTCGGTGCGCACCTGCGCGGCCGTGGGCGGGGACGGGAACATCGGGGTGAGGGCGCTGAGCTCGGTGTCCGGCAGGTCCAGGGCCAGCTGACCGTCCACCTGGCGGGTCCGCGGGGGCCGCGAACGGGTGGCCCCGCGTCCCGGGCCGGTGCCCCGCGTGCTGGAGTGCTGCAGCTCGAGGTGGTGCACGAGGTCGGTGCGAGACGCCCCGCCGGGCGGCAGCAGGCAGTCGAGGGCGCCGAGCTGGGCGAGCCGCTCCAGGTTGCGGCTGGTGGGCCGGGCACGGTCCCGGACGTCGGCGAGGGAGTGGTAGGGGCGGCCCGCGTCGAGGCGCTCGACCTCCGCCTCGCTCAACCCGGACAGGCTCGTCAAGGGCAGGCGGATCCCCCAGCGACCGCGAGCGCGGCCGTCGGGACCGGTCGCGGAGCTGGCGGTCGCGGAGCTGCCGGGTGCGGGTGGGCCGGGCGTCGAAGGGCCGGGTGTGCTGGGCCTGGAAGGACCGGGCGCGCCGTCGTCGTCCACGCATCCACCGTCCGCGGGGTGACGCGCGCCGTCGTCGTGGGCGCCCTCCCCGTGGAGGCCGTGGCCGTCCACCTCCGGGTGCGAGGGCACCCACTCGACGCGCACGTGCCGAGTGGAGGCGTTGACGTCCACCGGGAGCACGGGGATGCCCATGCGGCGGGCCTCGGCCACCATGAGGCGGGCCGGGTACATGCCGGGGTCATGCTCGAGGATGGCGGCCATGAAGGCCTCGGGGTGGTGCGTCTTGAGCCAGGCGGACTGGTAGGTGGGCACGGCGAACGCGGCGCCGTGGGCCTTGCAGAAGCCGAACGAGCCGAAGGCGTGGAGGGTGCCCCAGACCTCGTCGATCACGTCGAGGTCGTACCCCTTCTCCAGCGCGTGGGAGCGGAAGTACTCCTCCACCGTGCGCTCGGCGGGCCCGCCGAGGAGCCGGCGGAACTCGTCCGCGCGGGCCAGGCCACAGCCGGTCATGACGTCCATGGTGCGCAGCACCTGCTCGTGGAACACGGTGACGCCGTGGGTCTCGGCGAGCACGGGCTCGAGGTGCGGGTGCGGGCAGCGGGCCGCCGCCCAGCCGTGCCGCTGCTCCAGGAAGGGCCGCACCATGTCCGACTGCATGGGGCCGGGACGGAAGAGGGAGATGTCCACCGTGAGGTCGTTGAACTCGCGGGGGGCGAGCTTGCCGATCAGCTCCCGCTGGCCCGGCGACTCGATCTGGAAGCAGCCGAGGGTGTGGGTGGTGCGGATCATCTTGAAGGTCGCCTCGTCGTCGAGGGGGACCCGCTCGAGGTCCGGCCTCTCCCCCGTGATGCGCTCCACCTCCGCCAGCGTGTAGGCGATCGCCGACTGCATGCGCACGCCGAGGATGTCCAGCTTGAGGAAGCCCATGGGGTCCATGTCGTGCTTGTCGAACTGGCTCATCGGCAGGCCCATGCCCGAGGGCTGCACGGGCGTGCGGTGCAGGAGGGTGGCGTCGCCGAGGATGACGCCGCACGGGTGCATGGAGATGTGCCGGGGCAGGCGATCGAGACGCTCCGTGATGTCCACCAGCAGGTCCAGCTGATGCCGCCCCGCCCGGCGGCCGGACTCCACGCGGCGGGAGAGCTCCCCCAACTCGGGCATGCGCTGCAGCGCCTCGCGGAAGCTGGAGGCGGAGAAGCGCCACAGCTGCTTGGCGATGACGTCCACGTCCTCGTCCGGCAGGCCCAGGGCCATCCCCGCGTCCCGGACGGCGCCGCGGGCCCGGTAGGCGTTCTGCATGCTCATGAGCGTGGTCCGCTCGGCCCCGAAGCGCTCGAACACGGCACGGTAGATCTCGTGGCGGCGCGCGGACTCCACGTCGATGTCGATGTCCGGCAGGGTGGAGCGCGCGTCCGAGAGGAAGCGCTCCATGATCAGGCCGTTGGCCATGGGGTCCACGTTGGAGATTCGCAGCGCGTGGTTCACCAGCGACGACGCCCCGGAGCCGCGCGCGGAGACCCGCACGCCCATCCCCTCGATCAGGTCCACCACGGAGGACACCGTGAGGAAGTAACTCGCGAACCCGAGGCGCGAGATGATCCCGAGCTCGTGCTCCACCCGGTCCTGCAGGTCGCGCGCCTCCTGACTGGTGCCGAACCCGGAGCCGGTGTGCAGACGCGGGTAGCGGGCGGCCAGGCCGGCGAGGGTCCGCTCGTGCAGCACGCGGTCGGGCGGCCCGTCCACCCCGATGACGGAGGCCTCGGGCACCCGGGGCCGGCCCCAGCCGAGATCGCTCTCGGGGTCGAGGGCGCAGGCCTCGGCCAGGCGGCGGGTGGACTCCAGGAGGGGCGCGGCAGGCTCGTCCGCGGCCTCGCACACCTCACGGGCGAGCCGGTGCATGTGCTCGGTGGGCTTGAGCCAGCCCTGTCCGTTGGGCTGCAGGTCGTGCAGGGCGTCGAGGGAGCTCAGCGCCCGGGCGGCGTCGAGGACGTCCGCGGTGGCCGCGCCGTCCGGGGCGGCGTACCGCACGGCGTTGGTCAGCACGGCGGGCGTGCGGGTGTCCCGGGCGGCGCGCAGCATCTTCACGGCGTGGCCCGTGTCCAGCCGTCGGCCGGGCGCGGAGAGGTGCGTGACGACGTCGACGTGCACAGATCCGGCGGGCAGGGCCGAGCGCCACCGGCGCAGGGCGCCCACTCCCGCGGCGTAGCGGCGGCGGGCGAGGTGGCGTCCGAGGTCCGAGTCCGGCCCGAGGAGCACGAACAGTTCCGGGCTCGGCGGGTTCGCGGGGTTGGCGGCGGTGGGCACGCGCCCCCCGGCGGCCTCCGCCAGCTCGGCGACGGCGGCCCAGGGGCTGCCTCCGCCCGCTCCCCCGGTGGTACGGGCATGGGCCGCGGAGATCACCTGGCACAGGGCGCGGTAGCCGGACCCGTGGGAGCCGCCCCGGGCGAGGATGACGGCCCGGCCGGCGTCGCCGTCCTCCTCCGACCAGCGCAGGGCGAGGTCCACCCCGACCACGGGCGCGATGCCGTGCTGCAGGCACGCACCCACGTGCTTGGCCATGCCGTAGAGGCCGTCGCGATCGGTGCACGCGAGCAGGTCCATGCCCGCCGCGGCGGCGGCCGCGGCGAGGTCCTCGGGCCAGCTCACCCCGTAGTGGGCGCTGAAGGCCGAGGCCACGTGCAGATGGGGGAACGGGACGGGCGGGGGCGTGCGGTCACTCATGGGGAGCTCTCCTGGACGTGCTGGACCACCCCGCCGGGGTCTCCGACGGGGGCGGCGCGGGAAGCGCGGCGGGTGCACGAGCCGGGAAGCGTGCGGGGGTCCGAGCCAGGGGAAGGAGGCGGTCGGGGCAGCCTGTGGCCGCCGAGGCGGCCACTCACCCACAATAGAACACATGTTCGAATGACGGAAGCGGGGGGCAGGCCCCGGAGGGGCGGGCGGGACCTCACGCCGTCCTCCGCAGGTCATGAGCGACCTCGTGGACGCGAATGAGGCGCCAACGCCCGGAGTCGAGGTGGTGGGCGACGTCCAGGGTCTGCACGGGGGCGGAGCCGGCCCGGGCGAGGCGCACCTGCAGGCGCCAGATCTCATGGTCCACCAGGCCCGGCCCGCGGCCCTTCTCGGCCCGCACCTCCTCGGCCCACCAGCGGCGACGCTCGAACCAGCGCATCGGCCGCTCGGCGATGACGTAGTCCCGCCCGTTCCAATGCAGGCCCTGCGGCGCGCCGTCCGGGGCGCGCTCCACCGCCACGGACTGCGTGAAGACTCCCATGCTGCTCTCTCCCTGTGTGCGCTGCGGACGGATCCGCCGGCGGGCGCCGACGGACGGCGGGAGCGCGACCCACCCGCGACGGCGGGCAGGGGAAGAGTCGGGAAGCCTCGGCCCGCGATGGGACCGAGGACCGGAGGTCGCACTCTCGATCGTACTCGAACATGTGTTCGAATCCAATGGGAGGGACACTACGGATGGCAGCGGACACGTTAAGGGGGCCCAGGGAAAAGGCGACGTCGGCACCCGCGCGGGTGCCGACGTCGCCGTGCTCACGCCCCCGGGCGGGGCGGGGCCGCGCTCAGGCCTTCACGTACCGCGGGAAGGCGGCAGGCGCGGCCACCGGCTTGCCCTCCGGGTTCATGTCGATCCCGAGGTCACGGGCCCAGACGATGCGGGTGTCGCCGGTGTAGACGGCCTCGGTGCGCTCGTCGAGCTCGAACACGCGGGCGCCGCGGAGGGTGTGCTGATCCCACGTGCCGTCGTTGAGGCCGTAGGTGTCGAAGCCGGTGCCGGGCGCGTAGCCGAGCTCGACGCCGTAGTAGTTCCCCTTGTAGGTGTTGATGTGGTCGTGGCCGCAGTAGATGCCCTTGACCTCGCCGCGCTCCTTCACGGAGGCGTAGATGCCCGAGTTGATCAGACCGTGGTAGACGTCCTCGTGCTTCACACCCTCGATGGCGTGACGGCGCACGGCCTCCGCGTGGCGGGCCTCGTCCTTCTCGCCCTGGGAGGCGTACCACATGTAGGAGTGCTCGAACGTGGGGATGTGGAAGAACATGAGGCCGGGGACGCCCTTGCCGAAGCGCTCCGCGGTGGCCTCCGAGGCCTCCTCGTACCAGCGGATCTGCTGCGGACGGATCCAGTCGTAGTCCATGACGCCCTCGGTGGACTGCCCGGCGGCGTCCTGGGCGGTCGCGTAGCGGCCCGAGTCGAGCAGCCAGATGGCGAAGGAGGGGGCGGCGCCGCGGGACCCCCGCACAAGCAGCTGGGCGTCGGAGTGGCCCGGCTTGGACGGGTCCACGGCCGGGTTGAGGTTGTGCTTGTACTGGCGCACGAAGTCCACGATCCGGGATTCCGTCATCGAGGTGCCGTGCTCCGTGACCGAGTCCTCGTCATGGTTGCCGAAGGTGATGGCCCACTTCACGCCGCGGGACTCCATCGGCATGACGAAGTTGTTGATCCCCTGCATCACCTGCAGGTCCGTGGTGGGCGAGCCGTCGATGACGTCACCGTTGATGAGCGCGAAGTCCGGCTTCTCCCGGTCCAGGACCTTGCCCATGAACTCGAGGGTGCGACGGTCCGCGGCGTGGCCGCCCTGGGTGTCGTTGAACTGCACGATCTTGAAGCGGCGGCTCTTGCCGAACGCCAGCGGCATGGACTGGGCGCCGGCGTCACGGCGACGTCCATGGGCAGGGGCGTGGGCCGGAGGCGCGGCCTGGGCGACGGGGGCTGCGGCCAGCACGCCGGCCGCGGCGAAGGCTCCGCCTCCGGCGAGGATGCCGCGGCGGTCGACGGACGGGGACTCGGGGATGCGATCGGTCATGGCTCTCTCCTGCTGAAGCGGCGGTCGATGACGTCGCGGAAGCGTCGCTGACCTGGACGTTAGGAGGCTGAGATGACCCCGGGGATGCCCGGCGCGGAACGCCCTCGGAACGAGCAGATGAACGGTCGGGAACACGACACCTGCGCGTCTGACGATGTTCACGGTCCGCCCTGTGGAGAACCCCTCGCGTGTCGCGGAGGCATGCGTACACTCGCCAGTGTCGCCACTCACACGCCGCTCACGCGGTGGTCTTCACGGGATCAGAGCCGTGGCGGCGGACGGAACGGATGTCTTCTGAGGAGGGGACCTTGTCCATCACCGCACCCCCACGCGCCCTGCCCCGCCGACGCCCCGCCCAGGCCGCATCGCTGGCAGCCGCCCTCGCACTGGCCCTCACGGCCTGCGGCGGCGGAGACCCGGCACCGACCGAGACCACGACGACGGCGCCCGTCTCGTCCACGCAGGCCGCTGACACCCCCACGGCTACGGCTACGGCTACGGCCGGCGCATCTCCCTCCACCCCCGACGGCGGCACGGCGCCATCGAGCGGGAGCGGGAGCGGACCCGCGAGCGCAACGGCGAGCGGTCCGTACGTCCCCGCCTCCGCCGAAGGCCCCGCCCAGAACGTGCCGAAGCCGGTGATGCCCGAGGTCATGAAGGAAGAGACCCAGGAGGGCGCCGAGGCGGCGGTGAAGTACTTCTGGGAGACGGTCTACTACATGCAGCAGACGGGGGATGCGGGTCTTGAGCAGGAAATCTCAGGCCCCACCTGCAAATTCTGCGAACACCACAAGAACTCAATCATGAAGCTCCATGGAGATGGCGGGTGGATGGTCAGTGAAACTGCCACGATTCACTCTGCCATAACGCGCCCTAGCAAAAACGGTTATACATCGACGATTCTTCTTAACATGAGCAAAGAGGAGTTCTTCGAAAAGTCTGGTGATGAAATTGCCGTGAGCATGTCAGACTCCGAGGATAAAGCGCCATGGATTGCACAGTCTCGCTACGACAAGGACCTGGGACACTGGACCATCGCAGAGATGGCATATGAAGGAGTGTCACAAAATTGAGCTACCGTCACACATCAATTGCGGTGGCGGGCGCACTCCTGATCGGCTCACTGATACCTGACGCAGCGTCAGCTGAGTCGACACAATCAAACTGCTCAAACACCGACATCGTGTATTCAACTCGCGGATCTGGTGTCGGAGCGAAAGCAGACTGCTCGGAAGAACATCGTTCACCACGCGCAGGATCAGATGGGGATAAGGAACCCTCAAAGGTGGAGGCGAAGACCGTAGCACCCACCACCACGCGCACCGTCACAATGGCCGCATGCTACCCCGGACAGGCAGGCAATCCGGACCTGGGCACCTGCCAGGAGCAGAACGAGAAGTTCTGCCCCGAGGGGAGCGAGTGGGTCATGTCGAAGACCACGGATACCGCTGCACCCGACGGCCCGGTGGACTACGGCACCCCCATCTGCACGGGCACCGGCACCGGCCCGGCTCCCATCGGCGCCGCAGGCGACGCCGCTCCCCCGGTCACCATCGACGAAGTCCGCACCCTCCTGGTCCTGGAGCCGACGATCGAGTCGGACAACGCCGGCCGCGGCGTCCGCAACGCGGAGACCAACTTCTACACCCTCGCGCAGCCGGTCTTCCTGACCACGACCATCGCCGGCCAGGACATCGAACTCCGCGCCACGCCCGTCACCTTCCACTGGACCTACGGTGACGGCACCGGCACCGTGACCACCCACGACGGAGGCCACGCGCAGCCCGAGTTCAACGTGCCCACCCCCACGAGCCACGTCTACGAGGACACGGGGTCCTACACGGTCGGGCTGACCACGGTGTACGTCGGCGAGTACCGGGTGGCCGGCGGCGAGTGGCAGCTGATCCCCGGCACCATCACCCTGGACGCCGCCCCGGTCACCGCGGACATCTGGCGCACCGTCACGCGCAACGTCGCCGACGACTGCGGCGCCGACGCCTCCGCGTGGGGCTGCACCGGGCCCATCGACGCCCCGGACGGCGGCTGAAGGCCGCTCCTCGGCTCACCTCCGGGCGCCCCACCCGGCCCACCTCAGAGGAGTCGCTCCTGCACCTCGCCGGGCTCCTCGATCAGCTCCGGGCCGTTGTTCCGCACGTTCCCCACGGCCGAGCCCACCGGGCGCAGGCGCCACCCCGACGCCACGCCGTACGCCTGCGCGCACACCTCGTCCACGAGCAGTTCGGCCTCCTCTGCCGACCCGAGCTTCCCGGGCTCCAGCCAGCGGGCCATCGCCTCGGCTCCCAAGGGCACGGGCAGCCGGTCGTGCAGCTCCCCCAGCTCCGCCAGCAGCGGATCCTCCGCCTCCATGTTCGGCGCCGCCATCGTCAGGATCGACGTCGAGAGCACCCACGCGTCCTCTCCCGCGGCTTTCGCTTCCGGGTCCTGCCACCACTCGTAGAGCCCGGCGAACCAGATCACGGGCCCCTCGCCGTCACCGGCGCCGGCCGGGTGCACGTAGAAGGGCTGCTTCTCGGCGGCCTTCCCGTCGGCTCCCTTCGCCCCGGGCTCCGGCTTCTTCCACTCGTAGTACCCCTCCACCGGCACCGCGCAACGGCGCGAACGCACGGCCGCCCGGAACGTCGGCTTCTGTGCCACCGTCTCGGACCGGGCGTTGAACGCCCGCGACCCCACGGACAGCTCCTTCGCCCACGGCGGAACGAGTCCCCACCGCGCCACGTGCAGCTCGCGCCGCACCTCCCCGTCGGGCGCCTCGCCCCCGCCAGACGCCCCCGCGCCGTCCCCGTCCACCGCCCGCTCCAGCAGGATCGGCACGTCCGCCGTCGGGGCCACGTTCCAGTTGGGCCGCAGTTCGAGCGTCTCATCGGGCAGCATGCCGCCGCCTAGCCTGACGAGGTCACCGGCCGCCCGGGCCATCACATACCGTCCGCACATGCCCCCAGTGTGCCCCACCACAACGGGGTCGCCGCCGGTCCCCACCGGATGCCACCCCGGCCTCGCGTGTGGTGGGATGGACACCGAGCCACCCCCACTGCACAAGGAGTCAGCGTGCCACAGAAGGTCCGCGGCGTCGTCGCCATGGCGAAGGACGCCCCCGTCAGCATCGAGACCATCATCATCCCCGACCCGGGACCGGGAGAGGCCGTCGTCGACGTCAAGACGTGCGGCGTGTGCCACACGGACCTGCACTACGTGCAGGGCGGCATCGGCGACGAGTACCCGTACCTGCTCGGCCACGAGGCGACCGGCGTGGTCTCGGCGATCGGCGAGGGCGTCACCCACGTGGCCGTCGGCGACACCGTGATCCTCAACTGGCGCGCCGTGTGCGGCGAGTGCCGCGCGTGCAAGAAGGGCCAGCTCGAGTACTGCTTCGCCACGCACAACGCCGCCCAGAAGATGACCCTCGAGGACGGCACGGAGCTCTCCCCCGCCCTCGGCATCGGCGCCTTCGCCGACAAGACCCTCGTCCACTCCAAGCAGTGCACCACGGTGGACGGCGTGGACGGCGTCGAGGAGCAGGCCGCCGTGGGCCTGCTGGGCTGCGGCGTCATGGCCGGCATCGGCGCCGCCATGAACACCGGCGCGGTCAAGCGCGGCGAGTCCGTGGCCGTCATCGGCTGCGGCGGCGTGGGCGTCGCCTCGATCGCGGGCGCGAAGCTCGCCGGGGCCACCACGATCATCGCGGTGGACATCGACGACAAGAAGCTCGCCAAGGCCACCGAGCTGGGCGCCACCCACACGGTGAACTCCAAGGAGCAGGACCCGGTGGAAGCCATCCGCGCCGCGACGGGCGGCTTCGGCGCCGACGTCGTCATCGAGGCCGTGGGCCGCCCCGAGACCTACGAGCAGGCGTTCTACGCGCGCGACCTTGCCGGCCGCGTGGTGCTGGTGGGCGTGCCCACCCCGGACATGCAGCTCACCCTGCCGCTGCTCGAGATGTTCGGCCGCGGCGGCGCCCTGAAGTCCTCGTGGTACGGCGACTGCCTGCCCGAGCGCGACTTCCCCATGCTGGTGGAGCAGTACCGCCTGGGCCGCCTGCCCCTGGACGAGTTCGTCACCGAGACCGTCGCCCTCGACCAGGTCGACGAGGCCTTCGAGACCATGAAGTCCGGCGACGTCCTGCGCTCGGTGGTGGTGCTTTGATGGCCGCGCGCATCGACCACGCCGTCACCTCCGGCACGTTCTCCCTCGACGGCGAGACGCACCAGGTGGACAACAACGTGTGGGTCGTCGGCGGCGCGGAGGAGTGCGTCGTCATCGACCCGGCGCATGATGCCTCCGCCGTGTGGAGGAAGGTGGCCGGCCGCCAGGTGCTGGCCATCCTCCTCACCCACGGCCACGACGACCACATCCGCCAGGTCCAGGAGTTCCGCCAGATGGTGGACGCCCCCGTGCTGATGCACCCGGCCGACCGCATGCTGTGGGACGCCGTCTTCCCCGACGACGCCCCCGACGGCGACCTGACCGACGGCGACGTGATGCGTGTGGCCGGCGTCGAGCTGCGCGTGCTCCACACGCCCGGGCACTCCCCCGGCTCCGTGTGCCTCCACGCCCCGGACCTCGGCGAGCAGGACGACGACGGCACCCCCACCGGCGTGCTGTTCTCCGGCGACACGCTCTTCCAGGGCGGGCCCGGCGCCACGGGCCGTTCGTACTCGGACTTCGACACGATCATCGAATCGATCCGCGAGCGCCTGCTCACGCTGCCGGAGTCCACGGTGGTCCACACGGGCCACGGCGGCTCGACCCGCATCGGGGACGAGAAGCCGCACCTGCAGGAGTGGATCGAGCGGGGTCACTGAGCCCCGTGGACACCCTGACGGACGCCGCGCGCGTCGTCCTCCTCGGAGGTGCCTCCGGCTCGGGCAAGTCCTACCTCGCCCGGCGCTACGGGCGCCCCCACCTCCCGCTGGACGCGTTCTACTTCCAGCAGTCCGACGACGGCGGCGGCTCCGGCCCCGTCTTCCCGCGCACCCCCTACGGGGAGATCGACTGGGACCACCCCGGGACGTGGAACGAGCAGGCCGCGGTGGACGCCGTCGTCGAGCTCCTCGAGGAGGGCGTCACCCGCGTCCCCGACTACGACATCTCCACGTCCTCCGTGCTCGGGCACACCGCCGTCTCGCTGGAACCGGACGGAGTGATCGTGGCCGAGGGCATCTTCGCGGAGGAGATGCCCGCGGCGCTCACCCGCGCAGGCGTCCCGTTCGAGGCCTGGTACATCGACCAGTGGCGGGGGACGACGGCGGTGCGCCGGTTCGGCCGCGACGTCGCCGAACGGCGCAAGCCGGTCCCGTTCCTGGTGCAGCGGGGCTGGGCGCTGTACCGCACGGACGCCGAGCGCCGGGCGCATGCGCTCGCGGCCGGTTTCGCGCCGCGGTCAAAGGCACGGCTGAAGCGCGAACTCGCGGCGCTGGCCATGACGGGCGCAGTGGGCGGGGTGGGGGGCTCCGCGTGAGCAGCCGCCACGTCTCCACCGTGATCGCCGCCGACACCGCCCTCGTGGCGCGCCTCGCGGGCGTCGACGGCGCTCAGACGTCCACGACGCCGCGCCCCTGCCCCTGCGCCCACGCCGCGTACTCGTCACGCAGGGCGACCGTGAACGCCGGCACCGCGGCCCCGGGTCGCACGTCGTCCGCCCCGCCGACGGTCCGCGGGTCCATCTCGAGCCCGAGCGAGCGGTAGACGTCAGTGAGCACGGCGCGCAGCGGGGAGGCGTCGGCGACCACCACGTGGGTGGAGAACAGCCACGCCCCCTTGACCACGCGCTGCGCCGAGCCGGCCAGCTTCACCGGATGCCCGGGTGCCGGCCCCTGCACGGAGAATTCGCCCGGGCAGTACTCCCCCGGGATCTCCCCCACGGATGACTCGACCCCCATCCGCGCGAACGCCCGCACGAACAGGTCCGCGAACTCGGAGAACCGTGCCTGCTGGCGCACCCCGGCGTCCTCCTCGAGGGCGAGGTGGTCCACCACCACGCAGCCGTGGTGGTAGGCCGCCGCCCGTCCCCCGGCCCGGCGCGTCACTGGCGCGAAGCCATGGGCACGGCACGCGTCGACGGCGGACGCGTGCCCGGTCAGCCGGGTGTCGCGCTGGCCGAAGGCCACGGTGGGCTCCGGCACGTAGACCCGGATCAGGTCGGCCATCGGCGTGCCCGCCGCCGCGGCCGCCCGGAACTGGCCGAGCGCGTCCATGGCCCAGTCGAGGTCCTCGGTCGCGCCCAACGACTCACCCTGCACGAACCAGCGGACCCCCTGGGGCGCCGCGCCCTCCCCGGGCTGCTTCAGGCGACCACCGTCCGCGGCGTCCGACGCCTCGTCCCTCGATCCGTCCGTCGGTCCGGACCCGCTCACGCCTCTGGCCACGGGCGCACGGTCAGGGTCTGCTCGGCGTGGGCGAAGGGGCCGCCGTCGTCGTGGAGCACGGAGGAGGTGAGGCCCACGCCGTCCGGGCCCACGGTGACCTGGTTGGCGATGCCCAGCCAGGAGCCCGTCGGCTGGCGGTACAGGTGGATCTGCAGATCCACGTTCGGGAAGAACCAGCCGCCCGGCTTGGGCGGCAGCACCGGCGCGATGCCGTTCGCCGCGTCCGCCAGTCCGATCAGGCGCACGAGGTCCGAGGTGGTCTCCCCGTCCACCATCGCGACGTCCGAGGTCAGCCAGACGCGGCCGTGGCCGGGCTCGTGGCCGGGGGCCTCGAGTCCGTCGAGGCTCGCGATGAAGCCGCCGCCCCACCCGGACAGGGCTCCCTCGCCGGCGCACCCCTCGCGCGGGGTGAGCAGCTCGTCGGGGATGTTCAGGGCGGCGGACGTGTCCGTCGTCGTGAGCAGCCACGCGCGGCAGGTCAGGACGGCCCGCTCGCGGGCGGTGAGCACGGACTCCACGAGCTCGATCGTCTTTCCCGGGCGGATCACACGGGTCTCCACGTGCAGGTCGCCGGACCAGAGGGTGCCGAGGATCTCGAAGCTCAGGCGAGCGACCCGCAGGCCGTCCTTGCCGAACTCCGCCTGGATCTCATGGACGAGCAGCGCGGACACGGCCGCCATGTGCATCTCCTCGGGCCGCCACGCGCCCTGAGCGTGCACGGTGGAGCGGACGTCGGCGATGCGCACACCCTCCTCGGTGGTGCGGGGATCGGCGGTGCGGACGTAGTACGCGCGGGGCTCAGCGCCGGTCTCGGCGCCGCCGTCGTGGGCATCAGTGGTCATGCCCGGCAGTCTGCCAGAACGACGCCGGCCGGTCGCCTCCGTGGGGAGACGACCGGCCGGCGTCGAGTGGGGCGCGGCAGGACCGCGCGACGAGCCTCCGCTCAGCGGCGCATGACCCGGCGGGCGATCCCGTTGCCTGCCAGCTGCAGCGCCTGGACGAGCACGATGACGACCGCGACGGCGAGCCACGTGATCTCGGGGCGGAACCGGTTGTACCCCTCGACGATGGCGAAGTTGCCGATGCCGCCGCCACCGATGATGCCGGCCATGGCGGACATGTCCACGAGGGAGATGATCACGAACGTGAAGCCGAGGATCAGCGGGCCGAGGGCCTCGGGGAGCACCACGGTGCGGATGATCCGCATCCGGGAGGCGCCCATGGCCCGGGCCGCCTCGATCACGCCGGGGTCCAGCGAGACGAGGTTCTGCTCCACGATGCGGGCGATGCCGAACGTGGAGGCCCAGATCATGCAGAACACGACCGCCGTGTTGCCGATGCCGGTGCCGACCACCTGGATGGTGAGCGGCTGCAGGGCGGCGATGAGGATGACGAACGGGATCGGCCGGATGAGGTTGACCACGAAGTTCATCGCGGCGTAGGCCACCCGGTTGGCGTAGATGCCGCCCGGCCGCGTGGTGTACAGCACCATGCCGACGAGCATGCCGAGGATGCCGCCGAGCAGGAAGGCCCACCCCACCATGTAGAGGGTGTCGCCGATCGCGGAGAGCAGCTCGGGGCCGTAGTAGTCCCAGTCGAGGTTCTGGATGTCCTGGATCACGGGTGCTGCACCTCCTGCACGTCCCCGGCGCCCGCCAGGTCCGCGACGAACGCCTCGACGGCGGCCGGCTCACCCGTGAGCGCCACGGTGAGCAGGCCGTAGGCCGAGTCCTTGGTGGCGGACATGCCGCCGTGGACGATCTCGAATCCCACCCCGCGCTGTGCGGCGGTGCCGAGCACCCCGGACACGGCGGCGGCGTCCTTGAGGGACACCATCACCAGGCGGCCGGCGGTGCGCTCGCGGATGCGGGCGACCTCCTCCGCCGTGGGGCGGTCCTTCAGGGCGGTGGCCACGAAGGACGCGGCGTCGGCCGAGTGGGCCGGACGGGAGAAGAGGTCGTAGACCTTCCCCGACTCCACCACACGGCCGGTGTCCATCACGGCCACGCGGTCGGCGATCGAGCGGATGACCTCCATCTCGTGGGTGATGGCCACGATCGTCACGCCGAGCTCCTCGTTGACGCGCCGCAGCACGGTGAGGACCTCCTGGGTGGTGGAGGGGTCGAGGGCGCTCGTGGCCTCGTCGGCCAGGAGGATCTCCGGCTCGGCGGCGAGCGCGCGGGCGATGCCCACGCGCTGCTTCTGCCCGCCCGAGAGCTGCTCGGGGTAGTGCCGCGCCTTGTCGGCCAGCCCCACGAACTCGAGGAGCTCCGCGACGCGGGCCTTGCGGTCGCCCCGCGGCCACCCGGCCGTGGCGAGGGCGTACTCCACGTTCCCCGCCACGGTGCGGGAGGTGAGCAGGTTGAACTGCTGGAACACCATGCCGATCCGTGTGCGCAGGGGTCGCAGGCGCGCCTCGGAGAGGTGCGAGACCTGCTCGCCGAGCACGGTGACCGTGCCCGACGTCGGCTTCTCCAGCCCGTTGATCATGCGGATCAGGGTGGACTTGCCGGCTCCGGAGAACCCGATGACGCCGAAGACCTCACCGCGGCGGACGGACAGGGAGACGTCGTCCACCGCCGTGACCTCGCGGCCGCCGGTGGCGAACACGCGACTCACGTGGTCGAAGACGATGATGTCCTCCCCCGGGGCGCCCTGCGTGGCGCGCCTCGGGGTACCGGCGGCCGTGACGGCCGCCGGGTGCTCAGGGGTGTGCGAACCGGTCACCGGCTCAGGCACCCTGCTTCGCGATGGCATCCTGGTACTGCTTCAGGGTCTCGTCGATCTGCCCCTCGTCCAGCTTCACCGGCACCGAGGTGTCCGAGGAGAGCTTGGCGGACTCGGCGAGCACGCGCTCGTCGTGGTACAGGTCCGCGACGGTCTTGTAGGTCTCGTTCTCGCGGTCCGCGCGGCGCACCGCGAAGCCGTTGACGAAGGGCTTGGCAGAGTCGGCCTGCGGGTCGTCCTTGAACAGGGCGGTGGTCGTGTCGATGCCCGCGTCCGCGGAGAAGGTGTTGTTGATGATCGAGCCGGCCACCGACTCGAGCGCGTTGACGGTCTGCTGCGCCGCCACGGGCTGGACCTTCACGAGGGAGGCGGCCTCGTCGATGTCACGGACCTCGGGGCGGATCGTGTCGTTCTTGAGCTTCAGCAGGCCCGCTGCCACCAGGACGTTGATCGCGCGCGCCTGGTTGACGGTGTCGTTCGGGATCGCGACGGCGTCGCCCTTCTGGAACTCCTTGAGGTCCTTGTACTTCTTGGAGTAGAGCGGCAGCGGGATGATCTCCGTGGTGCCGATGAGGGTGAGGTCCTTGCCGGAGGCCTGGTTGTAGTCGGCCAGGTAGGCGATGTGCTGGAACCAGTTCATGTCCACGTCGCCGTTGTCCAGCGCGGGGTTGGGCTGCGTGTACTCGGTGAAGTTGCGGATCTCGACGTCGATGCCGTGCTCCTCCTTGGCGATCTTGGCCAGGAGGCGGTGGGTCTCGTTCTCCGAGACGACGCCGATGCGCACCTTCTTCGCGTCGCCCGAGCCCGAGGCGGAGGAGCCCTTGTTCTCGGACTGGGAGTTGCACGCGGTGAGAGCGAGGGCGCCGACGGCGGCCAGGGAGAGGCCGGCGAAGGAGCGGCGGGTGATGTTCTGCGTCATGGGGTTCTCCTCGATGAGGTGGCGCCCGCTGGGGGCGGTGGGACGGCTGTGGGCGCGGCAGGGCGGGCCAGAGGGGCCGGCGCGCGTGGCGCAGGAGGGGCGTGGCTCGCCCCGGGCCGATGGCCGGGGTTCCTTTCGACGATGCTCTTGCCCGTCCTCCAGCCACCGCACTGTGCCCCGTCGGGGGGCCTCCGTGCGGCGGAGGGGGGCCGCTTCTCGGTCCGATGCCACCCGTGAACATGGGGTTGGCGAGCGGCTCGTCGTGGGACCACGTGGTCCCGCCGGTGGGGCGGGGCCGAAAGCCGCTTCTCCTGAAGCTGACGCCGATCCTATCGCAGGATGGCCCGGCCTTTGCGGCAGGTGCTCACCTGATGTCGCAGAACGTCACGGACGGCCCACCGGAGACACAGACGACGCCGGCCGTCCGCCTCCGTGAAGGAGGCGGACGGCCGGCGTCGTGGGTCCGTGCGGAGAGACGCCGCGGGTCAGCGCGGGATCAGAAGTCCCAGTCCTCGTCCTCGGTGTTCTCGGCCTTGCCGATCACGTAGGAGGAGCCGGAGCCGGAGAAGAAGTCGTGGTTCTCGTCCGAGTTCGGGGAGAGCGCCGAGAGGATGGCCGGGTTCACGTTGGTGACCTCGGCCGGGAACATCGGCTCGTAGCCCAGGTTCATCAGGGCCTTGTTGGCGTTGTAGTTGAGGAACTTCTTCACGTCCTCGGCCAGGCCCACGGCGTCGTAGAGGTCGTGGGTGTACTCGACCTCGTTCTCGTACAGCTCGAAGAGCAGCTCGAAGGTGAAGTTCTTCAGCTCCTCGCGGCGCTCGGCGGGCAGCGCCTCGATGCCGCGCTGGTACTTGTAGCCGATGTAGTAGCCGTGCACGGCCTCGTCGCGGATGATCAGGCGGATCAGGTCCGCCGTGTTGGTCAGGCGCGCCCGGGAGGAGAGGTACATGGGCCAGTAGAAGCCCGAGTAGAAGAGGAAGGACTCCAGCAGGGTCGAGGCGATCTTCTTCTTGAACGGGTCCTCGCCGTCGTAGCGGTCGACGACGATCTGCGCCTTGCGCTGCAGGTTCTCGTTCTCGCGGGACCAGCGGAAGGCCTCGTCGATCTCCTTCGTGGAGGAGAGCGTGGAGAAGATCGAGGAGTAGGACTTCGCGTGCACGGACTCCATGAACGCGATGTTCGTCAGGACGGCCTCCTCGTGCTGCGTCAGCGCGTCCGGGATGAGGGACACGGCACCGACGGTGCCCTGGATGGTGTCCAGGAGGGTCAGGCCGGTGAACACGCGCATGGAGAGCAGGCGCTCGTCGTCGGTCAGGTGGGCCCAGGACTGGACGTCGTTGGACAGCGGCACCTTCTCCGGCAGCCAGAAGTTGTTGACGAGGCGGTTCCAGACCTCGACGTCCTTGTCGTCCTGGATCCGGTTCCAGTTGACGGCCTCGACGAGGTGGTGCTTCACGGAGGGTCCGTGGGCGTGCTGGTCCTGGGTCGCGGTCATGTCGCTTCACGTCCTTCTAGAGCAGAGATCGGCGGATTCACGCCGTTGTCGGGCACATCTGGGCTTGACGCCAGTGGCTCGTTCCGATGAGCTAGTCTAGCCGTGTCGGCTCTCTCCGGCCCTACCCGAGGACGGCGATGGCCGGTGACCTCCGCTACCTCCTCGGGAGCCCGGAGACGTCCCGGCGAATGACATGGCCGATCCGCCGTCACCCATGTCAATCCAGGATCGACCTCCCCGGCGGCCGCCACGACTACGCTCCCCCTCATGCACGACTCCCTTCGCCCCACCCGCTCGCTCGTCGCCATGCTGCGCAATCCGAGGATCCGCCGCGCCGTCGCGGCGCTGCTGTCCGGGACCGACGTCGCCGAGGAGCACCGCGGGCCGCTGAAGGCGGCTGCCGCCGTCGGCCTCGCCTCCCCCGACGACGACGGCGCGCCCGTGCTGCGCGAGGCCTTCCTCGCGGACGCGGTCGCCGCCCTGGACCGCAGTCTCGGCCCGCTGGCCGTGCTCGAAGGCGAGCGCATCGACGTCCCCGACCTCCCGCTCGACACGGTCGACGGCGCGGTGCGCGCCGTCGCCGAGCGCGTCCTCTCCCCCGGCGAGCGGATCGGCGAGGCGAGGCTCAACGACCGGCTCGCCCTGTTCGTCGACGACGCGGCGTTCTTCCGGCGGCACGCGTGCGACCTGGGCGTCCTGGCCCGCGAGGCGGACGGCTCGGCATACTGGCGGGCGTGAGCGGCCCGGCCGAGCCCCCGCCCTCCGGCGTGCACCCGTCCGTGGGTCAGAGCATGCAGGACACGCAGCCCTCGACCTCGGTGCCCTCCAGCGCGAGCTGGCGCAGACGGATGTAGTAGATCGTCTTGATGCCCTTCTTCCACGCGTAGATCTGCGCGCGGTTCAGGTCACGCGTGGAGGCGGTGTCCTTGAAGAACAGCGTCAACGAGAGGCCCTGGTCCACGTGCTGCGTGGCGGCGGCGTACGTGTCGATGATCTTCTCGTAGCCGATCTCGTACGCGTCCTCGTAGTACTCGAGGTTGTCGTTGGAGAGGAACGGTGCCGGGTAGTACACGCGCCCGAGCTTGCCCTCCTTGCGGATCTCGATCTTCGAGGCCACCGGGTGGATCGACGACGTCGAGTTGTTGATGTAGGAGATGGAGCCCGTGGGCGGAACCGCCTGCAGGTTGCGGTTGAAGATGCCGTGCTCCATGACGGAGGCCTTCAGCGCACGCCAGTCGTCCTGCGTGGGCAGCGTGATGCCGGCGTCGGCGAAGAGCTGTGCCACCCGGGCGGTGGCCGGCTTCCACTCGGTGTCCGTGTACGTGTCGAAGAACTCCCCGGAGGCGTACGTCGAGTCCTCGAACCCGCCGAACCGCTGGCCGGTCTCGATCGCGATCCGGTTGGAGGCCCGCAGGGCGTGGAAGAGCACCGAGTAGAAGTAGATGTTCGTGAAGTCGATGCCCTCCTCGGAGCCGTAGTGCACGCGCTCGCGGGCGAGGTAGCCGTGGAGGTTCATCTGCCCCAGGCCGATCGCGTGGGAGGCGGCGTTGCCCTTGGCGATGGACGGCACCGACTGGATGTCGCTCATCACGGACACGGCGGTCAGCGCGCGGATCGCCGTCTCCACGGAGAGCCCGAAGTCCGGGGAGTCCATGGTCTTGGCGATGTTCATGGAGCCCAGGTTGCAGGAGATGTCCTGGCCGATGTGCTCGTAGGTGAGGTCCTCGTTGTACTCGGAGGCCTCGGAGACCTGGAGGATCTCGGAGCACAGGTTGGACATCGTGATGCGGCCCTTGATGGGGTTCGCGCGGTTCACGGTGTCCTCGAACACCACGTACGGGTAGCCCGACTCGAACTGGATCTCCGCGATCGTCTGGAAGAACTCGCGCGCGTTGATCTTGGTCTTCTTGATGCGGGCGTCGTCGACCATCTCGTCGTACTTCTCCGTCACGGAGATCTCGGAGAAGGGAACACCGTAGACGCGCTCGACGTCGTACGGCGAGAACAGGTACATGTCCTCGTTGCGCTTGGCCAGCTCGAACGTGATGTCCGGGATCACGACGCCGAGCGAGAGGGTCTTGATGCGGATCTTCTCGTCCGCGTTCTCGCGCTTGGTGTCCAGGAAGCGGTGGATGTCCGGGTGGTGCGCGTGCAGGTACACGGCGCCGGCGCCCTGGCGCGCGCCGAGCTGGTTCGCGTAGGAGAAGGAGTCCTCGAGGAGCTTCATCACGGGGATGACGCCGGAGGACTGGTTCTCGATCTGCTTGATGGGCGCGCCGTGCTCGCGGATGTTGGTCAGCGAGAGGGCCACGCCGCCGCCGCGCTTGGACAGCTGCAGGGCGGAGTTGATGCCGCGGGCGATCGACTCCATGTTGTCCTCGATGCGCAGCAGGAAGCAGGAGACGAGCTCGCCGCGCTGCTTCTTGCCCGCGTTCAGAAACGTGGGGGTGGCCGGCTGGAAGCGGCCGGAGATCATCTCGTCCACGAGGTGGGTGGCCAGCTCCTGGTCGCCGCGCGCCAGGTGGAGGGCGACGACGGACACCCGGTCCTCGTAGCGCTCCAGGTAGCGCTTGCCGTCGAAGGTCTTCAGCGCGTACGAGGTGTAGAACTTGAACGCGCCGAGGAAGGTCGGGAAGCGGAACTTCGCCTTGTAGGCGCGGCCGAAGAGGTCCTTGACGAACTCGAACGGGTACTGCTCGAAGGTCTCGGTCTCGTAGTAGTCGTTCTTCTGCAGGTACTCGAGCTTCTCCTCGAGGTCGTGGAAGAACACCGTGTTGGTGTTCACGTGCTGCAGGAAGTACTGGCGCGCGGCGGCGTGGTCGGCCTCGAACTGGATGCGCCCGTCCGCCCCGTACAAGTTCAGCATGGCGTTCAGCTCGTGATAGCCGAGGTTCTGCCACTCGGGGGGCATGGTCTTGGCCTGCTGGATCAGGTCCTGTTCGGTGACGGTCATGGCTGGAGTCCTTTCAGGCCCTCCCGGACGGCGGTGACGTCGTCGGGGGTGCCCATGAGTTCGAACTTGTACATCAGGGGGACCTGGCACTTGCGGGCGATGATGTAGCCCGCGAGGCAGTACCCCTCGTGGAAGTTGGTGTTCCCGGAGGCGACCACCCCGCGCAGGAGCGCTCGGTTGCCCGGGACGTTCAGGAATTTGATCACCTGCTTGGGCACCGCGCCGTCGCCGTCTCCCCCGCCGTAGGTGGGGGTGAGCAGGACGAACGGCGCGGTGGCCCCCAGGGTGGGCTCCGGGGTCCGGAGGGGAAGTCGTGCCGCTCGGCCGGTGGGAAGGTCCAGCTTGCGCACGAAGCGGTGCGTGTACTCGGACGTCGACGAGAAGTAGATCAGCTGCGCGTCCGTGGGGGTGAGGCCCTGCGCCTGTGCGGACCGGATGTGGGTCTGGTCCGCAGGGGTGGGGCTCATGGCGCGGTCTGTGGGGATCAGGCCACCGAGGCGGCCACGGAGGTGGCCAGCTCGTCGATCTTGTCCGGGCGGAAGCCGGACCAGGAGTCGGTCTCCGTCATCACGACGGGGGCCTGCATGAAGCCGGCGGCGCGCACGCGCTCGAGGGCGGCCGGGTCCTGGGACATGTCCACGACCTCGTAGGCGATGCCCTTCTTGTCCAGCGCACGGTAGGTGGCGTTGCACTGCACGCAGGCGGGCTTGGTGTACACGGTGACGGTCATGCGGCTTCCCTGTTCCTTCGATCCTCGTGGGCCCGTGAGGGGCCCGAAATGACGTCTCCCGGGCGAACGGGAGGTGTTCTGTCCGGTCCCGATCGATACTACATCTAGTGATGTCGGAGCCCGTGCATCCCTAGATGTAGTAGTGACACGGATGTAATTCCACGGGTGGGACTGTCCCCAGAGCTGTCCACAGCGGGCGCCCGGCGGCGATCCGCGCGGGCATGCGGGACACGCCGAGAGGCTGTGCGAGATGTCCACAGGCGGTGGGTTCAGCGGCCCGGGAAACGCACAGCCCGAAGGTCTGGTCCACCACATCCGGGCCCGGCGTGTCGGGGGTCCGGAGGGCACAAGATGTGGGCGGGGTCGGAGAGAGGCGGTGCGGACGGACATCTCCGCGCCCCCCAAGGGGGCTGGTGCCTGAGCGGGCCGGTGCGGCCTCGGATCGGGCTCGACGGGGACGCGGCCTGCCGGAACCTCAGACCCCGGCAGCGCGGTCAGGACCTGCCTCCCCGCCCCGCGGAGCACCTACGGTGGACGCACTGACCTCACGACCCGAAAGGGACAGCCATGCCCTCCGTGCTCTTCGTCCTCTCCGCCTCCGACCACTGGACCCTGAAGGACGGCACCCGCCACGACACCGGCTTCTGGGCCGAGGAGTTCGTGGCTCCCCACGACGTCTTCGCGGAGGCCGGGTGGGACATCACCCTGGCCACCCCCGGAGGCGTCACCCCCACCGTGGACAGGACCAGCCTCGGCGTGATGGGCGGACTGCCCTGGAAGACCGCGCAGCTGAAGAAGGACCTCGAGCGCCTCGCGCCCGTCCTGGAGCACCCGCGGGCACTCGCGGACGTGGACGAGGCGGCGTACGACGTCGTCTTCTACCCGGGCGGCCACGGCCCCCTCGAAGACCTCGCGAAGGACCCGGTGTCCGGGGAGCTGCTCCGGGCACGCATGGCCGCCGGCCGCACGACCGCGTTGCTGTGCCACTCCCCCGCCGCCATGCTCGCCGCCCCCGGTGAGGGGGCGGACTGGCCGTTCCACGGCTACGCCATGACCGGCTTCTCCAACGCCGAGGAGAAGAACGCCGGCCTCGCGGACAAGGCCCCGTGGCTGCTCCAGGACGAGCTGGAGCGCCGCGGCGCCGACGTCTCCACGACGACCATCCCCTACCGCCCCCACGTGGTGGTGGACCGCAACCTCTACACGGGGCAGAACCCCCAGTCCTCGGAGCCCCTCGCCGAGCGGATCCTCGCGGACCTGACCCGCTGACGGCCCGCCCGGCTCACCCCGGCCGCCGTCGTGCTGTGAGGGTGCGCCGGCACCGGCCAGCCACCCCACGGCGGCGTCGCCGGTCTGCACTTTCACCGGCGTGGCGTGGGCACCCGGTCGACGGTCTCGGCCTGGCGGTCATCATCGACCCCGCGGGCGTATGGATCGCCAGGCCTGGGGCTGCATGCCCTGCCACTCACCCATGAATCCCGGCATGGAATACGCCTCGTGGAGCGGCGTGTTGCACGGACCATGACCACCTCCCCCACCATCACCCGCGACGACGACGCCTCCCGCTACGAGCTGCATGACGGCACCACGCTCCTGGCGGTCCTCGACTACCGCGACAACGGCACGGACGTCGCCCTCACCCGTGCGTTCACGGTCCCCACCTTCCGCGGCCAGGGCCACGCGGCCACGCTCACCGCAGGCGCTGTGGCCGACATCGCCGAGCGCGGGGGCGCCGCAGGCGGCCGACGCGTCGTGCCGCTGTGCTGGTACGTGGCGCAGTGGTTCGATGAGCACCCCGAGCAGTCCCACCTGCTCGCGCCGCGCTGACCTACACCCTTCACCGCGCCGCGCGAACCGCGCACGCCCGGCAGCGGCGATGTGGTCGTCGACCGGGAAGGAAAGGTGCCCCGCCACTGGGGCGGGGCGCGCGGTCAGCCGTCCGTGGCCGACGGGGACGGCGACGGGCCGGGCGTGGGCCGGGCGGTGTCTGCGGGGCTGGGCGTGGGGGACGGCGACGGCTTGGTCCGGGCGTAGGCGGACTGCTCCGCCTGGATGGACTGCAGCAGCGAGGGCGTGCGGTCCACGTTCCCTCCGTCGGCGCCGCCCCCCTCGATCTTGATGGGACCGGTGAATCCGGACGGGCGCGCGGTGGGCGTGCCGTCCGCGCCGATGGCGCCCTTCTGGGCGAGGAGCTCCACCAGGCGCTGCATGGCCGTCCGGTTCTGGTCCAGGATGCCCTGGGCCGCCTTCTTGCCCGAGTCATCCGTTCCGGACTGCAGCTCGTTGCCCGCGACCGTCACGGCCCCCTGGAGCAGGCGGTGCAGCTGAAGGAGGTAGGTGCGGTCCGCGTCCTCTCCCCCGACGCTCTCCAGTGCAGCCCTGTCCGAGGCGGTCAGCAGGCCGGCCCGCATGTCCGCGGTGTCCTGAGCGGACAGCTGCGCCTCCTCCTCCCCCGGGGACAGGGTCGAGGACTCCTCGGCGGACGGCTCCGGCTCCTCCTCGGGCACGGCCGCGCCCCAGCCCTCGAGCAGGCGGCTCAGCTCATCGATGCGCGCGGCGTGCTGGTCCCGCACTCCCTCGGCGATGTCACGCACCTCCTGGTCCACGTCCTCCTTGGCGAGGTAGGCCTCGGACAACCGGACCGCCTGGCGGTGGTTGCGCACCGTCATGGTGGCGAAGTCGATGTCCCCCTGCAGGGGGTTCAGGCTCGTGTGGGTGGGCGTGGAGAGCACGCCGTCGAGGTAGGTGTTGGCCGAGCCGGACGCGGCGGGCACCTCCTCGCTCGCCGTGCAGCCGGCCAGCGCCACGGCCAGGCCGGCGCCGGCGACCGCCGCGGTCCAGCGCCGCCGTCGTGCGGGGGCGGAGGCGTGGGGGGCACGGTGCATGGCTGGCGGTCCTCTCGGCGGGCGGCGCCCGCAGGAGTCACGGGCGTTCCGGCGCGGTGGAGCCCGCTCCGGCCCTCACAGGGTACCCCCGCAGATCCCGGCTCTCACGCGACCCGGTCCGCCTGCACCACCCAGTTGTTCAGCGAGTATCCGGTCATCCCGGACCCCTCCACCAGCTCGCATGTGATCAGCGTGACCGCGTTCCCGGGCACGTCCAGCTTCCACGCCCACGCCCATTCCTCGTCCTGGGTGAAGGCCGTCTTGTCCGCGGAGACCGCGTCGTCCTGGATGCGGAAGGCCGCCTGGGTGCCGTCGTCGTAGGAGATCACGACGGCGTCTCCCGCGCGCGCCTCCTGGAGCCGGTAGAAGACGTCCTTGGAGCCGGAGTGGATGATGTGGCCGGCGAGCACGCCGGGGTAGCCCGACCGCTCGCCCGGCGTCGTGGACCACTGCGGGGGCCCGTACCAGCCGACGGTCTGCGGAGTGGGGTTGATCTCGCCGTCGTCCCGCATCTGGGTGAGCTCGATCGAGGCGCCCACGATCTGCTCGGCGCTGCGATCCGGCCCGCGGTACACCGCCACGTGCACGGGGGCGGCGGCGATGTCCTCCCAGGGGGCGGCGGGACCGGTCAGCAGCCCCGACGCGGAGGCCGTGGAGGAGGACGGGGCCTCATTCGGGGTCGGTGTGGCCGGGGCGGTCGTGGGGGCCGGGGCGCTCGTGGCGGCCGGGGCGCTGGACGCCGGGGCGCTCGACGACGTCGTGACGGACGCCGACGATGCCGTGGCAGAGGCGGACGACGATCGTTCGGTCGGCGTCGGGCCGGCCGAGGCGGTGTCGCTCGACGAGGCCGAGGGGGATGCGGCACTCGGCGGAGCGCTGATCGGGGTGTCGCCGAGGGCCAGGCCCCCGCGCACCGCGAACCAGACGGCCGCGATGCAGGCCAGCAGCAGGACGGCCCAGAGGCCCCGCTTGACGTTCGTGCTCATCGACCGCTCCCTCATGCGTGGTGGTGTCGGCGTCGATCATGTCAGGCCCGGGCCACCGACGCCGCGTCCCGCCGGCAGCGCCACGACACCGTGACGCGACCCGCCGAGCAGGGAACGCGCGGCGTCGCCCGTCTCCACCCTCTCGGGGACGGTGTGACCGTCGCCCTCGACGGCCGGCTCGGCAGGCTGAGCCGGCTCGGCCGGATCGGCAGGCTCGATCGGGGTCGGCGTGGACTCACCGGGGAGGTCCAGCACGTCCACCGTGAACTCGACCGTGCGGGTGACGTCGCCGGAGGTCATCTGCACGGTGAAGGTGTCGCGTCCCAGGAAGTCCTCGTCCGGGGTGTAGCCGTCGCTGGACGCGCCGATCACGACGGTGCCGTGCTCCGGCCTCTTGATGAGCGTCGCGTCGATCGCGACCGGCACACCCGCGTCATCGACGGTCAGCGGCTCCTCCACCGTGGCGTTCTGGTCGGTGGTCACGGATCAGGTGCCCACGGTCGCCCACGCCTCGAAGGGGATGAGCTCCTCCGCCTCGATGTCGGTGAAGTTGCCCTCGTCGTCGAACGCACCCCCGAAGGCCAGCTGGCCGTCGCCGTAGACGGAGAGCTCGAACCCGGCGGTCAGCTCGTCGCCCAGGGCCTCCGCGAGGGTCTCCGCCGTGAGGACGCCGGTGTCGGTGACCTTCATGGGTCCCCTCCGGAGGCTGGTGATGTGCACGACATGGAGGCTGCGGTGCATCGGACGCGTCTGGGCCCCGTTCCGCGAGGTGGGACACACGCTCACCTGATGCTCGACGGTGCGAGATGCGGGCCAGGGGCGGGCCGGTCCGGATACCGCGAGCGCGCGAACGAGCGCAGTCGGCCGGCCAGGTCTTCGAGGGTCTCGGCCGAGTAGTGGTCCCGCTGCCACGCGGCGTGCAGTCGAACGAGGAGGTCGCGTCCCTGGGCCACCACCCGCAGGGGCACGAGGTCGAACGCCGGGTCGTCGGTCACCACCGCCACCCCGCTGCCCGTGGCCACGAGTGCCTGCGCGACGCGGCCCGAGTTCGCCTCGGTCAGGTCCGGTGCCGTGAGGCCTGCGACGTCGAGGGCGCCGTCGAGCACCCGCCGGGACATGAAGCTGCGCGAGGGCGCCACGAGCGGCTCCGCGGCCAGCTCCTCGAGGGCGACGGACCGCCGCGCGGCCCACGGGTGGCCGGGCGCCACGTACGCCCACAGGGGCAGGTCGACCAGGGCCGTCGAGGCGATCGTGGGCCGCGGGCTCGAGGGCATCACGACGAGGTCGTGGTTCATCACCGCCTCCTCCAGGAACACGTCGAGAGGCGTCTCGGCCACCTTCGCCCGCGGCTGACCCGCCCCGAGGGTGGCCACGAGCGGGATGACGACGTCGATCAGCGTGGTGCCGGGCGCGGCGATGCGCACGTCCATGAGGCGCCCGGCGGCGATGGTCCGCGCGGCCTGCTCGGCAGCCGCGTGCTCGGCGAGGACGCGCCGGGCGACGGGGAGGAACGCCTCTCCCGCGGGAGTGAGGACGATCCCCGTGCCGGCACGGGCCACGACGTCCAGGCGCACCTCGCGCTGGAGACGCTGCAGCTGACGGCTCACGGCGGACTGCACCAGGCCCCTCCGCTCGGCGGCAGCGGTCACCGTGCCGGACTCAGCGACGGCGACGAAGGTGGCGAGGAGGCGGGCGTCCATGACAGATGAGCATAGAGTTCATCCCCGCTGCTCATTGGACGACATGCCTGGGTGCGCCGGATCATGGAGCCACGCGCCCCCGCACGGGGCGCGCCCCCATCCCCAGCTCCCCTCGCGCGGAGCCTCACAGGCGAGGTGCCACCCATGACCCAGTCCCCCCTCTCAGCCGAGGGCGTCGAGCAGTCCCGTCTCCTGGCCACCCCCGTGCCCGGCCCCAGGTCCCAGGCGCTCGCGGAGCGCCAGGCGGCCTCCGTGCCCGCCGGCGTGGCGACCACCATGCCCGTGTACGCCGCCCGTGCCGCCGGCGGCATCGTCGAGGACGTGGACGGCAACCGCTTCATCGACCTCGCCTCGGGCATCGCCGTGACCTCCGTGGGCGCTGCCCACCCGCGCGTCGTGAAGGCCGTGCAGGAGCAGGTGGCTCAGTTCACGCACACCTCGTTCATGATCACGCCCTACGAGGGCTACATCGCCGTGGCAGAGGCCCTCGGGCGCATCGCGCCGATCTCCGGGGAGACCCGCACGGCCCTGTTCAACTCCGGCGCCGAGGCCGTGGAGAACGCCGTCAAGGTGGCCCGCTCCTTCACCGGCAAGCAGGCGGTGGCCGCGTTCGACCACGCCTACCACGGCCGCACCACCCTCACGATGGCGCTGACCGCCAAGAACATGCCGTACAAGCAGCACTTCGGCCCGTTCGCCCCCGAGGTCTACCGCGTGCCGGGGTCGTACCCGTTCCGGGACGGGCTGGACGGCGCCACGGCGGCGAAGCATGCCATCAGCGCCCTCGAGAAGCAGATCGGCGCGGACAACCTGGCCGCCGTCATCATGGAGCCCATCCAGGGCGAGGGCGGCTTCATCGTCCCGGCCGAGGGCTTCCTGAAGGCCGTGGTGCAGTGGTGCAAGGACAACGGCGTGCTGTTCATCGCCGATGAGGTGCAGTCCGGCTACGCGCGCACCGGCCAGTGGTTCGCCTCCGAGTTCGAGGGCATCGAGCCGGACCTGATGACCACCGCCAAGGGCATCGCCGGCGGCATGCCGCTCTCCGCCGTGACCGGGCGCGCCGAGATCATGGACACCGTGCACCCGGGCGGCCTGGGCGGCACCTACGGCGGCAACCCGGTGGCCACGGCCGCCGCACTCGCCGTCATCGAGGCCATCGAGGAGGACGGACTGCTCACGGAGGCGCAGAAGATCGAGACGATCATCCGCGAGCACTTCGAGCAGAACCCGGACCCCCGCATCGGGGAGATCCGCGGCCGCGGCGCCATGATGGCCGTCGAGTTCGTGGACCCCGCCACCGGCGAGCCCGACGCGAAGCTCACCAACGCCGTGGCGGCCGCCGTGCGCCAGGCCGGCGTCATCCTGCTCACGTGCGGCACCTACGGCAACGTGGTCCGCTTCCTGCCGCCGCTGACCATCGGTGAGGACCTCCTCAAGGAGGGCCTGAGCGAGGTCACGAAGGCGCTGCAGTCCGCCTGAGCCCCCGCCACCGGCGGACCGACGACGACGGCCCCGCATCCCGTCCGGGATGCGGGGCCGTCCGCCTATCGGCGGAGGACTCAGATGTCGTCCTCATACGCGGGGCCGCCTTCGTTCTCCATGGCCTCGATGCGCCGGGACTTCTCGGCGGTGAAGATCCGGCGGACCCCCGTGCCGCCGAACTCGTCCTCCGGGACCAGCCCGACGCCGTACTTCCGCAGGGCCTTCTCCAGACGCAGACGCTCGTCCACCCGCAGGTCGGCCAGCCCCTTCTCGAAGCGGCGCAGCTGCTCCTTCTCGAGGCCGGCCGCGGTGGCCAGGGTGCGGACACTGACCTGTGCGAGAGCGCGGCCGGCGCGCGCCACGTCGAAGGTCATCGGGGTGGGGTACATCAGACATCTCGATTCTGCTGGGATTCAGGGGGGGAACCGGTCCATGATGGCCACGCCCCGGTGGAAGGGACAAGGGCGCGCCAGCCTAGAACCCGCTGTGCGCCAGGCGCCCGGCCGGCGGAGACGACCCTGGCCGACGATCGGGGAGACTATGGCGGTCATCACCCCCCCGCTTCCGAAGAAAGGGGCTCCATGAGCCACGTGACCTCCTCCCCGCCCGAGACAGGGCCGGGTCTCAAGAAGACCCTCTCGTCGCTCGACGCCTACGCCATGGGCTTCGGCGCCATGATCGGCTTCGGCTGGGTCGTCCTCGTGGGCGGCTGGCTCAAGAACGCCGGCACCATGGGCTCGATCATCGCCATCGTCTCCGGCGGCCTGATCATGACCGTCGTCGCGCTGGTGTACGCCGAGCTCGTCGCAGCGATCCCGAAGGCTGGCGGCGAGCATCACTTCCTGCTGCGCGGCATGGGCGCGCGGTGGAGCTTCCTCGGCTCGTGGGGCATCACGGGCGGCTACATCTCGATCGTCGCGTTCGAGGCCGTCGCCCTCCCCCGCACCGCCGCGTACATCTGGCCCGAGATCGAGTCGATCCCACTGTGGAACGCCTTCGGCTCGGACGTCTACCTCGTCTGGGCGCTGGTCGGCGCCGGGGCCGCCGTGGTCATCACCTGGATCAACTACATCGGCGTCAAACTGGCCGGCGTCGTGCAGACGATCGTGGTCGCCACGCTGCTCGTCATCGGCGCCCTCCTGGTGTTCGGGGCCGGAACGGGTGGCTCCGTCGCGAACTTCGAGCCGCTCTTCACGGACGCCCGGGGCCTCTTCACGGTGATGATCGTCGTGCCGTTCCTCTTCGTGGGCTTCGACGTCATCCCTCAGTCGGCCGAGGAGCTCAACATGCCCCCTCGCCGCATGGGCGTGATGATCATCGTCTCGGTGGCCGCCGCGACCCTCTGGTACATCATGGTGATCCTGACGAACGCGTCCTCGATGCCCCGTGAGCAGCTCGTGAACGCCGACCTCGTGACGGCTGACGCCATGGCGGCCCTGTTCCACAGCCCGGCCATGGCCAACATGCTGCTCGTGGGCGGCATGGCCGGCATCCTCACCTCCTGGATCGCCCTGCTCATGGGCGCGGCTCGCCTGCTCTACGCGATGGGCGTCTCGGGCATGCTGCCCCGCTGGTTCGGACACATCCACCCGAAGTACCGGACGCCGTCGAACGCGGTGCTGTTCATCGGCGTGCTCTCCATCGCGGCGCCGTTCTTCGGCGCGGGCGCCCTGGGCTGGTTCGTGGACTCCGGATCCCCGTCCATCGTGTTCACCTACATGATGGTCTGCGTCGTGTTCCTGCTCCTGCGCCGCCGCGAGCCGGAGATGGACCGCCCCTTCCGCGCGGGCGGCGCGACCGCCGGGCGAGTGCTGGGGGTGACCGGTGTGATCCTCACAGCGGGGCTGCTCAGCCTCTACATCCCGGGGATGCCCGCCTCCATCGCCCCGATGGCCTATGCCTTCTTCGGCCTGTGGTGGCTGCTCGGCTTCGTCTTCCTCTTCCGCATCCCGCGCGGGATCACCCCGGGCGAGGACGCAGAGGAGCGTCTGCTGGAACGTCTGGCGCGTCGCTGACCCATCGCTCCCGCCACGCCGGCGGGACGCGGACGGGCCCGCCTCCGGTCACCGGAGGCGGGCCCGTCGTCGTCGTGGGGTGTCAGTCCTGGACGAAGTACATCTGCTTGTTGACGAACTCGTCCATGCCGAGCGGGCCGAGCTCGCGGCCGAAGCCGGAGCGCTTGACGCCGCCGAACGGGATCTCCGCCCCCTCGCCCGCCGGCGTGTTGACGTTGGCCATGCCGACCTCGAGCTGCCGGGCGATCCTCTCGGCCTGGGCCTCGTCCTGGGAGAACACGGCGCCGCCCAGGCCGTACTGGGAGTCGTTGGCGAGGGTGAGCGCCTCGTCCGCGGACTCCACCTTGTAGACGACGGCGACGGGGCCGAAGAGCTCCTCGCGGTAGGCGTCCATCTCGGAGGTGACGCCCGTGATCACGGCCGGGGCGAAGCGGGCGCCCGCCTCGTCCGTGACGGTCCCGCCGACGTGGACGGTCGCGCCCTGCTGACGGGCCCGCTCCACCTGCTCGGCCAGGCCCTCGGCGGCACCGCGCGAGGACAGCGGGGTGAAGACCGTCGGGTCCTCGTCGGCGGCCTCCCCGGGCTTCATGGCCTCGGCCAGGGACACCAGCTCGGCCACGAAGGCGTCATGGATGTCCGCCGAGACGATCATGCGCTTGTTGGAGTTGCAGGCCTGGCCCATGTTGTACATGCGGGTCGCCCACGCGGTGCGGGCGGCCTCGGCCGGGTCCTCGGCGTCGAGCACGATGTACGGGTCCGAACCGCCGAGCTCGAGGACAGCCTTCTTGAGGTGCTGGCCCGCGAGCGCGCCGATCACGGAGCCGGCCCGCTCGGAGCCGGTCAGGGAGACGCCGGCCACGCGCGGGTCGGCGATGAACTCGGCGATCTGGTCGTGCGTGGCGAACACGTTGGTGTACACGCCGGCCGGCACGCCGGCGTCGTCCATGATCTGCTGCACGGCCAGGGCCGAGCGCGGGCAGATCTCGGCGTGCTTGAGCACGATCGCGTTGCCGAGCATGAGGTTCGGCGCGGCGAAACGGGCGATCTGGTAGTACGGGAAGTTCCACGGCATGACGCCCAGCAGCACACCCAGGGGCAGGTGGCGGATCATGGCGCGGCCGCCCTCGAAGGTCTCGATGGGGCGGTCCGCGGCGAGGGTGGGGCCCTTGTCCGCGAAGTAGCCGAAGATGGCCGAGCTGAACTCGGCCTCCTCGACGCCCTCGGTCACGCGCTTGCCCATCTCGGTGGCGATGATCTGCGCGAGCTCGTCCTTGCGCTCCTCGAAGAGGTCCGCGACCTTCTGCACGATGGTGGCGCGCTCCTCGATGGGGCGGGCGGCCCACGCACGCTGGGCGGTCTCGGCGGCGGCCAGCAGCTGGTCGACCTCACCGTCGGCGAGGGCGGGGAAGGTCTCCACGACCTGGTCGGTGCTGGGGTCCTGCACGCGATAGCCGGCGGGGGTGGTCATGAGTGGGTCCTCTCGTTCGGGTCCCGGACCACGGCAGTGCCGTCGTCGTCCGGACGGATGATCGGGATGGGTCGGGTCGAGTCCGTCTGCGGCAGGGTCTCGCCGCGGAAGTACGCCGGGTGGCGCAGCCGTGTCCACATCATCAGTACCACGCCGATCGCCAGCACGCCCATGCCCAGGATGAACACGGTGCCGACGCCGAACACGGAGGAGCCGGAGCCGTAGTCGGGGTCTGTGGAGTCCAGCGCGGTCACGCAGAACATCACCAGCAGCACGAGGCCGGGGACCACCGCGAAGATCGACTCTTGGATGTCCGGGTTGCCCGCGCCCATGGCGTGCCTCGGCGACTGACGCCCGGGCTGCCGGCCGCGTGTCAGGCCGGCACGGACGCGCCGTTCCTCCGCGTGAGAGGGGCGGCGCGTCGAAGGAACTGTGCGCGGCAGGCTGTCAGTCGGTCAGGCCGAGACGACGGCGGGCCGCGACCAGCACCCCCGCGGCGGCGGCGCCGAGGCCGGCCAGCCACCAGCCGGTGGACTGCCCCGTCTCGACGGTGTCCGGGGTCGTGTGCTGCTCGTCGGCGTCGCCCTCGACCGGAGCGGTCTGCTCCTCCTCATCCCCCGGAGCCGGGGCGGCCGCGTCGCCCCGGAACGCGGCGAGCACCGCGGCGGTGTCCGGGTCGGTCAGGTCGAGCGGCTTCCCGTTGAGGACGCCGTCCTCGGCATCGAGGAAGCCGTCGTACGCGGCGGGGATCTCCTCGCCGACATGCACGGCGACGGTCTGGACGTGGGCGACGTGGTCGCTGTGGAAGTCGACGGTGAAGGTGTCCGTGCCGACGAAGCCCTCCTCGGGGATGTTCCAGGCACGGAGCTCGGAGTGCTCCGAGTCACGGAACGCGAAGACCTCACCGTGGGCCGGCTCGGCCACGACCTCCGCGTAGGTGTTCTCCATCGTCGGCGCGGCGACCAGGTGGACGATCTCGGCGCCCGCCACCCCGGGTGCCAGCTGCATGGCCGAGTCCCAGACCAGGGGCCGGTCCCCGAGGTGGCCCGTCTGCGGGCCGTCGACGGAGTGCACGGCCGCCCCCTGATCGTCGGCGAGGTCGGCGTCCGCCTGGAGCGTGATGCCCATGCGCAGCAGCTGACCGTCCACCTCCACGTCGTACCGCACGAGGCCTTCACCGGAAGCGCCGAGCGCGCGGCGGGTCTCGAGGACGTCCACGGCGCCGCCGTCGATGACGTCCAGGGCGGTGAACTCGACCTCTTGGCCGCCCTCCAGGCGGGTGCCGTCCTCGGCCACCGGGGTGAGCGTGAGCGTGAGGTCCTCCGGGTCGTAGCCGTCGTAGGTCTGGAAGAAGGCGGTGGTGACGTTCTCGTGGTCGACGGCCTGGAAGTATCCGGCCTGGGGGCCATGGGCGTCGTCCCAGGCGGCGGCGGTGATGAGGCCGGCGGCGGGCAGGTGACGGAGGGAGGGACGACGGGTACGGATCACGGACATGGCAGCTCCTCACTGAGTCGGCCGGACAGGGCAGGCGGCCCCCGCCTCCAAAGCAGCGGTGTTCCGGGCTCCACGGGTGGGGACGCCTCGAGTCTGTCCGCCGAGAGCCTGCCGTGAAAGGGCTGTGCGACGTCGACGCGTGATCGACGCTGGACCGCAACCCGGCCGTGACCGGCGGGGGTGCCATGCGGGGGCGGAGCGCAGAGTGGTCACGACACGCCGTCTGCTCACGCAGCACACGGCGTGTCGTGACCACTCGAGGGGGCAGGCGGGTCTCGACGGCGAGCCGGCCGCCACAACGACGAAGGCCCGGTCCAAATGAACCGGGCCTTCTGACTGGTGGACCAAGCGGGAGGCTTGTGGAAACTCGCCCCGCCGGTGATTCAGATGGTGCGAGTGCACCGGTCGATCCGCGCGAGAAGGCATAGGACGCACCGCCGGAGACACCAACCGCAGCAGGCGCCGCGAGCATCCGAGACGTCCTTCAAGGAGCGGAAGCCGCCTACGCTGCGGGCGGGTCTCGGAAAGTCGTGGCCCGACAGGTCGGTCTTGGGCATGAGCGACTCTCTCGTCTCCTTCGGGAACGCGGTGTCGTCCTCCGTAACCACTTACCATCGACCAGCAAGATTCGGCTGATGTGTGCCATGTATGAGGAAGGGGCTTCACTGGAGCGCGTGGGCGACAGGTTCGGTTACACGGCGGGGACAGTCCGCACGCACTTGATCGCCGCCGGTGTCATGATGCGCGACACGCACGGCCGCGGAACAGTCATGAAGGCGCAGCAAGCCCGTCACTGAAGAGCACCACCAGCCACCGAGTTCCAGTTCCCCTGACGTGAGGCCCGGTCGTGCTGATCGAGGATTACGAAGCCAGCAGCTCGACATGCGAGTTTGCCGATAGGTTCAACATGCGCCGAAATACGTTGCGCCTCGCCGGGTTCGACCTCACTGACCGCCCTCGTCGTCGTGGACGCGGAAAGTACTTGACAGGGCCCGCGATGCTGAAGGCGGCCGTCGGGGCGGTTGGGCTCGCGCGCCGAGGACGCCGATCTTTCGAGTGCCTACGGCAGGTGCCGGGCACAATGTCTCTATGGGGAATCGGCGGAACCAGCGAGGGAACAGCCGTGGCGCCGATCGTCGCAGCCAGAAGTCACGGTGGTCGGTCGCGCCAGCCGCACAGGCAGATGCCTCCGGGCCCGCATCTGCGTTATCGGGGATATCGCATCCTGGCACGGATCGAGAGAAGGCGATGCTCCAGAAGCGTCGCGAGATGAACTTCGACGACCTGTGGGCCGACCTCCGCCAAGGTGCGCGCAACATATCTGGCGTTAGCTGGCAAGTCGCTGTGTGCGGGTACTTGTTGGTCGCATCACGCGCCGGGCATCTGCCGTTCGTCGAGCTGATCCCCGAGGGTTATGAGGATGCGGACTGCGTTGCAGTCGACGGTACGCGCACCTTCGTTCAGATGAAGGAACTCGATGGTGGCCAGGGCGAGATGGGCCCCGCGGGGCTCGCCGAGGCCCTTGCCCACGCAGAGGTGAGCGCGAGGGGTGCGGAGATTGTTGTTCTCACCGATGGTTCGCTCGGGTCCGGTCTTTCCTTCACCGGATGGGACGCCGTGCTCAGCGATCAATCCAGCCGAGGCGTGGAAAGGGTTCTGGCCGGCCTGGTCACCCGCGGGTACGACGATGTTCACGCTTTGAGCGTCCTTGCCCGCGCCCGTGTTGTGCGCCTCCCCTACCGGATCGGCCAGGCTAGCGAAGCCCTGCTGGCCGAAGCGGTGAATGTCCATCCCACCGTCGCAGGCATTGCTGTCAGTCGCCTCAGGATGTGCTGGCACGAGCCTCGGGCGATCAGCGACGTGCGACCAGTCAGACTGCAGCTCGGGTACGGGTTAGCGACCTCGACGCCATCATTGTCGAGGTCCAAGATGCCGTTGACGTGACCGGTCTCGACGAGGCCGTTGCCTCTGGCGTCTGCGCGCCTGTCAGCTTCCTCGCAGCAGAAGAGGTTCCGGCTCGGATCTTCTACCTTGGCGTTGACGGACGCCCAGGACACGTGGCAGCAAACCTGGACGTGACCAGACCCAGTGAACTGCTCGCATGCGCTGAGGGACTCAGGGAAGAGGGAAGCACTCTGCTTGTCGGCCCCTCGGGCGCGGGCAAGTCAGTGCTTCTCTGGCGCGCTGCCCGTGACCTCATCCCTGCGGCAAGAGTTCTGCGAGTCAACCGGGTCGAGGACGAGGACGACGCACGAGCGCTTGCCCGGCACGTGCGGCTGCTGCGTCCGAGCGAAACGTCACCGGTGATGGTCGTCGCTGACGATCTCGGCCGACCGCAGACCACGGGATGGCCGCATGCTGCAGCCCTACTGCGTGAGATCCCCGCGGTGCTGCTCCTTGGTGCCGCGCGCGCTGAGGACTTCTCACCAGCGCTGCTCGTGGGCTCCACCCGTGTGGTGGAACCGCAACTCGAAGCCCTCCTGGCTGCGGCGTTGGGTAAACGGATGCGCGAGCAGGGCATCCCACTCCGCATGGACCCTGACGAAGCATTCCAGCGATCCGAAGGCCTGCTCATGGAGTACGTCGCTCTGCTGACCACAGGGCAACGGTTGCGGCAGGTGCTGGCCACCCAGGTCGCGGGCCTTCAGGCTCCCGACCGCCGAATCCAGCGTGAAGCAGCACGCCTGGTCACCGCAGCACACACACTCGGCCTCACAGTGAGCGCAGATCGCCTTGGCTCTGCGCTGGCTGCTGATCAGGTCGTCACGGAACTCGCAAGCGTGGGTGACGCGCTCGGCGTGTTGCGTGATGAGCACATCGCGGTCAGCGACGGCGACAACTGGCGTGGGATTCACGAGCTCCGCTCCACAACGATCAGCGACCTGCTTCACGACAACCCTCCCCCTCGGATTGGGAACACACTGGCGCGAGTCGCTGCCTTGATCCATCCTCAGCAGGCGGGATGGATGCTGCGCCGGGTCGCCGAACTTCATCCCAAGTGCGTGGACGAAGTCGTTGAAGCTCTCGGGCACTCTCTCAACATCTACAGCAAGAGCGCAGGTGACGTCGCTGCGTTCCTCGAAGGTGCCGAGCGCGCCGATAACGCACTCTACGTTCGGGCCACGCTGCCGATCCTCGAACGAGCACGGCCTTCAAGTGTGCCGCTTGAGATGCTCGCAACTCTCGTCTATTCGCAGCGTAACCAGAATCTACGCTTCGACGAGATCGGAGTGAAGCAGTTCGACAACATGGCCCGTCGCATCAAGAACATCGCGAATCAACTGCCGGCGCGATCTGATTACGACACGGCCCTGCAGGCGGCTTGCACTGGAATCGACAGTGAACGGCTCCACAGCATCCTCACAGATGCGGATTTGCTCGATGCTATCCGCGTCCTAGAAGCTGGCCATCCGCACCTCAGCGTTCCCATCGATCTCTTCCGCTCTCTCTTCAAACGAGTTCCAACACCGCACGATATCTGGACTGCGACCATCTGGTCCCGCCTAGCAGCTGTCTGCCACGCTCATCTCTCACAGGAGGAGACCATTGAGATTCTTGGGCCCCTGGACAACCGAGTCAGCCTCATTTGTGCAGCAGACCAGTCGATTCTCGACGCCGCCGTTGATGAAGACATGTCATCCGTGTGCGTCACGCGACTGCTGCCCCTAGACCTCGACGAAATCCCGCTACCACTCCTCCCGTGGGACATACCGAGAGCAGGCACAAAGGACGCCTTCAACGAGTCCACTGTCGCTTGCCTCACACGGCTCGCGGATGCCTGCCCCGAACTGCAGCGATTCACGATCACGACTGTCACTGCGGCGGGAGTCCCGTACCGGGTGCGGGACTTCGAGCCCGGCCGGTCAAGTCCCTGGAAGTGGTGTAACCGTCTTCGAGGCATGAGAATCAGGCCAGGGCCGGCATCACCTCCGTGCCCATCACGGTGCCCGGTTCTTGCGTGAGGGGCTCGCGGCAGCGGGCCAGCAGCTCGAGACCGAGGTACCGGCGGCCCTCGGCCCACTCATCCGTCTGCTCAGCCAACACGGCCCCCACGAGCCGCACCACGGCATCCCGGTTCGGGAAGATGCCCACCGCGTCCGTGCGGCGCCGGATCTCCCGATTCAGGCGCTCGGCAGGGTTGTTCGACCAGATCTGGGACCACACGTCCTTCGGGAACGAGATGAACGCGAGGATGTCCTCCCGAGCAGCATCGAGGTGCCCAGCCACGGCGGGCAACCGCTCGGCCACGTAGTCCAAGAGCCGGTCGAACTGGGCGTGCACCGCCGGCCCGTCAGGCTGGTCGTAGACGCTGTGGAGCATGGCCTTCACCGCCGGCCACATGGCCTTCGGGGTCACCGCCATCAGGTTCGCGGCATAGTGCGTGCGGCACCGCTGCCACACGGCCCCGGGCAGGTTCGCCGCGATGGCTTCGACCAGGCCACGGTGGGAGTCCGAAGTCACCAGTCTCACCCCGTGAAGGCCGCGGGCGACCAGATCAGCGAAGAACTCGTTCCACGCCGCGCCTGACTCCGTGGTGGCCACCCGCAGCCCGAGTACCTCACGTCGCCCGTCAGCGTTGACGCCGGTGGCGACCATGGCCACCGCGTTGATCACCCGACCACCCTCGCGAACCTTCATGGTCAGGGCGTCCGCGGCGAGGAACACGAACGGGCCGGCATCCCCCAGCGGGCGGTGCCGGAACGCGTCGATGTGCTCGTCCAGCTCGGCGGCCATCCGGCTGACCTGGGACTTCGAGAGCGAGTCGATGCCCAGCTGGCGCACGAGCTTGTCCATGCGTCGGGTGGAGACCCCAGCGAGGTAGCAGTCGGCGACGACCGTGATCAACGCGGACTCGGCCCGCTTGCGTCGCTCGAGCAGCCACTCTGGGAAGTACGTGCCGGCGCGCAGTTTCGGGATGGCCACGTCGATCGTGCCGGCGCGGGTGTCGAGGGGCCGGTGGCGGTACCCGTTGCGCTGTGCGGTGCGGGTATCAGAAGCGGTGCCGTACTCGGCGCCGCAGACCGCGTCTGCGTCAGCGCTGAGCAGGGCGTTGATCACGGTCTGCAGCAGGTGGCGCAACAAGTCCGGCGAGGCTTCGCCGATCGCTTCGCGTAGCAGGCGTTCAGGGTCGACAATGTGAGGAGCGGTCATCGTGGTGATGTCCCTTTCGAGAGTGCTGTGGAAGGTTCACTCGAAGGCTCCCACGGTGACCGCGTCCATGCTGGGGACGGTGTTGGCGGCCGGGGAGGGTTACACCACTATCAGGGACTCAACTGCCCGGCCATAAGGACATGCGGCGCGCGAGATTTCCTGAGCGTACTGCCGTACGCCAAGCTGTTGGCTATCAGGCGGCTCTTCGCCGCGCCACCTCGTCCCAGACGTGGACGGAGGTGGGGCGTGTCAACTTGTCTGTGTAAGCGGGGTGGTCACAGGTAGGGGTTGATCCGGTCGGGGTAGGCCGCGGCGAGCTGGGCGAGGGCCTGCTTCCAGTTCGTGACGGCCTGGCCTTCGACGAGCCGGCCCTGGGCTTTGCGCTGGCCGGCGGGTTTGCCCCGGTCCCGAGCGCGTTCGGCGGCGCGTTTGTCTTCGATGTTGCAGATCGCCAGCCAGAGCAGCTTCACCGCCGCCTCGGTCGAGGGGAAGTGGCCGCGGTTCTTGGTCACCTTCCGTAGCTGGAAGTTCAGCGACTCGATGCTGTTGGTCGTGTAGATGACCTTGCGGAGCATGGGTGGGAACTGCAGGAACGGGATGAACCGCTCCCAGGAGTTCGCCCAGGTCGCGGCTGCAGACGGGTACTTCGTGCCGAGCTCGGAGGCCTCGAACTCGGCCAGCGCCTTCCTCGCGGTCTCTTCGTTGGGGGCAGTGTAGATCGGCTTCAGCGCGGCGGCGACCTTCTTGCGGTCCTGGTAGGCCACGAACCGCATCGCGGCCCGGATCAGGTGAACCACGCAGGTCTGGACCATCGAGTCCGGCCACGTCGCCTCGATCGCCTCCGGCAGGCCCTTGAGCCCGTCGCAGCACACGATCAGCACGTCCTGCACGCCCCGGTTGGCGAGATCGGCGCAGACGTGGGCCCAGAACGCCGAGCCCTCGGTGTCCTGGACCCAGATCCCCAGCACGTGCTTGATGCCCTCGAGGTCCACGCCGACGGCGATGTAGGCGGCACGGTTGAGGACCTGGCTGTTCTCTCGGATCTTGATCCGGATTGCGTCGAGATAGATCACCGGATAGAACTCCTCCAGCGGCCGCGACTGCCACGCCAGGACCTCTTCGCTCACGGCGTCGGTGATGTTGGAGATCGTCTCGTGCGACAGGTCCGTGCCGATCGTGGAGGCCAGGTGGTGCTGGATGTCCCGGATCGTCATTCCGCCGGCATAGAGGCTGATGATCATGTCATCCAGGCCCCCGAGGCGCCGCTGGCCCTTGGGCACCAGGCGCGGGGTGAACGACCCGCCCCGGTCTCGCGGGACGTCCAGCTCGATCGGCCCGACCTCGGACTCCACGGTCTTCGGGGTGGTCCCGTTGCGGGAGTTGGCGTGCTTCGGCGCCTCGCTCGAGCCCTTCTCGTAGCCCAGATGGCTGGTCAGCTCGGCCTGCAGGCCCCGCTCGAGCGCGGCCTTGACCAGCGCGGGCACGAACCCGCCGTCACCGGTGAGCTCGACGCCGCCCGCGTCGATCTGCGCGAATAGGGAATCAAGCTGCCCTGAGGCTTTCAGCTGCTCGACCAGGTCCTGGCCCGAGGGCTCGCCTGGGTTCTTCTCGTCGGTCATGGTCATGATTCTTACCGTTCCTCTCGGTACGGCTTACACAGACCATCTGACACGCCCCGGAGGTGGTCACGGCCCAGATCAGTGCCGCAGCCGACCTGGCAACTGCAGCCAGAGAGCTACCGCTCCGGTTCAAGCCACATGACAACAAACGGCGCCGGGTTGCCTGGCGCGCCCAGCTCGCCGACCTCCGCAGGCGCCTCGGCGCCCTCCAGCCTCCCCCACTTCCCGCACGCTCCGGGCCCGCGTCCGCACACGCTCTCGACGACGACGCCGACCGCACCGAAGACCAGACAACACGCGTCCTACGCGCCGCCCTAGATGCGTTGGACAATGCTTGTTCGGACGACGAAACGAATACCCAAAGTCTCTTAGCCATTGCCATCGCTCTGCGGGAGGCCGCAGGGAAGATCGACCAAGCTCGTCGAAACACCCGCACTTTCCTACAGGGCCGCGGGTCAGTTCTGCCCAACGACCTCAGTGACGCGATGCGGCGCAGCGCAGACCTAGCTATCGCGCTTCACCGCCATCCGGAACGGGCACGACTCATTAGCGCCACAAGTCCTCTTCCCTCAGCCACCGAGATATGGAGGAAAGTCACAGACGCGGAGCAGAGCCGTTCCGAGGCGGTCTTGCAGAGTCTCCTCGAACCCGTGTCGGAAGTAACCTACGAACTCGTCGAAGATCCCAATCCTGCGTCGTGGGCGCTCGATTCGCGAAGTTGGGTTGTCATGGCGCCAACGCACGTCTTCGACGACACGCTTGCGTTGCTGGAGACTCTGGACGACGCCGCACGCGAACAACTCGGGCCCCACCTCGTCGTTCTGTGCGTCTTCGACGCTGTCCGCCCAATCACAGCCGACACCCCAGCCGGCTCGGATCAGCGCGTTTCCCTTGGCTTCGGCTACCAGCTCAGTTCCAGCGCTGCACGCCCGGCTCTACTCATCTCACCCGACACAGCAATGGAGTGGGCTCAAGCAGCGGGCCTGCTTCTGCTAGACCACACCACGTCTCCAGCGACACTCGCTGAGCGACTCGTCCACCGATCTCACGAAGCAGCGCGGCGCAGGATGCGACGCCTGCCCGAACCTGTCACAGCACAAGGCGACCAGCAACCCCCCATCATCCGCGCGGATGCGCAGGGGCCCAACACAGGCCAGTCGCAGAGTCGTGAATTAGCCGACATCCAAGCCTCCCTGTCGCTCCTCCAGCAACACGTAGAGGCCGAGGAGGAAGGTACCGTCTCCATGTACTTGTCCGAAGTGATATTCAGGCCAGTCGCCGGTCTTTCCCTCGACAGCCAAGCTGAGGAACTCATGGGCGCAATGGCCGTCCTGCACCTTGACAGACTGCGTGACTTACCCACCGACGAAGCGGCTGCCCGACGCGCTGCAGAAGGCGGCGGCTGACAGCGCGGCTGAAGTTTACGAGCGCTGCATCAACGACGAGGCGGGTCCCCCCTGCACGATCACCGGACGTGCGCAAGCCGGGTACTACCCTAGATATCTCTATCTCCAGGACGTTCGCTCGCCCCACTGACGCTGAGACCTGCTCGCATCCACGAGATCAACTCCCCCGCGCGTCAGAACGCCAAATTGAGCACCGCCTCAGCGTGTAGTTGTCATCTTGCGAGTTCCGTCGCCCCACACGCCTACGAATGGGTTCATCCGTAACGGAGCTCCGAGCCGCTCTGGGCGGCAACTTTCGCCCAGCCACGTTAGGTTCATGTGCGCCCGGTGGTCATGCCGTTGATCGTGTTTGGCGCCACGGAGCCACGCAGCCGCGATCTGGGGTAGGGACTGTCGGTGGCGGCTGTAATACTTGCAGCATGGGCCGCTGTAACAGCTTCAGCGAACGACTCAAGAGGAGAGCCATGGAGTGCTACTTCAACACTCGCGGCGAGTTCATCGCCTTTCGCCAGTCGCCGGATGCGCGCTTCCTTTTCGACAAATCCGGTCAATGGATCGGTTGGTTCCCGTGGGGAGATGCAGACGCAGTTGACAAGCATGGCGAGTACCTCGGCACAGTCGTCAGGAACCGACTCGTGGCCCGGATTAGTCAGCCGTACCGGGGGTATCCCGGTTACCCGGGATATCCAGGCTATGCGGGCCACCCCGGGTATCCAGGCTATGCCGGGCACTCCGGGTACTTGGCTGGTTTCGAAGACGTCCCCGCAGAGCGGTTGAAGGGTTAGCGCCAGCCCGGTGCCGCGATGGCCTGGACTGGGGCTATGTTCGCCGCCGCGCGAACCAGCACCTATGCAGCCACGGCTGCTACTCCGGCCCCAGTCCGCTCGGCCCTCCTGAGCCCCAGTATTCGCGCAGCGCTGCCGTCCCCCTCGCTTCCCGATCCCAGGAACTGGCAGAGCTGACCGAGAACCGCCAGCGGCTCCAAAACGCGAGTGACAAACTCCTCGCCGCGCACTTTGCCGACGCCATCGACCTCGACACCCTTAAGCGCCACCCAGACCGGCCTCGCCGATATCGACCGCCGCCTCGCCGGCGAACACGACCACCACGCCGGAGCACGCAAACAACTCAGCACGGCCCTCGGCCTGCTGGCCGATTGCGCCATGCTTTACGCGCGCACGAACCACCAAGGCAAGCGCCTGGCGAATCAAGCGCTCACCAACGGCATCGAGATCAGCGAAGACGAAAGGGCGACGATCCGACTCGCTGAGCTCGCCACCACGACGACGAAGGCCCGGTCCATATGGACCGGGCCTTCTGACTGGTGGAGGTAAGGGGATTCGAACCCCTGACCTTCTGCATGCCATGCAGACGCGCTACCAACTGCGCCATACCCCCAGGTGGGTGATGCCCCCGTTTCCGGCGGACCGGCCGGAGCACCTGAACAGAATACCCGGCCTGCGGCAACCGTGCAAACCTGCCGGGCGGCGTCGATGGACCGCCGCGGCCCCACGGCCTAGCGTGCAGGAGACGCCCCCATGCCCGCCGCCAGCCCAGGAGGTCCTGCATGTCCCGCACTGACGCACCGATCCGCACCGCCCTGATCGGCTATGGGTTCGCCGGGAAGACGTTCCACGTCCCCCTGCTCCACGCCACGGAGGGACTCGCGCTCACCCATGTCGCCTCCAGCCGCCCGGACGCAGTGCACGCGGACCTGCCGGACGTCGTCGTGGTGCCCGACGTGGACGCGCTCCTGGCTCGCCACGACGTGGACCTCGTGGTGATCGCCGCCCCGAACGACCAGCACACGACGCTCGCGCGCACGGCCCTGAGGGCGGGCAGGCACGTGGTGGTGGACAAGCCCTTCACGCTGAGTCTCGCCGAGGCGCGGGAGCTGCGCGACCTCGCGTCCGAGACGGGACGGGTGCTGCGGGTGTTCCAGAACCGCCGCTTCGACAGCGACTTCCTGGGCATCGCCGAGCTCGTCCGCTCCGGCGGGCTCGGAGACGTCGTCCACCTCGAGTCCCGGATCGACCGCTTCCGTCCGACCGTCCGGGACCGCTGGCGGGAAGCCGCGGTGCCCGGGGGCGGCATCTGGTTCGACCTCGGCCCGCACCTGGTCGACCAGGCGCTCCTGCTCTTCGGCGTCCCCGATCTCGTGGACGCCGACCTCGCGGCCCTGCGTCCGGGCGCCCCGGTCGAGGACTGGGCGCACTGCGTGCTGCAGTACCCGGGCCGGCGTGTGGTCCTGCAGGCGTCGATGCTCGTGGCCGGCGGCAGCCCGCGCTTCGCGGTCCACGGCACGCGCGGCACCGCGGTGAAGGAACTGCCGGATCAGCAGGAGGCTCAGCTGCGCACGGGTCTGCTCCCCGGTGCCGCGGACTGGGGCGTCGACCCGGACCCGATCCTCCTGCACGACGGGGAGGGGGACATCGAGCGCGTCCCTGCGCCGACCGGAGCCCAGCAGCGGTCCTACACGGGCGTGCGCGACGCGATCCTGGGCCGCCCGAGCGGCGACGCCGCCACCCCCGACCAGGCCGTCGCCGTGATGGCGGTGCTCGAGGCCGCCGTCGCCTCGGCGCGGGAGGGCCGTGCGGTGGAACCCGCCCTCACGGCGGCGGAGCGCGCCGCGTACCCCGGCGTGTCCCCCGCACCGACCGCGCACGGGAGCCCGACGACGACGAAGGCCCGGTCCGTATGGACCGGGCCTTCTGACTGGTGGAGGTAAGGGGATTCGAACCCCTGACCTTCTGCATGCCATGCAGACGCGCTACCAACTGCGCCATACCCCCAGATGTGGGTGTCACCCGCGATGTTCACGCGCCGTTTCCGGCGCGTTCGCCTCGCTGGCAACTCGACCAGCGTACACGGTCCCCGCGCGGGCGCCAAATCGGCGTCCAGGCCGGGGCGCCCTCAGATGCCGTAACCCTCGAGGGTCCAATCGCCCCAGCCCTCGGCCCCGGTGTCCGGGGCGAACGCGCCCTGCAGCACGGCGGCGCGGGCGTTGCCGATCCGTTCCATCGCCGCGAAGGCCTCGCCCTCGTGACGCAGGAGCAGCCCCGTGGCCGCGCGGATCAGCGCACCGTGGGCCACGGCGAGCAGGGTGTGGGCGCCACCGTCGCGCGGGGTGTCCGCCCAGTGCGGGGGCACGTGTCCGCGCAGCGCACGCAGGGCCCGCTCGCCGCCCCCGCGCAGGGTCTCCCCGCCGACGGGGCCGGCGTCGAGCGCCGGCTCGGCCCGCCAGAGGCGGTGCTCGTCCGGCCAGCGTTCCGCGATGGCACTGAGCTCCAGGCCCTCCCACTGTCCCCCGGCCAGCTCCATCAGCTCCGGGTCGACGGCCACGGGCGCCGCGCCCACCCGGGCCTCGAGCACGATCTCGGCCGTGCGGCGCGCCCGGGCCAGCGGGGAGCACACGGCCACGAGCTCCTCCGCGTCCTCGATCAGGTCGCCCACGGGCCCGCCGGCGGCGCGGCGGGCCTGCCGCTCGCCCACGGCGTTGAGGTCGACGTCGGTGCGGCCCTGGTACCGATCGAGGGCGTTCCAGTCGGTCTCGCCGTGACGCAGGAGGATCAGGCGCACGGGCGGCTCAGTACTGGTGGGCGGCGTCCGAGGCCTCACCGGCGGCGTCGGGCCGGGTGGCCTCCTCGGGCAGGCCCAGGTCGATGGCCGGGCTGTCCTTCCACAGGCGGTCGAGCGCGTAGAACTCGCGGTCCTCCCGGTGCTGCACGTGCACCACGAAGTGCCCGTAGTCGAGGAGCACCCAGTGCCCGTCGGAACGGCCCTCGCGGCGCAGCGGCTTGAGCTGCTCGTCCTTCAGCAGGGCCTCCTCGACGCCGTCCACGATGGCGTTGACCTGACGCTCCGAGGCGCCCGAGGCGATGAGGAACGCGTCCGTGAGGCCGAGGCGCTCGGCCACGTCCACGGCCACGACGTGCGTGGCCAGCTTCTCCGCGGCGGCCGCGGCGGCCACAGTGAGGGCGTCGAGGGTGGTCTGGGGAACGGTCACGGTGCTCCTTGAGCCTGGGGGTCGATGGCGAACGCGGGGTGCGCGTCGTCCTCGGGCTGATAGAGCCCGTACTTGTTGATGTACTGCACCACGCCGTCGGGCACGAGGTACCAGACGGGACGGCCACGGGCCACGCGCGCGCGGCAGTCCGTCGAGGAGATGGCCATGGCCGGGATCTCCATGAGGGAGATGTCGTCCTTGAGGCCGGGGTCCGTGAGGTCGTGGCCGGGCCGGGTGACGCCCACGAAGTGCGCGAGGTCCCACAGCTCGTCCACGTTCTTCCACGTGAGGATCTGGGCGAGCACGTCCGCGCCCGTGATGAAGAAGAGCTCGGCGTCCGGGTTCAGACGACGCAGGTCGCGCAGGGTGTCCGCGGTGTAGGTGTCGCCCGGGCGGTCGATGTCCACGCGGGACACCGTGAACCGCGGGTTGGAGGCCGTGGCGACCACGGTCATGAGGTAGCGGTCCTCGGCCGGGGAGACCTTCTTGTCCGACTTCTGCCACGGCTGGCCGGTGGGCACGAAGACGACCTCGTCGAGGTCGAACTCCGCGGCCACCTCGCTGGCCGCCACGAGGTGGCCGTGGTGGATCGGGTCGAAGGTGCCGCCCATGATGCCGAGGCGGGGACGCCGTCCGGCGTCGGCGGACACGATCAGTGGCCGGCGCCGTGCGAGCCGGTGGAGCCGTGCCCGCCGTGGCGCTGCACCGTGGTGGTGGGCTCCGGGTGGCGCAGGGACACGGACCGCATGGACATGATGGCCAGCAGGGAGGCCATCAGCAGCAGGAACATGATGATCCCGTACCAGATGGCGGGAATGGGCAGCTCGTGGACCACGTGGTGGCCCTCCGCGGCGGCCAGGATCAGTGCGCTGTTCAGCATGGGTGCTCCTCGGTGCGTGGGTGCGACGGCCGGGTCCATGCCCCGGCCAGGGTGTGCCTCAGTCCATCCTAGCGGCGGTCAGCGCCGGATCTGGCCGTCGCCGCGCAGGATCCACTTGGTGGTGGTCAGCTCCTCGAGGCCCATGGGTCCGCGGGCGTGCATCTTCTGCGTGGAGATGCCGACCTCCGCGCCGAGGCCGAGCTCGCCGCCGTCGGTGAACCGGGTGGAGGCGTTGACGATCACGGCGGCTGCGTCGATCTCCGTCACGAAGCGGTCCGCGTTCGCGAGGTCGTTGGTGACGATGGCCTCGGTGTGCCCCGTGGACCAGCGGCGGATGTGCTCCATGGCCTCGTCCAGGGAGCCCACCGTCTTCACGGCCATCTCCATGTCCAGGTACTCGCGGCCCCAGTCCTCCTCGGTGGCGTCCACGGCCGTGCGCGCCGCCGGCCCGCCGTCCGCGGCGTCCGGCAGCCAGGCGCGGGCCGCGGCGTCCACGTGCAGCAGCACCCCGGCACGCGTGAGGGCGCGCAGCACCTCGCGGCCCGCCGCCTCGGCGTCCTGGTGCAGCAGCAGGGTCTCGGCGGCGTTGCACACGGAGGTGCGGTGCGTCTTGGCGTTCAGGGCGATGTCCGCCGCCATCTCGACGGGCGCGGAGGCGTCGATGTAGAGGTGCACGTTGCCCTCGCCGGTCTCGATGACGGGGACGCGCGACTCGCGGACCACGCGCTGGATCAGCTCCCGGCCGCCGCGCGGGATGAGCACGTCCACGGAGCCGTGTGCCTCCATGAGGGCGGCGACGCCGGGCCGGCCCAGGTCGTCGATCCCCTGGATGAGGTTGGGGTCGAACCCCTGGGCGCCGACCGCCTCCCGCAGGACCTGGACCAGGACGGTGTTCGTGCGTTCCGCCGCGGAGCCGCCCCGCAGGATCACGGCGTTGCCGGACTTCAGCGCGATGCCGGCGATGTCCACGGTGACGTTGGGACGGGCCTCGTAGACGGCGCCCACGACGCCGAGGGGCACGCGCACCTGCTGCATGCGGACGCTGTTGGGCAGGCTGCGGCCGCGCACGACCACGCCCACGGGATCGGGCAGCGCGGCGAGGTCCTCCAGCGCGACGGCGAGGCCCTCCAGGCGGTCGTCGTCGAGGATGAGGCGGTCCAGGAGGGCCGCCGTCGTGCCGGTGGCCTTCCCGCGCTCCACGTCCTCCGCGTTGGCCGCCAGGATGGCGGGGCCGTTCGCGCGCAGGGCGGAGGCGAGAGCCAGGAGCGTCTCGTCCTTGCGGGCACGGCCGGCGCGGGCGAGCTCGCCGCACGCGGCCCGCGCCCACGCGGACCGGCTGCGGATCGCCTCCACGACGTCGGGGGCGGGCTGCTGCTGGGCGTTCTGCTCCGTGTCCATGCCCGCCACCCTAGCGAACGGGGCGGCGGGCACGCAGGGCGCGGCTCGCGCTCAGCTGTAGGCCGCGTGCGAGGGGGCGAGCCGGACCCAGTCGTCCGCGTGGACCACGACGCCGTCGTAGCCCGCGCCGAGCTCCTCCTTCAGGACGGCCGTGGAGCGGCCGAGCATGCGCGGCAGCTGGGACGCGGAGTACTGGACGAGGCCGCGGGCCCGCACCCGGCCGTCCTGATCCGCGATCTCGACGACGTCGCCGGCCGTGAACTGCCCGGAGACGTCCGTGATGCCGGCGGCCAGGAGCGAGCGCCCGCGGTCGATCGCGCCGGCGACCGCGCCGTCGTCGATGGTGAGGCGGCCCCGGACCTCGGCCGTGAGGCCGAGCCACGCGGCGCGGGCCGAGCGCCGCCGGCCGGCCACCTCGAACCACGTGCCCACGTCCTCCCCCGCGAAGGCGGCGGCGGCGTTGGGCGCCGAGGTCAGCAGCGTGGGGATGCCCGTGGTGGCCGCGATGCCGGCGGCGTCCACCTTGGTGACCATGCCGCCCGTGCCGACGCCGGCGGAGCCCGGGGTGCGCACGTCCACGCCCGCGAGGTCCTCGTCTGAGGAGACGGTGGCGATCCGCCGCGAGTCCGGCAGCGACGGGTGCCCCGTGTACAGCGCGTCCACGTCCGAGAGGAGGACGAGCAGGTCCGCCTTCACGAGGTTGGCGGTGAGGGCGGCGAGGCGGTCGTTGTCGCCGAAGCGGATCTCGCGGGTGGCCACCGCGTCGTTCTCGTTGACGATCGGCATGACGTCCATCGTGAGCAGGCGGGCCAGCGAGCGGTGCGCGTTGATGTACTGGCCGCGGCGCATGAGCTCCTCCGCCGTGAGCAGCACCTGGCCCACGGTGGTGGCGTGCCGGGCGAAGCTCTGGGAGTAGTGGGCCATGAGGCTCCCCTGGCCCACCGAGGCGGCCGCCTGCTGCGTGGCCGTGTCCTTGGGGCGGCGGGTGAGGCCCAGCTGCGGGAAGCCCGCCGCGATCGCGCCCGAGGAGACCAGCACCACCTGCGTGCCGCGGGAGCGCAGGTCCGCGATCACGTCCACGAGCGCATCGATCGCCTCGGTGTTCAGGCCGGTCGGCGTGGTGAGGGAGGACGAGCCGATCTTGATGACCACGCGCCGCGCGGCCGGCAGGGTCTCCCGCGTGGTCACGGGGTTGGCCTTGGGGTCCTCCGGCCCGCCCGTGGCGGGCGTGGCGTAGCGGGTGACGACGGTGCGGCGTGCAGACATGGGTCAGTCCTCTCGGTCGGGGTCCTCGGTCTCGTCCACGGTCCAGAGGCCGGTGCGCCGCTCCGCCTCCATCTCAGCCCGCGTGGCGGCACGGGCGGCCCGGCGCTGGTCCTGCTCGGCACGCTTCTCCGCGCGGGTGGCGCGGCTGCGCTCGTCGAGGCGGAGGTCGGTGCCGCGCGGGCCGGCGAGGAGCTCGGCGCCGGCGGACAGGGTGGGCTCCCAGTCGAAGAGCACACCGGACTCGTCGTCGCCGATCACCACGGCGTCGCCCGGCGTCGCGCCGGCCTTGAACAGGCCGTCCTCGACGCCGAGGCGCTGCAGCCGGTCCGCGAGGTAGCCCACGGCCTCGTCGTTGACGAAGTCGGTCTGGGCGACCCACTTCTCCGGCTTCTCGCCGCGCACGCGGAACAGGGGCTTGAGGTTGCGCTCCTCGCGGACCACGGTGAACTCCCCGCGCTCGCCCTTGCGGTGGAAGCGGCGGGGCACCTCGACGGGCGCGGGCGCCTCCGGCTCGGGGACCCGCTCGCGGGCCTGCGTGACCAGGTCGGCCATGGCGTACTTGAGGGCCTCCAGGCCCTCGCGGGCCAGCGCGGAGATGTCGAAGACCCGCAGGCCGCGGCCCTCGAGCTCGGCGCGGACCATGTCCGCCATCTCGGCGCCGTCCGGCAGGTCGGTCTTGTTCAGCGCCACGAGGCGGGGGCGCTCGTTGAGCGGCACCACGCCGTCGCCGCCCTGGGAGAAGACGGGCTCCACGGCGTACGCCTCGAGCTCGGCCTCGATGGCCTCGAAGTCGGCGATCGGGTCGCGGTCCGGCTCGATCGTGCCGCAGTCCAGCACGTGCACGAGCGCGGCGCATCGCTCCACGTGGCGCAGGAACTCGAGGCCGAGGCCGCGGCCCTCGGAGGCTCCGGGGATGAGGCCCGGCACGTCCGCCACGGTGTAGCGGACCTCCCCGGCCTGCACGACGCCGAGGTTCGGCACGAGCGTGGTGAAGGGGTAGTCCGCGATCTTGGGGCGCGCCGCCGAGATCGCCGCGATGAGCGAGGACTTGCCCGCGGAGGGGAACCCGACCAGGGCGATGTCCGCGACCGTCTTGATCTCGAGCGAGAGCTCGCGGCTCTCCCCCGGCAGGCCGAGGAGCGCGAAGCCCGGGGCCTTGCGCTTGACGGAGGCCAGCGCCGCGTTGCCGAGCCCGCCCTGACCGCCCGCCGCGGCCACGTAGGTGGCACCCTCCCCCACGAGGTCCGCCACGATGTTCCCGTTCTCGTCCTTCACCACGGTGCCGTCCGGCACGGGCAGCACGAGGGACGTGCCGTCCTTGCCCGCCCGGTGGTCGCCCATGCCGGGCTGGCCGTTCTCCGCGGAGCGGTGCGGGGCGTGGTGGTAGTTGAGCAGGGTGGTGGTCTGCGAGTCCACCACGAGGGTGATGTCGCCGCCGTCGCCGCCCTTGCCGCCGTCGGGACCGCCGAGGGGCTTGAACTTCTCACGGTGCACGGACACGCACCCGTGCCCGCCGTTGCCGGCGGTGAGGTGGAGGACGACGCGGTCCACGAAGGCTGCCATGGGGAGGATCCTGACGGTGGGAGAGAAGGGGTGAGACGACGACGGCGGGAGCGGGTCCTGAGAACAGTGACCCGCCCCCGCCGGGGCGTCAAGCCGCGCGGACCGCCTCCGGGTGGGAGGCGTGGCCCGCGCTCAGGCCGCGAGTGGGATCACTCGGCGGCGGCGACCACGTCCACGACCTTGCGGCCGCGGCGCTGACCGAAGGACACGGAGCCGGCCGACAGCGCGAAGAGCGTGTCGTCCTTGCCGCGGCCCACGTTGTGGCCCGGGTGGAACTTGGTGCCGCGCTGGCGGACGATGATCTCGCCGGCGTTGACGTCCTCGCCGCCGTAGCGCTTGACGCCGAGGTACTGGGGATTCGAGTCGCGGCCGTTCTTGGAGGAACTGCCGGCCTTCTTATGTGCCATTGCTGTTGCCTAACCTCTCGGATGCTCGGGGTGCGCGAAGCCGGTGACGGCTCAGGCGATCCCGGTGATCTTGACCGTGGACAGCTCAGAGCGGTGGCCCTGGCGCTTCTTGTAGCCGGTCTTGTTCTTGTACTTCTGGATAACGATCTTCTTGCCGCGGGAGTGGGAGACCACCTCGGCGGTCACCTTCACACCGGCGGCGTCGGCGCCTGCCGTGACCTTCTCCCCGTCCACCAGCATCAGAGCGGGCAGCTCGACGGAGCCACCGGTCTCAGCGGGGACGCGGTCAAGGGTAACGAGGTCTCCGACGGAAACCTTCTCCTGGCGGCCGCCAGCGCGGACAATCGCGTACACCACTTGGGACTCACTTCTCTCGACGTTTCAATGGATTCGGCTGTGTTCTCACACCCGTACCTCGACTGCAGCGTGCGCCCGGGTACGACGGTCCCTCACCGGGACATGCAGGAGCGTGCGGGCGGTGAACACCGATTGTTCATCATACTGCGTCCCCCGCACCCGCACCAATCGCGACACGCTCGGCGCGTCGCGCCCCCGAGAGGGGCGACGCGCCGAGCCGCGGCCCGTCAGCGTCGGGCCAGGTCCGCGGCCTTCACGCCCACGCCCAGCATGACCGGGGCCGGGGCCTCCGCGGCGGTGCGCTCGGTCGGCGCAGCGGCGGCCGAGGCGGTGAAGCGGCTCCCGGTGGCGGCGGCCGAGGCGTCCTGCACCTCCACCTGGACGCCGTCCGAGGAGACGGCACGCCGCGAACGACGGCGGGCCGGACGCTCGGCGGTGGGCGCAGCGGGCGCAGCGGGCTCGGGCACGACGGGGTCGGGCGCCTGGGCGGGTGCCGGCACGACGGGCTCGGGCGCCTGGGCGGGTGCCGGCTCGGCGACCGGCTCGGGCGCCTCCGCGGCCACGGGCTCCGGGGCCCGGGCGGCCACCGAGGCGGGCGCCTCCGCGCCGCGGCGCTCGAGGGCATCCTCCAGGCTCTTCAGCTCTGCGGCGGGACGCACGGCACCGTCGCTCGAGGCCCGGCGGGACCGCCGACGACGCGGCACGGGGACGTCCTCGCCGTCGAACGTGATGACCCCGGAGACCTCACGAGCGGCCTCGGAGGGGGCGTCGGGGGCCGGTGCGGCCTGAGCCGGGGCAGCCATCTCCGGCTCCTCCGAGGTGTCCGTGACCGCCGAGGCCTCGGCCTCGGTCTGCTCGGGATCCTGGAGAGCCCGCGGCGCCTCCGGGGCGGAGCGGTCGGCGTCCGCGCGGCGCGAACGCCCGCGCCCGCCACGACGACGGCGGCCTCCGGAACGGCCCTCACCCTCCTCCTCGGCGGCGGGGGCCTCCGGGGCCTCCGCCTGGACGGGCTCTGCGGCAGGCTCCGACTCGACGGGCTCGGCCTGGGCGGGCACGCCGCCGGCCGGCTGGACGTCCGCCGTCGTCGCGGACTCCTGCTCCGGGGCGGCCTCGCGGGCGTCCCGGCCGGAGTCGGTGCGCTCGTCGCCGGACGGGCGGGAGCCGTCGTCGCCCCCGCGGCCGCGGCGGCGTCCACGGCGCCGACGGCGGCGGCCGCCGTTCTCCTCGTCGCCCTCGGTCTCGGCGTCGGCGCTGTCGCGCTCGGGCCGGGTGCCACGGTCCGACTCGGCCGGCGCGGACTCCTCGTCCTCCGGCTCCTGCCCGCGCTGGTCGTCGGAGGCCGGGGCGGCGTCGGAGGCGGCCTCGACGGGGGCCTCCTCGATCTTGCCGGACGCCTTGGCGATGGAGTGGAGGGCGGCGCGGGCGGCGGCCGCCCGCTCGCGGCGCTGACGGGCCTCGTCCGAGGCCTCCTCATCGGGCTCGCCCGTGGTCGACTCGTCGTGCGGCGCGTCCACGTCGGAGCCGCGACGGCGCTTGCGTCGTCGGCCCTCGCCCTCGGAGCGCGACTCCGCCTGGACGCGGCCCTTCTCGACCGGCGCGTCGTGGATGAGGATGCCGCGGCCGGCGCAGTGCTCACAGGTCTCGGAGAACACCTCGACGAGGCCGGTGCCCATGCGCTTGCGCGTCATCTGCACGAGGCCGAGCGAGGTGACCTCGGCCACCTGGTGCTTGGTGCGGTCACGGCCGAGGCACTCGACGAGGCGGCGCAGGACCAGGTCCCGGTTGCCCTCGAGCACCATGTCGATGAAGTCGATGACGATGATGCCGCCGATGTCCCGCAGACGCAGCTGGCGGACGATCTCCTCGGCCGCCTCGAGGTTGTTCTTGGTGACGGTCTCCTCGAGGTTGCCGCCCGAGCCCGTGAACTTCCCGGTGTTGACGTCCACCACCGTCATGGCCTCGGTGCGGTCGATCACGAGCGAGCCGCCGGAGGGCAGGTAGACCTTGCGGTCCAGGGCCTTGTGGAGCTGCTCGTCCACGCGGTGCGTGGCGTACAGGTCCTCGCCCTCGAGGTCCTCGGGGACCCAGTGGTGGAGGCGGTCCAGCAGGTGCGGGGCCACGTAGGTCACGTAGGCCTCGATGTTGTCCCAGGTCTGCTCGCCCTGGACGATCATCGCCGAGAAGTCCTCGTTGAAGACGTCGCGGAGGGTCTTGATGGTCAGGTCCGGCTCGGCGTACAGCAGCTCGGGCGCCAGCACCTTGCCGGCGGAGGCCCGGCCCTCGATGCCCTCCCACTGCGCGCGGAGGCGGTTGATGTCGTTCTGCAGCTCCTCCTCGGAGGTGCCCTCCGCGGCCGTGCGCACGATCACGCCCGCGTCCTGCGGGAGGTGGTCCTTGAGGATCTTCTTCAGGCGGGCGCGCTCCACGTCGGGGAGCTTGCGGGAGATGCCGGTCATGGAGCCGCCGGGCACGTACACGAGGTAGCGGCCGGGCAGGGAGACCTGACTCGTCAGGCGGGCGCCCTTGTGCCCCACCGGGTCCTTGGTGACCTGCACCAGGACGGTGTCCCCGGACTTGAGCGCGTTCTCGATCTTCTTCGGCCTGCCGTCCAGCTGCGCGGCGTCCCAGTTGACCTCGCCCGCATACAGCACGGCATTGCGGCCGCGGCCGATGTCCACGAACGCGGCCTCCATCGAGGGCAGCACGTTCTGCACCTTGCCGAGGTACACGTTGCCGATCATCGAGTCCTGGGTCGTGTTGGAGACGAAGTGCTCCGCGAGCACGCCGTCCTCGAGCACGGCGATCTGGATGCGGCTGTCCCGCTGGCGCACGAGCATCTTGCGGTCCACGGACTCGCGGCGGGCCAGGAACTCGGCCTCGGTGATCACGGTGCGGCGGCGGCCGCCCGAGCGGGAGTCCCGGCGGCGCTGGCGCTTGGCCTCCAGGCGGGTCGAGCCCTTGACGCCCTGGACGGTGTCCGAGCGCGTGGCCTCGGCCGCGGCGGCGCGGGGGGCGCGCACCCGGGTCACGGTGTGCTCCGGGTCGCCGTCCTCACCGCCGTCCAGCTCCATGTCGACGGCGCCGCGGCGGCGCTTGCGACGGCGGCGGGAGACGGCCGGGCGGTCCCCGCGATCCTCGGACTCGTCACGGTCGTCCTGGTCGTGGTCCTCGTGGCCGCGGTCCCCGTCGTCGTCCGCCGCGTGCTGCGGACGCGCGGGACGCGTCCGCAGCACCTCCATCACGTTCTCGGGGACCGCGAAGGGGTCACGGGGATCGAACAGGACGGTCTCGCCCGACACGGGCTGGGATGCGGAGCGTTCGTCCGCGGGGGTCTGGTTCTCATTGGCCGCCATGGCAGCACCTCCCGCCGCCCGTCGGCGCCACACGCACCGCCGGCACGGCGTGTCACGGACCGCGCCCCGGCCGCGTTGCCCCGCGGGCGCTCGCGCGCCCGGGGTGCGCCGGGAGGCGGTCACCGAGAGAAGTCGTCTGGTGAACGGGTCCGGGGCCCCGGGAGGGGTCCTGGGCCTGAACCGCTGTGTGCGCCGAACCGGGCCTGCTCGATGGCTGGTTCGCCGATCGGCGCAGGGGCGGCATCGGATCGACCGAGCCGACCTCGGCACGGGGACACTCCCCGCGGCCGACGCGACGGCGGCGGCCCGTCGTCGGGCGCACAGCGGGACGGCCCGTGGTGTGGGCACGGGACGGCCGAGCCGATTCTCTCACACCGGCGCGGAACTAGACTCGGGACATGCCTGGTTCCTCCACCCGCGGCGCCCTCAACGCCCCCACCGCGTCCGCCTCCCCTCACGCCGACCGCGACCTCGACCTCGACCTCGACCTACCCTGGTACGCCCGCACCCGGGGAACCGCGTGGATGCTGCTGGTCACGTCGCTCATCGCGATGGCGGCGACCGTCGTCATCATCATCGAGCGCTCCATCCTGGCCGCGGACCCGACCCACCGCACGAGCTGCGACCTGAACCCGTGGGTCTCGTGCGGGCAGGTCATGCAGTCCTGGCAGGCGCAGACGTTCGGCTTCCCCAACACGTTCATCGGCGTCGTGGCCTTCTCCGTGCTCATCACCGTCGCCATGTCGCTGTTCGCCGGCGCTCGCTTCGCGCGCTGGTACTGGCTGCTGATGAACGCGTGCATCCTGGCCGGCTTCGCCTTCTGCGTGTGGCTCTGGCACTCGGCCGTGTACGACATCGGGACCCTCTGCCTCTACTGCATGGTGGTCTGGACCATGGTGACCGTCCAGCTCGGGCTGATCACGTCGCGCACCATCCAGACGGGCGCCCTCGGGAGCGGCTCGCCGCGCGCCGCGGCCCTCGCCCGGGACCTCACGTGGCCGTTCGTCGTGCTCGTCCTCCTCGGCGTCGGGGTGTCCATCCTGCTGGAGATGGGCCTGGGAGTCCTCGGCATCGGCTGAGGGCCCGGCATCCCCTGCACACGCGACGGCGCCGCACCCTCCAGTGGAGGGTGCGGCGCCGTCGCGTGTGCAGGAAGCGTGAGGGGCCGGGAGGACCGGCGGTCTCCTCGATCGCGCCCGGGGACGAGTCGGGCTGCCTCGCCGTGAGTCCCGGCTCCCGTCGCTGCCGTGGGGCTGTGCTTCTGGGCTCGTGTGCTTCCGACGATCGGCCGGGCTGTGGGATCAGCCGAACCAGATGGCGAGCTCGCGCTCCGCGGAGAGCGTGGAGTCCGAGCCGTGCACGAGGTTCTTCTGCACGCCCGCGCCCCAGTCGCGGCCGAGGTCGCCGCGGATGGTGCCGGGTGCGGCCACCGTGGGGTCGGTCTTGCCGGCCAGAGCGCGGAAGCCCTCGATCACGCGGTCGCCGCCGAGGCGGATCGCCACGACCGGCCCGGAGCCCATGAACTCGACGAGCGGCTCGAAGAACGGCTTGCCCTCATGCTCCTCGTAGTGCTTCTCCAGCATGCCGCGGGTGGCCGTGACCATCTTCAGGTCCACGATCGTGTAGCCCTTGCGCTCGATCCGGGCGATGATCTCGCCCACGAGGTTGCGCTGCACGCCATCGGGCTTGACGAGCACGAGGGTCTCTTCGGGGTGATGGGTCATGGTCGGCTCCTTCAGGGGTGGACGAGCTCGGTCTCCTCTCACCCTAGTGGGCGGCGCGCCTCAAGACCCGTGCTCCGCCGCCCACTCCTCCTCGAGGCGGTCACGCCGGGCGTTCTCGAGGTCGATCTCCCGGCCCTTGGTCACGGCGTACCACCACGTGAGCGCGAAGAGCGGGCCGATCACGAACATCGAGTACTCCCAGAACCCGGACACGATCAGCACGAGCTGGATGGCCCACCCGATCCAGATGCCCACGGGCCTCTGCACGAGCGCGCACGTCAGCAGTGCGACGACAGCCAGGACGGAGAAGCCGATCGCGAACCACAGGGCGTGCTCCTCCCCGCGGTTCAGCCCGAACAGGGTCATCCCCAGGAAGAAGATCACGACCGACTCGAGGGTCAGCACCACGGACGTGAACATGGCCCGCGTGGAACGGCGACGGCGGCGTTGACCGGGCGTCCAGGACCGCTGGGCCTTGGTCTCACGCTCGGGGCGCCACGCCTCGGCACCGAAGTGCTCGCCCTCGGTCGCGGCGGTTCCGGACGTCTCGGCCGGCTCGGCCGGGTGGGGCGTCGCGTGGCTCATCGGTGGTCCTCCGTCTCGTCGGCGTCGTCCAGCAGCTCGAGGATCTCGGGATCGAGGGCGTCCTCGTTCTCGTCGGCCAGGCCCACGGCGTCCAGCAGATCGGCCGGGTCGAGGCCGCGGGCGGCCACCGTCACCGGTCCGGCGCGGCGGGGCTCGCCGAGCAGCGCACGGACCTCGGCCGTGAGGGTGATGGACCCGAGGACGAGCACACCACCGCCTGTGCCGGAGGCCAGCTCGTCGGCGCTCGACTCGAGCGCCTCGGCACGGCCCACGGCCCACTCGAGCGCGTCCGGCACGGACTCGGTGGCGAACAGGTCGTCCTCGGGCCAGCCGGCGTCCAGGGCGATCCGCGCGAGCTCGGCCGCGGGGATGGCCCGCGGCGACGTCGACTGGGTGAGCGCCAGGTCCGCGACGTCGTCGCCGAACGCGCGGTGCAGCGCCTCCAGCATGGCGGGGGCGTCCTTCTCCTGCAGCACCCCCACCACGAGCACGAGGCGCGTGAAGCCGAACGACTCCTGCACGGCGCGCACGGTGGCCCGCACACCGTCGGGATTGTGGGCGGCGTCCACGATCACCGTGGGGGCGGTGCGCAGCACCTCGAGGCGGCCCGGGGAGGTGACCTGCGCGAGGCCCTCCCGCAGCAGCTCCTCGTCCAGGGGACGCACTCCCCCGCCGAGGAACGCCTCGAGCGCGGCGACGGCCAGGGCCAGATTCTGGGCCTGGTGCTCGCCGAGCAGGGGCAGGAAGAGGTCGGGGTACTCGCCGGCCAGGCCGCGCACCGCGACCTGCTGCCCGCCGACCGCGAGCGCACGCTCAACGACGCCGAACTCGACGCCCTCGAAGCGGAACGGCACGCCCGCGGACTGCGCGGCCTCCAGGAGCACCTGGGCGGCGTCGCGCTCCTGCACCGCGGACACCAGGAACCCGCCCGGCTTGACGATCCCCGCCTTCTCCTCGGCGATCTCCGCCTCGCTGTCCCCCAGCAGGTCGGTGTGGTCCAGGGAGATGGGGGTGACCACGGAGACGACGCCGTCGGCGACGTTGGTCGCGTCCGTGACGCCGCCCAGGCCCACCTCGAGCACGACGACCTCGACGGGCTCGTCCGCGAAGACGGCGAACCCGAGCACGGTGACGGCCTCGAAGTACGTCAGGCGCGGCTCGCCCGCGGCCTCCAGCTCGGCGTCTACGGTCTGCACGATCGGCAGGATCTCGCCCCACACGCGCACGAACGTCTCGTCGGACACCGGTTCGCCGTCGATGCTGATGCGCTCGGTGACCTTCTGCAGGTGCGGCGACGTGTAGCGGCCCGTGCGCAGCCCGTAGGCGCGCAGCACGGCCTCGATCATGCGCGCCGTGGACGTCTTGCCGTTCGTTCCGGTCAGGTGGATGACGGGAGCGGCGTCCTGCGGGTCCCCCAGGAGGGCCAGCACCCGACGCACGGGGTCCAGCCGCGGCTGCATCTTGTTCTCCGGGGCGCGGGCGAGCAGGTCCCGGTAGACCTCCTCGACCGTGCCGGGCCTCTGATCCGCACTCATGCGCCCACCTTCTCCACGGTCACGGCCACGGCCTTCATGGCGTCGTCGGCCGGGTCCTGGCGCGTGTCCTCCGCGCCGGAGTCCACGAGCTCCAGCTCCGCCGAGAGCGTCTCCCCCGCGATCAGCTCGCGGTGCGACTCGAGCGCCGCGAGCACGGCCGCCGGGCCCTCGATCCGGGAGCGCACCCGGTCGGAGACCTCGAGGCCGGCCTCCTTGCGGGCCGCCTGGACGGCGCGGATCACGTCGCGGGCCACGCCCTCGGCGGCAAGCTCCGCGCTCACCTCGGTCTCGAGGACGAGGAAGCCCGCCGCCCCGGAGAGCACGCCGACGGCGGTGCCGGCGGGCGCGCCCGTGGACACCGTGCGCAGCTCGTAGAGCTCGGGGGCCAGCGTCACGGTCTCGCCGTCGGCCAGGGCCACCGCCAGCCCGTCGGCGGTCTCCGCGTACGCGCCGTCATCGACGGCCTTCTTCACGGCCGGGACCTGCTTGCCGAACGCCTTGCCGAGCTCGCGGAAGTTCAGGGTCAGCTTCGTGCCGATCCCGTACTCGGCGATGGCCTCGTCCGAGAGCTCGGTGAGCGCCACCTCCTTGAGGTTGAGCTCGTCCGCGACGATCCGCGCGTAGGTGCCCTCGAGGCCGGCGGCGTCCGGCACGACGACGGACAGGCGCGCGAGCGGCAGGCGCACGCGGCGCTTGGCGCCCTTGCGCAGCGCCGAGCCGGCGGAGCTGATGCGGCGCACGGCGTCCATGCGGGCCACGAGCGTCTCCGCCTCAGGGCCGTGCGGGAACAGGTCCGCATCCGGGTAGTCGGTCAGGTGCACCGAGCGGCCGCCGGTGAGGCCGCGCCAGATCTCCTCCGCCACGAGGGGCAGCAGCGGCGCGGCGGCGCGCGTGAACGCCTCGAGCACGGTGTACAGGACGTCCATGGCCACGGTGTCCTCGGCGAAGAACCGCTCGCGGGAGCGCCGGATGTACCAGTTGGTCAGCGTGTCCATGAAGGTGCGCAGCGCCTCCGTGGCGTCGGAGACCTCATAGGAGTCCAGCGCCGCCTTGACCTCGCGCAGCATCTGCCCCGTGGCGGCCAGGACGTACTGGTCCAGGGGGTCCTCGGAGGTGTGGCGCTCGCTCGCGCGGTAGCCCTCGGGGCGGGCGCCGCCGTCGTGGGCCGTGTTGGCGTAGAGCGAGAAGAAGTGCCACGCGTTCCACGCCGGGAGGATCACCTGGCGGGTGGCCTCGCGGATGCCCTCCTCCGTGACGATCAGGTTGCCGCCGCGCAGGATGGGGCTGGCCATGAGGAACCAGCGCATGGCGTCCGAGCCGTCGCGGTCCAGGACCTCGTTGACGTCCGGGTAGTTGCGCAGCGACTTGGACATCTTCTGGCCGTCCGAGCCGAGCACGATGCCGTGCGAGATCACGTTGGAGAACGCGGGGCGGTCGAACAGCGCGGTGGCGAGGATGTGCATCGTGTAGAACCAGCCGCGGGTCTGGCCGATGTACTCCACGATGAAGTCCGCCGGGTTGTGCGTGGGGAACCAGTCGGCCCGCTCGAACGGGTAGTGCACCTGCGCGTACGGCATGGAGCCGGAGTCGAACCAGACGTCCAGGACGTCCTCGACGCGGCGCATCACGGCCCCGGCCGCGGCGGCCTCGGGGTCCGGGTGCGGGCGGGTGAGGTCGTCGATCCACGGACGGTGCAGGTCGACCTCGCCCTCGGCGTTGCGCGGCAGGCGCCCGAAGGCCTCCTCGATTTCGGCGAGCGAGCCGTAGACCTCCTGGCGCGGGTAGTCCGGGTGGTCGGACTCCCACACCGGGATGGGCGAGCCCCAGTAGCGGTTGCGGGAGATCGACCAGTCGCGGGCGTTGGCCACCCACGTGCCGAACTGCCCGTGCTTCACGTTGCCGGGGATCCAGGTGATCTCGTCGTTCAGCTCGAGCATGCGCTCCTTGACCTGCGTGACCGCGACGTACCAGGAGGTCACCGCGCGGTAGACCAGCGGCTTCCGGCAGCGCCAGCAGTGCGGGTAGGAGTGCTCGTAGGAGGCCTCGCGGGCCACGCGGCCCAGGTCACGCAGCGCGCGCACGATCGTCCGGTTGGCCTCGAAGACCTGCACGCCGGCGATCTCGCGCAGGTCGCCGCGTCCGGTGTCCTCGCGGGCGAACAGCGGGAGGAACTTCGCGCCCGAGTCCACGGAGAGCAGCACGGGGATGCCGTTCGCCTCGCACACCCGCTGGTCGTCCTCGCCGTAGGCGGGGGCCTGGTGGACCACGCCCGTGCCGTCGTCGGTGGAGACGTAGTCGTCCACGAGGATGCGGTGGGCGGCGTCCAGGGTGAGCTCGCGGCCGTTCGCGGTGAACGTCTCGCCGCGGTGGGCGTCGAACACGTCCGTGAACAGGGGCGCGTAGCGCAGCCCGCCCAGGCGGGCGCCGGGGATGGTCTCCACGACGGCGGCGCGCGCGGCCTCCGCGTCCGCGTAGCCGAGCTCCTTGGCGTGGGCGGGCACGCGGTCCAGGGCGAGGAGGAAGCGCTCCGCGTCCACGGAGGCGCCCTCGGGGCCGGCGGGCACCACGGCGTAGGCGATCTCCGGCCCGACGGCGAGGGCCGCGTTGGTCGGCAGGGTCCAGGGCGTGGTGGTCCACGCGAGGACGTGCACGCCGAGGAGACGCTCGGCCAGGTCGGCGTCGGCGCCGCCGTCGGGGATGAGCGCGGCGTCCTCCGGCAGGCCCGTGACGGGGAAGGAGACGGTGACGGATGGGTCCTGGCGCATCTGGTAGACGTCGTCGTCCATGCGCAGCTCGTGGTTGGAGAGCGGGGTCTCGTCGTTCCAGCAGTAGGGCAGCACGCGGAACCCGCGGTAGGTGAGCCCCTTCTCATGCAGCTGGGAGAACGCCCAGATCACGGACTCCATGAAGTCCGGGGTGAGGGTCTTGTAGTCGTTCTCGAAGTCCACCCAGCGGGCCTGGCGGGTGACGTACTCCTGCCACTGGTCCGTGTACTTGAGCACGGAGGCGCGGCACGCGTCGTTGAACCGGTCGATGCCCATGGCCTCGATCTCGGCCTTGTCCGTCATGCCGAGCTGCTTCATCGCCTCGAGCTCGGCGGGCAGACCGTGGGTGTCCCAGCCGAAGCGGCGCTCCACGCGGCGGCCCTGCTGCGTCTGGTAGCGGGCCACGAGGTCCTTCACGTAGCCCGTGAGGAGGTGGCCGTAGTGCGGCAGGCCGTTCGCGAAGGGCGGGCCGTCGTAGAAGACGAACTCGTTCTGCGCGCCATCCTCGGTGAGCGGCGGGCGCTGGTCGATGGAGGCCTGGAACGTGCCGTCCTCGTCCCAGTGCTGCAGGATGCGGCGCTCGATCTCCGGCAGGCGCGGCGAGGCGGGCGTGGTGCCGTTCGGGTCAGAGGAGGCGAGGGGGTACACGGTGGTCCTTTGCGGTCCGGGGAGGTGTTCCGTGCAAGGACGCACACCGGGGCCGTGGGGCCGACGGCAGCGCGGTACCACCTTGCTTGCCGATCCCTGCTGCCCGCGCGCGGAGGCGAGGGCGGTGCGCGGACCGACCGCTTCGTGACGGCTGTGACGGGCCTGCCCGTCCGGTTCTACTGAGGCGCCGCCTGCGACGGACGCCCGTTCTTCCGGAGGCTCACCGGTGATGGCCGGATCGACGCCTGTGCCCGCCAGTGTAGTGGACCGGCGGGCACAGGCGTGAGGGGGTGCGCGTCAGAGTCTGGCGCGCTTCACCGCGGCGAGGTCTCCATCCACGGTAACGTGCACGGCGTCGCGGCCGTGGGCCCAGAGGAGCAGCTCGCCGACCTCGCCCGACACGGTGACCGGGGTGTGGACGGCCACCGCCTCGCGGGCCACCGTCACGGGCGCGCGGCCGGGGGCCTGCAGGACGACGGGGACCGTCGAGGAGCGCAGGAGCATCGGGGCCATGCGGCGCAGGGAGCGGTAGAGCGCGTCCGTGTCCCGCTCGGAGAAGGCGCGGGGCGCGGGGAGCTCTCCGCCGCGGGCGACCTCGCCCCGGCGCACGTCCTCGAGGTGGATGAAGTGCTCGGCGGCGTTCACGTGCTTGTCGGCGAGGCGCATGGGGTTCAGGGTGCCGGGGCCCTTGGCCCAGGACTGGACCAGCTCGCGGTAGTCGCGCGACTTGGCCTGGTCCGAGACCTTGCCCAGGTGGGCCTTGAGGGGGCCGACCATCATGCCGGCGGCGGCATCGGGGCGGTTCTCGCGGACCCACAGGTGCGTGGCCATGTCGCGGGTGGTCCACCCCTCGCAGAGGGTCGGGGCGTCGGGGCCGTTCTCGAGGAGGAGGTCGGACAGGCGGGCACGTTCGGCAGAGGCGAAGGTCATGGTCGCCAGGCTAGCGAGCAGACACCCGCGACGGCGAGGAGTGCGGGGCCGAGGGCGGGGTGCGCTCTGCGAACTCGACGAGTCCGCCGAGCACGCCGCCGGCCACGCCCATCCACCGGCGCGGGTGCCGCGCACCGCGGCGGACGGCCAGGCGCTCGAGGCCCGCGTCCGCCTTCAGGGAGAGCCACAGGCTCACGCCCAGGACCGTCCCGATCCCGACGCTCCCCGCCGCCAGCGCCACCGCCTGACGCGGGCCGTCCACGACGGGGCCGGCCGAGGACGCGCTGCCGCCCCCGCGGACGGAGGCCGCCCAGGCACCGCTCGGGATGAGCAGGGCCACGGCGCCGCCGAACGCCGCGGCGGTCCGGACGTGCGGCAGCCGCCCCAGCGGGATCAGGGAGGCCACTCCGCAGCCGAGGCCCGCGGCGGCGGCCGCGGCCAGCCGCAGCCGCGCATCGGGGATCGCCCGCTCCGCCCGGCGCACCTCCCGCTCGAAGCGCGCCCGCTCCGTGAAGGGCATGTCCTGCGCGAACCCGGTCATCGGCGGATCACCTTGTGCTGGGCGGCCTGCGCGACGGGCCGCATCACGATCTGGTCCAGGTTCACGTGGTGCGGCAGCTCGACGGCGTGTACGCACACCTCGGCGACGTCCTCCGCCGTGAGGGGCTTCTCCACGCCGGCGTAGACCGCGTCGGCCGCCGACTGGTCTCCCCCGAGGCGGTTCTTCGAGAACTCCTCGGTGTGCACCATGCCCGGCAGCACCTCGACCACGCGCACGTTGTGCTCGGCCTCCTCGAGGCGCAGGGCCCCGGTCAGCCCGTGGGCGCCCATCTTGGCCGCGTTGTACCCCGCACCTCCCTCATAGGCGACGATCGCCGCCGTCGACGTGAGGTTCAGGACGGTGCCCTCCCCGTGCGCGCGCAGCAGGGGAAGGAAGGCGCGGCACGCGTTCAGGGTGCCGAGCACGTTGACGCGGAACATCCACTCCCAGCCGGCCGGGTCGCCGTCGGCCACGGCGTCCACGCCCTGCGCGCCGCCCGCGATGTTGAGCAGCGTGTCCGCGCCGCCCTCCGCGGCCACCCGGTCGGCCAGCGCGCCGACGGCCGCCGCGTCCGTCACGTCGAGGGGCGCGGGCCGGACCTCCCCCATGAGGCCCTCGGCGCGCACCTGCGCGGCGAGCTGCTCGAGGCGCTCGTCGCGGCGGCCGGCGGCGTACACCCGCCAGCCGCGGCGGGCCAGCTCGAGGGCGGTGGCGCGGCCGATGCCGGAGGTCGCGCCGGTCACGACGGCGGTGCGGGGCGGCGTCGAGGAGTCGGCCGCGGTGGACGGGGCGGGGGTCTGCGAGGTCTCGGTCACGCGTCCACTGTAGGCACGGGGCCGACGGGGACAGGGCCGCAGCGGGCCTCGTCGGCACGCCGCACGCGGACCGTGCGGGAGGGGCGGGGGTGGTCGTGTGTGCTCACGGCCCCACCGTGCGGCCGTGGGAGAATGGCCGGCATGGCTGAGAACACGCAGGGCACAGACACGCCCACCGACGCATCCCCCGCTCCGACGACCGCCGTGGCGGTCCCGGACCGCCCCGCCCTCGAGGGACTCGAGGACAAGCTGACCGCCCGCTGGGCCGAGGAGGGCACCTACGCCTTCGACCCGGACACCACGCGCGAGCAGGTCTACTCGATCGACACCCCGCCGCCCACCGCCTCCGGCTCCCTGCACGTGGGCCACGTGTTCTCCTACACGCAGACCGACGTGCTGGCCCGCTACCAGCGCATGACCGGCAAGAACGTGTTCTACCCCATGGGCTGGGACGACAACGGCCTGCCCACCGAGCGTCGCGTGCAGAACTACTACGGCGTGCGCTGCGACCCCACGAAGCCCTCCATCGAGGGCTACCGCCCGCCGGAGACGCCGGCGAAGAACCAGCGCGACTGGGACGTCGTCTCCCGCAAGAACTTCATCGAGCTCTGCGAGGAGCTCGCCGTGCAGGACGAGAAGGTCTTCGAGGACCTCTTCACCCGCCTCGGCCTCTCCGTGGACTGGTCCATGACCTACCGCACCATCGACGACGTCTCCCGCGCCGTCTCCCAGCGCGCCTTCCTGCGCAACATCGCCGCGGGCGACGCCTACCTCTCCGAGGCCCCCACGATGTGGGACGTCACCTTCCGCACCGCCGTGGCCCAGGCCGAGCTCGAGGACCGCGAGGTCGCCGGCGCCTACCATCGCTACCCGTTCTTCACGGCCGACGGCGAGCAGGTCTTCATCGAGACCACCCGCCCCGAGCTGCTCGCCTCATGCTCCGCCCTCGTGGCCCACCCCGACGACGAGCGGTACCAGCCGCTGTTCGGCACCACGGTGCGCTCGCCCCTCTTCGACGTCGAGGTGGAGGTCAAGGCCCACGAGCTGGCCAAGCCGGACAAGGGCTCGGGCATCGCGATGGTCTGCACCTTCGGCGACCTGACCGACGTCACGTGGTGGCGCGAGCTGCAGCTGCCCACCCGGACGCTGATCGGGCGCGACGGCCGCTTCGCCGCCGACACCCCTGAGTGGATCACCACGGAGGCCGGCCGCGCCGCCTACGCCGAGACCGTGGCCGGCAAGACCGTGTTCTCCGCGAAGGAGGGCGTGGTGAACGCCCTCACCGAGGCCGGCCTCATGGACGGCGAGCCGAAGAAGATCATGCACGCCGTGAACTTCTACGAGAAGGGCGACAAGCCCCTCGAGGTCGTCACCTCGCGCCAGTGGTACGTCCGCAACGGAGGCCGCGACGCCGACCGCCGCGCCGCCCTCATCGAGCGCGGCCGCGAGCTGACGTGGCACCCCGAGCACATGCGCCACCGCTACGAGAACTGGGTGGACGGGCTCAACGGCGACTGGCTCGTCAGCCGCCAGCGCTTCTTCGGCGTGCCGATCCCGGTCTGGTACCGCCTCGACGAGGACGGCGAGCCGGTTTATAACGCGCCGATCGTCCCCGAGGACTCCGCCCTTCCGGTGGACCCCGTGGCCGAGCCCGCGCCGGGCTTCACCGAGGACCAGCGCGACGTCCCCGGCGGCTTCACGGGCGACCCCGACGTGCTCGACACGTGGGCGACCTCCTCGCTGACCCCGCAGATCGTGGGCCGCTGGGGCCGCGACGACGCGTTCTTCGAGAACGTCTTCCCGTTCGACCTGCGCCCGCAGGGCCACGACATCATCCGCACCTGGCTGTTCTCCACCGTGGTGCGCGCGGACGCCCTCAACGGCTCCGTCCCGTGGACGGACACCGCCCTCTCCGGGTGGATCCTGGACCCGGACCGCAAGAAGATGTCCAAGTCCAAGGGCAACGTGGTGGTCCCCACCGACATCCTCGAGGAGTTCGGCGCGGATGCGGTGCGCTACTGGGCCTCCTCGGCCCGCCTCGGCGCGGACACCGCCTACGAGGTGGCGCAGATGAAGATCGGCCGCCGTCTGGCGATCAAGCTGCTCAACGCGGCGAAGTTCGTGCTCAACCTGGGCGCCACCTCCGACGCCGTGGTGCGCTCGGAGGCCGACGCCGCCGTCGTGACCAACGCCCTGGACGCCGCGCTGCTGGCCCGCCTGGCCCAGACCGTCGAGCAGGCCACCGCCGCGTTCGCCGGGTACGACTACGCCCGGGCGCTGAACGTGACCGAGCAGTTCTTCTGGCAGTTCACGGACGACTACGTGGAGCTCGTCAAGGACCGCGCGTACGGCGGCCACGGCGAGGCCGAGCAGGCCTCCGTGGTGGCGACGCTCGCCACCACCCTGGACGCGCTCCTGCGCCTCCTGGCCCCGTTCCAGCCGTTCGCGACCGAGGAGGTGTGGAGCTGGTGGCGCACCGGCTCCGTGCACCGCGCCCCGTGGCCCGGCCTCGAGGCCGAGCTCAGCGGGCTGCGCGCGGCGGCCGAGGGCGGCGACCCGCGGGTCCTCGCCGTCGTGGCGCAGGTGCTCGGCGGCGTCCGCAAGTCGAAGTCGGAGGCGAAGGTCAAGCAGCGCACCGAAGTCCGCACGGCGACCGTGCGGGCCGGCGCGGCGCAGCTCGACGCGCTGCGCGGCGGGCTGGCCGACCTGAAGGCGGCCGGCAACGTGGCCGACGTCGTGCTCGTCGAGGCCGAGGGCGAGGGCGACCTCGAGGTCACCGATGTGGAGCTGGCCCCGGCCGAGCAGGCCTGACCCGTCCACGGGCCCGGCGCGCCGTCCCACCCGGGGCGGGGTGCCGGGCCCGCGGCAACCGCCGGCAGGGCGCCGTCCGGCCGGCCGGGTGAGGAACAGTCACACCAGGTGAGGGCGGGATCCCCTCCTCCGGAACGGACGCGGACCTTGCATATCGTCGCCCGCATGAACGGCCTCCCCCTGCACCCGCTCCTCGTCCACCTGCCCGTCGTGCTGATCCCCCTCGTCGCGCTCCTGACGGTCCCGACCCTGGTCTCGCGCCGCTGGTTCCAGTGGTCCGCCCCCTTCACCCTCGGCCTGGCCCTGCTGGCCGCACTCGGCTCGTGGTTCGCCACGTGGTCAGGGGAGGACCTGGAGGCGCGGCTCGGCGAGAGCTCGGCGCTGCTGGAGCAGCATGCCCAGCTCGGGGAGATGACGCGCAACCTGGCCTTCCTCACCCTCATGCTCCTCGCGGTCCACGTGGCTCTCTTCTGGCACCGCTCCCCCGCGGCGACGCGGGCGTTCGGTGAGAATCGACCCGTCGTCCACACCGTGCTGGCCGTGCTCACCCTCGTGGCCGCCCTCGCGGGCGTGGTCGTCGCGATCCAGGCGGGCCACGCCGGGGCGCAGCTCGTGTGGCTCGGGGCGGCGTGAGCGGCCGGGGCGGTCTGATGCGGGAGACTGGCCGCATGCGACTCCTCCCCCGCCCCACCGCCACCCCGCCGCCGGATCCGCGCCGCGGGTCCGCCGGCGCGCACCGCACCGCCCGCCGCACCGCCGGCGTGCTCGCCGGCATGGGCGTGCTGCACTTCGTGAGGCCCGAGTCGTTCGACGGCCTCATCCCGCCGGCCCTGCCCGGCTCCGCGCGGGTGTGGACCCTCGGCTCGGGTGTGGCCGAGCTGGCGGTGGCCGGGCTGCTCGCCGCCCCCAGGACGCGGAGGGTGGGGGCGCGCGCCGCCCAGGCGCTGTTCGTGGCCGTGTGGCCGGGCAACATGTGGATGGCCTGGCGGGCCCGGCACGCCTCGGTCCCCTTCCGCGCCATGGCCTTCGGCCGCCTGCCCCTGCAGATCCCGATGATCCGTTCGGCGGGACGGATCGCCCGGGCGCTCTGAGGCCCGCGAGGACCCCGCACACGCCGCAGGCCCGGCCTCTGCTCGAGGGAGCAGCTGCCGGGCCTGCGGTGCTCCGTGGCAGGAGCCCCAGGATCAGTCGAACTCGGGGCTCGTCGTGCGGGCGCGCTTGAGCTCGTAGAAGTACGGGAACTCGGCCAGCGCCACGGCGCCGTCGAAGATGCGGCCGGCCTGCTCGCCGCGCGCGATGCGGGTCATCACGGGGCCGAAGAACGCGGTCCCCTCGAGGGCCACGACCGGGGTGCCGACGTCGTTCCCCACCAGCTCCTCGGCCCTGCGCTGCGCCTCGCGGAGGTGATCGTCGGCGGCGTCGGTGCGGGTGGACTCCAGGACGGCGGTGGCGTCCAGCCCGAGCTCCTCGGCGGCCTCGGCGATGACCGCCTCGTAGTCCTTGTTCCCCTGCTCGTGGATGCGGGTGCCCAGCGCCGTGTACCAGTCGGCGAGCAGCTCGGGGCGCTCGGTGCCCACGTGCAGGGTGGCGCGGCCGGGGATGAGCCCCTCGTCCGTGTGGCGGCGGTAGTCCGGGTCCAGCTCGCGGCCCTCGTTGAGCATGTAGAGGGACATCTGGTGGAAGCGCACCTCGACGTCCCGGACCTGCTCGACCTCGAGCATCCAGCGGGAGGTGATCCAGGCGAACGGGCACGTGGGGTCGAAGTAGAAGTCGACGACGGGGGTCTGCGGGGTCTCGGTCATGAGGGGCCTCTCTCGGTAACGGTGCTGCGGTGCGGACGAGGTGGGTCAGGCGGTGCCGTCAGGCGCTGCGGCCGCGGCGGCGGCGCTCCACCTCGGCCGGGATGAGCAGGGGCTCGGCGTCTCCGCGCACGGCGTCCCCGGTGACCACCACGGTCCCGACGTCCGTGCGGGAGGGCAGCTCGAACATCACGGGCTTGAGGACGTTCTCCATGATGGAGCGCAGCCCTCGTGCGCCGGTGCCGCGGGCCTCGGCCAGCTCGACGACGGCCTCGAGCGCGTCCGGCTCGAACTCCAGCTCGACGCCGTCCATGAGGAACATCTTCCGGTACTGCTTCAGCAGGGCGTTCTTCGGCTCGGTGAGGACGCGGACGAGCTGCTCCCGCGTGAGGTCCTCCACCGTGGTGATGACGGGCAGGCGGCCGATGAACTCCGGGATGAGGCCGAACTTGAGGAGGTCCTCCGGGCGGACGTCCGCGTAGGAGGTCTCCCCCGCCCCCAGGTGGTTCAGCGGCGCGCCGAACCCGATCCCCTTGCGGCCGGCCCGGGAGCCGATGATCTCGTCCAGCCCGGCGAAGGCGCCGGCGACGATGAACAGGACGTTGGACGTGTCGATCTGCAGGAACTCCTGGTGCGGGTGCTTGCGACCGCCCTGCGGCGGCACGGAGGCCACCGTGCCCTCGAGGATCTTCAGGAGCGCCTGCTGCACGCCCTCGCCCGAGACGTCCCGGGTGATGGAGGGGTTCTCGGACTTGCGGGAGATCTTGTCGATCTCGTCGATGTAGATGATCCCCTGCTCGGCGCGCTTCACGTCGTGATCCGCGGCCTGGATGAGCTTGAGGAGGATGTTCTCCACGTCCTCGCCCACGTAGCCGGCCTCGGTGAGGCTGGTGGCGTCCGCGACGGCGAAGGGCACGTTCAGCTTCCGCGCGAGGGTCTGGGCCAGGTAGGTCTTGCCGGAGCCCGTGGGCCCGACCATGAGGATGTTGGACTTGCCGATCTCCACGTCCGCCAGGTCGTCATGCCCCGACAGCCGCTCCGCGAGGTCCGCCCCGCGGTCCTGCGGGCTGCGCACGCGCTTGTAGTGGTTGTAGACGGCCACCGCGAGGGAGCGCTTGGCCGCCTCCTGACCCACCACGAACTGCTCCAGGTGGTCGAAGATCTCCTGCGGCGTGGGGAGCACCAGCTCGTCCGACTCGGCGGCCTCCCCCAGCTCCTCCTCGATGATCTCGTTGCAGAGCTCGATGCACTCGTCGCAGATGTAGACCCCCGGGCCGGCGATGAGCTTGCGGACCTGCTTCTGGCTCTTGCCGCAGAACGAGCACTTCAGCAGATCCGCGCTCTCTCCGATACGCGCCATGGTGGTCTCCTCGAGATGGGCGGGATGGACGGCGTCGTGTCCCGTGGCGGACGACTCCGTTGTCGGACTCGCTCCAGGATACGCGGGGACCCGGACGCGTTAAGGGGCGGACACCCGGGACGCCGCGAGGGCCCGCCCGCGATGCGGCGGCGGACCCTCGTGACGGTCGGCTCAGGCGGACGGACGGGTGATCTTGCGGGAGGGGAGCACCTCGTCGACCAGGCCGTACTCGAGGGCCTGGTCGGCCGAGAGGAACTTGTCCCGGTCGATGTCCCGGGAGACCTCCTCCGGGGTCCGGTTGGTGAGCGAGGCCAGGGTCTGCTCCATCCAGACGCGCATGCGGTTGATCTCCTGCGCGTGGATCTCCAGGTCCGTGGCCGTGCCCTGGTCGCCCTGCATCGCCGGCTGGTGGATCAGCACGCGGGCGTTGGGCAGCGCGAGGCGCTTGCCGGGGGCGCCGGCGGCCAGCAGGACCGCCGCGGCGGAGGCAGCCTGGCCGAGGCACACGGTCTGCACCTCGGGCCGGATGAACTGCATGGTGTCGTAGATTGCCGTCATGGCCGTGAACGAGCCGCCCGGGGAGTTGATGTAGAGCGTGATGTCACGCTCGGAGTCCATCGCCTCGAGGACGAGCAGCTGCGCCATCACGTCGTCGGCCGACGCGTCGTCCACCTGCGAGCCCAGGAAGACGATGCGGTCCTCGAAGAGCTTGGCGTAGGGGTCCTGGCGCTTGAAGCCGTAGGGAGTGCGCTCCTCGAACTGCGGCAGGATGTAGCGGGCGCTGGGAGCGGTGGCGGAGGGCGTCCCGGTGGGGAGCCCGGCGGGGAACGGGGTCATGGAAGGTCTCCTCGAGAGGGTCTGGATGGGGCCGGGAGCGGAAGGAGTCAGCCCTGGACGCCGCCGCCGCCGGACACGGACGACGCCCGCTCGGCGATGTGGTCGATGAAGCCGTACTCCCGGGCCTCCGCGGCGGTGAACCACTTGTCACGCGCGTTGTCCTCGAGGATGGTCTCGACGGACTGGCCGGTCTGCTCCGCGGTGAGCTCGGCCATGACCCGCTTCATGTGCAGGATGAGCTGTGCCTGGATGCGGATGTCCGACTCCGTGCCGCCGATGCCGCCCGAGGGCTGGTGCATGAGGATGCGGGCATGAGGGGTGGCGTAGCGCTTGCCCTTCGCACCCGATGCGAGCAGGAACTGGCCCATCGACGCCGCGAGGCCGGTGGCCACGGTCACGACGTCGTTCGGGATGTACTGCATGGTGTCGTAGATCGCCATGCCCGCCGTGACGGAGCCGCCCGGCGAGTTGATGTACAGGTAGATGTCCTTCTCCGGGTCCTCCGCGGAGAGCAGGAGCAGCTGGGAGCAGATCGCGTTCGCGTTGTCGTCGCGCACGTCCGAACCGAGCCAGACGATGCGCTCCTGCAGCAGCCGCTTGTAGAGGTAGTCCTCGCGCTGCTCGGGATCCACCGAGGTCATGCGGGGGGTGATGTCAGTCATCACTGCTGCCTTCCTGTCGAGATGCTTCGCTGGCCCCCGTCCGTGCGCCGCTTCGGGCGCGGAGACGGGTCCCTGATCGAGGTCGACACTATCCGGGCGCCCTCGCCGCGCGAGGACGTGCCGGGGGCGTTTCGCTGTTGGCGCAGGTCGACGACGCCGCCCGGCGGCGGACGCACCGGCGCCCCCGTCCACAGGGGACGGGGGCGCCGGTGCACGGCGGGCACGGGCCCGCAGGAGGATCAGGCCTCGGTGGGCTCCTCGGACTCGGCCGCGGCCTCGTCCTTCTTCGCCTCGTCCTTCTTCGCCGCGGCCTTCTTGGCGGCCGCCTTCTTGGCCGGGGCCTTCTTCGCGGGCTTCTCGGCCGGCTGCTCCTCGGCGGGGGCGTCCTCCACCGGGGCCTCCCCGGCGTCGGCGCCGCCCGGGGTCACGAACGCCGTGAGGTCCACGGCGTTGCCCTCGGTGTCGGTGACCTCGGCGTGCTTGAGCACCTCGGCCAGCGCCTTGCGGCGGCGGACCTCGCCCATGATCATCGGGATCTGGCCAGCCTGGTCGAGCATCATGGCGAACTGGTTCGGGTCCATGCCGTACTCGGAGGACGTGGCGATGATGTACTCGATCAGCTCGCCCTGGTCCACGGTCACGGACTCTGCCTCGGCGACCTCGTCGAGGAGGACCTCGTTGGCGAACGCCTCGCGGGTGTTCTTCTCCAGCTCGGCGCGGTGCTCCGGGGTGTCGTGGTCGTCACCGGACTCGTGGCCGCCCGCGGAGAAGTGCTGCTCGAGCTGCTCTGCGATCACGCCGTCCGGCACGGGCACCTCGACCAGCTTGCCCAGCTCCTCGAGGACCTTGTCGCGCGCCTCGACGCCCTGACGGGTCACGGCGTCCTCGGCGGCCTTCTTCTTGAGGTCGGCCTTCAGCTCCTCGATCGTGTCGAACTCGGAGGCCAGCTGGGCGAAGTCGTCGTCGGCCTCGGGCAGCTCGCGGTCCTTCACGGCGGTGAGCTGCACCTTCACGGTGGCGGTGCGGCCGTCGTGCTCGCCGCCGTTGAGGGTGGTCTCGAAGGTGGCGTCCTCGCCGGCGGACAGGCCGTCGAGGGCCTCGTCGATGCCGTCGAGCATGGTGCCGGCGCCCACCTGGTAGGAGAGGCCCTCGGCCTGGTCGACCTGCTCGCCGTCCACGGTGGCGGTCAGCGAGACGGTGACGAAGTCGTCCTTGCCCGCGGGACGGTCCACGTCCTTGAGGGTGCCGAAGCGGGCTCGCAGGGCGTCGAGGGCCCTCTGCTCGTCCTCCTCCGAGGCGGCGGCGGGCTCCACGGTGACCTTGAGGCCCTTGTAGTCGGGCAGCTCGATGGTGGGGCGCACGTCGAACTCGGCGGTGAAGGCCACCGGGGCCTCGCGGTTCGCGGAGTCCGGGGAGGCGGTCACGTCCACCTCGGGGCGGGAGATCGGGGTGACCTCGGCCTCCGAGACGGCCTGCGTGAACCACGTGTTCAGGCCCTCGTTGACGGCCTGGTCCACCACGGCCTCGAGTCCGAAGCGCTGCTCGATCATGCGCGCGGGGACCTTGCCGGCACGGAAGCCGGGGATCTGGACCTGCTGGGCGATGTCCTTGAACGCCTTGTCCAGCGCGGGCTTCACCTCCTCGAACGGCACCTCGACGGTCAGCTTGACGCGGGTCGGGCTGAGGTTCTCTGCGGTGGACTTGACCACGGATGGCTCCTGTTGCACTGGATGACGGATGGATGTGACGACAGTGTCGGGGTGACAGGATTTGAACCTGCGGCCTCACGCTCCCAAAGCGCGCGCTCTACCAAGCTGAGCTACACCCCGTCGTCTGGAGATGACGCCGGTCGGGCTCACGCGATCGCACGCCGGGCACCCGAGACGCTGCCTGCAGGGCAGACTGTGGAATCCTAGCGCGCCGCGCGGTCCGGGGCGAAAACCGGGGGCGGAGCCGTCGGCGTCGACCGGCCCGTGAACGCGTCCATGGTGGCATTGACGCCGAGGACGTCCATGGCGGCGTCGAAGGCGCCGCCGGGCAGGGCGCGCAGGGGGGCGATGAGCCCCACGGCCCGGGGCAGGAGGAGCCGACGGCGGCCCGCCTCCACCGCGTCCAGCACCGCGTCGGCCACCGCCTCCGGCCGCAGGATCGGCAGGAGCGCGGGGATGCGGGTGCGGACGCCGTCGAACATGCCGGTGCTGACGTAGTACGGGCACACGACGAGCGAGGTGACGGGGCTGCCCTCCTTGCGGAGTTCGGCGCCCAGCGACTCGGCGAAGCCGACGGCGGCGTGCTTGGAGGCCGAGTAGTCGGTCTGCCGGGCGACGCCCACGAGCCCGGCGGCCGAGGCCACCGTGACGATCGCCCCGCGCCCCCGCGCCCGCATCCCGGGGAGCACCGCGCGGGTGAGCCAATAGGGAGCCAGCGCGTTCACCTCGAAGGTGCGGCGGATCCCCTCCTCCGTGGCGTCCTCGAGGCGCGCGCCGGTCACGACGCCCGCGTTGTGGACGGCCACGTCCACCTCGCCCGCGCGCTCGGCGGCCGCGGCGACGGCGGGGGCGTCCGTGACGTCGATCCGCTCGGCGACGCCCTGGGCGCCCCGGGACGTGGCCTCCTGCGCGACGGCGAGCGCGGCCGCCTCGTCCCGATCCCACACGAGCACGCGGGCCGCGCCCCGCTCCGCCGCACCGAGGGCCATGAGGCGGCCGATCCCGGAGCCAGCACCGGTGACGAGCACGGTGCGACCGGCGAGCGGCAGGCGGCGCCGGACGGGGACGACGGAGCGGAGGCCGCGGGCGGCGGCACCGGGTGAGGGGGGACGAAGCGGCATGGCGCCTCCGTGCTAGTCTGGCTGGCGCTGGTCCGCGATCCTCGCGGATGGCCCGGGGATGTAGCTCAATGGTAGAGCCCCAGTCTTCCAAACTGGCTACGCGGGTTCGATTCCCGTCATCCCCTCGTCCGTCCCGGCCCGCCGTCATCTCCACGGCGGCGACCGGGACTTCTTCATGTCGGCGTCCTCCGCCCAGGTCGTGAGCCGATCCGAGCGAAGGAGCACCCGATCGTGTCCCACCGGCACACCGCCCCCGCGCCGTCCTCCCCGGCCGCCCGTGCCGCGGCCTGGGCGATCCCCGTGGCCGCCGCCCTGCTCATCGTCCTCCTCACGCCGGGGAGCGGGCTCGACCTCGCCGTGTACCGCGAGGGCGGCCTGGCCCTGCTGGACCCGGAGGCGGACCTCTACGCCCCGATCCTGGGCCCGGTGGGCGATCCGGGGCTGCCGTTCACGTACCCCACCTTCGCGGCCCTGCTGTTCACCCCGCTGACCCTGGTCCCGCTGCCCGTCTCCCTCGGAGTGCTGACGGTGCTCACCGCCGCGCTGATGCACCTGGTCAGCCGCGACCTGACCGGACGCCTGCGCGCGGCCCTGCCCCGGTGGCGGGTGCCCGCCTGGGTGCTCACCGTCGTGGCGCTCCTCGCCATGCCCGGCCGTGAGACGCTCACCTATGGCCAGATCAACGTGGTGCTCATGGCCTCGGTCTACCTCGCGCTCGCCTCGCGCCGTCATCCGTGGGCGTGGTTCGCCGTCGCCGTGGGCGTGACCGCCGGCATCAAGCTGACCCCGCTGGCCCTCCTCCTGCTGCCCCTCATGCTGGGCCGGTTCCGCACCATCCTGCTGGCCGGAGGCGCCTTCCTGGCCACGCAGGCCATCGGATTCCTCGCGGCCCCGGAGCCCACCTGGCGGTTCTGGACCTCGGTGCTGCGGGACCCCTCCCGCGTGGGCGGGATCGACTACATCGACAACGCGTCCGTGCGCGGGATGCTCGCCCGATTCACGGAGCACGAGACGCTCCCGTGGCTGCTCGGCGTCGCCGTGGTGATCGGCCTCGTGGCCGTCCTGCTCCGGATGAACCGGCACGAGGACCGCGTCCTCCTGCTCGGCCTGAGCAGCACGGTGCCGCTGCTCATCTCGCCCATCAGCTGGGTCCATCACTTCGTGTGGTGGCCCGTGATCGTCTACGCCGTGCTGGCCCTCACGTGGCGCGTCCGGGCCCTGCGGATCCCGGCCATCGTGCTGGCGGTCCTGACGGTCGGCGCCCTGGCCCTGACCCCCAAGCACCTGGCCGGGATGTTCGGCCCCGGATGGATCAACCCGGTGATCGGCGCCGTCGCGCCGGCCGGTCTCGTCGTGCTGCTCGGCCTGGCCCTGGCAGCAAGCCTCACCGCGCGACGGCCTGGAGCGGCCGTGGCGGCGCGGTAGGAGGCGAGGGGTCAGGCGGCGCTGCGCAAGTCCAGCCTGAAGGTCATGTTCTGGATGAGCACGTCCCGGGTGGCCTTGCCAACGGTGCCGACGCCGAGGGTGACGGTGATCCGCGTGACCGGACCGGCGATCGTCACGAAGGCGGAGCCGGTGGTGTTCGGCGTCGTCGTCTGGAGCCCACTGCCCGAGACGGTGACGCCCGAGGCCGCGGTCGCCGTGGACTCCGGGGACACCGTGATCACCTCCTGCACGCCGTACGTGCCGTTGTTGTCGACCCACTCGATGTCGGCGAGGGTGAACCGCACGTCCTCCACCGTGCGTCGGACGTCGATGGTGACGGTCTGCTCACCGCTGACGGTCACGGCGGTGGAGGTGCGCGTGAGGTTCCCGGGCCCCGTGCTGGTCACGTCCACCGGCGGCGCGGGAGACGGACGGGGTGGAAGCAGGCATGGTGAACTCCGGGGATGCTGGGCGGGAGGTGGGCGGCACGGCGCCTCTCTGAGGACTGAGCACCCTCCCGTCGACGCCGTGGGCAGTCCAGGCACAGCGGGGCCCAGGGAAATACCCGCGGAGAACATCCTGGGTTCCGCTCTGACCTGGACTTTCTCTCCAGCTGCGGGCGGAGCGTCAAAGGAGCCCGTGACGGTCAGCCGCCGGTCACCCGCCCCCGTGCGAGAGTTCATCCGATCGTCGGCGATTCGTCGCCAGGGAGCCCGCGGACCGCGTGGCCACAACGCTGTCAGCAGCGGCGGCTGATCGGCCGGCGGGTCGTCCTCACGTCTGGCACACGGTGCAGCGGTACAGCTTCCGCGCGGCCATCTCCTCCACCACGATCGCATCCCGCCCGCACACCAGGCACGGCCGGCCGTGGCGGTGGTAGACGTAGGTCGCATGCTCGGGCCACGCCTCCTCGGCGGGAACGCCGGGCCGGTGCTCGGGGCGCGTCGTCACGATGCGTCCGAGACGCACGCCCTCGCGCATGAGCGCGGCGTTGTCGTCCCACAGGGCGCACAGCGCCTCCTCCCCCACGTCCCTCGCGGGTCTCCACGGGTCGATCCCGGCGCGGAACAGGGCCTCGGCACGGAAGATGTTGCCGATCCCGCTCGCGGCCGACTGGTCCATGAGCACGACGCCGATCGGCCGCCTCGTGCGGGCGGCGAGCCGCAGGAAGGGGGTGGGGTCGTCACCGTTGAGGGGGTCGGGACCGAGCGTCGCGGTCACCTGCTCCACCTCGTCGGCGGTGAGCAGCCGGCACTGCGCGGCCCCGATCAGATCCGCCCAGCCGTGCGCGGAGCGCAGGCGCAAGCGCACCGTGGGGGCCGGTGGCGGCGGGATGACCCAGCCGTCGTCGTGGGCGAGGCCGGATGTGGCCGGGCCGCCCTGCACCTCCCGCTCCCCGATGCGCCGCGGCGCGCCGATGGACGAGGCTGCGGCGAACGTCTCGTCCCCGCCGAAGGTCCATGCCCCGTACATGCCGAGGTGGACGTTGAGCGACAGACCGTCCTCGACGTCGGCGAAGAAGTGCTTGCCGTGCGCCCACGCGCGCTCGAGGACGCGCCCGTCGATCAGCGCCGCGCCCTCGGTGAACCGCCCCTGCGGGCTCGAGGCGCCCAGGGTCTCGCCGCCGAAGACGTCGGTGAACTGCCGCGCGAGACGGTGGATGGAGTGCCCCTCAGGCACTCACATCACCACCTCGCCGGTCACCTCGTAGCGCGCGATCTTGCCGATGCGGCGCACGTGGCGCTCGTCCTCGCTGAAGGGCTCGGCGAGGAACGCCTCGATGATCGCGGTGGCCTCCTCGAGGCTGTGCTGCCGGCCGCCCACGGCGACGACGTTCGCGTCGTTGTGCTCGCGGGCGAGCTTCGCGGTGCTGAGGTTCCAGGCCAGCGCGGCGCGGACGCCCTGCACCTTGTTCGCGGCGATCTGCTCACCGTTGCCGGAGCCGCCGAGGACGATGCCGAGGGAGTCCAGTCCCTGCTCGCGGTCGGCGACGACGGCGCGGGCGGCGTTGATGCAGAAGCCCGGGTAGTCGTCCTGCGCGTCGTACTCGGTGGGTCCGTGGTCCACCATCTCGTAGCCGGCGGCGGTGAGGTGCTCCACCAGGTGGGCGGACAGCTCCATGCCGGCGTGGTCGGTGGCGATGTGGACGCGCATGCGCAGACTCCTCCAGAAGGACGACGGTCGGGTGGGGTCAGTCTACTGACGGCCCCACCCGACCCCCTGTCCCGGGGCGGGCCGGCTCAGATCAGCGCGACCGATCGCTCGGGCTCGCGCACCGGCATGGGCTCGGGCTCCCCGCTCGCCGAGGAGAGGAAGCCCTCCCCGGTGAAGTGGCCGTTGCGGGCGCGGAAGTCGTAGGCGTAGTCGGGCCAGATCAGCGTCAACTTGCCCGAGCGGGGGTCGACGTACCAGGAGTGGCAGCCGCCGTCCACGAGCCACACCGAGGTGGCGGCCCGCTCCTGGAGACGGTCCACGTACTCCTCCTGGGCGAGTGTCTCGGGGACCATCGTCCGGATCCCGTCGTGCTCCGCCCGGTCCAGGGCCTCCAAGATGTACGCGATCTGCGACTCGATGATGTAGACGATCGAGTTGTGCCCCAGCGAGGTGTTCGGCCCGTTGATGGCGAACAGATTCGGGAATCCCGCCACGGCCGTGGAGTCGAACGCCGCCATGCCGCTGCTCCAGTGATCGGCCAGGGAGCGGCCCTCACCGTCGTGGACGCGGTCGGCGAACGGCGGCTGGGCCGCCTCGAAGCCGGTGCAGAGGACGACGGCGTCGACCTCGTACCCGTGACCGCTCACGCCGAACAGCCGGCTCCCCTCGACGCGGTCCAGCGCGCTGTCCTCCAGGGTGACGTTGTCCCGGGCCATGGCCGGGTAGTAGTCGTTGGAGACGAGCACACGCTTGCAGCCCGGCAGGTACCGCGGCGTGAGGCGCTCGCGGAGCTCGGGGTCAGAGACCGCGGCGGCCAGGTGCCCGAGGGCCTGAGCCCGGACCTGGTCCAGCGCGGCCGGCACACCGCGGCGCTGGGCATAGTTCGACTCGGCGAACCAGAAGATGTCGTCGCGCTCGCGCTGCATGGTGTGCGGGGCGCGCTCGAACATGCGCCGCACGGCCGCGGAGTACGGCTTGACCACGCGCGGGGTGACCCACGCTGGGGTGCGCTGGAAGACGAAGAGCTCGGCCGCCGTCGCCGCCAGCTCGGGGATGACCTGGATCGCGGAGGCGCCGGTGCCGACGACGGCGACACGCTTGCCCTTCAGGTCCACCGTGTGGTCCCAGCGGGCGGAATGGATGACCTCGCCCTCGAAGGCGTCGAGACCCGGGACGTCCGGCAGGCGGGGGTCGGCGAGGTGCCCGGTGCCCATGATGAGCCAGCGTCCCGTGTAGGTCCCGCGCGGCGTCCGCACCGTCCACCGCTCCGTCTCGGGGTCCCAGTGCGCTTCGAGCATGTCCGCCCCGAGACGCAGGTGCGGGGTGAGGCCCTCGTCCTCGGAGAAGCGCACGAGGTAGTCCTGGATCTCCGGACCCGGTGTGTAGAAGCCCGACCACTGCGGGTTCGGCGCGAAGGAGAAGCTGTAGAGGTGGCTCGGGACGTCGCACGCGGCACCCGGGTAGGTGTTGTCCCTCCAGGTCCCGCCGACCTGCTGGGCGCGGTCCAGGATGAGGAAGTCCTCGCGGCCGTGACGCCGCAGCTGGGCGCCCATGCCGAGGCCGGCGAATCCGGAGCCGATGATGAGGATCTCGGCGGACTCGTCGCGCGGTGCGGGGCGCACGTCGGTGGTGGTGGTCGTGGTGGTGGTCATGGCTGGCCCCTCTCTCAGGCGTGGGTCTCGGGGATGATCGCGCCGGCCGGGTGGCGGTCGGGCTCGCGCAGGTACAGGTCGACGATCTGCATGAGTTCTGCCGGGCGCTCGAGGAAGAAGGCGTGGCCGCTCGTCATGGTCGTCAGCCGCGCGTCGTCGATGATGCCGAGCAGCTCGTACTGGTGATGGGGCGGGACCATGATGTCCTCGGCGCAGGAGACGATCAGTGTCCGCGCGGTGACGGCGGAGAGACGGTCGGCGACGTCCACGCGGGCGTTCAGGTCCATCTGCCGGGCGGTGAACTCGTCCGCGGTCAGGGAGGCGAGCGCCCCGTCGAGCATGGCCGGGGTCAGGGAGCGCAGGGCCAGCGGGGACAGGCCGCAGAAGGCCGTGTAACGGGCCAGGGCATCAGGGCTCGTGGCGTACAGGTGCCGCCAGACCTCGTTGCGCAGGCGCTGGTGGACATCCGTCGTCGCCCAGCCGGCCACGAGCACGAGGTTCTCCACACGGCGACCGAGGTCGGCGGCCAGCTGCCCGGCCACGACGGCGCCGAGTGAGTAGCCCAGCAGGTCGAACGCGGCGTCGGGGCCGAGGAGCTCGTCGACGACGGCCCGCACCTGGCCGACCAGCAGGTCGACGGTCAGGTCTGCGGCGGGGTCGGCCGTCGGCGCCCAGTCCACGGCGATGACGCGCGTCCGCGTGGCCATCATCGGGAACAGGTGGCCGAAGTGCGAGGCGGTCGTCCCGCCCGTGCCGTGGACCAGCACGAGAGGCCGGTCGAGCTCCCCGGGTGTCACCGAGTCGTGGCAGGTGACGGAGGCACCGTCCACGCTGACGGTGCGCGTGACGGTCGATGCGGTCAGTGGCATGAGGCTCCTCCTGGAAACCGATATGTGGACTATGGGGCCCGACACCCGTGATGTGACGCGCCCTACATTCCCCAGCATGGCGCGTGCATTTCTCGGAATGCAAGCAGGCGCGTCAGTCATTTAGTCCATCAGATGGAACTGGGTCCGACGCCGGAGCTGCGGCACGATGGACCGGTGACCCCTATGACCCCGCCCACCGGCGTCCTGCCCCGTGCCGCCCTCGTGATGCGCCTGCTGCACGAGGCCGGACCCGCCGGCCTGCGGCTGAGCCAGCTCGTCCAGCGGACGGGTCTGCCCCAGCCCACCGCCCATCGACTGCTGGCCGACCTGGCCGAGGAGGGTGCCGTGACCCGACGTGGGGCCGCCTATGCACTCGGCGATCGGTGGGGCCCCGTCGGGTTCGAACCGGTGACGCCGCGGTGCCTGATCGAACGCGAGGCCAGCCGGGCCGTGGTCCAGGCCGCCGCGGACGAGCTGGGGGACACGGTCTACCTGGCGGCACGGGCCGCGGGCGGAGTGGCCTACCTCCTGCGATGCGACGGCGACTCCCCCGTGCGCGTCTTCACCGTGGAGGTCGGCGAGGTCAAGCGGCTTGCCGCCGGGTACGCCGGCATCGCGCTCCTGGCCTCCCTGCCGCCCGAGCGCCGGCGAGCGGAGGTGGACGCGGTCGTCGCCCGGCCTCCCCGTCGCTGGAACCTGACGGATGACGGAGCCCTGCACGACCTGCTGGACACCCTGCTGCGTCAGATGGACGAGCAGGGGTGGTGCGGCGGTGTGCCGGTCGTGCCCGGGGTGGCCGGAGTCGCCTGTGGCATTCCGGCGCGGACGGGAAGCATCCCCCAGGTGTCCCTCACGGCCTCGGCGGCCGAGCAGCGGATGCCGCCGGCACGCGTGCCCGAGGTGGCTGAGGTGCTGCGTGCGGCGGCGACCCGACTGGCCGAGATCGGGGGCTGAGCACACCGGCCGGCCCGCTCTGCGGTGCGCCGTCCACGACGCCCGGGCCAGGTGACACAATGGCGGGCAGTGAGCCGGGGCACATCCCGCACCGGCCGTCGTCGTCCCTTGCCTACCCCTGGAGGTTCCGTGAGCTCCGCACGCCTGAACATCACCCGCGAGGAGGCCGCGCAGCGCGCCGCCGCCCTGACCGTGGACGCCTACGAGGTGAGCCTGGACCTCACCCGCGGCGCCGAGCGCTTCGCCGTGACGAGCACCGTCACCTTCGCGGCGAGCGAGGACGCGGTGGGCTCGAGCACGTGGATCGACTGGGTGGCGACGACGGCGCCCCGCGCGGTCACGCTCAACGGCGAACGCCTTGACGTCGCGGACTTCGACGGCGCCCGCGTGGCCGTCGGCCCGCTGGCCGCGCAGAACACGCTCGTGGTGGAGGCCGAGGGCGACTACTCGACCACCGGTGAGGGCCTGCACCGCTTCGTGGACCCGGTGGACCAGGAGGTGTACCTCTACACCCAGTTCGAGGTGCCGGACTCCCGCCGCATGTTCCCCGTGTTCGAGCAGCCGGACCTGAAGGCGTCCTTCGCGTTCAGGGTCACGGCGCCGGCGCACTGGGCCGTCGTCTCCAACCAGCCGGAGACGTCCCGCCGCCCGCTGGGCAGCGTCGAGAACGAGGACAGCCTCGGCGGCGTGGACGCCGCCGTGTGGGAGTTCGCCCCCACCCCGCGCATCTCCTCCTACATCACCGCCCTCGTGGCCGGCCCGTACAGGTCCACGCATTCCGAGCTGAGCAGCGCGGACGGCCGCACCATCCCCCTCGGCGTGTACTGCCGCGCCTCCCTCTTCGAGCACCTCGACGCGGACGCCGTCTTCGACCTCACCCGTCGCGGCTTCGAGTTCTTCGAGGCGCAGTACGGCCACCCCTACCCGTTCGAGAAGTACGACCAGCTCTTCGTGCCGGAGTTCAACGCGGGCGCCATGGAGAACGCCGGCTGCGTGACGTTCCTCGAGAGCTACGTCTTCCGCGGCACGGTCACGGAGGCCGTCGTCGAGCGCCGCGCCATCACCATCCTGCATGAGCTCGCCCACATGTGGTTCGGCGACCTCGTGACCATGCGCTGGTGGAACGACCTGTGGCTCAACGAGTCCTTCGCCGAGTTCATGTCCACGCTCGCCGCGGCCGAGAACACGGAGTACACCGGCGCGTGGACCACGTTCTCCTCGATGGAGAAGAACTGGGCGTACCGCCAGGACCAGCTCTCCTCCACGCACCCGATCACGGCGCAGATCCGCGACCTCGACGACGTGCTCGTGAACTTCGACGGCATCACCTACGCCAAGGGGGCCTCGGTGCTTCGTCAGCTCGTCGCGTGGGTGGGTCAGGAGAACTTCATGGCCGGCGTGCGCGAGTACATCGCCAAGCACGCGTGGTCCAACACCGAGCTGCCGGACCTCATGACGGAGCTCGAGGCCTCCTCCGGCCGGGACCTCTCCGAGTGGACCCGCCAGTGGCTCGAGACCTCCGGCGTGAACACCCTTCATGTGGAGGTGGACACGGACGCGAGCGGCACGATCGCCTCCCTGCGCCTGCGCCAGACCGCGCCGGACGGCTCCCCCACCGCGCCCGGCGACGACATCCTGCGCCCGCACCGCCTCGCGGTCGGCTTCTACGACGTCGACGAGGCGACCGGCCGCCTGACCCGGACCGACCGCTTCGAGCTGGACGTGGCGGGCGAGCTGACCGAGGTGGCGGAGGCCGCGGGCCGCCGTCGCCCCGCGCTGATCCTGCCCAACGACGACGACCTCGCCTACGCCAAGATCCGCCTCGACGACGCCTCGTGGGAGGCCGCGTCCACCCGCCTGAAGGACGTGGACGGCTCCCTGCCGCGCACCCTTCTGTGGGGCGCCGCATGGGACACCGTGCGCGACGGCGAGGCCTCGGCCGCGTGGTTCGCCGAGCTCATCCTGGCGAACATCGGCGAGGAGCGGGACTCCACCGTGGTGCAGACCCTGCTGCGCCAGCTGGCGACGTCGCTGTCCCAGTACCTGCCCGAGGCGCAGTCCCGCCCGGCGCGCGAGCGCGTGGCGGACCGGCTGTGGGCCCTGACGGAGCAGGCCGAGGCCGGGTCGGACAACCAGCTGCAGTTCGTCAAGGCCTTCGCCCTGCACGCACGGACGGGCGCGCAGCTCGACGCCCTCGACGCCGTCGTGGACGAGCGCAGCGTGCTGCCCGGTCTGGACCTCACGACGGACCTGAAGTGGGAGCTGCTCACCGCGCTCGTGGCCGCGGGCCGCGCGGGCGAGGAGCAGATCGCGGCGGCCGCGCAGGCCGACGCCACCGCCACCGGCGCGCTCGCGGCGCTGCAGGCCCGCGCCGCCGTGCCCACCGCCGAGGCCAAGCAGGAGGCGTGGCGCCGGGTGGTGGCCGGCGAGCTGTCCAACACGGAGCAGCGCCAGGCGCTCATCGGCTTCGGCCGGGTGCACGACCGCTCCCTGATCGCCCCCTACGCCGAGGAGTACTTCTCCCGCATCGAGCAGGTGTGGGACTCGCGCTCGCACGAGATGGCCGAGACCGCGGCGACCCTCGGGTTCCCGGCGGCGCAGGTGGGCCAGGAGGTGGCGGACCGGGCGACCGAGCTCTCCGAGCGGGTGAAGGGCTCCCGCGCGGGCCTGTCCCGCGTGGTGGCCGAGGGCCGCGACGAGATGGTCCGCGCCCTCGCCGCTCGCGCGCATGCGGAGGAGAACGTGCACGAGGTGTCCGCCGCGGGCTGACGCGGCCTCTCCCCGGCACGGGGCCGGACCCTCGACGGGTTCGGCCCCGTGGCGCGTCCTGGCGCGGCACTAGGCTGGGAGGATGAAGCACACCTTCACGCTGCGCACCGAGTGGACCGGCGACCGCGGGACCGGCACGTCCGGCGTCCGCGACTACGACCGCTCCGTGGTCATCCAGGACGCCGGCGTCGGCGAGATCCACGCGTCGGCGGCCCGGCCCTTCCGCGGAGACGACTCGAAGTGGAATCCGGAGACCCTCCTGCTCGGCGCGCTCGCCGAGTGCCACACGCTCTCCTACCTGCACGCCGCCGCGACCTCGGGACTCGTGGTGACCGGCATGGCCTGCACGGCGTCCGGCGAGATCGAGGTGGAAGGCGACGGCGCGGGGCGCTTCGCCTCGATCACCCTGCGCCCCGAGGTGCGCCTGGCCGACGAGTCCCACCGCGGCGAGGCCGACGCCCTGCACGCCGAGGCGCACCGGCTCTGCTTCATCGCGAATTCGCTCGCCGCGCCGGTGACGGTGGAGCCGGTCGCCGGCCACGGCCCGGAAAGCGGGCCCGCGACGTCGTCCGGGCTCCCCGACCTGTCCTCCCGCCTGGGCGCTCCGCTCGCGGTGCTGCGCCCGCGCGGCGCGAACCGGCCGAGCGCCGTGACCGGCATGGAGAACCGGCCCACCGAGGTGGAGCCGATCACGAAGGACGGCGCCCCCGCGCCCGTCGACCAGGTCCGCGCGCGCGACGCGCAGAGTGGCCCGGCGACGGCGGGGCCCACCGCGCCCGACCGGATGACCAGCTTCTACGACGCGGTCGGCGGGCACGCGACGTTCTCGAAGCTCGTGCACGAGTTCTACTCGCGCGTCCGCGAGGACGAGCTGCTCGCGCCCATGTACCCGCAGGAGGACTTCGCCGGCGCCGAGGTGCGCCTGCGCCTGTTCCTCGAGCAGTACTGGGGCGGTCCGAGGACGTACTCCGAGCAGCGGGGCCACCCCCGCCTGCGCATGCGCCACGCGCCCTACAAGGTCGACCCTGCCGCCCGCGACGCCTGGCTGCGGAACATGCGTGCCGCCCTGGACACCCTGGACCTGTCCCCGCTGCACGAGGCCGAACTGTGGGACTACCTCGAGCGGGCGGCGCACTCGCTGCAGAACTCCGCCTGACTCTCTCAGACCGCGACGGCGGCCCTCCCCAGGACGAAGCCACCCGGGGTGTCGAGCCGGGTCCACGGGCCGGCGGTGCTCAGGCGGGCGTGGCTGCCCGGGAGCAGGAAGCCCAGCGCGTGCGCGCCGAACGCCATGCCCGCGGGGAACTGGAGGGCGTCCCCGCCGAGGGTGGGGCCCCACATGCGGGCACGGACCTGGCGCACCACGGCCTCGCCGGGGTTCTCGGGCAGAGCCGCCCGCACGGCCTCCACGCCGCGGGAGGCCACCTCGATCAGCTCCTCGTCCGCCACCTCGGCGGCCGGGGTCCAGCCGGAGCGCGGCGGCGTCAACGCGGTCCAGGAGACCTGCTCGCGGGTCGGCGGGACGGGGAACGCGACGTCCACCGGGTCCTGCCCGCGCATGCGGGCGGTGCGCTCCGTCACGGCCCCGAGCGGGACGACGACGTCGAGTCCGGCGACCCCGTCCGCCGTCGCGAGCGGAACGGTGCGCAGGCCGAGGACCACGGGGACCTGGTCGCCGAGACCCTGCGGCTGCAGCACGGAGACCCACTGCGCGAGCATCGGCGTGCGGGAGGACCCCGCCTCCGCGACGACGTCCAGGCGCATCCCCGTGTCGGCCACGCGGCGGGCGCGCGTGGCGAACTGCTCGAGGTCGCGGACGGCGCGCTCGTCGGCGAAGGTCAGGACGGGGACGCCGTCCCGGTCGCGGGGGGTGCCGGTGGAGGGGGGCTGCTGGCTCATGACAGCATTGTCCCAGGTCCGGCCCCGCCCGGACCCGCCCCGTGCCGGGAATCGGCCCGGGCGCCGCACGGACCACTCCAGGAAAGGGAGCACCCCATGACGCCGCGCACCCCGAAGCGCCCCGCCTCCGCGCCGAAGGACCCCACCGACCTGCTGCGTGGCATCCTCGACCTGGCAGACGCCGGCCCGGACCCCGTCACCGGCGAGCCGCGGTTCACCGGCACCACGCCGCGGCAGGCGCACGGCCGCGTCTTCGGCGGTCAGGTGCTCGCCCAGGCGCTGGCCGCGGCCGCGCGGACCGTGGCGGGCACCCGGCCCGCGCACTCGATCCACGGGTACTTCATCCGCCCCGGGGACGCGCTGCAGCCGATCACCTTCACCGTGGAGACGCTCCGCGACGGCCGCTCCTTCTCCGTGCGGCGCGTGCTCGCGTCCCAGAACGAGAAGGCCATCCTCGCCCTGACGTGCTCCTTCCAGGAGCCCGCCGAGGGAGTGGACCACCAGGTGGCCATGCCCGAGGACGTCCCGGCCCCGGAGGAGCTGCCCACCACCGCCGACGTCCTGGGCAACATCCGCCACCCCGTGGCGCAGGAGTGGTCCTGGTCCCGCCCCTTCGACATCCGCCATGTCCAGTCCCCCATCTACGTGGACCGCGCGGCCCGGGCCCAGAACACGAACATGGTGTGGATGAAGACGTTCACGCCGCTGGCCGACGACCCGCGCCTGCACCTGGCCGCCCTGACGTACGCGTCCGACTACACGCTGCTCGAGCCGATCCTGCGCCAGCACGGGGTGGCCTGGGTGCAGCCGGGCATGTCCGTCGCGTCGCTGGACCACGCGATGTGGTTCCACCGTGCGGCCCGCGTCGACGAGTGGCTGCTCTACGTCCAGCACTCCCCCAGCGCCCAGGGCGCGCGCGGGCTCGGCCAGGGCTCGGTCTTCACCCGCGAGGGCGAGCTGGTGGCCACCGTGGCCCAGGAGGGGATGGTGCGCCTGCCGCAGGGCCATGCGGCGACCCGTGCGAAGGTCCAGGACGCCGCCCAGCGCCTGACCATGCGGACCCTGCTGCGCCGCAGCTGGCGCCGCTGAGACACCCCCCGTCAACCAGGCCCTCGCGCGCAGTCGACGACGGCCCGCCTCGGGCGTCCGAGGCGGGCCGTCGTCGTCCCGGCGGGACGGTCAGTCGCGCGTGAGCTTGCGGTGGGTCACGCGGTGCGGGCGCGCGGCGTCCGGACCGAGGCGGTCCACCTTGTTCGCCTCGTAGGACTCGAAGTTGCCCTCGTACCAGTACCAGTTCGCCGGGTCCTCGGCGGTGCCCTCGTACGCGAGCATGTGCGTGGCCACGCGGTCGAGGAACCACCGGTCGTGCGAGACCACGACGGCGCACCCCGGGAACTCGAGCAGCGCGTTCTCGAGCGAGGTCAGCGTCTCGACGTCGAGGTCGTTGGTGGGCTCGTCGAGGAGCAGCAGGTTGCCGCCCTCCTTGAGCGTCAGCGCCAGGTTGAGGCGGTTGCGCTCACCGCCGGAGAGCACGCCGGCCTTCTTCTGCTGGTCCGGGCCCTTGAAGCCGAACGCGGAGACGTAGGCGCGGGAGGGCATCTCCACGTTGCCGACCTTGATGTAGTCCAGGCCGTCCGAGACGACCTCCCACAGCGACTTCTCGGGGTCGATGTTCGCGCGGGACTGGTCCACGTAGGAGATCTTCACGGTCTCGCCGACCTTGAGGTCTCCGCCGTCGAGGGGCTCGAGCCCCACGATGGTCTTGAACAGCGTGGTCTTGCCGACGCCGTTGGGGCCGATGACGCCCACGATGCCGTTGCGCGGCAGGGAGAAGGACAGGCCGTCGATGAGCACGCGGTCCCCGAAGCCCTTCTTCAGGTCCGTGGCCTCGATGACGGTGTTGCCCAGGCGCGGGCCCGGCGGGATCTGGATCTCCTCGAAGTCCAGCTTCCGGGTCTTCTCGGCCTCGGCGGCCATCTCCTCGTAGCGGGCCAGGCGGGCCTTCGACTTGGCCTGGCGGCCCTTCGAGTTGGAGCGCACCCAGTCGAGCTCCTCGGCGAGGCGCTTGGCGAGCTTGGCGTCCTTCTTGCCCTGCACCTCGAGGCGCGCGCGCTTCGTCTCCAGGTACGTGGAGTAGTTGCCCTCGTAGGGGTAGAGGCGGCCGCGGTCGACCTCGCAGATCCACTGGGCCACGTGGTCCAGGAAGTAGCGGTCGTGGGTCACGGCGACGACGGCGCCGGGGTAGGCGGCCAGGTGCTGCTCGAGCCACAGCACGGACTCCGCGTCCAGGTGGTTGGTGGGCTCGTCGAGGAGCAGCAGGTCCGGCTTCTGGAGCAGGAGCTTGCACAGGGCCACGCGGCGGCGCTCACCGCCGGAGAGCTTGGTCACGGGCTCGTCGGCCGGGGGCGTGCGAAGGGCGTCCATGGCCTGCTCGAGCTGGGAGTCGATGTCCCACGCGTCGGCGGCGTCGATGTCCGTCTGCAGCGAGCCCATCTCCTCCATCAGGGCGTCGAAGTCCGCGTCCGGATTCGCCATCTCCTCGGAGATCTGGTTGTAGCGCTGGATCTTGCCGTAGATCTCGCCCACGCCCTCCTGGACGTTCTCCAGGACGGTCTTGGACTCGTCCAGCTTCGGCTCCTGCATGAGGATGCCGACGGAGTACCCGGGCGAGAGCCGGGCGTCGCCGTTCGAGGGCTCGTCGAGCCCCGCCATGATCTTCAGGATCGTGGACTTGCCGGCGCCGTTGGGGCCGACCATGCCGATCTTCGCGCCCGGATAGAACGACATCGTCACATCGTCCAGGATCAGCTTGTCGCCGACCTTCTTCCGTGCTTTGACCATCGTGTAGATGAATTCCGCCATGCGTCCCAGGCTAGTGGGTGGCCGCCGGATTCCTCTCATCCGACGGCCGCCCCGCTCGCCTCAGGCAGCCGTGAGCACGCCCGGGGTGCGCGCCGCCTCCTCCCCCACGCGCTCGTCGCCCTCCTGCTCCTCGCCGCCGTCGTCGGCCGGGCGGTCCGCGCGGGCCGGCGCGAAGGCGTCATGGGCCGGACCCCCGAAGTCCTCGGCCGGCTCGGCGCCGGCGGCCCGCTCCTCGCGCGGCTCCTCCCGCGGCGCCGAGGCGCGCTGGTTGCGCACGAAGGCCCCCGAGCCGTAGCCCAGGTCCAGGCCGACGGCGTCCGCCACGACGTCCACGGACGTCCCCGAGCGCTCCTCCGTGGACCAGTCCCGCACCCGCAGGCGGCCGGTGACGATCACGGGGTTGCCCTTCTTGATCGACTGCGCGGTGTTCGAGCCGAGCTGACCGAACGCGGAGACGCTGTACCAGTTGGTGTGGGCGTCCACCCACGTGCCGGCGTCCCGGTCGAAGCGCCGCTCCGTGGTGGCCAGGCGGAAGCCCGCCACCGTGGTGCCGGAGGCGGTGTGGCGGACGGCGGGGTCGGTGGCGACGAAGCCGCGGATGGTGATGGTGTCCTGCATGATGGGTCCTTCTCTGCGCGGCCCCGGGCCCGGCCCGGAGCGGGTCTGCGGCGCATCGGTCGATCCGCCACCCCCATCAGACGCCCCCGGAGCGGCCGGCGTCCGGCACGTCCGCCGCGCTGGGGACCCGCCGGGCGCGGACGTCGCCTGTGCAGGAACGGCGCCGAGCCCGGCCGGTAGAATGGCACGGCCCAGCCCCAGTAGCTCAGCTGGACAGAGCAGCGGCCTTCTAATCCGCCGGTCGGGGGTTCGAATCCCTCCTGGGGCACCGCCGTGCCGCGCCCTGCCGCCGTGCACCGTCGTCGTCGTCCCGAGCGTCAGGAGGCCCGAGCATGAGGAGGCCCCCCATGGATCGCCGGCGCGCGTGGCCCGCTCCGCGGGAGCGATGGCACCTCGCGCTGCTGCTGGCCGCGTTCACGGCCCTGGCCGTGACCCATTCGTTCCTGCGCCACCGGGCCTACGAGTCGAAGGGCTACGACCTGGGGATCTTCGACCAGGCGATCCGGCAGTACGCCCTCCTCAAGCCACCGATCGTGCCGGTCAAGGGGGTGGGCTTCCACCTCCTGGGCGACCACTTCCACCCGGTCCTCGCCCTGCTGGCGCCCGCCTACTGGATCTGGGACGACCCCCGCGTGCTCGGGATCGTCATGGCGCTGGCCCTCGCGCTGGCCGCGGTGCCCGTGTACCTGTTCGCCCGCCGCCGATCGGGCCACGGCCTCGCCCTGGGCGCGGCCGCGGCGCTGCTGCTCTCCTGGCCCTTCCAGGCCATGGTCAACTGGGACTTCCACGAGATCACCCTGGGCGTGCCCCTCATGGCGTGGCTGGTCTGGGCCCTGGACGGGGGCCGCCCGTGGACCGTCACGGCGCTCGCCGCGAGCCTCCTCACGGTGCGCGAGGACATGGGCGTCACGCTCGTGGCGGTGGCGCTGGTGCTCGCGATCCGCGGCCACCGGGTGCAGGCCGCCGTCACCGCGGTCCTGGGCGTGGCCGGCTACTGGTTCGCCACGTCCGTCGCCATCCCCCGCTTCTCCCCCACGGGGAGCTTCGGCTACTGGCAGTTCACGGCGCTCGGCCCGGACCTTCCCTCCTCCCTCCTGTTCATCCTCACGCGGCCGCTCTCCGCCGTCGGGGTGCTGGTGGACCACCCGTTGAAGATCGCCCTGCTGCTCCTGCACCTCGTGCCCCTGCTGCTCCTGCCGCTCCTCAGCCCGTTGACGCTGCTGGCGATGCCCGTCCTGCTCTCTCGCCTCTTCAACGACCGGCTCACCGTGTGGAGCCCCGTCTTCCAGTACGACGCCATCCTGGCGCCCATCCTCCTGATGGCCGCGCTCGAGGCGGCGCACCGGCTGGCGGCCCGGCGGGAGGAGCTGCGGCGGCTGCCCACGGTGCTCGTCGCCGCGGCCCTGGGCGTCTCGCTGCTCGGCACGGCCGTGTTCCCGCTCGTCTTCCCGTTCCACCGCACCCTCACGGGGGACATGGCGGTCACGGCGCACGCGCGCAGCCTTGACCGCGCGGTCTCCCTCATCCCGGACGGCGTGTGCGTCGAGGCCCCGGACCACGTCATCCCCCACCTGACCACGCGGACGTACGTGGGCCTCGCCGGGGACATCGGCGACGAGCTGGCCACCTGGACCATCGTGGACCTGCAGGAGGAGGAGCCCGGCGGGTGGGACCCGCTGGCACCCGGGCAGGTCCTGGAACGCGCCCGCGCCCTCGGCTTCCAACGGGTGTGGTCCGAGGACGGGGTGATCGTGCTCCACCACCCGGGGCGCGCGGTGGACCGGACGTGCTCGGACTACCTCCGCCGCTGAACGGCGGCGGCCAGCGGGCCGTCCGGCGCGCCCCAGAACGGGCCCGCGTTCGGGTCCTCCGCGATGCCCGGGGCGACGCACGGCGCGCCCCGCTCGAGGGCGGTGCGTCGCACCGGGTCCCGCGCCGGGTCGAGGACGTCACGGATGACGATGACGCAGATCCAGGCGACGGCGGCCACGTGCAGCACCACTCCCGAGCCGTACCAGAGGGTGGCCCAGGCCCCGCCGAACGTCCCGCCGGACGTGATGCGCGCGGACTCCATCCAGACTCCGGCCCAGTGGTAGACCTCCACGACCTGCCAGGCCCAGAACATCCGGCGCCGCGGCGTCGCGAGGACGACGAGCGGGATCAGCCACATCACGAACTGCGGCGAGTACACCTTCCCCAGGAGCAGGAACGCCGCCACGATCAGCAGGCAGAGCTGGGCCAGGCGAGGGCGCACCGGGGCCGCCAGCCCCAGCCACGCGATCCCCGCGCAGCACACCGCGAACAGCCCGTTCGACACCAGCGAGAACGTCTCCCCGGACCATCCGGTCCAGACGAACGCGAGCCACACCGAGGAGAAGGAGACCGCACGCTCGCCCGAGAAGGCGTAGAAGCGCGCCCACTGGTCGAACGCCGTCAGCATGAACGGGAGGTTCACGGCCAGCCACGCCGCCGTCCCCGCCGCGAGCGCCCTCCCGAACCCCGCCCACCGGCCCGTGCGCAGCGCGAGGACCAGGAGGGCGCCGAAGAAGAACAGGGGGTAGAGCTTCGCGGCGGCGCCCAGGCCGAGGAGCGCGCCCGAGAGCGTGGGGCGGTCCGCGGACCACGCCCACAGGGCCAGGGCGGCGAGCATGACCGCCCACAGGTCCCAGTTGAGCATCGAGGTCAGGACGACCCCCGGCGCGAGGGCCACCAGGAGCGCGTCCCGCGACCGGCCGCGCGCCGTGGACGCCGTCGCCACCACCGTGACCATCCAGCAGAGCACCACGCCCGCCGCGTTCACGTCGAAGTAGGCCACGGTGCGCTCGTGCAGGGACCCGCCGGCGGGCACGAGCCAGGAGGTGACCCCCGCGACGACGGCCAGCAGTGCCGGGTACTCCATCCACTGCTCCGTCGGAAGCGACGCGGAGAAGGGGAAGTGCCCGTCGGCCAGGCCCCGCGTGGGGAACAGCTGCGCGAAGTCCGAATAGCACAGGTGGACGTGCACGCCCGGGGCGGCCCAGCCGTGCACGCGGCACCACTGCTTGCTCAGCAGGCCGAGGACGGCGGCCAGCGCCGTCGCGCCGAGGAGGACGGCGACCCGGCAAGAAGCAGGGCCGGAGGCGGGGCGGTCACGGTCGCTCATGGTCCCTCCCGGGGGATGGCGGGGCGAGGCTCGATCGTCTCGAGCGGGGCACGGCCGCGGCCGGGGAACAGCACGGCGGTGGACGGGTCGCGGAACGCGATCAGGAGGATGCCGACGAGGGCGGCGAGCGCCGTCGCCCCGCGCACGGCCGCGAGCGGCATCCACTGGGCCACGGAGATCTGGTCCACCACGCCGACGCCGATGAGCAGCAGGACGGCCAACGCCGTCACCCAGCCCAGCCAGCGCGGGTGGAGCGGTCCGCGGGGCGTGCCGGGGAGGGCGCACGCGAACAGCGGCAGCACCCAGAGCAGATACCACGGCTGGATGATGGGCGCCGTGAGCACGGCCACGACGAGCACGGCGGCGGAGGAGAGCACCGGGTCCACGGGGCGGCGGCGCAGCGCCATCCAGGCGGTGAAGACCAGCGCGGCCAACGTCATCAGGGTGTAGAACGCGTTCGCGGCCGACCGGGCGGGCACGGGGCTCACCGCGTCCACGAGCCAGCCGAGGCCGAGCCCCACCAGTCCCACCGGCGCATAGGGGAAGGCGGCGTCGCCGCTCGTGAGCATGGCGGCCGCCCACCCGAACCACAGCCCCGTGCCCGCTCCCAGGATCGTCAGGACGGCCAGGGCGACCGCCGCCGTCGTGATCCAGGGGCCGAGGCGCTCGCGGCGCCGAGGCGGCCGCCCGCCGGCGCGGAAGGGCGCCCAGCCGGCGGGCAGCAGGAGGGCGGCGAACGGCAGGGCCAGCGCGGTCAGCGGCTTGATGGCCACCGAGAGCGAGATGAGCACGAGGCCCCACAGTCCGTGGAGGCGACGGCGCGGAAGGCGCACCAGCAGCAGGAGACCGGCCAGCATGAGCCCGCTCATGAGGGCGTCATTGTGGGCGCCGGCCACCATGTAGAGCAGGAACAGCGGGTTCGCCACGCACAGCCACGCGGCCCAGCGTCCGCCGCGGCCCGCCGCGTCCGCGAGACGGCGCACGGCCCACAGGCACAGGGCCATCCCGGCCAGGGCGAGGAGCCGGAAGCACAGCACCCCGAGCTCGATGTTCCCGCCGGAGAACCGCCACGCCCCCTCCGCGAAGAGCAGGAACAGCGGGCCGTACGGAGACGGGGACTCGGCCCAGATGGAGTCCGCCCCCTGCATGAACCACCCGGGCAGCCGGGAGACGCCCTCCCGGTAGGGGTCCAGCCCGAGCGCCACCACCCGCCCCTGCTGGAGGTAGGAGTAGACGTCCCGGGAGAAGATGGGGAAGGCGCCCAGCATCGGGAGGGACCACTGCCACGCCGCGCGCGTCACCGCTGAGCCCTGGGAGTCCCAGCGGCCGCGCAGGGCGCGCCCGAGCCGCAGCCACGCGCGGGCCAGCAGCAGGCAGCCGACCGCCAGCAGGACCGCGCACCCGATCACGCCCACGAGGTTGGCGCGCAGCGGGTTGAGCAGCCGCGTGCCGGCGAAGACGGTGTCCGTGGTCATCGGCAGCCACCCCACGCCCCACGAGGCGACCATGATGAGCACGGCGGCGACGGTCCCCTCCCGCACGGCCGCACGGGGATCCGGCGCCTCGGCGCCGTGCTTCACCGGACCTCCGGCCGACGCCTCACGCTGCGGGCGACCGTCCGGAGCTCGTGACGGCCGGGCATCCTGCCGCGCAGGACGTGCCGCGTGTGCGGGTCCAGGAGCAGGATCCACACGAGGCACAGGGCCGAGACCGCCAGCGAGACGACCTTCACCTCGCCCGCGATCTCCAGGAACGGCCACGTGAACAGCTGGTCCTGGGCGCCGTAGGTGAGGAAGAAGCACACGGTGAAGAACACCCACGTCAGCCGCCAGTCGTCCGGGATGCCGATCACGGCGAAGAAGGGCAGCAGCCACAGCAGGTACCACGGGTGGATCACCGGGGAGAGCACCACGAGTGCAGTGAACGCCCACGTCATCCGAGGCAGGATCCGGTCCTGGCGGCCCCGGAACATGAGCACGGCCACCACGAGCACCGAGAGGAGGCGTCCGGCCGTCTTGTAGAGGCCCTCGATGCCGCTGCGGTCCACATCGTTCCCGAGCGCCTCCAGGACCCCGATGGTCACGCTGGAGAGCATGCCGATGGGCGCCCACGGGGACGTGCCCGTACCCGTGCTCGCCATGACGGACACCCAGCCGAAGCCGTAGCCGTTGGCGTGCCCCACCGCGAGCATGATGAGGGCGGAGGTCACCGCCGTCGCCGCCCAGTAGGCGAAGCGACGGGGCCACCCGGCTCGGGGGCCCGCCCACAGCAGGCCGATGAACGGCAGGAGCACCACGGTGATGGGCTTGACGCCGAGCGAGAGGGTCACGAGGAGCACGCCGGCCAGGCCCCACCCGGCCGAGGCGAGCGCTGACTGGGGCCGCTCCGGGCGCCCGGCGCGCAGGGCGCACCACGTGCCGGCGAGCGCCAGGCCCACCATGAGGGCGTCGTTGTGACCGGAGGCGACGAAGTGGATGATGACGAGCGGGTTGGCGGTGGTGAGCCACTGCGCCCAGCCGGGCGGCGTCCCCGTGCGGCGTGCGAGCAGGGGCACGAAGACCGCGGTGAGGACCACGCCGAGCACCGCCACGAGGCGGAAGAGCACGATGGCCAGGTCCGGGTTCTCTCCCCCGCTGGCGTTCACCATCGCCTGCTCCACCCACAGGAAGACGGGCCCGTAGGGGGTGCCGTCGTAGGCCCACATGGAGTCCGCACCGAGCTGGAGCCAGTTCGAGACGTCGGAGATGCTGTCCTCGTAGGGGTTCTTCCCAGCCGCCATCATGCGCCCCTGGGCCACGTACGCGTACATGTCCCGGCTCAGGATGGGCAGCGCCACCAGGAGGGGGGCGCTCCACAGGGCCGACGCCCAGGTCATGGTGCCCACCGTCCCGCCGCCGCGCGGGTCCACGGTCTGGCCGAGACGGATCCAGGCCCAGAACAGGAGCCAGAAGCCGAGGGTGAGGAGCGTGATGCCGGTGAGGACGCCCGCCTCGTCCGTGCGCCACGGGATGAGCCACTGCCAGCGGTTCAGGGGGGAGACGGACGCGAGCCAGCCCACGCTGTAGGAGCCCGCCACCACCAGGAGGGACCCCAGGAGCCCGACGAGGAGCGGGACGCGCGGCGAGCCGCCCGGGCCGAGCGGCCGCGGAGCTGCGCTCGCGCCGCCGGGCGCCGGCCGCTCCCCCGACGGGGACGACGGCGGCGGGGTGGGCGCGCTCATGGGGCGTGTCCTTCCGTGCGGGCCGGGTCGGAACCCGGGGTGGGACTGACGGCGAATCTATCATCGTGGACCACGAGTAGCCTGGATTCCATGAGCGACACGAACACCCCCGCGCCGGAGCGCGCCCCGCTGGTCTGGATCGACTGCGAGATGACCGGCCTGGACCCGGACGTCGACGTGCTGGTGGAGGTAGCCGTGCTCATCACGGACTCCGAGCTCGAGCTCCTCGACGAGGGGCTGGACCTCGTGATCCGCCCGACCGCGGCCGCCCTCGCCCAGATGGACCCGTTCGTCCGGGACATGCACACCACGTCCGGACTGATCGAGGAGTTCGAGTCCGGGCTCCCCCTCGAGGAGGCTGCCGAGCGGGTGCTGGCCTACATGGCCGAGCGCGTGCCCGCGGGCAGGGCCCTGCTGGCCGGCAACTCCGTGGGCCAGGACAAGCTGTTCCTGTCCCGGTACATGCCGCGCGTCGTGGAGCACCTGCACTACCGGATCGTGGACGTCTCCACGCTCAAGGAGCTCGCGCGCCGCTGGTATCCGCGCGCCTACTACCAGGCGCCGGCGAAGACGGGCGGCCACCGCGCCCTCGGCGACATCCGGGACTCGATCACCGAGCTGCGCTACTACCGCGAGGCGGTCATGCTCCCGGCCCCCGGCCCGACGTCGGACGAGGCCCGCTCGATCTCGGCCCGGATCACCGCTGGCGCGGGCGACCCTCAGGATCGTGTACAGTAGTACCCGCTGCTCCGCACGGGTCACCCCCATCGGGAGCATGCATGGTGGGCGTAGCTCAGTCGGCAGAGCGTCTGGTTGTGGTCCAGAAGGTCGCGGGTTCAATCCCCGTCGCTCACCCCACCGAGGCCCCCGGAATCATGCGGATTCCGGGGGCGTTGTCGTGTCCGTGGTTGCGCTCCTGGTAGTGCCGGGCGGGGGTCTACCCTGGCAGGGCAGGAGGGCGCCCGCCCTGCCCCACCGTCCCGTCTCCAGGAGGCCACCGTGTCCGTCGTGAAGATCAACGCCATCACCGTCCCCGAGGGTGCCGGTCGCGAGCTCGAGCAGCGCTTCGCCGCCCGCAAGCACGCCGTGGACTCCGAGCCGGGTTTCGAGGGCTTCCAGCTGCTGCGCCCCACCGCCGGGGAGGACCGCTACTTCGTGGTGACCACGTGGGCGTCCGAGGAGGACTTCCAGGCGTGGCGCTCCGGCCGCATGCCGGCTGCCCACTCGGCGGAGAAGGACGGCCGCCCCGCCCCCGTCGCCACCGGCGCGGACCTCCTCGAGTTCGAGGTCGTCGAGCTCGGCTGACCCGAGCCTCCGCACCGCCCCTGCACGGTCAGGATCGCCCAGCGCCCCGGCCGCCGGTCTCGGGTGAGGCGTCTGCGGTGCTCTCGACGGGCCGGGCACAGCATCGACAGCGCACCGAGGGCCTGCGTGCCCCACATCACGGGAGAGATCCGGTGTGCCAGGACCGGTTCACGGAGCGGACCCCGCGCCTCCGGGGAGCAGGCGGCGCAGGTGGTGCTGGGGGCGAGCTTGCCCCCATGGTCGAGGGGGTCTCCCCCGCCAGGGGCACGGCCTCGGCCCACCAGGGCACCCCACCCGCGGCGAACCACTCCTGCGGCCCCGGGCAGTCGATCCGACGCAGGAGGGGGTGCGCCTTCGGAGACCTGGCGACCGCGAGGGCCTCGGGGCACTCGGGCATGCCGAACTCCTCTGTCGGTCGGCGACACCCCTCTCAGCCGCCTCGCGTCCCCCTCCGGTCGGTCGCCTGTGCGGCATCCATGCTGGTGGGCTCGGGAAGATGCCGGTACCCGGCGGCGGCCCGGCTGAAGCGCACGCTCTGGGCTCCGCCGAAGATCAGGACGGCGAGCAGCACGGCCGTCACGCCCCGACCCGGCAGTGCTCGGCGGGCCACGACGCCCACCAGCAGGATCCCGAGGACGAGGGGGCGAGCGGACGGCTCAGCAGCGTGACCACGGCGCCGACGAACCACCAGCGGCCAAGGCCGCGCGTCGCCACCCACGCCGGGGACCTCGTCGGGCCCACCAGCGCCGCGATGACGCCACGGAGCAGCGCGAAGAGCACCACCGCAGTGGTCTCGATTCGACGGGGCCGCTCCGCTGTCTCCCACCTGTGCACACGCGGAGGCGAGCGGGGCTGAGTAGACTCCCGGTGGTCACCTGCCGCCGTCCCCGAGGATCCCCCGTGCCTTCCATCCGCCCCATCACCGTCTACGGCGAGCCCGTGCTGCACACCCGCGCGGCGGAGGTCGAGGTGATCGACGACGGCATCCGCACCCTGATCGAGGACATGTACCTCACGCAGGACGTCGCCAACGGCGTGGGCCTGGCGGCCCCGCAGGTGGGTGTGGGCCTGCGCATCTTCACGTGGACGTTCCCGGACACGGGCGACGCGCCGAACGTCGGCCACGTGATCAACCCCGTCCTGACCTACCTGGACAAGGCCCCCCAGGAGGCCCCCGACGAGGACGAGCACACCGAGGGCTGCCTGTCCGTGCCCGGCCACGGCTACCCGCTGCAGCGCTCCTCCCGCGTGCGCCTGGCAGGCCAGCGCGTGGACGGCGAGCTGTTCGAGTTCGAGGCCGAGGGCTGGTTCGCCCGCGTGATGCAGCACGAGTACGACCATCTCAACGGCACCCTCTACGTGAACCGCCTCGAGGGGAAGTGGGCGCGGCGCTGGAAGCGCGCGCAGCGCGCCGAGCGCATGAACCGTCCCGGCGTGACGTGGCTCCCTGGCACGGATCCGGACCCGTTCGGCCACGGCGAGGTCGACCACGAGTGCGACGGTCCTGACTGCGCCCACGAGCACGCCCAGGACTGAGCTCCTCCGGAACGACCGCGGCGCCGCCGCCTCCCAGCGGGAGGCGGCGGCGCCGTCGTCGTGGTGGCCTGAGGACTCAGGCCGGGCCGGTCAGGCCCGCGGGAAGACCGGCAGGTCCTGGCCCGCCATCTTCTTCACGCAGCGCACCACCTGGTGCGAGTAGCCGTACTCGTTGTCGTACCAGACGTAGAGGATCGCGTTCTTGCCCTCGTTGTTCACGAGGGTCGCGAGGCCGTCGACGATGCCGGCGCGGTTGGAACCCACGAAGTCCGTGGAGACGACCTCCGGGGAGTCGATGTAGTCGATCTGGCTGTGCAGCTCGCCGGTCAGGGACTCCTGACGCAGGCGGTCGTTCAGCTCGTCCACCGAGGTGGGCGTCTTCAGTTCGAGGTTCAGGATGGCCATGGACACGTCCGGGGTGGGGACGCGGATGGCGTTGCCGGAGAGCTTGCCCTTGAGCTCGGGCAGCGCCTTGGCCACGGCCTTGGCGGCGCCCGTCTCGGTGATGACCATGTTCAGGCCGGCGGCGCGGCCGCGGCGAGAGCCCTTGTGGAAGTTGTCCGTCAGGTTCTGGTCGTTGGTGAAGGCGTGCACGGTCTCCACGTGGCCGTGGTCGATGCCGTACTCGTCCTGGATGACCTTGAGCACCGGGGTGATGCCGTTGGTGGTGCAGGAGGCCGCCGAGATGATGGTGTCCTCGGGGAGGATGTCCTCCGAGTTCACGCCGTAGACGATGTTCTTCATCTCACCCTTGCCCGGGGCGGTGAGCAGGACCTTCTTGACGCCCTTGGCCTGGAGGTGCTGGGACAGCCCCTCGTCGTCGCGCCAGCGGCCGGTGTTGTCCACCACGATCGCGTCCTCGATGCCGTAGGACGTGTAGTCCACGGTGGTCGGGTCGTTCGAGTAGATGACCTGGATCTCGGTGCCGTTGGCGGCGATGACGTTGCGGGCCTCGTCCACGGTGATGGTGCCCTCGAAGGCGCCGTGGATGGAGTCGCGGCGCAGCAGGGAGGCGCGCTTGATCAGGTCGTCGTCCGAGTTCTTGCGGACCACGACGGCGCGCAGGCGCAGCGCGGAGCCGCCCCCGGCCTGGCCGAGGATGATGCGGGCCAGCAGGCGCCCGATGCGGCCGAAGCCGTAGAGCACGACGTCCTGCGCGCGGCCGAGGCCCTCGCCCCCCTTGCCCTTGACGTCCGCGAACTCGGCGTCGAGGAAGGCCTGGAGGTCACCGCCCTGCTTCTTGAACTTGGCGGCCAGCTTGGCCAGGTCCACGGAGGCGGCACCGAGATCTATGGAGGACAGGCCCTGGACGAGCGCGTACGTCTCCTCCACGGGGAGCACGGTCTCGTCGATCCGACGGGCGAAGCGGTGCGCCTTGATGATGTCGATCACGCCGCGGTTCACGAGGGTGCGCCCGTGGATGCTGGTGACCACGTTGTGCTCGCGGTAGAGGCTGCCCAGCAGCGGCACCATCTTCTCGGCGAGCTCCTGCTGCGTGTTCCACTCGGGGGTCTGGGTCGAGGCGGTGTCTGCCACGGGAGTCCTTCCTTCAAGCCTGTGCGGGCACGTGCGGGCACGGACCCTCCGGGACCTCGTCGTCCGCGGACACCCCCCATTCTATGCGGAGCCGCCCGCGCGCACGGGCCCGGGGCGTCCGGCCGGGTAGAGTTGCAGGCCGGGACGGATCAGCGGACGGCCGCGTGCCCGCTCCATGAGCGGGCGCGAGGAAAGTCCGGGCACCGCAGAGCAGGATGGTGGGCAACGCCCACCCGGGGAGACCCGCGGGCCAGTGCCACAGAGAGAAGACCGCCTCCGCGCCTCGGCGCGGCGGTGAGGGTGAAAGGGTGGTGTAAGAGACCACCAGCGGCCCCGGTGACGGGGTCGGCTAGGTAAACCCCATCCGGTGCAAGGCCGAACAGGGCGCGTCACGAGGGCTGCTCGCCCCAGCGTCCGGGTTGGCCGCTCGAGCCCGTCAGCAATGGCGGGCCCAGATGGATGGCCGTCACCCCGCGGGGGGCAACCCGCGCGGGGACACAGAACCCGGCTTACAGCTGGTCCGTCCCCTCATCCATCCCCCGGCGCGCCGCTCGCGCCCGGGTCCGACGCTGCAGCGCCTTGGCCACGCCGAACACCGTGACGGCGAGGAAGAACAGCACGAGCAGTCCGCCGACGAGGGCGATGAGGATCTCCACGGGGGCTCCTGGAATCGGGGAACGGGGCGGGGGTTCAGAGGGCGTCGTCGTCGCGGAGACGTTCGAAGCGGAGCTCGATGACGTGCTCGCGCTCGATGCGGTCCACGAGTCCGTACCCGTACATCTCGCCCAGCGAGACGACCGTGGCCAGCGTGGGCCGGCGGCGGTCCCGCGGCCACTCCAGGCTCACCCGGTCCGCGCCCGTGAAGGTGCGCTCCCGCAGGCGGGTCTCCACCTCCGAAGAGCGGGTGCGCGTGCGTCCGCTCGAGCGCACGCCGACGGCGATCGCGGCGGCCATGGCCAGCAGGGCGGCGGGGAAGACCCACGCATAGACGGCCATCGTCTCCATGGGGCCTCCCGGGCTCGTCGCGACGCCGGCCCGCCGTCTGCGGACCGTCCGCCCCCACTCTGCCAGTCCGCGACGACGGAGCCCACCCGGGTGGGCGGGAATCGCCGTGGGCGGACGGGCCGGCGACGGGTCCTGCTGACTAGGCTGGACCAGTGCTGATCCTGCTGCCGCCCTCCGAGGGCAAGACCCCGCCCCGCTCGGGGGCGCCCCTGGACCTCGCCTCCCTCGCGCTCGCCGATTCGCCGGACGTCTCGGGCGCACGCGAGGAGCTGCTGGACCGCGTCGCCGCGGCGTCCGTGCGTCCGGACGCACTGGAGCTGCTCGGTGTCGGGGCGTCGCTCGCGGCGGAGGTGGCCGCGAACCGCACCCTGCGGGACGCCCCCGCGGCGCCGGGGCACCGCGTGTACACGGGCGTGCTCTTCGACGCCCTCGACCACGCCTCGCTCTCCCCCGCCGCCAAGCGACGGGCCCGCACGGACGTCCTGGTGTTCTCGGCGCTCTTCGGCGCCACCGCCTTCGCGGACCGCATCCCCGCCCACCGCCTGTCGGCCGGGGCGCGACTGCCGGAGATGCCCGGCCTGGCCGCGTGGTGGCGGCCCCGGCTGACGCCCGCCCTGGACACCCTGGCCGACTGCGCCGGCGGCCCCGTGGTCGACTGCCGCTCGGGGGGCTACGCCGCCCTCTGGAAGGCCCCGGCCGCGCGGACCGTGGGCGTGGACGTGCTGCAGCTGCGCGAGGGTCGGCGCACCGTGGTCTCCCACTTCGCCAAGCACACCCGCGGCCTCGTGGCCCGCGCGCTGCTCGAGGCGGGCCCCCGCGCCGCGTCCACGCCGGAGCGCGCGGCGGACGTGGTGGCCGCGGCCGGGACGGGCGACGGCGGACCGCAGTGGGAGGTGGAGCTCGACGCCCCGACGGACGCGAGGGCCGGCTCCCTGCGCGTGGTGCTGCCCGAGTCCTGACGCCGGCTCAGTCCCCCGTGGCCACGAGCTCCACCTCGAAGCCGTCGGCCGTCTCGAGGTAGGCGGCGTAGTGGTCGGGCCCGCCGGCATGGGGGTGGCGGTCCGCGAACAGGAGACGGAAGCCCCGTTCCCGCGCAGCGGCGGTGAGCTCGTCGACGCGGGCGCGGGAACCGGCCTGGAAGGCGAGGTGGTTCAGCCCCGGGCGGGTGCGCTCGTGCGCCCCGCCGCTCACGTCCGGCCCGGCCTCGAGCACGAGGTAGTGGCCCGCGCCCTGGTAGGTCTGGCCCCCGTCCCAGCCGCCGTGCAGGACGTAGCCGAGCTGGGTGAACAGCCAGCCGAGGGTCCGGGTCGCGGCGTCCAGGTCCGCCACCCAGACCTCCACGTGGTGCAGCGAGCCGGTCGGACGCGGTCCCGAGTCCGTCGCGGGAGCGGCGTCGGCACGCTCGTCCGCGGCGGCCTCCGGGGCGGCGGCGCGCTCGTCGGCGTCGGCCCGCGGCGCGGCGACCGCGATCTTCGAGGCGCCGGCGTCCCAGGACCCGCCGCGCGCGCCCGCGTCCATGGCCTCGTTCGAGAGCTGGTCGGCGTCCTTGTTCTTGGCCCGCGGGATCCACTCGTACGTCACGCGGCCCGCCGGGGCGATCGCCCGGGCGTCGGCGGCGAGGCGGCGCATGTCCTCGTGCTTGATCTTCCAGCGCCCGGACATCTGCTCGACCACGAGCTTGGAGTCCATGAGCACGTGCACGCGCGCGGTGGGGTCGATCATCGCCGCCATCCGCAGACCGGCCACGAGGCCCGAGTACTCGGCCACGTTGTTGGAGGCCCTGCCGAGCGGCGCCGCGTCCGTCATGAGGACCTCGCCGGTGGCGGGGTCGCGCACGAGCGCGCCGTAGCCGGCCACGCCGGGGTTGCCGCGGGAACCGCCGTCGGCCTCGACCTGCAGGACTCGTTCCGCCACCACGGCCTCCTCGTCTCACCGGGCGCGCCGGGCGGCGCGCCGACCCTCCACTGTACTGATGGGCGCGTCGGCACGCGCCGGGCAGCGCTGCGCCGCACCGTGCAGAACCCCGCCGACGTCGGCGAGCTCAGCCGCGCACGAGGATCGCGCCCGACTCCGGGCAGCGCGCCACGGCCTCGGGCGGCAGCGCCGTGATCCGGGCGATGTCGGCCGGGGAGAGCTCCATGCCGGTCGCGCTGGAGCAGCGTCCCATGAGGCGCGCGGCCCCGATGCCCCCGTTGGCCTCGCGGGCCTTCTCGTAGAGGGCGAGGAGCGGGGCGGGGAGCAGGCCCGCGAGGGCGGCACGGCGGGCCGTGAGCTCGCGCCCCTCGAGGGTGACCTGCTGGCCCGTGGCGCGCAGGTGGGCCACCCGCTCGCCGACGGCGTGACGGGCCTCCGCCAGGCTCGCCTGCGCCGCGCGGACGGCCTGCTCGGCGGCGTCCGCGGACTGCATCGCCACGAGGGCGGCCTCCTCGTGCTCCGCCAGGAGGGCCTCGAGCGTCTGCTCCTCATGGGCCAGGCCCTCGAGGTCGCGGGAGGAGGTGCCGGATGCAGCGAGCCGCTCCCGGGTGCGGTCACGGCGGGCGCGCGTGGCCGCGGCCTTCTCCGAGGCGGAGGCCGCCTGCCGGTCGGCCTCCTCGGCCGCGGCGGTGGCGTCCGCGAGCGCCGCCTCGGCGGCGCGGGCCGCCTCCTGGCGGTCTGCGTGCTCGGCGTCGGTGCGCAGGCGCGCAAGCGCGGTCCTGGCCTGGAGGATCCGGGTGTCCAGGTCCTGCAGCTCCAGGAGCCTTGCCTGGACGGCGGGGGGCGCTGTCAGAGCGGTCACGGTGCGTTCCTCTCGGTGATGACGTAGTCCCACGGGTCGGTCACCCGGGTGGACACGATCGACTCGACGGTGCGGCCCGCCGCGTGCAGGGCCTCCTCGAGGGCGCGGGCGCCCACGGGCAGCCACAGCCACTCGCTCGCCCAGTGGGAGACGTCCACGAGGAACGGGCGGCCGCCCGTGAGACGGGCGGCCTCGCGCGCCTCGGAGGCCGGGTGGTGGCGCAGGTCGGCGGTCACGTACGCGTCTGCCCCGCTCGCGCGCACGGCGTCGAACAGACTGTCCCCCGCACCGCCGCACACCGCCACGGTGCGGACCTCGCCCTCGGCGTCCCCGGCTGCGCGCACCCCGCCGGCGACGCCGGGCAGCACCCGGTGCACACGGCCCGCCAGCTCCGCGAGGCTCACGGGGGCGGGCAGCACGCCGACGCGGCCGATGCCCTCCGCGTCCGTGCCGGACCCGGCCGGCTGCAGCGGCCGCAGGTCCTCAAGGCCGATCGCCTGGGCGAGCACGTCGGAGACTCCGCCCACGGCCGAGTCCGCGTTGGTGTGCGCGGCCACGAGCCCGATGCCGTGCTCGATCAGGGTGTGGAGGAGCTCTCCCTTGTACGCCGCACCATGCCCCGTGGCGGCCACGCTGGTCACCCCGCGCAGCAGGAGGGGGTGGTGCGTGATGACGAGGTCGGCACCGGCCTCCACGGCCTCGTCCACCACCGTGCGCACGGGGTCCACGGCCCACAGGATGCGCCGCACGGACGCCCCGGGTCGGCCTGCCACCGGCCCCACGGCGTCCCAGGATTCGGCGAGGGAACGGGGCCAGAGCCGCTCGACGTGCTCGAGCACCTCCGCGAGCGTGGGCGCCGCGTCGTCCGCGGCCCGCCGGTCGGGTCCGCACCGCTCGCCGAAGAGGGGGCCGTGGGAAGCTGTGCGCTGACCGGTCATGGGGTCATGATGGACCACCGCCGCCCCCTCCCGCACTCCCTCCCGCCCGCTCGAGTCGGCGGGCGCGGGAATGAACCCGGGAGCGGGGTTGCTGTCTCCGGACATGACCGCGTTCGAACTGCCCTCGCCCGAGCCCACCGCCGCGCCCGCCGACCCCCGCGAGCTCACGCTGGCCGGAGGGTGCTTCTGGTGCCTCGACGCCGTGTACCGCCGCGTGCGGGGCGTCCTGGAGGTCGAGTCCGGGTACACGGGCGGCCACGTTCCCGCGCCGGACTACGAGGCCGTGTGCACCGGGACCACCGGCCATGCCGAGGCCGTGCGCGTGCGGTTCGACGCCGCCGTCGTGCCCGCCGCGGTGATCATGGACCTCTTCTTCACGGGCCATGACCCGACCTCGCTGAACCGCCAGGGCCACGACGTCGGCACGCAGTACCGCTCCGCGGTGTTCGCCCGCGACGAGGAGGAGGCCCGCTTCTACGAGCGCGAGGTCGCCCGCGCGCAGGAGAACTACGATCGCCCGATCGTCACCACCGTCGAGCCCGCGGGTCCGTGGTTCCCCGCCGAGGACGTCCACCAGGACTTCTACACCCGTCGCCCCGGCAACGGCTACTGCCAGGTGGTCATCGACCCGAAGCTCGCGCGCGTCCGCCGACGCTACGCCGCGTGGCTCACCGAGGGCTGAGTCCCGCTCCCCCGGCATAGCCTGGTCCCGACCCGTCCCACCCCGTACCACTCACTCAGGAGGTCCCCCCCATGGCCCGCATCCTCGACGACATCACCCAGGCGGTCGGCAGCACGCCGCTCGTCCGTCTCAACCGGCTGACGGAGGGCCTGCCCGGCGACGTGGCCGTCAAGGTGGAGTTCTACAACCCGGCCAACTCGGTCAAGGACCGCATCGGCACCGCCATCGTGGACGCCGCCGAGGCGTCCGGCGCGCTGGCGCCCGGGGGGACCATCGTGGAGGGCACCTCCGGCAACACCGGCATCGCCCTGGCCATGGTGGGAGCCGCCCGCGGCTACCGTGTGATCCTCACGATGCCCGAGACGATGTCCACGGAGCGACGCGTGATGCTCAAGGCCTTCGGCGCGGAGATCGTGCTCACCCCCGGCGCCGAGGGGATGCGCGGCGCCCTCGAGCGCGCGCAGGAGATCGTCCGCACCACCCCGAACTCCATCTGGGCCCAGCAGTTCGCCAACGAGGCCAACGTGCAGGCGCACTACACCGGCACCGGCCCGGAGATCTGGGACGCCGCGGACGGCGCGGTGGACGTGTTCGTCGCCGGCGTGGGCACGGGCGGCACCATCACCGGCGCCGGCCGCTACCTGCGCGAGCAGAAGTCGGACGTGAAGCTCATCGCGGTCGAGCCGGCCGACTCGCCCATCCTCTCCGGCGGCAAGGCCGGCCCCCACAAGATCCAGGGCATCGGCGCCAACTTCGTCCCGGAGATCCTGGACACCGAGCTGTACGACGAGGTGTACGCCGCCTCCTTCGAGGAGTCCCTCGAGGTCGCGCGCGAGCTGGGCCGCAAGGAGGGCATCCTCGGGGGCATCTCCACCGGCGCGATCGTCTCCGCCGCGCTGAAGGAGGCCGCCAAGCCGCAGAGCGAGGGCAAGCTGATCGTCGCGGTCGTGTGCGACTTCGGCGAGCGCTACATCTCCACGCCCCTGTTCGAGGACATCCGCGGCTGACCGCCGCCGCCCTCCTCTGCGCACGCACCCCGCTCCCCCGTCACCGAAAGGGCCTGACCCCTTGGGCTTCATCTCCCGCTTGAAGGAAGACATCGCCACCGTCCGCAGCCACGACCCGGCCGCGCGCGGCGATCTCGAGGTGGCCCTCGTGTACTCGGGGCTGCACGCCGTGTGGTCGCACCGCGTGGCCCACCGGATGTGGCGCCACGACCGCCTCAAGACGCCGGCTCGCGTGCTCTCCCAGGCGACGCGCGCCCTGACGGGGATCGAGATCCACCCGGGTGCGACCATCGGACGACGCTTCTTCATCGACCACGGCATGGGCGTGGTCATCGGGGAGACCGCCGAGGTGGGCGACGACGTGATGCTCTACCACGGCGTCACCCTCGGCGGCCGCTCGCTCGAGCGGGTGAAGCGCCACCCCACCCTGCGCGACGGCGTGGTGGTCGGCGCGGGGGCGAAGATCCTCGGCCCCGTGGAGATCGGCGAGGGCACCGCGGTGGGCGCGAACGCCGTCGTCGTGAAGGACACCCCGGCGGACGCCATCGCCACGGGCATCCCGGCCACGTACCGGCTGCGCTCGTGCGAGGAGGAGACGGCGCCCCTCGTGGACCCGGCCGAGTTCGTGGAGCCGGCCCTCTACATCTGAGCCCGCTCATGACGGCGCCCTGCACCCCCGGCTCGGGGGTGCAGGGCGCGGCCGATTCCGCGGCGTGACTCGTCAGGCCGTGGGGTCGCCCTCGGCGGGCTGCGGCATGACGACGGGCACGCCGTCGCCGTCCACCTCCGTGCGGTCCCCGGACCACAGGGTGTGGAACGAGCCCTCGCGGTCCGTGCGGCGGTAGGTGTGGGCGCCGAAGAAGTCGCGCTGGCCCTGGATGAGGGCGGCGGGCAGGCGGTCGGCGCGCAGGCCGTCGTAGTACGCGAGGGCGGAGGAGAAGACCGGCACGGGCACGCCGGCGGAGATCGCGGCGCCCACCACGCGGCGCCACGCGGGCAGCGCGTCGGCGATCGCGCGGGTGAACTCGGGGGCGAACAGCAGGTTCAGCGGCTGGCCCTCCGCGCGGGTGCCCGGCTCGGGGTGGCGGTCGGTGTCCCGGCCGCCGAACGCCGTCATGATGACGTCCAGCAGGTCGGCGCGGATGATGCAGCCGTCGCGCCACAGGGAGGCGATGGTGCCGAGGTCCAGCGACCAGCCGTACTCGGCCGCGGCGGCGGAGAGCATGTCCAGGCCCTGCGCGTAGGCCACGAGCTTGGAGGCGAAGAGCGCCTGGCGCACGTCCTCCACGAACTGCTCGCGGTCGGCGTCGGCCACGCCCGCGCCGTCGACGCCCGCCACGAGGGTCTCGCGGGCGATCTCCCGGACCTCTCGCTGCGAGGAGAGCGAGCGGGCGAAGACCGACTCGGCGATCGCCGCGACGGGCGCGCCGACGTCGAGGCCCGAGATGGCGGTCCAGCGGCCGGTGCCCTTCTGGCCGGCCTCGTCCACGATCACGTCGATCAGCGGGCGGCCCGTGGCGGCGTCGGTCTGGCGCAGCACCTCGGCCGTGATCTCGATGAGGTAGGAGGACAGCTCGGTGCGGTTCCACGCGTCGAACACGGCGGCCTGCGCGGCGGGCTCGATGCCGGCCACGCGGCGCAGCAGGTCGTGGGCCTCGCCGATGACCTGCATGTCCGCGTACTCGATGCCGTTGTGGACCATCTTCACATAGTGGCCGGCGCCGTCCGTGCCGACCCAGGCGCAGCAGGGCTCGCCGCCGTACTGGGCGGCGATCCGCTCCAGCATGGGGCCGACCGCGGCGTAGGACTCCTTCGGGCCGCCCGGCATGATGGCGGGCCCGTTCAGCGCGCCCTCCTCGCCGCCGGAGACCCCGACGCCGACGAAGTGCAGCCCCTGGGCGGCGAGCGCGGCTTCGCGGCGGCGCGTGTCCTCGTAATGGGAGTTGCCGGCGTCGATGACGATGTCGCCCTCCTCCAGGAGGGGCACGAGCTGGTCGATGACCGCGTCGACGGGGGCGCCGGCCTTGACCATGATCAGCACGCGGCGCGGCACGGCGAGGGAGGCGACGAGCTCCTCGAGCGAGCCCGTGGCCACGAACTCGCCCTCGTGGCCGTGCTCGGCCACGAGCTGGTCCGTCCGGCCGCGGCTGCGGTTGTGGAGGGCCACGGTGTAGCCGTTGCGCGCGAAGTTGCGGGCCAGGTTGGCCCCCATCACCGCGAGCCCGGTGACGCCGATGTCCGCGGTGCCGGCGAGGGCGGTGGTCGTCTGCTCGGTCATGCCTGAGGAGCCTCCTGTGCGGGGGTGGATGCGTGCGGGGGCGGAGTCCCGCCCGCCCCCGCCAGCCTAGCGGCCGAGGGTCAGTCCCCGACGGCGTCGCGGCCGCGGCGGATGATCAGCGGGTCCGGCTCACCCACGACCTCGTGGTCCTTGCCCTCGTACTCGAACTGCGTGAGGAAGTAGCGCATGGCGTTGAGCCGGGCGCGCTTCTTGTCGTTCGAGCGGATGGAGATCCACGGGGCGTGGTCCGTGTCCGTGTGCAGGAACATCGCCTCCTTGGCGTCCGTGTAGGCCTCCCAGCGGTCCAGGGACTCGAGGTCCATGGGCGAGAGCTTCCACTGGCGGACGGGGTCGATCTGCCGGATCGCGAAGCGGGTGCGCTGCTCGGTCTGGGTCACGGAGAACCAGAACTTCGTGAGGTGGATGCCGTCGTCCACCAGCATCTTCTCGAAGAGGGGCACCTGGTTCATGAAGCGGCGGTACTGCTCGTCCGTGGAGAAGCCCATGACGCGCTCGACGCCGGCCCGGTTGTACCAGGAGCGGTCGAAGAGGACCATCTCGCCCACCGTGGGGAAGTGCTGGATGTAGCGCTGGAAGTACCACTGGCCCTGCTCGCGGTCCGAGGGCTTGTTGAGCGCGACGACCCGGGCCATGCGGGGGTTGAGGTGCTCCGTGAAGCGCTTGATGGTGCCGCCCTTGCCGGCGGCGTCCCGGCCCTCGAACACGAGGATGTGGCGCTGGCCCGTGTCCTCGGACCAGTACTGCAGCTTCAGCAGCTCGATCTGGAGGCGGTACTTCTCCAGCTCGTACTCCTCGCGGGACATCCGCTCCTCGTACGGGTAGTCCTCCTTCCACGTCTCCACGGCGCGGCCCTGGGGGTCGATCAGGTCCGGGTCGTTGGTGTGACCGTCGGTGACCGTGTAGCCGCCGTCCCGCAGCTTGTCGATGAACTCACGGAGGTTCTCGCGGGGGGCGTCGGGCTGCAGCAGCTCCATGGGCCTTCTCCTTCGGTGGGGTGAGGTCGCGGAGCGGCGGCGCCGCCGCTCCGGGGCTCCGGCGCGGGGTTCGCGCGGACCGTTCTGGCTCCCATTATGGTCCGGAGCCCGGACACGGCCGTGGAGTGGGTCGTCCCGCGAGATGAACAGCCGGTGAACCCTGCCGCTCCGTCGAAGGGCGACAGCGGCCGGCCCGGGCAGGGTCAGCGCCGGCGCACGGCTCCGACGAGCTCGTCCACGGCCGCCACGGCGGCCCGAGCCGCGTCGACGTCCGCGAACTCGGCCACCGCATCGTCGTAGCGCGCGTGACCGGGGAGCTTGAGGCCGACGCTCGCACCGTCCACGGCGGGGAGGATCCAGAGCCGGGCCCGCGCGTCCACCTCGCGGCCCTGCGCGAGGTCATCCTCCTCGAAGTCCTTCTCATAGCCGGCCCACTCGACGCCGGGCCGGGCGGTGTCGGCGCCGTCGAGCACGTCCGTCCCGCCCATCCGCAGGTAGGTGACCGACTGCAGCAGGGCGTCCACCGTGCGCGCGGCGGCCCGCCCGGCGAGCTCGTCCTGGAAGACGGCCAGGCGGCGCCAGCCGGCGTCGTCGTTGAGGAGCAGGAGCGTCTGCGCGGCCTCCGGTGCGCTCACGATGGCGAGATGGCGCGCGCGGCCCTGGGCGTCGGCGGGCAGCTTCCAGAAACCGAGGGGCGTGGCGGACATGGGGCACCTCTTCAGGGGGACGTGCGGGGTGGGGCCTCCCACCCTACGCGGACGACGGCGCCCCGGCGGCCGCCGCCATCGCCTGGCGCATCGTCCGCACCCGCGTGGGCCTTGAGCTCGGGACTGTCCTCCTGGGGCATGGTCCGACCCTCCTGGAGGACGTGGGTCGGACCGAGACCCAGGGCACTTCGCCCCTGCCGTCTCGCTATGATTGAGCTGTGTTCGGCGACGCCGTCGGACGTGCCGACCGACCACCTCACCCTTGGAGACCCCCCATGCCTCGACTGCACCGCGTCCACGAGACTGCCGACATCGCCGCCGACGCTCGTGCTCCGCGCGGCGTCGACGCCGCCCGCCCCCGGGCGCTGCGGCCCGCCGCCGCACTGCTCACCGTGGGCCTGCTGCTCACCGGCTGCGCCGGCACGGACGGCGGGCAGACGGAGAACGGGCAGGGAGCCAGCGCCTCCGCCACCCAGGACGGCGGCTCCGGGAAGGGTGACGCCGGCGCAGCTGCCTCCACCCGTGGCCAGGCCAGTGAGGCGCAGGGCCAGGCCGAGGAGTCGGTCTCCGAGGATCCGGCCGACTTCCCGGCGTCCAACACCACCACGCTGACGCACGTGGAGACCATCGAGGACCCCGGCCTGTCGTCGAAGTCGGTGGTCTCCAACCAGCACGGGCTCGTGATCGCCAACAACATGATGTACCGGCACAACGTCATGCTCCTCGACACCCGGAGCCGCGAGGTGGTCCAGACCCTCGAGGACACCGTGGACACGGACACGATGGGCATCGACGGTCTGTCCGGCGTGGTCAGCGGCTCCCCGGTGGAGGCAGCGTGGACCCAGGACGGCCAGTACGCCTATGTCACCAACTACCAGCTGACCGGCGGGGTGGGCACGGGCACCAAGCCGGATGACAACTGCACCGCCGGCTCGGCGATCGCCCCCTCCCTGGTGTACCGGTACTCGGTGAAGGACAAGAAGTGGGACGCCGCCTACCGGGTGGGCCGGGTGCCCAAGTACGTGGCTCTGTCCCCCGACGATTCCCGCCTGCTGGTCGCCAACTGGTGCGACGCGACCCTGTCCGTCCTCGACACCGGGTCCGGGGAGACCGAGCACACCATCCCCCTGGACACCATGCCTCGCGGCACCGTCGTGCTGCCGGACAACAAGACCGCCTACGTCACCGCGATGTGGGCGGACAAGCTCTTCCGCGTGGACCTGGAGGCCGGCACCGCCGAGGTGGTCCTGCACACCGGCCCCCAGCCGCGCCACCTCACCCTGTCCCCGGACGGGAAGACCCTCTACATGACGGTCGCCGGCGCCGACCAGATCGTGAAGCTGGACGCCGCGACCGGCACGGTCCTCGCCACGGCGTCGGCCGGGGATGAGCCGCGCTCCATGGACATCTCCGCGGACGGCACGGCGCTGTACGTCGTCAACTACGAGGCCTCCACGGTGACCAAGATCGATGCCGAGACCCTCGAGATCCTCGACACGAAGCCGGCCGGCGAGAACACCGTCGGCGTCACCTACGACAAGCCCACCGGCCAGGTCTGGGTGGCCAACTACGGCGGCACCCTCGACGTCTACGACGACACCGACGGCGTCGGCCCGGGTGCCGGCGGCTCCGCGCAGCCCTCGACCGACACCGCAGGGAATTGACCGCGACCCGGCCGGTCACACCGGAGAGGACCGGCCGGGCAGAGGCCTCCTTGGGCAGGCGACGTCGGCGGCGTCCCGCTCGGCGGGCGTCTCAGAGGGCCAGGTTCACGAGCAGCACGTAGGCCAGCGTCCCCGCCCCGATGGACAGCAGGGTGCGCCGCCCGCCGAGCAGGTGGACGAGCACGGTCACGGCGCTCGCCGCGAGCGCGCAGCGGATGCGCGGCCAGTCGACCGGGTCGCCGGGGGCGAGGGCGGCGGAGTCGAGGATCATCACGACCGCGAGGATCGTCAGGATCCCGGCGGGCATCCACACGGCCAGGCGCGCCACGAGCCCGGACTCGCGAAGCGGGCGCAGCAGGGCGAACGGCAGGGCTCGCAGCAGGAAGGTCACGCCGCCGGACACCAGGGCCGCCGCCACGATGTACCCGGGGTGCACGGCCCCGTCGATCATCGTCCCCCCTCCCCGTCCGCCCCTGTGGGCCCGCCCGGCTCCCCGCCCGCGGCCCGGGGAGCCGGGGCGCCGAGCGCATGGACCGCCGGCAGCGGCAGGGCCACGCCGCTCTCGGCGGCGACGTGCGCCGCCACCAGCGCCGCCGCGAACCCGAGGAACGAGGCGACCAGCAGCGCGCCCGGCGCGACGACGAGCCCCACCCCGACGGCGGCCGCCGCAGCGAGCACGAGCGGGACGTGGCGGCGGGTGCGGGCGGCGTCGAGGGCGAGGACGATGAACAGCGCGGTGAGCGCGAACTCGAGGCCCTCCACCGGCGCCGGCAGCAGCCCCGCCGCCGCGACACCCACGAGACCGCCGGCCACCCAGTACAGGTGGAGGCTGATCTGGGTGGCGAGCAGACGCGGGGCCGTCCAGCCGCGGGGATGGGCGGCCGTGATGGCATAGGCCTCGTCGATGAGCCCGCCCATCGAGTACAGCCGCGCCAACGGGTTCCGCACCACACGCAGCGGGAAGCTGAACGCATAGAACACGTGCCGGAAGTTGAGCAGGAACACGGTCACGGCGATCCCCACCAGGGACGTCCCGGCGACGAGCAGGCTCACCATGAGCAGCTCCACCGAGCCGGCGAACACCACCAGGGACAGCAGCGGGGCCGTCCACCCAGGCAGGCCGGCCTGCACGACGAGCATCCCGAAGGCCACGCCCAGCGGCACCAGTCCCAGCCCCGCCGGCCCGGACAGGCGGATCCCCTCGGCCACCTCGGCGCGGCGGGACGGCGGGGCGTCCGGCGCACCGGACGCCGCGCGCGATGACGGTGTGACCTCACTCATGGTCGGCCCAGCGTGCCACAGCCCGTGCGCTCCCTCCGCCGCGACGACGCACGGTGACGAGACGGCGCGGCGCGGGTGATGCCCCGCAGGGCCACCTCCCGAGGAATCCGCGGTGGGGCGGACCACCGCTACGCTTGCTGATGACACCCGGCCGCCCGCGCAGCACGCCGCCGGACCTCCACCACCGGACGTGCCGCACCACCCTGGACCTCTCGCGAGCCGAACGCCGAGGGGTCCTGTCACGTCCGGAGGGGGCCCACAGACGAGGAGAACCACCGCGTGGAAGCCATCTCAGAACGCCCGCTCACCCGCCGCCGCACCCTGCGGGGGCTCGGCGGCGCCGGAGCCGTCGGCGCCCTGTGGCTGACGGGCTGCGCCACCGCGCCGACGACCTCCGCCCAGCAGACCGCCTCGTCGGCCGCGGCGTCGTCCGCGTCCCCCGTCGCGGAGACGGGGATCAAGGACCTCGCCGTGGGCGAGGACGCCGTGGTGCGCACCTCCATGACGACCGCCTGGCTCAAGCCCGGCCAGGGCCGCGGCTGGACGGACGAGCCCGTCATCAAGGCCGACGCCCGGCCGGACCAGTGGCTCTCCCGCATGGACGTGGCCCAGCAGCGAGGGCTGCTCGGCCGCACCGACACCCAGGCCGCCCTCGGCTCCCGCGTCACCGTCCGAGAGCTCTCCGGGGACTGGGTGAAGGTGAGCTTCCTGGACCAGGCCGCGCCGAACGACGACGGCCATCAGACCAGCTGGGTGCCGCGCGCCCACGTCGTGCGTGATCTCGGCTTCCTCTCCGCCCAGACGGCCGACGGCGCCCAGGTGGTGCGCGTGACCGCGGACAGCACCGGCGTGTTCGACGGCGAGGGCATGGAGCAGACCCTCGTGGTCGTGCCCTTCGACACCCGTCTGCCGCTGCTGGAGCAGGGCGAGAAGGCCTCGAAGATCCTGCTGCCGAACGAGCGCGAGGGCTGGATCGCCAGCGCAGACGTGGCGGTGGGCGAGCCCGCCCTCGGCACGGTCGAGCAGGTCTTCGAGACCGCGCGTTCCTTCGACGGGACGCCGTATCTGTGGGGCGGCATCAGCCCGTTCGGCATCGACTGCTCCGGCTTCACCTACACGGTGCTGCGCTCGCACGGCATCCTGCTGCCCCGCGACGCCGGCCCCCAGCTGAACCACTCGGGCCTGCCGAAGGTCTCCGCCGACGACCTCACCCCCGGCGACCTGCTGTTCTACTCACTCGTGCCCGGCGGCGAGAAGATCCGCCACGTCGCCCTGTACCTCGGCAAGGGACACGGCATCCACGCCCCCTTCGTGGGGCGACCGGTCTGCATCGAGACGCTGCAGGAGATCAACATCAAGCGCGACTACGCCGGGGCGGTGCGTCCCCGGTACGCCGAGGCCTGACGGCGGGCCCGCGCGGCCGACGACGACGGCCCCGGGACCAGGCGCATGGTCCCGGGGCATCGACACGAGTGGACCCAGAGGGACTTGAACCCCCGACCTGCTCGGTGTAAGCGAGCTGCTCTAGCCGACTGAGCTATAGGTCCGCGCTGCGCTCCAGGGTACCGGTGCGGCGCAGGTGCTCCCGCGTCGCCGCCTCGTGCGCGCTCCGCGAGCGCGCCCGGCCCGGCTCGGCGGCCACCCTGGCAACCTCGACGCCGGTCGCGTCCAGGAGCACGGAGACCCGTCGCGCCCGCCCCGTCTCCGGGTCGAACGCATCGCACGCAGCGGCCGCGGCCCCGTGGGGCCAGAAGTCGGAGAGCAGCGTGAGCCGCTCCCCCAGGCCCAGGTCCTCGCGCACGCGGCGCAGCACCGGAGCGGCGTCGCACGCGATCACCCGCACCCCGACGTCCACCGCGGCGAGCTCCTGCGCGAGGTCCGCGAGCCAGGCGAGCTCGCCGGTGCACACCGGGGTGAACGCCCCGGGGAGGAACGCCAGCCAGGTCGCCCGGGGCCGGCCGACTCCGTCGTCCGGATGCGGCACGCCGTCCGGTGTGGCGAGCGGGGGGAACGACCAGGACTGTCCGTGGTCGTCCCGCAGCGCCGGGGCCGCAGCCACCGCGCTTCTGCGCAGCTCAGCCACCGCGCTTCTGCACGAGCCTCTGGGCGGCCCAGTCGGCGCTCACGCCGGAGCCCGTGGTGGGGTGCAGCCCGGCCGTGGAGGCCGCCTCCTGCACGTCCGCCGGCGGCACGTGGCCCGTGCGGCCCGTGCGGGGCGTCATGATCCAGAGGGGGCCGGCGTCGAGGGAGCGCTGGGCGTCCACCAGGGCGTCGGCGAGGTCTGTGACGTCCCCCTCATCCGAGCGCCACCAGAAGAGGACGGCGTCCGCGGGCTCCTGGTCCTCCTCGGTCAGCAGCTGCTCCCCGAGCGCCGCCTCGAGGGCGGCGCGGAAGCCGTGGTCGACGTCGTCGTCGAACCCCCACTCCTGCACCAGGTCGCCCGGCGCCAGGCCGAGCTCCTCGAGCCGTGCCTGAGCAGCCGGGGTCTCCTGCGGCCCTGCCTCCATCGTGTGCGGTCCTCCTCCGGGACGGGACATGCGCCCCGTGCGGGGCGCGCGCCGTGCGTGTGCGTGACACGGCCCACCCTACGCCCGTGCGTCCGGGGCCTCCGGGTCCCAGACCACGCGCGCAGCCCACGGACGGCGCTAGGCTGGGCGCGACAGGCGCCCGTCCGCCGGAGCGAGTCCGGGGGCGCGGCGCGGCAGTGCGGGCGTATCCCGCCAGTGCAGCAGCACCGACGCGGAGCATCCCTCCGCACGAACACCAGGAGGCACCGTGAGCGCAGCCGAAGAGAGCTCCCAGATCCTGAGCGGTCTGACCAACCAGCTCCCGGACAAGGACCCGCAGGAGACCGCGGAGTGGATCGAGTCCTTCGACGGGCTCGTGGAGGAGCGCGGGACGGAGCGGGCGCAGTACATCATGCGCACCCTCATGCAGCGCGCCGGCGCCCAGTCGGTCGCCCTGCCCCACGTGACCACCACGGACTACGTGAACACCATCCCGGCCGACCAGGAGCCCGAGTACCCGGGCGACGAGGAGCTGGAGCGCCGGTACCGCAACTACCTGCGCTGGAACGCCGCGGCGATCGTGCAGCGCGCGCAGCGCGAGGGCATCGGCGTGGGCGGCCACATCTCCTCCTACGCCGGCCAGGCCACCCTGTACGAGGTGGGCCTGAACCACTTCTTCCGCGGGCAGGACCACCCCGGCGGCGGCGACCACATCTTCTTCCAGGGGCACTCCTCCCCGGGCAACTACGCGCGTGCCTTCCTCGAGGGCCGCCTCGCCGAGGAGGACCTGGACGGCTTCCGTCAGGAGAAGTCCAAGGAGGGCCACGCGCTCCCCTCCTACCCGCACCCGCGCATGAAGCCGGACTTCTGGCAATTCCCGACGGTCTCCATGGGCCTCGGCCCGATGAACGCCATCTTCCAGGCGCAGACCAACCGCTACCTCCACCACCACGGCATCAAGGACACGTCCGAGCAGCACGTGTGGGCGTTCCTCGGCGACGGCGAGATGGACGAGCCGGAGTCGCGCGGCCAGCTGCACATCGCCGCCAACGACAAGCTGGACAACCTCACCTTCGTGGTCAACTGCAACCTTCAGCGCCTCGACGGGCCCGTGCGCGGCAACGGGAAGATCGTCCAGGAGCTGGAGTCCTACTTCCGTGGCGCGGGCTGGAACGTCATCAAGGTCCTCTGGGGCCGCGAGTGGGATCCGCTGCTCGAGGCCGACGACGAGGGCGAGCTCGTGCGCATCATGAACGAGACGCTCGACGGCGACTTCCAGACCTACAAGGCCGAGTCGGGCGCCTTCGTGCGCGAGCACTTCTTCGGCCGCTCCTCCACCACCAAGGAGCTGGTGGCGGACATGAGCGACGACGAGATCTGGGGCCTCAAGCGGGGCGGGCACGACTACAAGAAGGTGTACGCCGCCTACAAGGCCGCGATGGAGCACAAGGGCCAGCCCACCGTCATCCTGGCCCACACCATCAAGGGCTACGGCCTCGGCAAGTCCTTCGAGGGCCGCAACTCCACCCACCAGATGAAGAAGATGACGGCGGACGACATCAAGGTCTTCCGCGACCGTCACCGCATCCCGGTCTCCGACGAGGTCATCGACAAGAACCCGTACGAGATCCCGTACTACAAGCCCGACGCGGACTCCCCGGAGATGAAGTACCTCATGGAGCGCCGCAAGGAGCTCGGAGGGTTCGTCCCCGAGCGCCGCGCGGACTACCACCGCATCCCGCTGCCCCCGGAGTCGGCCTACAAGCAGGCCCGCAAGGGCTCGGGCAAGCAGCAGGCCGCCACCACCATGGCCTTCGTGCGCCTGCTGAAGGACCTGATGCGGGACAAGAACCTGGGCTCGCGCTTCGTGCCGATCATCCCGGACGAGGCCCGCACCTTCGGCATGGACTCGTTCTTCCCCACGGCGAAGATCTACAACCCCAAGGGCCAGAACTACCTGTCCGTGGACCGCGACCTGTTCCTCTCCTACAAGGAGTCGCCGCAGGGCAAGCTCTACCACGTGGGCATCAACGAGGCCGGCGCCACCGCGGCCTTCAACGCCCTTGGCACGGCGTACTCGACGCACGGCGAGCCCATGATCCCGATCTACATCTTCTACTCGATGTTCGGGTTCCAGCGGACGGCGGACAGCATCTGGGCGGCGGCCGACCAGCTCGCTCGCGGCTTCATGATCGGCGCCACCGCGGGTCGCACCACGCTCGCGGGCGAGGGCACCCAGCACATGGACGGCCACTCGCCGGTCCTGGCGGGCACCAACCCGGCCGTGAAGCACTACGACCCGGCGTACTCGTACGAGATCGCGCACATCGTGCGCCAGGGCCTCGAGGACATGTACGGCGACCACGACCGCGGCGACGCGGTGCGCAATGTCATCTACTACCTCACGGTCTACAACGAGCCGATCGTTCACCTCGACGAGCCGGAGGACCTGGACGTGGACGGCCTGCTCAAGGGCATCTACCGCCTCTCCGAGGGCCAGGGCGACGGGCCGAAGGTCCAGCTCCTTGGCTCCGGCGTGGCCCTGCCGTGGGCGGTCGACGCGCAGCGCATCCTCGCCGAGGACTGGGGCGTGAGCGCCGACGTGTGGTCCGTGACCTCGTACAACGAGCTCTACCGCGACGCCGTCGCGGCCGAGAAGGACGCCCTCAAGGACCCCAGCGCCCCGGTGCGCACCCCGTTCGTGACGGAGAAGCTCGCGGGCGCCGAGGGCCCCGTGGTGGCCACCTCGGACTACACCACGTCCTGGGCCAACCAGATCCGGCCGTTCGTGACCCAGCGCTTCAGCGCGCTGGGCGCCGACGAGTTCGGCTTCGCCGACACCCGCTCGGCGGCGCGCCGCTACTTCCACATCGACACGCACTCCATGGTGGTGCGCGCCCTGCAGCTCCTCGAGCAGGAGGGCACGGTCGAGGAGGGCACCGCGGCGAAGGCGCACTCGATGTACCGGCTCAGCGACGTCAACGCGGGCACCACCGGCAACGCCGGCGGCGACGCCTGACGTCCCCGGCCGGCGCCCGTGCGTCGGCCCGCCCCGACGGCCGGCCGTCGTCGTCCCCGCTGTAGGAACCCCACAACCGGTCGCGTCGCGGGCCCCTAGGATGCTGTGCATGCCCGAACCCCGCGCCGCCGCGCCCCGCCCCGTCAGCGCCGAGGGTGTCGATCGGCTGCGCCGCCACCTGGGGGCCCTCAACACCACCGTCCTGCAGCGCCTCGATGCGACCCTGCCCTGGTACCGCGAGCTCTCCCCGGACGAGCGCAGCGCGCTCGGACTCGTGGCCCAGCGGGCCCTGCAGGGCCTCGTGGTGTGGTGCGAACGGCCGGCGGCCGGCGCGGACACCGTCCTCCAGGACGTCTTCGGGCCCGCCCCCACCGACCTCAGCCGCGCCGTGTCCCTCCAGCGTGCCCTCCAGCTCATCCGCACCATGGTGGAGGTCGTCGAGTCCACCGTCCCGGACCTCGTCGCGGAGCGGGACCAGGCCGCGATGCGCGAGCACATCCTGCACTACTCGCGGGAGATCGCCTTCGCCCTCGCGGACGTCTACGCGCGGGCCGCGGAGATGCGCGGGGCCATGGACTCCCGGCTCGAGGCGGTCCTGCTCGACGCCGTGCTGCGCGGCCAGGACCCGGACGAGATCCGCCACCGCGCCACCGCGCTCGGCTGGCACGACGACCACTGCGTGATGGTCATGGCCGGCTCCGCCCCGGGCGAGGACCAGCCCGCCTACGTGCCCGGGCTGCGCCGCGCGGCGGCCCGCCTCGACTGCGACCTCCTGGTGGGCGTGCAGGCCGAGCGTCTCGTCCTCGTCCTCGGCTCGGTCACCGACCCCCGGGCCGCCGCCGAGGCGCTCACCCCGTGGTTCGCCGCCGGACCCGTGATCGCGGGCCCCGCGGTGGACTCGCTCGTGGAGGCGCACGTCTCCGCCCACCACACGCTCGCCGGGCTCGGCGCCGCGGCGGCGCACCCGCGCGCCCCCCGCCCGACGCCGTCCGGGGACCTCCTGCCGGAGCGCGTGCTGATGGGCGACCCCTCCGCTCGCGAGGCGCTCGTGGACGGTGTCTGGGCACCCCTCGCCGACGCCGGCTCCTCGCTCCTCGAGACCGTGGACACCTACCTGGCCCTCGGCCGGTCCCTCGAGGCCACCGCCCGCGAGCTCTACGTGCACGCGAACACCGTCCGCTACCGGCTCCGGCGGGTCAGCGAGCTGACCGGGTGGGACCCGCTCGTGCCGCGCGACGCCTACGTGCTCCAGACCGCGATCGCCGTGTCCCGCCTCGCCGAGGGCCGCCCACTCTTGTAGGAACCCTCCAAACGCCTCCGTGCGGGTTCGTGCCTGCAGCGGGAGGCGGGAGGCGCGCCCGCCTGACACGATGGAGGGCATGCTCGCGATCGTGTGCCCCGGACAGGGCTCCCAGACCCCCGGCTTCCTCGCCCCCTGGCTCGAGATGGACGGGACCCGTGAGCTCCTGGAGGAGCTCTCCGACGCCGCCGGCGTGGACCTGGTCCGCCACGGCACGGTCTCGGACGAGGAGACCATCAAGGACACCGCGGTCGCCCAGCCGCTCATCGTCGCGGCGGGGCTCGTCGCCGGATCCATCCTCGAGGCGGACGCCTCCGACCCCGCCACCACCGTCCTCGCCGGCCACTCCGTCGGCGAGATCACCGCCTCCGGCCTGGCGGGCGTCCTCTCCCCCGCCGAGTCGCTGGCGCTCGTCCGCGTCCGCGCCACGGGCATGGCCGAGGCCGCCGCCGCCACGCCCACCGGCATGGCCGCCGTCGTGGGCGGGGACCAGGAGGAGGTGCTGGCTGCCATCCAGGCCGCCGGCCTCACCCCGGCCAACGTCAACGGCGCCGGCCAGGTGGTGGCGGCGGGCACCCTCGAGGCGCTCGCCGACCTGAGCGCCCCGGCCCGGGCGCGCGTGATCCCCCTGAAGGTGGCCGGCGCGTTCCACACCGAGCACATGTCCCCCGCCGTGGACGCCCTGGCGGCCCACGTGCACACGCTCTCCCCGGCCGATCCGCGGCTTCCCCTGCTCTCCAACCGGGACGGCGCCGCCGTCGCCTCGGGCGCCGAGGTCCTGGAGCGGATCGTGGACCAGGTGACGCGCCCGGTGCGGTGGGACCGGTGCATGGACGCCCTCGCCGAGCGCGGCGTCACCGGTGTCCTCGAGCTCCTGCCCGGCGGTACGCTGACGGGACTGGCCAAGCGCGGCCTGAAGGGCACCGCCGCGCTGGCGCTGAAGAGCCCCGAGGACCTGGACGCGGCCCGCGCGTTCCTCGCCGAGCACTCAGCCTGAGCACCGCCGCCCCCCTCCCGCGCAGAGACGAACAGACGCAGAGAAGAGCATCATGACCGTCACCCTGAAGCAGCTGGACCGCCCCGTGGCGAGCCGCATCGTCGCCGTCGGCGCCTGCCGTCCCGCGAACCTCGTGCCGAACGAGGACCTCGTGGGGCCCATCAACTCCTCCGACGAGTGGATCCGGCAGCGCACGGGCATCGTCACGCGCCAGCGCGCGACCGCGGACCAGACCGTGGTCTCGATGTCCGTCGACGCGGCCCGGGAGGCCCTCGCCTCCGCCGGACTGGAGGGCTCGGACCTCGACGCCGTCATCGTCTCCACCGTGACCTTCCCCCACGCCACCCCCTCGGCCGCAGCCCTGGTGGCCCACGAGATCGGTGCGACCCCCGCCCCCGCCTACGACGTCTCCGCCGCGTGCGCGGGCTACTGCTACGGGGTGGCCCAGGCCGACGCGCTGGTGCGGGCCGGCACCGCGAAGCACGTGCTCGTGGTGGGCGTGGAGCGCCTCTCCGACGTCATCGACCCCACGGACCGCTCCATCTCCTTCCTGCTGGGCGACGGCGCGGGCGCGGTGATCGTCTCCGCCTCGGACGAGCCCGGCATCTCCCCCTCGGTGTGGGGCTCGGACGGCGAGCGCTGGGAGACCATCTCCATGACCCGCTCACAGCTGGACGTGCGCGACGCCGTCGAGCACGCCCGCACCACCGGCGACGCCTCCGCGATCACCGGCGCCGAGGAGATGCTCTGGCCGACCCTGCGCCAGGACGGGCCCTCCGTGTTCCGCTGGGCCGTGTGGTCCATGGCGAAGGTGGCCCGCGAGGCGCTGGACCGCGCCGGCGTCGAGCCGGGCGACCTGGCCGCCTTCATCCCGCATCAGGCCAACATGCGCATCATCGACGAGTTCGCCAAGCAGCTGGCGCTGCCCGAGTCCGTGGTGGTGGCCCGGGACATCGCCGACGCGGGCAACACCTCCGCCGCGTCCATCCCGCTGGCCATGCACCGCCTGCTCGCCGAGCACCCCGAGCTCTCGGGCGGCCTCGCCCTCCAGATCGGCTTCGGCGCCGGCCTCGTCTACGGAGCCCAGGTGGTGCGCCTCCCCTGAGGCGTGCGCATCTGATTCACTGACCCAGTACACCGAAACACCTACCTGAAGGAGACGCCCCATGGCTTCCAAGGAAGAGATCCTCGCCGGCCTCGCCGAGATCGTGAACGAGGAGACCGGCCTCGACACGGCCGACGTGCAGCCGGAGAAGTCGTTCACCGACGACCTCGACATCGACTCGATCTCCATGATGACCATCGTGGTCAACGCCGAGGACAGGTTCGGGGTGAAGATCCCGGACGAGGAGGTCAAGAACCTCAAGACCGTCCAGGACGCCGTGGACTTCATCGACGGCGCCCAGGCCTGATCCAGGCCCACCCCGTGCGGAGGGCCTCTCGGCCCGCCGTGCCTCGCAGGACCGTGCCGGAGGCGCCTGATCCGGGCGCCTCCGGCCCCCGCTCGCCCGGGGCACCCGCACCCCGGCCCCCGAGAGACGAAGGCAGCAGACCCATGACCCGCACCGCAGTGATCACTGGCCTCGGCGCCACCACCCCCATCGGCGGCGACGTGCCCACGTTCTGGGCCAACGCGCTGAAGGGCGTCTCGGGCGCCGCCACCATGGAGCACGACTGGGTGGAGCAGTACGACCTGCCCGTCACCTTCGCCGCGGAGCTCGCGGTGCCCACCGCCGAGGTGCTCAGCCGGGTCGAGGCCAAGCGCCAGGACCCCGGCACGCAGATGGCCACCGTGGCCGCCCGCGAGGCCTGGAAGGACGCCGGGCTCGAAGGCGCCGAGATCGACCACGACCGCCTGGCCGTCGCCTTCGGCACGGGCATCGGCGGCGTGTGGACCCTCCTCGACGGCTGGGACACCCTGCGCGAGCGCGGGCCGCGCCGTGTGCTGCCCATGACCGTCCCCATGCTCATGCCCAACGGCGCGGCCGGGGCCCTCTCCCTCGAGTTCGGCGCCCGCGCCGGGGCCCGCACCGTGGTCTCCGCCTGCGCCGCGGGCACCGAGGCCCTCGAGACCGCACTGCTGCTCATCCGCTCCGGCCAGGCCGACGTCGTGCTGTGCGGGGCCGCCGAGGCCGCCGTGCACCCGCTGCCGATGGCCGCGTTCGCCGCGATGCAGGCGCTGTCCAAGCGCAACGACGACCCGCAGGCCGCCTCCCGCCCCTACGACGTGGACCGCGACGGCTTCGTCCTCGGCGAGGGTGCCGGCGTCATGGTGGTGGAGTCCGAGGAGCACGCGAAGGCCCGCGGCGCCCGCGTGTACGCCGAGCTGATCGGCGCCGCCGTCTCCTCCGACGCGCATCACATCACCGCCCCGGAGCCCGAGGGCCTCGGCGCCACCCGGGCCCTGCGCTCCGCCCTCCGCGGTGCCGGCGTGGACCCCTCCCAGGTGAGCCACGTGAACGCGCACGCCACCTCGACCCCCAAGGGAGACGCCCCCGAGTACCTCGCGCTGAAGGCAGTCCTCGGAGACCACCTCGACGACGTCCTGGTCTCGGCCACGAAGTCCCAGACCGGCCACCTGCTGGGGGCGTCCGGCGCGATCGAGTCGATCCTCACCGTGCTCGCCGTGCACCACGGCACCGCTCCCGTGACCATCAACCTGGAGCACCAGGACCCCGAGATCCCGCTCAACGTCGTGACCGGCGAGCCGGGCCGCCTGCCCGCGGGGGACCGCGTGGCGGTGAACAACTCCTTCGGCTTCGGCGGCCACAATGCCGTGGCCGTGTTCCGCGGGGTCTGACCCGCACGCCCGACGGCGCCCGTCCCCACGCGGGACGGGCGCCGTCGTCGTGAGGGGGTGCGGGCGAGGGGGCGGTGTCAGCCCGCGCGGTGCAGCCAGCGCACCGGCGCACCGGCGGCGGCGAGGCGGAAGGGCTCCAGCTCCTCGTCCCAGGCCTCGCCTAGGGCGAGTGAGAGCTCGTGGAACACGACCGTGGGGTCGCCCGCGCCCTGCTCGTAGGCGAAGCGGATCCGGTCCTCGGAGACCATGATGTTGCCCGAGACGTCGGTGGCCGCGTGGAAGATGCCCAGGCCCGGGGTGTGGGACCACCGGGACCCGTCCGCGCCGGCGGAGGGCTCCTCGGTGATCTCGAAGCGCAGGTGCGGCCAGCCACGCAGCGCCGAGGCCAGCGACGCTCCGGTGCCCTGCGGGGCCCGCCAGTGCAGCTCCGTGCGGTGCTGCTCGGGCGCGGCCGGCTGCGCCTGCCACTCGACCTCGGTGTGGCCGCCGAGCACGGAGCTCAGGGCCCACTCGACGTGGGGGCACAGCGCGGTGGGTGCGGAGAGGATGTGGACCACGCCGCGGGTGGTGATGGTGTCCATGGGTTCCTCCGGGAGCGATGCGGTGCGTCTTCCCCTACGACCACGCCGCGGACGACGGAACTCCTGTGGCCATTGTGCCGGAGGGCCCGGGGGCGGGCAATGGTCCCGGCTTGAGGGCGTGTCGCGCTCAGGCGCGGGGGTGCGCCTGGCGGTAGCCCTCCCGCAGGCGGTCGATGGACACGTGGGTGTACACCTGCGTGGTCCGCAGGGACGAGTGGCCGAGCAGCTCCTGGACGGTGCGGAGGTCGGCACCGCCGTCGAGCAGGTGGGTGGCGGCGGTGTGGCGCAGGGTGTGCGGGCCGCGGGCCGCCGTGTCGCCGAGCGCCTCGAGCCCGCGGTCGACGACGGCCCGCACCTGCCGCACGCCGAGCCGCCCGCCGCGCGCGCCGAGGAAGAGGGCGGGGCCGGACTCCCCCGTGAGCAGGGCGGGGCGTCCGGCGGAGGACCAGAGGTGGACCGCCCGCGCGGCGGGACCGCCGAAGGGGACGGTGCGCTGCCGGTCGCCCTTGCCGGTGAGGGTGGCCACGCGGCGCTCCAGGTCCACGTCGTCCCGGTCGAGGGCCACGACCTCGGCGACGCGGGCTCCCGTCGCGTAGAGGAGCTCGAGCACGGCCGCGTCGCGCAGGGCGACAGCGCGGGCGACGGCGTCGTCGCCCTCCTCCGCTTCGGCGACGCGGGCCTCAGCCCAGTCCAGCAGGCGGCGTGTCTGCAGGTCCTGCAGCACGTGCGGCAGGGAGGAGTCCGGCCGGGGAGAGCGCAGGCGCAGCGCCGGATCGTCGTGGCGCAGGCCCTCGCGGCGCAGCCACGCCATGAACGTGCGCACGGCGGCCACGCGGCGGGCCAGCGTGGTGCGGGCCAGGCCGGCGTGGGCCATGGCGGCGAGCCAGCCACGCAGGTCCTCCACGTCCACCTCCGCGAAGACATCCTGACCGGGGCCCACGTGCGCGGCCAGGTGGCGCAGGTCCGCACGGTAGGCGGACACGGTCCGGGGGCTGCGATTGCGCTCGTGGGTCAGGTGCTCCGCGTACGCCTCAAGCCACGCCGCGTCCCGGGGCGAGGGCGCGGGCACGGCCGCGGACGGCTCGGCCGCCGGGCCTGTGGCGCGAGGACGGGTGCTCATCCCTCCACTGTGCCACCCCCGCCCGGTGCGCGCCGCCATCGGTCCTCCACGCGCTCGGCCAGCCCGGCCCGCTGCAGGCGGGAGAGGACGGCGAGCACGGTGGGCAGGGCCAGGCCCGCGGTGACGGTGAGGCGGTCCACGGGCACGGCGCTGCGCAGCGGGAGGGCGTCGACGACGAGCAGCTCCTCCACGGTGAGGGCGTCCGTGGGCCGCTCGGCGTGCCGCTGCCGGCGCTCCCCCCTCGTCCCCGGCGCCGACGTGGGCGCCACGGATGGTTCGGGCGCCCGGGATGTGCCCGTGTCCGCGGCCGTCCCGCCAGGGGCGCCCCTCCCAGCGGGCCGGCGTACGCCGTCCAGCAGGGCGAGGGCGTCGTCCTCGTCCATCACGAGCCGCGCCGGGGTCTCCTTCAGCAGGCGATGGCAGCCGGCGGAGCTGGGCGCGGTGACGGGCCCCGGGACGACGCCGAGCTCCCGGCCGAGGCCCATCGCGTGGCCGGCGGTGTTCTGCGCGCCGGAGCGCCAGCGCGCCTCGACCACGAGCACGGCGCCGGAGAGCGCGGCGATCAGCCGGTTGCGCTGGAGGAAGCGGTGGCGCGTCGGACTCGCTCCGGGCGGCATCTCCGAGAGGAGCAGCCCGGCCTCCATGACGTCTCGGAGCAGCTCCTCGTGGCCGGCCGGATAGAAGCGGTCGAGGCCGCCGGCCAGCACGGCCATGGTCGGGGCGGACGCCTCCGCTCCCCCGGCCCCGCCACGCTCCTGGGCCGCGTCGAGGGCTGCGCGGTGCGCGGCGCCGTCGATCCCGTATGCCCCGCCCGAGACGACGCACAGGCCGGCTCGGACAGCGTGGCCCACGAACTGGCGCGTCACCGCGCGGCCGTAGGCGGTGGCCTCGCGGCTGCCCACCACGGCGAGGGTGCGGCCGGCAGCGGGCAGCGCGCCCGTCCCGCGGAACCACAACCCCAGCGGGGCGCTCTCGCCGAGGTCCTCCAGTGCGGCCGGCCAGGCGTCGTCCTCCGGGATGAGCAGGCCGCCGCCCAGACGGTGCAGGGCGACGAGGTCGCGCTCGGGGTCCAGATGGGCGGCGCGGGGCGCCCATCGCTGCAGCCCGGCGGACCACCGGCGCGCCAGGCCGTCCGGCGCGCCGGTGTGCTCCGCCAGGAGGTCCCGCTCGGCGGGGTGCAGTGCCGCGCGGCCGGTGAGGAGCGCGAGGGCCCGCTCGGGGCCGAACGCTGCCACGGCGTGCGCCGGAAGCTCGTCCCCGGGCTCCACGAGCCGGGTGAGCGCGGCGCGGGCCACACGGGCGCCGTCGGGGCGGGCGGAGGCGGAGGTGGGGGTGGGGTGGGAGGGATTCACGGCTGTTCCTCGTCTCGGCTGCGCAGGTTCAGGGCCACGTCCGTGTCCTCCGGGGCGGGCCGCTCGCGGCCGCGCAGGTCCGCGAGGGTCCACGCGAGGCGAAGCACCCGGGCGTGGCCGCGAGCGCTGAGCTCGCCCCGGTCCACGGCCGCGTCGGCCGGCTCCCGGGCGACGGCGGGCACCGCGAACGGTCCGTGTCGCAGCACGGGGGCGGGCACGCGGGCGTTGCGGCGCACGTGGGAGGCCACGAGACCGCGCGCGCCGGCCTCCCTCCAGCGGGCGTCCTGGCGCTCCACGGCGGCGTGCACCCTGGCGGCCACGGTGACGGAGTCCTCCGCGGCAGGGGCTCCGGTGAGCTGGTGCGCGCTCACGGGGCGGACCGTCACCTGCAGGTCCACGCGGTCCAGCAGCGGACCGGAGAGCCGGTCGGCGTAGCGCCGGCGCTGGAGCACGGAGCACCGGCAGCGGCTGCCGTTGCCGCCGCCGAAGCCGCAGGGGCACGGGTTCGCGGCGAGGACGAGCTGGAAGCGGGCGGGGTAGGCGACCGTGCCGCGGGAGCGGTGGATCACCACCTCCCCCGACTCGAGGGGCTGGCGCAGGGACTCGAGCGTCCGGCGGTCGAACTCGGGGGCCTCGTCGAGGAAGAGCACGCCGCCGTGGGCCAGGGACACGGCGCCGGGCCGGGCCAGCCCGGCGCCGCCTCCCACGAGGGAGGCGGCCGAGGCCGAGTGGTGCGGGGCCTCGAACGGCGGGCGGCGGTCGAGGCCGCCCGCGTGGGCGCCGATGGCGCGCAGGGAGCGCAGGGCCGCGGTCTCGAGCGCCGTGCGGTCGTCCATGGGCGGGAGGATGCCGGGCAACCGCTCGGCGAGCATCGTCTTGCCCGCGCCGGGCGGGCCCATGAGGAGCAGGTGGTGTCCACCCGCGGCGGCCACCTCGAGGGCGAACCGCGCCTCGCCCTGACCGGCCACCTCCGCGAGGTCGGGCGCCGGAGTGCACCCGGGCCCGCGGGCCTCCGGGGAGGTGGAGCCCTCCTCTCCGCCGGATCCGGCGCGGCCGGCGCCGAGCACGTGCCCGTCCGGCTCGGGCGGGACAGTCCCCTCGGGCGAGCCGCCGAAGGCTCGGATCACGTGGTGCAGGTGGGCGTAGCCCCGGACGCGGGCACCGGGGACGAGCTCGGCGTCGGCGACCGCCTCCTGCGCCACCACGATGTCCCGATGGCCGGCGTCCACCGCGGCGAGCACCATGGCCACGGTCTCCGGGGCCCGGTGCAGCGTTCCGTCCAAGCCGAGCTCCGCCAGGAACACGGGCCCGTCCACACCGCGCACCCGCCCGTCCGCGGCGTAGGCGGCGAGCACGATGGCGAGGTCGTGGCACGCGCCGCGCTTCTGCACGCCGGCCGGGAGCAGGTTCACGGTCAGGTGCCGGCGGGTCAGCGGCAGGCCGGCGTTGCGGGCGGCGGAGCGGATGCGGTCACGGCTCTCCTGCAGGGCCTGGTCCGGCAGTCCCAGCAGGGTGAAGCCGGGAAGGGACTGGGCGATGTCGGCCTCCACGTCCACCACGTCGCCGCGCAGCCCGGCCAGGGAGATCGACCGCGTGCGACCGATACGGCTCACGGCCGCACGTCCGTGACGAGGTCGAAGCGGACGCCCCCGGTGCGCGGCACGAGGACGGCGACGGCATCCACGCGCCACGGGGCCGGATGCCGCCCCTCGCTGTGGGTGCGCACCCACTCGGCCATGAGGCGGTGCAGGCGCAGGAGCTTGCGCCGGGTGATGGCCTCGAGGGGATCGCCGAAGGCGAGCCCCGAGCGGGTCTTCACCTCCACGCCCACCCACCAGCCGGCGTGGTGGGCCACGATGTCCAGCTCGCCCGCCCCGCCGCGCCAGTTCCGCTCGGCGATGACATAGCCGCGCTCCGTGAGCCAGCGCGCGGCCGCGTCCTCCCCGAAGCGGCCCAGCGCCGTGTGCGCGCTGCTGCCCCGCCCCTGTGCGCCGCCGCCCGGCGGCGCCGTCTCCCCGGTCCTCGTCATGGTGACCACCTCCGCCACCAGGGTGCGGGAGGCGGAGGGGCCTGCGCCGGGCCGCGGGCCTGCTGTGAGGGAGGGGACGCCTGTGCAGGAGCGGTGGGACCGCGCCGGCCCCCGCGACTCAGCCCGGCAGCCGGCCGTCCTGCGGGACCTGGAGGTCCTCGGCGGGCAGCTCCTCGATGTTCACGTCCTTGAAGGTGAGCACCCGCACACGCTTGATGAACCGCGCGCTGCGGTACACGTCCCAGACCCAGGCGTCCTCGAGGACCAGCTCGAAGAACACGTCTCCGTCGGCCTGGTGCGGCGTGAGGGTGACGCCGTTGGCGAGGTAGAAGCGGCGCTCCGTCTCCACCACGTAGCGGAAGAGGCCCACGACGTCCCGGTACTCGCGGTAGAGCGTGAGCTCCGCCTCGGCCTCGAAGTCCTCCACATCGTCCGCGCTCATGGCAGGACCTCCTCAATGCTCGGCAGGGCATCCGGGCGGCCGGGCGGGCCGGACGGATGCAGACCCGTCCATCCTGCCTCGCGCCGGGACTCGCGTCGAACGCGGCGAGCCCGGTCGACGCCCGCGGGCTCAGTCGAACAGCGTGGGGGCGGGGTCGCCGTCGGGCAGGCCGAGGTTCCACGAGCGCCGGTGGTGCGTGGTGGCGCCGAGCCGCTGCAGCGCGGCGCGGTGGGCGGCCGCGCCGTAGCCCTTGTTGCCCGACCAGCCGTAGGCGGGGTGCTCGGCGTGGAGCATGGTCATGGTGTCGTCGCGGCCGACCTTGGCCGCGATCGAGGCCGCCGCCACGGTGGCGGACTGGTCCTCCGCGCGGACCACCATGCGGGGCACGGGCGGCACCGGGGCGGGTGCGTCGGCGGGGGCACCGCGCGTGAGCCAGTCGTCCCGGCCGTCCAGGATCAGGGCGACCGGCTCGGCGTCGAGCGCGGAGCACAGCCCGGCCCACGCCCGGTGCCCGGCGAGGCTGAGGGCCGCGCTGAGCCCCAGGGCGTCGATCTCGGCGGGGCTCGCCTCGCCGAGGCTCACGCCCGCGGCCCACGCGGTGATCTCGGGGACGAGCGCGCGGCGCCGCCGATCGGTCAGTGCCTTGGAGTCCCGCACCGCGGGGATCGTCCCGGAGGCCGGGGCCCACGCGGCGCACGCCCCGACGACGACGGGCCCGGCCAGCGCACCCCGGCCGACCTCGTCCATGCCGGCCACGAGCCAGGGGCCCGCGGGGGCGGAGGTGGACCCGTCCCCGGCGACCTCGGCCGCCAGCGCGACCTCGAGGTGCAGCCCGGCGCGCACCGCCGTGCGCGGCGAGCTCCCCGCGCGCTGCGCGGCGGGGCTCATGCGTGCCGTCCCGGCTCGGGGACGTCCGCGAACGGCGCCGGGTCCGAGCCCGCCGGGCCGATCCGCTCGAGGGGCCATACGATCGCGACGGCGCGCCCCACGACGTCGTCCGCGGCCACGAACCCTCCGCCCGGGCCGTCCCGGTGGTAGCGCGAGTCGGCGGAGGCCTGCCGGTTGTCCCCGAGCACCCACAGCTGCCCGGCGGGCACGGTGACCTCGAACGGGACCTCGGAGGCCGCCACGCCCGGCGCCAGGTAGGGCTCCTCCACGGGCTCCCCGTTGACGCTGACGTGCTCGTCCCCGGGCTGCCAGGCCACCGTGTCCCCCGGCAGGCCCACCACGCGCTTGGCCACGTGCGACCGGGCGTCCTCCGGGGCGAGCCCCACGAAGCGCGCCGCCTCGCCCAGCGGATCGCCCGGGCCGGCGGCCGGCGGCAGCCAGCCCTTCGTGTCGCGGAACACGACGACGTCGCCGCGCTCGAGGGGGGACGCGTCAGGCACGCGCAGGTCCACGGCCACGCGGTCCCCCTGCTCGAGCGTGGGCGCCATCGAGCCCGAGGGGATGAAGAACATGCGCAGCACGAACGTCTTGACCAGCAGGAGCGCGCCCAGGGTCAGGAGCACGACGAGGAGCACCCGCCGCGCCAAGGGGCCCCACCGCGGGCGCCGGGAGGGGCGGGTCTCGGCGCGATGCGCGCCCGCGCCGGAGGGCACGGCCGGGACGGACTCGGGCGCGGCCGGATCGGCACGCGGCGGGACGGGGTCACCCATGCGCGGCCTCCCCCGGAGCAGCGGCGCCGTCCACGGGGCCGCGGCGGTCCAGCGGCCACACGACCTCCTCGGCCGTGCCGAGCACCGAATCGAGGGGGATGAGCCCCCCGCCGGGGGCGCCGAGGAGGGCACGGGAGTCGCGGGAGTCCGCCCGGTTGTCGCCGAGCACGACCATCCGGCCCGCCGGCACCTCGAAGCGCCACGGACGCTCCGAGGCCGGCTCGGCGGCGGTGACGGCACGCCCGAGGTAGGGCTCGTCGAGCGGAGTGCCGTTCACCGTGAGGCGGCCGTCGGCGGCGCAGCACTGCACCGTGTCCCCGGGCAGGCCGGCGACGCGCTTGACGAACACGTCCTCCCTCGCGGCGGTGCCCCACCACTGGGCCACGTCCTCGAGGCCGGCCTCGAGCGAGCCGCGGGAGCGGTACGGCGCCAGGCTGCCGCCGCCGTCGAACACCACCACGTCCCCGCGCTCCAGGCCCGCCCCGCCGGCCGCGGACGCGTCGATCCGCACCCGGTCGCCCGGCAGCAGGGTCGGCTCCATCGAGGCGGACGGAATGAGCAGCACGGCACCGGTCACGGCGCGCAGCACGGCGGCCAGCACGACCCCGGCCACCACGGTGAGCGCGACCCAGGGCCACCAGCCGGCCGCCCCAGCGGCGTCCGCGGACCGGGCATCCCGGGCGGCCGGCGCGCCGGATCCGGATGCGCGGGAGCCCCGCGACCGAGACGGGTCACGGGGCTCCGGATGCGACATGGGTGTGCTCAGGCCGCGCGAACGCGGCCGAAGCGGATCACTTGACGTCGGCGCGCTTCTCGCGGATGCGGGCGGCCTTGCCGTGGCGGTCGCGCATGTAGTAGAGCTTCGCGCGGCGCACGTCGCCCTTGGTGACGAGCTCGATCTTGTCGATGACCGGGGAGTGCACCGGGAAGACGCGCTCCACGCCGACGCCGAAGGTCACCTTGCGGACGCGGAAGGTCTCGCGGACGCCCTCGCCCTGGCGGCCCATGACGTAGCCCTGGAAGACCTGCACGCGGGCGGTCTTGCCCTCGATGATGTTGACGTGGACCTTGACGGTGTCGCCGGGGCCGAACTCCGGGATGTCGGTGCGCAGCGTGGACTTGTCGAAGGAATCAAGGATGTGCATGTTCATCTCTCCTGGTGGACGCCACAGGTCATCCACGTGGTACTCGGGTCTGCGGCTGTCCGCCGCGCGTCGCGCGGTCGGGATGCCGGATCCCGTGAGCCTGGTCCGGGCGCGCCTGTTGGGCTCCCGGTGGTCCTGCCGTCGACGTCCGCCCCCTGTGGCAGGTCGGGCGTCCGGTGGACCGACAGTCGATTATGCCACAGCCGGGCTCAGCGCTCGGAACCGTCCGGGCCCGGCGCCGTGAACGCGCCCCACAGGTCCGGGCGGCGGTCCCGCGTCCGCTCCTCCTGCTGGGAGCGGCGCCACGCGGCCACCTTGCCGTGGTCGCCCGAGAGCAGCACGGGGGGCACCTCACGGTCCCGCCACACCGAGGGCTTCGTGTACACGGGATACTCGAGCAGCCCGTCCTCATGGGACTCCTCAACGAGGGACTCCGGGTTGCCCACCACGCCCGGCACGAGCCGCCCGATGGCCTCGATCATGGCCAGCGCGGCCACCTCTCCGCCGTTGAGGACGTAGTCGCCCAGAGAGACCAGGCGGACCTCGAAGCGCTCCTCGGCCCAGCCGAACACCCGCTCGTCGATGCCCTCGTAGCGCCCGCACGCGAAGGACACGTGCTCCCGCCGGGCGAGCTCGCGGGCGGTGGCCTGCGTGAACGGGCGGCCGGACGGGGTGGGGACGACGAGGACGGGCCGCTCCCCCACCGCGGGTGCGGGGCTCGCCGCGGCCACGTGCTCGAGGGCCAGCGCCCACGGCTCGGCCTTCATCACCATGCCGGCACCGCCTCCGTAGGGGGTGTCGTCCACCGTGCGGTGCCGGTCGAACGTGAAGTCGCGCAGGTGGTGGACGTGCACGTCCACGAGGCCCTCGCGGCGCGCCTTCCCCAGGAGGGAGACGTCCAGGACGGCCAGGTACTCGGGGAAGATCGTGACGACGTCGAAGCGCACGGGCGGCTCAGCGCTCCTCGTCCGCGGCGGCCGCGGCATCGTCGCCCAGCGCGAGCTCGAGGAGCCCGGGCGGCGGGGTGAGCATGAGGGTGCCGGCCTCGAGGTCGACCTCGGGGACGATCTCCTCGACGAACGGCACGAGCGCCTCGGCGTCCGCGTCGTCGAGGGCCACCTGAAGCAGGTCCTGGGCGTCTCCGGTGATCAGTCCCGTCACCACGCCCACGCGGGCGCCGTCCACGAGCACGGCGAGGTCCACGAGGTCGTCCTCGTACCACTCGTCCGACTGCTCGGCCTCCAGGGGCGAGGCGAAGAGCTGGAGGCCGCGCCACGCCTCGGCCGTGTTCCGGTCCGGGCACTCCTCGAAGGCGACGACGAGGATCTGCTTGTTCCACCGGGCCCTGACCACCGTGAGATGCGCGGGCATGCCGGCGCCGGCGCCGCGCACCTCGAGGACCTCGCCGGGGGCGAAGCGGGCGTCCGGGTCGTCCGTGAAGACCTGGACCGTCACCTCGCCGCGGATGCCGTGGGGCTTGCCGATCCGGGCGACGCGGACCAGGGCGTCCTCGGCGGGCGTGACGGGGGTGGGGCTCATGCGGTGTCCTTCGCGGTGGCGCGGCGTCGGCCGCTCAGCGAGGCAGCTGTGGGCCCACCGGGAGGTGGGCCAGGTAGCTGACGCCGCTGATGTTGTACGGGAACGAGATCCCCATGATTTCACGGATGCCGGTGTGCATGCCCCAGGCGGCCGCGGCGAAGGCCAGGCCGAGCCGTCGGTCCAGCAGGCTCAGCGGCGCGCCCAGCTCCACCGCGAGGGAGACGACCGCCATCAGGGCGAACAGCCGTTCCCGGTGGTACAGCGCCGTGCCCGCGGCGGGCTTCTGCGAGCCGAACAGGTCCTTGCGCAGGCCGTCGATCGCGATCTGCCCGCGCAGGACGTCCCCGGAGGCCCAGCCGAATCCCACCGTGCTGCGCACCTTGGCCACGCCGGAGATGAAGTACACCGCGCTGGTGACCGCGTTGAGCATCACGGGCACCGCGCCGTAGCGGCGCCCGAAGACCGCGGGCGCCAGGCGCCGCCGCATCACGAGGGCGTCCACGCTGAGGGCGTCCGCGCTCGGGCTCGTGCCCAGCACCATCTGGTGGAGCACGAGCATGTTGTCGTTGTGGTAGATCATGCCCCACGAGTTGCGGTAGGTGAGGGTCCACAGCTGCAGGGCCGCGTTGAGCGGCCCCGTGACACGGTGGGCGACCCCCAGCGTGGCCAGCACGTTGACGGCCTGCGCGGCGTCGTGGATCCGGTCGGCCACCTCCGGGCGCAGCGGACGCCGCAGGACGCGGACCACGCCGACGGGCGCGAAGCGTTGGGGATCCTGGGCGTGCACGCCGCGCAGGAGGGCGCGGCGGCGCGAGTGGTGCCGTGCCGCGCACAGGCCCACGCCGATCCGCAGCACCGCGGGGCGCGCCGGGGTGGCCGCGGGACGCAGCGTGTCCACCGCCCACTGCCGGATCCGCGCGCCGTTCACCGGGCCACCCCGTTCGCGATCTCGTCCGCCGTGCGCTCCTCGCGCACCGCGACGGCGGTCCCGCCCAGCTCACAGCGGGCCAGCACCGTCTCCCGATGCGGGAGGCGGTGCCCGCTGTAGTAGTCGTCGAACCGGAAGCGCGAGCGCACCACCTCCACCCGCTGGACGGCCGCCTCGCGGCGGCGCCGCGCTGCCCCCTGACCGCTGCCGCTCGGAAGCCGGTCTCCGAGGGCGGCCCGCTGCTCCGCGAGGGAGTCGGCGTACGTCTGCGCCACCAGCGCCGCGTCGCCGCGCCGGATGGCCCGGGAGACCTGCTTGCGGACTTGATTCAGCCCGCCGCCGCCGAAATGGCGCGTGTCCGGGATGACGCGCTCTCCCCCCTCGGTGAGGCCGATCACGTGCGGCACGTAGGTGGAGCGGCCGCGGTGCTCGGAGAACATCGGGTAGGTGGAGAGCGGGAAGGAGTCCAGGCGGAACTTCGGCGCGTCGTTGCCGGAGAGCTGCGGCCCCGCGTAGGCGCGCAGGGGCCACAGGAGCACCGCGACGCCGGCCGCCCCCGCCGCGATCCCCCAGGCGTCCCGGGCCGTCGGGGCGGGGGCCGGCTCGCGCACGCGCAGAGGCGGCCGGGCGGCGGGGGCGAAGGGATGCGGTCGGGACACGGGGTGGCTCCTGTCGATGCGGGCGGTGCTGCTCGGTGCGGGCGGGTCGGGGCGGCCGGCCCGCACCTCCAGCGTGGGCGAGCGCGATGAGATCAGGATGAGGCCGGGGCCGGCTCCAGCAGCAGGCGCACGGTCGTGCCCTCCGCCTCCACCTCGTCCCCCCCGTGGATGCGCAGCTCCCCGCCCATGGCGCCCATGAGCCCGTGCGCGACGGCGAGGCCCAGGCCGTTGCCCGGCGCGGGGTCGTTCGAGGCGACCGCGAGGCGCGCCGTCAGGCCGGCGCGCTCCTCCTCGGGCACGCCCCGCCCCCGGTCCGTGACGTCGATCGCCACCCGCTCGCCCTCCTGCGTGGCGAGGGCGTGGACCCGCACGAGGATCGTCCGATCCGTGGGGTGGAGGGAGGAGACGTCGACGCCGCCCGGCGCATCCGCCGGGATGTGCACTGCGTCGCGGGCGTTGTCGAGGACCTCCTCGAGGACCTGCACCAGGCGTGCCGGCTCGGCCCGTGCGGCCGGCACGGAGGGGTCGGCCTCGACGCGCACCTCGACGCCGCTGCCGTCCTGGTCCGCCCGCTCCCGCCAGCCCCGGGCGGCGACCGCGACGATGTCGGCGGGATCCACGGCCACGGACTCGACGGCCAGGTCGGCACTGCCGAGGCGCGTGAGCAGCGCGAGGTCGTCGAGCAGCTCCCGGGCCCGTGTGGCCTCGGCCGCCAGCTCGTCCGCCGTCGTCCGCCACTGCGCCGCGGTGCCCCCGGGGCTGCGCAGGCCCGCCTCGAGCATCGCGGAGGAGGTCCGCAGTGTCAGGGTGATGTCCTGCGCGAAGGAGCGTTCCCGCGCGAGGGCGCGATCGGCCCGGCGCAGCAGCCGGTTGGCGCCCTTCGCCAGCGCCGCGTACTCGTCCGAGCCCTCCTCCGGGAGGCGGGGCACCCCGCGTCCCCGTGCCGCACGGCGCACCGCCGCGTCGAACTCGGCGGTGTGCCCCAGGATGCGCCCGGCCAGGATCCACGCGGCCAGGCCCGTCGCCGCCAGGCCCGCGAGCGCGAGCAGCCCGAGCAGCAGAGCCTGCACGGCCACCTGCTCCTCCACATGGCGGTGGAGCACGGCGACGACGATGTGCCCCGTCTGCTCTCCGGCCCGGATCGTGACGTTCGCCCAGGAGACGGTCCCCTGCACCGGGTCGGTCATGCGGCCCGAGCGGTCGGGGACGAGCAGGGCCTCGCGGGTCGCGGCATCGAGGGCCTCGAAGCCGACGGCCCGCTCCCCGGCGCGCTGGCCGATCACGGGGACGGCGTCGGAACCTCCGACGATGAGCTCCGAGGGCTCGGCGCGCTGGCGTTCGAGGTAGAGCTCCACGAAGCGGTCGGGGCCGGTGACCTGCTCGCCGGTGGCCGGGTCGAGTCCGTTGGCGGCGAACACCCCGACCTCCTCGACCTCCTGCGTGATGGAGGTGCGGATGCCGTCCTCGGCCATCCAGCGCAGTGCGAACACGAGGGAGCCGAGCAGCAGCGCCATGCCGAGCCCGGAGATGAGCACGATCCACGCGACGACGCGGATGCGCGCGGGTGCGGAGAGGCTGCCCGTGGGCCGTGTGCGTGTCATTCGTCGTCCCCTTCGAGGTCGTCACCGGGCTGGTCCCGGACGGAGGCGCCGGTGCGGCGCAGGTCGGCCAGCTCCGCGGCGGAGCAGCGGACGGGAGGACCGAACGGGTCGCGGTCCGTGCCGGCGAGGTAGGTGGTGGGGCGTGGGCCCCGCGCGCGGGTCTGCTCGTGCGGAAGGGCGGCCACGACCGCGGGGGCCGTCTCGTCCACGTTCCACACGTCGTAGTGCTCGAGCAGGTGGTGGGGGTTCGCGCTGCGCAGGATCACGCAGCCGGGGTAGTCACGCAGGATCCGCGCGAGGATCGGGCGGTCCACGGTGTCCAGCTGGTCCTCGATGTGCAGGAGCAGGAGCAGGGGCGGCTCGCCTGCCACGGCGCGCGCGATCTTCAGCAGCGCCCGCTCGTTCACGCTGAGGGGCTCGCCGCCGCGGGTCAAGCGCGTGCGCTCCCCATCCGGCAGCCGGGCGATCCGCTCCGCCATGCCCACGCGCCCCAGCAACGACCGCACGGCCTCGTCGCCGGCGTCGGGCACCCGGTAGCGCAGGACGCGGGAGATGGAGCCGCGCTCGAGGGGCACGTCCCGGGAGGCGATCCCGAGGAGGCCGCGCCGCTCCTTGGCCGTCATCGCGTTCAGGTGGCGCCCGTCCACGGTGATCCAGGCCTCCGAGCCGGGCACGTCCCCGGTGATCTCCCGGGTCACGCGGTGCAGCCGTTCGGGCGAGCCGCCCGTCAGCAGCACGCGCGCCCCCGGGGCCGCCACGAGCGCAGGGATGCTCCCGACGTCGTCCCGCAGGTCCGCCACATGGACCGAGCCGCGGGCGGCGCCGCCCCGGGCCGCCCGGTGGCGCATCCGCCGCTGGGCCCGCTCCTGGAGGCGCTCCCGCTCACGGTGTCGACGCGCGTTCTCCACGAGGGGCAGCAGGATGCGGGTGGCCGCGTTGTAGTTCTGCCGGTACTCCCCCACGCGTCCCAGATCGGTGACGGGCGCACCCAGCATGCCGGCGATGAACACGGAGGTGGTGACCGCGGCGCCGGTGGACCCGGCGAGGCTGCCCGTGATCGCCACGAGCACGCCGAGGAGCGTGGTGATGGAGGCGGCCGAGCCGCGCATCGTGCCCGAGACCAGGGCACGCCGGTGAGCGGCCTCCTGGATCTGTCCGGAGATCCTGTCCACGCGTCCGACCTCGCGGCGCACGCCGCCCGAGGTGCGGATCCCCTCGGCTGCGGTGACGGCGTCCGCGACGTGCCCGGCCATCTTCCCACGCACGCGCCGCAGCGCCACGGCACGGCGGAAGAACACCCGGGAGAGCAGCCACATGGCCACACCGAACACGGCGAGGACGCCCAGGACCACCATGCCGAGCACGGGCAGGAGGATCACGAGCCCCCCGACGACCCCGAACACGAGGGGCACGCCCACCACGATCGGGCTGATGCCCAGGGAGACCCAGTTCTTCACCGCGGTCAAGTCGTTCGTGGTGCGGGCGATCGTGCTGCCCAGATTGGCGCTGCGCTCCGGCACGAGGGCGCTCGTCACGAGGAGCCGGCGGACCTCCCGGACGTAGTCCTGGCCGAGGTCCTCGGCGATGACGCGCTCTCCGATGCGGGCGCCGCCCACGCCGAGGGCCGCCGTCAGGAGCGCGAGGGCCAGCCCCCACGCCGCCGGGCCGGACGTGAGCAGGCGCGGGGTGAGGACCGCGACCAGGAGGGAGAGCGCCGCCTGGAGGAGGCCCAGGCCGGCGAGCCAGAGGAAGAGGCGCCGCCGTCGACCGGTGAAGAGCGTCGGCATGGCCGCACTCACGCGACCGCGACCTCCGCGGGCAGGCCGAGCGTTCGGCAGGCCACGTCGGCCTCGCAGAGGTCGAAGGTCGGGACGATCGGCACGGAGACCACCGCGGCGGCCTCCCGCGCGATCAGCGGGGCCGAGGTCAGGCGACCGGAGACGGCCACGAGGGGCAGGCCCGCACCCTGCAGGAGGGTCGCACCGGCCGCCGCGGAGAGTGCCTCCCCGCACGCGAACAGGACCCGATCCGTGAGGGCGCGGAAGTCCTCGTCCGCGACGAGGGCCGCGGTCTCCCCCTGGTAGATGCCGTCGGCGATCTCGATCACGACGACGTCGGGCCCGCCCTCGGCGAGCACGGCCGCCATCGAGAAGACGACGTCCTTGATCCGTTCGACGGAGAGCTTGAAGGTCGAGGCGAGCCCGAAGTCGGTGAAGTCCACGACACGGTCCGCGCCGCCGTCGCGGAAGAGGCCCGCGTCGTTGCCGGCGCCCGTGCCGGTGGCCTTGCCCGCGTGGACTCGGAGCCCGGCTCGGTCGAGGCCGTTGACGAGGCAGCTGACGGTCGTGGACTTGCCGGAGTTCATGGAGGAGCCGAAGACCATCACGACCGTGGGGCCGTCCGCCGACATCGCCGCCCGGGCCTCCTGCCAGGGACGGATGCGGTGGCCGGACAGGTCGGCGAGGGTGAGGACCTCGCCATCGCGGGTGATGAGGCCCACGGGCTCGAGGACGGTGGCCGGATCGATCCCCTCGTGCTTCTCGATGACCCGTGAGGCCATGCCGCCGGCGGCCACGAGGTTCGTGTAGTCGAGGTTGTGGGGCACCTCGGCGAGGAACTGGTCGGGGGCGTAGCGGTCGCCGTAGGCCACGATCACCTCGTCGCCCATGAACAGATGGCGGCGGCGCGAGTTGTAGGCCTCGAGCCTCTTGTGCTGGCCGATCGCGGCCACGCGGGCCAGGACGAGATCGCCCGCGGCGGGGGCCACGCCACGGCCCCGGCGCAGTCCGTAGCCGGTGTGCCCGTTCTCCCGGGCCACGGTGCGGAACGCCCGGGCCGTGTAGGAGGTCTTCGCCCGGCGCAGGCGGCGCGGCGCCAGCTCCACATCCTCCACGCCGTCCACGGCGTGCCCCTCGGCTGGGCTGTCGGACAGGTGGCGGTAGCGCTGCTCCATCTCGAGGGAGATGGCGCTGATCAGGTCAGTGGCCTCGGACTGCATGGTGTACCTCGTTCTCAGGGGGTGGAGTCGCTCGACGACGCGTCGCCGGGCGGGTCAAGGTGAAGCACACCAGCGCTTCGTGAAGCCGGGATGAGAAGACGCCGTCCGAGCCGCCGGGGGCCGATCTCATCGGTCCCTCATGCGGGTGGGCGATGCTGTCCGGCATGCTCCGCAGATCCGGCCCCGTCGTCGCCTTCGCCCTCATCCTGGCGCTTGCGATCAGCGCGCTCGCCCTCGTGGTGGGCTCCTCCCGTCAGTCCGAGACCGTGCTGGGACCCCAGATCACCCTCGGGAGTCCGACCGGGTCGGCCGTGCCCTCCGCGTCCGCGTCGAGCCCCATGGCGTCCAGCCCGCCGTCGACGGACGTGGCCGGCCCGCACGCCTCGGACGGCGGGTCCACGACGCCGCGCCCGGCCACGGCCACGGGGACGGGGACGGCCTCGGTCCCCGCGGCGGCCCCGCGCCCGTCCGACCCCTCCCCCACGACGCGTGCGACGGCGCCCCCCGCATCGGCGCCCTCCGCCGCGGCGACGTCGCCCCGGGACGCGCCGTCGAAGCGCAGCGCCTCCTCCCTCGCGCCCGCGGCAGCGGCCTCGCCCACCCGGCTCCCGCCGCCGACGCCGTCCGCCCTGGACGAGGACGACGACGACGACGAGGATGACGACGACGAGGACGCCCATGACGACGAGGACGCTGATGACGACGAGGTTGACGAGGTTGACGAGGTTGACGACCATGGCGACGACTGACTCCGGGCGCCGCCCCGCGGCCGATCTCTGACCCGGTGGCCTCGGTCGCGACCCGACAGGCCCCGGCGGCGGACTCCTGGTCCCGCCTGCCGGTGCGGCGGCGTCTGTCCCTCCTCCTCGCCCTGGTCGTGGTCCTGGCCCTGACGCTCTCCGGGATCGCCGCCTATGCCTTCCAGCGCGTGAGCATGAACGAACGCGTGGACGACAACCTCGAGCGCACGGTCGAGGAGGTCGGCCTGCTCTCCTCCACCGGCCTCGTCCCGGAGACCGGGCAGCCCGTCGCCAACGCCGCCGAGCTCATCCGGCTGGCCATGCTGCGCGTGCGGCCGCTCGAGAACGAGGGGATGCTCGGATTCGACGCCGAGCGTGCCGCGCTCGCCGCCTCCGACGCCGTCGAACTGCGCCTGGAGGAGGACGGGGCGCTCGTGGCGTGGACCCTGGAGCGGGTGCACGAGGAGGTCGTGACGCTGGAGAGCGTCGAGACGGACACGGCCGCCTACCGGGTCGCCCTGGTCCCCGTGGGCGGACGAGGCCCCGAGGACGTGGGCGCCCTGCTGCTGGCCTTCGACATGGACGCCGAGACGGATCGGCTCAACCGCACGTTCGTGGGATACGCGGCGTCCGCGCTGCTGTCCACCGTGCTCGCGCTCCTGTTGGGCGTGCCCCTGCTGCACCGGGTCTTCGCCCCCCTCGAGGCGCTGAGGGACACCGCCGCCGAGGTCTCCGAGCATGACCTGCACCGCCGGGTGACGGTGCTCGGCCACGACGACGTGGCGGACCTGGGACACAGCTTCAACGCGATGCTGGACCGTCTCGAAGACTCCTTCGCGTCCCAGCGGCGCCTCCTCGACGACGTCGGGCACGAGATGCGCACACCGCTCACCATCGTGCAGGGCCACCTCGAGGTCATGGACCCCGTGGACCCCGACGACGTGCGGGAGAGCACGCGCCTGACTCTGGACGAGCTCGCGCTCATGGGCCGGCTCGTCGACGACCTGCTCACCCTCGCCAAGGCGGAGCGCCCGGACTTCCTGCGTCCCGCGCCCACGGACGTGGCCGAGCTGACCGAGGCGGTGCTAGAACGGGCCCGCGCCCTCGGTGACCGGCAGTGGAGCCTGGACGCCGCCGCCCCCGTGAGCGCGCAGGTGGACGGACAGCGTCTGACGCAGGCGTGGCTGCAGCTGGCCGCGAACGCCGTGCGCTACTCGGAGCCCGGGACGCCCGTGGGCATCGGCTCCGCGGTGCGGGCAGGCATGCTGCGGCTGTGGGTGCAGGACGCGGGCGTGGGCGTGCGCCCCGAGGACCGCAACGTGATCTTCGAGCGATTCGGCCGCGGCGCCCACGGCCGGCGGACGGAGGGATCCGGCCTGGGCCTCGCGATCGTCCGCACGATCGTGGAGGGCCACGGCGGCCGGATCACCGTGGACCCCGCGCCCCGCCGGGGGTCCGTCTTCACCATGAGCCTGCCCCTGGAGGGCACGCCCCCGCCGAGACCGGCGGGCGGCATCGACGACCGAGAGGACCGCCCATGATCCCCCTGCTGCTGATCGAGGACGAGGAGCGGATCGCCGGCTTCGTCACCAAGGGCTTCGCCGCGGAGGGGTACGCCGTGACGACGGCGGGCACCGGCGCCGAGGGCATCGCCCTGGCCATGACGGGCGCGTTCGACCTCGTGATCCTCGACCTGGGGCTCCCCGACGTCGACGGCTTCGAGGTCCTGTCCCGGATCCGCGCCCAGGACGGGGAGCTGCCGGTCATCATCCTCACGGCACGCTCCTCGGCGGAGGACACCGTGGAGGGACTCAGCTCCGGGGCGGACGACTACATGCCCAAGCCCTTCCGGTTCGCCGAGCTCCTCGCCCGCGTGCGCCTGCGCCTGCGTCCCGGCACTCCCGCTCCCGCGCCCGTGGACGCCGTGCTCCGGCACGGCGACCTGGAGCTGGACCCGGCCGCCCACCTGCTCACCCTGAGCGGGGAGCCGGTGAACCTCTCGGCCCGGGAGTTCGCCCTGGCCGAGGAGTTCCTGCGCCATCCGGGCCAGGTGCTCAGCCGGGAGCAGCTCCTCGACGGCGTGTGGGGAGCTGACTTCGAGTCCGGATCGAACGTCGTGGACGTGTACGTGCGGTACCTGCGGACCAAGATCGGGGCGTCCCGGATCCTCACGGTGCGCGGCCTCGGCTACCGCCTCGCCACCGTGCAGGAGTCAGCCGGCTGACACGACGGCCCCGGACGCGACGATCCCCGCAGCTCCTGCACGGCAGGGGCTGCGGGGATCGTGGTGCCGGGTGGACCCGGCGGAGTGGTCAGCGGGCGCGGTCCGTCTCCACGACGTCCACGCGGACCGGGTGTCCGGCCAGGCCGTCCAGCACGGTGCGCAGCGCGGTGGCGGTGCGGCCCTGACGGCCGATCACGCGACCGAGGTCCTCCGGGGCCACACGGACCTCCAGCATGTCACCGCGGCGCTGGGCACGCGCGTCCACCCGGACGGCGTCCGGCGTGTCCACGATGCCTCGCACCAGGTGTTCGAGGGCCTCGGTCAGCATGGTCACTCAGACTTCTCGGCGTCCTCGGCCGGGGCCTCGGCCTCCGCGGCAGGAGCCTCGGCCGGGGTCTCAGCCTCGGCCGGGGCCTCCTCCTTCTTGGGCTCCTCGGGGATGATGACCGAGCCCTTGGAGGGGGCCACGAAGGCCTCCTTCTCAGCCTTGGTCCGCAGGGTGCCCTCGGCGCCGGCCTCGCCCTTGAACTTCTGCCAGTCACCGGTGATCTTCAGGAGGGCGGCGACCTGCTCGGTGGGCTGTGCGCCCACGGAGAGCCAGTACTGCGCGCGCTCCGAGTCGACCTCGATGAACGAGGGCTCCTCGGTGGGGTGGTACTTGCCGATCTCCTCGATCGCACGGCCGTCACGGCGGGTGCGGGAGTCGGCGACGACGATGCGATAGTACGGGGCGCGGATCTTGCCGAACCGCTTCAGACGAATCTTGACAGCCACGTGTGTGGTCACTCCTTGGTAGAGATCAGGGGGCCGCGATCGGTTCTCCGCGTGGGGGCAGCGGGGCATGCGACCGGGCTAAACGGAACGGAGCGCGCGGAGGATAGAGGGTCGTCCGGGCTCACGCTCAGTACCGGGCCATTCTGCCAGACTCCCCCGGCTCGCGCACCTCGACGCGCGAGGAGGACGACGACGGCCGCGCCGGGCGCCGTCGTCGTCGTCGACCCGGGGCTCAGCGGTCCTTGAGGTACTTCTCGAAGCCGGCGGGCAGGTTCAGGCTCGACGGGTCGAAGTTCTCGAGGTCCATGCCGCCGGCGCCCTGGCCGAACATGGAGCCCGCGCCGGCCTGCGCGGAACGCGCCTGGCGCTCCTCGAGGGCCTTGCGCTCGGCCGCGGCCTTGGCCGGGTTGCCGGACTTCACCCTGTTCTTGGCGTTCTTGCCCTTGGCCTTCCGAGAGGTGCCGCCGTGGCCCATGCCGGGCATGCCCGGCAGGCCGCCGCCCGAGGCCATCTTCTTCATCATCTTCTGCGCCTCAGCGAAGCGCTCCAGGAGGGCGTTCACCTCGGAGACCTGGGATCCGGAGCCGCGGGCGATGCGCGCGCGGCGGGAGCCGTTGATGATCTTCGGGGCCACGCGCTCGTGCGGGGTCATCGAGTGGATGATCGCCTCCACGCGGCCGATGGAGGACTCGTCGAACTGCTCGAGCTGCTGCCGCATGCCCTGGGCACCCGGCATCATCATGAGCATTTTCTTCAGCGAGCCCATCTTCTTGAGCTGCTGCATCTGCTGCAGGAAGTCGTCGAGGGTGAAGTCCTCCTGGTCCGCGAACTTCTTGGCCATCTTCTCGGCCTCGGCGCGGTCCCAGTTCTGCTCGGCCTGCTCGATGAGCGACATGACGTCGCCCATGTCGAGGATGCGGGATGCCATGCGGTCCGGGTGGAAGACCTCGAAGTCCTTCAGCCCCTCGCCCGTGGAGGCGAACATGATGGGCTGACCGGTCACCTGGCGGACCGACAGCGCGGCGCCGCCGCGGGCATCGCCGTCGAGCTTGGTGAGGACCACGCCGGTGAAGCCGACGCCCTCGTTGAAGGCCTGTGCGGTGGCCACGGCGTCCTGGCCGATCATCGCGTCGATGACGAAGAGGACCTCGTCCGGCTGCACGGCGGCGCGGATGTCCGCGGCCTGGCGCATGAGCTCGGCGTCCACGCCGAGACGGCCGGCGGTGTCGATGATGACCACGTCGTGGTACTTGGCGTTGGCCTCGGCCACGCCCTCCCGGGCCACCTGCACGGGGTCGCCCGTGGCGGCCTCGAACTCGGAGGAGACGCCCGGGTGCGGGGCGTACACGGGCACGCCGGCGCGCTGGCCGCCCACCTGGAGCTGCTTCACCGCGTTGGGGCGCTGCAGGTCGCACGCCACGAGGAGCGGGGTGTGGCCCTGGGACTTGAGCAGATGCGCGAGCTTGCCCGCGAGGGTGGTCTTGCCGGCGCCCTGCAGGCCCACGAGCATGATCACGGTGGTGCCGGTCTTGGCGTGCCGGATGCGGCGGGTCTCCCCGCCCAGGATGGTCACGAGCTCCTCGTTGACGATCTTCACGATCTGCTGGCCCGGGTTCAGCGCCTGGGCCACCTCGGAGCCGAGGGCGCGCTCCTTCACCTGGGAGATGAACTGGCGCACCACGGGGACGGCGACGTCGGCGTCCAGGAGGGCGCGCCGGATCTCGCGCGCGGTGGCGTCGATGTCCGCCTCGGTCAGCCGCCCCTTGCCCTTGAGGTTGCGGAACGTGGCGGAGAGGCGGTCGGACAGGGAGGTGAACACGGCGGGTGGGATCCTTCGCAGGCGTCAGGGGTGTCGGCGTCGTGAAGACCGCCGGGCGACGCCGTCATCCGACGACGTCGCCCGGCAAGCCTAGCAACCGTGGCCGCTCAGCCCGCTGACCGCTCCCCGGTGTGGGCGAGCGCGTCGGCCGGGACGGGCACGGCGCCGAAGCCCACGTCGTAGGCGGTCTCGGAGTGCAGCGTGACGTCCACGCCCCGCTCCTCGTCCTCGGCGCTCACGCGCAGGCCGAGGGTGTTCCGCAGTACGAGGGCGATCACGGCGGTCACGACCGCCGTGAACACCACGGCCACCACGACGGCGACCGCCTGGGTGAGCAGCAGGGACGCGTCACCCCCGTAGAAGAGGCCCGCGGGTCCTTCAGAGGGCAGGGCGAAGAAGCCGATCAGCACGGTGCCGAGGATGCCCGCGGTGAGGTGGACGCCGACCACGTCGAGCGAGTCGTCGAAGCCGAGCCGGTACTTGAGGTTGACGGCGAGCGCGGACGCCGCGCCGGAGACGAGGCCGATCACGATCGCGCCGACGGGGCTCACGTACGCGCAGGCCGGGGTGATGGCCACGAGCCCGGACACGATGCCGGAGGCCGTGCCGATCGAGGTCGGGCGGCCGCGGCGCAGCCACTCGACGACGATCCACCCGAGCATGCCGGCCGAGCCGGCGGCCAGGGTGGTGATCCACACGAGCCCGAGCTGGTGCCCGCCCTGGGCGGCGCCGCCGTTGAAGCCGAACCAGCCGAACCACAGGATTGCGGCGCCCAGCATCACGAAGGGCACGTTGTGCGGGCGGTGCGCCGGGTCCACGCCGAAGCCCTTCCGCTTGCCCATGAACAGCGCCAGCACGAGCGCGGCCACGCCGGCGCTGATGTGCACCACGAGGCCGCCGGCGAAGTCGAGGGCCTCCCCGAGGCGAGAGCCGATCGCGCCCTCCTCGGAGAGCAGCCCGCCGCCCCACACCATGTAGGCGAGCGGCGCATAGACGAGGCTGACCCACACGGGCACGAACACGCACCACGTGGCGAAGCGCGCCCGGTCGGCCACGGCGCCGGAGATGAGGGCCACCGCGATGACGGCGAAGGTGGCCGCGTAGGCCGCGGGGATCAGGTTCCCCTCGGCCATCGCATCGCTCAGGCCGAGGTCGGAGAGGGGGTTGCCCACGAGTCCCAGCCAGCCCGGCTCATGGGTCATGCCGTAGCCCCACAGGACCCAGACGACGCCGATGAGCCCCATCGAGACGAAGGACATCATCATCATGTTGAGGGCGGACTTCGCGCGCGTCATGCCGCCGTAGAAGAGCGCCAGACCCGGCGTCATCAAGAGGACGAGGCCCGCGCTCGTGACGGTCCATACCGTTCCGGCATCCAGGGTGGTCGGGTCGTTCATCGCTGCACCTTCCGGTCGGGCCCCCGGACGGCAGTGCGGCGACCGATGCCCGGAGGCGTCGTCGCCCGGCCCTGTCGGGCCGATGCCGTGATCCTAGGCGCAGGGGCGGCGCACCGCCCGACCCTGCCGTTTTGTGACGCCACACACGCCTCTGTGACGCCACGCATGCCCGTCCTCGGGCGGCGCTGCTCAGTCGGCGAGCAGCGCGTCCACGAAGCCTTCGGCGGTGAAGGGGGCGAGGTCGTCCGCGCCCTCACCCAGGCCGATCAGCTTGACCGGCACGCCGAGCGTGCGCTGGATCGCCACGACGATGCCGCCCTTGGCGGTGCCGTCCAGCTTGGTGAGCACGATGCCGGTGACGTCCACGACCTCGGCGAACACCTTCGCCTGGGTGAGGCCGTTCTGGCCCGTGGTGGCGTCCAGGACGAGGAAGACCTCGTCCACGGCGGCCTGCTTCTCGATGACGCGCTTGATCTTGCCGAGCTCGTCCATGAGGTTGGCCTTGTTCTGCAGGCGGCCCGCGGTGTCCACCAGGACGCAGTCCACCTCCTGCTCGATGCCGGTCTTCACGGCCTCGAAGGCGACGGAGGCGGGGTCCGCGCCCTCGACGTCGGACTTGACGGTCTCCACGCCCACGCGGGCGCCCCACGTGGCGAGCTGCTCGGCGGCGGCGGCGCGGAAGGTGTCGGCCGCGCCGAGCACCACGGTGCGGTCCTCGGCCACGAGCACGCGGGCCAGCTTGCCCACGGTGGTGGTCTTGCCGACACCGTTGACGCCCACGACCATGGTCACGGCCGGGAGGTCGTTCTTGCGGGTGGCGGCGATGCGGCGGTCCAGCGAGGGATCGAGCATGGCCACGAGCTCCTCGCGCAGCAGGCCGCGCAGCTCCTGCGGGTCACGGGTGCCGGCCACGGTCACGCGGGCCTTGAGACGGTCCACGAGCTCCATGGTGGCGTCCGTGCCGAGGTCCGCCATGAGCAGCGTCTCCTCGATCTCGTCCCACACGTCGTCGTCGATGCGGTCCTGGGACAGCAGGGCGAGGAGGGACTTGCCGAAGACGTTGTTGGACTTCAGCAGGCGCGCCCGCAGGCGGGCCAGGCGCGTGCCGGCGGCCTCGGGGCGCTCAAGCTGGCGCGTGGTCTCCGGCTCGACCTCGACCGGCACGGTCTCCACCGGGGCAGCCTCGACGACCGGAGGCGCGGCGTGCTTGGGCGCCGGGGCGAGCAGCTCGGCGTCGGGGGCCTCGGGGCGCTCGAGCACCGCGGTCGAACCGTGGGAGCCGCCGGAGGCGACGCCGGGCGCGGGGTCGTCCGCGTCACGCAGCCCCGGGTAGGCGCCCTTCGGCGGCGCGGGGCGACGATCGAGGAATCCGACGAGGACGGTGCCCACCAGCAGGGCGATCACGACTGAGATGATGAGGGCGATTTCCACGAGGCCAGTCTGTCACAGGGGCGTGGGATGATGACGGGCATGCCGCCCTCCCGTGACCGCCGACCGTCCCGACCACCGCTCCCCCGGGACGTGAAGGTGCTGGTCGCGGCGGCGTTCGTGATCGCCATCGGGTTCGGCATCATCGCCCCGCTCCTGCCGCAGTACGCGAGCTCCTTCAACGCGTCCGCGACGGCCGTGGCCGCCGTCGTCTCCGCGTTCGGGCTGACGCGGCTCCTGTTCGCCCCGCTCTCCGGGCGCCTGACGAACCGCCTCGGCGAGACGCCCGTGTACATGACCGGTGTGCTGATCGTGGCCGCGTCCATGTTCCTCATCGCCTTCGCTCAGACGTTCGAGCAGCTGCTGCTCTTCCGCGCCCTCGGCGGCGTCGGCTCCACGCTGTTCACGGTGTCCGCCATGGCGTTCCTGGCGGCGAAGTCACCGCCGACGATGCGCGGGCGCGTCTCCGGTGCGTACGCCTCCGCCTTCCTGATCGGCAACATCGTGGGGCCGATCGTGGGCTCCGCCCTGGCGGTCTTCGGCTTCCGTGCGCCGTTCCTGATCTACGGCACGTCGCTGGTGATCGCCGCGGGGATGGTGTTCGTCCTGCTGCGGGACACGCGGCGCGCGGACCGTGGCACCGGCGATCCCCGCCCGACGATGCCCCTGAAGGAGGCGTTCGGCCTGCCGTCCTACCGTGCGGCGCTCGCCTCGTTCTTCGCGAACGGCTGGGCCACGTTCGGCGTGCGCAACTCGGTGATGCCGCTGTTCGCCGGCACCGCGTTCGCGGGCACGGCGCTGCTGGGGTGGCCGGTGGACGGGGCCTTCATGGCCGGCCTCGCCCTCTCCGTGTTCGCGCTGGGCAACGTGGTCGCCGTGACCTTCTCCTCGCGTCTCTCCGACGTGCACGGCCGCAAGCCGCTGATCCTCACCGGCCTGCTCACCATGGCCGCCACCACCGGCGTGATCGGGTGGATGCAGTCGCCCCTGCTGTTCCTGGTCGCGTGCCTGCTCTCCGGAGCCGGCACCGGCGTGCTCAACGCCCCGCAGCAGGCCGCCATCGCGGACATGGTGGGCCAGGGCCGCAAGGCCGGGCCGGTGATGTCCGCGGCGCAGATGTCCGCGGACCTCGGTGCGATCGCCGGTCCACTGCTGGCCGGCCTCGTGGTGGACCACGCCGGCTACGGCTGGGCGTTCGTGCTCACCGGCGGTGTGATCCTGATCGGTGCGCTGGCCTGGACCCGCGCCCCCGAGACCAACGTGCCGGTCGCCCCGGGCGGACCGCGCACGGGCTCGCTGCCCACGATCATCCCGCCGGACGTGACTCCGGCGCCGCGCGACCACTTCTGACCGCCCAGACGCCGTCGGCGTCGGGCGGCAGACCGCCGGGGCTCAGGCGCCGTCGAAGGCGGGCAGCCGCTCCCCCACACCCAGCAGCTGCGCGATCCCGGACACCGTCCTCTCGGCCGCGCGGCCGTCGCCGTAGGGATTCACCGCCGTGCTCATGGCGGTGTAGGCCTGGGGGTCCTCGAGGAGGCGGGAGACCTCGGAGACCACGAGCTCCTCGTCCGTGCCGATCAGCCGGACGGTCCCGGCGCTCACGGCCTCGGGGCGTTCGGTGTTCTCCCGCATCACGAGGACGGGCTTGCCCAGCGAGGGCGCCTCCTCCTGCACCCCGCCCGAGTCGGTGAGCACCACGGTGGCCGCCGAGAGCAGGTGGGTGAACTCGCCGTACGCCAGCGGCTCGGTGACGAGCACGTTCTCCAGGCCCTCGAGGTGGGGCAGGATCGCCTCGCGCACCACGGGGTTGCGGTGCGCCGGCAGGACGAACGACACGTCCGGGAAGCGGGCCGCGAGCCGGGCCAGTGCTCGACCGACCCCGCGCATCGCATCACCCTGGTTCTCGCGGCGGTGCGTGGTGATGAGCACGATGCGGCGCCCGGACGACTCGAGGGCGGCGAGGCGCTCGTCCTCGAACGGCACCTGGGCCCGCACGGCCTCCAGGAGGGCGTCGATCACGGTGTTCCCGGTGACGTAGACGTCCTCCTCCGCGACAGCCTCGCGCAGCAGGTTGTCCCGACTGACCGAGGTGGGCGGCAGGTGCAGCGCGGCGATCTGGCTGGTGATCTTCCGGTTCGCCTCCTCCGGGAACGGGGACATGATGTCGAAGCTTCGCAGGCCCGCCTCGGCGTGGACCACGGGGATCTGGCGGTTGAACGCGGCGACGGCGGCCGCCGTCGAGGTGGTGGTGTCCCCCTGCACGAGGACGGCGTCAGGGCCGACCTCCTCCAGCACGGCGTCGAGGCCGGCGAGGGTGCGGGCGAAGACGCCGTTGAGGGTCTGGCGCGGCTGGATGATGTTGAGGTCATGGTCGGGGACGATCCCGAAGAGCTCATTGACCTGGTCCAGCATCTCGCGGTGCTGTCCCGTGACCGTGACGACGCAGTCGAAGCGGTCGTCCGCCTGGAGCGCCTTCACGATGGGCGCCACCTTGATGGCCTCCGGTCGGGTTCCGTAGATGGGCATGACGATGGGCAAGAGATCCTCCAGGGTTGACTGCGGGGTACCGGGGAGTGCCGTGACCCGCCCTCCGGTTCACCTGAGTCTACTGATCGGGCCGAGTGGGACGCGGGCTAGACTGACGACTCGCGTCGCCCCCACCGGCACGTTCGCCCGCGAGATGCGCAAGAGAGGGTTGTTCCGCATGGCCGAATCCACGGCAGCCACAGGGACGGAAATCGTGCTCGAAGTGGACGGATCTGGGCTGCACCGCGTCGGCGCTCGCCCTCAGCTGGGAGCGTATATCGCCTCGCTCTGGTCCTACCGGTCATTCATCCTGTTCGACTCTCGCTCCCGTATCGCCGGGGCCAACTCGACGAACACGCTGGGCCGCCTGTGGATGGTGCTCAACCCGATCCTGGACGGTCTGGCGTACTTCCTTGTGTTTGGACTGCTCCTGGGAACCGGGCGGGGGATCGAGAACTTCATCGCCTACCTCATCGTCGGCGTGTTCCTCTTCCGCTTCACGACCCAGGCCGTCACGAGCGGCTCCCGGTCCATCTCGAGCAATGCCTCGATCGTGCGCGCCTTCCAGTTCCCCCGCGCCACTCTGCCCATCGCCACCAACATCCGTGAACTCCTGCAGTTCGGACCCACCTTGGCCGTGATGGTGGCACTCGTCCTGGTGATCCCGCCCCTGGAAGCCATCACCTGGCGATGGCTGTTGATGATCCCCCTCCTGGCCGTCCAGACCCTGTTCAACGTCGGCCTCTCGCTTGTGCTGGCACGGATCGTGGCCCACTGGGTCGACTTCGCCAACCTCATCGGGTTCGGTATGCGCATCTGGCTCTATCTGTCCGCCGTCTTCTTCAGCGCCCATCGTTTCGAGAACAGCCCCACGATGATGACCGTCATGCACCTGAACCCCATGTTCTGCGTCCTGGACATCGCGCGGCAGTCGATGGTCTACGGCCAGTCGGCCGACCCAGCGCGCTGGGCAGTGCTGCTCGCCTGGACCGCCGCGCTGCTCGTGATCGGACTCGTCTTCTTCTGGAAGGCCGAGGAGACATACGGGGAGGAGCGATGACTCCTTCTAGTTCGGCATCTTCGACCAACTCCTACGTCCCTCGTCACGCCCTCGCACCATCAGTCGCTTCACCGGCGCCGGTGAAGCGGGTGGACGATGCCGCCGTCGTCCTCGACCAGGCAGGGATGACCTACACCGTCCGCTCGGCGGAGGCCATCGGAACACGCTCCTTGCGAGCTCGCCTCCGCGGGGGCGCGTCCGGCCTGCGCACCAACACCGTGGAAGCCCTGCAGCCTCTGTCCCTGGTCGTTCGCCGCGGAGAGTCAGTCGGTGTAATCGGCACCAACGGCTCGGGCAAGTCCACGCTCATGAAGCTCGTCACCGGTCAGCTCCATCCCACGACCGGCCATGTGTTCGCTGCGACCACCCCCGTGATGCTGGGCGTCAACGCCGCCCTGGTGCGCCAGGTGTCCGGCGAGGACAACATCATGCTCGGATGCCTGGCCATGGGCATGTCCCAGGTCGAGGCCGAAGCCAAGTACGACTCGATCGTCGAGCTCTCCGGACTGGAGCCGAAGGCGCTTCAGCTGCCGCTGAAGGCGTACTCCTCGGGCATGGCATCCCGCCTGCAGTTCGCGATCGCCACGGCGGTGGACCCCGACATCCTGGTCATCGACGAGGCGCTGAACACCGGCGACGCCCAGTTCCGCGCACGGACGCGCAGTCGGATCGACCAGCTACGCGAACAGGCGGGATGCGTGTTCCTGGTCAGCCACTCCATGAGCACCATCCAGGAGATGTGCACGCGGGCCATCTGGATCGAGCAGGGCGTACTGACGATGGACTCCGGGGCCAAGTCGGTCACGAAGACTTATGCGCGCTACACGCGGAAGAAGGCGCGCGGTGACCATGAGGGCGCCCTGGCCCTCCTGGAGGCCGAACGCGGCGTCCTGAAGCGGACCCATGTCACCTGGCCTGACGGCGCCCGTCCCGACAGAGTCTCGGCCCCTTGACCCCCGGCGGCCGTCCTCTCCGCCTGGCCCGTCTCCTGGCCGACCGCACTCAGGTCCGGGTCGCGGACGTCTGGAACTCCGCCGCCCGCCAGGGACGCAGGCTCGTCGGCAGCCTCACTTTGCCCTCGTCCGCATGGACCGCGTCTCCCACCACCGGCGAAGCCATAGACGGGGATCCGCTGGCGCACCGCATCCTCCCGCTCCCCGCCTCCGCCCGGCTCACGCGCGCGGTCACCGGAGCCCGTCGACTCTCGCTCGACGCGTGGAACCCCCTGGGACCGAGGACACCCCGGTCCCCCGGTGTCCTGCTCTTGCCCGTGGACCCCGCCGAGCCCGGAACGTGGCGGCCCGAAGACGCCGTCGCGCTGGCCGCCTCCCGTGCCCGGTCTCTGAAGGGTGGGGGCCTGCACACCGTGGTGACTGACACGCGGCGTTGCGGTCCGCGGATGGCGCGGCTGCTCCACCGAGCCCACGGCCGGCAGGTTCCCGGCGTCCTCGTGGTCCCCGGAGCCGTCGCCGGCACGGACGCGCCGGGACGCTGGACCGAGGCGCTCTCGCTGGTCGACGCCGTGGTGGTGCCGCACCCGGAACGGTCGTCCCCTGCACTGCGAGACCTCGCAGCCGCGGCCGGGCGCGCGCTCCTGAGCCCTGCGGACGCCGCCGCTCCGCCCGCCGTCCTGGCAGCCCGCGGACGCGCGGCACGGCTCGAGCTGGTCCGGAGAGGGACTCCGCTCACCCCACCGCCCGCACCACCGCCGCCTCGGGTCCGAGTGGGCGCCGAGCCGCGCCGGGTGGTCGTAGCCGGCCACGACCTCAAGTTCGCAGGCGGCCTCCTCGAGGAGCTCCGCGCCCGGGGGCACGAGGTGCGGGTGGACGAATGGCGCGGTCACGCCCGGCACGATCCCGGCGCGAGCGCGGCCCTGGCCCAGTGGGCCGACGTCGTGCACTGCGAGTGGTCGCTCGGCAATGCCGCGTGGTATTCACGACATCGGCCGGACGGAACCCGGCTCACGGTCCGCACTCATCTCCAGGAGGCGTCGACCGAGTTCCCCCGGCGGGTGCGGCGGGACGCCGTCGACTCATGGGTGTTCGTGGCGGAGCACGTGCGCGCCCAGGTGCTGCGGGACACCGGCTTCCCCGCGGAGCGCGCCCTCTGGATCCCCAACGCCGTCCGGATCCCCGGGCGCCGCCCTCCGTCGACCGACGAGACCGACCCGCTTCGCCGGTTCACGCTGGGCCTGGTGGGTGTCCTCCCCGCGCGCAAGGGGCTGCATCGCGCCCTGGACCTCCTCGCCACGCTGCGTGCGGAGGAGTCGCGTTTCCGGCTGGTCATCCGCGGCCATCGTCCGGAAGACGTCGCATGGATGACGGCCCGCCCCGAGGAGGCCGCGTACTTCGCCGAGCAGGCCCGCCGGATGGCCGAGGATCCCCTGCTGGAGAGCGCGGTGCGCTGGGACCCGCACGGCCCAGACATGGGTGCGTGGTACACGAGGGTGGGCGTCGTCCTGTCCGTCTCCGACTTCGAGTCTTTCCACTTCACCCTGCCCGACGGGGCCGTGCACGGGTGCCTGCCGCGCTCCCTCGCGTGGGCCGGCGCGGACCTGCTCTACCCGCCGGACTGGCTGGCCGCGTCGACGGACGAGATGGCCCGGCGCCTGCACGACGAGGTCGCCGACACGGCACGCTGGTCCCAGCTCACGGCGGAGGCGGCGGCGTACGTGGAGGAGCGCTTCGGCGAGCGGCGCGTCGTGCCCGCGCTGGCCGACGCCGTGCTGGGCCTGCGCTGACCCGGCACGGCGGAGGCGTCAGCCCCGCAGCCAGGAGGCCCCGAACCACAGGTCCGCCGTGCGAATGCGCCAGAGCGTCTTGCGGAACTCCCGCATGGAAACCCCCGCCGGAAGGGCGGCACTCCCGGACTCCGCCGTCGCGCCGATGGCCCGGAGCCACTCCTCCGCGAGCAACGGCGCCAGCGCGCCGAAGCCCTCCGACCGGACGATGTCGGAGGCCAGCTCAGCGGCGGCGGCGCCGGAGTGCTCCCCCCGTTCAGCGGCAGGAACGTGGCCGGCCCGGGGTTCGAGCGGTGGCAACGGACGCATCCGATCCTCGTAGTGGTCACCCGACCAGGACGGGTCGGGACCGGCGAGCTCGAACTTCCACGGCTTGCCGTCCAGAGGGATGGCCGTCCCCTCGGGCCACACCCGGGCGAGCGCGCCGAAGGCGGCGCGGTACGAGACCTTCTCCGCCATCGCCAGCACGTCCGCCACCGCTGTGACCTCGGCGTCGCCCAGGGGGTAGGCGACCATCGCGTCAGCGGAGTAGAGGCTGATGTGTCCCTGCATCCACCGCCCCGACCTAAACTGGCGGGCGAACAGGTACATCGACTCGACGGGATTGTTGGCGGGCTGGGTCCGGAACCAGTCGCGCAGCCAGGCGTCATGCCCCGCGCGGACGCCCGGGCGCACCGCGCCGGAAGCCGAGGAGAGCATCGCCTCCTGGGCGGACTCCTGCGTGTAGCGCAAGCTCTTGGCCGCCCCGCCCTTGTAGAGCGGCCAGTTCCCCAGCATCACGGCCTCCCCGGGACCGCCGACGTCCGCACCGAGGTATCGACCGGTGTGGGCCTCGGACGGAGGGACGCCCCGACTCCGGCGGAGGGTGGCGCTCAGCTGCTCCGTGACGTCGTCACCCGGGGCGAGAGGCGGAGTGGACATGCGGAAGGGCAGGCCCGCACTCTCCGAGAGGATGCGGCCGAGGCGGACGTCGAGATCGTGGTCCTGCCCGTACGTCAGGGTCGAGATCGACATGCCGCGTCCGCGCATCAGCCCGATGAGGAGTCGGCTGTCCGCGCCGCCGGAGACCCGCAGCTGCAGCGGCCGGTCTCCCACGCGTCGCTCCACGCGGTCGGCGGACGCACGCATCGCGTCCGCCAGCGCGTCGGCGCCCTCCTCGGGCGTGTGGTCGGCGGAGAGCGGATGGGTGAGCCCCGCGGGGGCGTCGACGTCCGTGACCCGGCCGTCATGGACCTGGACGGCGCGGTCCACGGGGAGCACGCGCACGTTCTCGAACGGGGACTGCCCCGTCATGGAGTAGCCGAAGGACAGGTACTCCGCCAGGTAGGCCGGGGAGAGGGCTACGGCGTCGCGTCGCCCGCCCGCCAGCGCCAGGGCGACGAGCAGCGGCCGGTTCGACAGGTAGACCTGTCGGCCGTCCTGACCCCAGTGAACGGCCTCGAAGGCCGGCACCGTGTTCCACGCGGTGACCCGGCCCGTCCAGCGCTCCACCAGCACGGCGGCGTAGTGACCCCACACCGGCCGCTCGTAGACCAGGCGTCCCGCGCGCAGCCGCACAGCGTCCGCCAGGTCGGCCGCGTCCTCGGCACCGGCCATCACGGCCCACCGATCGCCGCGCGCCGGGAGCACGGGCTCGGTGCCCCGCCGGGCGAACACCAGCGCCGACGTCGAGGCGGACGGATGCACGAGCGCCGGCTCGGGCTCGTAGTCCATACCCACGAACGACGCGTAGCCGCGTGCCACGGACTCGAGCAGGCGTCCCGTGGCCGCCCTGTCCTGCTCCTCCACCCGCGACGTGCGCACGGCCACCAGGAAGTCGGTCACGGTCTCTCCTCAGTCTCGGATCACACCCCGGCACCAGGGGCGGGGGGGACGTCAGTCTCGCCCGGGAGGAACCTCCACGCCGAGCCGTTCGTAGAGGTCACGATACCGCCGCGCATTCGCCTCCCACGTACGGGTGCCCACGGCCCAGGCGCGTCCGGCGGATCCGAGCGACTCCCGCCGTCCGGGCTCCGCGAGGAGGTCCCCGAGGCACCGCGCCCACGCCGCCGGGTCCTCCGCCGGCACGAGCAGTCCGGTGACGCCGTCCTGCACGAGCTCGGCGAGCGCGGGGAGGTCCGAGGCCACCACGGGCGTGCCCACGGCGGACGCCTCCACCGACTTCATGGGCGTCACCGCGCGGGTGACCGGCAGGTCGCGGCGGGGCACGGTGAACACGTCCAGGCTGACCTGCTCCCACAGCGCCTCGGACCGGGCGACGCGGCCGGGGAAGCGCACGCGGTCCGCGATCCCGAGGTCCGAGGCGAGGCTGCGGAGGGCCGGAAGGCTGACCCCGTCGCCGGCGATGGACACCCGCAGGGAGGGGTGGTCCGGCATCAGGAGGGCCGCGGCGCGCAGGAGGGTGTCGAGCCCCTCGTATCCCACCAGGGAGGACACGGTGCCGATGTAGACGTGGTCCTCGGCCAGCCCCAGACGGCGGCGGGCGGCCGCGCGGGTGGGCGGCTCGGCCAGGAACGCCTCGCCGATCGCGTTGGGGCACACGGTGATGTCCTGCGGGGCCACGCCCTGGGCCCGCAGGCGGGCGGCCATGGTCTCCCCCAGGGTCACGACGGCGTCCGCGGACCGTGCCGCCTCCTCCTCACGCGCCACGAACTCGCGGTAGCGCTGGGAGGTGAGGGCGGCGGCGTCGCGCTTGGACGCCCACGTGTCCGCGAGCTGGCCCCGGACCTCGTAGACCCACGGGATGCCATAGGCCTCGGCCACGGCCCGCACCGCCACGGCGTTCACGAAGTGGGTGGTGGTGTGCAGCGCCTGCGGCCGGAACCGGTCGACCTCCGCCGCGAGGAGGCGCGCGTGCTGATCCATGCGGGCCGCGGTCCCCTGGGCCAGGCGCCACGGGGTGAGGCGGCGGTAGTGGATCCCGTCCACCATGTCCTGGCGCGCCGCCCACGGGACGCCCACCTGGGCCGGCCAGCCCGGCCGGGTGACGGCCTCCACGTGCACCCCGGCGTCCGCGAGCGCGCGCAGCGTCGAGTGGCTGCGCTGCGCGTAGCCGGACCCGGTGTGGGGCAGGGAGTTGGTGAGCACGTGGAGGACGCGCCCCGGCACGGGGGCGTAGGACGCGGGGCGGGGCACGTGCGGGCGGTGCCCCGCGAAGGCGGCCGCCTCCCCCGCCATGCGCTCGTGCAGGTCGCCGAGCCCACGACGGTCCGACGCGGCGACGGCGGCGTCGAGGTCCCCGCGGTGCAGCGCCAGGCGGGCGGCGGCGGCGTGCCACGCGGTGCCGCGGCCATTCTCCGGGACGGCCTCCAGCAGGCCGGCGGCGAGGGCGGCGTCGCCGAGCAGCAGGGCGGCGTCCGCGCGGGCGACGGCGGCGGCGGCGACGGGCCGGGCATCGCCGGTTCCTCCGGCGACACGGGCGCGGGCCTCGGCGGTGCGGCCCTGCATCTCCAGTCCAACGGCGGCGGCCACGGAGCCGAGCCCCGAACCTCGGCCGGCGGTCGTGGTGACGAGCGTGCCGAGGGGGCCCCGCCACGCGGCGGGCAGCCGGCGGGAGCCCTGCAGGAGCAGCTGCAGCGGATCATCCACGACGTGCTCGGCGACGATCTGGGCGGTCAGCGCGGCGTGGCGCGCCCAGGGGACCTCCCTCACTCGTCCCAGGAGACCGGAGATGCTCTGCTGATCCACTGACCCTCCCGTGTACCTCGCCCGGACGCCGGTGCACATGGAACTCGTCCGGCGCGCCGCCCACTCTATCCAGGTCGGGCGCCCGGACGGGCGGCCAGAGTGGGACCTGGTGCCGCCAGATGACCCGCGGGGTTCCCTCCGGGGCGGGACAGCACTCCTGCCCGCCCCCGGGTCACCGGCCCGTCAGCTCCGGCGCCACTGTCCGCGCGTGTCGATGACACGCTTGTCCCGAACCCGCTCACCGAGCCCCGCGAAGGCGTCGTGATCCACCAGCAGCAGGACGATGTCCGCCTGCGCCACCGCCTCGTCAGCCGTCACCAGCTGGACGTTGGGCTTGTCGGCGAGGCGCGGCGGGAGCGCGTCCACATGCGGCTCGACCACCAGGACCGAGGAGGCATGGAACTGGTCGGCCAGGTCCACCGCGATGTTCAGGGCGGGCGACTCGCGCAGATCGTCGATGTTCGGCTTGAACGCCAGGCCGAGGGCGGCGACGACGGGGGCGCGACCGGTCTCCTGCTGCACGTCGAAGGCGGCGGCCTTCACCTGGCCGATCACCCAGCGGGGCTTGGCGTCGTTGATCTCGCGAGCGGCTCGGATGAGGCGGGCGGTGCTCGGGGCGGCATCGACGATGAACCAGGGGTCCACGGCGATGCAGTGCCCGCCCACACCGGGACCGGGCTGCAGGATGTTCACGCGCGGGTGGTGGTTGGCGAGCTCGATGAGCTCCCAGACGTCGATGCCCTGCTCGGCGCAGATCAGGGACAGTTCGTTGGCGAAGGCGATGTTGACGTCGCGGAAGGAGTTCTCCACCAGCTTGGCCATCTCCGCCGTGCGGGTGTCCGTCAGGAGGATCTCTCCCTCACAGAAGGTCCGATAGAGCTCTTCGGCCCGGCGGGCGGCCGCGAGGGTCGAGCCGCCGACGATGCGGTCGTTCGTGACGAGCTCCACCATGACCCGGCCCGGCAGCACCCGCTCCGGGCAGTGCGCGAATTCCAGACCGGCGTCCTTGAGGTCCGGCCGCGCTTCCAGGATCACCTCCGCCATGTGCTCGGTGGCGCCGGGGGGCGACGTCGATTCGAGGATCACGAGCTCACCCCCGCGCAGCTGGGGCGACAGGGCACGAGAGGCGGACTCGATGTAGGAGAGATCCGGGGCGTGGTCACCCTTGAAGGGGGTGGGAACGGCGACGATGTAGGCATCCGCCTGGGGCGTCTCACGCGATGCCGAGAGACGGCCCGCCTCCACGTTCCGCTGGACGAACTCGGCGAGGTCAGGCTCCACGAACGGCACGGTGCCGGCGTTCACCGCGGCGACGGTGCGCTCGCTGACGTCGACCCCGAGCACGGTCATGCCGTTCTCGGCGAGGATGGCGGCGGTCGGCAGACCGATGTATCCCAGGCCGATGACGGCGACGGTGTTGATGCTGCTCACGGAAGTCCCTTCGATGTGTGGCTCGCCACCCTGCAGTGCAGTGCAAGCTCAAGATGTCATTCGAGTATAGGAAGGCGTCGATCGCTCGAGGCTAGGCGCGGGGTGGGAGCACGACGGCCCGCCACAGGTCCGCCACGACGACCTCGTCGTACTGCTCGGCATCCGCGACGGCCCTGACCGAGAGGTCTTCCCACCCACCGTCGGTCGTCACCGCGCCCAGGATCCGCTGCGCCGCCCCTTCGGCATCGGACACGACCCACCGCTCCCCGAAGACACCTTTCGCGCCGTCCCTGTCCCAGACCACCGGCACCGCGCCGGAGACCATTCCCTCGACGGGGGCGAGGTGGAAGCTCTCCGTGGAGCTGGGTGAGAGCATCCAGCCGATCTTCGTGTACCAGGTCCCCATGTCGGCGCCGAACGGCTCGAACGCCACGGCTTCCCGCAGCCCGGATGCCCCGAGACGCGCGAAGAGGTCCAGGTAGCCCTCTCGCTCCAGGGGCTTGCGCCACACGTGGGGGTACTCCCACGGCATGCGGCCTCGAATGTGGAGCGTGAAGCGGTCGTCGCGCGCCCGCAGGCGGGCGAGGAGGTCGATCGCGCGATCGGGTCGTTTCAGCAGGGGGACGATGCCCACCATGCCGAGGCGGAAGCTCCGACCCTCACGCCCCGGACGAGCCAGGTCCCTGAAGGACACCGCATTGGGGATGACATGGATCCGGTCGGAGTCGATGTCCATCGCCTCGGTGACCCGTCGACGGGTCACGTCAGACACGACGACCAGGGCGTCGATCCGGGACACGTCGATGTCCGCGAGCCATGCGCCCCGGAATTCGAACATGTGGAGACGGACGACGAGCCGCTGATCAGGCCGGACCCGCTGGGAGAACCACACGGCGTTGGGCCCCGCCCACTCGCACACCACCACGTCCGCCCACTCGAGCAGTCGGCCTGACGCGGCCTCGTCGTGCTTGTGCAGGCTCTCCCAGTGGTCGATGCGCAGCTCGACATCCGGGTCGGCGTGGAGCAGGTCCACGAGCTCCCCGGCGAACTTGAGGTCGTGTGCGGCGAGGAGGACCTTGGTTCGGGCCTCGGCAGGCACCGCCAGCGCCCGAGGACGGCGGACCGCGCCCACCCGCTCCAGGATGCGAGTCAGTGCCTCGGCGCGGTGAGACATCCGATAGGGCTCCGCCGCCTCAAGCACGTGGGCGGACAGCTCGGCCAGCCGGGGCTGGGCGGACGCGAGGACCGCGGCGATCTCATCCGGGCCGTCCCCGAGCGCGTCGACGAAGAGCGGATAGTCGGCCCCCAGCAGGTCCTCATGGATCGTGGTGCGGTTGACCAGCGGGGGCACCCCCAAGGCACAGCTCTCCAGCACCTTGGTCGAGATCTCGAGGGAGAGGTCGAGGGCGGGCGCGCGCCAGCCCAGGGACACATGCGAGCGGGCCATGGCGGCCATGCTGTCCTCCCGGCTCATGGCGCCGGTCCAGGTGAATCCGGGCGTCTGGGAGGCCAGGGTCTCCTGCATGCGTGCCGCCCAGCCGGGGTGATTCGGCTCCCGGTGGACCTTGTCGCCCACCATCGTCAGGCGGGCGTCCATCCCGCTCTGCCGCAGTGCCTCGAGGATCTCGGGCATGCGATCGGTGCGCCAGTCATGCGCGAACTTGCCGGTGTAGATCAGGTGGAGGGCGCCTTCGGCCCGCTCCGCCGCGAGGAGGGGACGGACGTGGTCCGGCACCATCGGAGAGAGGATCTCGGTCCTCCCCGCCGCCGCGGGCACCAGCGCTTCGAGGACCGCGCGGGCGTGCTCGGTCTGCGCCAGCATGAGCCGGCTTCCTTCGGCGATGCGGCTGACACGCCGGACCAGCGCGTCAGGGAAGCCGCCCCCGATGTAGCCGTACTCGGTGATGTAGGACCACAGCTTGCCCTGCAGGTGCCCGCGCTCCACGAGCTCCAAGCACATCTCGCTGCCGCGCACGAGGACGGCGTCGAAGTCCAGTGCCGCGTCCAGGGACTCGAGAGCCTCGGCCGCCTGCGCCGGCGTCATGGATTCCTCGCCCGGTCGGAGCCGCGCATCGTGCACGGTCACCCCGGGCAGCGCGCGGAGCGGGCCGGTCAGCAGGTCGCGACGTTCCACCGCCTTGAGCTGGACGTGGACCTCGGCGCCGGTGAGGGCGAAGGTCTCGGCCAGGGACGGGAGCCAGATCGCGGAGCCGTCCATCACGTTGAGGTTGACGTCACCGTAGAGGAGGACGCGGACCGAAGAGATGTTCGGGACGGACGTGTCAGGCATGGGCGGTCACCTCGGCGGAGGTCAGGAGGTCGGCGATTCCGAACGACGCGTCACCCGGATCCTCGGTGAAGTGCACCGCGGGTCGAGAACGGCCCGGATGGATGGGCATGAGCGAGGAGTGGCGCTGCAGGAGGAGGGCACCGATCTCGAACCGGCGTGCCCCGCGCACGAGGAGCCAGCAGGTGGCGCCGCCGCGGGAGGCGGCGCGGATGCCCGCAAGGAGTTCCAGAAGCAGGCTGACGCCGGACGTGGAGAGCGCTTCGGCCCAGACCCCGGTGAAGGCCTCGAGGTCGATGACGACGACCTCGGCTCGCGTGGCCACGGCCACACTGGTCCCGGGCTGGAGCGGCAGGACCCGGTACCCGTCCGCCTCGAGTCTCCCGCGCACGTCGGGAGCGAGGAGACCCACCACCGTACGATGGCCCGCACCCGAGCGCCCAGTGTCGACGGTCCCGAGAGCGCGCTCCAGGCGATCCCCGGCGTCCGGGGCGCTGCCCACGGACGCGGCCGCCCGCCCCGCGAATCCCTTGGGCGCGGTGTGGCCCCTGGAGCCGCCCGCGAGACCGAGCGCGTCACGCGCGGCTTCCGCCTCACGCTTGCCGACCGTTCCCCAGCGGACCCCGAACACGCCGCGGATCTCCTGGGCGACGGGGGTGGGGAGCTGACGCAGGACGACCCCGCCGGCTCGTCGCAACCGCGCACGGGCATCCGGCGGCAGGGCTCGGGCGGCGCGACGGAGGCCGCGCTGGATCTCGGGACGAGGCATGAAGAGACCTGATCTGACGGGGGTGGGGGAAAGCCTTAGGGAAGGCCGACAGGCCCTTCGAGGGTAGCAGTGGACCGCCGTCCCGGCGCCGCCAACCCCCGCAGCAGTCGCTCGTACCGCGCCGCCACCGCGGGCAGGTGGGCGTGCTCGCTCACCCACGCCCGCCCGCCGTCGCCGACGGCCGTCCGGGCGGGGTCCGCGGCGAGCGCGGCCAGGTGCGCCACGAGGTCGTCCACGCCCGGGCCGACGACGTCGGCGCCGCCGGCCGCCTCCAGCGTGTGGGCGGCCTCCCCCGTCACCTGGCCGGTGACGTGACGGCCGACCGCGAGGACCTCGTAGGTCTTGGAGGGGACGGTGTGGCGGAAGCTCGGCCAGTCCGGCCGCAGGGAGACGACGAGGGTGTCCGCCCACGCGTACTGCTCGCCGACCGCGTCCCCGGACACGGGATCGAGGAGCTCCGCGGCGCCGCCCAGGCGGGCGTTCAGCTCCTCGAGCGCCGCGCGGCGGACGCCATCCCCCACGAGGCGCACCTGCACGCCGGGGTGCGTCCGGCGCATCCGGGCGGCGGCCTCCACGAGGCGCTCGAGACCCTGGCTCTCCCCCATGTTGCCCAGGTAGAGGGCACGCAGCTCCCCGGCGGCCCGTTCCCGGGGCGGCACGGTGCGCACGCGGCCGAGATCCACGCCGTTGCCCAGCGTCACCACCGCGCCCATCCCCCGCGCGCGCAGGGTCTCGGCGAAGCCCTCGGTCACCGTCACGACGACGTCCGCGGCCCGCTGCCCGCCCGCCACGACGCGCTCCATGGCCCTGCCCAACGGGCCCTCGTGCACCCCGGCCTCATGGGCGAGGTCCGGCCACGCGTCGCGCATCTCGAGCACGAGGGGGCGTCGGCGCAGGCGGGACAGGGCCCAGCCGGCCACCACGACGGGAAGGGCGGGGACGGTGGCCACCACGACGTCGGGGCGGGGTGCCAGCAGGCCCCGCGGCACCGCGAGCACGCTGTGCACCACGGCCTCCACGAAGCGTCTGTTGCGGCTCCCGGCCCCGCGTGCCAGCCGCGGCGTGGGGAGGAGGCGCTCGCCGTCGTCGCCGTGGGAGGCGCGCAGTCCGCCGGGGGCGATCACGTCCACGTCCCAGCCGGCCTCGCGCAGCACGCGGACCACGACGGCCCACCGTCGCGCCGGAGGCGTGCGCTCCGGGCGGTAGGAGTGCGTCACGAGCATCAGGCGCGGGGGGCGGGCACGGCCCGCGGAGCGGGCGTCAGCCACCGCAGACCTCCTCGGGGACGGCGGGGCTCGGGGCCGGCGGTGCGGACGAGCTCGGGGCGGACGACGCGGACGGGCTCGGCTCCGCGGTGGTCGAGGAGCTGGACGCGCTCTGGGACGCGGACGCCTCCGCGGCCTTCTCGGCCGCGCGGCGGCTGCGCGCGGCCTCCTCCGCCTCGATGTAGCGCTGCACGTCGTCCGCCGCGAGGGCGGAGCGCAGCGAGTCCATCCTGGCCGGGTCCAGCTCCAGGATGGACTGGCCGCCGGGAGAGCGGCCGAACCCGGCGATCGGCACGGAGAACATCTCCACGTCCTCGCGGCCCACCTCGCGCAGCTGCCATGCCAGCGACGCCACGGTGGCGGCGTCCAGGCCGTCGTCCACCGAGAGGTGCCGGGAGAGGACGGAGACGACGTCGGAGGTGCGGCCCGGGTTCGCCAGGATCTCCGGGCTCAGGAAGCGCCCCAGGGCCCCGCCGACGTAGCGCTGCTGGTTCTCCACCCGGGTCATGTCCCCGTCCTCGAACGCGTGGCGCTCCCGCACGTAGCGCAGGGCCGCGGTGTCCTGGAGGAGGATCTCGCCCCGCGGGAAGTAGGAGGGGTTGGTCTGCCCCGAGGAGAAGGCGGTGGGGTTGCAGACCTTCACGCCGCCGAGGGCGTCCGTGACGCCGCGGAAGCCCTGGAAGTCCACCTCCATGAGGTGGTGCACGGGCACGCCCATCAGCTGCTCCACGGTGTCGACGGCCAGCGGGTAGCCGCCCATCGCGAACGCCGCGTTGACCTTGTCCTGGTGGCGCCCGGGGATCTCCACCCACGTGTCGCGCAGGATCGACATGATGTAGACGTGCTCCCGGTCCGCCGGGAGGTGCACCAGCATCATCGTGTCGGAGCGCCCGTCGCCCGCGTCCGCGCCCTCCTCCTCGGAGCGGGAGTCGGAGCCGAGCAGCAGGATGTTCATCGGTCCGGAGCCGGCGTCGTCGAGCGCCCCGGTGTCCACGGTGTTCCGCTGCTCGTCGTAGACGCGCCCGAGCGAGACGGCGTACCAGCCCGCGAGCACCACGGCGGCCCCCAGCAGGAGCGCGAGGAGGCCGAGGACCCACGGCCAGCGGCGGCGACGCCGGCGTCGGCCCCGGGCCGGGGACGGCGCGGGCGTGGGCCCCGCCGGCTGCCGGTGCTCCGCGACGGAGTCCTCGGGCGGCGTGCCGTCTGCGGGGTCACGAGGCGTCCACGGCGTCTGCGGGGGCTGGGTCACGTCGGCTCCTGTCGGGAATGGCTCCGCACAGTCTAGGGACCGGGGCGCGCGGAGGCCCGCCGAGGTCTCGGCTGGCACCGCGGGCAGCGGTGGGAGGCCCGCCCCATGAACGGCTCGCGCACGATCAGGGAGACGACGCCCTCCGCCGCGCAGCGCCGGCACGGCGAGCCCGTGCGGCCGTACGCCTGCAGGGAGCGGGCATACTCGCCGGAGCGCCCGTCCACGTTCACGTAGAGCGCGTCGAAGCTCGTGCCGCCCTGCTCGAGGGCGCGCCCCATGATCTCCCGCACGGCCTCGAGGACGCCCACGGTCTCGGCGCGGCGCAGGCGGGAGGTGGGACGTTCGGGGTGCAGCCGGGCCGCCCAGAGCGCCTCGTCCGCGTAGATGTTGCCGATCCCGGACACGAGGGACTGGTCCAGGAGCGCGCGCTTGAGGACGCTGCGCCGCCGCGCCAGGCGGGCGTGCACGGCCGCGGGGTCGAAGAGCGGGTGGAGGGGGTCCAGGGCGATGTGGGCCGCCGTCGCGGGGATCCGCTCCCCCGTCGCGGCCTCGGTGACGAGCGGGTCCAGCCACCAGCCGCCGAAGAGCCGCTGGTCCACGAACCGCAGCTCGCGCGCCGCTCCGTCGGCCGTGGTGATCGGGAGGCGCAGCCGCAGGTGGCGCGGGTCAGGATCGGCGGGCTCGTCCACGAGCACCTGGCCGCTCATCCCCAGGTGGACGACGACGGCGTCGTCGCCGTCCGCGAGCGGCAGCCACAGGAACTTGCCGCGCCGCGCGGGCTCGGCGAGGACGGCCCCGTCGAGGCGCGCGCGCAGCGCGGCGGGTCCCCCGGGGCTGCGGCGCACCGAGCGGGCGTCGAGCACCTCGAGGGAGCCGGCGGCGGCACCGGCGGCGCTGCGGGCGATGCCCCGGCGCACGACCTCCGCCTCGGGGAGCTCCGGCACGGCGGGCTCAGCGCCCCGCGGCGGGCAGGTCGGCCTCCAGAGCCGGCCAGGACTCGGCCGCGGCCTCGCGCTCGGCCTGCTTCTTCGAGCTGGCGACGGCGGAGCCGTAGTCCTTCCCGCCCACACGCAGGGTGGCGCGGTAGCGCGGGTCGTGCGCGGGGCCCTGTCCCTCGATGACGTACACGACCTCGCCGAGGCGGTGCCGGCTGGCGGCCTCGGCCACCACGGTCTTCCAGTCGGTGCTCTCGCGCATCAGGTCCGGCTCGTCGAGCAGCGGCACGACGTGCCGGTGCACGAGGGCCGCGGCGGCCACCGCCCCGTGGTCCACGTAGGTGGCGCCGATGAGGGCCTCGAGGCTGTCCGCGAGGATCGAGTCCTTGTCCGCGCCGCCCGTGCGGGCCTCGCCCGTGCCGAGCTTGACGAACGGGCCGATGCCGATCCGGCGAGCCACCTTCGCGAGCGCACGCGTCGAGACGACGGCGGCCCGGCGCCGGGCGAGGTCGCCCTCGGGCAGGTCCGGGTACACGGCGAAGATGTGGTCCGTGACCACGTAGCCCAGCACCGAGTCCCCGAGGAACTCGAGGCGCTCGTTGGTGGGCAGGCCGCCGTGCTCGTACGCGTACGAACGGTGCGTCAAAGCACGTTCGAGCGTCTCGGACGTGATGTGCACGCCGAGACGCTCGAACAGTTCAGGTGTCTCCGGCGCGGGGGCGACCCCGCGGCGAGCCGGTGACGACGCCATCTCAGGCGTCAGCGACCTTGCGGCCCTTGTACTCGAAGAACAGCGGGGTGCCGGCGGCGTCGGTCTTCAGCTCGGCCTGGTGGGGCAGGCGGTAGGACACGCGGCCGTTCTCCACGGTCTTGACCAGAGTGGGGGCCTCGGCCTTCCACTGGGAACGACGGGAACGGGTGTTGGAACGGGACATCTTCCGCTTCGGGACTGCCACGGCTATCTCTCTTCTGTCTCGGTGTTGGAGGTCTCTTCGGTGCCCGCGAGGGCGGCGAGCGCCGCCCAGCGCGGATCCACGCGCTCGTGGGCGTGCCCCTCGGGCGCGTCCTCGAGGCGGATGCCGCAGTCGGCGCACAGGCCCTCGCAGTCCGGCCGGCACAGCGGCTGGAACGGCAGGGTGATGACCACGGCGTCCCGGAACACGGGTTCCAGGTCCACGGTCTCGTGCACCACGATCGGCTGGTCGCCGGCCTCGTCCTGGGACGCGCCGGTGAGGAACAGCTCCTGCAGGTCCACGGTGATCCCCTCGCGCAGAGGGGTCAGACAGCGGCCGCACTCGCCCACCAGGTCCGCGTCTGCGGTGCCGGTGACGAGCACGCCCTCGTGGACGGCCTCGAGGCGCAGCTCGACGTCCACGAGGTCCCCCGCGGGGACGCCGAGGACGGGCGTGCTGACCCCCTCGGGGGCGGGCCACTGGGCCGTCGCGTGACGCTGGATCCCGGCTCCGCGCAGGAGGTCGCGCACGGAGATGACCCACGGCGACCCCGCGTCGGGGCGTTCGTCGGTGTCCATGATCGCTCCTCTCGGCGGTGGGACGGGCCGCGTCGACCGTCCGGATCGGACCGTTCGACGCGTGCAGGCAGGGTCAGGCCACGATGGACCGACAGCCCATCCTAGCGGCTGCCCCGTTCCACGCCAAAGCGGCGCACGGGCGGCGCGCCTCAGAGTCCGGCGGCGAACCCCTTGAGCCAGGCCCGCAGGTCGTCGCCGAGCTCGGGGTGGTCCACGCCGAGCTCCACCACGGCCTGGAGGTAGCCCAGCTTGTCCCCCGTGTCGTAGCGGCGGCCCTCGAAGACGACGGCGTGCACGCCGTACCCCTCGCCCTCGCCCTCCGCGAGGGTCTGCAGCGCGTCCGTCAGCTGGATCTCGCCGCCGCGGCCCGGAGCGGTCTCCTCGAGCACGTCGAACACCGCCGGGGAGAGCACGTAGCGGCCGATGACCGCGAGGCGAGAGGGGGCGTCCTCGCGGGCGGGCTTCTCCACGAGCCCGGTCACGCGCACCACCTCGTCGGTGCCCTCCACGGCCTCGACGGCGGCCACGCCGTACGAGGAGACGGCCTCCTCCGGGACCTCCATGAGCGCGACGACGGACCCGCCGAGGCGCTCCTGGGCGTCGATCATGCGGACCAGCAGGTCGTCGTCGGCGCCGATCAGGTCGTCGCCCAGGAGCACCGCGAACGGCTGGTCCCCGACGTGGCGGCGCGCACAGCCGACGGCGTGGCCGAGGCCGAGCGCGGCGCCCTGGCGCACGTAGTGGATGTCCCCCACAAGGTCCGACTCGCGGATCAGGTCGATGCGCTTCTGGTCCCCCTTGCGCTCGAGCGTGGCCTCGAGGGCCGGGTGGCGGTCGAAGTGGTCCTCGAGGGCGCGCTTGTTGCGGCCCGTGATCATCAGGACGTCGCACAGACCCGCGCGGCGGGCCTCCGCCACCACGTACTCGATGGCAGGGCGGTCGACCACCGGCAGCATCTCCTTGGGCATGGCCTTCGTGGCCGGGAGGAAGCGCGTGCCCAGGCCGGCGGCCGGGATGACGGCCTTGCGCGTGCGCGGGCGGGTGGGGGTCTGCTCGGTCATGGACGGGTGCTCCTGGACGGGTCGGGGGCGGCGGACGGGGACGGGGCGGCCGACGGGGACGGTGCGGCGTTCAGGCGCCGCAGCACGGCGGAGGGGACGAAGTCGCGGACGTCTCCGCCCAGGCCGTGGACCTCCTTGATGAGGGAGGAGGAGAGGTGGGCGAACCGCGGATCGGCCTGCAGGTAGACCGTCTCCACGCCCGTGAGGTGGCGGTTCATCGTGGCCATGGGCGCCTCGAAGGCGAGGTCGGCGCCGTCCCGCAGGCCCTTCACGATGGTGTCCGCGCCCACGGAGCGGCAGAACTCGGCGAGCAGGCCGGTCCCCATGGGCCGGGCGCTCACGCCGGACAGGGAGGAGACCGTGGCCTCGACCATCTCGATGCGCTCGTCCACGGTGAACCGGTACGTCTTCTTGGGGTTCACGGAGACGGCCACGATCACCTCGTCGAAGAGGTTGGCGGCCCGCATGATGACCTCGACGTGACCCTTGTGCAGCGGGTCGAAGGATCCGGGGCAGACGGCACGACGCATGCGCCCAACCTACCCCGGGGGCCCGGCGGGGGCGAGGACCGCTCTCCGCCCCCGCCCGCGAGCCGGCCGGCCGGCCGGAAAGTACAGTGGCCGCCATGGACACCCCGGCCCCCCACCCGACTCCCGCCGCCGTCCCCGGACCATGGCGCCGCGCCGCCGAGGCCACCGGGCTGCTGCGCGGGGGCGTCCCCGCGCCCACCGTCTTCGAGACGGTGACGGCCCTCGCGGCCGAGCACGGTGCCGTGAACCTGGGGCAGGGCTTCCCCGACGCCGACGGCCCCGCGGACCTGCTGCGCCTGGCCGCGGACGCCGTCCTCGCGGGCCCGAACCAGTACGCGCCCGGCGGCGGGGACGCGGCGCTGCGCCGCGCCGTCGTCGAGCACCGGCGGGCGCACTGGGGCGTGACGGAGGACCCGGACGCCGAGCTGCTGGTCACCGCCGGGGTGACGGAGGCGATCGCCGCCACCGTGCTGGCCCTCGTCGGCCCCGGCGACGAGGTGGTGACGGTGGAGCCGTTCTACGACTCCCACGCCGCGACCGTCGCCCTGGCCGGCGCCCGCCACGTGACCGTGCCCGTGGAGCCGCCCGCGTTCCTGCCCGACCCTGCCCGGATCGCGGCGGCGCTGACCGACCGCACCCGGCTGCTCATCCTCAACACCCCGCACAATCCGACCGGCGCGGTGTACCCGCGCGCCCTGCTCGAGGAGATCGTGCGGCTGTGCCGGGAGCGCGGCGTGCTGATCCTCTCCGACGAGGTGTACGAGCACCTCGTGTTCGAGGGCGAGCACGTCTCCCTGCGCTCGATCCCCGGGGCCCGGGAGATCGCCCTGACGGCGTCCGGGGCCGGGAAGGCGTTCGCCGTGACCGGGTGGAAGGTGGGCTGGCTGGCCGGGCCCGCCGAGCTCGTGGCCGCCGTGCGCGCCGTGAAGCAGTACCTCACCTTCTCCACGGGCCCGGCCTACCAGGCGGCCATGGCCGCCTACCTGCCGCGGGGTGAGGCGCACCTCGTGGGGCAGCGGGAGCGGTACCGCGCCACGCGGGACACCCTCGTGGCGGGGCTGCGCGCCGTGGGCCTGGAGCCCGTGGTGCCGGACGCCGGCTACTTCGTGGTGGTGGACCTGGCCCCCTGGGGCGTGACGGACGCCTCGGCGGCCGTGCAGGACTGGGTGCGCGAGGCCGGCGTCGCGGGCATCCCGGTGTGCGCGCTGTGCCGGCCGACGGACGATCCGGCCGACGCCCACCTCGCCTCCTGGCTGCGGCTGGCGTTCTGCAAGTCCGAGGACGTGGTGGCCGAGGGCATGCGGCGCCTCGCCGAGGCCGCGCCGCGCCTGCGCCGGGGCTGACGCTCCCCTCTCCCGCGCGGCCTCGTGCCGTCGGGCCCCCGCCCGCCGAGCGGGGGCACGGGGCTCAGCGCTCGTCCTGCCACAGGTAGAGGGCGGTCTCGCCGTACGCGCGCACGTCGACCTCCTCGAGCGTGGCCGGGCGCCGCGGGGCCAGGTCGCGCGCGGAGCGCTCCAGCACGAGCAGCCCGCCGGGGCTGAGCCGCGCGGCGGCGGCGGCGAGGACGGCGTGGAACGCCTCCCCCGCCTCGGGATAGGGCGGGTCGGCGAGGATGAGGTCCACGGGCTCGCCTCCGTCCTCGAGGCCCTGCGCCCCGCCGACGGCGAGCACCTGTTCGACGGAGGAGGCACGCACGCTCACCACTGTCCTCCCGAGCGCCTCGTTGACCATCGCCGCATTGGCGCGGCACACCTCGGCGGCGCGGCGGTGCCGTTCCACGAGCACGACGCTCGCCGCGCCCCGGCTCGCCGCCTCGCACCCCAGCGAGCCGGAGCCGGCGTAGAGGTCGAGCACGCGGGTGCCGTCCGTCCAGTCCCGCGCGGAGAGCCAGGAGAAGAGGGCCTCCTTGGTGCGGTCCGTCGTGGGGCGGGTGCCCGTGCCGGGCACGGAGCGCAGGGGGCGGCCGGCGGCGGCGCCGGCGATGATGCGGGACACGGGGTCAGCCCTTCTCGAGGTAGTCGGCGGCGGTGAGGTGCTCGCCCTCCCAGCGGGTCACCTCGGCGGCCAGCGCCGGGTGCGCGGAGAGCCCCTCGCCGGCCGCCATGATGCGCGCCACGGCGTCCGCGGCCAGGCCGATGAGCGGGGCGTCCGCGATGACGTCCACGTGGCGCAGCCCGGAGGCCAGGCCGGACTGCTGCGCCCCGAGGACGTCGCCGACGCCGCGGTGGGCCAGGTCCTCCTGCGCGATCCGCAGACCGTCCTGGGTCTGCTCGAGCACCTCGAGGCGGCGCAGGGAGGCGTGCCCGTCCGGCAGGCGCGTGGCCAGGAGGCACACGGACGCGCCGGGGCCGCGGCCCACGCGGCCCCGCAGCTGGTGGAGGGTGGAGAGGCCGAAGTCGTCCGCGTCCAGCACGGCCATGACGGTGGCGTTGGGCACGTCCACGCCCACCTCCACGACGGTGGTGGCCACGAGCACGTCCGTCTCCCCGCGCGCGAACGCCTGCATCGCGGCGTCCTGCTCGGCCTGGTCCATTCGGCCGTGCACCACCCCGATCCGCGCCCCGCCCGGGCGGGCGGCCGCGAGCGCGGGCAGCGCCTCGAGCCGCGGGGCCATCTCCGTCACGTTCGCGTGGCCCGGGTCCGCGTCGTCCGGGTCGATCCGCGGGCACACCACGAAGGCCTGGTGCCCCGCGGCGACGTGCTCCGCGATCAGCTCCCACACGCGCCCGATCACGCGCGGGCCGTGCGCCATCCGCGCGACGTGCGTGGTGACCGGCTGGCGGCCGGAGGGCAGGCCCTCGAGGACGGTGAGGTCGAGGTCGCCGAAGACGGTCATGGCCACCGAGCGCGGGATGGGCGTGGCGGACATGACGAGCAGGTGCGTGCCCGGGTTGGCGCGGCGCAGGGCCTCGCGCTGGTCCACGCCGAAGCGGTGCTGCTCGTCCACCACGGCGAGCGCGAGCTCCGCGAACCCCACCGTGTCCGAGAGCAGGGCGTGCGTCCCGACGGCGATCCCCGCCTCCCCCGAGGCGAGCGCGAGCAGCGCCTCGCGCCGGGCGGCGACCCGCTGGGACCCGGTCACGAGGACGACGCCCGTGTGGGGACCCTCCCGGCCGTCGTCGAGGCCGAGGGTGCCGACGCCGCCGAGCCCGCGGGCGCCGTCGTCGGCCAGCGGGCCCATGAGGCGCAGCAGGGCGCGGTGGTGCTGGGCGGCGAGGACCTCCGTGGGGGCCACGAGTGCGGCCTGGCCGCCGGCGTCCACCACCTGGAGCATCGCGCGCAGGGCCACGAGGGTCTTGCCCGCGCCCACGTCGCCCTGGAGCAGGCGGCTCATCGGCCTCTCGCGGGCGAGCTCGGCGGAGAGCTCCTCCCCCACGCGCCGCTGGCCCGCGGTCAGCGTGAAGGGCAGGCGCGCGTCGAGGGCCTCCCGCAGCCCGCCGGCGCGGGGCGGGCGCGGGACCGCGGGGACGGCCCGCTCTCGGCTGCGGCGCCACGCCAGCGCGGCCTGCACCACGAGGGCCTCGCGCAGGGCGAGGGCCGTGCGGGCGGGGCCGGTGTCGGCCACGTCGTCCGGCGCGTGGAGGTCCCGGTAGGCCTGGGCGGTGCCGGGCAGGGGTGCGTCCAGGTCGAGGTCGGCGGCGGTCATCGCGCGGATCTCGGGCGTCAGGAGCTCCGGGATCCGGTCCAGGTCCACGGTCTCGAGGACCCGTTGGAGCGCCGAGCGGACCGTCCAGCTCGGCAGCTTGCCCGTGGAGCGGTAGATCGGCACGGGGCGCACGTCCACCTCGCCGGGCGCGACGTCGTCGTCCAGGAGCGCGAAGTCCGGGTTGTTGAGCGTGATCCGCCCGCGGTACTCGGTGGTCTTCCCCTGGAACATGGCGGTGACGCCGGGGGCCAGGCGGCGGCGCGCGTCGTGGCCGTTGAAGAAGGCCATGGACAGGCTCGCCCCGGGCACGCCGGCCACGGAGGGGTCCGCCACGGTCACGTCCACGATGAACCCGCCGCGGCTGCGCATCTGGCGGGTGCTCACGGACTCGACGACGGCCACCACGGTGACCTCGGAGTCCCACGGGAGCGCCGCGATCGGCGTCAGCTCCCCGCGCTCGACCCAGCGGCGCGGCGTGTGGTCCAGCAGCTCTCCGACGGTGCGGAGCCCGAGCTCCTTCTCGAGGCGCCCGGGCAGCGTGCCGGAGAGCACCTCGGTGAGGGGCAGGTCCGTGACGGCGACGTCAGCGGCCATGGCGCCCGTCGGCCTCGTGACGGTGCGCGTGGGCCGGCGCGCTCAGGTCTGTGACGGACAGGCCCGCGGGCTCGCCCGCCGCGCGCAGCACGTCCACGGCGTCCTCGGCGCGGGGCACGTGCACGTGGACGCGCCACGGCACCCGCCCCTGCTCGTCCAGCTCCCTGGACACGGGGGCGAGGATCAGCGAGTCCCCCACCGCGTCCAGGCGGCGGCGCAGCTCCGCGGCGTCCAGGGGGGTCAGCGCGAGGGTGCCCATGACCTCGGCGCCGGCCGCGTGCCCCGCGGGTGCGGCCACGGCCTCGCGGGACTCGTCCGCGTACCCGTGCAGAGCGGCGGCGAGCCCGGCGTCCACCTCGGTGCCGGTCACGGCCGAGCGCAGGGCCTCGAGCACCCACAGCAGGCCCACGGCGCCGGCGTCCACCACGTGGGCGTCCGCGAGCATGGGCAGGAGCGCCTCCGTCCCCTCCACCGCTCGCAGGCTGCCCGCCACCATCGCGGTGACGGCGTCCGCCAGCCGGGAGTCCTCCCCGGTGCCCGACGGCGCCTCGGCCGCCGAGCGCTCCAGGCTCTCGGCCGCCGCGGTGAGCACGGTGAGGATGGTGCCCTCCTGGGGCTCGGAGAGCGCGGCGCGCGCCGCCTCGTCCGCCGCGCCGAAGGCCGCGGCCAGGTCCGCCACGCGCACCTCCCGGCGGCCGCGCAGCGGCCCGGACGCGCCGGCCAGGGCGACGGCGAGGAGCGTCCCCGAGTTGCCGTGCGCCGCGTCCAGGGCGGCCCGGCCCACCCGCGCCATGACCGCCCCGACGTCAGCGGTCTCCGCCGACTCCGCGGCCGCGCGGGCGGCTCGCAGGGTCGCGAGCATGTTCGACCCCGTGTCAGCGTCCGGCACCGGGAAGACGTTCAGGGCGTTGAGGCGGGGCGCGGCACGGCCGACCAGGTCCTCGGCGAGGACCAGCCAGCGCTCCACGGACGTCGGCCCGCTCGGGGTGCTCACTGCCCGACGACCTCGCCGAGGCCGCCCGTGCGGATGCCCTTGCCGATCGCGCGGATGCCGGCCCAGTCGGGCCACACGACGGACTGGTTGTCCCCCGCCGTGCCGACGCCCAGCGTGGGCACGGTGCTCGTGACGATCGGGGCGTCCCGCGCGTCGCGCAGGGACCACGCGAGGGAGGCGAGGGCGCCCGAGTCCAGGGAGTCGTCCAGGGTCAGGTAGGGGGCGAAGCGCTCCACGGACTGCTGCACGCGGCCCGGGTCCGAGAGGGTGTCCATGGAGAGGAACTCGGCCATGATCGCCTTGACGAGGCGCTGCTGGTTCTCCACGCGGTCGTAGTCGCCGCGCGGCAGGGTGTAGCGCTCACGGGCGTAGACCAGGGCCTTCGCCCCGTCCATCTGCACCGTCCCCGCCGGGAAGTCCACGCCGCCGGTGGAGGTGAACGCGGTGGGGTTCTGCACGGTCACGCCGCCGAGGGCGTCCACGAGGCCCTGGAAGCCGGCCAGGTCCACCGCCACCACATGGTCCACGCGCGCCTGGAACATGTTCTCCACGGTGCTCACGGTCAACGGGATCCCGCCGAGCGAGTAGGCGGCGTTGACCTTGCGGTCGCCCTGGCCGGGGATCGGCACCCAGAGGTCGCGCATGACGGACATGACGTCCACGCGGCTGCGGTCGCCGGGCACGTGGACCCACATCATCGTGTCGGAGCGGCCGGTCTCGCCGCGGCCCTCCGCGCCGGCGTCCTCGCCCACGAGGAGGAAGTCGACGGCGGCGCCGTCCGCCTTCTCGTCCGCAGAGGGGGCCTCGGGGCCCTGGGCGGCGGCCTCGGCCATCGTCGGGTCCACGCCGGGCGGCGGGGCGGTGGGGGTCCACACGCCGGGAGCGGCGTTGCCGGCGGCCGCGCCCTTGCCGTCGTTCCCGCCGCTCCCGTCGCCGTCCGATCCCGCGCCGTCCTTCCCGGGCTCAGCCGGACGCAGCGACTCCGCGGGGAACGCGCCGCCGTCGAAGCGCTGGGTGTCCTCGTCCACCGAGCGGGCCAGACCGGAGAGGTACACGGCGGCGGTGATGCCGAGGGCCAGCAGGGCGGCCAGGAGGACGGCCAGGACGATGAGCAGCACGGGCCGGCGGCGGCGCGGCGCGCGGTGCGGGGTCTCGTCCGGTGCGGAGGCGGGGGCGCTGTTCACGGCGTGTACTCCTGCTGGGCGGGGGCGCCGGACGCGGCGCGCGGGTCGGCGGGTCGATCCCGTCCATGCTAGGCCACCGGGGCGACGCGACAGGGCCCGCCCCCTATCCTGGGAGGATGCCGTCCCGCGTCCCCGCTCCGGTCCGCCTGTCCGCCCTGCTGGCCGCCGTCGCCCTGGCCACCACCGCGTGCTCCGGCCGCACGGCCACCGTGGAGGCCGCCCCCGACGCCGCGGACCCCGCGTGCGCCCCCGCCATGGTCGCCATGCCGGACGAGCTGGCCGACCTCCCGTTGCGCCCCACGGACAGCCAGGCCACCGCCGTGTGGGGTGACCCGGCGGCCGTCGTGCTGCGCTGCGGCGTGCCCTCCCCCGGCCCCACCACGGACCCGTGCCTGCGCGTGGACGAGGTGGACTGGGTGGTGCGGGACGAGGACGCGAACTGGCGCCTCACCACGTACGGCCGCACGCCCGCCGTCGAGGTGCTCTTCGCGAAGGACCGGGCGAGCTCGGACTCGGTGATGACCGGCCTGTCCTCCGCCGTGGCCCGCATCCCCGCCGAGCGCGCGTGCGTGAACCTGGAGGACGCGACGCCCGTGGGCTGAGGCCGCCCGCCGCGCGGCGCGGCCCGGCTCAGTGCAGGCCGGTGCCGCGCTCGAGCGCGAGGTCCAGCAGCTCCGAGATGAGCTCGGCGTAGGGCAGGCCCGTGCGCTCCCACATCGCGGGGTACATGCTGATCGGGGTGAAGCCGGGCATCGTGTTGATCTCGTTGACGACCCAGCGCCCGTCCGGGGTGTGGAAGAAGTCGCAGCGGCCCAGGCCGGAGCCGTCCACGGCCTCGAAGGCGGTGACGGCGAGCTCGCGCAGGCGCGCGATCTGCTCCTCGGGCAGCTCGGCCGGGCAGGAGAGCTGCGCGGCCTCGCGGTCCTGGTACTTCGCCTCGAAGTCGTAGAACTGGTGGCCGGCCTCGGAGCCCTTCACCACGATCTCCCCGGGCAGGGAGGCGCGCGGGGCCTCCGTGCCGTGGCCGTCCAGGACGGCGCACTCGATCTCCCGGCCCAGGATGCCGGCCTCCACCACGACCTTGGGGTCGTAGCGGCGCGCCTCCTCGATCGCGGCGCGCAGGTCCTCGCCCTCGGCCACGCGGGTGATGCCGAACGAGGAGCCGCCGCGGGCGGGCTTGACGAAGAGCGGGTGCGCGAGGCGGCCGGCGCGCTCGAGCGCGGCCTCGGGGTCCCGCGCCCACTGGCGGTCCGTGATGGTCTCCCACGGCCCCACCTCGAGGCCGGCGGCCTGGAAGGCCACCTTCATGAAGTGCTTGTCCATGCCGACGGCGGAGGCGAGCACGCCGCAGCCCACGTAGGGCAGGCCCAGGGACTCGAACATGCCCTGCAGCGTCCCGTCCTCGCCGAACGGGCCGTGCAGCAGGGGGAACACCACGTCCACCGGCCCGAGGGAGGCGCCGTCCTCGGCCACGAGCTCGACGGCGCCGTCCGCGCGCGTGCGCACGCTCACCGGGCCCTGCGGCTCGGGGACCTCCGGGAGCTCGCCCGCGTCGAGGCGGAACCCCGCGACGTCCACCTCGCCGTGGGACCACAGGCCCGAGCGCGCGACGCCCACGGGCACCACGTCCCAGCGCGCGGGGTCCGCCGCGTGCAGCACACCGGCGGCGGTGACGCAGCTGATGGGGTGCTCGCTCGAGCGGCCGCCGAACAGCAGGAGCACGCGCGGGCGGCGGCCGGCGGGCCCGCCCGCGGCGGAGGCATCGTGGACGGTGGCGGCCGGGACGGCCTCGGGGGTGGCGGTCATGCGGTGCGTCCTTCCGACTTCAGGTCCCGGCCGAGCAGGAGGCCGGCCAGGTGGTGCACGTCCACGGAGCCGGCGACGACCCGGTCCATGGCCTCGCTGATGGGCATCTCCACGCCGTGCGCGCGGGCCACGTGGACGATCGCGGACACGGACTTCAGGCCCTCCGCGGTCTGCTTCATGGCGGCCACGGCCTCGTCCACGCCCATGCCGGTGCCGAGTAGACGGCCGGCGCTGCGGTTGCGCGAGAGCGGAGAGGCACACGTGGCCACGAGGTCGCCCAGGCCCGCGAGTCCGGCGAGGGTGCCGGCGTCGCCGCCCAGGCGCACGGCCAGGCGGGTGGTCTCGGCCAGGCCGCGCGTGATGATCGAGGCCTTCGAGTTGTCCCCCAGGCCCTGGCCGTCGCAGATGCCCACGGCGAGGGCGATCACGTTCTTCACGATCCCGCCGATCTCCACGCCCACGACGTCCGTGTTGGTGTAGGGGCGGAAGGTGCGGCCCGCGGTGAGCGCGGCCACGCGCTCGGCGGTCGCCGCCGACGTCGAGGCGACCACGGTGGCGGTGGGCTCCCCGCGCGCGATCTCGAGGGCCAGGTTGGGCCCGGAGACCACGGCGAAGCGGTCGGCGGCCAGACCCAGGACGTCGGCGCACACCTGGGAGGGGCGCGCATCCGTGCCGCGTTCGAGGCCCTTCACGAGCGAGACGACGACGGCGTCCGGCGCGATCGCGTCCGCCACGGACTCGAGGGTGGCGCGCACGCTCTGTGCGGGCACCGCGACCACCACGACGCCGGCGCCGGAGACGGCCTCGCGGGCGTCGCTGACGGCGCGCACGCACGCGGGCAGCTCGATCCCCGGCAGGTACTCCGGGTTGGCGTGGTCGCGGTTGACGGCCTCGGCCACCTCGGCGCGGCGCGACCAGACCACCACCTCGCGGGCGCGGGCCCCCTCGGGGCTCGTGCTGGTGCCCAGCACGCGGGCGAAGGCGGTGCCCCAGCTGCCGGCGCCCAGCACGGCGACGACGGCGGGGTCCCCGGCGGGGCGCGGGCCCTGTGGACTCGCGTGCGTCACGCTCGGGCCTCCCGGCGTCCGGTCTTCGGGTTCCACCGGCCCTCCGGGGCGGGCTCGCCGCGCAGCTGCGCCACGAGGTCCGTGACGGCGTCCATCATCCGATCGGTGCCGGTGCGCAGGACGGTGGCCGTGAGGGGGACGTCCCGGAGGTCGTCCAGGTCCACGGGCTCGCCCACGACCATGCGCGCGGTCTTGCGCGGGAAGGGCTTCAGGGCGTGGGTTGGGTACGGCAGCAGCTCCTGGATGCCCCACTGGCCCACGGGGACGAGCGGCGCGCCGGTCTGCAGGGCCAGGCGGACGGCGCCGGCGCGGGCCGCCATGGGCCAGCCGTCGGGGTCGCGGGTCACCGTGCCCTCGGGGTACACCACGATCACGCGGCCGGCGGCGAGGGCGGCCCGGGCCGCCTCGAGCGAGCGGCCGCCGTCGCGGGAGCGGTCCACGGGGATCATGCGGGTGGACTGGAGCATCTGCTTCAGGCCCGGGACCTTCCACAGCTCGGCCTTCGCCATGATGGTGGGCAGCAGGCCCTGGTTGTAGACCATGTGGGCCACGGAGAGCGGGTCGATCTCCGAGATGTGGTTCACCGCGAGGATCGCTCCGGTGCGCGGGATCCGGTCCGTGTGCTCCCAGCGCTGGCGCACGAGGGAGCGCATGAGCGGCCGGACGAGCGCGGCCGGGACCACGTAGCCCCGTCGCTCCGCCCGGGTGGGGGCGGCCGTCCCAGGGGTCGCGTTCGCGGGGCCCACGGACGTCATCGATCGGTCTCGGCCAGCTCGACGTCGGCGCCGAGCCCCTGGAGCTTGTCCATGAAGTGCTCGTAGCCGCGGTTGATGATCTCCAGGCCCGTGGCGGTGGAGGTGCCCTCGGCCGCGAGCGCGGCGATGAGGTGGGAGAAGCCGCCGCGCAGGTCAGGGATGTCGAAGTCCACGCCGTGCAGGGGCGTGGGGCCGGAGATCACGGCGGAGTGCAGGAAGTTGCGCTGGCCGAAGCGGCACGGCACGGAGCCCAGGCACTCGCGGTGCAGCTGGATGGAGGCGCCCATGCGCACGAGCGCGTCGGTGAAGCCGAAGCGGTTCTCGTACACGGTCTCGTGGACGATCGAGACGCCCGTGGCCTGGGTCAGAGCCACCACGAGCGGCTGCTGCCAGTCGGTCATGAAGCCGGGGTGCACGTCCGTCTCCAGCACGAGCGGGTTGAGGTCGCCGCCGGCGTGCCAGAAGCGGATGCCGTCGTCGGTGACGTCGAACTCGCCGCCGATCTTGCGGTACGTGTTGAGGAACGCCGTGAGGTCGCTCTGCGCGGCGCCGCGCACGAAGATGTCGCCGCGCGTCGCCAGGGCGGCGGAGGCCCACGAGGCGGACTCGTTGCGGTCCGGCAGGGCGACGTGGTTGTACCCGCGCATCTCGGCGACGCCCTCGATGCGGATGGTGCGGTCCGTCTGCACCGTGATGATCGCGCCCATCTTCTGGAGGACGTCGATGAGGTTGTGGATCTCCGGCTCCACCGCGGCGCCCTTGAGCTCGGTGATGCCCTCCGCCTTCACGGCGGTGAGCAGCACCTGCTCCGTCGCGCCCACGGAGGGGTAGGGCAGCTCGAGCTTCGCTCCGTGCAGCCCCTTGGGGGCGGAGATGGAGATGCCGCCCGGGCGCTTGTCCACCACCGCACCGAAGTTGCGCAGCACCTCGAGGTGGTAGTCGATCGGGCGGTCGCCGATCTTGCAGCCGCCCAGGTCGGGGATGAAGGCCTCGCCGATCGCGTGCATCAGCGGACCGCAGAAGAGGATCGGGATGCGCGAGTCGCCCGCGTGGGCGTCGATCTCCGCGGTGAGGGCGGACTTCACGCCGGCCGGATCCATGGTGATGGAGCCCGACTCCTTGTCCCAGTCCACGGTGACGCCGTGGATCTCGAGGAGGGAGCTGACCACGTCCACGTCCTTGATCTCCGGGACGCTGCGCAGCGTGGAGGGCGTGGTGCCCAGCAGAGCGGCCACCATGGCCTTCGGGACGAGGTTCTTGGCGCCGCGCACCGTGACCTCGCCCGTGAGCGGCTTTCCGCCGTGGATCGTCAGCAGCTTCGCCATTCTCGTGTCCTTCCTCAACGTGACGCTCGGGCCACGGTCTCGGCGACGCCCCGGGGGAAGCGGAGGCGTGCGGGTTCGGGCACCGGCCGCGCTGCACGCGCTCGGCCCCGGAATCGCACCCAGCATAGGTGCTGGGGGGGCCGCGGCCGCAACGCCCCGCCGCGCGGCGGACAGCTGGGCGCCTGTGCCGTCGGCCACGCCGACGCCGCCCCGGCGCGCGCGTCAGTCGGCGGCGGTGCGCGCGGGCAGCGTGGTGGGCTTCCAGGCGGGGCGGGCCGCCTCGTAGGCGTCGATCGCCTCCCGGTGGCCGAGGGTGGCGCCGATGTCGTCGATCCCCGCGAGCAGGCGACGCCGGGCGTCGTCGTCGATCTGGAAGGTGGTGCTGAATCCGCCGCACTCCACCGTGCGGCGCTCGAGGTCCACGGTCACGGCCGCTCCCGGCTCGTTCTCGAGCTCCTTCCAGATCCGCTCGATGTCCGCCTGCTCCACCTGGGCGGCCACGAGGCCCTGCTTGGCGGAGTTGCCGCGGAAGATGTCCGCGAAGCGCGGGGAGAGCACGGCCTTGAAGCCGTAGTCCTTGAGCGCCCACACGGCGTGCTCACGGGAGGAGCCCGTGCCGAAGTCCGCGCCGGTCACGAGCACCGAGCCGGCGCTGTAGGGCTCCGTGTTGAGGATGAACTCCGGGTCCTGGCGCCAGCCGGCGAACAGGGCGTCCTCGAAGCCCGTGCGCGAGATCCGCTTGAGGTACACGGCGGGGATGATCTGGTCCGTGTCCACATTGGAGGCGCGCAGCGGGACGCCGATGCCGGTGTGGGTGGTGAACTTCTCCATGGCTCAGGCCTCCTGGACGGTGAGGGCGGGCAGGTCGGACGGGCTCGCGAGGCGCCCGAGGACGGCGGTGGCGGCGGCCACCACGGGCGAGACCAGGTGGGTGCGCCCGCCCTTGCCCTGGCGGCCCTCGAAGTTGCGGTTCGAGGTGGAGGCGCAGCGCTCCCCCGGCGCGAGCTGGTCCGGGTTCATGCCCAGGCACATCGAGCAGCCGGCGAAGCGCCACTCGGCGCCGAAGTCCTGGATCACGCGGTCCAGACCCTCCTCCATGGCCTGCAGGCGCACCCGCGCGGAGCCGGGGACCACCATGACGCGCAGCCCCTCGGGCTTGGTGCGGCCCTTCACGATCTCCGCGAAGGTGCGCAGGTCCTCGATGCGGGAGTTGGTGCACGAGCCCATGAATACCGTGTCCACCGCCACGTCCTTCATGGGGGTGCCGGGCGCGAGGTCCATGTAGCGCAGCGCCTTGCGGGCCGCCTCCTGGGCGGCGGGGTCCGCGAAGTCCTCCGGCGCGGGGACGGCGTCGTTGAGGCTGATCCCCTGGCCGGGGTTGGTGCCCCACGTGACGAACGGCTCGAGCGTGTCCGCGTCCAGGACCACCTCGGCGTCGAACCGTGCGCCCTCGTCCGTGGCCAGCGTGCGCCAGTGCGCGACGGCGGCGTCCCAGTCCTCGCCGACCGGCGCGTGCGGACGCCCCTTCAGGTACTCGAACGTGGTGTCGTCCGGGGCCACCATGCCGGCGCGGGCGCCGGCCTCGATGGACATGTTGCAGATGGTCATGCGGCCCTCCATGGAGAGAGCACGGATGGCCTCGCCGCGGTACTCCAGCACGTAGCCCTGGCCGCCGCCCGTGCCGATCTTCGCGATGACGGCGAGGACGATGTCCTTGGCCGTGACGCCCGGGCGCAGGGTGCCGTCCACCGTGATCGCCATCGTCTTGAAGGGCTTGAGCGGCAGGGTCTGCGTGGCGAGGACGTGCTCCACCTCGGAGGTGCCGATGCCGAACGCGAGGGCGCCGAACGCGCCGTGCGTGGAGGTGTGGGAGTCGCCGCACACCACGGTCAGGCCGGGCTGGCTGAGGCCGAGCTGCGGGCCCACCACGTGCACGATCCCCTGCTCCACGTCCCCGAGGGAGTGGAGGCGGATGCCGAACTCGGCGGCGTTGGAGCGCAGCGTCTCGATCTGGAGGCGGGAGACGGGGTCGGCGATGGGCCGGTCGATCTCGCGGGTGGGGGTGTTGTGGTCCTCGGTCGCGATCGTCAGGTCCGGGCGATGCACGGGCCGACCGGCCAGGCGCAGCCCCTCGAACGCCTGGGGGCTCGTCACCTCGTGCAGCAGGTGGAGGTCGATGTACAGCAGGTCTGGCGCACGGGAGGCCCCCTCGCCCTCGCCGCGGACCACCACGTGCTCGTCCCAGACCTTCTCGGCCAGCGTGCGCGGATGCGTCGTGGGACCCATGGGTCGTCCTCCTCGTCGTGCCGCGGTCGCCTCGTCCTCCGCGGGCCCCCGCGGTGCGGCCCGGCGTCGTCGTCCCACTGTGCCGCCCCGCCCCCGGGGATCTCGACCCGCGAACCGCAACGTCTCACATTGCAAGACGCTATGATCGCGACATGACCCTCCCCGACTCTCCTGACCCCCGGGGCAACGACGCCCTGGGACCCGCGCTGCACCGCCACCCGAGCGGCGTGGGCGTGGTGGACAAGTCCGTGGCCATCCTGGACGCGCTCGAGTCCGGCCCGGCCACCCTCGCCCAGCTCGTGGCCGCCACGGGCATCGCCCGTCCCACACTGCACCGCCTCGCGGCGGCGCTCGCTCACCACCGCCTCGTGGGCAAGGACCTGCAGGGCCGCTACGTGCTCGGCTCCCGCCTGGCCGAGCTGGCCTCCGCCGCGGGCGAGGACCGGCTGACCACGGCCTCCGGTCCCGTCCTGCTCTGGCTGCGGGACGCCACGGGCGAGTCCGCGCAGGTGTTCCGCCGCCAGGCCGACTCGCGCGTGTGCGTGGCCTCGGCCGAGCGACCGTGGGGCCTGCGGGACACCATCCCGGTGGGCGCCCGCATGTCCATGAAGGCCGGATCCGCGGCACAGGTGCTGCTCGCCTGGGAGGACCACGAGCGTCTCGTCGAGGGCCTCGCCGGGGCCGTCTTCACCCCCACCGTGCTCGCGGCCGTGCGCCGCCGCGGCTGGGCGCAGTCGCTCGCCGAGCGGGAGCCCGGCGTCGCCTCCGTGTCCGCGCCGGTGCGCGGGCCGAGTGGCCGCGTGATCGCCGCCGTCTCCATCTCCGGCCCCCTCGAGCGCCTCTCCCGGCAGCCGGGGCGCGTGCACGCCGAGGCCGTCGTCGCCGCCGCCACACGCCTCACCGAGCTGATCCGCTCCGGCGAGGCCTGAGTCCGCGCCGCCGCGGCCGGTTCGTCCCGCGACCACCGCGGGAACACCCCGCGTCCGCGCCGCGTTCGGCGCGTGTTCACGCGTCCGGCTTAGCCTTGGGGCGTCCGTCGCCCGCCCGCCCCCGCCCGCCCCACCCGCAAGGAGTCCGAAGTGACGCAGCCGAGCACCTCCCCCGCGAGCCCCGTCGAGACCGGACGGGAGGACGGGGTCGGCCGGCCGGCGAGCCCGCGTCTGTCCGTGATCGGCACCGGCTATCTCGGCGCCACGCACGCGGCGTGCATGGCCGAGCTCGGCTTCGAGGTCCTGGGCGTGGACGTGGACCCGGCCAAGATCGAGCGGCTGGCCCGCGGCGAGGTGCCGTTCCACGAGCCCGGCCTGCCGGAGCTGCTGCGCACGCACGTGGAGTCCGGCCGCCTGCGGTTCACCACGGACGTCGAGGAGGCCGCGCGCTGGGCGGACGTGCACTTCATCGGCGTCGGCACCCCGCAGCAGGCGGGCTCGTCCGCCGCCGACCTCACCTATGTGGACGCCGCGGTGACCTCGCTCGCCCAGGCGATCGACCGGGACGCCCTGATCGTGGGCAAGTCCACCGTGCCCGTGGGCACCGCGCGGCGCCTGACCGGCCTCGTCGCCGAGGTGCGCGCCGCGGCCGGCCTGCCGGGCGACGTCGAGCTCGCCTGGAACCCCGAGTTCCTGCGCGAGGGCTTCGCCGTGCAGGACACGCTCACCCCGGACCGCCTCGTGATCGGCACCTCCGGTCCGCGCGCCGAGCCGATCCTGCGCCGCGTCTACGCGCGGCAGCTGGCCGCGGAGACGCCGTGGGTCTCCACGGACCTGGAGACCGCGGAGCTCGTCAAGGTCGCCGCGAACGCGTTCCTGGCCACGAAGATCTCCTTCATCAACGCGTTCTCCGAGATCACGGAGACCGTGGGCGGGGACATCCGCACGCTGGCGGATGCGATCGGCCACGACGCCCGCATCGGCCGCCGATTCCTGAACGCCGGCGTGGGCTTCGGCGGCGGCTGCCTGCCCAAGGACATCCGCGCGCTGCAGGCCCGCGTCTCCGAGCTCGGCCTGGACCGCACCATGCGCTTCCTCGCCGAGGTGGACGACATCAACCTGCGCCGCCGGGAGCGCGTGGTGGACCTGGCGGTGGAGATGCTCTCCACGGCCCACGGCCACGAGGCGGCGGCGGCCGGCCCGTACGGCGGCACGACGACGGGCTCGGGCGAGGAGGTCCTGAACGGCGCCCGGATCGCGGTGCTCGGCGTGACCTTCAAGCCGGACTCCGACGACGTGCGCGACTCCCCCGCACTCGACGTCGCCGCGCGCCTCTACTCGGCCGGCGCGGACGTGCGGGTGTACGACCCCGAGGGCAGCGCCAACGCGGCCGCCCGCTTCCCGCGCCTGGACTACGTCGGCTCGCTGGACGAGGCCGTGGAGGGCGCCGAGCTGACGCTCCTGCTGACCGAGTGGCAGGAGTTCCGGGAGATGGACCCGGAGGCCGTGGGCGGCAAGGTCGCCGACCGGCTGCTGATCGACGGCCGCAACGTGCTGGACACCGCCGCGTGGGAGGCCGCCGGCTGGGCCGTCACGGGGCTGGGCCACCGGTTCGACCCCGCGTCGGTCACCGCGCGGCGCTGAGGCCGCCGGCCATCGGCCCCGGCGCGCGACAGCCCGAGGCGCGTCAGCCGCCGAAGTGGTCCCAGCCTCGCTCGGGCAGGGGCCGATGGCCGGCCGGTGGTTCGGCGCCGGCCGGGAGCATCCGCCCGATCCGGGTGAAGCCCGCCGGCAGCGCGGTCTCCGGCCAGGCCAGGCCCACCACCCCGTAGTCCTCGCCGCCTGCGAGAACCAGGGCCTCCGGCGCGACGCCGGCCAGCGCGGCCACGGGCCCCAGCGGACGGGCGACCTCGGCCACCCAGGTGTCGGCCACCCACGGGGTCAGGGTCCGTGCCCGGCCGTCCTCGACCCGACCGCCCGAGGCCCCCGTGCCGCAGGCCCGCGCCATGCGGTGCGCGTCCCGGCCGATCCCGTCGGAGACGTCCATGAGCGTGAGCACCCCGGCGGCCAGCGCGGCCGGTCCCGCGGCGAGGGGCGGCCGCGGGCGCAGCTGCCCCCGGACGGCGCGCGCGATCTCGCGGGCGCCCGGCCGCTGCTCCGCGGGCAGGGCGTCCCAGCGGCGCTCGAGCTCGGCCCGCTCGGTCAGCAGGAGGCGCAGCCCGGCGGCAGCCCAGCCCGGTCCGCCGCCGACGAGTCCCCCGAGCACCTGGCAGTGGACCAGGTCCGCGCCCTCGGCGAGCAGGCGGTCCCGGTCCTCCGCGCGCCGCGGTCGGCGCTCCAGCACCCCCGCACCCGGATCCCCGAGCACCGTCACGGCGGCCTGGATCCGCTCCCCCGTGCCGAGGTCGCCGCCCGCGGCGCGGCACCCGCCGGCGCCGAGCCGGGCGATGGCGCCCGCGATCCCCCGCGCGAACCCGCGGACCCACGCGACGTCCGTGCCCTCCGGGAGCGTCAGCGCCGTGACGAGCGCGGAGGAGCTCGCCCCCATCGCGTTGATGTCGGAGAGGTTCTGCGCGGCGGCCTTCCAGCCGGCGTCGTAGCCCCGCGTGCGCACCCCGGCAGGCCACATCAGCAGGAAGTCCGTGCCCTCGCCCATGGCGTCCGTGGAGACCACCACGGCGCCGCGCGGGGCGGGGACGACGGCGGCGTCGTCCCCGGGCGGAACGGAGTCGGCCGGCCACAGCGCGGGGGCACTGGCAGGGGCAAGGGCCCCCTGGATGATCTCCAGGAGGCCCTCTTCGGACAGCTCGCCGACCGTGAGGCCGGCACCACCGGGACCCGTCACCGGCGCGCCCGTCCCCGGCCGCGGGCGGACGTGCCCGCCGCCGTCCCGATCGCGGACTGGAAGCGGTGGTAGCGCTCGATCTCGGCGGTCACGGGGTCCACCACGAGGCGGCGGCCCACCGCCGTCGTCGACTCCTCGAGGCGACGGCGGGCGCGGCGGCCGCGCGCCGCCGCGGTCCAGCGCGTGAGCGGGACCGCCAGGAGCGCCAGCAGCAGGCCGAGCGCGAGGCCGCCGACCAGCAGCAGCGTCGGGATCGGGAAGCCCTCCACGCTCGGCGCCGGCGGGAGCGCGAACTGCAGGTACACGGCGAGGGCCAGCAGGCCGAGCCAGCCTGCGCCGACCACCGCGGTCAGCAGCGCGAGCCACTGCAGCACGTTCAGGACGGGCCACCACCAGCTGCCCTGGGCGGCACCCAGGTCGGTGGCGGAGATCGCCTGGTCCACGGCGTCCGGGACGGCGTCGAGCTCTGCGCGGCCGGCACGGCGGATGGACGCGGCCCACGGCTCCGGCGCGCCCACGGACGCCTCCGTGACCACGGTGCGCACAGCGCCCTCGACGACGGCCCGCTGGGTCCCCGTGCGCGTGGGCAGCGAGGTGCGGTGCACCGCGGGGTCGCGTTCGATCTCGTCCCGGTCGCGGCGGGCGGAGGCCCGCTCGGGCATGAGGTGGAGGCGGCGCAGCGGATCGGCCCGGAAGGAGTGCATCCAGCGCAGCACCGGCCAGCTGGTCTGCTTGGCCGAGCGGAGGCGGTAGGAGCCCTCCACCGCGCGCACCACGGCCGGCACGCCGCCGGCCACCGCGAGGTCCTTGCCGAGGCGGTGCTCGAGCCCGTCCGTGACGCCGGCGGGATCGCCCGTGCCGGAGGCCGCGGAGAGGTCATCGGCCCGGGCGGCCACGTCGGCGCCCAGGCGCTCGACGGCGGCGCCCCGGGCCGCGACGATCGACGCGAGCTGGCGGCCGACCTCATCGAGCCCCTCGCCCGTGCGGGCGGAGACCGGCAGGACGCGCACGTCCGCGAGGCCGTGGCCCGTGAGCATGTGGCGCAGCGAGGCGAGCACGGTGTCCCGGTCCGCCACGGTGAGGCGGTCCACCTGGTTCAGCAGCACGAGCGTGACGGCGGCGTGCGAGCCCATCGTGGCGAGGAAGTCGCGGTGGATCACGGCGTCCGCGTACTTCTCCGGGTCCACGACCCACACGAGCACGTCCACGTGGCCCGCCAGCTTGGACGTGATCTCCCGGTTGTTCAGCTCCACCGAGTCGATGTCCGGCAGGTCGAGCAGGATGAGGCCCGTGGCGTCCGCGCCGTCCTTGTGGCCGATGCCGAGGAACCCGCTCCGGCCGCCGTCGAGCACGGGGGCCTCGTCCAGCAGGTGGCGGCGCGTGACGCCGAGCCAGTCGAGCAGGGCCGCGGCGCCGCCGCCCTCCCCCGTGCCGTCCGCGTCCGGGCCGCCGCCGAGGCCCTGGCCGTGGCGCACGCCCCACACCGCCGCGAGCGGCTCGGACGTGGTCGGGCGGGTGGCGGCCACGCGGGCGAGGTCACGCCCGGTCAGCGCGTTGAACAGGGACGACTTGCCGGAGCCGGTGGCCCCGAAGAAGCCGACCACGGTGTGCTCGGCGGACAGGGAGCGGCGCTCGCCCGCGGCGCGCACGGCGGCCTCGGCGGTGTCCACGGGCCCGTCCGGCAGGCGGTTCCGCCCCAGGTCGGCGGCCTCGCCGAGTGCGCTCAGGCGCTCGTCCAGGGTGGCGACGGCGCGGCTCATCGGGCGTCCTCCTCCGACTCGGCGACGAGGCGGCCCTCGACGACGTCGGCGGGAGGGGTCCTCCGCTCGGCCGGTGCGGCCGCGGTGAGGTCGACGCCGGGAAGGGCGGGCGCATCGCCCTCCTCACCGGGGTGGCCGTCGGGGCCGGCCTCCACGCCGCGACGCAGGGTCGGGACGAGGGCGCGCAGCGCCGCGGTGTCCGAGGGGTCGCGGTCCAGGGCGAGCAGCGGCAGGAAGCGGCCCGCGAGGACCTCCTCGAGCAGCGTCCGCACCCGGACCTCGAGGAGGTCGTTGGCGCGCTTGGCCATGCGGCGCACGGCGTCCTCGCCGAAGATCGACTCGAGCAGCTTCTGGCCCACCACGGCGGCGCCGCCGGCGATCCCGACCTCGATGCCGGCCAGCCCCGCGGTGGAGGCGAACGAGAGGACCATGAGGGACACGGCGGCCGCGTTGACGCCGAAGGCGGCCAGGCGAGCCCTGGTGCGGCGGCCGGCGCCCTCCTCCTCGATGAGCGACAGCACGTCCTGCTGCCACGTGCGGACCACGGCGGCGGCGCGCTCGGACACGTCCGCGGGCAGCGCGCCGAGGTCACGGCCGGCCACGAGGGCACGGCCCGCGGGCTCGGCCGCCCAGCGGCGCTCCACCTGCTCCGCGGCCGTGGCGACGGCCTCCACCATGACGGCGTGCAGCCCGGTCTCGAGCGCCGACTCGACCTCCTCGACCGGGGCCGGGCGGCCGCGCACGAGGGCGGTCACGCGGTCGCGGATGCGGCCGATCGCGCTCTCGACTCCGCGGAAGAACTCGCCGGTGCCCACGAAGTCCTGCCAGCGGGCCAGCACCTCCCCGCGCAGGAGCGTCCCGTCCGAGGTGGCGTGCTGGACGGTCTCCACGGCCTGCTCGGTGGCGTCCGTGACGGAGCGGGCCAGGCCGGCTGCGGCCACCTGTTGGTCCTCCTCGGCGCGGGCGAGGTCCTCCACCCGGTCCGCGAGCTGCGCGAGGACGCCGTCCACGGTGCGGCGGGCCACGGCGGAGCGGGTCTGGGCGTCGTGCGCGAGCTCCTCGAGCCACGCGCGGAGGCTGGCCACATGCTCCTGCGGGAGCAGGCCCGTCTCGTCGAAGCGCGTCTCCGGGATCACGTGGATGCGGGCGTCGGGCAGGCCGTGCTCGGTGAGCATGCGCTGGAGGTCGGGGGTGATGGACTCGGCGTCGCCCTCAGGCACGCGGCCCAGCACGACGGCGACCGTGATGTCGCGGGCGGCCGCCTGGTCGAGGAGCTGCCACGGGACGGCGTCGGCGTAGCGGTGCGCCGTCGTCGTGAAGATCCACAGGTCCGCGGCCTCGAGGAGCTGGCGGGCCAGGGCGCGGTTCTGGTCGGCCACGGAGTCGATGTCCGGGGCGTCCACCAGCGCGATGCCGGCGGGCAGGGAGGGCTCCGCGACGAGCGCGACCGTGTCCATCGCGTTCGAGTCCGGCTCCACGGGGCCGCCGGCCTCCGTGCGGTGCACGGTCACGCGGGCCAGGTCCGGCAGCACGCGGGGGCCGGTGAACCACGCGGCGTCGGCCGGGTTGTGCAGGAGCAGGGGCTGGCGTGTGGTGGGGCGCAGGGCCGAGGAGCGGGAGACCTGGTGCCCCACGAGGGCGTTGACCAGGGTCGACTTGCCCGCGCCGGTCGAGCCGCCGACGACGGCCAGCAGGGGGGCGTCGAGGGAGTCGAGGCGGGGAAGGACGTAGTCGTCGATCTGGTGGAGGGTGCGCTCGCGCTCGGCCCGGTCCGCCTGCGCGGACGGCGTCTCGAAGCCGAGGTCCAGGTCGGCGACGTGGTCGCGGACGCGGCGGACGGCGGTGTCGATGCCCGGCGTGGCGGTGCCCTGCGGCGGAGTGGGGGCGTTCTCGTCAGTGGGATGCACGCGTCCCATTCTCACACGAGGGGCCCGTCCGGGCCCGGAACAGGACGGGTGGGCACTGCCCCGGAGACGGCGCAAGCCCGGTCCAGATGGACCGGGCTTGCGTCACTCACGTGACCCCAGCGGGATTTGAACCCGCGTTACCGCCGTGAGAGGGCGGCGTACTAGGCCGCTATACGATGGGGCCGAGCTGCCCCCGGCATCGCTGCCGGAAGCGGGTGGAGAGTTCTGTGCGCCTGCCTCACCGAGCAGGTGGACGGCTCGCATGACCGTCCGTGCACCGCGTCCGTGGACGTGATGCGTGCGTGACCCCAGCGGGATTTGAACCCGCGTTACCGCCGTGAGAGGGCGGCGTACTAGGCCGCTATACGATGGGGCCGTGCGCGCCGACTGCTGTCAGCGCTCACTGAGTCGAAGACTCGCTGGGGTACCAGGACTCGAACCTAGAATGACGGTACCAGAAACCGTTGTGTTGCCAATTACACCATACCCCACTGCATGTCAAGCATCGCTTGCCATCAGTGCTATTCACAAGCTGGATGTCCCCGGACCTCTCCGGCAACGAGTAGGAACTCTACCCCATGCCCGGCGCCCACGCAACATCGGCGTCAGAGCCAGGTGAGCAGGCCGCCGATGGCGTCCATCCGCCAGCACTCCCGCTCCGCGTCCCAGCGCGGCGCGACGGGGGCGGCATCGGCCGCCGGGTCCTGATCGGGCTCGGGCGCCGTGGCGTCGCGCGGGACCTCCGCGTCGTCGGGCGCGAGCCAGACGGGGACCAGCCCGGCGCCGCGAGCCCCGGCGACGTCGCTGGACAGGCTGTCCCCCACCATGAGCGTGCGGGCCGGCTCGGTCCCCATCCGCGCGCACCCGGCGAGGAACGGCGCGGGGTCCGGCTTGGGGGCACCGGCCGTGTCCGAGCCGATGAGCACGCGCACCCAGTCCAGGCCGAGCGCGTCCGCCTTGCCCCGCTGGTACTCCTCCACGTTGTTCGTGACGATCCCCACCGCGCGGCCGGACGCGCGCACCGCGGCCAGCACGTCCGCCGTCGCAGGGAAGAGCGCCCAGTGCGCGCGGATCTCGTCCTCGTAGTCCGTGAGTCACAGCGCCTCGAGCGGCTCGGCCGCCTCCGCGGGCGCGCCCAGGCGCTCGAGCGCCGAACGAGCCCGGGCCAGCCGCTGCCCCGCGAAGGTCAGCTCGCCGGCGAGGTAGCGGTCGTAGTGGCCGTCGGCGTCCGTGGCGAACGCCTCGACGGCTGCCGCGAGCACCCCCGGGGCCACGCCGCCCACCCCGGCCCACTGGTGGCGCATGGTGGCGTGGAACGCGGCGTGCTGGGCCGTGCGCAGGTCCAGCAGCGTGTCGTCGAGGTCGAAGAGGACCCCGTCCCACGCGGGGGCCGACGGGCCGCCGGCCCCCGAGGCGCGGCTCACGCGTCCGTGGGCAGCGCGGCGTCGAGGCCCTGCTCCGCGGCGAAGCGGTCCAGGCGGGCCAGCGCGGAGTCGCGGCCGAGGATCTCGAGGGACTCGAACAGCGGCGGGGACACCTTGCGGCCGGTCGCGGCCACGCGCACGGGCCCGAAGGCCTGGCGCGGCTTGAGCTCGAGTCGCTCCACGAGGGCCTCGCGCAGCGCGGCCTCGATCCGCTCGGTGGTGAACTCATCCGCCGGCAGGGCGGCCAGCGCTTCGCGGGCCGCGGCGACGGCGGCGCGCAGGTCCGCGGGCATGCCCTTGAGGGCCCCGGCCTCCGTGGCGATGTCCCCGTCCTCCGTGAAGAGGAAGCGCAGCATCTCGACGGCCTCGCCGAGCAGCTGGACGCGCTCCTGCACGAGCGGCGCGGCGGCGGCGAGGATGCGCTGCTCGCGCTCCGTGGGCTGGGCGTCCACGAGGCCGGCGGCGTGCAGGTACGGCACCAGGCGTGCCTGGAAGTCGGCCGGCTCCAGCATGCGCACGTGGGTGCCGTTGATGGCGATCGCCTTCTTCTCGTCGAAGCGGGCGGGGTTGGCCAGGACCTTGTGCACGTCGAAGTTCTCGATGAACTGCTCGGGCGTGAAGATGTCCTCGTCCGCGGAGAGCGACCAGCCCAGCAGGGCCAGGTAGTTCAGCAGGCCCTCCGGGATGAAGCCGTTGTCCCGGTGCAGGAACAGGTTGGACTGAGGGTCGCGCTTGGAGAGCTTCTTGTTGCCCTCGCCCATCACGTACGGCAGGTGGCCGAACACCGGCATGTACTGGGCGACGCCGATCGCGTACAGGGCGCGGTAGAGCGCGATCTGCCGGGGGGTGGAGGAGAGCAGGTCCTCGCCGCGCAGCACGTGGGTGACGCCCATGAGCGCGTCGTCCACCGGGTTCACGAGCGTGTAGAGCGCCGAGCCGTCCGCGCGGACCACCACGAAGTCCGGCACGGAGCCGGCCTTGAAGGTGATCTCCCCGCGCACCAGGTCGGTGAAGGTGATGTCCGTGTCCGGCATGCGCAGGCGCCACACCGGCGTGCGGCCCTCGGTCTCGAAGGCGGCGACCTGGTCCTCGGTCAGGTCGCGGTCGACGCCGTCGTAGCCGAGCTTGGGGTCGCGCCCGGCGGCCCGGTGGCGCGCCTCGATCTCGTCCGGGGTGGAGTAGGAGGGGTAGATGTGGCCGCCGGCCTTGAGCTTCTCGATGACCTCGGCGTAGATCTCACCGCGCTGGGACTGGCGGTAGGGCTCGTGCGGGCCGCCCACCTCGACGCCCTCGTCCCAGTCGATGCCGAGCCAGCGCAGGGCCTCGAGCAGCTGCTGGTAGGACTCCTCGGAGTCGCGCTTCGCGTCCGTGTCCTCGATGCGGAAGACGAGCGTGCCGCCGGTGTGGCGGGCCCAGCCCCAGTTGAAGAGCGCCGTGCGGACCATCCCGACGTGCGGAGTTCCCGTGGGCGAGGGGCAGAAGCGCACGCGCACGGGAGTGTCGGCGTCCACCTGGGGGACGTCGGCGAAGATCGCGGGCGCGTTCTCGGGGGCGGTGGTGTTCTCGGACACGGGGGCGGTGGGCTCAGTCATGATGTCCCGAGTCTACGCGGGGCTCCCCCAGGCTCAGCGGCGGACGGGGGTGGCGAGCACGCCGATGCCCTCCACCTCGGCCTCGACGCGCTGGCCCTCGGCCACCGTGCCGACGCCGGCCGGGGTGCCGGTGAGGATCACGTCGCCCGGCAGGAGGGTGAAGATCTCCGAGGCGGCGGCCACCAGCTCGCGCACGCCGAAGACCATGTCCGTCGTCGTGCCGTCCTGGCGGGTCTCGCCGTCGAGCCGGGAGGTGATCCGCAGGCCGCCGGCGACCTCCACGTCCAGCTCCGTCTCGATCCACGGGCCGAGCGGGCAGGCGCCGTCGAAGCCCTTGGCGCGGGCCCACTGCAGGTCGGTCCGCTGGGCGTCGCGGGCGGTGAGGTCGTTGCCCACGGTGTACCCGAACACGACGTCGTCCACGCGGTTCAGCGGGACGTCCTTGCAGATGGTGCCGATGACGACGGCGAGCTCGGCCTCGTAGGACACCTCGTCCGACCAGGCGGGCAGGGTGACGGGCTCGTTCGGCCCGACCACCGAGGTGTTGGGCTTGAGGAAGAACTGCGGCGCGGTGGGCACGGCGTTGCCGAGCTCCTTCGCGTGGTCCGCCCAGTTGCGGCCGACGCCCACGACCTTGGAGCGCGGGATGATCGGCGCCACGAGCCGCACGTCCTCCAGCCTGTGGGTGGTGGAGGTGGGGCGGATCCCGTGGAAGAACGGGTCGCCCTGCAGGGCGGTGATGCTCAGCTCGGAGAGGTCGGCGTCCGCCGGGCCCTCCACGATGCCGTAGGTCGGTTCGGCCTGGTCCACGAAACGAGCGATGCGCATGGGGGCCAGCCTAGTGGGCGGGCGCTGCCCCTCAGCAGCAGCGGCTGCCCGGGTTCGCGTCCTGCTTCGCGTACTCGTCGCGCCAGAACTCGCGCTCGGTCATCGGGTCCACGTCCGGGTGGCGCGCCCGGTGGTGGGCCAGGTAGGCGTCGTACTTCCCCTCCCCCGTGAGCTGGCGCAGCCACCAGCGGGCCGAGGCCCACGCGCCGCGCCGGCCGCCGACGCCGGACGCAGCCTCCGCGGGGGAGGCGACGTCCGGCGTCGTGGCGTGCGGACCGGGCACGTCAGTGCCCCCGCACCGGCTGCTTCTCCGCCGGCAGGGCGTCCCACTGACGCTGGATCTCCTTCTCCTCGGCGGTGGCCGCGAGGCCGGCCGGGGCGAAGCGCGTCGAGGGCACGTACGGGTCCTCGTGGTTGGGCGCGTCCACACCGCGCAGCGCGCGCAGGGTGGCGAGCACGGACGTGGTGATCACGATCAGGGCGAGCACCAGGAACACCACCGAGAGCGTGCCCTGGATGGCCGTGTTGCGGACCACCGCGTCCATGGCCTCGGGCGTCTTGGCGGCGCCGAAGCTCGTCTTGCCGGCCGCGATCGCGTCCTGGAACGCACGGTGCTGCGCCCAGTAGCCGACCGCCGGCACCGGCGAGAAGATCTTCTGGAAGCTCGCCACGGTGGTCACCACCGTGATGAACGCGAGCGGCAGGGCCACGATCCACAGGCCCTTCCCGCGGGTGCGGCGCGCCACGATGGTGAGCACGACGGCGAGCGCGATCGCCGCCAGCAGCTGGTTGGCGATGCCGAACAGCGGGAACAGGGTGTTGATGCCGCCGAGCGGGTCGGTGACGCCCATGATCAGGACGGCGCCCCACGCGGCCACCATGATCGCGGTGCACACCCACGCGCCCACGCGCCAGGACGGATCCCGGAAGCGCGGGACGACGTTGCCCAGCGAGTCCTGGAGCATGAAGCGCGCCACGCGCGTGCCGGCGTCGACGGCGGTGAGGATGAACAGCGCCTCGAACATGATGGCGAAGTGGTACCAGAAGCCCATGAGGGCCTCGCCGCCGACCAGCTGGCCCATGATGAGGGAGAGCCCGACGGCGAGCGTCGGGGCGCCGCCGGTGCGGGAGACCACCGTCTCCTCGCCCACGAGGTTCGCGAGCGTGGTCAGGTGCTCCGGGGTGACGTCCACGCCGGCCAGGCCGAGGGACATGACCCAGGCCGCCGCGGACTCCGGGGTGCCGCCCGTGAGCGCGGCGGGGGCGTTCATGGCGAAGTACACGCCGCGGTCGATGGACACGGCCGCCACGAGCGCCATGATGGCCACGAAGGCCTCCATGAGCATGCCGCCGTAGCCGATGAAGCGGGTCTGACGCTCCTTCTCCACCATCTTCGGCGTGGTGCCGGAGGCGATGAGGGCGTGGAAGCCGGAGAGCGCGCCGCACGCGATGGTCACGAACAGGAACGGGAACAGCGAACCCGGCCAGACGGGGCCGGCGTTGCCCGAGGCGAACTCGGAGAACGCCGGCGCGGTGATGCGCGGCTGGACGATGACGATGGCGACAGCCAGGCCCGCGATGACGCCGATCTTCATGAAGGTGGAGAGGTAGTCGCGCGGGGCGAGCAGCAGCCACACGGGCAGCACGGCGGCGATGAACCCGTAGGCGATGATCGCCCAGGAGATCGTGACGCGGTCCAGGGTGAAGAGGGCCGCGCCCCACTCCGTGCCGGCCACCCAGCCGCCGCCGACGATGGCGGCCATGAGCAGGACGAAGCCGATGACCGAGACCTCGGTGATGCGGCCCGGGCGCAGGTAGCGCAGGTACAGGCCCATGAAGAGGGCGATCGGGATGGTCATGCCGACGGAGAAGACGCCCCACGGGGACTCTCCCAGGGAGTTGACGACGACGAGGGCCAGGATCGCGGTGATGATCACCATGATGAGCAGCGTGGCGATGATGGCAGCGGTGCCGCCGAACCGGCCGAGCTCCTCCCGGGCCATCTGGCCGAGGGAGCGGCCGCCGCGGCGCATGGAGAAGAACAGCACGAGGTAGTCCTGGACCGCGCCGGCGAGGATCACGCCCACGATGATCCAGATGGTGCCCGGCAGATAGCCCATCTGCGCGGCGAGCACCGGGCCGACGAGCGGGCCGGCGCCGGCGATGGCGGCGAAGTGGTGGCCGTAGAGCACGCGGCGGTCGGTGGCCACGTAGTCGCGGCCGTCGGCGCGGTACTCGGCCGGGGTGGCGCGGGTGTCGTCCGGGCGGACGATGAGGCGCTCCACGTACCGCGAGTAGAAGCGGTAGCCGATCAGGAACGTGGCCACGGACGCGAACACGAACCAGATGGCGTTGATGGACTCGCCGCGGTGCAGGGCGAGCATGGTCCAGGCGACGCCGCCGAGCAGGGCGAGCAGGGCCCAGACGGCGATGCTCACGGGGGTCCAGCGGGGGCGGTGCTCCGCCTCGACGGGCGGCAGCTGTGCCTGGCCTTCCTCGGGGTGGGGGGATGTCCCCTCGGCGGGGGCGGGGATGGAGGAGCGGTGCGAGCTCACGGAGACTCCTGATCGCGGGTGACGGATTCGACCCCGGGAGTGTCTCACGTCTCACCGCGGTGCCCGCGCGCCGGTCGCTCGGCGACGGCGGCGCCGGCGGTCGGGCCGCCGTCGGATCTGACGACGTGGACAGGGTCTGCGTCCTGGACGCAGACCCTGTCCATGCATGCAGACCCTGGTTCGGGCCTGCTCAGACCAGGCGGTGCAGCCAGCCGTGGCGGTCCTCGACCGTGCCGGTCTGGATGCCCTCGAGCTCGGCGCGGATCCTGAAGGTGACGTCGGCACCGCCGGCGGACTCGATGACGTCGTCCCCGTCGAGCAGGCGCCCGATGGGCGTGACCACCGCGGCCGTGCCGCACGCGAACACCTCCGTGATCTCCCCGGAGCGCACGCCCTCGGCCCACTCGGCCAGGGTGATGCGGCGCTCCTCCACGGTCAGGCCCATGTCACGACCCAGCTGGAGGATCGAGGAGCGGGTGACGCCCTCGAGGATGCTGCCGCTCAGCGCGGGGGTGACGAGGCGGCCGTCGGAGAACACGAAGAACACGTTCATGCCGCCGAGCTCCTCGATGGCGTCGTCGTTCGCGGAGTCGAGGAAGACCACCTGATCCGCGCCCTTCGACGCGGCCTGCAGCTGCGGGAGGAGGGACGCCGCGTAGTTGCCGCCGGTCTTCGCCGCGCCCATGCCGCCCTTGCCCGCGCGGGCGTACTCGCGGGAGACCCAGATGGTGACGGGCTTGACCTCGCCGCCGAAGTAGTTCCCGGCCGGCGAGGCGATCACCATGTAGCGCACCTCGCGCGCCGGCCGCACGCCGAGGAACGCCTCCGTGGCGATCATGAAGGGGCGCAGGTAGAGGGACTGGCCCTCGCCGTCCGGCACCCACCCCTGGTCCGCCTCCACGATGGCCTTCAGGGAGCCGAGGAAGATCTCCTCGGGCAGCTCGGGGAGGGCCAGGCGCACGGCGGAGCGGTTGAGGCGCGCGGCGTTGGCCTCGGGGCGGAACGTCCACACCGAGCCGTCACCGTGGCGGTAGGCCTTCAGGCCCTCGAAGATCTCCTGGCCGTAGTGCAGCACGGACGCCGACGGGTCGAGGGAGAGGGGGCCGTAGGGCTCCACGCGGGCGTCGTGCCACGCGCCGCCGTCCTCGCTCCACGTCCAGTCCACGGAGACCATGTGGTCCGTGAAGACCTTGCCGAAGCCGGGGTCCTGCAGGATCTCCACGCGCTCCTCGTCCGAGAGCGGGGAGAGGTGCGGCTGCCGGGTGAACACGGTCTCGGACACGAGGGATCCTCCATCGGGGTGGGGCGGGTGGGCGCGGGTCCATCGTAGACCCGTGGGGGCGGCGGTCTGTGGCGCGCGTCTCAGACGCGGCGGGCGACGTCGGCGCCCACCTCGGCGGTCGAGCCCCGATCGCCGTCGGCGCGGTCCTCGAGGTGCGCCCACACCGCAGTGCGCACGCGCCCCGCCGCGCCGGCCTCCCCGACGTGCTCGAGCAGCAGGGCGGCGGAGAGGGTCGCGGCGACCGGGTCCGCGACGCCCTGGCCGGCGATGTCCGGCGCGGAGCCGTGGACCGGCTCGAACATGGACGGTGCCGTGCCCTCCACGTTGATGTTGCCCGAGGCGGCAAGGCCGATCCCGCCCGTGATCGCGGCGGCGAGGTCCGTCAGGATGTCGCCGAAGAGGTTGTCCGTGACGATCACGTCGAAGCGGGAGGGGTCCGTCACCAGGAAGATCGTCGCGGCGTCCACGTGCATGTAGTCCCACGTGACCTCGGGGAAGTCGGCGGCCACCGCCTCCACGGTGCGGCGCCACAGGTGCCCGGCGTGCACCAGCACGTTGTGCTTGTGCACGAGGGTCAGGCGCTTGCGCTCCCCCGCGTCCGCGCGCTCGAAGGCGTCCCGCACCACGCGGCGCACGCCGTGGGCGGTGTTGACGGACACCTCGGTGGCGATCTCGTGCTCGGTGCCCTCGCGGATCACGCCGCCGTTGCCCACGTAGGGGCCCTCGGTGCCCTCGCGGACCACCGTGAAGTCGATGTCCCGGGGCTGCGTCAGCGGGCTCTTCGCACCCGGGGACAGGGTGGCGGGACGCAGGTTCACGCCGTGGTCCAGCGCGAAGCGCAGGCGCAGCAGCATCTGGCGCTCGATCAGCCCGGACGGAATGCGCGTGTCCCCGGGGGCGGCGCCCACTGCGCCGAAGAGGATCGCGTCGTGGCCGCGCAGGGCCTCGAGGGTCTCGTCGGTCAGGGTCTCGCCGGTCGCCAGCCAGTGCTCGGCGCCGAGCGCGTAGTCGGTCAGCCGGGCCTCGGGGCGGCCCTCAGCGGCGAGCGCCGCCTGCAGGACGGCCACGGCCTGCTCCGTCACCTCGGGGCCGATCCCGTCACCGCCGATCACGGCCAGGTCCAGGGCCGTCACGTCGGTGCTGCGCAGGGCGTCGGTGCGGGGCGTCTCGGTCATGCGCTCCAGGCTAGGACCGGGCCCCGCCCGGACCACATTGCGTGACGCGGCGTCTCACCTCGTGGACAGCAGGACGGCGACGGCGGCGCGCCGGCCGCGGGACCGGGGCGCCGCCGTCCGGGGCGGGTGAGGCGCCGCTCAGCCCTCGGCCGCCTCCTCGTGGCGCGGGAAGACGCCCTCGGGCTTCGGCAGGGGCGTTCCGGGGACCAGGTCGTCGCCGAACGCGGCGAATGAGCGGGCGCCGGTGCCCGAGGCGCCGGTGCGGCCGGCGTCGCCCTCGGCGGCCACGCCGAGCAGGTCCAGCAGGCGCGTGGCCGAGCCGGGCATGACGGGCTGCACGAGCAGCGCGACGCGGCGCACGGCCTGCAGCGTCACGTAGAGCACGGTGCGCATGCGCGGCTCGTCGGTCTTCTTCAGCACCCACGGGGCCTGGTCCGCGAAGTACGCGTTGACCTCGCCGAGCACGCGCCACGTCTCCTCGAGCGCCGCGTGGAAGTCCTGCTCCGCGTAGGCGGCGCGGGTCTTCTCCAGGAGCGCGTCCACCTGGGCGAGGATCGCGGCGTCCGCCTCGCTGAGCCCGCCCGGCCGGGGCACGGCGGCGTCGCAGTTCTTGGCCACCATGGAGAGCGAGCGCTGGGCCAGGTTGCCGAGGTTGTTGGCGAGGTCCGCGTTCTTGCGGCCCACCACGGCGTCGTGGCTGTACGAGCCGTCCGCGCCGAAGGGGAACTCGCGCAGCAGGAAGAAGCGCACGGCGTCGAGGCCGTACCGGGCGACCCAGTCGGCGGGCGCCACCACGTTGCCCAGCGACTTGGACATCTTCTCGCCGTTGTTGTTCAGGAACCCGTGGATCATGACGCGCTTCGGCAGCTCGATCCCGGCGGACATGAGGAAGGCGGGCCAGAACACGCAGTGGAAGCGGGAGATGTCCTTGCCGATGATGTGCACGTCGGCCGGCCAGTACCGCTCCACCGCGGCCGGGTCCGTCTCCGGCCAGCCGGCGCCCGTGAGGTAGTTCGCGAGCGCGTCCACCCACACGTACATGACGTGGTTCTTCCGGGACTGGGCATCCTCGGCGGACGGGTCGGCCGGTGCGGGCAGCGGGATGCCCCAGTCGAAGGACGTGCGGGAGATCGAGAGATCGGTCAGGCCGCCCTCCACGAACCGGATGACCTCGTTGAACCGGGAGGACGGCGCGGCGAAGCCGGGGTTCTCCCGGTACATCTGCAGGAGCGGCTCCTGGTACGTGGAGAGGCGGAAGAAGTAGGACTCCTCCTCCGTCCACGTCACCTCGGTGCCGGTCTCGGTCGCGCAGCGGGTGCCGTCCTCGCGGACCTCGGTCTCCTCCTCGGTGAAGAAGCGCTCGTCCCGCACGGAGTACCAGCCGGCGTAGCGGTCCAGGTAGATGTCCCCGTTGGCCTCCATGCGGCGCCAGATCTCCTGGGCGGCGGCGTGGTGGTCGGCGTCCGTGGTGCGGATGAACCGGTCGTAGGAGACGTCCAGGACCTCGTCGTCCATGCGCCGGAACGCACCGGAGTTGCGCGTGGCCAGCTCCAGGGGCGTGACGCCCTCACGCTCGGCGGTCTGCGCCATCTTCTGGCCGTGCTCGTCCGTGCCCGTGAGGAAGCGCACGTCGCGGCCGTCGAGCCGGGCGAAGCGCGCCATCGCGTCGGCGCCCACCATCTCGTAGGCGTGGCCGATGTGCGGCTCGCCGTTCGGGTAGTGGATCGCGGTGGTCAGGTAGTAGGGCACACGCTCGTCAGTCACGGTCAGCGAGTCTACCGGCGGGGCCCCCGGCCGTCCCGCTCCCCTCCACGACGTCGGCGCGCCACCTCGGGGAGGCGACGCGCCGACGTCGGCGGCGGGCCGGTCGATGCCGGCCGCGGGCTCACTCGGAGAGGTCGATCTCCGCGGCCCGCTCGGCGCCGATGGCCTGCGCGAGGGCGCCGACCGTTCCCGCCGCCATGCCGGCGTCGAGGGTCAGGACCGCGAGCGCGGTGCCCTCCGCATCGCGGGACACGTCCATGCCGGCGATGTTCACGCCCTGCTCCCCCAGCGCCTGGCCGAGGATGCCGACGACGCCCGGGCGGTCGGCGTAGCCGAACACGAGCAGGTGCTCAGCGAGGGGCACCTCGATCTCGTGGCCGTCCACGCCCACGAGCTTCTGCACCTGCTTCGGGCCGGTCAGGGTGCCGGTCACGGAGGTCTTCTCGCCCGTGGACGTCACGCCGCTCACGGTGATGGCGTTGCGGTAGGACTCCGCCACGGGGGTCGTGGTGAGGCGGCTCTCCACGCCGCGCTGCTCGGCCAGCACGGGGGCGTTCACGTAGGAGACCTGCTCGGAGACCACGTCGGTGAACACGCCCTTGAGGGCGGCGAGGCGGACGGCCTTCACGTCATGCTCGGCGATCTCGCCGGCCACCTCCACGTCCACCGACTCGAGAGAGGCCTCGCCGACGAGCGCGCGGAGCGTGCGGCCGAGCTTCTCGGCCAGGGGCAGGCCGGGTCGCACGTCCTCGTGGATGACGCCGCCGGCCACGTTCACCGCGTCGGGCACGAGCTCGCCGGCCAGGGCGAGGCGCACGGACTTGGCGACGGCGACGCCGGCCTTCTCCTGCGCCTCGGCGGTGGAGGCGCCCAGGTGGGGGGTGACGACGGCGGAGTCGTGCTGGAAGAACGCGAGGTCCGTGGCGGGCTCGGAGCTGAACACGTCGATGCCGGCGCCGGCGATCGCTCCGGAGTCCAGGGCGCGGGCGAGGGCGTCCTCGTCCACGAGGCCGCCGCGGGCCACGTTGATCACGTACGCGGTGTCCTTCATGCGCGCGAACTGCTCGTCCGCGATCATGCCGACCGTCTCCGGCGTCTTGGGCATGTGGATGGTGACGAAGTCGGACTGCTCGAGCAGGGCGTCCAGGTCCACGAGTCTCGCACCGAGCTGCTGGGCCCGGGCCGCGCTGATGTAGGGGTCGTACGCGAGGATCTCCATGCCGAAGGCCTTCATGCGCTCGGCCACGAGCGCGCCGATGCGGCCGAGGCCGATCACGCCGAGCTTCTTCTCGAACAGCTCCACACCCGCGTACTTGGAGCGCTTCCACTCCCCCGCCTTGAGGGCGCGGTTCGCCGGGGCGATGTTGCGCGCCACGGAGAGGATGTGGCCGCACGTCAGCTCGGCGGCCGAGACGATGTTGGAGGTCGGCGCGGTGACCACCATGACGCCCGCCGCGGTGGCGGCGGGGACGTCCACGTTGTCCAGGCCGACGCCGGCCCGCGCGATGACCTTCAGGTCCGTGGCCGCGGCGATGGCCTCGGCGTCCATCTGCGTGGCGGAGCGCACGAGGATCGCGTCCACGCCGGGCAGGTCCGCCAGCAGGCGGGCGCGGTCGGCGCCGTCGGTGTGGCGGATCTCGAAGTCGGGGCCGAGGGCCTCGACGGTGGCGGGCGAGAGTTCCTCGGCGATGAGGACGACGGGCTGGGCGGCGCTCACGGGCGGCTCCTTGTTCGGCGGTGGCACGGTGGGGCGACGTGGGCAGATGGTGCGCGGCCCGCGTCGCCGCCTCGAGCCTAGCCGCATGGATCTGTCATGGACCGCAGACGACGGCGGCGCCGCAGGGAGTCCCTTTCGACGCCGCAGGGAGTCCCTTTCGACGCCGCAGCCGAGTGGTCACGACACGCCGTCACGTCCGCGGTGCACGTGGCGTGTCGTGACCACTCGAGGGTCCGGACCGCGGCTCAGCGGGCCGCGGTGCCCTCGGTGTAGTCGTCGTCGGTGTCCTTGAGCCACGCGAACATCTGGCGCAGCTCACGGCCGGTCTTCTCGATCGGGTGGGCCTCGCCCTTCGCGCGGAGCTCACTGAACTCCGGGGCGCCGGCCTTCTGGTCCTCCATGAAGCGCTTCGCGAAGGCGCCGTCCTGGATGTCGGCCAGCACGGCCTTCATGTTCTCCTTCACGGAGGGGTCGATCACGCGCGGGCCGGAGACGTAGTCGCCGTACTCGGCCGTGTCCGAGACGGACCAGCGCTGCTTGGCGATGCCGCCCTCCACCATGAGGTCCACGATCAGCTTGAGCTCGTGCAGCACCTCGAAGTAGGCGATCTCGGGCTGGTAGCCGGCCTCCACCAGGGTCTCGAAGCCGTACTGCACCAGCTGGGACGCGCCGCCGCACAGCACGGCCTGCTCGCCGAAGAGGTCCGACTCGGTCTCCTCGGTGAAGGTGGTCTCGATGACGCCGGCGCGGGTGCCGCCGATCGCCTTCGCGTAGGACAGCGCCAGCGCGCGGGCCTCGCCGGAGGCGTCCTGCTCGACCGCGATGAGGGCGGGCACGCCGCGGCCGGCCTCGAACTCGCGGCGGACCACGTGGCCCGGGCCCTTGGGGGCCACGAGGGCGACGTCCACGCCCTTGGGGGCCTTGATGTAGCCGTAGCGGACGTTGAAGCCGTGCGCGAAGAACAGGGCGTCGCCGTCCTGGAGGTTCGGAGCGATGTGCTCGGCGTACACGTCGGCCTGCACCTGGTCCGGGGTGAGGATCATGATGAGGTCGGCTTCCGCGGCGGCGGTGGCCACGTCCACGACGCGCAGGCCCTCGGCCTCGGCCTTCGCACGGGACGTCGAGCCCTCGGCGAGGCCGATGCGGACGTCCACGCCCGAGTCGCGCAGGGACAGCGAGTGCGCGTGGCCCTGCGAGCCGTAGCCGATCACGGCCACGGTGCGGCCCTGGATGATCGAGAGGTCGGCGTCGTCGTCGTAGAACTTCGTGGCGGTCATTGCGGTCTCCTAGCGGTGAGGGGGATCAGAGGGTGTGCGGGCTCGGCGGCCGGCTCAGCGGGCCTGGGCCCGGTCGGTCATGGAGCGCGAGCCGCGGGACAGGGCCACGGTGCCGGAGCGGACGAGCTCGCGCACGCCGTACGGCTCCATGAGGTCCAGGAAGGCCTGGAGCTTCTCCCGGGTGCCGGTGGCCTCGAGGGTGAGCGAGTCGGGGGCCACGTCCACCACGTGGGCGCGGAAGAGGTCGGCGGCCTGCACCACCTGGCCGCGGGTGGCGGCGTCGGCGCGGACCTTGACCAGCAGGTGGTCGCGCTGCACCGAGGAGTCGTCGGCCAGCTCCACCACCTTGAGCACGTTGATCAGCTTGTTGAGCTGCTTCGTGACCTGCTCCAGCAGGTGGGCGTCCGCGTCCACCACGACGGTGATCCGGGAGACCCCGGGCACCTCGGTGACGCCCACGGCCAGCGAGTGGATGTTGAAGGCGCGGCGGGCGAACAGGCCGGCCACGCGGGTGAGCGTGCCCGGGACGTCCTCCACGAGCACGGACAGGGTGTGTCGTTCCACGGTCATCGCTCCTCAGTCCTCCTGGTCCCACTCGGGCGTCATCCCTCGGGCCACCTGGATCGCGTCGTTGCTCACGCCCGCGGGGACCATGGGCCACACCATCGCATCGCGGGAGACCACGAAGTCGACGACGACGGGGCGGTCGTCGACCTCCAGGGCCCGGCGGATGGTGTCGTCCAGGTCCTCGGTGCGCTCGCAGCGCAGCCCGACCGCGCCGTAGGCGTCCGCCAGCTTCACGAAGTCGGGCACGCGGGCCGTGCCGTGGCCCGTGTTGAGGTCCGTGTTGGAGTAGCGGCCGTCGTAGAACAGGGTCTGCCACTGGCGCACCATGCCGAGCGAGGAGTTGTTGATCACCGCCACCTTGATGGGGATCCGGTTGATCACGCAGGTGGCGAGCTCCTGGTTGGTCATCTGGAAGCAGCCGTCGCCGTCGATCGCCCAGACCACGCGGTCCGGGTCTCCGACCTTGGCGCCCATCGCGGCGGGCACGGAGAAGCCCATGGTCCCCAGGCCCGCGGAGTTCAGCCACTGCCGGGGGCGCTCGTACTGCACGAACTGACTGGACCACATCTGGTGCTGGCCCACGCCGGCCACGTACACGGCCTCGGGGCCGGAGAGCGCGGAGAGCCGCGAGATCACGTGCTGCGGGGCCATGAGCCCGTCCGCCGGATCGGTCCAGCCGAGCGGGTAGGTCTGTCGCAGCCGGTCCAGCACGGCCCACCACGGGGCGAGGTCCGGCAGCGGCGCCTGCTCGGCCGCCGCCCGCAGCGCCGCCGTGAGGTCCGGGATGACCTCCTTGACGGACCCCACGATCGGCACGTCCGCGAGGCGGTTCTTCGAGATCTCGGCGGGGTCCACGTCCACGTGGATCACGCGCGAGCCCGGAGCGAAGGACTCGAGGTGCCCGGTCACGCGGTCGTCGAAGCGGGCGCCGAGGGCGATGAGCAGGTCCGCCTGCTGGAGGGCGGCGACCGCCGGCACCGAGCCGTGCATCCCGGGCATGCCGAGGTGCTGGGGGTGGGAGTCCGGGAACACGCCGCGCGCCGTGAGCGTGGTGACCACGGGGGCGCCGGTGGCCTCGGCCAGCTCGCGCAGCTCCGCGGACGCCTCGCCGCGGGCCACGCCGCCGCCCACGTACAGCACGGGGCGCCGGGCCTCGGCGATGAGGCGGACGGCCTCCTTGACCTGGCGGGGATGGCCGCGCAGCACGGGTCGGTAGCCGGGCAGCTCCAGCCGCGGCGGCCAGGAGAACTCGAGCTCGCCCTGTTGGGCGTCCTTCGTGACGTCGATCAGCACGGGGCCCGGACGACCCGTGGTCGCGATGTGGAAGGCCTCCGCGAGCGCCAGCGGAATGTCCTCCGCGCGGGTGACGAGGCGCGAGTGCTTCGTGATGGGCATCGTGATGCCGACGATGTCCGCCTCCTGGAAGGCGTCCGAGCCGATGGCCGCGGAGGTGACCTGGCCCGTGATGAACACGACGGCCTGGGAGTCCATGTGCGCGTCGGCGATCGCGGTGACGAGGTTGGTGGCCCCCGGCCCCGACGTCGCGATGGCCACGCCGGGACGGCCCGTGGCGAGGTGGTAGCCCTGGGCCGCGTGGCCCGCGCCCTGCTCGTGGCGCACCAGGATGTGGCGGATGACGGAGGAGTCCATCAGCGGGTCGTACGTGGGGAGGATCGCTCCGCCGGGCAGCCCGAAGACGTCCGTGACCCCGAGCTCCTCGAGCGCGCGGATCAGGCCCTCGGACCCCGTCATGCGGGTGGACTCCACGCGATTCCCCGGGCCGGGGACGCGCGGCGCCGCGGACTCGGGGCGGGGGGTCGGGCTCATCAGTGCACCTCACTGCGCTCATCGCTGCTGGCGTCCGGCATGCGGGGCACGCCGGACGATGGTCCGGGTGATCCGTCGGGGTGGCTGGGGGTGTCCTGCCGTGCCGGGCGGATCGGAGTGCGGTCACGGCCTGAGCTGGGGCCGCCGACCGCCGGGTCGTTCGTCGGTGGCTCCAGTATGGGGACCCCTGCGTGGCGACCACCACTTGAGACATCCATGTCTCGCTATGTGAGACGTGGCCCACGCGGCGCCCCCCGGGCGTCCATGCCGCAGCACCCGCGCGCCCGCGCCCACCTCAGGCCTCAGGCCTCAGGCCTCCGGCCTCAGCCCAGGTACGCACCTTCGGCCGCGGAGTGCACGAGCTTGGCGTACTTGCCCAGCACCCCCGTGGTGAACTTCGGCGGGACGGGCGTCCAGTCCGCCCGGCGCGCCTCCAGCTCGGCCGCGTCCACCAGGATGTCGAGCGTCCGGCCCGCGATGTCCACGCGGATCCGGTCGCCGTCGCGCACCAGGGCGATCGGCCCGCCGTCGGCCGCCTCGGGCGCGATGTGCCCGATGCACAGGCCCGTGGTGCCGCCGGAGAAGCGCCCGTCGGTGAGGAGCAGGACGTCCTTGCCGAGGCCGGCGCCCTTGATCGCGCCGGTGATGGCGAGCATCTCCCGCATGCCCGGGCCGCCGCGCGGGCCCTCGTAGCGGATCACGACGACGTCGCCCGCGGCGATGGTGCCGTCCTCGAGGGCGTCCATGGCGGCGCGCTCGCGGTCGAACACGCGGGCGGTGCCCTCGAAGACGTCCGCGTCGAAGCCGGCGGACTTCACGACGGCGCCCTCCGGGGCGAGGCTGCCCCGCAGGACCGCGATGCCGCCGTTGGGGTGCATGGGCTCGTCCATGCGGCGGATGACGGTGCCGTCCACGGGGTCCGGCGCCAGGGCGGCGAGGTTCTCGGCAAGGGTCTTTCCCGTCACCGTGAGCGCATCGCCGTGGAGCAGCCCCTCGTCCAGCAGCGCCTTCATGACCACGGGCACGCCGCCCACGCGGTCCACGTCCGTCATCACGTAGCGGCCGAAGGGCTTGAGGTCGGCGATGTGCGGGACGCGGTCGCCCACGCGGTTGAAGTCGTCCAGGGTGAGGTCCACGCCGGCCTCCCGCGCGATCGCGAGGAGGTGCAGCACCGCGTTCGTGGAGCCGCCGAACGCCATGGTCACGGCGATGGCGTTCTCGAACGCCTCCTTCGTCATGATGTCCCGGGCGGTGATGCCGAGGCGCAGGAGTTGGACGACGGCGGCGCCGGAGCGGCGCGCGAAGTCGTCGCGGCGGCGGTCCGGCGAGGGCGGCGTGGCCGAGCCGGGCAGGGACATGCCGAGCGCCTCGCCGATCGAGGCCATCGTGTTGGCGGTGTACATGCCGCCGCACGCGCCCTCGGTGGGGACGATCGCCTTCTCGATGCGCAGCAGGTCCTCCTCGCTCATGAGGCCGCGGGCACACGCGCCGACCGCCTCGAACGCGTCGATGATCGTCACCTGCTTCTCGGTGCCGTCGGAGAGGCGCGCGTGGCCGGGCATCGTGGAGCCGGCGTAGACGAACACGCTGGCCAGGTCGAGGCGGGCCGCGGCCATGAGCATGCCGGGCAGGGACTTGTCGCAGCCGGCCAGGAGCACCGAGCCGTCGAGGCGCTCGGCCATCATGACCGTCTCCACGGAGTCGGCGATCACCTCGCGGGAGACGAGGGAGAAGTGCATGCCCTCGTGGCCCATCGAGATGCCGTCCGAGACGGAGACGGTGCCGAACTCGAGCGGATAGCCGCCGTCGGCGTGGACGCCCTCCTTGGCCGCCTGGGCGAGACGGTCCAGGGAGAGGTTGCACGGCGTGATCTCGTTCCAGGAGGACGCGATGCCGATCTGGGGCTTGGCGAAGTCGTCGTCGCCCAGGCCCACGGCGCGGAGCATGCCGCGCGAGGCGGCGCGCTCCATGCCGTCGGTGACGTCGCGCGAGCGCGGCTTCATGTCCGGGGCGGGCGTGGCGGGGGCGGTGCTGACGGGGGCTGCGGAGCCCTGGGCCTCGGTGTTCTCCATGGGCGCAGTCTAGGGACGGCGGGCCCGCCGGCCATGGGACGGGTCACGATGTGACACGACGCGGAGGGGTTCCGCTCGGACGCCTCACGTGGCGCCCTCCTGCCGCGACGCGTAGCGTGGGACACATGGACTCCCCCCACCTCATGCGCCGCCTCCGCGCCGCATTCGACGCGCGGGTGTTCAACCACGGCGATTACAACCTCGTGTACGGGCAGCCCTCCGGCTCCTCCACGCCCCTCGTGATCGGCTACCGCCACGTGCCTCTCGAGATGGTCCTCTGCCCTGTGGACCCGGCCACCGAGCCGGTGCTCCGCGCGCCGCAGGAGCCGGACCCCGTGACGGTGGGGCTGCACAACGTGGCGACCGTGGCGGACACGGGCTCCGGCTACCAGGTGGAGACCGTCACCGGCTTCCGCACGTGGTTCGACGTGTCCGAGCACGCGCGTGTCCCTGTGGGGGATCTCACCGAGGACGGTGTCGCAGATCTCGACCAGCGCGCGGACGCCGCGGATTTCCACGGATTCATGACCGCGTTCATGGACGAGCTGGACCGGCTGTATGCGGTCTCGGACCCGGCGGAGGCGGTCACGCCCGACCCAGGCTTGGACGGCGCCCCGAAGACCTGGTAGGGTTTCCACTCGTTGCACGGCGCGCCGGTGAGAATCGGAAGGCCGTACGGCGCCTGCACCTCTAGCTCAATTGGTAGAGCATCTGACTCTTAATCAGCAGGTTCCGGGTTCGAGTCCCGGGGGGTGCACCAGAAGGAGAGGGCCCCGTCATCGCCGCCGCGATGACGGGGCCTTCTCGTCTCCGCGGGTCGTCTCCGCGGACCGCTCGCCTCCGCGCGGGCGCCCCGCCTATCGTGGGCGGCATGACCGACGCTACCTCCTCCCGCCTCCAGCCCGGCGACGTCGCCCCGGCGTTCACCCTCCAGGACCAGGACGGGCGCCCCGTCTCCCTGCGCGACAGCGCGGGCAAGAGCACGATCGTCTACTTCTACCCGGCGGCCTCCACGCCCGGGTGCACCACCCAGGCGTGCGACTTCCGCGACAGCCTCGCCTCCCTCGCCGGCGCCGGCCACGTGGTCCTCGGCATCTCCCCCGACCCGATCGGCAAGATCATCCGCTTCGCGCAGAAGGAGCAGCTCACGTTCCCGCTCCTCTCGGACGAGGACCACGCCGTGGCGCAGGCCTACGGCGCGTGGGGGGAGAAGAAGAACTACGGGAAGGTCTACGAGGGCCTGATCCGCTCCACCGTCGTCGTCGGCCCCGACGGCCGGGTCGTCCACGCGCTGTACAACGTGAAGGCCACGGGCCACGTCGAGCGCCTGCGGCGCCTCCTGGGCGTCACCGACTGAGGGACCGGCCGGTAGGATCTGAGCTCGCCCCCGAGGAGCGGGGCAGGCGGGCGTGGCGGAATTGGCAGACGCGCTGGATTTAGGTTCCAGTGTCGAAGGACGTGGGGGTTCGAGTCCCCCCGCCCGCACAGCACTGACACGAGGAGACGGACATGGAGCTCAGCCGTCGCGGGTTCATGGGCCTCGGCCTGGCCTCGCTCGGCGTGGGCCTGAGCGGGTGCGCGCGGGAGGCCCCGGCCACGCCTGCCGCGTCCACCCCCACCGTCCCGTCCGCGGCGCCCGCAGCCCCCGCGGTCCCTCGGCCGTTCGTGGTGGGCGCGCCGGGCCGCCCGCTCACGCGTGACCCCGCGGGCGCCTGGGACGCGGAGACCTTCCGCCTCTCCCGCCAGGTGCTCGAGACGCTGCTCGGCGTGGACCCGGACACGGGGGCCCCGACCCCCCAGCTCGTGGAGTCCCACACGGTCTCGGACGACGGCCTCACCCACGAGTTCCGCCTCCTCGACGGCGTGGTCTTCGAGGACGGCGCACCGTGCGACGCCGCCGCCGTGGCCGCCAACGTCACGCGCTGGTCCACGCCGCCGACCCCCGTGGACGGGACCGTCGCGATGCCCTCCCCGTTCGTGTCCGCGTTCGGCGGACACGCGGGGACCGAGGAGACCGCCTTCGCGGGCGTCGAGACGCCCGACGAGCGGACCGTCCGACTGCGCCTGCGCTCCCGCCTCCACCACCTCCCCGCGGCGCTGAGCTCCCCGCCCTTCGCCATCTCCTCCCCCGGCTCGTGGGACCGGACGGTCCGGGTGGGGGACGCCGACGTCGTCACCCCCGCGGGCACCGGGGCCTTCCGCTGGGCCACGGCCGAGGAGGCCGCCGCGCACGCGGCGCGGGAGCCGGCGGCCGCGGACCCCGCCGACGTCACCCTGCTCATGCCCGCCGACCGCCACCGCGGGGACGCGCCCGCCACGGGGCCGGTGGCCGTGCACGCGTGGGGCCGGGCGAGCACCCGCCTGCGGGAGCTGCGCCGGGGCACCGCGGACGTGATCGACGTGGTGGCCCCCAGCCAGCTGCGCCCCCTCGTGGAGGCCGGCACGCAGGTCCTCCCCCGCGATCCCCTGGCCGTGCTCTACCTCGGGATGAACCTGGCCCATCCGCAGCTGCGCTCCCAGCATCTGCGCCAGGCCGTGGCCCACGCGGTGGACCGCGGGCGGCTGGCCTCCAGCGACGTCTTCCTCGAGGGCACCGCCCAGGCCCACGACCTCGTTCCGCCGGCCCTCGGCGTCGGCGACGAGGAGGCGGAGCACCACGACCTCGATCCGGACCGCGCCGAGCGTCTCCGGGAGATGTCCGGGTACGCGGGCGAGCCCCTCGAGTTCCTGTACCCCCTGGCCACGGGGCGCCCCTCCCTGCCCGAGCCCGAGCGCGTCTACGCGATGGTCGCCGCGGACCTGGGCGCGGTGGGGATCACGGTGACCCCCGTGCCGGTCCCGGACGACGAGGACTACCTGCGGGCCGTGGTCTCCCGGCCCGCCCGGGCGTTCCACCTCATGGGCCGCGGCGGCGCCTACCGCGACCCCCACGCGTTCCTCGAGCCGTTCGTCCGCTCGGGCCGGGCCGAGACCAACTACGTCAATCCCCGGGTGGCGCGCGACCTCGCGGCCGCCGCCGCGGAGCCCGACGACGACCGACGCCGCGAGCTGCACCGCGGCGTCGTGCGTGCGATGGCCCTGGACCTGCCCGCCCTGCCGCTCGTCTACCCCATCTCCGCGCTGGCCACGGGGCCCAGGGTGGCCTCGTACCCGACCTCCCCCCAGCTCGACGAGCCCTTCGCGCGCATCGGCGTCACGGACGCCTGACCCCCTCGGCCCACGCACCCGGAGCGGGGGCGTCCGGTAGTAGAGTGGGCCACCGCGGCATCGACCCGCGGCCCCCCGCAGAACCGAGGGACCCGCGGTGCCCCACCACCGTCGATCTGTCCCAGGAGTAGACCGTGTCCACCACCTCTTCCACCACCCACGACGTCGTGCTGATCGGCGGCGGCATCATGTCCGCCACCCTCGGCGTGATGCTCCAGAAGCTCGAGCCCACGTGGTCCATCGCCCTGTACGAGAACCTCGACCAGGCCGGTCTGGAGTCCTCCGACCCGTGGAACAACGCCGGCACGGGCCACGCGGCCCTGTGCGAGCTGAACTACTCCCCGATGGGCAAGGACGGCCGGGTGGACGTCTCCAAGGCCCTCGGCATCAACGAGCAGTTCATGCTGACCCGCCAGTTCTGGTCCGCCCTCGTGAAGGACGGCACGCTCAAGGACCCGAAGTCCTTCATCAACCCGCTGCCGCACATGTCCTTCGTGTGGGGCGACGACCACGCCGACTACCTGCGCAAGCGCTACGAGGCCATGTCCGCCGAGCCGCTCTTCGCGCAGATGGAGCACACCGAGGACCCGGCGACGATCGCCGAGTGGGCCCCTCTGCTCATGGAGGGCCGCCCCGCCGGCCCGCGCGTCGCCGCCTCCCGCGTGGCCGGCGGCACCGACGTCGACTTCGGCTCCCTCACCCGCCAGCTCGTGACGAGCATGGCCTCCCACGGTGCCGAGGTGCGCTTCGGCCACAAGGTGACCGGCCTGGAGCGCGGCACCGACGGCCGCTGGGAGGTGACGGTCAAGAACAAGGCCGCCGGCTCCACCGTCACGGACCGCGCCCGCTTCGTGTTCGTCGGCGCCGGCGGCGGTGCCCTGCACCTGCTGCAGAACTCGGGGATCCCCGAGGCCAAGGGCTTCGGCGGCTTCCCCGTGTCCGGCCAGTTCTTCCGCTGCACCGACGACGCCGTGGTGAACCGCCACATGGCCAAGGTGTACGGCCAGGCCGCGGTGGGCGCCCCGCCCATGTCTGTCCCCCACCTGGACACCCGCTTCGTCAACGGCAAGCGCTCCCTGCTGTTCGGCCCCTACGCCGGCTTCTCCACCAACTTCCTCAAGACCGGCTCCTACCTGGACCTGCCGCTCTCCATCCGCCCGCACAACCTGCCGGTGATGCTCGACGTGGCGAAGGACAACATCCCGCTCACGCAGTACCTCGTCTCCGAGGTGCTGAAGCCGCGCTCCAAGAAGGTGGACACGCTCCAGGAGTTCTACCCGGAGGCCGAGGGCTCCGACTGGGAGCTGATCACCGCCGGCCAGCGCGTGCAGGTGATGAAGAAGAAGGGCCGCTTCGGCGGCGTGCTGCAGTTCGGAACCGAGGTCGTCACCCACGCGGACGGCTCCCTCGGCGGCCTGCTGGGCGCGTCCCCGGGCGCCTCCACCGCGGCCCCCATCATGGTGAAGCTGCTCGAGCGCTGCTTCCCCGCCAAGATGGGCGCATGGGACTCCACCCTCAAGGAGCTCATCCCGTCGCTGGGCCACACCCTCAACGAGGAGCCGGAGCTGCTCCGCGAGGTCACCGAGGCCACCGCAGCCACCCTGCAGCTGGGCTGACCGACCATGGGAGCGCTCGCCCGGTTCTCACTGTCGCAGCGGGCGCTCGTGGCGCTCGTCACCGTGTTCGTCGCGGTGTTCGGCGTCATCTCCGCCGGTCAGCTCAAGCGGGAGCTCATCCCGTCCCTCGAGCTGCCCGTCATCTCGGTGTCCACCACCTACCCGGGCGCGAGCCCGGAGGTGGTGGACGCCACGGTGGGCGAGCCCCTCGAGACGGCCCTGCAGGCCGTCGAGGGGCTCGAGTCCTCCCAGTCCACGTCGCGCTCCTCCTTCAACGCCGTGCAGCTTCGCTTCGAGTACGGCACGGATCTCAACCGGGCGCGCTCCCAGGTGGACCGCGTGATCTCCAACCTCGGCGCCCAGCTGCCGGAGGAGACCGAGACCACCTCCTTCGCGGGGTCGGTCTCCGACTTCCCGGTGGTCTTCCTCGCGCTCTCCGGGGACGAGGACCTCAACGAGCTGCGCCGCCGGGCCGAGGACGTGGTGGCGCCCCGCCTGCAGAAGCTCGACGGCGTCCGCGGCGCCCAGGTGATCGGCGGCACCGAGGAGTACGTCTCCGTCGTGCCGGACCAGCAGGCCCTCGCCGCCGCCGGGATGACCACCCAGGACATCACCACGGCCCTGGAGGAGAACGCCGGCCTGTTCCCCATCGGCCAGGTCACGCAGGACGGGATCACCTATCCGGTCCAGGCCGGCTCCCCGGTCGAGTCCCTCGAGGAGCTCTCCCAGGTGACCGTCACCCCCGGCTCCGGGTCGGACTCCGGGTCCGCGGGCGAGGCCTCCGGCGCCGGGGGCGGCGGACCGCCCGCCCCGGGCACGACGACGCCCGATGAGGCCACCGCCCCCGGGACCGGCGCGGCGCCGGCCGCCCCCGCAGCCTCCTCCGAGGGCACCCCCCGGCCGCTGTCGGAGGTCGCCGAGGTGAGCCTCGCCGCCGAGGACCCCACCTCCGTGACCCGCACCGACGGCGCGGACACGCTCTCGCTCTCCGTCACGGCGATCCCGGACGCCGACCTCGTGGCCGTCTCCCAGGCGGTGCGCGACGCGATGCCGGAGCTCGAGTCCCTCCTGGGCGGCGGATCCCATCTCGAGGTCGTGTTCGACCAGGCGCCGTTCATCCAGCAGTCCATCGACAGCCTTCTCGTGGAGGGCATGCTGGGCCTGGCCTTCGCGGTCCTCGTGATCGCCGTCTTCCTCCTCTCGGCCCGCTCCACGCTCGTCACGGCCGTGTCCATCCCGCTCTCCCTGCTGGCCGCGCTGATCGGCGTGAGCGTGGCCGGCTACTCGCTGAACACCCTCACCCTCGGTGCGCTCACCATCTCGATCGGCCGCGTCGTGGACGACGCGATCGTCGTCGTCGAGAACATCCGGCGGCACCTGAGCCTGGGCGAGGACCGGCGCACCGCCATCCTCGAGGGCACGCGGGAGGTGGCCACCGCGGTCACCGCGTCCACCCTCGTCGCCGTGGCCGTGTTCCTGCCCATCGGGTTCGTGGGCGGCCTGGCCGGCGAGCTGTTCCGCCCCTTCGCGGTCACGACGACGATCGCCCTGCTCGCCTCCCTCCTGGTGGCGCTCACGATCATCCCGGTGCTGTGCTGGTGGTTCCTGCGCGCCCCGCGGCGTGCCGCGGACGCGCCGCGCCAGGCCGCCGACGCCCGTCCGACGGCGCACCGCTCGTGGCTCACGGACGCGTACCGCCCCGCACTGCGCTGGACCCAGCGGCACGCCAAGACCACCCTCGCGGCCGCCGTCGTGCTCCTGGCGGGCACCGCGGCGCTGCTGCCCCTGGTCCCCACCAACCTGCTCGGCGACTCCGGGCAGAACTCCTTCGTGGTCACCGCTCAGCAGAGGCGGGGCACCTCGCTGGAGGCCACCGCTGCGGCGGCCGAGAAGGTCGAGCAGTCCCTGATGGACACCGAGGGCGTGGAGACCGTGCAGTTCACGGCGGGTGGCCAGGGAAGCTTCTTCGGCGCCGGCGGTGCCGCGGACAGCGCCCAGTTCACGGTGGTCACGGACGAGGACGCGGACCAGGAGGCCCTGCAGGACACCGTGCGGCAGGGCCTGGCCGCGCTCGAGGGCGTGGGCGAGGTGTCCCTCTCGAGCCAGCAGGGCCCCGGCGGCTCGCAGGACATCGACGTGTCCGTGCGCGCGTCCTCGCCCGAGGCGCTCGACGAGGCCGCGAACACGGTGGCCGAGCGGCTGCGCGGCGTCGAGGGGGCGCGGGAGGTCAGCACGCCCGCCTCGGACACCCGCCCCACCTTCCAGGTGGACGTGGACACCCAGGCCGCCGCCGAGCGGGGCCTGACCGAGGAGGCCGTCTCGGGCCAGGTGGCCGGTGCGCTGCAGGCCCTGCCGGTGGGCGACGTGCGGTTCGGCTTCCAGGAGTACACGGTGCGGCTGGGCGACCCGGAGCCCGTGGAGACCCTCGACGAGCTGCGCGTTGTCCCGGTGCAGACCCCGCAGGGCCCCGTGCCGCTCGAGGAGCTCGCCGCGGTGTCCCAGCGCGAGGTGCCCGCGAGCGTCACCTCCTCCAATGGCGAGCGCACCGCCGTGGTGAGCGTGAAGCCGGAGGGGCAGGACCTCGGCGCGGTCTCCCGAGGCGTGGGCGAGGCCCTCGACGGCCTCGAGCTGCCCGAGGGGGTCACGGCCACCATCGGCGGAGCGGCCACCCAGCAGGAGCAGACGTTCCGGGACCTGGGGCTCGCGCTCCTGGCCGCGATCGCGGTGGTGTACGTGGTCCTGGTGGCCACGTTCAACTCGCTGCGCCAGCCGCTCGTGCTGCTCGTGTCCATCCCGTTCGCCGCCACGGGCGTCGTCCTGGCGCTGCTGGTCACGGGGACCGCGCTGGGCCTGCCCACCATGATCGGCGTGCTCATGCTCATCGGCATCGTGGTGACCAACGCGATCGTGCTGATCGACCTCATCAACCAGTACCGGCGGGACCACGCCATGCCGCTGGACGAGGCCATCGAGCTCGGCGCGCTCAACCGCGTGCGCCCCGTGGTGATGACGGCGCTGGCCACGGTGCTCGCCATGATGCCCACGGCGCTCGGGATCACCGGCCACGCGGGCTTCATGTCCCAGCCGCTCGCCGTGGCCGTGGTGGGCGGCCTGGTCTCCTCCACGCTGCTCACGCTCGTGCTGGTGCCGGTCCTCTACCGCATGATCGAGTCCCGGGGCGAGCGGCGCCGCGTGGCCGAGCTCGAGGAGCGCCGGGCGGCCGAGGCCGAGGAGCGGGAGCGGATCGACGCCGAGCGCCGTGCGGCGGAGGCAGAACGGGCCGCGGCCGGGCAGCGTGCCGGCCAGGCCGGGGTGCCGGGGGCCGACGGCTCGTCGGCAGTGGGGTCCTCGGCCGGGGCGGGCTCCTCGGCCTCCGGCGGCGGAGGTCGCCGTGGCCTGCCCTCCCGCCTCCGGGCGGGGCTGGCCGGGATGGCCGGACGGCGGCGCCGCCGGGCCTGAGACGCCACCGTGCCCGAGGCGCCGCGCGACGGCGCAGGACGAGGGGTCGACCGCTGCGCGGTCGGCTCCTCGCCCGTCGGGCGGCTCCCTCAGGTCCCTTCGTGGACGGCGAGGCTCGAGCCGCGGCGGTCCTTGCGGACCTCGAGGCGCACGCCGATCTCCTGCTTCATGCGGTCCACGTGGGAGACGAGCCCCACCGTGCGCCCGCCCGAGCGCAGGGAGTCCACGACGTCCAGCACGTCGTCGAGCGTCTCGGAGTCCAGCGAGCCGAAGCCCTCGTCCACGAAGAGCGTGTCCAGCTCGATGCCGCCGGACTCCGCCTGCACCGTGTCCGCGAGGCCCAAGGCCAGGGCCAGCGAGGCCATGAACGTCTCCCCGCCCGAGAGCGTGGAGGGGTGCCGCGTCTCGTCGACGTAGTGGTCACGGACCACGAGCTCCAGGCCCTTGTTGCCGCGGCCGCCCACGGCGTCCGAGTACTCGATGCTGTACCGGGCATCCGTCATGGCCAGCAGGCGCTCGGTCGCCGCCGCGGCGACCTCCTCGAGCCGGCCGGCCAGCACATAGCTGGTCAGCGGCATCTTGAGGCGGTTCTCCCCGCCCCCGCGCACGAGCGCGAGCAGCTGCGTGACCGTGCGGTGCTCCTCGATGAGCGCCGCGGAGCGGCCCAGCACGTCGGTCAGCGCCGCGGACTGACGGCGCACCGTCGCCACCAGGGTGTCCAGCCTGCCGACGGCGGTGGCCCGCTCCGCGCTGGCCGCCTCGGCGGCGGCGAGGCGTTCGGCCGCGGCGGCGCTCTCCTCCTGGGTCGGGGCGGCGGTGCCGGCCTCGGCGAGGGCACGGCCCTCGGCGACGAGCTCGGTGGTTCCGAGCTCGGCCAGGCGGGAGCCCTCCTCGTCCCACGCGCGCACCCGAGCGGTGAGGGCGCTCGCGTCGTCGTCGTCGAGCCGTGCCTGCGCCGCCGCCTCGGCACCGGTGAAGTCCTCCGCGGCGAGGGCGGCGGCGAGGGCCTCCGCGGTCTCCGCGCGCACGGCGGCGGCACGCGCCTGCGCCTCGGCCGCGTCGGCGAGGGCGCGCAGGGCACGGCGGGCACCGCCGACCTGGCCGCGCCGGACGTCCAGGTCCTCGGCGTCGGCCTGAGCGGCCTCGACCGCGGCCCGCAGCTCGAGGAGCCGCTCGGCGCGCCGCGCCGTGGCCTCCTCGAGGCGCTCGGCCTCGAGCGCGAGGGCGGCGTCCGCCGACTCCGCCGCGGTCTGCGCCGTCTCGAGCTTCGTCAGGGTCCGGCGGTCCGCGGCCAGGGCCTTGGCGACGGCGGCGAGGTCGGCCTGCTCGGCCTCGGCGGCACCCAGGGCCGCCTCGGCCTCCTCCACGCCGAGCCCGCCGGCGGCGTCCCGGGCCTCTCTCAGGGCGGACTCGGCCCGCTCCCGAGCAGCCTCGGCCTGGGCGGCCGCGGCGCCGGCACGGTCCCGTGCCTTCTCCGCGGCGGCGACGTCGGCCTCGGTCACCGTGGTCGCGGCCGCGGGCGCCGGACGCGGGTGCGCCGGCGACCCGCACACCGCGCACGGCTCCCCCTCGACGAGCTGCTCCGAGAGCTCGGACGCCGCCTGCTCGTAGCGCGAGCGCAGCAGCCCCACGTGCTTCTCCGCGGCCGCGCGCTCCCGCGCGACGAGCCTCTCGTGATCGGCGCGGGCCCTCTCGGCGGCGGCACGACGCTCCTCCGCCAGTCCGGCCGCGGCACGCCGCGTGCGGGCCTCCTCCGCCCGGCGGTCGACGGCCGCGCGGGCGCCGAGCCGGGCCCCACCCGACTCGACGGCCTCCCGCACGGCCACGATCGCCGTGGAACGCGCCTCTCGCTCGTGAGCCCCCGCCGCACGTTCCCCCTCGATCGCCTCGCGCCGGGCGCCGCCGGCGGCCTGCTCCTCCTCGAGCCTCGCCATCCGGGCGCGGTCCTTCACGGCGGCCTCGACGGCGTCCGCCGCGCGGTCCGCCCGCTGCAGCGCGGTGCGGGCGACCGACACCGTGGCACCGGCGACCTCGTCCTGCTCGCCCTCCCCGGACGCCTCGCCGAGCCACGAGGCGGCCAACGGCTCGGCGGCGACCCCGGCCGCCGCCGTGGCCGCGCGCTCGCCCTCGGCGTGCTCCGCGTGCTCGGCGCGCCGGGCACGCGCGGCCGCGGCGAGCACGCGGCCCGCCCGCTCATGGGCGAGCACCGCGGCACGGCCCTCCCCGGTCTCCCGCGCGGAGGCCTCGTGCACGGAGAGACGGTCCGTCCATCCGGCCGCGGCCGCGAGGGAGGCCGCCGTGCTCTCGAGCGCGCGCACGGCGGCGCGGGCGTCCCGCTCCGCCGTGTGGGCCGCGGTGAGTCCGGCTCCGGCCGCCTCCCGCGCTGCATCGGCCCGCCGCACGGCGAGGTCCAGGAGGCCCTCGTCCGTCTCGGGGTGCGGCTCGGGCGCGGGCCAGCCCTCGCCGAGCTCCTCGCGCATCGCGTCGCGCAGCTGGGCGCGCGCGGCGTCGGCGATCGCGGCGTCCGCGGCGACGGCTCCGTCCAGGCGGGAGGCCTCCCCCTTGAGATGCTCCTCGACGCCGTCGAAGCGCTGCGTGCCGAAGAGGCGGCGCAGCAGGGCCCGGCGGTCGTCCGACGTGGCGGTGAGGAACTGCGCGAACTGGCCCTGGGGCAGCAGGACGACCTGCATGAACTGATCGGCGTCCAGGTGCATGACGGAGGCGATCAGCTGGCCCACCTCGTCCGCGCGGGTCAGCGGGGCACCCCACTCCCCCTCCGCGTGCTCGCGCAGGGACACCGCGGCCTGCGTGGAGGTCAGGCCGTCACCCTTCTTCTTCTTCCGCAGGTGCTTCGGGGAGCGGAGCACCTCGAAGCGGCGGCCCTGCACCGAGAACTCCAGGAGCACCTCGGGCGTCACGGCCCCGGGCTCGCGCAGCGTGGTGACGAGGGACTCGGGCAAGCGGCCGCCCGGCACCGAGCCGTACAGGGCATAGCAGAGCGCGGCGAGGATGGTGGACTTGCCGGCGCCCGTGGGGCCGTCGAGCAGGAAGAGGCCCGCGGCGTTCAGCGCGGCGAAGTCGACGTCCTGGCGGTCCGCATAGGGGCCGAGCCCCTGCAGCCGCATCCGGTGGATCCTCATGCGCGCACCTCCGCGAGTCGCGACGCCTCGAGGGCGTCCTGGAGCAGGGCCGCCTCGGCCGGACTGGCCGCGCGCTCCCGCACGTGGTCCACGAACCCGGTGGTCAGCGCGAGGTCCGAGGGGGCCTGGCGGAGCGCGTCCGCGTAGGTGCGCTCGCGCGTCCTCCTCCCGCCCGCCGGCTCGTGCCGGAACACGAGGACGTGCGGGAAGCGCGTCTTGAGGCGCTCGAGGGCGCGCTCGGGCCGCTCGTCGTCGGTGACGGTCGCCTGCACCCAGCGGTCCTCGGCGTGGGCGAACTCGGCCGAGCCCAGCAGCGCGTCGAGGGGCCCGGCGATGACCGCCAGCCGGCGGCCGGCCTCCCAGTCCACGGCCTCGACGGCGCGCACGGCCCCACCCTCGACCGTGACCAGCCACGCCCCCTTGCGGTGGTTCGCCTCGGAGAAGGAGTAGGGCAGCGGGGAGCCGGAGTAGCGCACGTGATCGGCGAGGCGCTGCCGCCCGTGCAGGTGGCCCAGGGCGACGTAGTCCAGCCCCGCGAACACGGACACCGGCACCTGGCCGAGCGTCCCCACAAGGGCCTCAGGCGTCCCGCCCGGATGCTCGACGTGCTCACCCTCCCCGATGTCCCGCTCGCTCTCCGAGCCGTGCCCGCCCGCGGCGAACAGGTGCGCCATGACGACGCCCGCGACCGGGCTCGCGCTCTCGGCGCGCCTGGCCTCGAGGTCCTCCCGGATGCGACGGACGGCCTCGGTCATGACGGCCGTGTGGTTCGGCTCCACCTCCCACGCCTGGCCCTGATGGCGTGGCTCGAGGAACGGCACCCCATACACGGCCACCGTCTGCCCGGGCTCCCCCTCGCCGCGCGCGCCGTCGTCGTGCCTCTGCCGCAGCAGCACCGGGCGCGCCAGGTCCGCCGCGTCCGCGCGCACGTGGACCCCCGCGGCCTCCATGAGGCCGCCGCCGAAGCCGAGCCGCACCGCGGAGTCGTGGTTGCCGCTGGTCAGGACGACCTCGGCGCCCGCAGCCCGGATCTGCCTCAGCGCGCGATCGAGCAGCCGGACCGCGTCCGCCGGCGGGAGCGCGCGGTCGTAGACGTCCCCGGCCAGCAGGACGGCGTCCACCCGGTGCTCCCGGACGGTGTCCAGCAGGACGTCGAGGACCTGAGCCTGGGCGTCGAGCAGTCCGGTGCCGTGGAAGGAGCGCCCGAGGTGCCAGTCGGACGTGTGGAGGAGCTTCATGCGACCCACTCTAGGAAGACGCCGGACACGGGAGGAGCATCCGGTCCGCCTCGTACGATGAGCGCATGTCCGAGCAGACCTCTGAGCAGGCCCCCACGCCCGCCGCCGCGCCCGCCCTCCCCGCCGACGAGCACGCCCGCCGCGTCCTCGCCCTCCTCGCGGCCGGCGCGGCCGGAGACGCGCTCGGCGGCGTCGTCGAGTTCACGCCCGCGTCCGGCATCACGGCGCAGCTCGGCCCCTCCGGCGTGACGGACGCGGTCGCGCTCATGGCGCTGGACGGGGCCCGCTCCCTCCCGATCACGGATGACACCCAGATGACCCTCTACGTGCTCGACGGCCTCCTCGAGTGGATCGAGTGGCAGAACGCCGGCCAGGCCTCGGACGCGGCCGCGTGCGTGTGGCTCGCATGCCTGCGCTGGTACGCCACCCAGCGCGGCTCGCTCCCCGCGGGCGCCCCGCCGGTGCCCGGCCGGTGGATCGACGAGCACGAGGAGCTGCGCGTCCAGCAGGCCCCGGGCAACGCGTGCCTGTCGGGGCTGGCGGATCCCGGCATGGGCCTTCCCGGGGACCCCCACAACCCGGAGTCGAAGGGGTGCGGCACGGTGATGCGCTCGGCCCCGTACGGCATGGTCCCGGGGCTCGAGGACCACCACGTCGCCTCGTTCGCGCGCCAGGGCGCCGTGCTCACGCACGGCCACCCCACCGCGTGGGTCAGCGCCGCGACGCACGCGCTCGTGATCGCCGCCCTGCTGCGCGGCGCGACGCTCCCCGACGCCGTCGCGCACGCCCGCGCCTGGGTGGAGGACGCCGGCGAGGACGGCCTGGAGACCGCCGCCGCGCTCGAGGCCGCGGAGCGCCTCGCGCAGGCGGCCTCCCGCGACGACGGAGACCTGGGCGCGCCCGGTTCGCTGCCGCTCGCGCTCGGCGAGGGCTGGGTCGCCGAGGAGGCGTTGGCCATCGCGGTCTTCGCGGCCCTCGTGGCGGACCGGGTCGCGGACGGTCCGGAGGCGGCGCTCGCGCTCGCGTTGCGGATCGGCGTGAACCACGGCGGCGACTCGGACTCCACCGCCTCCCTCGCCGGCCAGCTGCTCGGGGCGCGCCACGGCCTGGCCGTCTTCGGTGCGGAGGCCGACGTCGACCCGGCCTCCGACGCCGCGGCCGCGTGCGTGCCCGCGTGGATCGCCGAGCGCGGCGTGGTGATCGAGGCCGCGCGCCGCTGGAGCGCCGCCACCACCTGAGCGTCCGGCCCTCCCCCACGGTCCGGTGCGCCGAGTCAGCGGGCGGGGCCGGGCCAGTTCTCGTCGAGCATCTGCAGGAACTCCGCCTCCGTCACGAGCGCGACAGGCTGGCCCGCCGCACGGCGGCGCAGGGCGTCCTTCGTCTTGCGGTGCGTGAGGGCGGGGGTGGCCGCCGCCGGGGTGCCGCCCAGCACGTCGGACGCCTCGAAGCCGTCGCCCACCACGAGCATGGTGGTCTGCGCCGAGACGCGACTGGCGGTCTGCGCGCCGAACGCGGCCGCCCGCTCCTTCGCGGCCTGACGGGACATCCCGATCCCGCCGGTGAACACCACCGTCTGGCCGAACAGCGGGTGGGAGGGGTCCGCGTCCGGGTTCGGCACGGGGTTGGCCCCCTCCTGCGGCCAGCGCATGAAGTCGGGCATCTCCCGTTCGTCCCGCAGGGGCACGAGCGCGTCGAACACGCCCGCCGTCAGGCGCGCCTGACGGGTCGCCCGGGACTCCTCACCGACGCCGTGCGGGCGCCCCTCGAGTCGGCCCACGGCGAGGCCGTGGTCGCGCACGAGCGCGTCGATGCGCCGGACGGACGGGGCCGCCGTCGTGCCCGTCTCCGATGCCTGCTCCGTGCCCGGCGACCGCCGGGCGACGTCGATGAGGATGGCCGCGCAGGCCTCGGCGTCCGCGAGCGCGTCGTGGTGGCGGCCCGGCGTGAACCCCGCCTCGCGCGCGGCCGAGGGCAGGGCGTAGGAGGGCAGGTCGTAGGCCCTGCGGGCCAGCATCAGGCTGCACGCGTAGTCCAGCGTGGGCACGTCGCGGCCCGAGACCTCGAGGGCGGACTCGATGACGCCGAGGTCGAACCGGGCGTTGTGGGCCACGAGCACGTCGGCGCCGACGAACGCCGCGAGGTCGTCGAAGACCTCCGCGAAGCGCGGGGCGCCGCCCACCTGGTCCGGGGTGATCCCGTGGATCCGCACGTTGCGCGGGTCGAAGCGGTCGAAGCCGGCCGGCGGTCGCACGAGCCACGAGGCCCGCTCCACCATGCGGCCGTCCCGCACGCGGACGAGGCCCACGGCGCACGGCGAGCCCCGGAAGCCGTTGGCCGTCTCGAAGTCGATCGCGGTGAAGTGCAGTCCCGCGTGCCCCGCCACGGGGACCCCCGGGCCGCCGCTCACGAGCGGGCGGCCAGGGCGTCCACCAGGTACGGCAGGAGCGCCCGGAACGCGTGGCCGCGGTGGCTGATCGCGTTCTTCTCGGCGGAGCTGAGCTGGGCCGTGGACTCGTCCCGGCCGGTGGGGCGCAGGATCGGGTCGTAGCCGAACCCGCCCTCCCCGACGGGCGCGCGCAGCAGGGTGCCGCGCAGGCGGCCGTGCTCCACGTGGGTGAAGTGGATGCTGTGCACGCCCCGCGCGTCCGGCGTGCTGGGCACCGCGAGCGCCGCGGCGCACACGAACTCGGCGCCGCGGTGCGCATCCGGGACGTCCGCCAGCTGCGCGAGCAGGAGCTCGAGGTTGGCCCGGTCCTCCCCGTGGGCCCCGGACCAGCGGGCGGAGAAGATGCCGGGCGCCCCGCCGAGCACGTCCACGGCGAGGCCGGAGTCGTCCGCCACGGCGATCAGGCCGGTGTGGGCCGCCACCGCGCGAGCCTTCTTGAGGGCGTTCTGCTCGAAGGTGACCCCGTCCTCCACGACGTCCGGGGCGCCCACGGCGCCCACGTCCACGACGGCGGCGTCCACGTCCAGGCCCGGCACGGCGCCGGCGAGCAGCTGGCGCAGCTCCCGGACCTTGCCGGCGTTGCGGGTGGCGAGCACCACGCGGGCGCCCTCGGGCACCCGGGTCGTCTCCCCTGCGCTCACGCGTCGGCCCCGGCGGCGTGCGCGGCGAGGGTCTGCGCCTGGATGCGGGCGAGCTCGGTGGTGCCCAGGAGCGCGAGGTCGAGGAGAGCGTCCAGCTCGGCGCGGTCGAAGGGAGCGCCCTCGGCGGTGCCCTGCACCTCGACGAAGGTCCCCGAGCCGGTGACCACCACGTTCATGTCCGTCTCGGCCTTGACGTCCTCCACGTAGGGCAGGTCCAGCATCGGCGTGCCGTCGATGATGCCCACGGACACGGCGGCCACGGAGTCCTTGAGGACCGTGGCGTCCTTGCGCAGGATCCCCTGGCGCTGCGCCCAGCCCACGGCCTCGGCGAGCGCCACGTAGGCGCCGGTGATGGCGGCGGTGCGGGTGCCGCCGTCGGCGTCCAGCACGTCGCAGTCCAGGACGATCGTGTTCTCCCCCAGGGCGTCCAGGTCGATCACGGCGCGCAGCGAGCGGCCGATCAGGCGGGAGATCTCATGGGTGCGCCCGCCGATCTTGCCCTTGATGGACTCGCGCTGGTTGCGCTCGGAGGTGGCGCGCGGGAGCATCGCGTACTCGGCGGTGACCCAGCCGGTGCCCTCGCCCTTGAGCCAGCGCGGCACACCCTCGGTGAAGGAGGCGGTGCAGAGCACGCGCGTGTCCCCGAACTCGATGAGGGCCGAGCCCTCGGCCTGCCGGGACCAGCCCCGCGTGATCGTGATGGGACGCAGCTCGTCGACGGCGCGGCCGTCCTGGCGGGAGTTCGGTGCGGGAACGCTCATGCCCCTCAGTCTAGGCGGGCCCTCAGACGCCGTAGCTCAGCCCGGAGACCGCGACGGCGAGCGGGCCCTCGTACGTTTCGCGTGCCTCGGCGGCGGCCCGCTGGGGGTCGTTCCACACGGGCAGGTGGGTCAGCAGGAGGCGGCGGGCACCCGCCTCGGTCGCCATCCGCCCGGCCCGGCGGCCGGTCAGGTGGACCCCGTCGATCCCGTCGTCTCGGCCCTCGTGGAAGGCCGCCTCGCACAGGAACATGTCCGCGTCCCGCGCGGCCTCCACCAGCCCCTCGCACGTGTCCGTGTCGCCCGAGTACGTGAGCACGCGGGTGACGACGGCGCCGGTGGCGTCCACCTCGTCGGCCTCCACGCGCAGGGCGTAGGCCTCGTCGATGGGGTGGCGTACCGGCACGGGGGTGATGCGGAACGGGCCGAAGGAGACGGTGCTCCCGGCCTGCCACACGCGGAAGTCGAAGTCCTCCCGCATGCCCGGATCCGGGTCCATCCCGTAGGCCTCGGCGAGCCGGTCGGCGGTGGCGGCCGGTCCGTAGACGGGCACGCGGCCCGCGGTCCAGCCCTCCGGGTTCCAGCGGATGGCCACGTGCAGGCCGCACAGGTCCATGCAGTGGTCCGGGTGCAGGTGGGAGAGCATGACCCCGTCGAGGTCCTCGAGGCCGATGTAGCGCTGGAGCACGCCGAGCGAGCCGTTGCCGAGGTCCAGCAGGATCCGCCACGTCCGCGGGGTCACGCCGTCCGCCGCCACGCCCTGGGCGGAGACCAGGTAGCACGAGGCCGGCGAGCCGGGGCCGGGGAAGGAGCCGGAGGCCCCGATGATGGTCAGCTTCACGGCGTGCCCCTTCGTTCGGAGTCCAGACGGGCGATCAGGTCGGGCGTCAGCTGCGCGAGAGCGGCCGTGGGGTAGCGCTCCCGCACCGTGTCCATGCGGGCCACGGACTCCACCTCGGGGCCGAGGAAGCGGCGGGCGAGCGCCTGGAAGTGCCGGGGGTCGCCCGTGGACATGAACCGGTGGGAGGCGGACTGGCCGGAGCCGGCCGCCGAGTGCGGGTGCTCGATGCCGTGGCGCACGAGCGCCCGGTACAGGTCCTTCGCGGTCTCCTCGGCGGAGGAGACGAGGGTGACGTCCTCCCCCATCACGAGGGACAGGGCCCCCGTCAGCAGGGGGTAGTGGGTGCAGCCGAGCACGAGCGTGTCCACCTCCGCCGCCTTGAGCGGGGCGACGTACTCCTCCGCGGTGGCCAGCAGCTCGGGGCCCGTGGTGATCCCGGCCTCCACGAACTCCACGAACCGCGGGCACGCCGCGCTCGTGACGCTCAGGTGCGGCGCCGCGGAGAAGGAGTCCTCGTAGGCGCGGGAGCCCACGGTGGCCTGCGTGCCGATCACGCCGATCCGCCCGTTGCGGGTGGCGGCCACCGCGCGGCGCACGGCCGGCTGGATGACCTCCACCACCGGGATGCCGAGCCGGCCCGTGTAGCGCTCCCGCGCGTCGCGCAGCACCGCGGCCGAGGCGGAGTTGCACGCGATGACGAGGGCCTTCACGCCCGCGTCCACCAGCTCGTCCATGATGCCGAGCGCGAGCGCGCGCACCTGCGCGATGGGCCGGGGGCCGTACGGGGAGTGGGCCGTGTCCCCCACGTAGAGGATGGACTCGTGGGGCAGCTGGTCCATGATCGCGCGCGCCACGGTCAGACCGCCCACGCCGGAGTCGAACACGCCGATCGGGGACGCGGCGTCCGCGTGGGGCCGGCTCATGCGTCCTCCCCGTCCGTGCCCTCGGCGGGCAGCTCGGTCAGCATCTCGTCCATGAGGGTCTCCAGGAGCCACGAGGTGAAGTTGTAGAGCAGCGCCATCGTGGACTCGACGTCCTCGGCGCGGCGCCAGTCGTCCACGGCGTGCACGCGCCGGGCGTCCTCCTCGGTGGCCACGCCCAGGCGCGTGGCGAGCACGAGGCGGACGTCGTTCAGGGCCCGCGCGAACGCGGGCGCGTCGGCGTGGGGCAGGGTGACCTGCGTGGACTGGAGGGCCGCGAGCGCCCGGCGCGCGTCGTCGAGCTTGGCGGCGGTGAGCGCGTCCTCGGTGAGCGCGCGGTGCTCCGCCTGCTCGTCCGGGTCCGCGTCGGCCAGGGCCTCGGGCAGCAGGCGGGCGACGGCGGCGTCGGTCGGCGCGGCGCGGCGCGGCCGCGGGTCGGCGGAGAGGTGGAGCCCCGCGACGAGGTCCCAGAACGCGGTGTCCTCCTCGGAGAGGCCGGCCGCGGGGCCCGCCTCCTTCCCCGTGGAGTCCGCGGCGGCCGCCTGCTCCGCCGCGGGGGCGTCGGAGGCTGCCGCGGCGCCGGCGGCGGGGTGCTCGGCCGAGACGACGTCGGCGTCGTCGTGGGCGCGGACCTCGTCCTGGCGGTTCTCCAGGAGGGTGACGACGTCCTTGACGAGGCCGCGCAGCAGGCGGACCTCCGGCTTCTCCAGCTGCGCGACGTAGCCGCGCCGCGTCCAGCGGAACCTCTGTGCCATGGCCCTCCTCAGTCCTCTGCCTGCTCGAGCGTCGCCCACAGGCCGAACCCGTGCATCGCGTTCACGTGGACCTCCGCGCTCTCCCGCGAGCCGGTGGACACCACGGAGCGCCCGCGCTCGTGGACCTCGAGCATGAGGGCCTCGGCCTTGGCGGCCGAGTAGCCGAAGTGGGAGCGGAACACGTAGGCCACGTAGCTCATCAGGTTCACGGGGTCGTTCCACACCACCGTGTTCCACGGGCGGTCCGCGCCGAGGTCCTCCCGGGGACGCTCGAGCAGGGCCGTGTCCGTGCCGGAGGCGGGGGCATCGGGGGCGGGCATGCCGTCCAGTCTACGGACCCGTGCCCCTGGCGGGGCCGCCCGCCCCGTTCGGTAGGGTGGCCACGTGAGCGAGACCACCGCGAAGAGCCCCCGCCCCGCCGCCTCCGTGGAGGCCTGCGTGGACGACTGGCGCATCCCCACCGCCCTCATGACGGACCAGTACGAGCTGACCATGCTCCAGGCGTCGCTGAAGGCGGGCACCGCGCACCGGCGCAGCCGCTTCGAGCTGTTCACCCGCCGCCTGGGCGACGGCCGCCGCTACGGCGTGGTGGCCGGCACGGGCCGCGCGCTGGAGGGACTGAGCCGCTTCCGCTTCGCCACCGCTGAGCTGGACCACCTCGCGGACAACTCCGTGGTGGACGACGCCACGCTGTCCTGGCTCGCGGACTTCCGCTTCTCCGGGGACATCACGGGCTACGCCGAGGGCGAGGCCTACTTCCCGCACTCCCCGCTGCTGCAGGTGGAGTCCACCTTCGCCGAGGCGTGCATCCTCGAGACCTATCTCCTCTCCATCCTCAACTACGACTCCGCGGTCGCCTCCGCCGCCTCCCGCATGACCGCGGCCGCCGGCGGCCGCCCGTGCATCGAGATGGGCTCGCGGCGCACGCACGAGGAGTCCGCCGTCGCCGCCGCCCGCGCCGCGGTCATCGCCGGCTTCGCGGCCACCTCCAACCTCGAGGCCGGCCGCCGCTACGGGATCCGCACCGTGGGCACGGCGGCGCACTCCTTCACGCTCCTGCACGACTCGGAGCGTGCCGCCTTCGAGGCGCAGGTGGACGCCCTCGGCGCCGCCACCACCCTCCTCGTGGACACCTATGACATCGACGCCGGCGTGCGCACCGCCGTCGAGGTGGCCGGGCCGGACCTGAAGAACGTCCGCCTCGACTCCGGCGACCTCGTGCAGCAGGCCCACCACGTGCGCGAGCTCCTCGACGAGCTGGGCAACACGGAGACCGGGATCCTGGTCACCTCCGACCTGGACGAGTACGCGATCGCGGCGCTGCGCTCCGCGCCCGTGGACTCCTACGGCGTCGGCACGCGGCTGGTCACCGGCTCGGGCGTGCCCACCGCCTCCATGGTCTACAAGCTCGTCTCCCGCCATGACGACGACGGCGCGTGGGTCGACGTCGCGAAGGCCTCCTCGGGCAAGGCGTCCCTGGGCGGCCGCAAGGAGGCCGCCCGCCGCCGCGACGCGCGCGGCCGCGCTGTCGCCGAGCTCGTGGGCGTCAACCGCGGCCCCGACGCGGACGCCGACGACCGTCCGCTCATCCAGGAGTTCGTCCGTGACGGCGAGCTGCTGCCCGGCTGGACCGGCCCCGAGGCCGTGACCCGCGCCGCCGAGCGCCACGCCGCCTCCCTGCGCGAGCTGCCGCCGAACGTCGCTCGGCTGCAGTCCGGCGAGCCCGCGATCCCCACCCTCATCCAGGAGCACTGACATGCCCGACCTCACCCGCGCCCTGATCATCGTCGACGTCCAGAACGACTTCTGCGAGGGCGGATCGCTCGCCGTCACGGGCGGCGCCGCCGTCGCCGCGGCGATCAGCGAGCACCTGGACGAGCACGTGGACCGCTACACCGCCGTCGTCGCCACGCGCGACTGGCACGTGGATCCTGGCACGCACTTCGCGTCCGAGGGCGAGGAGCCCGACTTCCGCGCCACGTGGCCCGTGCACTGCGTGGCCGGCACCCGCGGCGCCGAGCTGCACCCGGACCTGGACGCCGAGTATGTGGAGGCGGAGTTCCTCAAAGGCGCCCGCACCGCCGCGTACTCCGGCTTCGAGGGCTTCCTCGGGGAGCCCGACGCCGTCCGGTCCGGTGACGAGGCCGGCGCCCCGGCCGGCCCCCACGGCGCGACCCAGGGGGCGGCCCGCGCCGTCGCCGAGGGCGCTCCGGGCCTGGACGAGTGGCTGCGCGATCAGGAGGTGGAGGCGCTGACCGTCGTCGGCCTCGCCACCGACCACTGCGTGCGGGCCACCGTCCTGGACGCTGTGGACGCCGGCTACGAGGTGACGGTGCTGACCGACCTGTGCGCGGCCGTGGACGAGGCCGCAGGCCAGGCGGCCCTCCACGAGATGGAGGCCGCCGGGGCCGTGCTGGAGCTCGCCGAGGAGCTCTGAGCCGGATGGCCCGGGACGACGCGCCGGACACGCGCGCCTGGGACCGCCCCGTGCGCCGGGTGACGGAGCACCCGCTCTCCCCCGCCGACCGGACCGTGTGGCCTGCCGACATCCCGGCGGTGCGCCACCTGCTGGACCACGGCCTCGACCTCGGCGACGCCACCGTGATCGTCGGGGCGAACGGGGCGGGGAAGTCCACGGTCGTCGAGGCGATCGCGGAGGCGTTCGGCCTCAACGCGGAGGGCGGCACCCGCCACGTGTTCCACGAGACGCGGCGGACCTCCTCCGACCTCGCCGAGCACCTGCAGCTCGCGCGCGGGGCGGGAGCACCCAGGGGCGGCGTGTTCCTGCGGGCCGAGAACATGTACGGGCTGTTCACGTACCTGGAGTCCACGATTCCGGGATCGACCCTGCACCTGCGCAGCCACGGCGAGGCGTTCCTGCAGTTCTGCGAGGAGCGTGCCGGCGTGCGCGGCCTCTGGATCCTCGACGAGCCCGAGTCCGCGCTGTCCTTCGAGAGCTGCCTCGCGCTCCTGGTCCACCTGCGGATCATGGTCGAGGCGGGATCCCAGGTCGTCCTGTCCACGCACTCCCCCGTGCTCGCGGCGCTGCCAGGAGCCCGGATCCTGCTGCTCGACGAGGACGGCATCACGCCGACGGCCTACGACGACCTCCCGTTCGTCCGGCACCACCGCGCGTTCCTCGCGTCTCCCGAGCGGTACCTGCGCCCCCTGTGCTGACATCCGAGCTGAGCGCCCGCGGTCGAGCCGAGCCGCATCCAGCCGACCGAGACGTCCAGACGGCCCTGGGTGAGGACGGCTCGGTCCGGCGGTCCGCCCTGTCCGGGCCGCCTCCGGCGGCTCACCTCCGCCCGACGAACCACCCGCGGATCGTGGACATCCGCTTCTCCAGCTGGTCCTGGGACGCCTGGGCCACTGCCGGGCCGCCGCTGACCTCGCGGAGCCGGTTGTGGATCACGCCGTGCGGGGTGCCCGAGCGCGCGGACCACGCCGACACCAGCTTGGACAGCTCGGCGCGCAGCTCCTTCATGCGCCGGTGGTCCACCACCTCAGCCGGCTCCTTCGGCTCGGCGGCCTTCGGGCGGCGCTGGACCTGCTCCGCCTGGCGCTGGCGCAGCAGGGCGGAGACCTGGTCGGCGTCGAGCAGGCCGGGGATGCCGAGGAAGTCCTGCTCCTCGGCCGAGCCCACGGCGCCGCCGAGGCCGAACTCGCCGCCGTCGAAGAGCACCTTGTCGAAGCTCGCCCGGGACTCGAGCGCCTCGAACTTGGCGCCCGTCAGGGAGTCCGACCCCTTCTCCTCCCGGTTGGCCTGCGCGATGAGGTCCTCCTCGGGGGCGTCCTCGAGGTCCTCCACCTCGACGGCGCCCTCGCGTCGGTCCAGGGCGTGGTCCCGCTCGAGCTCCATCTCGTTGGCCAGGAGCATCAGCTGCGGCACGGAGGGCAGGAAGACGGATGCGGTCTCCCCACGGCGCCGCGATCGCACGAAGCGGCCCACGGCCTGCGCGAAGAACAGCGGCGTGGACGTGGACGTCGCGTAGACGCCCACGCAGAGTCGGGGCACGTCCACGCCCTCGGACACCATGCGCACGGCCACCATCCAGCGCTCGTCCGAGGCGGCGAACTCGTCGATGCGGTCCGAGGCGCCCTTGTCGTCCGAGAGGATGACGGCCGGCTTCTGGCCGGTCAGCGCCTCGAGCTGGGCGGCGTAGGCGCGGGCGTCCTCGTGGTCCGAGGCGATCACCAGGCCGCCGGCGTCGGGCACGTTGCGCCGCACCTCGGTGAGGCGCTGGTCCGCGGCCTTGAGCACGGAGGGGATCCACTCGCCCTGCGGGTCCAGCGCGGTCCGCCAGGCCGATGCGGTGATGTCCTTCGTGGCCGCCTCGCCGAGCTGGGCCTCCATGACCTCGCCCGTCGAGGTCTTCCACCGCATCTGCCCCGAGTAGGCCATGAAGATGACCGGCCGCACCACGTTGTCCCGCAGCGCGGGCCCGTAGCCGTACGTGTAGTCCGCCTTCGAGCGGGAGAGCCCGTCGGGCCCGTCCACGTACTGCACGAACGGGATGGTGGAGGTGTCCGAGCGGAAGGGGGTGCCGGTCAGCGCGAGGCGGCGCGCGGCCGGCTCGAACGCCTCCCTGATGCCCTCGCCCCAGCTCAGGGCGTCGCCGCCGTGGTGGATCTCGTCGAGGATCACCAGCGTCTTGGCGGCCTCGGTGCGGTTGCGGTGCAGCACCGGCTTGTTGGCCACCTGCGCGTAGGTCAGCGCCACGCCGCGGTACTCCGCGCCGTGCCGTCCGTCCGCGTTCTTGAAGTTCGGGTCGATCGCCAGGCCCACGCGCGCCGCGTTGTCCGCCCACTGCCGCTTGAGGTGGTCCGTGGGCGCGACCACGGTCAGCCGCTGCACCACACCGGCGTCCATGAGGATCTTGGCCACGCGGAGCGCGAAGGTCGTCTTGCCCGCACCGGGGGTGGCGACGGCGAGGAAGTCCTGCGGGGAGGCCGAGAGGTACTTCTCGAGGGCCTCCTGCTGCCACTGGCGCAGCTTGGGGGCGGTGCCCCAGGCTGCACGCTCGGGCAGAGCCGGGGGCAGGTCCTCGCCCACGTGGAAGAGATCGGGCTGGACGCCGGCGGACGGGACGGCGCCGGACGCGTCGGAGCCGGCGGGGTCAGGCCCGCCGAAGAGGGTGCCGCTCATCGACGAGCGGCCTCAGCCACGCCCGCGACCGCCGAAGAACCCGCGCTTGCCGCCGCCCGAGCCGGAGTCGCCGTCGCCGTCCTGGGGATCGCGCAGTCCCTCGTAGATCTCCTTGCACGTGGGGCACACGGGGAACTTCTCCGGGTCGCGGCCCGGCACCCACACCTTGCCGCACAGCGCGATCACGGGCGCGCCGGACAGGGCGGACTCCATGATCCTCTCCTTGCGCACGTAGTGCGCGAATCGCTCGTGGTCGCCCGGCTCGATGTCCTGGAGCTGCTCCTCGCGCTCCAGGACGGAGGTGCCGCCGCCGGCGGGCGCGAAGGGGTCGTTCAGGTCGGGTTCGCCGGTCACACTCATGCGGCCCATCCTAGCCAGTCGGTCAGAACGCCTTCACGGCCTGGAAGGTCTCGGCCTGCGCCCGTTCGTACCAGCGGGCGCCGAGCCGAACGCCCAGCCAGAGCAGCAGCGCGCCCCACGCCAGGCCCACCGCGAGCGCGCCCCAGGACCACACGGGCTCCCGCGTCACGGAGAACACGATCGCGGGGACGAGCATCGGCAGGGCCATGGCCGCCGAGGCCAGGAGCGCGCCGAACTGCACGATCATGGTGCGGACCATCGCGCCCTGCGGCTGCTGGAACGGGCTGTCGCCGGGCTTCGGCACCGGGTAGACCCAGCGCGCGGAGACGAGCGCTGCGAGGCCGCACACGGAGCCGAGGAGGCCGAGGGACAGGCCCAGCACGGCGGGCAGCGCGCCCCAGTCCTCCGCTGCGGCGCACGTGGCCACGGCCACCACGACGACGAGCGGGACGCCCCAGCCGAGCATGCCCATGAGCCGCCCGATCCGGTCGTCGATCCCCTTCACGCCGGCGACGACGTGCAGGTGGAACGCCGTGTGGTCGTAGGCGATGTCCGCCGAGAGGGAGTGGGCCAGCGCCCACGCCGTGATGGGCGCCATGGCCAGGAACACGGCCGGTCCGGCGCCGTCCTCGCCGATGCTGCCCGTGAACCACAGGAGCACGGCCATGAGCGGGATGGTGATGAGGCCAGCCATGTAGCGCGGGTCCGTGAACCAGTAGTGCTGCGCGCGGGCCGCGATCGCGGTGCGGGGGCCCGTGGCGGGGCGGCCGAGCCAGCGCAGCGGACGCGGGTCGGCGGCGGCCGCCTTCGCCTCACGCGCCGGCCCGCCCCCGACGCCCACGGGCCGCACCGTGCGGCGGACGGCCAGGTGCCACAGGGCGAGGGCCAGGGCGCACCAGAGGAGGGCGACGGCGAGCCGCACGGCCGCCAGCCCCCAGCGTCCCTCGGCGGCGGCCCAGGCGGCGGCCGCACCGGCGCCGAACGGCGTCCAGGAGGCGGCCTCGGCCACGGGCGGCGCGCCGGCCATGAGCGTGTCGAAGGACTCGGCGGCCTGGGCGAAGGCGATGCCGCCGAGCATGAGCGGGATCATGAGCAGCACGGAGACCGTCTCGCGCACCCGGCGGCGGCCGGCATAGGCCGAGATCATCCCCGTGACGCCGTAGCCCAGGGAGACGGCGGCGACCGCGCTGATGACGGCCCCGACCAGGCCGAAGGCGAGCGCGGCCGGCTGGTCCCGCCAGGACGCCGCGACGCCCAGGGTGACGATCAGCGTGGCGATCCCGACCGGCGTCGTGAAGGCGCTGAGGAGCAGACCGCGGACGAGCGTGCCGACGGGCACCGGGTAGACGAGGAAGCTGCGGGGGTCCAGAGTGGCGTCCACGCCGGTGACGAGCGGCGGCAGCACGAGCCACAGCAGGACGACCACCGAGGTGGCCAGGACGGTGAGCACCCCGCGGAAGGCGACGTCCTCGCCCGGCAGGGCCACGGTGAGCCCGACGACGAGGAAGACCGCCGCCCCGAGGATGTACAGCGCGCCGATGATGCTCATCACGAGCGTGAACGGGGAGCGGCGCCACTGGTTGACGGTGAGCGCCCAGCGCAGGCGGACAAGGGTGGCGGCCATGCCGTTCACAGCCATGCGAGGCCCTCCCCCGTGTGGCGCCCGCCGACGAGGTCCACGAAGCGCTCCTCGAGGTCGCGCCCGGCGCGGACCTCCTCCACCGTGCCGGTGGCGCGCAGGGTGCCGTCGGCGATGACGGCGACGTGCGTGCACATGCGCTGCACGAGGTCCATCACGTGGCTGGAGACGATCACGGTGCCGCCGCGGCCGACGTAGTCGTTCAGGATGTCGCGGATGTTCGCGGCGGAGACGGGGTCGACGGCCTCGAACGGCTCGTCGAGCACCAGGACGTCCGGGGCGTGGACCATCGCGGCGGCCAGGTTGACCTTCTTGGTCATGCCCGCGGAGTAGTCCACGACGAGCTTACGGCCGGCGTCCTGCAGGTCCATGACGCGCAGCAGGTCGGCGGTGCGCTGGGCCACGGTCTCGGCGTCGAGGCCGTGGAGCAGGCCCGCGTAGGTGACCAGCTGCGCGCCGGTGAGGCGGTCGAACGTGCGGACGCCGTCGGCGAGCACGCCCACGCGGCGCTTGGCCTCGAGGGGCTGCGCCCACACGTCCACGCCGTGGATCCAGGCCTGGCCGTGGTCCGGGCGGAGCAGGCCCGTGGCCATGGACAGCGCCGTGGTCTTGCCCGCACCGTTCGGGCCCACGACGCCGAAGAACGAGCCCGCCGGAACCTCCAGGTCCAGGCCCGCGAGGGCCGTCCTGTCCCCGAATCGCTTGGCCAGCGCCCGGGTGACGAGGGCGAGGTCCGGGTCAGGGCTGTCGTGGGCGCGGCGGAGCGGAGGCTCGGGGGCGGCGATCATGCCGCCGACGCTAACAGCGCGCTGACAGGCTTCGCCTCCGCCCTGGGGATGATCTCGCCGGCCCCTCCTCCCCCACCTGGCGGAGCCGCGGGGCGCTCAGGGCACGCCCGCGGGGCGTCGCCGCGCCGTGACGCTCAGTACAGGGCGGCGGCGAGGCGGCGACGCGAGGCCTGCACGCGCGGGTCGTCCACGCCCACCACGGTGTAGAGGTCGACGAGGTGGGAGCGCACGTCCTCGCGCGCGTCGCCGTGATGGCCGGCGATGAAGCGGACCAGGCGGGCGAACGCGTCCTCGACGTGGCCGCCGAGCACGTCGAGGTCCGCCACCGCGATCTGCGCGGCCGCGTCGTCGGGACGCTCGGCCGCCCCCGCGCGCACCGCGGCGGCGTCCGCGTCCTGCGTGCGCAGGAGCAGCTGGGCGGCGGAGCGGCCCTGCAGGGCGACGGCGTCCGCCGGGTTCTCGGCGAGCGCCCGTTCCCACGCGGCGACGGCGGCGGGCATGTCGTCGGCGGCGAGGGCCTCGTGGGCTGCCCGGTGCAGCGGGGGCACGGGGGGCGCCGCCGGTGCCGGCTCGCCGCCCGCGCCGGGACGCGCGTCCGCGACGGGAGGCACGGTGCCGGACACGCCGTTCTGGCGAGCGACCTCGAGGATCTCGCCCAGGAGCTGGGCGAGGGTCTCCTCCGGCACGGCTTGGTTCACGAGCGGCACGGGCTGGCCGGCCACCACCGCGAGGACGGCCGGGCCCGCGGGCAGGCCGATGGCCTGCAGCAGCCCGGGGTCTGCCACGACGTCCAAGCGCGCCATGACGAGGCGGCCCGCCTGGGCGTCCACGGCGTCGGCGAACTGGGTGTACAGGGCCTCGCTCGTCTGGTCCCCCGGGACGTGGAGGTGCAGGAGGACGGGGACCTGCGCGGAGAGCTGCACGAGCTGCTGGAACATCTGCTGGTCCGCCTGCGGGATCACCCATGAGCCCTCGGGCATCGCGTCCGGGCTCGGTCCCGCCGTGCCGGTGCCCGCGGCGGGCCGGGGCGAGCGCAGAGAGGACAGGTCGACAGCCCCGCGCAGGTGGGACGGGGCGGCGGAGGAGGGCTGGGAGGTCACGGTGCACGGTCCTTTCGAGACGGTCTGGGATCCACGGTAGACGCTCGACCGGCCGGGGCGCCCGCGGCCACCTCCGCCGCGGCCCCTGCCGTACCCTGATCCCGTGCATCATCCCGAGGACCAGGCGCCCCAGGCCGCGCCGGACGCCGCCTTGCCCACCCACGGCGCGTCCACGAGCCCGGCCCGTGCCTCCGCGCACCCGTCCACCCCGGCCGACTCGAGCCCGGTCGGCGCTCCGCCGGAGGGCTCCCCGGTCCGCGGCCGCCTGAGTCTGCGCCCCCTCGCCTGGCGCCGCTCCGGCCCGGCGACCGCGCCCGGCGACGACGCCGCACAGGACGAGCCGGTCCCGGAGCCCACCGAGGCGACCCCCACGGTCTCGTTCCGATCGCCGGTGAGCACCGGTTTCCTGCTCACGACGGGCGTCCTGCTCGCCCTCGCCGTCCTGGGATTCCTGGCCACCAACCAGCAGCTGCTCGTGATGATCATGGCCGCCCTGTTCATCGCCCTCGGCCTGGACCCCATCGTGCGCCGCTTCGAGCGATGGGGAGCCCCCCGCTGGGCCGGAGTCCTCGTGGCCGCCCTGGGCCTCGCCGCCGTCGCGGCCGCCTTCATCTCCCTGCTGATCCCCACCGCGGTGGAGCAGTCCACCCAGCTCGCGGAGGAGATCCCCGCGACGGTGGAGGAGGTGATGCGCTCGGAGTGGTTCCTCGCCCTCGACGCCCAGTTCCACATCCAGGACGCGGTGCGCCAGCACACGGACCAGCTCAACGGCGACGGAGCCTCGGTGGCCGCCCTCTTCGGCGGGATCGTGGGCCTCGGCCAAACCGTGCTGAACTCCCTGTTCGTCACGGTGGTCGTGGTGGTCCTGACCCTGTACTTCCTCTCCTCCCTGCCGCACATCAAGCACTGGGCCTACCGCCTGGCGCCCCGCTCGCGCCGCGCGCGTGTCCGTGAGCTCTCGGAGGAGATCACCTCCTCCGTGGGCCTCTACGTCATGGGCCAGACCCTCGTGGCCGCGCTGAACGCCACGGTCGCCTTCATCGCCATGAGCATCGCCGGCACCCCGTTCGCGGCCCTGCTCGCGTTCTTCGCCGCCATCATGGCGTTCATCCCGCTCGTGGGGGCGATGATCGGCGGGACGGTCATCACCCTCATCTCCCTCCTGGACTCGTGGCAGTCCGCCGCGCTGTTCGCGGCGATCTACGTCGTCTACCTGCAGGTCGAGGCCTACGTCGTCTCCCCCCGCGTCATGTCCCGCGCGGTGGACGTGCCCGCCGCCGTCGCGGTGATCGCCGTGATCGCGGGCGGCACCCTGCTCGGCGTGCTCGGGGCGCTCATGGCCATCCCGACGGCGGCCGCCCTGCTGCTGATCGTCCGCGAGGTGTTCATCCCGCGGCAGGAGACCCGGTGACCGGGACGATCCTCAGCGGCTGGCCCTCGTGCGCCAGCACACGGGGTGCCAGTGGCGCCGGTCCTCTCCGGCGTCCGCGTCTCCCATGATCCAGTCGGAGCGCCACGCCACGAGGTGGGCCTGGCCCTGGCGGATCACGCGTCCGCAGCCGGGGCAGGAGTAGTCCTTCACCGCGCGCCACGCGGGGATCTGGCGCACGTGCCAGCCGCCGTCGCTGCCGCTCTCGTGCGCGTAGCCCGGGTCCAGGCCGAGGCGCTCCTCGAGGGGATCGACCCGGCCTGGACCGGGGCGGGAGCGTCGTGAGGCGTCCCCCGACCCCGACCGCTCGCCCCGGCGCGGAGCGGACGAGCGGCGCGGGCGGTGGGAGCGGGGCATGCGTCCATGCTGGCACAGCGCCGTCCGCCGCGGCGCCGAGGGGCGGGCCCGCCCCTAGACTGGACCGGTGCGCCTCGTCATTGCCCGCTGCTCCGTGACCTACGAGGGCCGCCTCAACGCCCACCTGCCCTCCGCCACCCGCCTCCTCATGGTGAAGGCGGACGGCTCGGTGCTGGTCCACTCCGACGGCGGCTCCTACAAGCCCCTCAACTGGATGAGCCCGCCGGCCACCCTCCATGTCGAGGAGCCGAGCGAGGAGCAGGCGGCCCAGGGCGTCGTCGCCGTGTGGCGCGTCCAGGCGAAGAAGTCGGACGACCGGCTGCTGGTGCTGCTCGAGGAGGTCCTCTCGGACGTCTCCCACGAGCTCGGCGTGGACCCGGGGCTCGTGAAGGACGGCGTGGAGGCGGATCTGCAGCGCCTGCTCGCGGAGCAGATCGAGCTGCTCGGCGACGGGCACACGCTCGTGCGCCGCGAGTACATGACGGCCATCGGCCCCGTGGACATCCTGGCCAAGGGCCCGGACGGCACCGTGGCCGTGGAGCTCAAGCGCCGCGGGGACATCGACGGCGTGGAGCAGCTCACCCGCTACCTCGAGCTGATGAACCGCGACCCCCTCCTCGCGCCCGTGAGCGGCGTGTTCGCAGCGCAGCAGATCAAGCCGCAGGCCCGCACCCTCGCCGAGGACCGCGGCATCCGCTGCGTCACCCTCGACTATGACGCGATGCGCGGCGTGGACGATGCCGAGTCCCGCCTCTTCTGATCCGGCGCCCCCGACGGGCCCGCTGCGCTCCGCCCGCGCGCCGTGGGTGGCCGCGGACCACGGAGCGGACCCGGTGGAATGGCTGGTGACGTGGGCGGAGACTCCGGAGGCCGGACCGGGCGACGACGGCGCGCGCCTCGTGTGGGCCGGCCCCGCCGAGGCGGCGCCGCGCGAGGTGCTGGCCGCCGCGGCGGAGCCGGGCGTGGACCGGGACGCCGTGCGCGTGACCGGACCGCTCCTGGACCATCACGTCCACGGGGGCGCCGGGGTGGACCTGGCGACCTCTCCCGTCGGAGACGTGGCCGCCTGGCTCGAGCGCGGGCGCCGCGCCGGGGTGGGGACCGTGATCGGCTCGCTGCCGGCACTGCCCGCCGCGGATCTGGCCTCCGCCCTCGACCGGCTGCGGCCGCTGTGGGAGGAGGGCTCGCTGGCCGGCGTGCACCTCGAGGGCCCGTTCCTCTCCCCCGCCCGCGCCGGCGCCCACGACCGGGCCGCGCTGTGCACGCCCGCCTCGGCCGCCGGCCACGCGGTCCGTGCGGCGCTGCGCGGCCGGCCGCGCGGCCTCGTGCGCACCATGACGCTGGCCCCGGAGCTCGCCGGGTCGGCCGCGCTGGAGCGGGAGCTGGCTGCGGCCGGGACCGTGCCGTGCCTCGGCCACACCGACGCGGACCTGCTCGCGGCGAGGGCGGCGCTCGACCGGTGGGAGGCGTTGCGCCGGAGGACGGAGCGGTGCGGCGGACGGGCTCCGCGCCCCGTGGTCACCCACCTGTTCAACGCGATGCGCGGCTTCCACCACCGCGAGCCGGGACCGCTTCCGCTGCTCCTGGACGCCGCCCGCCGGGGGCGGCTCCGCCTCGAGCTCATCGCCGACGACGTCCACGTCTCCCACCACCTCGTGGACCTGCTGCTGGGCGATCCGGCCCTGGCCCCGGCCGTGTGCCTCGTCTCCGATGCGGTCGCCGCGACCGGCGCCGCGCCGGGAACGCGGCACCGCCTCGGCCCGCGCACGATCCACGCGGGCCACCACGCGCCCCGGCTGGGGCGCACGCCGGCGTCGACCGGAGCGGAGGAGGCCCCGCTCGCGGGCGGCCGCCGGTCCCTCGCGGACTCCGTCGCGGCGCTGCTGCGCCGCGGTCTCGACCCCGACGCCGTCCTGCGGGCGGCGACCCACGTGCCCCGCGAGAGCCTCGGCGCGGAGGCCTGCGACGGGGACGACCCGGCGCGGGCCGGCGTCGTGGTGTGGGGGCCCGCGGGGACGCGGACCGTGCTCGTGCGGACGCCGACACGGGTCACGCCGGCAGGATGAGGCCCTCTCCGTTCAGCGGGCCGACCGGGGTCAGCGGCGCGTGCGGGGGGTGGACCCGTCGCTGCGCCACCACAGCTGCCCGGCCTGGGACGGCCCGGCCTCGCACCACGCGCGGAGGGCGCCGGCGTCGGCCTCGTCCACCGTCAGGCGGACCGGCTCGCTGCCCCCGTGGACGTCGAGGACCGTCTGACCCACGGGCGCCGCATCCGGCACCCGGTCCATCTGGAGCGCCCAGCGCTCCCCCCGCCACGCGAGCGGGCCGGCGGGCATGAACCCGTTGAGCACCAGGACGCGCTCGTCGTAGCGGCCGATCACCCGCCGGGGCCGTCCCCGACCGGTGACCGCGATCCCCGGGAACGACCCCGGCGCACGCAGAAGGGCCCGGTGCCGCACCAGTCCGGCGACGGCCAGCAGTCCGAGGACTGCCAGCACGCCGACCAGGACGATGAGCACCGGGCCCCTCATGGTCGTGCCTGGACCGCGCGGCTCAGACGGCTGCGGCGTCGCCCAGGCGGGCGGACGTCGCGGCGATCACCACGCGGTCGTGGTCGACGGAGAAGAACCCGCCGTTGGCCTGCGCGGTCACGGTCCCGCCGTCGGCGGTGCGCACCACGACCTCGCCGTCGCCGAGCACGGCGAGCAGCGGGGTGTGGCCCGGCAGGATGCCGATCTCACCCTGGTAGGTGCGCGCCGAGACGGCCGACGCCGCGCCCTTCCAGATGGACCTCTCCTCGGAGACGATCTCCACCTCGAGCTCAGCCATGACGGATCAGCCCTCGGCCTGGATCTTGGCCCACTCGCGCTCGACGTCGTCCAGGCCGCCCACGTTGTAGAAGGCCTGCTCGGCGACGTGGTCGAGCTCGCCGTCGGCGATCGCCTTGAAGCCCTCGACGGTGTCCTTGACCGGCACGGTCGAGCCCTCGACACCCGTGAACTGCTTGGCGGTGTAGGTGTTCTGTGAGAGGAACTGCTCGATCTTGCGGGCGCGCGCCACGGTGATCTTGTCCTCCTCGCCGAGCTCGTCCACACCGAGGATCGCGATGATGTCCTGCAGCTCCTTGTTCTTCTGGAGGATCTGCTTCACGCGGATGGCGGTGTCGTAGTGGTCCTGGCCCACGTACTGCGGATCCAGCAGGCGCGAGGTCGAGGCCAGCGGGTCCACGGCGGGGTACAGGCCACGGGACGCGAGGTCACGGGTCAGGTTGGTGGTCGCGTCGAGGTGCGCGAACACGTTCGCCGGGGCCGGGTCGGTGTAGTCGTCCGCGGGGACGTACACGGCCTGCATCGAGGTGATGGAGTGGCCGCGCGTCGAGGTGATGCGCTCCTGGAGCACACCCATCTCGTCCGCGAGGTTCGGCTGGTAGCCCACGGCCGAGGGCATGCGGCCCAGCAGCGTGGAGACCTCGGAGCCGGCCTGCGAGAAGCGGAAGATGTTGTCGATGAAGAGCAGCACGTCCTGGTTCTGCACATCGCGGAAGTACTCCGCCATGGTCAGGGCCGAGAGGGCCACGCGCAGGCGCGTGCCCGGCGGCTCGTCCATCTGGCCGAACACCAGGGCGGTGTCCTTGAGCACGTCGGCCTCGTCCATCTCGACCCAGAGGTCGTTGCCCTCGCGGGTGCGCTCGCCGACGCCGGCGAACACGGAGGTGCCGCCGAAGTTGCGGGCCACACGGGTGATCATCTCCTGGATGAGCACGGTCTTGCCCACGCCGGCGCCGCCGAACAGGCCGATCTTGCCGCCCTTGATGTAGGGGGTCAGCAGGTCGATGACCTTGATGCCCGTCTCCATCATCTCGGTGGAGCCCTCGAGGGAGGCGAAGTTCGGGGCCGGCCGGTGGATCGGCCAGCGCTCGACGTCGCCGAGCTCCGAGGTCGGCATGTCCAGGGTCTCGCCGAGCACGTTGAAGATGTGGCCCTTGACCGCATCGCCCACGGGGACGGAGATGGGGGCGCCCGAGTCCAGCACGTCGGCGCCGCGGACGAGGCCGTCGGTGGACTGCAGGGAGACGGCGCGGACCATGTTGTCGCCCAGATGCTGGGCGACCTCGAAGGTCACGGTGCGCTTCTGGCCGTTGAGCTCGATCTCGGTGGTCAGGGCGTTGTAGATCTCGGGCATGGCGTTGCCGGGGAACTCGGCGTCGATCACGGGGCCGATGACCCGGGCGACGCGCCCGGTGGCGCCACGGGCCGGGGTGCCGGTGCCGTGGTCGGTGATGGTGGCAGTCATCTCTCTCACTTCTATCGTGTGTGGATGGCGGGTCAGTCGAGCCGAGGGAAGGCTCAGGAGTTGTTGAGCGCGTCCGCGCCCGCGATGAGCTCGGTGAGCTCCTGGGTGATCTCGGCCTGTCGGGCGTTGTTCATCAGGAGCGTGTACTCCTTGATGAGGCTCGAGGCGTTGTCGCCCGCCGACTTCATGGCCCGCTGACGGTTGGCGAGCTCAGAGGCCGCCGACTGGAGCATGGCGTTGAAGATGCGCGACTCGATGTACTTCGGCAGCAGGGCGTCGAGGACCTCCTCGGCGTCCGGCTCGAACTCGTAGAGCGGCAGGACCTCCTCCGCGGTCGCGACGTCCTCCTCCACGACCTCGAGCGGCAGGAGCCGCACGACGTGCGGGTTCTGCTTCACGAGGGAGACGAACTCGGTGAAGACCACGTGGATCTCGTCCACGCCGCCCGCCGCGGTGTCCGTGAGGAAGGCCTCGACGAGCGTCTCACCGATCTCGGTGGCGCGCTCGGCGACGGGGGCGTCGGTCTGGCCCGTCCACAGGCGCTTGTACTCGCGCCCGCGGAAGTCCATGTACGTCTGCGCCTTGCGGCCGACGACGTAGATGTCGACCTCGCGTCCCTCCCCGTGCAGACGCGTGAGCAGCTGCTCGGCCTTGCGCAGCACGTTCGCGGAGTATGCGCCGGCGAGGCCGCGGTCCGACGAGAGGATCAGCACGGCCGCCCGCGTGGGGTTCGGGGACTCGGTGGTGAGGACGTGGTCGATGTCGTGCTGGCTCGACACGGCCGAGACGGCGCGGGTGATCGCGTTCGCATACGGCAGCGACGCGTTGACGCGCTCACGGGCCTTGGTGATGCGGGACGTGGCGATCAGCTCCATCGCCTTGAAGATCTTCTTCATCGACGAGGTCGATGCGATCTTCTGACGGTAGACCCGGATCTGGGCTCCCATGGTGATCCTTTCCCTGGCGGGAGGGCGGCCCGGCGTCGTCCCCGTGGGGGGCCCGACGCCGGACCGCTGACCTCACCGACCTTCGGTCAGCGCTTCTGCTTGGTGATCTGCTCCTGCGCGACCTGGTCCTGGCCGATCGCGGCGTGCTTCTCGTTGTCGGCGACGCCGTGGCCCGAGACCTGGAAGCCCTTCTTGAAGTCCGCGATCTCCGCCTCGAGGGAGGAGAGGGTCGCGTCTTCGAGCTTGCCCGTGGCGGCGATGTCGCCGAGCACGGTGTCGCGGCGGCGCAGGTGATCGAGGAACTCCCGCTCGAAGCGGAGCACGTCCTCCACCGGCACCTCGTCCAGGTGGCCCTTGGAGCCGGCCCAGATGGACACGACCTGCTCCTCGACCGGGTACGGCGAGTACTGGGGCTGCTTCAGGAGCTCCATGAGGCGCTCGCCGCGGGCGAGCTGGCGGCGCGTGGCCGGATCCAGGTCCGAGGCGAACATGGAGAACGCCTGCTGGTCGCGGTACTGCGCCAGGTCCAGCTTCAGCGTGCCGGAGACCTTCTTCATGGCCTTGACCTGCGCGGCGCCGCCGACGCGGGACACCGAGATGCCCACATCCACGGCGGGACGCTGGTTGGCGTTGAAGAGATCCGACTGCAGGAAGATCTGTCCGTCGGTGATGGAGATGACGTTGGTCGGGATGTACGCCGAGACGTCGTTCGCCTTGGTTTCAATGATCGGCAGGCCGGTCATGGAGCCCGCACCCAGCTCGTCCGAGAGCTTGGCGCAGCGCTCGAGCAGGCGGGAGTGGAGGTAGAACACGTCGCCGGGGTAGGCCTCGCGTCCCGGCGGACGACGCAGCAGCAGGGACACGGCGCGGTAGGCCTCGGCCTGCTTGGAGAGGTCGTCGAAGATGATCAGCACGTGCTTGCCGCCGTACATCCAGTGCTGGCCGATGGCCGAGCCGGCGTAGGGGGCGAGGTACTTGAAGCCGGCCGGGTCGGACGCCGGGGAGGCCACGATGGTGGTGTACTCCAGGGCGCCGGCCTCCTCGAGGGTGGCGCGGACGCCGGCGATGGTCGACGCCTTCTGGCCGACGGCCACGTAGACGCAGCGGACCTGCTTCTGAGGATCTCCGGTGGCCCAGTTGGCGCGCTGGTTCAGGATGGCGTCCACGGCGATGGCGGTCTTGCCGGTCTGGCGGTCGCCGATGAGCAGCTGACGCTGGCCGCGGCCGATCGGGATCATGGCGTCGATCGCCTTGATGCCGGTCTGGAGCGGCTCGTGCACCGACTTGCGCTGGGTCACCGTGGGGGCCTGCAGCTCGAGGGCACGGCGGCCCTCGGACTCGATCGGGCCCAGGTCGTCCATGGGCTCGCCCAGCGGATCCACCACGCGACCGAGGAAGGCGTCGCCCACCGGCACGGAGAGGATCTCCCCGGTGCGCTGGACCTCCATGCCCTCGCGGATGTGCTGGAACTCTCCGAGGACGACGACGCCGATCTCGCGGCTGTCCAGATTCTGGGCCAGGCCCAGGATCCCGTTCTCGAAGCGCAGCAGCTCGTTCGCCATGACGGAGGGGAGGCCCTCCACACGCGCGATGCCGTCCGCCGCGGAGATGACGCGGCCGACCTCGGTGCGCTCGGTGCCGGACGGTTCGTAGGATGCCGCGAAATCGTTCAAGGCATTGCGGACGTCGTCGGCATTGATGGTCAATTCGGCCATCTGCAGTCCCTGCTCTCTGTGCTTGGTGATCATCGACGTGACGATGATGCGGTGGTGTGTTCTGCGGTGCGTCCGGGGCCGACCGAGGGGTCAGCCGGCCATCCGGCGCTGGAGGTCGTTGAGACGGCTGGCCACGGAGGCGTCGATCACGTCGTCGCCCACCTGGACCCGGATGCCCCCCACCACGGCGGAGTCGACCGTGACGTCTACGACGAGGTCGCGGCCGAAGGTCCGGCGCAGCCCGTCTGCGAGCCGCTCCTGCTGGACCTGCCCCAGGGGACGGGCGACCGTCACCTCGGCGATCCACTGGCGCTGACGCTCGGCGACGACGTCCGCGTGCGCGCGGACGGCCACGGAGGGCTTGACGCCACGGGGAACCGTGACGGCGCGCTCGACGAGCAGCTGCCCGGCCGGGCTGGCGGTGCTGCCCAGCAGGCGACGGGCCAGCGCGGCCCGCGCCTCGACGGGGGCCTGCCGGTCGGTCAGTGCGCGCTGCACCTCGTGCGACTCCTCGGTGAGGCGGTTGAAGGCCAGCAGCTCGCCCGAGAGGGCGGACAGGCCGTCATGGCCGCCACGCGCGGACTCGGCGGCCGCGGCATGCGCGGCCACCGTCTCCAGCGCATCGCCGAAGTCACGTTCCGCCGACCAGCGGCGGCCGGCAAGGTCCTTGAGGACCTGCAGAGCACCGGGGGTCGCCCGGGTGCCGAACAGGGAGTCCACGAGGCCGTGACGGCGCTCGGTGCTCCAGGCGGGGTCGGTCAGGGCACGCCGCAGCGCCCCCTGCTCGTCCACGACGTCCAGCGCGCTGAACAGCTCGCGTGCCAGGGCGACGCCGCCCTCGTCCAGCACCGGACCGACAGCCTGCAGAGAGGCGGTCAGGGAGTCCCTCGATGCACCCGTCATCATTCGGCCACACCCGCGCTCTGGTGCCGATCGAGATCAGCCAGGAAGCGGTCGACCACGCGCTGCGCGCGCGCATCGTCGTTCAGGGACTCGCCCACGATCTTGCTCGCGAGCGTCGTGGCCAGCGTGCCGACCTCGCCCTTGAGCTGCGTCGCGGCCTGGGCGCGCTCCGCGGCGATGTGGGCCTGGGCCTGCTCGGAGACGCGGTTCGCCTCGGCGACGGCACGCTCGCGGGCCTCGGCCACGATCTGGGTGGCCTCGGTGCGAGCCTCCTCGCGGATGCGGTTCGCCTCGGTGCGGGCGTCCGCCAGCTGGGACTCGTAGTCCGCCATCATCGCGTTCGCCTCAGCCTGGGCCTTCTCGGCCTTGGCGAGACCGCCCTCGATCGCCTCGACGCGGTCCGTGTAGGACTTCTCGAGGGTCGGGACGATGAACTTGATGACGATGAACATGAGCAGGGCGAAGCCCACCGCGACGACGAGGATCTCCCACGGATTGGGGATCAGGGGGTTGGCCCCCTCGGCCGCCGCGAGGATCAGTCCATTGCTGATCATGTTTCAACCATCCTTCGGTCGTGTGTCCTACAGGGCGTGAGGTGCGGACGACGTGGACACGGCGTCCCGCCCCGTGCGGTGCAGGGGATCAGAGGACGAACGCGAAGACCAGGCCCAGGATGGCGAGGGCCTCGGCGAGGGCGAAGCCGAGCAGCGCGATCGGCTGCAGGATGCGCTGGGCCTCGGGCTGACGGGCGACGCCGTTGATGTAGGCGGAGAAGATGAGGCCCACGCCGATGGCGGAGCCGATGGCGGCCAGGCCGTAGCCGATGAGGTTGAGGGAGCCCGAGATTTCCATGGTGTTCCTTTCACGGTGCCGGGGAGCCGGCAGGGTTGTGGAGGTAAGTCCGCCCGGGCGGCGCCCGTGGGGCGCTCCGAGTGGTCGGGTGGCGGCGAACCGCCGGACCGTGGCGACGATCTCGGATGAGGTCGCCGCCCGGCTGGTCAGTGGTCGTTCGCGTCGATCGCGCCCTGCACGTAGATGGCGGTGAGGAGCGTGAACACGAACGCCTGGAGGTACATGATGAGCAGCTCCAGGAAGTAGAGGGCCACGGAGCCGAGGATCACGAGGATGCCGGTCCCCTGCAGCGCGAGGTTGTGCGTCTGCGTGATCAGGAAGGCGGCGCCCGCGCCGGCGAGCATGACGATCATGTGGCCGGCGAGCATCGTCGCCATCAGACGCAGGGAGTGGGTCAGCGGACGCACGAGGAAGTTGGAGATGAACTCGAGCGGCACGAGCAGCGGGAGGATCCAGCCCGGCACGCCGCTGGGGACCACGGCGAGCTTGAGGTAGCGCGGGCCGTGGTGGCGCAGGCCGACGCCGATCCAGATCACATAGACGATGAGCGCGAGGCCGTAGGCGGCGCCGGCGTGGGAGAAGGAGGGCAGCTGCAGTAGCGGGATGGCGCCGAACAGGTTGTTCACCAGCACGAAGAAGAAGAGGGCGAACAGCAGGGGCACCCACTGCTTGAAGTGCTTCTCCCCCAGGATGTCCTTGGCGATGGAGTTGCGCACGAAGGAGTAGCCCGACTCGGCGAGCCACTGGGCCTTGCCCGGCACCAGCTTCGGGCGGCGCATCGCCCACGCGAAGAAGCCCGTGATGAGGACGACGCTCAGGAGGACGAGCAGCATCTGCTTGCCGAAGCCCGTGCCGTAGTGACCCATCCACGGGAAGATCTCCGGGAGGTGGCCGTCACTGATGGACGGGGGCACGAATTCCTTGGTGGCCAGCACGAGGGGTAGCACGCGGTTCCTCTCCGAAGTGATGCGTCGACTGGACGGCGGCATCGCCCCGTGCCGCGCTCGAGACCCGCTTCGATGCGGGGCTGAGAGGCGGTGCCGGAGGCGAGAGGCGGCACGAACATGCCGTCGAAGTGTTCGCTGGCAACGATACCAAACGGCGGTCCTTGTTCCGTACCGCACACGCGGCCCGCTGGCCAGGCGTCATGCACCGACGATCGCGCCCTCCGCGGCGGGCGGACGGCCGGAGGCGCCGCGGCTCAGTCCGCGTAGATGGAGCGGCGCGTGCGGGCGAAGACGAGCACCTCGGCGGCCTGCCACGCCACGATCACCACGAGGGCGGCGACGGCGGCCGGCGTCGCCTCGAGCCACCCCGGCCGCGGCGCCATCCCGGCCAGGATGCCGAACACGGCGATCTTCACCACGAACATCCCGATGCTCACCGGGAGCACGGCCTCGCGGGCGTGGTCCCACGCGAGCGCCGTCGTCGCGCCGGTGACCGCGGAGAGCGCCAGCACGATCCCCCCGCCGGTGAGGACAGAGGGCACGCCGCCGGGCCCGGAGAGGGTCAGGAACGCGAGCGCGGTCAGCGCGAGGGCGGCGCCGGCGCCGCCCACGCTCCACCAGAGGATCCCCCACCACCCCGCGCGGTTCTCCCAGCGGCGGCGTGGTCGGGCGGTGCGGGCGGTCATCGGACCTCCTGGTCGGGGCGGGCCGCGGGGCGGGCGTCACGACGACGGCGCGCGAGGGGCCGCAGCGTGAGCCACCCGGCTGCGGCGAGCGCGAGGGCGAGCACGGGGAGGACGATCGCGTCGTCCACGAAGTTGAGGGACACCACGCCCCAGGCCACGAGGAAGGCCCACAGCCACAGCAGCCAGACCGCCTGCGCGTGCGTGTACCCCCCGTCCACCAGCTTGTGGTGCAGGTGGCCGCGGTCCGCGGAGAAGGGGCTCGTGCCGCGGGCCGTGCGGCGCAGCACGGCGAGCACGAGGTCGGCCAGCGGCAGGGCCAGCACGGCGAGCGGCAGGAGGATGGGCATGTAGGCCGGCACGTTGCGGAAGCGGAGCCCGGCCAGGGAGTCGAGGTCCGCGGTCACGGCGACGGCGGCCGAGGCCATGAGCAGGCCGAGCAGCAGCACGCCCACCTCGCCCATGAAGATGCGGGCCGGATGGTGGTTGGACGGCAGGAAGCCGATGCACGTGCCGATCAACAGGGCCATCAGCAGCGTGGCGAGGTTCGAGTAGTCGAACTGGTCGATCGTGCGCGTGAGCAGGTAGGAGTAGACGAAGAACGCCGACCCGCCGATGAGGGCCATCCCGGCGGCCAGCCCGTCCAGCCCGTCCACGAAGTTGATGGCGTTCATGGTGAGCACGATGGCGAACACCGTGAGCCCGACCTGGACCGTCGGACTGCCCACGGGGATCCATCCCACCGGCATGGCCTCGATCCGGATCCCTCCGAACGCCACGGCGAGGGCCGCGGCGCACTGGCCGAGCAGCTTGATCCACCAGCGCAGGTCCCACAGGTCGTCGGCCATGCCCACGAGGATCACGATCCCCACCGCGACGAGCAGTCCGCGCACGGCGGCATCGTCGGTGAAGATGCCGTGGAAGAAGGGGACGGTGCCGGCCGTCGCGAGGCCGATCAGCACCGCGGCCGCCATCGCCACGCCGCCCAGCTTGGGCACGGGGGCACGGTGCATGTCCCGCTGGCGAGCGGGCGTGTACACGTGCGCCGCGGTGCCCACGCGGCGCACGAGCGGCGTCAGTGCTGCGCACGCGACGGCGGTGACCACCACCACGAGGAGGTAGGCGCGCATGGGCGGGGCTCAGGCCTCGCGGGTGTCGGACGCCCCGGGCTCGGCGGCGGTCGGCGCGGGCTCGGCCGATTCGACCTCGGCGGCGGTCGTCGCAGGGCCGTCGGCGCCGCCGGTGCCCTGCGGCGTCAGCATGGCCTCCGGGACGGGCGGCTCCTCGCCCTCCGCCAGCAGGTCCGGCACGATCTCGCGCATCTCCTCGAGCGGGACGGCGCCCTGCCGGGCCACGCGGAACGGGGTCACGGTGCAGTCCACGATCGTGGACGGCGCCTGCTCGGCGCGGTCCCCCGCGTCCAGGTACAGCGCGACGGACTCCCCGAGCATCTCCTGCGCGGCCACCGCCGTGGTGGCCGCGGGCAGGCCGGTGCGGTTGGCGCTCGAGACCGCCATGGGCCCCACGGCGTAGAGCAGCTCGCGGGTGACGGCGTCGTCCGGCACGCGCAGTGCCACGGTGCCGCGCGTCTCCCCCAGGTCCCACGTCAGGGTGGGCTGGGACTTCAGGATCAGGGTGAGGGCGCCGGGCCAGAAGCGATCGGCGAGCTCCTCGGCCTCCGCGGGGACGTCGTAGGCCAGCCCCGCCATCACCTTGGCGTCCGCGATGAGCACGGGCGGCGGCATGGTGCGCCCCCGGCCCTTGGCGGCGAGCAGCACGGCCACGGCCAGGGGGGAGAAGGCATCCGCGCCGATCCCGTACACGGTGTCCGTGGGCAGGACCACACACGCGCGGTCGGCGAGGACCTCGCGGGCCCGGGCGATGCCCTGTTCCAGCGCGGCGGGGTCGGAGACGTCGAAGAACTCACTCACGGCGCCCATTCTTCCACTACTGTCCCGCGGGACGGGCCCCGGCTCGCCCCGCCCGCCGCGGGACGGTCCGTGCGCACGGCGCCGATCCAGCGGTCGCGGCCGGTCAGGTCCTGGTGGACCCGCACGTCGGAGAACGCCCCGGAGTCGAGGAGGGCCGCCGTCAGCGCGGCCCCCTGGGTCTCGTGGTGCTCCATCGCGAAGACGCCGCCCGGGCGCAGCAGGACGGCCGCGCGTCCGGCGATCCCCAGCGGGAGGCGCAGCCCACGGTCGTCTCCCCCGTACAGCGCGCGGGGCGGGTCCGCCAGCGCCTCGGGCTGCACGGCGAGCTCCGCCTCCGGGACGTAGGGAGGGTTGGACAGGACCACGTCCACGACGCCAGCCAGGTCCTCCCCCGCCAGCAGCGCGTCCTCGCGGCGCAGGTCCACGCCCCACGGCTCGAGGTTGCGCCGCGCCCACGCGTGGGCGGCGTCGTCCAGCTCGACGGCGGTGACCGCCACGTCCCGCCCGTGCGCGCGGGCCCACGCGGCGAGCGCGGCGGCGAGGGCGCCCGAGCCCGTGCACAGGTCCACCGCGCGGGCCGGGCGGTCGAGGGCCCTGAGCGCGCGGACGCCCTCGGCGGCGACGAGCTCCGTCTCCGGCCGCGGCACGAAGACGCCGGGACCCACCGCGAGGTCCACCCCGTGGAAGTGCGCCACGCCGGTGATGTGCTGGAGCGGGTCGCGCCGCACGCGCCGGGCCACGGCGAGCTCGAAGCGCCGGGCCTGGTCCTCGCTCGGGCGCGCGCCGGCGAAGACGCGGGCGAGGGCCACGCCGCGGTCGGCCTCCATCACCGGGGCCAGGAGGGCCTCGGCGTCGGCGCGTGGGGCCTCGACGCCGGCCTCGGCCAGACGGGCGACGGCGACCCGCAGCAGCTCGGACCACTCGGGGAGCGCCCCCGTGCCGCGCGGCGCGGTGCTCACGCCCCCTCCCCCAGGGCGGCGAGACGGCGCTCCTCGTCGAGGGCGATGCAGGAGGCGACGACGGCCTCGAGCTGGCCGTCGAGGACGGCGTCCAGGTTGTGCGCCTTGTACCCCGTGCGGTGGTCGGCGATCCGGTTCTCCGGGAAGTTGTAGGTGCGGATCCGCTCTGAGCGGTCCATCGTGCGCACCTGGGCGGCGCGCGCGGCGGAGTCCTCCGCCTGCTGCTCCGCGCGCTGCCGTTCGAGGAGCCGGGAGCGCAGCACGCGCAGCGCCGCCTCGCGGTTCTGGATCTGCGACTTCTCGTTCTGCATCGAGACGACGATGCCCGTGGGCACGTGGGTGAGCCGGACCGCCGAGTCCGTGGTGTTCACGGACTGACCGCCGGGGCCCGAGGAGCGGAACACGTCCGTCTTGACGTCGTTCGGGTCGATCTGGACCTCATCCGGGGCGTCCACCTCGGGCAGCACGAGGACGCCGGCGGCGGAGGTGTGGATGCGCCCCTGCGACTCGGTGACGGGCACGCGCTGGACCCGGTGCACGCCGCCCTCGAACTTCAGCCGGGCGTAGACGCCCTCGGCCGGGTCCGTGGCACTGCCGCGGATCGCCACGTGGACGTCCTTGTAGCCGCCGAGGTCCGAGTGGGTGGCGGAGAGGACCTCGGCCTTCCAGCCGCGGGACTCCGCGTAGCGCAGGTACATGCGCAGCAGGTCGCCGGCGAAGAGGGCCGCCTCCTCGCCGCCCTCGCCGCCCTTGATCTCCAGGATCACGTCGCGGGCGTCGTCCGGGTCGCGCGGGATGAGCAGTCGGCGCAGCCGCTCGGCGGCCTCCGCCTCGGCGGCCTCGAGGCCGGGGAGCTCCTCGGCGAACGCCGCGGCGTCGTCGCCGCCCTCCCCCGCGAGCTCCCGCGCGTCGGCGAGGTCCGCCGCCGCGACCGTCCACACCTCGTGCGCGGCGGCGACCGCGCCGAGCTCGGCGAAGCGCCGGCCCAGGCGTCGGGCGAGCGCCGCGTCCGCGTGCACGGCGGGATCCGAGAGCCGGCGGGTCAGCTCGCGGTGTTCGTCCAGCAGCGTCTGAACGGAGTCGAACACGTCGGTCAGGCCTCTCGTCGTCGGAAGGATGGGGCGCCGTCGTCCCTCGGGGCCGGCGCGGCGCCCCACCACGACGGCCCCGCCCCGCGCCGGTCAGGTCGCGGGACGGGGCCGAGGCGGTCACGCCGGGATCAGTCGTCGCCCTTGGCGCCGGGCGTGTTCTTGGAGACCATCATGAGGAACTCCGCGTTGGACGCGGTGTCCTTGATCTTGTTGGTCAGCAGCTCGAGGGCCTGCTGCTGCTCGAGGCCCGAGAGCACGCGACGCAGCTTCCACATGATCTTGATCTCCTCGGCGGAGAGCAGGGCCTCCTCGCGGCGCGTGCCGGACGCGTTGACGTCCACGGCCGGGAAGATGCGGCGCTCGGCGAGCTGGCGGGACAGGCGCAGCTCCATGTTGCCGGTGCCCTTGAACTCCTCGAAGATCACCTCGTCCATGCGCGAGCCGGTCTCGACGAGCGCGGTGGCCAGGATGGTCAGCGAGCCGCCGTTCTCGATGTTGCGGGCGGCGCCGAAGAACTTCTTCGGCGGGTACAGCGCGGAGGAGTCCACGCCGCCGGAGAGGATGCGGCCCGAGGCCGGTGCCGCCAGGTTGTATGCGCGGCCCAGGCGGGTCATGGAGTCCAGGAGCACGACGACGTCGCGGCCCATCTCCACGAGGCGCTTCGCGCGCTCGATGGCGAGCTCGGCCACGGTGGTGTGGTCGTCGGCCGGGCGGTCGAAGGTGGAGGCGATGACCTCGCCGGCCACCGAGCGCTGCATGTCGGTGACCTCCTCGGGACGCTCGTCGACGAGCACCATCATGAGGTGCACCTCGGGGTTGTTCGTGGTGATCGCGTTGGCGATCGACTGCAGCACCATGGTCTTGCCCGCCTTGGGCGGGGAGACGATGAGGCCGCGCTGACCCTTGCCGATGGGGCTGACCAGGTCGATCACGCGCGGGCCCACGAGCTTGTGGTCCGTCTCCAGGCGCAGGCGCTCCTGCGGGTAGAGCGGCACGAGCTTGGCGAACTCCACGCGGTCCGGGTTCTCCGTGGCGGGCACGCCGTTCACCGTGGTGATCTTGGCCAGCGCATGGAACTTCTGGCGGTTGCCGCTCACGCTCTGCGAGGGCTTCTCGCCCTCGCGGGGGGCGCGGATCGCACCGACGACGGCGTCGCCCTTGCGCAGGCCGTAGCGCTTGACCATGGCCAGCGAGACGTAGACGTCGTTGTTGCCGGGCAGGTAGCCCGAGGTGCGCACGAACGCGTAGTTGTCCAGCACGTCGAGGATGCCGGCCACGGGCTGCAGGACGTCGTCCTCGGTCAGCTCGACCTCGTCCACCTCGGGGTTGCTGCGGCCCCGGCGGGCACGGCCGCGCTCGTTGCGATTGCGACGATTGCGGCGCCCGCCCTCGTCATTGCGGTCCTCGCGGCGGGAACGGCCGGAGCCGCCCTCGGAGCGGTCGCGGCCGCCGTCGTCGCCACGGTCGTTGCGATCCCGGTCGTTGCTGCGGTCACGATCGCGGTCCCCGCCACGGTCACGATCGCGGTCGTTGCGCTCGCGGTCCCCGCCACGGTCACGATCGCGGTCGTTGCGCTCGCGGTCCCCGCCACGGTCACGATCCCGGCCTCGGCCACGTCCGCGGCCGGAGTCCTCGCGGGTGCCCTCACGCCCGCCGCGGTCGTCCTCGCCGGAGGCCGAGGAGTCCTGCTCGCCGCGCTCGGCGGCGCGGTCCTCGCCGGAGGCGGCGTCGGCGTCCTCGGAGCGGCCGCGGGCGTCCTCGTCCCCGGCGCGACGGCGGCCACGGCCCCGACGCTCCTGGCGGGAGTCATCGCCGCGGGTGTCGTCGGCACGGGTGTCCTCGCCGCGGGAGTCGCCGCCACGGGCGGTCTCCACGGCATCCTGCTCGGCGCGCTCGGCGACCGGGGCCGTCTCGACGGAGCCCGAGGACTCCGCGCGGCGGGAGCGGCGGCGGGCCGGACGCTCGGCGGGGGCCTGCTCGGCGTCGCCGGAGGCGGCGGGAGCGGCGGCCGGCGTGTCAGCGGGCTTCTCGACCGGCTTCTCCGCGCGGGCCGCGGCATCGCGGTCGGCGACGGAGCCGCCGCGCTGATGGTCGGAGATCGCGGTCACGAGGTCCGACTTGCGCATGCGCGAGCCGCCCGTGATCCCGAGCTGCGAGGCCAGGGCCTGCAGCTGCGCGAGCTTCAGCGAGGCAAGGCCCCCGCCGGTGGTCGGCGTGGACTGTTCCGTGGATTCGGTCACGAAGGTTCCTTCTCCCTCGACAGCAGCTTCGGGGGCGCGGTGCGCGGTGAGGCTGCAGTGTGCGTCCGGCCGGGCACGCAGTGGTGCCCTGAGAACCGGGTCTGATGGTCTTCCCTGGGGTGGCCCCTCCCCGGCTCGCGCGCAGTCACTGCGTGGCGGAGCGGAGGAGCCGGAACTCGACCGGGCCGGGAGGCGGGGTGGCGACGCGCTCCGTGGATTCCACGGAAGCGGGGTGCCGCGTCCACTCAGCCGGCGGCGGGCTGGCGCGCGATCCTCACGAGGATCCCGCACCGGCGACGAGGCCGTGGGCCGGCCAGGTCAGCCGCGGTGGAGTGCTTCCACCCTAGCACCCTCGGTGGCCACGCCCGGCACCAGCACGCGCCACGCACGGCCCGTCTCCGCCGTCAGCGCACGGGCCGCGGCGGCCGCCTCCTCCCCGGCGCCAGCGCCGTGGGCGAGGACGAGCACGGTGGGACCGGCCCCCGAGACGACCGCGGCGTGGCCGCGGGCGCGCAGCCTGGCCACGAGGGCCGCGCTGTCCGGCATCGCCGCGGCGCGGGCGTCCTGGTGCAGCCAGTCCCGCGTCGCCGGCAGGAGCAGTTCGGGCGCGGCGGCGAGCGCGTGGACGAGCAGCGCCGCACGGCCCGCCTGCGCCGCCGCCACCGCGTGCGGCACGGTCGCGGGGAGCGCGGCGCGCGCGTCGCGCGTGGAGAGCTGCACGTCCGGGATCGCGATGACCGGAGTGAGGTCTGGGTGCAGGGTCAGGGGCGCCGTCTCGAAGCCGTCGCCCTCGTCCCGCGTCCATGAGACGGAGGCGCCGCCCGCGAGGGCGGGCGCCACGTTGTCCGGGTGTCCCTCTCGCCGGGCCGTGGCGTCCAGCAGCGCCGCGGTGGGCAGCCGCTCCTCCTCCGGCAGCAGCGCCTCGGCCGCCGCGCACGCCGCCACCACGGCCGCCGCCGAGGACCCGAGCCCCCGCGCATGCGGGATCCGGTTGACGGCGCTCAGGCGCAGCCCCGGCGCCCGGAAGCCGCGGAGCCCGAGGTGCTCGTGGGCCAGGTGAAGGATCAGGTGGCTCCCGTCGGTCGGGAGCGTGCCCGCCCCCTCCCCCGTCACGGATGCCCGGTCCGGGCCGTCCACGACGCTCAGCCGGACCTCGTCCCTCAGCTCGACGGCCAGGCCCAGGGAGTCGAAGCCGGGACCGATGTTGGCCGACGTCGCCGGGACCGCGACGACGGACTCGGCACCGACGGGGAGCTCACGCAGCGCAGCCATGCGCTCAGGCGAGCCCGAGGGCGTCGGCCACGGTCACGACGTCGAACGGCACCGAGCGGGGCGTGATGTCGTCGCCCTCCGCCGTCTTGAGGGCCCACTGCGGGTCCTTCAGGCCGTGGCCCGTCACGGTGATGACCCAGGTCTTGCCCGCGGGGACGTCCCCGGCGGCGTGGTGCTTGAGCAGGCCCGCGACGCCCGCGGCGGAGGCCGGCTCCACGAAGACGCCCTCCTTCGAGGACAGCCAGCGGTGCGCCGCGAGGATCTCCTCGTCCGTGACCGAGTCGATCAGGCCGCCGGAGGCGTCACGCGCCGCCGTGGCCATGTCCCACGAGGCGGGGTTGCCGATGCGGATGGCGGTGGCGATCGTGTCCGGATCGGTGACGGGGTGGCCGAGCACGATCGGGGCCGCGCCGGCGGCCTGGAAGCCCCACATCACCGGGGTCTTCGTGGCCACGGCCGGCAGCTCCTCGTCCGAGGTGCCCGGGTGCGGGTTCACGTAGGGGCGGGCGTACTCCTGGTAGCCCTTCCAGTACGCCGTGATGTTGCCGGCGTTGCCGACGGGCAGCAGATGGTAGTCCGGGGCGTCGCCCAGGAAGTCCACGACCTCGAAGGCGCCGGTCTTCTGGCCCTCGATGCGCGCCGGGTTCACCGAGTTCACGAGGAACACGGGGTAGTTCTCGGACAGCTTGCGGGCCACGTCGAGGCAGTCGTCGAAGTTGCCCTGCACCTGGAGGAGCTCGGCGCCGTGCGCGACGGCCTGGGACATCTTGCCCATCGAGATCCGGCCCTCGGGCACGAGGACCGCGCACGTGATGCCTGCCTGGGCCGCGTAGGCCGCGGCCGAGGCGGAGGTGTTGCCGGTGGACGCGCACACCACCGCCTTCGCACCGTTCTCCACGGCGGCGGTGATGGCCATGGTCATGCCGCGGTCCTTGAACGACCCGGTGGGGTTCATGCCCTCGAACTTGACGTGCACCTCGCCCTCCGCGAGCGCGGAGAGGTGCGGCGCGCGGATGAGCGGGGTGCCGCCCTCCCCCAGCGTGATGACGCGGGTGTCCTCGGTGACGGGCAGGCGGTCGGCGTACTCGCGGATGACTCCGCGCCACTGGTGGGCCATGGTTCAGTTCCCTTCGACTTTCAGGACGGAGACGACCTCATGGACGGCGTCCAGGGCGGCGAGCGCGTCCACCGTGGCGTCGAGGTCGCGCTGGCGCGCTCGGTGGGTGATGAGCCGCAGCGAGGCGCCCGGGGCGGCGGCGCGGTCGGACTGCACCTGGCGCAGGGTCTCGAGGGACACGCCGTGCTCCTCGAACACCGCGGCCACCCGCCGCAGCACGCCGGGCTCGTCCGCCACGTGCAGCACCACCATGCAGGAGGTGCTGGCCTCGGCGGCGTCGAGGGCGGGGAGCTGCGCGACGGGGGTGCGCAGCCGCGCCGGGCCCCCGCGCACGATGCGCTGGGCGATCGAGACGACGTCGCCCATCACGGCGGACGCGGTGGGCGCCCCGCCCGCGCCGGGACCGTAGAACATCAGCTGGCCGGCGTTCTCCGCCTCCACGAACACGGCGTTGTACGCGCCCCGCACGGAGGCGAGCGGGTGCTCGCGGGGAAGGAGCGTGGGATGCACGCGCAGCACGGCGCCGGACGTGCCGTCCTCGGCGGTGGCCCGCTCCGCGATCGCCAGCAGCTTGATGACGTAGCCGGCGTCCGCGGCCGCCGCGTTGTCCTCCGCCGTGATCGCGGTGATGCCCTCCACCGCGACGTCGTCCAGCGTGTAGGGCGCGCCGAAGGACAGCGTGGCCAGGATCGCCGCCTTCGCGGCGGCGTCGAGGCCGCCGACGTCGGCGGTGGGGTCCGCCTCCGCGTAGCCCAGGCGCTGCGCCTCGGCGAGGGCGTCCGCGAAGTCCGCGCCCTCGGTGTCCATGCGGTCCAGGATGAAGTTCGTGGTGCCGTTGGCGATGCCCATCACGCGGGTCACGGTGTCGCCCGAGAGCGAGTCGCGCAGGGGGCGGAGGATGGGGATGGCACCGGCCACGGCGGCCTCGAAGCTCAGCTGCGCGCCCGTCTCGGAGGCCAGGGCGAACAGCTCCTCGCCGTGCTGGGCCAGCAGCGCCTTGTTGCCCGTGATCACGGAGGTGCCGGCGGCCAGGGCACGGCGGATGAGGGTGCGGGCGGGCTCGATGCCGCCCATCAGCTCGATCACGATGTCCGCGCCGTCCACGAGCGCCTCGGCGTCCGTGGTGTACAGCGCCGGGTCGGCCCGCCAGTCGCGCTCGGCACCGCGGGAGCGCACCGCGATGCCGGTGAGCTCGAGCGGGGCGCCCACGCGGTCGCGGAGCGCCTCGGCGTCCTCGGTCAGGATGCGCGCCGCCTGGGAGCCCACGGTGCCGCCGCCCAGCAGGGCGACCTTGAGGGCGGCGGGGCCGGATGCCGCGGGGGCGTCCTGTGCAGGGTTCGTCATGCTCGGGTCTCCTCGTTGTGGGGATCCGCCTCGCGGGCGAAGAGGTCGTCCTCGGTCTCGCGCCGGATGATCACCCGGGCGGCGCCCTCGCGCACGGCGACGACCGCCGGGCGCGGCAGCGCGTTGTAGTTCGAGGACATCACGTGGGTGTAGGCGCCCGTGGCGGGCACGGCGAGCAGGTCACCGCGGCCCAGGTCGGCCGGCAGGTAGACGTCGCGCACCACGATGTCGCCGGACTCGCAGTGCTTGCCCACCACGCGGGAGAGCACCGGCTCGGCCTCCGAGGTGCGGCGCGCCGAGACTGCGGTGTAGTCGGCGTCGTAGAGCACGGGCCGCGGGTTGTCGGACATGCCGCCGTCGACGGCGACGTACCGGCGCGAGGCCGTCCCGCCGTCGGGGGCGTCCGCGTCCACCGTCTTGGTCACGCCCACGGTGTACAGCGTCAGGCCCGCCGGCCCGGAGATCGCGCGGCCGGGCTCGAGCGAGATGCGCGGGCACGCCAGGCCGAGGCGCTCCACCGCCCTCTGCACGTCCGCCGCGAGGGCGTGCGCGATCTCGGCGGCCGGGCGCGGGGAGTCCACCGCGGTGTAGGCGATGCCGTGGCCGCCGCCGAGGTCCAGCTCGCCCAGCTCCACGCCGTGGCGCTCCTTCACCTCGGCCAGGAACGCGAGCACGCGCTCGGCGGCCAGGCCGAAGCCGTCCGCCTCGAAGATCTGCGAGCCGATGTGGCAGTGCACGCCCAGCAGCTCGACGCCCGGCGCCGCCAGGGCGGTCTCCACGGCGACGGCGGCCGGGGAGCGCCCGGCCGCGTTGCCGTCCGCGTCCTGCACGGACGGGGCGAGCGAGAGGCCGAACTTCTGGTCCTCGTGCGCGGTGGCGATGAAGTCGTGCGTGTGGGCGTGCACGCCCGGCGTCAGGCGCAGCATGACCGGGGCGGTGCGGCCCGCGGCCTCCGCGAGCGCGGCGAGGTGCGTCAGCTCGTCCACCGAGTCCACGATGATCCGGCCCACGCCGACCTCGAGGGCACGGCGCAGCTCGGCGTCGGACTTGTTGTTGCCGTGCAGGCCGATGTGCGCGGGGTCGACGCCGGCGCGCAGGGCGATGGCCAGCTCGCCGCCCGAGGCGGTGTCCACGCGCAGCCCCTCCTCGGCGGCCCACCGGGCGGTGGAGACCGTGAGGAAGGACTTGCCGGCGTAGTACACGTCCGCTCCCCCGCAGAGCTCGCGGAACGCGGCGTCGAAGCCGTCGCGGAAGGCGCGGGCGCGAGCGCGGAAGTCGTCCTCGTCGATCACGAGCAGCGGGGTGCCGAACTGCTCGGCGAGCGCCGAGGCAGCGATCCCCTGCACCGTCAGCTCGCCGGAGGCGTCGCGGTCCACGCCGGCGGCCCACAGGACGGGCTCGAGGCGGTCCGGATCCCCGGGCACAGGCAGCCAGGCGGGGGCCAACGGGGAGGCGGCGGAGGCGCCGTCTTTCGTCGTCGCCATCCGCGCGCTCACATCGTCTCCGTCGCGGACACGCCGAGCAGGCCGAGGCCGTTGGCCAGCACCGTGGTGGTGGCGTCGTTCAGCCACAGGCGGGTGCGGTTTAGCGTCTCGACGGGACGGGGCGTGCCGTCGTCGGTGGGCAGCGGCACGATCCGGCACGCGGCGTACCACGCGTGGTACGCGCCGGCGATCACCTCGAGGTGCCGGGCCACGCGGTGCGGCTCCCGCAGGCGTGCCGCGGACGCGACGACGGCGGGGAACTCCGCCAGCTGGGCCAGGAGCTCGGACTCGGTCTCGTGGGTGAGCAGGGCGCCGTCGAACTCCGTGCGCTCCACGCCGTGGGCCACGGCCGTTCGCGCCGCGCCGCGGGTGCGGGCGTGGGCGTACTGCACGTAGTACACGGGGTTGTCGTTGGTGTTCGAGCGCAGCTTCTCGGGGTCGATCGTGATGGGCGAGTCGGCCGGGTAGCGCGCCAGGTCGTAGCGCAGCGCGTCCTTGCCGAGCCACTCGACGAGGTCCTTGAGCTCGATGATGTTGCCCGCGCGCTTGGAGAGCTTCGCTCCGTTCACCGAGATGAGCTGGCCGATGAGGATCTCGATGTTCTTCGCGGCGTCGTCGCCGGCGGCGGAGGCGATCGCCTTGAGGCGGTTCACGTAGCCGTGGTGGTCGGCGCCGAGCAGGTAGACCTTCTCCTCGAAGCCGCGGTCCCGCTTGTCCAGGTAGTAGGCGGCGTCGGCGGCGAAGTACGTGGGCTCGCCGTTCGCGCGGATGAGCACGCGGTCCTTGTCGTCGCCGAAGTCGGTGGTCTTCAGCCACACGGCGCCCTCGCGGTCCTCGATGTGCCCCTGCTCGCGCAGACGGGCGACGGCGGACTGGATGGCGCCGGACTCGTGGAGGGTCCGCTCCGAGGTGAAGACGTCGAAGTGCACGCCGAACGCGGTGAGGGTGTCCTTGATGTCCTGCATCTGCAGCCGGTAGGCGGTCTCGCGGACCACGGGGCGAGCAGCCTCGTCCGTCAGCTCGCGCACATCCGGGTGCTCGGTGAGGACGGCGTCGGCGAGGTCCTTGACGTAGCCGCCCGGGTAGCCGCCCTCCGGCACGTCGCGGCCGTGGAGGCGCGCGAGGACCGAGTCGGCGAAGACGTTCATCTGGTTGCCGGCGTCGTTGACGTAGTACTCGGCGGTGACCTCCGCGCCCGAGGCGCGCAGCAGGCGGGCGATCGCGTCGCCGAGCGCGGCCCAGCGGGTGTGGCCGATGTGCAGGGGGCCCGTGGGATTGGCGGAGACGAACTCCATGTTCACCACGTGGCCGGTCAACGCCGTGTTCCGGCCGTAGGACTCGCCGGCCTCGACGATCTGGCGGGCCAGCTCGCCCGCGGCGGCGGCGTCCAGGGTGATGTTCAGGAAGCCCGGGCCGGCGACGTCCACGGAGGCGATGCCCTCGGCGGCGGCGAGGCGCTCGGAGAGCAGGGCGGCGAACTCCCGCGGGGCCATCCCGGCCTTCTTGCCCAGCTGCAGCGCCGCGTTGGTGGCCCAGTCGCCGTGCTCGCGGCTGCGGGGTCGCTCCACCTTCACCCGCTCGGGGGTGATCTCGGCGCGCAGGTCGGACGGCAGGTCACCGGCGTCGACGGCGGCGTTGAGGACGGCGGACAGCAGGGCGGAGAGGTCTTCGGGCTTCACCCGGGCAAGTCTAGTTTGGCGGCGGGCGCCGTCCGCGCGGGTGAAGGCGGGAGACCCGCCGGGCCGGCCGGACCCATGGTGTAGTGTTGGGGAGTCCGCCGCGCGATCGACTCAGCCGCGCGTGCGCACCCCCGCCTCCGTAGCTCAGGGGATAGAGCGTCTGCCTCCGGAGCAGAAGGTCGTAGGTTCGAATCCTATCGGGGGCACCAGCCACGGGCGGCCACCACACGGTGGCCGCCCGTCGTCGTCCCCGCCCCGCCGGCATCGTGAGAACCTGGAGCAATGCCCCAGGTCACATCCGCCAGCCCAGTCCCGACCCCGACGTCGGAGCCCGAGTCCGCCCTGCGCCCCACCTCGGCGCTCGGGATCGCCGCCACGTTCATCGGCACCACGATCGGCGCCGGCTACGCCTCCGGCAACGAGATCCTGCAGTACTTCGTGAGCTTCGGGCTCTGGGGCGGCACGGGGGCGCTCATCATCGCGGGCGCCCTCTTCGTCCTGCTCTCGGCCATCGTGCTGCGCCTGGCGCAGACGCTGCGCACCACGGACATCCACCGGCTCGTGAACCCCACGACGTCGCGCATCCCCACGTGGTTCGCGGACCTGTGCATCACCGCGTCCCTGCTCGGCACGCTCGTGATCATGCTGGCCGGGGCCGGCGCGGCGGTGCAGACCTCCTTCGGCCTGCCGCACCTCGTGGGGTCCCTGCTCATGGCGGGCGTCTGCGTCGTCACCGTGCTGGCCGGCATCAACGGACTCGTGAAGGTCCAGGGGATCGTGGTGCCCCTGATCATCGTCGTCGCCGTCGGCGTCGCGTGGTGGGGGCTCGCGCACCCCGCTCCCCCCGTGGCCGACGTCGCCGCGCTGGTGACCTCGTCGCCGCTGATCAACCAGTGGTGGGTCTCCGGCATCCTCTACGTGGCGTTCAACGTCCAGCTCGCCTACGCCGTGCTGGCGCCGATCGGCAAGGAGAGCTCCTCGTCCGGCCGCACCCTCGTCGCCGGCGCCGGGCTCGGGGCGATCGGACTCGTGGTCATGGCCGGCGCGATCATGGTCGCGATGAGCGCCCACGCGGACCTCATCGGCCGCGCCGAGCTTCCCATGGTGGAGCTCGCCGCCATGATCGGCGGCTGGGCCGCCCTCCTGTACACGGTCATCCTCCTGCTCGCCCAGTTCACGACGGCGGTCTCCTGCCTGTACGGCGGCGTGGAGCGCCTGAAGATGCTCAGCAGCCTCCAGGCCGTGCCGGGCTGGGCGATCGCCGTCGCGACGGCGATCGCGGCCACCCTGCTCTCGAGCGTCGGCTTCTCCCAGCTCGTGGGGACCGTCTACCCCGTGCTCGGCTACGCGGGCGTCGTGATCGTGGTGATGCTCGTCATCACCGGGATCATCGAGCGGACCACGGTCCGCCGCCGGGCGGCGCGGGCCGCCCGCACCTGAGCCTCGCCACGGCGTCGACGCTCAGTCCCCCTCCCGCTCCCACGCGGCGTACCCGCCGGACAGGGAGAGCACCCGGCCGGTCAGCTCGGGTCGGGCGGCGAGGATGAGGTCCCGGGCCTTCGCGGAGCGCACCCCGGCGGCGCAGTGCAGCACCCAGCGTGCCGGCTCGCTGTCCCCCGCGCGCGCCAGGCCTGCCGCAGGATCCCGTTCGATCGCCCCGAGCGGCACGTGGACCGAGCCCTCGATGGCGCCGAGCCGGCGCTCCCAGTCCTCGCGCACGTCCACCACCACGACGTCGCCGCCCGGCTCGGCCAGCGCCCGCGCCAGCGCCGCGGCCGAGACCGCCTCCCCCGCCGACGGGGCCGCGCAGCCGACGTCGCCGCGGGCGGCCCGGTGCGCGTCCAGCGAGGTCACGGGCGAGCGGTCCGGATCCGGGGCGAGGGCCAGCGTGGTGAACCGCATGGTCAGCGCGTCGACGGTCAGGAGGCGCCCGAGGAGCGTCCCCCCCACGCCGGCCAGGTGCTTGATCGCCTCCGCCGCCATGAGCGTGCCGATGATCCCCGGCAGGACGCCGAGCACCCCCGCCTGCGCACACGTGGGGACATCGCCGGGCTCCGGCGGCTCGGGGAACAGGTCGCGGTAGACGGGGCCGTGGCCGGCATGGAACACGCTCACCTGCCCGGAGAAGCGCAGGATCGCGCCCCACACCACCGGCACGCCGAGGATCTCGCACGCGTCGGCCACGAGGTAGCGGGTGGCGAAGGTGTCCGTCCCGTCGACGACGAGGTCCACCGCGCGGACCAGCTCCAGCGCGTTCTGCGCCGTGAGGCGCTCGCGGTGCTCCACGACGCGCAGCTCGGGGTGCAGCGCGCGCATGCGGGCGGCGGCCGAGGCGGTCTTCGGCCGCCCGAGGACGTCCTCGCCGTGGATGACCTGGCGGTGCAGGTTCGAGCGCTCGACGACGTCGTCGTCGATCACGTGGACCTCCCCCACCCCGGCCGCGGCCAGGTAGGTGAGCACGGGCGCACCGAGGCCGCCGGCTCCCACCACCAGCACGCGGGAGCGCAGCAGCGCGAGCTGGGCCTCGGGGCCGAAGCCCTCGAGGGCGATCTGCCGGGAGAAGCGCTCGAGCTGCGTGTCGGCGAGCTCGTCGAGGCCGTGCGGCGCGCGGCACCCGCGGGGGTCCGCGGCGCTCACCTCACCACCACCCCGTCCGGTCGTCGCCCTCGCCCACGGGGGCGATCCGCCCGGCCATCGGCGAGGACGCCGTGGCGAGCGGACGCGGCGGGATGCGCCCGGCGTGGGCGGCCTCCCAGCCGGACTCGACCGCGAGCGCGAGCGCCCGGGCCATGCGCGCCGGATGCGCGGCGCGCGTGATGGCGGACGCGGCCAGGACGGCGTCGCACCCGGCCTCCATCGCGAGGACCGCGTCCGAGGCGGTGCCCACGCCGGCGTCGAGGATGATCGGCACGGACGCGCGCTCGCAGATCAGCTCGAGGGAGTGGCGGTTGAGGATGCCCAGGCCGCTGCCGATCGGCGAGCCGAGCGGCATGACGGCGGCCGCGCCCGCCTGCTCGAGGCGCCGCGCGGCCACGGGGTCGTCCGAGGTGTAGGCCAGCACGGTGAAGCCGTCGGCGACGAGCCGCTCGGTGGCCTCGAGGGTCTCGACGACGTCGGGCAGCAAGGTGCGCTCGTCGGCGATCACCTCCACCTTGACCATGTCCGTCTCGAGCGCCTCGCGGGCCAGCTGCGCGGTGAGGACGGCATCGCGCGCCGTGTGGCAGCCCGCCGTGTTGGGGAGCACCTCGATGCCGAGACGGTCCAGCAGCGGGATCACGCCCGAGCCCCCGCCCACGGCGTGGCGGCGCATGGCGACGGTCGTGAGCGTGGTGCCCGAGGCGACCAGGGCGGCCTCGAGCGCGGCGAGGTCCGTGATGCCGCCCGTGCCCATGATGAGGCGCGAGCCGATCTCGCGACCGCCGACGGTGAGGGGCGGGACGACGTCCGGTGCTCCCCCGCGCTCAGCCACCCTGCACCGCCGTCACGATCTCGAGACGCGCACCGGCCTCGGGCACGGTGGCGTCCCAGCGGGAGCGCGGCACGACGGCCTCGTCCACCGCGACCGCGACGCCGAGCCGTCCGCCGTCGGCGGCCGTGCCGTCGGGGCGGATCTCGCGGCCGGTCAGCTGCGCGACCACCGCGCGGAGGGAGAGCGGCGCGTCGAACGCTCTCGCCTCGCCGTTGACCGTCAGGGTGTGCGGGTTCATGCGGGGACCTCCTGCGTGGGGGCGGGGGACGACTCGGCGGACGGCGCCGAGACGGCGAAGCGGTCGGGGCGGACGAGGTCGAGCAGCCCCTCGTCGGCGGCGGTCCAGGCGGGGCCGGCCCCGCCCGGCCTGCCCGGCTCCCCCGCCGCCCGGCGAACCAGCTCCAGCGCGGCGTGCGCCGACCACGCCGCGAGCAGCACCCCGTGCCGGTGGTGGCCGGTGCAGACGATCACTCGGGGCGCATCCGGCAGCGGGCCGAGGAACGGGGCGTCGTCGGGGCTGCCGGGGCGGGCGCGCGTGGTGACCTCCTCGAGCAGGCAGTCCCGGATGGCGGGCAGGATGCGGGCGGCGTCCTCGAGGAGGTCGAGCACGGCGCCGGCGGGGGTGCCGGCCTCGCGGTCCTCGCGGCTCGTCGCGCCGAGCACGAGCCCGCCGCCCGCGCGCGGGACGAGGTACACGGGCCGTCCGCCCACCAGAGCGCGCACGGTCCGGCTGAGCAGGTGCTCCTCTCCCGGGGCCAGCAGGGACGCCGGCACCCGCAGGCGCAGGATGTCCCCGTGCACGGGGCGCAGCGGCAGGGGCAGGGCGGCGGGGTCGCCCCCGAGCGCGGCGTGGCCGAGCCCCGCGGCCAGCACGGCGACGTCGGCGGTGATCGGCTGCGCGGTCCCGGCACACCCGGCGGTGGTCACCTCCACCTCCTCGCCCACCTGGTGCACCGTCACGGCACGGGCGGGGACCAGGTGCACGCCGTCGTCGGCGGCGAGGCGCGTCAGGGCCGCGGCACGGGCCCGGCGGGGGTCGAGCTGATCGTCGTCGGGGGCGTCGAGGGCGCCGGCGAGGGCGGGTGAGAGGGCCGGCTCGGCGCGGCGCAGCGCCGCGACCGTCACTGGGGCGACGGGACGCGGCAGCCGCAGGGCGGTGCCGGGCTCCGCGGCGGGGGCCTGATCCGCGCCCGCGGCGTCGACGGCCGCGAGCGTCTCGCGCCAGCGCCGCGCGTCGGCGGGCTCGGCGCCCACGAGCCACGCACCCTCCACGCGGTGACCCGCGGAGGCGCCACCGGCCTCGATCCGGGCGACGAGGTCGCCGGTGAGCGCCCAGGACCGGGCGAGGAGCGCGCCGAGCCCGGACTGCGAGTACTGGGTCTCCCCGAGCGGGGCGAGCATGCCGGCCGCGGCGTGGGTGGCGGCGTCGCCGACGGCGGGCGCGTCCAGGTCTGGGGCGATCACGGTCACCTCGTGGCCGGCGTCCCGCAGGCGCACGGCCGTCGCGAGGCCGACGATCCCGGCCCCCACCACCACGCAGCGCATGGGCTCCTCCTCACGGCGGCATGATCCGCATCGAGTCTGATGGTCGGCGCGCCCCGCGCGTGCGCGGACTGCGTCCCTCTCAGCCCGCTGTGGCGCGGGCTCCCATGGATGCCGCCCAGCATACGCCCGGTGGGCGGACGTGGCAGGGTGGGCGCATGCCGCACCGCCCCGCCGCCCTCGCCACACGCGCCGAGCGCGCCCGCCGCCTCGCGGGCGCCCGCCTGTACGTCTGCACGGACCTCTCCCGCCACGTCCGCGACGACGGCGCCCTTGACGCCGGCGCGTTCGCCGCCTTCGCGGCCGCGTGCTTTCGCGGCGGCGTGGACGCCCTGCAGGTGCGGGACAAGCGGGTCGAGGTGGGCGTCGAGCTCGAGGCCCTGGCGATCGTGGTGGAGCTGGCGCGCGAGCACGGGGCGCTGTCCGCCGCGAACGACCGGGCCGACGTCGCACTCCTGGCCGGCGCGGACGTGTTCCACGCGGGCCAGGACGACCTGACGAGCACGCAGGCGAGGCGCGTGCTCGGCCCCGAGGTGCTGCTCGGGCGGTCCTGCCGCACCGAGGAGCAGGTGCGCGGGGCCGCGGCCGATCCGGAGCTGGACTACTTCTGCACCGGGCCGGTGTGGGAGACGCCGACCAAGCCCGGCCGGGCCGCCGTGGGGCTCGCTCTGCCGCGGTTCGCGGCGGAGATCACCGCCCCCGGCGGCGAGGCGGCGGGACGTGTGTTCTTCGCGATCGGCGGGATCGACGAGGACCGTGTGCCCGCGGTGCTGGGCACGGGCGCCGAGCGGATCGTGGTGGTGCGGGCCGTGACCGGCGCCGACGATCCGGAGGCGGCGGCGCGGAGTCTGCGTGCGGCGGTCACGGGCTGACGCTGCCGCGCCCGGGTGGGAGCGGCGCGGCAGCGCCGCGTGGACGACCCCCGCCCTCGCCACGGGGTCATCGACCGTGACCATGACGCGGTCGTGCTCCTGCGTCTCGTCGAGGGGTACCTCCAGGAGCGGCCTCGTCGAACTCCCTGGGTCTGCCCATGGTTCGAGGGCAGCCATTCCAGAACGATCAGTCCCGATCGCCCGCCCCCCGGTCCCGATGGCTGTGGTCGAGCGGGCCGTGCCAGCGGTCGGTGCGCCGGCCGACGTCGAGCCGCTCCCCCGCCGCGATGGCCTCCGCGAGCCACGGCTTGGCCGTGCGCAGGGCGTCCTCCCAGGCCGTCCCGCCCGCGGCGAGCACCGCGAGCGCCGAGGAGAGCGTGCAGCCCGTTCCATGCGTCGACCGGGAGGAGACGCGCGCGCCGCGCACCTCGGTGACCCGGCCTTCGGGGCCGATCACGGCGTCCGGGACCCCTTCCGCGAGGTCCGCGGCATGCCGGAGGTGGCCGCCCTTCAGGACGACCGTCACGCCGTGCTCCGCGGCGAGGCCGCGGGCCAGCTCCAGGGCGTCCGCCCACCGCGCGGGGACGTCCGCGCCGGTCAACGCCGCGAGTTCGGGCAGGTTGGGCGTGACGACGTCCACCGCTGCGAGCAGCGGCGCCCACCCGGCGGGCACGGCGGCGTCGGAGAGCGCGTCCCCCGAGCTCGCCACCATCACGGGATCCAGCACGACGCGCGGGGGCCGGACCCGCTCGAGCCAGTCGCGGACGGCATCCCGGAGCTCGGGCGAGCCGAGCATGCCGATCTTCACGGCGTCGAGCCCGATGTCCGCGGCGACCGAGTCCAGCTGGGCGCGGACGACGTCGACGGGCAGCGGATGCACCGCCTGCACGCCCTGCGTGTTCTGCGCCGTGACGGCCGTGATCGCGGTGAGCCCGTAGCCGCCCCACGCCGCGATGGTCTTGAGGTCGGCCTGGATGCCGGCGCCGCCGCCGGAGTCGGAGCCGGCGATGGACAGGACGCGGGGCACGGACCGGCAGTCGGGGGCGCTCATGCGGCCCAGGGTGCCACGTCCGGCGCCCCCGCCGGGCGGTTCGACACACGCGGCCCGGATGGTCTAGCGTCCGTGGTATCCCCACGGGGGCCCCTGGCATGGGGCTGAGATCGGACTGACGCCGTCCGACCACCGTCTGAACCTGTCCGGGTCATGCCGGCGAAGGAAGAAGGAGACACGGCCATGGCCGTTTCCGAGCGCACCGCTCCGCCCACCACCCCTGCCCCCGCCGAGGCCGCCGCGTCCGAGTCCGCCGAGGCCGGCGCCGCCGTCGTCGCGGAGGAGAACTACCCCACGCACCGCCTGGGCTTCCTCGAGGACCCCGAGCACGGCATCCGCGTGCCGGTGACCCGCGTGCACCAGGACGACTCCCCCGACGGCACCCCGAACGAGCCGCTCACCGTGTACCGCACCATGGGCCCGGGCGCCGACCCCACCCGCGGCCTTCCGCCCCTGCGCGCGGAGTGGATCCGCACGCGCGGCGACGTCGAGGAGTACGCGGGCCGCGAGCGCGACCTGCTCGACGACGGCCGCTCGGCCGTGCGCCGCGGCGCCTCCACCCAGGAGTGGCAGGGAGACAAGCGCGCACCCCTGCGCTCGGTCGAGGGCCGGCGCGTGACCCAGATGCACTACGCCCGCCGCGGGGAGATCACCCCGGAGATGCGCTACGCCGCCCTGCGCGAGGGCGTGGACGTGGAGCTGGTGCGCTCCGAGGTCGCGGCCGGCCGCGCCATCATCCCGGCGAACGTGAACCACCCCGAGTCGGAGCCGATGATCATCGGCAAGGCGTTCGCCGTGAAGGTCAACGCGAACATCGGCAACTCGGCGGTGACGTCGTCGATCGCCGAGGAGGTCTCGAAGCTGCAGTGGGCCACCCGCTGGGGCGCGGACACCGTGATGGACCTGTCCACGGGCGACGACATCCACACCACCCGCGAGTGGATCCTGCGCAACTCCCCGGTGCCGATCGGCACCGTGCCGATCTACCAGGCCCTCGAGAAGGTCGGCGGCGACCACCAGGCCCTGACCTGGGAGATCTTCCGCGACACCGTGATCGAGCAGTGCGAGCAGGGCGTGGACTACATGACCGTGCACGCCGGCGTGCTGCTGCGCCACGTGCCGCTGTCCGCGGACCGCGTCACCGGCATCGTCTCCCGCGGCGGCTCGATCATGGCCGGCTGGTGCCTGGGCCACCACAAGGAGAACTTCCTCTACGAGAACTACGACGAGCTCTGCGAGATCTTCGCGCGCTACGACGTCGCGTTCTCCCTGGGCGACGGCCTGCGGCCGGGTTCCGTGGCGGACGCCAACGACGCCGCCCAGTTCGCCGAGCTCGACACGCTGGCCGAGCTGACGGAGCGGGCGTGGGCGTACGACGTCCAGGTCATGGTGGAGGGCCCCGGCCACATCCCGCTGCACCTGGTGCGGGAGAACGTGGAGCGCCAGCAGGAGCTGTGCAAGGGGGCCCCGTTCTACACGCTCGGCCCCCTCGTCACGGACATCGCCCCGGCGTACGACCACATCACCTCGGCCATCGGCGCCACCGAGATCGCCCGCTACGGCACCGCGATGCTCTGCTACGTCACGCCCAAGGAGCACCTGGGCCTGCCGAACCGGGACGACGTGAAGACGGGTGTGATCACCTACAAGATCGCCGCGCACGCCGCCGACGTCGCCAAGGGCCACCCCGGCGCCCGCGACCGCGACGACGCGCTGTCCAAGGCGCGCTTCGAGTTCCGCTGGCGCGACCAGTTCGGCCTCGGCCTGGATCCGCAGCTCGCCGAGGAGTACCACGACGAGACGCTGCCGGCCGAGCCCGCCAAGACCGCCCACTTCTGCTCGATGTGCGGGCCGAAGTTCTGCTCCATGCGCATCAGCCAGGACATCCGCAGCGAGTTCGGCGGCGCGTCCGAGCAGGCGAGAATCGCCGAGGCTGGCATGGCCGCGAAGTCCGCGGAGTTCCGGGCCGCCGGCGGGTCCGTGTACCTGCCCGAGCCGAGCCTGCGCCGGCCCGAGGGGGACGCGGTGCTCGCGAGGGACTGAGCGGTCCGTGCCGCGGCGCGGGGGCCAGGGTGCTGGCCATGAGCACCTCCCCCGCGCGCGGGGCGAACCTGCCCGCGATCGCGGCGGCCACCGGCTGCCCCTGGGCGGAATGGAGGCGCGTCCGCCGGCCGACGGGAAACCCACGAAGGCCGCAGTCACCGCCACGCAGTCCAAGGTTGCTTCCCCCGAGGAGACGGCCGCCTGGAGGTGGCTCTGGAAGGACCTGCTGGGGCGACACTGTGACCAGCCTTGAGGGGCCAGCAGGAAGGGTGCGAGTGAGCTCTTGACACACACACACACTTCTTAGCGTTCGGTTCGACACCTGTAATGTGTGTCACATTCGCCCGCGAGGGCCCTGTGGAGGGAATCCGCCATGTATAAGACCAAGAAAGACGCGACAGTCTGGATCCTGGGCACAGCAACGCCTGCTGCTGCCGCCTTGGCTTCGAGCGCAGCAGCAGCCACGGTCGCTTCTGGGAATGGCTGGATCGTCACGAACGACCACGTCTCACTTTCCGTCAACTACTACGGCAACATCAGCGTCACCATCTGCGTGAAGCAAAGCAACGGGGACCGGTACAGCGGGGGCAGCATCACATACTCCGGCGGATCCCAAGGCACTCGGACTGCGACCACTGCATGCGCAACCGCCTGCGGGCAGCGCGTGAGCGCTTCCATGACGTACAAAGACACTCTTTCATTCACGGCGCCGAAAACTCGCATGACCTACAGCCTGAACCGTGCACCCGTGGGGGCCGTCGGCATTCCGGTCGACCGCGTCGTGGAGGTTGAGGTGAAGTGACCGCTCATTCGATCCTGACGCGTCCTCCCAGACGCCGCCCGTGACACGGTTGTTCGCCTCGCGCTTCCTCCTTCTCCTGATCGCGCTCGGAACAGCAGCGCTCCTCGCGTCCTACGTCGGGGTGGAGAAGGAGGAACGCTGGCACCTGGACGGCACGGTGTACGAGATCTCGGCATTCCCCGCTGGCGAGGCCTGGCCCATGATCCGGACGTCGCTGACGGGACCGGACTCCGGTTCTGCGGCCACGTCCACGAGCCCCCACGTGACGGCCCTCGCCGGCCGACCTGCTCTGGGCGTGCTCCCGGACGGCGTCGCCCCTACCGCGGTCGTCCCCAGCACCTCCCCCTTCGCCGCACGTGCCGCTGCGGGCGAGCTGAGCTGGCCGGACGTCGATCGGGTCGTCGTCCGAGACCTCTCCTCCGCGCCGGATCGCGCCACCGAAGCGGACCTCCTGGTCCCGTTCCTCTCCACCGACAGTTCGTCCCTTGCCGGCGTGATCGGCGGATCACCGGCCCAGGTCGACGAGCTCGTCCAATCGCTGCGGCGGGCCGGTGTCGTCGTCGACGTCGTCCCGCTCCCGCCGCCGTGGGAGGCAGCGATGCGACGCAGTGTCCATGTGCCCCTGCTCGCCGTGATCGCCGGCTTCGCCCTGCTGGGCGCACAGGTCGTCTGGCGCACGACCCTGCGCAGTCGACTGCTCCCTGCCGTCACCTCACACCGCCTCGTCGGTGCCTCCCCGCTGCGAGCGGCCCGGCTCGGTGTCTGGCCCGCCATACTCGCCTGGGCGACCGCCGCCGCGAGTGCCGGCGGAGTCTGGCTCGTGGCATGGCCCCGGTGGGACGCGGAGATCGGGCTCACGGGGGACACCGCTCTCCTCTGGTCCGCCGTGCTCGTCGTGGACGCCATCCTCATCCTCGGCACGACCCTGTCCACCCTCTGGGTCCGAAGGGCACACGCATGATGGCAGCCATGCGGGCCATTGCGGACGGTCTCCGCGACCTGTTCAACACGCCCGGACTGCTGTTCCTGTCCCTGCTGCACACGACCATGGCGTCGGTCGTGTTCGGACTGGCCCTGGGCGTCGCCGGCGGGGTGACCACGGCGCTCGAGGTGCTCGAGGACGCCGAGTCGTCGGGCCTGGTGACAGCCAGGATTCTGGACCCCGCCGTCACGACCGACCTCCGCCCCCGCGCCGTCGACACCGTCTCCCGGGCGTTCGCCGCCCATGTCGACGGAGTCGACCCCCGTGCCTTCCTCGTGACGGACGCCATCGGAATCGAGGACCCCCGGCTGCAGGGGGCGGTCATCGCCACGCCTGGTCTGGCCCGGGAGTTCGGCGCTGCCGCTGCCGTCAGTCCCGCCGAGGGTGTGTACTTCGCTCCCGCCGCGATCACCTCCGGGGGGCCGGGCGGCACCGTGTATGTGGGGTCCACACCCCACAGCTATGCCGGCCCACTCCCCGGGGACGCGGCCGCGCCGCGGGCCGACGGATCCCTCTGGCCCCTGGGTGAGTCGCCCGTCATCGTCACCAGCACCACGACCATGGCCGGCCTGATCGAACCGGCCCAGCTCGCGGCGGTCTACGGTTCCGTCGTGGCACGTCAGGACGCGGCCTCCGAGGTGAGAGCGGCACTCGACGTCCTCGAGGACGAGACGGGCGTGGTCGCCGAGTTGGCCCCGATCGCCTCGGCCAGGTCCCCGATCGCCCGAGAAGCCCGCGGTGCCGCTCTCATGATCACCGCCTACACCGCCGGGCTTGCCAGCGCCGTCGTGACAGTGGTGAGCCTCCTGACGACCATGACCCGTCGACTCACGCCCACGTGGCTGGCGCACCTGACGGTCGGGGCGCCCAGACGACTGATCCGGCTCCGGATCGCCACATCCGTGGCCGCGGTATGGGGCATTCCGGCCGTGCTCGGATCGTTGCTCGGCCTCGGCATCGCCTCGGAAGCGGGCGGACTGCGTCCGGCGCCTGTCGTCGTCGTGGTCGGACTGGCGGTCGTCCTGGCGATCGCCGCCGCATGCACCCGCCATCCCCTCCGCCGGCTGCACCGGGCCGTCCGCACGGCGGCACTCGTCGAAAGGACCGTGTGATGTCCCTGCTCACCGTGCACGACGTGCACCGCTCCTACCGCGGCCCCGCCGGGGATGTCCCCGTGCTCCGCGGCGTCTCACTCCAGGTCCCCGAGGGCGGCGTCCACGCGATCATGGGACCCTCCGGGTCTGGCAAGTCGACCCTGCTGCGGCTCCTCGCCTGCCTCGACACACCGGACGCCGGGAGCATCCGTGTGGCCGGGCGGAGCCTGCCGGCACCGTGGTCGTCCGACGGCGACGCCTACCGGAACCGGACTTGCGGCATCGTGCTCCAGGACCATCTGCTCATCGATCGGGCGACCGCCGTGGACAACGCGGCCCTGCCGCTGCTCTACGCGCGGCCGCGCACCTCGAAGCGGGAGCGCCGCGACATGGCCGCGGAGCTTCTGACGCGGCTCGGACTCGGAGACCGTCTCCGCCACCCCGTCGGCCGACTCTCCGGCGGCGAGCGCCAGCGCGTGGCCATCGCCCGGGCCGTGATCATGGGGCCCTCCCTGCTGCTCGCCGACGAGCCGACGGGCGCCCTGGACGAGGAGCGCACCGACGAGGTGATGGGGCTCTTCCGCTCCATGTCCCAGCCGGGGCGGGCGATCGTGATCGTCACGCACGACCCCGCCGTGGCGGCCCGGTGCGACCACACGTGGCGGCTGCGGGCCGGGCGGCTCGAGTGACGACGTCTGGCCGTGCCTCCTGCACAGGTGTCCGCAGACGGCGTGGCGTCCCCGGGCGTCGCGTTCCGGCTCCGGATGTCCGGGACCACTCCTAGGCTCGGGTGCATGAGCGCGCACCACGCCGACGACGGCCTCCCCGCCCCCGTCTCCACCCTCGCCGAGGATCCACCGGCCGACGGGCGACAGGCGCTGCCGAGTGGCGTCGTCGTGGGTGAGGACGGGCGGGCCCGCCCGCCGTGGGCGGCACGGGATCCGCTGCTGCGGGAGTACTACGACACGGAGTGGGGCCTGCCCGTCACGGACGAGCGGGGCCTGTTCGAGCGCCTCGTGCTCGAGGCGTTCCAGTCGGGCCTGAGCTGGCGGACCGTCCTGGCCAAGCGGCCCCGGTTCCGGGAGGTGTTCGCGGGCTTCGACGCGGACGCCGTCGCGGCGTTCGGGGACGCGGAGGTCGAGGCGTTGCTGGCGGACTCCGGCATCATCCGGAACCGGCGCAAGATCGAGGCCGCGATCGCGAACGCACGAGCCGTCGTCGGGATGCGCGGCGAGCGGTTCACCCCGCTGCACCCGGGCTCCCCCGGCGCGGGCCCGGCCTGGCACGGCGACGGCGACCGTCCCGCCACCGGCCTGCCGGGGCTGGTCTGGGCTCACCAGCCTGCCGCGACCCCACGGCCGGAGACGGTGGCGCAGGTCCCCTCGACCTCCGACGAGTCGCGCGCGCTCGCGAGGGCGCTGAAGGCGCACGGCTGCCGATTCGTGGGGCCGACCACGTGCTTCGCCCTGATGGAGGCCGCCGGGGTCGTGGACACCCACCTTCTCGGCTCGTGGCGAAGAGGGGCGTCCGGGATCTGGGAGTGAGCGGGGGCCTCCGGCAGGATGGGGAGCTCAACGCAGGACGTCCACACGAAAGGGTGACGACTGATGACCACCACCTCCGCCTCTCAGGGCTACCGCACGATCAACCCGGCCACCGGGGAGTTGCTGAAGTCCTTCGACAACGCCACGGATCAGCAGATCGCCGACGCCCTCGACGCCTCGCAGGCCGCCTACGAGCAGTGGTCCCAGAAGTCGGTGGCCGAGCGCGCCGCCGTCGTGAAGCGGATCTCCGAGCTGCTGGCCGAGCGGTCCAAGGACATCGCCGCGGTGATCACCACGGAGATGGGCAAGTCCCTCGGCGCGGCGGTCGGCGAGGTGCGCTACGGCGCCCAGATCTTCGGGTACTACGCGGACGAGGCCGAGGAGCTGCTCGCGGACCAGCCGATCAAGCAGTTCTCCGGGCAGGAGGCGTTCGTCCAGCGGCTGCCGATCGGCCCGCTGCTGGGGATCATGCCGTGGAACTTCCCGGTGTACCAGGTGGCCCGTTTCGTGGCGCCGAACCTCGTGCTCGGCAACACCATCCTGCTCAAGCACGCCGAGATCAACCCGCAGGTGGCGCAGCTGCTGGAAGAGCTCTTCACCGAGGCCGGGCTCCCAGAGGGCGTGTACCAGAACGTGTTCGCCACCCACGACCAGATCTCCACGATCATCGCCGATCCGCGCGTGCAGGGCGTATCCCTCACCGGTTCGGAGCGGGCCGGCGCCGCCGTCGCCGAGCAGGCCGGCCGGAACCTCAAGAAGGTCGTCCTCGAGCTCGGCGGCTCCGATCCGTACATCGTGCTCTCCGCGCCGGACGCCCGCGCCGCCGCCCGCGACGCACTGGCCACCCGGATGGGCAACTGGGGCCAGGCCTGCAACTCGAACAAGCGCATGATCGTCATGGAGGACCTCTACGACGACTTCGTGGACGAGCTGGTCCAGCGCTCCTCGGCGATGAAGCCCGGCGACCCAACCTCGCGCGACGCCGACGTCTACGGCCCGCTGTCCTCCGAGTCTGCGGCCGACGGGCTCGCCGAGCAGATCGCCGCGGCCAAGGAGGCCGGCGCCACCGTCCACGTGGGCGGCGAGCGCGTCTCCGGCCCCGAGGGCGAGGGATTCTACGTCTCCCCGGCCGTGATCACGGACGTGGACCAGGAGAACCCCGCCTACACGCAGGAGCTGTTCGGCATGGCCTCCGTGGTCTACAAGGTGTCCTCGGCCGAGGAGGCCGTGGCCCTGGCCAACGACTCCCAGTACGGTCTCGGCGGCGCCGTGTTCTCCACGGACCTGGACGAGGCCAAGCGCGTGGCCAACCAGCTCGAGGTGGGCATGGCGAACGTGAACCTCGCCTCCGCCGCCGGCGCGAACCTGCCCTTCGGCGGCGTGAAGCGCTCGGGCTTCGGCCGCGAGCTCGGCCCCATGGCCGTGGACGAGTTCGCCAACAAGCGCCTGTACGCGGTGCAGGGCCCCCTGGAGGGCTGACCCGGGGCCGGGTCGGCCGGACGGGTCCCCCGCTCCGGCCGGCCCGTCGGCCGCCTGACGCACACAGAGTGGTCACGACACGCCGTCACCGGACGCCGGTGGCGGCATGTCGTGACCACTCTGTTGGTTCGGGCCTGCTCGTCGGCCCCTCAGCCGCGCAGCGGGACGGTCGCCAGCACCTCGTGCAGCGGCCCGCCGGACCGGCCCTCGCCGAGCCGGGACGCCACGACCTCGAGCTCGTCCGCGGTCCACTCCGGCCCGCGGTACACCGCGAGCGCGCGCACGGCCTCGGCCAGCAGGACGGTGGCCGGCGCCGGCGGACGGGACTCGCCCCGCCTCCGACCCCGAGGTCGGGGCGCGACCCCCGAGACCCGCGCCACGGTGAGGTGGGCGCGCCGGCGGTCCCGGCCGTCGTCGTCGGCGAGCCAGGGCTCCGCCAGGAGCGCGCCGAGCTCCCGGACCTGCCCGCCCACCCCCACCCAGAGCGTGCGGTGGGAGAACTCCCCCGCCCCGGCCAGGTGCAGGTCCAGCGGCGCATGTCCCGCCGCGATGCAGCCGGCGTCGGCGACGACGTCGTCCACGGCGCCGGCGGGCACCTCCGGGTGGAACGCCAGCGTCAGGTGCCGCTGCTCCGGATCGGTCCAGCGCAGCGCGCGTCCGGCCCGGTCCCGGACGCCGTCGAGGGCCGGCTCGAGGTGGTCGAGCACGGCCCTCGGCGGACGGATCGCGAGGAAGAGCCTCACGCCTGCGCGTGCGGATCCGCGGCGGCTGCGGTCGAGCCCCCGGCGGCGTCCCGCGTCATGGCGGCCGGGGCCACGTCCGGGTGCGGATCGCGGCCGGCCACGATGTCGATCGCGCCGGTGAACTCGGCGTCGATCCGCCGCTGCACCCGGCGCGAGCGCTGTGTCACGAGGGACACCACCACACCCACCACGAGGGCGGCGACGAAGCCCGGCAACAGCTCGTACAGGCCGAACCACTCCCACGTCTCGGCACTGGCCTCGGACCAGAACCAGGCGACGGCGGCGCCGGTGACCATGGCGGCCATCGCGCCCCACGAGGTGAACCGCGGCCAGTACAGGGCGAGCAGGATCACGGGGCCGAAGGCGGCGCCGAAGCCGGCCCACGCGAAGGAGACGAGCTCGAGCACGGAGGAGTCCGGGTTCAGCGCGAGCAGGCCGGCGATCAGGGCGATCACGAGCACACCGAGGCGGCCCATCCACAGCAGCGTCTTCGGGGAGGCGGTGCGCCCGCCCACCTTGAACAGGTCCTCCACGAGAGCGGAGGAGCACACCACGAGCTGCGAGGACAGGGTGGACATGACGGCGGCGAGCACGGCCGCCAGCACGAGGCCCGCGATGAACGGGTGGAACATGATGGAGGAGAGCACGAGGAACACGGTCTCCGGGTCGGCGAGCGTGGTGCCCGGGTTGGCCTGGAAGTACGCGATGCCCACGAGCGCGGTGAGGACGGCGCCGAACACGGAGAGCGTCATCCACGTGATGCCCACGCGCCGGGCGACGGTCGCATCCTGGGCGGTGCGCAGCGCCATGAAGCGCACGATGATGTGCGGCTGGCCGAAGTAGCCGAGGCCCCACGCGAGCGAGGAGAGGACGCCGATCAGTGTCGCGTTGGCGAACAGCGAGAAGTGGTCCACGGGGTCACCGGCCCCCGCCGAGGCGGCATCGGCGGCACGCAGGCCCTCCACGACGGCGTCCCAGCCGCCCATGGAGATGATCACGACGATCGGCACGATCACCAGCGCGAGGAACATGAGGATGCCCTGGGCCACGTCAGTCAGGGATGCGCCCAGGAAGCCGCCGAAGAGGGTATACAGCACGGTGATGCCGGCCACCACGATCATGCCGGTGAGGTAGTTGATGCTGATGCCCTCGGCGTAGAGCGAGTCCGGCCCGAAGGTCGACTCGATGAACTTGCCGCCGGCCACCATGCCGGAGGACACGTAGAACGTGAAGAAGACGAGGATGATGAGGCCGGCCACGATGCGCAGGATGTGCGTGCGGTCCTTGAAGCGGTTCTCCAGGAAGGAGGGGATCGTCACGGAGTTTCCGGAGACCTCGGTGTAGGAGCGCAGGCGCGGGGCCACGATCTTCCAGTTCACCCAGGCGCCGACGACGAGGCCGACGGCCATCCAGCCCTCGACGAGGCCGGCGGCATAGATGGCGCCGGGCAGGCCCATGAGCAGCCAGCCGGACATGTCCGAGGCGCCGGCGGAGAGAGCGGCCACCGAGGGCTTCATGTTTCGCCCGGCCAGGAGGTAATCGTCCAGGTCGGAGTTCTGTTTCGAGGCGTACAGGCCGATCGCCACCATGGCGGCGAAGTACAAGCCGATTGCCAATAACAAATAGATCGTGTTCATGTCCATTATTCCAGAGTTCCACAGATCGTCTCTGAACCCCAGCCGAAAGTTCGTGTGACAGAATGCCCGGCTCACGGCGATGACGAGGCCCACACCCGCCGGGACGTCATCCCTCCGCGGCGAACACCCCGCGCAGCGCCGACCGGCCTCCGTAGACTGGTCCGGCCATGACCGACTCCTCACGCCCCGGGACCCCCGACGCCGCCCCCACCGCGCCCGTCGACGCCCCCGGCAGCACCCCCACCTCCCCCGCCCCGCGCCAGCCCTCCTTCCCCGAGCACCTGCCGGTGGCGGAGCGCCGCGAGGAGATCATGGCGGCCATCCGCGACCACCAGGTGGTGATCGTCGCGGGCGAGACCGGCTCCGGCAAGACGACCCAGCTGCCCAAGATGTGCCTGGCCCTGGGCCTCGGGGACGCCGGGACGATCGGCCACACCCAGCCCCGCCGCCTCGCCGCCCGCTCGGTGGCCGAGCGCATCGCCGAGGAGATCGGCGAGCCGATCGGCCAGACCGTCGGCTACCAGGTGCGCTTCACGGCGCAGACCTCCAAGCAGACCCGGGTCAAGGTCATGACGGACGGCATCCTGCTGGCCGAGATCCCCCACGACCCGCTCCTGAAGCGCTACTCGGTGATCATCATCGACGAGGCGCACGAGCGCAGCCTCAACATCGACTTCCTCCTGGGCTACCTCCGGCAGCTGCTGCCGCAGCGCCCGGACCTGAAGGTGATCATCACCTCGGCCACGATCGACCCCGAGTCGTTCGCGCGTCACTTCGGCCGACCCGCCACGGACGCCGAGCGCGCCGAGCGCGTGGCGGACGGGGTGCCGGAGGAGCAGGCCGACGTCGTCCCCGCCCCGGTCATCGAGGTCTCGGGCCGCACGTTCCCGGTCGAGATCCGCTACCGGCCGCTCACCGACGAGCCCTCCCCCGACGATCCCGACGACGACGCCGACGACGCCGCGGAGACGCGTGACCCCCTCGACGCGATCGGCGATGCCGTCCTCGAGCTGGCCGCGGAGCCGGCCGGGGACATCCTCGTGTTCCTGCCCGGCGAGCGGGAGATCCGCGACGCCGCGGACCACCTGGCCGGCGTCGTCGCGGGCTCGAAGCGCCTCGCCGGGACAGAGATCCTGCCCCTGTTCGGCCGCCTCTCGATGGCCGAGCAGCACCGCGTGTTCGGCCGCGCGGCGTCCGGGGTGCGCCGGCGGATCGTGCTGGCCACCAACGTCGCGGAGACCTCGCTGACGGTGCCGGGCATCAAGTACGTGATCGACACGGGCACGGCCCGCATCTCCCGCTACTCGAACCGCACGAAGGTGCAGCGTCTGCCGATCGAGCGCGTGTCCCAGGCGAGCGCCAACCAGCGCTCGGGGCGCTCGGGCCGCACGAGCGACGGCATCGCGATCCGCCTGTACTCGCAGGAGGACTTCCTCTCCCGCCCCGAGTTCACCGACCCGGAGATCCTGCGCACCTCGCTGGCCTCCGTCATCCTCCAGATGATGTCCCTCGGCGTCGCGCGGACGCCCGCGGACGTGAAGGACTTCCCCTTCCTCCAGCCCCCGGACGGCCGCCAGGTCACCGACGGCGCCACCGCACTCACCGAACTCGGCGCGCTCGCCGCCAAGGCGGGGACCATCACGCCGATCGGGCGCCGGCTGGCCCGCCTGCCCGTGGACCCGCGCCTGGGCCGCATGATCCTGGAGTCGGGCGAGCGCGGCTGCGTGCGGGAGGTCATGGTGATTGCCGCCGCGCTCACCATCCAGGACCCCCGGGAGCGCCCCACCGAGCAGCGCGAGGCGGCGGACGAGATGCACCGCCGGTTCGCGGACGAGAACTCGGACTTCTCCGCGATCCTCCGTCTGTGGGCCTACCTGCGAGAGCAGCAGAAGGAGCTCTCCGGCTCGCAGTTCCGCAAGATGTGCCGCCGCGAGCACCTGAACTGGCTGCGCGTGCACGAGTGGCAGGACCTCGTCCAGCAGCTGCGCCAGATCGCCAAGGACGTGGGCGTCACGGTCCAGGCCGGTCCCGTGGACCCGGTGGGCCAGCACGAGGCCGTGCACAAGTCGCTGCTGACGGGCCTGCTCTCGCAGATCGGCTCCTACGACGAGCGCCGCCGCGAGTACGCGGGCGCGCGCGGCACCCGGTTCGCCGTGTTCCCCGGCTCCGCGCTGTTCAAGAAGCGCCACCCGTTCGTCATGGCGGCCGAGCTCGTGGAGACCTCCCGCCTGTGGGCCCGCTCCGTCGCCCGGATCGAGCCGGAGTGGGCCGAGGAGGTGGCGGGCGACCTGGTGAAGCGCACGTACAACGAGCCGCACTGGTCGCGGCGGGCGGGCTCCGTCGTCGCGCGTGAGAAGGTGACGCTGTTCGGCGTCACCCTCGTGCCGGACCGCTCCGTGCGCTTCGGTCGCATCGACCCGGAGCTCTCCCGCGAGCTGTTCATCCGGCACGCCCTCGTGGAGGGCGACTGGCGCACACGCCACCACTTCTTCGCCCGCAACCGCCGCGCCCTCGAGGAGGTCGAGGCCCTCGAGACGCGCCTGCGCCGCCGCGACCTGCGCGTGGGCGACGAGGACCTCTTCGCCTTCTACGACGCGCGGATCCCGGGAGACGTCGTCTCCGAAAGGCACTTCGACGCATGGTGGAAGAAGGCGCGCCAGGAGCAGCCGGACCTGCTCGACCTCGACGTGGACGCCCTCCTCACGCAGGACGCTGCGGACCTCGACACGGACGCGTTCCCCACGACCTTCCGCTATCCGCTGCCCGGCGGCGACGTGGACCTCGACCTCGAGTACACGTTCGACCCCACGGGCGCCTCCGGCACGGACGGCGTCACGGTGGCCGTTCCGGTCCTCCTCCTGAACCAGGTGGCCCCGAGCCCGTTCGCGTGGCTCGTGCCCGGTCTGCGCGTGGAGCTCGTCACGGCGCTCATCAAGGCCCTCCCCAAGGCCGTGCGCAGGAACCTCGTGCCCGCCCCGGACGTGGCCCGGCAGCTCGTGGCCGACCTCGCAGAGCACGCGGACCCGCTCACGGACGACCTGCCCGCGGCGCTCTCGGCCGCCGTGCGCCGGGTCCGCGGGATCGTGGTGGAGCCGGAGCTCTGGGCGCCCGACGCGGTGCCCCCGCACCTGCGGATGGACTACCGCGTGGTGGACGCCCGCGGCGCCGTCATGGGCGCCGGCCAGGACCTCCCCGCCCTCCAGTCTCGCCTCGCCCAGGCGAACCGCTCGGCCATCGCGGCCCGCCTGGCCGGCACGGACGACCCCGCGAACGCGCGCCCGGGACCCCGCCAGGACGGCCGGGGCTCGGATCGTGGGGGCACCGGCGCTCGCGACGGCGGCCGGGGACGCCGCGGGCCGGGGAAGGACCGTCAGGGTGCCGAGTCCTCCGCCCAGGCGGCGGGTCACGGGGACGGTGGGCCGTCGTCGACCGCGCCCGACGCCGGCCGTGCCGCCCCCGCGTTCGCGGAGCGGCATGGACTGACCACGTGGAGCGTGGGCACCGTGCCCCGCAAGATCACCACGGAGGCGGGCGGCCGCGGCCCCGCGATCACGGGCTACCCCGCACTCGTCCCCGAGACGACGCCGGAGGGCCGCCCCGCGGCGGGGCTCACCGTGGCCCGCTCGGCCGAGGACCAGGCCGCGTGGCACCGCGCCGGCGTGATCCGGCTCCTGCTGGCCGCCCTTCCCAGCCCGCAGCGCTACGTGCTGGACCACCTCGACAACCGGGAGAAGCTCGCGTTCACGCAGAACCCGCACGGCTCGGTGGACTCGCTCGTGGCGGACTGCACGCAGGCCGCTGTGGACCGGCTCGTCGGCCCGGAGCTCCCGTTCGGCGAGGCCGAGTTCCGGGCGCTGTTCGACCGGGTCCGCGCCGACCTCATCGACACCGTGTTCGCGGTCACGAAGCTCGTGGAGCAGGTGCTCTCCCGCGCCGCGGAGGTGCGCCGCCGGCTCAAGGGCTCCGTCTCCCTCGCGACGGCGCCGGCGAAGTCGGACGTCAAGGCCCACCTCGAGCAGCTCGTGTTCCCCGGCTTCGCGGCCACCACGGGGTGGGAGCAGCTGCAGCACCTGCCCCGCTACGTGCAGGGCATGCTGACGCGCCTGGACCGCCTCGACGCCGGCGGGCACCTGCAGCGCGACGGCCAGGCCATGGCGGTGGTCCAGCGCCTCGAGGACGACTTCGACGCCGCCGTGGCCGCGCACCGCGCCCGCTTCGCCGGCACTCCCGTGCCGGCGGAGCTCGAGCGCGTGCGCTGGCTCATCGAGGAGCTGCGCGTCTCCTTCTTCGCCCAGGAGCTGGGCACGGCCGTGTCCGTCTCGGAGAAGCGGGTGCGCCAGGCACTGGCCGCCGCCGCCCGGGCCTGAGGCCGGGGCGGCACCGGCGGCGTCAGTCCTGCGGGACGGCGGCGGTGTGGCCGGCTGAGCGCAGTCCGTCGCGGATGCGCCGCGCGGCCTCCTCGAGGTCCTTCGGCTCGGGCGAGTTGTCCACGCGGGCCATGTCGTAGTCGTCCATGGAGTTGGACGGCCACACGTGCACGTGCAGGTGCGGGATCTCGTAGCCGGCCACCATCAGGCCGGCGCGCTGCGCACCGAACGCATCCACCTGCGCGCGGCCGATCCGCTGTGCGACCTGCATGAGGTGGGCGAGGAGCCCGGGGTCGGCGTCGACCCACTGGTCCACCTCCTCGCGGGGCACCACGAGTGTGTGCCCCTGGGCCAGGGGGCCCGCCGAGAGGAAGGCGACGCACTGCTCGTCCTGCCAAACGAAGCGGGCGGGGAGCTCTCCGGCGATGATGCGGGTGAAGACGCTGGTCATGGGGTGTCCTTCCGATCTGCGGGGTGGGCGGGCGCACGGCCCGCCGAGGGTCCGCCCTCAGTGTCCGTCAGGAGAGGCCCCCACGGCCACCGGCCGGGCCGGATCGTGGACCCATGAGGACCAGGAGCCGGGGAAGAGCGCCGCCCCGGGATGGCCCGCCACGGTCATCGCGAGGACCTGATGGGCGGCCGTGACGCCGGATCCGCAGTAGACGGCCACCCGGACGTCGTCCCGCACCCCGGCCGCCGCGAAGCGCGCCGCGAGCTGCTCGGGCGGCAGGAGGCGACCGTCGGGGCGGAGGTTCTGCGCGGTCGGCAGACTGCGGGCGCCGGGGATGTGGCCGGCCATCGGATCGAGGGGCTCGACCTCTCCGCGATACCGTTCGGCGGCGCGGGCGTCGAGGAGCAGGCCGTGCTCGGCGATCTCCTCGGCGCCGGCGGCGTCCACCACGGGCATGCGGCCCCACTGGATGGTCGCCGAGCCCGGCGTGGGGATCACCTCGCCCGACTGCAGCGGCAGTCCGGCCTCTCGCCACGCATCCAGCCCGCCGTCGAGCAGCAGCACGTCGGGCAGCCCCCCGTGGCGCAGCAGCCACCAGGCGCGCGCGGCGGCGAGGCCGCCGATGTCGTCGTACACGACCACGGTGTCGCCGTCGTCGATCCCCCACATGCGCACCGTCTCCGCGAAGTCCGCCGGATCCGGCAGCGGGTGACGGCCCTCCAGGGTCCCGGGCGGGCCGGCGAGCCGGCTCGGCAGGGCCACGTAGACGGCGCCGGGCAGGTGGCCGTGGAGATAGCCCTCATGGTCGGTCGCACCGCTGCCGAGCTCGTAGCGGATGTCGAGGAGCACGAGGCGCCGCGGTGCGGGGGCGTCGGCCTGCACGTAGGCGGGGACGGCCGGGACGGGCTCCGCCTCCATCGCGGGCGCCAGTCGGAGCCAGCCGGCCAGCACGTCCACCGTGACGACGGACGCCGCGGAGGCGGGGCGGATCGGGGCCGGGGCGTCGGAGGGAAGGGTGTGCACCCGCACACCATACGTGACGGTCCGTAACGCTCACCGCGCGGCGGACGCCCCGCGACGCGCCCCGTGTGCCCGGGGCACCACGCCGGATCCGGCCCCGCTGATAGCCTGGGACGAGTGCCCAGGAGCCGGTCATCGGCTCCGCGAAGCCCCCCGGGACCGTTCGGATCCGGCCGCGGAAGGAGGACCGTCAGCGTGACCAGCACCGCTCCCGACCCCCGCGCCGGACGCGTGCGCGCCACCCGCCAGAAGGCGGCTGTGGACCGTGCCCTGGACGAGCTCGAGGACTTCGTCAGTGCCCAGGAGCTCCACGCCCACCTCAAGGACGCCGGCGAGCGCGTCTCCCTCGCCACCGTGTACCGCACGCTGCAGCAGCAGCTCGAGGACGGCACCGTGGACGTCCTCCGGCGCGAGGACGGCGAGTCCGTGTACCGCCGGTGCGCCGCGCAGGGCCATCACCACCACCTCGTGTGCCGCTCGTGCGGGGCCACCGTGGAGCTCACGGCCCCGCCCGTCGAGCGGTGGGCGGCCGCCGTCGCCGCCGTGCACGGGTTCACGGCCACGGACCACACCGTGGAGATCACCGGCCTCTGCGCCGCGTGCACGGCGGCCGCGGCGGGCTGAGCCCCTGGGCGCCTAGCGGTGCTCAGGCCCCCCGGCGGGGTCGTCCAGATGCCCGAATACGGGCCGGTGGAGCGCGCCGCGCCCGTAGACCCGCTCGAGGTTCTCCTCCGTGAGCACGTGGGCGGGCACGCCCGAGGCGACCACGCGTCCGCCCATGAGGACCACATGGTCCGCCGCGGCCGCCTCGTCGAGGTCGTGGGTCGTGAACACCACGGAGACCCCCTCGTGCGGCTGCTCGTGGATCAGGTCGTCGATCGTGCGGGCCGAGACCAGGTCGAGGCCGGTGACCGGCTCGTCCAGCATGAGCACGTCATGCTCCTGGGCCAGACCCTGTGCGACGTACACGCGCTGCCGCTGGCCGCCGGAGAGCTGGTCGAGGTGCCGCGCCGCCAGGTCCGTGACCCGCATGCGCTCCATCGCCGCGTCCACCGCGGCCCGGTCGGCGGCCCTCAGGCGTCCGAACCAGCCGAGGGACGGGTACCGGCCCATGGTGACCACGTCCCGCACCGTGAGCGGGACGCCCTGCGGGAACTGGAGGGACTGCATCACGAAGGCGGTGCGGCGGGCCCGCTCGGCGGCGGGCTCGCCGAGCACGTGCACGGTGCCCGCCGCGGGCTCGAGCACTCCCGCGAGCGCCGCCAGGAGGGTGGACTTGCCGGAGCCGTTGGGCCCGATCACAGCCACCACGCACCCGGCGGGAACCGTGAAGGAGGAGGCCTCCACGGCCTGGTGCTCGCCGTGGCGCAGCTCGAGGCCTGCGGCCTCGGCGAGGATCCGGGGGTCGTTCACGAGGTCACGCTCCGGCGGGTCGGGAGGCCGTCACGCGTGCGGCGGGCCGCGGCGCGGAGGCGGCGCCCCCGGGCGGCCTGCACCGCGGCGCGCACGGCCAGGACGAGGAAGAACAGGACGATCGGCACGAGCGCCATGGTGGCGGATCCTGCCGTGCCCCAGTGGAAGCTCAGGATCAGGCCGAGGGTGACGGAGAGGGCGCCGATCAGCATGGAGGCGGCCATCATCCACGGCACGGTGCGTGTGATCAGCGCGGCGGTGGCGGGCGGGCCCACGAGCAGGCCGAACACGAGCACGGTGCCCACGGCCTGGAACGAGCCGATCACGGCGGCCCCGATCATCACGAGCAGGAGCGCGTGCGTGAGCCGGGGGCGCATGCCGAGGGCGCGCGCCTTGGCCTCCGAGAAGCTCAGGGCCAGCAGCGGACGGTACAGCACCAGGCCCAGCACCACGACGGCGGCCGCGATCGCGCCCTGCACCCGCAGCCCCTCCGGCGAGACGCCGAGGGCGTCGCCGAAGAGGATGGCGGTGAGGGAGCCCGTGTAGGAGTCCGAGAGCGAGATGATCACGACGCCGAGGGCCATCATCCCCACGAACAGCAGGCCGATGGCCGTGTCCTCCTTGAGGGTGGTGGCCCGGTGGACGAGCGAGATGCCGGCCATCATGACGGCGGCGGCCACGGCGGCGCCCACGTGCAGGTTCCCGCCCAGCACCACGGCGAGCGCGATGCCCGGCAGGACGCCGTGCACGAACGCGTCCCCGAAGAAGCTCATGCCGCGCAGCACGAGCCAGGTGCCCACCACGGAGCACGTGAGTGCGGCGATGAGCCCGCCGAGCAGGGCGCGTTGCTGGAATCCCAGCAGGAAGGGGTCGGTCAGCCAGTCCACGGGGGTGTCGGTCCTCAGGGTCGGTGTCGGTGGGGCCACGGGCGGTGCCCGCGGCGGGGGACGGGTCAGCCGGCGAGGGCGTCGGCGAGCGTCCGCGCGTTGTGGAGCATGGCGTCGGCATAATCGGACTCGGCGGAGTCCGCGGGCCCGACGCCGGACTCGTACAGCTCCACGACCGGCAGGTCCCCCGCCTCCCGGGAGACCGCGTCCACGAGGCCCGTGCCCGCTGCCACGGAGGTGAGGATCGCATCCGCGCCGGACTCGCGCACCTGGGAGGCCAGGGCCGCGAGCTCCTGGGAGGAGGGCTCCGCGTCCGTCGATCCGCCCGGGATCACGACGCCGGCCACCTCGAACCCGTACGCCGCTCCGAAGTAGCCGTAGGCGTCGTGGTCGGTGACGAGCGTGCGCCGCTCCGCGGGGACGGCCGCCAGGATCTCGCGAACCTGCCGGTCGGTGTCCTCGAGCTCCCCCTGCACGCGGCGCCCGCACTCGGCGTAGCCGTCGTCGCCGGTGTGCTCGGCCAGGGCGTCGCCCATCACCGACGCGGCCGTGGCCATGCGCGCCACGTCCATCCAGACATGCGGGTCCTGCGAGCCGTGGGCGTGGCCCTCGTGGGCGTGGGCGGCGTGCTCCTCGGCACTCTCCCCCGCGTGCTCGGCCTCACCGGCGCCGAAGGGCAGGGGGTCCAGCCGGGGTGCCACCTCCACGACGTCGGCGCCGTCCCGCTTCGCATTCTCGAGCGCGGACCCCATGCCGCCCTCGAGGCCGAGGCCGTTGGAGAACACGAGTCCGGCGCGGACCATCTGGGCCACCTGCTCGGAGGACGGGGACACGTCGTGCGGATCGTCGCCCGGGCCCATGATCGTCCCGGACTCCGCGTCGCGGCACGCCGTGACGTCCGCGAGGACCGATCCGAGCTGGGTGGTGGTGGCCACGGCGACGGGCTTCCCCTCCCCCGGGTCGGCGGCCGGGCGGCCGGCCCCCTCGCCGGCCTCGGAGCCGCACGCGCTCAGCCCGAGGGCGAGCACGAGGAGGGGTGCGGCGAGAGTGCGGGCACGGCGGGGAGCGGTCACGGGCGAGGGGTCCTTCCGGGGGGGCGGCGGCGCCCGACGAGGCGTCTTGTTGCTAACGATTCTCATGTTAGCAGGTTCCGGCGCCCGCCGCCCGGGGCCCCGCTCAGGCCAGCCGCATCCGCCGTGGGGTCTGCGTGACGTCGTGGATCTCACCCACGAGCTCCTCGAGGACGTCCTCCAGGAACAGCACGCCCACGGTGGTGCCCTCCGTGGTGATCACGCGCGCCAGGTGGGAGCCGGTGCGCTGCATGAGCGCGAGCGCGTCCTCCACCTCGTCGTCGGCGCGCACGTTGGCCAGGGAGCGGATGCGCGTGAGCGGCACGGGACGCTCGTAGGCGTCGGGGGCCACCATGAGCACGTCCTTGAGGTGCAGGTAGCCGGTGTACCCGCCGTCGGGGTCCTCCACCACGAAGCGGGAGAAGCCCACCCGTCCCACGGCCCACTCGAAGGCCTGCGGGGTGACGTCCTCCGGCACCGTGACCACGCGCTCCAGCGGGACCATGACGTCGCCGGCCGTGTAGGAGGAGAACTCCAGGGCGGAGTGCAGCACGCCGGACTCGTCCTCGAGGGTGCCCGAGCGCGTGGACTCGGCCACGATCGACTGGACCTCCTCGAGCGTGAAGGAGGAGGCCACCTCGTCCTTCGGCTCGATCCCGAACGCCCGCAGCACGAGGTTCGCGGCCCAGTTCAGGGACACGATGATGGGGTGGAGCAGGCGGCTGAGCCACACGAGCGGCTGGGCCAGGAGCATGACGGCGCGATCGGCGAACGACACCGCCGCGTTCTTGGGGATCATCTCGCCGAACGTCACGTGGAGGAACGTGACCACCAGGAGGGCGACGACGAACGCGGCGATGTCCGCGACGCCCGCAGGCACGCCGACGGCCTCCATCGGCACCACGAGCAGGTGGTGCAGGGCCGGCTCCGAGACGTTGAGGATCAGGAGCGAGCACACGGTGATGCCGAGCTGGCACACGGCCAGCATCGCCGAGACGTGCTCCATGGCGTACAGGGCGGTCGTGGCCGGCCGGGAGCCTGCCTCGGCGCGCGGCTCGATCTGGGAGCGGCGAGCACCCATGACGGCGAACTCGCCCGCCACGAAGAAGGCGTTGGCGACCAGCAGGACCACCAGCCAGAGCAGTCCGATCACGTCCTCGCTCATGCGCGGGCCTCCGTCCTGTCCGCGGGCACCGGGTCGAAGCGCACGCGCTCCACCCGCCGTCCGTCCATGCGCTCCACCGCGAGCGATCCGCCGTCGACGGCCACGACGTCGCCCACCCGGGCGATGCGGCCGAGGCGGGCCATCACGAAGCCGCCGATGGTCTCGTAGGCGCCGTCCTCGGGGACGGACAGCGCGGTGATCTGGGCCTGCGCCTCGTCCGGGCGCAGATCGGCCGGGAAGTACCAGCGTCCGGAGGCGGTCTGCAGGACGCCGGGGGTGATCCGGTCGTGCTCGTCGGCGACCTCGCCCACGATCTCCTCCACCACGTCCTCGAGGGTGACGACGCCGGCGGTGCCGCCGTACTCGTCCACCACCACGGCCATCTGCAGGTTGGCCTCGCGCAGCTCCGCGAGCAGCTGGTCCAGGTGGACGGTCTCGGGGACGCGGATGATGTCCGACATGAGGGAGCCGGCCGTGAGGTCGGCGCGGCGCTCCCGGGGGACGGCCGCGACCCTCTTCACGTGCACGACGCCGCGGATGTCGTCCGAGGACTCGCCGATCACGGGGAAGCGGGAGAAGCCGCTCTGCCGGGCGAGCTCCACGACGTGGGAGAGCCCCTCGTCCTCGCCCACGGTCTCCACGCGGATGCGCGGGGTCATCACGTCGGCCGCCGTGCGGTCCGCGAAGCGCAGGGTGCGGTCCAGGAACGTGGCCGTCTGCTGGTCGAGCGTGCCGAGCTGGGCCGAGCGCCGCACGAGCGAGGAGAGCTCCTCAGGGCTGCGGGCGCCGGAGATCTCCTCCTTCGCCTCGATCCCGAAGCGCCCGAGGACGCGGTTGGAGAAGCCGTTGAGGACCGCGATCGCGGGCCGGAAGACGGCCGTGAACACGAGCATGGGCCGCGCGAGCCGACGCCCGATGGGGAGGGGCTGGGAGATTGCCATGTTCTTGGGCACCAGCTCGCCGATCAGCATGGAGAGCAGCGTGGCCGTCACCATGGCGACGAGGAGCGAGACGGTGCCCGCGATCGCCTCGGGTACGCCCGCCCCGATCAGGAGCGGGTCCACGAGGCGCCCGATCGCCGGGTCCATGACGTAGCCCGTCAGGAGCGTGGTGAGCGTGATGCCCAGCTGGCACGCGGAGAGCTGGGTGGACAGGGACTTCAGGCAGTGCAGGAGCGGCTCGGCGCCGCGGTCGCCCTGGTCCACCATCCGCTGCACGGTGGGCACGTCGATCGCGATGAGCGAGAACTCGACGGCCACGAAGAATCCGGTGCCCAGGACGAGCAGGATGCCGGCGATCAGCAGGATCCACTCCACGGGGCCTCACCCCCTCCCCGAGGAGTCGGGGTGGGCGTCGAACGGGCGACGCCGGGACTGGAAGGCTCCGATCCGGCCCCGTCCGCGAGCGCGGACGGGCAGGCTGGCACAGCAGTGTCAGGGTGATCCATAGTGCGACCAGTATAGGGGCGGGGCCGCGGGCGGAGAGACCCCTTCGGGCGTGCCGCGCCGCCTCACCACGAGGCGGCCACGGGCCGGCCCTCGTCGTAGCCGGCGGCGGACTGCAGCCCCAGGACGGCCCGCTCGCGGAACTCCGCCAGGTCCCGCGCACCCGCGTACGTGAGGGCGGAGCGGACGCCGGCGGTGATGGTGTCCAGCAGGTCCTCCACGGAGGGGCGGCGGGGGTCCACGTCCATGCGCGAGGAGGAGATGCCCTCCTCGAACATGCCCTTGCGGGCCTTGGTGAAGGGGTCCTCGTGGCGCGTGCGGTGCTCGACGGCCCGGGCCGAGGCCATGCCGAAGCTCTCCTTGTGGCGGCGGCCGTCGGCGTCGTGCACGAGGTCCCCCGGGGACTCGAGCGTGCCCGCGAACCACGAGCCGATCATCACCGAGCTCGCCCCGGCCGCGAGGGCAAGGGCCACGTCACGCGGGTGCTTCACGCCGCCGTCGGCCCACACGCGGGCACCGGCCTCGCGGGCGGCGGCCGCGCACTCCAGCACGGCGGACAGCTGCGGGCGGCCGACGGCGGTCTGCATGCGCGTGGTGCACATGGCGCCCGGGCCCACCCCCACCTTCACGATGTCGGCGCCGGCGGCCACGAGGTCGTGCACGCCCTCGGCGGTCACCACGTTGCCGGCGACCACCGGCACGCCGGGGTCGAGCGAGCGCACCGCGGCGAGGGCGTCGAGCATCGTCTCCTGGTGGCCGTGCGCGGTGTCCACCACGAGCACGTCCACGCCGGCCTCGAGGAGGGCGGAGGCCTTCTCCCCCACGGCGCCGTTGATGCCGAGGGCCGCGCCCACGCGCAGCCGTCCGCCGGCGTCGCGGCTGGGCATGAAGAGGGAGGAGCGCAGCAGGCCCGCGCGGGTGACCACGCCGCGCAGGCGCGGGGCCCCGCCGCCGGTCCCGGACTCGACGACGGGCGCCACGTCGAGGTGGGCGGCGTGCAGGCGCTCGAAGGCCGCGCGCAGCACGTCCGCGCCGGGGTGGGCGCCGGCGTCCCCGCCCAGCTCGTCCGCGGTCAGCGTGAGCGCGGCCGGGTGCATCACGGAGGACGCCGAGGCGAAGCGGTCCACGTCGTCGCAGTCCCGCGGACGGACCAGGCCGAGGAGGCCGCCGTCGGCGTCCACCACCGCGACGACGCCGTGGTTGCGTCGGTCCATGAGGTGCAGCAGGTCCAGGACGGTGTCGTGCGCGCGCACCGTCAGCGCGGTGTCCACCACGGGGTGGGCGGACTTCACGCGGGCGACCGTCTCGGCGATCACGTCGGCGGGGACGTCCTGGGGCAGGATCCCGAGGCCGCCGCGGCGGGCCATCGTCTCCACCATGCGCCGGCCGGTGACGGCGGTCATGTTGGCCGAGACGAGCGGGATGGAGCCGCCCGTCGCGTCGTCCGGGGCGATGTCCACGTCCATGCGGCTCGCGACGTCGGAGCGGGAGGGGACGAGGAACACGTCGTTGTAGGTGAGGTCGACGCTCGGCGGGGTGAGGAAGCGCATGTGGCCAGTCTTCCAGACCGGGACGCGGCCCCTGCCGGACGCTCCGCCCTCGCCCTCGCCGGGGCCTGAGCACCTATGATGTTCGGAGGCGTCCGCCAGCGGCAGCACGGGCGCACCGCTCGCGACCGGACCGCTCCCCTGGGCGGTCCCCGTCGGACCATCGCATCACAAGGCTCAGGAAGAGGCGTTGCACAGTGCCAGAACTCACGTCTGATCGGCTCGCGCAGGAGTTCCCCGGGAACGAGAAGCTCGTGGCCGAGATCTACCGGAAGTACCGCGCCGACGAGGGCTCCGTGGATCGTCAGTGGGCACAGATCTTCGCTCGCCTCGAGGCGAGCGCCCCGCAGCAGGCGGCCTCCGCCACGCCGTCGAAGCCCGCCCCCGCGAAGACGTCCCCCGCGAAGGCCGCCTCGGCCGAGGGCGACGGCCCGCAGTCCGCCACCGCGCCGTCGGCGAACGCCACCCCGGTCCGCACCGGCGGGGACACCCGCGCCGCGTCCGCAACCGCGACGGCCGCCCCCGCCACCGCCCAGCCGAAGACCGCGCCCGCCAAGACCAGCGCCAAGAAGGCCGCCGCCCAGGCCGTGCCCTCCGAGCCCGCCAAGGACGAGCCCACCGCGGGCGCCTCCACGAAGGAGGAGAAGGCCACCGTGCTCAAGGGCATGGCCAAGGCCGTGGCCTCCAACATGGACGCCTCCCTCTCCATGCCCACCGCCACCACGGTGCGCGACGTGCCCGCCAAGCTGCTCATGGACAACCGCGCCATGATCAACAGCCACCTGGCCCGCACCCGCGGCGGCAAGGTCTCCTTCACGCACCTCATCGGCTACGCGATCGTGCGCGCGCTGAACGAGATGCCCGCCATGAACGTGCTCTACGAGGAGCGCGACGGCAAGCCCACCATGGTGGAGCCCGCCCACGTGAACTTCGGCCTGGCCATCGACCTGCCCAAGCCGGACGGCACGCGCGCGCTCGTGGTCCCCAACGTGAAGGCCGCCGAGACCCTGGACTTCCGCGGCTTCTGGCAGGCCTACGACGACCTGGTCCAGCGCGCCCGCAAGAACAAGCTGACCATGGACGACTACGCCGGCACCACGGTCTCGCTGACCAACCCCGGCGGCATCGGCACGGTGCACTCCGTGCCCCGCCTCTCCAAGGGCCAGGCCGCCATCATCGGCGTCGGTGCCCTCACCTACCCGGCCGCCTTCCAGGGCGCCGCGGAGAGCACCCTCAACGACCTGGCGATCTCCCGCACCATCACGCTGACCTCCACGTACGACCACCGCGTGATCCAGGGCGCCGGCTCGGGCGAGTTCCTCAAGATCATCCACGGCTACCTGCTCGGCGAGGACGGCTTCTACGACGAGGTCTTCCAGTCCCTGCGGATCCCCTACGAGCCCGTCCGCTGGGCCCAGGACGTCCAGGTCAACCCGGACGAGCAGGTCGGCAAGGTCGCCCGCGTGCAGCAGCTCATCCACGCGTACCGGGACCGCGGCCACCTCCTGGCCAACGTGGACCCGCTCGAGTACACGATGCGCACCCACCCGGACCTGGACGTCCGCGAGCACGGCCTCACCCTGTGGGACCTGGACCGCCCGTGGCCCACGGGCGGCTTCGGAGGGCAGTCCACGCTGCCCCTCCGCGCCATCCTCGGCGTGCTGCGGGACGCGTACTGCCGCACCATCGGCGTCGAGTACATGCACATCCAGAACCCGGCCGAGCGCGCCTGGTTCCAGGACCAGCTCGAGCGCCCGTACAACAAGCCGACCCGCGAGGAGCAGCTGCGCATCCTCAGCCGCCTGAACGCGGCCGAGGCCTTCGAGACGTTCCTGCAGACCAAGTACATCGGCCAGAAGCGCTTCTCCCTCGAGGGCGGCGAGTCCCTCATCCCCCTCCTGGACCACATCCTGGGCGACGCCGCGGACGCGGGCATAGACGAGGTGGCGATCGGCATGGCCCATCGCGGCCGTCTGAACGTGCTCACCAACATCGCCGGCAAGACGTACGGCCAGGTGTTCCGGGAGTTCGAGGGCGCCACGCCGAACGGCGCCTCCGGCTCCGGCGACGTGAAGTACCACATGGGCACGGAGGGCACCTTCATGTCCGACGCCGGCAACAGCACCCGCGTGTACCTCGCCGCCAATCCCTCGCACCTGGAGGCCGTGGACCCGGTCCTGGAGGGCATCGTCCGCGCGAAGCAGGACCGCCTCGACCTCGGCTCGGAGCACCCGGACTCCTTCAGCGTGCTGCCGATCCTGGTGCACGGCGACGCGGCCTTCGCCGGCCAGGGCGTGGTGACCGAGGTGCTCAACCTCTCCCAGCTGCCCGGCTACCGCACCGGCGGCACCGTGCACGTCATCGTCAACAACCAGGTGGGCTTCACGACGCCGCCCTCCCAGGCCCGCTCCTCCGTGTACGCCACGGACGTGGCCAAGAGCATCCAGGCGCCGATCCTCCACGTGAACGGCGACGAGCCGGAGTCCGTGATGCGCGTGGCCCAGCTGGCGTTCGAGTACCGCCAGCGCTTCAACAAGGACGTCGTCATCGACCTCGTGTGCTACCGCCGCCGCGGCCACAACGAGGGCGACGACCCGTCGATGACGCAGCCGCGCATGTACAACCTGATCGAGCAGAAGCGCTCCACCCGCAAGCTGTACGTCGAGTCCCTCGTGGGCCGCGGCGACATCACGCAGGAGGAGGCGGACACCGCGCTGCGGGACTACCAGCAGCAGCTCGAGCGCGTGTTCGCGGAGACCCACGAGTCCAACGCCGACACCTCGGGCACCGGCGGCATCGAGCCCGCGAGCGACCGCGACCGCGCTCCCCAGGCCCCGGCCAAGACGGCCATCTCCCCGGAGACCCTGCGGGCCATCGGCGAGGCGCACCTGGCGACCCCGGAGGACTTCACCGTCCACCCGAAGCTCTCGACCCTGCTGGAGCGCCGCGCCAAGATGGCCGTGGACGGCGGGATCGACTGGGGCTTCGCAGAGCTCGCGGCGTTCGGCTCCCTCCTGATGGAGGGCGTGCCGGTGCGCCTCGCGGGCCAGGACTCGCAGCGCGGCACCTTCACGCAGCGCCACTCGGTGTTCCACGACCGCGTCACGGACGAGGAGTGGACGCCGCTGAAGAACCTCTCGCCGGACCAGGCGAAGTTCTGGGTCTACAACTCGCTGCTCTCCGAGTACGCCGCCCTCGGCTTCGAGTACGGCTACTCGGTGGAGCGCTCCGACGCCCTGGTGCTGTGGGAAGCGCAGTTCGGCGACTTCCTCAACGGCGCGCAGACCGTGATCGACGAGTTCATCTCCTCGGCCGAGCAGAAGTGGTCGCAGAGCTCCTCGGTGGTGCTCCTGCTCCCCCACGGCTACGAAGGCCAGGGGCCGGACCACTCCTCCGCCCGCATCGAGCGCTTCCTGCAGATGTGCGCCGAGGACAACATGCGCGTGGTGAACCCCTCGAACGGCGCGAGCCACTTCCACCTGCTACGCGAGCAGGCCTACGCCCGCCCGCGCAAGCCGCTGATCGTGTTCACGCCCAAGCAGCTGCTGCGTCTCAAGGCGGCGGCCAACTCGGTGGAGGACTTCACGCAGGGCCGCTTCCAGCCGGTCATCCCGGACGCCGGGGTGGACGCGAAGAAGGTCACGCGCGTGCTCCTGGTCTCCGGCCGGCTGTACTACGACCTGCTGGCCCGCCGCGAGAAGTCCGGCGACGAGACGACCGCGATCGTCCGCGTGGAGCAGCTCTACCCGCTGCCCCTCGAGGAGATCCGCGAGCAGCTCGCCGCCTACGGCGACGCCGAGGTCATGTGGGTGCAGGACGAGCCGGCCAACCAGGGCCCGTGGCCCTTCATGGCCCTCAACCTGGTGCCTCAGCTGGGCCGCGAGGTGCGCCTCGTCTCCCGCCCGGCCTCCGCCTCCACCTCGGCGGGCACGAAGGGCCGGCACGACACCGAGCTGCAGACCCTCCTGGACACCTCGTTCGGCCGCTGAGCCGGCGCGAAAGGACACACCCGTGCAGTCTCGCCAGATCCGGATCGCCGCCGTCGGCGACCACATCCTCGCCGGCGCGGGGGATGCCCGCGCCATCGGGTGGTGGGGTCGCGTGCTTGCCCGCACGTCCGCCCAGGACGTGACCCTCGAGAACTACGTCCTCGCGGTGCCGCATGAGACCACGGAGCAGCTCAACGAGCGCTGGTGGGGCGAGGCCTCGCGGCGGTTCTCCGACACCACGGAGAACCGCCTCGTGGTGGCCCTCTCGGACGCCGACCTGGACATCGAGGCCTCGTCCTCGGCCCGTTCGCGCCTCAACCTCGCGAACGTGCTGGACACCGCCTCCCAGCGGGACATCCCCGTGCTCGTGGTCGGCCCCACCCCCTCTCTCGACGAGGAGCGCAACGCGCGGCTCGCCGAGCTGAACGCGGCGTACCTGGACGTGGCCGACCGCCGTCGCCACGTGTACGTGGACGCGTTCACGCCGCTCGTGGGCCACGAGCAGTGGCGCTCGGACCTGGCGTCCGGCCAGGGCCTGCCGGGCCAGGCCGGGCACGGGCTGATCGCGTGGCTCGTGCTGCACCGCGGGTGGTACCAGTGGCTGGGCGTCCCGGAGCCCACCGCCTGACGCGCACCGCTCCCGCGGTGTGACAGAATGGACCACTGACCGAAGCCCGCTTCATCGGAGAGGAGACCCCCATGAGCAAGCGTGGACGCAAGCGTCGCGATCGCAAGAAGGGCGGCGCCAACCACGGCAAGCGCCCCAACGCCTGAGCATCGCTCAGCCGCATCGCAGGAGAAGGGCCGACCCCCACGGGGTCGGCCCTTCTCGTGCATCGGGGGCGGGCTGCGCCGTCAGCCCCGGTGGTGCGTGGTGGTCACCTGGGTGATGCGAGTCATGATGGTGGCGCGCAGCTGCGCGGGCGCCTTCTCCTGGCAGGACCGACGCACGGCCGTGCGGATCAGCAGCTCCAGCTCCTGCTGACGGTGGCAGTCGGGGCACTCGTCCACGTGGGCGCGCACCTGCTCGAAGTCCTCCGGCGTCAGGGCGCCGTCGAGGTAGCGGTACAGCTGCTCCATGCGGCGCTCGACCGCCTCGCGGCACTCGCGGCCGCCGTCGTCCTGGGTCATCGCGTGGCCTCCTTCGTGCTCGTCGCCTCGGTGTCCACCCCGCGGCCCTTGGGACCCATCCCGCGCTCGGCGGCGTAGTCCGTGAGGCGCTCCCGCAGCTGCTTGCGCCCGCGGTGGAGACGGGACATCACCGTGCCGATGGGCACGTCGAGGATCTCGGCGATCTCCTTGTAGGCGAAGCCCTCCACATCGGCGAAGTACACGGCGAGGCGGAACTCCTCGGGGATGGCCTGCAGCGCCGCCTTGACCTCCGAGTCCGGCAGGTGGTCGAGCGCCTCGGTCTCCGCGGAGCGCAGCCCCGCGGAGGTGTGCTCGGCCGCGCGGGCCATCTGCCAGTCCTCCACCGTGTCCGTGTCCGCCTCGAGGGGCTGGCGCTGCCGCTTCCGGTACAGGTTGATGTACGTGTTGGTGAGGATGCGGTAGAGCCAGGCCTTGAGGTTCGTGCCGGGCCGGTACTGGTGGAACGAGGAGTACGCCTTCGTGTAGGCCTCCTGCACCAGGTCCTCGGCGTCCTGCGGATTGCGCGTCATGCGCATCGCGGCCGAGTACAGCTGGTCCACGAACTCGAGGGCGTCTCGCTCGAAGCGGGCGCGGCGCTCGGGGTCGGACTCGGCGGCGACGTCGATGCTCGCGAGGTCGTGCTCCGGGGCGTCGGCGGGCCGGGCGATCTGGCGCGCGCTGTCTTCAGTGCTCATCGCCGCCCAGTCTACGGGGGACGGCCGCGGCGCCGACGGCGTCGGTGTGGCCGAGGCGGGCGCGGCCAGCAGTGCGGTGCTCACGGGTGCGGCCTCCTCCCCGGCTCGGGCGGTGCCGGCGGGGTCTCTCCCGCACCGGCCTCTGCTGCCCGGGTACAGCGCGCCCGAGGCGACGCCTATTCCCCCGCCTCGTTCCCCGCGCGCCTCGGTAGGCTGGGCCGGTGACCGAACCCACGCCGCCCCGCCCCTCCGCGCCGTCGGGCGCGCCCTCCTCCACTCCGTCCGTGCCGGACCCGTGGCCGGCGCCGACCACCGCCGGGCCCGTGGTCGGGACGGTGCGCCTGCCGGGGTCCAAGTCCCTCACGAACCGCCTGCTCGTGCTCGCGGCGATCGCGGACGGGCCCTCGGAGCTGCGCGGCGCGCTGGACTCCCGGGACACCCGCCTCATGCGCGCGGCGCTGACGGCGCTCGGCGCGCGCTTCGAGGACGGCGACGACGGCGTCCTGCTCGTGCACCCCCTGCCCGTGGGCGAGCCCCTCGCGGGCGAGGTGCACGTGGACTGCGGCCTGGCCGGAACGGTCATGCGCTTCCTCCCGGCGGTGGCCGCGCTGCGCCCCGGACGCGTCGTCCTCGATGGGGACCCGGGCGCCCGCGAGCGGCCCATGGGCCCGCTCGTGGACGGCCTGCGCCAGCTCGGCGTGGGCGTGACCGAGGCCGGGGAGCCGGGCCGGCTCCCGCTGGTGCTGGACACGACGGCCGCGGCCGCCGCCCCGGAGGAGGTCGCCGTGGACGCCGCCGGGTCCTCGCAGTTCCTCTCCGGCCTCCTGCTCTCCGCCGTGCGCCGCCCGAGCGGTCTGACCGTCCGGCACACGGGCTCCCGTGTGCCCAGCCCGGAGCACGTCTCCATGACCGTGGCCGTGCTGCGCGAGCGCGGCGTCCGCGTGGACATCCCCGCCGCGGGGGTGTGGCGCGTACACCCCGGTCCGCTGGCGGGCTTCACCGCCGTCGTCGAGCCGGACCTGTCGAACGCGGGCCCGTTCCTGGCCGCGGCCGTCGTGACCGGGGGGACCGTGACGGTGCCCGACTGGCCCACGGGCACCACGCAGCTCGGCGACCGCTGGCGCTGCATCCTCCCCGCGTTCGGGGCCGACGTGGCCTTCGAGGTCGGGAGCGAGGACCGTTCGCAGGGCGCGCTCACGGTCACCGGCGGCGTCGGAGAGGACGGGGCGCCGCGCGTGACCGGGGCCGGCGAGGTCCCGGACACCGCCGAGCTGGCGCCGACGGTCGCGGCGCTGGCGCTGCTGGCGGAGGGCCCGACGCGCCTGACGGGCATCGCCCATCTGCGCGGGCACGAGACGGACCGGCTCGCGGCCCTCGCCGCGGAGGCCGCCCGCTTCGGCGTCGAGGTCAAGGAGGGCGCGGACGAGCTGGGCTTCCCCGGCCTGGACGCGTCGGGGCCCCTGAGGCCTGCGCTCGCCGAGACCTACCACGACCACCGGATGGCGACGTTCGCCGCCGTCATCGGGCTGCGGGTGCCGGGCACGCGCGTGCACGACGTGGCCACCACCGCGAAGACCATGCCGGGCTTCCCCGCCCTGTGGGCGGCGCTCGTGGGCGGGGAGGAGGCCTGATGGGACGGCGGCTGGACCCCACGGCGTGGGACGAGGCGGACATCCGCGAGCGTCCCTCCAAGCGCGGCACTCGACCGCGCACGAAGGAGCGGCCCGCGCACGAGGACGCGCAGACCGGCATGGTGACGACGGTCGACCGCGGCCGGTACACCGTGGTGCTCCCGGACCGCCTCGACGAGCGGATCACCGCGATGCGCGCCCGCGAGCTGCGGCGCACCCCGATCGCCACCGGCGACCGGGTCGCCGTCGTGGGGGACCTCTCCGGCGACGACGGCACGCTGGCCCGCGTGGTGCGCGTGGAGGACCGGGGCACGGTGCTGCGCCGCTCGGCCGACGACTCGGACGAGGTGGAGCGCGTGGTGGTGGCCAACGCCGACACCCTGATGATCATGGTGGCCGCGGCCAATCCGGAGCCGCGCACCGGCTTCATCGACCGCGCCCTCGTGGCCTGCTACGACGCCGGCATCCACCCCGTCCTGCTCATCACCAAGACGGACCTGCGGGACCCGGCCGAGCTCGTGGCGCACTACGAGTCCCTCGACCTCGAGGTCATGACCTCTGGCGCCTCGACCTTCGAGGCGGAGACCGGGGACACCGAGCTGGACGGGAGCCTCGTGGACCGCGTGGCCCAGCGGCTCGAGGGCCACGTCGCCGCGTTCGTGGGCCCGTCCGGCGTGGGCAAGTCCACGCTGCTCAACGCCCTCACCGGCGCCACGCGCGCCACGGGGCACGTCAACGCGGTCACAGGCCGGGGCCGGCACACCTCCTCCTCCGCGCTGGCCCTCCCCCTCACCGACGCCCACGGCGCCCCCCTGCCCGACACGTGGGTGGTGGACACCCCAGGCATCCGCTCGTTCGGCCTCGGCTGGGTGGACCCGGACCGCGTGGTGGAGGCGTTCGGCGACCTCGCCGGCGGCCTCGAGGACTGTTCCCGCGGGTGCACGCACGGCGCGGACTCCCCCGGCTGCGGCCTCGACCCGTGGGTCGCCGCCGGACACGCGGGCGCGGCGGGTCCGGCGCGACTGGCCTCGCTGCGGCGCCTGCTCGGCAACCGGTCCACGGCCGAGGGCGAGACCTCCGCCTCCTCCGAGGACTGAGGCGGTATAGCGTGGCACCCATGGAGAGCACCGGACAGACGAACGGGCGGGACCTCACGGAGGACCTGCGCCTGGCCCACATGCTGGCCGACAACGTGGACTCGATCACCATGGCCCGCTTCAAGGCCCAGGACCTCCAGGTCAGCACCAAGCCGGACCTCACCCCCGTGTCGGACGCGGACCGCGCCGCCGAGGAGTCCATCCGCGCCACCCTGGCGAAGGCCCGTGCGCGGGACACCGTGCTCGGCGAGGAGTTCGGCGGCCGCTTCAGCCGGGTCGGACGCCAGTGGGTCGTGGACCCGATCGACGGCACGAAGAACTTCGTACGCGGCGTGCCCGTGTGGGCCACCCTGATCTCCCTGCTGGTGGACGGCGAGCCGGTGGTCGGCGTCGTGTCCGCCCCCGCGCTGCACCGCCGCTGGTGGGCCGCCTCCGGGCAGGGCGCCTTCACGGGCACCTCGCTCATGCGCTCCGAGCGCATCCACGCCTCCTCCGTGGACCGGCTCTCCGACGCCTCGCTCTCCTTCTCCTCCCTCGAGGGCTGGCGCGAACGCGGTTCGATCCGCGCGTTCCTCCAGCTGACCTCGGACGTGTGGCGCGTGCGTGGCTTCGGCGACTTCTGGTCCTACATGCTCGTGGCCGAGGGCGCGGTGGACATCGCGGCCGAGCCCGAGCTCGCGCTGCACGACATGGCCGCGCTCGTGCCGATCGTGCGCGAGGCCGGCGGCCGCTTCACCTCCCTCGAGGGCGAGGACGGTCCCTTCGGCGGCAACGCGCTCGTGACCAACGGGCTGCTGCATGACGAGGTCCTGGCGCGGCTGCGCCTGGCCGACGACGACGGCCCGTGGGGCGCCGAGGACGGGACCACGCACGCATGACCGCGCGGCGCGTGGCGGAGCCGGACGGGCCGCGCAGCGTGCTCCCCGCCGTCGCGCTGGGCGGAGCCGCGGGCGCGGCGTGCGGCGCGGGGGTGATGAACGCGGTGACCGCGCTGGCCGGGGCGCCGAACTTCCGCGGCACGTTCGGTGCCGCGTTCGGGGCGGTCGACGTGCTCGTCCAGGCCCTGCCGCTGTTCGTGGTGAACGTGCTCGGTTCGTTCCTGCTCGGCCTGCTGTGGGCGGCCTCGCGACGCCGCGGGCCGGACTGGCGTCCACGCCTGGTGGCGGGGCTGGGAACCGGCTTCCTCGGTGCGTTCACCACCATCTCCAGCGCCGTCGCCCTGATGCTGTGGCCGGTGCGGCTGGGCGCCGCGGCGTCCGGGGCGGGTGGTGTCCTCGCCGCGGCGACGTCGGTGCTGCTGGTGCTCGCGCTGATGGCTGCACTCTCGACGGCGGCGGCCGTGCTCGGCCTGCGCACCGGGGGCGCCCCGGCGTCGCGCGTGGTCGGGACGGATCGTTCGGAGGAGGACGCATGAGCGGCGCGGGATACGAGGTCTTCGCTCTCTTCCAGGTGGCCCTCCTGGCCTGCCTCGCGGCGGGCGGGGCGCTCGGCGCCCTGGCGCGCCGACGCCTGACCGACCGGCTCGGCCCCCGGGGTCTGCTCACCGCCAACACGACGGCGGCCCTGCTCCTCGGCGTCACCGTCGGCCTGGCCGTGCCGGAGCTGGTGTACGCGTCCGGGGGCTGGGGCGACGGCCAGGGGTTCATACTCGTCGCGGCGGTGTCCGCCGTGGTGTCCGGGTTCTGCCTCGCCCTGGGGACGTGGTCCACAGTGGCCGCTGAGGCCGCCGACGCCGTGCTCGCCCGTCGATGGGGCGCGGCCGCTCGCCTGTGGGCCGCGCAGCTGGGGCTGGGGCTGGTGGCCGTCGTCGTCGGCTGGGGCGCCGGCCTGGGCCTGCGCGCGGTCCTGGCCGGCTGAGGGGCGGGCGGGCGCGCCCGCTAGGCCCGTCTCGCCCGCCCCGCGAGGGCGTCGTGGAGGAGCATGATGCGGCGCAGTCGCCACCGCTGCAGGCCGGCGACCACGGAGAGGATCAGGGCGCCCGCAGCGAAGGCGAGGAACGTGATCAGGCCGTCGCCCACATCCCCCTGCAGGGCGATGACCCCGCCGATGGCCAGGCCGATGACCACCGAGGTGGGGCCCAGGACTCTGGCGGGCAGGGCCGTCACGGCCGCCCCGCGGAGCTCGGGGGCCGGCAGCGCTGACGTCCCCCTCGCGATCTGGCCCTCACGGCCGCAGGCCCAGGCGAAGTAGCGGCGCCGCAGCGCGTACCGACGCACCGTCTGGGCGGCATCGTGGAGCGCGGCGCACACGAACGGGTAGACGACCACCATCGAAGGCAGCTGCTGGGGAAGCCCCGGGACGGACCTCATCGCCGCGTCCATCAGGTCCGTCCCCGTGATCGCGTCCAGGCCGACGACGACGAGGATCCCGCCCAGGGCACCGAACAGACAGACGTACATCATCACCAGTGCCAGCCGGCCGACCACCTGGGCCGCCCCCGCAACGGCACCCGTGCCGATGCCCGCGGCGCGGGCTTTCTCGAACTCGTGCCGCCGCTGCTCCCGGGACAGGCCGGTGCGCCGCCGCTCGTGCGCCAGTGCCTGGGCGGCCTCGTCGACGTCGCCCGTCCCGAAGGCCCGCTCGCGCTCGCTCCGACGCATCGCGCGCACGATCAGGCGCGCAGACTGCTCCGGCGACGTCTGGTGAGGACCGCCGGACGGGTTCCGAGCGGCCTCGACACCCGTCGTCGCCGCTCATACATCGAGGTGCATCCCCGTCCCCTCTCGTCTGACGGCCATTCTGCGGTCCGGGCACGGGTCGCCGCACACCGGGCGCGGACACGAGGAAGGCCCCGGAATCGTGACGATTCCGGGGCCTTCCCGTGGTGGTGAGTGGAGCCGGCGGGAATTGAACCCGCGTCCGATGTGGTGTTGCCAGGTCTTCTCCGGGCGCAGTCTGCTATGGGTGTTGCTCGGCCCTGTCCGTCCCGCAGACGGGCGGACAACCCGGGCCCAGCCGGATTGATGTCGGCATCACGACCCCCGGCGAGGGTGACGCCCAGTGGCTATCTAGCTGACGCCATGATCCGGGACGACAGCGATCCCGGGATGACGGACTCGGTCACTGATCAGGCAGCGAGAGCGAAGTCAGTGCGCTTAGAAGTGGCACTTATTGGTTTGCAGAGAGCGTTGACGAGATGACTCTGCATCCTCGGCCCGCTTCCCCCGACTCGACACACACCGTCGAAACCGATCGGCCCCTGGGGGCGACTCCTCTATGAGGTTGTCAATCACCACTCGCGCGAACCCGCCTGAACGGGCTTGCGAGATGGACAACGTACCACGGGCGGGGATCATTCCCGCAAGGGGGCCTCGCGCGCGCCCGAGTGCCGGCCGTCCGGGTGCCGGCCGCCTCCGCTCAGGCCGCGCGGCGGTTGCGGGCCCGCATGGCGCGCTGCGCCTCGCGGGCGTCCTGCTTCTCGCGCAGCACGTGGCGCTTGTCGTACTCCCGGTTGCCGCGCGCGATCCCGATCTCCACCTTGACCCGGCCGTCCAGGAAGTACAGCTGCAGCGGCACGATGGTCAGGCCCGACTCCTGGATCTCACGGCTGATCTTGATCAGCTCCGCACGGTGCAGGAGGAGCTTGCGGCGCCGGCGGGCGGCGTGGTTGGTCCACGAGCCGTTGAGGTACTCGGGGATGTACACCTGCTCCAGGAACAGCTCGTCCCGGTAGAACACGGCGAACCCGTCCACCAGGGACGCCTTGCCCTCGCGCAGCGACTTCACCTCTGTGCCGGTCAGGACCAAGCCGGCCTCGTAGGTGTCGAGGATGGTGTAGTCGTGCCGGGCCTTGCGGTTGGAGGCGATCACCATGCGCTCGCCGGGGGCCGGCTGCTTGGCGGGCTTCCCCTTCGCGTTCTTTCCCATGGCCGGGCTCCTTCCGCTTGCGATGCGCGCGTGACACAGGGTCACCCAGTCTACGGGACGGCCCGCCCGCGGCGGCGGGCGGGCCGGTTGCTCCGCTGGGGGCGTAGCAGCCCTGCGTCAGGACAGCGGCGCCCCCGTGAGGGCGCGCACCTGCTCCTCGGTCACGCCGGGAGCGGTCTCCACGAGCGTGAGCTCGGGCTGCTCCGGGGTGCCGACGACGTCGATGACGGCCAGGTCCGTGATGATGCGGTCCACGACCGCCCGGCCGGTCAGCGGCAGCGAGCACTGCGCGACGATCTTGGGCGTGCCGTCCTTGGAGACGTGGTCCATCATGACGATCACGCGGCCGGCGCCGTGGACGAGGTCCATCGCGCCGCCCATGCCCTTGACCATCTTGCCGGGCACCATCCAGTTGGCCAGGTCGCCGGCCGCGGAGACCTCCATGCCGCCCAGCACGGCGACGTCGATCTTGCCGCCGCGGATCATGCCGAAGCTCATCGCGGAGTCGAAGAAGGACGCGCCCGGGCTCACCGTGACGGTCTCCTTGCCGGCGTTGATGAGGTCCGGGTCCACGTGGGCCTCGTCCGGGTACGGGCCGACGCCGAGGATCCCGTTCTCCGACTGCAGCACCACGGTGCGACCCTCGGGGAGGTGGTTCGGGATGAGCGTGGGCATGCCGATGCCGAGGTTCACGTAGGCGCCGGCCGGGAGCTCCTGGGCGGCGCGGGCGGCCATCTGGTCCCGGGTGAGGCCCTGGGGGGCGGGCAGCTGGGCCGGGGCGGTCTGCTCAGTCATCGGGTCTCCTCCTGGGCCTCGCCCGGGGCCTGACGCACGGTGCGCTTCTCGATCGGCTTCTCGATGTCCGTGCCGACCTCCACGATCCGGTGCACGAACACTCCCGGCAGGTGGACCTCGTCCGGGTCGATCTCCCCGGGCTCCACGAGCTCCTCCACCTGTGCGATGCACACGCGCCCGGCCATCGCGGCGGGCACGGAGAACTGCCGGGCGGCCTTGTTGAAGACGAGGTTGCCGTGCCGGTCGCCCTTCTTCGCGTGCACGAGCGCGATGTCCGTGACGATGGACTCCTCGAGCACGTAGACCTGGCGCTCGGCCGGGTCGACGCTGATGTATTGCTCCCCCAGCACGAACGTGCCCGTCGGCTTGGCCTCCGAGGCCTTCACCACGTTCCCCTCGGCGTCGTAGCGCATGGGCAGGCCGCCCTCGGCGACCTGCGTGCCCACGCCCGAGCGGGTGTAGAACGCCGGGATGCCGGAGCCGCCGGCGCGCAGCTTCTCCGCGAGGGTGCCCTGCGGCACGAGCTCCACCTCAAGCTCGCCCTCGAGGTACTGGCGGGCGAACTCCTTGTTCTCCCCCACGTACGAGCTGGTCATCTTGCGGATGCGCTGCGCCGAGAGCAGGACCCCCAGCCCCCAGCCGTCGACGCCGCAGTTGTTCGAGACGACGGAGAGGTCGTCGGCGCCCTGCTCGAGCAGGGCCTCGACGAGCTGGATGGGGTTGCCGGAGAGGCCGAACCCGCCGACGGCGAGCGAGGCGCCGGACGGGATGTCCGCCACCGCCTCGGCCGGGGTGGCGACGGTCTTGTCGAGGGCCATGGGACTCCTTCGTGGGCGGGACGGGTCGTGGCGGTGCCGCGTCAGCGGAACAGGATGAGGGCCTCGCCCTGACCGCCGCCGCCGCACAGGGCCACGGCGGTGCGGCCGGAGCCGCGGCGGTCCAGCTCGAGGGCGGCGTGCAGGGCCAGGCGGGCGCCGGAGGCGCCGATGGGGTGGCCCAGGGCGATGGCGCCGCCGTGGATGTTGCACTGCTCGGCGGAGTAGTCCAGGTCCTTGAGCGACTGCAGGGACACCGCGGCGAACGCCTCGTTGATCTCGATGAAGTCGAGGTCGGAGGCCTCCCAGCCCTGCTTGGCCAGGGCCGCGGAGATCGCGTCCGAGGGCTGGGAGTGCAGCTGGGAGTCCTTCGGGCCCGCGGTCTGGCCGGGGGCCCCGATCGTGGCGAGGATCGTCAGGCCGTGCTCCTCGGCGTAGGCGCGGGAGGTCACGACGACGGCGGCGGCGCCGTCCGAGAGCGGCGACGCGTTGCCGGCGGTGATGGTGCCCTCCTTCGCGAAGGCGGGGCGGAGCTTCGCCAGAGTCTCGGCGGTGGTGTCGGCGCGGACGCCCTCGTCCGCAGAGACCACCACCGGCTCGCCCTTGCGCTGCGGGATCTCGATCGGGGCGATCTCGCCCTCGAAGACGCCGTCGGCCTGCGCGGCGGCGGCACGCTGGTGGGACCCGGCCGCGATCTCGTCCTGGGCCGCCCGGTCGAGGCCTCGCTCGCCGTTGCCGGACTCGGTCAGCTCGCCCATGGCCTCCGTGGTGAGGGCGTCCGTGAGGCCGTCGTAGGCCACGGAGTCGAGCACGGTGACCTCGCCGTACTTGTAGCCGGCGCGCGCCTTGGGCAGCAGGTGCGGGGCGTTGGTCATGGACTCCTGGCCGCCGGCCACCACGACGTCGGCGTCGCCGAGGCGGATGAGGCGTGCGGCGTCGATGATCGCGGTGAGGCCGGAGAGGCAGACCTTGTTGACGGTCATGGCGGGGACCGTCCACGGCAGGCCCGCGGCGAGCGAGGACTGGCGCGCGGGGTTCTGCCCCTGCCCGGCCTGGACGACCTGGCCCATGATGACGGTGTCCACCTCGTCCGCGCCGACGCCGGCCCGCTCGAGCGCGTGCCTGATCGCGTGGGCGCCGAGGTCCATGGCGGTCAAGGAGGCCTGGCCGCCGAGCAGGCGGGTGAACGGGGTGCGGGCGCCGCCCACGATCACGGCGTCGGCGGGCTGCGGGGCGGGGTGCTCGGTGGTCATCAGGATCCTCCAGCGGGGGCGGGCCCGGCGTCGCGGGCTCAGTGAATGGCGATGAACTGAGATCACCGCCAGTGTATGGCGCAGGTCACGTTCGGGCCAGCCGCGTCCGGCATCGGCTCCCCGACGACGCCGGCCCGCACCTTCGCTGCGGAAGGTGCGGGCCGGCGTCGGGACCCGGGGGTGGGGCGCCCCGGGAGGGATCAGGCCTGCTCGGCCTCGTCGCGGGCGATCTGGGCCTGCTCGGCGCGCCAGCGGATGCCGGCGTCGATGAAGTCGGTGATCTGACCGTCGAACACGGAGGCGGGGTTGCCCTCCTCGTGGCCCGTGCGCAGATCCTTGACCATCTGGTACGGGTTCAGCACGTAGGAGCGCATCTGGTCGCCCCAGGACGCCTTCACGTCGCCGGCCATCTCCTTCTTCTTCGCGTTCTCCTCGGCCTTGCGCTGCAGGAGCAGGCGGGACTGGAGGACGCGCAGGGCGGCGGCGCGGTTCTGGATCTGCGACTTCTCGTTCTGCATGGAGACGACGATGCCCGTGGGGATGTGCGTCATGCGCACAGCGGAGTCCGTGGTGTTCACGGACTGGCCACCGGGGCCCGAGGAGCGGAACACGTCCACCTTGATCTCGGACTCGGGGATCTCGATGGAGTCGTCCGACTCGATGAGCGGCACGACCTCGACGGCGGCGAAGGAGGTCTGGCGGCGGCCCTGGTTGTCGAAGGGGCTGATGCGCACCAGGCGGTGCGTGCCGGCCTCCACGGAGAGGGTGCCGAACGCGAAGGGCGCGTTGACCTCGAAGGTCACGGACTTCAGGCCCGCCTCCTCCGCATAAGCGGTGTCCATGACCTTGGTGGACCAGCCCTTCTGCTCGGCCCAGCGCAGGTACATGCGCATGAGGGTCTCGGCGAAGTCGGCGGCGTCCACGCCGCCGGCGCCGGCGCGGATGGTGATCACGGCGTCGCGCTGGTCGTACTCGCCGCTGAGCAGCGTGACGACCTCGAGCTCATCGAGGGTCTTGCGGATGCCGACGAGCTCCTCGTCCGCCTCCACCAGCAGGTCCGGCTCGCCCTCCTCGGTGGCCAGCTCCACGAGGCTCTCCAGGTCCCCGATGCGGTCCGCGAGCGAGGTGATGCGCTTGAGGTCCGCCTGGCGGTGGGAGAGCTTGGAGGTGACCTTCTGCGCCGCCTCGGGGTCGTCCCAGAGGTCCGGCGCGGAGGCCTGGGCCTCGAGGGTATCGATGTCCGCCTTGATGCGCTCGACGTCCGAGACCTGCTCGATGGAGGCGAGGGTGTGGCGCAGAGCGTCGATCTCTGCGGAGAAGTCAGTGTCAGCCATGGTGGGGCGAGTCTACCGCGCGGGGTGGGGCGGGGTGGGGCGACGTCGGCGGCCCGGTCACGTACTATCCCGCCCAGGTCAGCGGGCATAGACTCACAGGGCAGTCACCGAACCGCCGGGAGTTGCCATGGCACAGTCCACCGTCCGCCGCTGCGCCGAAGGGCCCCGGGGTCCGCGCGACCCCGGTCCGCCACGGCCCCTCGAACGCCCTGCTGAAGGTGGTCATGGCCCTCACGGGTGCCGTCTTCACCGCGTTCGTGTTCGTGCACATGATCGGCAACCTGAAGGTCTACCAGGGCGCCGAGCACTTCAACGCCTACGCCCATTGGCTGCGCGCCGCGTTCGAGCCCGTCCTCCCCCACGAGGGCCTGCTCTGGATCCTGCGGGCGTTCCTCCTCCTGTGCCTCATCGGCCACGTGTGGGCCGCCGCGCTGATCGTGATCCGGGCCCGGCGCGCTCGGGGCCCGCACCCGCGGCGAAGGATCCGGCCCGGCTCGTGGCTGACGCGCGCGATGCCCACCACGGGCGTCGTGCTGCTCCTCTTCCTGGTCTTCCACGTGCTCGACCTGACGCTGGGGGCCCGGCCCGCGGCGCCCGACGCGTTCCAGGCCGCGACGCCCGAAGCGAGCAGCGCCTATGCCAACGTGATCGCCAGCTTCAGCCGCTGGCCCGCCTCGCTCGTCTACATCCTGGCCATGCTGGCCCTCGCGGCGCACCTCATCCACGGGATCGTGGCCATGGTGGCGGACCTCGGCATCGCCGGCGGCCCCCGCTTCTGGGGCGTCCTGAAGCTGATCGCCCTGGTGCTCGGCCTCGTGATCGCGATCGGCAACATCACCATCCCCCTCGCCGTCCTGACGGGAGCCCTCGCATGAGCAGCCGCGCCGCCGACCACACCGTCGACCTCTCCTCGCGGGAGGCCACCCGACCCGAGGCCCCGCCCACCGTTGCCCCCGCCGCCCCCTTCGTCCTCGACGGCCGCGCCCCCGAGGGCGACCCGGCCACCGCCTGGACCCGACGCAAGCTCGAGTACCAGCTGGTCAGCCCGCTGAACCGCCGCAGGTTCACCGTGGTCGTGGTGGGCACCGGCCTGGCCGGGGCCGGCTGCGCCGCGGCGCTCGGCGAGCTGGGCTACCACGTGGTGAACTACACGATCCACGACTCCCCGCGTCGAGCCCACTCCGTGGCCGCACAGGGCGGCATCAACGCCGCGCGCGGCCGCAAGGTGGACAACGACTCGCTCGGGCGCTTCGTGAAGGACACCGTCAAGGGCGGTGACTTCCGCGCCCGCGAGGCCGACTGCTTCCGCCTGGCCGAGGAGTCCGTCCGGGTGATCGACCATGCCGACGCCCTCGGTGCGCCCTTCGCCCGCGAGTACGGCGGTCAGCTGCGCACGCGCTCCTTCGGCGGCGTGCAGGTCTCCCGCACGTACTACACCCGTGGGCAGACCGGCCAGCAGATGGAGGTCTCCGCCACCAAGGCCCTCCTGCGCCAGGTGGCCGCCGGGACGGTGGAGCTGCGCACGCGCCGCGAGATGCTCGACCTGATCGTGGAGGACGGCCGGGCGCGGGGCGTCGTCGTCCGCAACCTGCTCACGGGCGAGGTCGAGGCGCAGACCGCCCACGCCGTGGTGGTGGCCACGGGCGGCTACGGGAGCGTGTTCCGCCAGTCCACACTCGCCAAGAACTCGAACGTGACGGCCGCCTGGCACGCACACCGGCGCGGAGCACTGTTCGCCTCGCCGTCCTTCATCCAGTTCCACCCCACCGCGCTGCCGGTGAGCTCGCGCTGGCAGTCCAAGACCACGCTCATGAGCGAGTCCCTGCGCAACGACGGCCGCATCTGGGTGCCCGCCCGCGCCGGGGACGACCGCCCGGCGAACGAGATCCCCGAGGGCGAGCGCGACTACTACCTCGAGCGCAAGTACCCGGCCTACGGCAACCTCGCCCCGCGCGACATCTCCTCCCGCGCCGCGCGCGAGCAGATCATCGCCGGCCACGGCGTGGGCCCCCTGAGGAACAGCGTGTACCTCGACTTCCGGGATGCGCTCGAGCGTCTGGGCGTGGAGACCATCCAGGAGCGCTACGGCAACCTGTTCGAGATGTACCGCGACGCCACCGGCGAGGACCCGTACACCGTGCCCATGCGCATCGCTCCCGGCGCCCACTTCGCGATGGGCGGGCTCTGGAGCGACTACGACCTGATGACGTCCGTCCCCGGCCTGTTCGTCGGCGGCGAGGCCGGCTGGGCCTATCACGGGGCCAACCGCCTCGGCGCGAACTCCCTGCTCTCGGCGTGCGTGGACGGCTGGTTCACCCTCCCCTACGCCGTGCCGAACTTCCTCGCGGACCACCTCCACGAGCCGCTCCTGGACGCGGACGCGCCCGCGGTGCGCGACGCCGTCGCGGGGGTGCAGGACCGGACCCGGCGCCTGCTGGAGATCCGCGGCACGCACTCCGCGGACCACTTCCACGCCGAGCTCGGCGAGATCCTCTACGAAGGCTGCGGCGTGAGCCGCACGGCTGCGGGCCTGGCCGAGGCACTGCGGCGGATCCGCGCGCTGCGCGAGCAGTTCTGGACCGACCTGCGCGTGCCCGGCACGGGCGAGCAGCTCAACCAGGAGCTCGAGCGCGCCGGGCGCGTGGCCGACTTCCTGGACATGGGCGAGCTCATGTGCCGGGACGCCCTGGACCGCGAGGAGTCCTGCGGCGCCCACTTCCGCGAGGAGCACCAGACCCCCGAGGGCGAGGCACTGCGCGACGACGACGCCTGGCGCTTCGTCTCCGCCTGGGAGCACGTGCCCGGCGACGACGACGTGCACCCCGGCGAGCCGGTGCGTCACATCGAACCCCTCGACTTCACCACGGTGAAGCTGCAGACCCGCGACTACCGGTGAGGACGGACGCACCATGAGACTGACCCTGGAGATCTGGCGGCAGGACTCCCCCGCCGCCGAGGGACGCTTCGAGACGTACGTGGTGGAGGATGCCACCGAGGAGATGTCCCTGCTCGAACTGCTGGACCGCCTCAACGAGCAGCTCGTGGAGGAGGGCTTCGAACCGGTGGCGTTCGACTCGGACTGCCGCGAGGGCATCTGCGGCGCGTGCGGCATCACCGTGGACGAGCGCCCGCACGGGCCCGTGGCCAACACGCCGTCCTGCCGCCAGCACCTGCGCTCCTACCGGGACGGCGACCGCATCCGCCTCGAGCCGTTCCGGTCCGACGCCTTCCCGGTGCAGCGGGACCTGGTGGTGGACCGCGGCGCCCTGGACCGCGTGGTGGCCTCGGGCGGCTTCGTGGGAGTCGACGTCGGCACCGCGCCGGACGCGGACGCGCGCCAGATCCCCTTCCGCACCGCCGAGAAGGCGCTCGACTTCGCGGCGTGCATCCAGTGCGGCGCGTGCGTGGCGGCCTGTCCCAACGGGTCCTCGCACCTCTTCACCGGATCGCTGCTGGAGCACCTCGCCACGCTCCCCCAGGGCCAGCCGGAGCGCGGCCGCCGCGCGCTGAGCATCACCGCGACGGCGGACGCCGAGTTCGGCCCCTGCTCCGTGTACGGCGAGTGCGCCCAGGTGTGCCCGGCCGGCATCCCGCTCTCCGCCATCAGCGCGGTGAACCGGGAGGCCGTGCGCGCGCGGCTGCGCGGCGGCCGCGACGACTGACCGGCCGAGCGCCCGCACCCGGCACCCGGCACCCGGCACCCGGTGAGCCTGGTCTCACCGGGTGCCGGGAGCGCCTCGGAGATCCCCGCCGAGAGTAGATTTGTCCGTGTCAGAACCCGCACATCCGCGTCAACTCCGTGAGGGGATGAACCGCATGGCTTCTTCCGTTTCCCCGTCCGACGCCGCCCCGAACGGCTCTGTCACCGAGAAGGGCGCGGGCGCCGGAACGGCGCCTCCCGCGGCGGCGCCGCCGTCGTCCACGGGGATGATCCTGAAGGTCCTGGCGATCCTGCTGGTGACCGTGGCCGTGTGGCTGATTCCGCCGCCCGAGGGCGTGGACCCGCGCGGCATGCACATGGCCGGCATCTTCCTCGGCACCATCCTGGCGCTCATCCTCCAGCCGCTCCCGACGGCGTCCGTCGCCCTGGTGGGGCTGGCGGCGGCCATGATCACGGGCACCATGGACCCCGGCAAGGAGGCGCTCACGGGCTTCGGCAACAGCGCCGTGTGGCTGATCGTGGCGGCGTTCTTCATCGCCGACGGCTTCCTGCTCACGGGCCTGGGCCGGCGCATCGCGCTGTGGTTCGTCACCAAGCTGGGCAAGTCCAGCCTGGGCCTGAGCTACGGCATGGCCGTCACGGACCTGATCCTCGCCCCGGCGACGCCGTCCAACACGGCGCGCGCTGGCGGCGTCGTCTTCCCGATCATCTCCTCCCTGGCCCGCGTGCAGGGCTCCACCCCGGACACGCCGGAGTCCCGGCGCCGGCTCGGCGCCTACCTCTCGATGACCGCGGTGCAGGTGAACACGATCACCTCGGCCATGTTCCTCACCGCCATGGCCGGCAACCCGCTGGCCGCCAAGTTCGCGGCGGACAACGGCGTGCAGATCACGTGGGGCTCGTGGGCGCTAGCCGCGATCGTGCCGGGCCTCGTGGCGCTCGCCGTGATGCCGTGGGCGATGACCAAGATCTACCCGCCGGAGCTGACGAAGACCCCGGATGCCCCTGGACGCGCCCGCGAGCAGCTGCACCAGGCCGGCCCCATGAGCCGCGGCGAAGTGATCATGGCGGGCACGTTCGTCGCGCTGCTGCTGATGTGGGTCCTCGGCTCCCTGCTGGACCTCAACGCCACCGCGGTGGCGTTCGTGGGCGTCGCCGCCCTGCTCGTCACCAAGGTGCTCACCTGGAAGGACATGGCCGCCAACGGCGGCGCGTGGTCCACGCTCGTCTTCTTCGGCGTGCTCGTGGGCATGGCGACACACCTGAACGAGCTGGGCGTGATCGACTGGATCGGCCGCTCCGTCTCCGGCGCGGTCGGCGGCCTGCCGTGGTACGTGGCCTTCGCGCTGCTGGCCCTCGTGTACTTCTACGTGCACTACCTGTTCGCGTCCAACACGGCGCAGATCGTGGCGATGTACGCCGTGTTCCTGACCGCCGCGGTGGCCGCCGGCACCCCGCCGGTCTTCGCTGCCCTCGCCTTCGGCTTCATCGGCAACCTCTTCGGCGGCCTGGCCCACTACTCCTCCGGCCCCGCGGGCGTGGTGTACGGCTCCGGCTACGTGCCCACCAAGGAGTGGTTCCGAGTGGGCTTCCTGGCGAGCCTCGTGAACATCGTCATCTGGACCGTGGTGGGCGGCGCCTGGATGAAGGTCCTCGGCATGTGGTGAGGTCCGCTCGGGAATGAGCAGCGCGCCCCCGCCTCGGGAGTCCTCCTCGACGCGGGGGCGTTGCCGTGTCCGGTTCCTCCCGCACCGTGTCCGGTTCCTCCCGCGCCGTACGATTCCTCCCGCGCCCACCAGCGAAGCATCATGACCGCGCCGATGATGCGCCCGATCTCAGCGCCACCGCTCGAGGGCCTGGGCGATCTCCGCGAACGCCCGCTGCCCGGCCGCCACGCCGGCCGCGAGGTCGTCGGCGCCGTCGTCCGGTGCCTCGATCCATGTGCCCTCGAGGTCGAGGAAGACCACCGTGGCACGCCACCCGTGGCACCACCGTGGTACCCCTCGGAAGGACCCGGCCGGAATCACCGGGTGAGGGCCGTCCGGGAGCTGCCCTCCGCCTGCACGGGGACCGTTGCGGGGATGACCCCGGTGAACCACCCTCCAGCGGGCAGCAGGCTCACCTGCGCCTCGAGGCGGACGATCACGGTCGCGCCGTCCCCGGCCACCCCGGCCTCCATGTCTGCGAGGCCGGGCACGCTCTCCTGCCCGCCCACGGCCGACAGGTATGCGTCGGCGGACGCGGCGACTTCGTCGTCGGACAGGACCACCGTGGGGTTCTCGTCCAGGCGGAAGCCCAGCTCCTCGGCACCGGCGAGCGCGGCCCCGTCCGCGAGGGACTGCAGCCGCCTCGCCTGGATGGCCACCGTGGTGACGGCCAGCATGACGAGCATGAGGGCGATCAGCACGGCGCACAGTCCGACGGTGAGGACGGTGGTCTGGCCGCGGTCGTCAACGAGTCGGGTCCGGGCACGCATCAGAACCTCGGCACCAACTGCCGAGCCTCGGAGCCGACGCTCACGGGGCTGAGCGAAGCGGACCAGGGCGCCGGTGCGAACGGCACGGGGACCTCGACGGCCACGCTGACCTCGACCACCTCAGCGGGCTCACGGGTTCCGCAGCCGCCGACGCTGCACCGCACGGACACGTCGGCGAGGTCGGAGGAGACGCCGTAGTCGGCGAGGGTCAGCTGGATGGTGGAGGCGGCCTGCCCGGCGGAGACCTCCTCCGTGCTGGCGACGAGGACCCTCGCGGCCTGGTCCGCCGCGGCGACCGACGCGAAGGCGGCGGCCTGGATCTGGGACACGTAGATCATCAGATACACCACGGGGATGAGCAGGACCAGGGACAGCATGAGGAATTCGACCGTCGCAGAACCGCGCTCCCCGACGTGGTTCTGCGTCTCAGTGCCGGTACGCATGGCCGCTCACCGTGAGTGGAACGGGTCCCGGGAGGAATCCGACTCCGGGCAGCGAGCTCGAGACGGTGACGCGGACGATGGGAACGCCTCCCTGGCTCGTCGTCTCCGCCGTGATGGCCGCACCCGACTGACCGGGAGCACTCGCCGCCAGGACTTCCCGCGCCCGTTCCACACCGTCCCCGGGGTGGCGGTCCGCGAGTGCCCCATAGCGGGCCCCCGCCGACGCGGCGTCGATCATCACGTTGCGGGTGTGGATGACGATGCCGGCCTGCAGGAGTGCGGCGAAGAGCAGGACGACCAACGCCATCACCATCGACGACTCAGCGACGGCGGCACCCGTCTCGTCCTGCCGGCGGCTCCCCGGCCGGAGCCCGGGAGCCGCCACAGGGGGCATCCAGTGGGACTGCGACATGGGTCAGGCGCCCGTGGACACCTTGTCGATGGCCTGGTTGAACAGGTCCTGCAGAGCAGGGCCGGCGATCAGCAGGAGGCCCGCCACCAGGACGGCGGACATCAGGGTGATCATGACCCAGCCCGGCACGTCGCCGCGGTCGTCACGGACGTCGGTGGGGATGAAGCTCTGCAGTGCGGTGATCAGGGCGGCGAAGGCGTGGTGGTGGTTCATGGTTCCCTCCTCGGGATGGCGGGCATGGCCCGGTGCGGTGCGATGGGTCGTCTGGGCGGATGGCTGGCGGGTGGGGGCTATTCAGTTGTGGGTCTTCAGAAGCCCAGACGCATCAGCGAGATGCCCGGGAAGACGGCGAAGATGACGGTGAGCGGCAGGATGCCGAAGACGAGCGGGACCATCATCTGGATCTCTTTGCGGCCTGCGGCCTCCATGAGCTCACGGCGGCCCATCTCGCGGACGTCCTGGGCCTGGGCACGCAGGACGTCGGCCAGCGGAGTGCCGCGGTCGAGGGCGATGAGGACACCCCCGATGAAGCGCTCGATGGGCGGCAGCTGGACTCGGCGAGCGGTGGCCTTCAGGGCCGCGGCGAGGGAGGCGCCCGCACGCATGTCCGCGAGCGCCCGTTCGAACTCGCCGGCCAACTCGCCTCGTGCACTGGTCGCGATCCGCTCCAGAGCCCCCGCCGCGCTCTCTCCCGCACCGACGGAGAGTGCGAACAGCTCCGCCACGGAGGGGAACTCCGTGAGGATGGCGGTGCGGCGACGGGTGATCTGCAGGGAGAGGAGTTGGTCCCGCAGCAGGTGACCGGCCAGCGCACCCACGACCACGAAGGCGAGCCCCGAGAGCGCCGGAATCCGGCCGGACGCCGCCAGCAGGACGGCGACGACGGTCGCCAGGGCCGCGCCTGCGCAGGTGCACAGGACCTGCTGCGCCCGGTAGTCGGCCGGTGTCAGCTCGGATCCTGCCGCCTCGAGCTTGTGGGCAAGCGCTTCCCCAGCCGGAATGAAGCGCTGCAGCCGGCCCATCACCGCACCCATGACGGGATCGAGGATTCGACCCCAGGCACCCCACGGCGAGGTGGCCGCACCCTCCTCCTGCAGCAGGCGCGAGGCAGGGGTGTGGTGGCGCAGCTGCGGGGCCACGCGCTCCACCAGACTCGGACGCCACCCCAGCGGCTGGGCGGCGACGATGAGCCAGAGCCCGGTCCCGAGTGTCAGCCCCAGGACGCCGCCCCAGACGAGAAGAACGCTCACGCCAGCACCCTTCTCTCACGTGGCAGCGCCCCGATGCGCAGCATGACCTGGTAGCAGACCACGGAGACGACGAGGCCGATGAGGAGCACTATTCCGCCGGTCACCGACTGGTAGGCGGCAACGGCCATGGGCTGGGTCCCGAGCAGGACGAGCACGATCCACGGCGCGCAGACGGCCAGGCGGGCCGCGTTCACCGTCCAGGACTGCCGTGCCTCCAGCTCAGCCCGGATACGTGCGTCCTGCCGCAGGAACTCGGAGAGGGTCTGCAACAGCACGCCGATGTCTGCGCCACCGACCTCCCGGGTCAGGCGCAGCGAGACGACGAGCCGGTCTGCCACGGGGTCCGCCATGCGCACCTTCAGCCTCTCGAGGGCGTCGAGGAACCGAGCACCCGAACGGTAGTCCCGGGCGAACGCCACGAAGGGTTCCCGCAGCCCCTCGGGGCCGGAGTCGCCCAGCTGGATGAGGGCTTCCGGGAGGGTCAGGCCGGCCCGGATGGCGGACCGGGCATGGTCGATCGCGTCCGGCCAGAGCTCCCGCAGGGCGATGCTCCTGCGCCGGGCCTGCCAGGTCAGGAGGAGCCAGGGCACGGCGCCGCCGAACAGGCCGAAGCACGCCGCGATGGTCCATGTTCGGGTCACGGCGAAGACGAGCAGGGCGGCGATCAGCGCTCCCGCCGTCATCGCGGACACCACGCCGGCCGGGGACAGCCCGGAGACACCGGACTGGGCGATCAGCACGCGCAGCCGCGAATCGGAGCTCACGCGAGGCGTGCCGGCGGCGGGCTCCGCCCACACCGACCACCACACGAGGAAGAGGCCCACACCCAGTGCCAGACCCCACACCACGGCCATCAGCGCAGCTCCAGGAGCTCGTGCACGTCGACCCCGTGCCGGTCTAACGCCTCGAACTCGAGACTGGCCGCCGGATTCACCTCGAGGTCGCCCTCCCGGTCCCGGCGGAACAGGATCGACGTCTCGATGACCCCTTCCTCCACGCGGGACCCGACGCTGAGGATCTCCCGGACCCGCCGGCGGCCCTCGCGATCCCGCTCGCAGTGGACCACCAGGTCGATGCAGGTGGCCACGGTCGGGACCACGAAGCTGCGGGAGATGTTCTCCCCGGCGAGCAGGGGCAGGGTGCACAGCTTGGTGAGGGCGTCGGAGGCCGAGTTGGCATGGATCGTGCACATGCCCGCCAGTCCCGAGTTCAAGGCGACGAGCATGTCGAGCGCCTCAGCCTCGCGGACCTCGCCCACGATCAGGCGGTCCGGCCGCATGCGCAGGGCCTCCTTCACCAGGCGACGAAGCGGGATCTCGCCATGGCCCTCCAGGTTGGGCTGGCGGCACTGCAGCCCCACGACGTCGCGCACCGGGATCTGCAGCTCGAAGATCTCCTCCACGGTGATGACGCGCTCCCTCGGCCCGATGGAGGCCGCCAGGCAGTTCAGCAGCGTCGTCTTGCCCGCCTGGGTAGCCCCCGAGACGAGGACGTTCATCCCCGCGTCCACGGCGGCGTCGAGGAAGCGCGCCGCGGAGGCAGAGAGCGAGCCGGAGCGAACGAGGTCGTCCAGACGTCTCGTTCGGCTGATGAACTTGCGGATGTTGACGGCCCAGTGCCGCCGAGTGATGTCCGGGATGGCCACGTGCAGGCGCGAGCCGTCGGGCAACGAGGCGTCCACGAACGGCATCGAGAGGTCCAGTCGCCTCCCGGTCGTCTTCAGCATCACCTCGACGAGATCCCGGACCTCTTCCTCGGTGAGGACGAGGCCGGTCAGCTCTGAGCGTCCGGCGCGGGCGCAGTAGACCTGGTCGGGGGCGTTCAGCCAGATCTCCTCCACTCCGGGGTCGTCCATCAGCCGCTGGAGGGGTCCGAGACCGGCGATGCAGTCATAGAGGTCCTGTCTCGCCTGGCCGGCATCGTCCAGCGGCGGCAGGGAGCTCACCAGCGAGCGGGACTCGTAGTCCGAGACCGCCTCGTGGATCAGCAGCCGGACGCGTTCGCCCTCCCGTTGCGGATCGACACCCTGACGACGGACGACTTCTCTGACCTCGTCCTCGAGTATGCGCACGGCATCCATGCATCCTCCTGTGCCCGTTTGAAGCGCCATCCCCCGGCGCCGCACCGCATGTCGTGATCGAACCTATCTCCCCGACTCGGATGGGTTCCATGGGGTTCCCCAAGCTGTGGACAACTGTTCATCGGACGTCTTCCCGGGGCAGGTTCTCCACAGTGAGGGACACCCCGTCGCGTCCGCATCGCCCCAGCTGTCATCCTGGCCGCGGCGTCAGCCCGGCGCCCCTGGACACCGGCCCCGAGAGGATCCGTCATGACCTGGACCGTGCGCCTCCTGGGCGAGTCCGGGGACGACGACGTCTGGGTCGTCTCCGACCTTCCCGCCGACCCCGCACGGCAGGACGACGAGGTCCGCCGCCGCTTCCCCGCAGGCTCGCTCCGCCGCGGCCGTTCCGCATCCGGCGCCCTCACCTACGTCGTCCGTCCGGCCGGCGCGGGCCCGGCCCGACGCGCCCCCGGGCCTGAACTGAGCATCCTGTCGGAGGACGGACCGGACGCGGGGCGGATCGCTCCCGTCTCGCCGGCCGGAGTCTCGGCGGGGCGCGGCACGGGCGACCTCCTCCTGGACGACCCGACCGCGCCCGCCCGCCCCACTCGGTTCGCCCTCGCGGCCGCCGGGCTCACGGTGCGACGGCCTGGCCGCTCGACGCCTGAGCAGTGGAACGGGCTGGAGCCCCTGCTCGTGGGCCGATGCTCCCTCGGAACGATGCGCGGGCCACAGCGTCCCCTGGACCCGCCCCGCGAGGTGGCGGCGGCCGTCGTCGACCTCGGCAGTCCCCCGGGCGAGCAGGCGATGCTGCTGCCGCTCCTCATGGCTGCCGGGCCGATCGTCATCGGCCTCGTGCTCGCCCTGACCAGCGGAAGCGGGCTCTTCCTGCTGTTCGGCCTGATGTCGGTCCTGACGGTCGGGACCATGATCGGCCTGCAACGACGTGCCCGGCGCGAGCACGCCCGTGCCCTGCGCGGCCGAGCCTCGGAGCTGGCCGCCCGTCGCTCGGGCCAGGTGCCGTGCCCGGGGCAGGTCACCCGTGCCGCGCGGTCGCGCTCCGCGGATCGCTTCGGGGTCTCAGGGCAGGGGCAGGACGCAGCCTGCGTCCTCCGCTGGGGGACGGGCATGGGGCCGTTTCCGCTGTCCCGGCCGGAGGCCGCGCGGCAATGGCAGGAGGCCGTCGTCGTGTCACAGCCCGCCCTCTCGACCCTGGCCGACGAGGGGAGCATCACGGTGACCGGTGCACGGCGTCCCCTCGACGCCGCGGCCCGGTGGGCGCTCTTCCAGCTCCTGCGCCACGCCGTGGCCGCGGGACTGACGCTCACGGTCACCACGCCCCACGGCAGGGAGTGCTGGTGGCGGGGCGGGGCGGCCGCACGCGAGCTGCACCTCGGTCTGCCGGCTTCGGACTGGGTCGCGCCGACGCGGGCACGATGGCTTGAGGCGCTGGGCCGGGCCGACGTCGCTCCGCCACCCTCCGCGGATCCGCAGCGCCCGGTGTCCGAGGTGCGATTCAGCGCCGAGGCCGAGGATCCGTCCGTCCCCTCCGTGCCTGGGGATCGTCTCGACCTCACCGCCCGTTCCCTCCACCACGCCGGGGACGGGACCACGCTGGCCGACGTCGAGATGACGGGCATCTCCCCCGCGACCCTCACGTGGTGGCTCCTGGAGCTGGCCGACGACGTCGTCGGCCTCGGGCTCCTCTCGGGGACGACGGCGGCACCGCCGTTGCGCCCGCCGCCGCAGGTGGGGACGCTCTCGGCGGTCGACGGGGTCCGCGCGCCCGTGACGACGGGCGATCCCGCCCGGCCGCCCGCTGGCGGGCCGCCGGCCACGGGCGGGCTGTGGCTGGATCTCGCGGCCGACGGGCCCCACATCCTGGTCGCCGGGACGACGGGCTCGGGGAAGTCCGACCTGTTGCTGTCCCTGCTCGTGGGTCTGAGCGCGCACCACCCTCCGGCCGAGCTCGCCTTCATCCTGCTGGACTTCAAGGGCGGGGCATCCTTCGGGCATCTGGCTGCCCTTCCGCACACCATGAGCGTGGAGACGAACCACGTGGGCGCCGCCTCGCTGCGCGCCCTCTCGGCGATCAGCGCTGAGCTGAGGCGACGCGAGGCGCTCTTCGCGGGGCTCGGGGTGAGCGACTACCCCGCCTTCCGCCGTCGCCGTCCGGACGTGGCGCTGCCACGCCTGGTGGTGGCGGTCGACGAGCTGCGGGTCCTCATGGACGACCACCCCGACGCCGGTGCGGTGCTCCAGCGCCTCGCCGCGACCGGGCGGTCCCTCGGATTCCACCTGCTGCTCGCAACGCAGCGGGCGACGGGTGCAGTCAGCGGGGACATCCGCTCCAACCTGGGCGCCACGATCGCCCTGCGCACGGCCACGGAGCAGGAGTCCTGGGACCTCGTCGGCTCGCGGGACGCCTTCCGCCTGGACGCCTCCCGCCCCGGATCGGCCATCCTCTCCCGGGCGGGCCGCGCGCCCGTCGCGTTCCGTGCCTCGCAGTGGGCGGTGGCTGCCGCCGAACCCGTGTGGCGGCGGGCGGGCGAGGAGGCCGTGCCGGCCGCCACCGCCGCTTCGTGGGGGGCCGTCGTGGAGCACGTGAGGGACGCGTACGCGCAGGGATGCTGGCCGACACCGGCGCCGGTGGTCTCTCCCGCCCTCCCGGGAGTGTGGGCCCCCGACCGCTCGAGCAGGCGGGGCCGCGACGCTCTCGCCCTCATCGACGACGCGTCCCGCGCACGGCACGTGGCCTGGCGCTGGCCGCACGGCTCCGCGGGGAACACGGCATGGATCGCGGAGGCGGCCGGCGGCCGCGAGCTGATCCTGGAGTCCGTCCTCGACGTGGCCGCGCGTGGGCCGGGCGGCGTGCTCGTGCTCGACGGCTCCGGAGAGACGGGTCACCCGGGCCTGCCCCATGGCCACACCGTCCTCACCCCCGACGGGGGCGACGAGGCCGCCCAGGCTGCCGTCGCGGCGCTCGACGCGCTCGCCGATCACGGCGGCACCGCGGTGGTCACCGGGTGGGCCGGCTGGGCAGGTCTCCGGGTGGGCGAGACGTACCGGTCCTTCGATGAGGAGCTGCACCACTGGCTGGGCACCCAGCGGGGGAGACGGGTGCGGTTCGCGGCCCTGGGCGGCCGCGACCTCGCGACCTCACGCCTCCTGCTGCACCTCCCCCACCGGTTCTACGTGCCGGCGGGCACGAGCGGGGAGCACCGGCTCGTGTGGCCGAAGGTCATCGCGGTGGAGCCGCTTCCCGGCCGGGCAGTCTTCGTCTCCCCCGATCACCCGGAGCCCGGCATCCCCGCTCAGCTGTCCTTCCCCAGCAGAGAGCCCGCCCGCGGACCCGCTGCGGTGTCCGGCCACGCGTCTACGCTGTGACCCATGGCTCAGATCATCCTCTTCCACCACGCCCTCGGCCTCACGGACGGTGTCCGCGACCTCGCCGAGAAGATCGCCTCCGGCGGCCACCAGGTGCACACCCCGGACCTCTTCGACGGCGCCGTGTTCGGCACCCCGCAGGAGGGCATCGCGCACGTGGAGAGGCTCGGCGGCTTCGACCGGATCGCGCTCGAGGGCATGCGCGTGGCCGCGGAGTTCCCGTCCGCGTCCGTCGTCGCCGGTGTCTCGATGGGCGTGGTCCCCGCCCACAAGGCGGCTCAGACCGTGCCCGCCTTCCGCGCGTGCATCGACATCTCCGGGTTCGTCCCGCTCACCGCGTTCGCCCCTCTGTGGCAGCCCCACACGGCCCTGCAGGTGCACCTCGCCTCCGAGGACGCCTGGGTCAGGGACGAGGACCTGCCGCTGGCCCGCTCGATCGCCGCGACGGATGAGAATCCGGACGCCCCCGCGGTGCTCTTCGAGTACGAGAGCGCCGAGCACCTGTTCATGGACTCCTCGACCTCCGGCTACGACGCCGACCTCACGGACGTGGTGGTCCGCCGCATCCACGAGCTGTTGGCGTGAACCTCCCCGTCCTCGGCTCGCTGGCCTCCCTCGCCGGGGCTGGGCTGCTGCTCACGGACGCACGGCGCCGAACGTGGGCCGCTGCGGTGCGCGCGGCGGACCTCGTACTCGGCGGGTTCGGCGTGATCCTCACCCTCGCGTTCGGCGGGTCCGCCCTGTCCATGATCTCCACCCTCAGCGACGAAGGGTGGGACGCCGTCGGCGACGCCGCGGCCGCGTTCTCCGCCGCCGCCGCTCTCGTCGCGCTCGCCGCGGTCACGCTGCTGTTCACCATCGTGCGGCGCTGGTGGCCGGGCGACCTCACCCGCTGACCGCCGCCACCGCCGCGGTCAGCGCGCGGCACTCCGCCGTCGTCGGGTCAGCGTGGCCAGCGCGGCCACCGCCACGAGCACGAAGCCCACGAGGGCGGCGAACACGTAGCCGGCCGCCGGCGAGATCGCGTCGATGAAGACGCCCGCCACCGGCGCGCCGAGAGCGGCGCCCGCAGTCATGGCCGAGCCGTAGAAGCCCATCGCCTCGCCGCGGCGCTCCTCCACCACCAGGTTCGAGAGCCGCGAGGACGCAGCGGCCAGCGTGGGCGCCGTGAGCAGGCCCGAGGGGATCGAGGCGAGCGCCAGCGGCCACAGACCGTCCACGACCGCCATGGGCATCGTGAACAGGGCGAACAGGGCCATGAGCAGGTACGGGTGGACCTGGCGCCCCCAAGCCCCGTAGAACAGGCCGCCGATCGCCGAGGCACCGCACCACAGCGCATACACCACGCCCACCGCGGCCGCCTGGCCGGCGCGCTCCAGCTCGGCCACCATGGACACCTCGGTGCCCACCATCACGATGCCCGCCGCCATGGACACCACGAGCACGCCCAGGGCCTCCGGGGTGACCCACGCGAAGTTCTTCTCCCGCCACAGCGCGAGCCGCTCCCGCCGCGTCAGGCCCAGGCGGGCCTGGGGCACCGGCCCGGAGCCGTCCTCCGCGATGCGGGGCATGGCACCCGTGATGATCGGGATCGCTCCGGTCACCAGCGGCACGGTGCCCGTGGCGAGGTCCGGGGCGGTCATCTCCACGTGCATCGGCGCGCCGTGCACGGACTGGGCCACCGCCTGATCGCGGTCCTCGGCCTCCGTGTACGGGTCGTCCGTGGCCGGCCCGACGACGGCCAGCTGGCTCGAGCGCGTCGGCGGGTTGAACCACATCAGCAGCAGGCCGCCAAGGGCGCTGGAGAGGCCCACGATGGTCAGCCCGAGCGCGCTGGACCACGTGGCGGCCACCACGGCGCCGAGGGCCGGGCCCATCATGAAGATGGTCTCGGTGATGATCGAGTCGAGGGCGAACGCGGTCTGGCGATCCTTGCCGTGAGTGAGCACGCCGAGGCCCTGGCGCACCACGGAGAAGATGGGCAGCGCGAACACGCCGCCGAGGAACACGGCCAGCAGCATCCAGGGGAAGGGCAGCCACGGCACGATCGGCCAGATGAGGGCCTCCGCCACCACGGACGGCAGCAGCGCCCGGCGCAGACCCTTGGCGTCGACCACGCGGCCGCGCCACGGAGCGCCGACGGCGATGCCCAGCGTCATGGCCGCCGCCGCGAGGCCGGCCTGGCCGTAGCCGAGGCCGAGCGTCAGCGCCACGTGCAGCGTGAGGATCACGCCGGCCGCCGTGTGGGGGAAGCGGGCGATGAAGCCCACCATCAGCAGTTGGCGGATCCGAGGGTCCTGCAGCAACCGTCCGTACGCTCCGAAGTCCACCCCAGAAGCTTAGGGCTTCCGGTGTGTGGTGCAGTCCGGCTCACACCGGGCCTGCCGAGACCGCGCCCGCTCAGTTCTTCCGCTGGTCCTTCGCGCGCAGCAGGTCCAGGGCGATCGCCGTGCCCAGCACCGCGCAGCGCACCACGGGCGGCATCGCGGGGTCCACGGTGAGCTGGTACCGCGAGCGCCCCGCGAGAGCGTTCAGGAACCCGGCGAACTCCGCCGTCACGCGGGCGATCTGCCGCTCCCCGGCCGCGAACGTGTAGTCGTAGTCGAACAGGTCGCCCGTCACGGAGAACCGCGTCCCGTCGACCACCTCCACGCTCACGGCGGTGCGGAAGAACGCGAACTCCCGGGCCACGTTGGCCAGCGGATACCCCTGCGCGTCGAACACCTGGAAGCGGTCCCGCCCGAAGGTCGCCGGGTCCTGCAGGTGGAAGAGGACGCGGCCGTCCTCCCCGTCCACCACGTCGAACTCACGCGAGCCCATCAGCATGCGGCTCAAGCCCCCGCCTCGGGTCACCACCGTCGCCACGGTCTCCCCGTCGGGGCCGAGGATCGCCATGTCGTTGGAGTTCCACGTGGTCATCTGCTGCACCGTCACGGCGTTCACGTGCGCGAGGCGGCCTGCGTCGAAGGTCCCGGTCATGCGACCAGTGTCCCGCCGTCGTCGTCCTCCCGGAATACCCCCGGCTCGGCACGCGTTGACGGATATGGTTCAGTTTTGAAAGACGACGAGGGGCCCGCCCCCTCGCCCGTCCGGCCCCGCCCCGCCCCGCCCCGAAGGAGCAGCCCATGCAGTTCGGCGTCTTCACGATCGGTGACATCACCACCGATCCGACCACCGGCACCACCCCCACCGAGCACCAGCGCATCAAGGACACCGTGCGTATCGCGCGGCACGCCGAGCAGGCGGGCTTCGACGTGTTCGCCACGGGCCAGCACCACAACCCGCCGTTCGTGGCCCCGGGCAACCCGCCCACGCTGCTCGCGTACCTGGCGGCCGTGACGGAGAAGATCCAGCTCTCCACGGCGACCACGCTCATCACCACGATGGACCCGGTGCGCCTGGCCGAGGACTACGCGTACCTGCAGCACCTCGCCGACGGCCGCGTGGACCTCACCCTGGGCCGCGGCAACACCGGACCCGTGTACCCGTGGTTCGGCAAGGACATCCGCCAGGGCATCCAGCTCGCCGTAGAGAACTACCACCTCCTCTACCGCCTATGGCACGAGGAGACCGTTGACTGGAGCGGCAAGCACCGCACCCCGCTGCAGGACTTCACCCTCACGCCCCAGCCGCTCGACGGCGTGGCGCCCTTCGTGTGGCACGGCTCCATCCGCTCGCCCGAGATCGCCGAGCAGGCCGCCTACTACGGCGACGGCTTCTTCCACAACAACATCTTCTGGAACAAGGAGCACGTCATCCAGATGGTGCGCCTGTACCGCCAGCGCTTCGAGCACTACGGCCACGGCAAGGCACACCAGGCCTACGTGGGCCTCGGCGGCCAGGTCTACATGGCCAAGAACTCGCAGGACGCCGTCAAGGAGTTCCGCCCGTACTTCGACAACGCGCCGGTGTACGGCCACGGCCCCTCCCTCGAGGACTTCACCCGCCAGACCCCGCTGACCGTGGGCTCCCCGCAGGAGGTCATCGAGCGGACCCTCGGCTTCCGCGACTGGGTGGGCGACTATCAGCGTCAGATGTTCCTGATCGACCATGCGGGCCTGCCCACGGACACCGTCCTGAAGCAGATCGACATCCTGGGCGACGAGGTGCTCCCCGTGCTCCGCAGGGAGTTCGACGCCCTCACGCCGGCCGACGTGCCCGAGGCGCCCACCCACGCGTTCCTCGTCGAGCGCGCCCGTCGCGGCGAGGCGCCCGTCCCCGGCGGCGCCGAGGGCTCGGCCGCCCACGCGGAGCGGGAGTCCGGCCGATGAGCGCCGTCACCGGCCCGTTCACGCCCGAGACGCGGCACATCGCCGTCGTCTCCGGCGGCCTCGGGGAGTCGTCCCAGACCCGCATGCTCGCCGAGCGCCTCGCCGAGGCGGCCTCGAGCGCCCTCGCGGGCCGGGGCTCGGCCCCCGAGATCCACCTCATCACCCTGCGGGAGCTGGCGGTCGACGTCGCCCAGGCGCAGGTGACCGCCACCACCTCCCCGGCACTGCGCGCCGCGCTCGACGAGGTCGAGCAGGCCGACGCCGTCATCGCCGTCTCCCCCACCTTCAAGGCGTCCTATGCGGGCCTTTTCAAGGCCTTCTGGGACCTCGTGGACGACGACGCCGTGCGCGGCACCGCCGTGCTGCTCGGCGCGACCGGTGGCACCGCGCGGCACTCGCTCATGATCGACACCGCGATGCGGCCGCTCTTCTCCTACCTGCGCACGCGCATCATCCCCACGGCGGTGTTCGCCGCCTCGGACGACTGGGGCGAGGTGACCGGGGCCGCGGCGTCCATGCGGGACCACCCGCTGAGCGCGCGCATCGCGGCCGCAGGGAGGGACCTCGCCGAGGTCATGCTCCTGCGCCCCGCGCGGCCGCGCCGCGCGAAGGGCGAGGCAGAGCTGGAGGTGACTCCGTTTGACCAGCTCCTCAACCCCGGCGCCTGAGCCGGTTCCCGGCTCCGCCGACGCCGCGACGTGGTACGGCTCCGCCCCCGAGGACCGCAGGCCTGAGGGTGCGGCCCAGCAGGCGTGGCGCGCGTACTTCGAGTCCACCCAGATGCTCTCCGAGCTGCTCGAGCGCGGACTGAAGCGGGACGCCGGGCTCTCGCTGGCCGACTACAACCTGCTGCTGCTCCTCTACGAGTCCCCCGATGGCCGCCTGCGCCTCGGAGAGCTCGCCGGGCGCATGGTCTTCTCCCCCTCGCGCATGACGTACCAGGTCAAGAGCCTCGTGGCCCGCGGCCTGATCGAGCGCCACCCCGCGGAACGGGACCGGCGCGGATTCGAGGCTGTGATCACGGACGAGGGCCGCCGCGCCTTCCGCCGCGCAGCCGTCCATCACGCGCGCGAGATCGACGACCTCTTCCTCAGCTCCCTGGAGCCCGGGGAGGCGGAGACCCTCGGCCGGGTGTTCTCCCGGCTCGGCCACCGCCTCGAGGGGCGGTGCTGACGCACCAGGCCCGGTGATCCTCGCGGAATCACCGGGCCTGGTGTGCTGCTGTGGCCGTGAGGCCGGACGGATCAGCCGATGCGCTGGCCGCCCAGGGTCACCACCGTGTCCGCGGGGGCGTCGGCGGAGCTGACCGCGATCACCTTCACGGAGCCGCCGGCGGGGACGTCCGCCGGGACGTTGATCCAGGCCATCGGCTGCACGGTGTGCAGCTGCATCTCGCCCAGCACGGAGCCGTCCGCGTCCAGGGCGTAGACCTTCATGTACTCGAAACGGCCCTCGTCCGTGGTGATCTGGGTGCGGGTGCCGCGGGCCACGCCCTCGGCGGCGGTGTAGGTCACCTCGGTGGTGAGGTCCGGGGCCGGCGTGGCCTTGGCGGGAGCGGAGGCCTTGGCCTTGGCGGGAGCGGAGGCCTTGGCCGGAGCCTCAGCCTTGGCCGCGGCGGGAGCCTTGGCGGCCTTCTTCTCCGCCGCAGCCTTCCTCTCGGCGACGGCCTTCTTCTCCGCGGCCGCCTTCGCCTCCTGCTTCGCGATCAGCTCGTCGGCGATCTCCTTCTGTTCCTCCGCCGGGATCGTCGTGACCTCGGACTCGGCCACAGGGGCCGCTCCGGCGGTGGGCATGTCGGCGGCGTGCTTCGGGGCGGGGCGGGGGGTCTTGCCGGACGTCGCCGAGGAGGCCTTGGCGGCGTCGAGGGCACGGGTCGACTCGATCGGGACCATGATCGAGGACATGGCCTTCGCGTCGCAGCTGACCGCCTCGCCGTCCTCGTCGAAGGTCACCGGCGCGACGCCCGAGATGACGCCCACCACGCGCTGCTGCGCGTCGTAGACCGCTCCGCCCGAGTCGCCGGGGTGGGTGGTGGCGGCGTCGAGGGCGACCTGGTCGGCATAGCCGTCGGCGCACACGGCGTCGCTGTCGAACGCGTGGGCATGGCTCAGGGAGTTGGGGTGGCCCATCGGGACGGAGGAGCCGTGCGTGTACACGGTCTCGCCCGCCTCCACGGAGGCGGCGGGCCGGGTGGCCCAGTCGCCGACCACGCGGACGTCCTCGGCCAGGCCGATGCGCACCAGGTCCACGCCGGACTCGCCGGGCAGGGCGGTGACGGTACCGATGCGCGCGCCCTCGGCGGAGCGCACCGGGGAGCCGACCTCCCACACGGCCCCGCCGCAGTGGGCCGCGGTGTAGGCGGTGGACTCGTCCACGATGGTCAGGCTGCACGCCCCGGCCGGCGCCGAGAGCGCCGATCCCTGGGTGAGCGGGGTGGACGCGAGGGCGGGGCCGGCGGCGGCGACCGCCACGGCGCCCAGCGCGGCGGTGGCCGCGCCGGTCAGGGTTCTGCTTCTCATGACATCTCCTCCAGATGGATGCCTAGGACCGGCCGGAAGTGCACGGTCGTCCAGCGCGGGGCGGCCGAAACGGCGGCGCCCCTCCCCCACCACGGTAGCCGATGGGGGTCGGCACGCCCATGGGAGCGCGGGGCTCAGGGCCGGCGGACGGTGATCTCCACGGAGTCGGCCCGCTCAGCCAGCAGGGGCAGGTCCGACAGCACCATGCGCAGCGTGGCGGCCATGAGCCGCACGTCGGCGTCGTCCACGCCGCGGGTCGGCATGGCCACGACCTTGAGCTCCGGGCCCGAGCCGCCGCCGTTCATCACCGCGCCGGACGCCGTGCGCGTCGCGACGCCGGATCCCGGCGCGAGGCCGAGGTTCAGCAGGTGCGGCACGAGGTCCGCGACCTCCGCGATCTCATCGGCCACCTCCTGGTCCACGTACGACGGCGTCCACTCCTGCTGCTGTGCGAGCGCCCACACGGCGGGGCGGCGCACCACGTAGGTGTGCTCGGCGCCGGCGTCGACCACCACGAGCTCACATCCCTCGTCCACCGCCGAGAGGCACGCCCGCGGCATCCACACGGCCACCGGCCGCGCCTCGGGGTTCCACGCCGTGAGGGCGGGCACGTTCGTGAACACGGGCAGGGCGGCGCGGCCGTCGGCGGCGCGCAGGGTCACCAGGGCGACGTCGGCCGCCTTGTCCCCGTGCGCGCCGAACTCGTGCCCGTGGCCGGCGTGGTCCGCGTGGTCGTGCACGTCCGCCTCGTCGACCGCGAGCGTCGGGACCACGGCGGCGAAGACCCGGATGTGCCCGAGCACCGCGGAGACGTCCTGCTCGGTGGCCTCCGAGCGGGCGAGCCGCTCTATGACGTCGGTCCACCGGGCGTCGGCGGTGCCGTCGTCGGCGTCGAACGCGTGCAGCGGATTGGCGGAGCCGTCCACGCCGCCGCCGGCGAGGTCGCGGCCCTCCCACGGGACGCCGGCCGTGTCCGCGACGTTCTCCCCGGCCGTCTTCTCCCGCATCCGGTCCAGCGCGGCGCGGATGTGCCCCGGCAGCTCCCGCGATGCCGGCCGCTCGAGCGCGACGGTCTCCTCGTGCGCGGAGTCCGCGCTCATTCGGCCACCGCGAAGGGGTGCGCGGCCCGCGCCTCGTCCACCGTGGAGCCGCCGGCCACCGCGAGCGCCTGCTCGAGGCTGAACCGGCCTGCGTAGAGGGCCTTGCCCATGATGGCTCCCTCGACGCCGTCGCCCACCATCCCCGCGAGCGCGGCGACGTCCTCGAGCGAGGAGATGCCGCCCGAGGCGACCACGGGCTTGGCCGTCTTCGCGCACAGCTGCGCGAGGAGCTCGGTGTTCGGCCCCTTCAGGGTGCCGTCCTTCGTGACGTCGGTGACCACGTAGCGGGCGCAGCCGGCGTCCTCGAGGCGGGCCAAGACCTCCCAGAGGTCGCCGCCCTCCTTCGTCCAGCCGCGGGCCGCCAGGGTGGTGCCGCGCACGTCCAGGCCCACGGCCACCTGCTCGCCGTGGCGCTCGATCACGCGCGCCGTCCACGCCGGGTCCTCCAGGGCCGCGGTGCCGAGGTTCACGCGGGTCGCGCCCATCTCGAGGGCCCCCTCGAGGGACGCGTCGTCGCGGATGCCGCCGGAGAGCTCGATCTTCACACCGAGCTCCTCCACCACGCGGCGCATGACGTCGCGGTTGTCCCCGCGGCCGAACGCGGCGTCGAGGTCCACGAGGTGGATCCACTCGGCGCCGGCGCGCTGCCAGTCGAGGGCCGCAGTGAGCGGGTCGCCGTAGGAGGTGGCGGAGCCGGCCTCCCCCTGGACGAGACGGACGGCGCGGCCGTCCTGCACGTCCACGGCGGGCAGCAGCTCGAGGGCGGGGGTGTTCGGGGTCATGGGGTACCTCTCAGCGGGAGACGGTCAGGAAGGCGGCGGCGATCGCCATGGCGGCGAGCACGAGGGCGATGACGACGGCCCACCCGGGGGCCTTCTGCGTGCGCATCGACCAGGCGGCACCGAGCAGGATGCCGCCGAGGGCGAGGTAGAGGACGGACCAGTAGGGCATCAGAGGGTCTCCAGCCAGTTGCGGAGCAGCGCCTGCCCGGCCTCGCCGGACTTCTCGGGGTGGAACTGCGTGGCGGACAGCGGCCCGTTCTCCACGGCGGCGATGAAGTCCGCGCCGTGGTGCGCCCACGTCACCTGCGGGGGGCGCATGGTGGGGATGGTCTGGTCGAACTCCCAGCACAGCACGCCGTAGGAGTGGACGAAGTAGAACCGCTCGTCCTCGATCCCCCGGAACAGCGCGGAGTCCTCCGGCGGTCGGACGGTGTTCCAGCCCATGTGGGGCAGGACCTCGGCCGGGAGCTCCTCGACCACGCCGGGCCACTCCCCCATGCCCTGGGTCCGCTCGCCGTGCTCCACCCCGGCGTCGAAGAGGACCTGATGGCCCACGCAGATGCCCAGCACGGGGCGACCACCGGCCACGCGGCGGCCGATCCAGCGGGTGCCGCCGACCTCGGTGAGAGCGCGCATCACCGAGGCGTAGGCGCCCACGCCGGGCACGAGCAGCCCGTCCGCGTCCAGCACGGCGTCCGGATCCCGGGTGAGCTCGACGACGGCCCCGGCGCGCTCGAGGGCGCGCACGGCCGAGTGCACGTTGCCGGAGCCGTAGTCCAGGACGGCAACGCGCGGGCGCACCCCGGGCACGGACGTGGGCGCCGCCATCAGAGCGCGCCCTTCGTGGAGGGCACGTCGTCCACGCGCGGATCGTCCTCGACGGCCGCGCGCAGAGCGCGGGCGAACGCCTTGAACTGGGCCTCCACGATGTGGTGGGGGTCGCGGCCGCGGACGACGTCCATGTGCAGGCAGATGGCCGCGTGCTGCGTGATCGCCTCGAAGACGTGCCGGGTCAGGGAGCCGGTGAAGTGGCCTCCGATGAGGTGGTACTGCTGCCCGTCCGGCTCGCCCTCGTGCACCAGGTACGGACGCCCGGAGACGTCCACGACGGCGCGCGCGAGCGCCTCGTCCAACGGCACGGAGGCCTCGCCGAAGCGGCGGATGCCCCGCTTGTCCCCGAGGGCGACGCGGAGCACCTCGCCGAGCGTGATCGCGACGTCCTCCACCGTGTGGTGCACGTCGATGTGGGTGTCCCCCGTGGCGCGGACCCTGAGGTCGATCCGTGAGTGGCGCGAGAGCGCCGTGAGCATGTGGTCGTAGAACGGGACACCCGTGGAGATGTCCGCGGCGCCGGAGCCGTCCAGGTCCATCTCCACGTGCACGTCCGACTCGCTCGTGGTGCGCTCCATGCGCGCCCGGCGTCCGGAGATCAGCTCGGCTGCCACGGGTCCTCCTGGGGATACGGGGGTGACGGTCGCATCCATCCTAGGTTCGGCGGCGCATGCCCGGCCGCGCGCGTCGTTGCGTCTCGCGCGGCGGCCGGCGCGGGGTCACCGTGCACCCGCGGCGAGGGCCTCCTCGAGGGCGGTGAGGAACGCGGTGGTCTCCTCCTCCGTGCCCGCGGTGACGCGCAGGTGGTGCGGGATGCCGACGTCGCGCACCAGCACCCCCCGCTCGAGGAGCGCCTCCCACACGGCGTGCGCGTCCTCCAGGTGGCCGAAGAAGACGAAGTTCGAGTCCGAGACGGCCGGGTCCAGGCCCAGCTCGCGCAGCCGGGCCACGATCCGGTCGCGCTGGGCCTTGATGTCCGCCACGGTCTCCAGGAGCGTCTCCACGTGCTCGAGGGCGGCGATCGCGGTGGCCTGCGTGACCGAGGAGAGGTGGTAGGGCAGGCGCACGAGGCGCAGGGCATCCGCCACGGCCGGGTCCGCGGCGAGGTAGCCGAGGCGGGCGCCGGCCAGGGCGAACGCCTTGGACATGGTGCGGGTGACGATGAGCCGCTCGCGCCCCTCCAGGAGGGTGAGGGCCGAGGGCGTGCCGTCGAGCGCGAACTCGGCGTAGGCCTCGTCCACGACCACCATGGCGCCCGGGCCGCCCTCGGCCTCGTTCCGGGCCTGGGCGGTGTAGACGGCCTCGATCACGTCCAGCCCAAGGGCGGTGCCCGTGGGGTTGTTGGGCGAGGCGAGGAAGACGAGGTTCGGACGGTGCTCGCGCACCATGGCCGCGGCATGCTCGGCCGAGAGGGTGTGGTCCGCGGCGCGACCGCCGTCGACGAATGCCGTGTCCGTGCCCGCGGCCAGCAGCGGATACATGGAGTAGGAGGGGAGGAAGCTGAGGACGCTGCGGCGCGGCCCGCCGAAAGCCTGGAGGATCTGCTGGAGCACCTCGTTGGAGCCGTTGGCCGCCCACACGTGTGCCGCGGTCAGCCCGTGGCCGAGGTACCCGGCCAGGCTCTCCCGCAGCCGGGTGAACTCGCGGTCCGGGTAGCGGTTCAGCCCCCCGGCGACCTGCGCCACCCGTGCCACGACGGCCTCCGCGACCTCCGGGGGGACGGGGTGCGTGTTCTCGTTCGTGTTGAGCATGAACGGCACGTCCAGCTGGGGGGCGCCGTAGGGGCTCTGCCCGCGCAGGCCCTCGCGCAGCGGGAGGGAGCTCAGATCGGTCATACGGGCCATTCTAGGAACGGGAGCACGCCGAGCGCGCCGTGAGTCGCCGGCCGGCCCTCAGTCCCCCGCGGGCACGAACAGGGACTCGCCCAGCTCGAGCTCCCGGCCCTCCAGGCTGTTCAGCTCGGCGATCCGCGTCATGGTGGTGAAGGGGTCCTCCTCCGGCGCAGCCTCGGCGGCGATGGACCACAGGCTGTCCCCCGGCATGACCGTGACGGTCTCCAGACGCGCGCCCGGGCCCTCGGAGGAGACCGCCGCAGGGGAGGTGAGGACGCCCGCGAGGAACGCCGCGACGACGGTGAGCACGGCCGCCGCCAGCATGAGCGGAAGCCCGCGGAGCACGAGACGGCCGCGCCTGTTGAGGCGGAACCCGCTCGGAGCGGGGCGAGCGGGGACGGGACGGGAGAGAGCTGCGGTCAGGGTGGTCATGGTGGTGGTCGCCTTCCTCCCGCTGCGAGCGGGAATTCGAACGTGTGTTCGAACCTGTTCGAATCCATGTCTAGCACACACCTTCGAGACACGCCCAGCGTGGATCGAACATATCTTTGGATCCGGTGACGGACTCCACTAGGGTCGAGGGCACCGGACGTGCTCCGACCCGCGGTGGATCGCCTTCAGGGCAAGACCATCAGCAGGGGTGGACACGCTAAGCGACCTCGGGAGAACGGACCGCCGCATGGCCACCCCTGACCACCAGACCCCAGCCGGGTCCGCCCCCTCGCTCACGTCCCGCCAGCGGCGGATCGTGGAGACCATCCGCCACGCGATCGCTGAGTGCGGCTACCCGCCCTCCATGCGGGAGATCGGGGACGCGGCGGGCCTCGCCTCGCTCTCCTCCGTCACGCATCAGCTCGGCCAGCTCGAGCGCTTCGGCTACATCCGCCGCGATCCGGGCCGCCCCCGCGCGCTCGAGGTGCTGCTGGCCGAGGACGGGACGGCGCTGACTGCCGAGACGGCCTCCCCCGTCGCCCCGGTCTCCGAGCTCCCCCAGATCCCCTCGTGGCACACGGACGCCGCCGAGGGCGACGCCGTCTCCATCCCGTGGGTGGGACGGATCGCGGCCGGCGGCCCCATCCTCGCCGAGCAGCAGGTGGAGGAGGTCATGACGATCCCGCGCCGCCTCACGGGTGAGGGCGAGCTGTTCATGCTCCGCGTCTCCGGCGACTCGATGGTGGACGCCGCCATCTGCGACGGCGACTGGGTGGTGGTGCGCCGGCAGGAGACCGCGGACAACGGGGACATCGTGGCCGCGCTGCTCGACGACGAGTCCACCGTGAAGACCTTCCGCCAGCGCGACGGCCACACGTGGCTGCTCCCCCAGAACACCGCCTACGAGCCCATCATGGGTGACCACGCGACCATCATGGGCCGCGTGGTCACCGTGCTGCGGGCGCTCTGAACGGCGCCCGCGGCGCGGACGGTCAGACCAGGCCGAGCCACCGCCAGTACGTGGCGGAGAAGAGCAGGACCATGAGGTAGCCGATCACCGTGATGGGCAGTCCCGCCTTGAGGAACTGCATCGGGGTGAACGCGCCCGTGCCGTACGCGAGCATGTTCTGCGGCGCGGAGACCGGCAGCAGGAAGCCGAAGCAGATCAGGAACTGCATGATCACGACGAACCCGAGGCCGCCCTCCGCGGCGTTCGGGATGGACGCGGCGAAGGCGATGAACACCGGGATCAGGGCGCTCGAGAGCGCGGTGGCCGAGGCGAAGCCCAGGTGGATGAGGATCGTGAAGGCGCCCATGACGGCGATCAGCGCGACGATCGGCAGCTCGGCGAGGCCGAGCGCGGTGAAGGTGCGCTCGGAGAGCCACGCGGCGGCGCCCGTCTTGAGCAGCAGTGAGCCGAGCGAGATGCCCACGGCGAACACCACGAGCGTGCCCCAGTTGACGAGCTTCTCCACGGTCTTCCACGAGAACACGCCGACGCGCGGGAGCAGGAGGAAGGCGACGGCGGCCAGGGTCACGGTGGTCGCATCGACGGGATGCAGGACGCCCTGGGTGGCCCACGCGGTCACCAGGAGGACGGCCACCACCGTCAGGCGCATCTCCTTGCCCGTCATCGGGCCGAGGGCGGCGAGGTCGCGCTGGACGACCTCGCGACCGCCGACCATGCGGTCCGTCTCCGGCTTGATGGCCCAGCGCATCACGAAGTAGAGCACCACGGACATGACGGCGGCCCACGGCGCGCCCCACACGAACCACTCGAGCCACGTGATCTGGCGGCCCATCTGGTCCTGGATGAAGCCGACAGCGACGAGGTTCTGGGCCGCGGAGGTCATGATGCCGATGTTCCAGATGGAGATGGCCTGCGCGGCGGTGATGACGAGCAGGGCGCTGAGCTTCGAGTCGGTCGGCATGCCGAAGGCCGCTACGAGGCCCATGAGGATCGGCACCACCGCGCCGGCGCGTGCCGTGGCCGACGGGACGAAGAAGGACAGGATGATCGTGATGACGATCGTGCCGATGAGGATGTTGCTCGTCTTCTCGCCGGCGAACTTCAGCACGAGCAGCGCCACGCGCTTGTGCAGCCCCGTGGCCTGCATGGCGGCGGCGAGCACGAGGGCGCCGGCCACGAGGGCCACCGCGGAGTTGGAGAAGCCGCCCAGCGCGAGCCCCAGGGCGCCTGACGTGCCGAGGGCGGTCTCCGGGTCCGCCATGTCCGGGGCGAATCCGACGAGGAACGCGATCAGCCCGATGATGAGCACGGCGCTGACCGGGTAGGTGACGGCCTCGCTCACCCACACGATGACGGCGAACGCGAGGACCGCGAGCGCCCGCTGTCCCGCGACGGAGAGTCCGAGCTCCTGCAGGCCGGGCATCAGGGCCACCGCGGCCATCGCGAGGACGGCCAAGGCCAGCCACACCGGCTTGAGGTTCAGGTGCGCCAGGAAGGAGTCGTGGTGGCGATTCGCCGCGCGCTCGTGCGCCCGAACCACCTCCCGCTCCTCGCGGGCCTGGCCGCCCAGGGAGGCGCGGCGTTCGGCCGTCCTCCGCAGTCGATGGGATCCTGAGGTCCTGCCGGTGGCCAGGGCCGCCCGCCTTCCCGCCGCGCGCGGCGGCGTGCTCGCTCCGGAGGGCCACGGGGCCGGGGCCCTCACCACGACTCTAGGCCTGACGTGGGCTCCTGACGGCCGCCGGCCGGGTGTCGTCGGACGCCCTCAGTCCTCCTCGGCGAGGCGCGCCAGCACGCCCCGCACCACCTGCCGGTCCGTGGTCCGCCAGAAGTCCGGCAGAGCGCTCGTGATGTAGCCGCCGTAGCGCTCGGTGGCCAGACGTGAGTCCAGCACGGCGACGACGCCGCGGTCCCCGACGGCGCGCACGAGGCGGCCGGCGCCCTGGGCCATGCGGACGGCGGCGTGCGTGGCCGACACCTTCATGAACCCGTTGCCGCCGTGCCGGGCGATGTCCCGCGTGCGCGCCTGGGAGAGCGGGTCGTCCGGGCGCGGGAACGGGATCCGGTCGATCACCACGAGGCGCAGCGAGGAGCCCGGCACGTCCACGCCCTGCCACAGGCTCATGGTCCCGAAGAGGGAGGCGTCCCGCTCCTCGGCGAACTGCCGGACGAGTGCGGAGAGGGTGGCATCGCCCTGGCACAGGATCGTCTGCGTCGGGCCCAGGCGGCGGCGCATCTCCGCCGCGGCGTCCTCGGCGGCCCGCCGGGAGGAGAACAGGCCGAGCGTGCCGCCGTTCGAGGCCTTCATGAGCTCCCCGAGCTCGTCGAGGGACTCGGGGGAGGCCGTCCTCCCGGGACGCGGCAGGTGCCGGGCCACGTACAGCACGCCCTGGCGGGGATAGTCGAAGGGGCTGCCGACGTCGAGGGCGGTGTACGCGGGGGCGTCAGGCCCGGCGAGGCCGACGTCACCGGCCACCGAGTCGAACCGCCGCTCCCCCGTGCCCACGGTCAGCGTGGCGGAGGTGAGCACCGTGGTGGCCTTGCCGAAGAGCCCCTCACGCAGCTTGCCTGCCACCGAGATGGGGGCCACGTAGAGCTGCGGCGGGTCCTCCTCGTTGCCGGGCTGCCAGCCGACGCCGGGCTCGAAGTGCCCGGGCCGCGTGGCCCACAGGACCTCCGGGAAGTCGGCCTCGGGGCGCGCGGCGAGCATGCGCTCGGTGACCTCGAGGACCTCGACGAGGCGGGAGCGGGCCATCTGGTGGCCGCCGTCGCCGTCGGCCTCCTTGTCCTTGCTCTGACCGAGGTCTGAGAAGCACTGCCGGGCGGCGGCGAGGACGGCGGTCAGCGCCTGCTCCTGCACCTCGTCCGGGCCGGTGGCGAGCAGCCCCGAGGGGGTGCCCGCGAAGGCGCGGTCCAGGGCAGCACCGGCCTTCACGAGGTCCTCGACCGCCACCGAGGTGTGGCGCCGGACCGAGGTGGCGGCGCCGTGCACGATCGAGCCGGAGAGCTGGCCCGTCACCGCGCCGGTGACGCGGTCCTGCAGCTCGTGCGCCTCGTCCACCACCACGGCGGAGTAGGCGGGGAGCACGGCGAGTCCCTCGAACGCGCTGATCGCGAGCATCGCGTGGTTGGTGACCACCACGTCGGCGTCCGCGGCGTCCGCGCGGGCGTGCTCCGAGAAGCACTCGTCCGCCATGGGGCAGCGGGACGCGCCGAGGCAGTCGACGGCCGAGACCGAGACCTGCCGCCAGGCGCGGTCCGTCACGGGGACCTCGAGGTCGTCGCGGTCGCCCGTCTCCGTCTCGTCCGCCCACGCACGCAGGTACATGACCTCCTTGCCCAGCAGCGACGACGGCCCTGAGGCCCCGTCCGAGGCGGAGCCGATCACGCCGCCGTCGTCGGCCACCGTGAAGAGGGCCTCCTCGCCCTCGTCCCCGGGATACCCGCCGTCCACCTTGTGCCGGCACAGGTAGTTGGAGCGCCCCTTGACGAGCGCGACGACGGGCTCGCGCGGCAGCTCCCCCTTCAGCGCCTCCACGAGGCGCGGGGCGTCCCGCTTCATGATCTGCGCCTGGAGGGCCAGGGTGGCCGTCGCGATCACGACGGGGTCCTCCTGGTCCATGGCGTGCTGCAGCGCCGGGATCAGGTAGGCCAGCGACTTGCCGGTGCCGGTCCCGGCCTGGACCAGCAGGTGCCGCCGCGACTCGAGGGCGCGCGCGACCTGCAGGACCATCTCCTTCTGGCCCGCGCGCTCCTGGCCGCCCGTGGCCTCGACCACGGCGTCCAGGAGCCGCAGCGCCTCCCTCTCCCGATCCGTGCGGGGGGCCGAGACGGCCCACTCCGCGGCGTCCGTCCCGCTCATGAGGCGTCGGAGTCCACGCGGTGCTCCGCGAGCTCGGCGGCGATGTCCTCGCGCACGAGGACGGTCAGGCGGGTGCCGCTCTCCTCATAGGCCTCGGCGAGGATCTCCGCATCCGCAGAGTGCAGGCGCGAGACCACGTCGCCCCGCGTGAACGGGACGAGCAGCTCGAGGCGCACGCTGGGCCGCGGGATCGTGGCCGCGATGGCCTTCTCCAGCTCGTCGATGCCGGCGCCGGTGCGGGCCGAGACCACGACGGTGTGCGGCTCCTTCGAGCGGATGCGGGCGATGACCACGGGATCCGCCGCGTCCGCCTTGTTCAGCACGATGATCTCCGGGATGCGCTGCGCGTCCACCTCGGCCAGCACGCCGCGCACGGCGGCGATCTGCCCCTCGGGGTCCGGGTGCGCGCCGTCCACGACGTGGAGGATGACGTCCGCGTCCGCGACCTCCTCCAGGGTGGAGCGGAAGGCCTCCACGAGCTGCGTGGGAAGGTTGCGCACGAAGCCCACGGTGTCCGAGAGCGTGTAGCCGATGCCGTCCGGGGTCACGGCCTTGCGGACCGTGGGGTCCAGGGTGGCGAACAGCGCGTTCTCCACGAGCACCCCCGCGTGGGTGAGGCGGTTGAGCAGTGAGGACTTGCCCGCGTTGGTGTAGCCGGCGATGGCCACGGACGGCACCCGATTGCGCCGGCGGTTGGCCCGCTTGGCCTCGCGCGCCGGCTTCATGGCGGAGATGTCCCGGCGCAGCTTGGCCATGCGCGTGCGGATGCGTCGGCGGTCCAGCTCGATCTTCGTCTCGCCAGGGCCGCGGGAGCCGATGCCCTCGCCGCCGGCCGCACGGCCGCCGGCCTGGCGCGACATGGACTCGCCCCAGCCGCGCAGGCGAGGCAGGAGGTACTCGAGCTGGGCCAGCTCGACCTGCGCGCGGCCTTCGCGGGACTTCGCGTGCTGCGCGAAGATGTCCAGGATCAGCGCGGTGCGGTCGATGACCTTGACCCGCACCACGTCCTCGAGCGCGCGGCGCTGGGACGGGGCGAGCTCGGAGTCCACCACCACGGTGTCCGCGCCGGAGAGGGCCACGATCTCCGCGAGCTCACGGGCCTTGCCCTTGCCGAGGAACGTGGCCGGGTCCGGGGTCGCGCGGCGCTGGATGACACCGTCCAGCACCTCCGAGCCCGCGGTCTCCGCGAGCGCGGCGAGCTCCTGGAGGGAGTTCTCGGCGTCCTCCGCGGTGCCCTCGGTCCACACGCCCGCCAGGACCACCCGCTCGAGGCGCAGCTGGCGGTACTCGACCTCGGACATGTCCTCGAGCTCCGTGGAGAGCCCGGCCACGCGGCGCAGGGAATGGCGCGCGGCCAGTTCGTCCTGGTCGCCGTCGAACTCGGTGTGCTCGTCCCCGCCCTCGGCGAGCGCGAGCGCGCGGCCCCCGACGACGGACGCCCGATCGCGCGTCTCGGAGGCCTGCTCGGACGCGTCGTCCCCGCCGGACGCGCGGCGGGCGTCGTCGGCGGCGAGGATGCGGTCGATCACGGCCTGGATCTCGTCCTCGGATCCTGCCGCGGCGGGTCCCGGCCCGTTCTGGCCGGCGGTGTTCTGGTGCTCTTCAGTCATGGTCTCCTCTGGGCGCCCGTCGGTGGGGCCCGGTTCGAATCAGCGTAGTGGGTGGGGCGGACGCGCTAGCGGCCCTGTGGAGCTCGGGCGACGCCCTCGCGGGTCCACGCGTCCAGCCGGCCGGTTCCCTCAGGCAGCCGCGCGATCAGCGCCTCCAACGGTGCGGTGGCGATCCCCCTGCCCTCGTGGTCGGGGTGGACGTCGAGGATCCCGAGGACCTCACCGCCCGAGCCGACGGCGACCCACCGGGTCGAGGGGAAGGACAGGGCGCGGCAGCGCAGCCAGCTCGGCGTGTCCGGCGGGCGCGCAGGGCGTAGCGTGATGCTCATGGGGATGTCCTGTTCGCGTCAGCGGGGCCCGGGCGCACGGAAGCGACGCCTCAGGGGCGGGATGCGGGGTGTGACGGCGGCCGGAGCGGGGCTCCACGGCGGGCGTCAGGCGAACAGCAGGAACATGAATGACACCCTACCCGGCCCCCACCGCAGCGGGAAGCCTCTCCCCCGTGGGCGAACACCCTCTCCGACATGGCGCCGCAGGCCGCCCCGGCGCCGCCGACCACGCCACGGTCCCCGTGAACGGCGCCGGCCAGGCGAGACGGTCCGCGGCCCACCGCCTGACTACGATGGTCCGCGTGAGTCAGCCAGCCCACTACTTCTCCCCCGACCCCGGGACGCCCGAGCGACGCCGGCGGATCGAGGTCGAGCTCGCGGGCCGGACCGTGGCCGTGCAGACGGCCAACGGGATCTTCTCGCCCGACGGGATCGACAAGGGCACCGCCGCCCTGCTCTCCGTGGTCCCCGTGCCGCCGTCGCACGGCGCCTTCCTCGACGTCGGCGCGGGCTGGGGACCGCTCGCCCTCACGCTCGCACTGCGCTCGCCCGAGGCCCACGTGACCGGCGTCGAGGTGAACGAGCGGTCGATCGGTCTGGCCCGGGACAACGCGGCCGCCGTGGGCGCCGAGAACGCGGTGTTCCTGCGGCCCGAGGACGTGCCGGCGGACGCGGGGTTCGACCTCATCTGGTCCAACCCGCCCATCCGCGTGGGCAAGGAGGTGCTCCACGAGCTGCTGGAGCGCTGGCTGCCCGCGCTGAACCCGGGCGGCGAGGCGTGGCTCGTGGTGCAGAAGAACCTCGGGGCCGACTCGCTGCAGCCCTGGATCGCCGGGATGCTCGAGGACCGCACCCCGGGGGCGTTCACCGTGCGGCGCGCGGCGACCGTCAAGGGGTTCCGCATCCTGACGGTGACCCGGCAGGCCTGACCCGCGGCCGGAGCGTCGGCCGGCGACCGGGTCTCAGCCGCGCAGCTCGCCGTCGAACACGAGCTCGGCGGCCCCCGCGAGGACGACGTGCTCCTCGCCGTCGGAGGCCAGGACGAAGTCCACCGCGAGCACGCCGCCCGGGACCTCCACGAGCCACGAGTCCGCGCCCTCGGGCCCGGCCCACACGCGCATGGCCGCCGCGGCCGCGCACGCGCCCGTGCCGCACGACTGGGTCTCCCCCACGCCGCGCTCGTGCACGCGCATCCGCACCCGGCCCACGCCCCCCTTGACGAGCGGCTCGTGGGCGGCCACGAACTCCACGTTGGTGCCGTGCGGCGGCTCGGGGTCCACCTCGGGAGCCGTGTGCAGCTCCAGCGCCTCGAGCTCCGCGAACGCCCCGAGCGGGACCACCGTGTGGGGGTTGCCCATCGAGATGCTCAGGCCGGGACGGGCGTCCGTCAGCCCGGTGGCGCGCACCATCGAGTCGGCGGCCGCGTCCTCCGCGAGCTCCGGGTCGATCAGGCTCCAGGGGCCCATGTCGATCGCGTAGCCGTGCTCCATGCGGGTGACGGACTTCGCGCCCGCGCGGGTTCCGATGGTCAGCGCCGAGCCGACGGGCAGGTCCACGAGCTCCTTCTCCACGAGGAAGTGGACGAAGACGCGCACGCCGTTGCCGCACATCTCGGCGACCGAGCCGTCCCCGTTGCGGTAGTCCATGAACCACTCGGCCTCGGGAGCCGCGGCCAGCACCTCACGGCCCTCGGGGAGGTGCGCCGAACGCACGGCGCGGATGACGCCGTCGGCGCCGATCCCCTGGTGGCGGTCCGCGAGCATCGCGACGCGGGAGGGCTCGAGGTGCGCGTTGCCGTCCGGGTCGGCGATCAGCACGAAGTCGTTGCCCGTGCCGTGGCCCTTCGTGAAGGGCAGCGTGGGCGTGGTGTCGACGACGGCGGAGGCGCCGGGCAGGAGGCTCATGCGGGCCAGTCTAGGAGGCGGGCTCGGCGGCGAGCACCGCGAGGGAGCGCTCGAGGACGTCGGGGGCGAGGGCGTCGACCCAGCGCACGCGGGGATCGGCGCGGAACCACGTCTCCTGGCGGCGGGCGAAGCGCCGGGTGGCCACCACGGTGCGCTCGACGGCGTCGCCCAGGCTCGCGGTGCCGTCGAGGACCTCGAGCACGGGCGCGTACCCGATGGCCTGGGAGGCGGTGCGCCCCTCCCGCAGGCCGGCGGCGTCGAGGCGCCGCACCTCCTCGACGAGCCCGGCGTCCACCATGGCCGCGACGCGCGCGGCGATGCGCGCGTGGAGCACGGCGCGGTCGATCCGCAGCCCGAGCTGCACGGCCGGCGCCACGGAGTCCTCGTAGCGCCGCCGCGGCATGAACGCCGAGAACGGCCGGCCCGTGATCCGGTGCACCTCGAGGGCGCGCACCAGGCGCCGCTCGTCCGCGACCTTCTCCGCGGAGACCGGGTCGACGGCGGCGAGCTCGGCCCGCAGCGCGGCCTCCCCGCGTGCGGCCAGCTGGGCCTCGACCTCCCCGCGGACCGCCGGATCGGTGGGAGGGAACTCCAGCTCGTCGAGGGCCGCACGGACGTACAGGCCCGACCCGCCGACGAGGATCGGGGTGCGACCCCGCGCCCGGATCTGCGCGAACAGCTCGCGGGCGCGCCGCTGGAAGTCCGCGACGGAGGCCTCCTCGCGCACGTCCAGGACGTCGAGGAGATGGTGCGGGACGCCCTCGCGCTCGGCCTCCGTGACCTTCGCGGTGCCCACGTCCATGCCGCGGTAGAGCTGCAGCGCGTCACCGTTGACGATCTCCCCGTCCAGCCGGTGCGCGAGGGCGACGGCGAGAGCGGACTTGCCGGTCGCCGTCGCCCCCACCACGGCGACGACGGGCGGGCGCGCGGCCGGCATGCTCACCCGCGCGGGCGGATCGTCGGCATGCCGAGGCGCGTCGCCCCGGAGGCGGAGGGGGCCGTACCGTCCGGCGCGCCCGGGCCGGGGACGCCGCAGGACTCGGCCTGGGCCCGGTCCCACGCGTCGCCGGCGCGCGAGCGGCGCAGGGCGTAGTCCTCGGGGCCCGGATCCGCGATCGCGAAGAACGGGCGCGCCTCGGTGACGGTCACGGTGACGAAGTCGCCCGGGCGGGGCGTCTCGGCGCCCTCGGGCACGGAGAAGTGCACGAGCCGATTGTCCTTCGCGCGTCCGGCGAGGCGGCCGCGCTCGGCCGACTTCGAGCCGGAGTCGGCGGTGACGAGCAGCTCCTGCCGCGTGCCCGCAAAGGTGGCCATCTCCTCCGCGGAGATGCGGTCCTGCAGCGCGACGAGCCGCTCGAAGCGCTCTTGCACGACGGCCTTGGGCACCTGGTCCTCCATCTCGCCCGCCGGCGTCCCGGGGCGGATGGAGTACTGGAAGGTGAACGCCGAGGCGAAGCGGGAGGCCTCGACCACGCGCATCGTCTCCGCGAAGTCCTCTTCGGTCTCCCCCGGGAACCCCACGATGATGTCGGTGGTGATGGCCGCGTGCGGGATGCGCTCGCGGACCCGCTCGAGGATGCCGAGGAACCGGGTGGAGCGGTACGAGCGGCGCATCGCCTTGAGGATCCGGTCCGAGCCGGACTGCAGGGGCATGTGCAGCTGGGGCATGACGTTCGGGGTCTCGGCCATCGCGTCGATGACGTCGTCGGTGAAGGCGGCCGGGTGGGGGCTCGTGAAGCGCACGCGCTCGAGGCCCTCGATCTGACCGCACGCGCGCAGCAGCTTCGCGAAGGCGCCGCGGTCGCCGAACTCGACGCCGTAGGAGTTCACGTTCTGGCCGAGGAGGGTGACCTCCACGGCGCCGGCGTCCACGAGCGCCTGCACCTCGGCGAGGATCTCCCCCGGGCGGCGGTCCTTCTCCTTGCCGCGCAGGCTCGGGACGATGCAGAACGTGCACGTGTTGTTGCAGCCCACGGAGATCGAGACCCAGCCGGAGTGCGTGGAGTCGCGCTTGGTGGGCAGCGTGGAGGGGAACACCTCGAGGGACTCGAGGATCTCCATCTCGGCCTCGGCGTTGTGGCGGGAGCGCTCGAGCAGCACGGGCAGGGAGCCGATGTTGTGGGTGCCGAAGACGACGTCCACCCAGGGCGCCTTCGCCTGGATGGTCGCCTGGTCCTTCTGGGCGAGACAGCCGCCGACGGCGATCTGCAGGCCCGGGTGCGCGGCCTTCACGGAGCGGAGGTTGCCGAGGTTGCCGTAGAGGCGGTTGTCCGCGTTCTCGCGGACGGCGCACGTGTTGAACACGACGAGGTCCGGCTGGTGGCCCTCGCCCGCGGGGGCGTAGCCGGTCGACTCCAGGAGGCCGGAGATGCGCTCGGAGTCGTGCACGTTCATCTGGCATCCGAAGGTGCGGACCTCGTAGGTGAGGCCGTCGTGCGGGAGGGCGGGGGCGGGGTCCGTCAGAGTCACCGGACCATTCTAGGAGGCGTCCGCCTCGTGCTCCCCGAGGACCTCCGTGACCACCCCGAACGCGAGTCCGGGGGCGTAGCCCTTCCGACCGAGCATCCCGACGAGGCGGCGCACCGCCTTGTCCCGCTCGGCGCGGTTCTCCGGGGAGTCGGCCGGCGGCACCGTCTTCCCGCGCATCCGGCGGCGGGCGAGCTCGAGGGCGGCGGCGCGCTCGTCCTCCGGCTCGATGGCCTCGAGGGCCTCCTCGGCGACGTCCCGGTCCACGCCCTTCTCGTGCAGCTCCCGGCCGATGGCCCGGCGGGAGAGGCCGCGGCCGCGGTGACGACTGCGCACCCACACCTCGGCGAAGGCGGCGTCGTCCACGAGCCGCACCTCCTCGAACCGGTCGAGCACGTGCTCGATCAGCTCCGGCTCGGCCTCGCGCTCCGCGAGCTTGCGCTCGAGCTGGCCGCGCGAGCGCGGGCCCATCGCGAGCTGCCGCAGCACGACCTCGCGCGCGGCCTCCGCGCGCTCCCGGGGGTCCTCGGGCAGGGGCGCCGGCCCCGGCCGACGACGTCGGCGAGGACGCGCGGCCTCGTCCGACGCCTCGGCGCTGCGGCCCACGACGGACGGCTCAGGCTCCGGAGCGGGCGGGGACGAGGGCGCGGCGGCCTTCGGCGCGCGACGCTTCTTCGTGCCCGGCGCCGTCGTCGGGCCCGGAACCGTCCCCGCGCCGCTGGTCCACGGCAGTGGCGTGACCCCGCCCGTGGTCGGCGCGGGGCTGGGCAGGTCGCTCGCCCGCGTGAGGAGCGCGCTCAGGTCCGCCGCCTCCGGAGGCGCCGGTTCCGCCGGCGAGGCCGCGGCGGGATCCAGCCCGGCCAGGTCGAACCAGAGCCGGGCCACCTCGGAGTCCCGGGAGTCGTCGAACCCGGCGCCGTGCCCCGACATCAGGCCTTGGTGTCACCCGCCACGGCCGCGAGGACCGGCGCCCCGTCCTCCTCGGCGGCCTCCGGGTCCACGCCGATGCCGAGCTTCGTGAGGATGCGCTGCTCGATCTCGAGGGCCAGGTCCGGGTTGTCCTTGAGGAACCGGCGGGCGTTCTCCTTGCCCTGGCCCAGCTGGTCCCCGTCGTACGTGAACCAGGCGCCGGACTTCTTGACGATGCCCTCCTCGACGCCCATGTCGATCAGCCCACCCTCACGGGAGATGCCCACCCCGTAGAGGATGTCGAACTCGGCCTGCTTGAAGGGCGGGGCCATCTTGTTCTTCACGATCTTGACGCGCGTGCGGTTGCCGACGGGGTTGCCGCCCTCCTTCAGCGTCTCGATGCGGCGCACGTCGATGCGCACGGAGGCGTAGAACTTGAGGGCCTTGCCGCCGGTGGTGGTCTCCGGGGAGCCGAAGAACACGCCGATCTTCTCGCGCAGCTGGTTGATGAAGATGGCGGTGGTCTTGGTCTGGTGCAGGCGGCCGGTGATCTTCCGCAGCGCCTGGGACATCAGCCGGGCCTGGAGACCCACGTGGGAGTCGCCCATCTCGCCCTCGATCTCCGCGCGCGGCGTCAGGGCCGCCACGGAGTCGATGACGACGATGTCCAGGGTGCCGGAGGAGACCAGCATGTCCATGATCTCAAGGGCCTGCTCGCCCGTGTCCGGCTGGCTGACCAGCAGCGCGTCCGTGTCCACGCCGAGCTTGCGGGCGTAGGCCGGGTCCAGCGCGTGCTCCGCGTCGATGAACGCCGCGATGCCGCCGTTGCGCTGGGCGTTGGCCACCGCGTGCAGGGCGAGCGTGGTCTTGCCCGAGGACTCCGGGCCATAGATCTCCACCACGCGCCCCCGCGGGAGGCCGCCGATGCCCAGGGCCACGTCCATGGCCACCGAGCCGGTCGGGATGACCTCCACCGGCGCCTGGGTCTGATCGCCCAGGCGCATGACGGAGCCCTTGCCGAACTGCTTGTCGATCTGGGCCAGTGCCGCCTCGAGGGCCTTCTCACGATCCGTCACGTTGCTCATCCTTCACCCCTTGATGTGGTCTGTGCTCGTGCGGGACTCTGCGACGCCCGCCTCGGCCATGTCAGTGACACTACGAGGTGGGGCGGACACGTTAGGCGCGCACCCAGTCTGCTGTGCACGGGCCGGCGGCCCCTGCGGCTGTGCAGGACTCTACCCCATGGATTCGAACACGTGTTCGAAGCGGTGCCCCGACCCGCCGCAGGGTCAGCGCGTCGGCGGCACGTCCCGCCCGAGACGCCGTTCGGCGGGGATGTCGTTCAGCTCGCAGACGGCCCGCCACACGGCCCGCGGATCCACGCCCGCGGACAGCGCCTCCCGCGCCGTGGCGTCCAGTCCCGGCAGGTGCAGGCTGTCCGCCTCGACCGCGGCGCGCGCGGCACCGAACTCGTCGTCCATCAGTCTCCAGAACTCGCTCACCCGCACGGTGGCCCTCCTCTGCTCGTCACGGACTCCTCCTCGCGGGGCGCGGCCCCTCGCCCGGGGCCGGCCTCCCCCCGCATGCACACGGGCGCCCCGCCGTGATGGCAGGGCGCCCAGAGGCGGAGCGGTGGGGATCAGCGGCCGGCCAGGGAGCCCAGCTCCGCGGCGCCGGCCTCGCCCATGCCCTCGGGCACGGTGTCCGGGATGACCACGCCCTCCTGCTCGGCAAGGCGGTCCGAGACCTCGCGGAGCATGAAGGACAGGGGGACGTCGAGCGCCCCGCAGATGGAGGCCAGCAACTCGGAGGAGGCCTCCTTCTGGCCGCGCTCCACCTCGGAGAGGTAGCCGAGGGAGACGCGGGCGTCGTGGGAGACCTCACGGAGCGTGCGGCCCTGCCGCTGGCGCACGTCACGCAGGACGTCGCCGATCTCGTGCCGGAGGACGGGCATGGTGCGCTCCTTGATGTCGGGGGTCTCCGCGCGGGGGCGAGGCTGCTCGCCGACCCAGCGGGTGATGCCGTTGGCATGGACGGGGTGTCGCATCATGTCTATCGCGTGCTCCTGGACTTTCGCTGAGGACGCCGGACGGGGGCCTGATCCCCCACGGCCGTCTTCTTGACTCGTTCCATTCAACCGGCTGGAGGGCGGGTTCATTCCCGCTCGGCCGCACCGCGCTCAGGAACCCCCGCGACGCTCCCCTGCGGTGGCGAGCCGCTCGAGGCACGCGACCACGGTCCCCCGGCGGATCGCTGCCCGGTCGCCCGGCAGGCGCAGCCCCCACGCCTCGGCCTGCTCCACGCCCGCCTCGTCCGTCCACGCCAGCGCGATGAACACGGTCCCCACCGGCTTGCCCTGATGGGGCTCCGGCCCGGCCACGCCGGTGGTCGCCACGCCGACGTCGGCGCCCAGCACCCGGCGCGCACCGCGCGCCATGGCCTCGGCCACCCCGGGATCCACGGCCCCGCGCTCGGCCAGCAGCGCCGCCTCGACGCCGAGCACCTCCGCCTTCACGCGGTTCTGGTACGCCACCACACCGCCCTGCAGGACGGCAGAGGCGCCCGGCACGTCCGCGAGGGTGGCGGCCACGAGGCCCGCGGTGAGCGACTCGGCGGTCGCCAGCGTCAGCTCGTCCCGGGCGAAGCGGGCGACCACCTGCGCGGCCGTGCTCATGCGGCGGTCCGGCCTGCGAGCGCGTCCCGGCGGAGCGCGGCGGCGTCGCGGACGTACTCCACGCCGGTGACCACCGTCAGCGCGGTGGCCGCGCCGATCACGGTCCAGCCCAGCCACGGCCACCAGCCGCCCACCAGGGCGCCCAGCGGCATGAGCAGCAGGCCGATGCCCGCCGCCTGCAGCACGGTCTTCAGCTTGCCACCGCGGCCGGCCGGCATGACGCCGTACCGGATCACCACGAAGCGCATGAGGGTGATGCCCCATTCGCGCACGAGGATCACGATCGTCACCCACCACCACAGCTCGCCCAGGAGGGAGAAGACCACGAGCGCGGCCCCCGTGAGCAGCTTGTCCGCGATCGGGTCCGCGATCTTCCCGAAGTCCGTGATCAGCCCGCGCGCGCGGGCGATGTCGCCGTCGAGCTTGTCCGTGTACATGGCCGCCGCGAACAGCCCGAAGGCCACCCAGCGCGCCGTGAGCGAGTCCTGGCCCCACGGCCCGCCCGCCCACAGCGCCCACACGAAGAAGGGGACCATCAGAATCCGCACGCTCGTGAGGATGTTCGGCAGGTTCCAGGCCGACGGCCGCTCCCCCGCCCGGCCCTCGGCCGTCCGCTCCGTGCTCATCTGCCCGTCAGCTCCCATGCGTCCTCGGATTCCCCCTCGTCCTCCCCATCGTCCCAGGCCTGGGCCTGCGGACGGGAGTCGAGGTCCTCGGCCACCAGGTCACGCGGTGCCGCGGACGACGACGGCGCAGGCGCCGGAGCAGGCCCCGCCGGCGCGGTGTCCCCCGAGATCGCGGCGAGCACCTCGGCCACCTCGTCGGGCTTGACCAGCACGTCGCGCGCCTTCGACCCCTCGGAGGGGCCGACGACGCCGCGGGACTCCATGAGGTCCATGAGGCGGCCGGCCTTCGCGAAGCCCACGCGGAGCTTGCGCTGCAGCATGGAGGTCGAGCCGAACTGGGTGGTCACCACGAGCTCGACCGCCTGCAGGAGCAGGTCCAGATCGTCGCCGATGTCCTCGTCGATGACCTTCTCGGTCTTCTCCGGCACCACGTCGTCCCGGTACTGCACCTGCATCTGGGCCTTCACGTGCTCCACGACCGCGTGGATCTCGGACTCGTTCACCCACGCGCCCTGCACGCGCATGGGCTTCGACTTGCCCATGGGCAGGAAGAGCGCGTCGCCCTGGCCCAGGAGCTTCTCGGCGCCGGGCTGGTCGAGCACCACGCGGGAGTCCGTGACGGAGGACGTCGCGAACGCCATGCGGGAGGGCACGTTGGCCTTGATCAGGCCGGTGACGACGTCCACGGAGGGGCGCTGGGTGGCGAGCACCAGGTGGATGCCGGCGGCGCGCGCGAGCTGGGTGATGCGCACGATCGAGTCCTCGACGTCCCGCGGGGCGACCATCATGAGGTCCGCGAGCTCGTCCACGATCACCAGCAGGTACGGGTACGGCCGGAGGACGCGCTTGGAGTCCGGCGGCAGCTTCACCTGCCCCGCGCGCACCGCCTTGTTGAAGTCGTCCACGTGCTTGAAGCCGAACGCCGCGAGGTCGTCGTAGCGGGTGTCCATCTCCTTCACCACCCACTGGAGGGCCTCGGCGGCCTTCTTGGGGTTCGTGATGATGGGCGTCACGAGGTGCGGGACGCCCTCGTAGGCCGTGAGCTCCACGCGCTTGGGGTCGACCATGACCATGCGGACCTCGTCCGGGGTGGCCCGCATGAGGATCGAGGTGATCATCGAGTTCACGAACGAGGACTTGCCCGCGCCGGTGGCGCCGGCGACGAGCATGTGCGGCATCTTCGCGAGGTTGGCCACCACGTAGCCGCCCTCCACGTCCTTGCCGACGCCCATGACCATCGGGTGGTCGGTGCGGTGCGCGGCCTGCGAGCGCAGGACGTCGCCGAGCACCACCACCTCCTTGTCCGGGTTGGGGATCTCGATGCCGATGGCGCGCTTGCCGGGGATGGGGCTGAGGATGCGCACGTCGGAGGAGGCCACCGCGTAGGCGATGTTCTTCTCGAGCGCCGTGACCTTCTCCACCTTGGTGCCGGGGGCGACCTCGACCTCGTAGCGCGTGACGGTGGGGCCGCGGGAGAAGCCGGTGACCTGCGCGTCCACCTTGAACTCGGTGAACGTGGTGGTCAGCGCGGCGACGACGCGGTCGTTGGCCTCGGAGCGCTCCTTCGGCTGCGGGCCAGCGGGCAGCAGGTCCGACTGGGGCAGCGTGTACGCGGCGTCCCCGCCGAGCTCGGCCTGCCGGCCCCGGGCCGGAGCGGCGGTCATGGGCGGCACGGGGGCCGGCGTGCTCACCGCCGGCACCGGGGCAGGCACGGCCGACGCCGACTCCTCCTCGGGCTCGGCCGCCCCTTCCACAGGCTGCGTCGGCTCCTCCGCCTCGTCGTCCGGCGTGGCGGCGTGACGGGCGCGGGCGTGCTCGCGGACCCGCTCGAGGGCCCGGTCGGCGGCGGTGGGGCGCTTGACCCCCGGGGGAAGCACCGGGGCCGCGTCCTCGTCCACCCAGGGGTCGAACGACTCGGCGGTGGAGTCGCCGCGGGCCGCGGGAGCGGCCAGGTGCTCCTCCGCGTCGAACACGCCCTGCTGGCCCCGCGCGGGACGGCGGGGGGCGGGCGCGGCGGCGCGCGGCTCGAGCACGAGCGTGGCGTCCTCCTCCGTGGCCTCCGCGGCCTCCGCGGTCCCGGCGGCGTGGGAGCCGGCCCCGGCCGCGGAGTCCAGGATCACGGGAGAGTCGTAGGCGGCGCTCTCGTGGCTGCGTTCGGATGCGGCGTCCCGGCCGCGGTCACGCCGCCCGAAGAGGCGGGCGAACAGGCCCGGGCGGGGACGCGCGGAGTCCTCCGCGGCGTGGCTGCCCACGGCGTCGAGGTAGGACTGGTCGTGGTCGGGGTGGGTGCGCGCGGGCTCCGCGGACTCCTCCCCGGCGGCGCGCCGCTCGCGGCGTGCGTCCCGGCGCTCGGCGCGGCGGGCCGAGGCGCCCTCGGGGTCCTGGCCGGTGAGCCAGTCGTACGCGCCCGTGATCCGTTGCGGGATCGAGCCCAGCGGGGTGGCGGTGAGGACGAGCAGGGAGAAGAAGGCGAGGGCGGCCATGAGCACCCACACGGGGACGGCCGTCAGGAGCGAGGCGAGCGGGACGGTCGCGAGGTAGCCGACCATGCCGCCGGCGTGCAGCACGTCCTCGAAGGACTCTGCGGCCGAGGGCAGCCCGCCGGCCAGGTGGGCGAGGCCGCTGCCCGCCACCGTGGCCATGAGCAGGCCGATGATGATGCGGCCGTTGGCGCGCAGCTCCTGGGGCGTGCGGAAGCACCGCACCGCCACCACGAGCAGGGCGAGCGGCAGCAGGAAGGCGAACCATCCCACGGTGCCGCCCACCACGCGGTGGACCACCTCGCCGAAGCCCGGCGTCTCCCGCAGGCCCCACCACTCCACCGAGGCGATGACCGCGGCGACGATCAGCAGGAGCAGGCCCGTGCCGTCCCGGCGTTCGTCGCGCGGGATGCGCACGTCACGGCCGAGCTTGCGGAAGAGCGCGCCCACGGGGGCCGCCACTCCCATCCACGCCGCGCGCAGGGCGCGGACAGGGGCGGGGGGCTGATCGGGGGCAGCGGCGGTCGCGCCCTTCCCGGCGGAGGCCCGGGCGGCGGCGGAGCCGGCGCGGGTCTTCGACGAGGAGGACGACGACCGCGGGGGGGAAGTGCGGGTCGCCATGCCCTCCACGGTACCGCCCGGGGCGGACGCGACAGCGCCCGCAGGCGTGTCAGGCCTCGAGGATCACCGGCACGATCATGGGGCGGCGGCGCAGGCGGCGGTTGACCCACGTGCCCATGGTGCGGCGCACGACCTGCTGCAGCTGCTGCGTGGTGTGCTCCTTCTGGCCCTGCACGGCCTCCTCGATGGCGCGGGCGATCTTCGGCTTGATCTCCTCGAAGACCTTCTCGTCCTCGGCCACGCCGCGGGCGTGCACGTCCGGGCCGGACACGATAGCGCCGCTCTGGCGGTTGACGACGGTGACGATGGAGATGAAGCCCTCCTCGCCCAGCACACGGCGGTCCTTGAGGTCGAGGTCGGAGATCTCGCCCACGGAGGATCCGTCCACGTAGACGTAGCCGCAGTCGACCTCGCCGACGATCTGCACGCGGCCGTCGCTCATGTCCACCACGGTGCCGTTGGCGGCCAGGATGACGTTCTCCTTCGGCACGCCCGTCTTCTCGGCGATGCGGCCGTTGGCGATGAGGTGGCGCGTCTCGCCGTGCACGGGCATGACGTACTCGGGCTCCACGATGTTGTAGCAGTAGAGCAGCTCGCCCTCGGAGGCGTGGCCGGAGACGTGGACCTTGGCCATGCCCTTGTGGACCACCTGCGCGCCGAGCTTCATGAGCCCGTTGATCACGCGGAACACGGAGTTCTCGTTGCCCGGGATGAGCGAGGAGGCGAGGACCACGAGGTCCCCCTCCTGCAGCTGCACCTGGTGGTCGCCGTTGGCCATGCGGGACAGGGCGGCCATGGGCTCGCCCTGGGAGCCGGTGACCATGAGGACGACCTCGTCGTCCCGGTACTTGTCGATCTTGCGGATGTCCACGAGGATCCCGTTGGGCACGTTGAGGTAGCCCAGCTTCTGCGCGATCGTCATGTTCCGGATCATCGAGCGACCGCCGAAGGCGACCTTGCGCTTGTGCTTCGCGGCGGCGTCGAGCACCTGCTGGACGCGGTGTACGTGCGAGGAGAACGAGGCGACGACGATGCGGCGCTCGGCCGTGGCGAAGTAGCGCTCCAGCGTGGGGCCGATCTCCTTCTCCGTGGTGGTGAACCCGGGGACCTCGGCGTTCGTGGAGTCGGTCATGAACAGATCCACGCCCTCCTCGCCGAGACGGGCGAAGGAGCGCAGGTCCGTGATGCGGCCGTCGAGCGGCAGCTGGTCCATCTTGAAGTCGCCGGTGTGCAGGATGCTGCCTGCGTCCGTGTGGATGGCGACGGCGAGGGCGTCCGGGATGGAGTGGTTCACGGCCACGAACTCGCACTCGAAGGGGCCGTACTCCTCGATGTCCCCCTCCGTCACCGGGACGAGGACCGGCTTGATGCGGTGCTCCTCGAGCTTGGCCTCGATGAGGGCCAGCGTCAGCCTGGAGCCGATCAGCGGGATGTCCTTGCGCAGGCGCAGGAGGTAGGGCACGGCGCCGATGTGGTCCTCATGACCGTGGGTCAGCACGATGCCGACGACGTCGTCGAGGCGGTTCCGGATGTAGTCGAAGTCGGGGAGGATCAGGTCCACGCCCGGCTGGGTCTCCTCGGGGAAGAGCACGCCGCAGTCGACGATCAGGATCTTGCCGTCGATCTCGAAGGTGACCATGTTGCGGCCGACCTCCTCGAGGCCGCCGAGCTGCACGATGCGGCAGGTGTCACGGGCGAGCTTGGGCGGGGTGGACAGGCGGTTGCCTGGAGTCATGTGAGGGAGTCCTTGTCAGAAGGTGATGCCGGCCTCGGCGAGGTCGGCGCGGATGAGGGAGAGCTCGTCGGCGGTCGCCGGGACGAGGGGCAGCCGCACGGCTGCGGAGGGAATGTGGCCCTGGGCGGCGAGCACGGCCTTCGCGGCCACGGCCCCCTGGACGTGAGTCATGATGCCGCGCTGGACGGGGTCCAGGGCGAAGTGGTGCTCGCGGGCGGCGGTCAGGTCTCCGGCCGCCACCGCGTCCACGAGGGCGCGGTACAGGGCGGGGGCCACGTGCGCGGCCACGGAGACGACGCCGACGGCGCCGAGCGCCATGAGCGGCAGGGTCGCGCCGTCGTCGCCGGAGTAGAGGTCCAGGTCCGAGTGCGCGAGGACCGTGGTGGTGGACTGCAGGTCGCCCTTGGCGTCCTTGAGCGCCCGGATGTTCGGGTGCGCCGCGAGCGCGATGAGCGTCTCGGGCTGGATCGGCATCACGGAGCGGCCCGGGATGTCGTAGAGCATGATCGGCAGGTCGACGCCGTCCGCGATGGTCTCGAAGTGTGCGCGGATGCCCGCCTGGTTGGGCTTGTTGTAGTACGGGGTGACCAGCAGCAGGCCGTCCACGCCGGTCTTCGCGGCGAGGCGGGACAGGTGCAGGCTGTGCGCGGTGTCGTTGGTGCCGGTGCCGGCGATGACCGCGGCGCGGTCCCCCACGGCCTCGACCACGGCCCGGAACATGTCCAGGTTCTCCGCGTCGGTGAGCGTGGAGGTCTCCCCCGTCGTGCCGGTGACCACGAGGCCGTCGGCGCCCTGGTCGACGAGGTGGGCGGCGAGCGACTGCGCGGCCGCGAGGTCCACGGCACCGTCCTTGGTCATGGGCGTCACCATGGCCGGGACCACCGTGCCGAAGAGCTTCTCGGTGGGGGCGGTGGTGTGACGGGCGGCGTTCATGCTCTCCAGCCTACCTGCGAGAATGCCTGCGTCCGGGACCCGGGCGCCCACCCCGCCCTCCGAGGAGCCTTGATGACGCACCCCGCCCCGCCCGCACGGCTGGCCGGAGTGGACGCCGCCCGTGGCGTCGCCCTGCTGGGGATGGTCGCCGTGCACGTCACCGCCCCCCTCGACGCCGACGGGGAGCCGAGCCTGGCCCACCTCCTCTTCGGGGGGCTGGCCTCGGTCCTCTTCGTCACACTCGCCGGGGTGGGCCTCGCCCTCATGACGGGCGGGGCGGCCGGAGCGGACCCGGCCCGTCTGCCCCTGCTGCGCCGCAGGATCGCCCGCCGCGCCGGCCTGCTCTTCGCGCTCGGGCTGGCGTGCGCGTGGCTGGGGACGCCCGTGGCCGTGATCCTGTGCCACGACGGACTCCTCTTCCTCCTCGCCCTGCCGTTCCTGGGGCTGCGGGCCCGCGCGCTCGCACTGCCGGCGGGGGTCGGGCTGCTCGGCGGCCCCGTGCTGGTCTTCGCGCTCAGCGCGGCGGGGCAGGCCCTGCTGGGGCACGAGGAGTTCCTCATGGACGCCCGCCTGTGGGTCACCCCCGCCCCGGAGCATCTCCTCACCCCGGGGCTGCTGCTCACCGACCTGCTGCTGACCGGCTACTACCCCGTCCTCTCGTGGATCGGCTTCCTGCTGCTCGGCCTGTGGCTGGGGCGCCTGGAGCTGGAGCGTCCGCGCGTGGCCGCGGCCCTGCTCGCCGGTGGCGCCGTGGCCGGGGCGGCCGCGAGCGCGGCCGGTTCGTGGCAGCACCACGACCCCGCACAGCTCCAGCGGATCGCCGCCGGCACGGGCGTGTCCCTCGCCGAGCTGCCGACGGCCCTGGCCACGGGGGACCACCGCCTCGCATGGCTCGTGCCCGATCCGCTGTGGCTCGCGGTGGTGGCCCCGCACGCGGGATCCGTGCTCGAGGCGGTGCGCGCGGCGGGCTGGGCGGCGGCGGTCCTGGGGCTGTGCCTGCTGGCCGCGCGGGCGAGCGGCCTCCGCCCCGCGCTCGCCCCGCTCGCCGGGGCCGGGCGGGTGACGCTCAGCCTCTACGTGGGGCACCTCGTGCTCATCGCCGCGCTGGGCACGGCGGGGCTGCCGTCCGAGGGCGGGGCCGTCGTCGCCGCGTTCTGGGCCCTGTGCCTGGGCGCGGGCTTCGCGGCGCTGCGCACGGGTCGGCGGGGCCCGCTCGAGGCGGGCGTCGCGGAGCTCTCCCGCGCGGGCGAGTGAGGCCCGCGGCGGCGGGGGCTCAGCCCTCGGCGTGCAGGCGGACGGCGTCGCGCGCCGCGGCACGGGCCCGGCGGCGGTCCCCCGCGGCGTCGTAGGCGAGGGACAGCCGGTAGCGGGCACGCCAGTCCCGCGGCGCAGCCTCGACCTCGGCCCGGCAGGTCTCGAACTGGGCGTCGGCCGCGGCGCGGTCGATCCGGCCTCCGGGCGAGCGCGGCAGGTCGTCGGCGGGCAGCTCGCCGTCGGCCGCCAGGATGCCGGCGAGCCGCTCCGTCTGGAGACCGAAGCGCAGCTCGCGTGCCAGCAGGAGCAGGCCCAGGACGACCACGACGATCACGGCGACGCCGATGGCCTTCGCCACGAACTGGGGCGCAGACATGAAGGCGACGGCGAAGTACACCGCGATCGCGGAGAAGAAGAGCAGGAGCGCGCTCGTGAAGCCCACCCACACCTTGGACGCGAGGGTCGAGCGGGTGGTCTCAGCCAAGGTCGAGGTATCCGTCCAGTCCGTAGGTGAGACCGGGGCGGGAGGCCACGGTCCGGAGGCCCAGCACGACGCCCGGCATGTAGGCGCCGCGGTCGAAGGCATCGTGGCGCACCACGAGCTGCTCCCCCGGCCCGCCCAGGAGGACCTCCTGATGGGCCTCGAGGCCGCGCAGGCGCACGGCGTGCACGTGCACCCCGTTCACGACGGCGCCCCGTGCTCCGTCGGGGTCACGCTCCGTCGCGTCGGGTGAGGGGCCGACGCCCGCCGCGGCCCGTGCGTCGCCGATCAGCTCGGCGGTGCGCACCGCCGTGCCGGAGGGGGCGTCCAGCTTGGCGGGGTGGTGCAGCTCGATGAGCTCGACCGACTCGAACCACCGCGCCGCCTTGGCGGCGAACGCGGAGGCGAGCACCGACCCCACGGAGAAGTTGGGGGCGATCAGCACGCCGACCCCGGGGTGCTCGGCCAGCCGGGCCTCGAGAGCCACGCGGCGCTCGGGGCCCCACCCCGAGGTCCCGACGACGGCGTGGAGCCCGTTCTCCACCGCGAAGGCGACGTTGTCCGGCGAGGCGTCCGGGACGGTGAGGTCCAGGACGTGGGTGGCGCCGGCGTCGACGACGGCCGTCAGCGGGTCCCGCGAGCCGAGCTCGGCGGCGAGCTCGAGGCCCTCGGCGGCACGGACGGCCTCAACGGCCCGGCGGCCCATCTTGCCGTTCGCGCCCAGGACGGCGACGCGCGGGGCGGCCTCGGGGGCAGCGTGAGGGGTGTCAGACATGGGATCCAGCCTAGTGGTCTCGCCTCAGGCCGGAGCGACGACGACGCGTCCCCGCTCCCCCGCCGCCAGACGCGCGGCGACGGCGCGGACCTGGCCGACGTCGACGGCGCGCACTCGCTCGAGCGAGGCGGCGAGGTCGACGAACTCGCCCGTGACCAGCTCGGCGCGGCCGAGGCGCGACATGCGGGCGCCGGTGGACTCCATGCCCAGCACGGTGCCGCCGCAGAGCTGACCGTGGGCGCGGTCGAGCTCCTCGGCCGTGATGTCCTCGGAGGCCATGCGGTCGAGCTCGGCCTCCATGAGGGCGGAGACCTCGTCCACCCGGTCCGGCTGGCAGCCCGCATAGAGGCCGTAGTAGCCGGCGTCGGAGTAGCCCGCCGAGAAGGAGTACGTGGAGTAGGCGAGGCCGCGCCGCTCACGGATCTCCTGGAACAGCCGCGAGGACATGCCGCCGCCGAGCACGGACTGCATGACTCCGAGGGCGAAGCGGTCCGGGTCCGTGGTGGAGAGGGAGCGGCCGCCGACGATCACATTGGCCTGCTCCACGGCCTTCTCCACGGTGTGCGTGCCGGTCAGCACGCGGGAGGCCGCGGCGCCCGCGGTGTCGACGCCGCGCCGCGGCGCCGGGGACGCACCCGGAGCCAGGTCCCAGCCGGAGCGGCGCAGGGCGTCGAGGACGAGGCCGCAGACGACGTCGTGGTCCAGGTGGCCCGCGGCGGTGACCACCAGCTCGTCCGGCCGGTACCAGTGCCGGTAGTGGGCGAGGACACGCTCGCGGCTGACGGCGAGGATGGTCTCCGGGGTGCCGCCGATGGGGCGGCCGAGCGGATGCCCGTCCAGCATGACCTCGGCGAGCTTCTCGTGGGCGACGTCGACGGGGTCGTCGGCGTCCATCGCGAGCTCCTCCAGGATGACGCCGCGCTCGGTCTCGAGCTCGTCCGGGTCGAGGACGGACGAGGTGAGCATGTCCGTGAGGACCTCGACGGCCATGGGGAGGTCCTCGTCGAGCACGCGCGCGTGGTAGACCGTCGACTCCTTCGCGGTGCCCGCGTTGGACTCGCCGCCCACGCGGTCGAAGGCCGCGGCGATGTCCATCGCCGAACGGGTGGCGGTGCCCTTGAAGAGCAGGTGCTCCAGGAAGTGGGTGGAGCCGTAGCCGTCGGTGGACTCGTCCCGCGAGCCGACCGCGACCCAGTAGCCGATGGTGACGGAGCGCTGGTCCGGCATGGACTCGGTGAGGACGCGCACGCCGCCGGGGAGGACGGACCGCCGGACGACGGACCCGTTGCCCTCGTCCGCGAGGACGCCGTTAAAGTCCAGGGGGATCTCACGCTGAATGCTCATGCTGGCCATTCTGTCCGATCGGCGGGGGCGGGGCGTCGCAGAACGGGGTGCGGCACCGGTCGTCGCGCAGGGTGACCCTGCGGCGCAGCACGGGAGGGAAGATCCGGGCCCGCGACTCCATGGCGAGCAGCTGACCGGACTCCGGTGCCGTGGAGAGGCGGCGCAGAAGGAGACAAGCGTCCTCCGACGTCGCGCCGTCCTCCCCCGCCCCGCGCGAGGCGAGGCGAGGCCGAGCATAGCCCGGGCGACGCCGCCCGGGACGGGGCCGTGACCGGGGAGCCACGCCGGGTCACCGGCACCGGCACTGGCACTGGCACCGCAGGCGTGGCCGAGGAGCGACCGGTGGAGTGCGCGTGGGGATGGTCGCCCGTGCCCACGATGGTGGCCGCGTCCCGGGTGAGGCCGGCGAACGCCGCGACGGCCTGCTCGAGGGGCAGCAGCGCACTCAGGTGGGCCATGCCCGCGCCCGCGGCAGCCGGCGCCGGGCGCACGCTCACCCGCCGCTGCGCAGGGGACCGCTCCCGACGCTCCACCGCGCCGGCCTGATCCAGCCGCAGTGCGTGAGCACGGGCCTCGCCTCCGAGGCGACGGATCCCCGTCTCACCGAGCCTGTCCGCCATGAGCTCGTCCACCCGGCGGCGCTGCTCGGGCTCGAGCCAGATGCTCTCCCGCGCCTTGACCGTCGCGTGCTCCTCCGAGATCAGGCCGCGGGTGAGGGCCGTCAGCGTGTGCGGCATCTCGTGGACGAGAGCACGGTCCATGCCCACGTGCCGACCGCCGCGGTGGGGAGACTCCCGCCGGGCGAGCGCGACCGCCGAGCCCAGCCCACGGCAGCGGTCCCGCCGGGCGATGCCCCGCTCCCCCTCGGCTGCGGAGCGCAGCGCGTGGAGACGGGCCGTGAGCGTCGCCTGGGCAGCGGAGGCGGAGGCCTTGAGCTCCTCGAGCGCGCGAACGGCCTCGAGGCAGGCGGACTCGTCCTCAGGAAGGTCGGCGGCGGCCAGCTCCCGGACGACGTCGACGACGTGGTTGGCGCCCAGGGGCCGGCGGCCCAGATCCGCTGTGCGAGTGAGGCCCGGGGAGGATGGCCGATCCGGGCACAGCGGCTGATCCAGATGAGGGACGCGCGCCGGATCTTCACAGGGCTCGCCCAGGGCGGGGGCCTCCGCCCCGCTCCGCGCCCGCGCCCCGCGCGTCACCGTCCGCTCATCCATGACCCCCACGCCACGAAGGGTCCCGGACGGGTTGAGCGAGCCGCCCAGAATTGTGGAGGAGCGGTCGGGACGGTGCCCGCCCCCCTGCGCATGCCGCCTCACGCGGCCTAGTCTGACGTCATGAGCGCGTCCGTCCCCTCCCGATCGAGCCGGTCCAGCCGCTCCCCCGGCCCCGCCCGCACCGTGCTGCTCGTCGCGGTCGGCGCCCTGCTGATCTACGTCACGCAGGCCCTGGTGCCCACTCTCCTCGACGGCAGCGGGTTCACCTGGAGCGCTCTCCTCCCCGGCCTGGATCCGATCGTGGTGCTCGGTCCGCTCGCATGGGCGGCCGTCACGGGGCTCCTGCTCCTCACGTGCCGCACCGGCCCGGCCCGGCTCGTCCTCGGCGGCCTCGCGGCCTATGTCGCGGGATTCGCCGCCGGCGCGATGATCCTCGACTCCGGGACGCACGCCGGAGGCTGGGACCTCGGGTGGGAGATCGTGTTCTTCGTGATGATGAGGCTGGGCGCATGGGTGCCCGCGCTGCTGGTCAGCATCGCCGTCGCGGCATTGTCCCGGCGCTGACCCGGCCCTGCCCCGGCCTTGCCCCCCCCGTACGACGACGACGCCGCACCCTCCAGCGGAGGGCGCGGCGTCGTCGTGCGTCAGGCGGAGGCGATGGGCCTCAGCCCCGGATCACCGGGATCAGGCCTCGGTCTGCGAGGACTCGATGGCGTCCTCGGTCTCCGAGTCCGCGGCGTCGTCGGCCACGACCGGGGAGAGAGAGAGCTTGCCGCGGTCGTCGATCTTGGTGATCTCGACCTGGACCTTCTGGCCCACGCCGAGGACGTCCTCGACGTCGTCCACGCGGTTGCCGCCGTTCATCTTCCGGAGCTCGGAGATGTGCAGCAGGCCGTCCTTGCCCGGGGTGAGCGAGACGAAGGCGCCGAAGGTGGTCAGCTTCACCACGGTGCCGAGGTAGCGCTCGCCGATCTCGGGGACCTGCGGGTTGGCGATCGCGTTCACGGCCGAGCGGGCGGCCTCGGCCGAGGGGCCGTCGGTCGCGCCGATGAGCACGGTGCCGTCGTCCTCGATCGAGATGTCCGCGCCCGTGTCGTCCTGGATCTGGTTGATCATGGCGCCCTTGGGGCCGATGACCGCACCGATCTTGTCCACGGGGATCTTCACGGCGATGATGCGCGGCGCGGTGGGCGCCAGCTCGTCCGGGGTGTCGATCGCCGCGTTGAGCACGGAGAGGATGTGCAGACGGGCCTCGCGGGCCTGGGTCAGCGCGGCGGCCAGCACGGAGGCCGGGATGCCGTCGAGCTTGGTGTCCAGCTGGATCGCGGTGACGAACTCCGAGGTGCCTGCCACCTTGAAGTCCATGTCGCCGAACGCGTCCTCGGCGCCCAGGATGTCGGTCAGGGCCGCGTACTGGGTCTGGCCGTTCACCTCGGCGGAGACCAGGCCCATCGCGATGCCGGCCACGGGAGCGCGCAGCGGCACGCCCGCGTTCAGCAGGGACAGGGTGGAGGCGCACACGGAGCCCATCGACGTGGAGCCGTTGGAGCCGAGGGCCTCGGAGACCTGGCGGATCGCGTAGGGGAACTCCTCGCGCTCCGGCAGCACCGGCACGAGCGCACGCTCGGCGAGCGCGCCGTGGCCGATCTCGCGGCGCTTGGGCGAGCCCACGCGGCCGGTCTCGCCGGTGGAGTACGGCGGGAAGTTGTAGTGGTGCATGTAGCGCTTGGACGTCTCCGGCGCCAGCGAGTCGATCTGCTGCTCCATCTTGAGCATGTTGAGCGTGGTGACGCCCATGATCTGGGTCTCGCCGCGCTCGAAGATCGCGGAGCCGTGCACGCGGGGCAGGACCTCGACCTCGGCGGTGAGCTTGCGGATGTCCGTGAGGCCGCGGCCGTCGATGCGGACCTGCTCCTTGAGGATGCGCTGGCGCACGACCTGCTTGGTCACGGAGCCGTAGGCCTTGGCGATCTCGCCGCGGCGGTCGGCGAACTTCTCGCCCTCGCCGGCCAGCTTCTCGATGACCTCGCGCTGGTAGTCGTCCGAGGCGGACTCGCGCTCCTGCTTGTCCCCGATCGAGAAGATCTCGGTGAGGCGCTTCGAGGCGAGCTTCTCGACGGCGGCGTACGCGTCGTCCTCGTAGTCCTTGAAGACCGGCACCTCGACGGGCGCCTTGCCGGCGCGGGCGGCCAGGTCGGCCTGGGCCTCGCACAGCGCGCGGATGAACGGCTTGGCGGCCTCGAGGCCCTCGGCCACGACCTCCTCGGTGGGCGCGGAGGCGCCGGAGTCCTTGATGAGGGTCCAGGAGTCGGGGGTGGCCTCGGCCTCGACCATCATGATCGCGACGTCGTCGCCCGAGACGCGGCCGGCGACGGCCATGTTGAACACGGCGTCCTTGAGCTGCGAGTGCTTCGGGAAGGCGACCCACTGGCGCTTGCCGGAGCCGTCGTCCATCAGCGCGACGCGGACGCCGCCGATGGGGCCGGAGAACGGCAGGCCGGAGAGCTGCGTGGACAGCGAGGCGGCGTTGATGGCCACGGTGTCGTAGATCTCGTCGGGCGCGATGGAGGTGACGGTCACGACGACCTGCACCTCGTTGCGGATGCCCTTGACGAACGCGGGGCGCAGCGGGCGGTCGATCAGGCGGCAGGTGAGGATGGCGTCCGTGGACGGACGGCCCTCGCGGCGGAAGAACGAGCCGGGGATGCGGCCGGCGGCGTACATGCGCTCCTCGACGTCCACCGTGAGGGGGAAGAAGTCGAAGCCCTCGCGCGGGGACTTGCCCACCGTGGTGGCGGACAGCATCGACGTCTCCTCGTCGATGTACACCATCGCGGCGCCGGCGGCCTGCTGGGCGAGGCGGCCGGTCTCGAACCGGACGGTGCGGGTGCCATAGGCACCGTTGTCGATGACGGCTTCGGCGAACGTGATCTCAGGACCTTCCATGGGGTCCCTCCTTTCAGGACGACGAGCCCGCGTCGGTGCCATCGTCCTGGTCTTCGATCGAGGCCCTCGGCCTGCCCGCTGCGAGGCGGGCGTCCGGGAGCCACTGTCGAGGACCGCGAAGGATGGGTGCGGGTCCGTCTGGGTGGTTCTCTTGCTGGTGCGGACCGCCCGGTTGGCGGCGCACGGTTCCTACACTAAGGGCGGCACCGGTGTCCGCGGGAGGTCCCACGGGCCGATGCCGCCCTCAGCGGCGGGTCACTTGCGGAGGCCGAGGCGCTCGATCAGTGCGCGGTAGCGCTCGATGTCGACCTTCTGCAGGTAGCCGAGCATGCGACGACGACGGCCCACGAGGCCCATGAGGCCACGGCGGGTGTGGTGGTCGTGCTTGTGCTCCTTGAGGTGCTCGGTCAGGTCCTTGATGCGGCGCGAGAGCACCGCGATCTGGACCTCCGGGGAGCCGGTGTCGCCCTCGTGAGTGGCGTACTCCTTGATGATCTGCTGCTTGACAGCGGGATCCAGGGCCATGTCAGGCCTCCTTCTCTTCGGTACCGCGAACGGGGAGCCGCGCGAGCCCGAGGGCACGGCGCGGGGCCTCTCCACCGCGGACTGCAGGGAGGCCGATGGTCGAGTCTACCGCAGGATCATCCCGACGGCGGAGGCGCCCGACGGCGCGCCGCCCCTACGGTGGTGCCGTGACCTCCGCTCCCCCGCCGCTCGGCCCGCTCGGCCCTCCCCTCCGCCCGCTCGACCTGCCCCTCATCGGCCACGAGTACCCCCAGCTGCTGCGGACCCCGCGCAGCCGGTGGTGGCAGCCGCTGCTCTCGCTGCTCCTCGTGCTCGGATCGCTGCTGGCCCTGATCGCGGCGCTGCTGCCGGCCATGTCGGCCGCGATCCTCTCCGAGGTCGGATGGGACGCGCTCCTCTCCTCCGACCCGGAGGACGTCGCCGCGGTGGAGGAGGCCGCCTTCTCGAACTCCGCGCCGCTGACGCTCCTGAACAACCTGCCGCTCATCGCGCTGATCGGCGTCGCCCTGCTCGCCGTGGCCGTCTGCCACCCCGTGGCCGCCCGGTTCGTCCACTCGGTCGAGGGCCGCGTGCGCTGGCACTGGCTGCTGCGCGCGCACCTCGTGCTGCTGCCGCTCTTCCTCGTCTACGTGCTCGGCACCTGGGCCCTCGACGGCACCCCCACCGCCCCGCGCTCCGCGGACTGGGCCTGGCTCCTGGCCATGACGTTCGTGCTGACCCCCCTCCAGGCCGCCGGCGAGGAATACCTGTTCCGCGGCTGGCTGCTCCTGGCCATCGGCTCGTGGTTCCGCCGCCCCGTGCCGGCCGTGGTGCTCACCGCGCTCGTCTCGGCCGGGACGTTCGCCCTGGCCCACGGCTCCCTCGACCCGTGGATCCTGCTGGACCTGGCCGTGTTCGCGGTCGCCGCGGTGGTCCTGACCTGGCGCACGGGCGGGCTCGAGGCGGCCGTGGCCCTGCACGTGGTGAACAACGTCGTCATCCTCGCCGCCGGCACCCTCGCGGGGACCGTGGACGAGAGCTACGTGGACGCGGAGGCCACGGGCTCACCCCTGGCGACCCTGGTGTCCGTCGTCGTGATCTCGCTCGCGACCGCCCTGCTGCTGTGGCAGGCGAAGCGGGCGGGCGTCGCCCGCGCCGTGCCGGTCAGCGTCGGCGCGCGCCCCTGATCAGCGGCGCCGAGGGGCCGTGGCCCGCCACGCCACCGTGACGTAGGGCAGCGCGATCACGGCGGCCGGCGCGTGGCCGAGGTGCTCGAGGAGGTACCAGTCCAGGTTCGCCGCCATCCTGGCCCGGGTGGCCTCGGAGGCGCGCAGCCAGGACGCACGCGATGCCATGAGCCCGTGCAGCTGCGGCACGGGCTGCTCCACGGTCCACGTCCACCGCGCGTGCTCCTCCGCTCCGAACGGGGCCGCGAACCGGCGCTGCTCCGGCTTGGCGGCGTGGACGTCGCCGGCGCGCATGATCCGGGTGAGCCGGTGCACCCACGGCACGGAGGTGTCCAGCTGGTTCCACACCGCCGCGAGCCGCCCGCCCGGGCGCAGCACCCGCGCGGCCTCGGCGCTCGCAACGGGCACGTCCGTCCAGTGCCATGCCTGGGCCGCCACCACGACGTCGGCGCTCGCCTCCGGCAGGCCGGTCGCCTCGGCCGTGCCGGGCAGGGCGCGGACGCGGTCGGGCAGGGCGGGGTCGAGTGCGGCGACGTCGCGCTCGAGCACGGCCCGCATGGCCTCCGACGGCTCCGTGGCCACGACGCCGCGGACCCGTGAGGTCGGTCGCGCCGCCAGCTGCCGCGTGAACAGGCCCGTTCCGGCGCCGAGCTCCACGACGTCGAGACCGCGCCCCGCGGCGCTCGGCTCCGACGCGGCCGGATCCGTGAGCACCCAGTCCACGCACGCCTCCGGATAGGAGGGCCGGACGGCGTCGTAGTGCTCCCCCGCCGCCGCGCCGCCGAGGCCGAAGGGGTTGGGTGCGTCCGTGCGCGGCCGCGCGGGGCGGCCGGGCAGGCTCGGGACGGGCCGGCCGGGCAGGCTCGGATCGGGCTGCTCGGGGACGCTCACGGCGGCGTTCAGGACGGGCGCGGCGCCGCGCCGAGGATGGCGCGCGCCCGGTCGACGTCGTCGCGCATCTGGGCAACAAGCTTCTCGACGCCCTCGTAGGCGACCATGCCGCGCAGCCGCTCGACGAACTCGACGTCGACGTGCTGACCGTAGAGGTCGAAGTCCTCGACGCGCTCCTCGGGGCGGTCGATCACGTGGGCCTCGACCACGCGCGAGACGCCCTCGAAGGTGGGGTTGGAGCCGATCGAGATCGCGGCGGGGTGGGCCGCGCCGTCGGCGTCGTGCAGCCAGCCCGCGTACACGCCGTCGGCCGGGACCATGCCGGCCACGTCCGCCGCGAGGTTGGCCGTGGGGAAGCCGAGCTCGCGGCCGCGGGCGAAGCCGTGGACGACCTCGCCGGCGAGCACGTGGTTCCGGCCCAGGACGGCGGCCGCCTGGGCGACGTCGCCCGCGGCGAGGGCCTCGCGGATCCACGTGGAGGAGCAGCGGCGCTCGGGCGTCGCGCCCTCGAGGGCCGGGAACTCGTCCACCGCCTCCACCTCGAAGCCGTGCCGCTCCCCCAGGGCCACCATCGCGGCGAAGTCGCCGGCGTTGTCCTGGCCGAAGCGCACGTCGTGGCCCACGACGACGGCGCACGCGCGGAGCCCGTCCACGAACATGCCCCGCACGAATTCCTCGGGGCCCTGCCGGGCGAACTCAAGGCTGTAGCGCTGCAGCAGGACGGCGTCGATCCCGGCCTCCTCGAGGAGGAGCAGCCGCTGCTCGGTGCTCACGATGTCCTCGTGCGGGACCTCGGGGCGGTGCACGGCGCGCGGGTGCGGCGTGAACGTCACGGCCACGGCGAGGGCGTCCTGCTCGCGGGCCAGCTCGACGACGCGGCGCAGCACCTGCCGGTGGCCGCGGTGCACGCCGTCGAAGTTGCCGAGCGTGACCACGGTCCGCCGCAGGTCCGCGGGGACCTCCGCGAGGCTGTTCCAGATCAGCATTCAGCGCACCCCGGCTTCGTCGGCGTGGGAGGGGCGGTGCGCGAGCAGCCAGGCCAGGCCCACGATCGGCAGCACGAGCGGGATGTAGCCGTAGCCCGCGCCGAAGCGCGACCACACGGTCTCGTCCGCGAACAGCTGGGGGTCCAGGAGGGTCAGCAGGCCCACGCCCACGACGCCCACGAGCTCCACGCCCACGGCCGCCACCGCGACGCGCCACGTCCGCGCACCCGTGCGGGCGAGCGAGAGGGTGGCCACGATGTACACGAGGGCCGCGAACGCCGAGAGCAGGTACGCCAGCGGCGCCACGCTGAACTGGGTCAGCAGCTGGAAGAGGCTGCGCGCGAAGGCCGAGAGCGCGAACACGGCGTAGACCATCACGATGATCCGGCCGAACCCCTGGTTGCGGGGGGCGCGGGTGCTGCGGGCGGGCGTCGTCTCCATGGGTCCTCTCACCACTGTCCGAACCAGATGACTTGCATGCGGTGCAGCATGACCACGATGGTCGGCCCGACGACGGCCAGCACGAGGTTGGACCAGCGCGTCTTGTCCGAGGCCGCCCAGCCCACCGCGACCACCGGCACGATGAGCGCCGTGAGCACGTAGCCCCAGAACTCCCAGCCGGGCCCGTTCAGCGGTTGCCCGCCGAGCTGGCGGAACGCCGCGGCCCCCGCGTACACGAGCAGGAAGAGCTCGACCGCGGCCACGGAGAGGATCGAGGAGTCGGCGGGGTGGCGTCGCACGGCCGTCATCACCACGCAGGTCAGGAAGGACAGGACGCCGATCACGGTGCCCGCCCAGAACCATCCGTCGAGGATCACGCGTCGCCTCCCGCCGGTTCGAAGACCAGGTGGGGCCGGGCCACGTCACGGCCCGCGCGGCGGCCGTCCTGCAGAAGCGCGACGACGGCGCCGGCGGGGGCCCGTCCGGCCACGAGGGCGGCCTCGCCGCCGGAGGAGGGCGGAGTCGGCGCGCCGGGCGTGCCGGAGAGCTCGCCCGAGGGGTCGATCGCCCGCCCGAAGGAGAGCTCCCGCGCCTCGTGCTCCGTGAGCTCGCGCACCGGGAAGAGGACGGCGGCGGCCGCGGAGAGCTCCGTCATGGAGAACCGCTCGGCGAGCTGGTCGAGGGTCACGGCGTCGGCCACGTGGAACGGGCCCACGTGCGTGCGGCGCAGCGCCGTGAGGTGGCCGCCCGTGGCGAGGGCCTCCCCCAGGTCGCGCGCCAACGCGCGGATGTAGGTGCCCGAGGAGCAGCGCACGGTGACGTCCAGGTCCACGAGCCGGCCGCCGTCGAGCCGGCGTTGGTCCGTGACCTCGAAGGAGTGCACGGTGACCTCGCGGGAGGCCAGCTCCACGTCCTCGCCCGCGCGCACGCGGTCGTAGGAGCGCTTCCCGGCCACCTTGATCGCCGAGACCGACGACGGGACCTGCTGGATGCGGCCCGTGAGGGCGGCGACGTGCTCCGCCACGCGGTCGGGGGTGACGGCGTTCGCCAGGCGGGTGGCCACGACCTCGCCCTCGGCGTCGTCCGTGACGGTCGACTGCCCGAGGCGGATGGTCGCCGTGTACGTCTTGTCCGTGCCCGTGATGGCGGTGAGCAGCCGGGTGGCCTTGTTCAGGCCCACCACCAGCAGGCCCGTCGCCATGGGGTCGAGCGTGCCGGCGTGGCCCACCTTGCGGGTGCCGGCGAGCCGACGGACCCGCCCGACGACGTCGTGCGAGGTCCAGCCCTGCGGCTTGTCCACGAGGACGACCCCCGACGCCGCCGTTCCCGGGGCGTCGGGGGTCTGTCCCGCAGGGGTGTGTCCTGCGGCGGTGCGCGCGTTCACGTCGGCGTCGCCTCAGGCCCGCTGCTCGTCGTCGTCGGCGTCGTCCTCGGCGGTGCGGTACGGGTCCGCGTCGCCGGCGTACTGCGCGCCCTCGCGGGCCTTCGCCAGCTCGGCGTCCCGCTCCTTGGCGGCGCGGAGGACGTCCTCCAGGTGCGCGGCCGCCTCCGGGACGGTGTCCGCGACGAACTCGAGCGTCGGCACCAGGCGGATGGTGAGGCCACGTCCCACCTCGCGGCGCAGCACGCCGCGGTTCTCCTGGATGGCCGCGTGGGCGGCGTCGACGGCCGCGTCGTCGCCGAGCACGGTGTAGTAGACGGTGGCGTGCTGGAGGTCGTTGGTCACGCGAACCTCCGTCACGGTGACGGGCTCGACGCGGTCGTCCTTCACGGCGCGGCGCAGCGCCTCCGCCACGAGGACCTTGATGCGCTGGGCCAGTCGGCCAGCACGGGCCGGATCGGCCATGGCTGCACTTCCTTCCGGGTCAGCCGGCCGCGGTCGCGGCCGGCACGGTGGGGCGCCGGGGTCCCTCACGGGCCCCGACGCCCCCTCGATCACGCGCGGGGCTTCTCCTGCATCTCGAAGGTCTCGATCACGTCGTCCTCCTTGATGTCGTTGAAGCTGCCCAGGCCGATGCCGCACTCGTAGCCCTCGCGGACCTCGGTGGCGTCGTCCTTGAAGCGGCGCAGCGACTCGATCTTGAGGTTGTCCGCCACCACCATGCCGTCGCGCACGAGGCGCGCCGAGGCGTTGCGGCGGATGAGGCCCGAGCGCACGAGCGTGCCCGCGATGCTGCCCCACTTGGAGGAGCGGAAGACCTCGCGCACCTCGGCGGTGCCGAGCTGCACCTCCTCGTACTCCGGCTTGAGCATGCCCTTGAGGGCGTTCTCGATGTCGTCGATCGCGTCGTAGATGACGGAGTAGAACCGCATGTCCACGCCCTCGCGGTCGGCCAGGTCGGCCACCCGCTCGGCAGGACGGACGTTGAAGCCGATGATGATGGCGTTGTCCACCGTCGCCAGGTTCACGTCGTTCTGCGTGATCGCGCCCACGCCGCGGTGGATGACGCGCAGCTGCACGTCGTCGCCCACCTCGACCTTGAGGAGCGAGTCCTCGAGCGCCTCCACCGGACCGGCGGCGTCGCCCTTGATGATGAGGTTGAGGGTGTCGATCTTGCCCTCGGCCACGGCCTGGTCGAAGTCCTCGAGCGTGATGCGCTTGCGGCGCTTGGCCAGCTGGGCGTTGCGCTCGGCGGCCTCGCGCTTCTCCGCGATCTGACGAGCGGTGCGCTCGTCCTCGGTGACCAGGAAGGTGTCGCCGGCACGGGGCACGGACGACAGGCCCAGGACCTGGACCGGACGCGACGGGGTCGCCTCCGAGACGGTGTCGCCGTTCTCGTCGAACATCGCGCGGACGCGGCCGTGGGCGGAGCCCACCACCACGGTGTCGCCGACCCGCAGCGTGCCGGTCTGCACCAGCACGGTGACGACGGCGCCGCGGCCCCTGTCGAGGTTCGCCTCGATGGCCACGCCGCGCGCGTCCTTGGTGGGATTCGCCGTGAGCTCGAGGGCGGCGTCCGCGGTGAGCAGGACCGCCTCGAGCAGCTTGTCGATGTTCTCGTTGTTGCGCGCGGAGACGTCGACGAACATGGTGTCGCCGCCGTACTCCTCGGGCACCAGGCCGTACTCGGTGAGCTGGCCGCGGATCTTCTCCGGCGACGCGCCCTCCTTGTCGATCTTGTTGACCGCGACCACGATCGGCACGTCGGCCGCCTGGGCGTGGTTGAGCGCCTCGACGGTCTGCGGCATGACGCCGTCGTCGGCGGCGACTACGAGCACGGCGATGTCGGTGACCTTCGCACCGCGGGCACGCATGGCCGTGAAGGCCTCGTGACCGGGGGTGTCGATGAAGGTCAGGCGTCGCTCGTCGCCCTCGTGCTCCACCGGCACCTGGTACGCGCCGATGTGCTGGGTGATGCCGCCGGCCTCGCCCTCGGTGACGTTCGCCGAGCGGATCGAGTCCAGGAGGCGGGTCTTGCCGTGGTCCACGTGGCCCATGACGGTGACGACCGCGGGGCGGGGCGCCAGGTCGGCGTCGTCCTCGTTGGCCTCCTCGGCGTCGAGGTCGATGTCGAACGCCTCGAGCAGCTCCTTGTCCTCGTCCTCCGGGGAGACGATGTGGACGCGGTAGCCCAGCTCCTCGCCGAGCAGCTGGAAGGTCTCCTCGTCCAGGGACTGGTTGGCCGAGGCCATCTCGCCCAGGGTGAAGAGCACCTTCACGAGGTCCGCGGTGTCCGCGCGGATCTTGTCGGCGAAGTCCGCGAGCGAGGCGCCGCGGCGCAGGCGCAGGATCGTGGTGCCGTCGCCCTTGGGGACCTTGACGCCGCCGATCTCGCGGGTGTGCTGCTGTTCGAACTCCTGACGCTTCGCGCGCTTGGACTTGCGCCCCTTGCGCGCTCCGCCGCCGCGGCCGAACGCACCCTGAGCGTTGCCACGGCCGCCGCGGCCGCCGGGACCACCCGGACGGGCCGGACCGCCGCCGGGCGCGCCCGCGCCCGGACGGCCACGGCCGCCGCCGCGGCCCGGAGCGGGGGCAGGGGTGATCTGCTTGGGCATCATGCCCGGGTTCGGACGGGCGCCGCCCGCACCGGGGCGAGGGCCCGCGGCGCCGGCCGCGGGACGCGGACCGCCGGGACGGGGACCGGCCGCGCCCGCCGCCGGACGGGGGCCGCCCGGACGCGGCGCGCGGTCCTCACGGCCGGCGCGCATGCCCTGCGAGGGCGCGAACGGGTTGTTGCCCGGGCGCGGCGCACCGCCGCGCGCACCGGCACCGCCGGGACGGGCGCCCGGACGCGGGGCGCCGCCGCCGGGGGCGGCCTTCGAGGTGAACGGGTTGTTGCCGGGGCGCGGGGCGCCCGGCTTGGCACCGCCCGGCTTGGGAGCGGCCGCGCCCGGGGTGGGCGTCGAGGCCGCCGACGTCGGCGCGGAGGGCGTCGACGCGGCGGGGGCCTGCGGCGTGCCCTGTCGGGACTCCTGCGGGGCGGCCGGAGCCGGCGTCGGAGCCTGCTCGGGCGTCGGCGCGGGAGCCTGCGTCGGGGCGGGAGCCGGGGTCTCGGCGCGGGCGGGCGCCTGCGGCGCGGCGGCCGGCGTCGGCTCGGGCGCCGCCGGCGCAGCGGGGGCGGCAGCCTGACCCGGCTTGGGAGCCGCAGACCCGGGCTTGGGTGCGGCCGAGCCCGGCTTCGGGCCGCGCGGCGACGGGGTGGGCGCGCCCTGGGCGGACGTGCTCGGGGCACCCGCCGCGGGGGCGGAAGGGGCGGCGGCCTTCGCGGCGCCCGTGCCGCCGGCCTTGCCGGCGCCGGGGTAGGCGCCGCGCAGCTTCTTGACCACCGGGGGCTCGATGGTGGAGGAGGCGGAGCTGACGAACTCGCCGAGATCCTTGAGGGTGCTCAAGGCCTCCTTGGAGGTGATGCCGAGCTCTTTGGCGAGCTCATGGACGCGGACCTTTGCCACGGTTCTCCTGTTCTGGCCTCACGGGCCTTCAGGGGAGCCGGGGGGCTTCCGATTCAGCGCGGCGCGAGACCGTTGACGTTTGTCCAGGCCGCACGGGACACCTCGAGGGTGCGCGCGCCGCGGCCTGCCTGATAGCAGGGGGTGAAGTTCATCGTTGGGCACTCATGCTTCAGTGCTCATCGGGTACGCATCAGATCTCTGACCCGCCTTCATCTGTCGTGTCTGCAGCCGGTGCGGCGTTCCGCGTCCGCGCGGCGCTCGGGGATCCCTCGCCGGGACCGCCCGCCTCGCGTGTGAGCCCGTCGGCGTCCACGGCGGCCCTGAAGGCCCGGTGGAACGCCCGACGGCGCACGGCGAGGAGGAGGCAGTCCGGCCCGGGGTGCACCCAGGCACCGCGTCCGGGACGTCGACGACTCCGGTCCCAGACGACGGTGGGGGGTTCCGTCGCGGGGTCCAGTGCCACGCGCACCAGCTCTTCCTGGTCCGCCCTCGCCCGGCATCCGATGCAGGTCCGCACGACCGTCTGGGACGTCATGCGGTCTCCTCACACGGTGTCGGAACGAGAATGGACCTCATCCATCCTAGCGCGTCCCGGCCGGGATCTCCTCTCGGGCCCGGGCATCAGTGCCCGGGCGCCTGCGCCGCGGCGCCGTCGCCGACGATGTCGATGCGCCAGCCGGTGAGCTTCGCGGCGAGGCGGGCGTTCTGGCCCTCCTTGCCGATCGCGAGGGAGAGCTGGTGCTGCGGCACCACCACGCGCGCGGAGTGCTGGTCGGCGTCCACGATCTCCACGGAGACCGTCTGGGCCGGGGAGAGGGCGTGGGCGATCATCGCGGCCGGGTCGTCCGAGTGCTCCACGATGTCGATCTTCTCGTCGCCGAGCTCGGTCATGACGGCGCGCACGCGCGAGCCCATCTCCCCGATCGCGGCGCCCTTGGCGTTGATGCCCGCCCGGGTGGCCTTGACCGCCATCTTGGTGCGGTGGCCGGCCTCGCGGGCCAGGGCCGTGATCTCCACCGAGCCGTCGGCGATCTCGGGGACCTCGAGCTCGAAGAGGCGCCGCACGAGGTTCGGGTGCGAGCGGGAGACGGTCACGGACGGGCCCTTGCTGCCGCGGTTCGCGGAGACCACGTAGGTGCGCAGGCGGCGGCCATGGGGGTACTGCTCCCCCGGCACCTGCTCGGGCGGCGGGAGCACGGCCTCGAGGGTGCCCAGGTTCACCTGGATCATCTGGCGGTTGTTGCCCTGCTGGACGACGCCGGAGACGAGCTCTCCCTCCTTCTCCTTGAAGTCGCCCAGCACCTTGTCGTCGTCCGCCTCGCGCAGGCGCTGCAGGATGACCTGGCGTGCGGTGGACGCCGCGACCCGGCCGAAGCCGTTGGGGGTGTCGTCGAACTCGCCGACGGCCGCGCCCTCCTCGTCCAGCTCCGTGGCCCAGATGGTCACGTGGCCGCTCGCGCGGTCCAGCTCCGCGCGGGCGCGCTTCAGGGCGCCCGGGGTCCGCTGGTACGCCATGAGCAGGGCCTGCTCGATGGTGGGGACGAGCCGGTCCAGCGGGATGTCCCGCTCGGCCACCAGCATGCGCAGCGCGCTCATGTCGATATCCACTTATGCCTCCGTGTGCTCTGCCGTGTGCTCGGCCCGGTCCGGGGACTCGCCGGGCTCGCGGGCGGTGCCCCACTCTACCTGCACCACGGCCGGCCCCAGTCGGTCCATCCCCACCCGCTCGGCCGGCAGCTCCTTGGCGGGCATGCCCTTCTTGGCGCCGGGGCGGACCACGACGAGCTCGACGTCGTGCTCCCCGACGTCTGTGAGGCGCGCGGTGATCGGCTCGGCCCCGTCCACGGACACGCTCACGAGGCGGCCCACGTTGCGCTCGAAGTGGCGCGGCTGCGTGAGCGGGCGATCGACGCCGGCCGTGGTGACCTCGAGCATGTACTCGCCGGCGCCCACACCCGGGACCTCGTCCCCGGCGGCGTCCAGCGCGGCGGAGACGCGGGCGCTCAGGGCGGCCACCTCGTCCAGGCTCAGGCCCTCGGGTCCGGCGGCGCGGTCCAGGACGACCTCCACGGTCGGGGTGGCGGCGGCGCCGGCCACGCGCACCTCCTCCACCACGACGCCGGCGTCGGCCACGGCGTCCTCGACCATCGCCGTCAGCGCGGCGCTCTCGGGACGGTCGGTGGTCTCCTGCGGGTCCATGCGGGGCTCCTGAGGGGTCGGGGGCGGGCAGGGCCAGCGTACCGCCGCGGCCGGCGCCTCACCCCACGAGCGGGGCCAGGGTGTCCGCGCCCACCTTCACGATCAGCGCGGAGACGACCGCGAGGAAGACCACCCGGATGAACCCAGTCCCCCGCGCGATCGCCATGCGCGCGCCCACGTAGCCGCCCGCGAGGTTGGCCGCGCCGAGGAGGAGGCCCAGGCCGAGCACCGCGTGGCCCGCGGGCAGGAAGAACGCCAGGGCGCCGAGGTTGGTGGCCAGGTTGACCACCTTGGCCTGGGCCGAGGCCTGCAGGAAGTCGTGTCCGAGCAGCGCCACCAGTCCCAGGATGAGGAAGGTCCCCGTGCCGGGCCCGATCATCCCGTCGTAGAAGCCGACCGCCCCGCCGAGGGCCAGGGCCCGCGTCAGGTGGGCCGCCCCCGTGTGCTTGAGGGCGGCGACCCGGCCCAGCTGCGGTCGGGTCGCGGTGACGATCCACACCGTCACGAGCGCCGCGAGGATCACGGGCCGGATCACCCCCGTGGGGAGCAGCGTGGCCACGACCGCCCCGCTGAGGGAGGTCGCGAAGGCCAGCGCGGCCATGGGCAGCGCCGTGCGCAGGTCCGAGCCGAGCCGGCGCCGGTAGGTGATCGCCGACGTCGCGGTGCCGAACACGGAGCCCAGCTTGTTGGTGGCCAGGGCCTGCACGGGCGTGAGGCCCGGCACCAGCAGCATGACGGGCAGCTGCAGCAGCCCGCCCCCGCCGACGACGGCGTCCACCCAGCCGGCGGCGAAGCCCGCGGCCAGGAGCAGCAGCACCAGGCCCGTCGTCAACTCGACGGCGCCGAACATCTCAGCGCCCGTGACGCACCTCGGCCACGACCTCGGCGACCGCGTCGGCCACCGGCACGGTGCGGGCCTCCCCCGTGGCACGGTCCTTGAGCTCGAGCTCGCCGTCGGCCAGGCCGCGGCCGATCACCACGGCGGTCGGCACGCCGATCAGCTCGGCGTCCTTGAACTTCACGCCGGGGCTCACCTTGGCGCGGTCGTCCACGATCACGGTGAGACCGTGGGCCTCGAGGCCCTCGGCCAGGTCCAGGGCGGCGGCGACGCCGTCCTCCCCCTTGGTCGCCACGACCACGTGCACGTCGGCCGGGGCGACCGCGCGCGGCCACGCGAGGCCCTTGTCGTCGCGGTAGCGCTCGGCGATCGCGGCGACGGCGCGGGTCACGCCGATGCCGTAGGAGCCCATGGTCACCACGACCTGCTTGCCGTTGACGTCGAGGACCTTCAGGTCGAGGGCCTCGGCGTACTTGCGACCCAGCTGGAAGATGTGCCCCATCTCCATGCCGCGGCGGGAGTGGAGCGGGCCGGAGCCGTCCGGGGCGGCGTCGCCCTCGCGCACGACGGTGGCCTCGAGGACCGCGTCCCATCGGAAGTCGCGGCCGGCGACGACGCCGAAGGCGTGGCGCTGGTCCGCGTTGGCGCCGGTCACCCAGGCGGTCCCGGGGGCGACGCGCGGGTCCACGAACAGGGGCAGGCCGGACACCGAGCCCTCGGCGCCGAGCACGGGGGTGCCCTCGATCTCGCCGGCCCCGGCCGGGCCGATGTAGCCCTTGACGAGGGAGGGGTGGCGCTTGAGGTCCTCAGCCGTGGCGGCCTCGACCGTGGGCTCCCCGACGACCCCGAGGGCCGGGCCGACGGACGCCTCGAGCCGCTTGACGTCGACCTCTCGGTCGCCGGGGACGGCGACGACGAACTGGCGGCGCTCGCCGCCGTCGACCACGGCGGTGAGCACGACGCACTTGAGGGTGTCCGCGGCCTCCCACGGGCGGTCGGCCCGCGGGGCCAGGTCGTTGGCGACGTCCACGAGCGCCGCGATGGTCGTGGAGTCCGGGGTCTCCTTGACCTCGGCCGCCGGCAGCGTGGCCATCGCGGCCTCGTCGAGGGGCTCGGGGGCCACGGTGGTGACGGCCTCGACGTTGGCGCGGTAGCCGCCGTCGGACTCCACGAAGGTGTCCTCGCCGACCTCGGTGGGGTGCAGGAACTCCTCGGAGCGGGAGCCGCCCATGGCGCCGGAGGTGGCCTTCACCGGCACGACCTCGAGGCCGAGCCGCTCGAAGATGCGCAGGTACGCGGCGCGGTGGGCCTCGTAGGCGTCGTCGAGGCCGGCGTCGTCCACCGTGAAGGAGTAGGAGTCCTTCATGACGAACTCGCGGCCGCGCAGCAGGCCGGCGCGCGGGCGGGCCTCGTCCCGGTACTTCGTCTGGATCTGGTACAGGTACGCCGGCAGGTCCTTGTAGGACGAGTAGAGGTCCTTGACGAGGAGGGTGAACATCTCCTCGTGCGTGGGGGCCAGCAGGTAGTCGGCACCCTTGCGGTCCTGGAGGCGGAACAGGCCGTCCCCGTACTCCTCCCACCGGCCGGAGGCCTCGTAGGGCTCGCGCGGCAGCAGCGCGGGGAAGTGCACCTCCTGGGCGCCGATGGCGTCCATCTCCTCGCGCACGACCGCCTCCACGCGGCGCAGCACGCGCAGGCCCAGGGGCAGCCACGTGTAGATGCCGGGGGCGGCGCGGCGGATCATTCCGGCCCGCACGAGCAGCTGGTGGCTCGCCACCTCGGCGTCGGCCGGGGCATCGCGCAGGGTCCGCAGGAACAGGGTGGACATGCGCAGAGGCATGGGAGGACTCCTTCAGGGGCAGCGCGCGAGCACGGGTCGGTGGACGCCGGCCGGTGCGTCGGGGGCGTCGTCGACGTCGATCCTAGCGGCCGGCCCGGCCATGTCCGGCTGCGTCCTCGGTGCCCGGGCACAGGAGGTCCGCCGCCGAGGGATCCGCGGCCGACCCGGCGGTGCACCCCAGGGGCGGATCGGACGCGGAACCAGACCCGCGCACCCCCGTCAGTAGAGCACCGTGGCGAACGTGCCCACGCGCTCGAACCCGACGCGCGCGTACGTGCGCAGCGCGGCGGTGTTGTACGCGTTCACGTAGAGGCTGACCACGGGCGCGTGACGCCGTGCCAGCCCCACGACGGCGGCCATCGCCCCGGCCGCGAGCCCGCGCCCGCGGTGCTCCGGGTGCATCCAGACCCCCTGGATCTGGGCGCACCGGGAGGAGAGCACGCCCACGTCCGCCTTGAAGCGCAGCGGGGGGCGGGCGCCGACGCCCGGCGTCGGGGCGTCCGGTGCCGGGACGCCCGGCGTCGGGGCGTCTCCGGGGACGATGAACACGCGGCCGGACGCGATGAGCCCCCGCACGCGCTCGCGGTACTGCTGCGCGCCGCCGAGGAACGGGGAGAAGCCGAGCTCCTCCTCGAACATGGCCGCGCTGGCCGGCAGCACCCGGTCATAGTCCCGCGGCCCTGCCGGGACCACGTCCGGGAGCGGCGCGACGGCGGGCCGCTCCCCCGCCACGAGGAGGGGCTGCTCCTCGCGCACGGAGCGCGGCCGGTGGCCGGCGGTCCGCAGGGCGCGGCCGATCGTCAGCACCGCGGCGGCCGGGCCGTACACGGATCCGAGGCGGCGCCGCAGGGCGACGACGGCCGCGGCGAGGGCGGCCGCGTCGTCGTCGGTCGCCGTCGACTCGGCGCGGCCGGGCGGCACCACCGGCACCACGTTCGAGCCGACCCACGCGGCGGCGCGCAGCGCGCCGGCGGGGGCTGCGGCGTCGGGGTCCTCGGGGACGCCCAGGAAGAGGGTGCCGCCCGCTCCCCCGCGCGGGCCCGCCCGGCGACCGGCCTCGAGCAGGGACTCGACGAAGACGTTCGCCACCGGGTCGCGGCGCGCGAGGGCCGCGAGTGCGGGGGTGTCGGCGTCGGTCAGAAGGCGGACCCGCCCCTGCGAGGCCTGGCGGACGGCGGCGTCAGTGGACGGAGACCACGGGGGCACCGGCGGCAGCCTGGTCACCGGAGCCCTCCTCGTGGCCCATCTCCGCGGCGATCCGGCGGGCCTCCTCGATGAGGGTGTCCACGATCTGGTCCTCGGGCACGGTCCGAATGACCTCGCCCTTGACGAAGATCTGGCCCTTGCCGTTGCCCGAGGCCACGCCGAGGTCGGCCTCCCGGGCCTCGCCCGGGCCGTTGACGACGCAGCCCATGACGGCCACGCGCAGCGGGACGGTGACGTCCTTGAGGCCTTCGGTGACCTCCTCGGCGAGCGTGTACACGTCCACCTGGGCGCGGCCGCACGAGGGGCAGGAGACGATCTCGAGCCTGCGCTCGCGGAGGTTGAGCGACTGCAGGATCTGCAGGCCGACCTTGATCTCCTCGACGGGCGGGGCGGAGAGGGACACGCGGATGGTGTCGCCGATGCCCTTGCCCAGCAGGTAGCCGAACGCGGTGGCCGACTTGATGGTGCCCTGGAAGGCGGGGCCGGCCTCGGTCACGCCGAGGTGCAGGGGCCAGTCGCCCTCCTCCGCGAGGAGCTCGTACGCGCGGGCCATGATCACCGGGTCGTTGTGCTTCACGGAGATCTTGAAGTCCTTGAATCCGTGCTCCTCGAAGAGGGACGCCTCCCACACGGCGGACTCCACGAGGGCCTCCGGCGTGGCTTTGCCGTGCTTCTGGATCAGGCGGGGGTCGAGGGAGCCGGCGTTGACGCCGATGCGCAGGGAGGTGCCGTGCTCGGCGGCCGCCTGGGCGATCTCCTTGACCTGGTCGTCGAACTTGCGGATGTTGCCCGGGTTCACGCGCACGGCGCCGCAGCCGGCCTCGATCGCGGCGAACACGTACTTCGGCTGGAAGTGGATGTCCGCGATCACGGGGATCGTGGACTGCCGCGCGATGACCTTCAGCGCGTCCGCGTCCTTGTCCGTGGGGCAGGCCACGCGCACGATGTCGCAGCCGGCAGCGGTGAGCTCCGCGATCTGCTGCAGGGTGGCGCCGATGTCGTGGGTCTTGGTGGTGGTCATGGACTGCACCGAGACCTGGTGCTTCGAGCCCACCCCCACGGAGCCCACCCGGATCTGCCGGGTCGGCCGGCGCGGGGCCAGCACGGGCGGCGGGGCGGACGGCATTCCAAGGCTGACGGGCACGGCAGCGCTCCTCACGGTTCTCGGGTCGGCGGCGAGAGGCCGTCGCTTCATCCGTCCCATCCTAGGCCCCGGTGCACGGCGGCACCGGGGCCCGGCGGGGGCGGTGAGGACGGCCGGGGATCACTGGAAGGAGACGAGCCAGGGCTTGGGGTCGTTGGCCATGGTCTGCTCCGGGGTCATCATCGGCTTGTCCTCGTCGTAGAAGTTCTTCCAGGCCATGCGGATATGGTCCGGGAGGTTCTTGCGGAGGATGCTGTACGTCTCCTTCTTGAGCTGGTGGGTGCCGTGCCCGTCCGCGTGGAGCAGGAAGGCCAGGCCCTCGCGGGCCACGATCTCCGACCGCTGCTCGATCATGGCCGAGCGGAACTGGTGCAGGACGAAGAGCTTCTCGGGGAGCCCCTCGGAGGCCACGAGGTCCGAGAGCCACGCGCTGGTCTCGTTGATCTCGGCGGCCGTCACCTGGCCGATGTCCCGCATGTGCTTCTGTCCCGGACGCAGCCGCCACTCCGGGTCCAGGGCGAGGCCGACGTGGGGCCGCTTGAGCAGGTCCTCGATGCGCTTCGCCTGGGTGGGGAAGTCCTCGAAGCCGGTCTGCAGGTCCAGGATGACGTGGATGCCGGCCGCGCCGGCGCCGTCCACCCACTCCTCGAGGCGGTCGCGCTTGACGGGCCGGGAGTACGCGCCGTCGGGGCCGGCGTCCGCCGAGGCCACCGTGGCGATCATCTCGAACGCCGGCTGGATCGGCTCCTCCGAGAACGGCTCGTAGGTCTTCGCGAGCGCCCGCACGCGCTCGATGGACGCGGGGAGGTCCTGCTCGCCCAGGACGCCGAGGGCACCGGTGCCGGGAGTGCCGTACAGGGCGACGAACCGGCGGGCCGGGAAGATCTGCCGACCGCCGCCGGGCAGCTCGCCGGACGGGGTGGGCGTGGCCGAGGACGAGTCCGCGGCGGACTCCGAGGCCGAGGCCGAGGTCGAGGCGGGGGGCGCCGACGAGCTGGCCGCCTCCTGGGAGGCGGGTGCCGAGCACCCGGCCAGGCCCGCGGCGAGGGAGCCGAGACCGAGGAGGGTGGCGCGGCGCGTCAGGGCGCTCGGAAACGGGGAGGCGTCACGAGAGGCATTCACAGCAACGATCCTAGGGGACGCCCTCCGGGCGGGCCGGGCGGGCCGGGCGGCGCCGCGGCTTCGTGCCCGGACTGTGACCTTCCGGGCCGTCCGCCCGTCAGAAGAGCCGCACGGGCTCCACGAGGTCCGCCACGATCAGCAGCAGGCCCATGGCCAGCATGGCCCCGGCCACCACGTACGTCAGGGGCATCAGCGCGGCGAGGTCGAACGGCCCGGGGTCCGGTCGCCCCCGCAGGCGGGCCCCGCCGCGGCGCAGCGCCTCGTAGAGCGCGCCCGCCACGTGCCCGCCGTCCAGCGGCAGCAGGGGGATCAGGTTGAACACCAGCAGGGCGACGTTCACCCCCGCCACGAGCGAGAGCACCATCGCGGCCTTGTCCCCGAACGAGACCTCGTCCAGCGCCGCCGCCTCCCCCGCGATCCGCCCGACCCCGACGACGGACATGGGGCCGTTCGGATCGCGCTCGGCCGGGGTGAGCACCGCGACGGCGGTGTCCCACAGCCGCTGGGGCAGCACGAGGACCACGTCCGCGACGCCGCGGATCTGCGTGCCCACCAGGCCCACCGCGTCCAGCGGCGTCCCCGTCACGGTCTCGGTCTGCGCCCCCATGCCGATGAAGCCCACCTGCTGGGTGCGGGCGGTGCCGTCCGGGGCGCGCTCCGGCTGCCCGACGGCGTCCGTCACCGGCCGCTCCGTCAGCCGCGGGGTGATCGTGGACTCGATGCGCCGCCCGTCCCGCTCCCACGCGATCGCGGTGGGCCGGCCGGCGCGCTCGCGGATGGCAGCGGCGAACGCGTCCCAGTCCTCGACGGGGACGCCGTCGAAGGCGACGACGGTGTCTCCGGGCAGCATGCCTGCCTCGTGGGCCGGCGCCACGGGGTCACCGGGCCGGCACTCCTCGGTGTCGCCCGCGGCGGCGCGCGCCTGCTGCTCCTGCGCGGGGACGACGCAGCGGAAGACCTCCGCTGCCGTCGTGCTGGGCTGCGCGGTGCCCACCGTGGTGACGAGCAGGGCGGTCAGGGCGAGCGCGATCAACAGGTTCATGGCCGGGCCGCCGAGCATGATGACGATCCGCTTCCAGACCGGCAGCGAGATGAAGGTGCGTCCCTCGTCCCCGGGCCGCAGCTCCTCGGCGGCCTGGGCCCGTGCGTCGTCGGCCAGGCGCCCCAACTGGCGGAAGAGCCCCGTGGAGGACGCGCGGGGCGCCTGCCCCGCGCGCGGCGGTGGGAGCATGCCCACCATGGAGACGTAGCCGCCGAGCGGGAGCGCCTTGATCCCGTACTCGGTCTCCCCGCGCCGCCACGAGGCGACCGTGGGGCCGAAGCCGATCATGTAGCGCGTCACGCGGACGCCGAAGAGCTTGGCGGGCACGAGGTGGCCCACTTCGTGCAGCGCGATCGAGAGGGCCAGGCCCAGGGCGACGGCGAGGACGCCGAGCACGAACCAGGCGGCGCTCATGCCCGCGCCCACCGGCCCCGGGCCGCGGCGCGGGCCCAGCCCTCGACGGCCAGGACGGCGTCGACGCTGAGGTCTCCCGGCGCGTGGCCGTGGCCGGCGGCGTCGAGGACGCGCTCGGGGGCGTAGTCGCCGAGGACGGCGCGGACCGTCTCCAGGATGCCGTCGAAGGAGAGGCACCCCTCATGGAAGGCGTCGACGGCCTCCTCGTTGGCGGCGTTGAACACGGCCATGTGCGTCGGCGAGGCGGCCGCGGCCTCCTTCGCGAGGCGCACCGCGGGGAACACCTCCTCGTCGAGGGGCTCGAAGGTCCAGGTCGCGGCGCGGGTCCAGTCGCATCCGCCCACGGCGCCGGGCACGCGGCGCGGCCAGCCGAGGCCGAGGGCGATCGGCAGGCGCATGTCCGGCGGGGAGGCCTGGGCGAGGGTGGAGCCGTCCGTGAACTCCACCATGGAGTGCACGACGGACTGCGGGTGGACCACGACGTCGATGCGGTCCAGGGCGACGTCGAAGAGCAGGTGCGCCTCGATCACCTCGAGGGCCTTGTTCACGAGCGAGGCGGAGTTGGTGGTGACCACGCGGCCCATGTCCCACGTGGGGTGGGCGAGGGCCTGCGCGGGCGTGACCGCGCGCAGCTGCTCCCGGGTGCAGCCCCGGAACGGACCGCCCGAGGCGGTCAGGACCAGGCGGGCGACCTCGTCCGCCGTGCCGCCGCGGAGCGCCTGGGCCAGCGCGGAGTGCTCGGAGTCCACGGGGACGAGCTGGCCGGGCGCCGCGGCGGCCTTGACGAGCGCGCCCCCCACGATGAGCGACTCCTTGTTCGCCAGGGCGAGGCGGTGGCCCGCCTCGAGGGCCGCGAGCGTGGGGCGCAGGCCGATCGAGCCGGTGATGCCGTTGAGCACGGTGTCCGCGCCGGTCCAGGCCGCGATGCGGGTGGCCGCCTCGGGGCCCGTGAAGAGCTCGGCGTCGGGAGCCGGGCGGCCGAGGCGTGCGGCGGCCGCCGCGATCGCCGCGCGCAGCTCCTCCGCGCCCGCCGTGGCGGAGCCCACCGCCTCGACGCCGTGGCGCACGGCCTGCTCGGCCAGGAGGGCGGTGTTGGAGCCGCCCGCGAGCGCGACGGCCCGGAACCGCTCGGGGTCCTGCTCGATGACGTCCAGGCCCTGGGTCCCGATCGAGCCGGTCGAGCCGAGGAGGGCGACGCGGCGGGGGGCGCCGTCGCCTCCGCCGGAGGGGTCGTCGGCGCGGACGCCGGGGGCCGGGAGGGTGTAGTCGGCGAGGGATCCGTGGGTCACCGGGCCATCATGCCAGCGGCGGCTGGGAGGAGGGCGGGACGGTGGAGTGCCGGGATGCCGGGGACGACGACGGCGGGACCGCACCCGTGAAGGTGCGGCCCCGCCGTCGTCAGGGGTGGGCGGATGCCCGCGGCGTCAGTGGCTCACGGCCTTCTCGGCGCCGATGCCGGTGAGGGAGCGGACCTCCATCTCGGCCTGCTTGCCCGGGTCCTCGGCGCGCGAAGACGTCACGGAGCCGAGCCAGCCGAGGAAGAAGGCCAGCGGGATCGAGACGACGCCCGGGTTCTTCAGCGGGAAGAGCACGAAGTCCGCGCTCGGGATCATGGCGGCCGGGTTGCCGGACATGACCGGGGAGAACACGATCAGGACGATCGCGGAGAGCAGGCCGCCGTACATGGACCAGAGGGCGCCGCGCGTGGTGAAGCCCTTCCAGAACAGGGAGTACAGGATGGTCGGGAGGTTCGCCGAGGCGGCCACGGCGAAGGCGAGCGCCACGAGGAACGCGACGTTCTGGCCCTGGGCGCCGATGCCGCCGAGGATGGCGAGGATGCCGATGACCACCACGGTGATCTTGCCGATGCGCACCTCATCCTCCGAGGACAGGGGCTTCTTCGCGATCACGGGGCCCCACACGTCGTGCGTGAAGGACGCCGCCGCCGTGAGGGCGAGGCCGGCGACTACCGCGAGGATCGTCGCGAAGGCGACCGCCGAGATCAGCCCGAGCAGGATCGACCCGCCGAGCTCGAACGCCAGCAGCGGGGCCGCCGAGTTCACGCCGCCGGGGGCGGCGAGGATGCGCTCGGGGCCGATCAGTGCACCGGCGCCGTAGCCCAGCACCAGGGTGAAGAGGTAGAAGGCGCCGATGAGCACGATCGCCCACACCACCGACTTGCGGGCCTCCTTGGCCGTGGGCACGGTGTAGAAGCGCATCAGGACGTGCGGCAGGCCGGCGGTGCCGAGGACGAGCGCGAGGCCCAGGGAGACGAAGTCCAGGCGCGTGGTGAAGTCCTTGCCGTACTGCAGGCCCGGCTCGAGGATGGCCTCACCCTTGGGGTTGAGCTCGACGGCCCGGCCGAGCATCGCGTTGAAGTCGAAGCCGAAGAGGGCGAGCGCCCACACGGTCATGACGCCCGCGCCGAGGATGAGCAGGATCGCCTTGATGATCTGGACGTAGGTGGTGCCCTTCATGCCGCCGATGAGGACATAGGCGATCATGAGCACGCCCACGATCACGATCACGAGCGCCTGGCCGCCCCTGTCCGTGATGTTGAGCAGCAGGGCGACGAGGCCGCCCGCGCCGGCCATCTGGGCCAGGAGGTAGAAGAGGCAGACGGCCATGGTGCCGAAGGCGGCGGCGATGCGCACCGGCTTCTGGCGCAGGCGGAACGAGAGCACGTCGGCCATCGTGAACTTGCCTGTGTTGCGCAGCAGCTCCGCCACGAGGAGCAGGGCGACGAGCCACGCCACGAGGAAGCCGATCGAGTACAGGAAGCCGTCGTAGCCGTAGAGGGCGATCGCGCCGACGATGCCGAGGAACGAGGCCGCCGAGAGATAGTCGCCCGCGATGGCGGTGCCGTTCTGGGTGCCGGAGAAGCCTCGGCCTCCCGCGTAGAAGTCCGCCGAGGAGCCCGAGGTCTTGGAGGCCCGGATCACGACGACGAGGGTGACGACGACGAACGCCGCGAAGATGCCGATGTTGACCATCGGGTTGCCGACGGCCTCCGCGGCCAGGAGGGGGGCGAGGGTGCTCATCGGATCTCCTCCGTGGGGTCGGCCGCGTGGGAGCCCGCCTCGCGCTCGAGGCGCTCGCGCAGCGCCGTGGAGCGCGGGTCGAGGGTGCGGTTGGCGAAGCGGACGTACGCCGCCGTGATGGCGAACGTGGTGACGAACTGCAGCAGGCCGAGGACCAGGCCCAGCGTGATGTTGTCGTGGAGGCGGATGGCCATGACCTGCGGGAAGAACGCCCCCAGGATGACGAACAGCAGATACCAGACGAAGAACGCGACCGTCATGGGGAACGCGAACGAGCGGTACGTGCGGCGCAGCTCCGTGAACTCCTCGGACTGCTGGGCCGCGCGGAACTGCTCGGGGGTCGGCGCCGGTGGCGCGACGGAGTGGGGTGACATGGGTGCTCCCTCAGGGGGCGGGCGTCCGGCCGCAGAGCGGGCGGAGCGGTGTGTGATGGCGCTCACATCCTTTCCCGCGAATGCTCCGCGCGTCAACCACTTTGTATACATACGCCAGTGCGTGACCGATTGTGACGACGGCCCCTGCCACTCCCCCGGTGATAGCGTTGCCGAAAGACTGCGGGCGGCCGCCGCCGCCCGCCCGCTCACCCGAGAGGTCCACCGCCGTGCCCCTTCGTGACGTCCGCCCCGAGGACCTGGACGAGTTCTTCGTGCACCAGCAGGACGAGGACGCGAACCAGATGTCCGGAATCGCCCCCCGCAGCCCTGCCGACCGCGGGGTCTTCGACCATCACTGGGGCACCCTGCTGCGCGACCCCCGCGTCCAGGTGCACACCATCGAGCACGAGGGCCGCGCCGTGGGCGCGCTGATCTGCTCCGAGCAGGACGACGCCGCCGAGCTCTCCTTCTGGACGGCGCAGGAGTTCTGGGGCCTCGGGCTGACCACCTCGGCCGTGGACGAGTTCCTGCGCGGGTACCCGCACCGCCCCGTGCGGGCCCACGTGGCCGAGGACAACGCGGGCACCGTCAAGGTCCTCTCCCGCCGGGGGTTCGAGGTGGTGGGCGAGGAGAAGGTCTTCTCCAATGCCCGCGCCGCCGTCATCACCGAGCTCGTCATGGAGCTCGGCGCGGACTGAGGCCGGCTGGAACGCGACGGCGCCGCGGAATGCCTCCCGCGGCGCCCTTCCTGTATACAGCCGTTCAGTCCCCCGCCGGCACCCGCCCGAGGGTCAGCCGGGCCTGGGCGAGCACCACCTCGTCCACCATGGTGCCGTCCAGCCCGAAGGCGCCGTGCGCCCCCTCGGCCGCCGCGAGCACGCGTCGGGCCCGGGCCACCGCCTCCTCGCTCGGGGCGTAGGCCTCACGCACCACGGGGGCCTGCGCCGGGTGGAGGCACACGGTGGCCGCGCACCCGAGCGCGACGGCGTCCTCGGCCTCCGCGGCGAGGCCCGCGTGATCCTGCAGGTCGAGGAACACCGCGTCCCACGCCGCCGTGCCGTGCGCGGCGGCGGCGAGCAGCACGGTCGCTCGTGCGTGCCGGACGACGGGGCGGTAGGCGCCGTCGGCCGTGCGCGAGGACGTGCCGCCCATGGACGCCACGAGGTCCTCCGCGCCCCACATCAGCGCGCCCACGTGGGGGTGCGCCGCGAGGGCGGGCGCGGCGAGGATGCCCGCCGCGGTCTCGCACAGGGCCACGACGCGCACGTCCTCCCCCAGCGCCGCCACGAGGCCGTCCACCTGCGCGGCGGACTCCGCCTTGGCGAGCATGAGCGTGCGCCACCCGGTCTCCGCGAGCATCGCCAGGTCCGCGGCGTGGTCCGGCGTGCCCGCCGGGTTCACGCGCACGACGACGCGGTCCGCGGCGAGCGGTCCGCCGTCCGTGCCGCCCGTTGCCCGGCCTTCCCAGGCAGCTCGCACGGCGTCGCGGGCGGCCGGGCGGGAGGCCGGCGTGACGGCGTCCTCGAGGTCGAGGATCACCGCGTCGGCGCGGTCGAGGGCCTTGGCGAAGCGCTCGGGTCGGTCCGCCGGCGTGAACATCACGGCCGGGCCGAGGGCCAGGGGCCCGGCCGCCGTGGGGGCGCTCATGCCCGGGTCTCCATGGAGCCCTGCTTCGCCTTCGCCTCGGCGTGGGCCGACGCCGTCCACATGAGGCAGGTGCGCTGGGCCCGCACGACGACGTCGCCGTGCTGGTTCTCCCCCGTCATCTGGAAGGTGACGATGCGCTGGCCCGGTCGCGAGGAGGACTCCCGGACCGCGGTGACCTCCGAGCGCCCGTAGAGGGTGTCCCCGTGGAACACGGGGTGCGGGAAGGCGATCTCCCCCAGCCCGAGCTGCGCCACGAGCGTGCCCTGCGTCGTCTGCCCGACGGCGAGGCCCACAAGCGTGGACAGCGTGAGCATGGAGTTCACGAGCGGCTTCCCGAAGGGCTGCGCGGCCGCGTATGCGTGGTCCAGGTGCAGCGCCTGCGGGTTCATCGTCAGCGTGGTGAAGAGGACGTTGTCCGCCTCCGTGAGCGTGCGGCCGGGCCGGTGCAGGTACACCTGGCCCACCGCGAGCTCGTCCGCGTAGCGCCCGCGCTGCTCGATGACCTCGGGCCCTGTGTTCTCCGCGCCCGGCTCGGGGGTCTCCGCCACCGTCACAGCCCCAGGTCGCGCGCGATCAGCATGAGCTGCACCTCGGTGGTGCCCTCGCCGACCTCGAGGATCTTGGAGTCGCGGTAGTGGCGGGCCACGAGGGTCTCGTTCATGAAGCCGTAGCCGCCGAACACCTGGGTGGCGTCGCGGGCGTTGTCCATGGCCGCCTCGCCGGCGATCATCTTCGCCATGGCGGCCTCGGTCTTGAACGGCTTGCCGGCCAGCATCTTCTGCGCCGCCTCGTAGTAGGCCAGGCGCGCGGCGTGGGCGCGGGCCTGCATGCGGGCGATCTTGAAGGAGACGGCCTGGAACGTGCCGATCCTCTGGCCGAACGAGGTGCGCTGCTTCGCGTAGGCGACCGACTCGTCGACGCAGCCCTGGGCCACACCCGTGGCGAGCGCGGCGATGGCGATGCGGCCCTCGTCGAGGATCTCGAGGAAGTTCGCGAAGCCGCGGCCGCGGGTGCCGAGCAGGTTCTCCTCGGGGACGCGCACGTCGGTGAAGTGCAGGGCGTGGGTGTCGGAGGAGTTCCAGCCGACCTTGTCGTACGGCTTGGCCACGGTGAAGCCCTCGGTGCCGGCGGGCACGAGGATCGTGGAGATCTCCTTCGCGGGGCGGCCGTCGGGGCCGGTCTTGCCCTCCACCGTGCCGGTCACCGCGGTGACGGTGACGAGGCTCGTGATGTCCGTGCCGGAGTTGGTGATGAACTCCTTGGCGCCGTTGATGCGCCACGTGCCGTCCTCGAGCACCGCCGTGGTCTGGGTGCCGCCGGCGTCGGAGCCCGCGCCGGGCTCGGTGAGGCCGAAGCCGGCCAGGTTCTCGCCCGCCACGAGGCTGGGCAGCCAGCGCTCCTTCTGCTCCTGGGTGCCGAACTTCAGCAGCGGCATCGCGCCGAGGGAGACGCCCGCCTCGAGGGTGATGGCCACCGACTGGTTGACGCGGCCGAGCTGCTCGAGCGCGAGGGCGAGGGCGAAGTAGTCGCCGCCCATGCCGCCGAACTCCTCGGGGAAGGGCAGGCCGAACAAGCCCATCTCGCCCATCTGCTTCACGATCTCGTACGGGAACTCGTGCCGGGCGTCGAGCTCGGCGGAGACGGGGGCCACGACCTCGTCCGCGAACTCACGGACGGTGTCGGAGAGGACCTGGTAGTCCTCCTCGAGGGCGGGCAGGGTGCGGTGCTTGGTGCTCATGCGGACTCTCCAGAGGTGGTGGGCACATCGGCGGTGCCGGGGGTGTGAGGGGTGACGGTGGCAACCAGCCCGCGCGCGGGCACGGACTCGCCGGGACGGACGTGGACGGTGACGACGCCGGCGACGCCCGCGGTGACGGGGTGCTCCATCTTCATGGCCTCGAGGACGGCCAGCTCGGCGCCGGCCTCGACGTGCTCGCCGGTGGACACGGACACCGCGACGACGGTGCCCGGCATGGGAGCCCGGGCCTCCGGGGAACCGCCGCCGGCGGGGGCACGACGCGCGGCGGCCGCGGCGCGCGACGCCGCCACGCGCTCGGCGCGGCCCAGCCGCTCGATTCGCCAGGTGTGCCCGCCGGAGTGGACCCACGCGGCGTCCGGGTCCGCGGGGTGGCGCAGAGATCGACCGCCCGCGTGCCCGGACTCCGCCCCGTCCTGCGCGGACGGCCCGTCCTCCGGGGCCACCGGCCCGGGCCCGCGCCACAGCACGGAGAGGTCCTCCCAGCGCAGAGGCAGCGCGGGGGCGGGGGCGCCCGCGGCGCGCCAGGCGTCCTGGCGGTGCCAGGCGCCGGCCGGCTGCACCCGCAGACCGGACGCGGCCAGGGTCGCCTCGTCGATCCCCTGGACCGTCAGCGCGGAGGTGAGGGCCTCCGGGGCGAAGGCGGCGCCGGCCGCGTCCCAGACCTCCGCGCGGGGGGCGGGGGCCTCCCATGCCGGTGCCTCGTCGATCAGGGAGGTCCTCAGGCGGCCGGCCCGGACGTCGTCGCGCGCCACGAGGTCCCGCAGCCACGCCAGGTTGCTCGTGACCCCGAACAGCACCGACTCCGCGAGCGCCGCCTCGAGGCGGTCCAGTGCCTGGGGGCGGTCCGCGCCGGAGGCGATCACCTTGGCGACCATGGGGTCGTAGTGACCGGTGACCTCGGGCTGGTCCGGGCCCTCGGACCGGCCGGGGGCGTCGTCCTCGGAGTCCGGCGGGAAGAGCAGGGTGTCCACGCGGACCCCCTCCCCCCGCGGCGGCTCCCACAGCAGCACGGGCCCGGCGGCGGGGAGGAACCCGTGCGCGGGGTCCTCGGCGTAGACGCGGGCCTCGGCGGCCGCCCCCTCCAGGGTGACGTCCTCCTGGCCGAAGCCCAGGTCCTGTCCGGCGGCGATCCACAGCTGCAGCTCCACGAAGTCCACGCGCTCGCCGCGCACCCGCACGACCTCCTCGGACACGGGGTGCTCCACCTGCAGACGGGTGTTCATCTCCATGAAGAAGAACTCGTCCGGGTCCTCGTCCGAGACGAGGAACTCCACGGTGCCGGCCCCCACGTAGCCCACGGACTCCGCGGCGTCCACGGCGGCCCTGCCGAGACGGGCGCGCAGCTCGGCGCCGTGCGCCAGGCCGGTGAGCAGGGGCGCGGGCGCCTCCTCGATCACCTTCTGGTGGCGGCGCTGCAGGGAGCACTCCCGCTCCCCCAGGTGCACGGTGCGCCCGTGGGTGTCCGCGAAGACCTGCACCTCGATGTGCCGCGGGGCGGTGATGAGCCGCTCGAGCAGGAGGGTGTCGTTCCCGAACGCGGAGCGCGCGGTGCGGCGGGCGGAGGCCAGCGCGGCCGGCAGCTCGTCCGCGGCGTGCACGGCCACCATCCCCTTGCCGCCGCCGCCCGCGGAGGGCTTGATCAGCAGCGGGAAGCCGACGCGCTGCGCCTCGGCCACGATCTGATCGTCGGTGAGCGTGGGGTCGGCGATGCCCGGCACCACCGGCACGTCCCGCGCCGAGACGTTCTCCTTGGCGCGGATCTTGTCCGCCATCGCGTCCAGCGACGCCACGGGCGGGCCCACGAAGACGACGCCGGCCGCCTCGAGCGCCCGGGCGAAGTCCGCGTTCTCGGAGAGGAACCCGTAGCCGGGGTGCACGGCCTGCGCCCCGGTCCGGACGGCGGCCGCCACCACCGCGTCCACGTCCAGGTAGGACTCGCGGGCGGGGGCCGGGCCGAGGCGGACGGCGAGGTCCGCCTCGCGCACGTGGCGGGCGCCGGCGTCGGCGTCGGAGAACACCGCCACGGAGCGGATGCCGAGGCGGCGCAGGGTGCGGATCACGCGCACGGCGATCTCGCCGCGGTTGGCCACGAGGACGGTGTCGAAGAGGGCGGGGCCCTCGGCGGGGGTCTGGGTCATGGCCAGGCTCACATCCGGAAGAGGCCGAAGCGGGCGTCCGGCAGGGGGGCTCGGGAGATGACGTCGAGGGCCATGGCGAGCACGCGGCGGGTCTGTTCGGGGGTGATGATGCCGTCGTCCCACAGGCGGGCCGTGGAGTAGAGGGGGCTGCCCTGCTCGTCGTACTGCTGCCGCACGGGGGCCTGGAAGGCCTCGACCTCCTCGGCGGTCATCGGCTCCTCCCCCTTCGCGGCGCGCTGGTCCTGCTTGACCTGGGTCAGCACGGCGGAGGCCTGCGGCCCGCCCATCACGGAGATGCGGGCGTTGGGCCACATCCAGAGGAACCGCGGGGAGTAGGCGCGGCCGCACATCGCATAGTTGCCGGCGCCGAACGAGCCGCCGATCACCACGGTCAGCTTGGGCACGCGACACGTGGCGACGGCGGTGACCATCTTCGCGCCGTCGCGGGCGATGCCGCCGGCCTCCGCGTCCCGGCCCACCATGAAGCCGGAGATGTTCTGGAGGAACAGCAGCGGGATGCCGCGCTGGTCGCACAGCTCGATGAAGTGCGCGCCCTTGCGGGCCGAGTCGCCGAAGAGGATGCCGTTGTTGGCCAGGATGCCCACGGGGTGGCCGTCGATGCGAGCGAAGGCGGTGACGAGCGTGGTGCCGTAGAGCGGCTTGAACTCGTGCACCGAGTCGGCGTCCACGAGGCGGTCGATCACCTCGTGCACGTCGTACGGGGCGTTGACGTCCACCGGCACGACGGAGGTCAGCTCCCCCGGGTCCTTCGCGGGCTCGAGGGAGGGGTGCACCTCCCACGCGGGGCGGGCCGGCGCGGGCAGGGTGGCCACGATGTCCCGCAGCAGCTGCATGGCGTGGACGTCGTCGTCGGCCAGGTGGTCCGCCACGCCCGAGCGCTCGGCGTGCAGGCGCCCGCCGCCGAGGTCCTCGGGGGTGACGTCCTCGCCGATCGCGGCCTTCACGAGGGGCGGGCCTCCGAGGAAGATGGTGCCCTGCTCGCGGACGATCACGGTCTCGTCGCACATGGCGGGCACGTACGCGCCGCCCGCGGTGGAGGAGCCGCACACGGCCGCGAGCTGCGGGATCCGGCGCGAGGAGAGCAGTGCCTGGTTGCGGAAGATCCGGCCGAAGTGCTCCCGGTCCGGGAACACCTCGTCCTGCTTCGGCAGGAACGCGCCGCCCGAGTCCACGAGGTAGAGGCAGGGCAGGTGGTTCTCGAGGGCGATCTCCTGGGCACGCAGGTGCTTCTTCACGGTCAGCGGGTAGTAGGTGCCGCCCTTCACGGTGGCGTCGTTGCCCACCACCATCACGGCGCGGCCGTGGACCAGGCCGATGCCCGCCACGACGCCGGCGGCGGCCGGGCTGTCCTCGCCGTACACGCCGTGCGCGGCGAGCGCGGCGATCTCGAGGAACGGCGAGCCCTCGTCGAGGAGCGCGTCGATGCGGTCCCGCACCAGGAGCTTGCCGCGGCCGGTGTGCCGCGCGCGGGCGGACTCGGAGCCGCCGAGCGCGGTGCGGGCGACGAGCTCGGCGAGCTCCGCCTCGAGGCGGGCATGGCCGGCGGCGTGGCGCTCGGCGGCGCTGGCGGGCGCGGCCGATGCCTCCGCGGTGGGACCGGCGGTCATGAGACCCCTTCCAGTGAATGATCACTAACTGAACCTGTCCCCAGTGTAGTGATCAGGATCACGGGCGCAAACGCCGTCACGGCCCCGTCGGGCTCGCCCTAGAGTGGCAGGCATGCCCTCCGCAGCACCCTCCGCCGCACCCTCCGCCGAGACCCCGGGCGCGGCCCCGCCCCGCGCCGACGCACCCGCCCCCACGGCCCGTCTGGCCGCGAAGGCTCGGCGCCGGGCGGACCTGTTGGCCGCGGCCGCCCGACTGTTCGCGGCGAGCGGGTTCGACGCGGTGCGCCTCGAGGACATCGGCGCGGCATGCGGGATCAGCGGGCCCGCCGTCTACCGGCACTTCGCGAACAAGGCCGCCGTGCTCCGGGAGATCCTGGAGACGGCCAGCCGCGACCTCCTGGCGGGCGCGCTCGCCACGGAGGGCACGCAGGCCCCGGGCGAGACCGTGCTGCGCGCGCTCATCGCCTTCCACGCCGACTTCGCCCTGGAGAACCGGGACGTGATCCGCGTGCAGGACCGGGACCTGCGGGCGCTGCCCGCCGCCGAGCGCGCCGAGGTCACGGCCACGCAGCGCGCCTACATCGACGTGTGGGCGCGGCAGCTCACCGCGCTGCACCCCGACGACGACGCCGCCGCGGCGGTCTTCCGGGCCCAGGCGGTCCTCGGGCTGCTCAACTCGACGCCGCGCTCCGTGCGCCGCACGCCCGCGGACCGGGCCGCGCGTCGGGCGACCCTGATCGCGATGGCATGGGCCGCCGTCGCGGCCCACGCCTGAGCGTCAGACCATCGCCAGGGTCATCCCGGGCCGGCGCAGCATCGCACCGACGTCGGCGAGGAAGCGCGAGCCCTGCTCGCCGTCCACGAGGCGGTGGTCGAAGGAGAGCGAGAGCGTGACGACGTCGCGCAGCGCGATCTCCCCGCGGTGCTCCCACGGCATGCGGCGCACGGCGCCGAGGCACAGGATGGCCGCCTCCCCCGGGTTGATGATGGGGGTGCCGGTGTCCACGCCGAACACGCCGACGTTGGTGATGGTGAACGTGCCGCCCGTCAGCTCGGCCGGACCCAGCGCGCCCTCGCGCGCCGTCGACGTCAGCCCGGCGATCGCCTGGCCCAGGGCCCTGAGGTCCATGGCCTGGGCGTCCTTGACGTTGGGCACCATGAGCCCGCGGGGCGTCGCGGCGGCGAAGCCGAGGTTCACGGCGTTCTGCTGCACGATCACGCCGCGCGCCTCGTCCCAGCGCGCGTTGACGTCCGGGGTGCGCTCCATGGCCAGCAGGCAGGCTCGGGCGGTGAGCGTCATGGGGGTGAGCTTGACGTCGCGGAACGCGCGGTCGGCCTTGAGCTCGGCCAGCAGCTCGAGGGTCTCGGTCACGTCCACCTGGAGGAACTCGGTGACGTGCGGCGCGGTGAACGCCGACTGCACCATGGCCGCCGCGGTCGCCTTGCGCACGCCCTTGACGGGGACGTCCACCTCGCGCGGACGCCCGCCCAGGGTGCGCACGGAGCCGGTCGCATCGCCAGCGGACGACGGCGCGGACGACGCGGCCGCGGGCTCGGCGGCCGCAGGCTGGGCGGCCCGCAGGAACGCCTCGACGTCCTCGCGGGTGATCACCCCGCCGGCCCCCGAGCCGGTCAGGGACGTCAGGTCGACCCCGCTGCGCTTGGCGAACAGGCGCACCGGCGGGGTGCACCGGGGGCGCTCCCCCGTGCCGCGCTCGACGGCCGGGGCGATGGGCTCCGTCTCCGCGGCGAGCGCCGGCGCCTCGCCCGGGGCGTCGGGGGCCTCCTCGGGGCCGGCGACGGGGGCCGACTCGACCGCGGTGGACGGACCCGCACCGCGGCGGACGCGCCGACCCGGCTTGCCGGCGTCGGGCGCGGCGCCGTAGCCCACGAGCGTGGGCACCCGGCCGCCGTCGCCGACGGAGCCTGCGGGATCATCCCCGGCGCCCTCCACCGTGAAGGTGACGAGCGGGGCGCCCACCTCGACGGTGGCGCCCTCCTCGGCGTGCAGCTGGGCCACGACGCCGGCCAAGGGGCTCGAGACCTCGACGACGGCCTTGGCCGTCTCGACCTCGGCGAGGGTCTGATTGACGGTGACCGCGTCGCCGACGGCGACGCGCCACATGGCGATGTCGGACTCGGTCAGGCCCTCGCCCAGGTCGGGCAGGCGGAACGTCTTCTGGCTCATCGGGTCTCCTCCCCGTCGGCGCCGGCGGCGTGCGCGGCGAGGAACTGCTCTGCGGTCTGCGGGGCGGCGAACGCGTCCACGGAGTCCAGCGAGTTGGGCCGGCCCATCGCGCGGTCCACGCCGTCGAGGATGCGGTCGAGGTCCGGCAGGTGCAGGTGCTCGAGCTTGGCCGGCGGGTACGGGACGTCCATGCCGGTGACGCGCACCGGCGGAGCCTCGAGCCAGTGGAACGCGCGCTCGGCCACGGTGGCCACGAGCTCCGCGCCCAGACCGCCCGTGCGGGAGGCCTCGTGGGCCACCACGAGCCGGCCGGTGCGGCGCACCGAGGACTCCACCAGGCCCGTGTCGATCGGCGAGAGGCTGCGCAGGTCCACGACCTCCACGTCCACGCCCTCCTCGGCGGCCACCTCGGCGGCCTGCAGGGCCGTCTTCACGAGCGGTCCGTACGAGACGAGCGTGACGTCGGAGCCGGGGCGCAGGATGCGCGCGGGGCTCAGCGGCGGGACGGCGGCGTCCACGTCCACCTCGCCCTTGTCGTGGTAGCGGCGCTTGGGCTCGAGGTAGATGACCGGGTCGTCCGAGGCGATGGCGCCGCGGATCATGTCGTACCCGTCCTGCGGAGAGGACGGGGAGACCACGCGCAGGCCCGCGGTGTGCAGGAAGTACGCCTCGGGCGACTCGGAGTGGTGCTCGGGCGAGCCGATGCCGCCGCCGAAGGGGATGCGGACGGTCACCGGCATGGGCACGGCGCCCCGGGTACGGGCCCGCAGCTTGGCCAGGTTCGCCACGATCTGGTCGAAGGCCGGGTACACGAAGCCGTCGAACTGGATCTCGACGACGGGCCGGTAGCCGCGCATCGCCAGGCCCACGGCCGTGCCGACGATCCCGGACTCGGCGAGCGGGGTGTCCAGCACGCGGTCCCTGCCGAACTCCTCCTGGAGCCCGTCCGTGATCCGGAAGACACCGCCGAGCGCGCCGATGTCCTCGCCCATGAGCAGGACCTTGGGGTCCTCCGCCAGGGCCCGGTGGAGGCCGCGGTTGATCGCGCGGCCGAACGTCATGCGCTCGCTCATGCGCCTGCCTCCTCGTCGTCGAACTGGGCTAGGAACAGCCCGTGGTCCCGGTGCTGGCGCTCCAGCTCCTGGTGCGGCTCCGCGTACACCTCCGAGAACATCGTGTCCGGCCCGTCCTCCACGAGTCCCTCGAGCGCGCGGCGGACCTCCGCGGCCAGCTCGTCGGCGGCCGCCTGGGCCTCGGCGCGGATCGCGTCCACGTCCTCGCCGAGCGAGGCCAGGTGCGCCTCGACACGCGCCAGGGGGTCGCGGGCGCGCCAGGCCTCGAGCACCTCGGGGTCCTGGTAGCGCGTGGGGTCGTCCGCGGTCGTGTGCGGGCCCATGCGGTAGGTGACCGCCTCGATGAAGGTGGGGCCGCCGCCCTCGGCCGCGCGGGCCACAGCCTGGCGCGTGGCCGCCAGCACCGCGAGGACGTCGTTGCCGTCCACGCGCAGGGCGGGGATGCCGAAGCCCCACGGGCGGTCCGCGATGTTCCGACGGGCCTGCAGCCCCACGGGCTCGGAGATGGCCCAGTGGTTGTTCTGGCAGAAGAACACGACGGGCGACTGGTAGGTCGCGCTGAAGACCATGGCCTCGTTCACGTCGCCCTGGCTCGTGGCGCCGTCGCCGAAGTAGACGATCGTGGCGGCGTCGGCCTGGTCGCGCTGGACGCCCATCGCGTAGCCGACGGCGTGCAGCGCCTGGGCGCCGATGATGATCTGCTGGGTGGCCACGCCGGTGGTCTTGGGATCCCAGCCGGAGAACGTGGATCCCCGCCACACGCGCAGCAGGTCCAGGGCGGGGACGCCGCGCAGCAGGGCCACGCCGTTCTCGCGATACGAGGGGAAGACGAAGTCGTCCGCGCGCAGGGCGGCGGCCGAGCCCACCTGGGACGCCTCCTGGCCCAGCAGCGGGGGCCACAGGGCGAGTTCACCCTGGCGCTGCAGGTGGGTGGCCTCCGTGTCCAGCCGGCGCACCACGGTCATGCTGCGGAAGAGGTCCGCGAGGACGGCGGCGTCCACGTCCTCCAGCCACGGATCGAGCTCCGGCGAGGGGACGCGGGTCCCCTCGGCGTCGAGCACCTGCAGCGTCGCGCCCGCGGACGCGTGCCCGTCCTCGAGGGGGGTGTGGCCGGCGGCGGGATCGGTGGAGCCGTGCTCCACGGGGGTGGGGTGCACCAGGGTCATGAACTCAGCCTTCCATACGTCGCCCCAGGTGAGGGGCGAGGGTGGAGGCGTCCTGCGCGGCGGGGGTGGGCGGCGTCAGGGCGCGTCTGAAATGTGATTGTAGTCACATGGTGGACGCGATTTGCCATCGGCGCCCGGGACCGCCCCGCGCCGGGCGAGGCGGTCCTGGACGCCGGGCGGGTCAGCCGCGGCGCAGCAGCACGTCGACGGCGGCGTCCAGGTAGACGTCCACCTGCGCCTCGTCGTAGCCGTCGCGGCCCTCGGCCTCGGCGAAGGACGACCGGCGGACGTCGTCGGCGGTCAGCGGACGGTCCGCGGCGTCGCCGCGCTCAGCGGTGACCCGATGCGTGCTCCCGAGGGTCGCGCGGAGTCGGTCGAGGAGGGCATCGACGTCGTCGACGGCGTAGGCGGGGGCGTCCTCGCGGGTGGGGCGGCGGAAGCGCTCGGCGGGTGCGCGGTCCGCGCGGTCCAGGAGCTCGCGGGTGCTCTCCTCGAGCGCGGCGTCCCACTCCCCGTCGCCGTGCTCGCGCACGACGGCGTCCCGCTCAGCGGCGGTGAGGGCCTCCTCGAGGCGGTCCAGGGCGTCGTCCACCTCGTCGGTGGCGTAGCCGCCGTCCACGGTGGCGAAGCGAGCCTGGCGCACCTGCTCGGGGGTGAGCTCGCCGCGTCCCTCGGCGGCCTCGCGGGCGCGCTCCATGAACGCGTCCACGTGGGTGGGCTCGTAGCCGATCTCGTCCGACTCGACGGTCTGGAAGACGTGGTCGGCGGAGGGAACGGCGTCCTTCGGGGGGCGGGGGGTCATGGCGTCTCCTGCGGGGTGGGTCGGAGCCCCGCGGTGCGGGGCGGCGGGGGGAAGGGGATCAGGTGAACGGCAGCGCCATGACCGTGTAGGCCACGGGCGCCGCGAAGACCAGGGAGTCGAGTCGGTCCATGATCCCGCCGTGGCCCGGGAGCATCGAGGACATGTCCTTGATGCCGAGCTCGCGCTTGACCATCGACTCGGAGAAGTCGCCGCACGTGGCGGCCGCCACGGTGAGCACGCCCAGCAGCGCGCCCACCCACCAGGGCTGGCCCACCAGCAGCGGCACCGCCACGACGCCCACCAGCACGGAGCCGGCCAGGGAGCCGCCGAGGCCCTCCCACGACTTCCTGGGGCTGATGCGCGGGGCGATGGGCGTGCGGCCGAAGCGGTAGCCCACGGCGTAGCCGAACGTGTCGTTGGACACCACCATGAGGAGCAGGCACAGCACCATCATGCGCCCGTGCGGCTGGGCGAACAGCGCCACGCCGAAGGAGAGCAGGAAGGGGGCCCACAGCACCACGAACACGCCGGCGAGGATGAACTGCCCCGTGGGCCGACGCCGCGTGGCCGCCGTCCAGAGGCACACGGCCAGGAGTGAGGCGAGCAACGCCAGGAACAGGGCGGGGACGCCGCCCCACCACGTGGCCAGCGGCAGGGCCGCCGCGGCGATCCACAGCGGCGGACGTGGGACGTCCATCCCGATCCCCCGCACGGCGGCCGCCACCTCGGAGACCCCGCCCAGGAGCAGCGCCACGAGGAGCGTCACCAGCACCCACGGCAGCCACAAGAGGCCCACCAGGGCGACGGCCAACAGGCCGACCCCCACGACGACGGCGGACTTGAGGTCGCGGCCGCCGCGCGGGGGCGCGGTGATGGGGGCGGGTGTCATCGAGGCGGGACGCCGGAGCGCGAGGATCAGACCTCGAGCAGCTCGGCTTCCTTCTTCTTCGACATCTCGTCCACGAGGTCGACGTGCTTCTTGGTCAGCGCGTCCAGGTCCTTCTCGCCGCGCGTGCCCTCGTCCTCGCCGATCTCGCCGTCCTTGACCGCCTTGTCCATGGCCTCCTTGGCCTTGCGGCGGGCGTTGCGGATGGAGACCTTGTGCTCCTCCGCCTTCGACTTCACGAGCTTCACGTACTCCTTGCGGCGCTCCTCGGTCAGCTCCGGCATGACCACGCGGATGACCTTGCCGTCGTTGGACGGGTTGGCGCCGATCTCCGACTCGGACAGCGCCTTCTCGATGTTGCGCAGGGCGCTGGAGTCGAAGGGCGTGATGAGCAGCGTGCGGGCGTCCGTGGTGGTGAAGGACGCGAGCTGCTGCAGCGGGGTGTAGGAGCCGTAGTAGTCCACCATCACCTTGGAGTACAGCCCGGGGTTGGCGCGGCCGGTGCGCACGGCGGCGAAGTCCTCGCGCGTGGCCTCGATGGTGCGGTCCATCTGCTCTTGCGCGGACTGCAGGGTCTCCTGGATCACGGTCTCTCCTCGGTGGTGCGGTTCGGGTCTGGTGCCATCCTACGCGGCGGGGCTCACGGGGTGACGGTGGTGCCGATCGGCTCGCCGAGCAGCGCGCGGGTCACGTTGCCCGGGCCCTCCATGCCGAACACGCGCATGCTCAGGTCGTTGTCCTTGCACATGGTCATGGCGGTCAGGTCCATCACGCGGATGTTGTTCAGCAGCGCCTCGTCGTACGTCAGGTGCTCCAGGCGCCGGGCCGTGGGGTCCTTCTTGGGGTCCGCGGTATACACGCCGTCCACGCCGGACTTGGCCATCAGCACCTCGTCCGCGCCCACCTCGAGCGCCCGCTGTGCGGCCACGGTGTCGGTGGAGAAGTAGGGCAGGCCGGTGCCGGCGCCGAAGATCACGACGCGGCCCTTCTGCATGTGGCGGATGGCGCGCAGCGGGATGTAGGACTCGGCCACCTGCTCCATGTGGATGGCGGACTGCACGCGCGTGGACACGCCGGCCTGGAGGAGGAAGTCCTGCAGGGCCAGGCAGTTCATCACGGTGCCGAGCATGCCCATGTAGTCGGCGCGCCGGCGGTCCATGCCGCTCTCGGAGAGCTCGGCGCCGCGGAAGAAGTTGCCGCCGCCGACGACGATGGCGATCTCCACCCGGTCGGCCGCGGCGGCGATCTGCTCGGCGATCCCGCTGACGGTCACGGGGTCCACGCCGACGCTCCCGCCCCCGAACACCTCGCCCGAGAGCTTGAGCAGGACGCGGCGCCGGCCCGTCTCGTCGGCGTTCTGCTGCGCGGTCTCGGCCGTGCGGGGGGCTGCGGGGGCGCGGTTGGACTCCATGGGGATCTCCTGGCATGACTGGGGGACGAGGGGCCGCCGGCCGCGCGGAGGCGCGGGGCGGGCATCGTGCGCGAGTCTACCGGCCGGCGTCGTGGGCCCCACCCCCGGACCGGCACCCGGAGACGGCGTCGGACACGGGACGAGCCGCGCCCCCACCGATGAGGTGGGGACGCGGCTCGTCTCGAGTGCTCCGCCCGGCGCGGGCGGCGCGGATCAGGCGCCGACGCGGAAGCGGGCGAAGCCGGTGACGGCGGTGCCGGCCTCGGAGGCCACCTTGCCGACGGTGGTCTTCGGGTCCTTCGCGAAGGGCTGGTCCACAAGCACGATCTCCTTGAAGAAGCCGGTCAGGCGGCCCTCCACGATCTTCGGGAGAGCCTGCTCCGGCTTGCCCTCGGCGCGCGCGGACTCGTCGGCGATGCGACGCTCGTTCTCCACGGTCTCGGCCGGGACGTCGTCGCGGGAGAGGTACGTGGGCGAGTAGGCGGCGGTGTGCACGGCGATGTCGTGCGCGGCCGTCTTGGCCTCCGCGGAGTCGGCGTCGACGGCGAGCAGCACGCCCACCTGCGCCGGCAGGTCCTTGGAGGTCTTGTGGAGGTAGGCGTCCACGAAGGAGCCCTCGACGCGGGCCAGACGGCGCACGACGACCTTCTCGCCCAGCAGGGCGCCCTCCTCGATGACGTAGTCGCCCAGGGTGCGGCCCTCGTGGTCGGAGGCCAGCAGGCCCTCGACGTCGGTGGCGCCGGAGGCGACGGCGGCGCGCAGCACCACGTCGCCCAGGGTGATGAACTTCTCGGCCTTGGCCACGAAGTCGGTCTCGCAGTTGAGCTCGATCATGACGCCCACGCCGTTCTCGACGGTGGCGGCCACGAGGCCCTCGGCCGCGGAGCGGCCCTCGCGCTTGGTGGCGCCCTTGAGGCCCTTCACGCGGATGATCTCGGTGGCCTTCTCGGCGTCGCCGTTGGCCTCGTCGAGGGCCTTCTTGACGTCCATCATGCCGGCGCCGGTGCGCTCGCGCAGGGCCTTGATGTCAGCAGCGGTGTAGTTCGCCATGCTCGTTCGGTCCTTCCCGTGGTGGGGTGGTGCGGGATGTGCTGGGGATGGGATCCGGGGTGGGCGGCCCGGTGCCGATGGGCACCGGGCCGCCCCTCACCCGGGCGGGGTCACTCGGCCTGGGCCGGGGCCTCGGTCTCAGCCACGGTCTCCTCGGCCTGGGGCACCTCGAGGGCCGGCGCCTCGGTGGCGCCCGGCGCCACGGCCTCGCCGGCGGCCGGAGCGGCGGCCGCGGGGGCCTGCTCCTGGGCCTGCGGGGCGGCCTGCTCGGCGGCGGGAGCCGCGGTCTTCACGGCCTGCTCGGCGTTGTGCTGCTCGAGCAGCTCGCGCTCCCACTCGGCCATCGGCTCGGCGGCGGACTGACCGGACTTGCCGCCGCCCTGGCGGGCCATCAGGCCCTCGGCCACGGCGTCGGCCACCACGCGGGTGAGCAGGTTGACGGAGCGGATCGCGTCGTCGTTGCCCGGGATCGGGTAGGTGACCTCGTCCGGATCGCAGTTGGTGTCGAGGATCGCCACCACGGGGATGTTGAGCTTCTGCGCCTCGTCGACGGCGAGGTGCTCCTTCTTGGTGTCCACGATCCACACGGCGGAGGGGGTCTTCGCCATGTTGCGGATGCCGCCGAGGTTGGCCTGCAGCTTCTGCAGCTCGCGGTTCAGGAGCAGGAGCTCCTTCTTGGTGTGGCCGGAGCCGGCGACGTCCTCGAAGTCGATCTCCTCGAGCTCCTTCATGCGCTGCACGCGCTTGGAGACCGTGGAGTAGTTGGTGAGCATGCCGCCCAGCCAGCGGTGGTTCACGTAGGGCATGCCCACGCGGCCGGCCTGGTCGGCGATGGCCTCCTGGGCCTGCTTCTTGGTGCCGACGAAGAGGATGGTGCCGCCGTGGGCCACCGTCTCCTTGACGAACTCGTAGGCGCGATCGATGTAGGACAGCGACTGCTGCAGGTCGATCACGTAGATGCCGTTGCGCTCGGTGAGGATGAAGCGCTTCATCTTGGGGTTCCAGCGGCGGGTCTGGTGGCCGAAATGGACACCGGAGTCGAGGAGCTGGCGCATGGTCACGACGGGCATGACGTTTCCCTTCTGTGGCAGCCGTGGCACCCCGCGCTTCGCGCGCGGGCGGTCTGCCGGTCGGTTCTTGACGGTTGTCGGCCGCACGGCACGTGCGACCCCTGGCATCAGGACGGCGGCTGCCGGGCCCCGCGTGCACCCCCGACGACGCCGTGGCGGCGGAGGCGGGGGACCGAACGTGGGGGCTGGGCTCGCCGGAGCGGGCCCACCCTGATGCGCGTAGTCGGTGCCCGAGCGCACGGCGAGACGCCGGCGCAGGACACCGCTGGGGCCAAGCCTACCGCACCCGGGGTCGGCCGGACGCGGCCGGCCCGCTCCTGCACAGCGCGCGGAGAGCCCCGCTCCGTCCCCCATCCCGGGCCCGATCGAACCGGGCGGGGCGCGCCCCGGGCAGGCTGTCCGCATGGCCGGATCATCCCCTCCGCTCCCCCGCCCCCTCCGCGGCCCGCGGGCCCTCGCGGTGCTCGCGGTGCTCGCCACCCTCCTGGCCACCCTGCTCGTCACGTCCGTCTCCGTGCCCCTCACGGGCGATCCCTCCGCGGATCCCGCCGCCGCGCCGCACGGGCTGCTCGCCGCGGGCGAGGCGCGGCCCGGGTGGCGCGCGCCCGTGGCCGGGGCGGGACCGCAGGACGTCCGCCGGGCCTTCGCCGCGCCCCTCCAGCCGTGGGGGCGCGGGCACCGCGGCGTGGACCTGGCGACGGGCTCAGGGGCCGTCCGCTCCCCCGCGGACGGAACGGTGCGGTTCGCCGGCGGCGTGGTGGACCGTCCCGTGCTCACGATCGCCCACGACGACGGTCTCGTGAGCTCGTTCGAGCCCGTCACCGCCCTGGTCCCGGTGGGCGCGCGCGTCTCCGCGGGAGAGGTGGTGGGGACAGCCGACCCGCTGGGCGCGCACTGCCTCGTGCCGTGCGTCCACTGGGGCGTGCGCCGCGAGGACGGGTGGCGCGTGGGAGGGGCCCTCTTCGACCGCTACGTGGACCCGCTCTGGCTCATCGGCTGGAGCGGTCCCTCCGTCCTGTGGCCGCAGCACGGTCCTCGGCCACCCGGCGTGCCAGCCGCAGCAGGTTCCGCGCCGAGCGGTCCCAGCTGAACCGGGCCGCCTGGGCGGCGCTCGCGCGGGAGGCCCGCGCGAACTCCGCCGGGTCTTCGAGCTCGCGCACCCGCGCCACGAGGGCGGCGGGGCGGTCGCCGTCCAGCGGCACGCCGCGGTACGCCGGCGTGCCGGCCCCCGCGACCTCCTGGAAGATCGGCAGGTCCGAGCAGATCACGGGGGTGCCGTGGGCCATGGCCTCGGCGACGGGCAGGCCGAACCCCTCGGCCCGGGAGAGCGTGACGAGGGCCGTGGCCCGCCGCAGCAGGTCCGCGTACTCCGCCTCGGAGGCGCCGCCGTGGAAGAGGACCCGGGCGCCGGACTCCCCGGCGGCGGCGCGCCGTCCGGCCAGCCGGGCCTCCAGCTCGGCCCGTCGCTGCTGCGGGATCGGGGACAGCAGGTGCAGCTCGTAGCCCGGCAGCGCGGGGGCGGCGTCCAGCAGGGACTCCACGTCCTTGTAGTCCATGAAGGAGCCCATGTAGACCAAGAGCCGCTCCGGGGCGGCGTCCGGGTCCCGCGGCGTCGCGACGTCCGGCGGCGCGTTGCCGATCACGTGCACGGGCCGGCGGGTGAGGCGGTGGCGGGCGATCAGCTCCGCGGTGGTCTGCGAGACCGTTGCCACGGCGTCGCCCCGGTCCAGCAGGAGCCGCTGCGGCGCGTAGCTGAGGTGGTAGGCCCGCCAGAGCCAGCGGATCGGCTCGGGGAGGCGCCCCGGCGGGGTGGGGTGCTCGTAGTAGATGAGGTCGTGCAGCGTGAGGATCAGGCCGTAGTCCCGCCCCCACGAGCCCATCGTCTGCATGGGCGAGAACACCACGTCCGGCTCGAGCGCCCGGACCTGCCGGGCCACGAACGGCTCCCGGACGGAGACGGGGCCGGAGACCCGGTGCCACGGGACGCCCGCGGGGAGCAGGGCCAGCTGGCGCTCGTCGGCGATGAGCATGGCCGTCCGGACGCCTTCGCCGTCGGCGTCCCCCGACGTCGTCGTGATCCGGTGGACGGCCTCGATGAGGCTCGCGCCGTAGCGGGAGATGCCGTCGTGGAAGTCGGTGCGCGTGTAGCGCGCGTCCAGGAGGAGGCGCAGGGGGCGAGGGGCGGTCACCGCTCCACGCTAGCGCGCCCGGCCCACCGCAGGCCGAGACCCCCGTGAGCGTGGGGCCGGCCACGAGCGCGTCGACGTCGGCCCTCGGCACCGTGCGCCGTGCCCGCGAGAGGGCTGCCGCGCCCCCGGCGGTGGACGGGCGAGACGAGCCCGGAGCGACGACGTGGAGAACGTGTCCTGCGGCACACTCGCGAGGCGCGCAAGGCCACGTCAGCGCAGGATTTCGTGGATTGCCCCTGGATGTTCCCCGGCGTTCATATTGCGTTTCGATAACGATCCGGTATCTTTGATCACGGATCGGTTGCGATCCACTCCGGGCTTCCTCTCGCACCCTGCGTCCCGGTCTCTCCATCACTGTTCATCACTCGCACCAGCGGTCCGGCTACACCCGGGCACCACGTGGCGCCCTGCCCGAAGGACGCTGGTCACGAATGGGAAGTAGCGCCATGACTGAGATCTCCCCCGCCATCCGCCGGCATCACCGCGTCGCCGCGGCCTCCTTCGCCCTCGCCCTGAGCGCCGGCACCCTCGCCGGCGTCGGCACCGTCGCCGCGGCGCCCTCCGCGCAGGCCGCCGAGTCCACCTACACCGTGCGTTCCGGCGACACCCTGTGGCGCATCGCCGCCGCCAACGGCGTGGCCCTCTCGGAGCTGATGAGCCTCAACGGCCTCTCCGGGTCCTCGATCATCTACCCGGGCGACGTGCTGCGCCTCACCGGCACCACCACCGCGGCCCCGGCCCCGACCTCGGGCGGCACCTACACCGTGCGCGCCGGCGACGGCTGGTGGGTCATCTCCCAGCGCGTCGGCATGAGCATGTCCGCACTGACCTCCCTGAACGGCATGACGACCTCGACCATGCTGCACCCGGGCATGGTCCTGAAGACCTCCACCGCCGTCGAGCGCACCTCCACCACCGCTCCGGCCCCCGCCCCGGCCCCGGAGCCGGTGCGCCAGTCCTCCTCCAAGCAGGCCGCGATCGACTTCATGGTCGCCAAGGTCCGCAGCTCCTCCACGTACTTCGCCTGGGGCGGCAACGGCCCCTACGGCTACGACTGCTCGGGCCTCGTGAAGCAGGCCATGGCCCAGTCCGGCATCACTGTGGCCCGCACCAGCCACGACCAGTACGTGAACGCCCCCACCAAGGTCTCGCGTGCCAACGCCCAGCCCGGCGACCTCGTGTTCTGGGCCAACCAGTCCACCGGCCGCATCTATCACGTGGCCATGTACATCGGCGACGGCAAGATCGCCCACGCGCTGAACCCCACCGCCGACCTCGTCATCACGGACATGAACATCATGTCCTCGAACATGCTCTCCGTGGTGGGCCGCTACTGAGCCTGACCCCCGCCGCCTGAACGGCGGCACGGGAAGCCCGACGCCGGCCCCCGCCCCACGCGACCGAACGGTCCGGGGCGGGGGCCGGCGTCGTCTGCGGTCAGGACGGCGCCAGGACTAGGCTGGCGCCCATGACCACCCTTCTCTGGGGCGCGGTGGCCGCGTCGTCGCTGCTGCTGGGCGCCGTGCTCGCCACCCTGCGTGACTGGCACCGGGGCACGATCGGCCTGATCCTCGCGTTCGGCGCGGGAGCCCTCATCGCCTCCGTGTCCTTAGAGCTCGCCGAGTCCGGAGTCGAGGCGGCCGGCCCGCTGGCGGTGGGCGTGGGCCTCGTGGTCGGGGCGCTGGCCTACTTCCTCGGCAACGGCTACGTGGAGCGGCGGGCGAAGCACTCCGGGGGCGGCGCGTCCTCGGGCGCGTCCCTCACCGTGGGCGCGCTGCTGGACGGCATCCCCGAGCAGGTGGTGCTCGGCATCGGCCTGGCCATGGGCGAGGGGGTCTCGATGGCCCTGCTCGTCGCGGTCTTCATGTCCAACCTGCCCGAGTCCATCGCCGCCTCGGCGGACTCGCTGAAGGCCGGCAAGTCCAAACGCTCCGTGCTGCTGCAGTGGACCGTCGTGTTCCTGGTGTGCACCCTGGCGACCGGCGCGGGCGGCCTCCTCGCGGATGTCGCCTCCGCCTCCTTCACGGGGGGCGTGCAGGGCTTCGCCGCCGGCGCCCTGCTCGTGATGCTCATCGACACGATGGTGCCCGAGGCCCGCGAGGAGGGCGGTGAGACCGCCGGCCTGGTCACCGTGGTGGGCTTCGCGATCGGCGCGTTCCTCTCCCTCACCGGGTGAGGGTCCTGTAGGGCGTGCGGGACTTGAACCCGCGACCGAAGGATTATGAGTCCTCTGCTCTGACCGACTGAGCTAACGCCCCTGGCCCGCGCACCGGCGCGGGACCCGCCCATCCTAGCGAGGACGGGGCCGGCGTCGCCTCAGAGGGCCGCGCGGACCTCCGCCACCGTGGCACCGCGGTAGAGCCGCTCGAAGAGGTCCACGCTCTTCTCGGCGGAGTGCCGCACCGCCTTGGCGTGGGAGGCCTCCCCCATCGCCGCGCGCTCGGCGGCCGGGAGCTCCAGCACGCGGGCGATCCGCTCCGCGAGCGCGACGTGGTCGCCGGGCGGGAAGAGCCAGCCGTTGACGCCGTCGTCCACGAGGTGGGGCAGGGCCAGCGCGTCGGCGAGCACCACCGGGGTGGAGGCGCTCATGGCCTCGAGGGAGACCAGGGACTGCAGCTCCGCGGTGCCGGGCTGGCAGAAGACGTCCGCGCGCAGGTAGGCCCGGTGCAGCTCCTCCTCGGACACGTGCCCGCGCAGGTGCACGCGCTCCTCCACCCCCTCGGCGGCGATGACCTCGCGGAGACGGTCGCGCTGCTCGCCGTCGCCCACGATCTCCGCGTGCGCGTCGAGCTCGGGGCGGGTGCGCGCCAGGTGCGCGACGGCCCGGATGAGCACCTCCACGTTCTTCTCCACGGCCAGGCGGCCCACGAAGAGGATGACGGGGTGGTCCGGCTTCTCCACGACCTCGCCGGGGGCGAGCTCATAGGCCGCGGCGTCGATGCCGTTGGAGATCGGCAGGACCCGCTGGAGGCCGGCGTTCTCCGCCATGGCCTTCGCGGCGAGCGCGGTGGGGGTGGTGACCGCGGCACCCTTGCCCATGAGCCGGCCCATGTCCCTCCACGAGTTCCGGGAGACGATGTCCCGGAACCACTGGGGGAAGGGCAGGAAGGGGTCGAGGTTCTCCGGGATGAAGTGGTTGGTGGAGACGGTGCGGATGCGGCGCCGCTCGGCCTCGATGATCGCGGCCTCGCCGATGAAGTAGTGGCACTGCGCGTGGACCACGTCCGGCTGGACCTCGCGGAGGACGCGGCGCATCCCCGACTTCGCGTGCCACGGCATCACGAAGCGGTAGTACTCGTGCGTGAACGCCTTCACGGAGGAGAGCCGGTGCACGGTGGCCTCAGGGCGGTGCTCGACGGCGTCCGGGCCGGACTCGTTGCGCGCCGCGATCACGTGCACGTCATGGCCGCGGGCGTGCAGCGCACGGGCGAGGCGGAAGCAGAACACGGCGGCCCCGTTGACGTCCGGGGGGTAGGTGTCCGCGGCGATCAGCACCGTCAGCGGACGGTCCTCGGACTTCCGGGGGGCGCGGTCGGCCACGGGTGACCCTCTCTGGACGCAGGTGGTGCCGGGGATCGGCGTCGGCTCAGCGTGCCTCGCGGCGGGCCACCACGTCCGGGTGGCCGCGGGAGAGCTGGATGATGCCCACGGTAGCAACAACGGCGGCGGCCAGCAGGGCGGAGGCCACCCACAGGGGCAGGTGGGGGCGCAGCTCGTCCAGCACGGTGACGCCCACGAGCACGCCGACCATGGGGTCGACCACGGTCAGCCCCGCCACCACGAGGTCCGGGGGGCCGTAGCGGTAGGCGGTCTGCACGAAGTACACGCCGAGCAGGGCCGCGGCGGCGAGCACGGCCACTGTGCTCCAGGACGGGACCCTCCCCTCGAGGATCCGCACCGCGGTGAGGCGCACGCACACGGCCACGAAGCCGTAGAGCACACCCGCCGCCACGATCGGGACGATCGCGCTCGCCCGCCGGCTCAGCCACGTGGCGGCGACGGCTCCCGCGGCCACCACGACCCACGCGATCAGCACCGTCTCGCGCTCCTGGGCGTCCGTGGGCACGGCGGTCGGCTTGGTGGCCTGCATGGTCACGAGCACGAAGCCCACGGAGCCCGCCATGCACGCCCCGACGGCGGCCCACGTGCGCGGACCGATCCGCAGGCGCTCCGTGCGAGCGTGCAGCACCGTGGTGATGGCCACCGCGATCGCGCCGATCGGCTGCACGACGCTCAGGGGGGCGTTGGCCAGGGCGATCACGTTGAGGGCGATGCCGGCCAGCATGAGCACGCCGCCGAGCAGCCAGACCGGGGAGCGCAGCATGGCCAGGGCCCCGTGCAGGGCGCCGCGGGCGCGCTCGGCGGTGGGCGTCGTCGTCGCCGGGGCGGGCGGGGCGGCCACCGTGCCGCCCGAGGGGATGGCCGCGGCGGGCGGCTGCGTGCCGCGCACGCCGGCGGCCTGGCGCTCGCTGCCGAGCGCGAGGAAGAGGGCGCCCACCAGCGCGCACAGGACCGGGATCAGGTACACGGGGTGCTCACCCGGCCCACGCCGCGCGGTCGCGGGGATCGACGCCGGCGGCCCGCAGGGCGGCGGCCTTCGCCACGGCGCGACGCAGGTAGTCGAGCGTGGCCGCCACGTGGAGGATGCTCCCGGCCGCCACGAGCACGAGCGACACGGCGGTCCAGACCGCCGTGTCGGCCTCCGGGACGCGGGAGAGCAGCAGCGCGGGGGCGCCGGCGAGCAGGATCGCCGTGCGGACCTTGCCCAAGACGGTGACGGTGAGCTCCGGGCTGCCGCGGAACAGCCACGCGGAGACGGCCGCGAGCACCAGGTCCGGGACGATCACGGCGAGCGCGAACCACAGCGGGGCGATCCCGGTGCCGACGAGCGTGACCGCGACGACCATGAGGGAGAGCCGGTCCGCCGCCGGGTCGAGCCAGGCGCCGACGGTGGACATCATGTCGAACCGCCGGGCCACGTAGCCGTCCACCCAGTCGGTGCAGGAGAGGACGGCCAGGACGATGAAGGCCGTCAGGTACTCCCCCGACGTCGTGAGCCACACGAACACGGGCACGAGCCCGAAGCGGGCGAGCGTGATGAGGTTCGGCGGCGTCAGCCAGTCCTCGCGCACGGTGTACACATGCCCCTCCCGCAGGCCGGCATCGATCAGGCGCATCGCTCACTCCAGGGACGTCGGGCGGGTTCGGGACCACCCTACCGACGACGACGCCCCGATCCGCGCGGATCGGGGCGTCGACGTCGTGGGACCGCGGCCCCGGAGGATCAGTCGCGCTTCCTGCCCTTCGTGCCGAGGCGGGTGGCCAGGACGGCGAACGCGGTGGAGGAGGCGCCCAGGAGGGCCAGCGGCTGCCAGCGGTCCTTCACGTAGTCCTCGGCGGCGGCGGCCTGCTCGCCGGCGCGCGCGGCACCGGTGTACGGGGCGGTCTGGTCCAGGGCGTGCGCGGTGTCCGGGGTGGCGCCACGGCCCTTGCGCTGCGCGGTGAACGCGGCGATCTGGCCCTTCACGGAGGCGCGCTCGTCCAGGCCGGAGCGGATGTCGCCCAGGTGACGGCGGCGCAGGTCGGCGCGACGGCGGACCTCGTCCTCGGAGGCGGAGCCCTGCTCGGGATGCGGGGCGGCCTCGCCGCGCTTCTGCGCCTTCTTGTTCTCCTCCTGCTCGATCTTCTTCCGCTCGGCCTCGCGCTGCTTCTCGATGCGCTTGGCCTCGGCACGCTCCGCCTTGAGGCGGTCGTACTCGGCGGGGTCGAAGTCGTTGCCCTCCTTGAGGTAGCCGAGGTCGTACTCGAGGTTGCGGATGGTCTCGGCGGGCACGAGGGGCATGGCGCCCTTGACCTGCATGGCACCGATGCCGGCGAAGAGGAGGCCGAGCACCAGGAACGCGAGCGCCACCATGAGGGCGGGGAACCAGAACTGCGGGTCGGCGAACGCGCCGATGAGCGCCACCACGAGGGCGACGAGCACGAGGGCGAGGAAGAAGAGGCCGACGAGGGCCAGGGCGGCGCCGATGCCGGCCTTCTTGCCGGTGCCCTTGAGCTGACCCTTGGCGAGCGCGAGCTCGTCCTTGAGCTGCAGGGGCAGGAGGCGCACGACGGCGGCCAGGAGGTCAGAGAGGGAGCTGGCGCGCGTCTGGGCGGTGACCGGCGTGGTGGGGCGCGGGGCGCCGGCGGTGCGGGTCGTGCTCCCGGGGTCGGTGGTGGCGGCCGAGGTGGCCGGGCGCGGCGCGTCGACCCTCAGCGAGTCGGCGGCAGGGGCCTGATGGGACATGGGGTCATGCCTTCCGTGTGGTGCGGCGGAGGAGCGGCCGAAGCCAGGCGGCGGCCTCGTGAGGTGTTCGGATCAAAGTTATCACCGCCCGCCTCCGCGAGAGCGGGGGCGGGCGGCGGGCGCAGGCGATGACGGGGGCCGCGACCGGCTGAGTCGACGGGTCAGAAGTCGATGTCCGCCGGGTCCGGGCCGATGCGGCCGTCGGCGCGGTCGAGGCCGTCGATGCGGGCGATCTCGTCCTCGCTCAGCCGCACGTCCGCGGCGGCGAGGTTGGAGGCGATGCGCTCGGGCGTGACCGACTTGGGGATCACCACGTTGCCGATCGCGAGGTGCCATGCGAGGACCACCTGGGCCGGCGTCGCGCCGTGGGCCTCCGCGATCTCGGTGACCACCGGGTCCTCCAGGACGTCCCCGCCCTGGCCCAGCGGGGACCACGCCTCGGTGAGCATGCCGCTGCGCTCGCCGAATGCCCGCAGGTCCCGCTGCTGCCAGTAGGGGTGCAGCTCGATCTGGTGGATCACCGGGGTCACACCCGTGGCCTCGATGATCTCCTCGAGCTGGGCCTGCGGGAAGTTGGAGACGCCGATCGAGCGGACCCTGCCCTGGCGCTGCGCCTCGATGAGGGCCTTCCAGGTCTCCACGTACTTCCCCTGGGACGGCTTGGCCCAGTGGATCAGCCAGAGGTCCACGTAGTCCGTGCCGAGCTTCTCCAGGGACACGTCGAGCGCGGCGAGCGCCTCGTCGTACCCCTGGTCCGAGTTCCACACCTTCGTGGTGACGAACAGCTCCTCGCGCGGGACGCCGGCGGCCGCGATCGCGCGGCCCACGCCCTCCTCGTTGCCGTAGATCGCGGCGGTGTCGATGTGGCGGTAGCCGGCCTGGACGGCCTGCTTCACGACGTCGGCGGCCACCTCGTCCTCGACGCGCCACACGCCGTAGCCGAGCTGGGGGATGGACTGGCCGTCGTGGAAGGGGACGGCGGGGACGGCGGTCGTCATGGTGCTCTCCTCTGGTGCGTGATGCTGGTCTCGGTGGCTGACTCTACGACGCGCGCGTCCGTGGCGCTGACGACGTCGCGGGGAGGCCGCTCACGGCGGGGAACGTCACGGGGTGGGGGTGCCGCCGTTCGCGTTCAGCGTGTCCCCCGTGACGTAGCTGGACTCGCCCGAGGCGAGGAACACGTAGGCGGGGGCCATCTCCACAGGCTGGCCGGCGCGGCCGGTCGGGGTGTCCTGGCCGAACTCCACGAGCCTGTCCATGGGCTGGCCGTAGGAGACCTGGAGGACGGTCCAGATCGGGCCCGGGGCCACCGCGTTCACGCGGATGCCCTTCTCCGCGACCTGCTGGGCGAGGCCCTTGGTGAAGTTGTTGATCGCGGCCTTCGTGGCGGCGTAGTCCAGGATCATCGGGTTCGGGTTGTAGGCCTGCACCGAGGTGGTGTTCACGATCGCGCTGCCCGGGCCCATGTGCTTCAGCGCCGCACGCGAGAGGGTGAACATCGAGAGGATGTTGATCTGGAACGTCTCGAGCACCTGCTGGTCGGTGAGCGTCTCCAGGCTGTCGGAGATCAGCTGCTGGCCGGCGTTGTTGACCAGGATGTCCAGACCCCCGAGGCCCTGCACGGCCTCGTCCACGAGCCCGTTGCGGTAGTCCTCGTCCAGCAGGCTGCCGGGCAGGGCGACGGCGGTCCGGCCCGCCTCCTCGATCGCCTTCAGGACGCGGTCCGCGTCGGGCTGCTCCTCGGGCAGATAGGCGATGGCGACGTCGGCGCCCTCGCGGGCGAACGCGACGGCGACGGCGGCGCCGATGCCCGAATCGCCGCCCGTGATGAGGGCCCGGCGTCCCTCGAGGCGGCCCTTGCCCACGTAGGACTCCAGGCCGATGTCCGGCACCGGATCCGTCATGATGTCCAGGCCGGGCGCGTCCTGGCGCTGCTCCGGCGGGGAGACCTTCGGATGGCGGGTGCTCGGATCGTCGTGGGCGAGCTGCGAGCCCTGCACGGGGCTGTCCTTCTGGTTCGTCTCGGTCATGGCCTCGACGCTACGCCGCGGATGCGGGGTGGTGGCAAGGGTGGGCGGGCCACCGGATCGGGGGGCCGGCGCAGGTCAGTCCGCACCGCGCAGCCCCGCCAGGGCGCCCCGGTGGCGCAGCACGTGCAGGTCCCACCGCTCGCTGAGGCGTTCGAAGATCCCGATGCCGCGCATGGAGTTGCCGCGCTCGTCGAGGCGGGGGGACCACGTGGCGATCCCGACGGCGCCGGGCACCGCGCCCAGCAGGGCCCCCGAGACGCCGCTCTTGGCCGGCACGCCGACCTCGGCCACCCACTGGCCGGTGGCGTCGTACATGCCGCACGTGAGCATGACGGAGAGGGACTGCTCGGCCACCCACTCCTGCAGCACGCGCTCCCCCGAGAGCGGGTTGACCCCACCGGCCGCGAGCGTGGCGCCCATGACCGCCAGCTGCGGCGCGGTGACGAGGATCGAGCACTGCGTGAGGTAGCCGTCCACGGCCTCCCGGGCCTCGATGGGCAGCACGCCCGGGTCGGCCAGCAGGTGGGCGAGGCCCAGGTTCCGGTCGGCCCGCGCGCTCTCCGCCGCGCGGACGTCCTCGGACACCTCGAGGCGGGCCCCGGCCATCGCGCTGTAGCGGTCCAGGAGCAGCCCCGCACGCGTCTGGGCGTCCTTCCCGGGGACGAGGGCGTGGGCCATGATCGCGCCCGCGTTGATGAGGGGGTTGTACGGGCGGCCGTCGTCGTGGAGGGAGAGGTGGTTGAACGCCTCCCCCGAGGGCTCGACGCCGACGTGCTCGAGCACCGCGTCCAGGCCGACCTCCTCGAGGACCACCGCGTAGGTGAGGGCCTTGGAGACCGACTGCAGGGCGAACGCGTGCTCGGCCTCCCCCGCCGAGGCCTGGTGCCCGTCCACCGTGCAGACGGCGGCGGCCAGGCCGTCCCGCTGCCGGCCGGCGACGTCGTCCAGGTAGTCGGATGTCTCCCCCGAGTGGTCCGGCTCGACCTCCTCGAGCGCGGCGGTGAGAGCGGCATCGAGACGGTCGGTGTCCATGCCGGCCAGCCTAGTGGACGGGCCCTCGGTGGCTAGGGTGGGGGCATCCGTCCGCCCGTCGAGAGGCAGTCCCGTGTCCCGCGCCGACGTCACGACCATCCCGCCCGAGAAGTCCCGGCGGGTGCTGGCGGCCGAGGCGCTGGCCGCGCGGTGGGACCGGCCGATGGGCATGCTGGGCGTGCTCTTCCTGTTCGTGGTGCTGGGCCAGCTGCTCGTCACGGAGCCGCGCTGGGCTGCGGTGCTCACCTGGCTGGGCTGGGCGTTCTGGGCGGTGTTCCTCGGCGAGTTCCTGCTGCGCGCCTACATCGCGCGGTTCAGCACGGAGTTCTGGAAGCGGAACTGGTGGCAGGTCGTGTTCATGCTGGTCCCGTTCCTGCGGTTCTTCCGGGCGCTGCAGGCGCTGCGGCTGGTCCGGCTCGCCCGGCTCTCACGGGTGGCGCGCGTCGGCGGCATCCTCTCTGCCGGCATCCGCGGCTCCCGTTCCGCCGGGCGCCTGCTCTCCAGTCGCCTGGCGTGGCTGGCGGCGGTGACCGCCGTCGTGATCCTGGCTGCGAGCCAGCTGCTCTACGCCCTCGAGGCCGTGGAGGACTACACCGACGCGCTGTACCAGACGGCCATGGCCACCATCACGGGCTCGGGCATCGCGGCGGACCACCCGGGGGCACGCGTGCTGTCGGTGGCGCTCGCCGTCTACTCCGTGGCGGTGTTCGCCACCCTGGCCGGCTCCCTGGGCGCGTACTTCCTGCGGGGCGACGAGGCGAAGGAGCACGAGCGCGCCCGGCAGGACGAGGGGCTCGCCGAGGTGCTCCACGCCGTGGAGGAGGAGCACGCCGCGGAGGCCGCGGCCCGGCGGGCGGCCTGCGGACCGCGGGGCAGCCACCGGCGCGGGGCGCAGGAGTAGGGCCGTCGCAGGGACGTGAGGGTCGGGACCTCGGACTGGACCGACAGGCGCCGGCGCGGGACCTTCTCCCCCGCGGGGCTGCGGATCGCGGACCAGGTCGACGGCGTCACCGTGCGGGCCGGACCTCGTCCTCCACGACCCACTTGTGGTCCGTGACCTTCTCGCCGCCGTCCGTGGGGGTGTAGTCGACCTGGTAGGCGGTGGTGTCGAACGCGCCGGTGACGGTGGCCTCGGCGCCCTTCATGCCGGGCATGTGGTCGGCGGTCAGCGTGACCTCGGTGCCCACGGGGTAGGCCGGGTCGTCGGCCTCCTCGATGCCGGCCGGCGAGGGGCCGCCGTCCATCGCGTGCTCCATCGAGTGGCCTGCGTGGCCGGAGGCGGCGGCCGATCCGCTCGCGTCCTTGGAGCGCATGTCGTCCATGCGGCTGGCGGCGGCTGACGACGCGTCCGAGGCGGCGGATCCCACGGCTGGGCCCGCGGAGGAGGCCAGGGAGCTCGCAGCCGCCCCGATCGAGGGAGCGGCCGAACCCACCGCGGCACCCGCCGAGGAGGCGGCGTCCGTCACCTTCTCCTGGTCCTCGGCGGAACAGCCGGCGAGGGCGAGGGCACCCGCGAGAAGGGCGGCGGTCAGGGCGGGGCGGGTATGCGTGGAGCGCATGCGTGGAGCTCCTCCGTGCTCGTGCCGGTTGCGCGGCGCACCGGGCGTGCAGACCACTCCAGGTCGGCGGTCCGCGGTACTGCCAGGTCTCCGGTGAGCGGCGCGGACACCGTCATCGCGGAACTGAAGCGTCCCGGGTTTCGTACCGCTCCTATGTGGGTGCCAGCTCTCGGTTGAGGGCGGCGTAGTAGGCAGTCTCGTACTGGGCCGGGGTGGTCATAGCCAGGGACGAGTGGAGCCTTCGATTGTTGTACCACTCGACCCATCCGGCGGTGGCGTACTCGACGTCGGCGATGGTCTTGTACGGGCCGTTGTGGAAGATCGTGGTGGTGATGCACTCGGTCTTGTACAAGCCGATGACGCATTCCATGAGCGCGTTGTCATACGCATCGGCGACGGTCCCGATGGACGCGGCGATGCCCTCGGCGGCCAGGTGCTCGGCGAAGCGAAGGCTCGTGTACTGGGCGGGTTCAACCGGTCGTTGCAACACCGTGCGTTGAGAGCGAGCGTAGCTGCTCGGCGAAGACCTCCGCGGGAGTCTTCCAGTCCAGGACCTTCCTGGGCCTGTTGTTCAGCGTGTACGCGACTGCTGCGAGGTCCTCGGCCGACCATCTCGACAGGTCCGTGCCCTTGGGGAAGTACTGCCGCAGCACCCCGTTCGTGTTCTCGTTCGTCGGCCGCTGCCACGGCGAGTGGGGGTCAGCGAAGAACACCTTCGTGCCCGTGGCCATCGTGAACTGGACATGCCCGGCCAGCTCCTTGCCCCGATCCCACGTCAAGCTCTGACGCAGCTGCTCCGGCACCGTCGCCATCGCCTTGATCAGGGCCGCGGTCATCGCCTCAGCCCCGTACCCACCCAGCGACGGCCCGTTCTTCACCGGCGGCCGCTCTCCCCATCCCTGCAGGCGGGGCAAGTGGACCAGGATCGTGGCCCGGCTCTTGCGCTCGGCCAGAGTCCCGATCGCTGAACGCTCGGTCCCGATGATCAGGTCCCCTTCCCAGTGCCCGGGCACAGCACGATCAGCGGCCTCGGGTGGGCGCTTGCTGAACACCACGTCCTCGGTGACGTGGCCCTGGGGCTTGTTCCGGGTACGTGCCCGCGGCTCGCGCAGAGCCCGCCCGGTACGCAGGCACGCGACGAGCTCACGCTTGAGCGCCCCACGCCCCTGGATGAACAGCGACTGATAGATCGCTTCATGAGAGATCCGCATGGACTCATCATCCGGGAACTCCAGGCGCAGCCGGCGGCTGATCTGCTCAGGGCTCCACGCCGTAGACCACCGCCGGTCCGCCCGGCGCGGTTTCATCTTCCGCCCCTTGAAACCGGGCCCGACTGGTCCCGGCACGGCCACGCCATCGGGGCCCAGGACCACCCCGTTCAGGCGTGCCTGGACGTAGTCGTGCAGTCGCTGGTTCGTGGCCAGCTTCGCCGGCTTGGGCCGCCTGGCAGCTTCCTGGGCCTTCCACTGCGCCACCGTGGCCCGGTACTCCTGCTTCCCGGAACGAGTGGCGCAGTTACGGCGCAGCTCACGGCTGATCGTGCCGGGATCACGTCCCAGCGTGCGTGCGATCTGACGGACCCCCTGGCCCTGGGCATGGAGGATTGCGATCTCTTCACGCTCAGCGAAGGACAGGTACCGGCCGGTGGGCTCGGCCAGGGACAGCGGGGTCATCCCGCCAGCGTGACGGAACCAGCGCGCCCCGACGGGCCAGGACACGCCCACAGTCAGGGATGCCTCGACCGTCGTAACGCCGGTGGCGATCACACGCCAGAACTGGCGTTGCACCTCTCGTGAGGGCTGCGGCCTGCCAGGAGAGCGCATCGGGGCCCGCAAGGCCCGATCCGCTCTCCACTGTCGACGTGTCCCCTCGGGCACGTCACTGATCTTCCTCGCCCAGTCCTTGCTTGCCATCGCCCATACCTCCAGTGATTCCGAGAGGGTGTTGCGACGACCGATTGAATCCACCCTGCGACCCGGCATCGCTGTGCGCGATCAGCTCGCCGGGCTGCACAGGGTGCCCGTGCCGGTCACGGTCCCACAACGCGATCCGCAGCGGGGTCAGGACCAGCGGGGTCGTCTTGGCCGTCGCGGCATGCCAGGCGAGGATTCTCTGCGAGTAGCAGTCCAGCACGAACGCGACGTATACGAAGCCCGCCCACGTGCGCACATAGGTGAAGTCCGCGACCCACTTCGTGTTCGGCGCGGCCGCGGTGAAGTCTCGATTGAGCAGGTCACCGGCACGGCAGCCGTCCTTGGCCGGGACGGTGGTGCGCACTGGCCTGCCTCGACGCACACCGTTCATCCCCGCAACCCGCATGAGCCGGTCCACACGACCGGCGCCGACCTGGTGACCTTCTCGACGCAGCCACGCGGTCATCTTCCGACGCCCGTACAGCCCTTCCGGGGTGCCGACAAGGTCGTGCAGGACGTTGAGCAGGACCGCGTCGGACGTGTCACGAGCCGACGCGCTGCGGCGGCGCCACGCCCGGTAGGTGCGTGCGGCGATCTGACAGCCCTCCTGACGGAGCACCCTGCAGATCGACTCGACCGCATGCCCCTTGGCGCGCATCTGATCGATGAATCCCATGATCATCGGTTGCGGGGGTCGAGCTCCCCCGCGAAGAAAATCGAGGCCTTGCGCAGGATCTCGTTGTCCTCCCGCAATCGCTTGACCTCGCCGCGCAGGCGCTTGAGCTCGGCCAGGTCATCGCTGGTCGGCCCGTCCTTGAGGCCGGCGTCGACGCGGTGCTGACAGACCCAGCGGCGCAAGGTCTCGCGCCCCACGTCGACCTTCGGCGACACCAAAGCCACGGCCTTCGTGACTGACCCGGCTTCCTCGACACGGTCCAGGACCATCCGCACCGCGCGGTCCTTCACCTCGGGATCGAACTTCTTCGGCATGAACAACATCCTCTCGAACTCGAAAGGAAGCGGCATCACACCCGGGACGCTTGGTCAAGTCCCTGGAAGTGGTGTAACCGTCTTCGAGGCATGAGAATCAGGCCAGGGCCGGCATCACCTCCGTGCCCATCACGGTGCCCGGTTCTTGCGTGAGGGGCTCGCGGCAGCGGGCCAGCAGCTCGAGACCGAGGTACCGGCGGCCCTCGGCCCACTCATCCGTCTGCTCAGCCAACACGGCCCCCACGAGCCGCACCACGGCATCCCGGTTCGGGAAGATGCCCACCGCGTCCGTGCGGCGCCGGATCTCCCGATTCAGGCGCTCGGCAGGGTTGTTCGACCAGATCTGGGACCACACGTCCTTCGGGAACGAGATGATCGCGAGGATGTCCTCCCGAGCAGCATCGAGGTGCCCAGCCACGGCGGGCAACCGCTCGGCCACGTAGTCCAAGAGCCGGTCGAACTGGGCGTGCACCGCCGGCCCGTCAGGCTGGTCGTAGACGCTGTGGAGCATGGCCTTCACCGCCGGCCACATGGCCTTCGGGGTCACCGCCATCAGGTTCGCGGCATAGTGCGTGCGGCACCGCTGCCACACGGCCCCGGGCAGGCTCGCCGCGATGGCTTCGACCAGGCCACGGTGGGAGTCCGAAGTCACCAGTCTCACCCCGTGAAGGCCGCGGGCGACCAGATCAGCGAAGAACTCGTTCCACGCCGCGCCTGACTCCGTGGTGGCCACCCGCAGCCCGAGTACCTCACGTCGCCCGTCAGCGTTGACGCCGGTGGCGACCATGGCCACCGCGTTGATCACCCGACCACCCTCGCGAACCTTCATGGTCAGGGCGTCCGCGGCGAGGAACACGAACGGGCCGGCATCCCCCAGCGGGCGGTGCCGGAACGCGTCGATGTGCTCGTCCAGCTCGGCGGCCATCCGGCTGACCTGGGACTTCGAGAGCGAGTCGATGCCCAGCTGGCGCACGAGCTTGTCCATGCGTCGGGTGGAGACCCCAGCGAGGTAGCAGTCGGCGACGACCGTGATCAACGCGGACTCGGCCCGCTTGCGTCGCTCGAGCAGCCACTCTGGGAAGTACGTGCCGGCGCGCAGTTTCGGGATGGCCACGTCGATCGTGCCGGCGCGGGTGTCGAGGGGCCGGTGGCGGTACCCGTTGCGCTGTGCGGTGCGGGTATCAGAAGCGGTGCCGTACTCGGCGCCGCAGACCGCGTCTGCGTCAGCGCTGAGCAGGGCGTTGATCACGGTCTGCAGCAGGTGGCGCAACAAGTCCGGCGAGGCTTCGCCGATCGCTTCGCGTAGCAGGCCTTCAGGGTCGACAATGTGAGGAGCGGTCATCGTGGTGATGTCCCTTTCGAGAGTGCTGTGGAAGGTTCACTCGAAGGCTCCCACGGTGACCGCGTCCATGCTGGGGACGGTGTTGGCGGCCGGGGAGGGTTACACCACTATCAGGGACTCAACTGGACGCTTCACTGTCGACGTCATCGTGAACGCCACCGGATTCCGGCCCGACCTCGACATGCTCCGCGAGATCCGCCTCGGCCTCGACGACATCGTCGAAGCACCCCGAGCCCTCGCACCACTGATCGACCCGAACCTGCACTCCTGCGGCTCCGTTCCCCCGCACGGTGTCGCCGAGTTGGCGCACCCGGAGCCGAACTTCTTCATCGCCGGCATGAAGTCCTACGGCCGCGCGCCCACGTTCCTGCTCCTCACCGGCTACGAGCAGGTCCGCTCCATCGCCGCCGAACTCGCCGGCGACCACACCGCAGCCCGACAGCTCGAACTCGTCCTCCCCGAAACGGGTGTCTGCTCCACCGACATCGGCGGCAGCTCCTGCTGCACCACCCCGCCCGCCACCGCCACTCCTGCCGCTGAGGACGCTGCCTGCTGCACTCCGCTTGATTCGGCTACCGGCAACACCTCGTGCTGCACCAACTGACCGGACTTGCATCCATGACCACGAAGCCCACTGTCCTGTTCATCTGCAAGCACAACGCCGGCCGCTCACAACTCGGCGCAGCACTCCTCGAACTCGCCGCACCCGACCGATACACGGCCACCTCCGCCGGCATCACCCCGGCCGACGAGGTGAACCCCTCGATCGCCGCGACCGTAGGCGAACTCGGCCTCGACATCACCGCACGCATGCCGCGGCGCGTGACGCCCGACCTGCTCGAACACGCGGACATCGTCGTCCTCATGAAGCCCGGACTCGAACTCCCCGCAGAACCTGGCGGCACGGTCCTGGAGTGGTCGTTCCCCGACCCCAACTCCTGGTCACCGGAAGACGTGCGACCAATGCGGGACGCCATCGCAGAACGCATCGAACGAGAGCTCCTGCAGCCGTAGCGACCGGGCTACCCGACACGAAGCGAAGCCAGAAGGACGACACAGAGCGAAGCTGTTCACATGCGTACATGACGATCCCTCACAAGAAGTCGTCGAGGACTGAGCTCGCTCGACGTACGGTGAAGGATCCCCTTACGGGCATGCGATCTGGGCTGACGCCTGTGACCGAGTGTTCAGTTCGCGCTGTATAGTTCAGTCCATGCTGACTATCGCTTCGCGTCTCGACGTGATGAACCGCCTGGGTCGTGCACTGGCCGACCCCACTCGATCCCGGATCATCTTGACCCTGCTCGACCATCCCGCTTACCCGGCGGAACTGGCCCGAGATCTGGACCTGACACGCCCGAACGTGTCCAACCACCTGGCATGCCTGCGCGATTGCGGGATCGTCGTCTCCGAGCCTGAGGGTCGTCGGACACGATATGAGATCGCCGATTCGCACCTGGCGCAGGCGCTGACGGCACTGGTCGATGCCACCCTGGCAGTGGACGAAGACGCCCCGTGCATCGATCCCGCCTGCTCGCTTCCCGGATGCGACGCAGCTGGGGAGGGCGCATGATCCTCACCTCGGTCTTGCAGGCGATGGGCCTGTTCGCAGCGACCAACATCGACGACATCATCGTGCTCTCCCTCTTCTTCGCGCGAGGGGCAGGCCAGCGCGGCACTACCGCCCGCATTCTGGCCGGCCAGTACCTCGGATTCGCCGGCATCCTCGGTGCCGCGGTCCTGGTGACCATCGGCGCCGGAGCATTCCTGCCCTCGGCAGCCATCCCGTACTTCGGTCTCATCCCTCTGGGCCTCGGCCTCTGGGCCGCATGGCAGGCCTGGCGCGGAGACGATGACGAGGATGACGACGAGGCCAAGGTTGCCGGCAAGAAGGTCGGCGTGTGGACAGTCGCAGGCGTCACCCTTGCCAACGGCGGCGACAACATCGGCGTCTACACCCCTGTCTTCCTCAGCGTGGAACCTCTCGCAGTAGTCGCCTACTGCATCGTCTTCCTCGCGCTCGTCGCGGTCCTGGTGGCCCTGGCAAAGTTCGTCGCCACCCGCCCCCCGATCGCCGAAGTGCTCGAACGCTGGGAGCACGTCCTCTTCCCCATCGTTCTCATCGGCCTCGGCATCGTGATTCTCGTCAGCGGCGGGGCCTTCGGACTCTGACGTAGCGGCAGCGATCCAAACGGCCCCGACCGGGCGCACCCCTCTCGGTTCAGACCGCGACACCTACCTGCAGCCAGTCCTGCGTGATCGCGGCAACAAGACCGCCACGGAGCGCTGCAAAAACCCCGCCACCAAGCGAACGAAGCCACAGCCCCGTCGCATCCCGGACGCCCGCCACAAACGACCGTTTATGGGCTCTTCCCAGATGAGGGTGTAGGTCGGCCGGGCGCGTCGGTCCGCAGGTAGACATCGAGGTCTCCCGACGATGGAGGTTCCTACGCCATCCATCCGAAAGACCTCGACGTGACCGACGCTACCCCGCCGGCCGGCTTCGGCCGCCTTGACCTGAGCGCCTTCGCGTCTCATCCCAATCGACCCTGATCGAGTCTGCTGACCCCCTCGACGAGAACGCAGCGACACATCACAGCCACCCGACCCCGGCCGTCCGGGAAGCCGGGGCACGTCACATGGCCTGTGCTGCGGGCGTGTCGAGTGGGTCGTCCAGGGGCGACGCAGTAGCGTCGACGCGACGTGCTGAGAGGTGGTTCCAGTCGAGCACTAGGACACCGGCTACAGGCATGGCGATAGGTCAGGAACGGCGTCGCTCCCTGCGCAGGAGGGAGCGCAGAGTCTCGGCGTTCGCGTAGCCGACCCGTAGCGCGATCTCGGCGGAGGTGAGATCCGTGGTTGCTGAGAGGTGCCGAGCTCGTTCGGTGCGAAGCCGTTGGACGAACCCGAGCGGAGTGAGGTTGAGCGCCGCACGGACTCGTCGTTCGAGGGTGCGCCGGCTGGTGCCGAGCGACTGCGCGACGAAGGCGACGTTGAACGGTTCGTCCAGGCGGGCGCGCACGAAGCGTTCGAACTCGACGACGATCGGGTCCTCGTGCCGGAGATGTTCGTAGGCGACGAAGGCCGCCTGCGACGGACGCTCGTCGATGATGAGGAGCTTGGCGACATGTTGGGCCAGGTCGGGGCTGATCGATCGCACGAGTGAGAGCGCGAGGTCGATGTGGGCGAACGCAGCGCCGGCGGTGACGAGGTTCCCGTCGACCACGACCATGGTGTCGAGATCGAGGGCGACGGTCGGATAGCGCTTCAGGAACTCCGGCCCCAGGAACCAGCTGGTCGTCGCCCGCCGATGATGCATCCGTCCGGTCTCGGCGACGGCGAACACGCCGGTGCACGCCGCGGCGATCCGGGTGGTCGCCTCGTCGAGGCGCCCGAGCGAGGCGATGACCGAACGAGCATCTCGGGGCGCTTGACCCCTGATCTTGGACACGCTGATTCCAACACGATGATGGGGAAGCGAGAATCCGAGGGATGGCTAGGAAGAACTACACGGACGAGTTCCGGCAGCGGGCGGTGGACTTGTACGAGTCGACGCCCGGTGCGACGTTGAATGGCATCGCGGCGGACCTCGGGATCTCCCGCGGTGCGCTGCGGGAGTGGGTCGAGAAGCACGGCTCGGGCACGACGACCGCCGGCACCATGTCGCCGCCCACGTCGGGGCGGTCGGAGTCGCAGGCGGCGAGGATCGTGCGGCTGGAGGCGGAACTGGCGGCGTCGAAGGCGGAGAAGCTGAAGCTCGAGACGGAGCGGGACATCCTCCGTCAGGCGGCGAAGTATTTCGCCGGGGAGACGAACTGGTGAACCGCTTCCAGTTCGTCGAGGACCACAAGGACGCCTACGGCGTGAAGCGGTTGTGCGAGATCGTCGAGATCGCGAGGTCGTCGTTCTACGCCTGGCTCGCGGCGGCTCCGGGACGGGCGGCGAGAGCGGCCGAAGATACAGCCCTCGCCGCACGGATCAGGGTGCTGCAGGACCCCGCCCAGGGCGGCGACCGCGCCTACGGGGCACCCCGGATCACCGCCGACCTCAACGACGGCGTCACCACCGCCGCCGAGCGGGTGAATCACAAGCGCGTCGCCCGCGTGATGCGTGAGCACCAGCTGGTGGGGATCCGGCTGCGACGCCGGGTGAAGACCACGATCCCGGACCAGTCCGGGAGGAAGTTCCCCGACCTGATCGGCCGGGACTTCTCGATCGGGGAGCCGAACCGCCGGTACGTCGGCGATATCACCTACCTCCCGATCGCAGACGGGTCGAACCTGTATCTCGCGACGTGCATCGACCTCGGCTCCCGCAAGCTCGCGGGCTGGCAGGTCGCCGACCACATGCGCACCGAACTCGTCGAGGACGCACTCCGCGCCGCGGCCCGCGACCGCGGCAGTCTCGCCGGCGCCGTGTTTCACAGCGACCACGGCAGCGTCGGTGGATTCAATCGGTCGTCGCAACACCCTCTCGGAATCACTGGAGGTATGGGCGATGGCAAGCAAGGACTGGGCGAGGAAGATCAGTGACGTGCCCGAGGGGACACGTCGACAGTGGAGAGCGGATCGGGCCTTGCGGGCCCCGATGCGCTCTCCTGGCAGGCCGCAGCCCTCACGAGAGGTGCAACGCCAGTTCTGGCGTGTGATCGCCACCGGCGTTACGACGGTCGAGGCATCCCTGACTGTGGGCGTGTCCTGGCCCGTCGGGGCGCGCTGGTTCCGTCACGCTGGCGGGATGACCCCGCTGTCCCTGGCCGAGCCCACCGGCCGGTACCTGTCCTTCGCTGAGCGTGAAGAGATCGCAATCCTCCATGCCCAGGGCCAGGGGGTCCGTCAGATCGCACGCACGCTGGGACGTGATCCCGGCACGATCAGCCGTGAGCTGCGCCGTAACTGCGCCACTCGTTCCGGGAAGCAGGAGTACCGGGCCACGGTGGCGCAGTGGAAGGCCCAGGAAGCTGCCAGGCGGCCCAAGCCGGCGAAGCTGGCCACGAACCAGCGACTGCACGACTACGTCCAGGCACGCCTGAACGGGGTGGTCCTGGGCCCCGATGGCGTGGCCGTGCCGGGACCAGTCGGGCCCGGTTTCAAGGGGCGGAAGATGAAACCGCGCCGGGCGGACCGGCGGTGGTCTACGGCGTGGAGCCCTGAGCAGATCAGCCGCCGGCTGCGCCTGGAGTTCCCGGATGATGAGTCCATGCGGATCTCTCATGAAGCGATCTATCAGTCGCTGTTCATCCAGGGGCGTGGGGCGCTCAAGCGTGAGCTCGTCGCGTGCCTGCGTACCGGGCGGGCTCTGCGCGAGCCGCGGGCACGTACCCGGAACAAGCCCCAGGGCCACGTCACCGAGGACGTGGTGTTCAGCAAGCGCCCACCCGAGGCCGCTGATCGTGCTGTGCCCGGGCACTGGGAAGGGGACCTGATCATCGGGACCGAGCGTTCAGCGATCGGGACTCTGGCCGAGCGCAAGAGCCGGGCCACGATCCTGGTCCACTTGCCCCGCCTGCAGGGATGGGGAGAGCGGCCGCCGGTGAAGAACGGGCCGTCGCTGGGTGGGTACGGGGCTGAGGCGATGACCGCGGCCCTGATCAAGGCGATGGCGACGGTGCCGGAGCAGCTGCGTCAGAGCTTGACGTGGGATCGGGGCAAGGAGCTGGCCGGGCATGTCCAGTTCACGATGGCCACGGGCACGAAGGTGTTCTTCGCTGACCCCCACTCGCCGTGGCAGCGGCCGACGAACGAGAACACGAACGGGGTGCTGCGGCAGTACTTCCCCAAGGGCACGGACCTGTCGAGATGGTCGGCCGAGGACCTCGCAGCAGTCGCGTACACGCTGAACAACAGGCCCAGGAAGGTCCTGGACTGGAAGACTCCCGCGGAGGTCTTCGCCGAGCAGCTACGCTCGCTCTCAACGCACGGTGTTGCAACGACCGGTTGAACCCGCCGTCTACGCCTCGAAGGCCTACGCGGCCCTCTGCGAGCAGCTCACCGTCGTCCAGTCCATGGGTGCGGTGGGCACGAGTGCCGACAACTCACTCGCGGAGAGTTTCAACGCCGCGCTCAAGCGGGAGCTTCTCGAGGGCCGGGCCGCATTTCCAGATCAGGCCACGGCCTACCGGGCCGTGTTCCGATGGGCGAACCGCTACAACACCCGCCGACGCCACTCCACGATCGGCCAGGTGAGCCCAAATAGCTACGAGAACGCCTACGACGCCGCGAGGTCAGCTACCCTCACGGAAGCGGCATAACCGAACCGACACCGGGTCCACGATCAAGGGTCAAGGCCCCCTTCTCTATCACCGAGCTGGCACAAGTGGCAGAACTGCTGGAGCTTACGCTTGGCGACTTGCTCGGCCCGGTCATCCTCCAGGCACGAAGAATCCCCCACACCGACATGGTCGGTGCAGGGGCCTCTGCTCGGCTCCTCCGGTTGGACTCGAACCAACAACCCTTCGATTACTCGTCGCGAAGCCTCGCTAATCACACCGTCGCCGCGACTCTCCGGCTCGTCGTCATCCTCAGGGCTACCCTGAAGTCGCCGACCGACGAAGGGCACGTCGCATGACCATCTCGCAGCAGGCTCGTATATCCGCCCCCAGAGCTAACAAGCACCTCTCGGCCCACGAGTGCAGGGACGAGCTCAAAGGCGCACTCGCCGAGTGGGCTGACCCCGTTTCGTAGGTCCAGTCGTTATGAGAGTCGTCCTGTTGCCCGCGGTCGCGGGCAGGGAGACTGGTCAGATCATGACGAACAGCAGGAAGCGTCACACCCCCGAGCAGGTCGTCCGTAAGCTCGGGCAGGCCGACAGGATGCTCGCCGATGGTCAGGACGTCGCGGCGGTGTGCCGGGAGCTCGGGGTGTCCGAGCAGACGTACTACCGGTGGCGGAACCAGTACGGCGGCCTCAAGGCCGACGATGCAAAGCGCCTGAAGGAGCTGGAGAAGCAGAACGCGACCCTGAAGCGTCTGCTCGCGGAAGCGGAGCTGGAGAAGGCCGCGCTCAAGGAGCTGGCTGAGGGAAACTTCTAAGCCCGGACAGGCGCCGCGCCGCCGTCGATCACCTCAAGCGCAAGTTGCGGGTGAGCGAACGGATGGCGTGCCGTCTGGTCGGGCTGAGCCGCTCCGCGTACCGGCGACCGCTCAAGGGCGACACGGTCGCGGACCCGGATCGGGCGCTCAGGGAGTGGCTGCGCGCCTGGGCGAAGGACCATCCCCGCTACGGGTATCGGCGGGCGTATCACGACGCCCGCGCCGAGGGGTGGGTGGTGAACCACAAGAAGATCCAACGCCTGTGGCGTGACGAAGGGCTCCGGGTCCCGCAGCGGCGTCGACGCAAGCGCGTCGGGTCCTCGACCGTCGACGCGCCGACGGCGGACGCGCCGAACGTGGTGTGGGCGGTGGACTTCCAGTTCGACGCCGACGAGCACGGACGACCGATCAAGATCTGCTCGATCGTCGACGAACACACCCGGGAGTGCATCGGCGGCCTCGTGGAGCGCTCGATTACCGCCGACCGACTCACCGCCCACCTCGAGGACCTCGTCGCCGCCCGGGGCGCCCCGGCGGTGCTCAGGTCGGACAACGGGCCGGAGTTCATCAGCGAGGCGATGGCCGACTGGGCCGGCACCCGCACCGGCCTGTCCTACATCCCTCCGGGCTCGCCGTGGCGCAACGGGTACGTCGAGTCGTTCAACAGCCGGATCCGCGACGAGTGCCTCAACATCAACAGCTTCTACTCACTGCTGCACGCACAGGTCATCATCGGCGACTGGAAGGACGAGTACAACCACCACCGCCGGCACTCCTCGCTCGGCTACCTAACCCCAGCCGAGTACGCTCGGCAGTGCACCCATCAAATGGAAACCGACGACTCACAGAACGTCCGGACCGAATGAAGGGGGCGGCTCACGAGCTCGAGTCCTTGACCCACGTGACCGACCCGCCCAACGCCATTATGAGCGCGATGATCCGCTACGAGACCTGACACCGGTTACTTGTCCATCCGAGCGCCCTGGACGCCCAAGGACAGCCACTGGCTTAACGAGTCGGCTCCCTCGCCAGTATTGACATCACCACTCGCACACCTGAAAGGGCGGCCACCATGTGGATCTTCGCCGGAGCCATCATCATGTTCCTCATCGCGCTCATCACCCGTCCCTTCTCTACCGGGCTGGCCCTCCTCAAGTTCCTGGCGTTCTCCGTCGCCGCCGTGAGCGCTTTCGCCCTCTACATGGGCGGTCCCATGTCTATGTACGCCGGCCCGGCGGTCGTCGGCGGCATCAGCTGGCTCGCCCTCCAGTTCGTCCCCATGCCCCGACACGGTTGAGCACACCCGGCTAAGCACACGCACTAAGGGGGGGCAGCCATAAACGGGTTGCCCCCCCTTTTTTGCCCATCAGACCCGTGTGACGATCACTCCTCCCCATGTAGGAGGCACCCCATGTCGTCACGCCCACCACATCTCGCCGGATTCGAGTCGTGGCTTACCGTCTTCCGCCGGCCGCGCACAGTTGCCAACCGCGTGCACTACGCCCAACGTCTGCACGCCTGGACCCATGAGAACGACCTCGACGCCCTCACCCTCACCCCCGGACAACTCGCGGAGTGGCTGCTCACCGTCGGCGCCTCACCCGCCACGCGCAAGAACGCTGCGGACGCCATCCGCGTCTACTACCGCTGGGCCATCGATCTCAACCTCACCGACACCAACCCAGCCGATAAGCTCCCCCGATTCACCGTGCCCCGCGGCCTCCCCCGCCCCACGCCAGACCACATCCTCCGTGGCGCCATCACACGATGCACCCGCCCTCAGGACATTCTGATGCTCCTACTGGGCTCCCTCTCCGGCCTGCGCGTGGCAGAGATGTCCCGCCTCCGCGCCGAAGACATCAACGACGGACAGATCCGTGTCACTGGCAAGGGCGGTCATATCCGCCACGTTCCCGTCCACCCCCTCCTGAACGAGGCGCTCGCCCTCGCACCCTCATGCGGCTGGCTATTCCCCAGCGACCGCAACCCCAGCGGCCACTACCTACCCGCTTCCATCGGTCAACGCATCCATGACCTGCTGGCCACAACCGGCTGGTCCGCCCATACCCTCCGGCATCGCTTCGCGACCCACGTCTACTCCTCATCCCTGGACATCCTTGGCCTACGCGATCTCCTAGGCCACGCCGATGTCACCACCACCATGGTCTACACCCGCGTAGCCGCGGAAAAACTCTCCCGCGACGTCGCCGCCCTCCAGACACTTCCGGGCATGACCGATCGCATCCAAACCCTCGCCTCCTGACGCGTGGACACGCATGACCCCGCCACTGCCACGAATCCAGGTCGACCCTTCGCCCAAGCAACGGAGACCCATCATGGCCATCAAAACCGCCCTTCCCATCGCCTTCAGCTGCGGCCACACCGAGACCGTAGACCTCACCCATGTCCCCGCCGGCCGCCGCAAGAACCACGCCTTCGGCCTCGGCAAGAACCGCGTCTGCACGAAGTGCTTTAAGACCCAAGGCGCCGCTGATCTCGACAAGCTCAACCGGCAGACACTCCTCGACGCCGCCGCGTTCGAGCAGGAGCACGAGCTCCCCGAGCTCACCGGCACCGAGAAGCAGCTCAACTGGGCCACCCGTATCCGCTACCAGGTCCTCGCAGCCGTCCTCGAGGAACAGGACGAGGAGACCGCCAGCGAAGCCTTCGCCGCCGCCCGTACGCTCACCCGCTCTGGCTGGTGGATCGACAACTGCGCGGACAAGGACCTCGACACCGACGACCACCTCGAACTCATCGCCACCGCTGACGAGTCCGGCCAGCCCGAGCACGTCGCCACCGAGAACCCCTTCTGAGGAGCCACCATGCCGCCGCAAACCTGCACCCCCACCAAGCCCTTCGACCACCTACGCCCCAAGCCCATCCCCCTGCGCGCTTTCGGCTACAGCCCGCAGGCTGACATCCTGCTGCGCCGCACGGTCCTGGCCCGCCTTTCTACAGTCCCGCACCCGGGCCCCGGACGATGAGCGAGGAGACCACCGCGATGATCACCGTGTACGGCCAGCCCACCTGCTACCCCTGCAAGCAGGCCACCGCATACCTCGACCGCCACCAGATCCCCTACGACTACGTCGATCTGACTGGCCGGCCCGAGCTTGTGACCAAGCTGAAGTCCAGCGGACTGGAGCAGACCCCCATCCTGCAGACCCCCACGAGCACCACCTCCGGTCTGCGCCTGGACGCTCTGCAAGCGGCCGTGGCTGAGTACCGCGCCGCGGACACGGCCACCACGCCCGCTCCCGCCCCGCACGGGCCAGCCCACACTTGACCGGCCACGGCCGGCCACTGTGGCCACCGGACACTCCCGTCCGGTGGCCACAGCCATGTCCGGCCACGTCCATCCGCCATCACGCGCGGCCGCGCACGACTGGCCGGACGACGCCACCTGGACACACACCTCCTCCTACACACAACGAATCCAGAACGACCCCACAGACCCCGACCGCCACTCGGCGCTCACCCCAGGAGGACACCGACGATGGACACCACCCTGACCCTGACCGCTCGCGTTGCACTGACCGACCCCACCGGCACCCGCCTGCCAGCCACCTCCCTCACCGAGGCTCTGGCCACGGCGGCAGCAGCCCCGACCGGCCAGCACGTGGTCACCGTGACCGGCCACCACGAGGGTTTGACCATCACCCCGGACACCTTCACCCTCGACCCGGACACCCACACCCTCACCCCGGCCCCAGACACCACCGATCCCCGCCGTGCCTTCCGCCTGTCCTACACGGCCTTCACTCTGACCGACCCGTCCGGCCAGCCGTCCACCGTGACCACCGCCGCGTTGGACACCATCGGACAGTCCGCGGCCAACCGCCTGGGCCACGACGTGATCATCACCTCCGACCTCCCGGGCGTGCACGATCTCACCTTCAGCCCCGAACTGCGCAAGCCCGCCCACGCGGAGCTGACCTCCACCGCCGAGGCCTTCGCCACCCGCACCCGCGCCGACCGTCGTCGGCAGGCCCCCGCCCGCCACGGCTGGCGCGGCGGGCTCAACGAAGCCTTCGGCCTGCGCCTGGCCCCCTCGGCCGACGAGATGCACGAACGCGAGCTCACGACCACCATCCAGCGCGGCCTGCCCGGCCACCGCACCGCCGCCGTCGTGAACATCAAGGGAGGCGCCTCCAAGACCACCGCCACCTACCTCCTGGCCGCCACCCTCGGCCGAGTCCGCGGCGGCACCGTGCTGGCCTGGGACAACAACGAAAACGCCGGCAATCTGGCCGACCGTGCCCTGCCCGCCTCCCACCAGCACACCGCCGTGGACCTGCTGGCTAACATCGAGGACTTCCGCATCCCCGAGAACGCCGACCGCCTCACCGGCTACGTCCGCCCCCAGGGCGACAACCGCTTCCACGTCCTGGCCTCGCAGGATCACGCCGGAGACCGCGAGGTCATCGACGCCGACGCGTTCCACCGGATGCACGCGGTGCTGCGACAGCACTACGCCCTGGCCATCGTGGACACCGGCAACGCGAGCACCGCGGCCACCTGGCAGGCAGCCGTCGACGTCGCGGACTCCATCGTCATCGCCATCACCAACAAGGAGGACGCCGCCCGCCGCGCCTTCGTCACCATCGACGCCCTGCGCAAGGCCGGCCACACCGACAAGCTCGCCCGCTCCATCGCCGTCATCACCCAGCCCGCCCAGGCCGACACCGACCGCCTCGACAAGGTCCGCGAGCTGCTGGCCGAGCACGTCGGCGCCGTCCTCGTCGTCCCCTTCGACCCCGCACTCGACGCCGGAGACGAAATCGACTGGGACCGCCTCACCAAAGCCACTCGCCGCGCCTACCTCGAGGCCACCGCCGCCCTCATCGAGGGCCTGGCATGAAGCGCCTGATGATCGTCGCAGGCGTGCTCATCGCGCTCCTGGGCCTGGTGCTCGTCATGGTCGTGGGCCCGGCCATGATGATGGCCTCCTTCACCTCGTTCCAGCGCACCCCCGTCAACGGGAACATCGCTGAAATCTGCTCAGCCGGTGAGGCGGGCGAGGCTCAGATCCCCGAGGAGTACCGCGAGGACATCGCCAAGGCCGCTGAGGTCTCCGGCATCAGCCAGGAAGTCCTGGCCTCCCAGATCTACCAGGAGTCCCGATGGAACCCGAAGGCCACCAGCTCCAGCTACGCGCGCGGTCTGGCCCAGTTCAAGGACGAGGCCTGGGCCGAATACGGCAATGGCGACCCCTACGACGGGCACGCCTCCATCGCTGCCCAGGGCCGGTTCTTGCTGAAGCTGAAGAACGACTACAAGCAGTACTCCTCCGACCCGGAGGACGTCGTGCGTATGGCCCTGGCTGGCTACCGGATCGGCCCCGCGCACGTCCATGCCGCCAAGGGCATCCCCTACCAGCAGCCCGTCGCCGTTGAGTACGCCGAGGAGATCCTGTCCCGCGCGAGCATCTACACCACTGAATGCAAGCCGGCCTTCTCGGGCGGTGACGACGTGGTCATCTCCGGCGAGTGGACGCACCCCTTCCCGGGCGGGTACTTCACCTCCGACTACGGCGCGCGGCCGTGTCCTTCAACGCTGAAATGCACCGTAGAGGTCGCCAATCACAACGCGATCGACCTGGCCTCCGGCACTGGCACCGGCTATGCCGTCGCCCCCACCCAGATGCGGATCACTAAGGCCAACGGGACCGACCGGGACGGCGACCACCCGGTCTTCGCACGTCAGATGGCCGAGCCCCACTATGTGATCAGCTACTGGCACTGTGCCTACGGCTCCCACCGCGTCCAGGTCGGACAGATCGTCGAGCCCGGCACCCCGATCTGCAAGGAGGGCGTTACCGGGAATGCCGGTGGCCGCCCCCACATACACCTCCAGTTCAACCAGCCCAGCGCCTCCGACACGAGCTACGAGCGCCACACGACCGTCAACCCTGAGCCGATCTTGGCCGCCAACGGCATCGACCTCTGCCCGTCCGGCCGCGACGTGACCGGTCCCTGCCAGGCACGCTGAAAGGACACTTCTATGAGCTCCGCCCGCACCGCCCAGCTTGCCCTCGGCGGAATCGGCCTGTTGGTCATCGCAGGCATCGCCCTGCTCCTCAACGTCATCACCCAGCCCACCGCCCCCGAAGCGGTACTGGCCCCCACGGTCGCGGCGTCCACCACCCAGAACGCACCGACGGAATCCTCGGCCATCCCCACGCCCCCAAGCAGTTCCCCAGCGGCCAGCCCCTTCGGGTCCGCCCCGACGACCCCGGCCGAGGAGGCAGCCGTCGAGGCCGCCCGCGTGATGACGACGTGGGACCCGGCCAAGGACGTGGACGAGACCGCATCTGAGGGTCGCGCCATGAAGCTGATGACGCCGGAGCGGGCGAAGCAGGTGATCGTCTCGGACCGCGGCACCAGCGATCCTCAGTGGACCGACGCCGCCGCCGAGGGCTGGACCTCCGAGCCCATCGTGACCTTGGTGCCTTCCGATGAGCCGAACGTCATCCGGGTGAACGCCGCCTGGGAGTGGGTGTCCCCCACGGGCGAGCGCGAACCCGGGAACACCTGGCGGTCGTTCGCCTTCGAGATGACGGATGAGAAGACCCCACGGATCAGCGACTACACCTGGTCTAACCTCGGCTGAGAATCCCGCGTAGCCTGGTGCATACGCGGTCGTAGGCTCACCCCCCCTCCGAGCCTCCCGCGCAGGCCCCTCCAGCCGATCCCGTTTCAAGGCTGGAGGGGCCGTCCCATGTCCAAGTAGCGCAGAGCCCACCTCGCCGTGGACACCGCCACACCTCTCACGGGGGCGCTTCGCCCCCCGCACCCCCAGACCAGCGCGGCGCTGGACCACCGATGCGGCCCTTGCTCGCTTCGCTCCGCGCGGGCCGCCCAGATCGCCCGTGGCCCACCACCCGAGGCGGCAGGGGACATGGTTCCTTTTGACGTCCCCCCATCCGCAGCCATGGGGCGCGAGTGCCTTCGCCAGACCGGGGCCAGCGCGGAACCGTGACCACTTTGACCGTCGATGTTGGCACCATGTGTGCGAAGGGTCACCAATCGTCAACGGTCACCAGAGGCGCATGGAGTGGGCCGTCGTTCTCCCCGTCATCCAAGATCCCTGGAGGTAGCCGCATGGCTCACATCGTCCCCGTTCCAAACCTGCCGGCCCCGGTCGCTCGAGGCCCTGTCCACGCCTGGCGGCTGACTCGTCTGGCCGTCCGCGACGAGTTCCGCAGCTTGCCCGTCCGCGTCCGCAGTCTGCCGTGGTGGCTCAAGTTCCCACTGGTCATCGTCCTTGTGGCCTTCGCCGCCGCGGTGGCCACCACTACCCTCCCCGTCTCGACTGTGCTGCTGGTCATGGCGGGCTACGCCGTCCTGGCCGCCATCCTCACCCCGGTCCTCGTGTGGCTGGTCTACCTGGCTTTGCTGGCAGACCCCCGACGGCGCTACTACTGCTGGCCCACGTCCGAGGCTCCCACTGCGTACCTGGGCATCCACGCAACACGCACCGGCTGGACCATCGAAGGGCACACCACAGCCCACCCACGCTCCGGCCGACGCGAAGGCCAAGCACTGCGCGACGCGATCCTCCCAGCACTGATCAAGGCAGCCGACGCCCACCACGTCGACGTCACCACCACCGCCGTCACCCAAGCCCACGCTGACCTGTACGCCAAAGACGCCCCCGACCTGCTGCCCTCCACCCACCGCACCCTCACCGGAGGAGTCCCGATGCGCCGCCGCCCAGCCGAGGCCGCAGCACCCCGCCGCTGAACCCCGGTGTCACGCTCCCCAGGGGAGCGCTGACACCCAGGGGCACACCGCGCCGAGCGCGGAGCACCCCTGCAAACCATCCATCACACGTCTGGCACCAAGGTGCACTAGCGTCACGAGTCGCGTGACACACGCTCCCCCGGCCGGGGCGCGAACCACGGGCATGAGCGACCGACGCCCGTGCGCGCACTGCGCCGATCCCCTTCCCGAGGACGCCTCGCCGCGCCAGCGGTACTGCTCCCATGCGTGCCGTTCAGCGGCCTACCGGGCGCGGACCGCCGGGCAGGCCCCGGACCCCGCCGTCCTGGCCCTGACCGCGCAGCTCGACGCTGAGCGCGCTCAGCGTCATGACGCCGAGACGCGCATCGGCCAGCTCGAGGCCCGCGTCCGGCGCAAGACCGAGCAGGTCCAGCAGCTGGCCGGCCAGCTGGCCGCCGAGCGGCGGTCAGCGGCCGTGGCCATCGCTGGCCAGGCCAACCGGACGGTCGCTGTCCGGGCGGACAACGCCGCCCTGGCCGGCCAGCTGGCCGCCCTGCGCCGGTCATGGTCCGTGGCCACGGCCGGCACTGACCTGACCCCGGACGAGGTGGCCGCCCTGCGCGGCCAGCTGTCCGCCCTGCGTGTCCGGTACGAGGACTTGTCCGTCCGGCACCGCCGCCTGTCCGCCGCGGCCGAGGTGGCCGCTGTGGAGCGGTCACAGTTGCAGGGCATCGTCCGGCAGTGGGACACGCTGTGCCGTCGTCTGGCCAAGGCCGTGGCCGGCCAGCCGGTGGCCGCCGTGGACAAACGCATCCTGGCCACGCACGCCCGGTTCCGGTCAGCGGTGGCCGCCGCTGACCGGTCAACCCAGAAGGGGGCTCGGCCATGACCGTGTCCATCTCGAAGATGTCCATCGACTACTACCTGGACTCCGTGGCCACCGGTGACCGGTCCGTGTCCGCTGACGGGGCGGCCACCGCCCGGCGTGACCTGACCGCGTACTACACCGAGGCCAAGGCCCCGCCCGGCACCTGGCTGGGCCGTGGTCTGGCCGGCACGTCGCTGACCGCTGGCCAGCAGGTGGCCAAGGCCGACGCCGTGTCCGTCTACGAGCTGGCCAAGGACCCGGACACCGGCACCGCACTTGGCCGGTCACCGATCCGTGAGGTGGCCGCCCCGGAGGGGGCCACGACCCCGGCTGGCCGGACAGCCAAGGCCACCCGCAAGCCCGTGGCCGGGTTCGACCTGACCTTCTCCGTGCCCAAGTCCGTGTCCACGCTCTGGGCCATATCCGGGCCGGCCATGCAGGGCCAGATCCAGGCCGCCCACCAGCAGGCCATGGCCGAGGCCCTGGCCTGGGTCGAGGACAACGTGCTCCAGTCCCGCGCCGGCCACGGCGGCGTCGCCCACGTGCCCGTGACCGGACTCGTGGCCAGCGCGTTCGACCACTGGGACTCCCGCGCCGGTGACCCCCAGCTGCACACCCACGTCGTGATCTCCAACCGGGTCCAGCGCCTCATGGACGGGCAGTGGGCCACCCTGGACAGCTACACCCTGCACCGCCACGTCGTGGCCATCTCCGAGAAGTACAACGCGCTGCTCTACGACCGGCTCCACGGCCAGGTCGGCGCCCTGGCCGAGTCCCGCGACCCGGCCATCACCGCCGCCCTGGAGCAGGTGCTGTCCGGTCAGGAGCTCGAGCAGGCCACCGTGGCCGGCCACGGTGGCCACCGCGTGGAGCTGGCCGGCGTGCCGGACAGTCTGATCGAGGAGTTCTCCACCCGCTCCCGACTGATCCAGGCCCGCAAGGACGAGCTCATCGCCCAGTGGGAGGCCGCCCACGGACGCACCGCCCCGGCGGCGGTCGTGCTCAAGCTGCGCCAGCAGGCCACCCTGGAGACCCGGACACCGAAGAAGGAGTCCACCGAAACCCTGGCCGAGAAGATGGTCGGCTGGCGTGACCGTGCGCTGGCCGGTGGCCACGACCCGGCGGTCATCGTGGCCGCCGCCGTCGGCCATGACCGGCGCACCGTGACCGCTGACCAGCTCACCGACCAGGCCCGCGAGGCCATGGCCGTGTGGGTGCTCACCGACGCCTCCGTGCGCCGGACCACCTTCACCCGGGCCAACGTGCTGGCCTCGGCCGAGCGCGTGCTGGCCCTTGTACGGTTCGACACCGCCGAGGACCGGCACGCCGCGGCCGACGAGCTCGTGGACACCGCCCTGGCCAAGGCCGTGTCCCTGACCCCGGACAGGATGAGCGCCCCAGCGGAGTTCGACCCCGTGCTGTCCGCCCCGGCTGGCCGCTCCGGTCTGGACCACAAGCGTGTGGCCGGCACCTGGAGCACCAGGCAGGTCATTGAGGACGAGGCCTACCTGATGGGCCGTGTCCGCTCCGCCGACGCCCCGGTCATCGACCCGGACACCCTGTCCGGACAGGTGGCCGAGGTGACCACCAAGGACGGCCACCGCCTCTCGGCCGACCAGGCGGCGGCCACCGCCCATGTCCTGGCCTCCCCGTCCGGGATCGACGCGATCATCGGTCCGGCCGGCACGGGCAAGACCACCACCATGGCCGCCGTCGCGCAGCTGTGGCACGCCCAGCACGGCCAGGGCTCCGTGGTCGGGCTGGCTCCCTCGGCCGTGGCCGCCGGCGTGCTGGCCGACGAGCTCGGCGTGGCCACGGAGAACACGGCCAAGTGGCTGTGGGAGTCCGTCGGGGACGGCGCGGCCGCCCGCGCGCAACGCGTGGCCGGCCTCCAGGACCGCCTGGCCCAGCTCTGGGACTCCCCCGCCTCCGACGCCCGGACCCGGCAGATCGAGGCCATGACCGCGCGCCTGGCCGAACAGCACGCGATCCAGGCCCGGTTCACCCTGCACCCCGGACAGCTGCTGATCGTGGACGAGGCCTCCATGGTGGCCACCGCCCAGATGGCCGAACTGGCCCGGCAGGCCGAGACCGCCGGGGCCAAGGTGCTGCTCGTGGGCGATCCTGCCCAGCTCGAGGCCGTCGAGGCCGGCGGCTTCCTGGGCTGGATGGACCGCGCCGAGGACGTGGAGGTCGCACGCCTGGATCAGGTGTGGCGCTTCCGCAACGAGTGGGAGCGCAGCGCCTCCCTGCAACTGCGCGAGGGCGACCACGACGTGCTGGAGCAGTACGAGGCGGCCGGGCGCCTGCACGGAGACCCCGAGACCGACGCCGCGGACACCGCCTACGCCGCCTGGCTGGCCGACAAGCGTGAGGGCTTGTCCACGATCCTGATCGCCTCGGACAACGCGACCGTGGCCGACCTGAACGCCCGCGCCCAGGCCGACCTGGTGACCGCTGGCCTGGTGGACGTGGAGACCACCGTCACCCTGCGCGCCGACGTCGCCGCCGGCGTCGGAGACGAACTGCTGGCCCGCCGCAACGACCGCTCGTTGCGCGACTCCACCGGCGCGTTCATCGCCAACGGCACTCGCCTGACCCTGACCGGGATCAACCCCGACGGCTCGGCCGAGGCCATCGTGGACTCCACCGGCGGCACCGTGATCCTGGACCCGGACTACCTGGCCTCCTCCACGGAGCTGGGCTACGCCACCACCGCGCACCGATCCCAGGGCGTCACCGTGGACACCGGCCACACCGTGGTCGAGGTCGGCCAGTCCCGCGAGCTGTTCTACGTGGCCATGACCCGAGGCCGCATGGCCAACCACGCCTACGTAGACCTCGAGCCCGACGACCACGCCTCCCCCGACGAGTGGGGACTGCTGCACCGCACCCCCGGCGCCCAGACCCCCGTGGGCGCGCTGAAGGCCGTGCTGGATCACTCCACCGCCGAACGCTCCGCCCACGAGGTCCAGGCCGGCGAGCGGGCCTGGGCCAACGACCTGGGACGGCTGGTCCACGAGTACGAGTTCCTGGACTGGGCCGCCCGCGCCGAGCGCACCAGCGCCTGGATCGACCGCGCCTTCCCCGACCCCGCCACGAACGCCGCCATGCGCGCGGCCGAGACCTGGAACCGGATGGTCAAGGCCGACCCCGCCCGCACCTTCTCCGGCGAACTCGACCAGGCGCAGACCCCCCAGGACGTGATCGGCCAGTGCCAGAGCCTCCTGCCGCCCTCACCCCTGGACCGGCCCGCCCAGGACCCGGCGGAGGGCACCCGCGCGGCCGCCGTCGCGGAAGTCCACGAGCACTTGCACACCGAGCTCACGCACCAGGCCGCGACCATCCGGGCAGATCCTCCGGCGTGGGCAGAGCACATGGCCGGCTGGGACGAGTCGGAGACGACCCTGCGCGCCGTGCTGCTGTGGCGGGCGGTGTCGAACCAGACCGAGCACACCGCCAGCGTGTTGGGCCGACCCCCCACGGCCAACGACGCCACCGCGCACCACTACCGGCGCGCCCTGGACGCGCTCACCGGCTCGGGAGAGGACGAGGCCAGGATCGCCGCCCTGACCGACAACCAGCTGCACCTGGCGCGCGTCCTCGACCTTCCCCCCGCCGCCAACCACACCGTCGACGTCGGCGCCGAGCATCACAGCCCGGATCGCCCTGAAGGCCCCGACCTCTAGCCACCCACTCAGCGGGCGGCCCCGGAGCATGAAGCTCCGGGGCCGCGTTCCACTACCGGCTTCGACTCACAAGCCGGGACCGTCCACCCCCGTTTGCGGCGGACGCGTCGGGTCCACCCCGAGGCCCGGCTGGCCCGCGGGACCCATGCCCATCCAGTCCAGCCCGTCCCGGCCCAGGGCGGGGGCCTTGCCCGCCGCCGGTGGGGCGGTGGGCACCTGCTTTGCCGGGGCCTCGCCTGTCACCCCGACCGTCTCAGGTCCCGGCGCGGCATCGGGCACCGAGCCCTCCAGCGGGCGAGCACCGAACACCTTCTCCACGTCCAGCTTCCCCTCGTACTCCCACACGTGGCCGGCGTCGCGGGAGGTGACCTGGAACTGCCCGCCCGCCTCGTCCTTGAGAGTCAGCACGGCCACTTCCTCCGTACCGCTATACGGAGACCCGATGGTCCGGGAGTCCTGGGCGATGACCGTCCCGACCTTCAGCCCGTCGGCTGCGCGCTCGGTGGCCACCCTGTCCACCGTCGTGTCCACGGCCAGTGTCCGGCCAACCCACTGGCTGTCCGGACTGATCTGCCTGGCCGGACACGCCTTGACCGGCTGACCGGCCTCGGCGGCCAGCGTGGCCAGTTCCGGCAGCTCCAGCGCCCCGCGTGTCCGGCCCAGCACCGTCACTATCGTCGTCTCCCGGCGGCGGCACTCCTGCTTGGCCCCGCCCTGGTCGGCGTACACGATGTTCCGGTTGCCGCCGGAGCCGGTCTTCAGGATGGTCACGGGCACCTTGGCCGTGGCCGAGGTGTCCACGTCCGTGGCCATGACCGTATCCCCTGGCCGCAGGTCTCCGACCTGCACGCTGCGCGTCTTGGCCCCCCACAGCCTCTCGCGCTCGGCGTCCGAGAGCTGGACGGCGTCGGCCACCTGCCACCGTCGGGTGCCGGCCGCCGCCGACCCGCTCATCCGCTCACGCGCGGCCCCGGTGTCCGGGGACACGGCCACCCGCCGCTCCCCGTACCCCGGGCGCATCCGCACGATGTCCCCGGCGTACCCGAACCCGTCGATGTCCTCCTGGAGCACCTGACCGGGGATCAGCTCGTCCGGCCAGCGCGTGTACGCCTGCTCTGCGATCGCATCCCGACGAGCCTGCTCCGACTCCGGGCTGGTCGCGTCGATCAGGATCACCGGAGACCCGAACCGCACGAACTCCTCGTCGCGGATCAGCGCCCCGGTGGAGGACTCGATCATGTTCCCCTCGGCGTCGAGCCGGCCTTGTCGCACGGTCCGGTCCTGGTGCTCGCGCAGCACCTCCCCGTCGTACCCCTTCGCCATACCTGGGTTCGGCACGATCCGGTCTCGGTCGAGGTCGGCCTGCATGGCTCGCTGCTCGATCTCGTTCAGGCCCGACTCCCGCCGGATGACCATCCGCCCCGTGGCCTGGATTCGGGAGGCCGCGATGGCGTCCTTGGGGTCTCCGTCCACGGGCCAGGCCCACAGCTGACGCTGGTGGACGCCCACGGACTTGTCCGTGTACCCCACGATGTAGAACGCCTTGTTGTACTCCCACACATCGCCCTCACGCGGGACGGTGTGGTGACCGAGCAGGCCACGCTCGTTCAGCTGCTCCGCGGTGTACTCGAGCACGGCCGGGCGCAGGGACTCGTCCACGTCGTCCCGCATCTCAGCCTCCAGCGCCGCGAGCTCACGCTGCTTGGCGACCAGTTCGTCGGCTTGCTGGAACCGGCTCTCGGACAGCCCCTCCTGCATGGCGGGGATGGTCTCGGCCAACTGGTCCAGCTCGCGCTTGTCCTTGACCAGCTGGTTCGGCAGTTCGGCCACGAAGTTCTCCGCCGAGATGATCGAGCCCTGCGCCGAGACGTCCCCGCCGAGCACCTGGGCCGTGGACCAGGCCCGGCGCACGCTCGGGGCCTGCATCGGCACCAGGTACACCTGCGAGGCGTGCCGGACCGTGCCCACCTGGACACCGCCGAGGGTGCCCAACGGCTCCGGGTCGGTCGCGTCCAGGAAGTCGGTTCGGTCCGTGCGCGCCGCCTGCCGGCGCAGCTCGGCCACCAGGACTTCCCCGGCCTCCCCACGGTTGCGGATCGTCTGTCCGTCCGTCGTCGTGAACGCGAACGCATCCCCTCCGGTAGGGCTCACCTGCGCGGCCAGCCCGATCAGGGCGTCCTGCCGTCCGGCCAGGAACGCCTGCCGGGCCTCGTACCGGCCCAGCTCGACCCGCTGGGTGGCTCGCTGCTGGGACCACGCGCTCTGCGCGCGGGTCAGCTGCTCCACGTCCATGCTCAGCGTGGCCAGCTGCTCGATGCGCGGGTCCCCGGAGAGCACCGCCGCGGCCGAGGCGCCGCTGACCTCCAGCCCGGCCACCACGTCCTCCATGGTTCGCCCGTTGAGCTGACCGGCCTTCACCTGGGCGATGAACGTGGCCTTGCGGGCGATCATGTCCCAGCTGTAGACGTCGAAGGTCTGCTCGGTGGCCCAGGCGTAGATCGACACCTCGGGATTCTGGTTGCCCTGCCGGATGATCCGGCCCTCGCGCTGCTCCAGGTCCGCCGGGCGCCAGGGCACGTCCATGTGGTGCAGGGCGATCGCGCGGGTCTGGATGTTCGTGCCCGTGCCCATCTTCTGGGTCGAGCCGATGATCACGTTCACCCGCCCGTCCCGGCACTTCTCGAACAAGGCCGCCCGGGCCTCGTCCGTCTTGGCCTCGTGGATGAACGCCACCTTCTCCGGGTCCATCCCGCGCGCGGCCAGGTCCTCGCGCAGCTGGTCGTACACGTTCCAGGACCCGTCCTCGGTGGGCGTGGACTGGTCGCAGAACACGATCTGCAGAGCCCCGGTGGTCTCGGAGACCTCCCCGTTGGGCAGCCGGTACTCGGTGTCCTTGGTGCGCTCGTGGATCGTCATGATCTGCTCGGCCACCGCGCCCACACGTCCACCGTCCGGGTCCGCGTCCATGCCGACCAGGCGCGCGTCCAGCGCCACCTTCCGCCCGTCGCCCACGATCACGAGCATGTTGTCCGCCCCCTTCGTCGGCGGCGTGTTCTTCACCAGCTCGATGCGCTCCTTGAGCTGGTCCACGTACTGGGCCACCTGCTCCGAGGGCGGGCGGGCCATCAGGATCCGGTCACCGGTGGCCACGGACGGCAGGGTCGTCTCCAGCTGGTCCCGGAGCACGACGTCGGTGAACGCGGAGTTGATCGACAGCAGCTCGGGCACGTTCACGTACTCGGCCACCTTGATCACCTGCTGGTAGCCGTCGCCGGTCACCGTGGGCCGCAGCTGGGGCTTGACCTTCGTGAACGCCTGACCCCAGGCGGTCACGGTGTCCACGCGAGCGGCCTCCAGCAGGTCCGGGCGCAGGTAGTGCTGCATCACCCACATCTCGGCCATGTTGTTGGCCACCGGGGTGCCCGTGGCGAACGTGGCCACCGCCGGCAGGTACCCCGGACCGGCCACACCGGCCCGCTCCGCCGCCTCCGTCTTGACCTCCCGCAGCGCGCGCAGCTTGAAGTCCAGGTCCATGGCCCGCTGGGACCCCGAGCATGCCAGCTCGGCCAGGTCTGAGGACCGGGCCAGGTTCTTGAACATGTGCGCCTCGTCCACCAGCAGGTAGTCGATGCCCGTCTCCTCGAACGTGACCCCCGGATCGGTGTTCGCCGCGATCTTTTCGTGCTGACGCTCCAGCGCCTTCTTCGCCTTCTCCGACCGCTTCACCCAGCCGGCGTCCTGGTCCTGCCCGGCCGTGGCCGCCTCGAGCTCGTCCTGGGACTGCTTGAGCCACTCGGCCTGCTTCACCGGGTCGATCTGGACCTTCTCGAACGTGGTCTGGGGCATGACCACCAGGTCCCAGTCCCCGGCCCCGACCTGCGCCATCCACTCCTGCCGGGCCGGGGCGGCCAGCCCCGTGGGCACCGCGATCACGTTCGCGTCCGGGTACCACTGCGTGGCCTCCGTGGCGATCTGGTCCACCAGGTGGTTCGGGACCACCATGCACGGCTTGGCCACGATCCCGGTGCGCTTGAGCTCCATCGCGGACATGATCATCGTGCCGGTCTTGCCGGCGCCCACCACATGGTCCAGCAGAACGGTCGGCTCGGACACCGCCCGGGCCACCGCCGCCCGCTGGTAGGAGTACGGGGTCATCGACTCGTTCAGCCCCGGCAGGGACAGCCGCGCACCGGCGCCCGAGTAGTCCGGGGCCACGTGGGCGTTGAAGGCGTCGTTGTAGAGCTCCTGCAACCGCTCCACGCGCGCCGGGTCCTGCATCATCCAGACCCCGAACTCAGCCCGGATCTCCTCGACCTTCGCCCGGGCGGCCGCCGTGGCCTTTTCGTCCTTGACCCGCTTGCCCTCCTCGAGCTCCACGGTCACGGTCACGGTCTTCATGTTCATCGCCGCGGTCATCAGCTGAGCCGGCGTGCGCTTCTCCACGCCCCACCGATACCGCACATCCGGGGCGACCCCACCCTTGGGGACCTCAATCTCCCAGGCGTCCGTGCCCGGATTCAGCTGCACCTGGCATTGGGCTTTCAGCGTCTCCGAGACGAACTGCGCGTACACGTCCTCGGGCACCCACCGCACGCCCGGATTCACCGACACGTCCGCCAGCGCGATCTCCGCCGGGACCACGGCCTCTAGGGCGGCCACGTTCTCCCGGAACGCCGCGTCGGCCTGCGCGGCCTCACGCGCCGCCGCGAGCTTGGCGCGCACGTTCCCGGACAGGTACGTCGTCTTGGGCACCAGCTCCTCAGTGCCGGGCACCTGGAACACCTCACCGGACATGCGCTCACGCGCCTGCGCCCGGTCCACGCCCAGCAGCTCAGCCACCCGGCCCACGTCCACGGTCCGGGACTCGTCCATGCTGATGGCAATCGCGTCCTCCACGGACTCCGCACGCTCCGGACGGGTCCGGTGTTGCACCACATCCCGGGTCATGATCGGTGCCGGCGTGGCCGAGTTCGTGGCCTCGTCGTACACCTCCAGCGAACGGATCAGCCCCAGCTTCGGGTCCCCGGCCAGGAACTCCAGGTGCTTCTGCTCCCGCTTCTTGAACTCCGAGGCGGTCGCCGCCTCCAACCACTCGGCCGCGAGGTCCTCCGGCACGGGCACGTCCGCCGGCGCGACGTCGCCGTCCTGCGGCAGGCTGTCACGCCACTGCGTCTCCAGCTCACGCAACATCCGATCACGGTCCGCCTTCGACGGCGGCCCGTACTTGTCCTCGCCGCGCGAGATCGGCCCGTGGTAGCCCACGTAGGACTCCCACAGCCCACGCAGCTCCCCGCGCAGCTGCTCCCGCTCGGCCTCGGGCGCACCCGTGCGCTGAGCGGCCAGCACCTCCGTGGCCTTGTCCCGCATGGCCAGCAACGACTTGGCCTGCGCGAACAGGGGACGGGCGATCTTCACCCGCTCCCACGTCAGCCCCGCACGGTACTGCTCGAACCAGCCCCCCGCGTTGTGCCGCACATGCCCGATCTGAGCCTCGGGCTCCGGGGCGAACCGCAGACCAGGGCTCGTGTCCACCGCCACCCCCTCAGCCACCTCGGGGGCGTAGGACAGCGCACTGGACCCACCGAACCGGGCGTCGAGCATCTGCTCGGTCAGCAACACCTCCACCTGCTCGGCCACATCCACGTCCGCCTCAGCCCGGACCGCGTAGCTCGGCCCGAACGCGCTACTGGCGTAGCCGGCCTCTCCGACCACCCGCTCGGGGTGATCCTTGAACCACTTCGAGTAGTTGACCTCGTGCTCGTTGCCCTCCGGGTCCCGCACCGCCAGCGTTTCCGCCTCCACCCACCCGGCCACCCGGTCCTGGTCCACCTTCTCGGTGGGCTTGCGCCGGCGGAACACGAGCACGTCCGTCTTCACGTCCGTGCCGGCCGAGGCCGCCATGGCCCCGTTGGGCAGACGCACCGCGCCCACCAGGTCGGCGTACCGGGCCATCTCCCGCCGCGCGGTCTCGCGCTTGGCGTCCATCGTGTGCGTGGAGGTCATCACGGCCACGTACCCACCCGGCGCGGTCAGCCGCAACGACTTCAGGATGAAGTGGTTGTGGATCGAGTGACCCTGCCCGTTGTGGGTCTTGTCCACCACCGAGTAGCCCCCGAAGGGCACGTTGCCGACCGCCGCGGAGAACGAGTTCTCCGGGAACATCGTCTTCTCGAACCCGGCCGCCATCACCTGCTGGTCGGGGTGCAGGTACGCGGCCACCCGCGCCGTCGTCTCATCCAGCTCCACACCGACCATCTGCGCCCCCGCCGGGGCGGCGCCCATGAACTCCCCGGACCCGCACCCCGGCTCCAGCACCGCCCCGTCCTCGAAGCCGGCCGAGCCCAGCGCCGACCACATCGCCGCCGCGACCGCCGGGTCCGTGTAGTGCGCGTTCAGCGTCGTCGCCCGCGCCTGGGACCAGCCCACCGGACCCAGCAGCTCCCGCACCCGCTCCCGGTCCTGCGTGGCCACCCGCTCGTCCGCCTCGTCGAACACGAACGGCAGCGCCCCCCACGCCGACCACCCGGCCAGCGTCTGCTGCTCGGCCTCGGTCGCCGGCCGCGCCTCCTGCTCCAGCGTGGCCAGCACCTCCAGCGCGGCCACGTTCGCGGTCAGCCTGTCCTGCCACCTGGCCGGACGCCGCGAGCCCCCTGTCCACGGTTGGCCACCGGCGGTCACCACGCCGGTCCTGGCGGTGTCTGTGTCCGCGGTGGTGTCCGCCCCGCTGTCCGCCGCCTCCGGGGCGGCCACGCCCGTGTCCGGGCCGCTGACCTGGGCAGATACCGTGGTGTCCGGGGTCGTGTCCGCCTCCATGTTCGCCCGCGCCTGCCGGTCGGCCACACTGTCCGGCTCATACGGCAGCCCACCGGCCAGCACCCGGCGGGTCATATCGCTGAACCGGTCTGACCGGTCAGCCTCCGGCGTGTCCGCCCCCGGCTGGCCGGTCAGCCCTGCGGCGTCAGCATCACCTCGCGCACCTCGTCGGTCACCAGACGCGGCAGCTCGCTCCGACCCGGGAACGGGTCCATCCCCTGGCCGCTCATCCAGGAGAACACCTCGTCCGCCAGCGCCTGGAGCCTCAGCCCCGCGGCCAGCTGAGCCTCCGGCCGCATCGCCTCGAACTCCGCTCTCCCCACCGGGCTCACCCGATCCGGGGCCAGCTGTGCGTGCCTGGTCAGCACGATCGCCCGCAGGTACCTCCCGAACTCCGGGCTCACCCCCTGGTACCGCGGAAGGCTCAGCATCGCCTCGGCCACCGTCGGGTACTCCTCCAGCACGTCCGGGTCCGCGTACACCCCCATCCGATCCGGGGACGGATCGTAGTACGCCGTCTCCTCGTCCAGCCTCTGCCACACGGTCGGATCGGCCTCCCACTCGGTCTCCGCTTGTGCCCGAACCGACTGCTGCAGAAGCATCAGGTCGCTGGTCTCGCTCTCGAACTGCTCCATCACGTTCCTCCTGGATTCCCTGTGCTTCGTCCTGCGCTAAGGCCATGTCAAACAACGACATCTGCCCCGACACCGGCCCCGCGGACTTTCTACGTGCCATTGCTCTCTCCGCAACTACTTGACATAACTCCACAACACCGGCGGGAAGTCAAGACGACTGCCTCACCAGTGCTGTGGATCGAATCGTGTGGACCGCACCTCGGTCCGAAGGGTCAGCGGGACGGGCCGGATCCCTCCGGCCCGGACACCCCGGGACTGGGCACCTGCCCACGGGCCATGGCCTCGGCCGCCCGGTCGATCTCGGAGCCGGCGGCCTTGGGCACCCGCCGCTGGGCCGTCGTCGCGCGCGGGTTCTCCGGCGTCCACGTCGCCCGCGCCGGCCGAGCACCGCGACGGGGCTCCATGGCCTCCAGCGCCTCGGCCGCCGAGCGGCGATCCGCCTCACGCGGCAGGAACTGCGCCCCCAACTCCAAGGACAGCCGGCGCGCCCCGCGCGTGAGCTCCTCCCGGTCCACACCGGCCTGCTCCAGCTCCGCATCGGTGGCACGCACCTGCACCTGCGGCGCCGGCTGCTCACGCGGCTCCACGCCACGCTCGGCCAGCGCGTGCGGCCGCCGGTGCATCGGCGTGGTCCACACCGCCTCCTTGGCCTCCTGCGCCGAGGTCAACGGCCGCATGACCTGCTTCGAGGCCTGCCCCAGCTCGAGCCGGCTCTCGTCCCACGGCTCCCGCTCCAGGAACGCCCCGCGCGGGTACAGCGGAGCATTCCAGTCCTCCACCACGAACGGCTCCCGAGGATCCATCGGGGGCATGACCGCCTCCGGGTCCACCTTCAGCGGGTTGCCGTCGCCGTCGTTGATCTCCATGGCGTACAGCCGGTGCGTCTGCATCGACACGGTGCCCGGCGACGCCGCCGAGGCCATCACGTGCCAGTCACCCGCCACGCCCACCAGGTCACCCTGGTGCACCTGCTCGAGCACCGCCTGCCCGCGCGCCGAGAGCGGGCCCGGCTCGGTCGGGTCCTCGCCCGCGTCGATCACCACGTCCCAGTAGTCCGGCTGCCCCTCGAACCGGTTCTTCACCTTCAGCGGGATGACCACGGCGAAGTCGCCCAGCTCACCAGCTCCCTGGGGTGCCAGCACGCGCGGCGGCCCCGCGACCTCCCCGACGACGTACTTGTTCGACTCCAGCATCATGATCTGCTCTCCTCTGTCCTCAGCGGCTCACGCCGTCGGTCCCGGGCATGCTCAGGGCGGACACACCCAGCTCCCCCCGGGTCATCGCCTCGACGGCCTGATCGACCTGCGACCGGGCTACCTGCTGCTGGACCTTCCACGCGGGCAGGTAGGTGTGCGTCGGCGTCGTCCACAGCGCCTCACGCGCCTCGGCCGCCGAGACCAACGGACGCACCACCAGACGCTCACCGTCCGGCCCCTGCTCGCCCTCACGGATCAGCCCCGCCGGGCACAGCGCCTGCCCCCAGTCCTGGACCACGAAGGCGTCCTTGACGTGCTCCTCACGCAGCACCAGCCCCTGACCCTCGGCGCCCATCCGCTCGTAGTCGGAGCCGCCGTAGTCACCCCGACCGAACACCCGCGCGGTGATCCGATCCACCTGCACCGACCCGCCCGCACCCGGGCCAGTCCGCTCACCGGCGTGCTCGGCCCACTGCACGTTGGCGTCGAACAGCTCCCACGCCCCGATCCCAAACGCCTTGTCCCCGACCTGCAACGTGGTCAGCGCCTCCACGGCCGCACGCGACTGCCACGTTGGCTCGTCCCCGACCTCACCGGCCACCAGCACCATCTCGGCATACGCCCGGTCGCCCCCGTCCTCGCGGGCCGGGGCGATCAGCGGGACGACGACACACGCCGGACCCAGCGTGCCGCCCCGGTCCTCACGCAACACCCGAGGAGGCGCAGCCACCTCGCCGCTCCACGACACCTTGCTCTCCGCCATCCGCATGAGTCGGCCCCCGCCTCAGCGGCTCGGGCCGGACAGCGCCGGCCCGCCCTGCTCGACACCGAAGTGCTGCTCCACAGGCTGGTTCGACGCCTGCCACCCCGGGTCCGCGGCGACGCGCTCCGGGGACTGCCGCTCCAGCCCCGCCTCACGCCCCGGCCCCCCGGCCTGCACGCCCGGACGCACCTGCACCGTGTTGTGCTGCATCGAGGCGGACACGTCCTCCGCCCAGATCCGGTTGCCCAGACCCGCCTTGCCGTCCCGGTCCACGTAGGCCTCCATCGAGTGGTTGCCCGTCACGGACACCCGCTGCCCGACCTCCACCGAAGCCAGCACGTTCTTGCCCAGCTGCTCCCGACCCACGGCCACGTCGTAGTACCGCGGGGCCAGGTCCTCGTACTGCCGGGTCTCCTTGTTGAACGCCTGCTGGGGCTCGGCCAGCCGGAAGGCGACCATCTGCCCGCGCGCGGTCTCCACCGTCTTGGGCTCGGTGGCCACGTACCCGGTCACGGTCTTGTCCCGGTCGATCTGCTGCCTCATGATCCACTCCTCGTGCTCGTGTCCGCCGGGCCGTCCGGCCCACGCACCAGGGATACGACCCCGACGGCCCCCGCGCGTGTGACACACATCGCCGCGCTCACCGCTCGTACTCCCCCGCCAGCACCCGCGTGACCGTGCGCCGGGACACCCCGTGCATCGCGGCCACGTCCCCAGCCGGCACGCCGGCCTCCACCGACGCCTTGATCGCGTCCACCGCCGCCACGCTCAGCTTGCGCGGCCGGCCCCCGACCCGGCCCTGGGCGCGAGCGTGCGCCAGACCCACCCGAGTCCGCTCCACCTGCAGGTCCCGCTCCCACTCGGCCAGCGAGGCCAGCGTCCGCACCACCAGCCGGCCACCGGCCGTGGCCGTGTCCAGGTCCAGATCCAGCGCCTTGATCCGCACCCCACGCTCCTCCAGCGCGGTCACCGTCCTCAGCGTGTCCACCGTGGACCGGCCAAGCCTGTCCAGGCGCGTGACCACCAGCGTGTCCCCTTCCCGCACCCAGTCCAGGGCAGCGGTCAACCCCGGCCGCTCAGACCGCGCCCCGGACACCACGTCCTCGAACACCCGCTCACACCCCAGCGCCTCGAGCTCCTGCCGCTGGGCCACCAACGACTCCGCCTGATCCCGCGTAGACACCCGCGCGTACCCGGCCAACACCCCGCTCACCCGAACGCCCACGTCCAAGCCGTCAGCGGCCCCGTCGGCGCCGCGTTCGGCGCGATGAACGGGACCTCCCAAACGGGCAGGTCCGGTCCACGTCCCAGCAGCTCCGAGACCGCCCCGACCGCAGACTCCGACGCGGCCTCCAGGACCAGCCCCTCGGCCGAGAGCATGAACGCCGGCCCGGCCGGCCGGTCGGTGGCGTAGATCGTCCCGCCGAGCATGGCGCGGGCGCCCATGGACCACGCCGTCGTCATGGCCTCCCGGACCTTCTCGACCACCGGAGCACCCTCGTACTCGGAGGCCACCTCCACACCGAGCTCCGGCCGCCACCAGTCCACGTCCCAGCCCGCCGCGATGAACACGCTCGGCCCCGGACTGTCCCGGTCCAGCCACACCGCGCCCGGATCCAGGTCCAGCTCGTCGTTCAGCAGCTCCGTCAGCGCCTCGGACAGCCGGCCCTTGCTCAGGACCCCCTTCACGGTCTGCCCCTGCGTGATCGCCCCGGACCACACCTCGATAGCCCTCTCCCACGCCAGCACCCCCACGGACTCCAGGTACTGCGGGCTCCCGCCGTCGGAGTAGTAGACCTGGAGGCCACGGTGGCTGAAGTACCGCCTCAGCACGTCGTCGCTGAACCAGCCCAGCTCCTCCCACAGCCACGCAGGCACCCCCGACATGCCCACCTGCACCATCTCCGGCGTCGTCGTCATCAGCACGGCCCCTCTCGTGAATCTCGATTCGTTCACGGGGGATTCGTCTGCCGCCGGCCCACGTGTGTGTCACCGGAGCCTCACGCCCAGGATTCGTCGGAAACAGACGCATGTCGCGGGCGCTCATGCCGCCCCGCACCCAGGCACCAGGGGCACGGCCCCTGGACCCACGTTGCGCTCAGCCCCTCGCTCCGCTCGGGCTTGACCGCCAGGAGGTGCGCGGCCGCCACCATGCCGTGCGCCAGCATGCCCAACTAGCCCGCCGTTTAGGCGCGGGGGTTCTGTCCAAGGTTTTGCCAGGGCGAGCCAGACTCCGAGGACACTCAACTGGGAGTGCGCCAAAAACCTTCGTATCTGGCACCTCCAGATACGACGGCGCCCGCCCCCTAACCGAGTGTGGCTAGGGGGCGGGCGCGATGGGACGTGTTAGGTCAGTACCGAGTCACGGTCAGCGCGGTGTTCGCGCAGGAAGCGGCCTTCTTCACCAAGAACGCCTTCTCCGTCGCATCAGCCTTCAACCCCCAACGGATCTTCACCGCAGTCCAGTCAGCGATGTACTGGCACTGGTTCTTCGGCGGCAGCCACGCCTCCGGACCCCGAGCCTGCTTGGCCGAGTTCAACGCCGAAGTCTGCGCGTTCAAGGACCGGGCATCGCCCAGATCGTTGTAGAACGCCACCCGCTTGGCCTGCGTCCAAGACCGCGCCCCAGAACCCCACGCCTCATGCACAGGCACCATGTGATCGATCTGCACCGTCGAGGCAGAGGTGTGCGTGACCAGATCCCAACCGGTCACCCACTTGCCCCTGGCCACCGTGCACTTACGCGTCGTGGTGTACGTCGGAATGGTCTTGGACTCAGCGATCAGCACCTCAGCCCGCGTGTTCTGGCAGTCCCCGTTCGCATCCTTCCAGTCACCGAACTGAGCGGCCCGGTCATAGCCGGCATTCACCTCCGCAGCCACCGGCAAAGACGACACAGCCGTGCGCAACGGCGCCGAATACGTGGTGCCGGCCGAAGCAGGAGCAGCACCGCCCAGGACGGCGGTGGCGACGAAAACGGCAGCAGTGGCCAGAGAAGCCAGAGAGCGTCGTGACATGGGCGGGTCCTTGCTCGAGTGAATGGGGATGCGCGACTGCATCAGCGCTGATCCTAAGCAGAACCAGCCGGGGCCCATGAACGGCCCTTCTACGCTGTCCCCAGCGCCTTGTAGATCGTGGGCCGGGAGACTGCGAACGAGCGGGCCACCGCTGCCACGGGCTGCCCGCCTGCCACCACAGCACGCACGGCGGCGATCTTCTCCGCGTCGAGCTTCGGCCTCGGTCCCGGGAGTCTTCCGGCAGCTCGGGCGCGGGCCACACCTTCACGGGTGCGTTCTCGGAGGAGGTCGCGTTCCCATTCGGCCAGCATCAGCAGCATGTTCAGCATCAGCCGTCCCGAGGCCGTGGAGGTGTCCAGGTCCACGTCCAGGGCCTGCAAGCCGATCCCCCGATCAGCCAGGGCCTGCACGGTGCGCAACGCATCCGGCAGGGACCGGCCGAGCCGGTCCAGACGCGTGACGACGAGGGTGTCCTCACCATCACGCAGGTAGGCCAACGCCTCGGTGAGACCGGGCCGGTCGGCTCTGGCACCGGAGAGGCGGTCCCGGAAGATCTTCGAGCATCCGGCCGTGGTCAGGGCTGCCTCCTGGCCCTCGAGGGATCCTTCCTGGTCCCGCGTGCTCACCCGGGCGTAGCCGACCTTCACGCTCGCACCCGACCGTCCATCAGTAGTGCTCCGCGATGTAGGCGTAGGCCTTCTCGAACAGCCCCTCGGTCTGGTGCAGTCGGTGCTTGCGCAGCACCTGCCTCACATGACGGCGCACGAGCCTGTCGCCTTCCAGCGTCGCCTCCCAGCCGTCGTAGGACACCTGCTTCACGATCGCGTCGATGTCCTTCACCACTCGCTCGACCAGCATCGGCGCGTCCTCCGGGGCGAACTCCATGAAGATCTGCGTCAGTGCCCCGATGCGGGGGTCGGGGAGCAGCTCGAGCGTGCCCTCGTCGTCGGCCTTCTCGGCGGCCGTGAGGTCCTTGGCCAACGTGAAGGCCTCACGCAGCCACTCGATGGACTGCTGGGCGGCCGCCATCGTGCGCTCACGCAGACGGTCGAGCCGCTCCGCCAGAGACTTGAACTGCGGGCTCTGTCCCGAGGGCCCGGCCAGCCGCTTCTTCAGGCGCTGAGCGATCGAGTCGATGAGGTCGTCCGCGCTCTTGCCCTCGACTTCCTTCGGGTCATCCAAGAGGCCCTCGTCCATGAGCGTGCGCACCGTGTCCTCGTCGGCGACCACGACTTCATCCGCACGCGTGACGGTGATGTCGTCCATATGACGGTGGACCAGCTCGAGCGTCTTCACACCCAGCCGGTGCCACAGGTGCTCTCCCTCACCCGGGGAGGGCTGCAGGGAGGCGTAGACCTGGGACAGGAACCGGTACGCGCCCCGGTGAGGCCGCAGGCCATCGGTGGGCCACAGCGACTCCCATACGCCCTCGAGCATCGCGTAGTCCGCGGCGAACCGCTCCTGGTCAGCCTGGCCCGGGATGCGCGCCTGGGCGTCCATCAGCGTCTGGGGCCCGGGCTCGTCGATGTCAATGCCGGCGAAGCGGGCCATCATGTGCTCGAGCTGGCCCTTGAACATCTCGATCAGCCCGGACACCTCGATCTGCGGTGCCACCTGGTCGGGGTCGGCCGGGGCCATCGCCTTGGCGAAGCCGGCGCCGAGGCCCACGTAGTCCACGATGATGCCGTAACGCTTGTCCGCGTCCGTCTGCGGGTTGCGCCACGTGCGGTTCGCGCGCGTGATCGTCTGGAAGAGGGTGTGGTCCTTCAAAGGCTTGTCCAGGTACATCACCCCCTCGATCGGGGCATTGAACCCGGTGCCCAGCTTCGAGGTGCACACCAGAAACTTCAGCGGGTCATCGAAGGTGCGGAACCGCTTGAGCAGTGCCGCCTCCTGGGCGTCCGTGAGGGCGTACTTCTGCCAGGCCGGCTCCTCACCCTTAGCCGTGCCCACCGTCATGACGACGCCGACCTCATCGCGCACGGGCGGCTCCGCGGAGGGATCCGTGCGCGCGGCGACGCTCTGGCGTTCGTACCGTTCCTGGAGCAGACGGTCCAGCTCCTCGGTGTAGGCCACGCACGCGGCGCGGTCGATCACCACGATCTGGGCCTTCATGCCCAGCGGGTCCACCGTCTCGTAGAAGTGGTCCACGATGTCGGCGCAGACTGCACGGATGCGCTCCGGGTTGGCGAAGAACGTCGCCGCCCGCGAGGCCCTGCGCGCGATCTCGTCCTGCTGCTCGTCGCTGAGGTTCTCATCGGCGGCCATGACGGCGAAGGCCTGGTCCAAAGCCTCCTTGTCGAGGGAGAACTCCACCTTGCGCGGGGCCACGTGAATCGGCACGGTCATGCCGTCACGGATGGACTCATCCGTCCCGTAGGTGTGCAGCGCGCTGCCCGGGTCGAACTCGTCCCCGAACGTGGCGAAGGTGTTGCGGTCCACGTCGGCGATCGGCGTGCCGGTGAACGCGAACAGGTTGGCGTTCGGCAGGGCCGCGCGCATGGTCTGACCCAGATCGCCCTCCTGGGTGCGGTGGGCCTCATCGACCATCACAACGACGTTCTCCCGGGTGTTCAGCACACCGGCGCCGGCGAACTTGTGGACCGTCGTGAAGATCAACCCGCGCCGATCCGAGGACAGCGCAGACCGCAGGCCGGCCGCACTGCCGGGCACCTGCAGCCGCGGCATCGACGTGGTGCGGAACTGATCCCACAACTGCTGCACGAGCTGCACACGGTCCGCGACCAGCACGATCGTCGGGTTCTTCAGCTCCGGGTCGCGCAGCAGCTTGCCGGCGGCGAAGACCATCGCCAGGGTCTTGCCCGAGCCCTGGGTGTGGTAGATCAGACCCTTGCGCTTGTCCGGGTCCTTCACGCGCTCCACGATGCGGTTCACGGCCTCGTACTGGGTGTAGCGGGCCAGAAGCTTATTCAGCGAGCCCGCCGCTGCTGTCTGGGAGGCCTCGAAGATGCTGAAGTCCTGCAGGAAGTCCAGCACGACGGCCGGCGTCAGCATGGAGGCTGCGGTCTCCAGGACGTGGCTCAGCCGCGGCTGGTCGGGGACAGCACCCCACATGTACCAGTGCTGCAGGGGCGTGCCCACGCCGGCGTACCGGTACTGCTTGCCCTCGGTAGCGAAGCACAACACGTTCGACACGAAGAAGGGCGCCCATCCCGGTTGATAGGTGTCCACCAGCTCACGTGCGCCCGTGGCCCACGACTTGTTCTTCTCCAGGGGCGTCTTCAGCTCGCCGACGACGAGCGGGAAGCCGTTGACCCACAGCACGGCGTCGAACCGGGCGATGTGCCCCGGTGTGCCGTAGCGGACCTCATCCGAAACTATGTAGGTGTTGTTGGACAAGTCCTCGAAGTCGATCAGGGTCACCGGCACGGAGCCCTTGGTTCCGACATACTCATGGGTGACTTCGCCCTTGAGCCAGGCTGCGAAATCGCGGTTTGCCTCAACGAGGCCGGAGTCGCGTGCCGTGAGCGGCACTGTCCGCAGCCGACGCAGGATCTCCTGGGCCCGCTGCCGGTCCTCGGAGATCGCCGGGTTCAGCCGAATCAGGGCCTGTTCGACCTCGCGCGAGTGGAACGGGTCCTCATCGGTGCGGTCCAGCTGGTCGCCAGAGATGTGCTGCCATCCCACGCCGGCGAGGGCCTGAACGAGTGGCGTCTGGACGCTGAGGATCTCCCCAATATTCATGAGGTCGACTCCTTGGTAACGGTGATGCAGGCATCCCGCGCCTCGCCCAGGCGAACAGATGCGAGGGTGAGATGTCCGGCAGCGTCATGGAGATCGTCCACGGTGAGACGGGTACCGCCATGCCTGCGGGGTCTCATGAGGGCCTGCTTGCCGTCTTCGGCGGTGTAGACGATCGCATGGGTAACGCTGTTGCGCTTGTCAAGCGCCGGGGAGCCGTACTTTACGTACCAGTCGCGGATCATGGCCGCCCAGGGCTCACCGGTTTCAGACGCTGTCCGACCCAAGGCGCTCATAGCCCTGCCCAAGGTCATGTCGAAGGGCTTGTCGCTCAGGCCGTCTCCAAGGTCGCGGGTAAGGATGTCTCGGATCGTGGAATGCAGACGGATCGCAGCCCACGTCACGAGCCCGAGAGGAGCAAGCATCTCCTCGTCGACGGGGATGCTCCGGGAGTAATAGACAATCAGGTCCGAGTCGTTCATGAAGACACTTCCATGATTTCGTCGTAGGCGTCGGGGATCTCGTGCTCACCGGACAGCAAGGCGGTGAGCAGGTTGGAGCGGAGGTCGCGGAGGTTCTTCAGCTGGACCCGCAGCTCCCACTCATGAGTAGTCAGCGTGTCCAGCAGGTCCGCCCAACGTTCCTGATCCGCGTAGGGCAACACCGGGACGGGGAACTTCGACAGGGTCGTCTTGCTGATCGAGGCGATGCCGGTAGTCTGCGATGCGTTGATGTCGAACCACTTCTTGCCGTAGCTGTTCGCCCAGGCTGACACGAACTCAGGCACGAACTCGGCATCGGTGACCCGAACCCGGAATACGTGGTTCTGGTGGGTGCAACCGTCGATCTGTCCGCGCCACACGGTTCCACGGCCGAGCTTGTCCCGGTCGCCCCCCTCGTTCATCAGCAGGTCACCAGGCTGGAGGATCGCACCTTCGATGCGCTTCTGACTGGCCACGATGGTGCTAACTTCGTCGAGGTTTAAGTAGCGTCGATAGACGTTTGCGACCCGCAAGTACGGGGCCTCAAGAACGTCAGGTCGAAGCGCGTCATTCTTGTTCTTCGTCAGACCTCCGTGGATGTCGGAGATGTCACCCAAGGGTTTCAGATCCAGTCCGTCACAGGCGGTTTCCAGGTCCCGGGTGAGTTCCCACCACAGGACTTCGGCGGTGTCGGCGAGCTGCGTCGTGGACTCGAAGGCGTCATCCACGGCAGTCATGAGATCTACGATCCGGCGCTGCTCTTCCAGCGGCGGGAGGTTTACCATCAGAGTTTCAAAGGACTTCCAAGGGAGACTACGTCGACGGTTGATGCTTCCCTGCTGGGCGTCGCCGTACGTTGCGAGCATCTCGGGAGATCGCAGGACGAGTTCCGCCAAATAAGGATCGAGACGCCCGCCGCGCAACCGCATCGTCGTGTACATCGGGCTGACCACCCCTGTACGGCCAAGGCGGTTTCGCGCGATAGATCCCTCGTCGATGTGGATGGTGGAGTAAGCCCATTCATCAGGCTCAACTACCTTATACGTGTCGAGCTTTGCAGAGGCAACGCGCTTTCCGAAGTAGTCGGCCGCCGGCACAAAGCCGTCGCTCTTGGTGACGGAGAAAACTTCAGGCTCCTCTCTGTGAGCCCCGAGCCGCTTGTTTGTCGTCTCGAAGAGATCGCCCAATGCGAACTCACGCCATCCTTCACGCATTGAACCCCGCCGCCTTCAACTTCTCATCCAGAACGCGCTCGGCTGCGCGCAACTCGGCGCGGGCGTCCTGGTAGGCCGCCAGGGCCGCCTCCACGTTGACCTCGGCCGCGGCCTCGGTCGTGATGTACCGGCCAATGTTGAGGTCAAACCCGTTGTCCGCGATCTCGTCCATCTCAACCAGTCGAAGGTGCAGCCCCTGATCCTCACCGTCGATGTCCGCGCCCCGGGCGTAAGCCGCGTGGATCGCCTCGATGTCCTTCTCGTCCATCGTGTTCTGGTTCTTCCCCGGCTGGAACTTCGCTGAGGCGTCCACGACCAGGACCTTGCCCTGCCTCTGGGCCGGCTGCGTCTTGCGCAGGATGAGCAGGCACACCGGGATCGAGGTGGAGTAGAACAAATTGGTCGGCAAGCCGATCACGGCCTCGATCAGGTCCTTCTCCAGCAGGCACTGCCGGATTGCCCCCTCCTTGCCTCCGCGGAACAGCACGCCGTGCGGCACCACGACGCCGACTCGGCCCGTGTCGTCTTTCATCGTGGCGACCATGTGCTGGATCCAAGCGAAGTCGCCGTTCTTAGCCGGCGGGACGCCGCAGAACGCCCGCCCCCACGGGTCGTTCGACCACTGCGCCGCCCCCCAGTTCTGCAGGCTGAACGGTGGGTTGGCGATGACCACATCGAATTGGTCCAGCCGGCCGCCGGCCACGAAGCGAGGCTCGCGGAAGGTGTCGCCGCGGCGAATCGAGAAGTCGTGCAGCCCGTGAAGGTACAGATTCATCTTGGCGATCGCCGAGGTCGTGAGGTTGACCTCCTGACCGCGCAACTTGAGGGTGCGGGGGTCTCCACCCGCGGCGCGCACGGCGTTGACGGTCTCCACGAGCATGCCGCCGGAACCACAGGCCGGATCGATGACAGACTCGCCGGGCTGAGGGTCAAGGATCTTCACGAGCAGGTGCACGACGTGGCGGGGCGTGAAGAACTCGCCGGCCTTCTTACCCGAGGCCTCGGCGAACTCGCGCAGCAGGTACTCGTAGGCGGCGCCGAGCATGTCGCCGCGGACGTGGTTCGGATCGAGCTGCACTTCGTGGAAGGTGTCCAGGAGGGTCACCAGGGCCGTCTCCGGCAGGCGGTCCTTGTTCGCCCAGTTCACGTCGCCGAAGACGCCGGTGAGGTCGGGGTTGGCCTGTTCGATGCGCTGGAGGGCGCTGTTGAGTTCTACGCCGACGTTCGTCGTCTTGTTGTGAACGTCGCTCCAGTGGCAGCCGTCCGGGATCGTGAAGGGCTGGTAGTCGGCCTCGATCTCCTCGGTCAGCTCGTCACCCCACTCCTCGAGCGCGGTCGCGTGATGGAAGTCCCAGGTGTCGGAGATCCACTTGAAGAACATCACAGGGAAGACGTACGCCTTGAAGTCCCCGGGTTCGACCGGGCCGCGCAGCGCGTTCGCAGCAGCCCACAGGGTGGACTCCAGCTGCCGCTGGGTCATGTAGGTGCCGTGGGTGCTCTCCAGGGACACGCCGTCTCCTCACGCTCAAGCTGACCTGTAGGTAACCGGTCAATTTGTTGACAGTCTCACACGAGGACGGCCACACACTCCTAGGCGCACTTACCGGAGACGTTGATCAAGTGGTCAGCGACTATGACAGGAGGCTAGTAGTCGCAGTTCCATCGGCAGATGCCCGCACCCCGGCGACGGCCGCGCCCGCTCAAACCCGTAGAGCAACCATAGTTGACAAGCGGGGGGATAGCAACCAAGGTTGACGCATGGATGGACAAGATCTCGCCAACTCGGCAGCCGACACCAACGATCCCCGCCGTGGCCTGCGCGCCGTCTCGGCCCTGCGGCGGCTCGCCGATGAGCTGGAACTGCAGCAGGTGGAGGCCGCGCTGGCCCAGGGCATGGGCTGGCCGGAGATCGCCGACGCCCTGGGCGTCACCCGGCAGGCCGTCCACAAGAAGTTCGCCAAGCGGATCGACCCGACCCTGCTCCACCCCACCCGTCAGGAGAAGCCATGAATCGCATCCAGAGACTCTTCATGGGCACCGGCCGCAACATGGGCATCATCGTGACCGCCTGGCGCGAGGCGCTGCTGGCCGGCGCCCAGGAGGTCACCCCTGACCACCTACTCACGGCCCTGGCAGTCTCGGGGGGTCCTGCCGCCGAGCTGTTGGCCCGCCATGGCGTGACCGTCGCGGCGCTGCGCGAGGCCACCCACACTCGCGACGTCAACGATCTGGCCAGCCTGGGAATCGATGCGAGCACCCTCGGGCAGCCGCGGCGGCGCTCGATCGCCCAACTGTGGAGCACCACTCCTAAGCTTGAGATGAGCCCGCTCACCGAGCAGCTGGTCACGTCCTTGCAGGAGGCAGGCGGCGAGATGGAGGCGCTGCGCACCCTCATCGATCACCCCACCACGGGTGCCGCCGAGGCACTGCGTGGCTGCGGGGTCGACGTCGAGGCCTTACGGACAGACCTGGACGCCGACACGTCTGCCATTGCCCACGGCATCCGGCACGTGGCCCCAATCCCCGGGCTGCTCGACGGACTGGTTGAGTCCACGGTCGCGGTGACGCGCTTCGTGCCGGTGGATATCAAGCGCCTTGCAACGGTGGCCCGCAGTCCGGAACTGGTGGTCCAGTGGTTCTACGGCGGCCCGGATGTGCACCTCGACGAGCAGCACCGCATCCTGCGCGAGCAGAAGGCGGCCACGATCGAACTGCGCAAGGTCGTCGACGAGCGCACCGGCGACCGGTTGGCGATCGCCTGGCAGGAGCACTGGAGCGGCGGGAAGCACCACGACCCACGCGGCTACTACCTGCACCTGCTTATGCAGCCGGCCGGGATGGGCACGCGCATCACGTTCACCCGGGGGTTTCGTGGCTTCGGTCGGGGCGGGCGCGTGATCGCCCGACTCAGCGCTGAGCTGTCCCGGTTGAGCGTCAACCCGACCATCCAGAACTTGGTGCAGGTGGCCGAGGATGGATGAGGTCCATACCCAGGCGGTTGGCGGTCCTACGACAACCATCACCGACCCCACACAGCCTGCGGGGACCAGCCGCCCTTCTCAGGAATGACCACCGTCCCCGGTCAGTACACCTAGATGTGATGTCCAGGGACGTTGTTGCGTGAACAGCTGACAGGCGAAGGCCTCCTGTTGCGAGAGTGGAGTTGTCGAGAAACCGCTCACGCGAACAGAAGGCCTTCATGTCCCACGCTAACGCCGCCCTGACCCCTCGCGCCCGCCTACGCCTGGCCAAGCTCATCGTCGAGGAGCACTGGCCGGTCGCCACCGCGGCCAAGATGTTCATGGTCTCCCCACCCACCGCACGCAAATGGGCCACACGCTTCCGGGCCGAGGGACCTGCAGGGATGGCAGACCGGTCCAGCCGGCCGTCCACGATGCCGACCAGAACACCGCCGGCGGTGGTGAAACAGATCGTGGCCGCCCGATGGCGCCGACGCCTGGGGCCGGCACAGATCGCCGGAGAACTCAGGATGCCGGCCTCCACCGTCCATGCCGTGCTCGTGCGCTGCCGGATCAACCGCCTCGCCCGTCTGGACCGGGTCACCGGCGAGCCGATCCGCCGCTACGAGCACCCCCACCCCGGGTCGCTGATCCACGTCGACGTCACCAAGTTCGGGCGCATCCCCGACGGGGGCGGACACCGATTCGTCGGGCGCCAGCAGGGCCTGAAGCACCGCGCGGCGACCTCGGACCGCGAAGGAACCCGTGATGCCCGATACCAGCCCCGGCTCGGGGTGGGCTTTCTGCACACCGTGATCGATGATCACTCCCGCTTCGCCTATGTCGAGATGCACTCCGATGAACGCAGCCAGACGGCCATCGCGGTGTTGCGCCGCGCGGTCGCCCACTTCGCGCGCCTGGGCGTGGAGGTGGAGCGGGTGCTCTCGGACAACGGCTCGGCCTACCGCTCGCATGCCTGGCGTGATGCCTGTGCCGAGCTCGGGATCAAGCCCAAGCGGACTCGGCCCTACCGGCCGCAGACGAACGGGAAGATTGAGCGGTTCCATCGCACGCTCGCTGACGGGTGGGCCTACGCCCGGTTCTACAGCTCAGAGACGGAGCGCAGGGCCGCGTTGCCTGGATGGCTGCACTTCTACAATCATCATCGCGTCCACTCCGCGATCGGTGCCGTGCCTGCCACCAGGCTCAACAACCTCCCTGGACATCACACCTAGAGCGTGTCTGGCAAAGCCTTCGTCCAGGTGATGACGGAGTGCAGGATGATGGCGGCGCGATAGGTCACAGCGTGTCTGTCGTATCGGGTCGTGATGGCGCGCCATTGCTCGAGCTGGCAGTAGCTGCGTTCGATGACCTTGCGGTTCTTGTAGTCGGCGGCGTCGAGGCCGACGGGCCTGCCGCCGCGAGAGCCGCCCCGTCGCCGGTGGCCTTTCTGGTCCTCGGGTTCGGAAATGACGGCTTTGATTCCACGGGATCGCAGGTGCGTGCGGATCGCTCGTGAGGAGGGGGCCTTGTCGCCCCGAAGCGCCTCAGGCCGGGTGCGGGGCCGACCCGATGCGCACGCGACGCGCAATTCGTTCAGCAAGAGCAACAGCATGGGCGAGTCGCATGCTTGTCCGGGCGTCAGCAACGTGACCAGGGATCGTCCGCGCACGTCGAGGAGTTGGTGGATCTTCGCTGACAACTCACCGCGTGTGCGACCAACGGCGTAGTCAGGCGCCCCGCATCCCGGATTCTTGTAGTTCGATCCAATCCCCCGGTGATGCGGGTCGTGTTCCTCGCGTGCCGATGGGCGCGCGATCGTCGAGTCGGCTGCCAACGACCAGCTGATCAACCCCGCCGCGTCGGCGGCAGCGGTCAGTGCCGCGTGGATGCGGTCCCAGGTGCCGTCATCGGCCAGACGTCGATGCCAGGTCCATACCGTTTGTTACGGCCCGTACACCTCGAGCAGATCGCGCCAGGCGACGCCGGTGCGGTAGCGATACACGACGCCTTCAACCATCGTGCGCGCGTCGGAGAACTTCCGGCCTGGCTTGCCCGTCAGGCGCGGCAACAACTCCGCGATCAGTGACCACTGGGCACCCAGGAGAGCCGGAAAGCGTGACACGCCACGATCATTTCAGACCCCGCTACCAACATTTGTCAGACACACCCTAGGCCACGTTGGCAAGAAGTTCCGTGCATCGGTTGATGACGAACTCCGGCACCGTGTCGAACTCGCGAGGGTTGAGCTGGAGCACGTACTCATTTTCGATGTGGTACGTCGTGTTGACGAACTTGGTGAACACCGCATCGCCCTTCGGGAGGTCAGGGTCGAGGTCGGTCATGATGCGGAACAGTTGCACCTTCTCATAGCCCACAGTCGTGTCTTGGAAGCGCGCCTTGAGGAAACCTTCTGTCTTCAGCTCGGCCACTAGACCGGCGTAGTTGAAGTCGGGGATGTGTTTCTGAATCTCCGAGGTGGCCATCGCGACTTCGTCTGTCGACATGGGCTTATAGTGGTTGTTGGTGAGCTTGAAGATGGGATCGTCACGACCATGGAACAGGTTGGACAGAAGTTCGTAGACTTTATCGACGGTGCCGTGCACTTCGTACAAGCGCCGCAAATATATGCACTTAATGATCGAAAATGACGCCGAGGCGATGTTCTCTTCGCAGACCTTGGTGAAGGTCAAAAGGTCATTGGGTTCAATGAGCTTTTCGGTTACGGTGCCTTTACGACCGTTGAGGAAGTGCACCACGGGCTCAGCCGCCGTGAACAATCCCTTGGTTCCGACCCGGACCATGTCGATAGCCGGTTCAATGTCGTGAGTAAGTAGCAAGGTCGTCGTGCCTCGAAGTGTGTTTTTGCCTCGAAACAGCTCGTTGATGATGGCAAACTTCTTGGTCTTGTCGAAGCTCGACACAGGGTCATCAAGCACCACAAGGTCAGGCTTCTGGTGCTGCACATCATGCATGAAAAGCACCATCGCGAAGGCGTTCTTCTCGCCGTAGCTGAGGTGGCTTCCCGCGTCCTGGATGTGCTGGCCGGGTGCGTCTACGTGATCGAGAAGCATGCGATACGTGTCATCGGTGGGAACGATACGCACCGTGTAGCGATAGCCGGCTGAGCGAAGGAAGGCGTTGACCTCCTCCTGGTTCTTCTTGATGAGCCTGGCCACACGGTTTTTCTGCAGGTTAATGCGTCCTTGAACATCACCGATCTTAGCCGCCACTTCGTCTAGCTTCTCGTTGATGAGAGTGGCCACTGAAGTTGTCTTCTCGGAGCGTAACGCGGGCAGGAACTGCACATTAATCTTGAGATCGCTGAGGAATGCCGCAAGGTTTTCCTCTTCCTGAAGAGCATGGAAAGACAGGGTCTTTATGTCTGAAAGTTTGCTGAGGAGCGTCTCGATTTGTCCACGCAAGTTGACCAGGAAGTGCTCCTGCTCCGGGCTAACGCCTGAGAGAGAACCTGTGACTGCTTTCAAGTTCTGAAGTTCGGTCCTTTCGAAGTAGTCGCCTAGGCGCTCGATCACGTCACGGAGCTGGGTCATGTTGCGCACCGCTGCGGTCTCATACTCTTGGGAGACCTTTGTGGCGGTTTCTTTGTCCACGCTCTCTACTGAGCAGAAAGGGCAGTTGTCCGAGAGCTCTAGGTACTCCTTGCCCTTGGCTTGCCAGGAGATCCACCCCGCCGGGTCGCCGCTCTGAATGAAGCTCTTGTAGCCGTGAAAGTGCTCCGGCACGTTATCGAGCTTGCCGCCAACGGCGAGGGCCTTATAGCCCTTGCTCGTCTTGGCCATAGCACCGTTCTTGGTGACGTTGAAGGCGTCCTTGAGGTCCCTAAGGCCTGTCAGCGCTTCGTTGAACTCCGCTTCCTCATCGAACGTCTTCTTGAGTGCCTCAAACAGGGACTCGATCTGGGCGATGCCGTCTTGGAAGTCTTCCGTGTTGATAAAGATCTCGAAGCTGTTCTCAAGTACTTCGTCCCGCTTGAAAACGAAACCAGACACGTACTGGTCATCGAACGTCATGACGTGGGTAATCTCGTCTGCACCCGTGACTGACGGGCGCGGCCCGTTCTTGTCTGCCCTGTGCATGAAGGGTGTGAGCTGCTCGAGCTGCGCCTCCCCCTCCGCGCGATAGCGAAGAGCTCTCGCGATGGTGCTCTTGCCAATACCGTTGGGGCCATACTTGATGTTGAGCGCGTTGGGGCGCAGCACGATGGATGCTTCAGTGATGCTGTTGCAGTTACGGATCGTGATCTTGTAGTCGGGCCTGACTTCAGTTGAAGCGTCCTGCTCACTGGCGGGCGTCATTGCTCACTCCTCTTGGCTCGGGCGCCCTGTGGCTACCGGGTACCCTTGCTTGCGTTGTCGAACGCGGAAAGCATTTAGCAGTTCTCGGGCACTGTCTTGCCGTCCTGACTTCATCGTACGACGTGACCTCCGGCCATCTCGTCGCACTCGAAGCGCTTGCCGCGCACGGTGCATAGAGTCTGTCGCGGGGCACCTCCCCACATAGGCCGCTAGGGCGTGTCTCACAAAGAATCCAGGGGCCGGCTGACACCCTGGAAGGCATGTCCCGCTTCTAGATCCTCTCCGGCACCCAATGGGAGCTGATCGCCCCGCTGCTCCCGACCCAGACCGGCCGGGCCGGCAGGCCGTTCGCCGACGCCCGCACCATGGTGGAGGCAATCATCTACCGGTACCGGTGCGGAATCGCTTGGAGGGATCTGCCCGAGGTCTACGGGCCCTGGCAGACCGTGTGGACCTGGCACCGCCGAATGGCGGCCGAGGGCACCTGGGACACAGTGCTGGCAACACTGACCGCCGCAGCGGATGCCGAAGGCCTGATCGACTGGTCGGTGGCGGTGAACTCCACGATCGCCCGCGCCCACCAGTACGCCACGAACACCACCCGCCTCACAGGGGGCTGGATCGAACTACAAGAATCCGCATGAAGAGCCGGCCGATCACGGCATCGGGCGCTCACGGGGCGGGCTGAGCACGAAGATCCATCAGCTCGTCGACGGTGCAGGGCTGCCGCTGGTCAGCCTGATCACCCCTGGCCAAGCCGGGGACTCCCCGATGCTGCTGCCCCTACTGGGGCAGCTGCGCGTGACCCGGCCGGCAGGCCGGCCCCGCACCCGCCCCGAGGCGGTGCTGGGCGACAAGGCGTACTCCTCCCGGGCGATCCGCACCCACCTGCGCGCCCGCCGGATCAAAGCCGTCATCCCCGAACCGGCCGACCAGCAGGGCCACCGCACACGCCGCGGCTCAGCCGGCGGCCGACCCGTAGGCCTCGACGCGAACGCTTACAAGGGCCGGAACGTGATCGAGCGCCAGTACGCGCACCTGAAGCAATGGCGGGGCCTGGCGACCCGGTACGACAAGTACGCGATCGTCTACCGCGCCGCCGTGGTGCTGAACGCGGTGCTCGCGTGGTCGAAGCTATTGTCAGACATGCCCTAGGGATGCGATCCGTCGAAGCTGGCAGAATCACCGGCTTTCTCATCTTCAGGTGAGGGCCGGTCTTGTTGAGATGTCCGCCCCCGCCATAGCGTGTGAGTAATACAGCGATGCCACGAGGAGACCACGGATGAGTGCCAACCAGTACCGGAGCGAGCTCGAGCGCAAGCGCAAACAACGGGTCGAGGCTGAGAAGAAGGCCGCTAGCTACCGCGTGAAGGAGTCTTCCAAGAGAGCACAGGCGGCGCAGGCGCGACAGTCGGCTGGACGGCTCAAGTCTGAGGCAACCGTCCGGAGCAAGATGCGCGAGGCCGAACGCAGGGAGGGAGAAGCTGTAACAGCTGGTAAAGAAGCGGCACGCTGGCAAGGAAAAGCTGCCGACTATGCGAAAGCTGAGGCCGGGTTACAGGAGAAGCTTGCACGGGCTGAACGAGCCGAAGCGATTGCGGCCGAGAAGCGGCGTCAGCGCGACCTCCAGCAGGCCGAGCGTCAAGCGGCCGCCGAGAAGGCGGCTTTCGACTTGCGAGTTAGTCACGCCGAGACTGCTGTGAGTGACGTCTTACGCCAGCTTCCCGCACCCAAACCTGAGAAACTTCGAATTCTCATGCTTGGAGCATCTTCAGAAAGAGACCTCCGGGTAGGGCGCGAACAGAAGCGCATTCGGGCCGCAGTCGAGTCAGCCTTACATCGCGACCAGATCGAACTCGATGCCCGAGCAGCTGCCACCACGCATGACCTGCTAGACGGTCTGAGCAGGTTTCGCCCCCATATCGTGCACTTCTCGGGGCACAGCAACGAGGACCTCATCCTCTTCGAGGATGAAAGAGATGAACCTCATGAAGGAGTGGTCGTCAACGCTCGTGTCTTCGCGAAGGCGATTCAAGCCACCGATGACCCTCCGTTGCTGGTCTTGCTGAACTCTTGCAAGTCCGCCGCGCAGATCGATGCGCTTGTGGAGCAGGTTGTGCCCTTCGCCATCGGGATGGCCGATGAGGTCGGTGACGCCGATGCAATCAACTATGCAGCCCGGTTCTATGCGTCAGTGGCCAATGGCCAGTCCATCCAGTCAGCTCATCTTGCCGGCAAGGTTCGTCTCGAGCTCGATGGCCTCGAGGGATCAGAACTCCCGACGCTGGCTTGGGCTGACGATGTCGATCCAGCCGCCACAATGCTCGTGAAACCTGACGATCCGTCGTTGCGACGCTGATTTAGCGAGGAGGTTGTGGACCGCGACCCCGGCGACTTTTTAGCTTCCACGATCAGTGTGTGGCTACATCTACCTTCAAGGAAGGATAACGCGACCGAACGAGGTGTACAGCGTCTGCCGGCTTACCCCGAACGTGCGCGCCACCTCGGCCTTCGGAATCCCCATGTCGATCATCACGCGCGCCTGCTCCACGTCGGTGTCCGAGAGCTTCGGGGCCTGCACGTACTTACCGCGGGCCTTGGCCAACGCGATGCCCTCAGCCTGGCGCTCCTTAATCCTTCGACGCTCGAACTCAGCGAACGCTGCCAGGACGCCCAGCATCAGCCCATCCACCGGGGAGGTGCCGGACTTGTCCACGGTGATCCGCTCGGACATGAACTGCACCGCGCACCCCTTGTCGGTCAGCTCGTCCACGATCGCGTACAGGTCCCGGGTGTCCCGGCCGAGGCGGTCCATGGAGGCGACCTTCACCAGGTCCCCCTCCCGCACGTACCGCATCAGCTCCGCCAACCCGGCGCGCTTGGCGCGGGAGCTGCCGGAGATCTTGTCTTGGAAGATCCGGTCACACTCCCCCACCGCCTCGAGCTGGCGGTCCAGGTTCTGCTCGGCCGAGCTGACCCGCACATACCCCACAGTCTGTCCAACCATGCCTTAGACCCTCCGTCAGGTGTGTCCAACGGGTCCAAAATGGACCTACTCTGACGTGATCCTCTCGTGGCGGCGGGGGGCGTGTAAAGGGGTATACCCGACTGGACGGTTTCTCAGACACGCCCTAGGTCCACCCGAGATGGATAAGACATCGCTCAGGCTCTCACGGCGTCGCGCTACCTTGGGGACTTAGGCCCAGTCCTTGTGCGGCGACGTGCCGCCGATACCGGCGTTGAACGTATTCGTCGGATCGAGCTCCTTGAAGTGCTCTTCCATGGACTCCGGCAGCTTGTAGATGCGACCGTAGTTGTGCTCGGCGGGCAGCTTCGCGCCGCGCTCCTCCAGCAGGTGCTGGATGCGGTCGTGCAGCGCCTCGGGATCCACGCCCTGCTTGGCGACATAGTCCTGGTGCATCACATGGCAGAAGAAGTGCCCGTAATACGCCTTGACCTCAAGCTGGTCGTCGATCTCCTCCGGCAGCACCTCGAGCCAGTTCCAATCGTCGCGACGCAGGGCCACATCGATGGGGATGAGCCCTGCGATGTGCCGGCGCTTCAACGCGGCGTAGCGAGTGGCGGCACTGGCCGCGCCGAACCGGTTGAGCGACGCGCTCTTTTCTTCATCAGACGTGCAGATGAAGAACTCACCAGTGTGCTCGGGCTCTGCGAAGAACTCCTTGAGCATCTTCTCGCTCGCGGCCTTCTGCGACTCGCTGACGGTGAGCAGCAGGTGATGCTCGAAACGGTTGCGGTACTCCATCATGCGCTTGGGCAGCTGGTTGGGCAGCACGCTGAACATGGCTTGCGATACCGTGTCGGCGAAGGTCGGACCAATGCCGGGAATCTTCGAGAACAAGCCGTTGGCCCACGTCTTGAACGAGAACATGCGCGTCTGCAGCGCTGGACTCATGAACTTCAGGAAGACGAAGGTGTCTTTGCCGTACTTCTCGGCCAAGTCGAAGGCACTGCGGCCCATGTACTCACCAGAGATAGGCAGCGGCATGTCGGCTTCGAGGAACAACCGACGGATCTCTTCGAGCTCGTGCGTGTTGTTCGTGCCGATGTAAAACACGGTCGGGTGCACTTCGCGAGGGAAGGTGCGAGTGCGCACCGCGAACACCATCAGCTTGCCGGCCGAGCCGGAAGCCTCGAACAGGTACTCGGGGTTCGCATTGTAGCGAGCAGGCGAAGGCACGATCTTGCGCAAGTGCTCGGCGTACTCGGTCTCGTTCGAGTCTTCGGGAGCTGGGGTGACATCCTCGGGAGACCACTCGCCGCGCTCTAGACGGTCGAGTGCGACCTCAGGGTCGTCTCCGAGCGAGATGCCCAGGTGATTGACCAGCTCGACCTTGCCGTCGTCGTTGACGCGGGCGAAGATCGCTTCGCGCGTGAATGCCGGACCCTTGCGAATCTGGCTGCCGCCCGAGTTGTTCGCGATGCCGCCGATGACCGAGGCGCCGATTGATGTCGACCCGATCACCGAGTGCGGCTCGCGCTGGTGCTTGGCGAGCGCGTCGGTCAGGTGTGTCAGCGGGGTGCCCGCGAGCGAGATCGCCTCGCGCGCGTCGTTGATGAGGTGCACCTCATCGATGCGGTGAGTCGAGATGATCACAATGGGGCGATCGTAGTCTTGGAAGCCGGGGCCGGATCCACCAGTCAGGCCCGTGTTCGATGCCTGCGGGATGACGATGAGGTTGTTGTCGACGGATACCTGCAGCGCCCGCCACATCTCGACCAGCGTGCCGGGGCGCACCACGGCGAAGACTGGTCCTCCGCCGAATCGATAGCCTTTGCTGAATGGCATCGTGGCACGCTCAGAGGTCAGTACATGTTCGTCGCCGACGATTCTCTTGAACGCATCGATCGCTTCGTGCGAAGTCGTGGTGGTCTGTCCTGGTTGCGTCATCTCTAAGCTTCCTATATTCAGTTGCATCACAAGCGCGTCATGATGCTGAGGGGATGTCGCCTTGATCCGAGCTAGTCCGCGGTCGTTCATTTTTTGATGGGCGGGGAAACGAGCCAGGGGGACGACGTCTGCGACCGTCTGCCCGGAAGCTCGCTACGGCGTCCAAGGAGTGTGCGTGTGCGTATGCATGTGCATACGCGCATCCTCATTGTAGAAGATGCGCATCAGATAGTTTCGGACCGCGGTACTTTCGGACTCCGGTAGGTTCGGACCGCGATAGTTCGGACCGCGATAGTTCGGACCGCGATAGTTCGGACCGCGATGTCGGCCACTGCCCTCACCCCATAGATCGACGCAGCAATCAGACTCGCCTAGGGCATGTCTGACAATCGTTTGGACCACGCGAGCACAGCGTTCAACACCACGGCGGCGCGGTAGACGATCGCGTACTTGTCGTACCGGGTCGCCAGGCCCCGCCATTGCTTCAGGTGCGCGTACTGGCGCTCGATCACGTTCCGGCCCTTGTAAGCGTTCGCGTCGAGGCCTACGGGTCGGCCGCCGGCTGAGCCGCGGCGTCTGCGGTGGCCCTGCTGGTCAGCCGGTTCGGGGATGACGGCTTTGATCCGGCGGGCGCGCAGGTGGGTGCGGATCGCCCGGGAGGAGTACGCCGTGTCGCCCAGCACCGCCTCGGGGCGGGTCCGGGGCCGGCCTGCCGGCCGGGTCACGCGCAGCTGCCCCAGTAGGGGCAGCAGCATCGGGGAGTCCCCGGCTTGGCCAGGGGTGATCAGGCTGACCAGTGGCAGCCCGGTCCCGTCGACGAGCTGATGGATCTTCGTGCTCAACCCGCCCCGTGAGCGCCCGATGCCGTGATCGGCCGGCTCCTCACGCAGATTCTTGTAGTTCGATCCAGCCCCCTGTGAGGCGGGTGATGTTCGTCGCGTGCTGATGGGCGCGGGCGATCGTGGAGTCCACCGAGACCGACCAATCGATCAGGCCTTCGGCGTCCGCGGCAGCGGTCAGCTTTGTCAGCACCGTGTCCCAGGTGCCTTCTTCGGCCATGCGCCGGTGCCAGGTCCACACTTCTCTGCCAGGGCCCGTAGACCTCGGGCAGATCACGCCACGGAATCGAAGCACCGGTACCGGTAGATGATTGCCTCGACCATCGTGCGGGCATCGGCGAACGGCCTGCCGGCGCGGCCGGTCCGGGTCGGAAGGGTCGGGGCGATCAGTTCCCACTGGGCATCGGAGAGCATCTGGAACCGGGACATGCCTTTCAGGGTGTCAGCCGGCCCCTGGACTCATTGTCAGACACGCCCTAGGGCGGTGTCGTGGCCAGCTACCCACCGGACAAGAGCCACAGCGTTCAGGGCTCTTGATGTTCGGGCTTGTGCCGCCACCCGAGGTCGGGCACAGCACCACCTTTTTACCGTGGCGTCATTCTGGCCGATGCATCTGACTTTATCGTGCGGCGACTCGGCACGCTGGCGAGGCGATCACGTGATGCATGCGATCTGGTAACCGTCACTACCCTGGCGATCCTAGAAGGCACCGGGGGTGAAGTAGTGACAACGAGGGATGTCATCTGAGTAGCTCGGCGAGGTGGGTCGGTAAATACCACTCTCGAACGAGCTCCTCGTACATCCGCCCCAGATTGGCTCCCTTACGAAAGGTGTCCCATGCGGAGAAGAGCAGCTTCTCGTCAATCTGTTCGAACGGCTTAGAATCACGTACTTTCAGCTGTTGCTCGATGTCGGTCAAAGCCACGTGGATGTCTTCAAGTGGTGCCCACCAGCCGCAGCTGCGCCTCTTCCACACGTCCAGACGAAGGACGGCCTTTACGAAGACATCGATCATTTCGAAAGTCTCGGAAGCTGAGCCATTCGCGCGTTCCGCATGGTCCTGGCAGACGATGTTCAGCTCGTGAAACTGGAAGTTGAACAAGTTGAACAGCGAGTAGAGCTTCGACCGGCGAGCAAGGAGCCAGAAGTAGGTGAAGTCAGTTGTACCTTCATCTATCCGGTTGGACATCGGAATCCTGATGTTCACGGTCTTCTGGGTCTCGTAGTCCGGATTTTCAGGAACCAAGACCTTGGCGATGTAGTCGTTCATACACACGAAGTAGGCCGCGTGTGCTGCGAGGTCAACCCAGAAGAGCAACACAGGAACCGAAGACCCCATCGCCTCTATGGTCGTTAGCTCAGAGACTTCAATCGGCAATGAGACGACCGGGATGTGACTAAGGTCTTCGTCGCGACCTTTCTTGCTCCTGAACTTGGCAACGTTGAGCCTGGGGCGCGCTACCGAGCCGTATTGAACGAGGTTAGAGTCCGTCTTTACCTGGGCGTATAAATGTTCGCCCGCGGTCTGTGCCCAGTCGGAGCCATCTGGGAGCATGTCGAAAACCTCGATGTGGAAGTCCAAGCCGAAGTCAGGGCCGACCTTGCGCACCGACCAGTAGTCGGGCAGAAGCGCCTCAACTAACCGCTCGCCAGCATCTCCGCGTCGTTGGCTGGGATGCTGGACCTTAGTGCGCCTTGGCGACTCCACCTCGTCCTCGCTCATGAACTCCGGCCCCCTGTTGCTTGCTTGTTGCTCATACTCGCACGTACTCTAGGTGTGATGTCCAGGGAGGTTGTTGATCCTGCTGGCCGGCGGGCCCCCGATCGCGGAGCGGATCCGGTGATGATTGTAGAAGTGCATCCACCCAGGCAACGCGGCCCTGCGCTCCGTCTCTGAGCTGTAGAACCGGGCGTAGGCCCACCCCTCGGCGAGCGTGCGATGGAACCGCTCAATCTTCCCGTTCGTCTGCGGCCGGTAGGGCCGGGTCCGCTTGTGCTTGATTCCCAGGTCGGCGCAGGCATCCCGCCAGGCATGAGAGACGTAGGCCGAGCCGTTGTCCATCAGGACCCGCTCCACCTCCACGCCCAGGCCCGCGAAATAGGCCACCGCACGGTGCAGGACCCCGATCGCGGTCTGGGCGCGTTCATTGGCATGCATCTCCACGTAGGCGAACCGGGAGTGATCATCGATCACGGTGTGCAGAAACCCCACGCCCAACCGTGGATGGTGCAGGGCGTCCCGGGTCCCCTCCCAATCCGCGGTCACCGCACGGTGCTTCAATCCCTGCGCCCGCCCCACGAACCGGTGTCCGCCCCCGTCAGGGATACGCCCGAACTTCGTGACGTCCATGTGCAGCAGCGCACCGGGGTGGGGGTGCTCGTAGCGGCGGATCGGCTCGGCACTGACCCGGTCGATGCGGCTGAGCCGGTTGAGTCGGCAACGCACGAGCACCGCATGCACGGTGGAGGCGGCCATGCCCAGTTCCCCGGCGATCTGGGCCGGGCCCAGGCGGCGGCGCCAGCGAGCGGTCACGATCTGCTTCACCACGGCCGGTGGTGTCCTCGTGGGCATCGCGCTGGGCCGGCTGGAACGATCACGCATCCCTGCCGGGCCCTCAGTCCGGTAGCGTGCCGCCCATTTGCGTGCAGTGGGCGTGGAGACCATGAACATCTTCGCGGCCACGGCCACGGGCCAGTGCTCTTCGACGATGAGTTTGGCCAGACGCAGACGAGCGCGTGGGGTCAGGGCGGCGTTAGCGTGGGACATGAAGGCCTTCTGTTCGCGTGAGCGGTTTCTCGACAACTCCACTCTCGCAACAGGAGGCCTTCGCCTGTCAGCTGCTCAGGCAACAACGTCCCTGGACATCACACCTAGAGCGCGCTACGAATCTGGTCACCACAACGCCGGGCAGGCCCCGCGATACCCGCTTGGACGCCGGCCCCTGCAGCGCATGGGCAGTCGTCCAAGCGAGTTGCGGGCTCAGCCCTTCTTCCCGCGGTTGCGGTAGGCGTCCATGACCTCGACCGGGATGCGTCCGCGGTCCTTGACGTCGAACCCGTTCTCCACGGCCCACAGCCGCACCTGGGAGGCATCCACGCCGGAACCCGAGGAACGACGAGCCGGGGTCCGCCCAGTGGACGCGGCGCGGCCGGCCGGGCGGGCGACGTCGGTGAACTTCTTCAGCCGATCCTGGGACTCGGCCATGATCGCCTCCAGCTCGGCCCGGTGCTCCTTGGACAGGTCGATCTCGTAATCACGCCCCGCCACGGAGAAACGCACTGCCTCAGCAGGGGTCGAGCCGTCGAAGTCATCGGCCACAGTGGAGATGATTGCCATTGTCTTTCCTTCCACGAAATGGATTCTTTCATGATGACAGTATTCCCTTATCAAGTGGACGTCAAATTCCACCCCGCCCCCGAGAACGCTCACCGTAATCCCTGGGCGGATCGGAAGACGCCGTGATAGGAGATATCAGCCCGGGCCTTACCCGGCGCTGCTCACCTCGTGGGATCCTGTCCCCAAGAAGTCCGCCCCCGACACCGGGACTCTCCGCCTTCCAGACGAAGGGCTCCCCATGCCCCGCAGGGACTCACACCAAGCCCTCCGCCAGAAGCTCGAGGCGGTGGAGACGAGGATCTCCCACCACCTCTTTCAGTTACCGGGCATCGCAGAATCCCTGCGCATCGTGGCCCAGTCCACGGGAAAGGACGCCGATGCCGTCGATGCCGTCCTCGCATCGCGCGGACTTCCCGGCCTGGAAGAGCTGGGGCGGAAGCAGCTTCGTCACATGTTCTCCTGGTGGAAGCTGCACCGGGACCGACGCGTGCTCCAAAAAAGGATGGCGAAGGCCCGCCGCGACTGAGCGGGGATCCTCCACGGCCGCCTCGGATCCAAGCCCTGAACTGAGTGGCCATGGTGAGAGCGCCGCCCTGGACATGCACCGACCTGGACATGCACCGACCTGGACCCGTGGGGCGCGCCGGCCTCGGTGCTGATGCCACTGGCGGGTCAGCTGCAGGACATGCCCGAACGGCGCCCTCCTGCGGTCATCATGTCCACATGAAGCTCACCGTCCACGGCAACCGCCTGGCCAGCCTCGGAGCGAGAATCAGTCTCGAGCTCACTGAGGGGGTCGACCCCGAGCTCCACGTGCACGCGCCGTTCTACTCTCGCACCATCCCCGTCCATCAGATCGCCACAATCACCTGTGCGCCTGACGACGGGACGAACCGGGGCCCGCTCAACTGGTTCGTCACCGGGCGGGCCACCTCCCCAGCCGGGCTGCGGATCAACAATGGAGGCCAGGCCCGGATCGACATGAGCACCACTGAGGGACTGCGCTTCGTCGTGGTTGTCGACGACCTCAGCCAGGCCGAGCAGCTCATATGTGCCGTGCAGACGAGTTGCTCGCGTTGAGCCCGCCCAAACGGTCGTTACCGCCCATCTCACGTACACTCAAGCCCACGCTTAAACCGCCGAGGGATATGAAAGGGCCATGGATATTCTCGTTGCGCTTATTAAATTGTTCTCCTACCTACGCAGCCATGGATACCAAATAGAACTTTCATTCCTAACTGAGAAGGATGGCAGCACATCTATTGTAGCGGCATTATTTATTGCCCTCATTGGCGCCACGGGTGCGGTTGGATCGGCCGTTCTAGCTGCGCAAGTTACATCTAAAAACGCCCGGCGAGATGCAAACCGTCAGATTGCAAAAGCCGCCGAGCTATCGGAAGCAGAGTTAAAAGATGCAAGAGCTCGTTTTGATGAAGAGATTTCCCATGCTCGCTTGATGCCTCGTCAAGCCTCACTTAATGAAGCAATCGCGTCCATGATCGGCTGTCTAGATAAACTTCGGATGACTAACTTTTCAAACGCCTCACCAGCACACCTGAATGAGGACTGGATCCACGCCTGTCGTTTGGTAGAACTCAATTTCGATGCAGTCGAGGTGGTACAGACCTCAGAGTTCTGCCGTAGCGCTTTTGGTGGAATAATCTCCCAGTACTCGAAATATATCCAGAGCACATCCGCCGCCCTCGAGCAGATAGACGCGCGCCGGGATACAAATCAGCAGACGAAGGGGACGAGATGCTTGCTGATAAACGGGAAGGCGCAATTTTGGTCCGAAAAGGAAGGGTATGACTATGAATTCGCCATGCTCTTCTTTAGGGCAACGGAGAGTATCGTGGCATCCTACTCTTCACTGGCCCGAGCTTGGCCCGACCAAGAGGCCGGCGTCAAATTACTAAAGGGTCTCTCCGACACGCTCATCGAGGTGAGCACTTCGAATCAACGAACGGATCAAGAAATATGGCAGATGTATGAAGTAGTTTTTTCAGACCACACTAGCGACGGCGTAACTATCGAGGACGCAAACTAGAGCCAGGCCCACCGGATAACCCTGACACGAGGGGAATCCAACGGTCACAACCTCATTCATACCCGCGATTCTTCAGTCTCTTTTCGAGTGGTCTTCCGACAAGACTGCCCACTCGTCCCCGTCCGTCGAGGCCTCCCACTCCACCCCGAGGTCGTCCCGGCCACTGGCCACCGCAATGGACAGTCGCGGCGCCGACGGTGTGGACGAGGCCACTACGAGCTCCGCGGCGACGTCCTGCACCTGTGCGGCCGCGCCGAGCGCCACCACGTTCGAGGTCCCCACCGCGGCGCCGTCGGAGTCCACGACCTTCGCTCGCACGTACCGCACCCCCGCCTCGGGACGTTCCACCGTCTCGTGCTCACGCTCCGTGGACGCCCAGCGCAGCCAGTCCGTCTCGTCATAGGCGATCTCGTAGGCGCCTCGCTGCCCGTAGGCCTCGGGCTCCTTGTGCGCCCCGGTCTTCGTGCAGCCGGCCTCGTCCACCATGCGGCGCAGCCGCATCTGGAGCATCTCCACATGCGGGTGCCACATCATCATCGGCCCCAGCCCGGGGGCCTGCTCCTCCCAGACCTTGTACTCCATGCACATCGCCGCGTACAGCTCAGCTGTGACGTCTGGGTGACGGAACCAGCAGACCGGGACCACCGAGGTCCCCAGCCGGTACTCGCCCACGAGCCAGTCGACCCAGCGGCGCAGCGTGTTCCAGGCGTCCCACTGGTGCTCAGCCTCGATGTCCCGCCACCGGGTGCCCATCCACGCCGGCGGCCCGTCCTGGCTCAGCTCAGCGGCCACCGACGGGTCCACGAACGGCAGCGGAGTCCCCTGTCCGTCGGTCGGTCGGTCTGTCCCTGCGGCCATCTCGTCCCAGGCGTCGTCTTCTTCGTCCTGGCTCCATGGGGATGCCATCTCAGGCCTCCTTGCGATGGCGCCGGTAGGTGCGCCGCTGGGTGAGCAGTCTCGCCAGCCGGTCCAGCACCTCGGCCAGCGCCTCGTCCGCGCTGGCGCCCGTAATACGCATGTGGCGGTGCGCGGCCTCCTCGCACGTGGCGCACAACCACACGCCCGTCCCGCCGGCCCGTGCACACGCGGCCCGGTCCAGGTGGTCCTCGCTCGTGCAGTGCCACCGCAACGGCACCTGCCGCTGGCAGACCGCGCACCTCTGATCGCTCACGAGGTCACCGCCGCCTTCCGGCGTCGCTGACGGATCATCCTTGCCACGATCACTACCGTGGCCCGCGCCCTGTTCCATCCGAAGAACTCCTTCCGTCCGTCCATGATTTCGTGCAGCCGCTGGTGGTGTTCCCGGCACAGCGGCATGAGCTCCTCGTCCTTCTCCCGCGCCTGCCACGTCCCGGTCTGCGGGTCCTGGTGCACGCCCTCATAGGAGAGGTGGTGCAGGTCCAACGTCCCCGCCTCGTCCAGGCGCACCTGGCAGACCTGGCAGGCCGGCTCGACGCCGGCCTGCCGGCACTGCTCGAACCACCGCACCCTGCGGTATCCCCACGCCTGGCTCCGCAGGTACTCCCGATACGACGTCGAGCCGGTGCGGTGCAGTCCAAACCTGCCCACCAGGTCACCGCACCGGGATCGCGGCGACCTCAGCCGGCACCTGCGCCGGCGTCTCGGCCTTGTCTGCCGCCGTCGGGGTCGAGGGCACCGGGTCGGAGGACTCCAGCTCGGCCAGCAGCGCCTTGGAGTACCGGCCCGCGGCCTCCTTGATCGCCTTGCCGTCCTTGCGGTCCCACCACCGGGTCATCTGCATCAGGATCGGCCGGCCGTTGCGGTTCATCATCATGCCCCACCCGAACGGCAGCCGCCGCAGCTCCGCGACCGTGACGACCTCGGTGTCATGCACCTGCTCCGAGACCGAGTGCGAGTCCTTCCCGCGCGAGCGCGAGGACCGCATCACCTGGCGTGTGCCCGCCAGCTTGGCGAACGCCTCGAGGTCGGACACGTTCGAGGCGCCGCCGAGCTGGAGCTTCACCGTGGCCGCGTCGAAGAGTGCCTGGGCCTGCTGGTCGCCCCACTCGTTGCGCGCCTGGGCCAGGGACTGGAACACCGCGAATGGGCAGATGCCCACACCGCCGCCGTCGGCCATGAGCTGGGTCAGCCCCGGCCAGGCCCCGGAGATGTTCGCGATCTCATCGAGCACGAGTGCCAGCGGCGGGTCCAACCGGTTGCCCGGGGACTTCGCGGCCAGCTCGCGGGCGCGCTCGGTGATCGCGTCCATCATGGCGATCAGGAACGGGCCGGCCGAGGACCCGCCGGTCTTGGTGCCCACGATGTAGAGCGTGCCGGACTCGCGCAGGAACTTGTCGATGTCCAGGACTTCCTCGAACTCGCCCGGGCGGAGCACATCGCGCACCTCCGGGACGGACAGGCCCTTCACCGCGCCTTCCACGCCGAACCACTTCGACTGGAGCAGCTTCGGATCGCCCTCGATGATGCCCTTCAGCACCAGATTCCAGTTCATCGCCGCCTTCGGATGCTCCGAGAGGATCGTCACGGCCTCCTTCGCCTCGGCAGGGTTGTTGCCCCAGCGCATGAGGTCGTCCACCGTGCGCTCCCCCAGCGCGGCGGCGTGGAGCAGGCACTCCATGATCGTGATCGCCGGCGCCTGCCACTCCGCGTTCGAGCTCGAGGACCCCAGACCCGAGGCCCCGATCAGCGAGGCCGCACGCTGGTTCGCCACCCGCGGCTCGCCGCACCCGGTGATCGGAGACCACTTCAACGTGGACGGCTGGCCCGTCAGGCCCTGCGGATCGAACAGCGCCACCGGGCCCTTCGCCCGGCGCAGCTCCGCGGTCGCCCCGAGGTTGTCCGCGCGCGAGCTCGTCGTGATCACCGGCCCCGGCGCGTCCAGGATCGCACCGATCAGCAGGTGCACACCCTTGCCCGAGCGCGGCGGACCGATCAGCGCCAGGGACTCCTCGTAGGAGGCATAGACGTCCACCCCCTCGGCCTTGCCCAGGCGCATGGCCCCGTCGGTGATCTTCGGCTTCTTGATGGACGGACGGACCTTCTTCACCCGCTTCACCACCGCCGAGCGGCCCACGGCCCGGGAGATCTCAGCCGCACGGGCCAAGCCCTCACGCTGACGCAGGTCCTTGATGAACTTCTTATCGGACTGCTGGTAGCGGTTCCAGGCCACCATCGCGGTCACGGCCGTGATGAGCACGGCCACCCCCAGCCCGATCATCCATCCGATCACCCCGCCCTGAGTGGCCGTGCAGCCTTGGGCCGTGGCCCCGAACGCCGCCGGGTCCCCGGTCCCCAGGAACCCGAGGGTGTCGAACAGCGACTCCGGACGGGTCGGCGCCCCGCACTCCACCCGCCCAGCCAGGAAGCCCGCCAGGATGTACGCGCCGAACAGCGCCATGGCCGGCAGGAGCGTGAAGATGACGATCCGCTCTTTCTCGTCGGCGCCGCTGAGCGCCCCTGCCTGTTCACGCCGCATGTGATCCAGCTCCTGTCGCGGTCCTGTCCATCCGCTCGTCCGTGTCGAACAGCGGCAGCTCCGCCTTCGTGAGCTCGTTCTTCACCTCGAAGGAGGAATCCCCCAGCCGCCACAGCCCGGTGCCCTTGGGCAGAGACCGCACCAGGGACACCTCCCGGTCGGACAGTTCCATTTCCGAGGACGTCACCTGCAACGCCGACCGGTCCTGCCGGTAGATGACCTTCACGTCCGCGTCGGCCAGCAACGACTTCGCCATCGCGGCCATGCGCGAGCTGCGGTCACCGGCCATGTCCAGGTCCGCGATCTTGTGCAGCACCAGGATGTTGAAGATGCCGTAGGCGCGGGCCAGCTTCCATTGCTCCACCATGCGCCGCAGGTCCGCCTCCGAGGAGATGTTGTCCCAGCCCTCCTCGTAGATCACGATGCGCTGGCCACCGTCGCGCGTGGTCACCATCGCCTCCGTCCACGCGCCGGCGCACGCGTTGACCACGCGCACCGCCTCCGGGGACGCCCCACGCAGGGCCGAGGTGTCGATGCTCGTGGCACGGGCCTCCGCGCTCATCATCACGGTGGTCTCCCCGTCGAACATGCCCGCCAGGTCACCCGAGGACACCCGCGCCATGGTCATCATCATCACCGAGGCCGCCTCCGCGGCCATGACGTCCCCGTCCTGGCGCATGGCCTCGAGCGCGTCGATCACGTCCGGGATCACCGGCACCCGACCCTGCTCCCCGGAGATGCGCACGGCCTCATCCAACGCCTGGGAGAGCATGTGATGCTCCGGGGAAGTCAGGTCACGGTCCGTGAGGATCTTCGCCAGGGTCACGATGATCGACATCCGCCGGGTGCGGACCATCATCGCCCACGCCTCATCCGTCATCAGGTGCCCCTGCACGTCCGTGGACGGACGAGTCCCCGGGTCCAGGGGATTGAGCCGAGTGCTCAGGCCCGGACCGACCTGGATGACCGTCCCGCCCAGGGCTTTGACCACACGCGTCCACTCACCCTTCTTGTCCGAGGCCACCGACAGCTTGCGCCCGGCCAGCACCTGCCGCACCGCCAGCGACTTCGCCAACGAGGACTTCCCCGTGCCGACCTGCCCGAACAGCATCATCGACATGCCCGAGATGACCCCAGCTTCGTACAGGCTCCACGGGTCGAAGCAGAACGCTCCACCGCCGTGCTGATCCCGGCCCAGGTAGAGGCCGTTGGCGCCCACACCGGGGCCGGCCACGAACGGGTACGCCGTGGCCGCCGTGTGACTGGTCGTGCGCACCGGCCGGGGGGCGAGCACCTTCAACCCCCGCAGTTTCTGCTTGCCCCTCGGCCCTTTCGAGGACCACTCCTGCTCCGGGAACTTGTCCAGCTGTTCAGCCTTGCGCGCCGCCGCGCGCTCCTTCTCCAGCCGACGGCGCAGCTGACGCGCCGCACGCTTAGCGTCCTTGGTCTGCGTCCTGCCCGGCTCGATGAACTCGATCACCGCGTGCTTGGTCTCGGCCATCAGAGCTTCACCATCCCGAACGGCAGCGCCGCGGCCATGAACGCCGAATCCTGCTCCAGGTACAGCGGGCGCAGCTCACACCCGGCAGTGATAGACGAGGTCATGATCTCGTTCGAGGCCGCCTCCAGCTCAGACTCATTGCGCCCCGTCACCGTGACCAGCACGGCCATCTCCAACCCGGCGTGCCGCTTCATCAGCTCCCCCTGCTCCCGCTCGATGTCATCCTTCTCCTGCTCGTGCTCCGGGGACGGCGGCCGGTCCATCCGCTCCATCACCTTGGAGTCCGAACGCCACGTCGCCATGCGCCGCTTCGTCGCCCGCATCGCAGACGACCGATCCACCGGCGACATGAACACCGACACGGTGTGCCGGAAGTCGCCCGCGAAGATCAACTCATCCAGGAACCCCAGCCGCGCCAGCTGCTGGGGCAGCTCCGAGACCTTGTACGTCCGGTGCATGTGCCCATCCGTGCGCATGTGCCCGGCATGGACCTCCACCGCCATCGGCCCCCCACCCCCGTTCGGGGACGCACCCTGCACCGCACCCGAGGGGTCCGTAGAGGACACCATCAGGGCCGCATCCGGATCGAACGCCGCCCGAGACAGCCCCGCCAGCGACCGCGGGGAATGCCACGCCGCCACCCGCGTCCCCGAACGCGGAAGCAGACCCTCCACCGTGGACATGACCTTCAGCGCGTGGTCCATCAGGGCCGGCACGCCGCCGCCCAGCGACTTCAGCTGAGACCCGATCCGGGCCGGGGAGAGCACGATGGTCAGCCACTGCTCATGCACCGGCATGGCCTGCGCCTCCGCCATCAGCTCACGGAACGCCGCGTCCAGGAACGGGTCCACCGTCTTGGACTCGATGCCCGCCCCCTCCTGCTTGGAGTCGTAGTAGCCCAGCACGTTGGAGCCGGAGATCAGCGTGGTCTGGTCCGCCGCCTGCACGCGCACCACACCCGGCAGCCGGCCCATGGCCGCCAGCGCTCCACCCCAGGACAGGGACCGCTCCTCCTGCGAGTCGAACGACTCCAGCTCGAAGCCACGCGTGGTCAGCACCTTCGCGCAGACCGAAGCTTCCTTCGTGCGCGGATCCCACACGAACCCGGCCCCACCAGGAAGCCCGTACAGGCGCAGCTCGTCGGCTCCACCGGGCAGACGCAGCCGTGCCGGCGCACCCGGTTTGATCCGCCCCTTGGCATCACGGACCGCCGCCTGCCCGGCCTCCAGGACCACAGCCTGCGGCTCCCCATCCACGAGCTGAAGCTGATGTCCCGGCTCCACGCCCTGCCGGTACGTCAGCTGACCGCTGGCCTGGCGCACCAGCTGACGGACGAACAGCAGCGTCCATTCCGGGATCGACCGGCCCTGGAGCCGGATCACACCGACCGCCGCGCACACCAGAAGCATGACGATCCCGATGATCAGCATCCGTCCCTGCAACACGATCCCGCCGAGGGCGAACACCGCGCCGAGCGCGACCACGGCCAGCTGCTCCCAGGTCAGCCCGAGGACTACACCAGGGTGGCGCTCCTGCGCGAAATGCACCCCGTCGAACTCCGAGGTCTCCTGCTGGATCGACTCCATGACCGCCATCTCAAACTCCCTTCCGCATGACGGCGGACGCCGCACGCTGTCTCATCTGTGAGGCACGCGCCTGCGCACCCCTCATCGACCGGGACGCAGCCCGGCCAGCACCCTGGGCCGCACCGACACCAGCGCGCTCCACACCATCGGAGGCACCCCCCGTCAGGAACGACATCATCGAGAGCATCGTCAGCGGCATCGCCGAAGCCAGCAGCACCAACACGACACCGGCCACGGTCTGCACCCAGTCCGTGGACATGGAGGCCGCGATCATGCCCATCCGCACGATCACCGCCGCCATCGGGGCCGCCATCAGCAACCCCATCAGCATGGCCAACCACTTCGAGAACACGGCCTTCGCCGGCTCCAGAGCCAACGCGAAGATCACCGGCGGGGCGAACGTAGCCAGCACGAGGATCACCACCAGGCGGAAGATCATCATCGCCATCAGCACCAAGCAGGACAGGAAGATCACCAACGCCACGATCCAGGACACCAAGATCATGCCGTTCTCGCCCTGGTCGGACGCCATCTCCCACTGCGCGTAGTTCTCATCCAGCAAGACCTTGTCGTTCTGCCCATCCCAGGACAGCCCGAACAGGGAGAGCACGCCGGCCACTGCCGTGTCCTCCGCCTCCCCCTCCGCCCCGACCCGCAGAATCCACATCGTCATCTGCTGGGTAGCCCCCAACGCCAGCCACACCAGACCCACGACCACGTAGACCGCCGGAACGCTGAAAACGGCCACCACCAGGGCGCGAACCATGCCCGCCGTCGAGCCGCGCAACGCCGAGCGGATCACCTGCACCGCCACGAACACCCCCAGCAGCGGCAGCATCGCCATGACCACGACGTTCAGCATCCCGGGGTGATTGATCGTGGCCGAGCTCCCCCCGGCCACGGTGGTGGTGACCGTGCCACCGACCACCGTGGTCCACCACTCCGGGGTGAGCGCCCCCACGGAGAAGGCGTCCTGAATGAGGCGCCACGCCGACTTCGCCAGGCCCTCGATCGAGCCGCGCAGGAAATCATGAAAATCGTCTTCCCATCCCATTGGGACACCTCCTCCGTGAGTGAGTTGCTAGACCGGATCGAATCAGGCGAACAGCGGCAGGCCCGTACCCCAGCGCACCAGAGCGGAAGCACCCGCGATCAGGGCGCCACCGACCACACCCCACAGGAAGATCGAGATGCCGACCTCCTGGGCACGGCCGGACGAGGAGAGCTTGCCGAACAGCCAGAGCATGCCGCCGATGGCAACGGCGGCCACGATGGCCACCAGGGCCGTGCCGATGGCCATGCCGGTGATGTTCTCCAGCGTCGGCATCCACGGCGCGTCGTAGGACGGCGCGATCGCCGGCATGCCGATGACCGTGCTCTGGGCCAGGCTCAGAATGGAAGTGCTCATGATGTGTTCCTCCTGGAACGCGGTAGTAGACCCCCGGTTAGCCCCCGGTGACCGGCGAGACCTCCGCTCGCTGAGGATGATTCGCGCCCCTTGGCCTCCTGCGTGTGTCACACACCCCTGACACACGCACCTCCTCACCCAGCCTCACTCAGTACCCAAGAAAGAGCCGAAGAACGGCTGCCGCCCTCCGCTGCGCTCCGGTTGCCTCGGAAAGACCGTGGGCACCTACCGGAGACGGCCGGGACCTCGGCTGGGCGAGCGCGAACACGCACCTGATTGAGGTGGCCGGGGAGGTGCTCACCATGGGAACCAACCAGCACGGGAGGCCGAGGGCAGGGACAGGCTCACCACCACCCCGGGAACCATGCACCCCGGACACGGAAAGGCCCCCTCCCCCGCCAGCGGCAGGAAAGGGGGCCTCGAGGATCCCGACTTAAGCTGGAATGATCGGGGAGGTTAATTGGTTCGCCCAAGACTCACCCGGTTAGGTATCCTCAGCCCCATGTACTCAGGCATCGCCTCGATGAAGCTGCGTTCCGCCCGCTGACGGCGGCGGGACCCCTTCTGATCTCTCGTCTGCCGTCCTGGCCATCTGCCGGGCGGTCACTTTGTGGTGCCCGGCTCCATGACGAGCTGAGAGTACGCAATGCCAACTTCACGATCCTTGCGGTCGTGTGTGTGGAACGGGACGCCCCAGGGGCACGCCGCACACATCCGCGCTGAATCCATTCACATCACCCTGGGGGACAGGCATGTCCTGAACGGGGTGGACGTCACGGTCTCTGTCGGGTCGCGTCTGGCGATCGTCGGCGACAACGGCCGGGGCAAGACCACCTTGCTCCATCTGCTGGCCGGAATCCTGCAACCTGACTCAGGCGTCGTGACCCAGGCGGGTTCCCTCGTCCTGGTCAAACAGGACATGGCCACCGAAGGCGACTGCACGGTGGGCGACCTCATCGCCGAGGCGACTGGCCCCTCCAGGTCTGCCCTCGAGGCACTGGACGCGACGAGCGCTGCCCTCGCCGAAGGGGACGACGCAGCCGATGCCTACTCGGCTGCGCTCGAGAGGGCCACGTTGCTGGACGCGTGGGATGCCGAACGACGTGTGGACATCACTCTGGAAGGCCTGAACGCCTGCAGCGACCGCGATCGCGTCCTGTCGACCTTGTCGGTCGGCCAGCGGTACCGGGTCCGGCTGGCCGTCGCCCTCGGTTCGACCCCTGACCTGCTCCTGTTGGACGAGCCCACCAACCACCTGGACGCCGCAGGGCTGTCCTTCCTGACCGAACGTTTGCGGGACCACGCCGGCGGTCTGGCCCTGGTCAGCCACGATCGCGCTCTGCTGCGCGACGTGGCGACCACCTTCCTGGATCTCGATCCGACCCGTGACGGCCGGCCTCGGACCTATGCGGGCGGGTACCAGGGATGGGTCGAAGGCCGGCAACGGGAACGAGTCTCGTGGGAGCAGGACCATGCCGCCCAGGTCGCCCGGCATGCGCAGCTGACACGTGCTGCAGCCGAGGCGCGCTCCCGCCTGTCCCAGGGCGGATGGCGACCTGACAAGGGCACCGGCAAGCACCAACGCGCCACCCGCGCCGCGGGGGTGGTACAGGCCTTCAAGCGACGTGTCGAAGACCTGGAGCGGCACGAGATCGACGTGCCGGAACCCCCTTTGCGCTTGGCGTGGCCGAAGTCCTCGGCACGACGCGGAATGAGCATCGTGAACGCCTCCATGCTCACCGTGGAGCGCCGGTTGGACACACCTGTCTCGATCGGAGTCAACGGGGGAGACCGGCTGGTCGTCACCGGGCCGAACGGCGCGGGCAAGTCCACCTTGCTGGCGGTTCTCGGACAGCGGTTAGTCCCCACCACCGGGTACGTGCAGGTGAACCCCAGCGCACGCATCGCCCTGTTGTCCCAGGAGGTCCCCGACTGGGACCGGACCAGCCCTGCCCACGTGGCCTACGAGACGTACCTGGCGAAGCTGGGCTGCCGATCTCAGGCACCCTCTCTCGGCTCACTGGGACTGCTCGAGACCTCCGCGACCAGCACCCCCGTGGGGCGCCTGTCGCAAGGACAGCAACGCCGTCTCCACCTGGCCCTGTGCCTCGCGCAGGACCCGGACCTGCTGCTCCTGGACGAGCCCACCAACCATCTGTCGTCGAGCCTCGTCGATGACATCACCACAGAGCTTCTGCAGACCCCTTGCGCGGTGATCGTCGCCACGCATGACCGGCAGATGCTCGACGACTTGGCCGATTGGCCCCACCTTGATCTCGACCCGAAGGACATGCCGTGAATCCGCTGCGCCCCTTGACCATTCCCACCTACCGCTGGCTGTTCGCCGCGATGGTGTTGACCATCTTCGCCCAGGGCGCCTGGGCCCTCTACTTGGCCATGCAGACCCTCGACTTGGGTGCCACGCCCGCCACGCTCTCGGGAGTCGTGGTCTGGAGCGGCATCGGCCTTCTCGCCGGGTCCCTGCCGGCCGGTGTCCTTGCTGACCGGATCCCCAACAAGTCCGTCATCGTGGGCGTGCTCTCTCTGAACCTGGCCATCGCGACGGCAACCTCCACAGTCGCCGTCTTCGGCATGGTCGCCTTCTGGATGCTCGCGGCTTCCGCGTTCTTCATCGGCGTTTCCACCGCGTTCTTCTTCCCCGCGTACACCGCCCTCGTGCCAGTCCTGGTGGAAAGCGATGACCTGATGGCTGTCAACGGCCTCGAGGGTGCCACCCGCCCCCTAGTCGGCCAGGCGCTCGCGCCCGCCGCCGTCGGAGCAGTCATCGGCGTCAGCATGCCCGCCGCTGGCGGGTATCTCATCGCAGCGGCACTCGCTGTCGCATTGCTCGCCGCTCTGCAATTGCCTGCCCCTACGCCCGCCGAGAGTGAGGCTGACGCGTCGGCTGCCTCGCCGATCGGCGACCTGCTCGACGGGTTCGGCTACGCCGCCCGCACACGCTGGGTCCGCACCAGTGTCCTGTTCGCGGCCGTCATGGGGCTGGTCGTGACCGGACCGCTTGAAGTGCTCCTGCCCGCCCTCATGCGCTCTTCACACGAGAACGGGCCAGCCCTGTACGGGGCCGTCCTCGCGGCTCTCGGCGTCGGTGGACTGGTGGGGTCCCTGCTGGCGGGGTCGTGGTGCACACCGGAACGCTTCCTCCCCGCCATGATCGGCGCCTGGGCGCTCGGTTGCCTGCCTTTGACCATCCCTGCACTGACCAGCAACCCGTGGGCCATCGGTGTGGGGCTCGCGATCTACGGCGCGCTGATCGGGATCGGAATGGTCATCTGGGGCACAGTCCTCCAGGAGCATGTCCCGCTTGAGATGCTTGGCCGGGTCGCCAGCCTCGACTTCTTCATTTCCATCGCTTTCATGCCGCTGTCCATTGCCCTCACCGGGCTGCTCAGCCGGCACATCGACACCCACACGCTGTTCATCAGCGCTGGACTGGTGCCCTTAGTCACGGCAGTCCTCCTCGCAACCCTGGGTCAACTGAGAATGCCGCGGACGACCGTTGGCGTGGCGGACGGGGCGTGATGCACATCGACACCACCGGGAGGGTTCGCCACGGGCGAGTCAGTCCGCTGGGGTGAGTACGCGCACCCCGGGTTCTGGGTGCGCGTGGATGTGAAGGGGCTCGGCGACATCTCCGACGGCGGCGGCCGCTATGCCGGCCGCCGCCTAGAGCCTGTCCTGTAAGTGGTCGGCGTGGCGTGGCCGGCTTCGCGCACGGTGGTGTTCACTGAGCCGATGGTTGGTCGTGGAGAGCTCACAGACAAGGCCTGGGAACGGATCGAACCGTTGCTGCCGGTGAACAGGTCGGGGCGGCGGTGGCGGGATCACCGGCAGGTGATCAACGCGATCCTGTGGAAGCTGCGCACCGGGGCCCCGTGGCGGGACGTGCCCGAACGCTACGGGCCGTGGAAGACCGCACACGAACGCCTGCGGCGCTGGACGATGGATGGGACCTGGCAGAAGATCCTCGAGGAAGCCGTGGTCAAGGACGACGCGGTGGGCGAGATCGAATGGGTCCTCTCGATTGACTCCACCGTGGTCCGGGCTCATCAGCATGCTGCTGGTGCCCGGAAAAGAGGGGCTGCTCTGACCCGGTCGAGGCCATCGCTGTGGCCGGAGAGCACCTCGGACGCTCCCGGGGAGGGCTGAGCAGCAAGATCCACTTGGCCGTGGACGGGCGCGGGTTACCGATGAGTGTGGTCCTCACCCCGGGACAGGCTGGTGACAACCCTCAGTTGCTGCCGTTGCTGGAGAAGATCCGGGTGCGCCGCCAGGGGGTGGGCCGGCCACGGTGCAGGCCTGAGTCGGTGATCGCGGACAAGGCCTACTCGCATCCCTCGACTCGGCAAGCGATGCGGCGCCGCGGGGTGAGGTTCACCAGCCCTGAGAAGTCTGATCAAGCCGCCCGGCGACGGGCCAAAGGGGCCAGGGGTGGGCGCCCCCCGGCCTTTGATCGGGAGGAGTACGCCCGGCGCAACGTCGTGGAACGGGCTTTCGCCCGGTTGAAGCAGTTCCGGGATCTGGCGACCCGGTATGCGAAACGGGCCGCGTACTACGTTGCGGAACTCACTCTCGCGGCCATCGTGCTCTGGCTCCGATGAAGTTACAGGACAGGCTCTAGGAAGACTTGCAGTTCTCGCCCTTCGTTAGCGTCACCGTCCGGCCCGTCTGCGCACCGTTCGTCATCGACTGACGCGCCACATGCACCTCCACCGGGGAGCACTCGGGCGTGGTCATGTTGTTGGCCGAGCAGTCAGGCTCACTGCTGCCATTCGCGGAGGCCTGCGCGTACCACTTGATCCCCGTGATGACCTGGCGCGAGGTGTCCATGTCACCGGGATCCTGGCCCCACGTGTAGCCGTCCAGCTCCTTCTGCCCACCCAGCACGGTGGAGACCACCCGCTCCTTCTCCGCGCGATCAGGGACAGGGCTCTCCTTGACGAAGTCCCGCACGGCCTGCCGGTTGCAGGTCTGCTTCGGTGCCTGCTTCTCCACCGTCACAGACCCTGGGCGCGCACCGACCGGCATGAGCTCTGCCGTCCCCAGACCCTTGCCCCAGGTGATCCCGCCACCCACGGAGCCGATGATCACCGCCCCGAGTCCGGCCATCGCAACGACCGCCCAGCCCTTCCGCGCGGCATGGTGCGACATCATCGCCCGACCCCACACCGCCATCGCCACACCCGCAGCCACCGCCACCATCAGCAGCACCACGGCCGACCCGAGCAGGAAGCCCGCGATCGTGTTCCAGCCCTCAAGGCCGTCCGGATTGATCCCATCCAACATGTTGCTCTCCTTGCTCATGGTCTGCATCTAGTGCCGACGCTCTCGTAACTGGATTCGTGCTACTCCCTCACGGATGTGTGACACCGCCGCTCAGCCCATCAGCCAGAGCACCACCGCCACCCACAGCGCCAGGACGAGCAACGCGACCACAGCCATCCCCGCCCGCCCTGCTGGCCCGTCCCACTCCTCGGGCAGACGCGCCCGCCACCGGGCAGGCAGCTCCGCGTCCACCGAGGCCTCCGTCCACGCCTGACTCCACCGGCGCACCCGCTGACCCAGCGGGTCCCGGCGACGGGGCACCTCGACGTAGACGACCTCCCGGTCCTCCTCGTCCACGACGCCTGCCCTCTCGCCCGCCACCTGATTGTTCGTGTGCTTGCTCATGCCGCTGCCCTTTCGTCCTGAATCACCGTGGCCGCCACCCGAAGCAGGTAACGCACCTCCGCCAAGTACTGCCTCGCGGTCGAATGCGAGTGCCCCGTAGCGCGCATGACGTGCTCGACCTGCACGTGCTCCATCCGGCCCCCCGCCTGCGCACACGCCAGTGCGACTCCACGCGACCAGTCCCCCGCGTCCCCGTCAGCCGGCAGACACCCGATCAGCACCCGCATCGTCACTTCCACCCCCGAACGGGCCACCTCCTGCGCGGCACGGACCACCCGCGCACACCGCACCAGCTCCCGGCGGGCCTGACGCAGCACATCCGCGCTCACGCCCATCGCCGCCGCCGCCTCGGCCACGTCGTCGTCGAAGACCAGCGTCACCGCCAGCGCCCGCGCAGTGACCTGCGGCGAGTCCATGACCCGCTCCAGCACGCACATCACCGAGGCGAGCTCCTGCCGCGCCGTCAGTGCATCCAGCACCTGGTCTGCGTGATCCCACGCCACAGCCGACGCCACGGACTGCTCCCGGCCCATCGCCGCGGCCTCCACCACGTCCTGCCCCTCCCAGGCCCTCTGGACCCGACGCAGGTGATCCACCGCCCGACGGCGCACGATCACCGACACCCACGTCCGCAACGAGCCCCGCTCCACATCGAACCCATGCCGGCCCGACCACGCGGACTCCCACGCGGCCTGGAGCACGTCATCCAGCGCGTCACGCTCCCCCGCCGGCCCCAGCACCACCAGCGCAGCACCCCGGGCCTCCTGCACAGCCTCGAACAGGCCCTCACCCGTCAGCTCGGTGGCCTCCACGGCGCCCACGGCGTCAGTCATCGCCGCTCACCTCCCCGCCCCGGCCTGAGCCTCGACCCGGGGCATCGCACGCCGCTCAATCCGGCAATGCGGGCAGTCCCGCAGCACGGACTCGCCGTAGTTGGCCACGTGCACATCCGGGCTCTCACACGGCTCCCCCGAGACCATCTCCCGCACCGCGCCCACAGCCAGCCCCGGTGAGGCTGGTGACGCCATGGTCGGCACCACCGCCAGCGGCGGGCGCTCACTGGTGAGCTGGACCAACGGCCCCAGCTCCGAAGCCATAGCCCGAGCCACGTACCGCGTCGGGGACTGCACAGCGCCCGAGGCTCGAGCCAGCACGACATCCACGATCCGGCGCACCTGTGCATCCGGGAGCTCCCAAGCCTGGATTGACGGGACCAGCGAGCGAAGCGAGCTCAGGTCCACACCCCGATGCACCACCGGCTCATCCGTCGTCGTAGCCTCGTCCTCGCGCTCGTGCACGTCGACAGACTGACGGACTGACTGATGATTCTCTTGGTGATTAGTCCGCGCGCGATCCTTTATATGCACCAAGTCGTGATTGGCGGGTGAGTCCGTCGTCAGTGGCGGGTGAGTCGTTTCACCCGCCAAATTGGCGGGTCGCGTGTTCTCGCGGTTCACGGTTTCACCCGCCAAATTGGCGGGTCGCGTGTTCTCGCGGTTCTCGGTTTCACCCGCCAAATTGGCGGGTCGCGTGTTCTCGCGGTTCTCGGTTTCACCCGCCAAATTGGCGGGTCGCGTGTTCTCGCGGTTCTCGCCCTGCCGGGTCCCGTTGGATCGCGGACTCCTCCAGCTCTCCTTCAGCACCTCGATCCGCTCCTCTCCGAGCGCTGCTAACGGGATCAGCGCGTCCGGGTTCAGCAGATACTTCAGCCCCACACGGCCCCGCCCAGCGCCGTAGCGGCTCTCCGTGCGGATCAGGTCCAGCTCGCGCAGGCGCGCGATCTGACGCTCAACAGTTCTCATCCCCTGCCCCGTCTCCAAGGCAAGCCGCTCCTGGCTGGGCCAGCACTCCCAGGTGTCGGGGTGCACATGGTCAGCCAGCAGAAGCAGGAGGTATGCCTCCCCCGTCCGCAGCACACCGGCAGCAGCGGCCTGCCGGGCCAAATTCGTTGCCTGCCAGCTCATACCTGCTCCTCCTCATCCGTGAACAGCTCAGGACGGTCTGCACGCACATCAGCCAGCCGCCGCCGCCCCGTCCGCTCCGAGCACCCAGCCCACTCCGCGACCTCCACCGCCGACGGGCACTCCCCCGCCTCGCACCCCGCCACGATCCACGCCGTGACCTCAGCGCCCGACGGAGCCTTTACCGGCGCCGCCGGCTCATCCTCCACAGCCTTCACCGGCTCCAGCGCCCGGACGGACACCACCGGCGACGACGGCGTGCCCTCGTCCTCCTGCACCGGCTCCTGGACCTGTTCGGCCTCCCGCGCCACCGCCTCGAGCTCACGGCGGTGTCGGGCGTGTTCCAGCTCTGCCTCGAACTCGGCCTGGCGCCGCTCACGCGCCCGCTCCACGCGGCGTGCCTCACGCTCGGCCTCCAGCTCCTCCCGACGCGCGGCGAGCTCGGCCTGCGCGCGCAGGACCTCGGCTTCCTCGTCCATCTCCGCGGCACGCTCAGCCCGCCGAGAGGCCGGGTTCTCCACGGCCACACGAGCCAACTGATCCGTGGCCACGAACACCGCCACCGGCACCATGGCCGCGATCAGCACACCGACCACCGACTGCCACACTGTCGCGTTCTCCGCCGACCAGGCGTGCGCCCCGTTCGCCACCACCGACAGGCCCGTGAACGCGCCCAGCGCCCACCATGACGCCCGCGCCGGCTCACCCCGTGACTCGTGCACCAGCACAGAGCCCGCGTAGGTCAGGATCGCCAAGTCGATGAACACCGGGACCGCCCAGTGCATGAACGGCGGCAACCCCAACCACGCCGCCACCTCGTACAGCGCCGCGAACGAGATGGAGAACGCCACCAGGCCCGCGATGGAGGTCCCGATGACCACAGCCCGGATGAACCGACCGTCGTTGGGATTCACCCGCCGAGGCAGACCCAGTGCCGGTGCTGACTCCTCCAGGATCGTGGTGCTATTCTGGCCACGTTCCGAGCTTCGTGCTAGGTGCATCGTCTCAACCGGTGTATTAGCGACAGCCCCGATTTCCTGCCCGGTGGTCGGGGCTTCGCCATGTCCAGTGTCTTCCACGACTTCGTGTAGCCATGTGCTCTGTTCTGCGCTCATCACGCGACCTCCTCGATCTTGTTCAGCACCTGTTCCAGGTCGTTCACTGCGTCTTGCAACGTCGAGCGGATCTCCGGCATGGACTGCCCCTCGTGGTGGCCGACCGACCGGAGGACGTGCGCCAGCGTCCGCACGCATCGCGCTGAGTCCCACACGACCCCATGCAGGTCCTCATCTGCCACGGAGGCCTTGCCCGTCAGCGGGGACACCAGGGATGCCACCGCCGGCGCAGCCTTCAGGAGCATCGGCACCGCCGCGGCGCCGCCCCCGTTGAACGCGGCCAGCGTCCGGCGGGCACGGTCCCGGTCATCTGCCTGGCGGGCCTTCAAGTCCAGCGGCTCGATCCCGAAGTCGGCAGCCGGCATGTCCAGCACGTCATCCAGCGAGGACTGACCGTCAAGCACCGTCACCGCTTCCTCGACCTCGATGACCGCGGCCGCCTCGTTCTGCACCACAGGGGGCACAGCCCGCTCCTGCTGGGCTTGGTACGTCTTGCCGTCCGTGCCCACGACGTCATGGCGTCCAGCAGGTGGGGCAAATGCCCCACCTGCTTCGTCCAGTTCGCGGCGGACAGTCCGGGGCGACAAGTGCGTTGCGGCGGCGATGGCTCGCGTGCTCATGCCGACCTCACGGAGCGACAGCACGACGTCCTGCCGGTCCTCCAGCGGCGGGCGTAGGTGCAGGTTGCCAAACTCCCTGGTGACGTACTCGTCCCAGCTCCCGTATCCCAGTGCACTCCACGCCCGACCGCTGTATGCCGTGCGAATGAGGTGGTAAATCGACTCCATGCCGGTCCTGATCTGATCTGTCAGATCCCGAGCTGCCGCCTGTGTCAACACAGCGCCTCGCAACTCCGCGCTCTGGATGATCTCCTCGCTCATCGGGCCACCTCCATCTCCGGCGCGTTGGCAACCAGATAGGGAAGCTCCACCTCCAGGGCCTCTGCGATTGCAGCCATCTCAGACAAGCGGAACTCTCGTTGCCCTCGCATCCGCGCCGACAGCGCTGTGGGCGTCATTCCTACTGCGGCAGCAAGCTGACCCTGCGTCATCTCTAACCGAACCAGTCGTTCTCGAATGTTGAGGCTTAGCGCCTTTGCGATACTCATAAGCACAGCGTGCCGCTCAGCGGCATGACCTGTCAATTCACGCCGTGTCGCTCAGCGACACGTCATGTTCCTCATGGACATTTTGGGTCCGTCTCCGTTATGTTGAAGACATGAAACGACACCCAGAACCTGCCTTCACAGCAGCGGACGTAGGTACGGAGGTCCGCGTGTGGTTGACGCGCAGGGGCATGTCTCAGCGGCAACTGGCCGAGGCGCTAGACATCACCCCCAGCGCACTTTCGCGGCGGCTTCGTGGAGTGATGGCCTTCTCTATCACCGAGCTGGCACAAGTGGCAGAACTGCTGGAGCTTACGCTTGGCGACTTGCTGGGCCGGAACATCCTCCAGGCACGACGAAGCCCCCACACCGAACTGGTCGGTGCAGGGGCTTCGAGTGGGCTCCTCCGGTTGGACTCGAACCAACAACCCTTCGATTAACAGTCGAATGCTCTGCCAATTGAGCTACGGAGGAATGCGTCTCGGGCGATCCAGCCGCCCGAGCAACGGAGGAAACACTACCAGACCCGATGGGTCTGCGCTACCCGAGCGCCGTCGCCGCCTCCTCGTCTGAGGCCGCCGGGCACGACGCCGCCTTCGATGTGATCGACGCCGAGAGCAACGAGGTCGTCGAGATCGACTGAACGGCGCGCCACTGATTGGTACGCCACCGATCCGCGCTGCCCGTGGCCCCTCAGTCGTCGGCGCGCAGGGCCCGTCGCCGGGCCTCGAGTTCCATGAGCTCGCTGTTGAGGCGCATGAACTCGGCCGGATCGCCCTGCGGGCCCAGACGCTGCAGCTGACCCAGCAGCTCCTCCTTGCGGTGCACGATCTGGAGGGCGAAGAGGCGGTTCATGATGTCCCGGCAGTAGCGGTCCACGTCCGCCTCGGTGCGGGCGGGCAGGTCCCGGACCGCCAGCTCGGAGACGACGCCGCCCACCTCCTCGGGGACCGCGTCCCGCACGGCGTCCACCCAGCGCGCGGGCGTGGCGCCGGAGGAGCCCGCCGCCATGACGCCCCGGTGCACGGCCGCGAACTGCGGCACGGTGAAGCGCGCCTCGTACAGCGCCGTCCACTGCTCGGCGGAGAGCAGTGTGGGGTGCTGCAGCACCACCTCGAGCGACTCGCGCTCGCGCCGGGCCACCGGATCGCGCGGGTCCACGCGCACGACCAGCGACTCCACGGGGACCTGCGGGGCCTCGCCCGACGCCGGATCCCCCGACGTGGGGGTGGCCGAGGTGGGGTTCGCCGACATCGAGGCGGCGGGCGTCGCCTGCTCTCCCCGTTCGCCGCGCTCGGAGCGTGGGGTGGAGCGCGCCGCGGCGGCGACGGCCCGGTGCACCGCGTTCGGATCGAGCCCGAGCCAGCCCGCGAGCTCGCGCTCATACCCGGGGCGCAGCACGGAGTCCCTGATGCCGGCCACGATGGGCGCGGCATGGCGCAGGGCGCCGGCGCGGCCCTCCACGGTGTCCAGATCGTAGTCCTTCAGACCGGCGCGGATGGCGAACTCGAAGAGCGGGCGGCGGGAGGCGATGAGCGCGCGCACGGCCTCGTCGCCCTTCTGCTGACGCAGGTCGCAGGGGTCCATGCCGCTCGGCTCCACCGCCACGAAGGTCTTGGCGAGGAAGCGGTGGTCCTCGTCGAACGCCTTGAGCGCGGCCTTCTGCCCGGCTTCGTCGCCGTCGAAGGTGAAGATCACCTCGCCGCCCGTGCCATCGTCCGAGATCAGCCGGCGCGCCACCTTGATGTGGTCCGCGCCGAACGCGGTGCCGCACGTGGCCACGGCCGTCCCGACGCCCGCCAGGTGCGCGGCCATGACGTCCGTGTAGCCCTCCACGAGCACGAGCTGGCGCTCCTTCGCGATGGCCCGCTTCGCCAGGTCGATGCCGTAGAGCACCTGCGACTTCTTGTAGAGCTGCGTCTCCGGGGTGTTGAGGTACTTGGGGCCCTGGTCGTCCTCGTAGAGCTTGCGCGCGCCGAAGCCGATGGTCGCGCCCGTCATGTCCCGGATAGGCCACAGCAGGCGGCCACGGAAGCGGTCATAGAGGCCGCGCTGGCCCTCCGAGAACAGGCCAGTGGCCCGCAGCTCGTCGTCGCGGAAGCCGCGCTGGCGCAGGTGGTCCAGGAGCGTGGACCAGCCCTGGGGCGCGTAGCCGTTAGCGAAGCGCTCGGCGTGCTCCTGGGTGAAGCCGCGGCCGGTGAGGAAGTCCCGCGCGGTCTGGGCCTCCTTCGAGCCGAGGGCGCGCCGGTAGAACTCGTCCGCGATCTTGTTGGCCTCGAGCAGGCGCTGGCGTCTGCCCACCTCGGCGCGGTCAGGACCGGCGCCGTCCTCGTAGTGCAGTTCGACGCCCACCCGCGCGGCCAGGCGCTCGACCGTCTCGGTGAACGTGGTGTGCTCCTGCGCCATGAGGAACGCGATGACGTCCCCGTGCTCGCCGCACCCGAAGCAGTGGTAGGTCCCGACGCCGGGGCGCACGTGGAAGGACGGGGTCCGCTCGTCGTGGAACGGGCACAGGCCCTTGTAAGAGCCGACGCCTGCCGAGCGCAGCGTGACGAACTCCTCCACGACGGCCTTCAGATCGGCGCGCTCGCGGACGAGGTCGATGTCCTTGCGCACGATCAGTCCGGCCATGCGGACCATTCTAGGGAGGCGGCGACGCGCTCAGCCCCGGGCGGACGCACGGGTGGGGACGAGAGCCGAGGCCGCGCTGGCGGTGCAGGAGCCGCGTCGGCCTCAGGCGTCCGCCAGGCCGGCGCGCTGGGCGGCGGCGTCCAGGGAGGCGACGTCGGCCGGCACCACCATCGTGGTGTCCTGCGGCTGGAGCACGGCGGTGACGGGTCCGTCCGTGCCCGGGCCCAGGACGCCCGTCACGGTGGTGGCGTACCAGACGCCCTCGCCGTCGCCCGGAGTGAGGAACCAGAGGTAGTCCTCGTCCGGGGCCGCGAGGGCGTCCCCCGCCATCGTCTGCCCCACCCGCACGTGGACGTCCACGCGCACCTGGCCCGCGGCCGAGCCCTTGAGGACCTGTCCCACGTCCACCATCAGTGTCGTGGCACCCTCGAAGCCACCGGCGCGTTCGCGGACCGCGGCGACGGTCCCGCACACCACCAGCTCCGACCGTTCCGCCAGGTCCACGAGGGAGCCGGCGGGTTCGACCTCCTCGGCGATGACCAACTCCGCGGGCCGCCAGAACTCGAGCGCAGTCGCGGAGACCCCTGGGACGCTCTCCGCGGTCTCGCGCACGTCGGGCTCGCGCACCTCCGCGCCGCGCTCCGTGGGCAGCGCCGCCTCGGACGGAGTGGGCTCCGCGGCACACCCGGCCCCGGCCAGCATGGCGACGGCCGCCAGCGCCGCGAAGCGGCTGCGGCGGTGCCGGCGGAGAGGCGAGGAGTGCGAGAGGGCCATGCCCCACCCTAGGTGTAAGAGGTCATGACGTTGTTGACTCGCGCCGGGGCCAGTGAGGCCGGCGGGGCGTCCCCGCAGGAGGTATGAGGCCGATGGTAGTTGTAGTGGTTCACCCACACCGCCAGGGCCTCACGCCGGGCCGTCTCTGAGGAGTACGGGCGGGCGTAGAGGACCTCATCGACCATCAGCCGGTTGTAGCGTTCGACCTTCCCGTTATGGCGCGGGGTGTAGGGCCGGATCCGGTGGTGCCGACCCCCGAGCGAGACCACCTTCCGGGTGAAGTCCACGGCCCGGTAGTTGTTCCCGTTGTCCGTGACCACCCGGTCCACGGTGATGCCGTGGGCGGCGAAGAACGCCCGCGCCCGGCAGAAGAACCCGATCGTGGTCACCGTCCGCTCATCCTCCAACGCCTCGGTGTAGGCCAGGCGGGTGAACCCGTCGATCGCCGAGTGCAGGTACGTGTACCCGACCCGTCGGCCAGGCCCGCGCTTGGCCGCTCGCGCGTTCTCGGAGTCCCGTCCGTGAGCACGCCAGCCTCCCCCGTCAGGGATCTTCCCGATCTTCTTCACGTCCAGGTGCACCATGTGCCCCGGCCCCCGCGCGGTGATCCTCTGGGCCGGCTGCTGGCGCAGGTCTTCCCCGGCCGGGGTCAGGTCCCGTAGCCGGGAGAGCCCGGCCCGGTGCAGCCACCGTCCCACGGTACGAAGACACACCCGGTGGCCCTCGGAGACGAGGTGGTGATGGATCCGGCGGGCCGACCACTTCTCCCTGCGACGCAGGGTCTGGATCTGAGCCACCACCTCGGGGTCGAGCTGGGCAGGTGAACGGCGCGGACGGCTGGGCCGGTCGAGCAGCCCGGCCTCGCCCTCGGCGCGGTAGCGGGCTACCCAGGTGGCCACCGTGGGGCGGCTGACGCGGAACTCGGCGGCCACGTGCGCTTGGGGGATGCCGTCGTTCAGGTGGCGTTGGACCATCCTGAGACGGCCGGTGGGAGTCAGGGGTGCATTAGCGTGAGTCATGAGTGGGTCTCTTTGCGCGGATGGGTGGTGTAGGAACTTCCATCCTGCGGGAGAGGCCCACTCGTCTCATCTCAGCCCGGCCCTCGTGCCAAGAACCTCATGACCCACAACACCTAGGCAGACGCCACGCATGAGGCCGATCACGGCGAGGGCACGGTTCAGTCACGATCGACGCGGGTGGGGCTCCTACAGTGGTCCCCATGCCCACCCCGCCTCGGCCCCACGCGTCCGCGCCGCTGCACGTCGCCACCCGGGTCCTGGACGCGGGCGCCCTCACGGGGCTCGGGCACACCGCCGCGAGCGCGGCCGGCGCCGTCGCCGAGCACGCCGTCGTGCGCGGCGCCCCCTCGTTCTGGCTCGACTCCGCCCTGCCGGACGCGGGCGAGGCGCGCTGGAGCATCGTGGGCGACGCCGTCGACGTCCTTGGCGAGGACGCCGCCGACGGCTCCCCCGAGGCCGTCCCCTCGCCGGGGCCGCGCGTGCTCCGCCGGCCGGACCCCCGCGACGCCGAGGCAGCCTGGGCTGAGCTGGCCGCGGCGTCGGCCCCGCGCCCCGTGGTCGGCGGGGAGGGCCTGCCGCTGCGCGGCGGGCACGTCGGCTTCCTCGGCTACGAGCTTGGCCTCGCCGACCTCGGCGTCGCCCCGCCCGCAGCCGGTCCGGCGGACCCGGCGCCGCTGCCCGCGCTGTTCTGGCTGCGTCCCAGCCGGTACGCGGTCGTGGACCATCACGACGGCTCGCTCACCTGCTGCGTCGTCTCCCTGGACGCGGCCGCGGCGGAGCGGGGCGTCGAGGCGTGGGCGGCCCGCGTGCGCGACGCCCTCACCGTCCCCCGGGCGCACGCGGCACCGGCCGGGGACGGCGGGCGCGCGCCGTCGTCGTCGGGGGTGGCGGGGGCAGCCGGAGGGGCCCAGGTGGCCGGGCGATGGCGCGAGGACCGGGCTGCGTACACCGCCCTGATCGAGCGGAGCCACGGAGCGCTGCGCGAGGGCGAGTCCTACGAGCTGTGCCTGACCACCCGCTTCGACGTGGACCCGGCCGTGCGCGTGGACCCGCTCGTCCTGTTCCGGGACCTCGCGGCGCACCACCCCACCCCGTACGCGGCGCTGATCGAGCACGGCGCCGGCCCGGACCGCTGGGCCGTGGTCTCCGCCTCCCCCGAGCGCTTCCTCTCCGGCCGGGACGGGAGGTACAGCACCAAGCCGATCAAGGGCACCGCGGCCCGGCACGCGGATCCGGCCGAGGACGCCGCCGCGGCCCGCGCGCTCGCCTCCGACCCCAAGACGCGCGCCGAGAACCTCATGATCGTGGACCTGCTGCGCAACGACCTCACGCGCGTGTGCGTGCCCGGCTCCGTGCAGGTGCCCTCGCTCATGGCGGTCGAGTCGTACGCGTCCGTGCACCAGCTGGTCTCCACCGTCACGGGCCGTGCCCTCCCGGGGCTGACCGCCGTGGACGTGGCCCGCTCCCTCTTCCCCGGCGGGTCCATGACGGGCGCGCCGAAGCGGCGCACGGTCGAGCTGCTGGCGCAGTGGGAGGGGGCGCCGCGCGGGGTCTATTCGGGGGCGCTCGGGCTGCTCAGCGCGGACGGGGCGTGCGAGCTGAGCATCGTGATCCGCACGGCGGTCCTCGCCCCGGGAGCCGACGACGACGCGACCGGAGGCTCAGGCCGCTGGTCGATCGGCGCGGGCGGGGCGATCGTCGCCGACTCGGACGCCGACGCGGAGTACGAGGAGGTGCTTCTCAAGGCGGGGGCGCTGCGCCGGGCGTTCGCACGGGTGACCGGCAGCGGGGACGCGCGCCCCTCGTAGGCTGGGCTCATGAGCGACCAGACCTCCGCCCCGCTCGACTCCCCCGACCTCGAGGCCGTCCGCCGCCTGATCCGCGCCGCCGAGCGCCCCGTGGTGCTCACCGGCGCGGGCATGAGCGCCGAGTCCGGCGTGCCGACCTTCCGCGACGCGCAGACCGGCCTGTGGGAGCGCTTCTCCCCCGAGGCGCTCGCCACGGAGGAGGCGTTCCTCGCCGATCCCGCGCTGGTGTGGTCCTGGTACCGCTGGCGCGCCCGCATGGTCCGGGCCGTCGCCCCGAACGCGGGGCACGCGGCCGTCGCGGCCTGGCAGGAGCGGGTGCCCGCGCTCGAGGTCGTCACGCAGAACGTGGACGACCTCCACGAGCGCGCCGGCTCCCGCGTGCTCTCCCACCTGCACGGGTCCCTGTTCGCGTTCCGGTGCGCGGAGTGCGGGGCGCCCGCGGACGTGGACCCCGGCACCGCCGACGACGGCGCGGCGGGCTCCGAGGCCGACCTCGAGGCGATGCTCCGCGAGGCACCGCCGGCCTGCACTGTGTGCGGGGACGGGCTGGTCCGCCCGGGGATCGTGTGGTTCGGGGAGATGCTGCCGGCCGAGCCCTGGGACCGAACCTTCGCCGCGCTCGAGGCGTGCGATCTGGCCGTCGTGATCGGCACCTCGGGCGTCGTGCAGCCGGCGGCGTCCCTGCCGTTCGTCGCGCTGGGGGCCGGCGCCGCCGTCGTGGAGATCAACCCGGACCTCACGGAGCTGTCCCCCGCGGTGACCCACCGCCTGGCCGGCCCGGCAGGGGTGATCCTGCCCGCGCTGCTCAGCTGATCGGGGCCTGCCCGAGCACGCCGGGCCGCAGCACACAGGGCCGCGTCCACAGGTAGCGCTGCCGGTGCAGCTCCCGCGCCGTCGCGGAGAACCGTCCCGCGCCCCGCAGCAGGGGGCCGGGCACGGCGAGCATCCCCCGCAGCGGCACACCGGCCGTCGTCGCCGCCTGGTGGGCCCCGGCGCGCAGGCTGCGCGCCGGCGGCGTCGGGGCGTGCAGCACCGCGTCCCCGGACGGGGCCAGGTCCTCGGCGTGCTCCGCGCAGCGCAGCAGGGCGGCGGCCAGGTCCGGCAGCCGTGTCAGCGAGTGCGGCTGGTCCGGGTCGCCGAACACCACCGCACGCCGGCCGGCGGCGGCGCGATCCAGGACGAGGGCCTGCACGCTGGTGGCGGCCGCGGTGGGCCCGATGAAGTCGGAGGCAACCACGGACAGGGTCCGGGCCGGGTGCTCTCGACGCGCGGCCAGCAGCTCGGCGCGCACCTGACCCAGCGGAGAGCACGGGCTGACCGCTTGGCCCTCATGGAGGTCCTCGGCCTGATGCCCCCAGGCGTAGACGGACTCCGGGAACACGACGGGGATCTCACGCTCGGCGGCCGCGTCCATGACGGCCCGCTCCCGCGGCGGAAGCTCGCGGCGCCACACCTCGGTGGAGTAGGCGGCATGGATCAGGTGGAAGACCACGTCGGCACCGTCCAATGCCTGCCGCAGCAGAGCCGGGTCGCCGACGTCGCCGGTGAGCAGGGTGAGCGCGCCGCGCTGACCGGCCGGAGACAGCCGTGCGGCGTCCTCGTCCGTCCAGGCGCGGCGGCGGACGATGCTGACGGAGTGGCCAGCGGAGAGCAACAGGGGGACGAGGGCGGAGCTGATCTGACCGGCACCGAAGACGGCGGCATGCATGGGGACTCCCGGGACGACGGCGAAGACGCGCACCCCACGAGCCGGGAGTGAGCACCGCTCACCAGTGAGTGAGCGGTGCTCACTCTATCGCCTCTGCACCCCACGCCGGAGCCTCTGCGAGCGGATGCCATGATGGATCCATGCCCCGCCCCCGCCGCACCCGTGCCGAGATGGATGAGCTGGTGCTCGCTGTCGGGCGGCGGCAGCTGGCCGAGCACGGCGCCGCCGGACTGTCCCTGCGCGAGGTCGCCCGCGAACTCGGGGTGGTGCCCTCCGGCGTCTACCGGTACGTGGCCAGCCGCGACGAGCTGCTCACCCGGCTGCTGGAGGACGCCTTCTCTTCCCTGGCCGATGCGGTGGAACAGGACATCGCGGGAATCACCGAGCCGCGGACCCGGATGCGGACGCTCGCCCACGCCATGCGCACCTGGGCGCTGGCCCACCCGGCGCAGTGGGCGCTGATCTACGGCTCACCGGTTCCCGGCTACCACGCCCCGGCCGAACGCACCTCAGGCCCCGGGCTGCGGTTGACCCGGCACGGTCTGCAGGCCGCCGCCGACGGCGCCTTCCGAACCCCCGGCACCGAGGACGACGACGCCGCCCGGCTCAGCCCGCCGTTCGTGGCGCAGGCCGTCGAGGAGCTTCAGGTGGAGGCCACGGCGCCTCAGGTCACCGCGGCCACCCGTGCCTGGACGGCTCTGCTCGGTGCGGTCAGCGCCGAGGTCTTCGGCCACTTCGGGCCACTGTCCCCCGACGACGGCGCCGCGCTGCTGGAGGCGGCCCTTGAGATCCACCTGGACTGATCGTCACCGGGCCGCAGCCCGTCGGCTGCGCGTTCCAGCCCAGGCGCTCAGACCCAGACGCGGGTGAACGGCTCGCCGCGCACCAGGGTGTGGTGCCACTCGACGGCGGTCGAATCGGTGAGCGAGGCGATCTGGTCGATCAGCACGCGGCGCCGGGCTGCGTCGTCGGGGGCCTGCGCCCAGTCGAACGCGAACATCGGCTCGAGGTACCGGTCCCCCGTGGCGTCCAGCAGCGCCACGAGCTCCGCGAGCACCTCGCGCTGCCGCGCGTAGAGCGGCTGGCGCTGCTCCGCGGTCATCACGTAGGCCGCCGCGATGCCCTTCATCACGGCGATCTCGGTCTCCGTCTCCTCGGGCACCACGACGTCGGCGCCGTGGCGGGTCAGCGGCTCGTTGCCGAACACCTGGCGCGTGGCGTCGAAGGCGGCGCTGCAGAACCGGCCGATCAGCTGACTCGTCATGTCCTTCATCGCCGCGAGCGCCCGCCGGGAGCCGTCCATCTTGGAGACCCACACGTCGGTGGCCTCGAGGCGGGCCAGGGCCGCGTCGACCTCGGCCGGGTCCGTGTGCGGCAGGTACCACTGGCGGGTGGTCTCCACGACGCGCTCCCGGTGCTCCGGGATGGCCAGCCACTTGAGCTGGAACGCGGCGTTGACCACGCCGTCCTCGACGTCGTGCACGGAGTAGGAGATGTCGTCCGCGAGGTCCATGACCTGGGCCTCCATGGACTTCCGGGGGCCGGGCACACCGGCGCGGAACCAGCGGAACACGGGCAGGTCGTCCGCATAGACGCCGAACTTGCGCGAACGCGTGCCGTCGGGGCGCAGCGGGGCGTCCTCACGGGTCCAGGGGTACTTGCACGCGGCGTCGAGGGCGGCGCGCGTGAGGTTCAGGCCCGCGGAGGAGCCGTCCGCGAAGAGCTTCTTCTGCTCGAGGCGGGCCAGCAGCCGCAGGGTCTGGGCGTTGCCCTCGAAGCCGCCAACGTCCTCGCTGACCGCGTCGAGCGCCTTCTCCCCGTTGTGCCCGAAGGGCGGATGGCCGAGGTCGTGGGACAGGCAGGCGGTGTCCACGAGGTCGGGGTCGCAGCCCAGCGACCGGCCGAGTTCACGCCCCACCTGGGCCACCTCGAGCGAGTGCGTCAGGCGGGTGCGGGCGAAGTCGTCCGCGTCCGGGGCGACCACCTGGGTCTTGGCCCCCAGCCGACGCAGGCCCGCGGAGTGCAGCACGCGGGCACGGTCCCGCTCGAAGTCCGAACGGTAGGAGGACTTGGGCGGCTCGGGCAGCCACCGCTCCCGGTCCCACGGCGTGTAGCCGGGGGTCTGCACAGCGCGGCCGGCGTACGGGGGCCGGCCCTCGGAGCCGAACAGCACCGGCTGGTGGGCGGCCCCGGTCCAGGGCGACGACGGCGAGGCGGGCCCGTACGCGGCGGCGCGCGCCGGCGTCGTGGGCTCAGCCACCGGAGACGTCCAGCTCGGCAGCCGAGATCATGGCCTTCTGCTCCGCGTTGAGCTCGCGGGAGTCCAGCCAGCCGTCCGGCAGGTGGGGCCGCTTGGGGGCGCCGGAGCGGCCGCGCGGGCCCTCGGCGTCCAGGCCCGGGTACGGCTGCTCCCGGTCCACGCGCGCGAGGATCTCGCGCATGGCCTCCAGGGTGGGCACCGTGGAGAGCGCCGTGCGGATCTCGGAGCCCACGGGGTAGCCCTTGAAGTACCAGGCCACATGCTTGCGGATGTCCCGCAGCGCCTTGAGCTCGTCCCCCTCGAAGGTGTCCACGAGCAGCTCCGCGTGGCGGTACAGCGTGTCCGCCACCTGCCCGAGCGTGGGCTGGAAGCGCTCCTGACGTCCCTCGAACGCGGCCTGCAGGTCCCCGAACAGCCACGGGCGGCCCTGGCAGCCGCGCCCGATCACGACGCCGTCGACGCCGGTCTGCTCGACCATCGCGATCGCGTCCTCGGCGGACCAGATGTCCCCGTTGCCGAGCACCGGGATGTCCGGCAGCGCCTCACGCAGGCGCGCGATGTCCTCCCACACGGCGGTGCCGGAGTAGAACTGGCGCGTCGTGCGGCCGTGGAGCGCCACAGCGGCGACGCCGAGGTCCCGCGCGGTGCGGCCGGCGTCGAGGAAGGTGAGGTGGTCCTCGTCGATGCCGCGGCGCATCTTGACGGTGACCGGGATGTCCTTCTTGGAGGCCTCCGTGACGGCGGCCTTCACGATCGAGGCGAAGAGCTCCGACTTCCAGGGCAGCGCGGAGCCGCCGCCGCGGCGGGTGACCTTGGGGACGGGGCAGCCGAAGTTCATGTCGATGTGGTCGGCGCGGTCCTCCTCCACGAGCATGCGGACGGCGGCGGCCGTGGTGACGGGGTCCACCGAGTAGAGCTGCACCGAGCGGGGCACCTCGTCCGGATCGTGCTTGATGATGCGCATGGACTCGGGTTTGCGCTCCACGAGGGCGCGGGCTGTCACCATCTCGTTCACGTAGAGGCCGCCGCCGTACTCGCGGCACAGGCGGCGGAAGGCCGTGTTGGTGATGCCGGCCATCGGCGCGAGCACCACGGGCACGTCCACGGTGATGGGGCCGAGCTTCAGCGCGGGCAGGCTCAGGCGATCCGTGGTGGGGGCCGCGTGGCGGCCCTCGTGCAGCTGGTCGTCGTCCGCGATGCGGCGGCCGGCTCCGGCGGACTTGGCGTAGTGGACGGCGTTCGGGTCTGCGGCGCGGGTGTCCGAGGCGGGCCGCGCGGCGGTGTCAGGGGAAGCAGTCATATCCCGCCCATTCTCCCAGACCTCGCGAGGGACGCGTCAGGCCTGTGAAGGGGCGGCGTCCAGCACCCGGACCTGGGCGGCGAGCGCCCGGGCGAACTCCCCGTACCGCTCCCCCGGGACGGGGCTCGTCCGCACGCCGAGGAACTCGTCCGGCCAGCCCTTGGCGTACCGGCGCGGCAGGCCGAAGCGGTCTGCGAGCGCGAGTTTCACGGCCGCCGCGCCCTTGCTGCCGCCGCCCGGGTGCGTGGAGACGCGGACGGGGTCCGCCGCCGTCGCCTCCATGGCCTCGCCCAGGGCCCGTACCCGCGTGATCCACGCCGGCTCGACGTCGGCGCCCAGCCCGGCGGGGTCGAGATCGCCGGGGAGCATGGAGACGCCGACGGTGGCGTGGAAGAGCGGGGAGCGGCACCGGACGGGGAGGACGACCACGACGAGGCGGCGGCCGTCGTCGGCGAGGGACCCGTGCAGGCGCAGGTGGGGGTGACTGGGCTCCCCCGGGTCGGCCTCGACGTCCCAGCCGGGGCCGAGGAGGCGGGTCAGGTCCGCGACGAGCTCGGGGAGCCCGGCGCGGACGGCGGCGTACACCTCGTCGACGGAGGGGGTGCCCTCGGGCGTCTCAGCCACGGCCGTCGAGCAGCGCGAGCATCTCCTCGAGCCCGAAGGTCCGGGCGACCTCGCGCGCGGAGGGTGAGCCGCCGTCGGGGTCCGCGCCCGCGGCGAGGAGGGCCCGTACGGCGTCCTCGTCCTTGCGGAAGGTGGCGCAGCCGAGGGCATCCTGGCCGCGGTCGTTGACGGCGGCGACGTCGAGGCCGGCCTCGATCAGCATGCGCACCGTGCCCGTCTGCCTGTAGTACGCGGCGAGGGTGAGGAAGGTGTCCCCGCTGCCGTTGCGCAGGTTCCGCTTCAGGCCCTGGTCCAGGTACGCCTTGAGGGTGGCCGTGTCCCCGTTCCGTGCCAGGTCGAAGAGCTGCGCGGCCAGCTCCATGGACTCCTCGCTCCACTGCTGTGTCATGGGTCCATTCTCCCGCACGCGGGCGGGTGGAGCCGGGAGGGCCGGCGAGGACCGGCGCCGGGCCGCGGCACCGCCTGACGGCCGGGCCGCCGGACCGGCGGACCGACCCATATTCAATCGACCGACCCCTATGGGGGCTGTTTCGTGAATAAGGGTCGGTCGGGTGGGCGGGAACCGGTCGAGCGGGATGGGACCGGACGGCCCCCGCGGCGGACCCACGCCGCACCGCAACGCACTCCGGGAACAACCGCCGGTCTTTCAAGGTTTAAACACCCATGACCAAGAAGCACCTCGGATTCCTCAACTTCGGGCACTGGATCCACCGCCCCGCCGTGGACCGCGTCCCCGTCGAGCACGACGCCGGGCAGGCCCTGCGCGACGTCGTGCAGATGGCCGTGGACGCCGAGGCCGCCGGCATCGACGGCGCATGGATCCGCAGCCACCACTGGCAGCAGATGTTCTCCTCGCCCTTCCCGATCCTCGCCGCGATGGCCGCCCGCACCGAGCGCATCCACCTCGGCACCGGCGTGATCGACCTGCGGTACGAGAATCCCCTGTCCATGGCCGAGGCCGCCGCGACCACGGACCTGCTTGCCGGCGAGCGCCTCGAGCTCGGCATTTCGCGCGGCTCACCCGAGGCCGCCGCGGACGGCCAGCACCGGTTCGGCTACGACCTCGCCCCCGGCGAGACCTGGTCCGACGTCGCCTGGGAGCGCGGCCGCCGGTTCATGGAGGGCATCTCGGGCGCGGGCATCGCGACGCCGGACCTCTCCTCCGGCTGGGCCCACACCTCCCGGCCCCTGCGCATCGAGCCGCACTCCCCCACGCTGGCGCAGCGCGTCTGGTGGGGTGCCGGCACGACCGCGACCGCCGTCCGCGCAGGCGAGGCCGGGTACGACATGCTCTCCTCCACCCTGCTCCTCGAGGACGACGGCCGCCCCTTCCACGTCCAGCAGGCCGACCAGATCGCCCGCTACCTCGAGGCCCATGCGGCGGCCGGCCACCACGACGGCGTCAGCCCCCTCGGGCGCACCGGCGCGCCCCGGACGGCGGTCACCCGCTCCGCGTTCGTGATCCAGGACGAGACGGACGAGGCCTACTTCGGCCACGAGCGCGCCTCGCGCCAGTCCTCCGGTCACCTCGACGGCGGCCGCGCCGTCTCCGGCCCGACCTACGCGGGCACGCCCGAGGAGGTCGCGGAGCAGCTCGCCGCGGACACGGCCGTCCAGGCCGCGGACTGGGTGCTCTTCGCCAACCCCAACCAGCTCGGGCCCGAGTACAACGCCCACCTCTTCGAGGGCTGGGCGGAGGTGTGGCGCCTGCTGGGCTGGGACCGTTGATGCGCGCCGGCGGCGACATGCCGACGTCGTGGGCGGGGTGCGCGAGGATCCGCGGGTGAGCACCGCGCACCCCCACACGACGACCTGCACGGACACCTTCATCCATGTGGCGGAGGACCGTGCCGCCGCGCGAGGCGTTCTTCGCGAAGAGCCAGGCGTGCCTGCGCGCCTCCCCGCTGGGCAAGCGCCACGGCTGGGGCCTGCACCACGACGCCGAGGGCCGGGTCGCGCTCGTGCCGCTGGGCTCGGCGCGCTGCGCTCGGCGTCGTCCGGGGCATGACCCTCGGCGCCCAAGGCTGAGCGTCAGTCGTCGTCGAACTCGCCCGCGAGCGCCTTCGCCGCGAGCTGCTCCTCCGTGGCGGCCTCCCAGACCTCCTTGGCCGCGCTCAGGTTGAGCGCCACGATGAACAGGCCGAGCACGATGTCCGGCCAGCCGGACCCGGTCCACAGCGTCACCGCTCCCAGGGCGAGGATCGCGACGCCGGCGATCACGTCGTTGCGGGCCGCGAGGTAGGCCGCCGTGGTGAGGGAGCCGCCGTCGGCACGGAACCGCACGAGCACGAGCGTGCACACCACGTTGACGGCAATCGAGCCGCCGGCCGTGAGCATGAGCAGCCCGGGGTCGGGCGGCTCGGGGTCGCCGGCCTTCAGGACGGCCATCACGAGGGCGGCGACGGCCGGGAGGACGATGATCCCCGCGAGCACCTTGCCCACCGCCGCCCGCCGGGCGAGGGACCAGCCCAGCGCCAGGAAGATCAGCAGGTTGACGGCGAAGTCCTCGAAGAAGTCCACCGAGTCCGCCACGAGCGCGACCGAGCGGACCTGCGCGGCGACCACCAGCTCCACCACCATGTAGGCCAGGTTGAGCAGGGCCACCGCGAGGACCACACCGCGCAGGGCGCGGGCGCGGTCCGCCGCCTCGGTCACCGTGCCACCCCGGTCATCACGCCGCGTCGTCGGCGAACACGTCCGTGTCCACGAGCGTCCGGGCGGCCCCGCCGCCGATCAGCCCGTCCACGATCCGCTCGAGCGGGGCCATGGCCTCGTCCACCTCGACCTGGACGGGGTGCTGCGCCACGAGCAGGGCGAGCAGGTCGGCCACGGCCTGCAGGGCGTCCTGCTCCTCCAGCTCCGGGTCCCAGCCGACGAGCACGTCGGCGGCCCCGTCCTGCCGCTCGGCGGTGTAGGACACGGCGAAGGCGCGGATGCTCCCGCCCTCGGCGCGGGGCCGGTCCCGCAGCACCACGGCGCCCGAGGCCCCCGTGGCGGGGCCGAGCAGCAGGGTCTGCGCGGAGCCCACGGTCATCTCGGCCGGGTCCCACGCGTGCGTGGCCTGGTAGAACGCCACCACGGCCTGCGTGAGCTCGACCGATCCCGTGGCGGCCTCCTCCAGGACGACGCCGTCCGGGTGCTCCTCGTCCCGCAGCGCGGGCAGCCCGATGGACCCGGGCGCGATCCCCACGCGGCGCGAGCGCTGCACGGGCGTGAAGCCCTGGCCGGCGAGGAACGCCTCGGTGCCGCGGGCCAGCGCGGCCGTGGCCTCGCGGGTGCCCTCCACGGTGGCCCGGTCGGCGACGCCGACCAGCGCCTCGCGCGCGAACCGCGCCTTGAGCGCGGTCGTGGGGACGAGCCCCTCCGCGTGGGCCTGCTCGGCGAGCCCGCGCAGCGCGGCCAGGAGCGCGCGGGCGATGCCGCGGCGCCGCTCGGACGGGGCGGTCTCCACGTACAGCCACAGTCGCCGCGGGTGCAGCGAGGACGCGTAGACCACGCCCGCCGCCACCGGGACGCCGTCGGCCTCGGCCACGAGGGAGCGGCGCCACGGCACGTCCGCGTCGTCCGCGAGCATCGCGCGGTCCTGGTGCTGCTGCGCGTTGGCGGGGTCGCCCCACACCTCGAGCAGGGCCAGGTCGTCGCCCTCGCGCCACGCGCGCAGGGTGACGCCGGCGGGCAGGGGCGCGCCGTTCACGTTCTCCGCGCTCACTTGGCCAGGCGCTCCGCGAGGTAGGCCTTCACCTGGGAGAGGGCCACGCGCTCCTGCGCCATGGTGTCCCGCTCGCGGACGGTGACGGCCTGGTCCTCGAGCGTGTCGAAGTCCACGGTGATGCAGAACGGGGTGCCGATCTCGTCCTGGCGGCGGTAGCGGCGGCCGATGGCACCGGAGTCGTCCGTCTCGATGTTCCACTCGCGGCGCAGCTCGGCGGCGAGGGCCTGCGTGGCCGGCTGCAGCTCCTCCTTCTTGGAGAGCGGGAGGACGGCGGCCTTGACCGGGGCCAGACGCGGGTCGAGGCGGAGCACGGTGCGCACGTCCGTGCCGCCCTTCGCGTTCGGCGCCTCCTCCTCGGCGTAGGCGTCCACGAGGAAGGCCATCATGGAGCGGGTCAGCCCGAAGGAGGGCTCGATCACGTACGGCGTGTAGTGCTCGCCGTTGGCCTGGTCGAAGTACTGCAGCTTGGTGCCGGAGGCCGTCGTGTGGCTCGAGAGGTCGTAGTCGGTGCGGTTGGCCACGCCCATGAGCTCGCCCCAGCCGTCCCCGCCGCCGAAGCCGAACTTGTACTCCAGGTCGATGGTGCCGTCCGAGTAGTGGGCGCGCTCCTCCGCCGGCACGTCGAAGCGGCGCAGGTTCTCCGGGTCGATCCCGAGGTCGATGAACCAGTTCCAGCAGGCCTCGACCCACGTGTCGAAGTGCCGCTGGGCGTCAGCCGGCGGCACGAAGTACTCGATCTCCATCTGCTCGAACTCGCGCGTGCGGAAGATGAAGTTGCCGGGCGTGATCTCGTTGCGGAACGCCTTGCCGATCTGGCCGATGCCGAACGGCGGCTTCTTGCGCGAGGCGCCGAGCACGTTGAGGAAGTTCACGAAGATGCCCTGCGCGGTCTCGGGGCGCATGTAGTGCAGCCCCTCCTCGTTGTCCACGGGGCCGAGGAAGGTCTTCATGAGGCCGGAGAACATCTGCGGCTCGGTGAACATGCCCTTGGTGCCGCAGTCCGGGCAGACGATGTCCTGCATGCCTTCCGGGGCACGGCCCTTCTTGGCCTCGAACGCCTCGACCAGGTGGTCCTGGCGGTGGCGCCTGTGGCACTGCTGGCACTCCACGAGCGGGTCCGTGAAGGTGTCCACGTGGCCCGAGGCCTGCCAGACCTGCCGCGGCAGGATGATGGAGGAGTCCAGGCCCACCATGTCCTCGCGCGAGCGCACGAAGGCCTTCCACCACTCCGCCTTGATGTTCTCCTTCAGCTCCACGCCCAGGGGCCCGTAGTCCCACGCGGAGCGCGAGCCGCCGTAGATCTCACCGGCCTGGAACACGAAGCCGCGGCGCTTGGCCAGGCTGATGACGTTCTCGAGCGGGGACTTGGCAGCCATGGGGGCATCACTTCCGTGCACATCGGGGGCGGGAGGGGTTCACGACGACGGCGGCCCGCCGGGTCCTCGCGCTCACCCTGCGCGCGGCGCGGGCGGTCTCGGACGGCCGGGCCGGTCGATGCGGACCAGCCTACCGGCCACAATGGACGTCATGACCGATGCCCACAGCCATGACGAGTCCCGCGCCACGGGGACCGACGCCACCGCCGTCGACGTCCCCGAGGACGCTCAGCCCCTGCCGATCCGTGACACGATGATCCGCCTCGGCCAGGCCCTCAAGCTCGCCTCCCTCGTGGAGGACGGCGCGATGGCCCGGGACGTCGTCGCGGACGGGATGGTCACCGTGAACGGCGCGGTCGAGACCCGCCGCGGCGCGCAGCTGCACGACGGCGACGTCGTCGAGTTCAACGGCGAGGCCGTGGTGATCGAGGCGGAGTCCGCCGAGTCCTGAGCCTCAGCGGCCCTTCAGCACCGTGTGCTGCAGGTATTCGCGCACGTGGCCGAGCTCCTGCTGGTTGATCGCGTGGGGCAGGCCCGCGTAGACGATCTTCATGAGGTCGGTGTGCGCGGTGAGCCACGCGTGGGCGGACTCGACGCGCGCCTCGGAGATGACCGGGTCGTCCTGGCCACGGCCCCAGAAGACCTTCGGCGTGAGCCGGGCGACCTCGTCGTCGCGGTTGAAGAGGCCCTCGAGGCCGGGCTCGGCGAGGTCCGGGTCGATCACGAAGCCGGAGAGCGCGACCGTGCACGCGTAGGCCTCCGGGTCCAGGCGCAGCAGAGCGGTGGCCAGCGCCATGCCCTGCGAGAAGCCGACCAGAGAGACGGTGCGGAAGTCGCCGCGCACGGTCTGCACCCACGCGTGCAGGTCCTCTGTCGCGCGGCGCACGGCCGGAGCGTCGTCGGAGCCGATCTCCCCCGTCACCGGGTCCTGGGAGAGCGGGAACCACGCGTGCATGCCGGGCTGGAGGGTCAGCGGGGCGCGGACGGCGGCCACCGTGAACGGCTCCGGCAGCTGGGGCACGAGGCCGAAGAGGTCGTGCTCGCTCGCGCCGTAGCCGTGGAGCAGGATCAGCAGGTGCTCGGTGCGCTCGCCCTCGGGGCGGGACCAGCGGACGACGGGCTCGGGGCTCGGGGCGGAGGGGGTGTGGGAGGGCTCGGTCACCGGCTCAGCCTAGCGATTGACCGTGGGTCGGCCCCTGGAGCAGACTGCTACCCGTGAGTAACACCATCGTGCCGCCCGTCGACGATCAGCCCACCGGTCACCCCTGGCGCCGCTACGTGGCCCTCGGCGACTCCTTCACGGAGGGCATCGGGGATCCGGACCCGGACCAGCTCGGCTACCACCGCGGCTGGGCCGACCGCGTGGCCGAGGAGCTGGCCCGCCACGCCGAGGGGCCGGAGCCGTTCGCCTACGCGAACCTCGCCGTGCGCGGCAAGCTGATCGACCAGATCGCCGCCGACCAGGTGGACCCGGCCATCGAGCTGGCCCCGGACCTCATCAGCATCTGCGCGGGCGGCAACGACATCCTGCGCGGCGCCGACCCCGACGACGTCGCCCGCCGCCTGGACGCCGCCGTCGGGAAGCTCGCGGGAACGGGCGCCACCGTGCTCCTGTTCAACGTGACCGACGTCCGTGACACCCCCGTGCTGGGACGCATCCGGGGGAAGGTGGCGATCTACAACGAGAACGTGCGCACCGTGGCGCTGCGCCACGACGCGTTCGTGCCGGACATGTGGTCGCTCAAGCAGCTCTCGAGGCCCGAGATGTGGGCGGAGGACCGGCTGCACTTCTCCCCCACCGGGCACCACACCATCGCGGCGATGGTGCTGGACACCCTCGGCGTCGAGCACGATCTGGAGCCCCTCCAGCCCAAGCCGGCCGCGCCCCGGACGTGGCGTCAGGCCCGCGTGTCCAACGCCAAGTGGGCGCGGGCCCACCTGGCGCCGTGGGTGATCCGACGCATCCGTGGCGTCTCCTCCGGCGACGGGGTCAGCGCCAAGCGCCCCGTGCCCGAGCCGCTGTTCGGCGTGGAGATGCCGCACGGCTCGGACCACACGGAGTCGCTGCCGGTCACGCCGCCCGCCGAGCCGGCCTCCTGAGCGGTCAGAGGGCGAGGGTCTCCTTCAGGGCGTCGGCGACCTGCCCGTACTCGGTGAGGAACCCGTCATGGCCGATCGGCGAGACGATCGAGTGGACGGGCACCTCGCCGGGCAGCAGCTCCGCGAGCAGCGCCGACTCCTCGGGCCGGTACAGCCGGTCGGAGTCGACGGCGGCCACGAAGGCCCGCCCGCGGAAGCGCCCCAGCGCCTCGGACAGGCTCCCCCGCCCACGGGCGACGTCGTGGCTCATGAGCGCCTCGGTGAGCACGAGGTAGGAGTTCGCGTCGAACCGCGCGGACAGCTTCGCGGCCTGGTGGTCCAGGTAGGACTCCACCGCGTAGCGTCCCTGCCGCCTCCCGACGGCGGCCCCGAACGGGTCCTCCGCGCCCTGCGGCTCGCGGCCGAAGCGGTACTCGAGCTCCTCGGCCGTGCGGTAGGTGGTGTGGGCGATGCGCCGGGCGATCCCGAGGCCCGTCTCGGGTCCGGGTCCGCCGTAGTAGTCGCCCTCGCGGTGCGCCGGGTCGAGCCGGATGGCCGCGGCCTGCGCCTGGCCCCAGGCGATCTGGTCCGCCGAGGACTGCGCCGTCGAGGCGAGCACCCCGACGCCGGCCACGCGCTCCGGGTGGGAGACCGCCCATTCCAGGGCGCGGGCCCCGCCCATCGACCCGCCGATCACGGCCTGCCACACGTCGATCCCGAGGTGGTCGGCGAGGCGGCGCTCTGCCTCCACCGCGTCGCGCAGCGTGAGGAACGGGAAGCGCGAGCCCCACGGCACGCCGTCGGGGTCGGGCGAGGACGGGCCCGTGGAACCGTGACAGCCGCCCACCATCGCGGGGGCGACGACGAACCAGCGGTCCGTGTCCACCGCCCGGCCGGGGCCGACGAGCGCGTCCCACCAGCCCGGCGTCGGGTCTGCGGCGTGCGCGGCCACGTGCGAGTCGCCCGTGAGGGCGTGCAGCACGAGGACCGCGTTGGAGCCGTCGGCGTCCAGGGCCCCCCACGTCTCGTAGGTGAGGGTGACGTCCGGGAGGAAGCCGCCGGTCTCGGTGGTCAGGGGCCCGACCGAGACGGTGTGGCGGGCGCCCTCGGGGAGGTCGACGGTCAGGGACGGGCGGCTCGCGACCGCGGTCATCGGGTGCCCTCCCCCGCACCGGCCGCCGCCGCGAAGCCGCGCTCCAGGTCGGCGAGGATGTCCTCGACGTCCTCCACGCCGAGCGAGAGTCGCACCAGGCCGGGGGTGACGCCGGCGGCGCGCTGCTCGTCCTCGGTGAGCTGGGCGTGGGTGGTGGAGGCCGGGTGCACCACGAGCGAGCGGACGTCGCCGATGTTGGCCACGTGGTGCAGCAGCTCAAGCCCGTCCACGAACGCCGCGCCCGCCTCGGCGCCGCCCGCGATCTCGAAGGAGACGAACGCGCCTGCGCCGCGCGGCAGGTACCGCTGCGCCCGCTCGTGCCACGGGCTGGAGGGCAGGCCGGCGTAGACCACGGAGTCCACGTCGTCGCGCGCCTCGAGCCACTCGGCCACGGCCGTCGCGTTGGCCACGGCGCGCTGCATGCGCAGGGAGAGGGTCTCGAGGCCGAGGTTCACCAGGAACGCGTTGAACGGGGAGATCGAGGAGCCGTAGTCGCGCAGCAGCTGCACGCGCGCCTTGAGGATGAACGCGAGGTTGGCGCCCAGGGCGGAGCCGACGCCCAGGTCCCGCGCGTACACGAGCCCATGGTAGGACTCGTCCGGCTCGTTGAACCCGGGGAAGCGCTCGGGGTGCTGCGCGAAGTCGAACGTGCCGCCGTCGACGATCACGCCGGCCATGGCGGCGGCGTGCCCGCCGAGGTACTTCGTGGCCGAGTGGGTGACGATGTCCGCGCCGCGCTCGATCGGGCGCAGCAGGTACGGGGTGGCCAGCGTGTTGTCCACGATCAGCGGCACGCCCGCCTCGTGCGCGACGTCGGCCACCGCCCGAACGTCCAGCACGTCGCCCCGGGGGTTGCCGAGGGTCTCCCCGAAGAAGGCCTTGGTGTTCGGCTTCACGGCGGCGCGCCAGGACTCGACGTCGTCGGGATCGGTCACGAACGTGGTCTCCACGCCCACCTTGGCCAGGGTGTGCTTGAAAAGGTTCTGCGTGCCGCCGTAGAGGCTCGCCGAGGCGACGACGTGGTCCCCGGCGCCGGCGACGTTGAGGATCGAGAAGGTCGTGGCCGCCTGGCCGGAGGCCAGCAGCAGCGCGCCCACGCCGCCCTCGAGCGCGGCGACCTTCTCCTCCACCGGGGACTGGGTCGGGTTGCCGATGCGGGTGTAGAGCGGGTCCAGGTCCTTGAGGGCGAACCGGTCCGCCGCCACCTCGGCGGAGGGGAAGTCGAACGAGGTCGTCTGGTAGATGGGCAGGGCCGTCGCGCCGAAGGCGTGCTGGCCGGGGGCGGCGCCGGCGTGGACCTGCGCGGTGGAGAAGCCCCACGCGGCGGCCGGGGTCAGGGGCGTGGTCTCGGCGGGGATGTTCTGGTCGGGCATGGCGGACTCTCCTGAGCTCCTCAGGGGCCGGACCCGCGTCCCTCCCGGCGGTCGGTGCGCCGGGTCGACCCGGCGCCTCGCGCCGGGGGTGCCCCGGCGTCGTCGAGAGGGGCCGAGGGGACGGCCCGCGCTTGCCGGCAGCCCGTGTGGGAGCCGGCCTGGTCGTCACCCGGGGCACCCCACCGCGGAAGGAGGGTTGCCGGTCAGCATGCCGGGGCAAAGACGCTGACTCTCGTGACCGTGCCGCCAGTGTGCCACGAGTGCGGGGCCGATTTCATCGGGCGTGTCACACATGGATACGCTGTGAATCACAGGGGCGGCTCGGAGGTCAAGGGGCCGACGGCGCCGCCCTCCCATCGCGTTCGACGCCCGGCCCGCCCGGGGGTTCGGAGAGGAACAACGCCGTGAACACCTGCCGGATGGACCACGTCTCCTACGCCGCCGGGCCCGAGGGCCTCGAAGCCACCGTGGAGCGCCTCGTCGAGACCCTCGGCATCGACCGCATCAAGGGCGGCGTGCACCCGCGCTTCGGCACCCACAACGCCCTGTTCCCCATGCGGAACGGGCAGTGGCTCGAGGTCGTGGAGGCCATGGACCACCCGGCCTCCCTCAGCGCCCCCTTCGGTCAGCTCGTCCGCGCCCGCTCCGAGCAGGGCGGCGGCTGGATGAGCTGGGCCGTCTCCACCCCGGACATCGGCCGCTTCGAGCGCCGCCTGGAGCGCGAGGCCGTGCCCGGCATCCGCCGCTTCCCCGACGGCCGGGAGCTGTCCTGGCGTCAGATCGGCGTCAAGGGCACCCTTGCCGACCCGCAGCTGCCGTTCATCGTGCGCTGGGCCGACGGCCAGGAGGACATGCACCCGTCCCAGGCCGCCGAGCCGCAGGCCTCCATCGACAAGGTGGCCATCGCCGGCTCCCGCGACCGCCTCATCGAGTGGCTCGGCGGCGAGCAGGTCGGCGAGGAGGACGGGGTCGCGGACGTCGACGTCGACTACCTCGCCCCCTCCGGCACCCCGGGCATCGTCTCGGTGACCTTCACGACTCCCGCGGGCCCGGTCACCCTCTGACCCCTCCTCCCCGCCCGGACGGACCACGACGACGCCGGCCCCGCCTCCCCGAGGCGGGGCCGGCCTCGTCCGGGGCTCAGACCCCGAGCAGCCCTGCCTCGTGCAGCAGCGGATACGCCACGAACCCGGCCGCGTCCAGCAGGAAGTGGGCGAGGACGAGAGGCATGACCCGGCGCGTGCGCAGCAGCACCAGGGTGAACACCACCCCCATGAGCGCGTTGCCGATGCCCGGCCCCACGCCCTGGTAGAGGTGGTAGCTGCCCCGCAGCACGGCCAGGGCGAGCACCACGGTCCAGATGCGGGCCGGCAGGACGAGGCCCGGGCCCTCCGCGGCGGGCGCGGGGGCTCCGGCGCGCCGGGCGGTGTGCAGCCGCTGGAGCCAGCCGAGGCGGTCGACGAGCCAGACCCCCACGATCACCTCCTCCACGAGCGCGTGCCGCGCGGCCGAGAGCAGCAGCACGGGGACCTGGTACCAGGTGTCGTCGAGGGCGGCGGCGACGATCGCCGTCGTGACCCCGGCAGCGCGGCCGGCCGCGTACACCGCGAGCGTGCCCAGGCCGATCCCCACGAACAGCGCCAGGCCCCAGGCGAGGTCGCGGCCCGGGCGGCGCAGGTCCAGGCCGAACGCGCGGAACGGGTTCCGCCCGCGCAGCCACGTCAGGTGCAGCACCAGCAGCACGGGGACGAGGGCGAAGCCGATGTCCAGCAGCTGGTAGGTCAGGTCGAAGCCCCACCGCGGGCTGAGCGCGGGGTTCAGCACCGTGGTCTGCTCCCCCAGCGGGGCACGGGTGGCCTTGTCGATCAGCTGGACGACCGCATACACCGCGCTGCGCCCCAGGGACAGGCCCAGGACGAGCGCGATCTCCCACCGCACCACGCGCGCGCTCGGGGCGGGCAGCGCGGGCCGGGCGGCGGGGGCGGCGTCGGAACGGAGGTCGGGGCGGCCGATCATGCGGGCCAGTATCCCCCGCGCGCCCGGACGCTAGCGTGGGGACATGACCTCCTCCCCCGTCGCGTCCGAGTTCGAGCTGGCGGCCGAGGCCCTGACCCGGCTGCTCCCGGACGTGCCCGCCGCGCTCGCGGACCGGCTGCGCGCCGCCGCGTGGTCGGCCGGGCACGTGGTGGAGTCCGGCCAGTTCCACCGCGTGCTGGTGCTCGACGGCCTGGCCGTGCTGCGCATGGCCCGGGTCAGCGAGGCCGGCGCCCCGGTCGGCGCGGCCTGGGCGCCCGAGGACTCCCCCGCCGCCCACCTGCCGCGCCGCGTGGGGCTGGTGACGGCCCTCGCGGACGCGGGCCTGCCCTTCGCGGTGCCGCGTCCGCTGTCGGCGGTGCTCCGCCGGGACGACGACGCCGGCCGCCCCCTCGCCGCGGCCGTCCTCCAGGCGTCCGTGCCGGGGCAGCCGCACCCGCCCCACGAGGGCGACCCGACCGTCCTGCGGGGGATCGTGGACGCCCTCGACACCGTGGACGTGACCGACCCGGCCGTCGCGGCGGGACTCGGCCCGGCGTTCGCGTTCCGGGGTCCGTGGACCGCGGAGCGCGTGGCGCGCGTGGGGCGGCTGGGCGCGTCCCTGCCGACAGAGCACGCCGGAGCGCTACCGGCGGACTGGGCCGGCCTCGTCGCGAGGATCGCGGGGGCGGTGACGGCGTGGGCCGCCGCGCCCCCGGACGGGCCCGCGCTGGTGCACGGGGACCTGGCCGGGCACAACATGCACTGGGTGCCCGCCCCGGACGGGGACGACGTGCGGTGGGAGCTCTCCGGGATCCTGGACTGGGACCTCGCCCACGCCGGCGACGGAGCCCGCAACGTGGCCTACCTGGGGATCTGGCACGGCGAGGAGCGGATCGAGGACATCGCCCGCACGCCCGCGGAGGCCCGCCGGGCCCGCGTGTGGCTGGGCGCCGCCGGCCTGGACTCCCTCGACGACGCCGCAGCCCGCCAGGAGCTCACCGGCCGCGCCCCCCGCTGGGGGCGGCTGCTGCGCAAGGTGGTGCCGCGCATCGAGCGGGCGTCCTGCGCCCTCGCGGGGCGCTGATAGGCCGCCCGTCAGTCTGCACGTCCCGCTCAGGACCCTCTCTCCGACGACCATGCCGTCGTTGCGCCTCCGGGGGCAGGCGACTGAGACGGCCCGACCACCAGGGTGTCCTGCAGCCTCCGGGGACACGGCGATCCGACGAAGTCCGGAGCGACGGGCGCCGCCGGGCTCAGTTGATCGCGATCCATCCGCCGGTGGACGGGGAGTTGGAGACCACCAGACCGGTGTACCCGTTGGCCGTGGTGAAGGTGCCGTAGCTGCCGGCGGTGCGGCCGAGGGCCGCGGCGGTGCCCCCGGAGTAGTAGTTGGAGAGGTAGTAGGCGGTATTCACAGCGCAGTAGCTCGTGTTGACCTCCCAGCTGCCGGTGAGGGCGGTGCCCGCCCAGCTGGTGGGACGGGTTCCTGAGGCGGTCCGATCCTGGGTCGTGGACTGAGAGCGGTTGCCGAGCCAGGTGAACGTGAACACGTCGTAGGTCTGCGTGATGCCGTCGGGGCTCGTCAGAGTGGCCGTGCGGCGGGTCGGCGCGCTCCAGTTGTCACCGGTGCCGTTGGTGAACCTGAACGGCTGCGCAACGTTCGCGACCATCCCACTGGGGTACGCGACTACGAGCTGCACGGGGTTGGCCAGTGTGGCCGTGGTCCGCGGCGAGAGGCCGGATCCGTCGGTGCGTGGCATCTCCACGATGGAGAACCCCAGGGGCGAGGTCCCGATGGACACCTGGTTGGACAGCGAGAGGCTGGAGAGCCGCAACCCGGAGCGACGGTACGTGGTGTTCGTGCAGCCGACGCCGTTGCGGACCTGGGAGGTGTAGATCGACCCACGGAATCGATAGGCCAGCGTCTGCGAGGGGCTGACGGCGAAGGCGGGGGCGGCAGTGGCGGCGGCGATGGCCGGGGCGGTCCACGCCAGCCCCTGCGCGACGCGACGACGGGTCAACTGGGTCATGAGGGTGCTCCTGGGGTGAGAGTCGAGTGACGGCAGAGGTGCGAGTCGAGGTGACGGCAGAGGTGCGAGTCGAGGTGACGGCAGAGGCGTGTGTCGCACCCTCGGGTCCACTTTGTTCCGGATCTCAGTTTTGCCACCTCAAACTTTACCTCAAGTAATCACCGCACATGACGTTCCGATGGCGGGGAGGGGGAGCACTGCGGCCCCTCGCAGCGTTCGCACAGCAGAACGGGGCGGACCGTCGGATTCGACGCCCCGCCCCGTTGCCTGTTCCCGTCATGCCGGTACGGTCACGGCCCCACTGCGGAGCCGCTACCACCCTCTTCGCGCGAGAGGCAGACACGATGTACACCGGGTACCAGCACCCGTTGAGGCAGGTCCACTGGGAGGCCGACTCGATCCGCTCGTCCTCACACTGCTGGTGGGTCGTGGACTCCACCAGTGCGATCCAGCGGTACAGGCGGTACGAGTAGGTGTAACGGACTCGCACGGGCTCGCCGCCGTACATGCCGGTGCCCACGTACTCGCGGCGGTAGTAGTCGTAGGTGACCCGGGTGATCACGAGCTGGCGGTACGTGGTGGAGCCGGTGGCCGCCGAGGCGGCGGGGGCGATCAGCGCGGCGCCGACGGCGCCGAGGCCGGCGCCCAGCAGAGTGCGTCGACATGTCATGGGAGGGACCCCTTCTCTCGGATGGAAGCTACACTTCGGAGGCGCGCCGCCCACCCTGTGCCGTCAGGGGGCCGGGAGAGGACGACCTGTCAGAAGTGTGGCCATCATCTACTACACGGTCGCCGGACGCCAGGGGTCTCACATCCTCCTGGGCGGTCAAGTGGCGACCGCCCGTCGCGCGCCGCGCGTGAGCCCATCGGTCGGCTGCTCAGCCCACCCCGAGGCGCTCCAGCACGATCTCGCGCACGCGGCCGGCGTCGGCCTGGCCGCGGGTCGCCTTCATGACGGGCCCGATCAGGGCACCGACGGCCTGCATCTTGCCGCCCCTGATCTTCTCGACGACGTCCGGGTTGTCCGCGATCGCCGCGTCGACGGCCTCGGTGAGCGCGCCGTCGTCGGACACCACGGCCAGGCCCTTCGCCGAGACGACCTCCTTCGGGGCGCCCTCGCCGTCGGCCACCAGACCGAGCACCTGCTTGGCGATCTTGTCGTTGATCGTCTTGGCGGCGATCAGCTCCTCGACCTCCACCACGTGCGCCGGGGTGATCCCCAGCTCGGCGACGGTGACCTCGCGGACGTTCGCCAGGCGAGCGATCTCGCCCATCCACCACTTGCGGGCGGCCGCCGCGGAGGCGCCGGCCTCCACGGTCGCGACGATCTCGTCCAGGACGCCGGCGTTGACGACGTCGCGGAACTCCTCGTCCGAGAAGCCCCACTCGGCCTTGAGTCGCTTGTTGCGCACGGCCGGCAGCTCGGGCAGCTCGGCGCGCACGCGCTCGATCCACGCCTCGTCCACGACGACGGACACGAGGTCCGGCTCGGGGAAGTAGCGGTAGTCGTCGGCGTCGGACTTGGGACGGCCCGACGTCGTCGTGCGCGTGTCCTCGTGCCAGTGGCGGGTCTCCTGCGTGATGGTCCCGCCCGCGGCGAGCACGGCGGCCTGACGCTGGATCTCGTGGGTGACGGCGTGCTGCACGGCGCGCGTGGAGCTCACGTTCTTGGTCTCGGTGCGCGTGCCGAAGACCTCGGCGCCCTTCTCCATGAGGGAGACGTTCGCGTCGCAGCGCACGTTGCCGTGCTCCATGCGGGCGTCCGAGATGCCGATGGCCTTCACGATGTCCCGGATGGCGGCCACGTAGGCGCGCGCGATCTCCGGGGCCCGCTCCCCCGCGCCCACGATGGGCCTGGTGACGATCTCGATCAGCGGCACGCCGGCGCGGTTGTAGTCCACCAGCGAGTTCGCCGCGCCCTGGATCCGGCCGGAGCCGCCCATGTGGGTGAGCTTGCCGGCGTCGTCCTCGAGGTGCGCGCGCTCGATCTCCACGCGGAAGACCTCACCGTCCTCCAGCTCGACGTCCAGGTGGCCGTCGAAGACGATCGGCTCGTCGTACTGGGAGGTCTGGAAGTTCTTCGGCGTGTCCGGGTAGAAGTAGTTCTTCCGTGCGAACCGGCAGGTCTCGGCGACCTGCGCGTCCAGGGCCACGCCCAGGCGGATCGCGTACTCCACGACCTCGCGGTTGAGCACCGGCAGGGTGCCGGGCAGGCCGAGGTCGAGCGGGGTCACGTTGGTGTTCGGCTCGTCGCCGAACGCGTTGGGCGCCGAGGAGAAGATCTTCGTGGCGGTGTTCAGCTCCACGTGCACCTCGAAGCCCAGCACGGGGTCGAAGCGCTCCATCGCCTCCGCGAAGTCCATGGTCTGCTCTGCGTGGCTCATGCCCGGCCTCCTGCCGTGGTCGCGGTGGTGGCGCGCTCGGCGCCGGTGCGGCGCTGCGCGCCCTTCTCGAGCTCGGGGGCCTGCGCCCACACGGGCGAGCCGCCGCGGCGGGTCACCAGCGCCTCGACGGCGGCGCCCACCTCGTACAGGCGGGCGTCCTCGCGCGCCGGGGCCGTGAACTGCAGGCCGTACGGCAGGCCGTCCACGAGGCCGCCGGGCACCGAGATGCCCGGAACGCCGGCCAGGTTGGCCGGGATGGTCGCGTAGTCGTTGAGGTACATGGTGACCGGATCCTTCGTCTGCTCCCCCAGCGCGAAGGCGGTGCCCGGCGCGGTGGGGCTCAGCAGCACGTCCACCTGCTCGAAGGCGGCCGCGAAGTCCTGCTGCACGAGCGTGCGGACCTTCTGCGCGGAGCCGTAGTAGGCGTCGTAGTAGCCCGCGGAGAGGGCGTAGGTGCCCAGGATGATGCGGCGCTTGACCTCGGGGCCGAAGCCGGCGGCGCGGGTGGCGCCCATGACCTGCTCGATCGTGCCGCCGCCGGCCGGGACCACGCGGTTGCCGTAGCGGACGCCGTCGAAGCGGGCCAGGTTGGAGGAGACCTCCGAGGGCATGATGAGGTAGTACGCGCCCAGGGCCGCGTGGAAGTGCGGGCAGGAGACCTCGACGATCTCCGCGCCCGCCTCGCGCAGGGCGGCGACGTCGGCGTCGAAGGCTGCCTTCACACCGGGGTGGTAGCCGTCCTCGCGCAGGTCGGCGATCACGCCGATGCGCAGGCCGGAGAGGTTCCCGCGGGCAGCGGCCGCGCCGAGGTCGGCGGGCTCCTCGGGCAGCGAGGTGGAGTCGCGCTCGTCATGGCCGGCGATCACCTGCTGCAGCGCGGCGGCGTCCGCCACGGTGCGCGCGGCGGGGCCCACCTGGTCCAGCGAGGAGGCCATCGCGATCACGCCGAAGCGGGACACGGCGCCGTACGTGGGCTTGACGCCCACGGTGCCGGTGAACGCGGCGGGCTCGCGGATGGAGCCGCCCGTGTCCGAGCCCAGGGCGAACGGGGCGAGGAACGCGGCCACCGCGGCGGCCGAGCCGCCACCGGAGCCGCCGGGCACCCGGTCCAGGTCCCACGGGTTGCGGGTCACGCCGAACGCGGAGTACTCGGTGGAGCCGCCCATCGCGAACTCGTCCATGTTGGTCTTGCCCAGGATCGGCAGGCGGGCGGCGCGGATCCGATCGATGACCGTGGCGTCGTACGGGCTCATCCAGCCGTCGAGCATCCTGGAGGCCGCCGTCGTGGGCTGCCCGACGGTGACGATGTTGTCCTTGATCGCCACCGGCACGCCGGCCAGCGGGTGCAGGGCCTCGGCCTCGGCGCCCCCGGCGGCGCGGATCGCGTCCACCTCGGCGGCGACGGCGAGCGCCTCCTCCGCGTTGACGTGCAGGTACGCCCGCACGCCGCGGTCCTCTGCGGCGTCGGCGCGCGGGTCGCCGTCGAACTCCGCGATGCGGTCCAGGTGCGCCTGGACGAGCTCCACGGAGGTGGTCGTGCCGGCGCGCAGGCGCTCGGCCATCTGCAGGGCGGTGAGGCGGACCAGCTGGTCGGCGCCCGCCTCGGCGTTCACATCGAAGGTCTCGGTCATGCTCGTGATCACTCTCCGTCCAGGATCGCGGGGACCTTGAACTGGCCGTCCTCGGCGTCCGGCGCCTGGTCCAGGGCCTGCTCCTGCGTGAGCATGCCCGTGGGCACGTCCTCGCGGAACACGTTGTGCAGGGCGATGGGGTGGGAGGTGGGCTCCACGTCCGCGGTGGCCACCGCGCGCACGTCCTCGACGGCCGCGAGGATCTCCTCGAGCTCGCCCGGCATCTGGGCCAGCTCCTCCTCGCTCATCTGGATGTGGGCCAGGCGGGCGAGGTGCTCCACCTGCTCCCGGGTGATCTCCGGCATGGATCTCCTTCACGACGGTGGTGTCGGACGGCGTGGCCGGGCCGGGCACGCGGACGCGCGACGGGGCCGGACGGGCCGCTTTCGGTTCGGACCGAGTCTAGCGGCGCGCGCGGACGGGACACGGCGGCAGCCGGGCCGGGCTGCGGGGGCGGGTCAGCCCAGCGGCATCCGGTACACGATGAAGGGACCGGCCTCGTCCGCCGGGTCCAGGTCCGGGACCACGTCCCGCAGGTGCCAGTCCCGCTCGGGCAGCCGCACGAAGCCCATGCGCTCGTAGAGCCGGTGGGCGTCGGTCATCGTCGGCATGGTGGTCAGGGCGATGGCCTCGATCCCGGGCAGGGCCCGGGCCCGCTCCACGATCGCGGCCATCAGGGCGCGGGCGACGCCGCGGCGGTGGTGGTCCGGGTGCACGGCCAGCATGCGGAACTCGTACTCCCCCTCCACGGCGGTCTCCGCCATCGGCGAGCCCAGCGGGGTGAGCACCACGGAGCCGACCACCTGCCCGTCGAGCTCGGCGACGAGGACCTCCGCCTTCTCCGCCCGGGAGGCCACGTCCGTGAGGGTCCGCACGTACGCGGAGTCGGGGTCGATGTGCCCGCCGTCCACGTAGGAGGCCAGCGTGAGCGCGGCGACGGCGTCGTGGTCCTCGGGGCGCAGCGCCCGGACGTGGATCCCGCTCATCGGGCGCTCCCCTCCTGCGCGGGCGTGGCCGCCCGCAGCATGTCCTTCAGGCGGGCGCGCGAGGCGTCGTCGGCCACGATGAAGTCCTTCTTCCGCGCCCACACCGTGGGGACGGCCTCGTGCTCGCGACCTTCGCGCCGTGCGTGGAGGCGGCGCAGCGCGGCCGCAGCCTCGGCGTCCGTCCAGATGTTCACCCAGGAGGCCGCCGCGCGCTCCGCGGGCGTGAGCGCCTTGATCAGCGTCATGCAGTACTGGCAGCCGGGCCGCCAGAACACCACGACGCCGCCCGCCGCCACGTGCGCCTCCGCGCCGGCGAGCGGGCGGGAGCGCACCCGGGTGGCCCGGAGATAGCGCAGCGCGAAGGACAGCAGCACCAGCGAGGACGCGATCACCGCGAGGTTCCGGTTCACCGTGCCCCACACCGCGAAGAAGATCCCCGACGCCGCGAACAGCACCGGGTAGAACCAGGGATCGCCCACCAGCCGTCTCACGCGGTCACCTCCTGTGCCGCCGTCAGGGCGGCCTCGTCCACGTCCCCGGCCACCATCCAGCCGGGATCGGCCGTGCCGTCGCCGCTCGCGGGCCGGCGCACGCGGGCCCCGGCCTCCTCCGCGATCAGCGCGCCGGCGGCCCAGTCCCACTCCTGCGTGCCGAACTCGGCATACGCGTCCAGGGTGCCGTCCGCCACCATGCACAGGTCCAGGGCGGCCGAGCCGATGCGGCGCACGTCCCCGAAGCCGGGCAGCAGCGCCTCGAGGGCGCGCACCTGGACCTGCCGACGCGCGGGGTCGTAGCCGAAGCCGGTGGCCAACAGCCTCCCGGAGCGGCCGGGCACGGGGCCGGCCAGGCGCACGGGGGCCTCGTCCCGGCCCGGCAGCTCGACACCCGCCGTCGTCGCGTCCGCGGTGCTGAAGGCACCCTCGCCCGCGCTCGCGAACCACGTGCGCCCCAGCGCGGGGGCGACGACGGCGCCCGCCAGCCAGCGCGGCGTCCCCTCCGGCACGCCGAGGCGCTCGGCGACAGCGGCGTCCGCCGGGCCCATCACGGCCACGGAGGTGCAGAACTGCGGGATCCCTCGCACGAAGTTGGTGGTGCCGTCGAGCGGGTCGATGCTCCAGCGCAGCCCGCTCGGACGCGAGGGGACGGTGGCGCCGTACTCCTCGCCCATGAGCTCGTCGTCCGGCCGGTAGCCGGTGATGACGGCGCGGACGGCCTGTTCGGCGCGGCGGTCGTAGTCCGTGACCCAGTCCGAGCCGGAGGACTTGGTCTCGGCGCCGAGCGAGGCCGCGGTCAGCGGGGTGGCCGGGTGGTGACGGACCCACCGCTGGGCGAGCACGTCCGCCCCGGCCCGTGCGGCGGCCTTGGCGATGACGAGCAGGCCCGCCGTGGTGGGGGTCGGACGCGCTGCGGCGCGGGGCTGCGGGGCGGGGCTCATCCGGCGTCCTCCCCCGTTCCGGCCTCCCCCTCGGCCGTCTCCTCCCCCGCGAACGCCGCCGGCCCCTCGGCCAGCAGCGTGACGAACCCGGCCTCGTCCAGCACGGGCACGCCGAGCTGCTCGGCCTTCTCCAGCTTGGTTCCCGCGTTCTCCCCGGCCACGAGGAAGTGGGTCTTCTTGGAGACGGAGCCGGACGCCTTGCCGCCGCGCACCAGGATGGCCTCCTTCGCGGAGTCGCGGGAGAAGCCCTCGAGCGATCCGGTGACCACCACGGTCACGCCCTCCAGCGTGCGGGGCATGGACTCGTCCTGCTCGTCCTCCATGGAGACGCCCGCGGCGGCCCAGCGGTCCACCACCTCACGGTGCCAGTCCTCCGCGAACCACTCGATGAGGGCGTCCGCGATGATCGGGCCCACGCCGTCGATCTCCGCGAGCCGGTCCCGCTGCCCCGCCTCCGCGGCCGCGCGCAGCGCCGCCATGGACCCGAACGCGGTGGCCAGGGAGCGGGCCGCCGTCGGGCCGACGTGCCGGATGGACAGCGCCACGAGGGTGCGCCACACGGGCTGGGACTTGGCCTTCTCCAGCTCGTCGAAGAGGCGCAGCGTGTTGGCGGTGGGCCCGGACGGCTTCTTCGCCGTGCCCGCGGTGAAGAAGTACGGCTTGAGCTCGAACCTCCCGGAGGGCACGAACGTGCCGTCCACCTTGGTGCGCGTCTCCCGCCACACCCGGACGTCGCCCAGCGAGCGCTGGAGGTCCGTCAGGCCGTCCTCGCCGCGGGGGCCCGTGATCTCCTCGGGCGTGCCGGAGGCGAGGTCGAAGACCTGCGCCTCCGCGGTGATGACGCCGGCGCCCTCGGGGAGCACCCGACCGCCGTTCTCGGCCGGATCCGGGCCGGGCCCGTTCACGAGCCAGCGGGCGGCCTCCTCGCCGAGCGCCTCGACGTCGAACGCCCCGCGCGAGCCGAGGTGCTCCACGCGGCCGGCCAGCTGGGCGGGGCACGAGCGAGCGTTGGGGCAGCGCAGGTCCACGTCCCCCTCCTTGGCAGGCGCCAGGGGGGTCCCGCAGGACGGGCATGCCGCGGGCATCACGAACTCGCGCAGCTCGATGCCCCGCTCGGCTGCGGTCTCGCGCAGCGGCAGCACGGGGCCCACGACCTCGGGGATCACGTCCCCCGCCTTGCGCAGGATGACGGTGTCCCCGATCAGCACGCCCTTGGCCTTGACCACGTCCTGGTTGTGCAGCGTGGCCAGGGAGACGGTGGACCCGGCCACCGACACGGGCTCCATGTGGGCGAAGGGGGTGACGCGGCCGGTGCGGCCCACGCTGACGAGGATGTCGAGCAGGAGGGTGTGCACCTCCTCCGGCGGGTACTTGAACGCGGCCGCCCAGCGGGGCACGCGGGAGGTGTGGCCGAGCAGGCGCTGGTCCGCGAAGGCGTCGGCCTTGACCACGATGCCGTCGATCTCGTGGATCAGCTCATGCCGGCGGCGCCCGTACTCCTCGATCACCGCGACGACGTCGGCCAGCGCGGCCTCGTCCGCGCCCTCCACGAGGCGCGTGTACGGGCTCACGGGCAGGCCCCAGGCCGCCAGCGCGTCGTAGGCCTCGTGCTGGGAGGCGACGCCGAGGTCCGGCCCCGCGCCGACGCCGTGCAGGATCATGGACAGCGGGCGCCGGGCCGTGACGGCGGGATCCTTCTGGCGCAGGGAGCCGGCGGCCGCGTTGCGCGGGTTCGCGAAGGGCGGCAGACCCTCCTCTGCGCGCTGCGCGTTGAGCTCCGCGAAGGCGGCGGAGGACATGAAGACCTCACCGCGCACCTCGAACTCGGCCGGCCATCCCTTGCCCGTGAGCGTCTGGGGGACGTCGGCGATGGTGCGCACGTTCTGCGTGACGTCCTCGCCCACGCGCCCGTCGCCGCGGGTGGCGGCCTGCACGAGCCGGCCCTCCCGGTAGCGCAGGTTCACGGCCAGCCCGTCGATCTTCACCTCGACCGTCCACGCCGGAGCCGCCTCCGGGCGGCCCGCCGTCAGGGTGCCCGCGGTGCGCAGGAACCAGGTGCGCAGCTCGTCCTCGGAGAACAGGTCCTCGAGCGAGTACATGCGCGCCCCGTGCGTGACCGGGGAGAACGCGGCGGAGGCCTCGCCGCCGACCTCCTGGGTGGGCGAGTCGTTGGCGACGATCTCCGGGTGCAGCGTCTCGATGTCCTCGAGGCGGCGGTACAGCGCGTCGTACTCCGCGTCCGAGAGCTCCGGGGCGTCCTGCTGGTAGTACGCGGTGCGCGCGGCGCGGACCTGCTCGACGAGCGTCTCGTACTCCTCGCGGAGGCGCTCGGAGGGGATCTGTCCGGGGGCGTCGGGGCCGACGGAGGGCTCGGGGGTGCTCACGGGGACCACCCTAGTTCCCGTCCCGGACACCTCAGGGGATCCGGACCAGCACCACGGTGATGTTGTCCCGTCCACCGCGCCACAGGGCGGCGTGGACGAGCTGCTCGGCGGCCTCCTCGAGGTCCGCGGCGTCGTCCAGCAGCGCCCGGATCTCCTCGTCCGTCAGCTCGCCCGTGAGGCCGTCGCTGCACAGCACGAACGTGTCGCCGGAGGCGGCGTCCACCTCCGTCACGTCCACGGTGAGCGGTTCGAGCGAGCCCAGGGCGCGGGTGATCACGTTGCGCCGGGGGTGCACACGCGCCTCGTCCGCGGTGAGCCGGCCGGCGTCCACGAGCAGCTGCACGGCGGAGTGGTCCACCGTGACCTGCTGGAGCACCGGCGCGTCGGCGGGCCGCCGGTAGACGCGGGAGTCCCCCACGTTGGCGATCGCCCAGCGGCTGCGCTCGGCGTCCAGGCAGGCCAGCAGGGTCAGCGTGGTGCCGGAGCGGGCGTGGCCGGCCTCGATCACGGCCGCGTCGGCCTCGTGCACGAGGGCGGCGAGCTCCTCCAGGGTGTGCGGGCTCCCGGGGGCGAGGACCTCGGTGGCGCGCCGCTCCAACAGCTCGACGGCGGCGGCCGAGGCCACCTCGCCGGCCTCGTGACCTCCCATCCCGTCCGCCACCGCGGCGAGCACGAGCGGCTCCCCCACGGTGACCCACGTGTCCTCGTTGAGCTCGCGGACCGCTCCCACGTGGGTGCGGGCGGCGACCTCGGGGCGGGCGGCGACCTCGGGGCGGTCGGGATCGGACGGGTGCGGCTCCTGCACAGGGCGGCTCATGGGTCCTCGGGTTCCGTCGGTGGCGGGGACGGCCGACGCGGGGCCGGCCGGGGATCAGTCGACGAGCAGGGTCTGCGTGGCACCGCTCATGAGCAGGGAGGGGCGGACCTCTCCGAACCCGCGAACGATCCTCGGCGGCTGAGGGACGAGGACGAACCGCTCGTCCTGCGAGAGGGCGGCGGCGGTCAGGGCGTCCACGAGCACCGTACCCGGATCCGCGAGCGACGTCAGGCGCGCGGCGAGGTTCACCGTGGGTCCGTAGATGTCACCGAGGCGGGAGAGCACGCGGCCCCACGCGAGGGAGACGCGCGCCGAGGGCAGCACGGGGTCGTCGGCCAGCGCCTCGGAGAGGCTCAGCGCGATCGTGGCACCGGCCTCCGGCGACTCGGCGTTGAAGAGCACCTCGTCGCCGATCGTCTTCACGAGCCAGCCGCCGCCCGAGGAGATGATCTCCGCGCACCGGGACTCGAAGCGCTGCACCATGCGGGCCAGCGTCCGCTCGTCCATCGTGCGGGAGAGCGTGGTGTAGGAGACCATGTCGGCGAAGCCCACGGCGCGCGCGAGCGGAAGCGGGGCGTCGTGCTCCGAGCCGTCGCGGCCCTGCTCGCTCGCGGCCAGGCCGGCCTCCACGCGGACGGTGAGGCGCTGCACGGCGCGGTTCAGCTGCCGCCGGTAGACGACCTCCATGGCCTCCTCGAGCGGGGAGACGATCTCCGGCAGCAGGTCCACGGCCGCGCGGCGCGCCGAAGGGTCGGACATCCCCCCGGAGGCGATCTTGTCCTCCACGAGGGCCTCGATCTGCCACACCACCATGCGGTCCATCAGCTGGCCGATCGAGCGGGCGAGCGAGATGGCGGTGTCCTCGTTCAGCGCGCCGGAGCGCATGAGGTGCAGCACGGCGCCGAACGCGCGCGCGTCCTCGTCGGTGAACGCCTTGACCCCGTCCTTCCCGCTGGGGTATCCCAGGGCCCGCCAGATGCGCCGAGCGGTGGCCAGGGGGACCCCCAGGCGGTCGGCCATCTCCCGCTGGGTGTAGCTGCGCGGGCCCACCACGAGCCCCGCGTCCAGGGTGCGCATGGCGCCGGTCCAGCCGGGGGTGGGCACCGGGTCCCGGGGGTCGGCGGCGGCGGTCGACGACGGCCCGGGCGCGCCCGTGGTCGCAGGGTTCTCCGGCGTCACGGGTGCGTCCGGCGTCACGGGTGCGTCCGGCGTCACGGGTACGTCCGGCCTCGCCTCGGGGGCGCGGGCGGGCGGGATGACGGGCAGCGGTGCCGTGTCCGGCAGGTGGGAGCGGGTCAACGGATGCCTCCTGACGGGTGCGGGGCGGGCCACGACTGCGCGCGGGCCCGACGCGTGGCCTCGGCCAGCGCCTCCTCGAAGCGGCCGGCCTCCGGGACGTCCGTGAGCCGCCAGTAGACCTGGCGGCCGGCGTCCTGGAACCGGACGTGCAGATCCCCCGCGCCCGAGCCTCGGCCGCGGCGCACCACGTCCGCGATGGACACGAGGGGCATGACGGCCTCGGGGCCCCGGCCGAGGCCGGGTCGCTGGACGAGGCGGCGCGTGGTGATCACCGTGCGCCGGGTGAGCCAGCGCAGGAAGGGCCGCACCGTGCCGAGCAGCACGGCGAGCGCGGCCAGGGACCAGGCGAGCAGGTGCAGCCACGAGCGGGAGCGGACCACGAGGCCCGGCAGGCCCGGGCGGTCGAGGACGCCCATGACGAGGCCCAGGAGCAGGGCGGTGCCCACGAGCAGGGCGGCGGCGCGCAGCAGGACGCGCGGATGCGCGCGGGTGCGCACCACCACGCGTTCACCGGGCTCCAGGCGCACTCTCCACTCCCTGCGGCTTCAGTGCCCGCGCCGGGGCACGGGCTCAGCGTCCGCGCAGCACGTCGCCGCGCAGATGGACGACGTCGCCCGCGCTGATCTCTGCGGGCAGTGTCTCACGCGACCCTGCGAGCGGCCTGACCAGGAGCGTCCCCCCGCGTCCGAGGCCCACGGCCGTCCCCTCGAGGGTGTCCCCGCCGGGCAGCTCGGCCCGGATCTCACGGCCCACCGTGCTGAGCCGGCGCAGCACGGGGGCGACGGCCGGGTGATCCCCGTCCACGGGCTCGGCCTCGCCGGCCACGGCGGCGGCGAAGCGGTCCACGGCGGCCACCACGGCGTCGCGCAGCTCCTCGGCGAGCACGCGCGGCTCGGGCACCTGGCCGGCGTCGGCCCACTCCGCGAGGTCGGTGGCGGTGGGCACGGGGGCGGCGCCGCGGTGGTCCAGGTTCACGCCCATCCCCACGACGACGCCGGGGCCCTTGCCGTCCGCGGCGAGGGACACCGAGCCGAGCACGCCGCACAGCTTGCGCCCGTCCGGGGCGAGCACGTCGTTGGGCCACTTCACGTGGGCGGCCACGCCGCGGGTTCCGAGGCGCTCGGCGATCGTCGCGGCGGCCACGAGCGAGAGCCAGCTGAGGTGCACGGGCACGAGCGGGACGCCGGCGGGCTCGGGGCGCAGATGGACCGAGAGGGCGAGCGCGGTGCCGGGCGGGGTGCTCCACACGCGGGTGTGGCGGCCGCGGCCGGCGGTCTGGTCCGCGGTGGCGACGGCGGCGCCGTGCCGGTGGCCCTCCCGGTCGAGGCGGGCCAGGAGGTCGTCCTGCGTGGAGCCGACGGACTCGAGCCACGTCAGCGGCGGGGCGGGGGCGGCGGAGGCGGCTGGGGAGGGAGCTGCGGGGACGTGTTCCTGCATGATCCCTACATATACACGCCCACCGGGCCGCCGCCGTGCGGGCGGGGCGCACGAGCCGATCCGGCGGGCCTTGGAGGAATCCTCCTGTCGGGGCCCCGGGCCCTCCCCCGTAGACTGGCCGCTCGACAGGGCCCCGCCCGGGCCGCCCATCAGCCCAGGAGCTCGCGTGTCCGATCCCGATCTGACCACCACCGCCGGCCGTCTCGCGGACCTGCATCGCCGCCTCGAGGCGACGGACGCGCCCGGCGGCGCGGCCGCCGTCGAGCGTCAGCACGGCCGGGGCAAGCACACCGCCCGGGAGCGGATCGAGATGCTCCTGGACGAGGGCTCGTTCGTGGAGCTCGACGCGCTGGCCGTGCACCGCACCACCGCGTTCGGCATGGACGCCAAGCACCCGGCCGGCGACGGCGTCGTGAGCGGCTTCGGCACCGTGGACGGCCGCCAGGTGGCCGTGTACGCGCAGGACTTCACGGTGTTCGGCGGCTCGCTCTCCGAGCGCAACGGCCAGAAGATCGTGAAGGTCCAGGAGTTCGCGGCGCGCAACGGCTGCCCCGTGATCGGCATCCTCGACGGCGGCGGTGCGCGCATCCAGGAGGGCGTCGCCTCGCTCGCCCAGTTCGCGGACATCTTCCGGAACAACGTGCTGGCCTCCGGCATGGTCCCGCAGATCTCCCTGATCATGGGGCCGTCCGCGGGCGGCGCGGCATACTCGCCGGCGCTGACCGACGTCGTGGTGATGGTGGACCAGACCTCCCACATGTTCATCACCGGCCCGGACGTGATCAAGACCGTCACGGGCGAGGACGTGGACATGGAGACGCTCGGCGGCGCGCGCTCGCACAACGCGGTCTCCGGCACGGCGCACTACATGGCGACGTCGGAGGAGGACGCGATCGCGTACGTGCAGGAGCTGCTCGAGTTCCTGCCCTCCAACAACCTGGCCGAGGCGCCGCTGGACCAGCCCGTGGACCTCGAGCCGACGGACGAGGACCACGGCCTGGACGCGCTGATCCCCGACTCGGCCAACCAGCCGTACGACATGCTCCAGGTGATCGGGGCGATCGTGGACGACGGCCACGTGCTGCAGCTGCAGGAGCTCTACGCGCCCAACGTGATCACGGCGCTGGCGAGGCTCGACGGGATGAGCGTGGGCGTGGTGGCCAACCAGCCGATGCAGTTCGCCGGCACGCTGGACATCGCGGCCTCGGAGAAGGCGGCGCGGTTCGTGCGGTTCTGCGACGCGTTCAACCTGCCCGTGGTCACCCTCGTGGACGTGCCCGGGTTCCTGCCCGGCACCGACCAGGAGTTCCAGGGCATCATCCGCCGCGGCGCGAAGCTGATCTACGCGTACGCCGAGGCCACCGTGCCCAAGCTGACGGTGATCACGCGCAAGGCGTTCGGCGGCGCGTACATCGTCATGGGCTCCAAGAAGCTCGGCGCGGACCTCAACCTGGCCTGGCCCAGCGCGCAGATCGGCGTGATGGGGCCGCAGGGCGCCGTCAACATCCTGTACCGCCGCGAGCTCGCCGAGGTCCAGAAGGCCGGCGGGGACGTGGAGGAGCGGCGCGCGCAGATCGTGGCCGACTACGAGGCCGAGCTGCTGAACCCGTACCAGGCCGCGGAGCTGGGCTACGTGGACGCCGTCGTCGCCCCGCACCAGACGCGCGCCCAGCTGGTGCGTGCCCTGCGCGCCACGCACCACAAGCGCGAGGCGCGGCCCGCCAAGAAGCACGGGAACATGCCGCTGTGAGCGCGCGCGACGAGGAGGTCCGGGGCACGGGCCAGGCCGGTGGAGAGCAGGCCGGCGACGCCGCCGACGCCGTGCGCCTCTCCGGCGCCGAGCTGGACCCGGAGGAGATGGCGGCCCTGACCGCGGTGCTCGCGCACCTGCGGGCGGAGGAGGCGCAGGCCGTGCAGGCTCGGCCGCGACCGCCGCGGCTGGACCGCACGCTGCGCCGCCGCGACGACCTCGGGCTGTGGGCCCGTCCCGGCAAGGACCAGTGGCGCCGCTCGGCGGGCCCCTCCTGACCCGACCGGCGTCGTGAACGGGACGGGGACATGAGCTCCCGTTTCGCGCACGAAAACGCACGGCCTAGAGTTCCGGGTATGACCCAGAACACCTCCCTGAGCGAGGGCGCCGCCCGCACGCCCTCCGCGATCGACGCCCTGGCCGAGCAGTACGTCACCGACTACCTCGCCCTGCACCCGGACACCGCCACGGAGCTCGGCTTCGCGGGCCACGAGTCCGAGTACTCGGACTTCTCCCCCGCCGGCGCCCGCGCCGACGACGAGCTCAACGCCCGCCTCCTCGCGGACCTCGAAGCGCTCGAGCCGGCCGACGAGACCGACCGCGTCACCAAGGCCGCCATGCAGGAGCGCATCGGCCTCGAGCGGGAGATCCACGCGACCGGCCGCACCGAGCTGAACAACATCGCGTCCCCCGCGCAGGGCATCCGGGCCGTGTTCGACCTCATGCCCACGGACACCGCCGAGCACTGGGAGCACATCGCCGGCCGCCTCGAGAACCTGCCGGCCGCGCTCGCGGGGTACACGGCGTCGCTGATCGCCTCGAAGGACTCGGGCCACGTGGCCGCGCAGCGCCAGATCGACATCGTCATCGAGCAGGCCCGCGCGCACGGCACCGGGGACGGGTTCTTCCCGGGCCTGACCGCCCGCGCGCAGGAGGCCGACGTCGTCGACGCCGCGCTCGCCGAGCGGATCCGCTCCGGCGCCGAGGCCGGTGCGCAGGCCTACCGCGACTTCGCGGACGCCCTCGAGTCCGAGCTGCGCCCGCACGCGCCGGAGGCCGACGCCGTCGGAATCGAGCACTACCGCCTCGCCTCGCGCGTGTTCCTCGGCGCGGAGATCGATCTCGAGGAGACCTACCGCTGGGGCCAGGAGGAGCTCGCGCGCCTCATCGCCGCGCAGGAGGCGGACGCCGAGAGGATCAAGCCCGGCGCCACGATTGAGGAGGCCCGCGCCGTCCTCGACGCCGATCCCGAGCGCGCCCTCAAGGGCACCGACGCGCTCCGGGCCTGGATGCAGCGCCTCTCCGACGAGGCAGTCGAGGCCATGAAGGCGCACTTCGAGATCCCGGCCCCGATGGACCGACTCGAATGCATGATCGCCCCCACGCAGGAGGGCGGCATCTACTACACCGGCCCCTCGGACGACTTCTCCCGGCCGGGCCGCATGTGGTGGTCCGTGCCACCGGGCGAGGACGAGTTCACCACGTGGGCGGAGACCACCACGGTCTACCACGAGGGCGTGCCGGGCCATCACCTGCAGATCGCCACCGCCATGATGAACCGGGCCAACCTGAACCTGTGGCGCCGCAGCTTCTGCTGGACCTCCGGCCACGGCGAGGGCTGGGCGCTCTACGCGGAGAGGCTCATGGAGGAGCTCGGCTTCCTCGACGATCCGGGCGACCACCTCGGCATGCTGGACATGCAGCGCATGCGCGCCGCCCGCGTGGTGTTCGACATCGGCTACCACTGCGGCTTCGAGATGCCCGAGTCCGAGGGCGGCGGCGCGTGGGACCCGGAGCGCGGCTACGCGTTCCTGGCCAAGCACCTGAACATCTCCGAGGGCCAGCGCCGCTTCGAGTTCACGCGCTACCTCGGCTGGCCGGGCCAGGCGCCCGCCTACAAGGTGGGTCAGCGCATCTGGGAGCAGATCCGCGCCGAGCACGAGGAGCGCGAGGGCGCCGACTTCGACCTCCGCGCGTTCCACACGCGGGCGCTGAAGCTCGGCTCGATGGGCCTGGACACCCTCCGGGACGCGCTGGCGTGAGCCTGCCCTCCCCCGAACGAGGTGACGCGGGAGGCCGGGTCGAGCTGGTGCTCGGCTCGGCCTCGCCCGGGCGCGCGGAGATCCTCACGCGCGCCCGGGTGGGGTTCCGCGTCGTGGTATCGAACGTGGACGAGGACGCCGTGGGCGCCGAGCACCCCGACGCCTCCCCCGCCGAGCTCGCGGGGCTGCTCGCCGAGGCGAAGGGCCGGGACGTCGCCGCGCGCGTGGCGGCCGACGGCGTCGCGGTGCCCACCCTCGTGCTCGGGTGCGACTCCGTGTTCGAGTTCGAGGGCCGCGCCTACGGCAAGCCCTACGAACCCGACGTCGCACTCGAGCGCTGGCGGGGCCAGGCCGGCCGAGCCGGGACGCTGCACTCCGGTCACTGGCTCGGGCTGGTGATGCCCTCAGCCTCCGCGTCCGGCTCTCCCGCCGTCGCGGGGGTCGTCTCCGCCGGCGTCCGCTTCGCCGCGGCGGAGGAGGCCACCCTCGCCGCCTACGTGGCCACGGGCGAGCCGCTCTTCTGCGCGGGCGCGTTCACCATCGACGGGGCGGGGGCCGCGCTGATCGCGGGCGTCGACGGCGACCCGAACGCCGTCATCGGCCTCTCGGTCTCGTGGCTGCGCGGTGCGTGCGAACACCTCGGCGTCCCCTTCACGGAATTGTGGGTTTCCTCCAACACCAGGCGCTGATCCAGCGGATCCGAACCGGGTTGCTGTGAGGGTTCCCCCACCCACAGTAGGGTGCTGATGAACAGCGGCAGCCCGTGCCGCTGCCTCCGCAGTCTTCCCCGAGGAGTCCCCGAAGCCCATGAGCACCGCCGACGCGCCCCAGGCCCCCCTCGCCACCGACGCCGGGACCCCGCGGCCGTTCTCCCGCGTGCTGATCGCCAACCGCGGGGAGATCGCCGTCCGCGTCATCCGTGCATGCCAGGACGAGGGCCTCACCTCGGTGGCCGTCTACGCCGAGCCGGACCGCGACGCCCTCCACGTCAAGCTCGCCGACGAGGCCGTGGCCATCGGCGGGGAGACCGCGGCCGACTCCTACCTGCTCGTGGAGAAGATCCTGGACGCCGCTGAGCGCTCCGGCGCCGACGCCGTGCACCCCGGCTACGGCTTCCTCTCGGAGAACGCCGGCTTCGCGCGCGCCGTCGAGGCGGCCGGCCTCGTGTGGATCGGCCCGCCGCCGGCGGCCATCGATGCCCTCGGGGACAAGGTCTCCGCGCGCCGGCTGGCCACGAGGGTCGGCGCCCCGCTCGCCCCCGGCACCACCTCTCCCGCCACGGGCACGGCCGAGGTGCTCGCGTTCGCGGACGAGCACGGCCTGCCCGTGGCCATCAAGGCCGCGTACGGCGGCGGCGGCCGCGGCATCAAGGTGGCCCGCGAGCGCGAGGAGATCCCCGAGCTCTACGAGTCCGCGGTGCGCGAGGCGGTCTCGGCGTTCGGCCGCGGCGAGTGCTTCGTGGAGCGCTTCCTGGACAAGCCGCGCCACGTGGAGACGCAGTGCCTCGCGGACGTGCACGGCGACGTCGTGGTGGTCTCCACGCGTGACTGCTCGCTGCAGCGCCGCAACCAGAAGCTCGTGGAGGAGGCGCCCGCGCCGTTCCTCACAGACGAGCAGAACCGCCGCCTCGTCGAGTCCTCCAAGGCGCTGCTCAAGGAGGCCGGCTACGTGGGCGCGGGCACGTGCGAGTTCCTCGTGGGCCAGGACGGCACCCTGTCCTTCCTCGAGGTGAACACGCGCCTGCAGGTGGAGCACCCCGTGTCCGAGGAGGTCACGGGCATCGACCTCGTGCGGGAGCAGTTCCGCCTCGCCCGCGGTGAGGCCCTCGGCTACACCGATCCCGAGGTGCGCGGCCACTCGATCGAGTTCCGCCTCAACGGTGAGGACCCGGGCCGCGGCTTCCTGCCCGCCCCCGGCCGCCTCACCACGTTCCGCCTGCCCTCGGGCCCCGGAGTGCGCGTGGACACCGGCGTGCTGGAGGGCGAGACCGTCTCCGGGGCGTTCGACTCGATGGTCGCCAAGCTGATCGTCACGGGCGCCACCCGCCGCCAGGCCCTCCAGCGGGCCGCCCGTGCGCTCGGCGAGGCGGAGATCGCGGGGATGCCCTCGGTGCTGCCGTTCCACCGGGCCGTGGTGAAGGACCCGGCGTTCGCGCCCGAGCTCGCCGGCTCCGAGGAACCGGTCTCGGTCCACACCCGCTGGATCGAGACCGAGTTCGCCGCGCTCCTGGAGCCCTACGGCCAGACGCCCGCCGACCCCGCCGCACCGGAGGCCCGCCACACCGTCACGGTGGAGGTCAACGGCAAGCGCGTGGACGTCACGCTGCCCACGTTCGCGGCCGCGATGCACTCCGTGCAGGGCGCCGCGCAGCGCGCCGGCGCGGGCCGACGTCGGCCCCGCGGAGCCCGCGCCGGTGCGGCCACGGCGCCCAGCACCAACGCGCTGACCGCGCCCATGCAGGGCACGGTGGTGAAGGTGGCCGCGGAGAACGGGCAGACCGTGGCCGAGGGCGATCTCATCGTGGTCATGGAGGCCATGAAGATGGAGCAGCCCCTCACGGCGCACCGCGCGGGCGTGGTCTCCGGGTTGAGCGTGAAGGCCGGCGAGACGGTCAAGGCCGGCGACGTGCTCGCCACCATCGACGCCGAAGGCTGAGTCCGCGTCCGGGCGCGGCCACGCTCCCCGCGGGTAAGGGCTCTCCTGTGGCGGACCAGGGTGGTCGTCCGGCAATTGCCATGGGCTAGACCGGATAGACCATGTCATTTCGGGGACCCACCACCTGGTCGCCGGGCACAGCGACGCGTCGGTCCATCCCTCCGCGCCGGACCCCTGGCCGAGCCGCCGGACCGGACACCTGGCCGAGGCGCCGTCGCGTCCGCAGGCGTCGGCGCACGATTCCCAGTGGCCGAGCCGTCCGCATGGTGGACAGGTGCAGCCAGCGTGAGGGTACGTCAGCGCGCCACTCCTACACTGGCGGACATTCCATCTCACATCGTGGGCCATCCGACCCTCGGTGACCGTCCGTCCCTCGGAGCTCTCATGTCCCACTCCACTCCGCCCTCGGGCCCCGCCGCGTCTGCCGGCACACCCGCCGGCCCCGCCGGCGCCGGCGCACCGGCCGCCGTCGCCCCCGCGGTAGCCGCCCCCGACGAGACGCCCGTGCCCCGCTCGCGCGTGGTCGTGGCCTCGCTCATCGGCACCTCGATCGAGTTCTACGACTTCTACGTCTACGCCACGGCCGCCGTCTCGGTGTTCCCGCTGATCTTCTTCGCGAAGGGCGATGACGGCGCCGCGCTCCTGGCCTCCATGGCCACCTTCGGCGCGGCGTTCGTGGCCCGCCCGATCGGCTCGGTGCTGTTTGGCCACTTCGGCGACCGCATGGGCCGCAAGGTCACGCTCATCGGCTCCCTGCTGACCATGGGCATCGCCACGTTCCTCATCGGCCTGCTGCCCACGTACTACCAGGTGGGCCTGTGGGCGCCGGCCATGCTCACCATCCTGCGCTTCACCCAGGGCCTCGGCCTGGGCGGCGAGTGGTCCGGCGCGGCCCTGCTGGCCACCGAGTACGCGAAGGAGGGCAAGCGCGCGCAGGCGGCCATGTGGCCGCAGCTCGGCGCCCCGATCGGCTTCTTCCTGGCCAACGGCCTGTACCTGCTGCTCGTGCTCGGCTTCGACCACGACTCCACCAACCCGGACATGGACGGCGCCTTCCTCACGTGGGTGTGGCGCATGCCGTTCCTGCTCTCGATCGCCATGGTGGCCGTGGGCATGTACGTGCGCGTCCGCCTCGAGGAGACGCCGGTCTTCCAGCGCGCCCTGGACAACGACCAGCGCGTCAAGGCCCCCGTCGGCGAGGTCTTCCGCCGCAACTGGTGGGAGCTGATCCTCGGCACCTTCGTCATGTACGCCACGTACGTGCTCTTCTACCTCATGACCACGTGGATCCTCTCCTACGCGATCGGCAAGCGGGAGAACGGCATGCTCGGGATCCCGTACTCCGAGTTCCTCGTGCTGCAGCTGATCGGCATCGCGTTCTTCGCGGCGTTCATCCCGGTGTCCGGCTGGCTGGCGGACCGCTTCGGCCGCAAGCCCACCCTCCTGACCGTCTCCGGCTTCATGATCCTGTTCGGCCTGAGCTTCGGCCTCTGGCTGGCCCCGGCCACGATGGGCACCGGCGCCGAGGTGAACGTCCCGCTCATGGTCGCGTTCCTCGCGGTCGGCATGACGCTCATGGGCCTGACCTTCGGCCCCATGTCCGCCGTCCTGCCCGAGCTGTTCCCCACGAACACGCGCTACACGGGCTCGGGCATCGCGTACAACGTGTCCTCGATCCTCGGCGCGGCCCTCACGCCGTTCGTGGCGGCCTGGCTGGTGCAGAAGTTCGACGTCTCGTACGTCGGCTACTACCTCGCCGCGGCGTCGCTGATCACGATGGTCGCCCTGGCCCTCTCCCCCGAGACGCGGCACGCGGACCTGGACACCGTCTCCTCCGCTCGGGAGCGCCGCGCGGCCCGGTGAGCCAGGACCCCTCCCGGAGACGACGGCGGCCGGTCACCTTCCAGCGTGAAGGTGACCGGCCGCCGTCGTCGGTGGAGGCCCGACCTGTCCCGGCCCGGCCCGACCTGTCCCGTCCCGTCCCGGAGTGGTCACGACACGCCGCCTGCGGAAAGGCGACGCGGCGTGTTGTGACCACTCTGGGTGGGGGTGGGGGTGGGGGTGGGGGTGGGGGTGGGGGTGGGGGTGGGGGTGGGGGTGGGGGTGGAGGACCGCTCAGCTCACAGGCGCACGTGCAGGCGGCGCGCCGCCTCCGCGATGGAACCGGACATGGAGGGGTACACGGTGAAGGTGTCCGCGAGGTCGTCCACGTGGAGCTTGTGGGTCACGGCGAGCGCGAGCGGGTAGATGAGGTCGGAGGCCCGCGGGGCCACCACCACGCCGCCGATCACGGTGCCCGAGCCCTGGCGGGCGAAGATCTTCACGAAGCCCTCCTTCACGCCCTGCATCTTGGCGCGGGGATTGGTCGCGAAGTCCAGGCGCAGCACGTCCGCCTGGTACTTGCCGGAGTCCACCTGCTCCTGGGTGACGCCCACCGTGGCGATCTCGGGGGAGGTGAAGATGTTGGAGGCCAGCAGGTGCGGGCGCAGCGGCTTGAGGGCGTCGCCCAGCAGGTGCGCGACGGCGATGCGCCCCTGCATGGCGGCCACCGAGGCGAGGGCGAGCGCACCGGTGCAGTCGCCCGCGGCGTAGATGCTGGGCACCGTGGTGCGGGAGACTCCGTCGACCTTGACGTGGCCGGACTCGGTCAGCTCCACGCCGACCTCCTTCAGGCCCAGGCCCGCGGTGTTGGGGACGCCGCCCACGGCCACGAGGCAGTGCGAGCCCTCGAGCACGGGGGTGTCCGCAGCGCCCTCGCCGGAGAGGTGCACGCGCACGCCGGTCTCCGTGCGCTCGACGGCCTCGGCGCGGGAGCGGCCCACCACGTTCAGGCCGTTCTCGTGGAACACGTGCTCGAGCAGCTCGGCGGCGTCGGCGTCCTCGCCGGGGAGCACGCGGTCACGGGAGGAGACCAGGGTGACCTCCGCGCCGAGGCGGTCGTACGCGGAGGCGAACTCGGCGCCGGTCACGCCCGAGCCCACCACGATGAGGTGCTCGGGCAGCTCCTGCAGCGCGTACAGCTGCTTCCAGTTGAAGATGCGCTCGCCGTCCGGGAGGGCGGTGGGCAGCTCGCGGGGGCTCGCGCCCACGGCCACGAGGATCGCATCCGAGGTGATCACCTCGCGGTCGGCGCCCTCGGCCTCGTCCTCGGGGCGCACCTCCACCTCGTGGGGACCGACGACGCGCGACGTGCCGTGGATGACGCGGACGCCGAGCGCCGTGAGGGCGGCCTCGATGTCCCGGGACTGCTCCCCGGCGAGGGCCAGGATGCGGCGGTCCACGTCGAGCATGTCCGCGCGGGGCTCGCCGCCGCCGAGGTCCACGCCGAGGTCCTTGGCGGACATCACGCGACGCATGGACTCGGCCGTGGCGATCAGGGTCTTGGACGGGACCACGTCCGTGAGGACGGCGGAGCCCCCCATGCCCTGGCGCTCGATGACGGTGACCCGGGCGCCGAGCTTGGCGGCCACCATGGCCGCCTCGTAGCCGCCGGGGCCGCCGCCGATGATGGTCAGGGAGGGGATGAAGGTCGTGTTCTCGTCGCTCACGGTCCTCATTGTGTCCGCCGTGGGCCGGAAAGTCACAGCAGCCGGGCCCGGCCCCGGGCCCCGCGCCTAGACTGGCGGCGTGAACGAGCAGACCTCCTCCCCCGCCCCGGCCGCACCCGACTCCACGACCGGCGCCCCCGGGGTCGCCGGCGAGTCCCGGCTCGTCGACGACCACCCCGGCTTCGCCGAGGCCCGGCAGGCCGCCGCGGCCATCGCCGAGGCGACGGGCGTGCCGGAGCACCGCATCGCCGTCGTGCTGGGCTCGGGCTGGGGCGGCACGGGCGCGCTGCTGGGCGAGGAGGTGGCGGCCGTGCCGCTGGCCGACGTGCCGGGCTTCCACGCCCCGCAGGTGCCGGGCCACAGCGCCGTGATCCGCTCCGTGCGCCTGCCGGACGGCACGCACGCCCTGGTCTTCGGCTCGCGCACCCACTTCTACGAGTCCCGCAGCGCGCAGGACGTGGCCCACACCGTCCGCACGGCGGCCGCGGCGGGCGCGTCCGTCGTCGTGCTGACGAACGGGTGCGGCGGGCTGGATCCGGCGATCGCCCCGGGCACGCCCGTGGTGATCTCGGACCACATCAACCTCACGGGCGCCACGCCTCTGGTGGGCGCCACGTTCGTGGACCTCACGGACCTCTACTCCCCGCGCATCCGCGCGATCGCCCGCGAGGTGGACCCCTCCCTCACCGAGGGCGTGTACGTGCAGTTCTCCGGCCCGCAGTACGAGACGCCCGCGGAGGTGCGCATGGCCCGCACGCTCGGCGGGGACCTCGTGGGCATGTCCACGGCACTCGACGCCATCGCGGCCCGCCACGCCGGCCTCGAGGTGTTCGGCATCTCGCTCGTGACCAACCCGGGCGCCGGGATCTCCGAGACGCCGCTCTCGCATGCCGAGGTGGTGGAGGCCGGCCGTGCCGCCGGGCCGCGCATCTCGCGCCTGCTCGCCGAGATCGTGGGGCGGATCTGATGAGCGCCCTGGACCCCCGCGTCGTCGCCCTCGCCGAGCGCTGGTCCGTGGAGGACCCGGAGCCCGTGCACCGGGAGATCCTGCGGGCCGAGCTGGACGCCGCCGAGGGCACCGGCCCGGAGGCCGACGCCGCCCGGGCCTCCCTGGCCTCCCGGTTCTCCGGCCCGCTCGCGTTCGGCACGGCGGGGCTGCGCGCGGAGGAGGGCCCCGGCGAGTCGCGCATGAACAGGATCGTGGTGCGCCGCACCGCGGCCGCGCTCGGCGCGCATCTCTGGCAGGTGCTCGGGGTGGACGCCCCGGCCCCGCTCGCGGTGGTGGGCTACGACGCGCGGCGCGGCTCGGCCGCCTTCGCGCAGGACACGGCGGCGGTGCTCACGGCGGCCGGCGCGCAGGTGATCCTGCTGCCCTCGGCGCTGCCCACGCCGGTGCTCGCCTTCGCCGTCCGCCACCTCAACGCCGACGCCGGCGTGATGGTCACCGCGAGCCACAACCCGCCCGCGGACAACGGCTACAAGGTGTACCTCGGCGGGCGCATGACGGACGCCGCCGGGCGCGGCGCCCAGCTGGTCTCCCCGGCGGACGCGCAGATCGCCGCCCTGATCGACCACGAGGCCTGGCCCGCGGACATCGCCCTCGCCGCGGACGGCTGGGAGCTGGCCGGGCCGGAGCTGCTCGAGGCCTACCGGGAGGCCGCGCTCGGCCTGCTGGACCCGGGCCGCTTCCCCCACCGCGCCCTGCGCGTGGTCTACACGCCGATGCACGGCGTGGGCGGGGCCGTGCTCCCCGAGCTGCTCGCCGAGGCGGGCTTCGCCGACGTCGAGGTGGTGCCGGAGCAGGCGCAGCCGGACCCCGCCTTCCCCACGGTGGCCTTCCCCAATCCGGAGGAGCCGGGCGCCATGGACCTCGCGCTCGCCCTCGCGGCGGAGCAGGACGCGGACCTCGTGATCGCCAACGACCCGGACGCGGACCGCCTCGCCCTCGGCGTGCGGATCACCGACGGCGCCGGCGCCCGGACCTGGCGGATGCTCTCCGGCGACGCCGTCGGGACCCTGCTGGGGGCCCACCTCATGCCGCAGCTCCGGGCCACGGGTCGCAGCGCCGCGAACTCCGTGGTCTCCGCTCCGCAGCTGGCCGTCCTCGCCGAGGCCGAGGGGGTGGCGCATCACGTGACGCTCACCGGCTTCAAGTGGATCTCGCGCGCCCCCGAGCTCGGCTACGGCTACGAGGAGGCGCTCGGCTACTGCGTGGCCCCGGACCTCGTGCGGGACAAGGACGGCATCACCGCCGCGCTGCTGGCGTGCGAGCTGGCCGCCGACCTCGCGGCCTCCGGGCGCACGCTGGCCGACGCGCTGGCCGCCGTCGACGCGGTGACCGGCGCGATGCCGGCCGCGCAGGTGTCCGTGCGGGTGCAGGACCTGTCGATCATCGGGGCGACGATGGCCGCGCTGCGCGAGCGGGGCCCCGCCGAGCTCGCGGGCGAGCCGGTGACCGTGAGCCGGGACCTGGCCGAGGGCGGCGCGGGCCTGCCCCCCACCGACGCGCTGCTGTTCGCCACCGACTCGGGCACGCGCGTGCTCATCCGCCCCTCCGGCACGGAGCCCAAGCTCAAGTGCTACCTCGGCACGCGGGACGCGGACCCGGACGCGGCAGCTGAGCGGCTCGAGCGGCTGCGGTCGCAGGTGGCGGCGCTCGTCGGGGGATGAGGAGGCCCCTCGCCTCCACCCCGACACCCCCACGCCCCCACATTCCCGCACCCCCGCACCCCCACGCCCCCACACCCCCGCACCCCCGCACCCCCACACCCCCGCACCCCCGCACCCCCACGCCCCCACACCCCCGCACCCCCAAGGCAGGCAGACTCGCCGCTTCCAGAAAGTGAAGCGGCGAGTCTGCCTGCCTCCGCGGAGGGCGTCGGTCATGCGCCCCGGATAGGCTGGCCCGCATGACCGACACCGCGCTCCCGCAGCTGTCCACCGCCGAGCTGGCCCAGTACATCGACGCCACCGCCCTCAAGCCTGAGACGTCCGCCGAGGACATCGACCGCCTCGTCGCCGAGGCCCGCGAGGCCGGCGTCAAGAGCGTCTGCGTGAACCCGGTGTGGGTGCCCCGCGTGCACGCCGCGCTCGAGGGCTCCGACGTGCTGACCTGCACCGTCATCGGCTTCCCGCTGGGCGCCACGTCGTCGGCGGCCAAGGCGTTCGAGGCCACGCAGGCCATCAAGGACGGGGCGGACGAGGTGGACATGGTGATCGACGTCGCCGCCGCCCGCGCCGGTGACCGCGAGCGCCTGGTGCAGGACATCCGCGCCGTGGCCGACGCCGCGCACGCCATGGGCCCCGCGGGTGAGGGCGGCGCGCTCCTCAAGGTGATCGTGGAGACCGCCCTGCTCACCGACGAGCAGATCGTGCTCGCGTGCGAGGCCGCCGCCGAGGCCGGTGCGGACTTCGTCAAGACCTCCACGGGCTTCTCCACGGCCGGCGCCACCGCCGAGCACGTGGCGCTCATGCGACGCACGGTGGGCCCGGACATGGGCGTGAAGGCGTCCGGCGGGGTGCGCTCGCGCGCCGACGCGCTGACCATGATCGCGGCGGGCGCGACCCGCATCGGCGCGAGCTCCGCACTTGCTATCCTGGGGGACGACTGAACCCCCCCCCGAGCGACTCCGGGGACAGACCAGCAGCTGAAGGAGCTATGACGTGATCCGCAACGGCAAGGCCATCGACCACTCGAACGCGGGCGGCGTCGGCAGCTCCGTGCTCCTCTTCCTGCTCTGCTTCGGCCTGTTCCTCGGCTCGCTGTACGCGATGGGCTTCTGGAGCCTGGACAACGCGTGGCTCGCGGGCCTGATCGCCCTCGCGCTGGCCACGATCGCCTTCCTCATCCCGCAGGGCATCCTGGGCCGCGGCGACACCCTGCACACGCAGTCCATCCACGGCGCCCCGGCCGTCGCCACGCACACCGTGGGCACCACCACGACGCACGGCGCCGCCGGCTCGACCGCGGCGGGCGCGTCGCGCGGTCACTGACCCCGTCCCTGAGGGCGGCACCCCCGCCTCACACCGCCGAAAGGCGTCCACCGCAGTGCCGCGGAGGACGCCCTTCGGCGTCTGATCTGCCCGCCCCTGGCCGCGGGGAGGCTCGCCCCGAAAGGATCGCCCCATGAGCTGGACCGCCCGACCGCCCATCCGCTCCCCCTTCGGCGCGCCGACGCCCGACGGCGATGCGCACCGTTCCGACGACGACGCGGCCGGTGCGACCGGTGCCGCCCCCGTGCGCATCCTGACGGTGTGCACGGGCAACATCTGCCGCTCGGCCTACGCGCAGCACGTGCTCCAGGCGCGGCTCGACGAGCTGCTGGGCTCCGGCCGCGCCGAGGTGAGGAGTGCGGGCACGGGGCCGAACCAGGCGCTGGCCGTGCCGGACGAGATCCTTCACCTGGCGCCGAGCAGCGGGGTGATGGACGCGCTCCTGAGCCACCGGCCGCGGCAGCTGACCGCGCGGGTGCTGGCGGGGCAGGACCTCGTGCTGACAGCCACGGAGGCCCACCTGGGCGCCGTGCTGCGCGAGGAGCCGGGAGCCGTGCGGCGGGCGTACACGCTGCTGGAGGCGGGGCGACTGGCCGCCGGGACGGACCTCCCGGACGCGGGCGGCCTGCCTGCCCTGACCACGGCCTGGGCCGCGCGGCGGGACGCCCTGACGGGCGAGCCGCTGGACCTCCCGGATCCCTTCCGCGGGCCGGTGGCCGGCTACGCGGCGATGGCGGACGCACTCGACCCGACGCTCGAGGCGATCGCGCAGGCCGTGGCCCGCGCCGTGGGGGGCGCGGGCACGCAGAGCTGAGGCGGGCGCCCTGAGCCAGGCGAGGCGGGGCGAGCGGGGCTGAGGCCGGGCCGACGTCACTCGGCCGCCGCCGCCGTCAGCCCCAGCGGGCGCGGGCGTCGTGGAGCACCTTCGCCCGTTGCCGCTCGGTGACCTCGGTCTCGAGCGGCGCGTCCTTCTCCTGCAGCGCCAGGCTCGCACCGGTGGCCAGGATGAGCATGCCCGGGATGGTCAGGAAGACCTCGCCGAGCTGGGCGGCGGTGACGAAGATGACCGCGGTGGCGGCCTCCACCGCCACGCGGGAGGGCGTGCGGAGGCGCGTGGTGAAGACCCGCAGGCCGAAGTACAGGTAGGCCGCGAGCACGGCGATCACCAGCACGTAGCCGCCCTCGGTGAAGAGACCCGCGTAGGAGTTGTGGTAGTGCCACGTGGCATCGTCGATGGTCACGTAGGCCTCGGTCAGGCCCCGGCCGAACCACGGGGTCTCCGCCGCCTTCACCGCCGTGGCGTCCTGGATCCAGGAGCGCAGTTGGTCCGTGCCGGTGCGGTCGCCGAAGACGCTCAGCTGGGCGAGGTTCTCCTCGGCGAAGGTCACGGCCCAGCCCATGGCGGCCAGGATCAGGATTCGGAAGACCGGCCCCAGACGCGGGGTGAGCCACATCCAGAGCACCGCGCAGGCAAACCCCGCCATCGAGGTGCGCGAGCCCGTGAGGAAGACGCACGGCGCGGCAGCCGCCAGCACCATCAAGCGGCGCTGCGGGGACCGGACGAAGGCCACCGCCAGCACCGGCATGGCCGCGTAGTAGAGGCCGGCCACGTTCTTGTCCCCCAGGAAGCCGGTGAGGTAGCTGCCGTACGGTGCGGGCACCACGCCCGCGTAGAACAGCGGGACGTTGACGGCCATCGCCGCCAGAAGGCCCCACAGCACCGAGCGCAGGTCCAGGCGCCGCGCGGCGAAGCACCCCACCAGGGCGGCCAGGGCACTGATGCGCACGAGGCGGCGCATCCACGCGAGATCCTCGATGCCGACGGACACCGAGACGACCGCGAGGAAGAGGGCCACCGCACCCGCGGCGAGGGCGGCGACGCCCAGGTCGGAGGCGTCCCGAGTGGCTCGGCGGCACAGGGCGAGCAGCAGGAGCAGCATCATGGCGAGCTCGCTGAGGGGAATGCGCGTGCCACCCACGGGGATGGCGAACACCTCCATGGCCAGCAGTGCACCCAGGAGCAGCTCGGGGATCCGCAGCGGGACCCGCTCGAGCGCGTGCTCGTCGTCCTCCCTGGTCCACGCCGACGTGCCCCGCGCAGTGCGCCGGGCCTGCTCAGCCCGGGCCGCGTAGACCGCCGCGAGGCGGGGGTCCGTCTCCAGCGGCCCCGCGCTGTGGTGCTGCACCGCCATCCGTGCCCTCCTCGTCCGTGCCCTGCCCTCGCGAGCCGGCGGCCCGCGCCGCACGGCCCAGCCTAGTGGCGGAGGTGGCCCACCTGTGCTCCTTGTTAGAGTGAGCTGAGCCGTCATCCCTCCGATCAGGGGCACCATGAACATCCTCGACTTCTTCAAGGTCCTGCGCGCGAACCGTCTGGTGCTCCTGGTGTGCCTCACCGTGGGCGCCCTCGCCGGGCTCGTGTACTCCCTCCTTCAGCCCACGCTGTACACCGCCACCTCCACGGGGTTCGTCACCGTGCAGGGCGAGGCCAGCATCTCCGGCACGGAGACGGCCCAGACCCGGGCGCAGTCCTACATCCCGCTCATCAACAGCCGCACGGTGCGCGATCGCATCGCGCAGACCGAGGGCCTGGACACGCGGGGGGCCCGCCTCAGCGCCGAGGTGGTGGCCGGCTCGAACCTGATCACCGTGTCCGCGACGGCACCGGACGCCACGAACGCGGCCAACCTGGCCAACACGGCCCTCGTGGCGACGGCCGAGGTGGCCAACAACCTGGATCCGACCTCCAACGTGGAGGTCACGGCCTTGGAGGACGCCCTCGCACCCACCGTGCCTTCCAGCCCCAACCATCTCCGCAACATCCTGTACGGGCTGGCCATCGGTGGGCTCATCGGCCTGGCGATCGCCTTCCTGCGCCGGATGCTGGACGTGAACGTGCGCACCACCACGGACGCTCAGGTGGGCGCGGGCGCCGGCCTGCTGGGCGCAATCCCGCAGGACAAGACCTTGAAGGCCGAGCGCACCTCCCGCATCATGGAGCTCTCTCCCCGCGCGGCCGAGACCATCCGCCAGCTGCGCACCAACCTGCGCTTCGCCGCGGTGGACGACCCGCCGCGCACCATCGCCTTCACCAGCTCGAACCCCAGTGAGGGCAAGTCCACCGTCGTCGGCAACCTGGCCCTGGCCATCGCCGCGGCCGGCCAGCCGGTCATCCTCATCGACGCCGACCTGCGCCGCCCCCGCCAGGCCAGCCAGTTCGGCGTGGAGGGCCGCGTGGGCCTCTCCGAGGTCCTCAACGGGGACGTGGAGCTCCAGGACGTGCTGCATCCCGTGGGCGACGACGGCCTCCTGCTCCTGCCGGCCGGTCGCACGCCCCCGAACCCCTCCGAGCAGCTCGGCTCGGAGCGCATGCGCCAGCTCCTTGCGGCGCTGGCCGAGACGCACATGGTTCTCGTGGACGCCCCGCCGGTGCTCCCCGTGACCGACTCCACCCTGCTGGCCGCCGCCGTGGACGGCACGGTGCTGGTGGTCCGCCACGGCAAGACGCGCAAGGACCACCTCCAGGTGGCCAGGGACATGCTGGGCGGGGTGAACGCCCGCGTGCTCGGCGTGGTGCTCAACGGCACGCCCACCTCCGGCGTCGGCGCCGACTACTACGGCGGTGGCTACTCCGCGCATGGTGACTCGTACGACTCGTACTACCAGGCGCCGCGTCAGTCCCGGCTCGCCCGCTCAGGCCGCCGGGCCGCCCGGGTGGCACGCGATGCGTCCGCCCAGCCGGCTCCCCCGCATCCGGAGGCTCCCGCGGCGGGATCGCACGCCGTCGGCTGACTTGGACCTGGGCCTTGTGGGTGGCGCCGGTTCCCCATCGAGGGGAACCGGCCCCGCCGTCTGCGCCCCAGTCCAGCGCGCACTGCCCATCCGTGGGGCGACGCGAGAGGGCCCCGCCGGGTGGCGGGGCCCTCCATCGAGAGTGCTGGAATCAGCAGCCCTGCGGCGGGGTGTCGTTGAAGCACACCTTGGGAACGACGATGACCTCGCAGTGATCGGTGTCGACCGGCTGGCCACCGACGAGAGAGACGTTGAAGGTGGCGTAGATGCAACCGGAGTCGTTCGCGGAGTTGCCGGTGTCGTTCACGACGAAGAACAACGGAAGCTTCTCACCGGGCTCGAGCGTCAGCAAGTCGCTGCCGGACTCGATCGGCACGCCACCCTTGCACGGATCGGCGGTGTAGAGCAGGGGGGCACCGGACTTGTTGCCGAACTTCGTGAACTCGATGTAGGCGGAACCGCCGGAGATCACGATGGTCTCGGAGGTGTCGTTGGTGAGGGTGACGTCGAAGCCGTAGGCCTGCTTGATGCCTTTGATCTTGCTGTTGCCCGGGAACTTGATGGCGCCGCCGACACCCGAGACCTCGGGGCAGATGACCGGCGACGCGGCAGCGAAGGGGGCCGCGGCAACCGCGGCCACGGCGGGGACGGACCAGGCGATGCCAGTGGTCACCTTGCGGCGGGAGATGGAAGAGGGGGTGTTCATGTGGAGCTCACTCAGGTCGGGTCGAGGTCTAGAGGGCCGGAACGCCGTCGAGGAGGTCCAGCCGTAGAGAGCCCTGCACCGCCGATACATGTGTTTCAGCTGTGGAGCTCCATTCAGGAGTCTAGACGGATACCACGGATGCCACTAGCGACCCGGTGGAAAACACGGTAACGACTTGGCAACATTCGGGCACCACCGCTCCCCACTCGCTCCACTAGTCTGAGATCTATGACCGGCGTCTCCCCTTCCTCCCAGGTCGATGCCGTGCCGCCCCTCGAGCTTCGCGCGCGCGTCCACCTGGCGCACGCGCGCATCGCGCACATCCTCGAGGAGAACGGGGTCCGCGGGCTTCACGTGAAGGGCTACGCCATGGATCCCGGCGTCTACCGCGAGGCTCGCTCCAGCTCGGACGTGGACCTCCTGGTCCACCCGTCGGAGGCGGAGCACGTCCTGGACCTGCTGACGGACCAGGGCTGGAACACGGTCGCCGCGTTCTCGGAGGGCTCGATCTTCGAGCACGCCGCCACCCTGTGGCACGACCACCTCGGCTACGTGGACGTCCACCGGCTCTTCCCCGGGCTGGGATCCTCGGACGAGCGGACGTTCGAACAGCTCTGGGCCGAACACCGCACGCGCGTCATCGCCGGCAGGGCCGTGCCCGTCCCGAGCCTGCGCCACCAGCGCCTCATCGTGCTGGTGCACGGTGCGCGGGACCCCTACCGCGGCGCCGCCGACGTCGCCCACCTCCGCGAGACCCTCAGTGATCCCGAATGGACGGAGGTGCGCGAGCAGGCCGAGGTCCTCGGTGCGACGGCCGCGTGGCACGTGGCCACGGACGAGGACGCCGCCGGCATGGACGAGCACGACCTCACCCTCTTCACCGCGCTCCGTTCCCAGGAGAGCGGCATGCAGCTGTTCACCACGCGCTGGCGCGCGGCCGAGTCCACCCGCGAGCGGGCCGCGCTCGTGCTGCACACCCTCCCCGTGAACCGGCCCCACCTCCAGATGCGGCTCGGTCGCCCGCCGACGCGCGCGGACATCCTCCGCGAGCAGGCCCACCGCGCTGGCGCCCTGGCCGGATGGATCCGAGAGAAGGCCGTGTCCCGTGGCCGCTGAGCAGCTCCGACCCGCTAACACCGCGACCGCCGCCGCCGCCCCCGCCACGTGGCGCGTGGACCCAGACACCGCGTGGACGCGCACGGCGGACGACGACGCCGTCGTGATGGGCATGGCCGCGGGCATCCCGCTGCGCCTCAGCGCCACGGGTTCGCTCGTGTGGGAGGTCCTCGTCGAGGGCCGCACCCCGGCGGAGGACATCGCCGCTCCCCCGCTCACCCCGTGGACGGAGGAGGACCTCGTGGCCGAGGTCGCCCGCGCCGCCGGCATGGCCCCCGAGTCGATCGCCGCGGACGTCTCCGCCTTCCTCGCCCTGCTCGAGCAGCACGGCGTGGTCGCCCGGGCCTGAGCCCGGGGCTGAGCCCGCAGCCGCCCCGTCCGGCCGCGCCTCAGCCCGCGGCGCCCTCCGGCGCGAACACCGCGCTGACCACCTGGTCCGCCCACTCCAGGAGCGGGGCGTCCACGAGGTCCTGGCCCATGACCGGCTTGGTCTTGGGCCGTGGGATGAGCACGGCGTTGATCCCTGGCTTCACCTGGGCGCCCTTGTACATGCGGGCCAGGCGCAGCCGGCGGGACTCGGGCAGGTCCGCGGCGGGGCCGAACTTCACGTTCTGGCCCAGCAGCATCACCTCGGTGACGCCGGCGGCGCGCGCCCGGTTGCGGAACCGCGCCACCGCCACGAGGGCCTGGGCGGGCTCCGGCGGCTCGCCGTAGCGGTCTTTCATCTCCTCCACCACGGCGTCGATCGCGGCGTCGTCGTTGGCCTTGGCCAGCGCCCGGTACATCTCGAGGCGCAGCCGCTCCCCCGGCACGTAGTCGTGCGGCAGGTGCGCGTTGACGGGCAGCTCCACCTTCACCTCGGCGGGCGCGGTGTCCTCCTCGCCCTTGAAGTCGGCCACGGCCTCGCCCACCATGCGCAGGTAGAGGTCGAACCCCACGCCGGCGATGTGCCCGGACTGCTCGCCCCCCAGTAGGTTGCCGGCGCCGCGGATCTCGAGGTCCTTCATGGCCAGCTGCATGCCGGCGCCGAGCTCGTTGTGCAGGGCCACGGCCTTGAGCCGCTCGAGGGCCACCTCGCCGAGGGGCTTCTGCGGGTCGTAGAGGAAGTAGGCGTAGGCGCGCTCGCGCCCGCGGCCCACACGGCCGCGCAGCTGGTGCAGCTGGCTCAGGCCGTAGCGGTGCGCGTCCTCCACGATCAGGGTGTTGGCGTTGGCGATGTCCAGGCCGGTCTCGATGATCGTCGTGGAGACGAGCACGTCGAACTTCCGCTCCCAGAAGTCCACCATGATCTGCTCGAGGCGGGACTCGGTCATCTTGCCGTGGGCGACGGCGATCCGCGCCTCCGGCACGAGGTCCGCGATCCGCTTGGCCACCTTGTCGATCGTGGTGACGCGGTTGTGCACGTAGAACACCTGGCCCTCGCGCATGAGCTCGCGGCGGATGGCCGCGGTGACCTGCTGGTCCGTGTACGGGCCCACGGAGGTGAGCACGGGGTGCCGCTCCTCCGGGGCGGTGGCCAGCGTGGAGGTCTCGCGGATGCCCGTCAGGGACATCTCGAGGGTGCGCGGGATGGGCGTGGCGGACATGGCGAGCACGTCCACATTGGTGCGCATCTTCTTGAGCGCCTCCTTGTGCTCCACGCCGAAGCGCTGCTCCTCGTCCACGATCACGAGGCCCAGGTCCTTGAACTGCACCTGGTCCGAGAGCAGGCGGTGCGTGCCGATCACCACGTCCACCTCACCGGAGGCCAGCCCGGCGAGCACCTCCTTGGACTCCTTGGCGGTCTGGAAGCGGGAGAGCGCGGCCACCTGCACGGGGAAGCCGGCGAAGCGGTCCGTGAACGTCTCGTGGTGCTGGCGGGCCAGCAGCGTGGTGGGCACCAGCACGGCCACCTGCTTGCCGTCCTGCACCGCCTTGAACGCGGCGCGCACGGCCACCTCGGTCTTGCCGAAGCCGACGTCGCCGGAGACCAGGCGGTCCATGGGCACCTCGGCCTCCATGTCCTTCTTGACCTCCTCGATGGTGGTCAGCTGGTCCGGCGTCTCGATGAACGGGAACGCCTCCTCCAGCTCGCCCTGCCACGGGGTGTCCGGGCCGAAGGCGTGCCCGCGTGAGGCCATGCGCGCCGAGTAGAGGCGGATCAGCTCGCCCGCGATCTCCTTGGTGGCCCGCTTGGCCTTGGACTTCGTCTGCGCCCAGTCCGAGCCGCCCATCTTGGACAGCGCCGGCGCCTCGCCGCCCACGTAGGCGGTGATGAGGTCCAGCTGGTCCGTGGGCACGAACAGCCGGTCCCCCGGAGCACCCCGCTTGGAGGAGGCGTACTCCAGCACCAGGTACTCGCGGTAGGACTCCTCGGCCCCCGGCGCGGTGCGCGGCCCGCCGGTCACCTTGCGGCGCTGCAGCTCCACGAAGCGGGCGATCCCGTGCTGGGAGTGCACCACGTGGTCGCCGGGCTGCAGGGTCAGCGGGTCCACGGCGTTGCGCCGCTTGCGGGCCAGCGGCGCGCCCGCGGCGCGCGTGCCCTGCGTGCGGTGGCGGCCGAACAGGTCCTGCTCGGTGATCAGGGCCAGCTTGGCCTCGGGCACCGTGAAGCCCGTCCCGACGGCGGCCGCGGCCACCGTGACCTGGCCCGCCACGGGCACGGCGGGCACGGGACCGGTCACCACCGACGCGGTGAGCCCGGCGTCGGCGTGCAGCTCGGCGACTCGGCGGGCCGAGCCCGGGCCGTCCGTGAGCAGCACGGCATGCCAGCCCTCGGCGAGGCGCGTGCGCGTGTGGGCCACCATGGCGGCCATGTCCCCCGCGAAGGTCTTCGGCACGCCGAGTGAGGAGCGCAGGGTGGCGGCGTCCGGCAGGAGCTCCTCGTCCGAGGAGAGGGCGGTGGTGGACCAGAACCCCTGGCGCCGGGTCAGCGACTCCTCGCGCAGCTCGGCCACGGAGAGGAAGCCGCCGGCGGCGGACTGGTCGAGCTCGGCCAGGTCCACGGGAGCGGCCGCGCCCTGGGCGGCGCCGGCCCACGCGGCGTGGAGGAACTCCTCATTGGTGGCCAGCAGGTCGTCCGCACGTCCGCGGATGCGCTCGGGCTCCACGAGCACGGTGAGCGAGCCCTCCGGCAGCTGGGCCGGCACGGAGGTCATGGCCTCGGCCAGCAGCGGGGAGAGGGACTCCATGCCCTCCACGGCCACGCCCTCGGCGATCCGCTCGAGCATGTCCGCCGCCCCCGGCAGGCGCACCTGCAGCTCGCGGGCCTTGGCGCGCACGTGGTCCGTGATCAGCAGCTCGCGGCACGGCGGGGCGTGCAGCTCGGTGGGGTGGCCGGTGCCGTCGCCGGACGTGTCCTGGAGGGAGCGCTGGTCGGCCACGGAGAAGAAGCGCATCTGCTCCACCTCGTCCCCGAAGAACTCCACGCGCAGCGGGTGGTCCGCCGTCGGCGGGAACACGTCGATCAGCCCGCCGCGCACCGCGAACTCCCCGCGCCGGGACACCATGTCCACGCGGGCGTAGGCGGCGTCCGCGAGCGCGGCCACGGTCTCCTCGAAGTCCGCCTCCTGCCCCACGCGCAGGCTCACGGGGGCCAGGTCCCCGAGGCCGGCCACGAGCGGCTGGAGCACGGCGCGCACGGGGGCGACGACGACGCGCAGCGGCGGCTGCCCCTCCGCCTCCGGGTGGGCCAGGCGGCGCAGGACGGCCAGCCGGGCGCCCACGGTGTCCGAGCGCGGGGAGAGCCGCTCGTGCGGCAGGGTCTCCCACGAGGGGAACAGGGCGGCGGAGCCCGCGGGCATCCACGCGGCGAGGTCGGCCATGAGGTCCTCGGCCTCGCGCGTGGTGGCGGTGACCACCAGCACGGCCGCGTCGGCGGCGTGAGCCGTGCCCAGCGCGTCGGCGAGGAGGGCGAAGAGCGGGGCGCGGGCGCCGTCGGGCAGGCCGATCTCCAGCTCCGTGCCGCGCGCGTCCAGGGGGCGGGCGGCGGAGGCGACGGCGGCCTCGAACGCTCGCTCGCCGCCCAGCAGCGGCAGGAGTCCGGCGAGGACGGGGGCGGCCGCGCTCACGCGGTGGCCTCGGCGGCGTCGACGGCGGGCAGCTCGGTGGTCATGATGTCCCGGATCTCCTCGAGGAAGTCGAGCACGTCCTGCGCCCCGCCCACGGGGCCGCCCGCGGTGAGGCGGTCCGTGCCCAGCAGCACGGCCATGGGGAAGCGGGTCAGGCCGACGGCGGAGGCGGCCATGCCGCCCGGGTCCCCGAGGACGAGCTCCGGGGGGATGGCGCCGAGGCTCGCGGGGGTCAGGGCCTCGGGAGAGTGCTGGGGCATGAGCACGCGCAGCTGCACGGGGCCGAGGGCGCCCTGGAACTCGGGCAGGCGGGCGATCACGGAGGAGCACGATCCGCAGCCCGTGGAGAGGCGCAGCGCCACCACCGCGTGCTGGGAGACGATCTGGTGCAGGCCCACGTAATGGCCGTCCTGGATCACGACGGCGTCGCCGAAGGGCAGGCGCGGCGGGTCGTCGAGGTCGGCGTCGTCCGGGTCGGCGTCGTCCGGGTCGGCGTCGTCCGGGTGGGCGCCGCCGAGGTCGGCGTCGTCCGGGTGGGCGCCGTCGAGGCCGGCACCGGCCGGGGGCACACTGTCCGGGTGCGCGCCGTCATCGGCCGAGGGCACGGACTCCCGGCCCACCAGGAGCGCGGCGGCGGCGAGCAGTAGGACCACGACGAGGGCCCAGGCCCACGCGGCGGGGCCGAAGGCGTCCAGCGGGAGCCAGTTCACGGTGCCGCCGAGCCGCACGAGGGTGAGCACGCCCTCTGCCAGGGCCATGACGGCGAGCGCGAGGAAGAGGATGTTGCGGGCCACGGTGGTCCCGGAGATCGGCGCGGCCGAGGCCTCGCCGAAGCAGCCGCACGAGACGCCGTCGCCCTTGGCGCGCAGCACCAGGAGGAGGAACACCACGAACAGCGCGACGGCGGCCACGCCCACGAACGGGCGCAGCACGGTGAAGGGCTGCACGAGCCCCACGGCCAGGAGGAGCTCCAGGTACGGGAAGGCGCGGGCGAGCGCCGGGGCGTCGAAGGGACGCGGCACCTTGAGGCGCCGGAAGGTCTCCCCCACGTCCTCCCGGGAGCGCAGCGTGGCCACCCCGCTGCAGAGCATGATCACGGCCAGGGCCCACAGTGCCGGCATTCGGGCGCACCTTCTTCGAGGAGGGGGAGAGCGTGTGCGGAACGGGCGTCCGCGGGCCCCGGAGGCGCCGATGAGCGTGCCTCGCACCGCCCGGAACGCGACTGCCAGCATATAGGCTGAGGCGTCGACGCACGCCGCCCTCCCGGCGGCCGAACCCACAGGAGAGACCGTGGCCTTTTCCGCTCAGCAGTCCATTCCGCACCCCCCGGCCGCCGTGGCCGAGGCCCTCGTCTCCGAGGACTTCCACCGCTCCGTGGTGGAGTCCTTCGGCGGCGCGCTGGTCTCCTTCTCCGTGACCGGGTCCCCCGAGGGCGAGATGACCGTCACCACGGTGCGCTCCGCGCCCGCGGACCGCCTGCCGGACATGGCCCGCAAGGTCATCGGCGGCTCGCTGCAGGTGGAGCAGGTGGAGCGCTGGGGCGCCCCCGCCGCGGACGGCTCCCGCACCGGCACCACCACCATCACCGTCCCCGCCGCCAAGGCGACCGCGGACGGCACCCTGCGCCTGGCCGCCGCCGGCGAGGGCAGCCAGTTCGCCGTGGACGGCACCCTGGTGTGCAAGATCCCGCTGGTGGGCTCCAAGCTGGCCGCCAAGGCCGAGCCCATGGTCGGCAAGGTGGTGGACCGCCAGGCCCGCGCGATCACCGCGTGGATCGAGCGCGGCGGTCAGCCCTCCCAGGCCTGATGCCCCTTCCCCCCTTCCGCCTCACCCGGCCCGGGCCCGCTCCTGCCACCCGCCGCTCCGCGCGGCATTCGGCGGGCGCGGCCCCGGGCGCCGTGCTCCTCGTGTGCACGGGGAACATCTGCCGCTCGGCCTATGGGGCGCACGCGCTCCAGGCCGAGCTCGACGCGCGGGTGCCCGGCCGGGTCGAGGTGGCCAGTCTGGGCACGGCTCCCGACCGGGCCCTCACGGTGCCCCCGCCCCTCCTGGAGATCGCGGAGCAGCGGGGCGTGCCCGGCTTGGCGGAGCACCGTCCCGCGCCGCTCGTGGCGCCCGCGGTGCAGCACGCCGACCTGGTGCTCGTGGCGTCCCAGCGGCACCGCCCCGCCGTGCTGCAGGACGCGCCCCGGGCCGCCCACCGCACCTTCACCGTGCTGGAGTTCGCCGCGATCCTGCGCGCGATCCGGAAGAGGGCGCAGGCCGGCGCGGAGGTGAGCGAGGACATCGCGGGGATCGAGCTCCCAGACCTGGTGGCCCGCGCGGGGCGCGAGCGCGCACGGGTGCGCGCGGGTGCCGGCGCACTGGACATCCGGGATCCGTACGGGCTCCCCGACTCGGCCTACGCCGAGATGGCCGACGTCATGGACCCCGCCATCGAGGAGATCGCCCGTGCGCTCACCCGGGCGCTGTCCCCCTCGGAGGGCTGAGCGCCGGCTCAGTGGAACGACTGCTGGGCGGCCTCCAGCCCGTCGGCCAGGAGCTTCTCGACGGCGTCCGCGGCGCGGTCCACGTGGAAGGGCAGCGCCTTCTGCTCCTCGGAGGTGAAGGGACGCAGCACGAAGTCGGCCACGTCCATGCGGCCGGGCGGACGGCCGATGCCGGCGCGGACGCGAAAGTAGTCCGGCGTGCCGATCGACCTGGTGATGGACTTCAGGCCGTTGTGGCCGCCCTCTCCCCCGCCGCGCTTCAGGCGCAGCGTGTCGAAGGGGATGTCCAGCTCGTCGTGCACCACCACGAGGTCCGCCGGCTCCAGGCCGTAGAACTTCAGGAGGGCGGACGTGGGGCCGCCGGAGGTGTTCATGTACCCGGTGGACATCGCGAGCACCACGCGGGGCCCACCGATGCCGAGCCGGCCCGTGGCCACCGCGGCGCCGGTCTTGTGGCGGGTGAACCCGCTTCCCATGCGGGAGGCGAGCTCACCCGCCACCATGTGGCCGATGTTGTGACGGGTGCGCTCGTACTCGGGCCCGGGGTTGCCGAGGCCCATGATCAGGTGCGTGCCCGTCACGGCGGATCAGTCCTCGGACTTCTCGGCGTCGCCCTCGGCGGGCTCGCCGCCCTCGGACTCGCCCTCGGCACCCTCGGCCGACTCCCCGCCCTCGGCGGCCTGCTCCTCCTGGACGGACTCGTCGCCCAGGTCCTGCTCGACGACCTCGGAGACGGTCGCGATGACGATCTCGTCGTCGAGCTGCAGCACGGAGCCGGCGGGGACCTGCACGTCGGTGGCGTACACGTGCTCGCCGGCCTCGCGGCCCTCGACGGAGATCGAGACGGACTCGGGCAGGTGCGTGGCCTCGGCCTCGACCGGCACGGTGGGGTAGTCGAGCACGTACTCGTTGCCCTGGGCGACCTCGCCCTCCACGTGCACGGTGACGTCCACGACGACCTTCTCGCCGCGGCGGACCTCGATGAGGTCCAGGTGCTCCACGGTGTCCTTCAGGGCGTGGCGCTGGATGTCCTTGGGGAGCACCATGTGCTCCTCGCCGGCCTCGCTCACCACGGTGAGCAGGGCGTTGGGGTTGCGGACGGCCAGCGTGGTCTCGCGGGCCGGCAGCAGCAGGTGGATGGGATCGGCGCCGTGGCCGTACACGACCGCGGGGATCTGGCCGGCGCGGCGGGCCTGGCGGGCGGCCCCCTTGCCGAAGTCGGTGCGGCGGGTGACCTTGATCTTGATCTTGTCAGACATGGTGTCCTCCTCTGGTGTTCTTGTCCCCACCCCGGGTGCGGGGCGCGGATGTGGCCAGGAAGGGTGCCGGGCCGTCGGGAGCGGAGCTCACCGGGACAGCGCGGCGGCCTCGTCGATCACGGAGCAGCGCTCCCTCGCCTGGGCAACCGGATCAGGATACCACCGGCGGTGGGAGAGCCGAGGCTGGAGCGGGCGACGGCGGTCGACGGCGGGCGATCCGAGGGGTCGAGCTGGAGACGCGCTCACGCGAGGCCGCGCAGCCGGTCCCGCCGCGCCTGCTCCACGATGCGGGCGGTGCGGGACGATGTCCCCGTCTGCGCCGTCTCCGCCTCGTGGGCGGCCAGGAGCAGGCCCATCCCCAGGGCGAGAGCTCCGTAGATCGTGATGAAGACCTCGCCGAGCTGGAGCGAGGTCACGAGGATGACGACCGCTGCAGCCTCCAGGGCCACCCGCGTCGGCGTGCGACGTGTCTGTGTGAACGGGCGCAGGCACACCAGGACATAGGCCCCCACCACGGTCAGGAGGAAGACCCAGCCGCCCTCCGTGATCAGCGCCCAGTAGGAGTTGTGGTAGAAGAACTGCCCCTGCTCCAGGTCGACGACGGCGGTGCTGAGCCCTGAGCCGTACCACGGGGCCGCGGCGGTCTTCGCCTGCGCCGCAGCATGGATCTGCTCGCGGAACCAGTCCGTTCCCGTGCGGTCCCCGAACACGGAGAGGGTGGCGAGGTTCTCCTCGGCGAAGGTCACCAGCTGGGCCATGCCCCACAGCAGGCCCAGCCGCATCACCCGGCCGAGGTACGGCGTCAGGAGGATCCACAGGGTGGCGCACGCGAGCGCCGCGAGCGACGTCCGGGAGCCGGTGAGGAACGTGAGCCCGAACGCCGCGGCCAGGATCGCGGCCTTCACCCACGTCCGCTGGACGGTTGAGACGAGGAGCGGCCCGATGAGCGCATAGAACAGCCCGGCGACGTTCTTGTCCCCCAGGAAGCCCGTCAGGTAGGAGCCGTAGTCCCGGGAGACGAGGCCGGCGTAGAAGAGCGGCACGTTGATCAGCCCGCCCATGGCCATGCCCTGCAGCAGCCCCCGTACGTCGAGGCGCTCCTCAGCGATGGCCACGATGAACAGCATGAGAACCATGATGCGCACGCCGCGCCGCAGCGGGTCGAGGTCGTTCATGAGGGTGACGACGACGAGATAGACGAGGAGCGCTGCCGCCGCCACCGCTACGAGCCCGAACCGGGAGAGGTCGCGCCGCGGCGGACGGAAGGCCGCCACCGCCAGCAGGAGGATGGCGCACATCTCGGGGAAGGGGATTCCGACGGTCCATCCGGGCACCGCCTCCATCATGAGGCCGGCTCCGAGCATCACGTCCAGGAGGCGGGGGGACGCGCTGGAGACCAGCGGGTTCCAGGCCGAGGCCGTCCACGCCGCCTGCGGAGCCGGGGCCAGGCCCGGGAGGCGCCTCGGGCGGCCAGACCGCGAGACACCCGCGGCCGCCCGGGATCCGTCGCCGCTGGTCAGGGTGAGATTCGTCACGGCGGCTGACGGCGGAGGGGTCGCGACCATGCGTCGGCACCCTTTCTTTCTGACGGCGGCGGGCTGACGCCCCTCAGCGTACTGGGCACGGTCGGACGCCACAGAAGGAGCACCGGCCACGCGGCCCGAGCCGCTCGCGTTCTGTTGATACCGTGGGCGCACTGGGGCACCACCCGCCCCGCCTACTGCCATGCCCCGAACGAGGTACCCGTGACGGTCGTCGACTTCCTCCGCCTCCTGCGGGCGAACCTGCTCCTCCTCGCGCTGACCGCCCTGCTGGGGGCAGCGCTCGCCTTTGGCTACTCGGCCCTGCAGCCGCGCCTCTACGCCTCGGAGTCCACGGGCTTCCTGGCGCCCAGCAACACGGAGAACAGCGTGATCACGGGCGGCATGCCGGGCGAGTCCCGCGGCGCGTCCTACCTCGCGCTCACCAACAGCGCCGCCGTGCTGGACCGCGTGCGGGAGGAGACGGGGCAGGACGTGAGCGGCTCGCTCACCGCCGCGATGGTGCCGGACTCCAACCTCATCAAGGTGACGGCCACCTCCACCGACCCTCAGATGGCGGCCACCCTGGCCAACTCCGCCCTCAAGGCGACGGCGGACGTGGCCGCGGAGGTGGACCGGAACAGCCCGGTGGAGGTCATCCCGCTCTCGGACGCCAAGGTCCCCAGCACCCCCATCAGCCCGGACACCTCGAAGAACGTCCTCACGGGTGCCCTGGCCGGCCTGGTCCTCGGCCTGCTGTGGGCGCTGCTGCGCCGCATGCTGGACGTCAAGGTCCGCACCCGGAACGACGTGCGAGAGATCACGGGCGTCGGCGTCATCGGCTCGATCCCCGAGAACATCACCCTGGCGAGGAAGGGCGAGTCCGCCGTGGACCTCGACCCCCGCGCCGGCGAGGCGATCCGCCAGCTGCGCACCAACCTCAAGTTCGTCTCGGTGGACCACCCGCCCCGCGTGGTGGCCTTCACCAGCGCCAACCCCTCCGAGGGCAAGTCCACCGTCGCCTCCAACCTGGCCCGCGCCCTCGCCCTCGCCGGTGAGCGCGTGCTGCTGATCGACGCCGACCTGCGCCGCCCCCGTCAGCACGACCTCTTCCAGGTGCCGGGCGACGTCGGCCTCTCCGAGGTGCTCGCCGGCCAGGTTCCCGCGGACGAGGCACTGGCCGACACGGGCATCGAGAACCTCACCCTCCTGCCCGCCGGGCGGACGCCCCCGAACCCCTCCGAGCTCGTCGGCTCCGAGCGCATGCGCGCCCTGCTCCAGCTGGCCTCCCAGGACTACTTCGTGGTGGTGGACAGCCCGCCCGTGCTGCCCGTCACGGACGCCGCGCTCCTGTCCACCGCCGTGGACGGCACCGTGCTCGTGGTGCGCGCCGGCCAGACCCGCAAGGACCACCTGGAGGCCGCCACCGAGCTCCTCACCGGCGTGGACGCCACGGTGCTCGGGACCGTGCTGAACGGCGTGACCTCCTCCACGCGGGGCGGGTACGGCTATGGCTACGGATACGGCCACTACCACACGTCGCACGACGCGTACCTGAAGGGCAACGACGCCCGCCCCTCCCGCGCGGAGTCCAAGCGCGCCGCCAAGGAGGCGCATCTCAGCCGCCGCGCGGAGAAGACCCCCGGCCGGCGCCGCAACAGCTGACAGCGCCCCCACTCCGACGCGAAGGGCCTCGCACCGAGCATCGGTGCGAGGCCCTTCGCCGAGGTGATCCGGTCCGCCGCGCTGCGGGGTTTCCGGCCGGGGTGGACTCAGCCGCGTGCGGCCAGGTGCTCGCGCAGGCGCTCACGCTGGTCCGGGGCCGTGTAGCCGACGGCGGCCAGCGGGCCGAGGTCGAGGGCGCTGTTGGTCGGTCGCGGGGCCACGCCCTCCTTGCCGGCGGTGTACGCGGCGGTGGTCGTGGCGGAGACGCGTGCGGCGTCGTGGCCGGTGTCCTCGAAGACCCACCGGGCGACGTCGTGCCAGGTGACCACGTCGCCGCTGTTGGTCATGTGGAACGTGCCCGTGGGCGCGTCCGTGGTGACCAGGTGCAGCAGGGCGTCGGCGAGGTCGTCGGCGAAGGTGAGGCGGCCGTGCTGGTCGGCGACGACGGCCGGGTCGATCCCGCGCTCGGCGAGCGAGGCCATCGTGGACACGAAGTTCTTCCCCTCCCCGATCACCCAGGAGGTGCGCACGATCCAGTGCCGCGGCACGGTGCGCACCGCGGCCTCACCGGCGGCCTTCGACTGGCCGTAGACGCCCAGCGGCGCGGGCGGGTGGTCCACCGGGTGCTCCTGCCCCACGGGGAGGGTGCCGTCGAACACGTAGTCCGTGGAGACGTGCGCCAGGGGGACGCCGGCCTCGGTGCAGCGGCGGGCGAGCTCGGCGACGGCGGTCGCGTTGACGGCCCAGGCCTGGGCCCGGCCCTCGGGCGTCTCGGCGGCGTCCACCGCGGTCATGGCGGACGCGTTGACCACGGCGCGCAGGCCGCGGAAGTGCTCCCGCGGCCATGAGGCCGGGTCGGTCATGTCCCACGTGTCGCGGCCATGGGCCTCGACCGGGATCCCCGCGGCCTCGGCGCGGGCCACGAGGGCGCGGCCGAGCTGCCCGCCGGCGCCGAGCACGAGGATCGGGGCGGGCGGCATGGGGGTGACGTCCTCGAGCATCGGGTGGGCGCGGTCCTTGTCCGAGAGCTCGGCCTGCTCCAGCGGGATGGGCCAGGCGATCGCCGCGGTCGTGTCCGCGAGGTTGAGGAACGTGTACTGGCCCTGCGCGTCGGCGGACCAGTGGTCGTTCACCAGGTACGTGTAGGCCGTGTCCGGCTCGAGCGTCTGGTAGGAGTTGCCCACCCCACGCGGCACGAAGACGGCCTTCTCCGGACCGAGCTCCACGGTGGCGACGGCACCGAAGGACGGCCCTTCGCGCAGGTCCACCCAGGCGCCGAAGATCCGACCGTGGGCGACGGCCACGTACTTGTCCCAGGGTTCCGCATGGATGCCGCGGGTGGTGCCGACGGCGTCGTTGAAGGAGATGTTGTTCTGCACCGGGGCGAGCGAGGCGAGGCGGGGGTGCTCGGCGGCGAGGGCGCGGATCTTCTCGCGCTGCCAGTTCTCCTTGAACCAGCCGCGGTTGTCCCCGTGGACGTCGAGGTCGAGGATGAGCAGGCCGGGGATGGCGGTCTCGGTGATGCGCATCAGCGGTGTCCCCTCACTGGCCCTGGGCGCGGTACGTGGCTTCGACGGCGTCCTTGGCCGGGCGCCACCAGGCCTCGTTCTCGCGGTACCAGCGGACCGTGTCCGCCAGACCGGCGCGGATGTCCGTGAACTGCGGCTCCCAGCCGAGCTCGGTGCGCAGCGCGGTGTTGTCGATCGCGTAGCGCAGGTCGTGGCCGGGGCGGTCGGCGACGAGGTCGTAGTCGTCTGCGGGGCGGTCGAAGAGCTCGAGGAGGATCTCCACGATCTCCCTGTTGTTCCTCTCCCCGTCCGAGCCGATCAGGTACGTGCGGCCGATCTCGCCGCGTTCGAGGATGCGCAGCACGGCCGAGGAGTGATCCTCCGTGTGGATCCAGTCCCGGACGTTGACGCCCTGGCCGTAGAGGCGGGGGCGGACGCCGTCGATCAGGTTGGTGATCTGGCGCGGGATGAACTTCTCGATGTGCTGGTACGGGCCGTAGTTGTTGGAGCAGTTGCTCAGCGTGGCCTGCACGCCGAAGGAGCGCACCCACGCGCGGACCAGGTGGTCCGAGCCGGCCTTCGAGGCCGAGTACGGGCTGGAGGGGTTGTACGGGGTGGTCTCGGTGAACTTCGCCGGGTCGTCGAGCTCGAGGTCGCCGTAGACCTCGTCCGTGGACACGTGGTGGAACCGCGTGCCGTGCTTGCGGACCGCCTCCAGGAGGACGAAGGCTCCGACGATGTTCGTCTGGATGAACGGGGAGGGGTCGTTCAGCGAATTGTCGTTGTGGGACTCCGCCGCGTAGTGCACGACGGCGTCCGACTCGGCGACCAGGCGGTCCACCAGGGCCGCATCGCAGATGTCCCCGACCTCGAGAGTGACGCGGTCCTCGGGCAGGCCGGCGAGGTTGTCCCGATTGCCAGCGTAGGTCAGCTTGTCCAGGACGACGACGTCGTGCCCGGTCTCGCGGACGACGTGGTGGACGAAGTTCGAGCCGATGAACCCGGCGCCGCCGGTGACGAGGAGGTGCATGGGGCCAGTCTTCCACGGCACCTACACTTGAGCCGTCCCCCGCCCGGTCCAGGAGCCGTCCGATGCCCCGCACATCCCAGCCCATCCTCTCGATCGTGATTCCTTGCTTCCGCAGCGGTGAGCCGCTCACATGGCAGCTCGATGCCCTGGCCCATCAGCGGTCCGCCCCGCCGCGGGAGATCCTGTTGTGTGACAACGGCGGCAATCCTGTACTGGCCGAGGTCGTGCAGGGAGTCAGTCCGCTCCCCGATGACGTTCAGATCCGCATCATCGAGGCAACCGAGCACCGCGGGGCGGCCTATGCCCGGAACCGAGGAATTGCCGCGGCGAGAGCTGACTTGCTCGCCTTCTGTGACGACGACGATCTCGTCCATCCCGACTGGTGCCGACAGGCGGTGGACCTCCTCGCGGAGCACCCCGTCGTGAGCGGCGGCATCGTCGTCATGGACCACGGCGATCTGGAAGCCCTCGGCCCCGTCGAACGACGAGCCGTCCTCGAGGAGCGGACTATGCCGGCGCCGCCGCGGCCCGCCAGACGCGGCTCCATCGGCCCCGCCCTGATGGGGGGCAACTTCGCGGCGCGCCGGGAGGTCCTGATGTCAATCGGAGGGTTCGACTCTTCCCTCGTCCGGGGCGGGGAGGACAACGACCTCGCCTACCGATTGGAGCAGGCGGGGATCCCCATCGTGGACGCGGGGGCGATGTCCATCATCTACGCGCGCCCCTCTGCCACGCGGGACCGAATGCGCGTACGGCGGAACGCCGGCAGATCCCTGGCCGACGTCGCTGCCGCCCGCGACGCGTGGGACGCCGCACCTGAACTTAGACGCTCACCCTTAACGGAGTTGGCCCGGGCCAGCGGGGCACTTGCGCGTATGGCCGTAGGGGCTAAGTCCCGGGACTGGGCGGGGGGGGTCGATCGCGTAGCGACGGCCTGGGGGCTCACCGTGGGCTGGGCCGAGCGTCTGGTGCTGCGTCGACCCCTGCACTCCAAGGTGGGGCACGGCCTGAACGACGACAGTGCGGCGTGGTCCCACCGCCGCCCGGGGACGACCGTTCTCGTGGTCGCCTACAACCACGCCCCCTACGTCATCGAAACCTTGGAGAGTATCGCTGCGCAGACAGTGCCGCCCACACGCGTACTCATCGCCGATGACGCCTCGCCCGGGGATGACACGAGAGCCGTCATCGAGAAGTGGGTTGCGTCCGCCCCGCCTACGTTCGAATTCCAACCGAACGGCGAGAACGTCGGACTCAACAGGACCCTCAATAGGCTCCTTGCCCAGGTGGACACGGAATTCGTGACCTACATCGCCGGTGACGATACTATGGAACCCCACCGGATCGAGGCCCAAGCAGCCCTGCTCAGCTCTTCTTCAGAGGACGTGGTCCTCGCCTACAGCGACGCTCGCGTGATCGGTCCTTCCTCGGAACTGCTCCACTGTTCCTCCCGGGCTGAGTTCCCCTGGCCAGAGGAGCCGGCTCGCTCCGCAGACACGCTCGCGTGTCTCGTCAAAGGGAATTGGATCCCCGCGGCCTCGCTCTTCCTCCGCTCCGACGTCCTGCAGCGGGAGGGCGGCTATGCCGAGGACCTGTTCTACGAGGACTTCGAACTTCTGACTCGCCTGGCTGCCCGGCATCGGTTCGTCTACACCGAGGAATCGCTCGTCTCGGTGAGACGACTGGACACGTCACTGGGGGCCGTCGGATTCGCGCATAACAGCCCACGCTTTATCCGCTCAATGATCCGCGCCCTCAAGAACGCGGAAGAGGGCCCATCATTGACGGCCCGCCAGCATTCACGGCGGGCCCGGTGGGAATTGTCGAAGCGGGCCCGGCGTGTCGGCATGCCGGTCTCAGAGGTGCGGAGTGAACTGTGGTCATCCGCACGTGGAGCGCGAACCCCTGCGCACGCTATGGCGCATCTCGTCATCAACGAGGCTCGCGGTCTTCTCGGTCGGCATTGAGACTGCCAGCAGCGCCCAGTCCGCTTACTGGGGGTCAGTCATCGGCGGGGTCGAACTCGTCGTCCGGGATCGCCCGCCACTGAGGCAGCAGCAGGGGCGATTCACCGCGGGCGTAGAGTCGGGTGAAGTGCAGCGGAGCCTGGACCGACCGGGCGCGCACCTGCGGCGGCAGCGCGCTCGAGATGTAGCCGCCCCAGTAGGAGAACGTGGAGTTCGCCAGGATCAGGTGACGACCCCCGGCGATCTGCGCCAGGTCGTCGAACATGTCGTGCGCCCCGGGGATGGTGTGCACGGAGGCGTGGTCGGCCAGGAAGCCGAGGTTCCGGCGACACCATTCGACGTCGTCCGAGACCAGGACGATCCGCTCGAGGTCTGCCTCGGGAACGCGGGAGACGGCGGCGCGGACGTAGCCGGGGATGTCGAACCCGTAGTTGGCCCGGTGCACCGGATCGGAGTAGTAGTCACCCCGGCGCACGTTCACGACGACGGCCTCGCGGTCCATCCGGTCCAGGCGGCGCCGGAAGCGCTTCGAGCTCAGCAGATGGCCGGCGGCGAACTCCACGAGGTCCCGGTAGAACCAGTCCAGGTAGGCCTGCTGGCCCCATTCGACGGTCCGGGGCTGCCAGAAGCTGACGTCGGCCTCGTCCACGGTGAGGGTCTGGAGCGCGGGGAACTCCTCCAGCCACGGCGCCATCTTCGGCTTACGACGCACCAGCCAGGGACTGCCGGTCGCCCGGTGACGGGCCCAGGCGGTGGCCCAGAGGAACAGGAAGTTGCCGCCGTTCATCGGCTCGTTCCCCCAGATGACTGCGGGCTCTCGACGCCGGACTCCGTCGAGCATCCTCGCGACCGCCGCGCGGCCCCACACTCTGGGCTCCCTGACGCTCCTGCTCATCCGATCTCCTTCACTCGTCGGGCGGGAACACCCGCATAGAGCCCGTTGGGTTCGCAGTGGCGGACGACAACGGCACCGGCCGCCACGACGCATCCGGGCCCGATCGTCACTCCGGGCAGCACGACGGCGCCGGCGCCGATCCAGGTCCCCATACCGATGCGGACGTCCCGATGCACGGGCTGTCCCGCCCGGCGGTCGGGGCTGGCGACCTCGTGGGTGGCGGTCAGGATCATCGCCCGATGGCCGATGTAAACGCCCGGACCGAGTTCGATCGAGCCGTCGTCGAGGAGGACCTCGCGGTTGACGAAGCAGCCGTGGCCCACGGTGAGACGCTCCGGGGCGAGCACCCGGCCGCCCGCGCACCACCACGAGTCCCGGGCCCCCCTCAGCCCAAGGCGTTCCAGGGCCTTCCCTCGCAGTCGGTTGGGGAGAAGCTCCGTGCGGGCAGCGGCCCGGGTGAGCCTGCGTGCGGTAGCACCGCCGGGAATCCACATGCGTCCGTCCTCTTCCTCTGTCGGTGTCCGATCGGCTCTGAGAAGACTACGGCTCCACGGTGCCGGTCGCGCCGGCCGGCACGTGTCGGAGGCTCATGCAGAGCGGTGTGGCCGGCTTCGGTGCGCCAGGCGCAGAGCCGGGCGCTCGACGAGCAGCCAGGACAGCCACGCCGCCGCGGCGGTGAGGCCGAGGGCGGCCAGGGCGTGCAGCCACACGGGCCACCCGGTCCCCGCCACGACCACGAGCAGCTGTTGGACGGGGAAGGCGTAGATGTAGACGCCGTAGCTGATGTCGTTCACGGCGCCCACCCGGGTGGGCAGCAGCGCCCCGAGGCTGAGCAGTGCCACTGCGAGCGGCAGGGCGGCCAGGAGTCCGAGGCCCGGGAGGGCGGCGAGCCACACGGTGATCACCAGGGAGGCCAGGGCGAGCGGCCAGGCGGCCGGCAGTCGGAAGCGCACACTGTAGACGAACATGCCCGCCACGAAGCACCCGCCCAGTCGGATCCCCTGGTTGAGGAGGTCCATCGGCAACTGGATCCCGGAGCCCAGCCCGGTGAGGCCCGCCGCGGTGATCAGCACGAGGAGGACGGCCAGCGTGGCGGTCAGGTGCCAGCGGACGAGCGCCGCCCCGAGGAGCACCATGGCGGCGAGGTAGGCGCCGAACTCGAACATGAGGGTCCACAGAGACCCGTTCCACAGGCCCTGCTCCGGCACATCCACCAGGGTGTGGCCCACACCGTACCGCCGGAGCCAGAGGGTGGAGTTCTGCACCAGGTAGTCCAGCCCGGCCGCGACCGACGTGCTCCCTCTCCCGAGCAGGGCGGCGAGCGGGGCGAAGACCAGGCCCGTGACCGCCAGCACCACCCAGTACGCGGGATAGATGCGCAGCACCCGCCGCCAGAGGAACGGGCGTCACCTCAAGCGCAGCCGGGACCCGCAGATCAAGTACCCGGAAACCGCGAAGAACCCGTTGACCGCCCATGTGGCACCCATCGAGGCCAGCGCCCCGTCGGCGTCCCGGCCGAGGACGACGAACGAGTGCCACACCAGCACGACGACGGCGAGCAGCAGGCGGAGGGCGTTCAGGGCGTTGTCACGCCCGGAGAGCGCATCCCCAGGGAGCCGGGAGGGCCGCTCTCGGGCAGCGCAGACGGGGCGGAGGCAGTCATGCGACGATCCTAGAGATCTGCCTCGACCACTGCCGCGCACATGACCCGGAACCGCCGCCCCGCAGTCCCACATCCGTGGGCGCCGCCACAGCCGATACCATCGGACCCATGAAGGGCATCATCCTCGCCGGGGGAACCGGCTCCCGCCTGCACCCGATCACCCACGGCATCTCCAAGCAGCTCGTGCCCGTCTATGACAAGCCGATGATCTACTACCCGCTGTCCACGCTCATCTTGGCAGGCATCAGCGACATCCTGATCATCACCACCCCGCACGACGCCGCACAGTTCCAGCGCCTGCTTGGGGACGGCTCGCAGTTCGGGGTCTCGCTCAGCTACGTGCAGCAGCCCTCCCCCGACGGCCTGGCCCAAGCGTTCATCCTCGGCGAGGAGCACATCGGCGACGACCACGTGGCCCTCGTGCTCGGGGACAACATCTTCTATGGCCCGGGCATGGGCCAGCAGCTGCGTCGCCACAGCGCAGTGGACGGTGCCACGGTGTTCGGCTATTGGGTGGCGGACCCCACGGCCTACGGCGTGGTGGAGTTCGACGGCGAGGGCAAGGCCGTCTCCCTTGAGGAGAAGCCCGCGCAGCCGAAGTCGAACTACGCCGTGCCAGGCCTGTACTTCTACGACAACGATGTTGTGGAGATCGCCCGGGGTCTGAAGCCCTCGGCCCGCGGTGAGCTGGAGATCACGGACGTGAACCGCACCTACCTGGAGCGAGGGCGGCTCAACGTGGAGGTCCTGCCCCGCGGCACCGCCTGGCTGGACACCGGCACGTTCAAGGACCTGAACGACGCCTCGAACTTCATCCGCACCGTCGAGTCCCGCCAGGGGCTGAAGGTCGGTGCGCCGGAGGAGGTCGCCTGGCGGATGGGCCTGCTCTCGGACGATGAGCTGCGCGGACGCGCCGAGCCGCTCGTGAAGTCGGGGTACGGGGCGTACCTGTTGGACCTGTTGGAGACTGGTCGATGACCTCGACGACCGCCGGGCGCCGATACCCGGGAGTCGACGTCGCGATCGTCGGCGCCCTCGTGCTCGTCCTGCTCGTGGGCCCGTCTCTGCTGGCCGCCCGCGCCGGCGCACTGTGGATCCCCCACAACGACTCATGGGCACATTCCCGCATCGCTGCGGACCTCGCTGAGACCGGCGCACTCCATCTGATCGGATTCAACCGAGCCTCCATGGTCGGCATGATGGCTGTCCTGGGCCCCCTCGGCTCGAGCATCGTCGCGCAACACGTCTTCGTGATGGCTTGCGGGACTGCCGTGCTGGCTTTCTCATACGCGACAGCCCGACGAGTCCTGCCACGACCGTCGGCCACACTCGCGACAGCACTGGTCGGCCTTGCCCCGGGGTTCATCCTTCTCTCCACGTCCTACATGACCGACGTGCCGATGATGGCGGGCATTGTGGCAGCCCTGTACTTCGGCATCCGTTTCGTCGAATCCGGCCGGGCCTGGCACTGGCTGGCCGCGTTGTTTTTGGGCGCGTGGAGCGTCACGGTGCGGGAGCAGGGACTCGCAGCCCTCGCCGCCGTCTCCCTGGTGGCATGGCTGATGCGCCGCGATCGTCGACTCATTGTGGTGATCGGCAGCGCGGTCGCTTTGACTTCCCTGGTCATATTCGAACTGTGGCGCCGTTCCCTTACGGGGGACGATCCACCCCATGTGGGACTGAACGTCACCTACGCCGTTCGCTCCACTGTGATGGCCGTGATGTCCTTGCTATTCGTGTGCGCCCCCGCCCTGGCGCTGGCGGCGAGGCGTCCGCACGGACCCCTGGGATGGGCCTCATCCGGGGCCGCTGCCGCGGTCGGCCTGGGACTACTGGCCGTTCTCGGGCCCGGAATGCTGCTTGGCAACTACCTAGCACCCGAGGGCGCCTATATTGGCATGCTGCATGGGACCAGGTCGACGGTCCCGTCCCCCCTGGTGTGGGCTGCCGCCCTCGTGTCCATTGTCGGACTCGTGTGCCTGGCCACGCGTTTGTCCTGGACCCCCGGCGCGCGCCTACCCAGGCCCTCCCGTTGGACGGTCGTCCCCGCCGTGCTCACAGCGTTCCTAGGGCTGTACGGGGCAGGCACCTTTCTGCAGACCCTCTCCGGGCAGGCCATGTTCGAGCGGTACTTCTTCCCGCTCATCGCCCCCGTCGCCATCCTCGCGCTCATGGGGATCCGGTTGAACGCCACCAGGTCGTTCCTCGCGGCCGCTGCTGGTGCGATCCTGTTGCTGGTGACCTCCCTGATCACCGCACACACCTGGGCCAGCACGGGCGCAGTCTGGCGCACAGCTGAGGAACTGGTGTCCCGCGGAGTGGACGCACAGGATGTAGACGCCGGCTTCGCGTGGGTCGGCTACCACTCGGACAGCTCCGTGGGGGAGAGCGAGGCACGCCCGGAAGTCGTCGGGTCCTGGGCCGGCCAGTTCGCCGACTCGCGTCAGTGTGTCATCGTCTCCCAAGGCACCCCCGCCGTCGAGAACGGTCATGTGGAGGTACTTGAATACCCGAAGTACATCATCGGCGGCACAGACCAGGTCGTCATTCAGGCGCTTCCCGAGTGTCGGTGACAGCCCTCCAGAGCCGTTCCGCGACCCTGAGGCCGACGGCCTCCCATGTGAGGCCTTCCGCGTGTCGGCGGGCTCTCGCGCCGGCCTCCTGCGCCATGGCATGGTCGGCCAGACGGACCATGGCCTGCGTCAGCGCGTCGAGGTCGGTCGGGTCCACCACGAGTCCGCCGTCGCCGATCATGTCGGCCGCCCCGCCGACAGTCGTCCCGATCGAGGGGATCCCCATGCTCCCGGCCTCTGCGTAGACAATGCCGGCCGGTTCCAGACGGCTGGGCACCACCAGGCAGGTCGCCTGCGCGAAGAGCCCGGCCAGACGACGCTGTGCCTGCGGATCGCCCATGGGAAGAGCACCGTGGTGAACCACACCGGGGAGGTCGTGCACAGTGGACGGGACACCACCACCGACCAGATCCAGGCGCGCATCGGGCCGTTGCTCGTGCAGTTCCCCGAAGGACTGCAGCACGGCGTCGCCGTTCTTGCGATGCCAGTCATTGCCGACGAAAAGGAAGCGGGGGTGGGTCCAGTCCTTGTCGCACGCGGGTTCACCCCGTCGATTCACTCCCAGACCGGTGAGGCCGATCTTCTCTGGGGGGACGGTGTAGTCCTCGACCACCGAGGACGCGGCCCAAGAGGTGGCCAGGAAGCACACGTCTGCCGCTCGATAGACCGATGCTTGAAGTCGCCTCCGCCCGTCCGCAACAGACGGGGGCAGTTCTGCCAGTTCACCCCAGGCGTGGCGGAGTGCCTGGGCCACCGTCATGTCCTCGAAGGTCGCGGTCACCCGGCCCGGCACTCGGTATCCCGTGCCGATCTGCAAGACGGCATCGACGTCACGAGGGACGCGCCGCGCAGCGGTTGCACTGATGAGAGCGGCGTAGGACGCGCTTCGACGGGTGACCGTGAGGAGGTGGTGTGCGGAGGGACGGACTCGCCCGGACACGACACGGGTCCAGACCGACGCGAGGTGCTGAGGAGGCGTCACATCGACCGGGATGACGTCGACTCCCGCCGTCCTCAGGCCCCGTATGAGCCCTGCCGGCGTGCCTGACCAGACCCGGGGATCAGTGGGGTCCCCGGGATATGTCACCGCGATGCGCAAGTCCCTCTCCTGTTCCTCATCGACTGGTCCCTCCCACCTCATTTGGCGGCCGGGTCCACCGGCAATTCCGTCACCAGGGCGCGGATCTGCCGGGCGAACTCGTCCTCCGAGAACCGCACGGCATGCGCCTGCATCGCTGCCCGATCCCAGACCCTTGCCAGGGCCCGCCGGACGCCGTCCGTCACGTCCGCCACGGTGGGCGCGTCCACGAACACCCCGTTGACGCCGTCCACGATGGTGTCCAGGTAGCCGCCGGCGCGCAGCGCCACGGTGGGCACGCCCCACGCGCTCGCCTCGAGCGGCGTGATGCCGAAGTCCTCGTGGCTCGCAGCGATCAGTGCTGTCGCGTGTGCGTACGCCCAGCGCAGCTGCGCGTCGGTGAGGTCCTGGCCGAACACCACGTCCTCCCCCGCCATCGCCCGCAACCGGGCCTCCTCTGGGCCCTTGCCGATCACCACGAGCGGCCGCCCCGCGCGGGCCGCGGCCTCGATCGCCACGTCCACGTGCTTGTACGGCATGAGCCGCGCGACCGAGAGCAGGAAACCGTCCTCCGCCAGCCGCTCGGCTCCGGGGATCGGCTCCTGCGGGCCCTCCGTGCTCACGGAGTGCGGCGGGAACACCAGGTCCACGCCGTCGAGCCCGTAGACGTCTTCGATCCGCTCCTTCACCACCGTGGAGTTGGCCACATAGCGCGATCGGCGCCGGACGGCCGCGCGGTCCCACCTGCGCAGACCCGGGCGCAGCACGCGGGCGATCCGGCCCTTGATGCTGTTCCGACCTCCCTCGCCCAGGTAGTCGTCCATTAGATACACCCAGCGTGCTGGCGTGTGGCAGTAGACGAGCGTGGCGCCGTCGTAACGGAATCCATGCGCCCAGCCGGAGGTCGAGACGACGGCGATCGGCTCCTTCACGTGCATCAGTGAGGAGGCCAGGGGCAGCAGCGGCAGTGCCCGCCGCGGGTCCTTTCGCAGCAGCCCCACCCGGTTGAGGGGTGAGGTGATGATGTGCGCGTCCTTGAATTCGGGGAACGTGCCTTCGGCGTCGTAGAACGTCGTGTAGATGGGCGCGTCCGGCCACAGCCGATGCAGGGCGAGCACCACCCGTTCCGCCCCGCCCTTCTGGGTGAGGTAGTCGTGGGCGATGGCGATCCGGCCGCGTGTCATGTCGATCATGGTGCTCCCCTCAGAACTGTCGGCGGGCACGTCCCGGCCGGGTGCGTCCGGTCTCCGCGGCGGCTTCGACCTGCAAGGCGATCAGTTTTCGTGCGACCGGGGCTGGCAACACGACAGCGGCACGCTCGACGACGGCGGAGCCGTACTGGATCGTGCGCTCCGTGCTCAGAGCAGCCACCGCCCGCACGGCGGCGCCCCACGGCCCGCCCGGGGCGCGGTCCCCGCCGAGTGCGTCCGCCCCGTGCTTGGCGATGAAGATCTGCCGGGCGGACCCGGAATGCAGAGCCCGGCGCGCCTTGGTGTAGGTGGTGACCGCTGCCGCGTGGTGACGGGTCTCCAACTCCGGCCGGATCTCCACCGGATACCCGGCGACGTGGAGGCGGTAGCCGAAGTCCACGTCCTCCCAGCCATAGCGGCGGTAGTCCGGGTCGTAGCCGCCGAGCTCCTCGTGGAGGGCGCGGGGGACGGACACGTTGCCGGCCCAGTGCCGCCACTGCTGCTCTGCCGGAAGGGCGTAGGCGTGACGACGGTGCGCTTCGTCCTGGGCATCTCCGTAGACGCGCTGATAGGCCGAGTCCGGGAGGACATTGGCCGTCAATCCGATCACGCCGCGCCGCACGTCGTCGTGCGCGGCCACGTGATCCCGGATGTAATGGGGCCCGGGCTCGAGATCGTCGTCGGCGCGGATGAGGATGCGGCCGGACGTCGCGTCGGCACCTGCGTTGAGCGCGGCGACCCGTCCGCGGTTCTCCCGGAAGACGGTCCAGCTCAGGTCCAGCTCCGGATGCTCTGCGGCCAACTGCGCGAGCACCCCTTCCGACCCGTCCACATCCCCGTCCACGACCACGTGGACCTCGAACGGCGGGGCGTCCTCCTGCGCGGCGAGGGCGCCGATCAGGCGCGGCAGCCGCTGGGCGCCGCCCCGGCTGGGGACGATCACGCTGGCCTCGGGGGTCAGGGGCGTCTCGGTCATGAGTCCTCCGCGGGGATCATAGGGACAGGTCATCCAGGAGCTCGGCGACGGCGGCACGGCCGGCCTCGGGAGAGAACAGCGACTCCCAGCGGTTCCGCTGGGAGTGGGCCACCGCGCCCAGATCGACCGCTCGTACCGCCCGCAGGCAGTCCGCGAGCGCGGCAGCGTCCCGCTGCGGAACAACGAAGGGGTGATCGCTGCCGACCACCTCGGGAACGGCCCCCGCATCGGAGGCCACCACCGGAACGCCCGCGGCCATCGCCTCGGCCGCCACGAGGCCGAAGGACTCCGCCGCATGTGATGGCACGGCCAGCACGCCCACGGTGGTCAGGAACTCGCCCGTGTCCTGCCAGCCGAGCACCTGGACGTCCTCACCGGCTGCCGTCAGGGCGGTGGTGAGTCGCTCGGCCTCGTCCTCCGCCACGAACCGGCTCTCCCCCGCGATGCGGAACACGAAAGCACCCGGGTCGGTCCTCCGCAGCAGCGCGGCGGCCTCCAGCAGGGTGAGGATGCCCTTGTCCTCGGACAGGCGGCCAAGGAAGCCCACGGTCGCCGGCTCATCGGCACCGCGGGCCCGCCGTGTCTGCGGCGTCGTCGGGGCCGGAACCCAGTTGTGGAGCACGCGGGCCCCGCGGATGCGGTCCGCCGCGAATCGGGAGGGCACGAGGACCGCGAGCGCACCGGGACGCGCCAGGGCGGAGAACACGCGCAGAAGCGGCTTCTCGGGCACCTGGTGCAGGTGCACGATCCGGCGCGGCCGACCGGCCAGCGCCGTCGCCGGCAGCAGCCCGTTGCACCACGCGACGTCGTCCCCGCCTCGGCCACGGTCCCAGGCGCGGAGAGCGCGCAGATACCCCAGGCGTCCGGGCCCACCCAGTCGGACCACGTCGAAGCCGTCCGCGGCCAGGCGATCGGCGGTCTCGGCCGGGTGCGCCGGGGCCACGACGCCCACGTCCCGCCCGATCTCGCGCAGGGCCGTGGCGAGGTGGTGCAGCATCACCTCGCCGCCGCCCACCTCACCCTGGTTCGCCAGGATCCAGATGCGTCCGTTCATCGGGCCGGCTCCCGGGATCGGGGATGTCCGGTCCGCGCGTCCATGATGGAGCGGACGCGGGTCAGCCCCCGCTTGGCCGCGCGGCCGAGGTGCTCCTCGCCGTACCTCTGCAGGGCCCAGGCGAGTACGGAGACCACGGCCAAGGCCACGAGCATGGCCATGTTCCGGCCTACGTATGGCCATAGAGCATGGATGACCAGATAACCGGGAATGACGTGGATGATGTACAGGGAGTAGCTGATCCGGCCGTAGAACTGGAAGGGCGGCGTTGTGAGGAGCCACGTCCTTCGTCGGAGGGCCACAGCAGTGAACAGGGTCGCCGCTGCCAGCACCCAGAGACCAAGGGTCATGTCGCGCAAGACGAAGGGGCTCACGACAGCCGATGCATAGGCTGCGGCCACCGCTCGTCGGTGGCGACCCGTCTCCCGTGCCAGGAACACCACCATGCCCAGGACGAACATGGGCGCATACTCGGCAACAGTGATGTTGTTGACGAGTTTGACCCACGTGGGGTCCCCCGCTGGGCGTGGCGCCGCGGCCTGTGAAGTCACAGCCACCACCGTCCAGGACAACACAGACCAACCCAGGCATGCCCACAGGACCAGACGGTCCGACAGGCGACACCGGCTGAGGATGAGGAGGGTCAAGACAAGTGCGTAGAACTGCATCTCGACCGCCAGGGTCCAGTAGACGTCGACCACATCGTCGACCAGCAACCATCGTTGGACCATCGTGAGATTGACGAAGATCTGCCCCGGACTCAGCGAGTACCCCGGCACCTGAACGAGGGCGAGGATCACGACGGCGAATGCAAGCGAGAGCCAGTACGGCGGGTACAGCCGCGCCACTCGGGAGATGACGAAATCGCTGGGACGCGAGGCACGGCGCGCGGTCATGAGGATCACGAAACCGCTGATAAAAAAAAACAGCTGGACCCCCGTGCCACCCCAGACGAAGTCATGAAAAGCCGGGGGATCGTCGCGGTAGTGGAAATTGTGCGTCCCGCCGAAGTGCGAGAACACGACCGCGAGCGCCGCGATCCCCCGGAGACCGTCCAGCTCGCGGAACCGGGGTCCTGGGACGCGCTTCTCGGCCGGGGCCACCGACGCCGATCCCGGCTCGTTCGGGCTTGCCGCGGTCATCGGTGCCCGCCCTTCCCCGCCCGGCGCCCGAGCACCTCGAGGGTCGCCTCGGCGGTGGCCCGAGCCATGGTCTCCACGTCGCCCACGCGCACCTCGCCCGGGCCGTCGGCCGCGGCACGCATGACGGCGTCGGCGATGGCCGCCGGAGTGGTCTCGTGGACCAGCCGCTCGGGGGGCAGGATCTCTCCGTTGCCGCCCACGTCCGTGGCGACGGCGGGCAGGCCGGCGGCCGCGGCGTCGAGCAGGGTGTAGCTGAGGTTCTCCCACGCGGAGAGCTGCACCAGCACGTCGTGCTCGGCCATGGTGCCCCACGGCTCCACGAAGCCGGGAAGGTCGACCGCATCCGCGACACCGAGCGCCTCGGCCTGGGCGCGCAGCTGCCCCTCCAGGGGACCCGAGCCGGCCAGCGTCAACCGCGTCCCGGGGTCCCGGTCAAGCAAGGCGGGCAGTGCCGCGATCAGCCGGTCCAGGTTCTTCTCGGGCGCCAGCCGGGACAGGGAGAGGATCCGCAGCCCCTCCCCCGGTGCGCGCCGCTGCCCCGCGGCCGCGGCCCGCACCGCGGACACATCCACCCCGTTGCGCACCACGGTGAGGGGCGCCCCCGCACCCCACTTGCGCCGGAGCACGTCCGCGGTGGACTGCGCCACCGCGATCACGAGGTCCGTGCCGCGCAGCCGGGCGCGGTGCGCGGCGTTCTTCACCCGGGCCGCCGCGGCGCGGTTGTACAGCCCATCGTCCGGGGCGATCCCATGCTCGGTGCTGAGCAGCGCCGGCGCACCGGCCCGCCGCCGGGCCCGCCCCGGGCCGAGCGCGGTGAATGCCGCGAGGTCGGCGTAGGCCAGGTGCGTGTGGACCGCGGCCGGGCGCAGGGTGCGCACCGCCGTCCGGAGCGTCCGCACCGAGGCGGCCAGGCCGGCGTCGGGACCGACGTCCCCGGTGAACACCGCCGCACCCTGCTCGCGCAGCCGCTCGGCGAGCGGACCCTCGGGGCACAGCACCGCCAGACGCAGGCCGGGCAGGCCCACGCGCGCGACGTCGAGGACGTGCCGGGCCACGCCGCCGAGGTCGGCGACGGGCACCACCCAGAGCGTCAGCGGGGCCGGAGTGGTCGTCGCGGCCTCGCGGATCACAGCCACTGCTCCAGGCGATCCAGGGCCGTCCAGAAGCCCTCGCCGTTGTTGATGTGGCCCTGCCAGATCTCCGGGATGAAGCTCACCCCGGGGGCCAGGCGGTCCAGCTGCTCGCACAGCACGGGCCAGTCGACGTCGCCCTCGCCGATCTGCGGCCCCTCCCCGTCCACACCGGTGGCGTCCACCAGGTGCAGGTGGATGGTGTGCGGGGCCAGCTTCTCCACCATCTCCGAGAAGGGGATCCCCAGGAACGTGGCCGAGAGCTTGGAGTGGGAGATGTCCAGGCACAGCGGCACCCCCGTGGCCTCCACGAACGCCACGGTGTCGTCCGGGTCCATGAAGAGGTTGTGGTACTGCTGACCGCCCATCAGCCACGGGAACGGCGGCAGCGTCTGCGCGGCGATCCGGATGCCGGAGGTGTCCAGGCGCTGCACGGCCTCGGCGATGCGCTCGTACTTCGGCAGCCGCTCCTCCGGGCGGATGTGCCGGTCCAGGGTGAACCCGCCCATGGTGATGACCATGATGGGCTCCTCCTCGTTCGGGAACCAGCGCTTCAGGTCCCGGGTGATGTCGATCGTGCGCTGCACCTCGGCGATCGAGCGCTCCCACACGGCGTCGTCGTCGCTGGCCAGGTCCACGAGGAAGTCACCGGAGAAGATGTCCGGCAGGTGGGTGGTGAAGCCCATCGGCATGGGCTCGCGGAACACCGAGTCGATGTCGATCTCGAGGTCCTTGTAGGAGAAGTGGAACTCCAGGAAGTCCGGGGTGCAGTCCTTCGTCAGCGCCTCGACGTCGTGGTAGCGCACCGGCAGGCCCCAGGGGCGCCGGAACTGGAACTGGCGTCCGGTGGGCACCGTGTCCGTGAGGTCGCCGGCGAAGAAGAAGTCGCCCTCGGCCATGTCGCGGTGCAGCGTGCGGCCGACCAGGCGCGGCAGCTCGTTGGGCTGCAGGCCGCGGCCCGGGGACTTCACGGTCACGTCGTCGGTGGTGATCGTGGCGCCGGCGCGCAGCGGACGGGCCGCCACCAGGGACTTGGCCAGGTTGATGCGGTTCATCGCCTCGCCCGTGGAGACCACGCGCTCGGTCCCGACGCCGATCGACTCCTCGATGTCCCGGGTCTGCCGGACCATCTGGGCGAACTCCTCCGGCAAGAGGGAGACCTTGTGGTCGTTGCCCTCGAGCGAACGGTCCACGGTGAAGTGCTTCTCGATGATCGCGGCGCCCCGGGCCACCGCGGCCAGCGCCACGTGGAAGCCGCGCTCGTGCCCCGAGTAGCCCACCGGCGTCTGGGCGATCTCCGCGAGCCGGTCCAGGTAGGCCAGGTTCACGTCCTTGTAGGGGGCGGGGTACGTGGACTGGGCGTGCAGCATCGCGAAGGGGACGCCGAAGGAGCGCACGAGGGCCACCGACTCGCGGATCTCCTCCTCCCGGGACATGCCGGTGGAGAGCACCATCGGCAGGCCGGAGGCGGCCGCGTCCCGCAGCAGCCCGTGGTTCGTCAGGTCCGCCGAGGCGATCTTCACGCCGTCCACCGGGTACTCGCGCAGCACCCGCATGGACGGGGCGTCCCACGGGGTGCACATCAGGGCGACGCCGGCGTCCCGGACGTGGTCGAACACCCGCACCATGTCCTCGGCGGAGAGCGAGAACTTGGCCAGCTCGTCCAGGGTGCGCTGCGCGCCCAGGTCCTCACCGGCGGTGGCCGCACCGGACTGCCGGTACAGGGCGTCCATGTCCCGCAGCTGGAACTTCACGGCGTCCGCACCCGCCTCGACGGCCAGGTCCACGAGACGGCGGGCCAGGTCCACATCGCCCTGGTGGTTGTTGCCGATCTCGGCGATCAGGAACGCCGGGTGGCCCTCCCCGATCCGGTGCCCGCCGATCCGCAGCTCCGCCTCCCGGTTGATCGCCAGGGCCGTCAGGCGGCCGCGCTCGTCCAGCAGCGGCAGGTGCAGCGCCCCGGCGGGCAGGGCCTCGCGCATCTCAGCCGGGGAGGCGCCCAGGGGCGCCGTCGCCGGGTCGCGATGGGCGACGTCGGCCGCGGCCACGTCCAGCGACGCCTCCGGATGCGCCACGAGCCAGCGGCGCATGTCCCCGTCCGCCAGGGAGCCGACGAGGAAGCCGTGGGAGTCCACCACGAACACGGTGCGCTCGCGGTTGTCGGTCATCTTCTGCAGGGCGACCAGGAGCGAGTCCTCGGGGAAGACGAGGTAGGGGGTGAGCCTGCGTTCGATGATCACTGCGCGCCTCCGGGGGTGCGGTTCGGGCCGGTGGTGGGGGTCTCGGCGGTGCGCGCGGCACCGAGGTCGGGGCGGTGCTGGAGCACCTTCTGGACCGCCAGGTACTGGTCCATCTGCTGCTCGGCCAGGGCGAAGTCCAACTCGGTGTCGATGTCCACGCCCTCGAGGTCGTCGAGCTCCAGCATGCCGAGCCGGCCGCCGAGCCGGTTGTGCAGCCGGTCATAGACCCAGGGGCGCGTCACGTAGAGGGACCCGTTCTCGCGGAACCGCAGGTCGGTACGCGTCATGTCCTGCCGGCGCTTGCGCGCCGTGACGTCGAAGTCCGGGATCGGGTCCCCGTCGGGGTCCTCGGGATGGCGCCACACGAACGGGGAGACCGGCACGACGCCGACGAGGGAGTCCACGCCGGTGGCGCGGAACTGCGCGACGGCGCGGTCCAGCGTGCCGGGCAGGCGCAGCGGGCTGGTGGCCTGCAGCAGCATCACGGCCTCGGGCTCGACGCCGGCGGTGCGCTCCATGGCCAGGTGGTGCTCGATCACGGGTTCGGTGGGCGTCTCATCCTGCGCGAGCTCCGCAGGGCGCAGGCCGGGCACGTCCGCGCCGTAGCGCGTGGCCACCTCGGCGATCTCCTCGGAGTCCGTGGAGACCACCACATGCAGGTCCGCCTCCGCCTCGAGCGCGGACTGAATGGTCCACGCCACGAGCGGGTGGCCGCCGAGCAGGCGGACGTTCTTGCCCGGCAGGCCGCGGGAGCCGCCGCGCACGGGGATGACGCACAGGATGCTCATGAGGCGCTCCTCCAGAGGTCGGCCGCGATGGCAGCGGCGGGATCGGGCGTGGGCGAAGCCAGCGGCGGCGTGGGATCGGGCCGGTGGCCCGGTCTCCAGCGGCGCATGCCGTAGCGCTCCCAGAACCCCTCGAGCCACGCCGGCGGGTCGGGGTGCGTGACCCACGCGGGCCGGCCCGACTGCGCCGCCTCGAGCACGCCCGTGGAGAAGACCGAGACCACGGGGCCCATGGTCTGCGTGAGCGGGACGTCGGAGCGGTCCACGGTGATGCCCTGCGCCTCCCAGCGGGCGTGCTGCGCACGGGAGAGCCGGTCCCTCTCGGCCGGGTGCGGGCGGTACACGGCACCGGTGACGCGGATGTAGTCCTCCGCCGCCCAGGCGAAGTCAGCACGGGGCAGCTCGGCGCCGTGCAGCTGGCCGAGGAAGACGCCGGGGCCCGCGGCGTCGGGGCCGGCGGGCCGGTGCGCCGCGGTCCGCCGGGCGTCCTCCAGGAGGGCGGACCCGACCGCGCGGACGCGCACGTCGGCGCGGCCCTGGGTCCACCACGCGGCGTCCTCGGAGGTGAAGGCGTAGAGCGTGCTCTCGCGAGGCACCGGCGGGGTGGAGACGGCGAGCAGTCCGTGCTGCACCACCGCCACCTCGGCGCCGCGCTCGCGGGCCCAGCGCACGGCCGCGCGGCCGGAGGGCAGGTACTCCCCCGCCACCAGCACGCGGCGCAGCCCTGCGAGGCGGGGCAGCAGCAACGGCCCAGCGGCCGCAGGGATCGGCGTCAGGCGCACGCCCGGGGTCCGTGCCCCCGGCAACGCCGCGATCTGCTCCGCGGTGGCCTCCCCGGGGAGGACCCATCCGACGCCGGCGGCAGCCTCCGGCGGCAGGGCCGCGACGGGCGCGGCCAGCGCGGCGAGCTGCGTGGGGCCGAAGGACTCCAGCGCCACGAGCGAGTGGACCTCCCCCTCGGGGAGCATCAGCATCGGGCTCTCGGCGCCGGCCGCGGCGCCCCGGGCGGCACGGATGGCAGAGCGCGCGGCGTCCGCAGCGCGCCGCGAGGCCGACCACTGGGCCCGTTGCCACCGCTGCCACCGGGGCAGGTCCTCGGGCCTCCAGAACAGGGGGGCGTCAGCGCCGCCGGCCATCAGGTCCACCAGTCCTGCGCGGCGGCGGCGCGGTGCGCGAAGGTGTGCTCCGCGTGGGAGCGGCGGCGGCCGGCGGCGCGGATGCGCTCGCCCCACGCGGGCTCGCGCACCGCGCGGGAGCCCAGCTCCACGAGGTGCTCGGGGCTCTCGAACACGAGGACCTCCGCGCCGGGCTCGTAGAACTCCGCCACGTCCGCCCGGTCCACCAGTTGGAGCCCACCCATGCCGGGCACCTCGAAGGTGCGCATCGCATGGCCGGCCTGCAGGCCGTGGACGTTGATGGCGCCGGCGGCGGCGGCCTGCACCGCGTAGGCCTCGTTGAGGGGGATGTCCCGCTCGGCGGGCAGGGCCGGGCGGCGCAGCTCCCACGTCCGCAGGCGGTCCACGGGGTGGTGGCTCCACTGCCGGCCGTAGGCGCGCACGGGGATGCCCGCGGCGGCGAGGCGTTCGAGCAGCTCCACACGGTTGGGATAGCGCGAGCCCACGAACACGAGCTCGTCCCTCCGTTCGAGGGGGGGCACGTCCAGGTCCGGGTCGAAGCCGTTGGGCAGATAGTGGGCGTCCACGCCGTCGGCCGTGAGCTCGTCCGCCTCGGAGCGGGCATAGCTCAGCACGGGACCCACGGTGCGCAGGAAGTCCAGGGAGTAGTCGTGACGGTGGAGGTCGTCGTAGAGCCACAGCATGCGGGGCACGCCGAGCGCTCGGACCTCGTCCCAGAACTGCTCGCCGAGGGAGTCGCCCTTGATGACGAGCACGCGGTCGGGCCTGGCCTCGCGCAGGGCGGCGACCGCCCGCTGGGTGTCCCACGCGACGCGGGCGGCCGTGCGGTCCATGCCGACCCTCTGCGGCAGCTCCAGGAGGGCCTTGTTGCGCAGCTTCATGGCGGGGGTGGCATACGCGTCGTAGCAGTGCACCGTGACGTCGAAGCCCTGCTGCGCCCACGCGCGGGCGATGGAGCGGTGATAGCCGTGGAAGGCGGGCGAGACGAGGAGCAGGCGCTCGGTGCGGCGCCCGGCGGGCACGCCGACGCGGGCGGGAGTGGAGCCCAGGGGCGCGGGGACGGTGTAGGTGCGGGCGGTCATCGGCGGGTCCCCCGCCAGATCAGGCGCAGCTCGTCCTTCGCCACACGGCGCGCGTCCACGTCCGTGCCCCGGGCCTGCCGAAGGGCGTTGACGGCGAGGTTGGCACCCGTGGCCGCGGTGAGCGCGGCCCTGAGCGCGCGCGGCCGGCCGAACTTGCGGGCATAGCGGAACCGCGAGTCCACGAGCCACGCGCGACGCCGCAGCGGATCCGAGGAGCCGTGCAGGCCATGCGTGACGTGGATGGCGGGAATCACGATCGAGGGGATCCCCCGCCGGCGGAGCCGCTGCTGGAGGTCCACCTCCTCGGAGTTCATGAAGTAGGCCTCGTCGAAGCCCCCCACCGCGCGGACCTCGGCCATCGGCAGCAGCATCACGGCGCCCATCACCCAGTCCACGGGCACGGGCTCGGTGGCCTCAGCCGCGTGCACGTCATGGCCCACGGCCTCGTGCAGCAGGGGCAGGTGGCGGAAGCGGGCCAGCGGAGTGAGCCACTCCACGGTCTGGTGCAGCACGGAGGGGAAGTGACGCCCGGACCACTGAGGCGTCCCGTCCTCATTCACCACCTGCGGACTCACCACGGCCGGCTGGAACGGTGCCGCAGCGGCCACGAGCGCGTCGATCTGCTCGCCCGTGATGAGCGCGTCCGAGTTGAGCACGAGGGCGTACTCCGTGCGGACCTCGGCCAGACCGGTGTTCACGTTCGCGCCGAAGCCCCCGTTGGCGGGACGACGCACCACGGTGAGGCGGGCGTCGTCGCTGCCCAGGTAGGGGACGGGCGAGGCGTCATCGGCGACGACGACGCCGGCCAGGCAGGTGGACCGGGCCTCCAGGAGGGAGGCAGCCAGTGCCGCCGTGGGAGCCGGGTCCCCGTAGTGCGGGATCACCACCGTGACGGACGGTTCGGGGACGATCTCAGGCATGGGGTCCTCCGGCAGGCAGACTCAGCGGCGCGAAGGGTGCACGCTGCGGCTCCATTATAGGCGGCGGGGCGTCGGCGGGCGCCGGCCCCGGTCCCCACAGGCACTCCGTAGACTGGACTCGCCTCTCGGGCCCGTGCCGGAGGGAGGCGGTCGCTCGCCGTGACCTTCGCCCCGCTGCCGAATGGGAGACCTCGATGCCCACCTCTGATGCCGGGACGTCCCGCTCCCTGCGCCTGACGGCAGGCCTGGACACCCTGACGGTGAGCGGCCTCGACGAGACCGCCAGCGAGACGCTGTGCCGTGACTGGTCCCGGTGCAGCCCCACCCCGATCCCCACCCCGGCCGCCGCCGACCTCGAACGGGCCGAGGGTCAGGACTGGGACGTCTTCCACGAGTCGATCGTGTACGCGGCCACGTCCGCGGCGATCGGCTCCTGCCGCGGCACCCACCTGATGTTCCACGGCGCCTGCCTCGCCGTCCCGGAGACGGGCGCCGCCGTCGTGCTGGCCGCCGCCTCCGGCACGGGGAAGACCACCGCGACACGACGCCTCGGCCCCCACTTCGCCTACCTCACCGACGAGACGGCCATCGTGGATCCCGCAGACCTGGGGGTGACCCCGTACGCCAAGCCGCTCTCCCTGCTGGGGGACGCCGGCGTGCGTCCGAAGCACCAAGTGGGACCGGACGGACTCGGTCTGGGGCCGACCGTGCCGGGCACGGTGCGGTGTGTGGCCGTGCTGGACCGCGTGCGCGATGCGACGGAGGACGTGCCCGCCCGGGCGGAGCCCCTTCCCCTGCTGGAGGCGCTGCAGCTGCTGGTGCCGCAGACGTCCTCCCTCTCGCAGCTGCCCCGCGGCCTCGTGACGCTGTGCGGCGTCCTGGACCGCGTGGGCGGCGCCCACCGCCTGGTCTACACCGAGGCGGAGGGACTCCGCCCGGTGCTGGACCGGCTCCTCGCCGCACCGGCGGAGCCGGTCAATCCGACGTGGGAGCCGCTCGAGGAAACCGAGCTTGCGGCCAGCTCTGGCACGGCGAACGATGCGACGGGCGCCACGGACGGCCTGTTGTGGCGTCGTGCTGTGGACGACGGGATCATCACCGACGACGGCGTGCTGGTGCTCTTGGCCGGCGACCGGTTGATCGTACTCAAGGGGTTGGGACCCGCGCTTTGGTTCCTGCTGGACGAGCCCTGCACCCCCGACCAGCTCCTGGCGGCCCTGGACAAGCAAGGACCGGTGCCGGCGGACGCCGAGCGACACATCCGCGCCGCGCTGACCACCCTGGCCGAGCACTCCCTGGTGGACGGCGCCGTCTGAGCACCTGGTTCGCCGGGATGTGGTTCGAAATGAAAGGCTCGCGCCCGCGTCGCGGTGATGTTCCGAGTATCAGTCGGGTGACGATTTACTTCCGATGCCGCAGTCGCCACTCCACGTCGAATTTAGTGGACTTGATCTGCATCTTGAATCGGCGGGCCCCTTCTTTGGCAAGTAGGGGCCACCGGGCCTGCCCCTTCGGTCCCACGTGCTCTCCAAGTCTCCACGCGTCGTGCGACTCGTCCTGAATAGAGGAATCCCCCTCCCAATCTGCAAGATTGGGACGAACCACCAGGACATCGATCCCTATGTGATCTCGATAGACCCCGTGGTAATCCGCCATCCACCACGGCAGACCGTCGCATTGATCCGCGACGAACCTTGTAATTCTTTGCGCGGCGCATCGTGTGGCAAGGTAGGCCCCCGTGCCCGTTAATCCGGCACTCCACCGACCTATTTGCAAACCCTTGATTCCTGCGCTCTGACCCAGCCTCGTTGCAAGAAGCGACAACTGGACGAAATACTCTGAACGGCTCTCCAACGAGCGGTCTCGAACACCCCCGGGGCCATAGGGGTCGGCCAACACCACGAGCGCAGATTCCGGAACGTGGGGCTCGATAGCGGACAGCGCTTGTTCGAAACTGTGGACAAACCGAGCGTCGTCCTCGGCTACCAGAACAAGGTCGCCCGCGCATCCGGGCGCCTCACCGAATTGGCGAAGAACGTCGAGGTGGCTCAACGTGCACCCGATCTCAGCAGGAAGCGGAGCCCTTGAGAAATGCTCCATGAACGCCACGGCGTCAAATCGACGTGACTCCCGCCCCTGCCGGTTATCGGTTGCCTCATGGATGACGAACCGCTCCGCCGCTGCCTGGCTCAGGAATCCGGCGAGACGCTCGCTGTCCGGCAGGGCGATGACGCGTCTCTCTTTGATCCGCGACGCACCCCTCGTCAATCTCTCCACGGAGCTTTTTCCCATCTGTTCCGGCTTATGCACGCTCGAGGGTGACGGCCCGCCGTCGTGTCCACGGATGGCTCAGTGCCCGCCCCAGTTCGAGGGCGGCCACACCGTGGTGAACACCTTCCCCACGATGTCGTCACGCCGCACGAAGCGGGCGCAGCCGTCGGTCTGCTCCCCCACGGTGCCCCGGCAGGCGATCACGGAGTCGGCGGAGTTCGAGCGGTGGTCGCCCATCACGAGCATGGAGTCCGCGGGGACGGTCACGGGGCCGAAGCACCGCGACGAGACCACGTCGGACTCGCAGTCGAGCCGGCCGGGCACGAACGGCAGGTCCTCGAACACGTACGGCTCGTCCTGGGGCGCGCCGTCCACCACCACCTGGCCGGCCGAGGTGCAGCAGGAGACCGTCTGCCCGGCCTCACCGATGACGCGCTTCACGAGCGCCTGCTCGTGGGAGCGGCCGATGCCCGTGAGATCGCCGAATCCACGCACCACGGCCTCGAGCGGGCCGTCCTCGGGCATCGGCTGGGCCCAGTCCTCGTTGGCGTTGAACACCACCACGTCCTGCTGCTCCGCCATGCCGTCCGGGTAGGCGGTCCGGTTCACCAGCATGCGGTCCCCGATCTCCAGGGTGTTCTCCATCGAGCCCGACGGCACGGAGTAGACCTTCACCCAGAACGCCTGGACCAGCGCCACCACGATGATCGCGACGGCCACGTTCAGCAGCACCGCCAGCCATCCGGGCAGGCGGGAGTGCTTCGGCTCAGCGGCGGCCGTGGTACCCGTCATGCTCAGGCGTCGCCGTCGAACAGGCTGGTCACGGAGCCGTCCTCGAACACCTCGCGGATGGCGCGGGCGATCAGCGGGGCGATCGAGAGCACGGTGAGCTTCTCGAAGCGCTTCTCCGGCGGGATCGGCAGGGTGTTGGTCACCACGATCTCACGGGCCCCGGAGTCGCCGAGGCGCTGCGCGGCCGGGTCCGAGAACACGGCGTGCGTGGCGGCGATGATGACGTCCTTCGCGCCGGCGTCCTTGAGGATGCGCACAGCGCCGGCGATCGTGCCGCCCGTGTCGATCATGTCGTCGATCAGCACGCACACGCGTCCCTCGACGTCGCCCACCACGGTCTTGGACTCGGCCTTGTTCGGCGTGGTGAGGTCGCGGCTCTTGTGCACGAACGCGAGCGGCACGCCACCCAGGCGGTCCGCCCACTGCTCGGCCACGCGCACGCGGCCGGTGTCAGGGGAGACCACGGTGACCTTCTCCCCCTCCACCTGGCCGCGGATGTAGTCCGCGAGCAGCGGGATGGCGAAGAGATGGTCCACCGGGCCGTCGAAGAAGCCCTGGATCTGCGCGGTGTGCAGGTCCACGCTCATGATGCGCGAGGCACCGGCGGTCTTGTAGAGGTCCGCCACCAGGCGGGCCGAGATGGGCTCGCGCCCGCGGCCCTTCTTGTCCTGGCGGGCGTAGGGGTAGAACGGGGAGACCACGTTGATGCGGCGGGCCGAGGCGCGCTTCATGGAGTCCAGCATGATGAGCTGCTCCATGAGGTGGTTGTTCAGCGGCGCCGGGTGGGACTGGATGACGAAGACGTCCTTGCCGCGCACCGACTCGCCCGAGCGGACGTAGATCTCCCCGTTGGCGAAGTCGTACGCGCTCATGGGCAGCAGCTCGGTGCCCAGGGCATCGGCGATCTCCTGCGCGAGCTCGGGGTGTGCCCGCCCCGTGGCCAGCACCAGCCGCTTGTCCTCGCTCCGGCTCAGTTCACTCATGACGTCCCTGCTCTCCGTGGCCGCGGATCCGCGGCCACTGCTCGCTGCTTGTGCCTGCCAGGCGCCCCCCGCGCTGATCCTGCCTCCCATCCTAGGCGTGTGCGCCCAGGCCGAGCGCCCGCTCAGGCGCCCGCGCCGCCGCGCTGATCCGCGTCGGTCCCCGTTCCGGCGGCCTCGGCGGCCTGCGCCGAGGAGGTACCGGGCCGGCGGGAGGTGACCCAGCCCTCGATGGTCCGCTGGCTCACCGCGTTCAGGGCCAGCGCTCCGGCGGGCACGTCCTCGCGCACCACGGCGCCGGCGCCGGTGTAGGCGCCGTCGCCCATGGTCACCGGTGCGGTGAACACGGTGTTGGAGCCGGTGCGCACGTGGGCGCCGATCACGGTGCGGTGCTTGTTCACGCCGTCGTAGTTGGCGGTGATGTTGCCGCAGCCGATGTTGGTGTACTCGCCGATCTCCGCGTCCCCCGCGTAGCCGAGGTGGGAGAGCTTGGCGCCGCGGCCCACGGTGACCTTCTTGGTCTCGTAGAACGCGCCGATCTTGCCGTCCTCCCCCAGCACCGTGCCCGGGCGCAGGTAGGTGAACGGGCCGACGGAGGCGTCGTCACCGATCAGGGCTTCGGTGGCGTCGGTGCGCTTGACGGTGGCGCGCTCCCCCACGCGGGTGTCGGTGAGCGTGGAGTCCGGTCCGACGACCGCTCCGGTGGCCACCGTGGTGGTGCCGTGGAGCTGCGTGCCGGGCTTGAGGGTGACGTCCGAGGCGAGCGTGACGGTGACGTCGACCCAGGTGGAGGACGGGTCCACGACGGTGACGCCCTCCTTCATCCAGCGGCGCAGCACGCGGTCGTTGAGCTGGCGGCCGAGGTCGGAGAGCTGGCGGCGGTCGTTGGCCCCCTCCACCTCCCACACGTCCTCCGTGCCCACGGAGGCCACGCGGCCGCCCTCGGCGCGAGCCATGCCCAGCACGTCGGTGAGGTACTTCTCGCCCTGCACGTTCTCCGTGGAGAGCAGCGGGAGGGTGCGCCGCAGCAGGGCGGCGTCGAAGGCGTAGATGCCGGAGTTGACCTCGGCGATCTCCACGAAGGAGGAGTCGCCGGTGGACGCGGCGTGGGCCAGGGCGTCCTTGTGCTCCATGATGCGCTCCACGAGGCCCTCCGCGTCGCGGACGATGCGCCCGTAGCCGGTGGCGTCCTCGAGGGTGGCGGTGAGCACGGTGACGGCGTTGCCGTCCGCCTCGTGGGTGGCCACGAGGTCCGCGAGGGTCTCCGGGGTGAGCAGCGGGACGTCGCCGTACGTGACCACCACGGTGCCCGCGAGGTCCCCCGGCAGGGCGGCGAGGCCGAGCTCGACGGCACGGCCGGTGCCCGGCACCTCGTCCTGGTCCGCGATCGCGAGGCCGGTGATGCCCAGGTCCTGCGCAACGCCCTCGATGTGCTCGGCCACGCGGTCCCGCTCGTGGCGCACGACGGCCACGAGGTGCTCCGGCTGCAGCGACTGCGCGGCGGCGAGCGCGTGGCCCACGAGCGAGCGGCCGCCGATGGCGTGCATGATCTTCGGCGTGGCCGACTTCATGCGGGTGCCCTGGCCGGCGGCCAGCACGATCACGGCGGAGGGACGGACGGCAGGCTGCGTCATGCGCGGGGCTCCTGATGCTCGGGGAAGCGGGGCGTGCCGCGCTCCCGGTCAGGGTGCGGGCGTTCCGCCCCTAGGATTCGAACCTAGACTGCACGGCTCCAAAGGCCGGCGTGCTGCCATTACACCAGGGCGGAGCGTCACGGCCCACGCCGGGCGCGACGACGGCTCATTCTTCCACAGGCTCAGTAGGCGCCCTCGGCGGCCACCACCGCACGGGCGGTGCGGGCGAGGATCACCATGTCCCCCAGGATGGACCAGTTCTCCACGTAGTACAGGTCCAGGCGCACGGCGTCCTCCCACGAGAGGTCCGAGCGCCCGGAGACCTGCCACAGGCCCGTGATGCCGGGCTGCACCAGGAAGCGGCGGTGCACGTGCTCCTCGTACTGCTCCACCTCGTGCGCCAGGTGCGGCCGGGGACCCACGAGGGACATGTCCCCCTTCACCACGTTCACCAGCTGGGGCAGCTCGTCGATGCTCGTGCGCCGGATGACCTTGCCCACCTTCGTGATGCGCGGATCGTCCTTCATCTTGAACAGCACGTTGCCCTCGCCGGAGTCGGACTCCAGCTGCGCCTTGACCTCCTCCGCGTCCGCCACCATGGAACGGAACTTGAGCATGGTGAACGGGACGCCCCCCAGGCCGATGCGCTCCTGACGGAAGAGGACGGGGCCGCCGTCGGTCGCCTTCACGGCGATGGCGACGGCCAGCAGCAGCGGGGAGATGACGACGAGGCCCAGGCACGCGGCGACCAGGTCGAAGGCCCGCTTGGTGAATGCCTTGCCCGGCGCCAGGCGAGGGGTGGAGAGGTGGATCAGCGGCAGGCCGGCCAGCGGCTGCGTGTGCAGCCGGGGCCCGGCCACGTCCAGCAGGGCGGGGGCCATGATGAGGGAGACCCCGCGCTCCTGCAGCTCCCAGCCCAGCTGCCGGACGTCGCTCGGCACGAAGGGGTGGCCCGAGGTGATCACCACCGCGTCGATCTCCAGGGCCTCCACCTGGGCGACCACCTCGGCCACGCCCTCCACGTCCGTGCGGACGGGAATGGGCAGCCATCCCGCCGCGCGCGGCTTGTAGCCGGGCAGCAGCGCGGCCACGGGCGCGTAGCCGGCACCGGCCTCCGAGTCGAGCGCGTCGAACACGTGCTGGACGGCCCGCGGGCCGCCCACCAGCAGCAGGCGACGGCGGAACGCGCCCGCCTGGCGCCGGCGGGCCACCCAGCCGCGCACCACGAACCTGCCGATCAGCAGGAGCAGGACGCCCAGGGGAAGGGCGAGGGCGATGTAGCCGCGGGCCACCTCGAGGCCCGCGGCGAAGGCCACGATGGCCACCACGCCGAAGAGGTGGAGCGTGGCGCGCAGGACCCGTTTGTACTCCTCCGCGCCGACGCTGAGGATGCGGATGTCCCGGGCGCCCTCCACCCCCAGCGTGAGCACCCACAGGACGCTCAGGACCACGCTGATGATCCCGTAGTTCACGGCGTCCAGGCCGGGGATCGGCTCGAGACCGGCGGTACCGAAGCGCAGTTCGGCGGAGAGGAACGTGGCCAGCACCACGGCCAGCACGTCCACGAGGAGCACGAGTCGCGGCAGCCCCTGCTCCCAGGGGGCACCGAGGACGCGGCGTCGGACCGTGGCGCCGGCCGACAGCCCCGAGGGGGCAGGCGGCGCTGCGTTGGTATCAGGCACCTGTCTCGACTCCTCACTCCGTGTTTCGCCGTATGACGCAGGTTCCTGAAGAATCATAGACGGAGCGTTCCCCTCCGCACAGCGGATCCTGTGCTGCAGTGGTGCAGCACCCGCCCGGATCAGCCCTCGAGTTCTGCGGCGGCCAGCCACTCCTCCTCGAGGACCTCGAGCTGAGCGTCCACGTCGCGCACCTCGGCGGAGACGGCCGACAGCCCGTCGAACTCCTGGGCCTGGCCGAGTTCGGCCATGCGGGCGTCCAGCCGGGCGCGCTTCTCGCGCAGCCGGTCCATCTGCCGCTCGATCCTGGCCATGTCCTTGCGCGCCTGGCGGCGCTCCGCCTCGGAGCCGCCGGAGGCGGCAGCCGACCTCGGGTTTCCCATCCCTGCGCACGTGCCGACGGCGTTGTTCCGCCCCCGCGACGGCGCACCGGAGCCCGCCGGGGCCGCGGCGCCGTCCTCCATGGCGGCGCGCAGCTCGAGGTACTGCTCCACGCCGCCGGGCAGGCCGCGCACCTTCCCGTCCCCCAGCAGGGCGATCTGGTGGTCGGTGACGCGCTCGAGGAGGTAGCGGTCGTGCGAGACGACGACGAGCGTGCCCGGCCAGCCGTCCAGGACGTCCTCCACGGCGGCCAGGGTGTCCGTGTCCAGGTCGTTGGTGGGCTCGTCCAGCATGAGGACGTTGGGCTCCCCCACGAGCAGGCGCAGCAGCTGCAGACGGCGCCGCTCGCCGCCGGAGAGCTCGTCCACGCGGGTCCACTGACGGGTGGGACCGAACCCGAGCTGCTCCAGCAGCTGCCCCGCGGAGACGTCCTTGCCGCCCACCTGGAATGTGGTTCCCTCGCGTGCCATCACCTCGGCCACGCGCAGGTGGGAGACCTCGTCCAGCTCCTTCACGTCCTGCGTGAGAGTGGCGGTGACCACGGTCTTGCCGCGCTTGATCTTCCCGGAGTCCGGGGCCAGCCTGCCGTCGAGGAGGCGCAGGAGCGTGGACTTGCCCGCGCCGTTGACGCCCACGATCCCGAGGCGCTCGCCGGGGGCGAGGCGCAGGGTGACGTCCGCGAGGATCCGCTTGTCCCCCAGGGTCAGGCTCACGTCCTCGAGGTCCAGCACGTCCTTGCCCAGGCGTGCCGTGGCGGTCTTGGCGAGGGAGACGGAGTCCCGCGGCTCCGGCACGTCCGCGATGATCGCGTTGGCGGCCTCGATGCGGAACTTGGGCTTGGCGGTGCGGGCCGGGGCACCACGGCGCAGCCAGGCCAGCTCCTTCTTCATGAGCTGCTGGCGCTTCTGCTCCACCACGGCGCTCTGGCGGGCGCGCTCCGCGCGCGCGAGCACCCAGGCCGCGTAGCCGCCGTCGAAGGGGTCCACGGTGGCGTCGTGGACCTCCCACGTGCGCGTGCACACGGCGTCGAGGAACCAGCGGTCGTGGGTCACGATCACGAGGCCGCCGTCGGTGGGCCGCCAGCGGGAGTTCAGGTGCTGGGCAAGCCAGGCCACGCCCTCCACGTCGAGGTGGTTGGTGGGCTCGTCGAGGAAGACCACGTCGTCGTCGCCCGCGAGGAGCCGGGCGAGCGCGACGCGGCGGCGCTGCCCGCCGGAGAGGCCCTCGACCCTCTGCTCGAGGTCCAGGCCCGTGAGGAGGCCGCCGAGGACGTCCCGGATCGTGGGGTCCGAGGCCCACACGTGGTCGTCCACGTCCCCGACGACGGCGTGGCGCACCGTGTCCTCCGGGTCCAGGCGGTCCTGCTGGTCCAGCACGCCCACGCGCACCCCTCCACGCCGGGTGACGCGCCCGGAGTCCGGCGTCTGCAGGCCGGCGAGGATGCGCAGGAGGGTGGACTTGCCGTCGCCGTTGCGGCCCACCAGGCCGATGCGGTCGCCCTCGTCCACCCCCAGGGAGAGCCCCTCGAGGATGGTGCGGGTGCCGAAGGCGATGCCGATGTTCTCGGCGCCGAGCAGGTGGGCCATGGGGTGGAGGTCCTTCCGGAAGGAGGCGGGGAGAGGCGGGTGCGGGGGGGGCGAGAGCAGAGGCGCGCGGAGCGTCAGAGCACGTGGGACCCGGGGACGGGGCCGCGCACGGGCAGGGCGTCCACGCCGGTGCGCTCCTGGATGGCCGTGGCCAGGCGCAGGGCGTCCTGCTCCGTGTGCGTCACGAAGAGCAGGGTGGGCCCGGAGCCGGAGACCATGCCGCCCAGGGCCCCCTCGTCCAGGCCCAGGTCGAGCATGTCCGAGAGGTCCGGGAACAGGGCGACCGCCGGGGTCTGGAGGTCGTTGTCCATCGCGGTGGCGAGGGCGAGCGGGTCCGCGGCGGTGAGCGCGCGCAGCACGTCCTGGTTGACCTCCGGTGCCCCGGCGGCATCCGTCAGGACGCCGTCTCGGCGCAGCTCGTCCAGGGTGCGGAACACCACGGGAGTGGAGAGTCCGGCGTCGGCCGGCACGAGCACGAGGTGCACGGGGCGGCGCGCTGCCACGGGGGTGAGGTCCGCTCCGGTGCCCAGCCCGACGGCGGCGCCGCCCATGACGGCGAACGGCACGTCCGCGCCGAGGGGGGCCGCGATCTCGGCGAGCTGGCTGCGGGTCAGACCCGTCTCCCACAGGGCGGCGCACGCGAGGAGTGCGGCGGCCGCGTCCGCGGAGCCGCCGCCCATGCCTCCGGCCACGGGCACCTGCTTGGCGACCTCGAGGTCCACGCCGTGGGTGTCCGGCTCCAGGCCGAGGGTCTCCCGGAGGTGGACGGCCGCCCGATGGGCGAGGTTGCGCTCGTCCCACGGCACGTCCGCGGTGTCCACGAGGCTCACCTGGCGCTGCGACGGGGCGACCGTGATCCGGGCGTCCGGGCGGACGATGGCTGTGACGGTCTCCCGCAGGCTGACGGCGAGGTACACGGTGGCCACCGGGTGGTAGCCGTCCAGGCCGGGCGGGCCGACCCGCAGGGACAGGTTGACCTTGCCGGGGGCGGTGGCCGTGACGTGGCGGGCGGTGGGGTCCTGGCTCACGGGCGGGCCTCCCCTGCCGCAGGGCGGTGCCGCGCGATGCGCGCGAAGGCGGCGATGTCCAGCTGCTCGCCCCGCGCGCGGGGGTCCACGCCGGCGGCGCGGAGCGCCTCCTCCGCGAGCGCCGGCGTGCCGGCCCAGCTCGCGAGGGCGGCCCGCAGGGTCTTGCGGCGCTGGGAGAACGCGGCGTCCACCGCGGCGAACACGTCCTGGCGGTCGACGTCCGAGACCGGGGGCTCGCGGCGTGTGAAGGCGACGAGGCCGGAGTGGATGCGCGGGGCGGGCCAGAACACCTGCGTGCCGATCACGCCGGCCTTGCGGACGTCCGCGTACCAGGCGGCCTTGGCGGAGGGGACGCCGTAGACCCGGGAGCCGGGCGGGGCGGCGAGGCGGTCCGCGACCTCGTCCTGCACCATCACGAGTCCGTGACGCAGCCCTGGCAGGACCGCGAGCGCGTGCAGCAGCACGGGCACGGCGACGTTGTACGGGAGGTTGGCCACGAGGGCCGTGGGGCCCGTGCCGGCGGCCGCGGGCCGGACCGCGTCCAGCTCGTGCGGGGAGAGGGTCATGGCGTCCGCGTGCAGCACCGCGAGGGCGTCCGCCGCCTCCGGCCGGTAGTCGGCCACCGTGCGGGGCAGCCGCGCGGCGGTCACCGGGTCGATCTCCACCGCGGTGACCGCGGACGCGGCGTCCAGCAGGCCCAGCGTGAGGGAGCCGAGACCGGGCCCGATCTCCAGCACGTGCTCCTCCGGGCCGACTCCGGCCGCCTGCACGATGCGCCGGATGGTGTTGGGATCGATCACGAAGTTCTGGCCCCACTGCTTGGTGGGGCGCAGGTCCAGCTCCGCGGCGATGCGCCGCACGTCCGCTGCGCTGAGGAGCGGGGCCGGCGCGGGCGCCTCGGGGTGCTGGGTCATGCGTGGGAGTCTATCGGCGGAGCGGGACGCGAGAGGGGCGGGCGCCTCCGGCTCACGTGGACAGGTCGCCGAGCTCGACGAGCTCGCGGAACTCCGGGCTGGTCTCCTGGAGTCCCTGGAAGGTCCCCTGGCCGGCGATGCGGCCCTGGTCCATGAGGACGATCTGATCGCAGTGCTTCACGGTGGAGAGCCGGTGGGCCACCACCAGCACGGTGATCCTCCCGCTGAGAGCCTGGATCACGTCCGTCACGCGGCGCTCCGTGAGGTTGTCGAGCGCCGACGTCGCCTCGTCCAGCACGAGGAGCCGCGGGCGCCGGTACAGCGCGCGGGCGATGCCGAGGCGCTGGCGCTGGCCGCCGGAGACGCCGACGGCGCCCTCGCCGATGACGGTGTCCAGGCCGTCGGGCAAGGCGTCCAGCCACTCGCCGAGCTGGGCGTCGCGGAGGACGCGCTCCACCTCGGAGCGGTCCACGGTCTCGGCGGCCTCGGTGTCCAGCAGGACGTTGTGCAGCACGGTGCCGTTGACCACGGTGACGGACTGCGGGACGAACCCCACGTTGTCCCACCAGCCGCGCGGGTTCGCATCGAGCTTCTGCCCGTCCACGTACACGCCGCCGGCCTGCGCGTGGTGGAAGCCGATCAGCAGGTCGATGAGAGTGGTCTTGCCGGCGCCGCTACCGCCCACGAAGGCGTAGGAGGAGCCGAACGGGATGGTGAGGTCGATGTCCTTCAGGACCGGCTCGTCCTTGCCGGGGTAGGTGAAACTCGCGTCCCGTACCTCCAAGGAGCGCCTGAAGTCGAGACGGTCATACGGTCGGCGCGCCGCGTCCAGCACCGGCTGTGCGTCCTTGAGCTCGGCGACCGTGCGCTCGAAGGCAGGCCAGGACGTCCTGATCTCATTGCTCGTGGCCATGATGGAGGCCATGGAGGGGAGAACCCGGAAGCCGGCCATCGCCAGCAGGGCCAGGGATCCGAAGGCCTGGTCACCGCGGCCACTGGCGAAGGAGATCGCCACCAGGGCCGCGATGGCCGCGACGAAGGCCACCTCGAGGACGTAGCGCGGCATCATCGTGAGGATCATCTTGAGGCGGATGGCTGCGGCGTTCTCCGTCCGCGCGTCGCGGTACGCGTTGAGGAACGCCGAGTCGTTGCCCCGGATCTTCACGTCCTTGTAGTTCTCGAGGCCCTGGAGCGCCGCCGTGTTCGAGGCCTCCCCCGTCACCACCAGAGTCCAGCCGAGCCGCGAGGCAGGGCGTCGGATGAAGTACTTCAAGACGAGGGCCACCACCATGAAGTAGACGGCCATGCCGAGTGCGGTCATGGGCATGGCGACGCCCACCACGATCGCCACCGCGACCAGTGTCACCACGTCCGTGAGGAGTGTGACCCCACCGTTGATGACCCCGGTGTAGGCCATGCCCGATGTGGAGGTCACGTTGCTGACCAGGGTGCCGACCGTGCGGGTGAGGTGGAGCCCGTAGTCCGCCCGCAGGTAGTAGGCGAGGAGCTTCGACGACGTCTCGATCAGGTTCCGGTTGGTGAATCCCATGGTCCACCAGCGGAAGGCGAGGACGAGCACGGCCTTGGTGAAGAAGGCCGCGACGATGATCCCCGAGAGAGCCAGCGCCTGCTCCCCGACCGTGTCCACGCCCCACGCGGTGAACACGTCGACGAGGACGGGGGTGGAGAGCCGACCGGCCGTCAGGAGGTCGACGAGCGGGAGGACCGACGCGAGAGCCGCCATCTCCAGGAGCGCGACGACGATGGAGCCCAGGACGACGAACACCAGGCGGATGCGCATGCCCCGGTCCACCAGGTATTGCGTCCCGTCCGGGAGTCGCCTCTTCAGGAATCGGGTCAGCACGCGATCCATCGTAGGCGGAGTATCTGGATCAGCACTCGCCGTAGACCCGAGTGGTGTTGGCCATCACGGCCCGCCCCAGGTCAGCCACGTCCTCGCCCCGCGTTTCCGCCATGCCCCGCAGGGTCAGTGGGATCAGGTAGGGCGCGTTGGGTCGACCGCGGTGCGGGTGCGGGGTGAGGAAGGGGGCGTCGGTCTCCACCAGGACCAGCTCTGCAGGGGCGAGGCGCAGGGCGTCGCGCAGCGCGTCGTTGGCTTTGAACGTGACGGGCCCGGCGAAGCTCATGTGCCACCCGTGCTCGATGCACGTCCGCGCCAGTTCGGGTCCCCCGGAGAAGCAGTGGAACACGACGTGGGGCGGCAGGCCGCCGTCGGCCTCCTCCTCGAGCAGGATCCGGACGACGTCGTCGTGCGCGTCCCGGTCGTGGATCTGCAGCGCCTTGCCGAGGGCGCGGGCCAGGCGGATGTGCCAGCGGAAGGCCTCGTGCTGAGCTGCCTGGCCCGCTTCGTCCTGCGTGCGGAAGTAGTCGAGTCCCGTCTCCCCCACCGCGCGCACCCGGGGGTGCCGTGCGAGCTCTTCGATCACCGCGAGCGCCGCGTCCAGGTCGCCGCGCTCGGCGTGCCGGGCGGCGTCGTTCGGGTGGATGGCCACGGCACCCAGCAGCCGCGGCTCGGCCTCGATCGCCTCCACCGTGAAGCGGGCCGACTCGACGTCGCACCCCACCTGCACAGCACCGACCACACCGACAGCCTCCGCGGCGTCCATGGCCTGATGCACGTCCACGCGGACCAGGCCGTCCCGGAAGTCCAGATGCGTGTGGTTGTCCACCACGGCCACCGGCAACGGCTCCGGGGCGGGCGGGTACTCGAGACGGCGCCGGCGTCCCGACTTCTCCTCCCGCGCGTCGCGGCGGGGTCCGGTCCCTGCGTCGTCCGCTGCCACGGAGTCCGAGATCGAGGGCGGCCGATAGGCCACCGGAACGCCGGCCTCGTGATCCGCGTTGTCGGAGTGCGGGGCAGTCGATCGGGGGGCATGCGGGTCGGTCATGCCCACCACTGTAGGTTCACGGCCGTGACGGCACGGCTCAGAGGTCGGACGTCAACGAGCCGACCGGCGCCGGCCGCGGACGCACCGGGGCCCCCGCCGCGGCGCGTTCGCTCCACTTGCGGCGCAGCAGTGAGAAGTCTCCCTCGACGTCGTTCCGATGCTCCGTGAAGAAGCGGTTCCACGGGGTACGGGAGTGGTACGCGGGGAACGGCGCCGTGACGAACACGAGCGTGCCGCTGGCCCGAAAGAAGAAGTCCCGGTGGTCGACCATGCGGAGGTCCTCGTCCCACCCCACCTTCCGGAGGGACGCCGTGCGCGCCAGGTACACCTGCGGGGCCTTGGCCACCACGGGCAGCCCGCCGATCAGCGTTCCCGGGGCGATCGTGGCGGGCGCCGCACCGTGGAAGAGGGGTGAGTCCCCCATGCCCACCTGGTACCAGCGGGGCAGCTCCACGAGGCTCGCCGCGACGGCGTCCACCTCCGGGTGCTCCTGCAGGTACTGCAGGGCCTGATCCCACCCCGTGGCCCGGGTGAAGACGATGTCGTCGTCCGTCACGAGCGTGAACTCCGTGTCCACCGCGGCCAGGGCGGCGTTGCGCCCCACGGCGACTCCCGAGTTGAACGGCAGCCCGATCACCGTCACACCCGGGTCCTCGGTGGCGAACGGACGGCGGGAGTCGTCGGCCACCACGATCCGCCCGGAGAAGATCCGCCGGGTGCTGCGCACGAAGCGGGCCATGACGGCCGGCCGCTCGAACGTCTTGACGCAGACGGTGACGTCGGAGGCGAGGTCGGCGGTGTCCCGGCCCCGGCAGCGCCAGGCGTCGAGGGCGGTCACGGCCGGCACCGCCGCGGCGAGCGCGGCACGGCGGGCGAGGTTCCTCACGGCTTCCACCCTCGGAGGATAGCCCGGCGGCCGTGAACGGCACGGCGGCCCGCCGCCCCGTGCATTCCGGGGGCGGCGGGCCGCGTCATGCGCTCGGCGAGAGGTCAGTCGGCGTTGACCGCGCCGTCCTGCGGGGCGGCCGGGGCCGGCGCGTCCGCGTAGGGGTCGGCGATGCCGATGTACTGCACCGTGGTGTACTCCTCGATGCCCTCGGCGCCGCCCTCGCGGCCGAGGCCGGACTGCTTCATGCCGCCGAACGGGGCCGCCGGGTTGGAGATGACGCCCACGTTGTAGCCCATGAGGCCGAACTCGATCTGTTCGGCCACGCGGTACATGCGGGTGTAGTCGCGGGTGAACAGGTAGGAGGCCAGGCCGTACTCGGTGTCGTTGGCCATCTCGATGGCCTCCTGCTCCGTGGAGAAGGTGACGATCGGGGCCACGGGGCCGAAGATCTCCTGCTTCAGGATCGGGTTGCCCTTCTGGACCTTCAGCGCGGTGGGCGCGTAGAAGTAGCCGTCCCCCTCGATCTTCTGCCCGCCGGTGAGCACCTCTGCACCGGCCTCGACGGCCTCGCTGACGAGCGCGTGGATGTCCTCGCGGGCGTCCTCGGAGATGATCGGGCCGAGCGTGGACTCCGGATCGGTGCCGCGCAGGGGCTTGAGGGCTTCCAGCTTGGCGACGAAGCGCTTCGAGAACTCCTCGGCCACGGACTCGTGCACGAGGAAGCGGTTGGCGGCGGTGCAGGCCTCGCCCATGTTGCGCATCTTGGCGGCGAAGGCGCCCTCGACGGCGGCGTCGACGTCCGCGTCCTCGAAGACGATGAGCGGGGCGTTGCCGCCGAGCTCCATGGAGGTGCGCAGCACGTTGTCCGCGGCGTCCTTCATGAGGCGCACGCCCACCGGGGTGGAGCCGGTGAAGGACACCTTGCGCAGGCGCGGGTCCTGCATGATCGGGCCGGAGATGGCCGAAGCGGAGGAGCCGGAGACCACGTTGAGGACGCCCTTGGGCAGGCCGGCCTCCATCATCACCTGGGCGAAGAGCTGGGTGGTGAGCGGGGTCAGCTTGGCGGCCTTGAGCACCATGGTGCAGCCGGCGGCGACGGCGGGGCCGACCTTGCGCGTCGCCATGGCCAGCGGGAAGTTCCAGGGGGTGATGAGCAGGCACGGGCCGACCGGCTTGTGGTGCACCTGCATCTTCAGGGTGCCCTCCGGCATGGTGAGGGTGCGCCCGTAGTGGCGGACGGCCTCCTCGGAGAACCAGCGGAGGAACCCGTTGCCGTAGACGACCTCACCGCGGGCCTCGGCCAGCGGCTTGCCCATCTCGAGGGTCATGAGCAGCGCGAAGTCCTCGGCGCGCTCGTTGATCATGTCGTAGGCGCGGCGGAGGATGTCCGCGCGCTCGCGGGCCGGGGTGCGGGCCCAGTCGGCCTGCGCGGCGCACGCGGCGTCGAAGGCGGCCATGGCGTCGTCCGAGTTGGCATCCTGCAGCTCGGCGATCACCTTGCCGGTGGCGGGGTCCTTCACCTCGAAGGTCTTGCCGGAGGAGGCGTCACGCCACTCGCCGTCGATCAGCAGGCCGGTGGGGACGGACTCCAGCAGCGCCTTCTCGCGCTCAGCGGTAACGGTCATGATGCACCTCTTTCGGGGTCGGTGGTCGGAGGCGGCACGCCCCGCGTCCTCGAGGGGAACTGGCGGGCGGCCACGGGTATTCCGACGCCGTCCGGCGGCGGTCGGCAGCGGCTCCACGGCTGATCCTAGCCAGGCCCCGGGGCCGTGCCTCCGCGCGTGAGCGTCTGTGTAGCCGGGACGTGTCAGCCCCGGGCCGCGAGCACCGCCTGGTAGAGCTCCCGGCTCCGCATCCCGTGGGCCCCGGCCACCGCGGCCACCGCCTCCTTGAGCCGGGTGCCGGACTCCACCAGCACCGCCACCTCGGCGTTGGCGTGAACACGCTCAGGATCTGGTGCAACCAGTACGGGCCACCAGGGCGCTCCGCGATCCCCATCGAGGTCGCGATCCTGGACTGGGTCACCGTGTGGAACACCCGACGACTCCATCGAGCCCTCGGCTCGTGGCGGCTCCAGCAGGTGGGAGCAACGCCCATGAATGCAGCGAGGGGTGGCTGCAGAAGGCTGCAGCCACCCCTCGCTGACACATGGGTTGAGAGAGACTCGAGTCAGTTCGTCGTCGTGGGGCCGATAATCTCGAGGCGATCGGCAGACCAGGTGACGTTCGACGCGGCCCCCGTGTCGAACGCGACACGCTGCGTGCCGATATACGCAGTGAGGTGGACCTGGTTGACCATGGACGCCACGTCCTTGGCCCAGAAGTAGGGATTGAATGACGGCTGTGCGAAGTAATAGCAGCCGGTAATAGGTGCTGAATACGTCAGGGTGATGGAGGACCCGTCCGAGGCCAGCTTGGTGACTTCCCAGTATGCGGGGTTAGTGCCGGTCGTGAAGCGGTCTCCGACCTTCAACGTGTAGAAGGTCTTGCTGTCGCCCACGCTGCCGTTCGTGTAGGTGTTGTAGACGGTGCCGGCCTGCTGAGCGTTCAGGACCTTGCGGAAGTCGACGATGCCCGCAGGAGCCGTGTAGACGATCGAGATCGTCTTGTTCTGGACGGATTGGCAGGCCGTGGCATCGGGGATACCCACACCCGGTGTGGCATTCAGATAGAGCGCAGTCGTACCGTTTTGTTCCTGGACGTACTTCGTCATGAGCGGGTTCGCGTACAGAGTTGCGCCGGCAACCACGCCATCGTTCGATACAGCAAAGGCCGGGGCTGCGGCGGTGGCAGCGATCGCAGGGACAGACCAGGTGACACCCTTGGTTACTTGCCGACGTGATATCACTCGAGTTTCGTTGACCATGCCAATGCCTTTCGTGGCGCTTCTGAGGACCTGGGGCACCTCCACAGGCATGAGGCACTTTGACATAGTAGCGGTCCTGCCGCAACCGACGAGTCGTGGAAGCTGTGATCATTCACGCTTGAGAGGCCCATTGTGAATCGACTGTTCACGCGGTAAGCGCTGCTGGCTGTGCAGCCGGGGACGTGTCAGCCCCGGGCCGCGAGCACCGCCTGATAGAGCTCCCGGCTCCGCATCCCGTGGGCTCCGGCCACCGCGGCCACGGCCTCCTTGAGGCGTGTGCCGGACTCCACCAGCACCGCCACCTCGGCGACGGCGTCCGCCTCGGACGACTCCCCCTCGGCGCCGGGCGCGGGCGGCCCGACCACCAGCACGATCTCCCCGCGGATCCCCTCCCCTGCGTGCCGCTCCGCAGCCCAGGCATGGACCTCGGCCGCGGTGCCGCGCACCACCTCCTCGTGCAGCTTGGTGAGCTCGCGGGCCACGCACACCGGCCGCTCCGCACCGAGGACCTCCACGACGACGGCCAGCGCGTCCGCCAGACGCTGCGGTGACTCGAAGGCGACCACGGTGCGCGCCTCGGTGAGCAGGGAGGTGAGCCATCGCCGTCGTTCCCCGTCCTTGCGGGGGACGAAGCCGTCGAAGGCGAAGCGGTCCGTGGGCATGCCGGACAGGGCAAGCGCCGTGGTGACCGCACTCGGCCCGGGCGCGCACGTCACGGGGATCCCCTCGGCGACCGCGGCGGCGACCAGCCGGTAGCCCGGGTCGGACACCGTGGGCATGCCGGCATCGGACACCATGACCACGGTCGCGCCGGCACGCACCTGCTCCAGCAGCCCCCGCGCGGAGGCCTCCTCGTTGTGCTCGTGGTGCGCCATGAGGCGGCCGACGGGGGTCACGCCGAGTCCCTGGCACAGCCGCCGGGCCGTGCGCGTGTCCTCGGCGGCGATGACGTCGGCCTCGGCGAGCAGGTCCCGCAGGCGCTGGGAGGCGTCGCCGAGGTTGCCGATGGGGGTGGCGGCGAGGACGAGGCGGCCGGCGGAGGAGCCCGCCGCGGAGCCAGGGGGAAGGGGTGCCATGTGTCAAGATCGTAGGGGCATCTCCCCGCCCCATTCAGCCGCCGGAAGGCCCCGGACCATGAATGACCTCCCGCGCATCTGCCTGACCTCCGGCGGCGATGAGATCCGCCTGCGCTCCTACGTCAACCACGCGATCTACGCCCGCGAACACGGCATGGACTTCCGACTGGAGACGGGCATCGACCCGGAGATCCGCTCGAAGTTCGACTACAAGGTCTCCATCCTGCGCCGCCTGCTGCCGATGTACGACTGGCTCGTCTGGCTTGACGACGACGCCTTCGTCACGGACTTCGCGGCCACAAACATCCAGGACCTCATCGCAGACGCGGAGCGGGACGGGATCAGCCTGGTGATCGCCGAGGGCCCTCTCGAGCCCAATGGGTTCTGGTCCCGCATCAACACGGGCGTCATGCTCATCCGCAACGACGAGGTCGGGCGGGCGATCGTGGAGGAGACGGCCACGGCGGACCTCACCGAGGTGCGGGCCTGGTGGGATGACAACCGCGACGGGCTCTTCACGAACGGAGACCAGGACCAGATGTGGTGGGTCATCTGCACCCGCGGTCACGAGCACTCCGTCCGCATCGTCGGGCACCGGGAGCTCAACTCGCGAGGCCATTACTACGAGACGTCCCTGGCCGATTCGTTCGTCATGCACTTCACGGGATACCCGGACAAGGAGCTGGGCATCGCCCGGTTCGCCGAGCGCTGGGGCGTGGGTCAGGAACTGGTGCCGGAGGCGTTGCTGGACAAGTACCACGTGAGGGTCCGCAGCCCGTTCGGCGGCTGGCAGCGGACGTGGCGGGAGAGGAAGGGCGACGCCGTCGGCGCGGTGAAGTACCGCCTTCGTCCGCACAAGGAGCAGATCCCGCGGGCGGCGTCCCATCTGCCAGCCCCGGTGCGCAAGCCCCTCCCCATCGTCTTGACCTGAGTCGAGGCGTCAGCCTCGGCCCCCGCCCCGCCGCACCGCCCCCGTAGCATGGGCGCGTGCCCGCCTCCGCCCTCGCCTCGCGCCCGTCGTCCGGCCCTGCCGTCCCTCGGGGGGCGCATGCCGCCCGTCGCGCGCCGTTCTCCGCGCCCGCCCTCCGCGAGCGCCTGGGCGTCCCCGACGCGGCGCTGACCCGCTGGCACTGGATCGTGCCGCTGCTGGTCACGGCGCTGGCCGCCGTCGTCCGCTTCACCAACCTGGGCTTCCCGGACCAGCTGATCTTCGACGAGACCTACTACCCCAAGGACGCCTACTCCCTCCTGGAGTCCGGCTACGAGCGCCGCTGGGAGGAGGACGTGAACGACGCCTTCGCCCGCGGCGAGGCCGAGCCGCTCCCCGACCCCGCCTACGTGGTCCACCCGCCGCTGGGCAAGTGGCTGATCGGCCTGGGCATGCTGGCCTTCGGCGCGGACAACGGCGTGGGATGGCGGTTCAGCGCGGCGGTGGCGGGCACGCTCTCCGTGCTGATCACCACGCTGATCGCCCAGCACCTGTTCCGCTCCGTCTCCCTCGGCGCGGTGGCCGGCCTGCTGCTGGCTACGGAGGGCCACCACATCGTGATGTCCCGCATCGGCCTGCTGGACATGTTCCTCTCCTTCTTCGTGATCGCCGCCTTCGCGGCACTCCTGGCGGACCGCGTGCACGGGCGGCGGCAGCTGGCCGCGCGCATCGCCCGCGACGTCGAGCGCGGCCACCCCGACCCCCTCGCCACCGGCCCGTGGCTGGGCTGGCGGCCCTGGCGCCTGCTGGCAGGGCTGCTGCTGGGCGCGGGCTGCGCCGTGAAGCTCTCCGGGCTGGCCTTCATGGCCGTGTTCGGCCTGCTCACGGTGCTGTGGGACATGGAGGCCCGCCGGACCGCAGGCATCCGCCAGTGGATCAGCGCGGCCGTGCGCCGGGACGGATTCCTGGCGTTCGCGGCCGTCGTGGGCGGCGGCGCGCTGACGTACCTGGCCTCGTGGACCGGCTGGTTCGTGACCGACGGCGGCTACCACCGGCACTGGGCGGAGGAGAACCCGGCGCAGGGGCCGGCGGCGCTGGTGCCCGGACCGCTGCGCTCGCTGGTGCACTACCACCTCGAGTCCACGGCGTTCCACGAGAGCCTGACGAGCCCCCACGACTACGGCGCCAGCCCGTACACATGGCCCTTCATGGGGCGCCCCGTCAGCTACTACTACGAGGGCGGCAAGCCCGGGGAGGGCGGCTGTCCCGCGAGCGCCGCCGCGGACTGCGCGGCGGCCATCACGGACATCGCCAACCCGTTCGTGTGGTGGACCGGCCTGGCGGCCGTGTTCGTCTGCCTGGCCGTGCTCGTCCGGTACCGCGACTGGCGTGCCGGCGCCCTCCTGGGCGCCTACGTGGCCGGGCAGATCGTGTGGTTCCTGTGGCCCGAGCGCACCATGTTCTTCTTCTACTCGATCGCCTACGAGCCCTTCCTCATCCTGATGATCGTGCTCGTCCTCTCCCTGCTGCTGCGCCCCGGCCATCGGCCCGGCCCGCGCTGGGGCGGGGCGATCGTCGCCGCGTACGTGGCGCTCGCCGTCGCCGTGTCCCTGTTCTTCCTGCCCGTGTGGATCGGCGAGACCATCCCCTACCCGCAGTGGCGCTGGCGCATGTGGATGAGCAGCTGGATCTGAGCGACCCCGGCCTGGCATAGCCTGCCCTGCCGTGGGTACATGGAACTGACGGCGACCACCGGTATGGCTACCCTCGGGGGGTGACCACTTCCAGCCCGCTCACCGAGTCCGCCACCGACCTCGTGGCGATGCCTCCCGCGGACAGCAACCTCACCGACCTCATCCTCGCCTCGTGCTCCGAGGACCCGACGGCGCCCGTCTACGCCCTGCGCAACGGCGCCGGCGGCTGGACGGACGTCCGCTTCGGCGCCTTTCTGGACCGCGTCCGGGCCGTCGCGCGGGGACTGATCGCCCGCGGCGTGGCCCCCGGCGACCGGGTCGCGATCTTCGCCCCCACGAGCTACGAGTGGGCTGTCCTCGACCAGGCGGTGTGGTTCGCCGGCGCGGTCTCCGTGCCGATCTACGAGACCTCCTCCGAGAGCCAGGTCCGCCACATCCTCGCCGACTCCGGGACCCGCGTCCTGGCCCACGCCGATGACACGCTCGGCGACCTCGCCCGCGCCGCGGCGACGTCGGCCGACGTCGAGCTGGACCTGTTCCCCCTGTCCGAGGCGGGCCTGGCCGCCCTCGAGGAGGACGGCGCCGCCGTCGCCCCCGAGGACCTCGAGGCCGCCCGCGCGCGCCCGTCCCTCGCCGACCCCGCCTCGATCGTCTACACCTCCGGCACCACGGGCTCGCCCAAGGGCGCGATCATCACCCATGGGAACTTCGCGGCGGCCGCGATCAACGTGCTGCACTTCGCGCGCGACGTCGTCCAGTGGGGGCCGGGCCTCCACTCCCGAACCCTGATGTTCCTGCCGCTCGCCCACGTGCTGGCCCACGCCGTGCAGGTCATCTGCCTCTACGCGCGGATCCAGGTGGCGCACGCCCCCTCCCCCGCCACGCTCATGCAGGACCTGCCCTCCTACCGCCCGACCTGGCTGCTCGCCGTGCCGCGCGTGTTCGAGAAGCTCGAGGCCGGCGTCGCGGCCAATGCCGAGCGCGCCGGGACCGGACGGATCTACGCCGCCGCGAAGAAGACGGCCATCGCGTTCTCCGAGGCCGAGGAGGCCCGCGCGTACGACGGCGGCCCCGGCCCCTCCCGCGCGCTGCGCGCCCGCCACGCCCTCTTCGACCGCCTGGTCTACCGCAAGATCCGTCAGGCGCTGGGCGGCGAGGTCGTCTCCTGCGTCTCCGGCGCCTCCGCGCTCTCCTCCGAGCTGGTGCACTTCTTCCGTGGCGTCGGCGTGCCGATCGTGGAGGGCTACGGCCTCACCGAGACGACGGCGCCCGTCACCGTGAACATCCCCGCCGCCATGCGCGTGGGCACCGTGGGCCTCCCCGTGCCCGGCGTGACCGTGCGCATCGCCGAGGACGGGGAGATCCTGCTCTCCGGCCCGGTGGTGTTCGGCGGCTACCACGAGCAGCCCGAGGCCAGCGCCGCGGTCATGGAGGACGGCTTCTTCCGCACCGGCGACCTCGGCTCCCTCGACGAGCACGGCTTCCTGCGGATCACCGGCCGCAAGAAGGACATCATCGTCACCGCGGGCGGCAAGAACGTCTACCCGGCGCCCATGGAGGAGAAGCTGCGCGAGCACCGGCTCGTGGGGCACGTCGTGGTGGTCGGCGACGACCGCCCCTTCGTCGGCGCCCTCCTGACGCTGGACCCGGACGAGCTCAAGCGCTGGAGCATGGACCGCGAGCTCGACCTCACCCTGGAGGAGGCCGCGACGCACCCCGCCGTCCTGGCGGCGATCCAGGAGCAGGTGGACGCCGTCAACGCGGGCGTCTCCCGCGCCGAGTCCATCCGCCGCTTCCTCATCCTGGACCACGAGCTGACCGAGGCCTCCGGCCACATGACGCAGTCCCAGAAGCTCAAGCGCTCCCAGGTGCTCGCCGACTACGCCGCGGACATCGAGGCGCTCTACCGCCGATGAGACGCGGCGCGGCCGTGCCTCCGGAATAACCTCCGGCGGCGGCCGGTTGGCGCGGAGGACCATCTCCCCGAGCGATCGGAACCACCGTGCCCTCCCTGTTCGACCCCCTGGACGTCGGCGCCCTGCGCCTGGACAACCGCATCGTCATGGCCCCCCTGACCCGCCAGAGGGCGGGCGAGGACGGCGTCCCCACCGAGCTGCACGCCGAGCACTACGCCCAGCGCGCCACTGCCGGACTGCTCGTCACCGAGGGCGCCTTCCCCTCCTTCCGCAGCCGGGCGTTCCCCGGCCAGACCGGCCTCGCCGACGACGCCCAGACCGAGGGGTGGCGTGCCGTGGCGCAGGCCGTCCATGAGGCCGGCGGACACGTGTTCGTCCAGGTCATGCACGGCGGGCGCATGTGCCATCCGGACCTGCTGCGCGGCGCGGAGCCGGAGGCCCCCAGCGCCATCGCCCCCGGGGTGCCGGTGCGCGGGTTCAGCGGCAAGACGGAGGGGCCGGTGCCCCGCGCCCTGGACACGGACGAGCTGCCCCGCGTGGTGGCCGAGTTCGTCGACGCCGCCCGCCGGGCCGTCGAGGCCGGGCTGGACGGCGTGGAGGTGCACGGCGCCAACGGGTACCTGCTCCACGAGTTCCTGGCACCCTCCAGCAACACCCGCGAGGACGCCTACGGCGGCTCCCCGGAGAACCGGGCGCGCCTCACCGTGGAGGTGGTGCGCGCCGTCGCCCAGGCCATCGGCGCCGAGCGCACCGCCCTGCGCATCTCCCCCGAGCACAACGTGCAGGGCACCATCGAGGAGGACCGCGCGGACGTCCTGGCCACCTACGACGCTCTCCTGGCCGGCCTCGCCGACCTGGACCTGGCCTACCTCTCCGTCCTCCACCAGGACGTGGCCGGTGACCTCGCGGCGCACCTGCGCGAGTCCTTCTCCGGACCCCTGGTGCTCAACAGCGGCTTCGGCGCGGTCACGGGCCTGGAGGAGGCCCGCCGGATCGGGGAGGACGGCATGGCCGACGCGGTGGCCGTGGGCCGCGAGCTGATCGCCAACCCGGACCTGGCGCGCCGCTGGCGCGAGGGGCTGCCCCTCAACGAGCCGGACCCGACGACGTTCTACACGGGCGGGGCGCACGGCTACACGGACTACCCGTTCGTGGACGGGTCCCCGTCCTCCTGAGACCCGCACACCCGCCGGACGCACCGCGCCCCGCCTCCCATCACAGGGGGGCGGGGCGCGTTCGTGCGGGGGCCTCAGCGGCCCGTCACCGCAGCTGCGCGTCCTCCTCGCGGGCCCAGCGCAGGCGCGTGGACTCGAAGGCACTGCGCTGGTCCGCGGTGCGCTCGCGACGGCGGCGCGTCGGCCAGGTGAAGACGAGCGTGAGCAGGGCGGTCAGCAGGCTGATGAGGCCCACCGCGACGGCGGCGTCGATCCAGAACTGGCTCGGGTACAGGCGGATCAGCGCGTCCTGCACGGAGAACGTCCAGGTGCCGTCCGCGAAGAACAGCGAGTGGAAGCCCGCGAAGAACGAGGACCAGCCGATGACGGCCAGGACGGCCAGCACGATGAGGGCCACGAGGAACCAGGCGGCCGCCGCGAAGAGGGCGCGGCGCACCCCGCCCGGGTTGTTCCGCAGCAGGTGCACGATCAGCAGGATGCACAGCACGGTCAGGACCACGAGGGCCACAGTGGCCCACAGCATCACGGTCTTCACGTCCGCCATGTGGGCGATCTCCGGCTCCGTGAACAGCCGCGCCCCCTCGTGCGTCAGGCTCGAGAGGTAGCGCGTGCCCGCCAGGTTGCCCAGGTAGTCCAGGCCCGCGGATCCGTAGTGCATGCGGTCGTCCATGGTGAAGCCGAAGCGGTCCGCCGGGAAGCCGGGCCGGTGGTACTCGAGCCACAGGAACGCCGGGCTCGCCACAAGCTTCACGGCGGTCAGCAGCAGCCAGAGCGGCGCCAGGATGGCCAGCAGCGTCTGCGCGACGCGCGGGCCGCCCTTGGGCAGCCGCGCCCGCTCCTCGGGGCTCGGCCCCTCGGCCACGGCGCCCGCCGGGCGGCCGCCCGCCGCCGGCGCGCCCGCAGCGCCCGGCCACGCCTGGGCGGCCGCGGCGGGGGCCACGGCCTCCATGGGCGCGGTGCGGCGCGCCGGCTCCTCGACGTGCAGGGGCGTGGTGCTGGCCACCGGCCGCGAGGCCACGATGTCCTCGGCCGGGGCCGCCGCCGAGGACCCCGCTGCCCCGGACGGGGCGTCGGCGCCGCGCAGGCGGGCCAGCTCGTCCGGGTCCAGGGCGGTGGTGTGCTGGTCGCCTCCGTCCGCGCCCGTGCGCGGCAGCGCCTGGGTGCGGTCGGTCTGCGGCTCATCCTCCGCGAAGGCGCCGTAGTCCAGGCCGGACTCGAACTCTCCGGAGTCGGCACTGCCGGACCCGGAGCGCTCCTCGCGCCCGCGGCCCGCCGGGAATGAACTCATGGGTGTCTCCTTGATCGGTCCTGCGGTGGGCACCCCGGAGGCTCCGCGGCGCGAGGGGGTCAGTAGCGGTAGTGGTCGGACTTGTACGGGCCGGCCACGTCCACGCCGAGGTACTCGGCCTGGGACTTGGTCAGCTCCGAGAGCCCGACGCCAAGGGCGTCCAGGTGCAGGCGCGCCACCTTCTCGTCGAGGATCTTCGGCAGGGTGTAGACCTGCTTCTCGTAGTGCTGACCGGTGAGGGCGCCGGTGCCGGTGGAGCCGCCGAACAGCTCGATCTGCGCCATCACCTGGTTGGTGAAGGACGCGGACATCACGAAGGACGGGTGGCCGGTGGCGTTGCCGAGGTTCAGCAGGCGGCCCTCGGAGAGGACGATGATCGAGCGCTCGGCGTCCGTGCCGGCCTCGAACGTCCACTCGTGGACCTGCGGCTTGATCTCGGTCTTCACCACGCCCGGCACGCGGCCCAGGCCGGCCATGTCGATCTCATTGTCGAAGTGGCCGACGTTGCCCACGATGGCCTTGTCCTTCATGCGCAGCATGTCCTCGGCCATGATGATGTCCTTGCCGCCCGTGGTGGTGACGAAGATGTCGCCGAGGCCCACGACGTCGTCGAGGGTGGCCACCTGGTAGCCGTCCATCGCGGCCTGGAGCGCGCAGATCGGGTCGATCTCCGTGACGATCACGCGGGCCCCCTGGCCGCGCAGCGCCTCCGCGGCGCCCTTGCCGACGTCGCCGTAGCCGCACACCACGGCCACCTTGCCGCCGATCAGCACGTCCGTGGCGCGCATGATGCCGTCCGGCAGCGAGTGGCGGATGCCGTACTTGTTGTCGAACTTGGACTTCGTGACCGAGTCGTTCACGTTGATGGCCGGGAAGAGGAGCGTGCCCTCCTGCGCCAGCTGGTAGAGGCGCAGCACGCCCGTGGTGGTCTCCTCGGAGACGCCGCGCAGGGTCTCCGCGGTGCGGGTCCACTGCTGGGGGTCCTCCTCGAGGGAGCGGCGCAGGGTCTCGAGGACGATGCGGTACTCCTCCGGGTCGTCCTCGGTGGCGGACGGCACGGCGCCGGCGGCCTCGAACTCCACGCCCTTGTGCACGAGCAGGGTGGCATCGCCGCCGTCGTCCAGGATCATGTTGGGGCCCTTCTCCGGGTCCTCGGCGGCGCCGGGCCACGTGAGGATCTGGGAGGCGGTCCACCAGTAGTCCGTCAGGGACTCGTTCTTCCACGCGAACACGGGCACGCCCGCGGGCTCCTCGGGGGTGCCGGAGCCCACCACGACGGCGGCCGCGGCCTCGTCCTGCGTGGAGAAGATGTTGCAGGAGGCCCAGCGGACCTCGGCGCCGAGCGCGGTGAGGGTCTCGATCAGCACGGCGGTCTGCACGGTCATGTGCAGCGAGCCGGCGATGCGCGCGCCGGCGAGCGGCTGGGACTCGGCATACTCCTCGCGCAGGGACATCAGGCCCGGCATCTCGTGCTCGGCGAGGCGGATCTGGTGGCGGCCGGCCTCGGCCAGGCCCAGGTCGCGGACCGTGAAGTCGAACGTGGCGCCGGGGACGGTGGCGCGGTTGGCGTAGGCCGGGTCGACGTCGGGGGTGCGGGGCACGGCGGGGCTGGCGGGGGTCTCAGTCATGCGGTCAGCCTACCGACGTGGGCGCCCCCGCGGGCCGGGTGCCCACAGAATCGTCGGCGGCTCCGTCACCGGTCAGCTCCCCCGGGGGCGGCCAGAAGGTGTCAGGGGTGCACCGGATTCTCGGGCCCCTCGTCGCGGACGAGGCGCAGGCCCGGGCGCGCGGCGGGCGCGGGCGGAGCGGCGCAGGCGGACGGCGCGGGCGGCGCCTCGGCCGGGGGCACGGCGCCGGCGGCGCCCTGCGGCGGGACCGGCTCGTAGCGCTCGGGCAGCGCGAGGCGCAGCACCTCCCACCCGCGGGGGGCGGTGGTGCGGCGGGCGTGCTCGCCGCAGAGGTCGTAGGTGTGGGGCTCGGCGCGGCGCGAGAGCGGGCCGATCACCACCGTGGAGTCCGCGTAGTTGTACGTCAGCGTGGCCAGGGCGTCCCCCTGGCATCCGGTCTTGCTGCAGCGTCGCATGGCTCCCACGGCGACCCAGCCTACTCGGCCCCGGGCGCCGGGCCCGCCCCGGGCCTCGTGTCCTACAGTGTCCGCATGACCGCGCCGGACCCCCTCGACCCCCTCGCGCCCGTGCCGGGCGGCGGAACGGGTGACGCGCCGCGCGACGGGACGGGCGCGGGCAGCGGAGCGGACGACGGCTCCCCGGGGGCCGGCAGGCGACGACGGCGCCGTCGCTCCGGCCTGCGCGACCGCCACGCCCGCGGGCTCCGACACCCGCGCCCCTTCGGGGCCCGCTCGGAGCGCGGCCGCAGCGAGGCGCTGCTGACGGCCGTCGAGAAGGCGGTGGAGCGCCTGGGCGACCTCGAGGCGCCGGGCCTGGCCCGCGTGACCGTGCGCGTCGAGCGCATCCCGGACCGCCTGGAGGAACGGCTGCGGCTGCTCCACGCGGGCGCGGAGCAGGACGAGGAGTCGCTGTTCGCGCGGGCGGAGCGCGAGGGCCCCGACGGCGTGCTGCTCACCCTGTTCGAGCGTCCCCTCATGGAGTCGGCGGACCCGGGGGACCTGGACGGCGCGGTCTACGGCGTGGCGCTGAGCCGGTGTGCGCAGGCCCTCGGCGTGGACCCTCAGGTGCTGGACCCGAGCTGGGGCCGGGCCTAGCCCGCAGTGCGGGCCGGACGGCCCTGGGACTCAGCCGCGCTCACGGCGCAGGCGGCGGCGCTCCCGCTCGGAGAGCCCACCCCAGATCCCGAAGCGCTCGTCGTTCGCCATGGCGTAGTCCAGGCACTGGCGGCGCACGTCGCACGCGGCGCACACCTTCTTGGCCTCGCGCGTGGAGCCGCCCTTCTCCGGGAAGAACGCCTCGGGGTCCGTCTGCGCGCACAGCGCGTCCACCTGCCACGCGAGGTCGCCCTCCACGGGCTCCGTCACGACGCCGGGCAGCGCCTCCCACGGGGATCCGACGGCCGGGGCCACAGCGGGCGCGGGCTGCTGCGGCACCTGCTGCGGGAAGAGGGCGGTGACGGTGGCACGCGGGGCGTCGTCGACGTCGTGGGCGGCGAGGAAGGCCGAGGCCTGCGCCTCCAGGCCCTCCTCCTGCGCCCAGCCGGCGGCCGGATCCGCGGGGTCCAGGAACCAGTCGCTCGGCACGGCGCGGGCGCGAGCGGCGGCCTGACGCGACTCCCCCGCGAATGCGTCCTCGGCGCGCTGCATGCTCTCCATGATGACGGCCTCCCGGGGCGTTGCGTGCATGGTTCAGAGCACACCCTACACGGGGAGTTACACGGGTGTGATTCGCAGCCGCCGAGGCCGATCCGCCCCGCGGGAAGGGTGCCACACTGGCCCCATGGTCTCCCTCTCCACGCCCCGTTCCGGCGGCCCGCTCGTGGCCCGCCTCGCCTCCTCCCCGCGCCCCGCGATCGTGCAGGAGCCCTCCCCGGCCGGCGCCCCCGCGGCGGACGAGCATGGCGCCGTGGACCAGCGCATCGAGCTCTCCGGCGCGGTCACCGTGAACTGGGCGGCGAAGGCGGCCGGCCTGCTGGCGGACGAGGGCATCGCCCCCGGTGACGCCGTGCACGTGGACCTGCCCGAGCACTGGCTCTCCCACGCCCTCGCGCTCGGCGCGCTGTGTGCGGGCGCCGAGCTCTCGGCGGGGGCTCCCGACGACGGCGGCGCCGGCCCGGGTCCCTCCCCCGCGCCCGCCGCGGTGCTCACCGACCGGCCGCAGGACTGGACGGACCCGGCGACGGCGGTGCTCGCCGTCGCGCTGCCGCGCGGGCTCGAGCCCGAGTTCGGCGGGGACGCGGACCTGGAGCCCGGCGTCGTGGACGTGGCGGCGGAGATCCGCGCGCAGCCGGACGCGCTCCCCGGCCCCGTGGACCACGTGACGCCGGGGATGCTGCCGGCGGGGGCCGACGGCGTCGGGGAGGAGGTCGGGGAGAAGGGGGATGCCACGACGGGGTCGGGGCGGGCGCGCCTCAGCCTCGCCTCCGTGCGTCACGCGCTGGAGGCGTGGGACGCGGGTCGGGCGGTCAGCGTTCGGGGGTGACGGCGTCGTCCTGGGACATGGGCTCGCCCGGGTGCCGGTCGTGGTGGTGGAACACCGGCAGCTGGCCCGTGAGGAGGGCGATGTCCCCCTCGTAGCCCGGCTCGGCGTCCAGCTCGTCCTTGAACACCCAGAAGCGGTAGGCGAAGTACCGGAACGTCGTGCCGAAGAAGAGGCCGATCACGTTGCCGGCGATGAACAGGCCCGTGGGGTCGGTGACGCCCATGAGGTACTGCGCGATGAACACGCAGCCGGCCTGGATGCCCAGGCCGATCGCGTTCATCACGAGGAACATGACGAGCTCGCGGACCACGTTGGCCTGGCGCTTGTGGCGGAAGGTCCAGTAGCGGTTGGCCACCCAGCTGAAGAGGGTGGCCACCACGCCGGCCCAGATCTTCGCCTTGACGTTGGAGCCCTCCATGGGGCCGGTCATGAGCCACCAGAACACGGCGGAGTCGATCACGAAGGCCAGCGCGCCCACGGTGCCGAACTTGGCGACTTCGCGCCAGAGCATCGAGACGAGCCCCGTGAAGCGCTGCCAGAGATCGTTCATGGGCGGGGGCACCTCGTTCGGATGGGGGAGGGGAAGAGAGGGGGGAGCGCAGAGCGGACCCCCCCCGGACGGCTGGGAACACTGTAGCCCCGGGTGTGGGCGACGACGCGCGGCGGGCGGGGCGCGTGGGCGGGTTCACAGAGATCAGTGACGGACTTCCCAGACCGCCGGACTACCCTGGCGAGGTGACTTTTCCTCGACTCGGAGTGATCGGCGGCGGCCAGTTGGCGCGCATGATGGCGGCCCCGGCCGCGGAGCTGGGCGTGCCCTTCCGCGTCCTCGCGGAGGCGGAGGACTCCTCTGCGGCCCAGGTGGCCCCGCATGAGGTGGGCGACCACACGGACCTGGCCACGCTGCGCGCGTTCGCCTCCACCGTGGACGTCCTCACCTTCGACCACGAGCACGTGCCCACCGAGCACCTGCGCGCGCTGGAGTCCCTCGACGTCGCCGTGCACCCCGGCCCGGACGCGCTCCAGTACGCGCAGGACAAGCTGCTGATGCGCGAGGCGGTCGAGCGGCTGGGCCTGCCCAACCCCGCGTGGGCCGCGGTGGACACGCTCGAGGACGTGGTGGCGTTCGGCGACGAGCACGGCTGGCCCATGATCCTGAAGACCCCCCGCGGCGGCTACGACGGCAAGGGCGTCCTCACGCTGGACGACGCCGACGACGCCCGCGCGTCCGCGGCGGACGGCACGCTGGGCACGTGGCTCGCGGCCGACATCACGCCCCTGCTGGCCGAGGCCCTCGTGCCCTTCGCCCGCGAGCTCTCCGTCCAGGTGGCGCGCACGCCCTCCGGCGAGGCCGCCGCCTACCCCGTGGTGGAGTCCGTGCAGACCGCCGGCGTGTGCGACCTGGTGATCGCCCCCGCGCCGGACCTCGACCCCGCCGTGGCCGCGGCCGCGAGCGCCGCCGCCGCGCGGATCGCCGAGGAGCTCGGCGTGACCGGCATGCTGGCCGTCGAGCTGTTCGAGACCCCCGGCGTGGGCCCGGGCTTCCAGGTGAACGAGCTCGCGATGCGCCCCCACAACTCGGGGCACTGGTCCATGGACGGCGCCGTCACCGGGCAGTTCGAGCAGCACGTGCGCGCCGTGCTCGGCCTGCCGCTGGGCGAGACCGCCCCGCGCGGCACCGTGGTGATGAAGAACATCCTGGGCGGCGCGCGCGAGGACCTCTACGCCGGCTTCGCCGAGGCCATGGCGGCCCACCCCGCGGCCAAGGTCCACACCTACGGCAAGGACGTCTCGCCGGGCCGCAAGGTGGGCCACGTGAACGTGGTCGCCGCGCCCGGTGAGGCCCTCGCCGACGTCGTCGCCGAGGCTGAGTCCGCCGCGGCGATCCTGCGCGACGGCGCGGAGGCGGCGCCGTCGTCGTCCGCCCGCCCGACCACCCCCGACGCCACCGCGTCCGACACCCCGGAGGCCCGCCCGTGAGCGCACCCGAGACCCAGGCCGACGCGCCCCTGACCCAGCCGCTGCAGGACGAGGCGCCCGTCGTCGCCGTCGTGATGGGCTCGGACTCCGACTGGCCCGTGATGAGCGCGGCCGCCGAGGCCCTGCGCGAGCTGGGCGTGCCCGTCGAGGTGGGCGTGGTCTCCGCGCACCGCATGCCCCACGAGATGGTCGAGTTCGGGGCGCGCGCCCACGAGCGCGGCATCCGCGTGATCGTGGCCGGCGCCGGCGGCGCCGCGCACCTGCCCGGCATGCTGGCCGCCGTCACCCCGCTGCCCGTGATCGGCGTGCCCGTGAAGCTCAAGAGCCTGGACGGGATGGACTCGCTGCTCTCGATCGTGCAGATGCCCTCCGGCGTGCCCGTGGCCACCGTCTCCGTGGACGGCGCCGCGAACGCCGGCCTGCTGGCCGCCCGCATCCTCGCCGCGGGCGAGGGCGCGGAGGCCGCCCGCCTGCGGGACGCCCTGGTGGCGCACGCCGCCGGCCTCAACGCCCAGGCCCAGGCCAAGGGCTCCCGCCTGCGAGACCGGATGGCCGCCGAGCGCTGATGGGCAGCATCGCCGCCGCCGACCACCTGGATCCCCTGCGGGACCCCGTCCGCGACCCCCGCGCCGCCACGCCCACCGAGCGCACCCGCCGCGGGGCCATCCTGCTGGCGCTCACCGCCCTCGTGCCCGGCGGCGCGCAGGTGGTGGCGGGCAGCCGCCGGCTCGGCCGCCTCGCGCTGCGCGTGACCATGGCCGTGTGGGCGGTGCTGATCGTGGGGCTCGTGCTGTGGCTGACGGCCCGCGGCGTCCTGCTGAACCTCCTGGCTCAGGACACCGTGCTGCTGGCGCTCTCCGCACTGCTGGTCGCGCTGGCCGTGGGCTGGGGCGCGCTGTGGGTGGACACCTTCCGCCTGATCCGCGTGAACCTCCTCGCCCCCGGGGCGCGCAACCTCACCGCCGCGTCCACGATCCTCGCCCTGCTCCTCACCACCGGCGGGCTGCTCTACGGCGGCTGGGCCATGAACGCGGGCCGGAGCACGCTCGGCCAGGTGTTCGGGGACGGGCCGGCGGTGGCCCAGGCCGACGGCCGCTACAACATCCTCGTGATGGGCGGCGACGCCGGCGAGGGACGCACCGGGCTGCGGCCCGACTCCATGCACGTGGCCTCCGTGGACGCGCGCACCGGCCGGATGGTGATGCTCTCCCTGCCCCGGAACCTGCAGAACGCGCCCTTCACGCAGGACTCGCCGCTGTGGCAGGCGTACCCGGACGGCTTCTCCTGCGGCGACGACTGCATCCTCAACGCCCTCTACATGGACGTCACCAAGAAGCACGCCGACCTCTACCCGGGGGCCGCCGACCCCGGAGCGGAGGCCATGATGGACGCCGCCGGCGGCATCCTCGGGCTGGAGATCACCGGGTACGCACTCATGGACATGGGCGGCTTCGCCCAGCTGATCGACGCCATGGGCGGCGTGGACGTGGTCTCAGGCGGGTACGTCACCCACCGCGGACAGCGCCCGGACGGCGAGTGGGGCAACGTGTGGTGGGCCCCGGGCGAGCACCACTTCAACGGCGAAGACGCCCTCGCCTTCGCACGCTCGCGGCACTGGTCCTCGGACTACGCGCGCATCCGCCGCCAGCAGTGCATGCAGGCCGCCATGCTGCAGCAGTTCACCCCGGCCACCGTGCTCACCCGCTTCGAGGAGATCCTGAAGGCGGGCCAGCAGGTGGTCACCACCAACCTGCCGCAGAGCCAGCTCGGCACGTTCGTGGACCTGGCCGAGCGCTCCCGCGGCCAGGAGATGGAGCGCCTGACCATCGGCCCCCCGGACTTCGGCACCGCCGAGGACCACTTCACCACCTACCCCGACTACGACGAGGTCCACCGCCGCGTGGACGAGGCGCTCGCCGGGACGGGCTCCTCCTCAGACACGTCGTCGGAGAACGCGCCGTCGTCGGGCAGGACGGGCGAGGCGGGCAGGACGGGCGAGGCGGGCGTGAGCCCGCTGCCGCTGCTCGCCGTGCTGTCCCAGGCCGCCGCGGAGGAGGACGGCGTGGACAAGGACGACCCGAGCACCTGGCCCGCGGCCCCCACCCGGCCCGACGGCCAGCCCTACACCGCCGAGGACCTCATGCGGGCCGAGGACGCCGGGCAGGAGGACGTGCTCAACCTGGTGTCCTCGACCAACGGACTGTGCGCGCCGGCCTGAGCCGCCTGCCCCGATGCCCCTCGCCTAAGCTGGAGGGCATGCATGTCCTCGAGCCGATCATCCGTGACTACGCGTGGGGCTCCACCACCCTGCTGGCCGGTCTGCAGGGCCGCGAGCCCACCGGTGAGCCGGAGGCGGAGCTGTGGCTCGGCGCCCACCCCGGCGCCCCGTGCGGCGTTCCGATGGGAGACGGGCGGCGCGTGGGCCTCGACGAGCTCGTGGCCGCGGACCCCGAGGCCATGCTGGGAGCCGCGGCCCCCGGCGGGCGGCTGCCGTACCTCGTGAAGCTGCTCGCGGCGGGGCAGCCGCTCTCCATCCAGGCCCACCCCACGCTCGAGCAGGCCCGCGCCGGGTTCGCCGCCGAGGAGGCCGCGGACGTGCCGCGCGACGCGCCGCACCGCAACTACAAGGACGACAACCACAAGCCCGAGATGCTCGTGGCCCTCACGGAGTTCTCCGCCCTGTGCGGCTTCCGCCCCACCGAGGAGTCCTCCCTGAGCTTCGAGCGGCTCGCCCAGACCCTCACCGAGTACGCGGACGGGCAGACGTCCGTGGCCGCCGTCGCCGCCGCCCGCATGAGCCAGGCGCTCGCCACGGGCGATCTGGAGGGGACGTTCTGCGCGCTGCTCGACGGCGAGTCCGCGTGGTCCGCCCCCGGCGCCGTGGCCCAGGCCGTGGAGGCGCTGCAGGGCGCGGAGCACCTGATCCTGCAGGACCCGGCGCTGGCCACGGCCGTCGAGCTGGCCCGGCACCACCCCGACGACCCGGGCGTGCTCGTGGCCGTGCTGCTCAACCGCGTGGACCTGGCCCCCGGCCAGGCGGTGCACCTGCCGGCGGGCAACGTGCACGCCTACCTGCACGGGCTGGGCGTGGAGGTCATGGCGGCGTCAGACAACGTGCTGCGCGGGGGGCTGACCGTCAAGCACGTGGACATCCCGGAGCTGCGGCGCGTGGTGGCGTTCGAGGCGCTGCCCGTGCCCTACACCGAGCCCGAGCGCGTGGCGGACTCCGTGGTGGCGTACCGGCCGCCGTTCGAGGAGTTCGAGCTGCTGCAGGCCACCCTCGACGACGACGGCGACCGCGCGCTGACGCTCTCCGGCCCCGGGCTCGCGGTGGTCACCCGGGGGCGGGCCCGGCTCGCCCTCGCCGGGCAGGAGGTCGTGCTCGGTCCGGGCGAGGCCGTGTTCCTGCCGGCCGCGGAGACGGCGGGCGGCCCGCTCGTCGTCGCGAGCGCGGACGGCGCCCCGGCGACCGTCCACGCGGCGGGCCTGCCCCGCCACTGAGCACTTTCGCCAGCGAAAAGGCAGGGGGTGGGGGTCAGCGGCTCAGCGCTCCTCGAGCCACTTGGCCCACTTCTTGACGTCGTGCTCGGCGTCCACGGTGCGGACGGTGCCGGACTTCGAGCGCATCACGATCGACTGGGTCTGCACGCGGCCGTTCACGAAGCGCACGCCGCGCAGCAGGTCGCCGTCGGTGATGCCGGTGGCGGCGAAGTAGCAGTGGTCCGAGGTGACGAGCTCGTCCGTGGTGAGCACGGCGTCCAGGTCCAGGCCGGCGTCGAGGGCCTTCTGGCGCTCGGCCTCGTCCACGGGGGCCAGGCGGCCCTGGATCACGCCGCCGGTGGCCTTGATGGCGCACGCGGTGACGATGCCCTCCGGGGTGCCGCCGATGCCCATCATCATGTCCACGCCGGTGTCCGGGCGGGCCGCGGCGATCGCGCCGGCCACGTCGCCGTCGAGGATGAACTTCACGCGGGCGCCGGCCGCGCGGATCTCCTTCACGAGGCCCTCGTGGCGCGGGCGGTCCAGCACGCACACGGTCACCTGGGAGACGGGCTTGCCGAGGGCCTTGGCCACGAGGTTCACGTTCTGCTTCACGGGCAGGCGCATGTCCACGAAGTCGGCGGCCTCGGGGCCCACCACGAGCTTGTCCATGTAGAACACGGCGGAGGGGTCGAACATGGTGCCGCGCTCGGCCACGGCGAACACGGAGAGGGCGTTGTTGTAGCCCATCGCGGTGAGGCGGGTGCCGTCGATCGGGTCCACGGCCACGTCCACGGGGGCGCCGGCGCCGTCGCCGACCCTCTCCCCGTTGAACAGCATCGGGGCCTCGTCCTTCTCGCCCTCGCCGATCACCACGGTGCCGTCCATCGCCACGGTGTCCATGAAGGAGCGCATGGCGTCGACGGCGGCACCGTCGGCCTTGTTCTTGTCGCCGTAGCCCACCCACGGGCTCGCGGCGATGGCGGCCGCCTCCGTCACGCGCACCAGCTCCATCGCCAGGTTGCGGTCCGGGACATGGTTCTCGTAGCCGGTCTTCTCCGAGGACGCGTTCGTCATCGTGTCTCCGATCCTTCTCGCGGTGCGCCGTCGCTGCGGACTGGCGTGTGGGCGGCTCTGCCCTCCCCGTCATCCTACGGCGGGAGTGGCAGAATGCCTCGGGTGAGCTCCCCCGCACCCGAGACCGCACCGGCCGCGCCGGCGCCCCGCCCCGTCCTGACCGCCAAGCAGGCGCAGCGGGCCAACCAGCCGTGGATCGGCATGCTGCTCTCGGTGCTCGCCACCCTCGCCCTCGTGCTCGTGGTGGTCGCGCTCAACCCGAACCCCGCGCCGCGCGCTCCCGGGGACCGGGTGGACGTGGCGGAGGCCGCCGCCACGGTCCCTCACGACGACGGCGCCCTCCCGGCCCTGGCCCCCGAGGTCCCGGAGCCCTGGTACGCCAACTACGCCCGACTGCAGCCGATGGACGGGCTGCAGACGTGGGACGTCGGCTGGGTGGTGACGGACACCGTGTTCGCCGGGCTGCGGCAGACCGCGGACGCCGACCCCACCTGGCTCGCGCTCCGCGTGGGCACCGCCCCGGCCGAGGAGTCCGTGGACGTGGACGGGATCACGTGGCAGCACATGGAGCCCAAGGAGTCCGCCGAGCAGCACTTCGTGGCCGAGGTGGACGGCAGCATCGTGGTGCTGACCACCACCGGCGGACGCGAGGTCCTGGAAGACCTGGCCCGCGCCGTCGCAAAGGAGATCCGATGACCACCCCCCACACCCGACCCGAGACGACGCCGGCCCCCGACGTCGTCGTCCCCACCTCCGACCTCACCCCCGCCGAGGCGTGGGAGGTCCTCGCCGAGGGCAACCGCCGGTTCGTGGCGGGCGAGCCGAGCCACCCGAACCAGAACGCGGAGCGCCGCAGCGGCCTGACGGCCGGTCAGGCCCCCGTCGCGGTGATCTTCGGCTGCTCCGACTCGCGCCTGGCGGCCGAGATCATCTTCGACCTGGGCCTCGGCGACGTGTTCGTGGTGCGCACGGCCGGCCACGTGATCGACGACGCCGTGCTGGGCTCCATCGAGTACGGCGTGGACGTGCTGGAGATCCCGCTCGTCATCGTCCTGGGCCACAACTCGTGCGGCGCCGTCACCGCGACGGTCGAGTCCTACATCTCCGGCACGATGCCGCGCGGCTTCGTGCGCCCCCTCGTGGAGCGCATCATCCCGTCCGTGCTGGCCGGGCGTCGCCGCGGACTGGAGGAGGTCGACGAGTTCGTGGTCGAGCACGTGGACCAGACCTGCGACCACCTCATGGAGACCTCACAGTCCGTCCGCGCGGCCGTCGAGTCCGGGCGCACCGCCGTCGTCGGGCTCACCTACTCGCTGTCCGAGGGCACCGCGCGACCGGGCCGCGTGCACGGCGACCTGACGGTGTGACGACGTCGGGCGTCCGCGCCGTCCTAGGATGTGCCGCAGCCCGCACAAAGCACAGGGTGTTCCAAGGACACCTCGGGCTCCAACAGCTCAGCTGAGGCACGCGTTGCGGTGGCCCCGAAAACACTGCAGAGAGCCACCGACTCTTCTGCTGTTAGCAGGACATGAAACCAACCGGCGGCACTCCGACCCAAACATAGGGATACACATTCGATGAGACGGAAACTGGGCCACAGCCCGTTGTCATGGCGAGGTCCTACCATGGAAAGCTTCCTGCCCGATGCGCGTAGGGCCCGAATGGCACTCCTTGTCTTGGCTGCAGTCGGGTTCGCATGGCTACTCACCCCGCGGATTTATGGCCCCTTTACAGACCATCTCCATAAAGAGGACGGCCTCATTTTCCTCAGCGGCGAACAGGCGGGCGAGTCGCTCCTCACGACCTACACCGGTTATCTCCATGTGGGCCCCCGACTGGTCACCCAGACGTGTGCAGCGGCCCCGCCGGAGGCCTTCGCCGCGTGCGTCGCTGGAGGGAGCGCAGGTCTCCGCGTGGCGCTAATGGTCCTCGTCTTCGCCGTCCTGTCCCCCTACGTCCGTCGATGGGGGTGGGCGCTAGGCGCCGCCGGTCTTGTCATTTTCGGCGGTATTGGCCAGCAGGAAGTCCTGGGAAACGTCACCAATCTCCGCTGGTTCCTTGACACCGCGGCAACCATGGCCCTGCTGGGTTCGTTCAAGCGTCTGGGGCTCATCATCCTGGCCAGCGTGCTCCTCATCCTGGGAGTGCTGAGCGACCCCCTGGCCTTGTTGCTCGCGCCCGTCGCGCTGTGGCGGCTCTTCGCCTTGGAAGGCCGCGCGAAAATCGTCCCGGCACTGTACTTCCCTGCCGCCGCTCTACACATCGCACTCCTCAATCCAGAGGCGAGGGGGTCGTTTCTCCCCGAGTTCTTCGTGGATCCACTGATCAACACACAGAACATGGTCGTGCGCTCTTTGACTGAGGCGGTCCTCGGTGAGACGGGGACGACGGCCGCCCTGGCGATTGCAGGGCCACTTGCGGTGACAGTCCTCACGATCGTCACATTCGCTCTGCTCTACCTCATTGGATTCCGCCGGCTACACACGCAGCAGAAGTGGATGGCCGCCCTGCTCGCGGCGGCTGGCTTCCTCTTCCTTGTCGCGACCGTGAACTTCATGGACCCGCACGAGATCGATGTTGCCCACGGCGTCGCACGCGCATCGCGGTACGCCCTGATCCCCTCGCTCATGGTCGGTGCTAGCCTCGCTGTGCTCCTCAGTGAGTACCCTCGAACGGCCTGGGGACGAAGCGTGAGGGCTGCAACCGTCGGCTTGATACTCGTGGGCTCCGTAGCTGACTCCCGTGGTGATGAATGGGCGACCCGGGGGCCCTCCTGGTCCGCAACGGTGGAGGAAACACGTAAAGCCTGTGAGGGCGGTGCGGAAATGCTCACAGTCGACGTCACCCCACAGGGTGTGCCAAAGGAGTGGACTGCCGACCTCAACTGTTCGTGGGTTACGCCGGAGGCGGCCTGAACCGCGCGCGTGCACGGCGACATGACGGTGTGACGACGTCGGGCGTCCGGTACGGCACCGGGCGCCCGCGCCGTCCTAGGATGTGGCCATGACCGCAGAGAACACTGATCAGCAGTTCCGCATCGAGCACGACACCATGGGCGAGGTGAAGGTCCCGGTCGACGCGCTCTACAGCGCCCAGACGCAGCGCGCCGTGGAGAACTTCCCGATCTCCGGCAAGACCCTCGAGCCCGCCCACATCCACGCGCTGGCCCAGATCAAGAAGGCCGCCGCGAAGGCGAACGCCGAGCTCGGGATCATTTCCCAGGAGCGCGCGGACGCGATCGTGGCCGCCGCGGACGAGGTGATCGCCGGCGAGCACGACGACCAGTACCCGATCGACGTGTTCCAGACCGGCTCCGGCACCTCCTCGAACATGAACACCAACGAGGTGCTCGCGAACCTCGCCACGCAGTCGCTCCAGGCGGCCGGCTCCGAGGAGACCGTCCACCCGAACGACCACGTGAACGCCTCGCAGTCCTCCAACGACGTGTTCCCCACCTCCGTGCACGTGGCCGTGACCGGCGCGCTGATCAACGACCTGAAGCCGGCCCTGGACCACCTGGCCGCCTCACTGGAGAGGAAGGCCGAGGCGTTCTCCGGCATCGTGAAGTCCGGCCGCACCCACCTCATGGACGCGACCCCGGTGACCCTGGGCCAGGAGTTCGGCGGCTACGCCGCCCAGGTGCGCTACGGCATCGAGCGCATCGACGCCTCCCTGCCCCGGGTGGCCGAGGTGCCCCTCGGCGGCACCGCCGTCGGCACCGGCATCAACACCCCGAAGGGCTTCTCCGCCCGCGTGATCGAGCTGCTCGCCGAGGAGACCGGCCTGCCGATCACCGAGGCCCGCGACCACTTCGAGGCGCAGGCCAACCGCGACGGCCTGATCGAGGCCTCCGGCCAGCTGCGCAACATCGCCTACTCGATCATGAAGATCAACAACGACCTGCGCTGGATGGGCTCCGGCCCCAACACCGGCCTCGGCGAGATCGCGATCCCGGACCTGCAGCCGGGCTCCTCGATCATGCCGGGCAAGGTCAACCCCGTGATCTGCGAGGCCGCCATCATGGTGTGCGCCCAGGTGATCGGCAACGACACCACGATCGCCCTCTCCTCCACCAACGGCGCGTTCGAGCTGAACGTGGGCATCCCCGTGATGGCCGCCAACCTGCTCGAGTCCATCCGCCTGCTGGCCAACACCGCCCGCGTGATGGCGGACAAGATGATCGACGGCCTCGAGGCCAACGAGGAGCGCTGCACCTTCCTGGCCGGCGCCTCCCCGTCCATCGTCACCCCGCTGAACAAGGTGATCGGCTACGAGGCCGCCGCCGCGATCGCCAAGCACTCGGTGAAGAACAAGATGACCGTGCGCGAGGCCGTGGTGGACCTCGGCTACGTGGAGCGCGGCGAGGTCACCGAGGAGCAGCTCGACAAGGCCCTGGACACCATGTCCATGACGCACCCGGAGTGATCCTCCCGGGCGGCTGAGCGCCGCTGCCCTGACCCACGACGACGAAGGCCACCTCCCGGCGGGAGGTGGCCTTCGCTGTGCGTCGGGGTGTCGGCGACTCTGGCATCTGTGGTGGCCGCGCCGAAGAGTCTCGAAAGGACCCGCCGTGACCGACCACGACGACCCGGGCGCCAGTCTGAGCCGCGCCCCCTGGACGTCGTCAGGACTCTCAGCGGACCATCACCAGCACCCCGACGGCCGCCGCCACCATCGCCGGCCCGAACGGCAGCGCAGTGGACCGGCTCGCCCGCCGCAGCGCCACCAGCACGAGCGCTGTGAGCCCGCCCAGCAGGATCGCCCCGACGCCGGCCGCCACCACGGCGGCCGGCCCGCCAGCCACGCCCGTGTAGAGGCCCAGGCCCGCGGCGAGCTTCACGTCGCCCATGCCGAGGCCGCCTCCGCTGAGCAGATGCAGCACGAACATCGCCACGGCGTAGCCGAGCCCGCCGAGCACGCCGCCCGCCACGAGGTCCCACCGTCCCGCGAGCGCCGCTCCCCCGGCCATCCCCACGAGCCCGCCCAGCGCGAGCCGCAGGGTCCAGCGATTCGGCAGCCGGTGCTCCCGCAGGTCCGTCCGCACGAGCACCGCGCAGCACAGCGCGAACCACGCGACGGCCAGCACCCACACCGCCGCCGTCGTGATGTGCCCGGCAGCCACCGCCCATGCCCACCAGCCCATGCGGACCACCCCCCCTCCCCGGCCCAGCGTAGGGCCGTCTCCCTGGCGCGCACCCGCTCATCCACAGGCCGCGGATCCCGACGCGCCGCACTTCTCCCGGCCCGCCGTCAGCTCTCTCACATACGGAACACAACGTTGCGTCTGCCGCAAGAGTGGGGCTACAGTTCAGTGATGGTCAGGCCCCAGGGTCGGATCATTCCTGAGACTCCATGGCCCCGATCCCGTTTTTGAGGGGCCATGGTGGCGGGCTTCCTCGGTCCCCAATCCCCCCTCCGCGGGGCCGAGCACCCCCGCCGTTGGGGCCGCTGCCTTGTGCAGCGGCCCCTCTGTCATCTCCGGCGCGGCCTCCCGCTCAGCGCTCCTCCTCGAGCAGCTCGGTCACCAGCGCCGCGATCGGCGAGCGCTCGGATCGGGTGAGGGTGACGTGCCCGAACAGCGGGTGCCCCTTCAGGGTCTCCACCACGGCCGCGATCCCATCGTGCCGGCCCACGCGCAGGTTGTCCCGCTGGCCGACGTCGTGGGTGAGCACCACCTTGGAGTTCCTGCCCATGCGGCTCAGCACGGTCAGCAGCACGTTGCGCTCCAATGACTGCGCCTCGTCCACGATCACCCACGCGTCGTGCAGGGAACGGCCGCGGATGTGGGTGAGCGGCAGGATCTCGAGCATCCCGCGGTCCGTCACCTCATCGATCACGGACGGGGAGACGAGCGCGGAGAGGGTGTCGAACACCGCCTGCGCCCACGGGCCCATCTTCTCGCCCTCTCCGCCGGGCAGGTAGCCGAGCTCCTGGCCGCCCACGGCGTACAGCGGCCGGAACACCACGACCTTGCGGTGCTCCCGGCGCTCCATGACGGCCTCCAGGCCTGCGCACAGCGCGAGGGCCGACTTGCCCGTGCCCGCGCGGCCACCCAGCGAGACGATCCCGACGCTGGAGTCCATCAGCAGGTCGATGGCCAGGCGCTGCTCCGCCGAGCGGCCGTGCAGTCCGAACACGTCCTTGTCCCCGCGCACCAGGCGCGCCCGGCCGCCGTCGACCACGCGGGCGAGTGCGGAGCCGCGCGTCGAGGAGAGCACCAGCCCCGTGTTCACCGGGAGGCTCTCGGCGCCCGGCTGCTCCTGCCCCGGGCGCTCCTCCACACCCGTGCCGCGCAGGTCCGCGAGCGGCACGCCCTCGAGGGAGACCACGCCCTCCTCGTACAGCGTGTCGAGCCGCTCCTCGTCCAGCGGCAGGGCCACGGTGCCGCGCCAGCCCGAGTCCCGCACGAGCTCGTGGCGGTACTCGTCTGCGGACAGGCCCATGGCCGCGGCCTTCACGCGCATCGGCAGGTCCTTGGACACCACGGTCACCTCCCGCCCCTCGTCCGCGAAGGCCTTCGCGACGGCGAGGATGCGCGAGTCGTTGTCCGTCCCGCGGATGCCGAACGGCAGGACGTCCGTGGAGACGTGGTTCAGCTCAACCCGCAGGGTCCCGCCCTCGGGCGTGAGCGGGACGTCGCGGTCCAGGGCGCCGTGGCGCGTGCGCAGGTCGTCGAGGATGCGCAGCGCAGTGCGCGCGAAGTAGCCCAGGTCCGGATCGGCGCGCTTGGCCTCGAGCTCGGAGATCACCACAAGCGGCAGGATCACCTCATGTTCGGCGAAGCGCAGCAGCGCCCGCGGATCCGAGAGGAGCACCGAGGTGTCCACCACGTAGGAGCGCTCCCCCACGCTCGCCCTGTCCCCCCGCGGGCTCCGGGTGCCCGTCTCCGCGGTCTGCGCCTGCTGCTCCATGCTGCGTGCCTCCTGTGCCGGGGTGAAGGGCGGGCGGCGCCCGCCTGCGGCTCACGCTAGGTCCGCGCGGGGAACGCGGGCGACGCCGAGGGTGAACCCTGGATGAAGAATCCGGGCATCGGCCGGGCCGGCTTCCTAGACTGGGGCCCAGCCCACCCCGTCCTCCGTCAGGAGCCCCCATGCGCAGCACCCCCGGCCCCCTCGCGTCCCCCGAGTCCTCCCGCGGCGCCGGCCTCGCCTCCCGCGCCGACCGCGCCAGTGCCGGCCTGCTGCGCGCCGCCGCCCCCACCGCCGTGCTGATCGTCCTCATGTGGATCGCCCAGCTCGTGCTGATCGTGGGCGGCCGCCTGATCATCCCCGGCGCCGGGCTGATCCCGCGCCACCTGGGGGGCCTGGACGGCGTGCTCTTCTCCCCACTCCTCCATGCCGGCTGGGGCCACCTGATCGGCAACACCACGGCGCTGATCGTCCTTGGCCCGGTGGCCGCGCTCGTCTCCCGCCGCCCGGTCGCGCTCCTGGCCGCCTCGTGGCTCGGCTCGGGCCTGCTCACCTGGCTCATCGGCACGCCGGGGGTGCACATCGGCGCCTCGGGCATCGTCTACGCGCTCATCGCGTTCCTGCTCGTCTACGGCATCGTGGCCCGGCGCGCCCTGGCCGTCGTGGTCTCCGTGGTCGTGGCGGTGACCCACCTGGGCTCCTCGCTCCTCGGCCTGCTGCCCCAGCCGGGCCTGTCCTGGACGGGGCACCTGGCCGGCGCCGTCGTCGGGGTGCTGCTGGCGCTGTGGTGGGGCCGCCGGGACCGCGCCGCCCGCGTCCTGGAGCGGCGTGCCTCCCGCGACGACGCCGCCCTCGCCTCCGCCGCGGAGCAGCGCTGGTTCTGAGGCAGCACCCCCGCCCGCTGGGCGCAGTACTGCCAAGTAGGCCGCCGATTACTTGGCAGTACTGCGCCCAGCACAGCGGTGAGGTGACCGGCACAGCAGTACTGCGCCCAGCACAGCGGTGAGGTGACCGGCACAGCGGTGAGGTGACCGGCGCAGCGGTGAGGTGACCGGCACAGCGGTGCGGTGCCCGGCACAGCGGTGCGGAGCCCAGCACCGTGGCCAGTGCGCCGCGCCTCAGGCGCCGAAGCGACGCTGCCGCGAGCCGTAGTCGCGCAGGGCACGCAGGAAGTCCACGCGGCGGAACGCGGGCCACATGGCCTCGCAGAAGTAGAACTCCGAGTACGCGGACTGCCACGTGAGGAAGCCGGAGAGCCGCTGCTCACCCGAGGTGCGGATCACCAGGTCCGGGTCCGGCTGGCCGCGGGTGTAGAGGCGCGAGGAGATCTTGTCCACCGTCAGCTCGGCGGCCACGTCCGCGGCAGAGCGGCCCTCGGCGTCGGCCTCGCGCAGCAGCTCGCGCACCGCGTCCACGATCTCGAGCCGGCCCCCGTAGCCCACCGCCACGTTCACGTGCACCCCGTCGTGCCCCTGCGTGCGCTCCGCGAGGGCGCGCAGCCGCCGGGCCATGCCGGGCGGGAGCAGGTCCACGGCGCCAACCGGCTGCACGCGCACGGGCCGCCGGCCCTCGGTCGGCTCGGCGAGGCGCTCGGCGGTGGACATGATGATCTCCAGCAGGGGCGCGAGCTCCTCCTCGGGGCGGCTGAGGTTCTCGGTGGAGAGCATGTACAGGGTCACCACGGGCACCCCGACGTCGTCGCACCACCCGATGAAGTCCAGGATCCGCTCCGCACCGGCCTGGTGCCCCTCCTGCGTGGTGGCGCCGAACGCGCGGGCCCAGCGGCGGTTGCCGTCCACGAGCACGCCCACGTGGTGCGGGAGGCGCTCCGCGTCCAGGCCGCGGGCCAGTCGCCGCTCGTACAGGCGGTAGAAGACGTCGGGCTGGCGCACGGCGCACCTCGCTTTCACGGCCGGCCGAGGGGCCGGGCGGCAGGTTCCGGAGGTCTCAGGATACGTGCGTCCGCCTCGGAGGTCCCTGGAGGCGGCACCACCGGCAGAGGAGGAAGATGGAGGGCATGGACGACGCGACGCCCCGCACGGACGCCACCACCCGGCCCCGACCCCCGCGCTGGCGGATCGAACGGGTCCGCGACCCCGAGCACCCCCTGTACAAGCCGCGGCTGCGCGGCTGGGTGCACGCGGTGATGGCCCCGCTCGTGCTCGTGGCGGGCATCGTGCTGATCGCCCTGGCGCCGCCGCACCTGCGCGCCGCGTGCGTGGTCTACGTGATCACCGGGCTGCTGCTGTTCGGCGTCTCGGCCACCTACCACCTCATCCAGTGGAACGAGACGGTCTCCCGCGTGCTCAAGCGGCTGGACCACACGAACATCATGCTCGTGATCTCCGGGACGTACACGCCGCTCGCGCTGGCGATGCTGCCGCCGGACACGGCCCGGCTGCTGCTCACGCTCGTGTGGGTGGGCGCGGTGGCCGGCGTCGCGTTCCGCGTCGTGTGGACGGACGCGCCGCGCTGGCTGTACACGCCCGTGTACGTGCTCCTGGGCCTGGCGGCGCTGCTGTTCATCGGCGACTTCTTCGCCGCGAGCGTGCCCGCCGCCGTCCTCGTGTGCGCCGGCGGCGCGGCGTACATCGTGGGGGCCGTGTTCTATGCCCTGAAGGCGCCCACGATCCACCGTGAGTGGTTCGGCTTCCACGAGCTCTTCCACGTGTTCACGGTGGGCGGGTTCGTGTGCCACTTCGTGGCCATCATGATGGTGGTCCTGGCCGCGCGCTGAGCGGCGGCGGCTCCCTCGTCCTGGGGGACGACGCGCGGGTCAGGGGCGTCCGGTGTCCGGCGCCTTCGGCTCCGGGGTGGGCTCGGCGAGGTAGCCGGGGTACTTGGCGCGGAGGCGCTCGAGGCGGTCCTCGGCGTCGGCGTCCAGGTGCTCGCCGCCCTCCCGGACCTCCTCCGGGAGGTGCCGCTGGTGCCGGTCCACGAGCATGGCCTCGGCCTGCGGGGAGCGCTGCTGCACGCGGCGCACGGAGCGGACCATGAGCCGCAGCACGATGACGGCCATGGCCACCATGAGGGCGGTGAACAGGAACCCCTCGATGCCCGGGGTCACGTCCGCCTCCTCGAGGCCGGGACGCAGGGTGGGCTCGGGCGCGGCCGGCAGGGGCGCCGTGCTCGCGGCCACCGCGGCGGCGGAGAGGGCGAGGGACAGGCCAGACAGGGTGATCACGACCGACCACTCTACCGGCCGGCCGGCTCAGCGCAGCCCGGCGAAGACGTCGTCCTCCGGCAGCTGCGTGGGCACGCGGGAGTCCACGAGGCAGTAGTCCTCCCACGGCCACGCGGCCCGCAGCATCTCGTTCGGGGCGGCGAAGAACGGGCCGTCCGGGTCCACCTGGGTGCGGTGCGCGCGCAGGGCGGCGTCCCGGTGCTCGAGGTAGTCGGCCACGGGGACCTGCGTGGTCACGGGGTGGTCCGGCATCACCCACGCGGGCACGTGCTCCGGGTCCGGGACGTCCTCCCCGGCCTCCCGACGGCGCAGCACCTCCCGCATGGTCTCCATCTGTGCGTAGAAGGACATCCGCTGGCCGAAGGGGGACTCGTCCCCGGCCGCCACGAACGCCTCGTGGAGCGTGCGGTACTTCTCCGGGTTGAACGCGCGGTCGTAGTACAGCTTCGAGACCTCCCACGCGGGGCCGGTCTCGGGGTACGCCGCCGGATCGCCGGCGGCGCGGTAGGCCTCGACCGTCACGTGGTGCGCCTGGATGTGGTCCGGGTGCGGGTAGCCGCCCTCCTCGTCGTACGCGATCAGCACATGGGGCCGGAAGCTCCGCACGAGGGACACCAGCGGGGCGGCGGCGGTGCGCAGCGGCGTCACGGCGAAGCAGTTCGACGGGAGGGCCGGCAGCGGGTCGCCCTCGGGCAGGCCGGAGTCGAGGAAGCCCAGCCACTCGTGCCGGATGCCGAGCGCGGCCACGGCCTCGGCCATCTCGTCCCGGCGCACCGCGGCGATGTCCCGATCCGTGCGCACGGCGTCCTCGTACTGCGGGTTCAGCAGGTCGCCGGCCTCGCCGCCCGTGCAGGTCACCACCATCACCTCGGCGCCGGCCTCCACGTAGGCGGCCATCATGGCCGCGCCCTTTGAGGACTCGTCGTCCGGGTGGGCGTGCACGGCCATGAGGCGCAGACCCTGCGAGGCCGGCACCCGCGCGGCCGGATCGGTGGTGGCGGAGGGCTGCGCGTTCACGGTCGGTGGCTCGCTTTCGACGGGGCGGAGGGGGTGCAGGGGAGCGGCTCAGCGGCGCCGCACGGACCGTGCAGGATAGGCTGGGCGGCGATGTCCTCCGCCACCCCGCACGCCGCTCACGCGCAGGAGCCCACCCTAGCCAACCGCTACGGGACGGACCAGTCGCGCCCGGGCCGCCGACGCGCCTGGATCGCCCTGGGTGTCGTCGCGTTCCTCTCCGCCGTGGCCCTGGCGATCGTGATCGGCCTGAGCGTCTCGGTGGGGCGGATCGAGTCCAAGGAGATCGGCTACGAGATCGTGGACGACTCCCTCGCGCGCGTCACGTTCCAGGTGAGCGTCCCGGAGGACGTCACCGCCGAGTGCGACATCGTGGTGATGGACGCCCAGGCCGCCCCGGTGGGCTTCCGCACGGTGCGGCCCGAATCGCTCCCCGCCGACGAGCGGACGCGGCCCTCCGACTCCACCTGGTCCTACACCGTGGACGTCCGCACGGTCGGCCGGGGCGTGACCGGGGTCGTGGACACGTGCCGCGCCGTCTGACGCGCCCCTGACCAGTCGCTGACGCGCCCCCGACCGGCCGGCGGACGATCACCGTCCTCCCGCCGCGCACCCGTGGACCTTGGTGTGACGCCCGCCGCTGACGTAGACTGGCCCGAGTTTCCCGCCCCGCCGGTCAGGCAGGCGCCTGCGGATCCCTCCAGGATCCCGCGGTCACCTGGACGGCGGGGTTCTTCGCATGTGCGCGCAGGCCGGCCCCGGACCCCCGTCCGCGCCGACCACGCCCACCCATCCCCAATGACGACGAGAAAGGCGGCCAGTATGACGACGAACCAGTCCGACGCCCCGTGGCTGACCCAGGAGGCGTTCGATCGCCTGTCCAAGGAGCTCGAGCACATCTCCGGCCCCGGGCGCCAGGAGATCATCGAGCGCATCGAGGCGGCCCGCGACGAGGGCGACCTCAAGGAGAACGGCGGCTACCACGCCGCCCGCGAGGAGCAGTCCAAGAACGAGGGCCGCATCGCCGAGCTCAAGCACCTCCTCGAGACCGCCCGCGTGGGCGAGGCCGCCGAGAACGACGGCGCCGTGCACCCGGGCACCGTGGTGACCGCCGTCGTCGCCGGCGACGAGATGACGTTCCTCTTCGGCAACCGCGAGATCGCGGCCGACGACGAGTCCCTCGAGGTCTACTCCGAGCGCTCCCCGCTCGGCGAGGCCATCAACGGCGCCACGAAGGGCCACAAGGTCACCTACACCGCGCCGAACGGCAAGGAGATCAAGGTCGAGGTCAAGGACGTCCAGCCGTACAAGGGCTGACCCCTCCCCGGGCACGCGCGACGGCGGCCGGAGCACCCGAGAGCGGGCGCACCGGCCGCCGTCGTGCGTCCCCCGGCGTTGCTACGCTGTGGCCATGCTCACCGCCGAGAAGACCCACCTGCTCCTCACCCGCGCCGACGGCCGCTCCGAGTCCCCTGCCCACCACGGGATCGCCCTGTCCGCCGCCGCGCTCGCGGACCTGCGCGAGGCGGGCATGGTGCGGGTGGAGGACGCCCCCGTGGCGTCCGCCCGGCTGTGGGTGGTGGCCGGCGGCACGGCGGGCGACCCCGTGCTGGACGGGCTGCTCCCGGGCGTGGACGCGCTCTCCGGCGAGAAGGTGTCCGCGGTGGTCGCCAAGGGCAGGCCGGCGGCGCTCAAGCCCGTGGCGGCGCACCTCGTGGAGACCGGGGAGCTCGAGGAGCACAAGGCCTTCCTCACCACCCGCCGCGTGCCGGTGACCACCTCCGTCAAGGACGGCCTCACGTCCCACCTCACCGCCGTCGTGCTGGACGAGGCCGATCCCACCGCCGAGGACGTCCTGCTCCTCGGAATCCTCCAGCACCTCAACCTCGCCCGCCGTCTGCTGCCCGGCGCGCACGAGCGCTACGACCGCCGCGAGTTCACCCGCCGCATCGAGGCCCTCACCCGCTCCGACCTGCTGGTGCAGGCCGTGCGGGCGGCGGTGGCCGGGCGCGGCGGCGCGATCGCGGCCACCGCGGCCGGGGTCACGTCCGACTGACGCGCCGGGCGGCGCCTCTCAGAGGTGCTGCCGAGGGCTGTAGCCGGCGGACCGCAGCGCCTCGAGCACCGCGAGGGAGTGCTCGTGGCCGCGCGTCTCCATGTCGATCGTGATGTGCACCCCGCCCAGGGAGAGCTGCGGGCCCACGCGCGTGTGGTCCACGCGCACCACGTTGACCTCCTCCTCCGCGATGATCCGGGAGATCGTCGCGAGCTCGCCCGGCCGGTCCCGCAGCGGGATCCGCACGGTCATGTAGCGGCCCGCGGCCGAGAGGCCGGACTGGATGGACTTCAGCAGCAGCATGGGGTCGATGTTCCCGCCGGAGAGCACCACCGCGGTGGTGCCGAGCTCGAAGCCCAGGTCCGCGACGCGCCCGGAGAGCAGCGCCGCCACCCCCACCGCGCCCGCCGGCTCCACCACGAGCTTGGAGCGCTCCAGCAGGTGCACGAGGGCCGCGGCGATCTCGTCGTCGGTCACGGTGACGACCGCGTCCACGAGCGCGGAGACGATCGCGAACGGCACGGCGCCGGGCCGTCCCACCGCGATCCCGTCCGCGATGGTGGAGGTGTGCTCGAGGGCCTGCGCGCGGCCCTCGGCGAGCGAGGGCGGATAGGCCGCCGCGCCCGCCGCCTGCACCCCTACCACGCGGACCTCGCGCCCGGAGAGGCGGGCCCTCTCCTTCATGGCGACGGCGACGCCGGAGATCAGCCCGCCACCGCCGATGCCCACGATGACGGTGTCCACCTCGGGCAGGGCATCCAGGATCTCGAGGCCCACGGTCCCCTGGCCGGCCACCACGTCGGCGCTGTCGAACGGGTGGATGAACACCGCGCCCGTCTCGTCGGCGTGCCGCTGGGCCTCCGCGAGCGCCTCGTCCACGGTGGACCCGTGCAGCACGACCTCGGCGCCGTGCTCCCGCGTGGCCTGCAGCTTCGGCAGGGCGACGCCGCGGGGCATCACGATCCGCGCACGGATGCCGAGCCGCGCCGCCGCCGAGGCCACGCCCTGCGCGTGGTTGCCGGCGGAGGCGGCCACCACGCCGCGCGCCCGCTCCTCGGGGGAGAGCGCGGCCATGCGCACGTACGCGCCGCGCACCTTGAACGATCCTGCGCGCTGCAGGTTCTCGCATTTGAGGTGCACCGGGGTGCCCGCCTCCCGGCTGAGCGGACGCGCGTGCTGCAGCGGGGTCACCTCGGCGACGTCGGCGAGCACCTCCCGGGCCCGCTCGACGTCGGCCAGGGTCACGGGCAGGGAATGACCCGGATCTGCCGCGGGGTCCCGCGGCGCGGGGCGCACCCAGCGCACCCCGACGTCGGATCCGGCCACGTGGCCGACGTCCCCTTCTCCCTGTGCGGCGCTCACGCGCGGTCCGTGTGCGTGGCGGCCTCCTCCTGGGAGGCCAGGGCGGGGTCCTGGTGGTCGTCGGGGACGTGCCTGTGCGATCCCGCGGCGTCCACGGACGCTGCCGGGTCGAGGTGTGCGTCGGAACGGGAGGTGAGGGACTCCGGCTCCTCGACGCTGAGCCCTCGGATGAACGAGTTCACGAACGCGAGCAGCGGCACGGAGAAGACGGCGCCCACGAGGCCCATCACGGTGGAGCCGGTGGCCACGGCGAGGAAGACGGCGAGCGGATGCAGCGCGACCGCCTTGCCCATCACGAGCGGCTGGAGGACGTTCGACTCCAGCTGCTGCACGAGGATGACCACGCCGAGCATGAGCAGCGCGTTGACCGGCCCATTGGCCATGAGGGCCAGGAGCACGGCCAGGCCGCCGCTGACCACGGCGCCGACCATGGGGATGAAGGAGGCCAGGAACACGAGCACCGCGAGCGGAATGGGCAGCGGCACCCCGAGGAGCAGCGCGCCCAGGCCGATGCCCACGGCGTCGATGAAGGCCACCAGGATCTGCACGCGCACGTAGGAGCCGAGGGAGTGCCAGCCGGAGCGGCCCGCGCGGTCGACGGTGTGGCGGTGCGCCTTGGGCACGAAGAGCAGCAGGAAGCGCCAGATGCGGTCGCCGTCGTAGAGGAAGAAGATCAGGGTGAACAGGGCGATGAAGACGCCGGTGCCGATGTTGGCCGCGGTGGTGCCGAAGCTCAGCGCGCTGTCCATGACCGCGCCCGAGTGGTCCCGGATCGTCTGCCACACGCTGTCCAGGCTCTCCGAGCTGATCTGCGTGTTCACGCCCATGGTGCCCAGCCAGGCGACGGCGCCGTCCACGGCCTGGCCGAGCCTCTCGCTCAGGTCGGCGAACCCCTGGACGACCTGCTGGCCCGCCAGCGCGGCGAGCCCGACCACCACGAGGATCAGCAGCAGCACGCACAGGAGCGACGCGAGGACCTTGGTGACCCCGCCCTTGCGCAGTGCCTCGTAGACCGGGGCGAGCAGCGTGGCGAGCAGGGCGGCCACGAGCAGCGGGATGATGATCAGGCTGACGAAGCTCGCCAGGTGCCACACGACGGCGAGGCCCACGATGATCGCCACGATGCGCCATGACCACGCCGCGGCCACCGTCAGCCCGTAGGGCACGTCCTTGTTGATCTTGGTCTGCGCGGAGAGCGTGGAGCTCATGCGTCGGTCTCCTCGGGTGCGATGGACGGGATGAGGCCCCACTGGGCGGACCAGCGGGCGCCGGGGGCGAGGCGGTGCAGGCCCTCACCCGAGTTCAGGGCGTCCGCGGGGGCCGTGAGCGGCTCCACGGCGAGGGCGGTCTCCCGGCCCGGGAGCCGGTCGGTCACGAACACGTGGGTCCAGGCGAAGGCCGGATCGGTCCACAGGGTCACGGACCGGCCGTCCGGGGCGCGGAGGGTCTGGCGGTGGCGTCCGTCGTCGTCGGCCCGCAGCTGCGTGAGGCCGACGTCGAGGCCGGCCGTGCCCACGGCGCGTCCGGCACGGAAGTCGCGGTCCGTGCCCTCCACGGACAGGGTCTCCACGGGGATCAGGTCCTCCCCCGTGCGGATCCAGGCCGCGGCGGGGACGGTGAGCGTGAGGTCCTGGGTCGGCACGTCCCCGACGCGCAGGTAGGGGTGCGCTCCGAACGCGACGGGCGCGGCGGCGGCCGCGTGGTTCTCCAGCTCCATGGTGACCGTGAGGGCGCCGTCGTCGCCGAGCGCGTACGCGACGCGGTGCGTGAGGCGGAAGGGCCAGCCGTGCTGCGGGTGGACCTCCGCGCGCAGGCGCACCTCGTGCGCGGAGACCTGCTCGGGCACGAACTGCGTGTTCCGCAGCAGCCCGTGGATCGCGTGGCCGCGGGCCGGCTCGGTGATGTCCAGCTGTTGCTCGACCCCGCCCAGGCTCCAGCGGCCGGCGGCCACGCGGTTGGGCCACGGGCTCATCTGGATGCCGTTGCCGGCGGGCGGGATCACGTCCTCGCCGTAGGGCTCCGTGAGGTCCACCCCGTGCACGCGGTACGTGCGCAGCGCGCCGGCCAGGCCGACGACGACGGCCTCGGCGCCCGCCCGCTCGAGGCGGTACTGGGTGCCGCCGGCCGCGGCCGCGCCGAAGGCGGCCGGAGGCGTCTCAGAGGGGGTCACACGAGCTCCTGAGCAGTGAGGGGGCGGGGGCGATCATGCCCAATCTACGCGTTCAGCACGCAGGCCACCCCGTCCGGTGAGGGACGGGGCGGCCTGCGGGAGCCGGCGGGGGGCGGGAGGCCGCCCGGCGCCGGGTCAGTCGTTGTTGCGGAAGATCGCCAGGAGGCGAAGGATCTCCACGTACAGCCACACGAGCGTGACCGTCAGGCCGAAGGCCACGGTCCAGGAGTACTTCTGCGGAGCTCCGGCCTTCACGCCCTCCGCACCCATCTCGAAGTCCATGGTGAGGGAGTACGCGGCGAGGAGCACGGCCACGGCGCCGATCAGCAGGCCGAGGGGGCCCTCACGCATGCCGAAGCCCTCGAGCACACCGGTCCAGGTCAGGACCATGTTGATCAGGGAGAAGAGGAGGTAGCCGAGCATGGCGGCCATGACGATCTTGGTCATCTTCGGCGTGGGGCGGAACTTGCCCGAGGTGTAGAGCGCGAGCATCACGGCGAACACGGAGAACGTGCCGAGCACGGCCTGCACCACGATGCCCGGGTAGCTGCTCTCGAACACCCGCGAGATGCCGCCGATGAACAGGCCCTCGGCCAGCGCGTAGAGCATGATCAGGGCCGGCGAGGGGTTCTTCTTGAACGAGTTGACCAGGCCGAGGACGAGGCCCACGATCGCGCCGATCGCCATGAGCGCGGGCAGGGCCCAGCCGACCGCCGCGCCCACGATCACGAGGATCAGCATGAGCCCGGTCTTGCCGATGATGTCGTTGTAGGTCATGCGGCCCGTGTGCTCGGCACCGGCGGCGGGGCCGCGGAACGCGTCCTCCATGCTCTGCTGGTGCGCGTGCTGCTGGGCGGCCTGGCCGGCGCCGAACGCCTGGGCCTGGCCGTAGGGCGACGGCGGCTGGCCGTAGGGGGCCTGGGCGCTCTGCGTGCCGCCCTGGTACCACCCCGGCTGCTGCTGGCCGGCATGCATCTGCTGCTGGAAGTTCTGTGAGTTCATCACCGGGTTGGCCACGGCGTGCTCCTTGGGTCATGGTCGGCCCGGTCACGCGGACGCCGGGGGGACGCCGCGCATGCTCCGGAGGATCCGCTCCAGTATATCGGGATGCTCCACGGACGTCTCCGGGCGACGGCGATCCCCCGCATGCGCCCGTCGGCTGTTCACGGTGGGCGCAGTTCCTGGGCCTGCGCTGGGTGGGCCTGCCGGCGCACCGAGCGCGCGGCACCCCTGGTGCCCCCGGCGGGACTCGAACCCGCAACACACCGATTTTAAGTCGGCCGCCTCTGCCAGTTGGGCCACGGGGGCGGCGGCGGGGCGGGCCCCGCACACCGCGGACGAGCAGCGGCCCCGCCCGATTCCTCGGACGGGGCCGCCGCGGGTCGGCAGGATCAGATCGCGGGCTCAGCCTGGGCCGTGTCCCGCTCGCGCTGCTCGAAGCGGACGGGCTCCAGCTCGACGCCGGCCGCCGCGCGGAAGGCGTTGAACGGGGTGTCCTGGCCGCTCACGGAGGTGGTGTCACGGCCGAAGAGGGTCTCGGCGATCCAGCCCGAGGCGATGCGGAAGCGGCGCTCCAGGGTGGGCATGGCGTAGATGTGGTAGCCGCGGTGGGCGAGCCAGGCCGGCACGCCGTTGATCTTCAGGCCCATCGGGTTGCCGACGCCCTTGAGGAAGCCGAGGCCGGCGACGGCGCCGAGGGACTTGTGCACGTACTCCGCGACCTCGCCCTCGCCGTGGCGGACGGCCATGTAGTTGGCGGCCAGCTGCTTGGCCTGGCGCACGGCGTGCTGGGCGTTCGGCACGCAGAAGCCGCCGGGGCCGGAGCCGGTGAGGTCGGGCACGGCGCACACGTCGCCGCAGCCCCACGCGCCCTCGAGCACGCCGGACTCGCCGTCCTTCACCTGGAGGGTGGGGGTGACCTCGATGCGGCCGCGCTGCTCCACGGGGAAGTCGGTCTGCTTGGCCACGCCGTTGGCGGCCACGCCCGCGGTCCACACGAGGGTGTCCGCCGGGAACTTCTCCTTGACGGCCTTGTCCTCGCTCTTCATGTCGGTCAGCGTCATGACGCGGCCGGTCGCATCGCCCAGCGAGGTGTTCAGGAGGACCTCGATGCCGCGGTCCTGCAGGTGCTTCACCACGTTCTCGGCCTGGTCCTCGGAGACCTCGGGCATGATGCGGCCCATGGCCTCGACGAGGACGATGCGGACCTCGGACTGGGAGAGACGCTCGTTGCGCTCCACGGCGGTGCGGATGACGTTCTCCATCTCCGCCACCGTCTCGATGCCGGCGAAGCCACCGCCGACCACCACGAAGGTCAGGGCCCGTCGGCGCTCCTCGGCGTCGGTGGACAGGGACGCGGCGTCGAGGCGCTCCAGGATCTGGTTGCGCAGCGCGACGGCCTCCTCCACGGTCTTCAGGCCGATCCCGTTCTCGCCCAGGCCCGGGATCGGGAAGACGCGCGTGGTGGCGCCGGCCGTCATGACGACGTCCTGGTAGGGGAGCTCGAACTCGGCGCCGTCCTCGCCGCGCACGGTGGCGACCTTGCGGGCGTGCTCCACCTTCACGACGGTGCCGCGGACGACCTCGGTGTCCTTGAGGTGGGTCTGGTGGTCCACCACGGCGTGGCGGCCCTCGATGTGGCCGCCCACGATCTCGGGCAGGAAGGGCTGGTACTGCATGTAGGGCAGGGGGTCCACCAGGGTGACGACGCCACCCCGATCCTTCACCTTCGTCTGCAGGGCCTTGGCGATGTGGAAGCCGGCATAGCCGCCGCCGACGATCAGCAGGCGCGGCTGGGGAGAGAGCTCAGGGGTGAGTGACATGGTGCCCATCCTACGCCCAGCCCGGCCGCCGGCTCAGCCCCTCGGGGCCCCTTCAGGAGCGCAGGGACAGCACGATCCCGTCGAGGATGTCGTGCTCGCTCGCCCACGCCTCCGCCACGCCGGAGACCGCTGCGACGCGCTCGAGCAGCTGGGCCCAGATGAGGGAGCCGGCGCCGATCACGTCCGTTCGTCCCGGATGCAGGAAGCCGCGCTCGGCACGCTGGGACCTCGAGGCCGCCAGCAGGGCCTCGGCGGCCGCGCGGAAGCGCTCCACGGGGAGGTGCGTGCCGTGGATCCGCTCGGCGTCGTGCTCCTCGAGGCCGAGGGCCTCCGCGGTCACGGTGGTCACGGTCCCCGCCACGCCGACCACGCGGGCGACGCGCTCGAGCGGCAGGCGGGCGGCGACGTCGTCGAGGATCTCCCCGACGGCGGCCCGCGCCGCCGCCACCTCGTCCGCCGACGGCGGGTCCGAGTGCAGGAAGCGCTCGGTGAAGCGCACGCAGCCCATGTCCGTGCTCACGGCGTCCACCACCGCGCCGTCCGCGGTGCCCACCACGAACTCGGTGGAGCCGCCGCCGAGGTCCACCACGAGGATCAGGTCCTCCGCGCCGAGTCCCGCGACGTCCACGGCGGAGACCGCGCCGGAGAAGGAGAGCCGCGCCTCCTCCTCGCCCGAGACCACCTCGGGCTCCACCCCCAGGCGCTCGGCCACCCCGGCCACGAACCCGGCCCGGTTGGAGACGTCGCGGCTGGCGGAGGTGGCCACGAAGCGCACGCGGCCGGCGTGGTGGCGCTGGACCAGGCGGGCGTACTCGTCCACCGCGGCGAACGTGCGCTCGAGGGCGGCCTCGGCGAACGCACCGGTCGCGTCCACACCCTCCCCCAGGCGCACCACGCGCATCTCGCGCACGACGTCGGCGAGCGGGGCGGCGGCGCCGTCCGCGCCCTCCGCGGGACGGGAGATGAGCAGGCGGATCGAGTTGGTCCCGCAGTCGACGCCGGCCACGGTGATCCGCTCCAGCTCCGCCACGCGCTCCAGGTGCTTCACGTGGCGGGAGAGGTCGCGGGTGGGCACGGCGGCGTCGGCGTCCCACGCGCCTTCGCACGCGCAGGAGTCCGGGGTCCACCACTCGGCCACGAGCGCGAGCGCCTCGTCGCCCAGGCGGTTCACGCCGGGTCCCCCCGCGAGCGCGTGGCCCACGAGCACGTGCAGGCACTTCACGCGCTCCGGCATGCCGCCGGCCGAGATCCCGTCGATCTCCGGGACCTCGCCCGTGCCGGCGTCGGCGCCCACGCGGGCCCGCTCGGCGAGGTAGGCCTCGTGCGCGGCGCGGTGCGCGGCGGCGAGCTCCGGGTCCGTGGCGAGCCTCTCGTTCATGCGTGCCATCTCCCCGTCCGCCTCGAGGCGCGAGACCGCCGCGGTCAGCACGGGGTGCGTCAGGTAGAAGGTGGTGGGGAACGGGATGCCGTTGGACAGCCGCGGGGCTGTGGTGGCCACGAGCGGGTTGCCGCACACGCAGCGCGCGCCGATCTCCACCACGTCGCGCACGGGGCGGCCGAGCTGCAGCGAGAGCGTGTCGCGGTCCTCGTCGGTGACGGCGCGGGACGCGGCGTCGGAGGCGGCGGGGCGGGAGGTGTCGGTCATGGCGTCCTTCGAAAGTGGATGGCGGGGGCGGGCCGGGCGGCGGACGGTCACTGCGTGGCGGAGCGGACCACCGAGTCCCACAGGCCCTCGGCCCACGGCAGGCGGGCGTTCACGGCGTCGGTGGGAGCGGGCTGATCCTCGTCCTCCGCCGGCGCGGCGCCCTCCTCGGGCAGGCCGGAGACGGTGTAGAGGGTCTCTCCCGGCATCACGAGGTCCAGGCGGTCCCGGGCCTGCTGCGCCACGTAGGCGGGGTCGTCCCACCGGCGGATGCGCTCCTCGTACCGGGCCTGCTCCTCCTTGCGCTCGGCGATGTCCGCTCGCGTGGCGGAGATCTCCAGCTGCTGGTTCAGGAACACGCGCAGGGTGGGGGCCACCAGCACGGCGGCCACGAGGAGCGCGGCCACCACGAGGAGGGAGCGGCCCGTGATCTGGCGGGCGGGGACCGGCTCGGGCAGCGGAGCACGACGACGGGCGGCCTGGCTGACCGCACCGGCCTGCGCCGCGCGACGCGGTGCCCGCGGCGGTGCCTCGTCCGCCGTGGCCGGGGCTGATGAGGACGGCGCCGACTCCTCGGCGTCCTCCTCTTCCTCCGCGGGCCCGGTGGTCACCACCTGCAGCGTGACCGGCTCGGGGCGGGCCTGCCGAGTGGGCTCGGCGGCCGGGGTCGGATCCGGCGTCGCGCGGGGTGCGGCGGCATCGGGATCCTGCGGCGCGAGCGCGGGGTCCACCCGGGGAACGCGGGGGCGGCGAGGGCTCATGCGCGGACTCCTTCGGGGATCGCGGGACCGGTGCGGTGCGGTCGCGGGGACGCCTCCAGGGTAGTCGGCCCGCCTGGGAGGAGGGACGGCGACGGCCGCGCCCCGGTGCGGGGGCGCGGCCGTCTCGGTGGGCGGAGCGGGTCAGCCCTGGTGGCGCGGGAACGCGGAGCGGCCGGCGTACACGGCGGCGTCGCCCAGGTCCTCCTCGATGCGCAGCAGCTGGTTGTACTTGGCCACGCGGTCCGAGCGGGCCGGGGCGCCGGTCTTGATCTGGCCGGCGTTGGTGGCCACGGCGAGGTCCGCGATGAAGGTGTCCTCGGTCTCGCCCGAGCGGTGCGAGATCATGCAGCGGAACATGTGGCGCTGAGCCAGGGCGATCGCGTCGAAGGTCTCGGTGAGCGAGCCGATCTGGTTCACCTTCACCAGCAGGGCGTTGGCCGAGCGCTCGTCGATGCCGCGCTGGAGGCGCTCCACGTTGGTGACGAAGAGGTCGTCGCCCACGAGCTGCACGCGCTCGCCGAGCTGCTCGGTGAGGTGCTTCCAGCCCTCCCAGTCGTCCTCGTCGAGCGGGTCCTCGATGGAGACGATCGGGTAGTTGTCCACGAGCTCGCCGTAGTAGGCGGCCATGTCCTCCGCGGAGCGCTGCTGGCCCTCGAAGGTGTAGGAGCCGTTCTCGAAGAACTCGGAGGAGGCCACGTCCAGCGCGAGGGCGATGTCCGTGCCGAGGGTGTAGCCGGCGCGGCCCACGGCCTCGCCGATCAGGTCCAGGGCGGCGCGGTTGGACTCCAGCGAGGGGGCGAAGCCGCCCTCGTCGCCCAGGCCGGTGGACAGTCCCTTCTCCTGGAGCACCTTCTTGAGCTCGTGGTAGACCTCGGCGCCCCAGCGCAGGGCCTCCGCGAAGGAGGGCGCACCGATCGGGGCGATCATGAACTCCTGGATGTCCACGTTGGAGTCCGCGTGGGCGCCGCCGTTGAGGATGTTCATCATGGGCACGGGCAGCACGTGGGCGTTCGGGCCGCCCAGGTACTTGTAGAGGGGCAGGTCCGCGGACTGCGCGGCGGCCACGGCCACGGCCATGGAGACGCCGAGCACCGCGTTGGCGCCGAGCTTGCCCTTGTTCTCCGTGCCGTCCATGTCCAGCATGAGGCGGTCCACGGCGCGCTGGTCCGCCGCGAACTCGCCCTCGAGCTCCTCCGCGAGCTCGCCCACGGCGGCGACGGCGTCCCGGACGCCCTTGCCGAGGTAGCGGTCCTTGTCCCCGTCGCGGCGCTCGACGGCCTCGAACTCGCCCGTCGAGGCGCCCGAGGGGACGGCGGCGCGGCCGAGGGAGCCGTCGGTGAGCAGCACCTCCACCTCGACGGTGGGGTTGCCGCGGGAGTCGAGGATCTCGCGGGCGTGGATGGCGTCGATCAGGGCCATGGAACGGGTCTCCTTCAATCGAGTCGAAGCGTGCGCATCGGCGGGCACGTCCTCAGCCTACCGGCGTGCCCCGCGCCACGGACCGCCTGACGGGCGCTCGGTCAGCCGGCGTCGGGGGCGGCGCTGAGCGCGTCCCACTCCCCCGCGCGCACGCGGACGGTGAGGGCGCGCAGGGCCCGCTCGGGGTCCAGGCCGGCGGCGCGGGCACGACGCACCAGGGCGAACAGCTCGCGGCCGAGCTCGGCCTCGTCCGCCCAGCCAGCGACGTCGGCGACGTCGGCGCCCGCGTGCTCGGCCGGGGCGAGCGGCGCGTGCCTCCGGAGCGGGTCCTCGGGCTGCCGGGCGGCACGGTCGGCGATCATCGCGGCGGCAGCCAGCGCGGGGAGCCGGTCGGGGATGTCGCCGAAGGAGACGGCGGCGTCGCCGGCACTGCTCGCGCCCGCACCGCTCTCCCCGTCGTCGCGGAGGCTCGAGGCGGCGCGGGCGGCAGCGGCGCGCTCGGCGGCCTTGACCCGCTCCCACGCCAGCTCGACGGCCTCGGGCGTCACGGCGGCCCGCTCCTCGGCCGAACGCAGGCCGCCCTCGGGGGTGAGCACGAGGGGGTTGCGGCGGATCATCTTGGCCGCGAGCGCGTCCGCGGCGTCGTCGAGGCGGAAGCCGGCCGCCGCCGTCGGCGCCCCCGGCGCACGCGAGACCGCCGCGTGCAGGACCACCTGGAAGAGGACGTCGCCCATCTCCCCGGCCAGCGCCGCGTAGGAGCCGTCCGCGCGCCGCGCCGCCGTGTCCGCCCAGGACTCGGCGTCGCGGGACTCGATCTCGGCGACCGCCTCGTACGCCTCCTCCACGAGGTGCTCCGTGAGGTCGGCGTGGGTGAGCGCGGCCGTCCAGGGGCAGTGGTCGCGCAGCGCCTCGACCACCCCGACCAGACGGTCGACCGCCGCACTCATGGGTGGCCCCGCCCGCGCGGATCAGGCGTCCTCGGCGTCGTCGTCCGACGCGAACTCCTCGAGCGCGGCGTCGGAGGCGCCGCCGGAGATGGCCTCGCCCCAGCCGGCCACGAGGATCTCGGCGAGGTCCTCCCGCTCGTCCACAGGCAGGAAGGCGGCCTCGGCGGCGTTGAGCTGCAGGTCCAGCAGCTGGGCCAGGGAGTACTCGAAGGTCTCGGCCAGCAGGTACAGCTCGTCCGTGAGGGAGACGTCCGAGACCAGGCGGTTGTCCGTGTTCACGGTGACGCGGAAGCCGAGCTGCATGAGCAGGTCGATCGGGTGGCCCACGATGCCCTCGGCGGCGGCGACCGCCCCGGTCTGCAGGTTCGAGGAGGGGCAGACCTCGAGGGCGATCTGGCGGTCGCGCACCCACGCGGCCGTGGGGCCGAGGTCCACGATCCCGGTGTCCTCGGGCAGGCGCTCGCCGTCCTCGTCCACGGCGCCGTACTCCACCGAGATGTCGTCGGCGATCCGCACGCCGTGGCCCAGGCGCAGGGCGCGGCCGTGCACGAGCGCGTCCTGGACGGAGGCCAGTCCGTCGCCCTCGCCGGCGTGCACCGTGACGGGCAGGTGCTGCTCGGCGAGCCAGGTGAAGGTCTCGGCGAAGCGGGAGGGCGGGAAGCCGGCCTCGGCGCCGGCGATGTCGAAGCCCACCACGCCCTTCTCGCGGTGGCGGACGGCGAGCTCGGCGATCTCCTGGGCGCGGTCGGCGTGGCGCATGGCCGTGAGGAGCTGGCCCACGCGGATCAGGTGGCCGGCCTCGTCGGCGGCGTCCACGGCCTCCTCGAGGCCCGCCTGCACGGCCTCGACGGCCTCGTCCAGGCTCAGGCCGGCGGTCAGATGCTGCTCCGGGGCCCAGCGGATCTCCGCGTAGACCACGCCGTCCTCCACGAGGTCCTCCACGAACTCGCGGGCCACGCGGCGCAGCTGCTCGCGGGTCTGCATCACGGACGTGGTCAGGGCGAACACCTCGAGGTACTTCTCGAGGGACTCCCCGTTGGCGTGGGAGGCGATCCACGCGGCGAGGGCGTCCTCGTTCTCGGCCGGGACGTCCGTGCCCGCCTCGCGGGCGAGCTCGAGCACGGTGGCCACGCGCAGGCCGCCGTCGAGGTGGTCGTGCAGGCAGACCTTGGGCAACGCGGCCAGGTCGATCTGCAGGGGCGAGGGGGCGGCGGAGTCCGGGGTCTGCGTGGCGGTGTTCACGGCCTCACTCTACGACAGGGAGCGAGTCAGCCCAGGGCCTCGTGCTCCTGCGGGGTGAGGCCCCCGGCATCCCGCGCGAGGCGGCGGCGCAGCACGGCCTTCACGGCCCGGTCCACCAGGAGTCCCACGGCCCCGGCGACCGCCACGGAGAGCAGGATCTGCAGCACCGCGTTGTGCAGCCAGCCGGCCGTCAGACGCGCGATCAGGATGGAGTACGCGGACCACGCCATGGTGGAGAACACGTCCAACAGGCCGAACCGCCAGAACGGGTACCGGACCGCCCCCGCGGTGAGGTTCACGGCCACCCTGCCGCCCGGGATGAACCGGGCGGTGAAGAGCATGAGCGCCCCGTGGTCCGTGAGGTGATGACGCGCGACGGCCACGCTCGCCTGGATCCGCGCGGTGCGCATCCAGCGCCAGCGCTCCACCCCGACCGAGCGCCCGATCAGGTAGGCGGCGAGGTCCCCGAGGAACGCCCCGAGGAAGCCGGCCGCCCAGAGGGCCCCGAGGGAGAACGGATGGCCGTCATGCACGATCGAGGCGAGGGCCACGATCACGGACTCGGAGGGGAAGACCGGCACGACGCCGTCCAGCAGGCACAGCGCCGCGGTGAGCGGGAGGACCCACCACTGCGCCGCCGCCTCCCGGATGGTGTCCTCGAGCCAGGCCAGCACGGACGTCTTCAGCCGATCCGATCCAGGATCACCGAGCGCTCCCGCAGCGCGGCAGCCGCCGCCTCGTCCGCCTCGGCCACGGCCCAGCCGCCGGCGAGCGCCGCCTTCGCGCGCTCGAAGCGCTCCGGGGTGTCGGTGTGCAGGGTCATGAGCGTCTGGCCCTTCGCCACGCGGTCGCCCGGGCGGGCGTGCAGCTCGACGCCCGCGCCCGCCTGGACCGGCTGGCCCTGACGCTCGCGGCCCGCGCCGAGGCGCCACGCCGCCAGGCCCACGGCCATCGCGTCGAGCTCGGTGAGCACGCCGTCCGTCTCCGCGGTCACGGCCTCCGTGTGCGCCGCCGTCGGGAGCTGCGCGCGCGGGTCTCCGCCCTGCGCCTCGATCATGCGGGTCCAGACGTCCATCGCGCGGCCGTTGCGGAGGTTCTCCGCGGGGTCCACGCCGGTGACGCCCGCGCCGGCGAGCATCGCGCGGGCGAGCTCCACGGTCAGCTCCACGACGTCGGCGGGGCCGCCGCCGGCGAGCACCTCCACCGACTCACGCACCTCGAGGGCGTTGCCCGCGGTCAGGCCGAGCGGCACGGACATGTCGGTGAGCAGCGCGGTGGTGTTCACCCCGGCGTCGCGGCCGAGGTCCACCATGGTGCGGGCCAGCTCGCGAGCGTCCTCATCGTTCTTCATGAAGGCGCCGGAGCCGCACTTCACGTCGAGCACGAGCGTGCCGGTGCCCTCGGCGATCTTCTTGGACATGATGGAGGAGGCGATCAGCGGGATGGCCTCCACCGTGCCGGTGACGTCGCGCAGGGCATAGAGGCGCTTGTCCGCGGGCGCCAGACCGGCGCCGGCGGCACAGATGACGGCGCCCACCTCGCTCAGCTGCCGCATCATCTCCTGGTTGGAGAGGTCCGCACGCCAGCCGCGGATGGACTCGAGCTTGTCCAGCGTGCCGCCCGTGTGGCCGAGGCCGCGGCCGGAGAGCTGCGGGACGGCCACGCCGTAGGAGGCCACGAGCGGGGCCAGCGGCAGCGTGATCTTGTCCCCCACGCCGCCCGTGGAGTGCTTGTCCGTGGTGGCCAGGGGGCGACCCTCCGGCGTGGTGAGCCCCGCGAAGTCCATGCGCTCGCCCGACGCGATCATGGCGGCGGTCCACTCTGCGATCTCCCGACGCTCCATGCCGTTGAGGAAGATCGCCATGGTGAGGGCGGACATCTGCTCGTCCGCCACGACGTCACGCGTGTAGGCGTCCACCACCCAGTCGATCTGCTCGCGGGTCAGCGCGTGGCCGTCCCGCTTGGCGTGGATGACCTCGATGGCGTCGAACGGCTCGGCGGTGCTCTGGCTCTCGGTGCTCACGGTGTCCTCGTCTCTGGTCGGTCAGGCGTCGGCCGCGACGGCGGCGGGCGCGGCGTCGGCCGCGCGGTCCAGGTCCTCCGGGCCGAAGGCGTCCGGGAGCACCTGTTCCATGGTGCGCTGACCCGACGGGGTCAGCAGGACCATGCCGGGGGCCCGGAACTCCCACAGCAGCTGGCGGCAGCGGCCGCACGGCATGGTCAGCACATCATCCCCGTTGACGCACACGAACGCCACGAGCGCCCCGCCCCCGCCCATGCGGAGGTCCGCCACGAGCGAGCACTCGGCGCACAGGGTCAGCCCGTAGGACGCGTTCTCGATGTTGCAGCCGCGGACCACGCGCCCGTCCGCGGTGAGCGCCGCCGCCCCGACCCGGAAGCCCGAGTACGGCACGTAGGCGTGCGCGGTGGCCGCGAGGGCCTCGGCGCGCAGGGCGGCCCAGTCCACGTCCACGCTCACTCCTTCACGTAGGGCGTGCCGGCCGCGGCGGGACCGCGCGAGCGGCCCACGAGGCCCGCGACGGCGAACACCGTGACCAGGTACGGCAGCATCGCCATGAACTGGCTCGGCACCGGGGTGCCCAGGATCGCCAGGACGTACTGCATGTTGGTGGCGAAGCCGAAGAGCAGCGCCGCGAAGAACGCGCCGATCGGGTTCCAGCGGCCGAAGATCACCGCGGCGAGGGCGATGAAGCCCTGGCCCGCCGTCATCTCCTTCGAGAACGAGGACGAGGCCACCAGGGTGAAGAACGCGCCGCCCATGCCGGCCACCGCGCCGCCGAGCATGACGGCGAGGTAGCGGGTGCGGTTCACGTCGATGCCCACGGTGTCCGCGGCCTTGGGGTGCTCGCCCACGGCGCGCACGCGCAGCCCCCAGCGGGTGCGGAACAGGGCGAACCACAGCACCACGACGATCGCGTACATCCCGTAGCCCAGGATCGTCTGGTTGAAGAGGATCGGGCCCAGGACGGGGATGTCCGCGAGGACGGGGATGCGGATGTTCTCGAAGTGCGGCGGCCGGTTCATCCCGGCGCTGCCGGTGAGCACCGTGGAGAACAGGAAGTTGGTCAGGCCGGCCACGAGCACGTTGAGCACCACGCCGACGATCACCTGGTTCACCAGGTACTTGATGGAGAACACGGCCAGCAGCCAGGAGACCAGCACGCCGGAGACGACGGCGGCGGCCAGGCCCGCCCACACGGACCCGGTGAGCGAGCCCACCACGGCGGCGGTGAACGCGCCGGAGAGCAGCTGGCCCTCGATCGCGATGTTCACCACGCCGGAGCGTTCGGCCAGGATGCCGGCCATCGAACCGAAGATCAGCGGCACGGCGAGCGCGAAGGAGCCCGCCACGAGGCCGGTGAGGAACACGGTGCTGTTGTCCGCCGAGCCGATCACCCAGATCAGGAACGCGGCGACGAAGGCCAGGGCGAACAGCCCCGCGACCCACCCCGGCACACGGCCGGTGCGACGCATGGTCAGCCAGCTCAGGGCCGCCAGCGCGATCAGCAGGCCGGTGAGCAGCCAGCCCCACAGCACGGGGTCCGCGGAGAGGTCCGGCAGGGCGACGGCATCCCCGGGCGCGGAGATGCGGAAGGTGGCGGTCTCGGACGGCGCGCCCACGGCGAACAGCCCGAGGGAGAGCAGCGCGAACAGGCTCAGGACGATCGGGACGGTCCAGTGGCGGACCACGACCTGCTCCGGCTCGGCCGCCTCGGGGCGGACGGTCGGCGTCTCATGGGCGGTGACGGCGGTGCTCATCGGTCCTGCCCCTCCTTCTCGGATGAACGCTGGGCGGCGGGGGTCGGCGCGGCGGAGGCGCCGGCGGCGGCCTCCTGTACCGACTCGGCGGGGACGGCGGCCTGACCCGAGGCCCCGGTGACGGCGGCGCCGGCGACGGCCGGCTGGGTCACGGGGTCGGCGGTGCGGCGGGCGCGGGCCGCACCCGGGGCGGGCAGGCGGAAGATCGTGCGCACCAGCGGCGGGGCGGCGATCAGCAGCACGATGAACGACTGGACCACGAGCACGATGTCGATCGGCACGCCGGTCTCGGACTGCATGGTCACGCCGCCCGCGCGCAGGGCGCCGAACAGCAGGCCGGCGAAGAGCACGCCCACCGGGTTGGACCGGCCCAGCAGCGCCACGGTGATCGCGTCGAAGCCGAAGGATCCGGCCACGGAGCCGTTCAGGCTGCCCTCGGTGCCGGAGACGTGCGTCATGCCCGCCAGGCCGGCCAGGGCTCCGGAGATCGCCATGGCGGCCACGTAGGAGCCCTTGACGGAGATGCCCGCGGTGCGGGCGGCGTCCGGGTTGGCGCCCACGGCGCGTAGGCGGAAGCCGAGGGTGGAGCGCTGCATGAGCCACCACGCGAAGGCGGTGGCCAGCAGCGCCACCACGAAGCCCCAGTGCAGGCGGAAGCCGTCGCCGAACATCCGCGGGAACATGGCCGTGGCCGGCAGCGACTCCGAGATCGGGTTCGTGCTGCCGGGGGCGCGCAGCACCGGGGTGTTGAGCAGGTAGGCCAGCAGGTTCACGGCCACGTAGTTGAGCATGATCGTGAGGATCACCTCGTGGGCGCCGGTGAGCGCCTTGAGCACGCCCACCACGGTGCCCCACAGGAGGCCGCCGAGCGCGCCCATGATCAGCACCAGGAGCAGGTGCACGCCGAAGGGCAGCTGCAGGTGGACGCCGAACCACGTGGCGAACATGGCGCCGAAGACGAACTGGCCCTGGCCGCCGATGTTGAACAGGCCCGCGCGGAAGGCGATCGCGATGCCCAGGGAGATGATGATCAGCGGCGTGGCCACCGTCAGCGTCTCCGTCAGCGGGTAGAGCATGCCGCGGAGCGTGGAGGCCTCGTAGTTGAAGATCGCGCCGCGGAACAGGGCCGCGAAGGCCTCCGAGAACGCGGTCCAGGCGGCGCCGAGCAGGTCGCCCGGGCGGGCGAGGAAGTAGCCGAGGGCCTCCTGGACGTCCTCGTCCACGGCGATGATCAGCAGGCCGGAGACCAGCAGGGACAGCAGGATCGCCAGGACGGTGACGGTGCCGTTGCCGGAGAGGATCCGGCGCAGGGCGGAGTCGGACTCCGCGGGGGCGGGCCGGCCGGCGCCGGGCGCGGCCGCGGGCTTGAGCGGTGCGGCGGTGCTCACGGGCGCTCTCCTTCCGAGGTGGGGCGGGCGGGGGCGGCGGTGGATGCGCCCGCGGGTGCGGTGGCGACCGGGGCGACGGCGTCGGGGGTCTGGCCGGCCATCATGAGGCCGAGCGTCTCGCGCGAGGTGTCCCCGGGCACGATGCCCACGATCCGGCCGTGGTACATCACGGCGATCCGGTCGGCGAGCTCGAGGACCTCGTCCAGCTCGGTGGAGACGATGAGCACCGGGGTGCCCGAGTCACGCTCGGCGATGATCCGGTCGTGGAGGAACTCGATCGAGCCCACGTCCACGCCGCGCGTCGGCTGGGAGGCGATGAACAGGCGCAGCCCGTCCACGAGCTCGCGGGCCATGACGACCTTCTGCTGGTTGCCGCCCGAGAGCGAGGAGACGGGCAGGTCCACGCCCTGGGTGCGGACGTCGAACCGGGCCACGCGGGTCTCGGCGAACCGGCGCACCGCGGAGGGGCGCATCTGCAGGGCGTTGCCGGCCGGGGCCACGTCGTAGCGGTTCAGGACCATGTTCTCGGCCACGGAGAACGAGCCGACGAGGCCGTCCGTGGAGCGGTCCTCCGGCACGAAGCCGACACCCGAGCGGATGATCCTCCGGGTGGAGCGGCCGATCAGCTCCGCGCCGTCCAGGGTGACGGAGCCGGTGGCCTTGACCAGGCCCATGATGGCCTCGGTGAGCTCCGTCTGGCCGTTGCCCTGCACGCCCGCCACGGCGAGCACCTCGCCCTGGCGGATGCCGAAGGACACGGAGTCCAGCAGCACCTGGCCGGTGGGTGAGACCACGGAGAGGTCCCGCAACCGGAAGGTCTCCTCGCCCAGGGTGGCGGGGGTCTTCTGGCGCTCGAGGACGACGTCGCGGCCCACCATGAGCGCGGCCAGCTCGGAGGCCTCGGCCGTGGGGTCTGCGGTGCCGACCACGCGGCCGCGGCGCAGCACCGTGATGTCGTCCGAGACGGCCTTGACCTCGCGCAGCTTGTGGGAGATGAACACGATCGCCGTGCCGTCCGCGCGCAGCTGGCGGATGATGCCCAGCAGCTCGTCGGTCTCCTGCGGGGTGAGCACCGCGGTGGGCTCGTCGAGGATGAGGATGCGGGCGTCGCGGACCAGGGCCTTGATGATCTCCACGCGCTGCTGCACGCCCACGGGCAGGTCCTCGACCACGGCGTCCGGGTCCACGTCGAACCCGTACTGGGCGGAGATCTCGCGGATGCGGCGGCGCGTGGACTCGAGGTCCAGCACCCCAAGAGCGCGGGTGTGCTCGTCGCCGAGCGCCACGTTCTCCGCCACCGTGAACACGGGCACCAGCATGAAGTGCTGGTGCACCATGCCGATGCCGGCGCGCATGGCCTCGCCGGGCCCTGAGAAGCGGACGGGCTCCCCGTCCAGGAGGATCTCGCCCTCGGTCGGCTCGTAGAGGCCGAACAGGACGTTCATCAGGGTGGACTTGCCTGCGCCGTTCTCACCGAGGAGGGTGTGCACCCGCGCCGACTCCACGGTCAGGTTCACGTCCTCGTTCGCGGCGAAGGTGCCGAAGCGCTTGGTGATCCCGCGCAGTTCGAGCCTCATCGGTGGCCTTCCGTCATTCTGGTCTCACTCGTGCTGGTCAGTGCCCGGGGACGGGCCCCGCACGGCGCGGGGCCGGCCCGGAACGGGTCCGGGCCGGCCCCGCGGCCGGTGCGGCTGCCGGTCAGGACGCCGGGGAGTACTCCGAGCCGACCTTCAGCTCGCCCGAGACGATCTGCTCCTGGAGCGCCTTCAGCTCGTCCTTGAGCTCCTGGGGGACGGACTCCTCGAAGTCGTGGAACGGGGCCAGCTCGACGCCCCCGTTCTCCAGGGTGCCCACGTACGGGTCCGAGGAGAACTCGCCCTCGAGGTCCTGACCGATCACGTCGGTGACGGACTGGCCCATGTTCTTCACCACGGAGGAGAGGATGACCTCGCCGTCCTCGGTGGACTCGTAGCCGTCCGAGTCCACCCAGATCACCTTGACGTCCTTGCCGCCGTCGTTGGCCTCGGTCACGGCGTCCAGGGTGCCCAGGCCCACGGGGCCGGCCACCGGCATGACGATGTCCGCGCCCTCGTTGATGAAGTTGGCCGTGTTGGTCTTGCCGGCGTCCTGGTTGGAGAAGTTGCCGATGAAGGAACCGGTCTTGGCATCGGGGTTCCAGCCGAGGACCTTCACGTCCTCGCCCTTGGCCTCGTTGTAGTGCGCCACGCCGCGGGCGAAGCCGTCCATGAAGATGGTCACGGTGGGCAGCTCCACGCCGCCGTAGGTGGCCACGGTGCCGGTCTCGGTGGTGGCGGCCGCGAGGTAGCCGGCCAGGAAGGCGGCCTGCGCCGTGTCGTAGGTCAGCTTCTGCACGTTGTCCGTGAAGTCGCCGTCGGTCACGTCCACGCCGTAGAAGTGCGCGTCGGGGTTCTGCTCGGCCACGGGCAGGATGGCCTTGCCCAGCATGAAGCCCACACCGAAGACGGCGTCGCAGTCCTGGTTGACCATGGAGGTCAGGTTGGGGCTGAACTGGCTCGCGTCGTTGGACTCGGCCTCGGCGATCTCGATGCCGTACTGGTCCTCGGCAGCCTTGAGGCCCTCGTAGGAGGACTGGTTGAAGGAGCGGTCGTCGAAGCCGCCCTCGTCCGAGACGATGCAGGCCTTGTAGTCCTTGTTGTCCGAGCCGGCGGCGGCCTCGGCGGAGGCACCGGTCGAGCCGGCGGCGGAGGAGGAGGACTCCTCCGGCGGGGCGCCGCAGCCGGCCAGCAGGAGGCTGGAGCCGAGCACGGCGGCGGGGATCAGGAGACGGCGGCGGTCGGACGAGGCGGAGACGATGCCCATGGGGTCCTCTTTCGGAAGGCGCGATGCGATGAGAGCGGACCTCCGGGGAGGCCTGCGACGGCGGCGGCGGACGGGCCGGTGCGGGGCACGGCGAGCGCCCGCGTGCTCGATGCGCGTGAGTTTACCCAATGTTCTCTCCGTGTCCGCACGCCGTGCCCCGGACCCTCGGGCGGGGTCCAGGTCAGAGGGTCTCCCCCCCGGTCAGCGCCTCGAGCGCGGCCGCCGCGAAGACCCGCATGCCCACGCCGATGGCCCGCTCATCCGGGACGTAGTCGCCGCGGTGCAGGTCGTACGTGATGCCGCCCGGGGTGCGGGTGCCCAGGCGCAGCATGGAGCCGGGCACCGTCTGCGTCATCCACGCGAAGTCCTCGCCGCCCATGGACTGCGGGGTGAGCTGGATGGCACGGGGGCCGAGCTCGCGGCGCGCCGCGTGCTCGATCAGGGCCGTCTCCGCCTCCGCGTTGTGCACGGGCGGCACGCCGCGGATGTGCTCGAGGCCCACGTCCACGCCGTAGGGGGCGGCCACCTGCGTGACCACCTCGTCGAGGAGCTCACCCGCCTCCTCCCACACGTCCGCGTCGAGGCAGCGCATGGTGCCCGCGAGGTAGCCGGTGTTGTCGATCGCGTTCGGCGCGCTGCCGGCGGCGATCTGGCCCCACACCACGGAGACGGCGGAGCGCACGTCGATGCGGCGCGAGAGCACGGCGGGCACGTTGATCGCGATCTGCGAGAGCGCGAACACCATGTCCTCGGTCAGGTGCGGGCGGGAGGTGTGGCCGCCGCGTCCGGTGAGCGTGATGCGGATGGTGTCCGCGGCCGAGGTGATGGCGCCGATGCGCGTGCCGATCGTGCCGACGTCGACGTGAGGGTCGCAGTGGGCCGCGAGGATGCGCGGCACGCCCTCGAGCACGCCCTGGCGGATCACGGAGAGCGAGCCGCCGGGCAGGCGCTCCTCGGCGGGCTGGAAGATGATGCGCACCCGGCCCCGCACCCGCTCGGCGGCGGCGCGCAGCCGCGGGTCGGGCGTGGAGCCGCGCAGGATGCGGGCGAGGGACAGGGCCGTGCCGAGCATGACGGCGGTGTGCACGTCGTGGCCGCACGCGTGGGCCACCCCGTCCTTGACCGAGACGTAGGGCAGCCCCGTCTCCTCCTCCACCGGCAGCGCGTCGATGTCCGCGCGCAGCGCCAGCACGATCGGCCCCTCGCCGACGTCCACGTAGAGGCCCGTCCCCTCGAGGCGCACGGGGTTCAGTCCGTAGTCCGCGAGCGTCTCCATGATCAGGTCCGTGGTGCGGTACTCCTCGAAGGAGAGCTCGGGGTGGCGGTGCAGCTCGCGGCGCACGGCCACCGCCACGTCCTCGAGGTCACGGACGACCGCGGCCACGGACGGCACGGCCGCGGGCGCGCGGGCGTCGCGGAGGACGGAGTCGGAGGTGCTCATGGGGCAGGACCCTACCCGCAGCGCGGGCGGACGTCCCCGCCCGGTGACCGCCGGCGTCCCCGGGCCCCGCGTCAGGGCCCGCCGTCAGAGGACGTCGTCGGCGCCGGTGGCCTTGAGCGACTCCACGGCCTTCTTCACGTCCTGCGCGTGGGCCGTGGTGGTCACCAGGAGGGCGTCCTCGGTGTCCACGATCACGACGTCCTCGATGCCGATGAGCGCGATCACGCGCTTCGTGTCCGTGACCACCACGCCGGACGCGTCGTCCGAGTACACCCGGGGGGTGTCCCCGATGACGGTGATGCCGGAGGCGTCCTTCACCGGGTTCAGGCGGGCGATCGCGGCGAAGTCGCCCACGTCGTCCCACGTGAAGGTGCCGGGGATGACGGCCACGTCACCGGCCGTGGCGGCAGGCTCGGCCACCGCGTAGTCGATCGCGGTCTTCTTGAGCGTGGGCCACACCCGCTGCATGACCTCGTCACGCCGGTCCGTCGCCCACGCGTGGGCGATCTCCATGAGTCCCGCGTGCAGCTCCGGCTCGTTCGCCTCGAGATGCTCGAGCATGAGGCCGACCGGGGCCACGAACATGCCCGCGTTCCACAGGTAGCGGCCGGACTTCACGTAGCGCTCCGCCACCTTCTGGTCCGGCTTCTCCACGAAGGCCGCGACGTCGTGCGCGTCCGGGGCGCCGGGCACCTTCAGCGCGCGCCCCTGGCGGATGTAGCCGAAGCCGGTGGCGGCGTGCGAGGGGGTGATGCCGATGGTGACGATCCGCCCCGTGGCGGCGGTGGCCACGGCCTGGCGCACGGCGTCCTGGAACACCTCCACGGGGCCGATCACCTGGTCCGCGGCGAAGGAGCCCATGATCGTGTCCGGATCGCGCAGGGAGAGGATGGCCGCGGCAAGCCCGATCGCGGCGGCGGAGTCCTTGGGCGAGGGCTCGAGCACCAGGTCTCCGTCCTGCAGGGCCGGGAGCTGGTGGCACACGGCGTCCTGGTGCGCCTCTCCGGTCACCACCATCATCCCGGCGGCCAGCGGCGCGAGGCGGTCCCACGTGGCGCGGATCAGGGTCTGGCCCGAGCCGGTGAGGTCGTGGAGGAACTTCGGCGCCGCTGCCCGCGAGAGGGGCCACAGGCGGGTGCCCACGCCTCCCGCGGGGATCACGGCGTGGAAGCGGGCCAGGGCGGGGGCCTCGGCGTCCGAGGGCGCGGCGGCGGGGTTTCGGTCGGTGCTCACCGGCTCAGGGTACGAAACCGCCCCAGGGGGCACCAATCGGCCCCGCGGGCGCGGCGGCGCCGGGCGCGCCCGCGGGGGTGCGCCGCCGGGGCGGGCTCCGCGGGCCCGACGGGACGCGTCACAGTGGCGGCGCCCGCACGCGCGGCGGGCCCCCGAGGGTCTACCCTGGTCGGAGGAATCCACTCGCACACGTCCCGCGCCCCGGCAGAACCCTGCCCAGGCCAGGGATCGTGCATTCCCCCTGGAGGTATCAACCGTGTCTAGCGCCACTGCGCAGGCCCCGGCTCAGAGCGGCCGCGGAACCCTGTATCGGGGCCACGGCGGCATGTGGTCCTGGGTGGGCCACCGCGTCACCGGCGTCGTCATCTTCTTCTACCTGCTCGTCCACGTCCTGGACACGTCCATGGTCCGGGTCTCCCCCGAGGCCTACGACGTCGTCATCGGCGCATACAAGACCTGGTACTTCGCACTCGGTGAGGCCGGCCTCGTGGCCGCGATCCTCTTCCACGCCCTCAACGGCCTGCGCATCATCGCCGTGGACTTCTGGAAGGGCGGCACGCGCCACCACAAGACCCTGCTGTGGATCGTCCTGGCCGTCTGGGCCGTCCTGGTCCTCGGCTTCTGCATCCGCCACTTCGGCCTGGCTCTGGGAGGTCACTGATCATGAGCACCACCGCTGAGACCCCCCTCGCGGCCCCCCGCTCGGGCAAGCTGGACCCCAAGTACACCCGCTCCAAGGGCGGCAAGGGCAACTTCGAGATGCTCGCGTGGCTCTTCATGCGCGTGTCCGGCGTGATCCTCGTGGTCCTGCTCTTCACGCACCTCTTCACCAACCTCATGGTGGGAGACGGCATCTCCGGGATCGACTTCGGCTTCGTGGCCGGCAAGTGGGCGCACCCGCTGTGGCGGTTCTGGGACCTGGCCCTCCTGTGGCTGGCCATGCTGCACGGCGCCAACGGCATGCGCACCATCATCAACGACTACGCCGAGCGCGACCGCGTCCGCTTCTGGCTGTCGCTGATCCTGTACATCGCCACCGCCGCGATCATCCTCCTGGGCACCCTCGTGATCTTCACGTTCGACCCCTGCATGGTGGACGCCTCCGGCGCTCTCATGGAGCGCTCCCCCGCCATCTGCCGCTGATCCCCACCGGATCCGCCTCCCCCGCTCGCGCGGCGTGACCCCCCGGCCACCGCGCCCGCAAGACACCGAGAGAGAGAAACCTGAATGCAGGTACACAAGTACGACGTGGTGATCGTCGGCGCAGGCGGCGCGGGAATGCGTGCCGCGATCGAGTCCGGCCAGCGCGCCCGCACGGCCGTCCTCACCAAGATCTACCCCACCCGCTCCCACACCGGCGCGGCCCAGGGCGGCATGTGCGCGGCCCTCGCCAACGTCGAGGAGGACAACTGGGAGTGGCACACGTTCGACACCGTGAAGGGCGGCGACTACCTGGTGGACCAGGACGCCGCCGAGGTCATGGCCAAGGAGGCCATCGACGCGGTGCTCGACCTGGAGAAGATGGGCCTGCCCTTCAACCGCACCCCCGAGGGCAAGATCGACCAGCGCCGCTTCGGCGGCCACACCCGTGACCACGGCAAGGCGCCCGTGCGCCGCGCGTGCTACGCCGCGGACCGCACCGGCCACATGATCCTCCAGACGCTCTACCAGAACTGCGTCAAGCACAACGTGGAGTTCTACAACGAGTTCTACGTGCTCGACCTGCTCATGGTGGACGAGGACGCGACCCGCGCCGACGGCACCCCGTTCACGCAGAAGCGCGTGGCCGGCGTCGTGGCCTACGAGCTGGCCACCGGCGAGCTGCACACCTTCCAGGCCAAGTCCGTGGTGTTCGCCACCGGCGGCGCCGGCAAGGTGTACAAGACCACCTCCAACGCCCACACCCTCACGGGCGACGGCATGGCCATCGCGTACCGCTCCGGACTGCCGCTCGAGGACATGGAGTTCGTGCAGTTCCACCCGACCGGCCTGGCCGGCCTGGGCATCCTCCTCTCGGAGGCGGCCCGCGGCGAGGGCGGCATCCTGCGCAACGCGGACGGCGAGCGCTTCATGGAGCGCTACGCCCCCACCATCAAGGACCTCGCGCCGCGCGACATCGTGGCGCGCTCCATGGCAGAGGAGGTCCGCCAGGGCCGCGGCGCCGGTCCGAACAAGGACTACGTGCTGCTCGACCTGACGCACCTGGAGCCCGCTCACATCGACGAGAAGCTCCCGGACATCACCGAGTTCGCCCGCACCTACCTGGGCGTCGAGCCCTACACGGAGCCGGTGCCGGTGTTCCCCACGTGCCACTACTTCATGGGCGGCATGCCCACGAACATCAAGGCCGAGGTCCTGCAGGACAACGACACCGTGGTGCCGGGCCTGTACGCCGCCGGCGAGGTGGCCTGCGTGTCCGTGCACGGCTCCAACCGCCTGGGCACCAACTCGCTGCTGGACATCAACGTCTTCGGCCGCCGTGCCGGCATCTTCGCCGCCGAGTACGCGGCGACCGCCGACTGGGTGGAGCTCCCGGAGAACGGCGAGGCACCGACCCGCCAGCACATCGAGAGCCTGCGCTCGGCCACGGGCAGCGAGCGCGTCGCGGACATCCGCGCCGAGCTGCAGGAGTCCATGGACGCGGACATGCAGGTGTTCCGCGACGAGGACTCCATCCGCCGCGCCCTGGCCAAGATCGAGGAGCTGCGCGGCCGCTACGAGAACGTGTCGGTGCAGGACAAGGGCCAGCGCTTCAACCTCGACCTGCTCGAGGGCATGGAGCTCGGCTACCTGCTCGACATCGCCGAGGCCATGACCCTCGCGGCCCTGGGCCGCAAAGAGTCCCGCGGCGGCCACTACCGCGAGGACTACCCCGACCGCGACGACGCCAACTTCATGGCGCACACCATGATCTACCGTGACGAGACCGCGGAGATGGAGGGCGTCAAGGGCATCCGCTTCGAGACGAAGCCCGTCGTCGTGACCCGTTACCAGCCGATGGAGCGTAAGTACTGATGAGCCACGCAGCACACGAGACCGAGACCCCCGTGGCCGAGCAGACCGTCGAGGTCGCCGAGCCGACCGAGCAGAAGACCTCGGGCGGCGTCGGCGAGATCGAGTCGTTCGACATCGTCCTGAAGGTCCGCCGCTTCCTGCCGGACACCTCCGAGGAGTCCTACTGGGACGAGTGGCGCCTGACCATGTACGGCACCGACCGCGTGCTGGACGCCCTGCACAAGGTGAAGTGGGACCTGGACGGCACGCTGTCCTTCCGTCGCTCCTGCGCCCACGGCGTGTGCGGCTCCGATGCCATGCGCATCAACGGCCGCAACCGCCTGGCCTGCAAGACCCTGCTGAAGGACCTCGACCTGTCCAAGCCCATCCTGGTGGAGCCCATCAAGGGCCTGCCGGTGGAGAAGGACCTGATCGTGGACATGGAGCCGTTCTTCCAGTCCTACCGCGAGGTCATGCCGTTCCTCGTGGCCAAGGGCCACGAGCCCACCCAGGAGCGCTACCAGTCCCAGGCCGACCGGGCGATCTACGACGACACCACCAAGTGCATCCTGTGCGCCGCGTGCACCTCGTCCTGCCCCGTGTTCTGGACGGACGGCCAGTACTTCGGCCCGGCCGCCATCGTGAACGCGCACCGGTTCATCTTCGACTCGCGCGACGACGCCGGCGACATGCGCCTGGAGATCCTCAACGACAAGGAGGGCGTGTGGCGCTGCCGCACGACCTTCAACTGCACCGACGCGTGCCCGCGCGGCATCCAGGTGACCCAGGCGATCGCCGAGGTGAAGAACGCCATCCTGGCGCGCTCCTTCTGATCGACTGAGGCCCGGGCTCCCGGGCCTCGCGACCACGACGGCGGCCCGTCTTCCCACGCGGGGAGACGGGCCGCCGTTCTGCGTCCACGGGGTCGCGGCTCAGCCGTCGAAGGCGTCGCGGGTGGAGCGCAGATGCGTGATGAACAGCCACGCCGCGCACGCGATGAGCATGGCCACCACCGACGCGAGCACGAGAGGCCCCGCCCCTCCGGCGGCGGCCATGCGGCCGCCGTCGACCATCCAGAAGGCCGCGGTGAGCAGGCCGATCCCCACGAGCACCGTGCCGACCCAGCGGGTGGCGCCGATCAGGCGGGCCGCGCCCCACACCAGGAGCGCGGTGACCGCCAGGATCCCCACGACGGCGGCCGGCAGCAGCCCCGGCGGGGTGAGGAAGGAGGCGACGTCGGCGTCCGTCACCGCCACCGCACCCCACGAACGCGCCTCGAGCACCGCGCGGGCGTAGCCCGAGACCGACTGGAGGGCGAGCACGCCCGCCGTGGCGGCGGCGCTGAGCACCCCCGTCACGAGCGTCAGGAATTGAAGGCGACGGATCGGGCGGCGGACCACGCGGTCGTGGACGGCGGCGGCGTCGAGGGACGTCTCGGGTGCCGGGTCGGCGCCCGCGGACGAGGAGTCAGTGGGGTGCGCGTGCATGTCCCCATCCTCCCCCGGATGCGACGACTCCCGCACAGGAGGGGGACTGTTCAAGGATTCCCCCTCCGGTGCGGGAGTCGTTCCGGTCGGCCGGGGTCCGCTGAGCACCGTGCGTCGCGGCGGAGCCGGATGCGCTCACGGAACGCGCGGGCGAGGGTGGAGGGTCCGCGACGGTCGAGCGCCGAGGTCAGGCGCCGGCGGGGCGGCCCTGCCGGGTGTAGGCGGCCTCCTCGCCACTGAGCGCGTTCACCAGCCACAGGATGTTCACGACCAGGAGGCCGAGGCTGGCCAGGGACGCGATCACGCCCGCGAGGCCGGGGAACGTGGTGAAGCTGAGGAGTCCGGTGAGGGCGCCGAGCGTGCCCAGGATCGCGGCGACGATGCCCACGATCCGCGCCCAGTTCTTCACGGCCCGAAGGCCGAAGTACACGAGGGCGTATACGGCGAGGCCGATCAGCAGGGTCACCACGACGCCGCCGAGGAACGAGGCCCGGAAGAAGGCCTCGATCCTGTCGACGTCCTCCGGCGGAACGCCGCCCTCGGCCGAGACGGACTCGCGGACCACGCGCATCATGTCGTCGAGTCCGAAGAGCGGGGGGACGTTCGCGAGCAGCCACAGCGCCGCGGACGCCAGGGTGAGCGTCAGCAGGGTGCGGTGCCGGCGGGGCTCGGGGAGGACACCGCCCTGGCCCATCGGTGCGTACGGCTGGGTGCCGTACCGCGTGCCGGGGGCCGTGCCCGGTGCGGGGTCCTGGCTGGGCGCGGGGTACTGGCCTGCGGCGGGGTACTGGCCCGGAGTGGAGTACTGGGGCCGGTCGATCGGGTCGGGCTCACCGTAGGGGCTCGGGTTCTGGGGAGGGGTGGTCGTCATGTCGGTTCCTCTCAGGGGATGGTGGACTCAGGCGTGGGCGGGGCCGCTCACTCGTAGCGCAGTGCCTCGATGGGGTCCTTGCGGGCGGCCCGGGCGGCGGGAAGGGTGCCGGCCAGGAACGCGATCGCCAGGATCAGCAGGGCGATCAGCAGCAGGGAGAGCGGCTCGACGGCGTACAGCACCAAGCCGGTGACCCCGCTCAGGGCGCCCTGCGTGAGCAGCGCGTTCGCGGTCAGGCCCACGGCCACGCCCAGCCCGATGCCGATCAGCGACCCCAGCAGGCCGATCATCACGGCCTCCAGGGTGAAGAGCCCGAAGATCCGGCCGCCCGTCATGCCGAGGGCCTTCATGAGGCCGATCTCCCGGGTGCGCTCCTGCACCGCCATGAGGAGGGTGTTGATGATGCCGAAGCTGGCCGCCAGCAGGGCGATCAGGGCGAAGCCGTTGAGCACCCACGTCACCGCGTCGATGATCCCTCGGATCACGCCGAGCTGGTCCTCGAGGGTCTGGGCGGAGTAGCCCTGCTCCGCGAGGGCCGCCTGCACGGCCGCCTCGTTCTCGGGCATGCCCTCCACCGTCACCGTGGCGGAGAAGTAGGTGTCGCGCTGCTCCTCGGGCAGCCCCGCGGTCTGGATCTCGTGCAGGCGGTCCTCGACGGCGCGGGAGGGCACCGGCCCGGCACCCGAGCCCGAGGCGACGGCCTCGGTCACGCCGACCACCTCCGCCTCCATCGCGCTCTGCTCGCCCAGCGGATCCGCGGCCACCAGGGTCACCGTCTGCCCGAGGACGTCCTCAGGCTCCGTGCCGCCCAGCGCCTCGACCCAGTCCGTCGGCACCGTGACCTCGGCCGCGTCCTCGGCGGGCTCGCGCCCGGCGGCCATGGAGAGCGTGCCGATCTCGAACGAGGCTCCCATGAAGGGCACGGCCCACTGGCGGCCGTCCGCGCCCTCGATGAACTCCGGCTCCACGAGGCGGGCGGTCTCCACGGCCGTCACGTGCTCGGCGTCCCGGATCGTCTCGAGGTCCTTCCCCGTGAGCAGGGGCATGCCGAAGATCTCCCCGGAGGAGGCCCCCTCGGGGTCGTACTCGGAGGGCGCCCCGCCCATGGAGAACCCGCTGCCCATGTCCGCCTGCTTGGTCACGGTCATCTCGTCCGGGGCGCCGAAGCCCTCCACCATGTTGTCCACGTACTTGTTGATTCCGGCGCCGAGGCCCGTGGTCAGGGTGAGGGTGAACGCGCCGATCACGATCGCGATCACGGTCAGGAAGGTGCGCAGCTTGGAGCGCATCGTGTTGGCGAGCGCGGTGCCCACCAGGTCCGTGGTCCTCATGCGCGCGCCCCCGACTCCTCGTCCACGATCATCCCGTCCTGCATCACGAGCCGACGGTCGCAGCGTGCCGCGAGGTCGTCGTCGTGCGTGACCACCACGAGGGTGATGCCCTGCTCCCGCTGGAGGCCGAAGAGGATGTCCTCCACGGACCGCGAGGTGGCCGAGTCCAGGTTGCCCGTGGGCTCGTCCGCGAAGAGCACCGTGGGGCGGTTGACCAGGGCGCGGGCGATGCACACGCGCTGCTTCTGGCCGCCCGAGAGGTCGGTGGCCCGGTTGCCGGCCTTGTCCGCCATCCCGAGCTGGGCGAGCACGTCCATGCCGCGCTCCCGGCGCTCGCGGCGGGGCACGCCCGCGATCTTGAGCGGCAGCACCACGTTCTCCAGCACGCTCTGGTTCCCGTTGAGGAAGAACTGCTGGAACACGAACCCGAAGGTCGCGTTGCGCAGGCGGGACACCTCGGCAGGGCTCACGCCCGAGACCGGCCGGCCGTCCATCGCGACGACGCCGGAGGTCGGGCGGTCCAGCAGCGCGAGCAGGTGCATCAGGGTGGACTTGCCCGAGCCGGACTTGCCCACGACGGCCACGGACTCCCCCGCGCGCAGCTGGAGGGTGACGCCCTTGAGCGCGTCGAAGCGGGACTCGCCGCGACCGTAGACCTTCACCAGGTTCTCGGTCTCCAGGATCGGCTCGACCCCGCCGAACGGCATCGCATCACCCGGGGGGCGTGCCCCCGCGGTCGTGTGGACGGTGTGGCTCACGTGCTCTCCCTCTGCGCTGAGGCCCGCGTCCCGTGCACGGGGCAGGCGGCGCCCGCCCGTCGCGGGCGCCGGCCCCAGCGTGACACAGGGCCCGGGGCGGGCGCCTCCCCCGCGGGGATGATCCTGCCGCGACGAAGGGAGGAGCGGCCTCAGCCGAGCGGAGGAAGGAAGCCGAGCCGGCCGTACACGTCCTGGAGCACCGGGGTGGCCACCTCGCGGGCCTTGGCCGCGCCCACGGCGAGGATCCGGTCCAGCTCGGCGGGGTCGGCGAGCAGCTCGGTGGCGCGCTCCCGGATCGGGCTCAGGCGCTCGACGACGGCGTCCGCCACGTCCACCTTGAGGTGGCCGTACATCTTCCCGACGTAGCGCTCCTCGAGCTGGGCGATCGGGGTGTCCGTGACGGCCGAGAGGATGGTCAGCAGGTTGGAGACGCCGGGCTTGGCGTCGCGGTCGAAGCGGACCTCCGTGCCGTCGTCGGTCACGGCGGACCTGATGCGCTTGGCGATCACCTTCGGCTCGTCGAGGATGTTGATCAGTCCGTTCGGGGATTCCGCGGACTTGGACATCTTCGCGGTCGGGTTCTGCAGGTCGTAGATGCGCGCGCCGGTCTCCGGGTAGAAGCCCGTGGGCACCACGAACGTCTCGCCGTGGTGGTGGTTGAAGCGCTGCGCGAGGACGCGGGTGAGCTCCACGTGCTGGCGCTGGTCGTCGCCCACGGGCACGCCGTGCGGCTGGTAGAGCAGGATGTCCGCGGCCATGAGCATGGGGTAGGCCAGCAGGCCCACGCCGGCGGCGTCGGCGCCCTGCTTGGCGGACTTGTCCTTGAACTGGGTCATCCGCATGGCCTCGCCCATGCCGGTCATGCACGTGAGGATCCACGCGAGCTGCGCGTGCTCGGGGACCTGGGACTGCACGAACAGCGTGGAGCGCTCGGGGTCGATCCCGCCGGCGATGAACTGGGCGGCCGCCACGCGGGTGCGCTGGGCCAGGGCGTCCGGGTCCTGCGGCACCGTGATGGCGTGCAGGTCGGGGATGAAGAAGTAGGCGTCGAAGTCGTCCTGCGTCCTCACCCAGTTCACGAGCGCACCGAGGTAGTTGCCCAGGTGCAGGGAGTCCGCGGAGGGCTGCATGCCGGAGAGCACGCGGTGGCGCGTGGAGGCGCCGGTGAGGTGGGCGGTGGCGGAGACGTCGGTGGCCAGGACGTCCTGCACGGTGTTCTTCTTCTGGGGGGTGTTCACGGCATGCCTCGATGCTTCGCGTCGGTGGGGGTCAGTGCTGGTAGTCGACCACGAGCGGGGCGTGGTCGGAGAAGCGGGTGGCCCAGCTGGGGGCACGGTCCACGACGGCGCCGCTCGCCCTCTCGGCGAGGTCCGGGGTGGCCATGTGGTAGTCGATGCGCCAGCCCGCGTCCGTGTCGAACGCCTTCCCGCGCATGGACCACCACGTGTAGGGGCCGGGCACGTCCCCGGCGAGGGCGCGGTGCACGTCCACCCAGCCGAGCTCGCCGAAGAAGCGGTCGAAGTAGGCGCGCTCCTCGGGGAGGAAGCCGGCCTTCGTCAGGTTGCCCTTCCAGTTCTTGATGTCCCGCTCGGTGTGGCCCACGTTGAGGTCGCCCGTCACGAGGGCCGGGTGGCCGGCGGCGGAGAGCTCGGCCAGGCGGCGGGACATCTCGCCGAGGAAGAGGTACTTGTCGTCCTGCTTGGGGGTGCCGGCCTCGCCCGAGTGCACGTAGGCGGAGACCACGGTCAGGAGCGAGCCGTCCGGCAGGCGCAGGTCCGCCTCGAGCCAGCGGCCGGCGTCGTCGAAGCACCCGCGTTCGTCCCTGATGCCCGCGCGCACGTCCTCGATGGGGAAGCGCGAAGCGATCGCGACGCCGGCGCGGCCCTTCGCGGCGGCCTCGTGGTCCGCGACGTGGACCTCGGTCCACTCGCCGCCCACGATCTCGGGGACGAGCTTCTCCGTGATCGCGCGGGGTGCGCGGACCTCCTGCAGCGTCAGCACGTCCACGCCGCGGCCGGCGAACCACTGGACCATGCCCTTGCGGTGGGAGGCGCGGATGCCGTTGACGTTCACGGTGGCGATGCGCACCGCGCCGTCGGCCTTGGGGGCGCCCGCGTTCGCGTGCACGACGGGCTCGGCCGGCGTCGACTCGCTCATCGCGCGGCCCCGTCGTCCGTCAGCATGTCCCGCGCGTTGGCGGAGGTGATGTGGATGGTCTCGAGGGCGCGGTCCACCATCTCGCGGTCCATGCCGCCCTCCGCGGCGAGCTGCTCCTTCACCACGCGGGCCTGCACCTGGACGATCTTGAAGGAGTGGTCCAGCTTGGTGTCCCGCATCGGGTCGACCACGGGCTCCACGGTCTCGCCGCGCACCATGGGCTTGCCGAGGGCGGCGACGTCGGCGCGCACCGTGGACACGGTGCGGTCCACCGTGGCCGCCGCCGAGCGCACGCCCGCGCGCAGCTGCAGGAACACGATCACCGCGAAGACCAGCCACCCCGCGGCGATGGCCACCACGAGCCAGCCGATGACGTCGTTCGCGTTGGCCGCGAAGACGATGGCCACCAGGAGCACGATGATCATCACCGTGAAGGCGGTGGAGCCGATGGGCAGTCCCGCGCGGGAGGCGCGGGCGCGACGGCTGGGAGCGGCGGAACCGGTGGGCAGGCTGCTGGACATGGGGATCCTGACGGGAGGCGGACGAGGCTGGCCACCATCATCCCGCACGCGGGCGCCGCGCTCCGAATCGAGCGGCGCACGGGCCCTATCCTTGGGCGGTGACCCCCACCTCCTCTCCCGCGGCCGCGCCCGGCCCCGCAGACGCCCACTTCACCCCGGAGCAGCGGCGCGTGCTCGCGATCCTCCTGATGCCGCTGTTCCTGTCGCTCATGAGCGTGTCCGTGGTGAACGTGGCCCTGCCCGCGATCGAGGCGGGCCTGGGGGCGAGCAGCGCGGACCTCCAGTGGGTGCTCTCGGGCTACACCCTCACGTTCGGCGTCGTCCTCGTGGCGGCCGGACGGGCCGGCGACCTGTGGGGCCGCAAGCCGCTGTTCCTCGCCGGGATCGCGGTGTACGTCCTCGGCTCGCTGCTCGCGGGCCTGGCCTGGAGCCCCCTGGTGCTCAACGGTGCCCGGCTCCTGATGGGCATCGGCGCGGGACTGTTCAACCCGCAGATCATCGGGGTCATCCAGTCCACCTTCTCCGGGCGGGCGCGCGGCACGGCCTACGGGATGTTCGGCACCGTGATCGGCCTGGGCGTGGCGGTGGGGCCGCTCCTGGGCGGGCTGCTCATGGGGCTGCTCGGTCCGGAGGCGGGGTGGCGCGCGTCGTTCCTCGTCAACGCCCCGATCGGGCTGCTGGCCCTGCTCCTGGGCGTGCTGTGGCTGCACCCGCCGACGCGGACCGCCGCCGTCGTCCCGCGCGGGCTGCGCGCCCTGGATCCCGTCGGCGTCGTGCTGCTGGGGGCGGCCACCGTGTCCCTCATGCTCCCGTTCATCCTGCCGGGCACCTGGTGGCTGCTGGCCGTGGCGGCCGCCCTGCTCACCGCGTGGTGGCTGTGGGAGAAGCGGGTGCGGGCCGCCGCCCCGCACACGGGGGTCCACCCCATGGTGGACCCGGCCCTGCTGCGGCGCCCCTCGTTCACGTTCGCCACCCTGCACACCTCCGTCTACATGGGCACTATGCCGGGCGCGTTCGCCGTCATCGCGGTGTTCGTGCAGCAGGGCCTGGGGCACTCCGCCCTCGCGGCGGGCATGATCACCCTGGCCTCCGCCCTCCTGGTGACGGCGTCCTCCACGTGGATCGGCTCGCAGGTGCACCGGTTCGGCCCGTGGTTCGTGTTCACGGGCGCGGCCCTGGGCGTGGCCTCCATGCTCGCCCTCATGCTCGCCTTCGTCCGCGTGGCCGACGGCGCGTGGCCCCTCTGGACGCTCGCCGCGCTGCTCATCCCGCAGGGCGCGTCCCAGGCGCTCATCATGACGAGCGCCCAGGTGCTCATGATGGACGACGTCCTCCCCGAGGAGGCGGGGTCGGCCGGCGGCGTCGCCCAGACCGCGCAGCGCGTGGGCACCTCGATCGGCCTGGCCATGGTCACCGGCGTGTACTTCTCCGCCCTCGCGGGCACGGGCCACGCCCCCACCGCCCACGAGTACGGCGTGGCGGGCGGCAGCGCGCTGGCGGTGGTGGCCGGCAGCTGGGCCCTCGTGCTGGTCTCCGCGGGCGCGGACCTGCTGCGCCGCCGTCGGTCCCGGGCCCGCGCGGCCTGAGCGGCACCACCGACGCGCGGCACCGGGCCGGGCACCCTCAGCGCAGGAACAGCGCGCCCAGCCGCCGCGAGGTGAGCCACACGCCCACGGCGGCCATCGCCACGAAGTAGGCGACGTGCCCGAGCGTGCCCCACGTCATCACACCCACCGCGAGCGCGCGCATCATCTCCACGGCGTGCCACAGCGGGAACACCTGGATGACCCCCTGGATGGCCGGCGGATACACGCTGAGCGGGAAGAACGTGGCGGAGAAGAGGAACATCGGCATGAGGACGATCTGGATCCAGTCCATGTGCTGGAACGTCTTCATGAAGCTGGTGACCGCCATGCCCAGGGAGGCGAAGCCGAGCGCCACCAGCAGCGCGCCCGGGATCATGAGCACGGCCGTCCACGACGTGACCAGGCCGGCGACCGTCATGACGATCAGGAACCCGACCGCGTAGATGAGCCCGCGCAGCAGGGCCATGGCGATCTCGCCGACGGCCACGTCCAGCGGCCCCAGCCGGGTGGCGAGCATGGTCTGGTACGTCTTGGCGTAGCGCAGCTTGAAGAACACGTTCCACGTGGAGTCGTAGATCGCGCCGTTCATCGCGGAGACCGCCAGCAGCGCCGGGGCGATGAACATGCCGTACGGGACGGGCGTGCCGTCGGGACCCGTGACGTCGCCGACGAGCGTGCCCAGGCCGATGCCCATCGAGGCCAGGTACAGCACCGGCTCGAAGAAGCCGGAGAAGAACACCACCCAGTTGTTGGACTTCAGGGAGAGGAGGGCCCGCTCCATGACGGCCCGCACGTTCCCCGAGTACATGCCGGACAGCGGGCCGCGGCGCACCGTGATGGGCGGCATGGGCGGCACGGCGTCCGCGGCCGACCCCACCGCCGCGGACGACGACGCGCCGGGCCGGGCGGCCGACGCCGCCTCGGCGGGGCTTGGCCTCCCCCCGAGGCGGGAGGCGGTGCGCGTGCGGGGCACGGCGACGGCGTCGCGATCCGGGGCACCCCGCCTCCAGCCGAGCCGGCGCGTGTAGACGCGGACGGCGAGCCACGTGCCGATGCCGGCGAGGGCGAGCAGGACGAGCAGGTGCACGGCCGTGAGCCAGGCGGGCTCGGCCATGCCGTAGGAGAGCACGCGGCCGAGCTGGGCGGCGTGCCACTGCGGGGAGATCCAGCCGATCCACCGCAGCCACACGGGCAGGGCGTCGAGCGGGTAGAACGTGGCCGAGAAGAGGAACAGCGGCATGATCACGAGGCGCTGCAGGGTGGCGAACTGGCCCTTGTCCTCCGTGAGGGACGCCGCGAACGCCATGATCGGCGCGCCCACGGCCAGGCCGCCGAGCGTGGCCGTGAGCACCTGCAGCCAGCCCCACGGGCTCGAGACCACGCCGAAGGCCAGCATGACCGCGAAGAACACGGCCGCCTGGAAGAGGAACCGCAGGCTCACGGCCGCGAGGTGCCCGAGCGCGATCTGCGCCGGGGACAGCGGGGTGGCCTGCGCGGCGTAGTACGTCCTGTGCCACTGGAACCCGCCCATGACGGGGTAGGAGAACTCCACGGAGGCCGTCATCAGGGCGCCCGAGGCCAGCAGCGCGGGGGCGATGAACGCGACGTAGGAGACGCCGCCGAGGGCCTCCTGCGGGGCGCCACCGCCCATGAGCTGGGCGAGCCCGAGGCCCATGGCGAGCAGGTAGAGGAGCGGCTCGCCGAGCGCGCCGACGATCAGGACCGCCCCGTAGCGGCGCATGGTCCGCAACGTGTGCTCGGCGTAGAAGAGCACGCCACGGGCCCGCACGCGCTCGGCGCTCTCGGCCGCGGAGATCGGGGGCCGCAGGGGGCCGGCGGTCGTCGGGGCGGCGGCGGGCGCCGTCGTCGGGGGCGAGTCCGGGGCGGGCGGGGTGGAGGCGGAGGCGGCCACGGCTCAGTCCACCAGGGTGCGGCCGGTGAGGATGAGGAACACGTCCTCGAGGCTCGCGCGGCGGGTGAGGGTGGTGGCGGGGGCGGGCACGGCACCGTCGTCGACGAGTCGCTGGAGCGCGTGCTGGAGGTCGTCCGCGCGCTCGGCGTAGAGGAGGACGCGGTCGGGCAGGACCTCCACGCGGTGCACGACGCCGTCGCCCACATGGGCTTGCAGGGTGCGGGCGGCGGCCTCGTTGCGGTCCGTGCCGAAGCGGGCCTCCAGGACCTCGCGGGAGGCGTGCTCGCGGATGAGCTCCGCGGGCGTGCCGGCGGCCATGATCTCGCCCGCGTCCACCACCACGAGCCGGTCGCACAGCTGCTCCGCCTCGTCCATGTAGTGCGTGGTGAGCAGGAGGGTGGTGCCACGCTCCTTGAGCCGGTAGAGGCGGTCCCACAGGGTGTGGCGGGCCTGGGGGTCCAGGCCCGTGGTGGGCTCGTCCAGGAGGAACAGGGCCGGCTCGTTGACGAGCGCCCGGGCGATCACGAGGCGGCGCTTCATGCCGCCGGAGAGGTCGGCGACCTTGGCGTCGGCCTTCTCGGTGAGCTGGGCGAACTCGAGCAGCTCCTGCGCCTTGGGCTTGAGGTAGGAGTACGGCAGGCCGAAGTAGCGGCCGTAGATGAGGATGTTCTCCCGCGCCGTGAGCTCCTCGTCGAGGTTGTCCTGCTGGGGCACCACGCCCAGGTGCGCACGGACGGCGGGGCCGTCGTCCTCCGGGTCGATGCCCATGATGCTCAGCTCGCCCGCCGTGCGCTGCGACGTGCCGGCGAGCATGCGCATGGTGGTGGACTTGCCCGCGCCGTTGGGGCCGAGCAGGCCGAAGCACTCCCCGGGGCGCACGTCCAGGTCGATGCCCTTCACGGCATGGAACTCGCCGTACTGCTTGCGCAGGCCGCGCGCGCGGATGACGGGGGCGGCGGTTTCGGGCGTGAGGGCGGGGCGCCCGGCGGTCTCGGGCGCGTCAGCGGAGGGAGTGGTGTGGATCACAGGGAGGGATCCTACGCGAGGCCGCCTCCACCACGTTGGCCAGGAGCATGACGCGGGTCATCGGACCGACGCCGCCCGGGTTCGGCGCCATCCAGGACGCCTTCTCCTTCACGGCCGGGTCGACGTCGCCGAGCACGCGGCTCCTCCCGTCCTCGCCGGTCACGCGGGAGACGCCCACGTCCAGGACGATCACGCCGTCCTTCACCTGCTCGGGCTTCACCATGTGCGCGGAGCCGGCGGCGGCGATCACGACGTCGGCCTGCGCCAGCAGCTCGTCCAGGTTCGTGGTGCCCGTGTGGGCCAGCGTCACGGTGGCGTTGACCTCGCGGCGCGTGAGCACCAGTCCCGCGGGACGGCCGATGGTCACGCCGCGGCCGATCACGAGGACGTGCTTGCCCGCGAGCTCCACGCCGTGGTGCTTCAGCAGCTCGACGCACCCGGCGGGGGTGCACGGCAGCGGCGAGTCCAGCTCCCCGCCCACGGAGGCCACGAGGCGCCCGAGGTTCATGGGGTGCAGGCCGTCGGCGTCTTTGTCCGGGTCGATGGCCTCGAGGACCTTCTGCGTGTCCACGTGCTTCGGCAGGGGCAGCTGGACGATGTACCCGGTGCAGGCCGGGTCCTCGTTCAGCTCCCGCACGACCTCGAGGATCTGCTCCTCGGTGGCGTCCGCCGGCAGCTCCTTCTGGATGGACTCGATGCCCACCTCGGCGCAGTCGCGGTGCTTGCCGGCCACGTACTTCTGCGAGCCGGCGTCCTCCCCCACGAGCAGCGTGCCGAGCCCCGGGGTGATCCCTCGCTCGGCGAGGGCCTGCACGCGCCCGCGCAGCTCCTGCTTGATGGCGGCCGCCGTCGCCTTGCCGTCCAGCACCTTCGCGGTCATCGCACGCTCCCCTTCGTCGAAATGCACATCGCCGCGGAACAGTCTCTCGCATCCGGAGACCGCCCCGCGGCGCATGTCAGCGGCCCGTGGCCGATGTCACCAGGACTCGAGGCCCTCGTACAGCGGGAAGTCCTCGGTCAGCTTCACCACGCGGGCGCGCAGCGCCTCCACGTCCGGGCTCGGCGTGAGGGCGGCCGCGATGATCTCGGCGACCTCCCGGAACTCGGCCTCGCCGAACCCGCGGGAGGCCAGGGCCGGGGTGCCGATGCGCAGGCCCGAGGTGGTCATCGGCGGGCGCGGGTCCCACGGCACGGAGTTGCGGTTCACGGTGATGCCGACCTCGTGCAGGATGTCCTCGCCCTGCTTGCCGTCCAGCTGGGACTCGCGCAGGTCCACGAGCACGAGGTGGACGTCCGTGCCGCCGGTGAGCACGGAGATGCCCAGCTCCGCCATGTCCGGGGCGGTGAGTCGCTCGGCGAGGATCTGGGCGCCCTGCAGGGTGCGCTCCTGCTTCTCCTTGAAGTCCGCCGAGCCGGCGATCTTGAACGCCACGGCCTTGCCGGCGATCGCGTGCATGAGCGGCCCGCCCTGCTGGCCGGGGAACACGGCGGAGTCGATCTTCTTCTTGAGCTCCTCCTTGGCGAGGATGAAGCCGGAGCGCGGGCCGGCGAGGGTCTTGTGCACCGTCGAGGTGACGACATCGGCATGCGGGACCGGGTTCGGGTGCAGGCCGGCGGCCACGAGGCCCGCGAAGTGGGCCATGTCCACCCAGAGCTTGGCGCCGACCTCGTCGGCGATCTCGCGGAACGCCGCGAAGTCCAGCTGACGCGGATAGGCGGACCAGCCGGCGACGATCACCTTCGGCTGCGCGGCCTTCGCGGCCTCGCGCACCGTGTCCATGTCGATCCGGTAGGTGTCCGGCTCCACCTCGTACGCGGCGATCTTGTAGTTCTTGCCGGAGAAGTTGATCTTCATGCCGTGGGTGAGGTGGCCGCCATGGGCGAGGGACAGGCCCATCATGGTTTCCCCGTGGTCCAGCAGCGCGGTCATCACGGCCACGTTGGCCTGCGCGCCGGCATGCGGCTGCACGTTGGCGTGCTCGGCGCCGAACAGCTCCTTCGCGCGCTGGATGGCCAGGTTCTCGGCGACGTCCACGAACTCGCAGCCGCCGTAGTAGCGGCGCCCCGGGTAGCCCTCGGCGTACTTGTTGGTCAGCACGGAGCCCTGGGTCTGCAGGATGGCGCGCGGGACGAAGTTCTCCGAGGCGATCATCTCGAGGGTGCCCCGCTGGCGGCCGAGCTCGTCCGCGAGGGCCGCGGCGATCTCCGGATCCACCTCGGAGAGGGGCTGGGTGTTGATGTCGGGCGACTGCGTCACGGGATTTCCCTTCGACTGGGGGCAGCGGGCACCGGAACGGGCCGGTGCCGCCCATCCTAGTGATCCGGCGGACACCGCGCGGCTCCGCCTCCTCCGGACGCGTGCGGAGGCGCGGCGGTGCCGGACGCCCTCGGCCGGACGCGCCCCGACGAGGCGACCCCCGCCACCGTGACCGGTGGCGGGGGTCGCCTCAGGGGTGGGCCGGCACGCCGGCCCCGGGGTCAGCGCTTGCCCCAGCGGCGCTGCTGCGCCTGGGCCAGCTTGTCCTTGAGGGTGGAGGCGGCCTTCTTGGCCAGCGGCACGGCGGAGTCCACGGCCTTCTCCACGATCGGGGCGGCGGTGTGGACCGCCTTCTCGATGAGGGGGGCGGCCTTGTCCTTCAGCGGGGCGGCCTTCTCGGCGAGCGGGGCCGCCTTCTCCTTGAGGGTCTCGGCGGCCCTGCCGAGGATGCCGGACTCGTGCGCGGCCTCGTCCGGGGAGACGGCGACGACCTCGTCGTGGCGGTCCGGGGCGGTGAAGGCCACGCGGCCGGGGACACCGGGGGTGCCGTCCACGACGGGACCGCGCGGAGCGGCCGGGGCCTCCGCCGCGGGGATGGGCGTGGTCGGGTGCGACTCCGCGGTGCCGATCAGGCCGGGGGCCTGGGCGGACGCGCGGGGCGTGGTCGCGGCTGCGGTCGTGGTCGTGGCGGCGGCAGCCGGTGCCACCTGGTCGTCCACGGTCACGCCGGTCCCTCCGGCGACGCCGGCGCTCACGGAGGCCGCGGCGGCACCGGCGGCGGAGATCCCCGCGGCCGAGCCCTGCTTCTCGTCCCGCAGGACCTGCCCGGCCACGGGGGTGACGGGCGTCTGGCTGGAGGACGTCGGCGCGGGGTCGACGGCCGGCGCCAGGACCGGCGGGACCATCGCCTCGGCCGGGGCGTCCTCGGCGTCGTGCTCGGCCGTGACGGCGGGGGCGATGGTCTCGTCCGCAGCGGCGGTCTCAGCAGACTTCACGGCCGGGGCGGGCTTCACCGCGACGGCGGGCTGCGCCGGCTCGGCCTTCACGACGGGCTCGGCGGGCTTTGCCGGCTCGGGCAGGTCCACGCCGCCCTGGTTCTCGTCCACCACGACGCCGGTGCCGCCGGCCACGCCCGCCGCGCCGAGGCCGAGGGTGCCCTCGGACGTCGAGGACGCGGAGTCGGTGCGCTCGGTCACGGGCAGCGCGACGGTGGCCGGGGCGGCGGCCGCGGGCTTCGTCACCGCGGAGGTCTCGGCGGCGGGCGCCGCGTCCTCGAGGGCCTCGGCGGCGATCTCGGCGGGAGTCTGGTCCGGCAGCGCCTCGACGGCGGCCGCGAGCGGATCGACGGCCTGCGGGGCGGGGGCGGTCTCGGCGGCCTCGACCGGGGCCGGCGAGGCGGTGGAGCCGAAGGACGGCGCGGGCTTCAGGGACGCTGACGGCGCGGGGGCGGACGTCCCAGCGCCCTTCTCGCCGATCGCGGTCGCGTCGAAGGCGCGGAGGGCAGACGCGCCGGCGCCGTCGGCCTTCGACGCGGTCGCCGTGTCGTCTGCCGGAGCGGCCGTCGCGTCCAGCGAGGAGAGGCGGGTGCGGGACTGCTCGTCCCCGGCGGGGCGCACCGTCGTCGCGGTGGCCTCGGGGCGCGCGGCGGCAGGGCGGACCGGCTCCTCATGGCGCATCTCCACGACGTCGTCACCGCGCCCGCGGCGGGACATCAGGGCGATCAGGAGGGCGATGGCGATCAGGACGATGATCGCCCCGATGATCCAGTACAGCTGGGCATTCGTCATGAGGGACTCCTCGGTAGCTCGGGGCGGCCGGCCAGCCCGGCGCCACCGTCCGACCCTCACCGGCGAGGCGGTGTGGCGGACCAGCTCTCAGGGTGTCACACTGACCCGCCCCGGGGCCACGATGCGCGGCCCCGTCATGAAGCAGACGGGCACCGACGCGTGGCTAGCATCGGGGCATGGACCCCGCCCTGCCCTCCCCCGCCGCACCGCTCGAGCCTCCGCCCGGGGAGAACCCGTTCGTCCTCACCGTCGCGTGCCCGGACCGCAAGGGGATCGTGCACGCGGTGTCCGGGGCGCTGCTGGGCGCCGGCGCGGACATCACGGAGTCGCAGCAGTACGGCTCCCCCGACTCGGGCGACTTCTTCCTGCGGGTGCAGTTCACGACGCCGGAGGCGCGCTCCGCCGTCGAGGCCGCTCTGGCCCCGGTGCGCGCCGAGTTCGGGGTGCGCGCCCGGCTGTGGGACGCGGGCCGCCGCATGCGCACGCTCGTGATGTGCTCGAAGGACGGGCACACGCTCAACGACCTGCTGTTCCAGCAGCGCGCGGGCAGCCTGCCGATCGAGGTGCCCGTCGTCGTCTCGAACCATCTCGACCTGCAGCCCCTCGCCGCCTTCTACGGCGTGCCCTTCGTGCACGTGCCGATCTCCACGGACCCGGCGAGCCGCTGCACCAAGGCCGCCGCCGAGGCGCGCCTGCGCGAGCTGATCCGCGAGCACGACATCGACCTCGTGGTCCTCGCCCGCTACATGCAGATCCTCTCGGACGAGCTGTGCCGGGACCTCGAGGGCATGGCCATCAACATCCATCACTCGTTCCTGCCCTCGTTCAAGGGGGCGCGGCCCTACCACCAGGCGCACGAGCGCGGCGTGAAGATCATCGGCGCCACGGCCCACTACGTCACCGCCGACCTCGACGAGGGGCCGATCATCGCCCAGTCCGTCCAGCCCGTGACCCACGCCCAGACCGCGGAGGACTTCGTGGAGCGCGGCCGGGACGTGGAGGGCTCCACGCTCGTCCAGGCCGTGCGCTGGCACGCCGAGCACCGCGTGCTGGTGGACGGGAGGCGGACGGTGGTGTTCGCGTGAGGCGGCTCGTCACGCGCCCCTGACGGCGGCCGCCCCGCGTGCGTACGCTCGTGGCATGGCACACATCCTCACCGTCCAGGGCGCCACGCCCCGCATCCACGAGACCGTCTTCCTCGCCCCCACCGCCGCGATCACCGGCGACGTGGAGATGGCCGAGCGCTGCTCCGCGTTCTACGGCGTCTCCGTTCGCGGCGACTCCGCGCCCATCCGCGTCGGCGAGCGCACCAACCTGCAGGACAACGTCGTCCTCCACGCGGACGAGCACGTCCCCTGCACCCTCGGTGCGGGCGTCTCCGTCGGCCACGCCGCCGTGGTGCACGGCGCCACGGTCGGCGACGACTGCCTCATCGGCATGTCCGCCACCGTGATGAACGGCGCCGTGATCGGGGCGGGCACCCTCGTGGCGGCGGGCGCCGTCGTGCTGGAGGGCACGCAGGTGCCGCCGGGCTCCCTCGTGGCCGGCGTCCCCGCCACGGTGCGCCGCCCCCTCACCGACGAGGAGCGCGAGGGACTGAAGGCCAACGCCGCGACGTACCTCGAGCTGGCCGCCGCCCACCGCGCCGCGGTCGTGACGGAGGAGATGCCCGGGGAGGAGACCGTCACGCAGCCCTGACCTCCCCCGGAACGCGACGCGGCCCCGACTCGATCGAGTCGGGGCCGCGTCGCGTTCCGAGGGACGCCTCAGGCTCGCGGTGCGGCGTCCCGCTGGGTGGCGAGCTCGATCTGCCGGCGGCGCTCGTCCGCGGCACGGCGGGTCAGCTCCGCACCGGCCTCCGGATCCCGGGTCAGGTTCTCCCCGGACTCGGGGTCGAACAGGTGCAGGCGGGAGGTGTCCACCCACAGGTCCAGGGGCGTCCCGGGGCGGGCCAGGGACTCCGCGGAGAGCGTGGTCACGACGACGGGGCGCATCTCGTCCGCGTCCAGGTCCTTCGCGAGGTCTGCGAGCACGCCCGCGACCTCGGGGTCCGGCTGGAACTCGATGTAGCCGTACTGCTCGTGGCCCAGCCACTCGAGGTGGGTGAGGGAGGCCCGGAACACGGAGCCCGCCGCCTTCTTGTCCTCGTCCACGAGGGAGGCGTCCTCGAAGAACTCAGGGCGCAGGCCCACGAGGACGAGGCCCCGGCCGGCGGCCGCGCGCGCCTTCGCCTCGGGGATCGGGATGTCGCCGATCGGGGAGGACAGCACGTGCCGTCCGCCCTCGGAGCGCAGAGAGGCGGGCAGGAAGTTCATGGACGGCGAGCCGATGAAGCCGGCCACGAACAGGTTCAGCGGCTGCTCGTAGAGCTCGCGCGGGCTGGCGACCTGCTGGAGCACGCCCTTCTTGAGCACGGCCACGCGGTCGCCGAGCGTCATGGCCTCGGTCTGGTCATGGGTCACGTACACGGAGGTGGTGGCCAGGCGACGCTGCAGCTGGGAGATCTCCGCGCGCATCTGGCCGCGGAGCTTGGCGTCCAGGTTGGAGAGCGGCTCGTCGAAGAGGAACGCGTCCGCCTCGCGGACGATCGCGCGGCCCATGGCCACGCGCTGGCGCTGGCCGCCGGAGAGGTTGCCCGGCTTGCGCTCCAGGTGGTCTGTCAGCTCGAGGACGCGGGCGGCGTCGCGCACCTTGCGGTCGATCTCCTCGTCGGAGGGCTTGCCGTCGCGGACGAGGCGCAGCGGGAACGCGATGTTCTCGTACACCGTCAGGTGGGGGTAGAGCGCGTAGTTCTGGAACACCATCGCGAGGTTGCGGTCCTTGGGGGCCGCCTCGTTCACGCGGCGCCCGCCGATCAGCAGCTCACCGTCGGTGATGTCCTCGAGGCCCACGATCATGCGCAGGAGCGTGGACTTGCCGGAGCCGGAGGGGCCCACGAGGATGACGAACTCGCCGTCCTCGATGTCGAGGTTCACGTCCGAGATGGCGTGGTAGCCGTCGTCGTAGGTCTTGTCGATGTGGTTCAGGGTGATGGAGGCCATGGGGTGGGTCCTTTCGGGAAGGTCTCGTTCGCGGGCCTCAGCCCTTGACCGCGCCGTTGGTCAGACCGGCGACGATCTGGCGCTGGAAGAGCAGCACCAGGATCACGATCGGGATGGTCACGATGATGGCGGCCGCGGAGATCGCGCCCGTGGGCGACTCGAACTGCGAGGCGCCGGTGAAGAAGGCCAGCGCGGCGGGGACCGTGCGTGCGTCCTCGGTGGAGGTCAGCGAGATGCCGAACACGAAGTCGTTCCACGCGATGAAGAAGGCGATGATCGCCGTCGTGAAGACACCGGGGGCGGCCAGCGGCACGATCACCTTGCGGAAGGCCTCGAGCGGCGTGGCCCCGTCCACCTGAGCGGCCTGGTCCAGCTCCCACGGGATCTGCCGGAAGAACGCGGTCAGGGTCCAGATGGAGATCGGCAGCGTCAGGGACAGGTAGGGGATGATCAGGCCGAGCCAGGTGTCGTAGAGCCCGAGCGTGCGCCACATGTTGAACAGGGGCGTGACGAGCGAGATCACGGGGAACATGGACACCATGAGTGACACGGTGAGCACGAGCTTCTTGCCCGGGAAGTCCAGGCGGGCGATCGCGTAGGCGCACAGCGTGGCCAGGACGACGGCGATCAGGGTGGCGATCACCGTGATGCCGATCGAGTTGCGCAGCGCCGTGAGGAACAGCTCGCGGGAGCCGCCCACGAAGATCTCCTCGTAGTTGACCGTGGACCACTGCGTGGGCAGCAGCTTCCCGTTCGCCAGGTCCGCGGGCGTCTTGAAGCTCGTGGCGAAGATGGAGAACAGCGGGAAGAGGCACCACACGCCGATCACCACGGCGAGGAGCCACCACAGCAGGCTCTGGCGGGCGGCGCCTGGACGGCGGGCGGGGGTGTGGCGGTCGACGGGAGCGGTGGTCAGCTCGGGGTGGTCGGCGGGTTCGACCGACGGGACGGGGACGGCGCTGCTCACTTGGAACCTCCTCGGTCGGCCAGGTCCACCTTGAAGACCTTCATCGCGATGAACGCCATCAGCGCCACGCACAGGAACAGGAGCACGGAGATCGCGGAGCCCATGCCGATCTCGAGCCGTCCGATGGAGGTGCGGTAGGCCAGCAGCGAGAGGACCTCGGTGCCGTAGGCGCCGTTGGTCATGATGTAGATGGAGTCGAAGATGCGGAACGCGTCCATCGCGCGGAACAGCACGGCCACCATGATGGACGCCTTCATGGTCGGCAGGATCACGAGGCGCATGCGCTGCCACCACGAGGCGCCGTCCACGGCGGCTGCCTCGGTGAGGTCGCCCGGCACCTGGGCCAGGCCGGCCAGCAGGAGCAGGGAGATGAACGGCGTGGTCTTCCAGATCTCCGAGAGCATGATCACGGACAGCGCCGTGGAGCCCTGGGCGAACCAGTTCAGGTCCGCGCTGATCCCCGGCACCCAGTCGAACCAGTGGTTGATGAAGCCGGAGTCGATGGAGAACATGTAGAACCACGCGAAGGCGGACACCACGGTGATGATGCCGTAGGGCACCAGGATCATGGTGCGGATCAGCCCGCGGGTGCTCGTGATGGCGTGGTGCATGGCCAGGGCCAGCAGGAAGCCGAGGATCAGCTCCACCACCACGGTGACCAGGGTGATCAGCAGAGTGATCCCGAGATCCCGCCAGAAGACCGGGTCGGAGAGGATCACGCCGTAGTTGCCGAGCCCCACGAACTCCCGCTCCCCCGGCGCCGTCAAGCGGTAGGTGAACAGCGAGTCGTAGAGCGCCTGCAGGATCGGGTAGAGCACCACGAACAGCATGACGAAGAACGCCGGGCCGGCGAGCATCCAGCCGAGGCGGGCCTCGGACGTCGCGCGAGCGGACTTCCGACGGCGCGGCCGGCGCGACTGCTCCGGTGCGGTGATGGACGTGACAGCGGTGCTCACAGCAGGCGCTCCCCTCGGAGGACTTCCTGGATGAAGGCGTCGGTCTCGGCCGGGGTGACGGCCGGGTCCACGTTCGACGGCGGCGCATAGCGCTGCTGGATCGCGGTGGACACCTCGTTGTAGTACGGCGTCTGCGGGCGCGGTGCGCCCTGTTCCAGGGACTCCCGGATCGTGGGCGCCATGGGGTACTTCTCGATGACCTCGGGGTCCTCGTAGGCGACAGGGTCGGCCGGCGGGTTGCCGTTGTCCCGGAAGTACTGGGCCTGGTGCTCGGCGGTGGTGATGCACTGGACCGCCTTCCACGCGAGGTCCGCGTGCTCGGACTTCGCGCCCACGCCCAGGTTGATGCCGCCCACGGGCGGGGCGGAGTCCTTCGCCTGCGTCGTCTGGGGGTAGAGGGCCCAGCCGATGTCCTCGGGGAGGTCCTCCGGCAGGGAGCCCTCCTTGACGGAGGCGAGGGTGGCCGGCCACACGAACGGCCAGTTCACCATGAAGGACCCGGACTCGCCCTGGAAGAGCAGCATGGAGGCGTTCTCGTCCTGTGTGGGGAGGCCGGCGCTGCCGAGCCCCTCCTTGCCGATCGTGGAGATGATCTCGGCGGCCTTGCGGCCAGCCTCGGACCCGAAGTTCGTCTGCACCTCGTCCGCGGGCGCGTCGGGGTTGGCGAGGATGTGCTCGCCACCGCCCTCCACGAGGGCGTTGAGCCACACGGTCATCGACTCCCCGCGGGCGCCCTGGACGCCCAGCTCCTTGTCCTGCTCGCGGGCCACCTCGATGAGCTGGTCCCACGTGACGGGCTGGGACATGTCCAGCCCGGCCTCCTCGGCCACCGACTTGCGGTACCACAGCAGCTGCGTGTTGGCCCAGAACGGGACCGTGACGATCTCGTCCTTCCACGTGGCGCCGGCCAACGCACCCTCGAGGGCGTGCTCCCTCGCCTGCTGCTGCAGATCCTCCGGCACGGGGGCCAGGAAGCCGGGCTCCGCGAGCTCGGGGACGAAGGGCGGGTCGAGGGACATGATGTCCATCGAGGTGTCGCCCGCCGCGAGCCGGCGCGTCAGCTGCTCCCGCTGGGAGGCCGCGTCCGTGGGCAGCATGGACGTCTCGACGGCGTACTCGCCGCCGGCCGCGTCCGTGCACTGCTTCGCGATGGCCGCCTGCCCGCCGTCGTCCGGGTTGGTGTACCAGGTGAGGGTGGGCGCCCCCTCCTCGGCCGGCGCGCATCCGGCCAGGATGAGCGCTCCGGCGGTCATCACGGAGGCCATCGTCGCCCCCCGTGAGAGCCGAGCCCGCTGCTGTCTCGTCACTGCAAACCTCGTTCGCTCCGGAAGATGTGACACACACCCTACTCCTCGCGGATGCGCGTGGCCCACCTCACATCAGGCGCCGGCGGCGCGCTTCGTCTTCGCCGTGGGCGACGCCGTCGCGGGGTCCTCAGGCCACGGGTGCTTGGGGTAGCGGCCCCGGTTCTCCGCGCGCACGTGGGCGTAGGGCCCCGCCCAGAAGGAGGGCAGGTCCGCGGTGACGGCGAGCGGCCGCCCCGCCGGGGAGAGCAGGTGCAGCACCACGGGCAGCCGGCCGTCCGCCACGGCGGGGCTCTGCGCGGCCCCCAGGAACTCCTGCAGCTTGGCCGCCACCACCGGCGCCGTCTCCTCGTCCGTGGCCGGGTACTCCACGGCCGCCGTCCGCCCGCTGGGGATGGGCAGCCGTTCGGGGGCCAGCTCGTCGAGGCGCCCGGCCTCCGGCCACGGCAGGATCCCGCGCAGCAGCCCGGCGACGTCCACGGAGGTGGCCGAGCGGCCCGCCGCGAGCTCCGCCGCGATCCCGGCCACGAGCGGCTCGAGGTCCGGGAGGGCGGCGGCGGAGAGGTCCGGCCACGGGCGGCCCAGCACCCGGTGCAGGAGGTGGACGCGGCGGCGAAGGCGCTCCCCCGCACCTGGTCCGGCCCCGGGCTCGAAGCGGGCCAGCCCCTCCGCGGCCAGGGCGGCGCGCACGGCGTCCGCGGCCGCGGCGGCGTTGACGCGCGCGGGCCCCTCCGCGAGCGGGATCGCCCCCAGCATCGTCCTGCGGCGGCCCGTGAGCCGTCCGCCCTTCCACGCCGCGTCCGCCTCGTCCCGGAGGAGTGCCGCCGCGGCGTCCGCGGCGATCTCCCGGGTGATCGGGGCGTCCGCGCGGATCACGGCGCCGGTGCCCTCGGCGTCGCCGGCGGCGCGGGAGGCCTCCGCGACGGCGAGCCACGCCGCGCCCCGCAGCTCTCCCCCGCCGCTGCGCGGCAGGGATGCGCGCGTCCCCGAGGCGAGCAGGTAGGCGTCCGTGTCCTCCACCCGCCGCGCCACCCGGCCCGGGGCGCTCAGTGCGACGACGATGCCCGCCGCGTGCGCGGCCCGGCCCCCGTCAGCGCCCCCGTCGGAGGCCCGGCCGGCGCGTCGCCCCGTCTCCCGTCCGCCGCTCGACCCCCGGGTCACGATCCGCTCGAGCCGCTCGGCCTCCCGCCGCCATCGGCCGGACTCGGGGTGGCCCCCACCCCGCAGCGCGGCGAGCAGCGCCTCGAGGTCGGCGCCGGGCGCGCGCACGTCGAGGGCGAGGAGGGCCACGGCCGCGGCGGCGGCGCGCGCGCCCACGCGGTCCGCGCCGGCCAGGAGCGCGTGGCCGAGCGCCGGGTCCACCGGCAGGCCGGCCAGGACCGTCCCGTGCGCCGTGATGCGGCCGTCCCCGTCCACGGCGCCGAGCTCGGCGAGCGTTCGACGGGCCTCGGCCATCGCGTCGGCGGGCGGGTCCTCGGGCAGCACCACGCCCTCTCCGCCCGGCGCGCCCCACGCGGCGAGCGCGAGCGCCACGGGGGCGAGGTCCACCACGGCCAGGGCCGGCGTCGGGGCGGCGGGGGCGGCGCCGAGGGCCGCGGCACTGTGGCAGCGCACCACCGTGCCGGGGCCGAGGCGGGCGGCGCGGCCCGCCCGCTGGCCGGCGGCCGCGCGGGAGGCCTGCACCGTGACAAGGCCGGTCATGCCGCGGCCACGGTCCCGCCGGGGCTCGCGCGCCAGCCCGGAGTCGACGACGAGACGGACCCCCGGGACGGTCAGGGAGGACTCGGCCACCGCCGTCGTGACCACCACGCGGGAGACCTCCGGCCGCGTGCGTCCGGCGAGGGCGGCGTCCTGCTCGGCGGCCTCCTGGCGGCCGTGCAGGGTGTGCACCTCGGTGCCGGGGGCGCGCCGCGTGATGCGCTCGGCCACCGCCTCCACCTCCGCGACGCCGGGGAGGAAGACGAGCGCGTCCACGGTGGGGTCGGCCGCGAGGGCCTCCGCGTGGGAGCGGACGGCGACGTCGGCCACGTGGTCCAGGAAGGCCCGCTCGACGCGGCCGTCCGCGGTGAGGCGCGGGGCGCCGAACGGGGCGTGCTCCTCGCGCAGCGGGTGCAGGACGGCCGGGGTGCGCACCACCGGGACGGCGTCGGCGTCGACGCCCATGCCGGCGGCCCAGCGAGCGGCCAGGGACTCGGCGTCCACCGTGGCGGACATGGCCACGAGCAGCAGCTCGGGACGCAGCTGCCGCAGGTCGGCGAGGAGGGCGAACAGGACGTCCGTGTCCAGGTCGCGCTCGTGGACCTCGTCCAGGATCACGGCACCGACGCCGTCGAGGCCCGGGTCGGCCAGGAGGCGGCGCAGCAGCAGGCCCGGAGTCACGAACTCGACCGCCGAGCGGCCTCCGCCCACCGACTCGCCGCGCACCGCGTAGCCGACTGCGTCGTCAGGATCGTCTGAACCGACGGCCATGTGCAGGCGCCGCCACGCGGCGCGCACGGCCACCCGGCGCGGCTGCGTGACCAGGGTGCGCCCGCCGTCCTGCCGCGCGAGCCGGACGGCGACGGCGGGCGGCACCACGGTGGTCTTGCCCGTGCCGGGCGGGGCGTGGACCACGGCGGCCCCGTGCGCCTCGAGGGCGGCCTCCAGCTCGGGCAGCACCGCGGTGACCGTGAGGCCGGCCCCGAGCGCATCGAGGGCGGCCGCGATCCGGCCCTGCGGCGTCGCGGGCGGGGCCCCCGGCCGGCGGGAGGCGACGGGGTCCGCGGGCGTGCGGGGGCGGCTGGCGGAGGTGGGCATCACCGTCCATTGTGGCGGCCGCCGCGGACCTGTCCGGCGCGCGGGGCACTGACTAGGCTGAGGCGCATGATGACTCCCGTCCAGGACCACCTCGACCGCCTGACCGCCGCCTTCCCCGGCGACGACGAGGGCAGGGGCGGCCTGGGCGTGGCCGTGACCCTCGTGGACGGGCACCGCTACGTCTCCGGCTCCTCGGCCGCCGTGCCGCTGGCGGCCCTGGCCTCCCCCGTCCTCCACGCCCTCGCCGTGGAGGACCTCGGCGCGGCGGGCGTGGCCGAGCGGGTGGGCGGCACGCCCGTCCCGGAGGACGACTCGCGGATCGAGGTGGAGGCGGAGACGGGACGCGCGTTCAACCCGCTGCAGAACACGGGCGTGGTGGCCACCGCCGCCCTCGTCAAGGGCCGCGGCGGGCGGGACCGGGCCGGACGCCTGCTCCAGCTGCTCTCCACCCTCCTGGACCGCGAGGTCAGCGTCACGGAGACGGCCGTCAAGGTGGAGAACCGCGCCCAGCACCAGACGCGCGCCGCCGCGTGGCTGCTGAAGTCCCTGGACGTGCTGGACACGGACCCGGAGCCCCTGCTCGAGGACATCGCGACCCTGCGCGCCGTGCCCGTGAAGGTCGAGGACCTCGCCCTCGTGGCGGGCACCCTGGCCCACGGCGGCATCCACCCCGTCACCGGGGCCCGCGTGCTGGAGGAGGAGACCGTCCGCGCCGTGCTCTCCGTGCTGGACTCGTGCGGCATGGACACCCGGCAGCCCCTGTGGGCGTACGACGTCGGCCAGCCCGGCTGGGCGTCCACCCGCGGCGGCACGATCATGGTGGTCGTGCCCGGGCACATGGGCCTGGCCCTGCAGGCGCCTGACCTGGACGAGCACCGCGTGTCCGCCGCCGGCATGGCCGCGCTGCGCTGCATCGTGGAGGACTTCGAGCTGCACCCCTCCGTGGTCACCGGCTCGCCCCGGGCCGCCTTCCGCGCCCACTACCGCGTGGACCAGGCACCCTCCGGCGCGGTGCGCAGCGCCCAGGTGCAGGACGCACTGGACGCGTTCGGGGACACGGTGCACGTGCTGGAGCTGGGCGGGCACGTCGGGTTCAGCCAGGTGGACGCGCTCGCCCGCGTGGTGCGCGGCCTCCCGGACGAGCTGGAGACCCTGCTCGTGGACATCCGGTCCGTCAGCACCGTGACCCGCTCCGCCCGCCTGCTCGTGGCGCGGTGGTTCGCCTATGCCCTGGACTCGGGGTTGGACGTGGTGCTCGTGGACCGGGACGAGGCCATGGTGGCGGAGCTGGTGGCCGCCGTCGAGGAGTCCGTGGACGTGAGCCTGCCGGATCCCCGCCAGGAGGCCGCGCGGGACCTCGAGTCCGCCCCGGACCGCCCGGAGTTCCTGTTCTTCGACTCCCGCTCCCGGGCCATCCAGTGGGCCGAGCAGCGCCTGCTGGTCCGTCACGCCCCGCAGCTGCTGCCCCACTCGCAGGAGGAGGCCGCGGTGGCGCCCCTGCTGCAGCACCTCTCCGCCGAGGACGCGGGCCTGCTCGAGTCCATGATGGACGAGCGCGTGTACACGGACGGTCAGATCATCCGCCGCGCGGGCCAGCCCTTCGGCGGCATCTACGTGATCACGTCCGGCCGCGTGGAGCTCACGGGGCAGGGCACGGGCGGGCGGCGCACCCGCAGGACCGTGCTCACCCCGGGGATGACCTTCGGCGAGATGGCGCTCGGCCAGTCCGGCCGCCAGCCCTCCACGGTGCGCGCCCGTGGGGACGTCACCGCCCGGGTCTTGACCGCGCACGTGATGTACGCCCTGCAGGAGGGGTCCCCGCAGCTGGCCATCAAGCTGTGGGAGGCGCTGGCGCGCGACGCCTTCACTGCCCTGGGCCAGCTCATCCGGGAGACGGGCGCCCTGCAGGACTGAGGGCCGACAGGCTCGGCGCGGCCGTCGAGTGGCGACCGCACCGCGCGGCGACCGCGGCGGGCGACTCAGCGCCCGAGCACGTGGCGCAGCGCGCCCTCCAGCTCGTCGTCCCGCATCGCATAGCCCGAGTCCACGAGTCGCCCGGCCTCCACCTTCTGGTCCGCGCGGACGGTCTCCGCGTCCCCCTCCGCGCCGAGCAGGAGCCGCGGCCCGAAGGCGGGCACCGGCAGCACGGACGGACGGTGCAGCACGCGGCCCAGCACGGTGGCGAACTCCTTGGCCGTGACGGGCTCGGGGGCGACGGCGTTGAGCGGCCCGGCCACGTCGTCGTCGAGCACCGCGTGAGCGAAGGCCCCGGCGACGTCGTCGACCCCCACCCAGCTGACCCACGGGCTCCCGTCGTGGCTCTCGCCGCCGGAGGTGGCCATGGGGCCGCCGAGCCCGGCGAGGAAGAGCGGCAGCACCTGCTGGAGCATGCCGCCGGCGGGGCTGAGCACCACGCCCACCCGCACGCGGGCCACCCGGGCGCCGAAGGCCTCGGCCCGCACGGCCTCGGCCTCCCAGTCCGCGCAGACCTCCGCGAGGAAGTCGTCGCCGGGCTCGAGCTCCTCCCCGAGCCCCGCGCCGAACGGGCCGGTGCCGGCGTGCGCGCCGTAGTAGCCGATGGCCGAGCAGTTCACGAGCGCGGGGACCCGGGGCAGGCGCCCCATCGCGTCGACGAGGGTGCGCGTGCCGCGCACACGGGAGTCGTGCACGGCCTCCTTGTGCGCGTCCGTGAAGCGGCCGGCGATCGGCTCCCCCGCGAGGTTGACGATCACGTCCACCTGGGCGAGCGCGGACTCGTCCACCCGCTCGCGCGCCGGGTCCCACAGGGCGGCGTCCGGGGCCGCAGCCTGCTCCGGGCTGCGCACGAGGCGGATCACGCGGTGCCCGCCGCTCATGAGCAGCGCGGTCAGCTGGGCGCCGATCAGCCCGGACGCCCCGGTGACCGCCACAGTGCGCGCGGGCCCGCCGGTGAGCGGGCCGGGGTGTGCGGCGTGGAAGGCGAGGTCGTCGGCCATCACGCGCGCGCGGTAGGCGAACTGGCGGCGCAGCTCGGCCTCGAAGCCGCGGCCGGCCCATGCGGCCGCGGTGCCGCCGATGCCGGGCACACGGCCCAGCAGCCCCTCCCCCGGCAGCACGTACTCGATGCGGTCCAGCACCACCGTGCCCGGGGTGCCGGCGGCCGTGTCCGCCTCGCCGGGGGCTGCGTCCTCCAGGGTGTGCGTGTGCGTCCAGGAGCGCAGGGGGCCCGAGACCATCTCGTCCCGGAACATCCGGCCCTCCTCGTACGCCGTGTGCCGCGCGTGCCACGGCACCTTGGGCGTGGCGGCCGCCGGGATGCGGGAGGACACGGCGTCCGGCAGCATGCCGGCCAGCAGGCCCCGGGAGGTGTCCGCGAGCAGTCCGAGCGAGCCCGGCGGGCTGATGCGCAGTCGGGTCTCCGAGCCGACCGCCAGGCCGTTCGTGGGCCCGTGCACGAGTTCGGAGGCGAACGGCGGGTTCATGCGCTGGAGCGCCCCGGGGTTGGCCAGCCAGCGGAACACGACGTCGCGGGGGTGGCGCAGGAGGGTGCGGTGCTTGAACACGTGGGTCTCGGTCATGCCCTCACCCTGGCACACCAGAGCGGGGCGCGCCCGGGCTGACGGACAATGGGGGCATGGACTTCGCCCCCGAGCTGCGCTGGACCGCCGCCGCCCTCCCCGACACGGGCCTGAACCTCGTGGCCGTGTACTCCCCCGAGGACCACACCGTGCGGGCCTCCGGGGTGGCCGTCCCCGAGGACGGCGAGCCGCACGCCGCGGCGATCGGCCGCCTCCTGCTGACGCTGATGGACCGACTGGCCGTGCTGGACCCGCCGACGGCGGACCGCGAGATGCACCCGCTGCCGGTCGAGCCCCGTGCGGGCGTGGCGAAGCCCGTGGCCGATGCGCTCGGGGCGTATGCGGCCGGCCACGTCGCCGCGCTCGACGCCCTTGCGGTGACGCAGCCGGGCACCGCCTTCCGCCAGGCCGCGTGGGCGGCGCTGCGGGGGATCACGCCCGGCGCGCCCGTCTCGTACACGGAGCTGGCCCAGCGCGCCGGGTCGCCGCGAGCCGTGCGTGCCGCCGGCGGGGCGTGCGCCGCGAACCTGGTGGCCGTCGTCGTGCCGTGCCACCGCGTGGTGCCGACCTCCGGCGGGGTCGGACAGTACCTGTACGGCCCCGCCGCCAAGCGGGCGCTGCTGGAGCACGAGGCGCGGCACGTGGCCTGACCCCCGGGCGCACGAGGGCCCCGGCACCATGACGGTGCCGGGGCCCTCGTGATGTCCCGCCCCCTGAGGGGACGCCGGTCTCCGTGGATCAGACGGACAGCTTGTCCATGATCGCGTTCAGCGTGGCAGAGGGACGCATGACGTCGACGACCTTGTCCATGGACGGCGCGTAGTAGCCCTCGATGTCCACGGGCTTGCCCTGCACACCGTTGAGCTCGGAGACGATCTTCTCCTCGTTCGCGGCGAGCTCCTCGGCGATCGGCGTCACGGCGTCGGCCAGGGCCTGGTCCTCGGTCTGCTTCGCCAGCTCCTGCGCCCAGTACAGGGCCAGGTAGAAGTGCGAGCCGCGGTTGTCGAGCTGCCCGGCCTTGCGCTCGGGGGACTTGCCCTCGATCAGCAGGGTGCCGGTGGCGGCGTCGAGCGTGTCGGCGAGCACCTGGGCGCGGGCGTTGCCGTTCGTCGTCGCCTCGTGCTCGAAGGACACGGCCAGCGCGAGGAACTCGCCGAGGGAGTCCCAGCGCAGGTGGTTCTCCTCGACGAGCTGCTGCACGTGCTTCGGGGCGGAGCCGCCGGCGCCGGTCTCGAACAGGCCGCCGCCGTTGAGCAGCGGGACCACGGAGAGCATCTTGGCGGAGGTGCCCAGCTCGAGGATCGGGAACAGGTCCGTGTTGTAGTCACGGAGCACGTTGCCGGTCACGGAGATGGTGTCCTCGCCGCGGCGGATGCGCTCGATGGAGAACTTCGTGGCCTCCACCGGGGACATGATGCGGATGTCCAGGCCCTCGGTGTCGTGGTCCTTGAGGTACTCCTCGACCTTCGTGATGAGCTCGCGGTCGTGGGCGCGGGACTCGTCCAGCCAGAACACGGCGGGGGTCTGGGAGGCGCGGGCGCGGGTCACGGCCAGCTTCACCCAGTCGCGCACCGCGACGTCCTTGGTCTGGCAGGCGCGCCAGATGTCGCCCTCGCCGACCTCATGGGAGATCAGGGTCTCCCCGGCCGCGTTCTTCACGGCGACGGTGCCCGCTGCGTCCATGACGAACGTCTTGTCGTGCGAGCCGTACTCCTCGGCCTTCTGCGCCATGAGGCCGACGTTCGGCACGGTGCCCATGGTGGTCGGGTCGAAGGCGCCGTTGGCCTTGCAGTCCTCGACGACGGCCTGGTAGATGCCGGCATAGGAGGAGTCCGGGAGCACCGCGAGGGTGTCGCGCTCGGCGCCGTCCTTGTCCCACATGTGGCCCGAGGTGCGGATCATGGCCGGCATGGAGGCGTCCACGATCACGTCGGAGGGCACGTGCAGGTTGGTGATGCCCTTGTCCGAGTTCACCATCGCCACGTCCGGGCCGTTCTCGTAGGCCTCGGCGATGGCCTTGCGCACGCCCTCGGCGGTCTCGGCGTCGAGCTTGTCCAGCCCGCCCTCGATGGCGGCGAGGCCGTTGTTCGGGTCCAGGCCCGCGGCGGCCAGCTGGTCGCCGTACTGCGCGAACAGGTCCGCGAAGTAGGCCTTCACGACGTGGCCGAAGATCACCGGGTCGGACACCTTCATCATGGTGGCCTTCAGGTGGGCGGAGAAGAGGATGCCCTCCTCCTTCGCGCGCGCCACCTGCTCGGCGAGGAACGCGTCCAGCGCCTTCGCGGACATGAACGTGCCGTCGATGACCTCGCCCTCGAGGACCTTCAGGCCCTCCTTGAGAACCTCGACGGACCCGTCGGCGCCCGTGAACTCGATGCTCAGCGTGTCGTCCGCCGGCATGGTCACGGACTTCTCGTTCGCGCGGAAGTCGTCCGCGCCCATCGTGGCGACGGCGGTCTTGGAGTCCGCGGACCACGCGCCCATCGAGTGGGGGAACTTCTTGGCGTAGTTCTTCACGGCCTTGGGCGCGCGACGGTCCGAGTTGCCCTCGCGCAGCACCGGGTTCACGGCGGAGCCCTTGACGGAGTCGTAGCGCTTGCGGGCGTCCTTCTCCTCGTCGGTCTGCGGGTCGTCGAGGTAGTCCGGCAGGGCGTAGCCGTCTGCCTGGAGCTCCTTGACCGCTGCGCGCAGCTGCGGCACGGAGGCGGAGATGTTCGGGAGCTTGATGACGTTGGCCTCGGGGGTCTTCACGAGCTCGCCGAGCTCGGCGAGGGCGTCGTCGACGCGCTGGTCCTCGGGGAGGACGTCCTTAAAGGCGGCGAGGATGCGGCCGGCCAGGGAGATGTCCCGGGTCTCGATCTCAACGCCGGCGGTGCCCGCGTAGGCGCGCACGATCGGCAGCAGGGAGGCGGTCGCCAGCATGGGCGCTTCGTCGGTGAGCGTGTAGATGATCTTCGACATGCGGATCTCTCCATTCTGGCCGCGCTCGGGGGCACGTCCGTGGTCGACATGGGACGGGTGTCTCACCGCCAATCTACCCGGCGGGTCGCACGCGTCACAGCGTGTGGACGCGCGCGACGCCGGCGGGCACGCCCCGGCTGCGCGCTGTCAGCGGGGCTCGGGACCCTGCCGGTCCAGACCCTCCGACGAGTACCAGCCCGGCCTCCTGTCCGCCGGTGCCGGCGGCGCGGCCGGGGAGCGGGCGCCGAGGCCGTCGTCCACGCCGGCCTCGCCGCCGGGGAGCGTGCCCGACGCGGCCCTCGAGCCTCGGAACGCCGCCCCGAGGCGCGCGGCGTGATCGATCTGCTCCTGCGCTGCCCGGCGCCGGCGCTCCGCCGCCGCGAAGGACTGCCACGCTCCGACTGCCATGAAGGCGGCGAAGGCGAGGCCCATCAGCCCGAAGAAGGAGCCGAGGGCGGAGAGCGCGGCGGCCAGGGCGACTGCGACCAGGCCGAGGCCGAGCGCCGCGTGGCCGGCCCATGGACGCCCGACGGCACGCCGCTTCCCCGCCGCGGCCAGAGGGAGCCGGGCGATGGCGCCCACCACCATGCACGCGAGCAGCCCTGCCCAGCCGCTGCCGATCAGCACCTCGGTCATCATGCCGTCCCCCATCATGCGCCCAGACTAGACACCGCCGGGGGCGGACGCCATGGTCAGCCGTGGAAGAAGTGCCGCGCCCCGGTGAGGTACATCGTGATCCCGGCCGCCTCGGCCGCGGCCACGACCTCCTCGTCCCGCACGGAGCCGCCGGGCTGGACGACGGCCTTGACGCCGGCGTCGATCAGGATCTGCAGACCGTCCGCGAAGGGGAAGAACGCGTCCGAGGCCGCCACGGCGCCGCGGGCCCGCTCAGGGGCGCCGGTGCCGGAGACGTTCTCCGCGCCGCCCGCCGTCGTGATCTCCTTGACCACGTCCTGGCCGCCGGTCTGCGCGGCGCCGAGCGTGTTGGCGCGCTCCACGGCCAGGCGGCACGAGTCGAGGCGGTTGACCTGGCCCATGCCGACGCCCACGGTGGCACCGTCGGAGGCCAGCAGCACGGCGTTCGACTTGGCGGCGCGCACCGCGCGCCACGCGAAGGCGAGGTCGGCCAGCGTGGCCTCGTCGGCGGCGGGACCGGCGGCGCGGGTCCAGGTCGCCGGGTCGTCGCCCTCGGCGTCCACGGCGTCCGCGACCTGCAGCAGCATGCCGCCGGAGACCTGCTTGGCCTCCACGGAGTCGTGGGCGAAGCCCGCCGGCAGGCTCAGCAGGCGCAGGTTCTTCTTCGCGGAGAGGATCTCCACGGCCTCGACGTCGAAGGACGGCGCCACCACGACCTCCGTGAACACGTCCTTGACCTGCTGCGCCATGGCGGCGGTGACGGGTCGGTTGGCCGCGATCACGCCGCCGAACGCGGAGACGGGGTCGCACGCGTGCGCCTTGGCATGCGCCACGGCCACGTCCTCGCCCTCGCCCGCCACGGCCACGCCGCACGGGTTGGCGTGCTTGACGATCGCCACGGCGGGGGCCTTGTGGTCGAAGGCGGCGCGCACGGCGGCGTCCGCGTCCACGTAGTTGTTGTAGCTCATGGCCTTGCCGTGCAGCAGCTCCGCCTGCGCGATGCCCGGGGTGGCCGCGTGGTCCACGTAGAGCGCGGCCGGCTGGTGCGGGTTCTCGCCGTAGCGCAGGCTCGCGGCGCGCTCGAGGGAGAAGCCGGCGTAGGGCGGGAACACGGGGGTCTCGTCCGCGTCCTCGTCGCCGAAGTGGGACGCGGTCCAGGCGGCCACCGCGTTGTCGTAGGCGGCGGTGTGCGCGAAGGCCAGCGAGGCCAGGCGCCTGCGGGTGCGCAGGTCGAAGCCGCCGGACTGGGCCGCGGCCACGACGTCCCCGTAGCGCGCCGGGTCGACGACGATCGCCACGGAGGCGTGGTTCTTCGCCGCGGCGCGGACCATGGAGGGGCCGCCGATGTCGATCTGCTCGACGACGGCGTCCTCCCCGGCGCCCGACTTCACGGTGTCCACGAAGGGGTAGAGGTTCACCACCACGAGGTCGAAGGGCTCCACCTCGAGGTCGCGCAGCTGCGCCACGTGGTCCTCCCGGCGGCGGTCCGCGAGGATGCCGGCGTGCACACGCGGGTGCAGGGTCTTCACGCGGCCGTCCAGGCACTCCTGGAACCCGGTGACGTCGGCGACCTCCGTGACCGGGACACCGGCGCCGGCGATGCGCTGCGCCGTCGAGCCCGTGGAGACGATCTGCACGCCCGCGGCGTGCAGGCCCGCGGCCAGCTCCTCCAGCCCGGTCTTGTCATAGACGGAGATCAGCGCGCGCTTGAGCGGGACCGTGTCCAGGACGGTGGGGGCGGACTGGGCTGAGGTCACGGGGGACTCTCCTTCGGTGGGGGGATGCGGTGCGGGGCCGCCACCCAGTCTAGGACCGCGCATAATGGCCCTACACCCGTCCCGCCCGGCCGTCACAAGGGAGCCCGTCACCGTGTCCTCAGCCACCCGCACCTCCCCCCTGGACTCCCCCGCCCCGCCCACCGGCGAGTCCGTCGTGCAGGAGCTGCCCTGGCGCTGGTCCGTCCAGGGCCGGATCTTCCTCATCGGCGGCCTCGGCTTCATGTTCGACGCGTGGGACGTGGCCCTGAACGGCGTCATGATCCCGCTGCTCTCCGCCGAGTGGGGCCTCACGCGGCCCGAGGCGGCCTGGATCGGCACCGCCAACCTCATCGGCATGGGCCTGGGCGCGTTCCTGTGGGGCACCGTGGCCGACCGGATCGGCCGCAAGGCCGCGTTCTCCTGGACCCTCCTCGTGTTCGCCGTCTTCACGGTGGCCGGCGCCCTGGCGGACTCGCTCGTGTGGTTCGCGGCGTTCCGCTTCCTGGCCGGCATCGGCCTGGGCGGCACCATCCCCGTGGACTACGCGCTGGTCAGCGAATTCACTCCGAAGCGGCTGCGGGGCCGCGTGCTCACCGCCATGGACGGCTGGTGGCCGGTGGGCGCGGCCCTGTGCGGCGTGGTCTCCGCATGGCTCGTGAGCACGTGGGGCGACTGGCGTCTGCCCCTGCTCGTCATGGTGCTGCCCGCCCTGCTCGTGTTCGTCGTGCGCCTGGGCATCCCCGAGTCGCCGCTGTTCCTGATGAGCCACCGCCGCGAGGCCGAGGCGCGCCGCGTGATCGACCGGATGGTCGCGGCGACCGGCGCCGAGCCCCGCCCGTACGTGATGCCCGCCGCCCAGGAGCGCCAGGCGGGCGGCCTCGGGGCGATCGGCTCCCAGCTGGCCGCCGTGTGGCGCTTCTCTCCGCGCATCACGGCCGTGGCCTGGGCCCTGTTCGTGACCATCATGCTCACCTACTACATCGCCCTGCAGTGGCTGCCGCAGTTCCTCATCGAGGCCGGCTACGCCGAGGACCGGGCGTTCGTGATGACCTCGGGCATGGCCGCCGTCGGCCTGCTCGGCGTGGTGGTCTCCGCGCTCCTGGTGGAGAGCACGGGCCGCCGCTGGCTGCTCGCCGTCAGCTCGATCCTCGCGAGCGGTGTGCTCGTGGCGTTGGCCGCCGTGATCGGCGTGCCCGCCGCCGCCCTCCCGCTCGTGCTCGTCTTCGGCTTCATCGTGCAGGTGGCCATCCCCGTGCTCTACACCTACGTGACCGAGCTCTACCCCACCTCGCTGCGGGCCTCCGGGTTCGGGTGGGCCTCCGCCGCGTCCCGCGTGGGCGCGGGCCTGGGCCCCTTGTTCTTCGTGGGGACGCTCGTCCCCGCGCTGGGGCTGCCCGGCGCCTTCGCCGTGACGGGCGGCCTCGTGGTGCTCGCCGCCGTCGTGATGTTCGCCTTCGCCCCCGAGACCCGCGGCCGCGCCCTGGAGGTGGACGCGAACTGAGGGCCGCCGGGGCGCGGCGTCAGGGGCGCGGCGCCCCGGACAGCTCGCCGAGGGTGCGCAGCAGCAGTGCGCGCTCCTGCACCTTGATGCGCTCGTGGAGGGTCTCCTCCGTGTCCGTGTCCAGCACCGGGACGGCGGCCTGCGCCAGGATCGGCCCGGTGTCCACGCCGGCGTCCACCACGTGCACGGTGCAGCCGGCGACCTTCACGCCATGTGCGAGGGCGTCCCGCACGCCGTGGGCTCCGGGGAACGCGGGCAGCAGGGCCGGGTGGGTGTTGAGGATGTGCCCGGGGAAGCGCTCGAGCAGGGGCGCGCCGAGGATCCGCATGAACCCGGAGCAGACCACCCAGTCCGGCTCGTGGGCGGCCACGGCATCCGCGAGCGCGGCGTCCCACTCCGCGCGGGAGGCGTGCTCCGCCGGCGGCACCGCGAACGCCGGGATCCCGTGTGCTCGGGCGCGCTCCAGGCCCTGGGCGGCGGGAACGTCCGAGCCGACGGCGGCGACCTCCACGTCCAGCGCCCCGGACGCGACGGCGTCCAGGACGGCCTGGAGGTTGGTGCCGGAACCGGAGACGAGGGCAACGATGCGCATGCCCCCATCGTAGGGCGGGCGTCTCGTAGGGTGAGGGGGTGTCCGAGCCCCTGCCTCCCCCGACCTCCCGCACCCCCGACGGCGCCCCGGATCCCGGCCGCGCCCGCGTCGGACGGCTGCTGCTGTGGCAGTCCGCGGCCCTGCTGGGGATGATCGGGGCGTTCTCCCTCCCGCTGCCGTGGAAGCTGCTGACGCTCGCGCTCGCCCTGGCCGCCGTGGTGCTCGGCGTGCGCACCTGGACCGTCTCCCGCCGCGCCGGGCGCAGCGGCGCGGGCAGCGCGGGCTCCCGCGGGTCCGGCGCCGGGGCGACGGGCGCCGGACGTGCGGCGGCCGCCGCCGGGATCGCCCTGGGCCTCCTCGGCCTCACGATCGGCGCCCTGCCCCTGCTCGCGTGGAACCAGACCGTCCAGCTCGAGCAGTGCACCGCCTCCGCCCTCACCGTGCGGGCCCAGCAGGAGTGCGCCGCGGAGTTCACGCGTCAGGTGGAGGAGCTCACCGGGCTGCCGCAGGCGGGCTGAGGCCCCGGCGTCGCGCTCAGTCCAGGGCGCGGCGCGGCCGCGGTCGGGACCGTGGGGTCCGACGTCCAGCATCGGCCGGTGCCGCAGGACGGGCGGGAGCCTCACCGGCGGCGGCTGCCTGACCGGAGGCGGGTGCCTCGCCCGCAGACGGCGCGGCGCTCGAGCCGGAGCCCGACGGCGTCGGCGCGTCCTGGGGTGTCACGGCCCGGGACCCGCGGCGCGGCATGCGTGCGCGCGCGGCGGCCCACCCGTCCTGGCCCGCGCGTCGTCCCCGCACCAGCAGCCCCTCCCCCGCAGAGCGCACGCGCGCACCCGTGGCGAGCGCCCGGTCCCGGACGGCCGACGCACCGCCGGCGGCCCCGCGCCGCGCCGCGGTCCCGGCGCGGGCCCGCGCGCCCTCCCACGGGCGGTCCTGCAGGGCGAGGGCCGCCAGATAGCCGACGGCGCAGCCCAGCGCGAGCCACCCGGCCAGAGCAGCCGCGACGGCCCCCACGTTCGACCCGATCTGCGTCAGCGTGCCCACCCCGAGCGTCCCGTTGGTGAGGGCGAGCGGGAGCAGCGCGAGCAGCGCGGCCACGAGGCCCAGGAGCACCGAGAGCGCGAGCGTGGAGAGCGCGAGGGACGCGGCGCGGTTCGGGAAGCGGGCGTCGAGCCAGTCGTCGAGGTGGTTCTCCCCCTCGCGCAGCAGCCACCAGCCGGCGACGGCCCCGGCGAGCACGGGGACCAGCACGAACACGGGATGCCATGGCTGCCCCGGCGCGGGCAGCGCGGCGAAGACGGGCAGCGCGGGGGCAGCGGACGCCGTCGCCCCGAAGGCCGAGTACAGGCTGTCCGAGCCCACGGAGAACCCGGGGCCCGCCGTCCACGCCGCGGCCCACGCCGTGAAGGTGGGCAGGTAGCCCACGTGCAGGAGCGTGAGCATGGTCCCGCCGAGCGTCCCGGCGCCGACCTCCTGGTAGAGGTGCACGACGGCGGTCCACTCGCCCACGAGGCGCCCCGCGACCAGGAGCGCGCACAGGCCGGCGAGGCTCACGAGCGCCACGACGGCGGCGCGGACCACCGACCACGCGTACGTGCCGGCCCAGCGCTCGTATTGGGACCGGCGGGCGATCCGCTCGGTGAGGTCCACGCCGATCAGGTGGGCCCACGTGCCGGCCTCCCGGCGGGCGCCCGCGAGCGCCGCGCCCGTGAAGAGCAGGGCGGGCAGCAGGGTGCCGGCCCACGGGGAGACCGTGAGCTCCCCGTGGGCCGGCAGCAGGGCCACGGTCAGGCCGACGAGCGCGTAGGCGGCCACCGCGCCCGCGAAGGCCTGCCACGCCTGATCGCGGTACGAGGCCCGGGCGAGCCGCCGCCCGGCGCGCCAGCTGAGCGCGAGCGGGACGAGGGTGAGCCCCCATGGCACGAGCCACGCCGTCCCGACGAGGCTCGGCTCCGCGGCCGAGGGCAGGGTGGTGGTGACCGTGACGGGCACGGCGTGCTGCACGAGCCACAGGGTTCCGCCCACCTGCAGCACGTCGTCGATGCGGGGACGGTGGAACCCGCCGGTCACCCACACCAGCAGGGTGGGGATCAGCACGATGAGCAGGCTGATCAGCGCCGTCACGAGCGCCTCCACCACCCCTTGGAGCCAGAGCGGCAGGGGCAGGGGGCGCAGGAGAGGGGGCATTCGGCGGCTCACCCCCTCTATGGTGCCACCCGCGGCCGGCCGGGCGCGGGCACGGCGGGGTCACCGAACGTTCACCCTCGGGCCACCGGCGGGTCGCCGGGACATGCCCGTGCGGTGGCCCGCGGCCCCTACGCTGGCCCTGTGCGTGTAGCCGTGATCGCTGAGTCCTTCCTGCCCCACATGAACGGGGTCACCAACTCCATCCTCCAGGTGCTGCGTCACCTGCGGGAGCGCGGCGACGAGGCCATCGTCATCGCCCCCGCCGCCTCGTGGACCGCGGGCTGGACCCAGCGCGCGGGCGCCGGCCACGCCCCCCGCGAGGTCGAGGGCTTCCCCGTGCACGCCCTCCCCTCCATGCCCATGTCCGGCTACGCGTCCGTGCGCGTGGCCGCCGGCACCGTGGCCCGCCTGCGCGGCATCCTGGCGGACTTCGGCCCGGACGTGGTGCACATCGCCTCCCCGTTCGTGCTCGGCTGGCGCGGCGTGCAGGCCGCCGAGGAGCTCGGCATCCCCTCCGTGGCCGTCTACCAGACCGAAGTGCCGCGCTACGCCACCAAGTACGGGCTCCCGTGGCTCGAGGACGTGCTCTGGAACCACGTGGCCCGCCTGCACAACACGGCCACCCTCACGCTCGCGCCGTCGTCGTTCACCGTGCGCCAGCTGCACCGCGTAGGCGTGCGCCGCGTGCACCTGTGGGGCCGCGGCGTGGACTCCCGCCGCTTCCACCCCGCCAAGCGGGACGAGGCGCTGCGCGCCGAGCTGGCCCCCCACGGCGAGCGCCTCATCGGCTTCGTGGGGCGTCTGGCGCACGAGAAGCAGGTGGAGGACCTCCGCGCGCTCGCGGACCTGCCCGGCACGCGCCTCGTCGTCATCGGTTCGGGCCCCCTGCGCGAGACGCTCGAGCGCCAGCTGCCCGGCGCCCGCTTCGCCGGCTTCCAGGGAGGCGAGGACCTCGCCCGGCACGTGGCCAGCCTGGACCTGTTCGTGCACCCCGGCGAGTCGGACACCTTCGGTCAGACCCTCCAGGAGGCCATGGCCTCGGGCGTGCCCGTCGTGGCCGTGGGCCGCGGCGGCCCGCTGGACATCGTGGACTCCTCCCGCACCGGCTGGATCTACCAGCCCGGCGACCTCGACGAGATGCGGGACCGCGTCGCCGACCTCGTGTACGACGACGTCAAGCGCGCCGCCTTCGCGCACGCCGCGTGGGAGTCCGTGCAGGGCCGCACGTGGCCCGTGCTGTGCGAGCAGCTCGTGGGCTACTACGAGAAGGCCATCCACGTGCAGCACCGCCGCCGCGGCGAGCTGGCGCGGCGTCTCCTCACCTCGCCGGCCCTGCTGGCCCACCGCGTCTTCGGCTGAGGCGAGCGGGGCCCGACCGTCTCAGCATGCGGACCATCCGACGGTCCGCGCCTCAATTCCGTCATGAACCAGCTCACATGCCAGGATGACGGCAGGCACCGCGGCCTCCCTCCTCCGCCGCGGACGCCGTCGGCGAGGCGGGCCCGCACCGCCCCCGACGAGACGTCTACCAGGAGGACACCATGCATCAGGTTCTGCACACGCTCCGCGACGAGGTCTTCGCCCGCAACCCCGGTGAGGCCGAGTTCCACCAGGCCGTGTCCGAGGTGTTCGAGGCACTGGATCCCGTGGTGGAGCGCCACCCCCAGTACGTGGAGGCGGGCGTCCTGCACCGCCTCTGCGAGCCGGAGCGCCAGATCATCTTCCGCGTGCCGTGGGTCGACGACCAGGGCACCGTGCAGGTCAACCGCGGCTTCCGCGTGGAGTTCAACTCGGCCCTCGGCCCGTACAAGGGCGGGCTGCGCTTCCACCCCTCGGTGTACCTGGGCATCATCAAGTTCCTGGGCTTCGAACAGATCTTCAAGAACTCCCTCACCGGCATGCCGATCGGCGGCGGCAAGGGCGGCTCCGACTTCGACCCGGCCGGCCGCTCCGACGGCGAGATCATGCGCTTCTGCCAGTCGTTCATGACCGAGCTGCACCGCCACATCGGCGAGCACACGGACGTCCCCGCGGGAGACATCGGCGTGGGCGGGCGCGAGATCGGCTACATGTTCGGCCAGTACAAGCGCCTCACCAACCGCTTCGAGGCCGGCGTGCTCACGGGCAAGGGCCTCACCTGGGGCGGCTCGCTCGTGCGCACCGAGGCCACCGGCTACGGCGCCGTCATGTTCGCCGACTCCATGCTCCGCACCCGCGGCGAGTCAATGGACGGCCAGCAGGTCCTCATCTCCGGCTCCGGCAACGTGGCGATCTACGCCGCGGAGAAGGCGGCCGCCCTCGGTGCCACCGTGCTCACGGCCTCGGACTCCGCCGGCTACATCGTGGACCCGGACGGGATCGACGTCGACCTGCTCAAGCAGCTCAAGGAGGTCGAGCGCGCCCGCATCTCCGAGTACGCCGAGCGCAAGGGCGGCCGCGCCCGCTACGTGGCCGGCGGCTCCGTGTGGGACGTCGAGGGCACGGTCGCGCTGCCCTGCGCCACGCAGAACGAGCTCGACGAGAACGCCGCGAAGACGCTTCTGAAGCAGGGCGTGAAGGCCGTGGCCGAGGGTGCGAACATGCCCTGCACCGAGTCCGCCGCCCACCTGTTCGTGGCCGCCGGCACGCTGTTCGGCCCCGGCAAGGCGGCCAACGCCGGCGGTGTGGCCACGTCCGCCCTGGAGATGCAGCAGAACGCGGTGCGTGACTCGTGGGGCTTCGAGTACACCCACGACCGCCTCGAGCAGATCATGCGGGACATCCACGACCGCTGCGTGGAGACCGCCGAGGAGTACGGCACGCCGGGCAACTACGCGGCCGGCGCGAACATCGCGGGCTTCATCAAGGTGGCCGACGCCATGATCGCCCAGGGCGTGGTCTGAGGCCCGGCCCTGCCCCTTCCGTGATCCTCCGCCGCCCTGCGACATCACCGCCGTTCTGACGCGCGGTGATGTCGCAGGGCGGCGGTCGTTCGAGGGCACCCGACTCCTGCACAGGACCCCCGACGGCGGGTGCCCTCCACCGTCCGGCGCGGTCGACCCCTCGCGCCCCGGACGGGCCCACGACACTGGGCCGCATGACCCAGCTCTCCGACCACGCGCGTGCGCTGCTCCCGGGACGCGGGCCCCTGCTCAGCGCGGCGGACCCCCACGACGGGGCGGCGCGGCGCCGTCTCGAACGCGCCTGGACCCGCGGGGTCCTCGTGCGGCTCTGCCCGCGCGTCTACATCAGCGCCGGCGACTGGGCCGCGCTGCGTCCGTGGGACAGGGCGGTCGTGTCCGCCGTCGCCCTCTCGATCGCCCGCCCCGCGACGGTGTTCACGGGCCTGACCGCGGCCCGGTTGCACGGTCTGGGGCCGGCCGTCGAGCCGCCCGCGCTCGAGCTGCGCGCCCCCTCGCCCGGGCATCACGGCGCCGGGCCGCTGATCCGCCGTCCCTTCGCCCCCTCCGTGGTGGCCCACGATCGCCGGCTTCCCGTCCCGCCGCGCCGCCGACCCCGATGGGGGCTGCCAGAGGCGGCCCCCGCCGCGCCTCAGCCGGTCGGGGCCGTCCTGTCGGACGGGCAGAGCCTGGGAACCGTCCTGGCGGATCCGCTGCCCACGGTGCTGCTGGTGCTGGGGGCGGCCACCCCGTTCCGCGACGCCGTGGCCCCGCTGGACGCGCTCGTCCGAGCCCGGCCCGAGGAGGCCGCACGCTGGGCGAGGCAGGCGGAGAGCCGACTCGAATCCGCGGCCGCCCTCCGCCGATTCGAGCGGGCCTGGCACTTCGCGGACGCGCGGGCGGAATCCGCCGGGGAGTCCTACAGCCGGGCCATCCTCCACGAGCTCGGCTTCGTCCCGCCCACGGCGCTGCAGCATCGCCACCGGGATGCGAACGGACGCGAGGTGGCCCGCACGGACTTCTGGTGGGAGCAGGTGCGGGTGTACGGGGAGTTCGACGGGCTGGGCAAGTACGACCTGTCGTTCTTCGACGGTGACGACACGGCCCGCCGCGCCAGCATCCGCCGGGAGAAGGAACGGGAGGTGGCCCTGCAGCTGGTCACCCGGGCGGGCGCGCACTGGACGTGGGGCGATCTCCTGCGGCCGGACCGGCTGGCGCGGATCCTCACCGCCGCGGGCGTCCCCCGCTCGGTCTGATCCGCGGCCATCCCGCGGGCCCTGTCTCGACTCTGCGAGCCCGAGCGGTCGACCTCCGCTCTGCGACATCGCAGCCGTGCTGCACGGCGGTGATGTCGCTGGGCGGCTGCCGACCGGTCAGCGGCCCACCTCAGCCGGCCAGTGCCGCCCGCTGCTCCGGGGTCACTCGCACCGGGCGGCCGGTGGCGCCGTCGACGAACACCATGACGGACGTGGCGGTGGCGCACAGGGCGTCGTCCACGCCGTCGTGCAGCCGGTAGCCCACGTGCACGGATGCCGCCTTCACCGCGTCCACGCTCACGACAACGCGCAGCGGCACGGGCCGGTACGGCATCTGCGCGCGGTACTTCACGGTGTGCTCGGAGATGAACGTGCGCACGCCCTCGCCGACGCCCTCGAGCAGGTCGATCGGCACCGTCGCCCCGCCGCCCGCGCCCGTCCCCGAGGGGACGCCGAACGCGGCCACGCGCGCCTCCTCGAGCAGCTGCACCACGGCGATGTTGTTGATGTGGCCGTAGGCGTCCATGTCCGCCCAGCGCAGCGGGATGCGCACCTCCACGGAGCGCAGCTCCGCGGCGCCGGTCACGAGCCCTCCGCCACGGAACGCCGCGCCAGCGCGTCGTCCTCCGCCGCCTCGTCCGACGTCTCTCGCACTCCCAGCGCCGTCGCGTCGTCGCCCAGGATGTCCTCCCGCCAGCCCTCCGGGTGCACGTCCACGAACTCCACGGGCAGGATGCGCAGCTTCTCGAGCTGCTCGGACAGGGCGGCCCCGTCCGGCCCGTAGCACCACGGGATGCCGGGGGTGGACTGACGGGTGCCCTCCGCGCGGCCGCCCGCGAGCAGGGCCTCCGAGGGGGTCAGCTGACGGATCACGATCGCCTTGACCTTGTCCGGGTGGCGATGCGCGAAGTCGGCGTAGATCTCGGGGTCGTGCTGGCCGTCGTCGCCCACGAGGATCCACTGCATGTCCGGGAACTCCTCGGCCAGGCGCTGGAGCTGGGTGACCTTGTGCTCCTGGCCGGAGCGGAACCAGCGGTCCTTCGTGGGACCCCACGTGGTGAGCAGCAGCGCGCCCAGCGGGTACAGGTTGCGGCCCAGGAAGCGGGAGAGGGTCTGCGCCACGTTCCATGCGCCCGTGGACAGGTAGATCACGGGCGCGTGCGGCTCCAGCTCGGCGATGCGCCGCAGCAGCACCGCCATGCCCGGAGTGGGCGTGCGGGCGTGCTCGTCGATCACGAACGAGTTCCACGCGGCCAGCATCGGGCGAGGGAGGGACGTGACCACCACGGTGTCGTCGATGTCCGAGACGAGGCCGACGCGCGCCGCCGGGTCCGCGATGTAGAGGTCCATGGTCACGGACTCCTCGTCGCCGACGTCCAGCGTGGCGGTCTGCCAGCCGGGCTCCAGCTGGACGTCGATGACGGCGTCCACCACACCCATGCGGTCGGCGCGCACCGTGGTGGTCCGCTCCCCCACGGTGACCGTGACCTCGGCGTACGCCATGGGCGGGGCCACGAAGTTGCGCCAGCCTCGCACGCCGTCGGCCACGACCTTGGACAGACGCCGGCCGTTGAGGAAGTCGGCGTCGTTGGCGATCACCACGCGGGAGAAGACCCGCACCCACGAGGTGGAGCCGTAGCCCGTGAACGCCATGGCCGTGGGCACGTGGCCGGCGCGCAGGGCGCGGGCACGGTGCCACCGGTTCCAGCTCTCCTGGAGGTGGGTGGCCATGTTCTCGGCGGGGGTCGGAACCCCCGCCTGGCGCGGCGGGCGGGCGGGATCGGTGCGGGCGGCGTCGGCGGGCATGGGCCCCAGTATGTCGCATGGGCCCGGTCGGGGGTGCGCCGGGGGGTGCGGCTCTCACCCGACGACGATGACCCGCTCCGTGGAGGGCTCCCGGCCCGCGGGGAAGGCCAGCGTGAGGGCCTCGGCCATGTTCGCGGCCTTCGCGACCGCCCCCGCCACGGTGTTGTGGAGGGAGTCCTTCTCACCGAACCACTCGGGGCGGTCCGCCGCGTCGTGCGCCCAGTCGTAGACCCACAGGTTGGGGTGGCGCTCGGTGGCGGCGACGAGCCCCTCGTTGAAACGGGCCGCACCCTCCATGGTGTAGTTCGGGAGGGCGGCCCACGGCATCAGCATCACGTCCACCCACAGGACGCGTCGGCCCTGGGCGGCCTTCATCACCATGTCGATCCGCGGCTCCCGCTGGTCCCACATGTCCACCTTGGTGAAGAGGGCAGCGTCGTTCATGCCGACGTTGACCACGAAGCAGCCGTCCGGGTCGAGGCCGGGCAGATGGGCCGTGATGGCCTGCACGGCGTTGGTCTGGCCCGGGTCCTTCTCGAAGCGCTCGACGATCCCGCGCCCGGGCCGGATGTCCTCCACGACCTCCTCCACGCCCACGTCCTCGTACTGGGCCGTGATGCGCAGGGCGGGGTCCTTGATCACGGTCGCGTCGGTGTTGCCGGAGGCCAGGGAGCTGGAGTCGCCGATGTGCACCACCTCGGTGCAGGAGGTCGTGGCGGGCGCGGGGGCCGACGAGGCGGCGGCCGACGGGCTCGCCGCGGAGGCCGGGGCCGTCACGGGTGAGCCGAGGCCCTCCCCGGGCGGCGTGGAGGCGCCCTGAGCCGGGTCGGCGTCCTGCACTGCCGGGTCCGCGTGCCCGGCCTGCGCCACGATCTCCCTGGTGGAGGTCTGCGGCAGGGCCGTCAGCCCGGCCAGGCCCGCCGCGGCGAGCACGGCCACGGCCGCCGCGGCCAGGCCGGACCGCACCCCGCGGGACCCTCGCGAGCGCGCGGAGGCGCCCGACGTCGTCTCCCCCTCCGCCCCGGACCGCCGCGCGGGCGCGCGGCCCGTCAGGACGGCGCGGAGGCCGTGGTGGCGGATGGGGTCCTCCACGAACCGCCAGGACAGGGCCGCGATGAGCAGGGTGAGCCCCAGGATGAGGGCCCCGCGCAGCACGGGCTGGCCGTAGAGCGCGCGGTCCGGCAGGAAGGCGACCACGGGCATGTGCCACAGGTAGATCCCGTAGCTGCGCGCGCCGATCCAGCGCAGCGGCGCGACGCCGAGGACGCGGCCGAGCCGGGACGCGGGGTGCACGAGGGGAAGGACGGCGGCGCACGTGGCCACGGTCAGCGCGGCGATGCCCCACGTGTAGAGGGAGGGCGAGTCCTGGTCCGTGGTGGCCACCAGGGCCAGGATCCCGGCGAGGCCCAGGACGCCCACGAGGTCGAGGGCCCAGACGGCCGCGCCGCGCACCCGCCCCACGCTCGCGGGCCGCCACAGGAGCGCGAGGGCCGCGCCCCACAGCAGGCCGCCGGCCCGCGTGTCGGTGCCCTCGTAGGCCCGCGTCGTGTCCCCCAGCGGATCCGCGAGGAGAGCCAGCAGCACCATGGACGCCGTGCCCAGCAGGACGACGACGACGAACAGCACCACGGTGCGCCGCCGTCCACCCAGGCCGCGGGTGAGGGCCAGCAGCCCGAGCAGAAGGAGGGGCCAGACGAGGTAGTACTGCTCCTCCACGGCGAGGGACCACAGGTGGTCCAGCGGCCCGGGGCCGTCCATCTGCTCGAAGTAGCTGCCGCCCGTGAGGATCGTGTGCCAGTTGGCCACGTAGAACAGGGCGGCGAGGGACTCGCCGACGCGTTCGTCCCACTCCCCCGGCTCCACGAGCGCGGTGGCGGCCAGCACGGCGATCAGCACCAGGACGACGGCCGGCAGCAGGCGCCGGAAGCGGCGGATCCAGAAGTCCTTGAGGTCGAGCTCGCCGTGCCGCTCGTGCCGGCGCAGCAGCAGCGCGGTGATGAGGAAGCCGGAGAGCGTGAAGAACACGCCCACGCCGAGCAGGCCGCCGGAGGCGTGCGGCACGCCCAGATGGTAGGCCACCACGAGCAGGACCGCGAGCGCGCGCAGGCCGTCCAGGCCGGGGAAGTAGGCGGAGTTCGAGGCGACGGGGCGGGGCACGGGGGCGTCCTTCCACGAGCAGGGGCCGAGGCGCCGCCCGGTGCGTGCGGCCCGGCGGCGTCCACCGCCGAGGGTAGTGCACCGCGGCGACCGCGGGTCTCAGCGGGTCTCGGGCACCCACTCCGCGAGGCGGTCCAGCATGCGGGCGACCTTGCCCGTGGCGATCGCCGCCCGGATGTGACCCTCGGAGAACCGCTCGCCCCGCAGCACGTACGTGAACAGCGTGCCGAGGTCTGCCAGAGAGGCCGCGGCGATCCCGCGGTCGCTCACGGCGTCCACGTGCCGCAGGTAGTCGAGATCCACGCCGGAGAGCTCCTGCGCGGCGATCAGCCCGTTCATCACGCGGTCGTCGTCGGCGGACAGGGACGGCGCATCCCCCGCGGGCACGCCCTCCGGCGTCCCCTCGCCCCCGGCCAGCACCGCGCGCAGAGTGCGCACCGCGGCCACGCGCTCCGGGGTGGGCTCCTGGGGGCCGGTCAGCGTGCGGTCCTCGCTCATGGGCGTCTCCTCTGCGTCGGGTCCCCCCATTGTCCCCCGCGCCTACGCTGGGAGCCATGGTCGCCCCCGCCGCCTCCCCCCACGACGTCGTCCCACCCCCCGGTGCCCTGCGCGCCGTCGCGCTCTCGGCGGCCCGGGCGGTGGCGCCCGCGCTGGCCGCGGCGTTCCGTGCCGGCCCCACCCGCGGCGCCCCGGCGTCCGCCGAGACCAAGTCGAACCACCACGACCTGGTCACCGTGCACGACCGGAGGACCGAGGAGCGGATCGTCGCCGCGCTGACCGCCGCGGTGCCGGGCTCACGGGTGCTCGGCGAGGAGCTCGGGCGCCACGGGGGCGGCGCGGACGCCGAGGGCGGTCCCCCGCTCGAGTGGATCGTGGATCCGATCGACGGCACCTCCAACTTCGCGCACGGCTTCGCCATGTTCTCCGTGTCCATCGCGGCCGTCGTGCACGGCGAGGTGGTGGCCGGCGTCGTGCTGGACCCGGTCAACGGGCTCGCGTTCTCCGCCGACGAGACCGGGGCGTACCTCGGGGACGCGCCGCTGGCCGACGTCGGGCGCCCGGCCCCCGCCGGCGGTGAGCGTGCGCTGAACGTCGTGACCTCCTATCCGGCGGGCGAGGCGCTGGACGCGGAGGGCGAGGGCGCGCTGCGCCGCTTCGGGCGGCTCGTGGCGACGTACGCCACGGTGCGCCGCACGGTGTCCGGAGCGCTCGAGCTCTGCCACGTGGCCGCCGGCTGGGCGGACGCCGCGCTGCTCGTGGACACGAAGCCGTGGGATGTCGCGGCGGGGCAGCTCATCCTGCGCCGGGCCGGGGGCGCGTACCTGACGCCGGCGGGCCCCGGCGGTGCCGGCCTCACCCCGGACTCGCCGCGCGCGCACGAAGCGGCGTTCGCGCTGGCGCTCGCCCCGCACCGGGCGGCGCCGACCGCGGAGGCGGTGCTGGGCGAGCTGCTGGCCGTCCGCGCCGACAGCCGGGCCTAGAGTGGAGACGTGACCGGCGTCGCATCCCGTGGCGCCGTCCTCTCACCCCCCGAGGAGGCCGTGATGACCGATCGCCACCAGGACCCCACCGCTCCCCCGATGCAGCGCCTCGACCCCGCGGCGCGCCCCGGCGACGGGCTGATGTTCCCGCACGCCGACGGCGAGCCCGTGCTCACCCTGACCGACGAGCAGTCGTGGAGGCTCCTCGGGCACACCCGCCACGCGCGCCTCGGCCTGGCCGTGAACGGCGAGCCGGACATCGTGCCCGTGAACGTGCGCGTCCACGACGGCGGCGTGTACTTCCGCACGGCCCCCGGCTCGAAGCTGGCGGAGCTCGCCGTCAACCCCAACGTGGTGGTGCAGGCGGACGGCATCCTGGCCGACCAGGCGTGGTCCGTGCTCGCCCGCGGCACCGCGCGCCGCCTCGAGACGGAGGCGGAGGTGACCGAGGCCGAGGCGCTCGGCATCACGCCGTGGGTGCCCACACTGAAGGACTACTACGTCCGCGTGGACGTCACCCGCCTGAGCGGCCGCCACTTCACGTTCGGGAAGCACCCCGAGCGCACCGACGACGACGGCGCGGCCGGCATCGACGCGCACCGCACGGACTGATCAGGCCGTCTCGGCCGCGGCGGCCCGCCCGGCCGTGCGGCCGCTGAAGAGGCACCCGCCGAGGAATGTTCCCTCGAGCGCGCGGTGCCCGTGCATGCCGCCCCCGCCGAAGCCGGCCGCCTCGCCCGCCGCGTAGAGACCCGGGATCACGGCGGCGCCGGCGTCCAGCACCCGCCCCTGCAGGTCCGTGTGCAGCCCGCCGAGGGTCTTGCGGGTCAGCGTGCGCAGGCGCACCGCGATGAGCGGCCCCGCCTTCGGATCGGTGAGCCGATGCGGGGCGACCGTGCGGATGAGGCGGTCGCCGAGGTAGCGGCGTGCGCCGCGCACGGCGTCCACCTGGCGGTCCGTGCCGGGGCGCTCGGCCCCGGCCTCGTGCTCGGCGACGGCGGCCCGCACCGCCGCCTCGTCCACCGCGGGGCCGTCCGGGACGAGCGCGTTCATCCGCGCGACCAGCTCCCCCACGGAGTCGGCCTGCACGAAGTCCTCGCCGCGATCCAGGAACGCCTGCACGGGGCCGGGCACGTCCTGCGTGACGCGGCCCAGCACCTGGCGGATCGAGCGGCCGGTCAGGTCGGGGTTCTGCTCGGACCCGGAGAGCGCGAACTCCTTGCCGATGATCCGCCGGTTGAGCACGAACCACGTGCGGTCCGCCGGGGGCCGCTGCTCCGTGGCCCGGCCGCCCGCCGCCGTCGAGCCGGGCGAGCGGATGTCCTGCAGCGTGCCGAGGGTGTCGAATCCGGGCCAACGCGGATGCGGCAGGCGCCGGCCCGTCGCGTCGAGCCACAGCGACGACGGCCCGGGCAGGATCCGGATGCCGTGACCAGGCCAGATCGGGTCGTGGTTGGCCACGCCCTCCGTGTAGTGCCACATGCGATCCGGGTGCACGAGAGCGGCGCCCACCTCCCGGGCCGCCCGCATGCCGGAGCCGTCCACGGAGGCGGGGACGCCGCAGAGCATCTCGGCGGGCGGAGTCCCCAGCCGGTCGGGCCACGCGGCGCGCACGGCGTCGTGGTCGGCGCCCACCCCGCCGCTGGCCACCACGACGGCGGCCCCGCCCACCCGGAACTCCCCCGCCACGGTGCGGCTCGAGGCCGTGCCGCGGGCGCCGTCGTCGTCGGCGAGGACGTGGCCCTCCACGCCCGTGACGGCACCGGACTCCGTGATCAGGCGCGTGACGCGGTGGCGGGGCAGGTAGGTGAGGCGGCCGTCGAAGGCGGCGCGCTCGACGATGCGGGAGAACGGCTCCACGATGCCCGGGCCGGTCCCCCACGTGATGTGGAAGCGGGGCACGGAGTTGCCGCCCACGCCGGGCGCGGGGACCTTCCGCTCCGCCCAGCCGACCACGGGGAAGAGCCGGTGGCCGCGCTCGCGCAGCCAGGCGCGCTTCTCCCCGTGGGCGAAGTGCACGTAGGCCTCGGCCCACGCGCGGGGCATGGCGTCGTCGGGGTGGTCGGTGAAGCCCGCGGTGGCCTGCCAGTCGGACCAGGCCAGGTCGACGGAGTCCTTCACGCGGAGGCGCCGCTGCTCGGGCGAGTCCACGAGGAAGAGGCCGCCGAAGCTCCACCACGCCTGCCCGCCGAGGTCGGCGGCGCGCTCCTGATCCACGAGCACCACGCGCCGGCCCGCCCCGAGCAGCTCGGCGGCGGCCACGAGCCCGGCGAGGCCGTGCCCCAGGACGACGACGTCGGCGCGGTGCTCGGAGCGGGCAGTGACGGGGCTCACAGTGGTCATGGCGCCACTGTACTGAGGTCCCGCCGGGCTCGTCGCTCAGGCGGGGGCGGATCAGACCTCCGGGGCCTCCCCCAGGTGGCTCGGCGCCCACATCGCCAGGCGCGTCTGCACCACGACGACGTTCGGCCCCTCGGCCTGGAACGCTCTCTCGAGCGCGCCCCGCACATCCTCGACCGTCACCGTCTCGGCCGGGACCCCGAACGACTCCGCGAGCCGCTGGAAGTCCGGCCGGTCGAGCTCGGTGGCGGTGGCCTTGCCGAACGCACCCTCCATGTACTCGCGGAGGATGCCGTAGCCGCCGTCGTCGACGATCAGCCACGTGACCGCCGCATCGTGCTGCTTCGCCGCCGCGAGCTCGGCGATGGAGTACATGGCCGAGCCGTCGCCGGCCACGGCGAGCACGCGCCCGTCGATGCCGGTCCGGCCGAGGTGGGCCAGGCCCAGCGCGCCGCCGAACGCCGCGGGGAAGCCGTAGCCGAGGCCGCCGGCGCCCTGCGCCGAGTGGAACTCGCCGTCCTGCGCGTCCCAGCAGTTCCAGCCCCAGTACGCGGCGATGGTCATGTCCCAGTAGGTCTGCATGCCCGCCGGGACCGCGGCGCGGATGTCCGCCATGAGGCGGCGCTCCCGGCCGAGGTCCTGCGCGTCGAGGCGGGCGATGACCCGGGCGTTGGTCTCGGCCACGACGTCGGCCGCGGCCCGGCCGTGCCAGCCCGCCTCCCGCTGGGCGCGGGTGACGCCGGCCTCGCGGAGGGCGTCGGCGAGCATGGCGAGCATCTGGCCGGCGTCGGCGCGGACGCCGAGCGTGGGGTGGTTCGTCTCCAGCACGCGCGGCTCCGCGTCCACCTGGATGAGGCGGCCGCGGGGCTCGAGCGTGAAGTAGTTGGACGTGACCTCGCCGAGCGCGGAGCCGACCACGAGGAGCACCTCGGCGTCCTCGAGCAGGTCCGTGACGACGCGGTCCTCGACCCATCCGCCCAGGGAGAGCGGGTGCTCCCACGGGAAGGCCGTGTTGCCGCCGGGAGAGCAGACCACGGGGGCCTGCAGCAGCTCCGCGACGTCCTTGAGGGACTCCATGGCGGCGCGGCCGGAGCGGCGCACACCGCCGCCGGCCACGATCGCCACGCGGGAGGCGTCCTTCAGCCAGCGCACGGACTCGTCCACGAGCTCGGCGCGCGGCGGGTGGTCATAGGGCACCGCGAGCGCGTCCTGCACGGGCGGCACCATGACCTCCCCGAGCAGCACGTCCTGCGGGATCTCCACCCACACGGGGCCCTGGGGCACGGTGACGGCGTCCGCCCACGCGTCCTGGATGGCCGAGGGGATGCCGGAGGCGTGGTGCACCGTGAACTGGGCCTTGGTGACGTTCTTCGCGGAGGCCTTCTGGTCGTCCAGCTGGTGCAGCATCCCCTTGCGGCGCGCCCCGAGTCCCGAGAGCGGGATCTGGGAGGCGATGACGAGCATGGGCACGCCCGTGGCGTAGGCCTCCTGGAGACCGGCCAGGGACGTCAGCGCGCCCGGGCCCGTGGAGAGGAACAGCACGCCGACCTCGCCGGTGGCGCGGGCGTACCCGTCCGCCGCGAAGGCCGCGTTGTTCTCCACGCGGTTCGAGACGAACTCCAGCGGCGAGCGGGAGAGCGCGTCGAACAGCCCGAGCGCGTGCTGGCCCGGGATGCCGAACACGGTCCTGGCGCCGAGCGCGTGCAGGGTCTCCACGGCCAGGTCGCCGCCGTTGCGCACCGGCGTCTCGCCGCCGGCGTGCTCGGCAGCAGCCGCCATGTCCGCGGCCTCGTGCGGGGCGGAGGCGTGCTGCGCGCTCACGCGGACGCCCCGACCCCGGCGGCCGCGCGCTGGGCGCGGCGGTCGGCCATGAGGGACACCAGGTCGTAGGCCACGTGCGAGGCGGCGACGCCGGTCAGCTCGGCGTGGTCGTAGGCCGGGGCGACCTCCACGAGGTCGGCGCCGACGATGTCCAGGCCGCGCAGGCCGCGGAGGATCTCCAGCAGCTCGCGGCTGGTGAGGCCGCCGGCCTCGGGGGTGCCGGTGCCGGGTGCGTGGGCCGGATCGAGGACGTCGATGTCCACGGAGATGTACAGCGGGCGGTCGCCGATGCGGGTGCGCAGCTGGTCCACGATCTCGTCCACGCCCTTGCGGAACACGTCCGAGGAGGTGACGATGCCGAAGCCCATGCGGTGGTCGTCGTCGAGGTCCTTCTTGCCGTACAGGGGACCGCGGGTGCCGACGTGGGAGATGGCCTCCGTGTCCAGGATGCCCTCCTCCACGGCGCGGCGGAAGGGGGTGCCGTGGGTGTACTCGGCGCCGAAGTAGGTGTCCCACGTGTCCAGGTGGGCGTCGAAGTGCAGCAGGGCCACGGGCTCACCCGCGCGGGCGGAGGCGGCACGCAGCAGCGGCAGGGCGATGGTGTGGTCGCCGCCGATGGTCATAAGCGAGGCGCCGTCCTCGGTGAGGTCCATCGCGTCCTGCTGGATCGCCTCGATGGCCTCGCCGATGTTGAACGGGTTCACCGCCATGTCCCCGGCGTCCACCACCTGGGCCTGCGCGAAGGGCGAGGTGCCCGTGGCGGGGTTGTACGGGCGCAGCAGCCGCGAGGACTGACGCACGTGGCCGGACCCGAAGCGCGCGCCAGGGCGGTAGGAGACGCCGGCGTCGAACGGCACGCCGACGACCTTGATCTCCGGGGCGACGCCGGCGGCCGCGGCCTCGTCCAGGCGGGGCAGCAGGGCGTAGGTGGGGGCGCCGCCGTAGCGGGGCACGAGGGCGGAGTTCACGGGGCCGATGCGGCCGTTGTCCTCGACGCGGGGGATCTCGAGCATCTGGATGTCCTCTCTGGGTGGTTCAGTTCGGTGCGGTCTGGTCGGTGGGGCCTGTCAGGTGCGGGCGCGCCGCACGGGTTCAGGCGTGGCCCACGAGGGTCCACAGCACGACGGCGGGGTGGCCGTCCGGATTGGTCCACGAGTGGGGCTCGCGGCCGGGGAAGGTGACGGTGTCCCCCTCCTCCAGCAGGTGCACGGCCTCGGTGGTCCGCAGCTCGAGGCGGCCGGTGACGACGTGCACCGCCTCCACGCGGCAGTCCACGGTGTACAGCTCCGTCTCACCGCGGCCGTGCGGCGCGATCTCCGCGCGTAGGATCTGCAGGTCGCGGTTGCCGCGCGGGGTGATCAGGCGCTCGCGGATGCCCTCACCGCCGAGGCTGATGGCGGGCGCGTCGGCGAGGCGCACGACCGTCACCTCGGGCGCGTCCAGGACGTCGCCCGGGCTCGCGCCGAGCACCTGGCACAGGGTGACGAGCGTGTTGACGGACGGGCTCGTCAGGTCTCGCTCGAGGCGGGAGAGGAAACCTTTGCTGACCCCGGCCGCCTCGGCCAGCTGCGCCACGGTGAGCCGCCGCGCCTCGCGCAGCGCGCGCAGCCGACGACCGATCAAGGCCTGGGCCGGTGCGGTCTCGAGCGGGAGGGCCTTCATCGCGCTCCTTCCTCGCGTCGGGCGACGTCGCGATGTCATCCTGGACGGCATGTTGCCCGATGGACAACATATGTTTACCGTAGACCCTGATCGTGTGATCGGCAACACGCTGGCCGCGCCCCGCTCGCCCACAGCGCCTCCGCATCCCCGGCGCCGTGGATCCCCTCGCCCCAAGGACCACCCGTGACCATCAACCTGACCATCGTCGCCGTCTACCTGGTCGGCATGCTCGCCTTCGGCTGGTGGGGCAAGACCCGCGCAGCCAGCGCGGAGGACTACCTCGTGGCGGGCCGTCGCCTCGGGCCGGCGCTGTTCACCGGCACCATGGCCGCCGCGGTGCTCGGCGGCGCCGCCACCGTGGGCGGCGTCGGCCTGGGGTACCAGTTCGGGCTCTCCGGTGCGTGGCTCGTGGCCGCCATCGGCGTCGGCGTGCTCATCCTGTCGGTGGCGTTCGCCCCGATCCTCGCCCGCCTGAAGATCTACACCGTCTCGCAGATGCTCCGCCTGCGGTACGGCCGCGGCGGGGCCTCCCACGCCTCCTCCTTCGTGATGCTCGCGTACACGCTCATGCTCGCCGCCACCTCCACCGGCGCCTACGCGTCGATCTTCGTGGTGCTCTTCGGCTGGGACCGCTGGCTGTCCGTCCTGGTGGGCGGCGGCATCGTGCTGGCCTACTCCGTGCTCGGCGGCATGTGGTCCATCACCCTGGCGGACATGGCGCAGTTCCTCATCATGACCATCGGCATGTTCGCCCTCATGCTCCCCCTCTCCTTGGCCAACGCCGGCGGCTGGAGCGCCATGCAGGAGCGCCTGGGCGCCGAGTTCTTCAGCTGGGACGGGATCGGCGTGCAGTCGATCGTCACCTACTTCGTGGTCTACACCCTCGGCCTGCTGATCGGCCAGGACGTCTGGCAGCGCGTCTTCACGGCCCGCTCCCCGCGCGTGGCCCAGATCGGCGGCGCCACCGCGGGGCTGTACTGCATCGTGTACGGCGTCGCCGGCGCGCTGATCGGCATGGCCGCCCGCACGGTGACCGCGGACATCGCCACCACGGACGACGTGTTCGCGTGGGTCGCCCAGAACCTGCTGCCCGTCGGCGTCGGTGGCGTGGCCCTGGCGGCCGCCGTCGCGGCCATGATGTCCACCGCATCGGGGGCGATCATCGCGGCCTCGACCGTGATGCGCACCGACATCCTCCCGATCCTCCGCGGCGAGGCCGCCGCCTCCGAGGACGGCGCCACCACCGAGGACGCGGCCACGGAGACCGCGGCGGAGCTCGCCTCGAACCGCGGCTGGGTGCTGCTGCTCGGCGCCGTCGTGCTGGGGCTGGCGATCGTCGTCCCGGACGTGGTGGCGGCCCTGACCATCGCGTACGACATCCTCGTGGGCGGCCTGTTCGTCGCGATCGTCGGCGGCCTCGTATGGAAGCGCGGCACCGGCACGGCGGCCCTGTGGTCCATGGTGGTCGGGACGCTGGGCACCCTCGGCACCATGGGCTGGCTCGAGCTGAACGCGGCCGAGCCCTTCGAGGGCGTCTTCGCGAACGAGCCGATCTACGTCGGCCTGGCCGCCTCCGCCATCGTGTACGTCCTCCTCAGCCTGATGACCCGGCCCACCGACCCCGCGGTCCTCGAGGCCTGGCGGGTGCGCTCCCGCCACGGCGTCGACCCCGCGGTCCGAGCGCAGGTCTGACCGACGCTCCCGGGGCCCGTGATCCTCCGACGCCCACACGATGGCCGAGGCCAGGTGACCGGTGCGGCGGGTGGCGGCGGGTGGCGGCGGGCGACCCTTCCCCCAGGCTCCCCCCGGCCCCTAGTGTGTCCGTACAGCCCGGGACTGGGACTACCCCTCGGGTTCGCCCCGTCTCTCGCCCCACCTGGGGCCTCGCTGGAGACAGAAAGGCAACAGTTTCCATGACCACCAAGAACCGCGCCGTGGCATTCCACGGCATCAAGGACGTGCGCGTCGACGAGCTGGACTTCCCCAAGCTGGAGATGCCTGACGGCTCCGCCGCCCCGCACGGCGTCATCCTCAAGATCGTCGCCACCAACATCTGCGGCAGCGACCTGCACATCTACCGCGGGTCCTTCCCCGCGCCCGAGGGCATGGTGCTGGGTCACGAGATGACCGGCCAGGTGCTGGAGATCGGCAGCGACGTCCAGTTCCTGAAGGAGGGCGACCTCGTCTCCGTGCCGTTCAACGTGGCCTGCGGCCGCTGCCGCAACTGCCGCGCCGGCCGGACCGAGATCTGCGAGACCGCCAACCCGGAGCAGGCGGCCGCCGCCTACGGCTTCAATCTGGGCGGCTTCCAGGGCGGACAGGCCGAGTACCTGTTCGTGCCGTACGCCGACTTCCAGCTGCTGCGCTTCCCGGACCAGGAGCAGGCGATGGAGAAGATCCTGGATCTGACCGTGCTCTCGGACATCCTCCCCACGGCGTTCCACGGCCTCGTGGAGGCCGGCGCCAAGCCCGGCTCCACCGTCTACATCGCCGGTGCCGGCCCCGTGGGCCGGTGCGCCGCGGCTGCCGCTCGGCTGCTGGGCGCCTCGTGCATCATCGTGGGCGACCAGGACGCCTCGCGGCTGGAGCTGGTGCGCAAGCACGGCTGCGAGACCATCGACCTCTCCGTCACGGAGAACCTGCAGGACGCCGTGAACGACATCCTCGGCGAGCCGATGGTGGACTGCGCGGTGGACTGCGTCGGCTCCGAGGCCCACGGCCTGGGCTCCGCGTCCGATGAGATGCAGCCCATCGCCGCTGTGAACCAGGTCCTGGACATCACCCGTCCGGGCGGTGCCACGGGCATCATCGGCATCTACGGGCCGGACCCGATCGCGGAGACGAAGGCTGAGCAGGAGGGCACCTTCCCGGTGGACTTCGGCAAGGCCTGGATCAAGTCGCCCCACATCATCGGCGGCCAGGCGCCCATCATGCGCTACAACCGTCAGCTGATGATGTCGATCCTGTGGGACCGGATGCCGTACCTGACGGAGATGGTCAACCCGCGCGTGATCAGCCTGGACGAGGCACCCCAGGCCTACGCGGAGTTCGACCAGGGCTCCCTGGAGAAGTTCGTCATCGACCCCCACGGCATGATCGCCCGCTGAGCGGTTCGCCTCCGGCGGCACGACGGCGCCCCTCACCTGCCCGCGCAGGTGAGGGGCGCCGTCGTCGTCCGCGGATCAGGCCGCGTGCAGCAGCGTCGCAGTGATCCCGAGGGCCGCCAAGCCCACCACCAGCACGACCATGCCGGCCACCGACGCCAGGGCCGGCCGGGCCCGCTCCCCTGCGATCCCGCGCGCCTGCGCCACGTAGCGCCGGCGCTGGGTGGCCAGCACCGCCGCCCCGCCGACGGCCGCCACCACCGCAGGCCCGAACGCCCACGCGCCGACGGCCGGCCACCACCTCAGGAACGTGAGGCTGAGGACGCTCAGCGCCAGGACCGTGCGGCCCCAGCTCATCACGGTGCGCTCGGGCTGCAGCCCCGGGTCGTGATGCAGACGCATCGCCTCAGCCCCGCGGCAGGACGACGGCGAGCATCAGCACCACGACGGCCAGCACGACGCCCCCCGCCAGGACCGGGACGATCAGCGGCAGCGGCAGCGGACGGCCGCGGCGCATCGCCCGCTCCACCCGGAGCCAGCGCGCGCCCGCGCCCAGGGCGAGCAGCGCCGCCAGGACGAGCAGCACCGTGCTCAGCACCACCCGGACCGGCGGCGCGAAGAGGGCGCCGGTGAACGTCTCCACCGCGACCCCGCCGGCCAGCAGCGCCAGCGCCGTCCGGACCCAGGCCAGGAACGTGCGCTCATTGGCAAGCGTGAACCGGGGGTCCGGCTCCACCCCGCCCGCCAGGAGGCGGTGCTGCCAGGCCGGCCGGCCGCCGTCGTGGGCGGCGGCCTCGGGGCCGTCGGGGGTCTCTGCTGCGTCCATGCGGCCATGGTAGCGACGGCGTAGACTGGCGGGTCGGGCGCGCGCCCGGCCGCCGTGGTCCGCGGCGGCGGCGCCCGTCTCCGCCTGCCCATCCGATGGAGCCCCATGAGCCCCGCCCACACCGCCACTCCTGCGGCACGCCCCGAGCCGACCCGCGAACAGGTCCGACGCTGGCGCCGCTACCTCGCCGACGAGATCGCCGAGGGTCAGATCTACCGCGACATCGCCGCCCGCAAGGACGGCGTGGAGCGCGACATCCTGCTCGGCCTCGCCGAGGCCGAGCGCCGCCACGAACAGCACTGGCGGGCCCTCCTGGGTGGGCACGCCGAGAACCCGCCGCGCCCCTCCCTGCACCGCATCCTGCTGCGCTGGCTCGCGCGGATCTTCGGCTCCGTGTTCGTGCTGGCCCTGGCCCAGCGCGCCGAGTCGGACACTCCCTACGCGGAGGACCAGGACGCCCCCGAGGGCATGGTGGCGGACGAGGCCATCCACGAGGAGGTCGTGCGCGGCCTCGCCGCCCGGGGTCGCGAGCAGCTGGCAGGCAACTTCCGTGCCGCCGTCTTCGGCATGAACGACGGGCTGGTCTCCAACCTGGCGCTCGTGATGGGCATCGGCGCGACGGGCGTGGCGCCGTCCGTCGTGCTGTTCACGGGCGTGGCCGGCCTGCTGGCGGGCGCGCTGTCCATGGCGGCCGGCGAGTACGTCTCGGTGCGGTCCCAGCGGGAGCTGCTCGAGGCATCCTCCCCCACCCAGATCACCCTCGAGGCGGCCCAGCACCTGGACCTGGACCACAACGAGCTCAAGCTCGTCTACCTGGCCCGCGGCATGACGCCCGAGGACGCCGAGCACCGCGCGCTCGAGCGCCTCGGCTATCTCACGTGCGACTGCAACCCGCGGTTCTCCGCCCGTCCCGACGGCTCCCAGGGACCCGTGGACCACTCGGACTCCTTCGCGGAGATCGGCTCGGCGTGGAGCGCCTCCCTGTCCAGCTTCGCGTTCTTCGCCTCCGGCGCGCTCATCCCGATCCTGCCGTACATCTTCGGCATGTCCGGGCTGTGGGCCCTGGGCCTGGCGGCGGCGATGGTGGGCGTGGCCCTGCTCTTCACCGGCGGTGTGGTCGGGCTGCTGTCCGGCTCCTCACCGCTGGCTCGGGGCCTGCGCCAGCTCGCGATCGGCTACGGCGCCGCGGCGGTGACCTACGTGCTGGGCATGCTGGTAGGCGGCGACGTGGGCTGACCTCCGGGTGCTCCGGGGTTCGGCCACGGGTGCAAGGGCCGCCACGGCAGCACCAGGCGCGACAGGCGCAACAGGCGGCGTCCACCTGAGCTGGGCGCAGTACTGCCAGGTAACCTCGGGGGTTACCTGGCAGTACTGCGCCCAGCTCATCGGCGGCAGCGTCCATGTCAGCCCTCCCGCACGCAGGAACGACGCAGGAACAACGCAGGAACAACGGGAGCAAGAACGCAGTGGGCCCCGCACCTCCCTCTCGGGAGGCACGGGGCCCGCGTCGTCGGGATCAGCCCGAGATCTGGGGACTCAGAGGCCCTTCATGATCTCACGCATGAGCTCGGCGGTCTCGGAGGGAGTCTTGCCCACCTTCACGCCGGCGGCCTCGAGGGCCTCCTTCTTGGCGGCCGCGGTGCCCGCAGAGCCGGACACGATGGCGCCCGCGTGGCCCATGGTCTTGCCCTCGGGGGCGGTGAAGCCCGCGACGTAGCCGACGACGGGCTTGGTGACGTTGGCCTTGATGTAGTCGGCCGCGCGCTCCTCGGCGTCGCCGCCGATCTCGCCGATCATGACGATGGCCTTGGTCTCCGGGTCCGCCTCGAACGCCTCGAGGGCGTCGATGTGGGTGGTGCCGATGACCGGGTCGCCGCCGATGCCGATGGCGGTGGAGAAGCCGAAGTCACGCAGCTCGTACATCATCTGGTAGGTCAGCGTGCCGGACTTGGACACGAGGCCGATGGGGCCGGAGCCGGTGATCGACGCCGGGGTGATGCCGGCCAGGGCCTCGCCCGGGGTGATGATGCCGGGGCAGTTCGGGCCGATGATGCGGGTCTTCGGCTTGCCGTCCGCGCCGGTCTTCGACTGGGACAGGGCGAAGAACTCGGCGGAGTCCTGCACCGGGATGCCCTCGGTGATGACCACGAGCAGCGGGATCTCGGCCTCGATGGCCTCGATCGCGGCGTCCTTGGCGAAGGCCGGCGGCACGAAGGCGACGGACACGTCGGCGCCGGTCTTCTCCATGGCCTCCGTGACGGAGCCGAAGACGGGCAGCTCGACGGCGTTGCCGTCCTTGTCCTCATGGGACACGGTGGTGCCGGCCTTGCGGGCGTTCACGCCGCCCACGATGTTCGTGCCGGCCTTGAGCATCAGGCGGGTGTGCTTGGTGCCCTCACCGCCGGTGATGCCCTGCACGATGACCTTGGAGTCCTTGTTCAGGTAGATCGACATAGCTGTTCCTCAGTCTTTCCGAACGGTCAGTTCGCGGAGTGGGCGAGCTCGGCGGCCTTGTCGGCGCCCTCGTCCATGGTGGCGGCCAGGGTGACCAGCGGGTGGTTGGCCTCCTGCAGGATGCGGCGGCCCTCCTCCACGGCGTTGCCGTCCAGGCGGACGACCAGCGGCTTGGTGGCGGAGTCGCCCAGGATCTCGAGGGCCTTGACGATGCCGTTGGCGACGGCGTCGCACGCGGTGATGCCGCCGAAGACGTTCACGAACACGGACTTGACCTGCTCGTCGCCGAGGATGACGTCGAGGCCGTTGGCCATGACCTCGGCGTTGGCGCCGCCGCCGATGTCAAGGAAGTTGGCGGGCTTCACGCCGCCGTGCTTCTCGCCCGCGTAGGCCACCACGTCGAGGGTGGACATCACGAGGCCGGCGCCGTTGCCGATCACGCCGACCTGGCCGTCGAGCTTCACGTAGTTGAGGTCGTTCGCCTTGGCCTTGGCCTCCAGCGGGTCCTCGGTGCGCTCGTCGACGAGGGCCGCGTGGCCCTCCTGGCGGAACTCGGCGTTGTCATCGAGGGAGACCTTGCCGTCGAGGGCGAGGATCTTGCCGTCGCCGGTCTTCACCAGCGGGTTGACCTCGACGAGGGTGGCGTCCTCCTTCTCGAAGACGGTCCACAGCGTCTGCAGGACGTCGGCGACGTCGGCGCGCAGCTCCTCGGGGAAGTTCGCCTCGGCGACGATCTTCTGGGCGGTCTCGGCGTCGATGCCGGTCAGCGCGGAGACGGGCACCTTGGCGAGGGCCTCGGGGCGCTCCTCGGCGAGGGTCTCGATGTCCATGCCGCCCTCCACCGAGCACATGGCCAGGTAGGTGCGGTTCGCGCGGTCCAGCAGCACGGAGAAGTAGTACTCCTCGGCGATGTCGGCGCCCTGCGCGATCATGACCTGGTGCACGGTGTGGCCCTTGATGTCCATCCCCAGGATGGCCTTGGCGTGCTCGTACGCCTCGTCGGCGGTCTTCGCGACCTTGACGCCGCCGGCCTTGCCGCGGCCGCCGACCTTCACCTGCGCCTTGACGACGGTCACGCCGCCGATCTTCTCAGCGGCCGCCTTGGCCTCTTCCGGGGTCTGCGCCACGATGCCGGCGAGCACGGGGACGCCGTGCTTCTCGAACAGATCGCGCGCCTGGTACTCATACAGGTCCACGGTGGATGTCCTTCTGGGTCGAAGACTTCGGTCTGCCGGGGTGCCGCATCACGGCGCCTCGGCGGGAGCGGGCCCCGCGCCGGTCCGCCGCGCGCGGAGGCGCGGAGACGGCGTCGTGGAGCTCTCCTCCGTCACTGTAGTCCACACCGCCCGGCGCGCAGAGGGCTCTCAGCCCTCCAGCTGGGTGAGGGGTGCATAGCGCAGCAGCAGGCGCTTCTGGGCCCCCGAGTCCTCGAACGTGACCGTGGCCACGGTCTTGTCCCCGGCTCCGGTGACGGCGTCTACGCGGCCCGCACCGAAGGTGGCGTGGGACACGCGGTCTCCGGGGTTCAGGGCCGCGATCTCCTTCTGCGGCTGCACCCGTGAGGGGGCCTTGCCGCGCACCACCGACGACGGCACGGTCAGGTCCGCGGCCTCCTCGCCGCGGGTGAGGCGCGCGGGGCGCGCGCCGGTGCCGTCATCGCGAGAGGCCCACGAGGGCCGGCCGCCCTCGCCGCCGGAGCCGAACCGCCCCGCGTACCGCGAGGTCCCCGCCCCCGTGAGCGAGGTCAGGGAGCCGGCCGGGCGCGTGGTCCCCTCGCGCTCCCACTCGATGAGCCGCTCGGGGATCTCCCCGAGGAACTGGCTGGGCGGGTTGAACTGGTGCTGGCCCCACAGGGAGCGCGCCTCCGCGCGGGAGAGGAACAGCCGTTCACGGGCGCGGGTCAGCCCCACGTAGGCCAGGCGTCGCTCCTCCGCGAGCTCCTTCTCATCCGTCATGGAGCGGGCGTGCGGGAAGACGCCGTGCTCCATGCCCGTGAGGAAGACGACCGGGAACTCCAGGCCCTTGGCCGTGTGCAGCGTCATGAGCGTCACCTGGCCCTGCGCCTCGGCGAGGTCCGCGCCCTCGGCGTCCGACGGCGAGGGCAGCTGGTCCGCGTCCGCCACGAGCGCCACCTGCTCGAGGAAGTCCGAGAGCGTGCCGTCCGGGTGAGCGGTGGAGAAGGCGCGCACCACGGCCACGAGCTCGCCGAGGTTGTCCGCGCGGGACTCGTCCTGCAGGTCCTCCGACTCGCGCAGCGCGGCGAGCATGCCGGACTGTTCGAGGACGGCCTCGAGGACGGTGGCCGGGCTCTCGCCCTCCGTCAGCTGCATGAGGTCGTCCATCATCTGGACGAACCCGCGGATCGCCTTCACGGATCGCGTGGCCATGCCCGGGGCGTTCTCCGCGTCCCGCAGGGCGTCGAAGAACGTGGTGCGCTGGCGCTGCGCCCACGCGGCCACGGCGCCCTCAGCACGGTCGCCGATGCCGCGCTTGGGCTCATTGAGGATGCGGCGCACGTTGACGTCGTCGGCCGGGTTGACCACCACGCGCAGGTACGCGAGGGCGTCCTTGATCTCCTTGCGGTCGTAGAACCGCGTGCCGCCGATCACGCGGTACGGGATGCCGCGGGTGACGAGGCGCTCCTCGAGGGCGCGGGACTGGGCGTTGGTGCGGTAGAACACGGCGACGTCGGCCGGGCGCACCCCGCCCTCGTCCTGGAGGCGGTCGATGGTGGAGGAGATCCACTCGGCCTCCGCGGACTCGTTCTCCGCGGCGTAGCCGGTGATCTTCTCCCCCGCACCCTCGGCCGTCCACAGGTCCTTCTTGCGGCGGTCCGGATTGTTTTGGATGACCGCGTTGGCCGCGTCCAGGATGGTCTGCGTGGAGCGGTAGTTCTGCTCGAGCCGGATGGTGGCCGCGTCCGTGAAGTCCTGCTCGAACTCCACGATGTTGCGGATGTCCGCGCCGCGGAAGGCGTAGATCGACTGGTCCGAGTCGCCCACCACGGTGAGCTCGCCGCCGGGGGTGTCCACACCCTCGGGTTCGCCGGCTGGGCCGGTGAGCAGCCGCACGAGGCGGTACTGCGCGTGGTTGGTGTCCTGGTACTCGTCCACGAGCACGTGGCGGAAGCGGCGGCGGTAGCTGTCCAGCACGCGCGGGAACGCCTCGAACATGTGGACGGTCATGCCGATCAGGTCGTCGAAGTCCAGGGCGTTGGCCTGGCGCAGCCGCGCCGTGTAGTCGCGGTACACCGCGGCCACCGCCTGGGCCCACGGATCCGTCTCGGACACGGTGCCCGCATAGTCGTCCGCCTCGATGAGCTCGTTCTTGAGGGAGCTGATGCGGTTGAGCAGGGCCTTGGGCGCGAAGCGCTTGGGGTCCAGCTCGTGCAGCTTGGCGATCGTGGTGACCAGCCGCAGGCTGTCCGCCGCGTCGTAGATGGTGAAGGTGGACTTCAGCCCGATGCTCGCCGCCTCGTTGCGCAGGATGCGCACGGCGGAGGAGTGGAACGTCGAGATCCACATGCGCTGCGCCGTGGGGCCGATGAGCCCGGCGACGCGCTCGCGCATCTCCGCGGCGGCCTTGTTCGTGAAGGTGATGGCCAGGATCTCGTGCGGGCGGGCCCGCCCCGTGGCCAGCAGGTGCGCGATCCGGTGGGTCAGCACGCGCGTCTTGCCCGAGCCGGCCCCGGCGACGATCAGCAGCGGCGCCCCGGCATGGGTCACCGCCGCCGCCTGCTGGGGGTTCAGCCCCTCCACGAGGGACTCCGGGGTGTGGGCGGCGGTGTCCGCGCCGTTCCCGACGCCGTCCCCGCCCCACGCTCCCCCCGGCGCCTCCGGGTCCAGCGCGGCACGCGTCACCGCGGCGGGCACGAGCCCGGGCAGGGCGGTCTGCGGATCCGCCGACGGGCGGGTCCGAGAGGTGGGCAGGGGGGCGCGTCCGAGCGCGGAGAACAGGTCAGCCATGGCCCGTCCAGTCTAGGCGCGGCCCCGGACACGACAGCGGGGGCCGTCTGCGATGATGTCCCCTGGAGGTCCCATGTCGAAGAAGTCCCGCACGCCCCGACCGTCGTCGTCCACGGCGATGACTCCCGCTCCGACCGCCGCCAGCCGCTCGGACGGCGACCCGACCATGCTCGTGATCGCGCTGATCGGCACCACGCTGTTCGTCGGCGCCTACTACCACCTGCTGGTCCTGCAGCAGATGACGCAGCTCACCGGCGGGCTGGCCGTGCCGGACTCGATGCTCGTCTACGGTCAGGACCACGTGCGGGCCCTCGCCGGCGTGATGGACGAGGCGGCGCGCGGCCAGCTCAACTGGGTGCACAAGACGGCCGGGGTCATCTTCCCGATCGCCGTCGCCCTGACGCTCACCGCGGTGGCGGCCTGGCGCCTGCGTCCCGCGGCGGCGAAGTGGGGCGCGTTCGGACTCGGCGTGCTGTTCGCCGTGGTGGACATCGCCGAGAACATCGCCATCGAGCAGGCGATCGCCGCGGGCGGCCCCGGCGCCGGCCTCGCGTCCGCGCTCACCCTTGCCCGCTGGGTGCTGCTCGCCCTGATCGCGCTCGCGGTGGTCGTGATGCTGGTGCGCGGCGGGAAGGGCCGGCAGGCCGCGACGTCGGTGCCCGCCTCGGCCTGACGCGCTCGGCTAGACTGACCGACCGGACCCGGCCACGGGTCCCTGCCCCAGTAGCTCAGTTGGATAGAGCGACCCTCTCCTAAAGGGTAGGCCGTCGGTTCGATTCCGGCCTGGGGCACCACCGCCGTCGCGGCGCCTGCGTGCCTCAGCCTGCGTCGGCGAACTGGGTCGTGTAGAGCTCGGCGTATCGGCCGCCCCGCTCCAGCAGCGCCGCGTGCGTGCCGCGCTCCACGATCCGCCCGGCCTCCACCACGAGGATCTCGTCCGCACTGCGCACCGTGGAGAGCCGGTGGGCGATCACGATCGCCGTGCGGCCCGCGAGCGCCTCCCCGAGCGCGTCCTGGATGGCGCGCTCGTTCGTGGAGTCCAGCGCCGCCGTCGCCTCGTCCAGCACCACGACGCGCGGGGCGGCCAGCAGCAGGCGCGCGATGGTCATGCGCTGGCGCTCGCCGCCGGAGAGGCGGTAGCCGCGCTCGCCGACCACGGTGTCCAGGCCGTCGGGCAGGGCCCGCATCACGTCTCCCAGGCGGGCGCGCTCGATCGCATCCCACAGCTGGGCGTCCGTGGCGTCGGGGCGGGCCAGGGCGAGATTGCCGCGCACCGTGTCATGGAACAGGTGTCCGTCCTGCGTGACCATGCCGACCGCCTGCTGCAGATCCGCGAAGGTCATGTCCCGCACGTCCACGCCGCCCAGCTCGACCGCGCCGGAGCTCACGTCCTGCAGGCGGGTCACGAGGGAGGCGATCGTCGACTTGCCGGCCCCGGAGGAGCCGACGAGGGCCACGGTGCGCCCGGCCGGCACCTCGACGTCGATCCCGTGGAGCACCTCCTCGCCGCCGCGCGTGTCCAGCACGGCCACCTCCTCGAGCGAGGCCAGGGACACCTCCTGCGCGGTGGGGTAGGAGAAGCGCACGTCCCGCAGGCGCACGGAGAGCGGCCCCTCGGGCACGGCCACGGCGCGGCCCGGCTCCGGCTCCCGCATGAGGGGCTCCAGGTCGAGGACCTCGAACACGCGCTCGAAGGAGACGAGCGCGCTCATGATCTCCACGCGCGCATTGGCCAGCGCGGTCAGCGGGGCGTAGAGGCGCGTGAGGAGCAGGGCGAGCGTGACGACGTCGCCGGCGTCGAGGGTGCCCGCGAGGGCCTGGAGCCCGCCCACCCCGTACACGGCCGCGAGAGCGAGCGCGGAGACGAGCGTGAGCAGCGTGGTGAACACGGCCTGGCGCACGGAGATGTCCACGCCGGTGGCGCGCACGCGGTCCGCGCGCCGGGCGAACTCCGCCGACTCCGTGGCCGGGTCGCCGAAGAGCTTGATGAGGGTGGCGCCCGGCGCGGAGAAGCGCTCGGTCATCTGGTCGCCCATCGCGGCGTTGTGCCCGGCGCGCTCGCGTGAGAGCCCGGCCAGGCGCCGGCCCACCCACCGGGCGGGGAACAGGAAGACCGGAAGGAGCACGAGCGAGAGCACGGTGATCTGCCAGCTCGTCGCGATCATCACGGCCAGGGTGAGCGCCACGGAGACCACGTTGGCCACGACGCCGGAGAGGGTGCGGGAGATGGCCGACTGGGCCCCGACGACGTCGTTGTTCAGGCGCGAGACCAGGGCGCCCGTGCGCGTGCGCTGGAAGAAGGCGACGGGCATGCGCTGCACGTGGTCGAAGACCTGCGTGCGCAGGTCGAAGATGACCCGTTCGCCGAGGCCCGCGGAGAGCCACTTGGTGAACACGCCGAGGACGGCGTCGGCGATGGCGACCGCGGCGATGAGCAGCGCGAGCCGCACGATCAGGTCGCCGTCCCGGCCGCCGGTGATCGCGTTGACGACGTCGCCCGCGAGGACCGGCGAGGCGACGCCGAGCACGGCCCCCAGGATCGAGGCGAGGACGAACACGACCAGCCGGGCGCGGTACCGTCCGGCGAACGCGACCGCGCGCCGCACGGTGCCCTTCTTGAGGGACTGGGACGCCTCCGGGCCGCTGCGCGTCATGCGCATCATGGACGCCCGTGCCGCCGACTCCATGCTCATGCGCATCACTCCCCTGTCGTCTCGTGACCGAGAGCAGTCTAGGGAGCGCCCCGGGAGCGGCGGGGGGATTCCGCTGGGAGCGTCAGGCCGCCAGGCCCAGGTAGCCCTGCCACGCCTCGGCGGGGCGGTCGAGCTCGCGGATACGCCACTGCGCACCGCGCGGGCGCACCGGGTCCACGCGCAGCCGCCACCCCAGGGACTCGAGCGAGCGGTCCGCCTTGGCGCCGTTGCAGCGCAGGCAGCACGCCACCAGGTTCTCCCACGAGTTCTCCCCGCCGCGCGAACGGGGCCGGACGTGGTCCACCGTGGTGGCGTGGGCCCCGCAGTAGGCGCAGCGGTGGCCGTCCCGGCGCAGCACGCCCTTGCGGGAGACGGGTGCCGCCTCCCCGTGGGGGACGCGGATGTACTGGTGCAGGAGGATCACCAGGGGGCGGCCCCACGCGCGCGTCGGGCTCAGCATGGGATCCCCGCCGTCCTCCAGGACGCTGGCCTTGCCCGTGGCCACGAGCAGGAGCGCTCGGCGGTCGGAGACCACCGAGAGGGGTTCGTAGCCGGCGTTGAGGACGAGTGTGCGCATGGCGGGCCTCGGGACGGGGAGCGGACGGTCCCACGCTACGGGCCTCCGGTCCCTGCGCGCGGCGTGTCGCACGCGGGTGCGCAAAGTCTTCACCGATCGGTCACCTGCGCCTCACGCGCCGGTCACTCGCCGGGCAGGGCCTCCACCCACACGTGCGCGGCGGTGTCCCCGTGCAGCTCCAGCGCGTCGCCGGCGGCGGCGTCGCCGTCCGCCTCCGCCTCGATCCGGACGTATCCGGCCTCGAGCGCGGGCTGCGCCCGGAGGACGCCGCCGGGCACGACGCCCGCGGCGGCGAGGTCCGTCAGGAGCTCCGGGTCGGCCTGGATCCCCTCGGCGAGGCTGAGGACGCGGAACCGGCCGGGGGTGGCGGCCGCCGTCGCCAGCCTCTCCCCGGCGAGGCCCATGTCCCGGCTCCAGTCCTCGGCGGAGCGCTGCTCGGGGCGCGGCGGGATCGGGGTGCCGTACGGGGTGACGCTCGGGTTCTCCAGGATCTCGAGCAGGCGGCGCTCCACCTGGTCGCTCATGACGTGCTCCCAGCGGCAGGCCTCGTCGTGCACGAGCGCCCAGTCCAGGCCGATGACGTCCGAGAGCAGGCGCTCGGCCAGGCGGTGCTTGCGCAGCACGGCAACGGCACGCTCGCGCCCGTCCACGGTGAGGTCCAGGCGGCGGTCGGCGCCGACGTGCACGAGGCCGTCGCGCTCCATGCGGGCCACCGTCTGGGAGACCGTGGGGCCGGAGTGGTCCAGCCGCTCCACGATGCGCGCACGCAGGGGCGTGATGCCCTCCTCCTCGAGCTCGAGGATGGTGCGCAGGTACATCTCCGTGGTGTCGATCAAATCGGTCATCGCGCCGTCCTCTTCCCGTGGTCTTCCTCTCGCGCCATCCTAGCCACGGGACCGGGGTCACGTTCACGGGGCGCGAGCGCCGCTGGGCCACAATGAGGACGACCCCGTCCCCTGCCCAGGAGCGCACCATGAACCCGACCTCCCCCGCCGAGATCGTCATCCCCACGGACATGCTGCCGGCGGACGGCCGGTTCGGCGCTGGACCGTCCAAGGTCCGCCCCGAGCAGCTGCAGGCCGTGGCCGACGCCGCCGGGCTCATGGGGACCTCCCATCGCCAGAAGCCCGTGAAGGACCTCGTGGGCCGCGTGCGCGCCGGCGTCGCCGAGCTCTTCTCCGCCCCCGCGGGCTACGAGGTGGTCCTCGGGGTCGGCGGGTCCACCGCGTTCTGGGACGCCGCCTCCTTCGGACTGGTCCACGAGCGTGCGCAGCACCTGAGCTTCGGCGAGTTCGGCTCCAAGTTCGCCCGCGCCACGGACGCCGCCCCGTTCCTCGGCGCCTCGGACATCCGCATCGCGGAGCCGGGCACGCGCCCGGAGCCGGAGGCCGTGGCCGGCGTCGACGTGTACGCGTGGCCCCACAACGAGACGTCCACGGGCGTCATGGCGCCCGTGGAGCGCCCCGCGGGGATCGACGACGACGCGCTCGTGCTGATCGACGCCACCTCCGCGGCCGGCGGCCTGCCCGTGGACGTGGCGCAGGCGGACGTCTACTACTTCGCCCCGCAGAAGAACTTCGCCTCCGACGGCGGCCTGTGGCTCGCGCTGTTCTCCCCCGCTGCGCTCGAGCGGGTGCAGGAGGTCTCGGCCTCGGGCCGGTGGATCCCGGAGTTCCTGGACCTGGCCACCGCCGTGGACAACTCGCTCAAGGACCAGACGTACAACACGCCGGCCCTGGCCACCCTGGTGATGATGGACGCGCAGCTGCAGTGGATGAACGGCAACGGCGGCCTGGACTTCACCACCGCGCGCACCGCCGAGTCCTCGCGCCGGGTGTACGAGTGGGCCGAGCGGCACGCGGTGGCCACCCCGTTCGTGACGCGCCCCGAGGACCGCTCCGCCGTCATCTGCACCGTCGACTTCGACGAGGCGGTGGACGCCGCCGCCGTGGCGAAGGTGCTGCGCGCCAACGGCGTCGTGGACGTGGAGCCCTACCGCAAGCTCGGGCGCAACCAGCTGCGCATCGCCACGTTCGCGGCCATCGAGCCGGACGACGTCACGGCGCTGCTGGCCTGCATCGACCACGTGGTCGAGCGCCTGGGCTGAGCAGGGCTCAGGCCTCGCCGGGGACGCGGCCCTCGGCGACGGCCGCCAGACGCTCGCGCTCGTCCTCGTTCACGCGCTCGGCGTAGGGCACCCACGGCGGGGCCACGAGGGCCCCGTCATGCGCCTGGATCCCCAGCTCGCACACGGTCACGTGCTTCGAGCGCGGGGCCCGGGCGAGGGTGCAGTACCAGGCCCACCCCGCGTAGCCGGGCAGGTGCGCGGCGAAGCGATGGGTGACGAGCCGGTCGTCGTCCGCCGTGGCGTCCAGGTGCTCGCCCACCTGGCCCTCCTCCGCATCCTCGGCCAGCGCGGCGCGCGCGGTCTCCACGGCCTCCGCCAGCAGCTCGTCCCGCTTGGGGGCCCGACGCCGGACGGGAGGCGCCGGCACGGCGGCCGCCTCGGTCTCGGGGCTCTGTCCGCTCGCGGACGGCGTCACGGGCTGCTCCGTCTCGTGCTTCACGGCGCTCATGCCTCGAGGTCGTCCGCGACGCGGCGCAGGACCTGCGCGATCTTGCCGGCCTGGGCGGGCTGCGGGTAGCGCCCGCGGCGCAGGCCGTTGGAGGTCTGGTCCAGCACCCGGATGAGGTCCTCCAGGAGGACCGCCATCTCATCGGGCCTGGGGCGGTGGTTGCGGACCACGGAGGGGGCGGAGTCGAGCACGCGCAGGGAGAGCGCCTGCTTTCCGCGCCGCCCCTCGGCCACGCCGAACTCGACGCGAGCCCCGGAGTGGAGCTCCGTCACGCCCGCGGGCAGGGCCGACGAGGGCACGTGGACCTCCTCGCCCTCGTCGGTGTGGGCGAATCCGAACCCCTTGGCGGAGTCGTAGAACTTGATGCGACCGGTGGGCATCTCTGGTACCTGCTTCTTCGTCGTCGGGTCGCCCACCGGCCTCTCCGGCGGGCGCCGCCGCCGTCTCCGACGGGCGCTCGGCCGGGTCTCGCCCGAGGGATCGGCGGGGTCCTGGACTGCACCGGCGCGGTGAGGCCGCGGCATCGGTGGGACCGCCTCAGACCGTGAGCCCTCGAGGGACGGCGATGGACGTGCTGCACTGATCCTCCAGGATAGCCGGACTACAGTGGCGGCCATGCCTGCCACCGTCCCCTCCGCCGCGCGCCGACCCGCCACCGACCTCGCGGAAGGCCGCGCGCCCAGCCCGTGGCTGCGCGCGGTGCTCGTGGCGGGCGTGGCCGTCACGGCGGTCTCCGCCCTCGCGCTGGCGGCCCTCCTGGTGGCCTACTTCCTCTCGGCCCCGGCCCTGCCCCTCCTGTACCGCCTGGCCCTCTACGGGCTTCCCGCGGGGTTCGGCCTGCTGGTGCTGCACCTGGTCCTCTCGGCCGTGCGGCGCGCCCGCTCCTGAGCGGCCCGGCACGTCAGCGAACGCCCAGCGGACTCCCAGGTGGAGTGGCCAGACTGGACTCATGCAGTCTCAGAACCCTGAAGCCCGCCTCCTCGTGGTGGACGACGAGCCCAACATCCGCGAGCTCCTCTCCACGTCCCTGCGCTTCGCGGGCTTCGAGGTGCGCGCCGCCGCCAACGGCCACGACGCCCTCGAGGCGGCGGAGGAGTTCCAGCCGGACCTGGCGGTGCTGGACGTGATGCTCCCGGACATGGACGGATTCACCGTGACCCGCCGGCTGCGCGCCGCGGGCCGCCACTTCCCCGTGGTGTTCCTCACCGCCCGGGACGGCACCGAGGACAAGGTCACCGGCCTCACCGTGGGCGGGGACGACTACGTCACCAAGCCCTTCTCGCTGGACGAGGTGGTGGCCCGCATCCGCGCGGTGCTGCGGCGCACCGCGTCCCTGGACGACGACGGCGCCGTGCTGCGCGTGGACGACCTCGAACTGGACGACGACGCGCACGAGGTGCGTCGCGGCGGCGAGGTGGTGGACCTCTCCCCCACCGAGTTCAAGCTCCTGCGCTACCTGATGATGAACCCGAACCGCGTCCTCTCCAAGGCCCAGATCCTGGACCACGTGTGGGAGTACGACTTCAACGGGGACGCCTCCATCGTGGAGTCCTACATCTCCTACCTGCGTCGCAAGATCGACGTGGGCGGGCGGGACCGCATGATCCACACCAAGCGCGGGGTGGGCTACATGCTGCGCACGGCCGACAAGCGCTGAGGTGGCGGAGCGCCTCCGCGTCGCGTCGTCCCGGCTGCGGCACCCCCGCACGTGGGCTCGGGGCGCGTGGTCGGCCCAGTCCCTGCGCACCAAGCTCGTCGTGATGATCACGGCGCTCATGCTCACCCTCGTGGCGGTCACCGCCCTCGTCACCTCCGCCCTGTTCCGGCAGGAGCTCGTGCGGCAGCTGGACGAGGACATGGTCACCAACCGGGACGCGGTGTCCGTGTACCTGACCACCGTGGTCCAGACCGGCGGGTACTACACGCCCCAGCACGGGATCCTGCGCTTCTACGGCGCCCTGTGGGACACCACGGGCGCGCCGGTCGTCAGCACCCCCGTGATCATGGACGCGGACGCCCCGCGCCTCGAGGGGCTCTCCCTGGATCGCGTGCGCGAGATCGGCTCCGAGTCCTTCGAGGTGCCCGGCACGCAGGCGGACTCGAACGGCTGGCGGGTCCAGCTGTACCCCCTGCGCAGCGGCGAGGGCTCCATCGCCATCGCCCTGCCCCTGCACACCGTCTCCTCCTCCGTGGAGCGGGTCACCGCGCTCGTGGTGACCATCGGGCTGCTGGCGACGGCGGGCGCCGTCGTGGTGGCCAACCTGGCGGTGGAGCGCGCCTTCCGGACGCTGAACCGCGTGGAGCGCACGGCCGCGAAGATCGCGGCGGGCGATCTGAGCCAGCGCGTCGAGACCGCGCCCCCGGACACCGAGGTGGGGCGACTGTCCCGCTCGCTCAACGCGATGCTCGCTCACATCGAGTCCGCCTTCCGGGACAAGGAGGTCTCCGAGGGCAAGATGCGCCGGTTCGTGCAGGACGCGTCCCATGAGCTGCGCACCCCGCTCGTGACCATCCGCGGCTTCTCCGAGCTCTACCGCCACGGCGGCATCACGAAGGAGGAGGACGTGGCCGCGGCGATGGGCCGGATCGAGTCCGAGGCGGCCCGCATGACGCGCCTCGTGGAGGACCTGCTGACCCTCGCCCGCCTGGACGAGCAGCGGCCCCTCGAGCACGCGCCGGTGGACCTGCTCGTGCTGGGCGTGGACTCCATGATGGACGCCTCGGTCAACGCCCCGGACCGCACGGTGCGGCTCGTCGGGCTGGACGGCGGACGGGCCTCCTCGGCCCCCCTCATGGGCGACGAGAACCGCATCCGCCAGGTGGTGGTCAACCTCATGACGAACGCGCTGCGGTACACCCCGGCCGGCACCCCGATCGAGATCGCGGTGGGCACCGTGGAGATCCCCTCCGGCGGCTCCGGCGGCCCCGGCGGGGGACCGGACCGGGACTCGGTGATCGAGATCCGCGACCACGGCCAGGGCGTCTCCGAGGAGGACCGCGCACGGATCTTCGAGCGGTTCTACCGCGCGGACTCCTCGCGCCACCGCGAGACCGGCGGCACAGGGCTGGGCCTGGCGATCGTCGCCGCGATCGCCGCCCAGCACGGCGGCTCCGTCCGGCTCCTGGAGACCGAGGGCGGCGGCGCCACGTTCTCCGTGCACCTGCCGTGGACCCCCTTCGAGGACGACGACCTCGAGGATGACGGCGAATCCGGGCACGAGGACGACGTCGACGCCGGCCTCGAGGAGGACGGCCCGGAGGGCGGGCGTCCGACGGCGGATCCCGCCGGACGCGCCTCCTCCTCTGCGGCCCCCTCGGGGGCGGGCGCCTCGTCCGCGGTCCAGCGCCGTCGGCTGACGCGGGTCGCCGGACGACTGCGCCGCGCTGCGGCCAGCCGTCGCGACCGCGGCCCGCGCGACGGCGGCTGAGTCCCGCGGCCCGGCCGCGGCTCCTGCACAGGGCTCACCGCTCCCCCGGCCGGTCCCCAGACCGCGGGGACCGACGGCGGGCCGGCAGCGGCCGTCCCTAGCGTGGGGGTCAGCGGAGCCGGCCGCACCTCCGGCGTTCACAGAGGGGACACGCACATGACCATCGTCCAGATCGACATCGAGGACCTGCGCGCCAAGAGCGGCGCCGTCGAGGGGTCCATCGGCCGCCTGCAGGCCGAGGTGAACACCATGGAGGCGAGCCTCCGCCAGCTCCAGGACACGTGGCGCGGCCAGGCGTCCAGCAACTTCCAGGGCGTGCTGACCGAGTGGCGCGCCACCCAGCAGCGCGTGGAGGCCTCCCTGGCGTCCATCCGCCAGGCCATGGACGCCGCCGCCCAGCAGTACCAGGACGCAGAGGCGGCGAACGCCTCGATGTTCCGCTTCTGATCCGGGGCCCGTGCCGCGCGCGGCCTAGAGTGGCGGTCATGAGCGTGCTCATCGACCCACCCGTCTGGCCCGCGCACGGCACGGTGTTCTCGCACCTCGTCTCGGACGCCTCCCTCGAGGAGCTGCACGCCTTCGCGCGGACGGCTGGCCTCAGCCCGCGCGCCTTCGACCTGGACCACTACGACGTGCCTGCGCACCGCCACGCGGACCTCGTGGCGGCAGGGGCGGAGGAGGTCAGCGGCGCGGAGCTGGTCCGGCGCCTCGTCCGATCGGGCCTGCGCGTTCCGGCCCGACGCCGGCCGGCGCGGATCGCCCCGGTGCTGCGCCGCCGTTGGGAGCGGCTCTTCGCGGGGGCCGGTGCCCACCCGGACGCGGTGCTCGCGACGGGTCAGGAGCTGCTGACGCGGTGGGCCGAGGAGCACCGCCACTACCACTCCCCCGCGCACCTGCTCGCCGTGCTCGAGGCGCTGGACGAGCTCGACGCCGCTGGTGAGGACCTCGGCGCGGACCCCCGCGCCGTGCGTCTGGCGGCCTGGTTCCACGACGCCGTCTACGCGGCGGACCAGACGGCCGACCCCGGCCAGGACGAGGCGGACTCGGCCGAGCTCGCCCTCCACCTGCTCGGCGATCCGCGGCTGCGGGTGCCCACCGCCCTCGTCGCCGAAGTCGAGCGGCTCGTGCTGCTCACCGTGGACCACCGCCCAGCCCCGGGCGACCCCGCCGGGGCTGCTCTGAGCGACGCGGACCTCGCGGTGCTCGGCAGCTCCCCCCAGGGGTATGACGGCTACGTCGAGGCCGTGCGCGCGGACTTCGCGCACGTCGCTGACGCGCACTGGCGCACCGGGAGGGCTGCCGTCCTCCAGCACCTGCTCTCCGCCGAGCACCTCTACGCCACCGCCACCGGCCGCGCCCGCTGGGAGCAGCCGGCGCGTCTGAACCTGCGCCGCGAGCTGGAGGCCCTGCGCTCCTGAGCCGACACGGCGAGGCCCGCCTCCCCGGATCGGGAAGACGGGCCTCGCGTGCTGGGCGCCCGGGAGGACCGGGCGGGCTCAGCGGGTGGTCACATCATGCCGCCCATGCCGCCCATCGGGTCCATGCCCTCGGCACCGCCGGCCGGGTTCTTCTCCGGCTTGTCGGCCACGACGGCCTCGGTGGTGAGGAACAGGCCCGCGATGGACGCGGCGTTCTGCAGGGCGGAGCGGGTCACCTTGACCGGGTCGTTGATGCCCGCGGCCAGCAGGTCCTCGTACTCGCCGGTGGCGGCGTTCAGGCCGTGGCCGGCCTCGAGGGTCTTGACCTTGTCCGCCACGACGCCCGGCTCCATGCCCGCGTTGAAGGCGATCTGCTTCAGCGGGGCCTCGATGGCGACCTTGACGATGTTCGCGCCGGTGGCCTCGTCGCCCTCGAGCTGCAGGCCCTCGAACGCCTTCGCGCCGGCCTGGATCAGGGCCACGCCGCCGCCTGCGACGATGCCCTCCTCCACGGCCGCCTTGGCGTTGCGCACGGCGTCCTCGATGCGGTGCTTGCGCTCCTTGAGCTCCACCTCGGTGGCCGCGCCGGCCTTGATGACGGCCACGCCGCCGGCCAGCTTGGCGAGGCGCTCCTGGAGCTTCTCGCGGTCGTAGTCCGAGTCGGTGTTCTCGATCTCGGCGCGGATCTGGGCCACGCGGCCGGCGATCTGCTCGGCGTCGCCGGCACCCTCCACGATGGTGGTCTCGTCCTTGGTGATGACCACCTTGCGGGCGGTGCCCAGCAGGTCGAGGGTGGCGTTCTCCAGGGAGAGGCCGACCTCGGAGGAGATGACCTGGCCGCCGGTGAGGATGGCGATGTCGGCGAGCATGGCCTTGCGGCGGTCGCCGAAGCCCGGAGCCTTCACGGCCACGGACTTGAAGGTGCCGCGGATCTTGTTGACCACCAGCGTGGCCAGGGCCTCGCCGTCGACGTCCTCGGCGATGATCAGCAGCGGCTTGCCGGACTGCATGACCTTCTCGAGGATCGCCACCATGTCCTTCACGGTGGAGATCTTGGAGTTCACGATGAGGATGTAGGGATCCTCGAGGACGGCCTCCTGGCGGTCCGTGTCCGTGACGAAGTAGCCGGAGATGTAGCCCTTGTCGAACCGCATGCCCTCGGTGAGCTCGAGCTCGAGGCCGAAGGTGTTGGACTCCTCGACGGTGATGACGCCCTCCTTGCCGACCTTGTCCAGCGCCTCGGCGATGAGGGCGCCGATCTGCGGGTCGGCGGCGGAGATGGACGCGGTGGCGGCGATCTGCTCCTTGGTCTCGATCTCGCGGGACGCGGAGAGCAGCTCGGCGGTGACGGCCTCGACGGCCTTCTCGATGCCGCGCCTCAGGGAGAGCGGATCGGCGCCGGCGGCCACGTTGCGCAGGCCCTCGCGCACGAGCGCCTGGGCGAGCACGGTGGCGGTGGTGGTGCCGTCGCCGGCGACGTCGTCGGTCTTCTTGGCGACCTCCTTGACGAGCTCCGCGCCGATCTTCTCGTAGGGGTCCTCGAGCTCGATCTCCTTGGCGATGGACACGCCGTCGTTGGTGATGGTGGGGGCGCCCCACTTCTTCTCGAGCACCACGTTGCGGCCGCGGGGGCCGAGCGTCACCTTCACGGCGTCCGCGAGGGTGTTCAGACCCTTCTCCAGACCGCGGCGGGCCTCTTCGTCGAATGCGATGGTCTTGGCCATGAGTGCATGTCCTTTCTGGACGTCACGTTCCTTGCTGGTGGCTGACCCGCACCGATGCCCGCGACGGACGGCCCGGAACGGGGCCTCACCGATGGACAGGTCCTCCTCCACGGGGGTGCCGGCCGGGGTACGACTGGCAGTCCCACCTTCGGAGTGCTAACCCCATTATGAGCACTCTCCCCGGGAGAGTGCAAAAGGCTGGGGCGTCGTCCGCCCGCATCCGCACCGGGCGGACGACACGAGGACGGCGCGCGGGTCCGGATGCACGCGACCCCCGTGGGCGCCGTCCCCTCAGGGGGTGGCGCCCACGGGGGTCGCACAGCGTCGGCGGACGCGCCGCCGACGGGGTCAGCCGGTGACGACGACGGCGACGCCGTCGACCTGCAGGTTCGGGCTCTGGACGACGGGGAGGCCCAGCTCGCGGCCGACGGCCTCGGCGGCGGCCTTGTCCCCGGAGCGGTTGTACATCACGGTGGAGGCGCCCACGCGGGGGCCGCTCCAGTTCTGGGCGGACACCGACGTGAAGCCGGCGTTCTTGAGCTCCTGCGCGTTGCGGGCGGCCAGGCGGTTGATGCGGGTTGCGTTGTACACCGTCACACGGGTGCTCTTCGCCGCTGCGGCGGCACGGGAGGCCTCGGCCTTGCGGGACGCCTCGGCGGCCTGCGAGCGCGACGCCTCGGCGGCCTGCGAGCGGGAGGCCTCGGCAGCCTGGGAGCGCGATGCCTCGGCAGCCTGGGAACGCGATGCCTCGGCAGCCTGGGAGCGCGATGCCTCGGCGGCGCGGGCGGCCTCGGCCGACGCGGCGGCGGAGCGGGAGGCCTCCGCGTCACGGGACGCCTGGGCGGCGGACTCCTGCGCGGCACGGGAGGACTCGGCGGCCTGCGCGGCAGCGGAGGACTGCTCGGCGGCGCGGGAGGCCTCCGCGTCACGGGACGCCTGGGCGGCGGACTCCTGCGCGGCACGGGAGGACTCGGCGGCCGGGGCGGGCCCGGTGCTCGACGCGTCCGTGGTCGCGGAGGGCGGGGCAGGCTCGGTCGAGGACGCGGCGGCCTCGGAGGAGGAGGCCGGGGCCTCGGTCGTGCTGTCCGTGGGCGCCGAGGAGGACGAGGAGTCCGCCGCGCCGGCCGTCGGGCGGTCGTCCCCGCCGGTGAGCCACGGCAGGATCACACCCAGGAACAGGCCCGCGAGCAGCACGAGCCCGGCGAGCAGCAGCAGCGGGCGGAGAGCGCCCCCGCCTGCGCCGCTGGACGCGGCGGTGGCGCCGGCGGCGGCCGGTGCGAAGGACGCGCGGTGCGCGCCGCGCTGGTCGGTGTACTCGGGGACGTCGTCGAAGCGGTCGGGCCGGTATGCCATCGGTCAGTTCTCCTGGCGGGGGGAAGCGGGAGCGGTGGACGAGGGAGTCACGGGCCTCCTGATCGCCCGTCGCCGGGTGCCGCGCGTGCGCAGCAGGCGACGGACGAGGAGGGGGCGGTAGGCCAGGGCGGCCTCGCGATCCAGCAGTCCGTTCAACACCTGATAGTAGGCGGTCGGCGCCAGTCCGAGGCGCTCCCGGATCGCGTGGTCCTTCGCGCCGGTGTGCCGCCAGGTCGCGGCCTCGAGGTCGAGGACGGCCCGTTCCTGCTCCGTGAGACCGCCGAGGGGCGCGCGGGAGGCGCGCGCGGCGGCGTCGTCGGGGCGGAGATCCGGCTGAGGCATGACGGCCACTGTAGTGACCGTCGCGGCCGTCGGCGCGCGGATACGCTCGGAGCATGGATCTCCTCGCACCCCTGGACCCCGGATGGGAGAGGGCGCTGGCCGCGCAGTCGGACGCCTTCGAGCACGTCGGCGCCGCCCTGCGCGCGCGCCGCGACGCCGGCGAGCACGTCCTGCCCGCACCGGAGGACATCCTCCGAGCCTTCCGCCAGCCCTTCGACGACGTGCGCGTGCTGGTGCTGGGCCAGGACCCCTACCCGACGCCGGGACACCCGATCGGGATGTGCTTCGCGGTGGACCGCCGTGTGCGTCCGCTGCCGCGCTCCCTGGCCAACATCTACCGGGAGCTCCACGACGACGTCGGCGTCACGCCGCCCGAGCACGGCGACCTGACCGCCTGGACGGACCAGGGGGTGCTCCTGCTCAACCGCGTCCTCACGGTGCGCGCGGGCGCGCCGGCGAGCCACCGCGGGATGGGCTGGGAGCAGATCACCGAGGCCGCCGTGCGGGCGCTGGCAGGGCGCGGCACCCCCCTCGTGGGCCTGCTGTGGGGCGCCGATGCCCGGCGCATGGCTCCGGTGCTGCGCGAGGCGGGGTGCGGCGTCGTGGAGTCCCCGCACCCCTCCCCCCTGAGCGCGCAGCGGGGCTTCTTCGGCTCGCGGCCGTTCAGCCGGGTCAACGCCCTCCTCGCCGAGGCGGGCGCGGAGCCGGTGGACTGGCGCCTCCCGGCCTGAGTCGGTCCCGCCCGCCCCGACGACGCCGGGCGGGTCCCGTCAGCGCAGGCGTGGCGGCAGCGCGCGGGGCGAGGAGTCCCGCAGGCGGTCCGTGACGGGCTTGGCCACCGTGTTGCCCAGGGCCACGCCGGCGGCGATCGCGGCGACGATGACGATCGCGTCGACGATCCCGACGATCCCGAGCATCTCCGACTGGGACTCCACGGTGAATCCGTAGAGGGAGCGGAAGATGGTCAGGCCGGGGAGCAGGAAGAGCACGCTGGGCAGCGCGACCACGAGGGCGGGAGCACCGATCCGCTCCGCCACGATCCGCGCCGTGAAGCCGATCGCGGCCGCCGCGATCGCCGGGGCGAGCCGACCGCTCGTGCCCGCCGCGGTGACCGCCGTGAAGACGAGGTAGCCCACCGCGGAGACCGCCCCGCTCGCGAGGATGGCACGACTGCGGTTCTGCTCCACCACCGCGTCGGACATGGACGCCACCGCCACGAGGGCCAGCAGGAGCAGGAACGGGTGGCTCTCCTGCGAGGTCTCGGCGAGGTCCAGCGGCGGCAGCCCGACCATCTCCGCCACCCCCACCGCGAGCATGATCCCTCCCATGATCCCCGCGTAGACGAGCAGGGCGGAGATGAAGCGGCCGGCGGCCGTGACGGGGAACCCGTTGATCGCGTCCTGGGTGGCCGTCACGAACCGCACCGTCGGCAGGAGCATCATGATGCCGCCCGCGGTCACCACGGCGGGGTTGACGGGCACCCGGAGGGCGAACGCCACCAGGGCGATGACCGTGGCGAGGAAGGCGGCGAACATGGCGGAGAAGATCTCGGGGAAGCGGGCCCTGTCCGCCTGGACCTTGAGCCAGAACACCAGCCACGTGGAGACCATGCCCAGCAGAGCGCCCTCCCAGGAGCCGCCGATGAACGGGACGAAGCAGCCCGCGAACACGCCCGCGAACAGGACCTCGAAGAAGGGCGGGAACGGCTTGGGCCGGTGGCGGATCTCCACGAGACGGCGCTGCGCCTCGGAGCGCTCGACCTTCCCCTCGGAGATCTGCTCCACGAGCCGGTGGACGGCCACGAGGCCGTCGAAGTGCGTGGACGAGGAGCGCACCACGCGCTGCAGCGTGTACGGCACCTCGCCGCGGGAGGAGTCGGGCGCGTAGTTGAGGGAGATGGCCTGGTTGGTCAGGTCCACCTCGGTCTCCTGGATGCCGTAGGCCTGGGTCACCACGATGATCGAGGTCTCCACGTCCAGCGAGGTGGCCCCGAAGCTGAACATCGTCTCCCCCAGCTTGAGGGCGAAGTCCAGGGTGGTCCGCGCCTCGACGGAATGGTGCTCGACGTCCCTGCGCTGCTGGAGGGTGGAGCGCATCCTGCGCCCGTACGGCGAGCTCTGCAGACGCTCCACCATGGCGAGGGTCTGCGTGGGCAGGGCCTCCTCGAACACGGCGCGGTCCTGGCGCCCCCGCCGCCCTCGGCGCCGGCCCTTCTTCTCCGGCGGGCCGTGCGGAACCACCGGGTCCGGGACGGTGACGTCCGGTTCGGGGATCACGGCCGGCGCGGGCAGGGCGCCGTCGGCGTCCGCCGGGGAGAGCACCGAGGTGGGCACCTGCTCCGAGAGCGGCGGCTCGGTCAGGGGCGAGTCGGCGGCCGGGGTGGGAGTGGCGTCCTCCGCCCCGTCCGCCTGGACGACGCCCTGGTCCGGGTGCAGGCCGGGGTCTGCCGCGAGCCCGGTCTCGTTGACGGCGTCCTCGTCCAGCAGCAGCGGGTCCAGGTCCACCGCCGAGTCCGGGCTGAGCATCACCGGGGGCGCCGGCCGCCCGGGGGACTCCGCGGCGGCCGCGGGGCGGATCACGGGGATCAGGGTGGGCTCCGCGGCGGGCTCGGGGATGCGCGGGTCGAAGCGCTCCGCCTCCTGGGGGCCGTCCGGGTCCACGCCGTCCACCGTGTCCTTCCTGCGCTCTGCGCCTGGCTGCTCCTCGATCGCGGCTGGTCGCCGGTGACATCCAATCACGCCGGACGCACCTTCGGGCACGCAGAAGGGCCCTCCCGAAGGAGGGCCCCGCTGCGGTGGATCTTACTGGACTCGAACCAGCGACCTCTCGCGTGTGAAGCGAACGCTCTAACCAACTGAGCTAAAGATCCGCGCGCGTCCCGTTCCGCCGTGGCGGACCGGACAACTCGCAGAACTCTACCGGATCCCCCCGGCGGGGGCAAGTCCGCGCGACGGCGGGAGGGCCGGCCGGCCCTCCTGCCGCTCGCCTCACTTCGCGGAGAGCGCGAGGTCGTCGAGGCTGAAGGCCGTCCAGGCGGACGAGTCCTCCACGCCCCGGAACTGCAGGGTCACCGTCCTGCCCGCGAAGCGGGAGACGTCCACGGTGTGCTGCACCCAGCCGCGACCCTTCTCCACGTTGGAGTGGGTCTTGAGGGTGTACGTGCCGTATGCGCCGTCGCGGACCTGCACGGACAGCTTGTCGTACGCGGTGGACGAGCTGGTCTCGGCCGAGTCGACGCGCACCCAGTAGGACAGCGTCGTGGTCGTGCCGGCGGGCACGGCCACGGTCTGCGAGAGGGTCGCGGTGTTCGCGTAGCCGAGGTTGTTGAGCACGCCGTGGTAGACCCCCGAGTGCGGGGAGACGGACTCGTACCGCGACCGGCCGGTGCCGCTCCAGCCGGTGGCCCCCGACTCGAAGCCCGGGTTCACCAGCAGGTTGCCGGAGGGCGCGGGGGCCGGCTCCACGGGAGCAGTCGGGTCGGTCGGCGCCGTCCCGCCGACGGCGGCGACGGCCGCGGTGGCGTCGGCCAGGCCGGCGCCGCAGCCCTCGGAGCAGGTCACGGGCATGGCGCGGGCGGTCGACTTCAGGGTGGACTCGACCTGTGCCGGGGTCAGGCCGGGCTGCTTCGTGAGCATGAGCGCGGTCAGGCCCGCCACGTGCGGGGTGGCCATCGAGGTGCCGTTGTAGGAGGCGTAGCCCGCGCCGGACGGCCGGGTGGTGCCCGTGTTGACCGTGGAGATGATGGAGCTGCCCGGCGCCGTCACGTCCACGGCGCTGCCGTAGTTGGAGAAGGAGGAGCGGCGGCCGGAGGAGTCGGACGCGGCCACGGTGATGGTGTTCTGGCAGTTGGCGGGGCGGGCGTTGGCGGCAGGCTGGTTCTCGTTGCCGGCGGCCACGACGACGGGCACCCCGCGACCCACGGCCGCGTTGATGGCGTTCTGGTAGGTGGTCCCGCAGGTGCCGGAGCCGCCGAGGGACATGTTGATCACGTCGGCCGGGGTGGCGTTCAGGGGGGCGCCGGGCACGGAGCCGCCCGCGGACCACACGATCGCATCGGCGATGTCGGCGAGCGAGCCGCCGCACTTGCCCAGCACGCGCACCGGCTGGATCTTCGCGTTCGGGGCCACGCCCACGACGCCCACCGTGTTCGCCGCGGCCGCCACGGTGCCGGCCACGTGCGTGCCGTGCCAGGAGGAGTTCGACGGGTTGGGATCGCCGCACTCGCCGGCGAGGTACCAGTCGCCCTCGTCGGCGGGGTTGGCGTCACGGCCGTTGCCGTCACGCGAGGAGGTGGTGTTGGAGATGAAGTCGTAGCCGGCCACCACGTTGGCGTTGAGATCCGCATGGGAGGTGATGCCGGTGTCGATCACGGCGACGATCGAGCCGGTGCCCGTGGTGCTGTCCCACGCCCCCGGCACGCGCATGCCGTTCACCCCGGTGAAGCCCCACTGCTGCCCGTAGGACGGATCGGCGGGGGTGAGGCCGCTCGCGGTCATGATGGCGTTCGGCTCCACGGCCTCCACCAGGCTCGAGGCCTTCAGGTCCGCCATGAACGCGGCGGACGCGGAGGGGCTGAGCTTCTCGTCCGTGGCGATCACGTGGGAGCCGAGCGCGGTCTCGCGCAGCTCCTTCACGGACACGCCCGCCTCCTTCGCCGCCTTGCCCCACGCGAGGGCCCTGCCCGTCGGGCGGGAGACGGACGCGGTCTCCTTGTAGGTGACGATGAAGGAGTCGTAGCCGTCCGCGTTCGGGTCCGCGGCGGTGGACGCGGCCGTGCGCGCCGGGGCGGAGACCGCGGGGCGTGAGGCGTCGGGGGCGGCATCGACGGCGACGGCCGGCGAGGCGCCGAGGGCGCTGCCGGCCACGACGGCGGCGGCGAGCAGGGCGCCGAGACGACGCGTGCGGGAGGGGGGAGAGGGCGTCATCGTGCTGCTCCTCGAGGGGACGGGCCACCGCCTGCGGTGGAGTCCGAGGGATCGGGCACCGGGGGTGACGCGGCTCACACTAGGGCACGACGCGCGGAGTTGACCAGCACGGATGCAGAGGTCGTCGCGAGCCCCCTACCGGATTCGAACCGGTGACCCTCTGTTTACAAGGCAGATGCTCTGGCCAGCTGAGCTAAGGGGGCGGGCAGGGGGCCGGGTCCGCGCGGGCGCGGCACCGACCCCCTGAAGGATACCGGGATCAGCCCTCGATCTTGGCGGACGCCCAGTCGCCGAAGGAGTCCTCGGCGCCGTCGATGGCCCAGTTCTTGCCGTCCATGAGGACGGTCGGCGTGCCGCCGACGCCGGCGGCCTTGGCCTTGGCGGTCGCGTACGCCACGGCGGGCCGGTAGGCGTCGTCCTTCACGCAGGAGGAGATGTCCGCGCCGAGCTCCTCGGCGCGGTCCACGAGCTCGTCGTCGGAGATGCCCTTGCCCCCGTGCTGCTGGTAGGCCGCGAACAGACCCTCGACGAAGGCGTTGTAGGCCTCGGGCTTCTGCTCGGCCACGCAGTACGCGGCGTTCGCGGCGCGCGCCGAGTAGTTCTGGTTGCCCGGGGTGCTGAGGAAGTCGACGATCCGGTACTCGACGGTCGCCTTGCCCTCGTCGAGCCACGTGTTCAGCTGCTCGGCGTTGCTCATCTCGAACTCGGCGCAGTGCACGCAGTTGAAGTCGGCGTACACCACCACGTGGTGGGGCTCCCCGTCCGCGGGCGCCTCGGCGCCCGGGACGCTCTCCGGCTGGCCGCCGGCGCCCTCGGGGACCTGCACGTCGGCGGCCTTGACCTCGCCGACGTCCTCCCCGCCGTCGGCGAGCGCGGTGGTGGAGGTGAGGGCCACGCCGCCCTCGGTGTTCGCGACGGCGGGCAGGGGCCCGGCCTCGGCGGCGGCGTCGCGGCCCTGGTTCACCACGAGCGCCACCACGAGGGCGGCCGCGAGCGCGGCGGCGAGCACGGCGCCCCAGATCCAGAGGGAGCGGCGGCGGCGGTCCCTGCGCTGCTGCTCCTCCTGCATGCGGCGGGCGCGCGCTCGGGCGTCGGTCGACGGCGTCGAGGCTCTGCTGCTGGCCAAGGGTCCTCCTGGGGTCGAAGTGTGCGTCCCGGTGCGCTCCGGGCGGCGGGCGCGGGCACCTGCCGGGGCCGGGCTCGCGATGCGCGAGGTGAGCATATCCGCCCAGTCTGGGAGGATCGGCGGCATGGCCCCCCCGGAGACGAACGCCCCCTCCCCCGCCGACCGCCTGACCGTCACCGGCGCCCCGTCCGGCGACGCGACCGAGGACCCCGCGACGGCCCTGCTCGCGCTGCCGTGGTCCACGCCGCTCGAGGAGTGGCCGGAGGACGTCCTCGCCGCCCTGCCACGCGGCATCTCGCGGCACGTGGTGCGCTTCGCCCACGTGGGCGGGAGCATCGTGGCCGTCAAGGAGACCACGGAGGAGCTCGCCTTCCGCGAATATCGGCTGCTGCGCCGCCTCGCGGACCGCCCGCCGCCCTCGGTGGAGCCCGTCGCGGTCGTCACCGGACGCACCCGCGACCACGGCACGCCCCTGCCCGCGGCACTGGTCACCCGGCACCTGCGCTTCTCCCTGCCCTACCGCGCCGTGTTCTCCGAGCGGCTGCAGCGGCCGACCCTCGTGCGGCTCATGGAGGCGCTGGCGACCCTGCTGGTGGAGCTCCACCTGGAGGGGTTCTTCTGGGGCGACGTCTCGCTCTCCAACGTGCTGTTCCGCCGGGACGCGGGCGGATTCGCGGCGCACCTGGTGGACGCGGAGACCGGCGAGCTGCGGGAACGGCTCTCCACGGGCCAGCGCGAGCACGATCTCGAAGTGGCCCGCGTGAACGTGGGCGGTGAGCTGCTGGACCTGCTGGCCAGCGGGCTCGCCGACCCGGACGTGGACCCCGCGGCCACCCCCGACCTCATGGTGGACTCGTACCGCCGGCTGTGGGAGGAGCTGACCGCTCCGGTCGCCTTCCCCCGTGCCGAGCCGTGGCGCATGGACCGCCGATTCCGCCGCCTCGGCGAGCTCGGCTTCGAGGTGGAGGAGTACTCCCTGCGGGCGGCGGAGGCCCCCGGCATGATGACGGCCCGGCCCACGGAGGTCCTCGCAGGGTTCCACCGGCGCCGCCTCGAGCGGCTCACGGGCCTGCACGTGCAAGAGAACCAGGCCCGACGCCTGCTCGTGGACATCGACGCGGCCCGGCGGGCCTGGGACCCGTACCTGGACATGGAGGGGGCCGCCCATCGCTGGGTCGTGGAGGTCTTCGATCCCGTGGTGCACTCCGTCCCACTCGAGCTGCGCGCCAAGCTCGAGCCTGCCGAGATCATGCACCAGCTTCTCGAGCACCGCTGGTACCTCTCCGAGGCGCGGGGCGCGGCCGTGCCCCTCCAGGAGGCCGTGGACTCCTACGTGGACACGATCCTGCGCGCCCGCAGGGACGAGGACGCGCTCGCCCTGCACCCCACCACCACGATGCTGCGGGCCGTGCCCGACCTGGAGCCCGGCGCGAGCTGAGCCGGCTCAGCGCCGCAGCAGCAGGAAGCCCGGCGCGGCCACCTCCACCGGCGCGGCGGCGGGCGCCTCCGCGTCCGCGGCGAGCGGGCCGGCGTCGGTGTGGCCGGCGAGCACGTGCGCGCCCCGCAGGTCCTCCGGGACGGTGAGCGGGAGGTCGCCGAGGGCGGCGAGGAGCACGACGTCGCCGCACGCCGCCTGCTCGGCCCGTCCGCGCTCGAGGCGCACGTGCCGTCGCTCGGGGTCCACCCACGCGCGGGTGAGCGAGCGCCGCGGCTCCGTGAGTGCCGGCAGGGTGCGGCGCAGCCCGATGAGGCGGCGGTACGTCTCCTGCACGCGGGCCCCGCGGCCCTGCCCCGGCTCGGCCCAGTCGAGCACCGCGGAGTCGCGGGTGACCCGGTCCTGGGGGTCGGGCACGTCGGCCGGGTCCCAGCCGTGCGCGCCGAACTCGCGACGCCTGCCCTGGCGCACCGCCTCGCCCAGGTCCTCGTCCGGGAACGAGGTGAAGAACGCCCACGGTGTGCTCGCCGCGAACTCCTCGCCCATGAAGAGCAGGGGCACGTTCGGGCCGGTGAGCAGGAGGGCCGCCTCCGCGGCCAGCGACCCCTCGCTCAGAGTCGCCCCGGTGCGGTCCCCGGCGGCGCGGTTGCCCACCTGGTCGTGGTTCTGGATGCTCACGATGAACGCCTCGTTCGGCACGTCCGCCGGAACGGGACGCCCGTGGTCCCGTCCGCGGAACGTCGAGCGGGTGCCGTCGTGGAAGTACGCCCGCTCCATCACCTTGGCCACCGCCTCCAGGGGCGCGAAGTCCGCGTAGTAGCCGCCCGTCTCCCCCGTCGTCGCGACGTGCAGGGCGTGATGGACGTCGTCGTTCCACGCGGCGGCCAGCCCCAGCCCGCCGGCGGAGCGCGGGAGCACGAGCCGGGGGTCGTTGAGGTCGGACTCCGCCATGAGCGGCACGGGGCGGCCCGCGCGGGCCGCGGCCTCGTCCGCGAGCGCGGCCATCTCCTCGAGGAGGTGCACGGCGCGGGTGTCCCGCAGGGCATGCACGGCGTCCAGGCGCAGCCCGTCCACGTGGAACTCCTCGATCCACATGCGCACGTTGTCCAGGATGTGGCGGCGCACCTCGTCCGAGTCCGGACCGTCCAGGTTGACGCCCTCGCCCCAGCCGGTGTCCCCCGCGGTGAGGTACGGGCCGAAGGCCCCGAGGTAGTTCCCGGCGGGGCCGAGGTGGTTGTAGACCACGTCCTGCACCACGCCGAGCCCCGCGGCGTGCGCGGCGTCCACGAAGCGCCGGTACGCCTGAGGGCCGCCGTAGGACTCGTCCACCGCGAACCACGCGACGCCGTCGTAGCCCCAGTTGCGGGGGCCGTTGAAGGAGTTCACGGGCAGCAGCTCGAGATGGGTCACGCCCAGCTCGACGAGATGGGGAAGCCGCTCGATCGCGGCCTCGAGCGTCCCCTCCGCCGTGAAGGTCCCCACGTGCAGCTCGTACAGCACCGCGCCGCGCAGCCCCCCGCCCTGCGGGGCGGCCGGATCCGCGGGCACGCCGGCCGGCCCGCGCCAGTCCGCGTCCGTCCACGCGAAGTCCGCGCCCTCGACGTCGCGGCGGGAGGGCCCGTGCACCGTGTCCGGCTGGCGGCGCGAGCGCGGATCCGGCACGGGGTCGCCGCCGTCCACGCGGTAGCCGTAGCCGGGGTCGGCGGGGGCCGGGGTGCCGAGCACGGCCGCCGGGTCCTGCGACGGCGTCCACCACCCGCCGGTCGCGCGGTCCATGGCCACCGCGCGGGCGCCCGCCCAGCGGTCCTGCGCGTCGTGCCGCGACCCGGGCACGGCGTCCACGAGCACGAGTTCGACGGTCTGCGCGTGCGGAGCCCAGACCGCGTAGGGGGTGCGCCGCGCCTGGGCCGCGGCCTCCGGCTCCGCACCGGTGGGGTCCACCGGATCGGCCCCGATGCGGCGCAGGCCGAGGCCCGCATCCGGCACGGGGGCGGCGACGACGCCCGCGGCGGCCTGCGGCGCGCGGGAAGGGGCGGTGTCGGGGGCGGTGTGGTCGCGCATGGCGGGTCTCCTGGGGTGGACGGATCGGTCAGGCGGCGGGCACGAGCAGCGCCACCGGGAGGTCGTGCAGCAGCTCGGCGAGCCGCACGGCGCCCCGCTCGTCCGGTTCGACGCGGCGGCCCGTCACGGCGTCCTCCCACGCCCCGGCGGGGACGGTCACGGTGGTCTCCCCCCAGCCGCCGCGCTCGGTGAGCGTGGCGGGCCAGCGGGTGGCCACGGCGAGGGCGCCGCCGCGGCTGAAGGCCACGGCGTGCTCGGCGGCCGGACCGGAGACGTCCAGCGGGCGGTATCCCGTGAACAGCTCCGGTCGGTCGCGGCGGGTGCGCAGCGCCGCGGCGACCACGGCGAGCTTGGCCGCGTCGGGGTCCTGGCGCGTGGGGCGCCACCCCGTGTCGAGGCGGTCGAGGAGGGCGGCGCGGGCCGCGAAGTCCACCGGGCGGCGGTTGTCCGGGTCCACGAGCGAGGGGAACGGGAGCTCGGTGCCCTGGTAGACGTCCGGGACGCCCGGCGCCGTGAGCTGCACGAGCTTGTGGCCCAGCTGCACCGCGAGCCCGGCCTCGGAGATCCGGTCCGCCACCGCCTGCACGAGGCCGCGCGCGGGGCCGTCCGCCGCCGTGACGGCGTGGGCCAGCTCCGCGAGGCGGGCCTCGTAGTCGGCATCCTGGTCCGTCCACGTGGTGTGGACGGCGGCCTCGCGCGCCGCCTTCTGGAGGAAGCCGAGCACGCGCTCGGCGTCCGGCGCGGTGCCGTCCGTGGGCCACACGCCCACGATGGACTCCCACACCAGGCGCGCGGCGTCCGGCTCTCCCAACGGGTGGAGGGCGCACAGCTGCGTCAGATCGGCCGCCCAGCGCTCGGGGTCCTCGGCCAGCACGGCGATGCGGGCGCGCACGTCCTCGCTGCGCTTCGTGTCATGCGTGGTGAGTGTGGTCATGGAGGAGGGCCAGGACGCCTGCCGTGCCTGCTGCGCGGCGTGGAACCCGCTCAGGGTGAGGGCGACGTGCGCGGGATCCCCGCCCACCTCGTTGAGGTTGGCCCACCGGGCATACCGGTAGAAGGAGCGGTCCTCCACGCCCTTGGCCATCACCATGCCGGAGGTCTGCTGGAAGCGTCGGGCCACCGGGGACTCCGGGTCCGAGAGCACCGCGAAGAGGTCCGCGAGCACGGGTGCGAGCTCCGGTCGCTCCACGGCGGCCGCCTCGACGGCCGCCTCGAGGTGGCCCTGTCCCACGGGGAGGTAGGTGCGGTACACGGGCAGCTGGGCGAGCACCTCCGCCAGGCCCGCGGTGAGGGCTTCGTCGTCGTGGGCGCCGAGGACGCCGGCCGCGCGGGCCTCCCGCACGAGGCGCCCGGTCTCGGCCGCGAGCGAGCCGGTGGCCACGTCCTCCTTGGCCTCGGCGATCAGCTCGTGCCATTCCGCGCGGCGGGCCGCGTCCTCCTCGGGCGTCCCCCCAGCGGCGCGGGGCATGAACACGCGCTCGACCTCGCCCAGGGCGTCGTAGCCGGTGGTCCCGTCCGCGTCCCACGCCGCAGGCAGGAGCTCGCCGGGCTCCAGGATCTTCTCCACGACGAGCCAGCCCTGCGGCAGCACGCGTCGACGCAGGAGGCGGAGGTAGCCGGCCGGGTCCGCCAAGCCGTCCGGATGGTCCACGCGCAGCCCCGAGACGAGCCCCTCGCGCACCCATCGGGCGATCTCCGCGTGGGTGGCGTCGAAGACCTCCGGGTCCTCGACGCGGACGCCCGCGAGGGTGGTCACGGTGAAGAAGCGCCGGTAGTTCAGCCCGGCGTCCCCGCGGCGCCACCCGATGAGGCGGTAGTGCTGCAGCTCGTGCACGGCGTGGGCCAGTCGGGCGCGCTCGGGGGTCGGATCGTCCTCGGGGCGGGCGCCGGCGAACACCTCAGCGGCGCGCAGGCCGGTGGCGGCCTCGGCACGCTCGAGCGAGCCGGGGGCCAGCGGATAGGCGGTGTCCCAGTGCAGGAGCCGGCCGGCGTCCGGCCCCTCGCCCGGGACCACCACCAGGCGCTCGATCGCGGCGTCGTCCCCGCGATCGTCTCCCTCAGGACCGTCTTCCAGGACGGGAATGAGCACACGGCCGTCCCCGGCCCCCCAGTCCACGTCGAACCACGCGGCGTGCTGCGCTTCCCGGCCGTGCGCCAGCAGGTCCCACCACGCCGGGTTCGCCTCGGGCGTGGCCACACCCACGTGGTTGGGGACGATGTCCACGAGGACCTTCATCCCCACCTCGTGCGCGGCGCGCGCCACCTCGGCGAGGCCCTCGGCGCCTCCGCGGGCGGGGTCCACGCGGCTGGGGTCCACGACGTCGTAGCCGTGGTCCGAGCCCGGCTCCGCGGCGAGCAGCGGGGAGAGGTAGAGCCAGTCCACGCCGAGCCGGTGCAGGTACGGCACGAGCTCGGCCACGGAGGGCAACGGGAGGTCCGGGCTGACCTGGAGCCGATAGGTGGACGCGGGCACGGGACGCTCTGCGGGGATCACTCCGCCGACGCTAACAGAGGCTCCGGACGCGGCAGGAGGACCGGACGGCGCCGCCCGCGCCGAGGGGGCTCAGCGCCCCCCGGGCACGTCGTCGAAGATGTCCTCCCCCACCAGGGGCTCCCCCGTGGGCTCGAGGAGCACCAGCTCGTCCTCCAGCACCGTGCCGTCCGCGGTGGTGAGGTCGGCCATGAAGCCGCTGCCGGACTGCCGGATGCCCTCCACGGCCGTGTAGCCGTACTTCCGCACGAGGTTCTCCCGGAGGGCGGCGAGCCCGCTGAGGTGCAGCCAGACGCCGAGCCCCAGCAGCAGCCCCGTCACTGCGAGGAATCCCATGCCCACGCGGCGCTGCGTGCGGGTGTCCCGCAGCAGCCTTACGTCCTGGTTGCGCCCCGTCGACGCCGCGAACCGGCGGTGCCGGTGCGCGCGCCACGCCCCCGCGACCACGAGGGCGACGCCCGCCACGGCCGCGACCGCGGCCGCCCAGTAGAGGATCCAGGGCGTCCAGAGGTCCACACGCGAGAAGTCCATGGCTCCATTGTGGGCCATGTCACATCGAGTGCTCGTGCCGCGGGCGCGGACTCACCCGCCCCGGACGGCGGGGTCAGGGCAGGTTCTCGCCTCGCGCGGCGGTCCAGAGCCGATGCCACTGCGCCGCATCCATCGCGGCGGCCACCTCGGGCGCTGCGGCGCACGCCGCAAGTCGGGCGGGGTCCTGGCTTCCCACCACGGGGCGCACGCCCCACGGCAGCTTGAGCAGCCAGGCGAGGACCACGGCCTCCCGCCCCGCGCCCAGCTCCTGCGCCACCTTCGCCACGACGGCTGCCGGCCCGCCCGCCGAGGCCAGTGCGGCGGCCTCGGCGGGGTCGGTGGGCACCGAGCCGTCCGAGCCCGGGGTGAAGCGGCCCTGGCCGAGCGGACCCCAGGCCTGAAGCTCGATCCCCTCCTCGGCGCACACCCGCCCCAGGTCCGCCGCGCCGGCGGTGGCCGGGGCCGCGCCGTGATTGGCGAGGACCTCGGCCTCCACGAGGGTGCGGTGGTGCAGGCCCAGCTCGAGCTGCGCGCAGGCCAGGCCCGTGCCGTCTGCGGCGAGGCGGCCGAGGGCGCGCTGGAACGACAGGAGGCGACCGGTGCCGAGGTTGGACACCCCGAGCCGGCGCACCAGCCCGGCCTCCCGCGCGTCGAGGAACGCCCGCACCGTGTCCTCCACGGGAGTGAGCACGTCCGGGCGGTGGATGATCAGCGTCTCCACCGCGCCCGCGCCCAGGCGGCTCAGCGAGCCTTCGAGGGCGCGGCGCACGTGCGCCGGAGAGGAGTCGTAGCGCGTGGCGCCGCCTCCCGCGGGGTCCTGCCCGGGGAGCACGATCCCGGCCTTCGTCTGCACACGCAGGCGCCCCCGCTCGGCCGGGTCCAGCTCGGCCAGCAGGGCCCCCGTCGTCGACTCGGAGAGGCCGCCGCCGTAGATGTCCGCGGTGTCCAGCACCGTGATGCCGGCCTCGAGGCCAGCGCGCAGCGCGCCGCGCGCCCGCGCCAGGGCGACGTCGGCGCCGGCGCCGGGGCCTGCGCTGTGGGGACCCTCGCCGTCGTCGACGGGGACGCCCCATCCCATGGTGCCCAGGATCAGCGGGGACGCGGCGGCGTGCTCGGCTGTGCTCATGCCCTCAGCGTCTCATGGGGCCCTGTGGTGAGATGGGCGCATGAAGCTCGCCACGTTCCGCCAGCCCGACTCCGACGCCGCCTACCCCGGGGACACCTTCGCCGCCGTCATCACCTCGGTGCACCCGGATGACCCCGAGGTCGCGGTGCGCGCCGTGGCCCTCCCCGGCTGCCGCGACGTCGGCGAGCACCTGACCTCGACGCCGCAGGAGCAGAAGGAGCGCGTGGAGCAGGCACTGCGCGCCGCCAAGGAGGACCACTCCCTCCTGCTGGACACCACGCAGCTGGTGTACGACACGCTCATCCCGTTCCCCACGAAGGTGATCTGCGTGGGGCTGAACTACACGGACCACATCGCGGAGACGGGCCAGCAGCGCCCCGAGCATCCCACGCTGTTCGCGAAGTTCGCGCAGTCGCTCACGGGCGCGCTGGACCCGATCGAGGTCCCCGAGGAGGACCACCGCGTGGACTACGAGGGCGAGCTGTGCATCGTGATCGGCGAGCCCGGGCGGCGCATCGCGGTCGAGGACGCGCGCGCGCACATCGCCGGGTTCGCCGTGGCCGACGACGTCTCGATGCGCGGCTTCCAGGGCCGCACCTCCGAGTGGCTCCAGGGGAAGGTCTGGGAGGCCTCCACCCCCGTGGGCCCGTGGCTCGTCACCCCGGACGAGCTGTCCAAGGGCGCCCGCATCCTGACCCACGTGAACGGGGAGGTGCGGCAGGAGAGCCACGTGGCCGACGTCGTGTTCTCCCCCGAGCAGCTCGTGGCCTACGCCTCGCAGCTGATCACGCTGAACCCGGGCGACCTCATCCTCACCGGCACCCCGGCCGGCGTCGCGCTGGCCCGCAAGGACGAGGAGGGCCGCCGCCCGTGGCTGCGCGCCGGCGACGTCGTGGAGGTGGAGATCACCGGGCTGGGCCGGCAGCGCAACGAGCTCTGCTGATCCGCGCAGACGGCGACGAGCCCTGCGTCGTCGCGCCTGTCCGCGGCGGACAGGCGCGACGACGCAGGGCTCGTCTGGAGCTGAGGGGCCTCAGAGCTTGCCGGGCGCCTTCACGTCCACCCAGGTGAGGCGGTGGTCGGAGGTGGGGAACGGATACTCGCCGGTCAGCTCGGAGCCGGGCTGGCCCTTCTCGGGCCAGAAGACGCCAGCGCCGCGCAGCGGGAGGTTCTTGGACGGCAGCGCCAGGTCCACGCGGAGGTTGCCCGGGGCCGGGCTGTCGTTGAAGTCGGCCGTGTCGAGGCTCGGGTCGCCCTCGTGCGTCAGATTGGCGCCGCCCTGCAGCACGGACGCCTCGGCGCCGCCCGCGGAGGTGGGCTTCGGGTCGCGGATGCGGGAGTGCAAGAGCAGCTGGTCGATCGCGCCGTCCCACGAGTCGCCGTCCACCGGGTCGGCGTTGTAGTCGCCCAGGATGACGAAGCGCTCGCCACGGTCCAGGCCGCCGTGCACGCCGGCGTCGTCGTAGAGGTACTCGGCGGTCTTGCCGCCGGTGACGTAGTCGGCCCACAGGCGGATCTCGTCGTGGTTGCGGCGCTTGTTGCGCATCTCCGGGCCGTCGAAGGACGGCGGGGTGGGGTGCGCGGCGAGGAGGTGCAGCGTCGTGGTGCCGACCTGCACGGGCACGTCCCAGTGGGACTTCGAGGACAGGCGCAGCTGCTCCTGCTCCTCGGGGCTGTAGAAGTCGGTGGGCATGACGTTGCCCGGCATGTCCTGCCAGCGGATGTCCTGGAAGGTGCGGATCTCGTCCTCGAGGATGGGGTGCTGAGAGTAGACGACCATGCCGTACTGGCCCGGGAACAGGCCGAAGCCCCACGCGTCGTCCGGGCCGCCGACCGTGCCGTCGTTGTTCAGGTCCAGGCCCGAGGGGACGCCCGTGTTCACGGGAGCGGTGTAGCGGTACGCGTACTCGATGGGCTCGTGGCCGTTCTGGCCCACGGAGAGGTAGTTCTCCTGGAACAGGCGGGCGCCCTCACCGGCGGCGTCGAAGTCGAACTCGTTGACCAGCAGGATCTCGGGGCGCGTGGTCTGCACGACCTCGGCGATGTTCTGGGCCTGCGCGTTGTCCAGCGTGGAGAGGTCGCGGACCAGCTGGCCCTCGGCGCCGCGGTTCAGGGACGCGTTGTACGTGGCGATGCGCACGTCGTGCTTGGTGCGGGCCTCGACGGCCTTCGCCGGTCCGGCCTCGACGGCGGCGCGGGCCTTGGCGTGCGGGGCGGGAGCCGCGCCGGAGGCGACGGCGCCGGTCACCGCGAGCGCGCCGACGGCGATCGCGGCACTGAGGGTGCGGAGGGGACGCATGGGGAGACTCCTTCGGGAGGGGACGACGACGGCGGCCACGGTACGGCGCGCAGACGCCGGGCCGGTGGCGCGGCGGTGAACAGTCGGTGCGGGGCGGGACCACCTGAGAGACGAGCCCTGGGCTGTGGGGCCCATCGGCGCCGGACGTGGACGACGACGCAGGGCTCGTTCCCTCCTCCCGTGATGGGATGGTCCCATGAGCCCGACGTCCGTGGACCCCGCCCTCCCCCGGTTCCCGCATCTCCCGTCGACCGTCGGGATCCTGGGGGCCGGCCGCGCCGGCACCGCGCTCGCCCGCGCCCTCGCGCGCATCCCCCGGCTCCATCCCTGGATCGCCGCGCCTGACGTCGTCATGGCCGCCACGCGCCGGCCCGCGGCGGTGCAGCGCCACCTCGGCATCTACGCCCCGGAGGCGGTGGCGGTCGCCCCGGAGGACCTCGCTCAGGCGGAGCTGACCGTGGTCGCCGTCCCGCGCGAGGCCCTCGACGACGTCGACCCCGCCTGGTTCGCCGGGCCCGCCACCCGGGCGGTGGTGGACATGACCAACACCTGGGAGGCCGAGCCCCTGCCGGACTGGATGGACCCGCACGACGGCGACCCACGACTCGGCACGGAGCGCCTCGCCGCGCGCTGGGCGGCGGCCGGGCTCACGGCGCCCCTGGTCCGCGCGTTCTCCGAGATCTCGCACCACGACCTGGGCGTCGCAGGCCGCACCGAGGCACCGCGCTGGGCGCTCGCCATCGGCACGGAGCGGCACACCGACGGCGGGGGGCATGCCCTCCCCGGCGGACGGGAGCGGCTGCGCGCCCGGGACACGGTGATCGACCTCGTCCACGCGATGGGCTTCGACGCGGTCGTGTACCAGGGGTTCGAGGAGGGAGTCCGGCTCGAGCCCGGCGGCCCCGCGTTCGGCTCAGGCGGAGACCTCGAGGAGCTGTCCCGCCGCATGAGCTCTTCTCCGGAGTGGCCGGATGCGCGACCGGACGCGTGGCCGCGGGAATGACGCCGACGCCGCCCGCGCCTGTGCGTAGGCTGTCATCGACTGATCACCCGGACCCCGAGAGGACCGCCATGACCCGGCCGACGCCCGACGCTCCGCTCTCCTCCCCGCGCTGCTCGGGCCCGCACCGCACCGCACCTCGCGCGGCCGCCCTGGCCCTGGCTGCCGCCGCGGTGGCCGGTGCGGGGACTCCCGCCCTGACCGCGGGGGCCGTCGCCGGGACGTCCGCGGCCGCGGCCCTCACCCTCGCGCCTGCCGCGAGCGCCGTCCCGGCCGAGAAGGTGGACCTCGCGGACACCGCGGGGATCCTCGACCGGAACCAGCTGCTGCGCGACCTCGCGGAGATCGAGTTCCGCGAGCCCACGCGCGTCGCCGTCTTCACCGAGCGCGGCCCGGACATCCGGGACCTCGACGAGGACCGCCGGTCCCAGGCCTTCAACGGGCGCGTCCTCGACCACGCCCGCACGCAGCGGCCCGACTGGCTGAGCGCGGACGGGCAGAAGTGGGCGGACGGGCTCGTGATCGTCGCCGTGGACCCGGACAACCGGATGCTCGGCGTGTACCAGGGCGAGGACCGCAGGCTCAGCACGGACACACAGGCGGCCGTCCGCGACGACGGCAAGGACGCGGCCCGCGACGCGCGGTGGACGGACGCCGTCGTGGACATCGTGGACTCGGCGGCCTCCCACATCGGGCGGCCGCTGCACGAGGAGCCGGGCCTGTGGTTCGGCGCGGGCGGCGTCGCGGTCGGAGGGGCGGCCGCGGCCGCGGCGGTGATCGCCACCCGGCGATCCCAGCGCCGGAAGGCCGAGGCCGACCTCGACGCGGCCCGCACCCACCTCACCAGCGTGACGATGGACTGGGACGCCACGGAGGTGAACGCCTCCACCGTGCCGACCGACGACCCGTTCGGCGCACGCCTGATGGAGCGGTTCCGGGGCTTCCACCAGTCCACCCTCGACGCGACGCGGCGGCTCGAGGACCTCGACGCCGTGCCGCCGGGCCGCCGTCACGCGAAGTCCTTCAGGAAGGACGCCGGCAGCCTGCGCGACGACGTCGCGGAGCTCGACCGCCTCGACGACGCGATCGCCGATGCGAACACGTTCCTCAACCGCCTCCCCGGCTGGGAGGACGCCTGGGACCGCCAGGCCGGGCCCCTGCGCTCGGACCTGGACCACGTCGGCGACCTGCGCGAGCACCTCGACGGGGTCGCGGGCGCGGCGGCCCCGCTGGGCGCACTCGAGTCCTTCCGCACCGAGGCCCTGGGCGAGCTCGAGTCGACCGGTGCCGGCCTGACCGAGCGGAGGGTCACCCCGCAGGCGGCGCTCGAGTCGCTCGACCGCCTCCGCCGCCGGCTCACCGACCTCCTGGAGCAGGTCGCCCAGGCGGTCTCGCTCGCCCAGGACGACTCGGACGACATCCGGCTCATGGAGGAGGGGCTGGACGAACACCGCCGTCGTCCGCGGGACGCGCGCGGCTCGATCCTCGACGCCGGCGACGGCTGGCGGACGTACTGGACGATCACCTCGTTCGACGCCGGCTACCGCGCCGGCGTCTCCTCCGTGGAGTCGTCCCACCAGAGCTCGACGGGCTCGGGCACCGGCTACGGCTCCTCCGGCGGCTCGTTCTCGGGCTCCGGTTCGTCGGGCAGCTTCTGAGCGGGGCGCCGGCGCCTGCTCCGCCGGGCCTGGCCTGCCTCAGGCGCGGGCGCCGACGTCGTCGCCCTCAGGGACCCACTCCAGCAGATCTCCCGGCTGGCACTGCAGGACCTCGCACATCCGATCGAGGGTGGTCAACCGCACCGCCTTGGCCCGCCCGTTCTTCAGCACCGCCACGTTGGCCGGCGTGATGCCCACCCGCTCGGCGAACTCCCCCACGGACATCTTGCGGCGGGCCAGTTCGACGTCGATCCTCACCACGATGGGCATCAGATCACCTCGTCCATCTCGGTGCGCAGCCGCGTGGCGCGCACCAGGAGGGCCCGCATCACGAGCATGAGCAGCGCCATGGCCAGGCCCGTGGCGACACCGGCGAACAGCAGGAGGAGCCACAGCGGCGGGCCGGCGACGGTGGCGGACTGATAGGTGAGCGTGGCCGCGCACACGAGAGCGCCGCCGAGGAAGGCGCCCACGATGGCGTTCACCCATGGCAGCGCACGGGAGGTGAAGATGCGGTCCGACCGGGTCAGGGCCAACAGGCGGATGGTGCACACGATCCCGCCCTGGACGCACGCCAGGCCGAGGATCGCGAGAACGGTGATGGGCCAGCGCATGTGGGCCTCGGCGGGGAGCTCTCGAGCCATCTCCGCGCCCAGGGCCGGCAGGCCGATCACCTGCAGGAGGAGGATGAGCACCCCGACGGCCGCGAGCAGCGCCTGGAGCACCCAGGTGGTGAGGCGATGTGTCATGACCCGAGTTTCGACTGGAACCTATTGACAGTCAATACCTTTCCGCCGCGCCCCTCAGAGCCACGGCCCCGCCATCCGGATCCTCCCCACGGCCTGCTCAGAGCGGCGCACACCCCCAACGGCACCACACCCCACGCCCTCCGCGTCCTTGTCAGGCGCTGGAAGTGCCCTCACGGCCGGGCCGTCGTCGACCGTTCACCTTCCCGTGGCCGAACGATCGAATCGTCGTCGCCCACGACTGGAACAGTGCGGAAGTCACCCGTCCGTCACCCGAAGGATCACCCATGGCTCCCCTGCCCCACGGATCACGTCAGCTCGTCGCCCTGACGGCTGCCGCCGCCCTCGTGGCCTCGCCGCTCGCGGCCTCGCCCGCCAGCGCCGCGCCCACCTTGCCGGCGCTGATGATCACCGAGATCGCCCCGGACACCGCGGGCTCCGACCACTTCGAGTTCATCGAGGTCCGGAACACCGGCGACACCGCCGTCGACCTGTCGCAGGCCGGTCTCGCCTACATCTACGCGGACAGCGACGACACGTCCCGCGACGTCGCCCTGAAGGTGCCGTCGGGCACGCTGGTGCAGCCGGGCGAGACGGTCGTGCTGTGGCTCTCCTACACGAGCAGCACCGTCGACAGCTTCGCCCGCACCGAGCAGGACTTCCGCGACTACTGGGCCACCGAGGGCGCCGGGACCGACTACCGCCTCGTGCGCGTGGAGGGCCAGCCCGGCATGGCCAACGGCGGTGAGCGGGGCGTTCGCCTCACCCTGCCCGACGGCACGACGACGTGGTCCTTCTATCCCGCGGGCTCGACCTCGGCGGGCCGCAGCGCACAGTTCCGCGTGGACGACGACGGCGACGCCGGAACCGCGCTGCTGGAGGGGCCGGCCGTCCCGACCCCGGGCCAGGTCTCGTCCGACGCGCTCGCCTCCCCGACCCCGGAGCCCGATCCCGGGGAGCCGGCGCCGGTGCCGGATCCCTCGCTGGCCACGGCGCCGCTGCAGATCACCGAGGTCACTCCTGACACGGCGAACGTCGACGGCGCAGACGGCTACGAGTTCATCGAGGTCTACAACGCGACCTCCGAACCGGTGGACTTCGGCGACTACACGCTCGACTACCTCTACCCCGCGGACGATCTGACCAACAACAACGTCGTCACGTGGCCGGCAGATCCCGCCTCCTTCCTCATTCAGCCGGGCGAGACCGTCGTGTTCTGGATCAAGAACGGCAAGAACGACCACCTCACATCGGACGACTTCAACACCCACTTCGGCACCGACCTCGCGGCCGGAACCGAGCTGGTGGAGATCCACACCGGCGGCATGGCCAACGGCAGCCCGCGTGGCCTGCAGATCGTCACGAACACCGGCTTCCCGGTGAACACGGCCTACTACAACCTGAACGGCGCGGACGACGCGATCGCCGACCAGGGCATCCAGTACGCCGTCGACCCGGCTGACCCGAACCGGCAGACCCTCGTCGGCACCGCCCCCGCCTCCCCCGGCAGCGTCACCACCGAGCAGGTCCCCGCCGGCCTCATGCTTCCCGCCGCGGACGCCGCCGGACCCGTCATCGAGGACCGGACCGCCACCGAGGTCGACCCGGCGACGGACTTCCCCATCGAGCTGCACATCGCTGACGACGTCCAGGTCAAGACGGTCACCGTGGCGGTGCGGACCTCCGGCATGGCCGAGCCCGTCACGCACACCCTGCGGGCTGCCGAAGGCGACCTCTACCGGCACGTCATCAACGCAGTCGACCTCACCGGTCAGCGGTGGGTCGAGTACTCCGTCGTGGCCTCCGACGGCACGCACACCACGGAGCTGGAGACCCACCGTGTGCCGGTCGCGGGCGTCGATCAGAGTGGCGTCCGCCTGTCCGTGGCCGAGGGCGAGGTCGTCTCCGGCCGCGAACGGATCACCGCCGGCGGCGACGCCTACCCCTCCACGACCACCGTCGCGGTGGACGGCGTGCGTGTGGAGGGCACCGAGGCCGCACTCGAAGGTCGCCCGGTGTTCGCCTTCGAGGCCACCAGCACCGACGCCTTCTTCCGCAACGGCGTGCTCGTCGGTGACGAGGTGCTGCACATCTTCGACGAGGGCTTCTACGACCGAGAGGTCACCGTGCCCGTCGACGTGCCGCTCGAGCACATCACCGCCGGGGAGCCGCTGACGCTCAGCGTCTATGCGGGCACCAAGGCCCGGCCGAAGATCGACCCGGACGAGAACAACGACGACTTCCAGATCCGCAACCTGCGCCTCGTCCTGCCGGACGGCCGCACCCTGCGCCCGGCAGGCCTCGAGGACGGCACGCAGTGGATCCCCATGGGCGACTCCGCGGGCAAGAACGACTACGTCGACGCCGCCTTCGACCTGCCCCAGGACGCCTTCTCCGCGACCGCGTTCGACTGGGACACCACCACGGTGGCCGACGGCGAGCACACCGTGACGGCGACGGACGGCACCACGACGGTCACCCGGACCGTCACCGTGGACAACACGAGACCGGAGATCAGCACCGACCTGGCCGACGGCGCGGAGGTCCGCGGCGCCCACACCCTTCAGGCCACTGCCTCCGATGCCGGGGCCGGCGTGGACGTCCTCACCGCCGAGCTGGACGGCACGCCCGTCGAGCTTCCCCATGAGATCAGCTCGCTGAGCCTGCCGGCGGGCGAGCACCGGCTCGTGCTCACCGCGCGGGACCTGGCCGGCAACACCTCGACCCGGACGATCACGTTCACGACTCCGGTCGAGCAGCCCGGGGCGACGCCGGTGTCACCGGCGGACGGCGCAGCCGTCGACGGCCCGGACGTGGAGCTGTCCGCGACCGTCACGGACCCCAGCGGCGATGCGCTCGACGTCGACTTCTACGCGGGCCGGGAGGTCGTTCCGGGCGAGGAGGGCCTCGACGTGTGGACCGGTGAGACCACCGTGGCCGCGGCCACCGAGCGGGACGGCAAGGTCGTGGCCGACGCCGCGGCGCTCGAGCTGATGGGTGCCGACGACGGCCGTGAGCACGTCGTGAGCTCGGACGACGCATTCCCGTACCAGCTCCTCGAGGTCCCCGTCGACGACGTCACCGCCGAGGGGAAGGTGCGCGTCACCTGGGACGGCAGCGCCAATCCGGACGCCAAGGTGATCCTCTCGGTGCTGAACACCGCCACCGGTCGCTGGGAGGAGCTCGACCGCGCCCTGACGACCGGGGACAACCCGACGGAGTTCACGCTCGAGGGCCTCGTCGACGTCGCAGACCACGTGCGCGACGGCAGCGTCCAGCTGCTCGTCCAGCACTCGGAGGGCTTCGCCCACACCGACCTGAGCACCCGCGAGTCCGCGGTGGCCGGCGGCCACCCGGAGGACGTGCCCCGCTCCGAGTACGACTTCACCCTCGGCTGGGAGTCGGACACGCAGTACTACAACGAGACCTGGTACGAGCATCAGCTCGCGATCCACGAGTACTTCCTCCAGGCGCGCGAGCGGCTCAACCTGGCCTACGTCTTCCACACGGGCGACATCGTGGACGAGTGGGACAAGCCGGAGCAGTGGGAGCGCGCCGACGACGCCTACCGGATGCTCGACGAAGCCGGTCTGCCGTATGGAGTCCTGGCCGGCAACCACGACGTGGGGCACGCCCTTGAGGACTACGGGCCCTACGGCACGTTCTTCGGCGCGGAGCGGTTCGACGGCAACCCCTGGTACGGCGGGTCGTACGAGGACAACCGGGGCCACTACGACCTCATCACGGTCGACGGCGTGGACTTCATCATGCTGTACCAGGGGTGGGGGGCCGGCGACGAGGAGATCGCCTGGATGAACGAGGTGCTGGCCCAGTACCCCGAGCGCACCGCGGTCCTCAACCTCCACGAGTACATGCTGACGACCGGCGGCCTCGGACCGATCCCGCAGCGGATCTACGACGAGGTCGTGGCGACCAACCCGAACGTCTCCCTGGTGTTCTCGGGTCACTACCACGACGCCTTCACCCGCGTCGACGGGTTCGACGACGACGGGGACGGGGTCGACGACCGTCAGGTCACGCAGGTTCTCTTCGACTACCAGGGCCTCGCGGAGGGCGGCCTGGGATACCTGCGCCTGCTGCACTTCGACAACGAGGGGCAGCGGATGCTCGCCCGGACCTACTCGCCGTCCCTGCAGGACTACAACGCCGATGATCCGTCCCTGGAGCCGCAGCAGCAGGAGTTCGAGGTGTCCTACGCCCAGCTCGGCATCGAGTCGCGGACCAAGACCCTCGGGACCGACGCCGTCACCGTCGAGGTGCTGACCGGCAAGCTCATCGACCAGCAGGCCGACGTGGCCTCCGGCTCCACCGTGAGCTCGACCTGGGCAGGCCTGACGCCCGGCGAGTACGGCTGGTACATCCGCACCGAGGACCCGTACGGCGCCGTCGACCTCAGCGCCGTGCGTGAGTTCGTCGTCGTGTCCCCCACCGAGCCGCCCGTCGAGGTGGAGCCGGGACCTGCCCCCTGGCATCCCGGCAAGGGCAAGAGCATCAAGGACGGCGTCCCCCCGGGACACCGCGACGGCCACCCCGGCAAGGGCAAGGGCCTCAAGGACGGCGTCCCCCCGGGACACCGCGACGGCCACCCCGGCAAGGGCAACGGTCGTCCCTGACGGCCTCAGAACGGGAGGGGCGGGACGCGCGTCCCGCCCCTCCCGCTTGTTCGAGCAGGCAGGCGCGGCCCGGTGGGGCACCGCCGGCCGCCGTGTGGTCGGCACCGTCCACGGCAACGGGGATGACGACGGCTGCTCGGCACCTTGACGGTGCCGACGACGAAGGCCCCCGCTCAGCTGAGCGGGGGCCTTCCCTGTGGTCGGGGTGACAGGATTTGAACCTGCGGCCTCGTCGTCCCGAACGACGCGCGCTACCAAGCTGCGCCACACCCCGTTGGCGGTCGAAGACCGGAATCCAACAGGGAGCCACACTACCACGGTGGAGTGACGGAGCCAAATCAGCCCATGCCCCCGCTCGTCAGGCAGGATGGTCACGACGCCGCCGCCGCAGGTGACAGCAGAGGAGGAGAGATGCACTGGCCGCCCTGGAGGCACTCCTCCCGCGCCGACATGCCCGCTCGCGCCGAGGACCGGCCGCGAGGCGTCCGTGAGAGCCTGGCCCCGAGGGAGGACCTCAAGGCCGCCGCCGACGGCCTCCGCGAGCTGCTGACGCGGGAGAGTGACCGTCTGCGCCCGGACACGTGGAGGGAACTGTGGGACCTCCATGCCGGGGTGGAGGCACTACTTCCCGCCTGGGATCGGATGGCCGCCGCGCGCGCAGCGGAGGCTCTCGACGTGCTCGACGTCCTGCAGCGGCACCTCCCCCGAGCCGTGGACGCGTTCCTCGCCATCCCAGACGACCAGAAGCCCTGGCACGCCGACAAGTTCGCTCGGCAGATCGAGGTCCTGGGCCGGCGGGTCGAAGGATCACGGCGCCGGCTCACGCGTGTCCTGACCTCAGCCCTGGAGGCCCAGGGAGAGCTGCTGGAGGACTGAGGGTTCGGGGCTTCCCCGTGCTCGCCGTGGTGGAATAGAGCGGAGAAGACCCCTGAACGCAGCAAAGGCCCCGCACGAATGCGGGGCCTTTGCCTCAAAAGATGTCCGGCGGCGACCTACTCTCCCACAACCTCCCGGTTGCAGTACCATCGGCGCTGTGGGCCTTAGCTTCCGGGTTCGGAATGGAACCGGGCGTTTCCCCCACGCTATGACCGCCGTAACCCTAACCCCACCTACACACCCAAACAGGCGCAGCGGGAAACCATCGGGTCACACAACAGTGACACACTCTTCAATTCTCAACCCCACCCCCACAAGGGACAGGACCGGTTGCAATCAGACAACCGCACAGTGGACGCAAGCACCATCACCCCTCCCGCTTGAAGCAGCAGAAGGAACATGTGTGTAAAAATCATCGGCCTATTAGTACTGGTCAGCTCCACGAGTCTTCAGTCCTCGCTTCCACATCCAGCCTATCAACCCAGTGTTCTCGCTGGGGGCCTCACACCCTCAAGGGGCAAGGAAATCTCATCTCGAAGCCGGCTTCCCGCTTAGATGCTTTCAGCGGTTATCCATCCCGAACGTAGCTAATCAGCCATGCACCTGGCGGTACAACTGACATACCAGAGGTTCGTCCGTCCCGGTCCTCTCGTACTAAGGACAGACCTTCTCAAATTTCCAACGCGCGCAGAGGATAGGGACCGAACTGTCTCACGACGTTCTGAACCCAGCTCGCGTACCGCTTTAATGGGCGAACAGCCCAACCCTTGGGACCTACTCCAGCCCCAGGATGCGACGAGCCGACATCGAGGTGCCAAACCATGCCGTCGATATGGACTCTTGGGCAAGATCAGCCTGTTATCCCCGAGGTACCTTTTATCCGTTGAGCGACGGCCGTTCCACAACGAGCCGCCGGATCACTAGTCCCGACTTTCGTCCCTGCTCGAGCTGCCACTCTCACAGTCAAGCTCCCTTGTGCACTTGCACTCGACACCTGATTGCCAACCAGGCTGAGGGAACCTTTGGGCGCCTCCGTTACATTTTGGGAGGCAACCGCCCCAGTTAAACTACCCATCAGGCACTGTCCCTGACCCGGATCACGGGCCGAAGTTAGATATCCAGAGTGACCAGAGTGGTATTTCAACGATGACTCCACGAACACTGGCGTGCCCGCTTCAAAGTCTCCCACCTATCCTACACAAGCCACACCGAACACCAATACCAAACTATAGTAAAGGTCACGGGGTCTTTCCGTCCTTCTGCGCGTAACGAGCATCTTTACTCGTAATGCAATTTCGCCGAGTTCACGGTTGAGACAGCGGGGAAGTCGTTACTCCATTCGTGCAGGTCGGAACTTACCCGACAAGGAATTTCGCTACCTTAGGATGGTTATAGTTACCACCGCCGTTTACTGGGGCTTAAATTCTCCGCTTCGCCGAAGCTAACGGGTCCTCTTAACCTTCCAGCACCGGGCAGGAGTCAGTCCGTATACATCGTCTTACGACTTCGCACGGACCTGTGTTTTTGATAAACAGTCGCTTCCCCCTGGTCTCTGCGGCCCCGATCCCCTCACACCAGCAAGTGATGCTCAAGGTTGGGGCCCCCCTTCTCCCGAAGTTACGGGGGCATTTTGCCGAGTTCCTTAACCATGATTCTCTCGATCGCCTTAGTATTCTCTACCTGACTACCTGTGTCGGTTTAGGGTACGGGCAGTTTGAACCTCGCGCCGATGCTTTTCTAGGCAGCATAGGATCACCGGATCACCCACCAAGTGGGCGCCCATCAGGTCTCAAGCACAAAGCTGGCGGATTTACCTACCAGCAGCCCTACACCCTTAGACCAGGTCGATTCCATTGCCTGGCCCGGCTACCTTCCTGCGTCACACCTGTTAATACGCTTGCCTCCCCGGTTCAGGTCCCGCGCTCCCCACCACCATCCTGATCAAAGACCAGGTTTGGGATGGTTCGGGCGGTTAGTATCACCGGCTCAGCAGGGACGGTTCTTCACTGGTACGGGAATATCAACCCGTTGTCCATCGACTACGCCTGTCGGCCTCGCCTTAGGTCCCGACTTACCCAGGGCAGATTAGCTTGACCCTGGAACCCTTAGTCATCCGGCGGACGGGTTTCTCACCCGTCTTTCGCTACTCATGCCTGCATTCTCACTCGTCCACAATCCACCAGAAATCACTCGCTGGCTTCACCTCGTGAACGACGCTCCCCTACCCATCCAACAAAAGCTGAATGCCACGGTTTCGGCGGTGTACTTGAGCCCCGCTACATTGTCGGCGCGGAATCACTTGACCAGTGAGCTATTACGCACTCTTTCAAGGGTGGCTGCTTCTAAGCCAACCTCCTGGTTGTCTCAGCAACTCCACATCCTTTCCCACTTAGCACACGCTTAGGGGCCTTAACCGGTGGTCTGGGCTGTTTCCCTCTCGACTATGAAGCTTATCCCCCACAGTCTCACTGCCACGCTCTCACTTCCCGGCATTCGGAGTTTGGCTGAAGTCAGTAACCTTGTAGGGCCCATCGTCCATCCAGTAGCTCTACCTCCGGGAAGAAACACGTGACGCTGCACCTAAATGCATTTCGGGGAGAACCAGCTATCACGGAGTTTGATTGGCCTTTCACCCCTACCCACAGCTCATCCCCTCCATTTTCAACTGAAGTGGGTTCGGTCCTCCACGCGCTCTTACACGCGCTTCAACCTGGCCATGGGTAGATCACTCCGCTTCGGGTCTAGGACACGCGACTCAATCGCCCTATTCAGACTCGCTTTCGCTACGGCTTCCCCACACGGGTTAACCTCGCCACGTATCACTAACTCGCAGGCTCATTCTTCAAAAGGCACGCCGTCACCCCTACAAGGAGGCTCCGACGGTTTGTAGGCACATGGTTTCAGGTACTATTTCACTCCCCTCCCGGGGTACTTTTCACCATTCCCTCACGGTACTTATCCGCTATCGGTCAACAGGTAGTATTCAGGCTTACCAGGTGGTCCTGGCAGATTCACACGGGATTTCTCGGGCCCCGTGCTACTCGGGCAACCCTCCAACGGCGGCGGAATGCATTTCGACTACGGGACTCTCACCCTCTACGGTCCGCCATCCAAAGCGGTTCGTCTATACACCCGCACCTCACCGCGCCATGCCGGCAGACATGACAAGGAGGGGCCCACAACACCGCACGTGCAACCCCTGCCGGGTATCACACACATACGGTTTAGCCCCATCCGCGTTCGCTCGCCACTACTAACGGAATCACTTTTGTTTTCTCTTCCTGTGGGTACTGAGATGTTTCACTTCCCCACGTTCCCTCCAACCCGTCTATGTGTTCAACGGGCGGTCACACGACACGTCGTGCGGGGTTTCCCCATTCGGAAATCCTGGTCTCAACGTCCGGTTATCGACTCCACCAGGCTTATCGCAGATTCCCACGTCCTTCTTCGGCTCCTGTTGCCAAGGCATCCACCATGCGCCCTTAGAAACTTTCACACACATGAAAGCCCTAAAATGAGCAAATATAACTAAGATGTCATTCTCGGCGTCACCACACCTCACACCACGTCCCCAGGGGGAAACACGGCGATCAACAGTGCAGCAACAAAAATAAGATGCTCGCGTCCACTATGCAGTTCTCAAACAACAACCCCCACACCCGCTCACCACACCACAACGATGCGACTCACCAAGCAAGGGAAACAGAAACAACACCACCCAACAACCCCAAAAGGCTGCCAGGCGCCTGCTGTCCCAGGACCCAACAGTGTGCCAACACCAGAAACCATCACCAGCCCCAACCATTCCAACCAGCTGCAAACAGCCGGCGTACTCAGCCAGAACCAGGACACTCCCCAGCACCATTCGTTGATGTTCCACCCATGAGCAACCCGCCATCACACACGCGGTGATGCAACGGGCACTAATGCTCCTTAGAAAGGAGGTGATCCAGCCGCACCTTCCGGTACGGCTACCTTGTTACGACTTAGTCCCAATCGCTGGTCCCACCTTCGACGGCTCCCTCCACAAGGGTTAGGCCACCGGCTTCGGGTGTTACCGACTTTCGTGACTTGACGGGCGGTGTGTACAAGGCCCGGGAACGTATTCACCGCAGCGTTGCTGATCTGCGATTACTAGCGACTCCGACTTCATGGGGTCGAGTTGCAGACCCCAATCCGAACTGAGACCGGCTTTTTGGGATTAGCTCCACCTCACAGTATCGCAACCCATTGTACCGGCCATTGTAGCATGCGTGAAGCCCAAGACATAAGGGGCATGATGATTTGACGTCGTCCCCACCTTCCTCCGAGTTGACCCCGGCAGTCTCCCATGAGTCCCCACCCGAAGTGCTGGCAACATGGAACGAGGGTTGCGCTCGTTGCGGGACTTAACCCAACATCTCACGACACGAGCTGACGACAACCATGCACCACCTGTGAACCCGCCCCAAAGGGGAAACCGTATCTCTACGGCGATCGAGAACATGTCAAGCCTTGGTAAGGTTCTTCGCGTTGCATCGAATTAATCCGCATGCTCCGCCGCTTGTGCGGGCCCCCGTCAATTCCTTTGAGTTTTAGCCTTGCGGCCGTACTCCCCAGGCGGGGCACTTAATGCGTTAGCTGCGGCGCGGAAAACGTGGAATGTTCCCCACACCTAGTGCCCAACGTTTACGGCATGGACTACCAGGGTATCTAATCCTGTTCGCTCCCCATGCTTTCGCTCCTCAGCGTCAGTTACAGCCCAGAGACCTGCCTTCGCCATCGGTGTTCCTCCTGATATCTGCGCATTCCACCGCTACACCAGGAATTCCAGTCTCCCCTACTGCACTCTAGTCTGCCCGTACCCACCGCAGATCCGGGGTTAAGCCCCGGACTTTCACGACAGACGCGACAAACCGCCTACGAGCTCTTTACGCCCAATAATTCCGGATAACGCTCGCACCCTACGTATTACCGCGGCTGCTGGCACGTAGTTAGCCGGTGCTTCTTCTGCAGGTACCGTCACTTTCGCTTCTTCCCTACTGAAAGAGGTTTACAACCCGAAGGCCGTCATCCCTCACGCGGCGTCGCTGCATCAGGCTTTCGCCCATTGTGCAATATTCCCCACTGCTGCCTCCCGTAGGAGTCTGGGCCGTGTCTCAGTCCCAGTGTGGCCGGTCACCCTCTCAGGCCGGCTACCCGTCGTCGCCTTGGTGAGCCATTACCTCACCAACAAGCTGATAGGCCGCGAGTCCATCCATGACCGAAATTCTTTCCAACATCCACCATGCGGTAGACGTTCCTATCCAGTATTAGACCCAGTTTCCCGGGCTTATCCTAGAGTCAAGGGCAGGTTACTCACGTGTTACTCACCCGTTCGCCACTAATCCACCCAGCAAGCTGGGCTTCATCGTTCGACTTGCATGTGTTAAGCACGCCGCCAGCGTTCATCCTGAGCCAGGATCAAACTCTCCGTAAAAAAATTACAGAACGACCTCACAACACCCGGAAATAAGTGTCATGACATCAATTCAATCGCTGGCAGACCACCACCACTCACACGGGGGTGCGGGGTGTATGGTCAACCAATGTGTTAAAACAATTGGCATCAACAAACTTGGCACACTATTGAGTTCTCAAACAACAGGCGCTTCCAGACTCACCATCCCGCCTCGCGGAACGTTTCGCTCTGGAGCAACTTCTCCATCCTAGACCATCCGATCAGACCCTGTCAACCCCGTTTCCGAAGTCTTCAGCAGCTGTTCACGTGATCCGGTTTCGCAACCTTACCACACGATCAGTTCCTGTCAACTCCGTCATTCGACGTCGTCACCCAGTGAAATTTCATGAAGAAGGCTACAAAAGCCTACCACACGATCACCAGCAGTCAAACCAGATCATCTCTTCAGGAATACCAGCATCCCCTCACAGGAACACTGCACACTGTGTGAGCACATCCGCCCTGGACCTGCCATTCTCGGCAAGAATCCGCGGATTCCATGTTCTTCACCCGGCCGTCCGATTCCTCGAACCGCGCCTCAGCACGAGATGGAACTCTACACACACCACGACCCCCACGCAAAATCGGGGGCCGTGCACCGCGTGCACCGCCCCCGATCACCTTCCACCCGCATGATCACGGGGGTTCCGCAGCGTTCATCCGACGTTCACCCCACTCAGGCGTGCCGGCGCTCCGCCATGGCCTGCCTCACATTCGGCGGGCGGCCTCGGAACGGTCGGACGGGTGAGGCTCCGTCACCGGCTCCTGGGCCTGCGGGTCGACCACCGGGGTCCCCGCCACGTCCGGCTCCCCCGTGACCGTGCCGTGCGCCATGGGCTCGTCGCCCGTGCCCGGGCGAGGCTGCAGCCAGAGGGTGCTCAGCGCCGGCACGTTCACCGTGAGGTGGGCCGGCTGCCCCTGCCACTTGCCCGGCTCGGCGACGGGGGACTCGATCTGGCCGGTCTGCTCGCGCCATCCGTCCCCGTGGAAGTCGGCGTCGTCGGTGTCCAGCACCACCGTCCACTCCCCCGCACTCGGCACGCCGACGCGCAGACCCTGGCGCGCGGAGCCGGAGAGGTTCGTGATGCACAACAGGGGGGACGCCCCGGCCTGGCCCTCGCCGCCCGCAGGACGGCGCAGGAACACGAGGGTGTTCCCGTCCGCGTCCCCGCCGTCCACCCACGCGAACCCCTCGGGGCTGTGGTCCGCGGACCACAGCGCGGGCTTCACGCGGTAGAGCGCGTTGAGCTCGCGCACCGTGAGCTGCACCCCGCGGTGGGCCTCGTCCCAGGAGACGGGCCAGTCCAGCCCGTTCCCCTCGGACCACTCGGAGGGCTGGGCGAACTCCGCGCCCATGAAGACCAGCTGCTTGCCCGGGTGCGCCCACATGTACGCGAAGTACGCGCGCAGGGTGGCCAGCTGCTGGCGGCGGTCGCCGGGGACCTTCTGCAGGAGCGATCCCTTGCCGTGCACCACCTCGTCGTGGGACAGCGGCAGCACGTAGTTCTCGGAGTACGCGTAGACCATGGAGAACGTCCACTGGCCGTGGTGCCAGCGGCGGTTCACCGGGTCCTCGGAGAGGTACGCCAGGGTGTCGTGCATCCAGCCCATGTTCCACTTCTTGCCGAAGCCCAGGCCGCCCGCGCTCACGGGAGCGCTCACACCGCTGAACGCCGTGGACTCCTCCGCGATCATGTGCACCCCCGGGTGCAGCCGGTAGGCCGCGGAGTTCGCCTCCTGCAGGAAGCCGATCGCCTCGAGGTTGTGGTTGCCCCCGTGGATGTTGGGCTCCCACTCGCCGTCCTCGCGGGAGTAGTCCAGGTAGAGCATCGAGGCGACGGCGTCCACGCGCAGCCCGTCCACGTGGAACTCGCCCAGCCAGTAGAGGGCGTTGGCCACGAGGAAGTTGCGCACCTCCGTACGGCCGAAGTCGAACACGTACGTGCCCCAGTCCGGATGCTCGCCGCGGCGCGGGTCCGGGTGCTCGTACAGGGGCGTGCCGTCGAACCGTGCCAGCGCCCACTCGTCCTTGGGGAAGTGGGCCGGCACCCAGTCCACGATCACGCCGATCCCGGCCTCGTGCAGGGCGTTCACCAGGTGCTTGAACTCGTCCGGGGTGCCGAAGCGCGACGTCGGCGCGTAGTAGCCGGTGACCTGGTAGCCCCACGAGCCGCCGAACGGGTGCTCGGCCACGGGCATGAGCTCCACGTGGGTGAAGCCCAGCCACTGCACGTACTCGACGAGCTGCTCGGCGAGCTGCCGGTAGTCCAGCCCGGGGCGCCACGAGCCGAGGTGCACCTCGTAGATGCTCAGGGGCTGCTCGTGCGGATCGGTCGCGCGGCGCCGCTCCATCCAGGCGTCGTCGGTGAACGTGTAGGTGGAGTCCAGCACCCGCGAGGCCGTGGCCGGCGGCACCTCGGTCCAGCGGGCCATGGGGTCCGCCTTCTGACGCCAGAGCCCGTCCGGGCCGAGGATCTCGAACTTGTAGCGCGCGCCGTGGCCCACGCCGGGGACGAGCAGCTCCCACACGCCTGAGGAGCCCAGGGAGCGCATCGCGTGGGTGCGCCCCTGCCAGCCGTTGTGCTCGCCCACCACGCGCACCGCCCGGGCGTTGGGCGCCCACACCGCGAACGCGGTGCCGATGGCCTCGCCCGCCGCGTCCCGGTGCACGCGGGCGCCGAGCACCTCCCACAGCCGCTCGTGCCGGCCCTCGCCGATCAGGTACAGGTCCAGATCGCCCAGCGTCGGCAGGTGCCGGTAGGGGTCGTCCCACGCCTCCACGGCGTCGGCCTCGCCCTCCGCGCCCGGATAGGCGACCTCGAGCCGGTACTCGCCCACGGCTCCGGGGCCTGCCGCGGTCAGGGGCCCGGCGCCGACGAACACCCCGTCGTGCTCGTGCTCCAGCTCGACGCGTGAGCCGTCGGCCGCGCGGACCGCCGTCACCGTCCGCGCGAAGGGGCGCAGCGCACGGTAGGTGACCCCGGCGCCGTCGGGGTGGAGATGCACCCCGAGCACGCTGTGCGGGTCATGGTGGCGGCCCTCCGCGACGGCGGCCAGCACCTCCGGGTCGACGGGGAGGGGGGCGACGGTGCGGGGGGCCATGGGATCTTCCTGTTCAGGGGTCACGGTCGGGGTCGGCGGGGGTGCGCCGGGAGGGCGGCTCAGCCGCGGCGGACGACGCGCAGCACGTGTGCCGGCGCTTCGGGGTCGAGGCGGACGTAGGGCTCGGCGCCCCAGTGCCAGCGCTGCCCGGTCAGCAGCTCCTCCACCTCGAAGCGGCCCTCCTCGTCCCGGTCCTCGGCCCGGACCTGCAGCGCGTCCAGGTCCAGGCGCAGCGTCGCCTCGGTGACCCCGTGGGGGTCCGTGGTGACGACCACGATCACGGTGTCCTCGGCGGGACCGGCATCGGTCACCGCGGCGGCGTCGCGGTGCGCGCCCTCCGGGGCGGCCGATCGCGTCTTGGAGAAGACCAGCAGGTCCTCGTGGGTGGAGCCGTGCAGCGTGAGGTTCTGCAGGTCCCGCAGGGACGGATGCGCGGCCCGGATCTCGTTGAGACGGGTCAGATAGGGCGCGAGCGAGGCGCCGGCGGCCTCCGCCCCCTGCCAGTCGCGCGGGCGGTACTCGTACTTCTCGTTGTCGATGTACTCCTCCGCGCCCGGGCGCGGCACGTGCTCGAAGAGCTCGAAGCCCGCGTAGACGCCCCAGAGCGGGTTGGACGTCGCGGCGATCGCGGCGCGGATGCGGAACGCCCCGGGGCCGCCCGTCTGGAGATACTCCGTGAGGATGTCCGGGGTGTTCACGAAGAAGTTCGGGCGGTAGAAGCCGGCGGTCTCATGGCTGATCTCCGCGAGGTACTCGGCGAGCTCCTCGCGGGTGTTCCGCCACGTGAAGTAGCCGTAGGACTGCTGGAAGCCGACCTGGCCGAGCCCGTGCATCATGGCGGGGCGCGTGAACGCCTCGGCGAGGAACACCGCGCGCGGCTCCACCTCGCGCACCTCGCGGATGAGCCACTCCCAGAACCACAGGGGCTTGGTGTGCGGGTTGTCCACGCGGAAGATGTGCACGCCGCGCCGCACCCAGCCGAGGACGACGTCGAGCACCGCGGCGGAGAGGCCGTCCGGGTCGTTGTCGAAGTTCAGCGGGTAGATGTCCTGGTACTTCTTCGGCGGGTTCTCCGCGTAGGCGATGGTGCCGTCCACGCGGGTGGTGAACCACTCGGGGTGGGTGGCCACCCACGGGTGGTCCGGGGCGCACTGCAGGGCGAGGTCCAGGGCCACCTCGAGGTCCAGCTCCGCGGCCGCGGCCACGAACGCCTCGAAGTCCTCGAGCGTGCCCAGGTCCGGGTGGACGGCGTCGTGCCCGCCCTCGGCCGCGCCGATCGCCCACGGCGAGCCCGGATCCTGCGGGCCGGCGGTGAGGGTGTTGTTCGGGCCCTTGCGGTGCGCGCGGCCGATCGGGTGGATCGGCGGCAGGTAGACCACCTGGAAGCCCATCGCGGCGACCCCGGGGAGGCGGCGGGCCGCCGTTGCGAAGGTGCCCGAGTGCCACGTGCCCGTGGACTCGTCGAACCGTGCCCCCTCGGAGCGCGGGAAGAACTCGTACCACGCGCCGCGGCCGGCGAGCTCGCGCTGCACGTCCAGCGGGTAGAGCTCGGATCTGGTGACGTGCTCACGGATCGGACGGGCGTCCAGGGCCGCGGCGACGTCGGCGGACTCGGCGGCGGCGAGGCGCTGCGCGGGCGTGAGGGCGGCGTCGGACAGCCCGCGGACGGCGGCCTCGAAGGCGGCGCGGTCCTCGGCGGGGCGCTCGGCATCCTGCGCCGCGCGGCCGAACAGGGCGGCGCCCTCCGCCAGCATGAGCTCCACGTCCACGTCCGCGGCGATCTTCACCGTGGCGGCGTGACGCCATGTGCCCACGGGATCGTGCCAGCCCTCGACGACGAAGTGGTGCAGGCCCGTCTCGGCGGGACGCAGGGTGCCGAGCACCTCGTCCAGGCCCGGGCGACCGGGGCGCATCGGCACCCGCTGCACCTCGGCTCCGTCCGGATCGAGGAGACGGACGGTGGCGCGGACGGCGTCGTGGCCCTCCCGGAACACCGTCGCGCGGACGGGGACGTCCTCCCCCACCACGGCCTTGGCCGGGAAGCGGCCGTCCAGCACCACCGGCTGGACGGCGGTCACCGGGATGCGGCCCGTGACGGTGGAGAGGCGGACGTCGCTGACGGGGGCGCTCTTCGAGGTGCTCACGCGCCCGACGCTACCGCGACCGGGCGCCCGAATGAATGCCTGGCCGGTCCCGGGCGGGTCCGACCCGCCCGGGACCGGGGCATCAGGAGAGCATCGTCTTGTCATCCACCACGGCGCCCTTGATCTTGCCGAACTCCGCGAGGAGGTCGGCGGGGGTCATGCGAGCCTTCTGGGCCGCATCCAGCTCGAGGATCACCTGACCGTCGTGCATCATGATCAGCCGGTCGCCCACCTCGAGCGCCTGCGACATGTTGTGCGTGACCATGAGCGTGGTGAGCGAGCGCTCCGCAACCACCTGCCGGGTCAGGCGGGTGACGAGCTCGGCACGGGACGGATCCAGCGCGGCCGTGTGCTCGTCCAGCAGCAGGATCTTCGGCCCGGAGAACGTGGCCATGAGCAGGCTGAGCGCCTGGCGCTGGCCGCCCGAGAGCAGGCCCACCTTCGAGGTGAGGCGGTCCTCGAGACCGAGCTCGAGCTTGGTGAGCTCCTCCCGGAACACCGCACGGCGGGACGCGGTCACGCCACGGGAGAGGCCGCGGGTGTGGCCGCGGCGCCACGCGAGCGCCATGTTCTCCTCGATGCTCAGCGAGGGCGCGGTGCCGGCCGTCGGGTCCTGGAACACGCGGCCGATCCAGGAGGCGCGTCGATGGTCGGGCATCCGGGTGACGTCCCGGCCGCCCACGCTCACGGTGCCGGAGTCCGGCGTCAGCTTGCCTGCGATGGTGTTGAGGATGGTCGACTTGCCGGCGCCGTTGGAGCCGATGACCGTGACGAAGTCGCCCTCCGCCAGACGCAGGTCGATGCCCCGCAGGGCACGGCGCTCGTTGACGGTGCCCGGGAAGAAGGTCTTCGAGACGTCGTGGATCTCAAGCACGGGGTGCCTCCTTCGGGGCGGATGCGTACGCGGCGGCGCCCTCGGCCACCGCGTCGTCGGCCGGCGTCGGGGCGCCGGTCCGCTGCGAGACGGGCTCGGCCGTGGTGTGCCGCGAGCGCAGGCTCAGCCGCTTCGCGAACCCGAACCGCGGCAGGAGGAGCGCAAGGACCACGAGCAGGGCGGAGATGAGCTTCATGTCATTGGGGTTCAGGCCCGCGTTGAGCGCGAGCTGGATGATGATGCGGTAGAGCACGGCGCCCACGATCACGGCGAGCGTGGCCATGAAGACCGTGCGCTGGCCGAAGATCGCCTGGCCCACGATCACGGACGCGAGGCCCACGAGGATCAGGCCGATGCCCATGCTGATGTCCGCGAAGCCCTGGTACATGGCCAGCAGCGCGCCGCACAGGCCCACGAGGCCGTTGGAGAGCATGAGGCCGAGGATCTTCATCCGGTCCGTGGAGACGCCGTAGGAGCGGATCATCTCCTCGTTGTCGCCCGTGGCCTGCAGCGCGAGGCCCAGGTCCGTGTGCAGGAACCAGTCGATGACCAGCTTGAGCACGAACACGCCGAGGAACAGGACCACGATGGAGCCGATGCTCCGCGCCAGGCCCATGTCCGCGAGCCAGGTGAACAGCGTGTCCTGGCCGAGCAGCGGGATGTTGGCCTTGCCCATGATCCGGAGGTTGATCGAGTACAGCGCGATCATGGTGAGGATGCCGGCGAGGAGCCCGTCGATCCGGCCCTTCGTGTGCAGCAGGCCCGTCACGAGGCCCGCGAGGCAGCCGACGACGAACGCGGCGAGCAGGGCGAGGGCGACGGGCACGTCGTTCGTGATCAGGACGGCCGCCGTGGCGGCGCCCGTGGTGAACGAGCCGTCCACCGTGAGGTCGGGGAAGTCGAGGATGCGGAAGGTCAGGTACACGCCGAGTGCCATGACGGCGTAGATCAGACCGAGCTCCACTGCGGTGATCATGGGGGGCCTTTCGGAGGCGGGGCCGGGAGGGGAAGAGACGCGGGATCCGCGCATCGGCCCCGGACACGGGCGCGTCCGGGGCCGACCGGGATCACCGGAGGAGGGCGGTCAGCCGCCGATCACCTCGTCGGCCCTGCCGAGCAGCTCCTGGGGGAGCTCGACGCCGAAGGACGTCGCGGCCTCCTTGTTCAGGACCAGCTCGAGGGAGGCGGGGTCGGCGAAGCCGACCGGGGTGGACTCCGGCTTGGCGCCGTCCCGGAGGATCTTCACCGCCATCTCGCCGGCCTGCTTGCCGTGCTCCTTGTAGTCGATGCCGAAGGTGCCCAGGGCGCCCTTCTCCACCGAGTCGGTGTCCGCGGAGATCACGGGCGCCTTCTTGTCCTTGCCGTAGGACAGGACGGTCTCGAGCGCGGAGACCACGGCGTTGTCCGTGGGGACGTAGATGCCGTCCACGTCGCCGAGCGCCTGGACGCCCTGCTGGACCTCGGACGAGTTGGTGATCGTGGCCTCCTTCACCTCGAGGCCCAGCTCCTTGCCGGCAGCCTTGGCCTGGTCCACCTGGACCTTGGAGTTGACCTCGCCCGAGTTGTAGACGATGCCCACGGTCTTGGCATCCGGCTTGACGTCCTTGAGCAGCTGCAGCTGCTCCTTCACCGGGTTGCGGTCGGAGACGCCGGTGACGTTGCCGCCCGGGGCGTCGTCCGCCTTCACGAGCTCGGCGGCCTTCGGGTCCGTGACGGCCATGAACACGACCGGCTTGTCCTTCACGGCGGAGGCGGTGCCCTGGGCAGCCGGGGTGGCGATCGCGGCCACGAGGTCGACGTCCGACGCGGACGCGAAGGTGGAGGCGATGGAGGTGACGGTCGCCTGGTCGCCCTGGGCGTTCTGCTCGTCGAACTCCACCTTCAGGCCGGCGTCGGCGAAGGCCTCCTTGAAGCCCTCACGCGTGGCGTCGAGGGCCGGGTGGGTGGTCAGCTGGTTGATGCCCACGGTGTACTCCTCGACCGCAGCGGAGGAGCCCCCGGCGGAGCCCGCCGCCGAGGACGAGGCGGAGTCGGCCGAGCCGGACCCGCCGCACGCGGTGAGCCCGAGGGCGACGGCGGCGAGGGCGGCGGTGATGCGAAGGGAGCGGTGGTTCATGGGACGAGGACCTCGTTCTGCAGGCAGGGTGCGTCAGGGGGGCTGCGCCCGCGGGGGTGGCCGCGTGGTCACAGTGACCATCACTGTGCAGCGTGAACTGCATCACGCGCAATATGACCCATGAAAATGTGGACATTGTGACGTCGACCACGCGTCGCGGGGAACGGATGTCCTCGGCACAGAGGCGTCCGGCCCGGACGACATCAGCCCTGACGCCGACGGCCCCCGCGCATCCTCGGGAGGGGATCCGCGGGGGCCGGCGGCCGGACAGGCACCGCTGGGGGTTCAGCGCGCGCCGGCGCGGCGCGTCGAGATCTCGTAGAGGGAGATGCCCACGGCCATCGAGGCGTTGAGGGACTCCATGGTCGAGTCGATCGGGATCGAGACGATCTGCTGGCAGTGCTCGCGCACGAGGCGGGACAGGCCCTTGCCCTCGGCGCCCACCACGAGCACGAGGGGCTCGGTGGCGAGCTCGAGGCCGGGCAGGGAGACGTCGCCGTCGCCGTCGAGGCCGAGCACGAAGTAGCCCATGCGGTGCAGCTCCGCGAGGGTGTTGTTGAGGTTGCCCGCCTGGGCCACAGGCACGCGGGCCGCCGCGCCCGCGGAGGTGCGCCACGCCGTCGCCGTGACACCCACGGAGCGGCGCTCCGGGACGATCACGCCGTCCGCGCCGAACGCGGAGCCGGCACGGATGATGGCGCCCAGGTTGCGGGGGTCGGTGATGCCGTCGAGGGCGATCAGCAGCGGCGCGGTGCGCAGGTGCCCCTTCTCGCCCTTCTCGAGGGTCTCTCGGGCCAGGTCGAGCGCGTCCGCGTACTCGTACGGCGGGATCTGCAGGACGAGGCCCTGGTGGATCGCGTCGGCGGAGAGGCGGTCCAGCTCGGGCTTGGTGTTCTCCATGACCGGCACGCCCTGCTCGGCGCACAGGCGCAGGGCCTCGCGGACGCGGTCGTCCACCTCGATCCGCACCGCCACGTGCAGCGCCTTGGCGGGGATGCCGGCGCGCAGGGCCTCGACCACGGGGTTGCGCCCGGAGACCGTCTCGTCGGAGAGCTTGGGGCGGGCGGCGCGCTGCGGGCCGGCGCCGGGGCGCTTCGCGGCGGAGCGCTCAGCCAGCTGCTTCGAGCGGTGCGCCTTGTGGTACGTGCGGTCCTCCGCCTTGGGCGTGGGGCCGCGGCCCTCGAGGGCCTTGCGGCCGTGGCCGCCGGTGCCCTTCAGCGGGCCCTTCTTGCCCTGGGGCTTGCGGGATCCGCCGGAGCGGGGTGCGGTGGACATGAGGGGACTCCTGCGGTGGGTGGGGCTGGGCTCGGCCGCGCCGCGGGGCGCGCCGGATCGGCCTCCAGTCTAGGTGTCAGCCCGCCAGCCGCCACGTGGCGCCCTCGGCGCCGTCCTCCACCACGACGCCGGCCGCGGCGAGGGCGTCCCGGATCCGGTCGGCGGCGGCCCAGTCCTTCGCCGCGCGCGCCTCGGCCCGCGCGGCGATCTGCGAGCGGACGAGGGAGTCCAGGGCGTCGGCCACGGGGCCGGATGCAGCGTCCGACGCCTCGGGAACATCTTCTAGACCCAGGATGGTAGTCATCGTCTTGACAGTTGCTTCATAGTGAAAAACGAATTTATGCGCTCCGCCCATTATTGCTTTGTTCCCCAGCCTGACGTGTTCATGAAGCACCGAGAGCGCCTGCGGCACGTTGAGGTCGTTTTCCATCGCCTCTCGAAAATCCGGGGGGATGACGTATTCCTCGGGCGTCAGCGATCCAATACCACCACCAAAAATTTTAGTGGCGGTCAAAAAGCGTTCGATGCGCGCCACGGCCGCCTCGGCCTCCTCGAGGGCGCCGGGGCGGTAGTCGAGCTGGGAGCGGTAGTGGGCCTGGCCCAGGAAGTACCGCACGGCGGTGGGGCGGGCCATGCCCAGCATCTCCTCCGGGGAGATGGTGTTGCCCACGGACTTGGACATCTTCTCGCCCCCGTAGGTCACGAGGCCGTTGTGCAGCCAGAAGCGCGCGAAGCCGTCCCCGGCCGCGGCGGACTGGGCCAGCTCGTTCTCGTGGTGCGGGAAGCGCAGGTCCAGGCCGCCGCCGTGGATGTCGAACTCGCCGCCCAGGTACTTCGTGGACATGGCGGAGCACTCGAGGTGCCAGCCGGGGCGGCCCGCGCCCCACGGGGACTCCCACACCGCAGTGGCGGGCTCGCCGTCCTTGGCACCCTTCCAGAGGGCGAAGTCGCGGGGGTCGCGCTTGCCGCGCGGGTCGGCGTCGGGGGCCTCCTGCATGTCCTCCACGCGCTGGCGGGTCAGCTCGCCGTAGCGCTCCCAGGAGCGGACGTCGAAGTAGACGTCGCCCGAGCCGTCCTGCGCGGCGTACGCGTGGCCGCGGTCCATGAGCCGCCGGATGAGGGCGAACATCTCGGGGATGTGGCCCGTGGCGCGGGGCTCGTAGGTGGGACGGCGGACGCCCAGGGCGAGGTAGGCGGCGTCGAACGCGTTCTCGAACCGGAAGGCCAGGGCCCACCAGGGCTCCTGCGCCGGGTAGAGCGCGGACGGCTCGAAGCCCGGGGCGTGCGAGGCGGCAGAGCGGTCGAGGATCTTGTCGTCGATGTCCGTCACGTTGCGCACGGAGGTGACCGTCAGCCCCGTGGCCTCGAGCCAGCGGGTCAGCACGTCGAACACGATCGCGCTGCGGACATGGCCCACGTGCGGCATCCCCTGCACCGTGGCCCCGCAGTAGTACACCGACGCGCGGCCGGGCACGAGCGGGGTGAACTCCCGGATCTGCGCGGAGCGGGTGTCGTAGAAGCGCTGGGCCATGGGGGCGCCGTCCTTCCGGGACGTTAATGTCACTGTGTCTAGGGGCGAGGGCCCCCCTAGCTTAGTGCTCAGTAGTCTTCCCCCGTGCGAGAGAGGGGTCCGATTGCCACCTCCGGAAACGCATATCAACGATAGATAGCAATAACACTCATGGCAACGCCAGGGCCTTCCATCCAAATATCCCCCTGTGACTCCTCGTCACCGCCCGGCTTTTTACGAGAGATCTCTCTTCGCTCCTTGCGGCTCATCAAATTGATCCCGGGAAGATCCATGAGCGTGCGACGTTCCCCCTCAGGCCACTTCCCCTCCACCTTTCCTAGGACATTCAGGTCCGCTTCTAGGCCCTCGAGGCCATTTCGGAGATAGGCCGCTTCAATTCTGAATGCAAATCTAGGAAATGATTCTTGCAGAAACCCCTCAGCGACAAACTTGTCGCCGCTTACGCGCGTGGACAGTGCTTCAATTTGACCCAATATATTGTTGTCCAAGCCTGGAACAGAACTCCCAAAGCTTTTTGCAAGGTTCGCAAAATCACGAATTTGGTCTAGCTGGCCCAACATCCGCGATACACTGGGGATTGTGACCTCGCATTCCAGGTCGAGGAAGTCACCCTTCTTAACGGTGTTCCACGGATTGGCCCCACTGGAGTCCAAGGGCGTGGCCCCTAGAGCGTCGTAAAGACGATTAAATCGTGCTTCCGGAGTCTCCCGAAATGTTCGCTCTGTTTCTAGCGCATCCGACTGAGACCCGCCCACTCCAGCCTCCGCCCCAGAAATCCTAATTCCCAACTTGGCGTCGTATCCCGCTGCGCCCGTTGTTTTCAGACGGCTCTCCTCAAAGAGTCCCCCCTCGAGTTGAGCTAGGTAGTTATCTACCAGCCGCGTATCTAAGTACAGGAATTCACGAAGGGTCGCCATGCGTCACATCTGACCACGTGCCGCATCAGCCAGCAAGGGCTCCCCCTCAGCGGACTGGAACGACCAGGGCCGTGGCGAGCCCGACGAGCCCGTCGCCCCGGCCGATGAACCCGAGCCCGTCCGTGGTCGCGGCGCTGACGGAGACCGGGGCGCCGCCGAGGCCCGCCGAGAGCGCCGCCTCCATCTCCGCGCGTCGCGTGCCCACCTTCGGGCGCGGGGCGATGAGCTGCACCGCGACGTTGCCGATGCGGAATCCGGCCTCCGTCAGCAGGCGCAGCACCTCCTGGAGCATGCTCTCCCCGGTCGCGTCCTTCATCTCCCAGCGGTCGGTGCCGAAGACGGCGCCGAGGTCACCCAGGCCCGCGGCGGAGAGCAGCGCGTTGCAGATGGCGTGGGCCGCGACGTCGCCGTTGGACGTGGCGGCGACGCCGCGCTCGCCGGGCCAGTGGATCCCGCCGAGCCACAGCGGGCGCGGGGCGTCCTCGGGTGCCCACTGGTGGATGTCCGTGCCGATGCCGGTGCGGGGCAGCACGGGGAGGGCGGGGGTCTGGGTGGCGGTGGCGTCGGCCATGGCGGTCCTCTCGTCGGGCGTGCGGTCGGCGGGGCGGCGCGCGAGGAGCGCGGCCGCCAGGTCCAGGTCCACCGGGGTGGTCACCTTGAACGCCTCGGCGTGGCCGGGCACCACCGCGACGGCATGGCCCGCGGCCTCCATCACCATGGCGTCGTCCGTGAGGGCGGCGGCGTCCCGGGCGGGATCGGCGCGGACGGCCTCGTGGGCGGCGAGCAGCGCGTCCAGGTCGAAGCCCTGCGGGGTCTGGACGGCGCGCAGTCCGCCGCGGGGCGGGGTGCCGCGCACCGTGAGGCGCAGGGTCCGCTCGCCCGGCGCCGCTCCTGCGTCCGCCAGCACGACCTCCTTCACCGTGTCCGTCAGCGGGACTCCGGGGATCGCGGCGACGGCGCCGGCGTCCAGCGCCTCCTGCACCGCGGCGAACACGGCCGGCGGCGTGAGTGCGCGGGCGGCGTCGTGCACGAGGACGTGGCGCGGACCGGGCACCCCGCGCCCCAGGGCGCGGTCGGCGGCGGCGAGCCCGGAGCGCACGGAGTCCGCCCGTTCGGCGCCGCCGGGCACGCAGGCCACGGGCACCCCGAGCCGGGCCCGCCCCTCGGCGACGACCGCGCGGACCCGCGCACCGCCGTCGGGGTCCGCGGGGACCAGCACGACGACGGCGTCCAGCGACGTTCCGGCGTCCCGGGCCGCGGCGACGGCGTCCAGGCAGTGGGCGAGGAGGGCACGCCCGTCCGCGAGCGGGGCGAGGGCCTTGGGCATCCCCGCGCCGAGGCGGGTGCCGGAGCCGGCGGCGGCGATCACGAGCGCGGTGGGCATGGCCCCCATCCTAGGGACGGCCCGCACTGCAGGACCTGCAGACATGGACAGGACCTGCGTCTCCGACGCAGATCCTGTCCATGTCTTCCGATCCGTCCGCGACGGCGGAGGGTCAGCCCTCGAGCACCTTGTCCAGCATGCCCTCGGCCTCCTCCTCGGAGGTCTTCTTGGCGAGCGCGAGCTCGGACACCAGCACCTGGCGCGCCTTGGAGAGCATGCGCTTCTCCCCGGCCGACAGCCCGCGGTCCTGGTCGCGGCGCCACAGGTCGCGGACGACCTCGGCGACCTTGTTGACGTCACCGCTGGCGAGCTTCTCCAGGTTCGCCTTGTACCGGCGGGACCAGTTGGTGGGCTCCTCGACGTGCTCGGCCTGCAGCACCTCGATCACGTGGTCCAGACCCTCGGAGTCCACGACGTCACGCACTCCCACGAGGTCCACGTTCTCCGCCGGGACCTCGATGGTCAGGTCACCCTGCGCCACCTTGAGCTTGAGATACATCTTCTCTTCACCCCTGATGGTGCGCATCTTGATCTCCTCGATCCGCGCAGCACCGTGGTGGGGGTAGACGACGGTCTCTCCGACCTCAAAAACCATGTGATGTGCCCCTTTCCAGACGGCTCATTCTACCACGGATAAGCCATTTCCCCGCGCGCGTCCCCCCTCTCCAGGCCGCTCCCTGTGGTAGTGGGGCCGCCGGAGCGATCAGGGGGCGGCATCCGGCCATGCGGTACCCTGACGGGTGAGGCCCCGACCGGGCCCCTCCGCCCTCGCACCTGTAGGAGAACCCCGTGAAGTTCGCCGCCACCCGGCCCGCCCGGCGCCGCCTCGCCGCGGGCGCCGTCGCCGCCGCCGCCGCCCTCCTGGGCGTCACCGGCTGCTCCGCCGTGAGCCCCGTCGCCACCGGCATCCAGTACTCCGCCTCCGACGGCGTCAACGGCAGTGCGGAGGGGTTCATCCGCTACTCCAACCTCCTCCTCGTGGGCGCAGGGGACTCGGGTCCGGCGCGCCTGATCGGCTCCCTGGAGAACCCCTCGGACCAGGACATGGCGTACACCTTCACCACGCCGACGGGCGGCTCCGCCACCGTCGACGTGCCCGCCGGTGAGACGGTCGTCCTCGAAGACCAGGACATCGCCCTGGAGCGCAAGGACGCCTGGGTCGGCGAGCTGCTCCCCGTGGTCATCAAGGGCCAGGGCTTCGAGACCGAGGCCCGGGTGCCGCTGATGTCCGCCACGCAGGAGCAGTACCGCGACCTGCTGCCCGAGGGCGTCAGCCCCTCGGACGAGGAGCTCGAGGGCCACCTCCACGAGGAGAGCCTGCACTACGGCGAGGGCCACTGAGCCCAGCACCGCCACGTCGGCCCCGCATCCTCCTCGCCGGAGGTGCGGGGCCGACGTCGTCCCGCGCGGAGGCCGGCCGGTCTCAGGCCTCGAACTTGTACCCCAGGCCGCGGACGGTCACCAGATGCCGCGGGCTCGAGGGGTCCGGCTCGATCTTGGAGCGCAGGCGCTTGACGTGGACGTCGAGGGTCTTGGTGTCCCCCACGTAGTCCGAGCCCCACACGCGGTCGATGAGCTGGCCGCGGGTGAGGACGCGGCCGGCGTTGCGCAGCAGCATCTCGAGCAGCTCGAACTCCTTGAGCGGCAGGGAGACCTGCTGGCCGTCCACCGCCACCACGTGCCGCTCGATGTCCATGCGCACCGGGCCGGCGGCCACGGCGGAGGCCACGAGCTCCTCGGGCTCCCCCTGGCGGGGCATGACCGCGCGCCCGCGGGCCACGAGCTCACGGGAGGAGTAGGGCTTGGTGACGTAGTCGTCCGCCCCGATCTCCAGGCCCACGACCTTGTCGATCTCCGAGTCCTTGGCGGTCAGCATGATGACCGGGACGTTGGAGCGCTGGCGCACCTGGCGGCAGACCTCCGTCCCGGACATCCCCGGGAGCATGAGGTCCAGCAGGATGAGGTCCGCACCGGAGCGCTCGAACTCCGCGAGCGCCTCGTTGCCGTCCGCGGCCACCGTGACCTCGAAGCCCTCCTTGTTGAGGAGGTAGGACAGCGGGTCGCTGAACGACTCCTCGTCCTCCACGATCAAGATGCGGCTCATGCGCTGATCTCCTTCCGGGGTGCGGCCGATGCGGTCACTCGATGACCGCGGCGTTGCGTGACATGGGTGCCGGCCTGCCCGCCGACGACGGGGCTGCCGTCGTCCTCCCACTCGGGCAGCCGGATGGTGAAGGTGGAGCCGCGTCCCGGCTGGGACCACAGCGTGACCTCGCCGCCGTGGTTGATCACCACGTGCTTGACGATGCTCAGGCCCAGGCCCGTGCCGCCGGTCTGGCGGGAGCGGGCCGCGTCCACGCGGTAGAAGCGCTCGAACACGCGCTCCTGGTCCTCCGGGCTGATGCCCATGCCCTGGTCCGTGACGGTCACCTGGGCCAGCCCGTCGTGCGCGCTCAGCCCGATGCCCACGGTGGTGCCGTCCGGGGAGTAGCGCACCGCGTTGTCGATGAGGTTGCGCACCGCCGTCATCAGCTGGTCCGGGTCCCCGTGGACCATGGCGTCCATGCGGCCGCCGACCTTCAGGGTGATGACGCGGGCCTCCGCCGTGAGGCGCAGGCGGTCCACGGCCTCGAGGACCACGGTCCGCAGGTCGACGGCGCGGCCCTCCTGGACCACGTCCTTGGCCTGGAGCCGGGAGAACTCGATGATGTCCTGCACGAGGGCGGTGAGCCGCTTCGACTCGATGCCCAGGCGCATCGCGAAGCGGCGCACGGCCTCCTCGTCCTCCGCCGCGTCCCCGATGGCCTCCGAGAGCAGGGAGATGGCACCCACGGGCGTCTTCAGCTCGTGGGACACGTTGACCACGAAGTCGTGGCGCATGGCCTCCGTGCGGGTCAGGTCCGTGCGATCGTCGGCGAGGATGAGGATGTACTCCTCGTCCAGCGGGGCCACCCGCAGCTCCACCACGAGGCTCGAGGGGGCCAGCGGGCCGCGCGAGAGCTCGATCCGCCGCTCGAGGATCACGCCGTCCGAGCGGACGGCGCCCGTGAACTCGCGCAGCTGCTCGTGGACGAGGGAGTGGCCCCGCACGAGGCCGAAGGCGTAGGCGGACGGATTGGCGCGCACCACGCCGTCGACGGCGTCCACCACCACGTAGGCACGGCCAATGACGGAGAGAACCTCCGCGGTGCCGGGAGCGAGAGTGGGCTCCTCGACGGCCAGGTCCACCGTGCGCGAGCGCTCGGATGCCCGGAAGGCCAGCATGGAGGCCACTCCGATGAGCAGTCCGACCAGTCCGCAGAGGAGGCCGATGATGACGGGATCCACGCGCCCAGCCTAGCCTGCGGCACGGGGCGACCGGGCGGCCAGGAGAGCGTCGATCCGCCGCCGGGCGCCGTTCATGCCGTGTTCACCTCCACCTGACATGGTGAATGCTTCATTGAAGGGGCGCAGCACGGCAGGAAGCACGGCAGACGGTGCGCCCGCACGCGGAGAGGACGTCATGAGGGAGCTGTACCGCGCCAACCTCGACCGGTTGGGACGCGACCTCGTGGAGATCGCCCGCCTCGTCCACCGCGCCGCCCTCGACGGGCGCACGGCGCTCGAGACCGCGGACGTGCACGGAGCGGAGCGGGTCATCTCCGAGGACGCCCGCATCGACATGCTCCAGGAGTCCCTCGACGATCAGGCCGTCCGTCTCCTGTCCCTCCAGGCCCCGGTGGCCACGGACCTGCGCACCGTCGTCGCCTCGCTGCGGATGAGCTCCTCGCTGGAGCGCATGGGCGACCTCGCCCGGCACATCGCCCAGCTCACCCGGCTGCGGTACCCGGAGCACGTGATCCCGGAGGCCGTGCGCCCCGTCTTCACGCAGCTGGCGGACGCCGCCGTCGAGGTGGCCGAGGAGGCCGTCCTCCTGCTCGAGACCCAGGACCTGGCCCACGCGGACCGCATCCACGCCCTGAACGTGGACGTGAACGCCCTGCACCTGTCCGTGTTCCGGGCCATCGCGTCACCCGACTGGACAGCCTCGCCCTCCACGACCACCGACGTCACCCTGGCCTCGCGATACTTCGAGCGGTTCACCGACCACGGTCTCGCCGTCGCGCTGAAGGTCCGCTACCTGGTGACGGGCGAATGCCACCACCGCGGCGCGGACGCCAACGGCGCCTGACTCCTCCTGCACCACGCGCCGGGCCCCCTCCTCGCAGGAGGGGGCCCGGCCCGTCGTCGCGCGTGGGGACGTCAGTGCTTCTGACCCTGCGCGGCCACGGCGGCGGCACCGGCGGCGGCGGCCTCCGGGTCCAGGTAGCGGCCGTGCGGGGTGACGGGCTTGAGGTCCTCGTCCAGCTCGTACACGAGCGGGATGCCGGTGGGGATGTTCAGGCCGGCGATGTCCTCGTCGGAGATCCCGTCCAGGTGCTTCACGAGCGCGCGCAGCGAGTTGCCGTGGGCGGCCACGAGCACCGTCTTCCCGGCCTTGAGGTCCGGCACGATCTCGGCCTCCCAGTAGGGCAGGAGGCGGTCGATGACGTTCTTCAGGGCCTCGGTGCGCGGGGCGTCGTCGCCCAGCTCGGCGTAGCGCTCCTCCCCGGCCTGAGAGAACTCGGACGAGTCGTCGAGTGCGGGCGGCGGGGTGTCGAACGAGCGGCGCCACACCATGAACTGCTCCTCGCCGAACTCCTCCTTCACCTGGGCCTTGTCCTTGCCCTGGAGGGCGCCGTAGTGGCGCTCGTTCAGGCGCCAGTCGCGCTTGACCGGGATCCACTGGCGGTCCGCGGCCTCGAGCGCGAGGTTGGCGGTGGTGATGGCGCGCTTCAGCAGGGAGGTGTGCAGCACGTCCGGGGCGATGCCCTCGGCCGCCATGAGCTCACCGCCGCGGGTCGCCTCGGCCCGACCCTTCTCGGTGAGCGGCACGTCCACCCAGCCGGTGAAGAGGTTCTTCTCGTTCCAGTCGCTCTGGCCGTGCCGCAGCAGGACCAGCGTGTAAGTGGTGTTCGCCATGGCCCCATGATAGGCGGGGCCCCCTCGCGCCGGGCCAGGGACGGCCCCCGCTGCGGCCCGCCTCCGACGTCCGCCGGCGGCCGGAGCGCTCGCCTAGGCTGGCGGCCATGGTGGAGAAGGCCCGGCGGCTGCGCGCGCCCGTGACGGCGGCCCGCGGCGTGGCGCGCGGGCCCCAGGGGCACGTCACGCGGGGCACGACCTTCGCCCAGCGCATGCGCCGGGTCGACCGCTGGCTCGCCGACGTCCATGGCCCCCTGCTGCGCCGCACCCCGAGGCCCCTCGTGGTGGACCTCGGCTTCGGCGCCGAGCCCGTGACCGCCGTCGAGATGTTCCACCGCCTGCGCGCCGTGAACCCGGAGCTCGAGCTGACGGGCCTGGAGATCGACCCGGCACGCGTGGCCCGTGCCCGTGAGCGCGCAGCCGGCGTCCCCGGGCTGACATGGGAGGTGGGCGGCTTCGAACTGGCGGTCCCCCGCGCGCCGACGGTGGTGCGGGCCTTCAACGTGCTGCGCCAGTACCGCGAGGAGGACGTGCCCGACGTGTGGGCCATGATGCGGTCCCGCCTCGCCGAGGGCGGCGTGCTCGTGGAGGGCACGTGCTCCGAGGACGGGCGGCGGGCGGCGTGGGTGGACCTGCGCCCGGAGGGGCCTCACTCGCTCACGGTGGCGATGCGCTTCGGCGCCTTCGCCCGGCCCAGCGACGTCGCCGAGCGCCTCCCCAAGGCCCTCATCCACCGGCACGTGCCCGGCGAGCCCGTGCACCGGTTCCTCGCCGCCGCCGACGCGGCGTGGGAGCGCTTCGCCCCGCTCGCGCCCTACGGGCCGAGGCAGCGCTGGATCGCGACGGCGGACGCTCTGCGGACCGAGGGGTGGCCGGTGCTGGGGCGCGCGCACCAGTGGCGGCGCGGGGAGCTGAGCGTGCGCTGGGACGCGGTGGCGCCGTCGGCGTGATGCGGGCGGGAGCGGCGCGGAGCCGCAGCCCTCAGCGGCCGAGCAGGCGGAGCGTTCAGCGGCTGTAGAGGCGCAGCTCTCCGCGCGGACCGGCGAGGTAGACGGCGGCCACGCAGACCGCAGCGATGCTGAACATGCCGAGGCCGGCGCCCATGAGCAGGCCCATCGCGCCCACCGCGAGCGCGATGCCGGTGAGCAGCAGCCAGAAGCTGCGGTCCCGCTGGCCGGCACGCAGGAATTCGGCGGGGCCGCGGCGGAGCACGTCCGCGAACGCCCAGATCTCGACGCCCACGGCCACGAGCGCCATCGCCTGGAACAGCCAGTGCTCGAACGTGAGGGCGAAGACCATGGGAGCGCTCATGCCCGCCAGTCTAGAGGCAGGGGGGCGCCGGGCGGCGTCGTCCACAGGGTGCCTCGGCGTCCACCCCTCCGTCTAGGCTCGGGGGGTGAGCACCTCGCCCGAGCACCCCGGAGCAGCGCATCCCGGCCTGTTCGTCGCCCTCGAAGGCACGGACGGCTCCGGGAAGTCGACGCAGGCGCGCGCCCTCGCTGAGGCCCTGCGCGCGGCCGGACGGGACGTGCTGCTCACCCGCGAGCCCGGCGGATCGGACCTGGGCGAGCTCCTCCGGGCGCTCATCCTGGATCCGGCGCACGCCCCCGTGGATCCGCGCACGGAGGCCCTGCTCTTCGCGGCGGCCCGCTCCGCCCACGTGGAGCGCACGCTGCGCCCCGCTCTCGCGGCCGGGCGCGTCGTGATCACGGACCGGTACGTGGACTCCTCGATCGCCTATCAGGGGGCCGTGCGCGGCCTGGGCGCGCCGCGGATCGCCGAGCTGAACGCGTGGGCCACGGACGGGCTCGTCCCGGACCTCACCGTGCTGCTGGACGCGGAACCGGAGACGGCCGCCGGTCGCCGCACCGGGCGCGAGCGCGCCGGGGGCGGTGCCCCGGACCGGATGGAGCAGGAGACGGCCTCGGCCCACGGCACCCTGCGCGCCGCGTTCCTGGCCCGCGCCCACCAGGAGCCCGCGCGCTACCTCGTGCTGGACGCGGCGCGCCCGCCGGAGGAGCTGACCCGCCGCATCGTGGAGCACGTCCTGACGGCGGCGGCCCGATGATCGGGGAGACGGCGCCGGAGACCGCCGGCGTGTTCGCCGACCTCGCGGGCCAGGACGCGGTCGTGGCCCAGCTGCGGCGCGCCGCGGCCGAGGAGCGCCCCACGCATGCGTGGCTCTTCACCGGCCCTCCCGGCTCCGGGCGCTCGACGGCGGCGCGCGCCTTCGCCGCCGCCCTGCAGTGCGAGTCCCCCGATCCCCTGCAGCGCGGCTGCGGGCGGTGCCACGCGTGCCGCACCGCCCTGGCGGGGACGCATCCGGACGTCACCGTGCTGGCCACGGAGGGCGTGAGCTACCGGATCGAGGACGTGCGCGCCCTCGTGGAGACCGGCCAGTCCACCCCCGCCACGGGCCGGTGGCGGATCTTCCTCATGGAGGACGCGGACCGCATGACCGAGCGGGCCACCAACGTGCTGCTCAAGGCCATCGAGGAGCCCCCGGAGCGGACCGTCTGGATGCTCTGCTCGCCCTCCCCGGCGGACGTGCTGCCCACCATCCGCTCCCGCTGCCGGCTCGTGACCCTGCGGATCCCGGCCGTCGAGGACGTGGCCGCGCTGCTGCACCGCCGGGACGGGCTGGACACGGACACCGCGCTCCTCACCGCCCGGATCTCGCAGTCCCACGTGGGCATGGCCCGGCGCCTGGCCCGGGACCCCGAGGCGCTGCGCCGCCGGGAGGCCGTCCTCTCCCTGCCCCTGCGGGCCACCGCGGTCTCCGATGCGATGGCGACGGCGGCCGAGCTGGCCGAGGTCTCCCGCGCCGAGGCGGAGTCCTCCTCGGCCGCGCGCGACGCGGAGGAGCTGGCCGGGCTGCGCCGCGCGCTCGGCATCGAGGGCTCGGAGGCCGTGCCGCCCAAGCTGCGCCATCACGTCAAGCGCCTCGAGGAGGAGCAGACCCGGCGCCGCAAGCGCTCCGTGCGGGACGCGCTGGACCGAGCGATGATCGACGTGATCGGCCTCTTCCGGGACGTGCTGCGCGTGCAGCTGGGCGCGGAGGGCGAGCTGATCAACGAGCACCGCCGCGCGGAGATCGAGGCGTACGCACGCGGGGCCGCGGGCTCCTCGGCGGACGTGGTGGCCCGGATCGACGCCGTGGCCCAGGCCCGGACCCGGCTCGCCGGCAACGTGCCGGAGCAGCTGGCCCTGGAGGCCATGATGCTCGCGCTCCTGCCGCGCCGGGCCCGTTCCGGCGCTCGCGGCTGAGTCAGCCGCGGACCTCGACGAGCCCGGGGACCTGGCCGAGCGAGTCGACCACATGGTCGGCGCCGGCCTCCCACAGCTGCCCGGCGTCGCCCTCCCCCGAGCGCACGCCCACCACCAGCCCCGCGCCCGCGCGGCGCCCCGCCCGGATGTCGGCGGCCGTGTCCCCCACCGTGAGCACGCTGCGCACGTCCTCGTGGTCGAGGGCGAGCAGGGCCGTGAGCGTCATGTCCGGGTAGGGCACGCCGCGGCCCGCGTCGTCGGGAGAGAGGCTGAGGTCCGCGAGGCCCATCCAGCCCAGGGACTCGAGGATCATGTTCTGCGTGTGGCGGGCGTATCCGGTGCACAGGCACAGGTCCAGGCCGAGCTCCCTCAGGCGCGTGAGCGCCTCCTCCGCCCCCGGCACGGCCCGCACGCCGTGCTCGGCGAGCAGCCGGTCGAAGGCGGTCTCGAAGGAGCGGGTGGCGGCCAGCGCGGCCGCGCGCTCGGGGAACACCTCTCGGAACACCGCGCTGCGGGAGGTGCCCCGCTGCTGCTCGAAGGTGCGGACCGCCCGATCGTGCTCGGGCGTCCCAGGCGTCACGCCGTGTGCCGCGAGGGCCTCGGAGAACGCGGTGTCCTGCAGCCCTCCCTCCACGATCGAGGTCCCGGACATGTCCACCACGGCCAGGCGCAGCGGGACGTCCGAGGGGCGCGGAGACCGGGCGGGGACGGCGGACGGCTCGGCGGGCCCCCCGCCCACGGCCCGGGGAACGGTGTGGCCTGGGCCGAGACGGACGGGGGCGGCGGGGTGCAGGCGCATGGGACGGCTCCAAGGGTGGGATCGGCTGGACCCCAGTCCATCCCGGCCAGCTGACGGGCGCATGGCGGCCGGGTGAACGCCGCCGGAGGATCCGGTCACGATCGCATATCGGGTGCCGGTGGAATCGGCGCTCCGAACCGGGTAGGATGGACTGCCGTGGCCGTTGCCGGTCACGTGCCTCCTTAGCTCAGCTGGCCAGAGCAGCTCCCTCGTAAAGAGCAGGTCGCCGGTTCGAATCCGGCAGGGGGCTCCCACGGACCCCGTCACCTCCTCGAGGCGGCGGGGTCCTTCCCGTTCCGGGACCGGCGCGGGCGTGCGCCCGGGCGGATCACCCCCGGGACGCCAGCTCCTCCGCGCGTGCCACGTGCCCGAGCGTCCGCTCCGCGTGGCGGCTCACGGCGTCCGCCGTCCCCTGGCCCAGCCGGAACATCGCGGCGGCCTGGGCCGTGGCGGCGAGCTCGTGGGAGGCCCGGGAGAGCTCCCGGTGCACCTCGGACACCGCGGTGGGGATGTGCTCGCCGTCGCCGGGGTGGGTCTCCTGCAGTCGCACGCACAGCGCCCGCACGGCGGGGACGCGGTCCGCGAGCACGTTGCCGGCGTGGACGACGCCGTTGTGCTCCTCCGGCGTGAGCGCGCTGGGGCTGCGCGCGTCCTGGACCACCTGCCAGTAGCGGTCCATCGCGCGCACGAAGCGGTCGTGGCTGCGTCGCCACAGGCCGGTGCCCAGCTCCCGGTCGTCGCTGCGCCCCTGCCGGAAGCGGGCGAAGGGCCCCCTCACGCGCGGGCCTCCGCGGCGCCGTCGCCGGGCTCGCCAGGCGCGTGATCCGCGTCGGCGGGGTCCGTCACGAGCAGGACCTTGCCCGCACGCGCGGCGTGGTCGAACCACTCCTGCGCGGCGGCCGCCTCGGCCAACGGGAAGCGCGCCGCCACGGACAGGTCGATCCGCCCCGCGGCCACGAGCGGGGACACGGCCCTCTCCGTCCCCGCCACGATCCGCGCCTTCTCCACCACCGGCCGTGAGCGCAGCGTGGCGCCCGTGAGCCACCCGCGCTTGGCCACGAGCCGCATGAGGTTGAACCCCTCGGCCTTGACCCCGCCCTGCGCGGCGATCACGACGATCCGGCCCTCCTCCGCCAGGCACCGCACGTTCGCGTCCAGGTAGGGCCCGCCGACGACGTCGAGGATCACGTCCGCCCCGCGCCCGCCCGTGCGCTCGAGCACCCACTCCGCGAACGCGCCCGGCTCGGCGGCCCGGTGGTCGAAGACGTCCTCGGCCCCGAGCGCGCGGACGCGCTCGCACTTCTGCGGCCCGCCCGCCGTGGAGAGGACGCGCCCGCCGATCGCCGCGAGGTATTGGACGGCGAACGAGCCGATCCCGCCGGAGCCCCCGTGCACGAGCACGACGTCGCCCGCGCGCACGCCGCCTCGCTCGGACATCGTGGACCACACCGTGCACGCCACCTCCGGAAGGGCGGCCGCGTCCACCAGGTCCACCCCGTCCGGCACCGCCATGAGCTGGCCCGCGGGGACGGCCACGTACTCCGCGTACCCGCCGCCGGCGAGCAGCGCGCACACCTCGTCGCCCACGGCGAACCGGCCCTCCCCCGGCAGCCCGGCCGCCGGGCCGACCTCCACGACGGTGCCCGACACCTCGAGGCCGGGGATCTCCGAGGCGCCCGACGGCGGCGGATACACCCCGGCGCGCTGCATCAGGTCCGCCCGGTTCAGCCCCGCGGCGGCCACGCGGACGAGCACCTCCCCCGGCCCGACGGCGGGGCGCGCCTCGCGCGCGGCCCGGATCCCGGCGTCGCCCTCCCCGCCCGTGTACCGCACCGCGAGCATCTCCCCTTGCCCGGCCTCTGCACTCGTCCCGTGCTCGTCCATGACGTCTCCTCGCCTCGTTCCGCGCCCTGACTCCTCCTCCTATCATCTCCCCGCCCGCGGCGCGGCAGCCACCGGGCCCGAGCCTCCCGCGGGGCGAGTCGGTAGAGTTGCCCGAGCGGTTCGAGAGCGGACCGCGGTCGAGGATGGTTGTCCGAGCGGCCGAAGGACCCGGTCTTGAAAACCGGTGTGCAGCAACCCTGCACCGTGGGTTCGAATCCCACACCATCCGCGCCGTCCCGGGCGGCGGCGGCCCGCACAGGCCGCCGCCGCCCGGCGCTGGCCCCACTCACCCGTCATTCTCTCCCCACCCGGCGTTCATCCGGAGGTCACCTCACGGTGCTGTGATCGGGGTGATGCGCCACGCACCGCGCGGCACCGCCTCATCACCACGCACCCCGGGGAGAACCATGTCCAGCCTGTTCAGCCGCCGCACCGCGGCCACCGTCGTCTGCACCACCCTGATCCTCGCGCCCGCGAGCGCCATGCCCGCCCTCGCCGTCGAGACGTCCGCGGCGGACGAGAAGACCATCTCGATCCTCTCGTTCAACGACTTCCACGGCGCCCTCTCCTCCGGCTACTCGGGCACCCAGTTCGCCGACACCGTGGAGGACTACCGCACCGCGTTCGAGGCCGAGCACGGCGCGGACTCGGTGCTGCTCACCTCCGCGGGCGACCTGATCGGCGGCTCCGCCTCGGTCTCCAACGTGCAGCAGGACAACCCCACGATCGACATCATGAACGCCCTGGGCCTGGAGGCCCTCGCCGCGGGCAACCACGAGTTCGACAAGGGCCTGGACGACCTCCAGGGCCGCGTCGCCGAGCGCGCCGACTTCCCGGTGCTCTCCGCCAACTTCGTGGACCCGACCTCCAAGGAGCCCGTCCTCACCTCCCACGTGATCCGCGAGGTCAACGGCGTGCGCGTGGCCGTGATCGGCGCCTCCCCGAACGAGCTGTACGCCACCACCACGGGCGCCGGCCTCGAGGGCAACCTGGTCATCGACATGGTGGACGCCGTCAACGCGGTGGCCACGCAGATCGAGAACGAGGGCTCCGCGGACGTGATCGTGGCCTCGTACCACGACGGCGCCGCCGGCAGCGGAGACCTGGCCTCCGAGCTCGCCGACCGCGAGGTCTTCCAGCGCATGGTGGAGGACACCGTCCCCGCCGTGGACGTCATCTTCAACGGCCACACCCACCAGCTCTACCAGTACTCCACCGAGAACGGCGGCGTGGCCCGCCCCGTGATGCAGGCCGCGCAGTCCGGCAAGAACCTCGCCGCCGTCGAGCTCACCCTGGACGCCTCCGGCGAGGTCACCTCGGTGACGCAGCAGATGCTGGAGCGCTCCACCCAGGATCCCGCCGAGGCAGCCGCCGAGTCGGCCGTCACCGCCGAGGTCTACGAGATCGAGCAGGAGGCCGTGAAGGTCTTCGAGGAGATGCAGTCCGAGGTCGTCGCCGACCTGGACGGCTCGATCACCACCGACTACCGGAAGCTCATCGAGGCCGGGAAGCCGTGGAAGGCCGGCGGCACCCGCATGGCCGAGACCACGCTGGGCAACTGGGTCGGCGACGCCGTGAAGCACGCCGCCTCCGCCGTCAACCCCGAGGTGGACCTCGGCGTGACCAACCCCGGCGGCCTGCGCTCCGAGCTGCTCGAGGACCAGTTCAACGACGGCGGCACGTTCACCTCCAAGGGCGACCTCACCGGCCAGCTGACCCTCGGCGAGCTGCTGGACGTCGCGCCGTTCGGCAACACCATCGCCTACTTCGACATCCCGGGCTCCTCCATCAAGGAGGCCATCGAGCAGAACTGGCGCGACGGCGAGCGCCGCTTCACCCTCGGCTGGTCCGAGAACCTGACCTGGACCTACGACGACTCCCGCGCCCAGGGCGACAAGGTCACCGGCATCTGGATCGACGGCGAGCCGATCGACATGGACGCCATGTACACCGTGGCCACGCAGTCCTTCCTGGCGGACGACACCTGGGTGGCCCTCGGCGACCCGGCCAAGGCCCCCGACGGCTACTCCGCCTTCGCGCAGGGCCGTGAGAACTTCGTCAACACGGGCCTGCTCGACTCCCAGGCGGTCGAGGACTACGCGCGGGCCCAGGCCGCCGAGGACGGCGCCGTCGCCCCCGACTACGCGAAGAAGAGCGTGCCGGTCACTGGCGCCCCGGCCACCGTGACCGCGGGCGAGGAGATCGTCCTCACCCTCGGCGACCTGGTGATCGACTCCGACGGCGCCCCCGCCGCCACCGCCGTGGACGTCGCCTTCGTGGGCACGGACGGCACCGCCGTGGAGCTGGGCACCGTGGAGGTGCCCGCCGGCGCTGAGACCGTGACCCTCTCGGGCATCACCGCCCCGGCCACCGCCGGCGCCGGTGAGCTGCGCATGACCGTGCGCTACGCCGACGGCACCGAGACCGTGGTGCGCCACGCCCTCGAGGTGCTGGCCGCCGAGGTCCCCGCCGAGCCGACCGACCCGACCGACCCGACCGAGCCGACCGAGCCGACCACCCCGGCTCAGCCGGCCGAGCCGGCCGTCCCCGCGAACCCCGGCAAGCCGGGCGAGCCCGCCGAGCCTGCTCAGCCCGCCAAGCCCGCGCAGCCCGGCCACCCGGAGAAGCCGGCCAAGCCCGCGCAGCCCGGCCACCCGGAGAAGCCGGCCAAGCCCGCCAAGCCGGCCGAGTCCGACACCGCCGAGCACACCGTCCCCACCAAGGTGCAGACCGGCGATGAGGCCGCGTGGTGGCTCGCCGGGATCGCCGCGCTCGGTGCGGGTGCGCTCGTGCGCTTCCGCAAGGCCTTCGGCACCGCCCCCACCGGCCGCTGAGACGACGACAGACTGAGAAGAGAGACAACGATCATGCCGATCTCCCTGCGCCGCACGCGCCCCGCCGCCGTCTTCGCGGCCCTCACCCTGCTGGCCCCCGCCGTGGTGGCCGGCCCAGCCATGGCCTCCCCCTCCGGCGACAGCCTCGTGATCAACGAGGCGTACACCAACGGCGGCTCCGCCAACGCGGTGTACACCGACAAGTTCGTCGAGCTCTACAACCCCACGGACGAGCCCATCTCGCTTGAGGGCTGGTCGCTGCAGTACCGCTCCGGCACCGGCACGGGCGCCACCAACAACACCGTCGCCCTGAGCGGCGTGGTCCCGGCCCACGGCCACTTCCTGATCCAGGGCGGCTCCAACGGCACCTCCGGCGAGGCGCTCCCGACGCCGGACCTCAACGCGGGCGGCTCGTTCAACCCCGCGGGCACCAAGGGCACCATCGTGCTCGCGGACCAGGCCGGCACCCTGGCGGGTCTGCCCGTCGGCTCCGTGACCGACGAGACCGCCGGCGTCGCCGACCTGCTGGGCTACGGCGCCACCAACACCTACGAGACCGCTCCCTCCGGCGCCCCCTCGGCCAACACGGACCCGAAGTCGCTGACCCGCGCGGACGGCGTGGACACGAACGACAACTCCGCGGACTTCACCGTCACCGCCGACGTGACGCCGATGAACTCCACGAGCTCCTCCACGGAGCCCACGGATCCGACCGACCCCGTCGATCCGGTCGACCCGGTCGAGCCCGCCCCGGTGGAGCGCGTCACCATCGCCGAGATCCAGGGCACCGGCGCCGTGTCCCCGCTCGAGGGCCAGTCCGTCGCCACCACCGGCGTCGTCACCGCGGTGTACTCCACGGGCGGCTACAACGGCTACTACATCCAGACGGCGGGCACCGGCGGCGACGCCGTCGACGCCACCCCGGGCGCGTCGGACGGCCTGTTCGTGTACTCCCCGGACACGGTCGGCACCGTCGCGATGGGCGACCACGTGCAGGTCACCGGCACGGTCTCCGAGTACTACGGCCTCACGCAGATCCGCGTGGACGCCGGCGGCGTGACCGCCCTGGCCGACGGCGCCGGCGTCGCCCCCACCGCGGTGGAGTTCCCCCTCACCGAGGCCCAGCGCGAGGCCCACGAGGGCGAGCTGCTCGCCCCGCAGGGCGAGTGGACCGTGACGGACAACTACAGCCTGAACCAGTACGGCTCGCTCGGGATCGTGCCGGGCACCGATCCGCTGGACAACCCGACGTCGGTCGCGCTGCCCGGCGCCGACGCCCAGGCCGTGGCCGCCGCGAACGCGGAGAAGCTGATCGTCCTCGACGACGGCTCGACCGTGAACTTCTTCCGCTCCCCCGGCAATCAGAACCCGCTGCCCTACCTCGACGCGGACCAGCCCGTCCGCGTGGGTGCCGGCCTCGAGTTCACCACCGGCGTCATCCTGGACTACCGCTTCGGCGCGTGGTCCTTCCAGCCGCTGGGCCACCTCACCGACGCCACGGCGTCGACCGTGCAGCCCGTCTCCATCGAGAACACGCGCGTGGAGGAGGCGGCCCCGGAGGAGCTCGGCGGCAACGTGACCGTGGGCAGCTTCAACGTCCTGAACTACTTCACCACCCTCGGTGAGGATGTGCCGGGCTGCTCCGCCTACTACGACAACGACGGCGACCCGGTGGCCACCAAGGACTGCCTCCCCCGCGGCGCCTACACCGATGAGGCCTTCGCTCGCCAGCAGGCCAAGATCGCCACCGCGATCAACGGCATGGACACCTCCGTGGTGGCCCTCGAGGAGATCGAGAACTCCGAGAAGTTCGGCCTGGACCGCGACCACGCGCTCGCGCACCTGGTGGACGCCCTCAACGAGCAGGCGGGCTACGAGAAGTGGGCGTACGTCGCCTCCCCCGCGGACCGTCCCGCCGTCGAGGACGAGGACGTCATCCGCAGCGCCTTCATCTACCAGCCCGCCGAGGTCACCCCGGTCGGCGAGTCCGTGATCCTGGACGACCAGGTGAACTTCGACAACGCCCGCGAGCCCATGGCCCAGGTCTTCCGCGTGGCGGACGCCTCCGGCGACGGCGTCGAGGGCACCGAGTTCATCGCGATCACCAACCACTTCAAGTCCAAGGGCGGCTCCGGCGCCACCGGCGAGAACGTGGACTCCGGCGACGGGCAGGGCGCCTACAACGCGGACCGCGTCGGCCAGGCCGAGGCCCTCGTGGCCTTCGCGGAGCAGATGAAGGTGCTGGCCGGGACCGACAAGGTCCTGCTGATGGGCGACTTCAACTCCTACGAGAAGGAGGACCCCATCCGCGTCCTCGAGGAGGCCGGCTACATCTCCCAGGGTGCGCTCACCGACGAGTATTCGTACGTCTTCGGCGGCAGCGTGGGCAGCCTGGACGGCATCTACGCCTCGCCCGCGGCCTCGGCCGCGATCACGGGCCAGGACATCTGGATGATCAACGCCAACGAGTCCGTGGCCCTCGAGTACGCGCGCCACGACTACGTGGAGGAGGACTTCTACTCCCCGGACCAGTGGCGCTCCTCGGACCACAACCCGATCCTCGTGGGCATGCAGCTCGACGCCCCCGCGACCGAGCCGGTCGACCCCGTGGACCCGGTCGATCCCACGGATCCCACGGATCCCACCGATCCGGCCCCGGGCGGCCAGTGCGAGGACGTCACGCACCCGTCCAAGGGCAAGGGCAAGGGGAACGGCGGCTTCTCCGCCGCCGAGTGGATGCGCTGCACCGGCATGCACCCCGGCAAGGGCCACGACGGCTCCCACCCGGGCAAGGGCAAGGGCCGGGTCCTCGTGCCCGCCGCCGGCTGATCGGCTGACCCCTCGCACGACGGCGGGGCCGCCCGGGAGATGATCCCGGGCGGCCCCGCCGTCGTCGTCGGCCCGCCCCACCGCGTCAGCGCGGGGACCGGTCCCCCGTGCTCACCCCGCGGGTCGGCCTCCGAGCAGGACGCGGGCCGCCGCATCCGCGTCCCCGAGGAAGAGGGCGCGGCCGTCCGGGTCCGCACCCGCCTCCGCGGCGATCGCGGTGCCCCACTGCACCCCGGAGAGCTGCAGGCCGAGCACGAGGATGCGCTCGTGCACGCGGCCGTCAGCGGCGCGGAGCCGGTGGGGCCGTCCGGTCACGTCGAACCCTGTCGAGGGGAGCCGGGCGCCCTCCTCGTCCTCCCAGACGCCGGTGGCCGCCACGCCGTCGGCCAGCATCTGGCGCACGAGGGGCGTCGAGGCGGAGCGCACGCGGTTGGGCGGCATCATGGCCTCCACGAGCCACGTCCCCGAGGCCGCCGCCGGCACGCGGGAGTCCGCGGCGCCCACCTGAGGGCTGTGCACGCGGAAGGCGTCCTCGCCGTCGGCCTCGACCGTGGGCCACGGCCCCGACCAGGTCAGCAGGCCCGCCCGGTGCACGGCCAGCATCTGCTCCACGCGCCACAGGGGCGGGCCCGAGGCCAGCCCCTCCACGAGGGGCTCGAACCAGCCCTGCACGTCCTTGATCCTCGACGCCTGGGTGATCCGCCCCTGCGCCACCCACTGCTTGATGCGCAGTCGCCCGGCGTGCAGAGCGCCGACCGCCATCATGAATGGGGAGCCCTCGCCGCGCGCCGCCTCCCCGCAGGCCTGCCCCACGTAGTGGGACACGGCCGCCTGGTACTCCTCGTCGCTGTCGAACACCTGGTCCCGGAAGGGCTCGGCGTACGCCAGGATGTCGAGGAAGCCGCGGCCGGGCGCGTACTGGCGGAGCAGGTCCGCCGCATGCATCGACGTGACGGGGGCGCCCCGCCCGGCCTCCTCCAGCAGGCCCACGAGCTCCCCGAGGAAGCGGCGGGCCGCCACGGGCCCGCCGAGGATCTCCGGCTGCGTGCGCGCCATCGTCGCGTAGTAGTGGCGCACCACGTCCCGGTGAAGCAGCGGCCAGACGTGCTCGGCGAGGTCCAGCTCCCCGTGCTCGGCCAGCAGGCCGTCGACGACGGCGTCGGAGAGGTAGGAGAGCGCCACTCCGCGCGGAACGAACGCGTCCACCTCCGCCTTCGGCAGGTACGGCACGCCGCGCCGCGACATCAGGCGCAGGGAGGGCTCGCGGCCCGAGGGCTCGTAGCGCAGCGCCAGGCCGGCCCCGTCTCCGGTCCGGTGGAACGCGCCGCCCCGGCCGAGGGTCAGCTGGGCCATCAGGTCGAAGGCGTTCAGGCCCATGCCGCGCACCAGCACGGACGCACCGGGCTCCACCGCGGACCAGTCCACGTCCGAGGGGATCTGCGGGCCCTGGTAGTGCAGGTGCGGCGATGCCTCGGCGGCCTCCGCCATGCGGCGCTGTCCCGCGCTCAGCTCGGCCGGCTGGTGGCCCAGGCACAGCACGACGGCGTCCGCCTCGAGCCGGCTCTCCTCGCCGCCGGCATGGCGCAGGGTGAGCTGCGCCCCGCCGTCGGGCCGCGGGTGCAGGGCGGTCGCCTCGGCGCGGTGCTCCCGGACCTCCACCACCTCGGGGCGGGCCCGCAGCATCTCCACCACCGTGTCGTAGAGGTGGCGCAGATAGCGCCCGTACGCGGCGCGGGCAGGGTATTGGTGCCGCTGGACGCCACGACTCTCCTGCGGATTCACCCGGCGCCACTGGTCGAAGGAGAGGGCGGCCGTCGAGGGCCGCAGCCCGGGGTTGTCGGCCGCGCTCGCCGTGGGGTAGAAGGCCGGCGTGTTCATGAAGTAGAGCTCGGACTGGTCCGTCCGCCATACCCGTCCGGGTCCCGGCCGGTACGGGTCCACCACATGGATGCTCAGCGCGGGAGAGCGGTGGAGGCTCCCCTGCTCGAGGTGCGCCAGCAGCCGCTCGAGGAGCATGACGCCGCGCGGCCCGGCGCCCACGATCGAGAGGCGACGGACGCCCTCTCTAGAATCTTGCACACTGCCTCCTGGGATTCCTTCCGGACTCGTCCGAAGCCTCGCCCGCGTAAAACCACACCCTATCGCCTTCCGTCAAGGCGTGGGATCCGCCGATCCTCGAGGTCGAGCCGAGAGGCGATCTCGCGGCGAATCCTTGACAGATCGCGGAATGAGGGGGGTGCTTCCCTCCCGGCTGTGAGAACCCTGGGAATAACCGCAAGTCGTGGATCGACGGTTGACGCGGAGGACGCTCGTGAGGAATTGTTCTTGTCGTACGGGAAAGAAAAAGCCCAACCCAGAAGGAGAAATACCATGGACCGCAACATGCTTGATCAGCTTCAGAACGCTTCCGTGTACGCCACCGATGGCGACAAGATCGGTTCCGTCGGCCAGGTCTACCTGGACGACGTCACCAACGAGCCGACCTTCGTGACCGTGAAGACCGGCCTCTTCGGCGCCAACGAGACCTTCATCCCGCTGCAGCAGGCGCAGACCACCGCCGACGGCATCACCGTCCCCTACGAGAAGGCCTTCGTGAAGGATGCCCCGAACGTGGACGCCGACGGCTCGCTGACCCCGCAGGAGGAGCAGCGCATCTACGAGTACTACTCCATGGAGTACACCGCCACTGAGGGCCACGTGGAGGACCGCCGCGACGTGGACACCACCGCCGGCGTCGTCGGCGACCGCGACGTCGTCGACACCGACCGTGACGTCGTCGACACCGACCGCCGCGAGGTGAACGACGCTGACGGCGTCGTCGTCCGTGACGAGCACCTGAACGTCGGCACCGAGCGCAAGGCCTCCGGCCGTGTGCGTCTGCGCAAGCAGTCCTACACCACCACCGAGACCGTGGAGGTGCCCGTCACCCGCGAAGAGGTCGTCGTGGAGCGCGAGTCCGTGGATCCCAACTCCGCCGAGGCCCGTCGCGCCGACGCTGACGGCGAGGTCTCCGTGACCACCTACGAGGAGACCCCGGTCGTCGAGAAGACCGTGGAGGCCGAGAAGGTGTCCCTGGGCAAGCGCCAGATCCAGGAGACCGAGACCGTCTCCGAGGAGCTGCGCCACGAGGACGTCAAGATCGACGGTGACACCACCACCGATCGCGCCGACCTGAACGATCGCAACGACCGCATCTGAGTCACGCGACGCCCGGCCGCTGAGGTCGAGTGAGGCCGAAAGGGCCCCGGATCACCACGGTGATCCGGGGCCCTTTCGCCTGAGCCCTCTCTGTCCCGGCAGGGGAACGGGCGCCCGGCGGCGGTGCAGACGGTGCACGACGATCCCCGGCGCAGAGCCTTTGCCCTCTCTCCCCCGCGCAGGCTAAGCTGACCGGGTTCCCTGAACGCCGTCACGGCGCCGACGGAACGGATGGAGACGTGCCAGAGCGGCCGAATGGACTTCACTGCTAATGAAGGGCTCGGCGAAAGTTGAGCCGGGGGTTCAAATCCCCCCGTCTCCGCCAGGAAGGGCCGGAACCCGCATGGTTCCGGCCCTTTCCGCATGTCCACGCGGATTCTGGCCGGTCCCTCGTGTGGCTTAGACGTTCACGAGTGGTCACAACGTACCATAGGTGTAGACCACTGGAAGACTAGACTTGAGAGGGGGGCGCATGGCGGACCGTCGAAAGCTGCCCCAGGGCATCACCCGGAACCCCGGAGGCATGTACCGGGCGCGTCTGGGCGTTGACGGCGTGCAGCACTCGCTGGGCACGTTCGCCACGCTGGGAGACGCCCGCGCCGCCCTGGACATCGCCCGCGCCGAGAAGGCCCGTGACACGTTCATTCCGCCGGCCGAGCGTCGCGCCCAGCTCAAGGCCGAGCGGGAGGCCCGGCGCGCCCAGGCGGCGGCTGACGCCCGGACCGTCCGCGAGCTCGCCGAGGCGTGGTTGTCCTGGCAGGAGGCCCGAGGGCTCAAGCTCGGCAGCGTCTACACCTACCGGCGCCACCTGGAAGCGCACTTCCTACCCACATTCGGAGAGCGGCCCGTGGGCGACGTGACCGCCCTGGACCTCAACGCATGGCTGGACCACCTGGAAGAGTCCAAGAGTCCCGCCGGTGCCGCCCAGGTCCACCGGGTGGTGGCCGCCCTGTTCAAGTGGGCCACCGGCGACGCCGCCGAGCTCCCCCGCACGTTCACCCCGTGGCTGCTGACCTCGCCCGTACCCCCGCTGGCCGCCCGACGTCTGCGCCGCCCGAACCTGCCCCAGCGCAACCGGGAGACGTTGACGGACGCCGAGCTGTCCGCCCTGGCCGACCTGATGCCCGAGGCCGACCGCCTGGCCGTGCTGCTGTCCGGGTGGTGCGCCCTGCGGATCGGGGAAGTCCTCGCCCTGCGCCGTCGTCACGTCACCACGGAGGCCGAGGGCACCACGTGGATTCGCGTCGAGTCCCAGGTCCAGGCCCGCGGGTCCGGGGTGCGCGAGGAGTCGCCCAAGTCTGAGGCCGGCCGCCGGGAGATCCCCGTGCCGACCGTGATCGCCTCCGACCTCGAGGCGCACCTCGAGGCGCACGCCACCGAGGGCGCGGATGGGCTGCTGTTCCCCCGCGTGGGCGGCGGGAACTGGCTCAACAACCCGAACACGATCCGCAAGCGGTTCAACGCCGCGCTGGCAGAGCTCAACGCCCAGCGCCAGCGGGACGGGCTGCCGACCGTGGAGAACTTCACCTGGCACGGGCTACGGCACACCGCCCTCACCCGTCTGGGCCAGGCCGGCGCCACCACGGCCGAGCTCAAGGCCTACGCCGGCCACAGCGACGGCAAGTCCGTGGAGGTCTACCAGCACGCCGAGCGGCGGCGCCTGGCCGCGCTGACCGCTGAGCTGGGAGCCGCGCCCCAGTGAGCACGTAATGGCGCACTTGAAGGGCGATGGTGCCGCATGTATCCTTAGCTCTACGGCGTAGTATGCGCCGCGCGTAGCAGAGAAAGGCATCGCCTGTAAGAGTTCACGACGGTCCACCCGGACCGGCGGCCTAACGGCCCCACTTCCATCATGGAAGGCATGTCGTGACTTTGCGAGCCTCTGCACACTCCCAGGGCCGCGGATCGAGTCCCCTCTCTCCGCTCACTGCCCAACTCACCATCTCTGATGCTGCCGCGTTGCTGGGGGCGTCTCCCAACACCGTCCGCCGCATGATCGCGCGCGGCGACCTCCGCGCCTACCGGTACGGTCCCAGGCTCATCCGCATTGATCCTGCCGACCTACACGCCCTGCGCGTGCCGGTCACCTCCCTGGCCGAGCTGCGGGGAGCTGATGCCCGTTGAGCGCCCCCACCGAACTTCAGACCCGCGTCACGCGCGGGGCCGGGCAGGGGGTGACCCTCTACGCCTTCCAGCACGAGTTGAAACAGCGCGACAAGCGCGCGGCCGTGGACGTCATCTGCGCCACGTTCCCCAGCGTCAGCCGCTCGTGGGCCAAGCGCCACTTGTCCCGCATTCAGACGATGGACGGTGCCGCCCTGGCCCAGTTCATCGCCTGCACCGATCCCGTGACCTACGTTCGCCGGCTGGGCTGGATTGATCCGACCGGAGACACCGCCGCACGCAATGTGGATCGTGAGCGCCGCACCGCCATGAAGGCAGGTGCACGCGCGTGAACCTGGACATGAAGAAGGGCCGCCCCGTCGCCCACGGAGCGGCCCCCTCGAAGAAGATCACCACCGCCATTCTACCCCGACCCGCCGACCTTTTGAACGGCGTTTTCGTGGTCCTCGTGGCCCGACAGAGCGCCGGAGAAGTCCGCTATCGCCGTTCGGTCTACTTCAACCTTCCCGCCGCCCAGCGCGCCCAGGATCGGGCCGTCATGCGCGGACAGGCCGCGTCCATCACCCTGTGCAGGTTGACCCCTGCCCACGAGTTCGACGGGGGGTGGGCCTCTTGAGCGCCGCACTGATCGACGCCGCCCGCGAGCTCCACGCGCACGGCGTGAACGTGATCCCCGTCCGCGACGACGGCAGCAAGGCCCCGGCCCTGCGCGCCTGGCAGACGCACACCACGACCGAGGGCGACCTCGTGCAGTGGTTCGGCGGGGACGATCCCCGCTACCGGGCTCTCGGGGCCGTCTGCGGGGCGCCCTCCGGCGGTCTGGAGCTGCTGGAGATTGAAGGCCCCCACGTCGGGGAGCTGGAAGCTGTGGGCCGCGCCGCCGGTGCTGCCGGTCTGCTGGCCCTGTGGGAGCAGGTGAACGGCGGATGGTGCGAGAAGTCGCCCTCCGGTGGGGTCCATTGGCTCTACCGGGTGCAGGGCATGGACGTGCCCGGCAACACCAAGCTTGCCGCCGACGCGGACCGCGCCACCATCGCGGAGACGCGCGGCACGGGCGGGCAGGTGGTCCTCGCCCCCACGGGCGGGACCGCCCACCGAACGGGCAAGCCCTGGACCCGCTTGGACGGTGGACCGGCCACGGTGCCGACGCTGAGCGCCGAGGAGCGGGACGCCCTGCATGGGCTGTTTCGCACCCTGGACCGCACCCCCCAACGCCAGCCGGCCCCTGTACCGGCCACGCTGCCCCAGCGTGCCGAGGGTCCACGCCCGGGCGATCTGTGGGCGGCCCGCACGACGTGGGCCGAGCTGCTGGGCCCGCACGGCTGGCAGGTGCACCACACGGGCGGGGTAGAGACGCATTGGACCCGTCCGGGCAAGTCCACGACGGAGGGGCCGAGCGCCACCACGCGCGAGGACGGCGGGCTGTACGTGTTCAGCACCTCGACCGCATTCGACGCCGAGACGCCCTACAGCAAGTTCGGGGCGTATGCGGTGCTGGAGCATGGCGGGGACCATTCCGCCGCCGCCCGTGCGCTGGCCGCTGAGGGCTTCACGGACCGCCCGATAGGCCCGGCTGCCCCCACGGTCTGCGAGACCGTCACGGAGGCACCGGAAGCCCTCACGGAGGCCGAGCCGCCGTCCCGGCCCTCGTGGTCCCCGGTAGACCTCTCGGCCTACCTGAACGGGACGGCGACCGCTGTTGAGCCGACCCTCATGGCACGGACGGACGGGGTGAAGCTGCTGTATCCGGGGCATGTGCATTCGGTGGCCGGAGAGTCCGAGTCGGGGAAGTCCATGCTCATGCTCGCCGTGGCCGCTCAGGTGCTCACCGACGGCGGGCGGGTGCTGTTCATGGACTACGAATCGGACCCGGCGACCGTGCTTGACCGTCTCGTGAAGCTGGGCGCGCCTGTGGACGCGGTGGCCGAACGGCTGGACTATGTGCAGCCCGAGGCAGACCCCGAGAACGGGGGATGGGCGGACGTGTCCGCGTTCCTGGCGCTGCTGGGGCGCCGCTACGCCCTGGCCGTCCTGGACGGGGTGACGGAGGCGCTGAGCGTGTCCGGTGTGCCCTCGATTGACAACGATGAGGTGACCGGGTGGATTCGCCGTCTGCCGCGTCGGATCGCCCGCACCACGGGCGCCGCCGTCGTGATGGTGGATCACGTCACGAAGTCCACGGAGGGGCGGGGACGGTTCGCCATTGGCGCCCAGGCCAAACTCTCCGCTCTCGACGGTGCCTCATTCCTCGTGGAGCCGCTGGCCCCGCTGGGAGTGGGCATGGCGGGCAAGCTCGCTGTTCGGATCGGCAAGGACCGGCCCGGACGGGTGCGCCCCCACGGTGGCGCGTGGCGCAAGTCGGACCGAACACAGGCCGTCGCCGTTGCGCTGATCGACTCGACGGACCCGAGGCGGATCGCTTTCACCTTGGAGGCGCCCGCCCGAGAGGTGGACCCCGAGGTCCACGCCGTCCAGGTGGACGACGGGCGACGCCGGGCAATCGTGGAATGGATCGCGGATCGACCCCAGCCGCCGACGTTCAACCAGATCGCTGAGGCAGTTGCGGCCCGTCGCCCGGCGGTGCGGGAAGCCCTTGACGCGCTAATCGCTGACGGGACCGTGATCGCGACACCTGGCGCGCGCAACTCGACGTTGCACCAGCTCGCACCAATCCCCGCTGCCTGAGCGGTCCCGCGACTGGTACCGGTTCCCACTCTAAAGAGTGGGACCGGGAACCAGTCACGGGAACCAGTTCCCACTAATACCGGAACCACTGGGAACCAGTGGGAACCAGTCAGACCCCATTTAGACGGCCCTGGACTCACACGAGTTTGGGGCCGTCCTCATGCCCCCTGAAGGACGTGCAGAAATGACCGCCATCACCACCCGCCCCGAGCCCAAACACGCCGCGTGCACCCCGGCCGAGAGGTTCACAGCATCTCTCGACGCCGTTGAAGCCCGCCTCGACAGCCTGCGCCGGCTGATCGCTGACCACCGGGAAGGACTGCGATGAGCACCCCCACCACGGAGGAGAACAAGACGTTGGACAACGCCCTCCAGCAGGTCCGCTTCCACATGGACCGCGCCGAACGCTTCCAGCGCCGTGCTGAGAAGGCCGAGGCCGAACTCGCCCGACTCAAGGACGGCGACGCATGGTGAGCCGCCGCCGCCCGAACTACGCGCGCGAGGACGTGGCCGTCTTCCTGGCCGCCCTGCAAGCCCGCCACGGGCTGACAGACCCCGAGCCCGTCACGACGCGCCCACGGCCCACCCTGACCGCCGCAGACGGCACCCATGAGCCGCCCCTCCCCGCGTCCGATCCCAGCGAACCGGGGGACCAATGAGGCTGCTCCGTTTAGACGCCGTGCGCCCCTGGCAATGGCGCATCGGCACCCGCACCGAACCCGGTGTCGGCCTGTTCTACCAGGGCCGATTGGTCGGCCACCTGAATACCGCTGAGGCCCGGCAGATCGCCGACGCCCTGCACGACGCCGCCGACGCCGTAGAGACCCCCGCCCCTGACACCAACCCCGAGGACTGAACACCATGACTGAGAAGCAGATCCCCACGCCCGCCGACCTGGAGCGCATGGCCCGTGAGCACGGGTTCCGCCCCCGCGTCGCGGAGACCCCCGAGCCCGCGCCCGAGCTGACCGCCGAGCTGCGCCGCGAGATGTTCGCCGCCTACTTCACCGCCGACGCCGCGAAGGCCGGCTTCGACGGTGAAGCCCTGGCCCCGTACTTCAACCCGGCATCGTTCGCCGGTGAGGATGGACGGCTCGACCGGGAGAAGGTGCGCGCGTTCGTGGCCAGCATGCCCGCTGCCGCCCAGGGCCCCGCCTGGTGAGGGCGCGCCCCGGATCGTCCATCGCTCGGGCCATGACCGCCGGAGTGCCGGGCGCAATGCCTGGCCCCGGCGCCAACGCTGCCCGGGATGCCCTAATCCAACGGCGGATCGCAGACGGCTACGCCCGCCAGGCTGCCACCCGTGAAGCCGAGCATGAGCGCGCCCACGCCGAGACCCCAGCCGAGCGTGCCGCCCGTGTGAAGGACCAGTACGCCGAGCAGCTGGACCGTGCCGCTGAGCAGAAGCGGGCCACGCGCGCATGGGAGGCCGTGCACGGGCCGACCCCGACCGGACTGCCCGAACGTGCGCCCGGCTCTGTGGAACGCGGCCGCGCCCTGTGGGCCGACCAGCAGCGCAAGCACGCATGAGCCCCGACCGCCCGACCACCATCACCCCGACGTCCGAGGAGGACACGTTGACCACCACCACGCGCACCAAGCGCACCACCAAGACCGCCCCCGAGTTCCCCACCGCCGAGGACATCGCTGGCGCCGTCCATGAGCACGGCGCCGAGGAACGCCGCGACCAGGAGGCCGCCGAGGCCATGCACCGGCTCGCGCGCAAGGCCCACATGAGCGCCACCGATCCCGAGCCGGACGTGACGGCCGCCTATGAGGACGCCCGCGTGTCCGGCGACTGGGACGCGTTCGAAGCCGTCATCCGTGAGCACGTCGAATGGACCGAGCGGGACAACAAGCGTCTGCGCGTGGTCCGTGCTCTCACGGACCGCACCCGCCCTGTGGACCCTGAACGGCGCATCGCACTGCGCGCCGACGCCGGACGGCTCACGCTGGACTACCTGGCCCAGACGCTGCCCTCCATCCTGGCCGCCGCCCAGGCCCTCGACCTGGCCGGCATGCCCGCCTCTGCCGAGGCCGTGCTGAACTCTGGCCCGGAGATGGTGGAACGGTTCGGCAAGGCCCGCGCCGTCGTGGACGCCTACTCTGCGCTCCGTCGTGCTCAGGCCGTCGCCGTGCGGAACATCGCCGCGCGCGAGGTGGGCGGCGGAACGGACATGGGCGTAAGCAGCACGGGGCAGTTCCGTGACGCGCTCCACCTGGACGCGACATGGCTGAGCAACCGCCGCAACGGCATCACGCTGCTGAACAAGGACGCCACCCGCAACCATGTGCGCCGGTTCGCGCCGGGCGCGGAAGAGTTCTTCGACAACGCTCCCGACCCGCTGTTCGGTTCCATCACCGCAGACGGCTTCCCGGCCGAGTGCAAGACCATCCCCGCCCGGGCCGCATGGCTGAAGAAGTGGGCCGGGCGACTCGAGTTCTTCGTCCCGGACTTCGACCAGCTGCACATGCTGCACCGGGCGTACTCCGAGGCCCTTGACGTGCGGAACTGGAAGGACCGGCGCGGTCTGGTGGTCCAGGGCGACATCAACAAGACGCCGCTTCCCGATGACGTGGACCTCACGGCGCTGGTGAACCTCACCTACGTCCGCCCGGACTGGGACGCCACGCCCGCCGAGGACGTCGCCCAGGTGGCCGACGCCGCCGAGGCGAACCGTCAGGCCGCCCGCCTGGCCCAGCATCCCGGCCTGGTCAACGACTGATCCCACCCGTTGCATGGGGCCGCGTGGTCTCTCGACCACGCGGCCCTGTGTGGCCCTGTGAGGCACGCAGACGAGACAGACGACTAAGACCACGGCGGCACGGAGAACGCGCGCCAGAGGTGGCACGCAGGGGCGCTGGCCGCTGCTGCATAAGTATGCATGCCCCTGGGGCGCCCAACCCCCCTGCCCCGGTCCATTCTGGGGCCCCGCCTCTGTCTGTGGCTGTCTGTGTGCCGGGTTCAGCCCATTTCGCTAGGACACGTAAATATGACGTATTTGACCTGTTTGATGTGCGGAAACCGCATCATTCCGGCCGGCATCGGGCGCCCTCCACGCTGGTGCTCGACGCCCTGCCGATACCGGGCCCACAACCGCCTACGTCACCTGCGCGTCAAGCGCGCCCGGGCTCAGGCGGACGGCCTGGAACGACGCGCCGCCTACCTCACCGAATGGATCGACCGATTGGAGACCACTAATGCCTAACTACCCGAAACCGCAGAACCGCCGATCCCGCCAGCGGCCGGGACCGGAGTTCCGCGAGATGGAGATCATCCCGGCCGTTCAGCCGGACCTCCCGCCGCGTGATCGGCCCTGGAGCGCGGCCACGCTGCGTTTCTGGGAGCGTCTGGGGGAGTCCTCCATCGCGCCCGAGCTGACCGCGACGGAGTGGGACGTTCTCATGCTGGCGGCTGCGGCGTATGAGGAGATGTGGACGGAGAACAAGCTCACGCGGATTGACGGGTTCATGTCGATCATGGGCCGGTTCCCGTTCACTCCACGCGACCGGCTGGCCCTGCGTGTGCAGGCGTTGACCGGCGTGCAGATGGAGCAGCGCGTGCAGGACGGGATGGACCGCGCCCACGAGTCGCAGAAGGTCCGGGCTCGCGCGTCGTATGCCGGGCTGCGGACCACGAGCAACGGTCGGCAGTAGGTGCGACGGCGCCCCCAGCATGAAACGGGATCGCTGGGGGCGTCTGGCGCGGCCCACGCGGAGGGGGGATGGGTGGGCGGCGCCGCGGGCTGGCCGTTGAGTGGGGAGTCCATACCTCAGGGCCCGGGCCGAACGGAGACGAGCAGTCGTGTGCAGTCGTGTGCAGTCGTGTGCAGTCGCGTGCAGTCGCGTGTGTAGTACATTCGTCCTACGTGTTGTACAACGGCTCGTACTACCCGTTGTACGACGGCTCGCACTACGAGCATGCGAGCTCGAACGCTGGATCGGTAGAGGAGGAACGAGAAAATGTCCGCACATGTCGCAGAGAGCCGGCAGGCCTGGGAGCGAGATTCTCGTCCGACTTACCGCGAGTGGCTTCCCTCCTCCCCAGAGCCTCGAAACGATGACCGCCAGCCGCAGGGACTCTCCCACCTCTATCTGACGCATGTGCGGTCCCTGGTTTTGCACCCGGAACATATTGAGCGCTCCACCGAGGTCGAGCCCACATTTACGTTCTGATTTACGCATGCCCTTAGTCCCCGGAGCGCTTGGTTTTGGAGAAGCGGGCTTTCAGCATCGCGCGTGTCTTCAAACATTCAATTGCGCGGCGCTCCCTCTTCGCCAATTGAAGAAGACCCCCTTTGCGACCCGAGTTGACGGACGAATTCAATGGTCCTCCGACTCTGGCGCTTGGCATTCGCTGGTGCAAGGCGTCATCCGGGACTTGCGAGTGCCCTTCACTCCTCCCTCCTATGCCTACCTGGCTATTGATCTCCCTCAGGCCGCAAGGATTGGAGAATGCGCTTCCATTGCAGGCGTAGTGGTCTGGAACGATTGCTGTCAGATCGATGGGGACACTTTAAGGGCCAGCCTTGACCTATTGGGGGTGGATCGGCGCATGGCTCGCCAGGGAGTAGGTACGGCAATGGTGACCCACGCTATACAAGCGTGTGGCTCGACTGCGCGCGCATTAGGCGCCTCAACCTTGATTGTTACTTCCGTGGTCCATAATAACAATATTGAATGCCAAGCCCTCTTGCATAAGAATGGCTGGAAAAGGACCGGCCGGGTCCCCAGTCAGCCGGATTGTTCATATTGGGTGATTTCGGGCTCCCGGGGTTCTTAGCCGCAAGGGTGAGCAGCCCGAGTGCTACATGCGCCCTCTGATCCCTACGGTTGTTAGACGAGCAAATGGCCCCGGCCCCCATCGTGGGAGGCCGGGGCCTTTTGTCGTTCCAGGGGCGCGAGCACTATCCGTACCCTGCCGACGTGACTACTGCTCACGTCATCGGCACGGAGGGTCGGCGCTGAGCGCCGAACCTGCGCCCATGCGAACCTCGCCCGCCGTCGTCGCGCAGCTCTCTGCCGCCGGCATGTCCACCCGGGCGATTGCGCCGGTGGTGGGGGTGAGTCAGCCGCAGGTTGTCGCCGACAAGCGAGCAGGTGATCAGGGGCTGATCACCTCACCTGCCCCCACCCCGGAGCCTGCCGAGGTGGTACCCGAGGTACCACCTGCCCCTGCCCCGGAACCTGCCGGCGACGACGGCCCCGGCCCTCCCGCGGTGGGAGAGTCGGGGCCGTTTCGTGTTTCCGGGGGTACCCGCTCAGTGGGTACCCCCGCCGGTCAGGCGCGCGCGAGAGCCTGATACGCGGACATCACGGCGACGACACTCACCCCGGCGTCATGGGCACGCTGCCCCAGCTCGTCCACGGTGGCCCGCTTGCCACGCGCGTGCAGCTCGCGGGCGATCCGCTCGACCTCGGGGCGCTGCAAGTCGTCCAGACGCTCGACCACGGCGGACAGATCGCGGGCCAGACGGCGGGCGTCCTCATAAGTCAGGTCCAGTCCGGTGGACAGGTCTTTGTCGTAGCCGTCCACGGCCAGGACCACGGAGCCGTCGCGCTCGTCAATGAAGGTGGTCACCCCGCCGGAGCTGGGGCCGGCAATGGTGGTGATCGTGTCGTCGCCCTGGGTATCGACCTCGACGCGGAAGCCGGTGGGAACGGTGGCGGTCTGCTGCTGGGTGTTCATGGTGTCTCCGTTGTTCGTGGCCGTGCTGGCCGGTGGTTGGTGTGGTGGTTGCCTCTAAGGCGTCCCCTGCGGGGACTAGCGGACCTACGGGCGGGCTTGTTCAAGTCCCCTGCCCCAAAGCTCCCGACGCCCCCGCCCTCACTCAGCGCCATTCGCCCACGCCGACTAGACCCCCCGAGTTTCGGGGTGTCTGCCGTTATGGCCCTAGGACGTGGCCGAGCTCGTGGCCGTTCCTCGCCCTGGCAGTTCAGGACGTTCGGGGAGGGTGTTTCGACTGCGCCGGAGCCTTTGGATCAGGTAGGCCGGCTGTCCCGCCTGGATAGTCACGCTGTGACCTCGTGCCACCCACCGGCGTTATGACGGTGGGCAGGACGCGGCCCCGCGTGCGGGGGCCGGTGGATCACATGGGGCCAGTCCAGAGGGACGGCAGAGACAGCACGACAAAGCCCGCCACCGTGAGCGCCACCGATGTGGCGGCGCGGGCGACGGGCTGGAGAAGCTGGGGGAGGGTGCGGGTAGGCTGGGACATGGCGACACGCTCGATTCGTGTTGTCCGTGCCCCGGAGGATTGCCGTCCTGCCGGGGCACTCGTTTACGGGTGGACCGGACCACTAGAGGACTAGTGGACCGAGCTACTCGCAAACGCCCATGTCAACGCGGGATTGACGGAGATTCCCCCCGTCTCCGCGAGGAAGGGCCGGGAACCGCGTGTTCCCGGCCCTTTTCGCGTCGAAGGACCCTCAGGCCCCGTGGCCCTCGCGGCGCTCCCGCATGCGGCGCAGGAGCTCGAACGCCTCCGGGACTGTGAGCTCCGAATGGGTGGACAGCTGCACGGCCGCGGACTCCAGGTTCCCATCCCGCACCATGGCGGCCAGCTGATCGCGCAGCCACGGCGGGAGGTCACGGGAGGAGACGCGCACGGATCCCTCGCCGCGCAGCACCTCCACCTCGAACGGCTGTTCCTCCGGCGCGGGATCGCCCATCCACTCGGTCGGGATCGTGAGGGGTTCCGCGCCGGCCGACGCCTCCGCGGGTGCCGGGACGGCGTCGGCGGAGCCGTCCGCCTCGCGCGGCGCCCCGGACGCCGCGCCCGGGGCCGCGGCGTGGGACCCAGCGCCGCCGCCGGCCTTGTCCGGGCCCTGGGTCTCCCCGACCCGGCGGGGTGCCCCACCCCTCTGCGTCCCGCCCCTCTCCTGGGGGGCAGACTCGGGCACCACGGGCTCGTCCCCACCTGCGGACGGCGTCGAGGCGTCCGGGCCGTCGATGTCCTCGAGCCCTGCGGGCGGGCGCGTCGGGTAGACCTGCGGGTAGGCGGCCAGGGACTGCACGTCCAGGACGGCGTCCTTCAGGCTCCGGCCGGTGATGCCCCGGTAGGCGCGGATGGCCTCCATGACGCGGCTCTGGGCGATGTGCCCGTAGACGGCGCGGTGGCCCCCCTCGTCGAGCAGGGACACGGCTTCCCTGGCCCGGGCCTCACTCGCCTCCGCCCGCTGGGTGGACGCCGGCGCGGCCGTCCTCCCGCTGTGGGCGCTGCGCGCCATCCGGTTGCCGACCGCCAGCGTGAGCACGCCGATCGCCAGCACGGCCAGGGCGGGAACGAGGTATTCCATGCCCGTCAGTCTAGGTCGGCGCTCCGGGGCCCCGGCGGCCGAAGAGCCCGCCGCGGCGAGGGGTCACACCTCCGTCACAGTTCCCGGGGAATCGCCCGCCGGGGCCCTCGGGTGTGCCTAGGGTGGACAGGCGGCCGCTGGACGGCCGCGGCACCGCGCGCGCGACCTCGCCCGCCCCGAACAGCAACGACACCACCGGCAGCACCGGCCACCACGCAGGAGATCACCATGGCCCTTCCCCCTTCGTCCCTCACCGAGCGCTCCGGGTCTCGGCGGCACCGCGTGTGGGGTGCGACGGCGGCCCTGGCCCTGCTCCTGAGCGGCTGCTCCGCCCCCCAGAGCGACGGCGCCTCACCCGGCGGTCCGGCTGCTCAGGGCGGCGATGCGTCCGCCTCGGCGACGACCGGCACGGGGCCGAGCGCGGACTCGAGTGCGGCGTCGTCCTCGGAGGCGGAGACCGAGGGCCCCTTGGCGGCCCGGTCCAACCCGGACGTGCCGATGCGCGCATACGGCGCGGACGAGCGCCCTCCGCAGTTCGTCCTGTTCTCCTTCGACGGCGGCAACCAGGACGCCCGCTGGAAGTCGTTCATGGAGACCGCGGACGAGGCCGGCGCCAAGTTCACCGTGTTCCAGTCCGGCATCAACCTGGTGGGCAGTGCGAACAAGGAGATCTACAGCGCCCCGGGCAACGAGCCCGGCGTGGTGCAGACCGAGTTCGGCGGACCGGAGGCCGAGGTGGCCCAGCGCGTGGAGAACATCAACGAGGCCCACGCCCGCGGCCACGAGATCGGCACCCACTACAGCGGCCACCTCTGTGCCTCGGCGGAGTACGGCGCGAACAAGTGGTCCACCGCCGAGTGGGAGCAGGAGATCGGGACGTTCTACGAGTTCCTGGACGACCCGCGCCGCGTGAACGGCTACGGGGAGGACTTCCCCGAGCTCGAGGTCGAGGCGGAGGACGTCAAGGGCGGCCGCCTGCCCTGCCTGGACGGGGAGTGGGACGCGCTCGTGCCGGTCTGGAAGGAGCACGGCCTGGAGTACGACACGTCGCACTGGGAGCGCAAGCCCGGGGTGGCCTGGCCCTACCAGAAGGACGGCATCTGGGAGTTCGACATGCCCACCGTCTACTCCCCCGTGCTCGCCGAGGAGGGCAAGAAGTACCCCATGGTCCTGGCCATGGACTACAACTTCTGGATGGACGGCAACGGCGGCAAGGAGGTCCCCGCAGACAAGGAGCGCCTCGGCAGGTTCCAGCGGGAGACCTACCTGTACGTGTACGAGTCGGCGTTCAACGGCAACCGCGCCCCGCTCGTGTTCGGCAACCACTTCAACACGTGGAACGACAACACGTTCAACCCCGCGGTGGACCAGGTCATGCGCGAGGTCTGCCAGAAGGAGGACACGTACTGCGTGACCTACCAGCAGATGGTGGACTGGCTCGAGCTGCAGGACCCGGCCGTGCTCAAGCAGTGGCAGGAGCAGGCCCGCTCCGCCGACGGCACGGACGCCGCCGGCCGCGGCAGGTGACCGTCCGCCGCACCCGCCCGGCCCCGGCTCATCGAGCCGGGGCCGTCTCGTCTCCGCGCAGGACGACGACGGCGACCACGGTGGCGGTGAGCACGAGCGCCACCACCATCACCACCGGCCCGGGCCAGCCGTGGGCCTCGTGGAACACCCCGCCCAGCCAGCCGAAGAGGCTCGATCCCGCGTAGTAGGCCAGGTTGTACAGCGAGGTGGACTGCGCGCGGCCCGTCACCGCGGCGGTGCCGGCCCATGCCGAGGCCACCGAGTGCGCCGCGAAGAACGCCCCGGTGGCCAGCACCAGTGCGGGCACGAGCACGAGCGGGTGGGGCACCAGGGTGAGGGCCACGCCCACGGCCATCGCCGTCGTCGCCGCGACCAGGACCCGCAGCCGGCCATGCCGTGCGGCCAGCCGGCCGGCCCACGGCGACGCCCAGGTGCCGGCGAGGTAGGCGAGGAACACGAGTCCCACGGCCGAGGGGTCCCAGGAGAACGGCGGGGCCAGGAGCGTGTATCCCACGTAGTTGTACAGGGCCACGAAGCCGCCCATGAGCAGCAGCGCCTGCGCGTACACCGCCACGAGCGCGGGCGCGTGCAGGTGCGCACGGACCGTGCGGGTGACCTGCCGCACGGAGGTGCGGGAGGGGACGAAGCGGCGGGCCCGCGGGGTGACCCAGAGGAACCCCAGGGTGCACAGCACGCCGACCGCGCTCACCGCGAGCATGCCCGCGCGCCACGAGGCCGCCTCGGCGACGGGCAGCGCGATGAGCCGGCCGGACAGGCCGCCCAGCGTGGTCCCGGCGATGTAGGTGCCCGCCGCCGCGGTGACCGCGCGCGGAGCCACCTCTTCCGCGAGCAGCGCCACGGCGAGGCCCGCGACGCCGCCGTGCGCCATCCCCTCGAACAGGCGCAGCACCATCATGGCCTCGAGCGAGGGGGCCAGCCCGCTAGCCACCGCGAGCGCGCTCGCGCCGGCGAGCGAGACCCCCATGACCGGTCGACGGCCCCACCGGTCGCCCGCGAGCGACCACGGCACCACGGAGACGGCCAGGCCGAGGGTGGCGGCGGAGACGAGCAGCGCCGCCTCGTGGGCCGGCACGCCCAGGTCGGCGCTGACGAGGGGGAGCAGGCCCTGCGGCGAGTAGAGCTGGGCGAACGTGGCCACGCCGGCCAGGAAGAGGCCGAGCAGCAGCCGGCGGTAGGCGGGCGTGCCGGGCGAGAGCGGCTCCGGGGCTTCCGGCCACGGGCCGCCCGGCACGCCGCCGGAGCGCGGGAATCGGTTTGCGGAGGCCACCAGCCCACTGTATCCAGGGGTCCACTACCATCGGTCGCGTGACTACTTCCTCTGGACCCATCGACCTGCGTGACTCCTTCAAGGCCTATGACGTGCGCGGCATCGTGGGCGAGACCATCACGGCGGAGTCCGTCCGAGCCGTGGGCGCAGCCTTCGTGGACGTCCTCGAGCTGGCCGGGCAGACCGTGCTGGTGGGCGGGGACATGCGCCCCTCCTCTCCCGAGTTCATGGACGCCTTCGCGGCCGGCGCCACGGCTCGCGGCGCGAACGTGCTGCTGCTGGGCCTCATCTCCACGGACATGCTGTACTACGCGGCCGGCGTGAAGCAGGCCGCCGGCGTGGTGTTCACGGCCTCGCACAACCCGGCCGAGTACAACGGCATGAAGATGGCCAAGGCCGGCGCGGTGCCCGTCTCCTCGGACACCGGCCTCTACGAGATCCGCGACGTGGCCCAGCGCTACCTGGACGGCGGCGAGATCCCCGCGGTGGAGGCCCCGGGCTCCGTGTCCGAGCAGGAGATCCTGGGCGCCTACGCCGAGTACCTGCGCTCCCTCGTGGACCTGCGGGGAATCCGCCCGCTGAAGGTCGTGGTGGACGCGGGCAACGGCATGGCGGGACGCACGACTCCGGCGGTCCTGGGGGACACGCTGCTGCCGGGCCTGCCGCTCACCATCGAGCCGCTCTACTTCGAGCTCGACGGCACCTTCCCGAACCACCCGGCCAACCCGCTGGAGTCGGAGAACCTGCGCGACCTGCAGGCTGCCGTGACGGACCGCGGCGCGGACCTCGGCCTGGCCTTCGACGGAGACGCCGACCGCTGCTTCGTGATCGACGAGAACGGCGACCCCGTGTCCCCGTCCGCGGTCACCGCCCTCGTGGCGCGCCGCGAGATCGCCCGCGCGAAGGCGGACGGGGAGGAGACCCCCGTGATCATCCACAACCTCATCACCTCCCGAGCGGTGCCCGAGCTGGTGGAGGCCGACGGCGGCCGCGCCGTGGTGACCCGTGTGGGCCACTCCTTCATCAAGGCGGTCATGGCGTCCGAGGGCGCCGTGTTCGGCGGCGAGCACTCCGCGCACTACTACTTCCGTGACTTCTTCAACGCGGACACCGGCATGCTGGCCGCGATGCACGTCCTGGCCGCCCTGGGCGAGCAGGAGCAGCCCCTGAGCGAGCTGGCCGAGGAGTACGAGCCGTACTTCGCCTCGGGCGAGGTCAACTCGAAGGTGGAGGACAAGGACGCCGCCGTGGCCGCCGTGCTCGCGCAGTTCGCCGCGGGCGCCGAGGACGGCGGCGACGCCGGCCAGGCCACCCACGGGGACTTCGCGGGCGTGGCCACGCGCGTGCTCCGCATGGACGGCACCACCGTCTCCGCGGCCGACGGCTCATGGTGGTTCAACCTGCGCCCCTCCAACACGGAGCCGTTCCTGCGCTACAACGGCGAGGCCCGGACCCCGGAGACCATGGAGGCCATCCGCGACGCGGTGCTGGAGATCGTCCGCACCGAGCGCTGACGGACGGCGGGCGGACCGCCCTCCACGGGCCCGAGGGGGCCGGAGCATCCGGTCCGGCCCCCTCGGCGTGTCAGCCCTCGTCACGTCGGGTCCCGGCGAATCAGCCTCCGCCGCCTCAGCTCTGTCGAATCAGCCGGACTGGGCGAGGACGAAGGGCAGCACCCCCTGGGCACCGGCCTCGCGCAGCACCCGCGTGGCCTCGGCCAGCGACCACCGGGAGTCCACGAGGTCGTCCACGAGCAGGACGGGGCCGACGTGCCCCGCCTCAGGCGCCGTGCGGAGCATGTGGGCCATGGCCTGCGGGACGGCGAAGCGGCCGTGGACCGAGGCCAGCCGGTAGGCGCTGTTGCCGCCCGGGCCGGCCGTCGGGCCGCCGCCCACGAGGTCGAGGGTGCCGAGGAACGGCAGGCGGCCGATCCGTGCGACCCCCTCGGCGAAGGAGCCCACGAGCTGTGGCCGCCCCCTCGAGGGCATGGCCACCACCGCGATGGGGCGGTCCTGCCAGCCCCACCCGGCGAGGACCCCCACGGCGCCCTGCAGCACGTTCTCCGGCACCGGGGCATCCGGCGCGGCGAGCAGCTCGCGCAGGACTCCGCCCCAGCCCAGGTCCGTCAGACGCGCGAGGGCGCGCCCCTCCTCCGCCTGCGCGCCGGCGGCCATGCGGCCCGTCACCGGCACGCCCAGCCGGTCCATCCCGGAGGGCCACATGCGGCGCGGCTCGAGGGGGACGCCGGCCCGGTGCAGGGCGTGCTCGGCGCGCTCCCGAGCGGCACCGTCCGAGCCCGTGGGGTACCACGGGCCGGCGCAGACGTCGCACCGCCCGCACGGCGCGGCCGTGGGATCGTCCAGGGTCCGCGCCAGGAACTCCATGCGGCACGTCTGCGTCGTCTGGTAGTCCAGCATGAGGCGCTCCTCCGCACGGCGGGCCTCGGCCACGCGGGCGTAGCGCTCGCCGTCGTAGGTCCAGGGGCGGCCCGTGGACCGCCAGCCGCCGCCCACGCGCTCCACCGCACCGTCCACGGCGAGCACCTTGAGCAGCAGCTCGAGGGCGGTGCGCTTGATGCTCACGGCGGGCTCCAGCGCCGCCACGGACATCGCCCCGCCGTCCGCGGAGAGCGCCGCGAGCACCGTGTGGGCCTGGGCCTCGTCCGGCATGGAGGCCGTGGCGAAGTACTGCCAGATCTGGCGGTCCTCCGCGCCGGGCAGCAGGAGCACGTCCGCGTGGTCCGTTCCACGGCCCGCGCGGCCGACCTGCTGGTAGTACGCCACCGGGGAGCTCGGCGCCCCGAGGTGCACGACGAACGTGAGGTCCGGCTTGTCGAACCCCATGCCGAGCGCGGACGTGGCCACCACCGCCTTCACGCGGTTGGCCTTGAGGTCCTCCTCGATGCGGGCGCGCTGCTCCGGGTCCGTGCGGCCCGTGTAGGCCACCACCTCGTGGCCGGCCTCGCGCAGCACCCGCGCCGTGTCCTCCGCCGCGGAGACCGTGAGCGCGTAGACGATGCCTGAACCCGGCAGCTCTCCCAGGTGGGCAAGCAGCCACGCGAGGCGGGCCGCGGGGTTCGGCAGCCGCAGCACGCCGAGGCGCAGCGAGGCGCGCGCCAGCGGACCGCGCAGCACGAAGACGTCCTGCGCCGAGTCCACGCCGAGCTGCTCCACCACGTCCTGCACGACGCGCGCGTTGGCCGTGGCGGTGGTGGCCAGCACGGGCACCGCCCGGGGTCCCTGGGAGGGCAGCTGTCCGATCAGGTCGCGGATGCGCCGGTAGTCCGGCCGGAAGTCGTGCCCCCAGTCGGAGATGCAGTGGGCCTCGTCCACCACGAGCAGGCCCATGCGGGCCACGAGGTCCGGCAGCTGCTCCTCGCGGAAGCGGGGATTGGTCAGCCGCTCCGGGGAGATCAGCAGCACGTCCACCTCGTCCGCCGCGAGCTTGGCCCGGACCTCGTCCCACTCGGTGGAGTTCGCGGAGCTCACGGACACGGCCCGCACGCCCGCGCGCGCCGCCGCCGAGACCTGGTCCCGCATGAGGGCCAGCAACGGGGAGACGATGAGCGTGGGGCCGGCGCCCCGCGCCCGCAGCAGCAGGGACGCCACGAAGTACACGGCGGACTTGCCCCAGCCGGTGCGCTGCACCACCAGCGCCCGCCGGCGGTGCGCCACGAGCGCCTCGACGGACTCGTACTGGCCCTCCTTGAACTCGGCGTCCGGCCGGTCCACCAGGCGGCGCAGGACCTCCAGGGCCTGGGAGTGCAGCTCCGGGTCCGCCGCGGGCTCACGCCGCGGGCCGCCCGGGGCGGCGACGGGAGGGAGGGGCGGGCCGGCGTCGTGCCTGGGGGAGGTCATGGCGCCAGTATGCCAACGGAGGCGGACAGGATGAGGCGGGCGCCGGGACGCCGGGGACGCAGGCCTCCCGTGGGGCGCCTGTGCAGGAGCGTGCCCCCCGATGGGAGAATCGGCGCCATGAAGTTGAACGCGTTCACCGACGTGAGCCTGCGCGTCCTCATGGTGCTCGCCCGCGCCGAGGGGCGCCAGCTGACCAGCCAACGGATCGCGGACGAGATCCACGTGCCGTACAACCACGTCATCAAGGCCGTGGCCGAGCTGCGCCGCCGCGGGACCATCCAGGTGGCCCGCGGCCGGCTGGGCGGCGCCCGGATCACGGAGGCGGGGCTGGACCAGCGCGTCGGAGAGCTCGTGCGCGACCTGAGCCCCCGCGCCGAGGTCCTCGACTGCGCCGGCCACGAGACGGGCGTCCCGTGCCCGTTCGCGGCGGACTGCCGACTGCGGGAGGCCCTCGCTCGCGCCCGGGAGGCCTTCATGGCCGAGCTCGACCTCCTGACGGTCCGTGACCTCGTGCGTCCGGGCGGAGCGGGCGCCGCGGGGCCGGTCTCCCTGGGCCTGCCCGCGATGGGATCCCACGCGGCCACGGTGTAATCTTGCATCGACAATGCACATATAAGGCTCCCGAGGAGACCCCCATGCTGTCCGAGAAGTCCCGCCCCGTCATCGAGGCCACCGCCGCCGTCGTCGCCGAGCACATGCCGGAGATCACGCCGAAGTTCTACGCCCACATGTTCGAGGCCCATCCGGAGCTGCTGGACGGGCTGTTCTCCCGCGCCAACCAGCGCAGCGGCGAGCAGGCCCAGGCCCTGGCCGGCTCGATCGTGCGCTTCGCGGTGCACCAGCTCGAGCACCCCGACTCCCTGCCCGAGGCCGTGCTCGCGCGGATCGCGCACAAGCACACCGCCCTCGGCATCACCGAGGACCAGTACCAGATCGTCTACGAGAACCTCTTCTGGGCCATCGCCGACGTCCTCGGCGACGCCGTGACCCCCGAGGTCGCCGAGGCCTGGACCGAGGTGTACTGGCTCATGGCCGACGCCCTGATCAAGCTCGAGAAGGGCCTCTACGCCAAGCAGGCCAACGACAAGATGTGGCTCGACTGGAAGGTCGTCTCCAAGGAGCCCACCGGCAACGCCGCCGTGACCTTCCGCTTCGAGCCGGCCGACGACACCCCGCAGACCCCCGGCGAGGCCGGCGGCTTCGTCTCGGTGCGCGTCAAGGTGGCCGACGGCCTGCGCCAGGCCCGGCAGTACTCGCTCTCGGACCACGCCGCCTCCACCACCGAGCGCGTGATCACCGTGAAGCTGGACGAGGCCGGCGAGGTCTCCCCCACGCTCATCAACGCGGTGGAGGTCGGGGACGTCGTCGAGCTGTCCAACCCCTACGGCGAGATCACCCCGAAGGACGACTCGGCGCCCCTCATGCTCGCCACCGCGGGCATCGGCATCACGCCGGCCGCCTCCATCCTGAGCTCGCTGGCCGAACAGGGGTCCGACCGCGAGGTCGTCGTCCTGCACGCCGATGCCTCCCTGGAGTCCGTGGCCCTGCTCGGGCAGCTCACGGAGTCGCTCTCCGCGCTGCCGAACGCCCAGGCCCACCTGTGGCTCGGCGTGGCCCCGGAGCAGGCACCCGAGGGCATCACTGTCCACGAGGGCCGCATGGACCCCTCCGAGATCGAGCTCCCCGCCGGCGCCGAGGTCATCCTCTGCGGCCCGCTGGCCTTCATGCAGGCCACCCGCTCCGCGCTGATCGACGCCGGCGTGCCGGCGACCGGGATCCGCTACGAGATCTTCGGCCCGGACCTCTGGCTCGCCGTCTGAGCGGAGCCGCCCGCAGGACGACGTCGGCCCCCCACCTCCTTCTTCGCGGAGGTGGGGGGCCGACGTCGTCGGTGGCGGGGCTCAGAGCGCGAAGCGTGCCTTCTGGGCCTCGTAGCGCTCGCGGATGGAGGCGGGCAGCGAGTCGCCGAAGCGCTCCAGCCACTCCTCGATGAGCTCGGACTCCTTGGCCCACTCCTCACGGTCCACCTTGAGGGCGTCCTCGAGGTCCGCGTCGGACACATCCAGGCCGGTCAGGTCGAGGGACTCGGGGGTGGGGGTGAAGCCGATCGGGGTCTCCACGGCGTCGGCCTTGCCCTCGAGACGCTCCGCGACCCACTTGAGCACGCGGGAGTTCTCACCGAAGCCGGGCCACGCGAAGCCGCCGTCGCGGTTGCGGCGGAACCAGTTCACGAGGTAGATGCGCGGCAGCTTCTCCGCGTCGGCCTTGCCGGACTCCTCGATCCAGTGGGCCAGGTAGTCGCCGGCGTCGTAGCCGAGGAACGGCAGCATGGCCATCGGGTCGCGACGCACCACGCCCACAGCGCCGGCGGCGGCGGCGGTGGTCTCCGAGGAGAGGGTGGCGCCCTTGAGGATGCCGTCCTCCCAGTCGAAGGCCTCCGTCACGAGGGGGACGGTGGTCTTGCGGCGGCCGCCGAAGAGGATCGCGTCCAGCTTCACGCCGGCCGGGTCCCGGTACTCGTCCGCGAGCATGTCGGTCTGCTCGATCGGGGTGCAGAAGCGCGAGTTCGGGTGGGCTGCGGGGGTGTCGGACTCGGGCGTCCAGTCGTTCCCGCGCCAGTCGGTCAGGTGCGCGGGCACCTCGTCCGTCATGCCCTCCCACCACACGCCGCCGTCGTCCGTGAGGGCGACGTTGGTGAAGATGGAGTTGCCGCGGGCGATCGCGCGCATGGCGTTCGGGTTGGTGGACCAGCCCGTGCCGGGGGCCACGCCGAAGTAGCCGGTCTCGGGGTTGATCACGCGCAGCTCGCCGTCGTGGCCGGCGCGGATCCACGTGATGTCGTCGCCCAGGGTCTCGGCCTTCCAGCCCTCGATCGTGGGGTCGATCAGCGCGAGGTTGGTCTTGCCGCACGCGGAGGGGAAGGCGCCCGTGATGTGGAAGGCACGGCCCTCGGGGTTGGTGAGCTTGAGGATCAGCATGTGCTCGGCCAGCCAGCCCTCGTCCCGCGCCATCACGGAGGCGATGCGCAGCGCGTAGCACTTCTTGCCCAGCAGGGCGTTGCCGCCGTAGCCCGAGCCGTACGACCAGATGGAGCGCTCCTCGGGGAAGTGCACGATCCACTTGGTGGCGTTGCACGGCCACGGCACGTCCTGCTCGCCGGGGGTGAGGGGGGCGCCCACGGAGTGCACGGCGGGCACGTAGAAGGCCTGCTCGCGGGACATCTTCTCCAGCACGTCGGCGCCGATGCGGGCCATGATGCGCATGGACATCACGACGTAGGCGGAGTCGGTGATCTCCACGCCGTACTTGGGGTCCTCGGCGTCGAGGTGGCCCATGACGAACGGGATCACGTACATGGTGCGGCCGCGCATGGAGCCGCGGAAGGCGTCGTCGAGGATGCCGTGCATCTCGGCGGGGGCCTTCCAGTTGTTGGTGAAGCCCGCGTCCTCCTCCTTCTCGGAGCAGATGAACGTGCGGTCCTCCACGCGGGCGACGTCGGCCGGGTCGGAGAACGCGGCGAACGAGTGCGGGAAGAGGTCGTCGTTCAGCTTCGTCAGGGTGCCGGCCTCGACGAGCTCGGCGGCGAGGCGGTCGTACTCCTCCTCGGAACCGTCCACCCAGTGGACCTCGTCCGGCTGCGTCAGCTCGGCGATCTCGGCGACCCAGTCGCGCAGCTGGGCGTAGTCCGTGGGCGCGTCCTGCACAGCACGCTCCGCGAAGGTGGGGGTGGCGTTGTCAGCCATGGAGAGTCCTCCCGTAGGGGTCCTGTACCGTTCCGTCCCACCACAGACGTGCACACCGATCATGGTGCGCCACGCCGTTGTGGTCGCACGGTCTTGGGGCCATGGTACCCGAGGGGCCTGCGGCGAGGCCGCCCAGGGCGGCCTCACCCGAGGGCGGCCCGGCCGCCCACCGGGCCCGTTTTGCACGTGCCGGGGAAGGTGTGTATAGTTCTACGAGTTCGATCCGCTCCGGCGGAACGGAAGATGCGCCCATAGCTCAGCTGGATAGAGCGTCTGTCTACGGAACAGAAGGTCAGGGGTTCGAATCCCTTTGGGCGCACCACAGGGAAGGCCCCCGCTCCTCGGAGAGCGGGGGCCTTCGTCGTCCCCGAGAGGTCCAGCGACGTCGGGGCCCGCTCCGGCGGCGTCAGCGGCCCGGCACCACGAAGTGGGTGAGGGCGGCGTCGCGCCCGTCGAGCTCGGCCCACGGCTTGTCGACCCGGAAGACCTGCAGCCCCAGCGTGGGGTAGTGCTCCGTCATGGCCAGCGCTGCGTCCTGGTCCGAGTCGAGGCTCATGAGGCGCATGCCGAGGTTCTGCACCCACGGCATGTGACCCACGACTAGGAGGCAGCGGACGCCCTCCTCGGTCTCGTTGACGATCGAGAGCGCGCGGGCGGCGTCGGCCTCGTAGAGCCGTCGGTCCAGATAGGGGGTGGGGGCGAGCTCGCCGAGCTGCTCGCACACCCACACGCAGGTCTGCCGGGTGCGCAAGGCGTCCGAGCAGACGATGCCGTCCGGGACGAGCCCGTTCTCCCGGAGCCAGCGGCCGGCGGCGGGCGCCTGCTCGTGCCCGCGCGCGGCGAGCGGGCGGTCGTGGTCGTCCGCCCCCTCGGGCCAGCCGGCCTTGGCATGCCGCAGGACGATCAGGGTCTTCGCGTCGGAGCCGCCCATGGCGCCGCGGTCAGATGGAGTACTCGGGAGCGGCCCACACGACGACCTCGGGGTGCCGGTAGAAGCGGTAGCCCTGGCCGCGCACGGTGCGCACGGTGTTGGCCAGGCGGCCGAGCTTGGCGCGGAGGCGGCGGATGTGGACGTCGATCGTGCGCTCGTTGGGGACCTCGTCCGAGGTGCGCCACAGCGCCTCGAGCAGCTCGTCGCGGCCCACCGTGCGCTCCCCGTTCTCCACGAGGTAGTTGAGCAGCTCGAACTCCTTGAACGTGAGGTTCAGCGGCTCCCCGTCCAGCTGCACCTCGCGACGGGACAGGTCGATCAGCACGCCGGGCTGCCGCGTGGACACCGGGGCGGGCGCCTGGGCCAGGTCGGGGCGCAAGGCGCCCTGCACGGTGGGGTCGCCCAGCACCTGGCGGACCACCTCGAGGTCGTCGCCCTCGGCGCCGGCCGGGGCCAGGGCGACGGCGGCGTGGGACTGGGAGCCCGGGACGAGCGACTCGACGTAGTGGCGCAGCTCGTTGGCGAGGCGGGTGAGCGAGGTGCCGGCGGCCGAGGCCGCGAGCTCGTCCATGCCCACGTAGATCACGAAGCCGCGGGCCTCGTTCTCCCGGGCCACCGCCTGGGGACCGGGGACGCCGTTGGGCGCGAGCACGGGAGTCGGATCGGTCTGTGCGGGGAGCGGGCCCGGCGCGGGCGTCCCGGCGAGGCGGAGGTCGCCGCGGCCTGCCGCGCCCCGCACCCGGTGGCCCGGGGTCCGGCGCTGCGCGTTGCGCACCGAGACATGCACGTATCCGGCGGACTCACTCATGACCGTCACTCCTCAGTCGGTTCCCCGCCTGCTCGCGAGAACGCGGGCGGGATCGTCATATGACGACTATGTGACGTCGCCCGGCGATCTGGCAAGTAACACTGAGTGATTCGTCTCGCATATCGGACGCCCTGGATCCATTTGTGTCTAAGATCACCATTCGTCGCCCTGCATAACCCCGCCGTGTCATTTTCGACCCGACGCCGCCCCCATCGATGGCATCGCATATGTATGCCGCATCTTCTCACAGCCGGCTCCCAGTTCAGATCGCCCACGTCGGGTTGCCTCCGACGTCGCCCCCCGCCCGTCCATCTGGTGGACGACACATTCGACATGGTGGTCACCGAAAGCACGAGACCCCCGCCGGAGCGGGGGTCTCGGGGAGCGGGCTGCAGCGCCGGGACCGGCGGTGCAGCCGGTTCACTCGGCCAGGCCGTAGAGGCGGTCTCCCGCGTCGCCGAGTCCCGGGACGATGTAGGAGCGCTCGTTGAGCCGTTCGTCGAGGGCCGCGAGGTAGAGGTCCACCTCCATGTCGCCCAGGGACTCCTCGAGACGCGCGATGCCCTCCGGCGCCGCAAGCAGGCAGAGGCATGTCACCCGTGCCGCACCGCGCTCGTAGAGGAAGCGGATGGCCTCGACCAGGGTCCCGCCCGTGGCGAGCATCGGGTCCAGGAGGAAGACGTGGCGTCCGGTCAGGTCGGCGGGCAGGCGCTCGGCGTACGTGACGATGTCGAGGGTCTCCTCGTTGCGCGCCATGCCCAGGAAGCCGACCTCCGCGGAGGGCGCCATCTTGACCATGCCCTCAAGCATGCCGAGGCCCGCGCGCAGGATGGGCACCACGAGGGGACGCGGGCGGGCCAGGCGGGTGCCCGTCGTCGTGGTCACGGGCGTCTCGATCGTCACGGGCTCCACCGCGACGTCGCGCGTCGCCTCATAGCCCAGGAGCATCACCAGCTCCTCGGTGAGCTGGCGGAAGATCATCGAGGGGGTCTCCCGCTTCCGCAGGACGGTGAGCTTGTGGGCGACGAGGGGGTGGTCGACGACGTGAACGCGCATGCTCCCACGCTACCGTCCCCCGTACGCTGGAGCCGTGCCCTCCTCCGTGTCCTCCGTGTCTGCCCCCGCGCCCACCTCTGCGCAGGAGCACGCCTGGATGGGCCTGGCCCTCGGGGTCGCCCGCGCCGCCGGCGAGGCCGGAGACGTCCCGATCGGCGCGGTCCTCGTGGCCGGGGACGGGACCGTCCTCGCGGCGGGGGGCAACGAGCGCGAGCAGCACCACGACCCCACCGCCCACGCCGAGGTCCTGGCGCTGCGCCGCGCGGCCGAGGCCCTGGCGGCCTCGGGCGGCGGCGACGGATGGCGCCTCACCGACTCCACCCTCGTGGTCACCCTCGAGCCCTGCCCCATGTGCGCGGGGGCCTTGCTGCTCGCCCGCGTCCCGCGCGTTGTGTTCGGGGCATGGGATCCCAAGGCGGGCGCGTGCGGCTCCGTGCTGGACGTGGTGCGGGACCCGCGCTTCAACCACACGGTGCAGGTGCGCGGCGGCGTCCGCGCCGCGGAGTCCGCCGCCCTGCTGCGCGGGTTCTTCGCCGCGCACCGGGAATGAGCGGATGGCCGGGCACGGCCGGCTCCGGGGCCGACGACGACGACGGCCCGCGGCCGGTTTGGGCGCGTCGCGGCCGCTCGGGTAGAGTGTCCCAGTCTGGTGACGTGTCCGAGCGGCCGAAGGTGCAGCACTCGAAATGCTGTGTACGGTAACCCCGTACCGTGGGTTCAAATCCCACCGTCACCGCCAGATGTGAAGGCCCCGAGTCCCGCGTGATCCTGCGCTGACCGGGGCCTTCGTCATGCACCCACATCGGGCGCACAGACTGTTCACGGGCCGTTCCCCGCCCTCCACTAGAGTGCGCGGCGTCACCGCCGCTCCCTCACCGCCCTGGAGGCCCCCCTTGTCCCCCACCACCGATCCCGCCGCGGGCCCCACCCCGCCGGCGAACGCCTCATCCCTGGACCGCCGTGCCCCTCACCTGCGCTACCCGTGGGCGCCGCTCGCAGCGGTCGCCTCCGCCCTCGTGTCCCTGCTCGCCCTCTTCCTGCCGGCCGCGAGCGTGAGCCTCTTCGGCGGCCGGATCAGCCAGAGCTTCCTGGAGGCGAGCGCGGACGAGGCCGGGATCATCCTGGCCCTGCTGCTGCTCACCATCGCCCTGTGCGTGGCGGCCTTCCTGGTCTCAGCGGCGTGGGCGCGCATCGCCGCCGGCGTCCTGGCTGTCCTCACCGGCCTGTTCCTGATGGTGGACGGCTTCGCGAACATCGGGAGGGTGGCCGGCCACGGCGCCAGCCCCGGCATCGGCCTGGTGCTCATGGGCCTGGCCGGCCTCGCGCTCGCTGCCGCCGGCGTCCTGATGTTCCTGGCCCGCAGGGGCGGCACACCCGGCGAGCGGGCGAAGGTCACGCAGCGCGTCGACTGACGTCACCGGGTCGTACGACCGGGGTCGGGTGCCTGGCGCGTCCGGCCCCGGTGCCATCATGGACCCCATGTCAGTGAAGGTGCTCGCCGTCGGCAAGAAGCATGAAGCGTGGGTCTCGGACGGGATCGCACGCTACGAGCGGCGCCTCAAGAGGCCCTACGACCTCACGTGGCAGCTCCTCCCCCACTCCGCGCGGCAGGAGGACGCGGCCCGGACCGAGGAGTCGGACCGCATCCTGGCCAAGGTCGGCGGGGACGAGCACGTGATCCTCCTGGACGAGCGCGGCAATGGCTTCGACTCCCCCGGCCTGGCCCGGCACCTGCAGGCGCAGTTCGACGTCGGCGCACCCGTCACGCTCGTGATCGGCGGCGCGTACGGGGTGGACCAGCGCGTCCACGCGCGGTCCGACCGCGTGTGGTCCCTCTCCGGCCTCGTCTTCCCGCACCAGCTCGTGCGCCTCATCCTGGCAGAGCAGGTCTACCGCGCGCAGGAGATCTCCGCCGGCCGGCCGTACCACCACGCATGAGCGGCGCCGAGGGGGCCGGGGCGCCCGCCCCGAGCGCCGCCGCCGTCCTCTCCCGCTTCAGCGAGCCCACCCGCGCGTGGTTCACGGGTGCCTTCGAGGGGCCGACGCCGGCGCAGGTGGGCGCGTGGGACGCGATCTCCTCGGGCCGCCACGCCCTCGTGATCGCCCCGACGGGCTCCGGCAAGACCCTCTCCTCCTTCCTCTGGGCGCTGGACTCGTTCGTGCGCGAGCCCGCGGACCCGGAGGTCTCCGCCACCCGCGTCCTCTACATCTCCCCGCTCAAGGCGCTCGGCGTGGACGTGGAGCGCAACCTGCGTGCCCCGCTGATCGGCATCACGCAGACCGCACGCACCCTCGGCCGGGCAGTGCCGCGGGTGCGCGTGGGCGTGCGGTCTGGGGACACCCCCGCGGCAGAGCGGCGCCTTCTGCTGCAGGACCCGCCGGACATCCTCATCACCACGCCCGAGTCCCTCTTCCTGATGCTCACCTCGAAGGGTCGCTCGGCCCTGGCCGGCGTGCGCACCGTGATCGTGGACGAGGTGCACGCCGTCGCCGGCACGAAGCGCGGCGCCCACCTGGCCGTGTCCCTCGAGCGCCTCGATGCGCTGCTCGAGAGGCCCGTGCAGCGCATCGGCCTCTCCGCCACGGTGGAGCCGGCCTCCGAGGTCGCCCGCTTCCTCGGCGGCGTGCAGCCGGTCACCATCGTGCGGCCCGCCTCGGCCAAGCAGTGGGACCTCACGGTGAGCGTCCCCATCCCGGACATGACCGACCTCTCCGCCCCCTCGGGTGCCCAGGACACGGGTCCGGGATCCTCTCCGGCGGGCGCCCCGGGCGGGGCCGACGGGGGCGCGGCGATGGGCGGCTCCATCTGGCCGCACGTGGAGGAGCGGATCGTGGACCTGGTGTCCGAGCGCCGCTCCACCCTGGTGTTCGCCAACTCCCGCCGCCTCGCCGAACGTCTCACGGGTCGCCTCAACGAGATCTGGGAGGCCCGCCAGGAGGCGGCCGCCGCCGCGGACCTGCCCGACGCCGTCCCGGGCTTCCGCGAGCCGGCCCAGGCGGGCGACGTCGTCGCCGGATGGCTGGCGCAGCGGGACGCGGCCCCCGCGACGCCGCGCACCCCGGTCCACGGACCCGCCCAGGTGGCCGGGCAGACCGGCACCGGCTCGGGGACGGTCTCCGACTTCGCCCGCGCCCACCACGGCTCCGTCTCCAAGGAGCAGCGCGCCATCGTGGAGGAGGCGCTGAAGACCGGGCAGATCCGCTGCGTCGTGGCCACGAGCTCGCTCGAGCTCGGCATCGACATGGGCGCGGTGGACCAGGTGATCCAGGTGGAGTCGCCGCCGTCGGTGGCCTCGGGCCTGCAGCGCGTGGGCCGCGCGGGCCACCAGGTGGGAGAGGTCTCCCGCGGCGTGTTCTTCCCCAAGCACCGCGGGGACCTCGTCGACACCGCCGTGGTCGCCGAACGCATGGTGGCCGGGTGCATCGAGTCCCTGCGCGTCCCCGCCAACCCGCTGGACATCCTGGCCCAGCAGACGGTGGCCGCCGTCGCGATCGAGGACGTGGAGGCCGAGGCCTGGTTCGACCTCGTGCGCCGCTCCGCCCCGTTCTCGGCCCTGCCGCACTCGGCCTACGAGTCTGTGCTGGACCTGCTCGCCGGCCGCTACCCCTCGGACGAGTTCGCCGAGCTGCGCCCGCGCATCCTGTGGGACCGCGAGGAGGGCACGCTCTCCGGCCGCCCCGGCGCCCAGCGTCTGGCCGTCACCTCCGGCGGCACCATCCCGGACCGCGGCCTGTTCGGGGTCTTCCTGGCCACGGACTCCTCCGGCGCGGGCGGCGGCCGGGACGGCGCGGCCGCCGACGGGGACACCGGCGAGTCCGCGGCGAAGTCCTCGGCCGGCTCCGCGCGCTCGGGCGGCCGCCGCGTCGGCGAGCTGGACGAGGAGATGGTCTACGAGTCCCGCGTGGGCGACGTGATCCTGCTCGGTGCCACGTCATGGCGGATCGTGGACATCACCGCCGACCGCGTGCTGGTGCTCCCCGCCTACGGCCAGCCGGGCAAGCTCCCGTTCTGGCGCGGCGACGCCGCCGGACGCCCCGCCGAGCTCGGCGACGCCGTCGGGCGCTTCCGCCGCGAGGTGGACGCGGACCCGCAGTCCGCGCCCGCCCGCCTCGAGGCCGCGGGCCTTGACCCCTGGGCACGGGACAACCTGCTGGCCTATCTGAAGGACCAGCGCGAGGCCACCGGCACGCTGCCCACGGAGAAGACCCTCGTGGTGGAGCGGTTCACGGACGAGCTCGGCGACTGGCGCGTGGTGCTCCACTCCCCCTTCGGCATGGCCGTCCACGCGCCCTGGGCGCTCGCGGTGGGCGCCCGGCTGGCCCAGCGCTACGGCCTCGAGACCGGCTCCGGCGCCGCGATGGCCGCCGATGACGGCATCGTCCTGCGCATCCCCCTCATGGACACGGAGCCGCCGGGCGCAGAGCTCTTCGAGTTCACGGCGGAGGAGCTGGACGAGATCGTCACGGCGGAGGTCGGCGGATCCGCGCTGTTCGCCGCCCGCTTCCGCGAGAACGCCGCCCGCGCCCTGCTGCTCCCCCGCCGCAACCCCGGCCGGCGCTCGCCCCTGTGGCAGCAGCGCCAGCGCGCCGCCCAGCTGCTGGACGTGGCCCGCAAGTTCCCGCAGTTCCCGGTGATCCTGGAGACCGTCCGCGAGGTGCTCCAGGACGTCTACGACCTCCCGGCCCTCAAGGACGTCGCCGCCCGCCTCGCGTCGCGTGCGATCCGCATGGTCGAGGTCACGACGACGGCGCCCTCGCCCTTCGCTCAGTCCATCCTCTTCGGGTACGTCGCCCAGTTCATCTACGAGGGCGACTCCCCCCTGGCCGAGCGCCGCGCGGCGGCCCTGTCCCTCGATCCGGCGCTGCTGTCCGAGCTGCTCGGCACGGAGGAGCTGCGGGAGCTCCTGGACGCGGACGTCATCGCCGGCGTCGAGGCGGAGCTGCAGCGGCTCGCCCCGGACCGGCGCGTGCGCGGGGCCGAAGGCCTCGCTGACCTGCTGCGGCTCGTGGGCCCGCTCACCGTGGTGGAGGCGGCGCGGCGGACGCTGCCGGAGGTCGAGGCAGGGGCGGCGGACCCTGAGCCGGCCGCCGGTGAGACACCCGCGTCTGAGCCGGACTCCGCCGCGCACGAGGCCGCCGTCGCCGGGATGCTGGACGAGCTCGTCCGCGCCAACCGGGCGTTCCGCCTGCGCCGCGAAGGCGGGGAGGTCTACGCGGCGGTCGAGGACGCGGCCCGCCTGCGCGACGCCCTCGGCGTGCCGATCCCCATGGGCGTGCCGGTCACGTTCCTGGAGCCGGTCGAGGATCCCCTCGGCGACCTCGTGGGCCGCTACGCCCGCACCCACGGGCCCTTCACGGCCGCCGAGGCGGGCGCGGCGCTCGGACTGGGCGGCGCCGTCGTGCTGGGGGTGCTGCAGCGCCTGGCCTCCGAGCGCCGCGTCAGCACCGGCGCGTTCCGCCCGGACGGCGCGCCCGGCGCGACGGGCCTGGACGCCGAGTGGTGCGAGTCCGAGGTGCTGCGCCGCATCCGCCGCCGCTCCCTCGCCGCCCTGCGCGCCGAGGTGGAGCCGGTGGAGCAGGCCGCCTACGGCCGGTTCCTCGCCGACTGGCAGCACCTGCGCCCCCGCCCCGGGCACCCGTCCCCGGCGTCGCTCGAGGGCGTGGACGGCGTGGCCGTCGCCCTGGACCAGCTGGCCGGCATGCCCCTGCCCGCGAGCGCGTGGGAGTCCCTCGTGCTGCCGGCGCGCGTGCGGGACTACGCGCCCACGATGCTCGACGAGCTGCTCTCCACGGGCGAGTACGTGTGGTCCGGGACCGCGGAGGCCGCCGGCAACGACGGCTGGGTGGCGATCCACCCTGCCGACGCCGTGGACCTCACGCTCCGCCTTCCCGAGGCCCAGCAGGGGCCCGCCCCCGCGGACGCCGCGCTGCGCGAGCGGATCCTCGCGGTGCTCGGCTCGGGCGGCGCGTGGTTCTTCCCGCAGCTCGTGGAGAGGGTGCTGGCCCTCGGTGCCGAACAGGGGGCTGAGCCGGTCCGTGGCCCCGCGGTGCTCGAGGCCCTGTGGGCACTCGTGTGGGAGGGCAAGGTCGGCAATGACACGTTCGCCCCCGTCCGCGGACTGCTCTCGCTCGGCAAGACCGCGCACCGCACGGGGAGGCAGTCCCCGCGGGCGCGAACCGCTCGCACGGGCGGTGCGGGCCGCGGGCTGGGCAGTCGGCTGGCGGGGGTGCGCGGGCGCGGCCGGTACGCGGGCCTCGCAGCCGGCGACGGCGCGGCGGGGTCGGCGAGCGCGGGCATCGCCCCCGGCGTGGGCGGGCTCTCCGCCGCGGAGCAGGCGCGCGCGGCCGGCCGCTGGTCCCTGCTGCCGGAGGCGGAGCGGGACCCCACCGTCCGCGCCCACGCCACCGCCGAGCTGCTGCTGGACCGCTACGGCGTGATCACGCGCGGCTCCGTGGTGGCCGAGGAGGTGCCCGGCGGCTTCGCGGGGCAGTACCAGCTGCTCACCCGCATGGAGGACGCCGGCCAGGTGCGCCGCGGCCACTTCGTGGAGGGCCTCGGCGGCGCCCAGTTCTCCACGGGCGCCGTGGTGGACCGGCTGCGCGGCTTCCAGCGCGCGCAGGAGGAGGGCGGGGACGACGACGGCGCGGACGGTCCCGGCGCGATCGGCGGTCCGCCCTCTGGCTGGGTCAGCCCGCTCGGACCGCCGCCCGGCCGCCCGGCCGTCAACCCCCATGCCCAGCCGGAGGAGCCGGACCCACCGGCGCTGGCGCTCGCGGCCACCGATCCCGCGAACCCCTACGGCGCGGCCCTCGACTGGCCCTCGGTGCCGCCGGGCCCGGGCGGGGTGGTCCCCACGGGGCACCGGCCGGGCCGGAAGGCGGGCGCCGTCGTCGTGCTGATCCGCGGCCGGCTGGTGCTGTACATGGAGCGCGGCGGCAAGACCCTGCTGTGCTTCACGGAGCACGCCGCGGAGTTGCGGGCCGCCGCGGCGGCGCTCGTGTGGGCGCTGCGCACCGGGAGGACGGAGCGGCTGAGCCTCGAGAAGGTCAACGGCGCGCCCATCCTCGGGACGCCCCTCTCCGGGGCGATGCTCGACGCGGGGTTCTACTCGTCGCCGTCGGGCATCCGGTACCGCAGCTGAGGCAGGCCGTCGTGGGGAGGCCCCACCGCAGCCGCGGCGCGTCATCATGGCGTCACGCGGGAGGCGTGGCGGCTCGGGCGGCGGGCGCACGACAGCACCGGGCGGCGCCGGGTAGGTTCGCGCCCATGAGCGAGAACCCGAGCACCGCCGAGGACACCCTGACGCACGACCCCGCGAGCGGACTGGCCGGCACGGATCCCGTGGCCCCGTCCGAGCCGGACGGCCCGTTCGGCGCCGACCCCGAGGCCGAGCTCCTCGGCGAGTCCATGCCGCACCCCTCCGAGCCCTCCGTGACGCCGTTCCTCATGTTCGAGGGGGACGCCGGCGCCGCCATGGACGCCTACCTCACCGCGTTCGTGGAGCACCTGCCAGTCACCGAGGTCCGCCGCGACCTGTTCGACGACTCGACGCCCCGCGGCGCCGAGTGGGCGGGCAAGGTCTCGCACGGCGAGCTCGAGATCGCGGGCCAGCGGCTGCGCTTCTTCGACTCGTTCACCCCGCACGGCTTCTCCTTCACCCCCTCGATCAGCCTCTTCGTGGAGCTGCCGGACCCCACGGCGGTGGACGCGATCCACGACGCCCTCGTCTCCGGCGGCGGCGCCGACCTCATGCCCCCGGACGACTACGGCTTCTCCCGCCGCTTCGCGTGGGTGGCCGACCGCTTCGGCGTGACGTGGCAGCTCAACGCGGTGTGAGCGCCGCCGTCGTGGCGGTGGCCTGACATGCCCGAGGGCGACTCCCTCGTCCGCGCCGCGCACCGCCTGCGCCCCCTGCTCGCGGGACGGGTGCTGCGGCATGCTGACCTGCGCGTGCCCCGGCACGCCACCGCGCGCCTCGAGGAGTGGACGGTGGCCGAGGTGCGGCCGCTGGCCAAGTACCTGCTGATGCGGCTCACGCCACCCGCCGAGGACGACGGCGCCGCGCCCCTCACGCTGATCTCCCACCTGAAGATGGAGGGGCGCTGGCTCGACTCCGGCCTCGACGCGCCCTGGGGCGCGCCCGCGTGCCAGGTGCGGTGTGTGCTGGAGACGGACGAGCACCGCGTGATCGGCGCGCAGCTGGGCCTGCTCGAGCTCGTCCGCACGGATCGCGAGCACACGGTGGTGGGCCACCTGGGCACCGACCTGCTCGACCCCGGGTGGGCCGACCCCGCCACCGCCGCGGCACTGCTCGCCGAGGGCGTGCGCCGCCTGACCGAGCGGCCCGGGCGTCCCGTGGGGCTGGCCCTGCTGGACCAGCGCCTCGTCTCCGGGATCGGCAACATCTACCGCTGCGAGACGCTGCTGCTCGCCGGGATCGACCCCCACCGCCCGATCGGCGAGGTCGACGACGTCCCGGGACTCGTCCTGCTGGCCGGGGACCTGCTGCGCGCCAACGTCCCGCCGGCGTCGCCGGTGATCGGTTCACAGCGGGCCACGACGCATGTCCGCCGCAACGAGTCCCGGCCGTTCGCGATCGAGGTCCTCGACGGACCGCCTCGCGGCCGGCAGCCGAGCTACTGGGTCTACGGCCACGATCGCTTCCCGTGCCTGCGCTGCGGCGGGCGCGTGCGCAAGGAGGACTACGGTTCCCCCGAGGACGCCGAGCGGCAGCTGTGGTGGTGCCCGAACTGCCAGTGGTGACTACGGTGGTCCCATGGCCGACCCGTTCCCGAAGGACCCGGAGGGCGCCACGGTCGCGCTCGTGCTCGCCGGCGGCACCGGCGGGCGTCTCATGCCGCTGACGCAGGCCCGTGCCAAGCCGATGGTCCCGCTCGCGGGCCAGTACCGGCTGATCGACGTCGCGCTGTCCAACCTCGCGCACTCGGGGCTGCAGGACGTGTGGATCGTGGAGCAGTACCGCCCGTTCACGCTGAACCAGCACCTGGCCGGCGGCCGCCCCTGGGACCTCGACGGCACGCGCCACGGCCTGCGGATCCTGCCTCCCGCGCAGGGCCGCGCCGAAGAGGGCTTCTCCCGCGGCAACGGCCACGCGATCGCCCAGCAGGTGCCCGTCCTGGAGCAGTTCGGGGCGAGCACCGTCGTCGTGATGTCCGCGGACCACCTCTACCAGCTGGACCTGCGCCCCGTGCTGGCCGAGCACGCGGCCTCGGGCGCGGAGCTCACCGTCGTGACCACCCGGACGGACGAGGACCCCTCCCGCTTCGGCGTGGTCCAGGCCGACGACGACGGCGCCGTCACCGCCTACGACTACAAGCCCGAGGACCCCGAGGGCTCGCTCGTGGCCACGGAGGTGTTCGTGTTCGACGTCGCGGCGCTCTCCGAGGTGGTGGGCGAGCTCCTGGCCGCCGAGGACGAGGCCGGCACCAAGGAGGACGGCGAGACCGACGAGGACGGCGATCCGGTCGGCGGCTCGCTCGGCGACTACGGGGAGAGCATCATCCCCGCGTTCGTGGACCGCGGGCGGGTCCGCGAGCACCGCCTCGAGGGCTACTGGCGGGACATCGGCACGCTCGACGCGTTCTTCCGGGCCCACCGCGAGATCCTCGACGGCACCGGGCTGGACCTCACCGCCGAGGGCTGGCCGCTGCTCACCAACGCACGCCAGTCGCCCCCGGCGTGGGTGGCCCCCGACGCGCGGGTCACCGGCTCACTGCTCGGCCCGGGCTGCCGCATCGCGGGCGAGGTCGTGGACTCCGTGGTCGGCCCGGGCGTGGTGGTCGAGGCCGGCGCCACGGTGCGCGGATCCCTTCTCCTCGGCGACGCCACGGTCCCCTCCGGCGCGGTGCTGGACACGGTCATCGTCGACGTCGGCGGGCACGTCCCGGCGCGCGAGGTGTTCGGAAAGACTGAGCCGGCCGACGAGGTCGTGGTGCTGGGCCCGCGCGACCGCTCCCCCGAGAGCGGCGACGAGACCACCGGCACCGGCTCCCCCGTGAAGGGCTGACTGCGCGGGCCCGTCCACCCGGCCTGGAATGATGGGGCCGTGGCCGTGACCTCCCCCCTTCCCCTGCGCGACGGCGTCAACGCGACCCGACTGCGCCTGCCCTCCTCCGGGCCCTGGGCGAGCGTGCAGGAGTACGTGCTGGACCGCTTCGGCCACGTGGACCCGGACGGCATCCGGCGGCGCTTCGCGGCGGGCGAGGTCGTGGCCGTGGACGGCGCGCCCATCCCCGCGGACACCCCGCTCGGCGCGCACGAGGACCTCTGGTACTACCGCGATCTGCCGGACGAGCAGCCCCTGCCGGTCGCCCACGAGATCCTCCACGCGGACGAGCACCTCGTGGTGATCCACAAGCCCCACTTCCTGCCCACCACGCCGGGCGGGCGCTTCATCCAGGAGACCGCGCTGGTCCGCCTGCGCAACGAGCTCGGCCTCGACGACCTCGTGCCCCTGCACCGCCTCGACCGGGCGACGGCCGGCGTCGTCATGTTCTCCGCCAACCCCGCCACGCGCGGCGCCTACCACCTGCTCTTCGAGCGGCGCGCGGTGGCCAAGCGGTACGAGGCGGTCGCCGTGCTCCCGGAGTCGCCCGCGGACCCCGACGACGACGCGGCCCGCCCCGACGACGACCCCCGCCTCACGCGGTTCCCCCTGACCATCCGCAGCCGCATCCGCAAGGACAGGGGGATCCTGCGGTCGGTGGTCGAGGAGATCCCGGCGGCGGCCTCGGGCCGGGCCGCCGGGGCGCCGGTGCGCACGAAGAAGTCGAACGCGGCCCACGCCGGGGCCAACGCGGAGACGCGCGTGGAGGTGCTGGGCGTCGGACGCTCGGCGGGCATGCTCGCGGGGCGGCGTGTGGTGCACCTCGGGCTCACCCCGCGCACGGGGCGGACGCACCAGCTGCGGATCCACCTCGCGTCGCTGGGCCTGGGCATCGCCTTCGACCCGTTCTACCCCGAGCTGCTGGACGCCGCGCCGGACGACCTCGCCCGCCCGCTCCAGCTGCTCTCTCGGTCCCTGAGCTTCACCGACCCGGTCACGGGCGTGCCGCGCACCTTCGCCTCCCCGGCACAGCTCCAGGAGCGTCCGCGATGACGGCCATGACCGCCCTGACGGCGGCCTCCACGGAGACCGGACCCGCGGACCTCCTGGACCGCCTCGGCGCGTGGTTCCACCCGCTCACGGCGCTGCTCGTGGCCCTCGACGCGCCCGTCCCGCCGGTGCCGTCGGAGATCCTGGTGATCGGCTCGGGCTCGCTCGCGCTGGCGGGCCGGGTCAGCCTGTGGGCGTCCGTCCTCGCCGCGTGGCTCGGCTGCTGGGCGGGCGACATCGGCCTGTACGCGCTCTTCCGGCACGGGCTGGCCAGGCGCCTCGACCGCTGGGCGTGGGGCCGCTGGGTGCACCGCGGGATCCGCTCCCTGCTGGTCAAGGCCGGGCCGGCCACGGGCCTCGCGGGGCTGTTCGTGCTGCGGTTCGTCTCCGGCGGGCGCACCGCCTCCATGGCCGCGGCGGGGATCGCGGGCATCCGGTGGCCCGTGTTCCTGTGGCTCTCCGGCCTCGGCTCGCTGACCTGGAGCGTCTACATGGTGGGGCTCGGGTGGGTGTCCGGTCAGACCACCGGGCTCCCCTGGTGGGCGTCGGCACTGGTGGGGGTGGCGTTGGGTACCCTTGCAGGGATGATCATCGCGGGGATCGTGGCATGGCGCCGACGATCCGGGAAGGGGGCAGCATGACCGGCGCGTCTCCCGAGCCCGCGGAGTCCTCCGAGAGCCCTCGCTCGCGCCCGCGGCACGCGCTCGCCGCCCCCGGGGAGATCTCCCGCCGGCAGATCAAGCGCCACGCGCGCGCCCTGCGCGGCACGCCGACGCGCCCGGAGACGCCCGCCCAGCGCACCACTCGTGAGGGCCGCCGCGCGGACGTCAACGCCGCCATGGACAGCCTGCGCGCGGAGGGCTCGCCGGCGGGCCAGCGCTCCCACGGAGACCTGCGCGCCATCCTCGACCGGATCGGCGGCCAGGACCTCGCCCGCTTCACCACGCCCCTCGTGGGGACCCTCGGCCACCGCCCGGTGGAGCCCGAGGCGGCCCCGACGGTCGACCCCGGGCGCGCGGCCGAGGCCCTGGCGCTGGAAAAGGCCGAGGAGCAGGAGCGCCGTCGCCGCGCCGCCGAGCTCGCCCGCCGCCGCAAGGGGGAGCAGCGGGCCCGCCGGCAGCGGGAGGCCGAGCGCCAGCGCCGCGCGAGCGCCGAGCAGAAGGCCCGCCAGGCCGAGGAGGCCGCCCGCCACCGCCAGGAGCGGGAGGAGAGGCGCCGCCGCGAGGCGGAGGTGGCCGCCGAGCGCGCCCGCGTCCAGGCCGAGCGTCGCGCCCGGGAGGAGGCGGAGGCCGCCGAGCGTGAGCGCCGGCGCGCCGAGGCCGAGCACGCCCGGCTCCTGGCGGAGGAGGAGCGCCGGCGCCACGCGGCACGCGTGGAGGCCGAACGCCTGCGCCGCGAGGCCGACGAGCGCGAGCGCGCCCGCCAGGAGGCCGCGGCCGCCAAGGAGGCCGAGCGCCGCCGCCGCCGCGCGGAGGAGGAGCGTCTGCGCCGGGAGGCGGAGGAGGCGCGCCGGCGCTGGATCGAGCGCGCGCGCCGCTACGCCGGGCACTCCGCGGACCGCGCCCTGAGCCAGGCTCGCCTGCTCGCCGACCGCGAGCGCCACCTGGGCGACCAGCAGGCCCTCGAGGAGGCGAGCCGGCTGCGCGCCCACCAGGACCGGGAGTCGCAGGCCCTCTACCGGGCGGCGCGCGAGCTCGAGGGCCCGGAGATCATCCCCGTGGCGTCCCAGCGGCCCTTCCTCGCCCACCCGGACGAGGACGTGACGGACGAGGAGCTGTTCGCCCGCGCCCGCGTCGCGCTGCCCGAGTGGCGCCGCCGGGACCGCCTGAGCACGAAGGCCGAGGCCATCCGCTCGGCGGCCGCTCCTGCGCCGGCACCCGACGGCCCCACGACCGCGGCGATCCCCCTGATCCCGTCCTACACTGCGCCCCTGGGTGCGCCCGAGCCGCGCCGCGCGGCGACGGCCAAGGACCGCCGGCGGCAGGCCGGCCTGACGCTCGCGTGGCTGGTGTTCGTGCTCGCCGGCGCGTGGGGCCTGGGCCTGTTCGGCCGCCTCCCCGGGCTGGACGCCCTGGACTTCGGCTCCTACCGCGCCGCACACGACGGCCGCTACGGCTTCACCACCACCGTCTTCTCCCTGTATCCGCTGCACCCGCTCGTGTGGCCGGGGCTGTGGGCGGCGGTGGGCGTGCACGTGCTCCACCAGTGGGCCCCCGGGCAGGCGGCCTCCTCACGGCAGCGGGAGGTCGGCTGGCCCCTGGCCGGCGCGCTCCTGGCCGTCAGCACGTGGTTCCCGCTCGCCGTGCTCGTCCCGTGGGGGCTCGAGGTGCTGGTGTGGCTGGTGGCCCTGGCGCTGATGGTGCGCGTGATCCGGCGTCTCACGGACCGGCCCGCGCGCACGGGCGCGGAGCGGGTGGTCACCGACGGCGCCGCCGGTCTGCTCGCCGGTGTCCTGCTGGCCGGCCTGCCCACCACGCTGGGCTCGGCGCTGAACGCGTGGGGCGTGGCCCTGCCGTGGTTCCCCACTGAGCTCTTCGCCACCCTCCTGCTGCTGGCCGTGCTGGTCCTCGGCCTGCACCTGGCGCTGACGGATCGCGGCCGCATGGGGGTCGCGCTGGGCATGGGCTGGACCCTGCTGAACCTCGGCCTCCCGCGCCTGCTGCCGCCCCCGCTCGGTGCCGAGCAGAGCGCCTGGGTCGGCCTCACCGCGGTGTTCGGGGCCCTCGCCCTCGTGCTCGCCGTCGCCGTGCGCCGCTCGTGGGTGCGCCAGGTGGAGCGGGACGCGAGCCTCACCCCCTGAGCCCCGACCGGCGTCGCGCGGCCGGTCGACGGCGCAGCGCGGTGTCCCCCGTGCGCTCAGGGCGCGTCACCCTCACGGCGCGGCGTGCACCGGGACCCAGCGGCCGCCGTCGCGCCGCAGGACGTCCAGGCGCCCCGTGACGGCGACGCCGGACACCGCCTCCGCCATCCGCGCGCCGACGCCCACGGCCTCGGCGTCCTCCCCCGCGCGGTGCGAGGCGGGGACGGTGAAGCGCAGCACGATGCGCGGCACCCGGGAGACGACCTCGACGTCCTTCGCGGCGAGCACGTGCGTGGCCTGCACGGCGGCCTCGGCGAGGTCCATGACCTCCTCGGGGCGATGGCCGGGGCGGAGGTCGCCGATCTGCAGACGGGTGCGGTAGGAGGGCATGCCGCCAGGGTAGCGAGGCGGCGCCGCACGGCCTCCGGGGTCCGGGGTCCGGGGTCCGGGGTCCGGGGGCCCTCGTAAGGTGAGGCCATGACCGACGCGACCTCTCCCGCCCTGCCCGCGATCCTCGAGCCGCTGACGATCAACGGCGTCGAGGTGCGCAACCGCCTGATCCTGCCGCCCATGTGCATGTACGCGTGCGAGGCCCGCGACGGCGTCCCCCACGGCTGGCACTTCCAGCACCTGGGGGCACGGGCTGCGGGCGGCTTCGGGATCGTGGTGGCGGAGGCGACGGCGGTGACGCCCGAGGGGCGCATCTCCGCGTGGGACACCGGCCTGTGGAACGACGAGCAGCGGGACGCGTGGGCGCCGATCGCCGCGTACGTCGCCGCCGAGGGCGCGGTGCCCGCGGTCCAGCTGGGCCACGCCGGAGCGAAGGCCTCCACCGTGCCCATGCACCCGGGCGTGCCCGCGGGCGAGCCGATCCTGGAGGGCCCCGACGCGTGGGCGACCCTCTCGCCCTCGGGCGTGCCCGCCACCTCGATGCCGGCGAACGTGCGCGCCATGACCGAGCAGGACGTCGCGGGCACCGTGCGCGCCTTCGCGGACGCCGCCCGTCGCGCGGACGAGGCCGGGTTCGGCGCCGTGCAGCTGCACGCCGCACACGGCTACCTCATCCACCAGTTCCTCTCCCCGCTGACCAACACCCGCACGGACGGGTACGGCGGAGACTTCGAGGGGCGCACGCGGTTCCTGCGCGAGCTCGTGGCGGCCGTGCGCGAGGTGTGGCCCGCGGACAAGATCCTGGGCGTGCGGATCTCCGGCTCCGACTGGGTGGAGGAGGGCTGGGGCATCGAGGAGACGGTGCGCCTGGCCCGGATCCTCGAGGAGGAGGGCGTGCACTGGATGGACGTCTCCTCCGCGGGCCTGGGCGACCGGTACCACGGCCCCAAGGGCCCGGGCTACCAGGTGCCCCTGGCGCGGGCGGTGAAGGAGGGGACGCAGCGGATGGTGGTGTCCGCCGTCGGCTCCCTGACCACGCCGCAGGAGGTGGAGGAGGTGCTCGTCTCCGGCGCGGCGGACGCCGTGTGCGTGGGGCGGGCGGCCCTCGCGAACCCGAACTGGCCGGTCGAGGCGGCCCTCGAGCTGGGGGCGAGCGCGGAGCAGGCCCCCATGGCCCGGCAGTACTTCCGCGCGACGTGGGGCCCGGGTGCGCACTGAGCCGCGCCGTCGTCGTGCCCCTCGCCGAGGGCGGAACGCGCCGGCCCGACGTGCCCCGAGCCCGGAACTCCGGTAGAACAGAGCCATGAGCGTGCGCACCCCCGACCCGAATCCGGGATGGCTGTCCGAGGAGGACCTCTACGAGGCCCGCCGACGGCTGCCCATGGTCTACGTGGAGGCGATCCCGGTGCGCCTCGACGCGCTCGGCTACGTCTCCGAGATCGGCCTGCTCTACGTGGCCGACGACGAGGGCCGCTTCCAGCGCACCATCGTCTCCGGCCGCGTGATGTACCGCGAGACGATCCGCGCCGCGCTCATGCGCCACCTCGAGAAGGACCTGGGCCCGCTCGTGTTCCCGCAGCTGCCACCGTCGATCGTGCCGTGCACCGTGGCCGAGTACTTCCCTGCGCCGTCCGAGACGGGGCTGACCGACGACCGGCAGCACGCCGTCTCGATGGTCTACGTGGTGCCGGTGACGGGCGAGTGCAGCCCGCGCCAGGACGCGCTGGAGCTGACGTGGCTCACGCCGGACGAGGCGCTGAGCGAGGACGTGCAGGCCGAGTTCATCGGCGGCCGCGGGAACCTGCTCCGCCAGGCGCTCGCCCACGTGGGCTGGGGGCGATGAGCGTGGCACCGGTCAGCGGCGGCTACCTCCGTCACCTCAAGGCCCAGGAGGTCCAGCCGGGCGACTCCTTCCTCACCCGCCGCGGCGAGCCCGCCCCGGCCGTGGCCTCCGTGCGCACCGTGCGGGACGACTTCGGCACGCCCGCACTCGTGATCGCCACCCTGGAGGGCGGCCGCGAGGTGAGGATCGCCCACGGCTCCGTGATCCGGGTGCGCACCGAGCGCCCCGAGGAGCGCAAGGCCGCGGCGGACACGGCCTTCTCCCCCGTGGACGCGGGCTCCCCCGAGTCCCGGATCGTGGCCGTCGGCCAGCGCCACCTGGACGACCCGGAGCTCGTGGCCACGGCCGCCCGCCTCTCCCACGGGCTGAACCTGCGCTCCGGATCCCAGCTCGAGGACCTCTTCGACATGGCCGCGCGCATGTACCTGCTGCACGAGGACGTGGAGGGCGCGCTGGCCACGCTCGGCCTGCTGACGAACCTGCCGTGGGACGGGGCCGTGGGCCGCTGGAAGTCCATCCAGGCCGCCCTCGCCCTGGCCGCGCAGATCCTGCGGGAGGAGGGCGAGCACATCACCGCCGCCAACCTCGGCAAGCGCCTCCTGGAGGCCGACGAGGTGCCCAGCGAACCCGGCCGCGCCGCCCGCGTGCTCGAGGTGCGCCAGCGCCAGCTCAACGCCCCGCCGCTGTACGAGCGGGAGATCTCCAAGGCCCTGCAGGCCCGGGACGCCGCCGCCGAGTTCCAGTGGCGCAGGGCCCGGTTCGCCCAGCTGCTCTACCTGCGGGCGCGCGGCGGCTCCGAGACCCTCACGGACGCGGACCTGGACTCGCGGATCTCCCGGGAGCTCGGGACGCTGCGTGAGCTGGCCCGCACGGTGGAGTCCAAGGCGGCGGCGGGACGCTGAGCGGGGCGTGCCCGGCCACGGGACGCGGCCCGCGAGGCAGAGGGACACGCGCGGCGTCCCATGACGACGACCCGGCGCAGACCCGCCCGCGGCCGGTTAGTCTGCTCCGATGACCTCCACCCCGCAGCGCCCCTTCCTCCTGGTCCAGACGCGCCCCGAGGTGGACGCCGCGCTGGCCGAGGCCGAGGCCGTGCAGCGCCTCGGGGGCTTCGCGGACGGACAGCTGACCGCGATGCAGCTGGGCCGCGATCTCGGCGCCGCACCCGACGCCCGCCCCGACTGGGGTGACCTCCTGGCCCGGCACGCCGGCGTCATCCTGCCCGGCAGCCCCTACACCACCTCCGACCCCGAGGACACGAAGTCAGCACTGCAGCGGCGCGTGGAGTCGGAGCTCGCCCGGATGCTCGAGGTGGTGCTCGCCGAGGACCGTCCGTTCTTGGGCTGCTGCTACGGCGTCGGCACGCTCGGGCGTCACGTGGGAGCGCTCGTGGACGGCACGTACGGCGAGTCCGCCGGGCCCGTCACGGTCACCCTCACGGACGAGGGCGCGGCAGACCCCCTCCTCGCGGGGATGCCGGCCGACTTCACCGCCTACGTGGGCCACAAGGAGGCCGTGACGCAGCTGCCGGAGGGCGCCGTCGTGCTGGCGTCCGGCGTCACGTGCCCGGTGCAGATGTTCCGCCTCGGCGAGCACCAGTACGCCACGCAGTTCCACCCCGAGCTCGACCAGGCCGGGCTCCTGGAGCGCCTGCGGATCTACGCGCACCACGGGTACTTCGCCCCCGAGGAGTCCGATGCCACGTTCGCGCGCATCGCCGCGACGACCGCGCCCGAGCCGCCGCGGATCCTGGAGAACTTCCGGCGCGCCTACGAGGGCTGACGGGCCCGACGTCGGGACGGCCGGGTCACACCCAGCCGCGACGGGCGGCCTGCACCCCGAGCTGGAAGCGCCCCTCGGCGCCCATGCGCCGTGCGAGCTCAGAGACGCGCCGCTGCACGGTGCGGCGGGAGACCTCGAGCGATCGGGCCATGCCCTCGTCCGTCATCCCGGTGCTGAGCATCGCGAGCAGGCGGCGGTCGTGGGGGTCGAGCGCGCCGTGGTCCCCCGAGGAGACCGGGAGGGCCAGCTCCCACTGCTGCTCGAACAGACGGACGAGGGCGTCCACGAGCAGGGCGCCGCGCACCACGAGACCCTCCCCGGAGCCGGGGCTGGGGCCGACGAGTCCCACGAGCGCGACGGCGTCGTCCGCGATCAGGAGCTTGAACGGCAGGTGCGGCATGACGCGCCCCGTCTCGCCCGGCGTGGACCCGATCAGCTCCCATCGCTCGGGCGGTTCGCCGCGGAGCGAGTCGCCCTCGTAGATCACGCGCCACTTCACGCCCCGCGCGGAGGAGCGGGACTGCGCGGACTCGGGCAGCGGGTCGGCGTGGAAGTAGGGCCCGCGGTCGAAGCCGCGCACGGTGTGCCGCGCCGTGCGCGCGATCCCGACGGCGGCCTCCACGATCTCCGCGGCCCCCACCACCACGTCCAGCGACTCGCGCCCCGCGCCGGCACGACGTCGGAACTCGGCGTGCAGGGACTCGGCCGCCTCGCGCAGGGCGTCGGCCCGGGCCTGCGCTCGGTTCGCCTCGGCCGTCAGCGGCCGGTGCGGCGACTGGACCGCAAGGGACCCGTCGTCGTGCCGCCGGACGAGCCCGAGCGCCTCCAGGTGCGCGAGCGCGGCGGCGTCCACGTCATCGGTCCGGGTCTCGGGCCGCGCGAGGAGCGCGCGGAAGGCGGCGAGCTCCTCGGGGTCGAGGGCGGGGGGAGCGGCGTGGCGCAAGGGCGTCATGGCACGTTGACGCTACCTCACAGGGGTGCGTGATGCACCTCACGGTGGTGGGATGGCGGGAACGTCGCCCAGGCGCCGTCCCGTCACTCACGGAGGATCCTCATGACCCACTCGCCCACTCGTCGCCACCGCGCCCTCGGGGTGACCTCGGCCCTCGCCCTGGTCCTCTCCGGCGCCGCCGCCGCCGGGGCCGCCCCCGAGCAGGGCTCGGCCGCCCCCGATCCCGACGCGGTCACCGCCGTCACCGGGGCCGCGGCGGACACGTCCCGCACCGCGCCCGCCCCCGAGACCTTCGAGGACGGCGCCTACGTCGTCGTCCTGGCGGAGGCCCCCGTGGCCTCCTACGACGGCGGCACCGAGGGGTACGCCCCCACCCGCCCCGGCAAGGGCAAGGGCCGGGACAACGGCTTCAACCCCAAGAGCGCGAACGCCCGGGCCTACGCCAAGCACCTGACGAAGAAGCAGGACACGGTCCTCGAGCGCACCGGCGCCGGCGCCCCGCACACCCGGTACACCACCGCCCTCAACGGATTCTCCGGCACGTTCACCGCGCAGGAGGCTGCGGCCCTCGCCGCCGACCCGGCCGTGCTCGCCGTCGTGCCGGACGAGATCCGCCAGATGGACACCGTCTCCTCCCCCGACTTCCTCGGCCTCACGGGCAAGAAGGGCGTGTGGGCGGGGCTCCTGGGCAAGAAGGGCGATCAGGCGCAGGCCGGCCGCGGCGTCGTCGTCGGCGTGATCGACAGCGGCATCCGCCCGGAGGCCGCCTCCTTCCAGGACCGCGGCCACCCCGCCGCCCCCGCGGACTGGGCCGGCGGCTGCGAGACCGGTGACGCGGAGGCGTTCCCCGCCGACTCGTGCAACGACAAGCTGATCGGCGCCAAGTACTTCGTGCAGGGCTTCGGCGCCGCCCGCCTGGCCGAGGTCGAGACCCTCTCCCCGCTGGACGCCGGCGGCCACGGCACCCACACCGCCTCCACGGCGGCCGGCAACAAGGACGTGACCGCCACGGTGGACGGCCTCGAGCGCGGCACCGTCTCCGGCATGGCCCCGGGCGCCCACGTGGCCGCCTACAAGGCCTGCTGGGAGGGCGTCACCGGCGGCGGCTGCGCCACCTCGGACACCGTGGCCGCGATCGACGCGGCCGTGGCCGACGGCGTGGACGTCGTGAACTTCTCGATCTCCGGCACGAGCACCAACGTCGTGGACCCGGTGGAGGTGGCCTTCATGAACGCCGCCACCGCCGGCGTGTTCGTCGCGGCCTCGTCCGGCAACTCCGGCCCCACGGTCTCGACGACGGCGCACCCCTCGCCGTGGATCACCACCGTGGCGGCCTCGAGCCACGCGGTCTACGAGCACACGCTCGTGACCGGCGACGGCCAGCGCTTCATCGGCTCCTCCGTCACCGCCCCGCTGCCCGCCTCCACTGCCCTGGTCTACGCCGGCGACATCGCCGCCGCGGGCGCGGACCCCGCGAAGGCCGCCCTGTGCCTGCCGGGCACCCTCGACTCCGCGAAGGCGGCCGGGAAGATCGTGGTCTGCGACCGCGGCGAGAACGCCCGCGCCCAGAAGTCCACCGTGGTCAAGGACGCCGGCGGCGTCGGCATGGTGCTCGTGAACGTCACCGACGCCGGCCTCAACGCCGACCTGCACGCGATCCCCTCCGTGCACCTGGACCACACGAACCGCGATGCCCTGCTGGCCTACGTGCGGGCCGGGAACGCCACCGGCCAGATCCTGGCCACGAACGAGGGCACCACCACCCTGGTCCCCGAGGTCGCGGGCTTCTCCTCGCGCGGCCCGTCCCTGGCCGCCGAGTCGGACCTGCTGAAGCCGGACATCTCCGCCCCCGGCGTGGACGTGCTCGCCGCATACTCGCCGGAGGAGGCGGGCGAGGACTTCGCCTACGTCTCGGGCACCTCGATGTCCTCCCCGCACATCGCGGGCCTCGCCGCGCTCGTGAAGCAGGGACGCCCCGAGTTCAGCCCCATGGAGATCAAGTCCGCCATGATGACGACGGCGCGCGACCACGCGTCCGAGACGTCCCCGTTCGCGGGCGGCGCGGGCTTCGTGGACCCCACGACGATGATGGACCCGGGGCTCGTGTTCGACTCGGACCGAGAGGACTGGTTCGACTACCTCGCCGGCCAGGGCATCACGTTCGCGGCCACCGGCGAGCCGGTCTCCGAGAACCCGATCGACGCCTCGGACCTCAACGTCCCCTCGATCGCGATGGGCGAGCTCTACGGCTCGCAGACCGTGACCCGCACGCTCACCAACGTGGGTCGCTCCAACGGCGAGTGGACCGCGCACGTGGAGGGCCTCGAGGGCCTCGACGTCTCCGTCTCCCCACAGGTCATCAAGCCGCGCCGCGGGGCCGACGCGGACGTGGACATCTCCGTCACCGCCGCGGGCGCTCCCGCGGGCGAGTGGGCCACCGGCCACATCGTGTGGACCGGCCCGGCCGAGCAGCGGGTGCGGATCCCCGTGGTCGTGCGCCCCGGCGTCGCCGACGCCCCGGCCACCGTGACCGTGGAGCGGGACGCCGACTCGCTCGAGCTGCCGGTCCTCTCCGGCGTGGACGGGACCTTCACCACCCGCGTGAACGGGCTGACCCGCGGCGAGGAGCACACCGGCACCACGGTGCGCCGCCCGTTCTTCGACAAGGCCGACGCGGCCCTGACCGCTCACGACTTCGCGTACCCGCGCGGCTACCCCACCGTGCGGATCGAGGCCGAGACCACCGCGCCCGACGTGGACCTGGACGTCTACGTGACGAGCTCGTGGTCCGGCTACCCCGTGGCCCGCTCCACGACGCGCGGCACCGGCACGGAGGTCTACCAGGGCCGGATCTACAGCTCGGCCCCCGAGCACCAGGTCTACGTGGTCGCGAAGCCGGGCGCGGACGGCCTGCCCTCCGACGCGCCGATCGACTACACGCTGCGGGTGTTCTTCCCGCAGGAGGGCGGCGGCGACAACGGCGTGCTGACCTTCGACCCGGCCTCCGCCGCGGTGAAGCCCGGAGAGACGCACGTCTTCCACGGCACCCTGGAGACCGACGGGGTCAGCCCCTACATGGGCACCGTGGACATCCTGCACGACGGCAGGGTGGTGGACACCACCACCGTGCGCGTGCAGTGATGCGCGGATGAGGCGGGCCCGCCGGCGAGAGCCGAGCGGGACCCCCGGAGACGAGGCGGCCCCCTGACGGGGGCCGCCTCTTCCGTGCCATCCCTTCCGTACCGTGGAGGCCATGACCGCGAACGACGTCCCCCCGTCCTCCCTGCCCTACGTCCCCGGCCCCGCCGTCCGCGCGGCGCTGACCCCCACGCAGGCCGTGGACGCCCTCGAGGCGGCGCTGCGCTCCGGCGTCGATCCGGAGCACGACGCCCCGCGCACCCGCCTGGACACCGCGCACGGCCAGCTGCTGCAGATGCCCTCGACGGCGGGCACGGACACCGGCACGAAGCTGCTGACCGTCTCCCCGGACAATCCCGCGCGGGACCGGCCGCTCATCCAGGGCGTCTACGTCCTCTTCGGCGGCGAGGAGCAGTCCCCGCGCGCGGTGATTGACGGGCTCGAGCTCACCAACCTGCGCACCGCGGCGGTCTCCGCGCTGGGTGTCCGGCTGATGGGGACGACGGCGCCGCGTCACCTCGCGGTGTTCGGCACCGGGGTGCAGGCGTGGGAGCACGCCGTGGCGTTCGCGGACGTGTTCACGCTGGAGCGGATCACGGTGGCCGGGCGGAACCGTCTCAAGGCCGAGGCCATGGCCGCACGGATCGAACGGGAGCTGGGCGTCGACGCGGACACCGGCGGCGCGGAGGCCGCCGCCGAGGGCGACGCGGTGGTGTGCGCCACGTCCGCGACCCGGCCCTTCTTCGACGGCGACCTCGTGCGGGACGACGCCGTCGTCGTCGCGATGGGCGCCCACACCCCGGACGCCCGAGAGCTGGACGACGTCCTCATGGGGCGCGGCTTCGTGGCCGTGGAGTCCCGGGACTCCGCCCTGCGGGAGGCCGGGGACGTGCTCCTGGCGATCGAGGCCGGCGCGCTGCGCGGGATCGAAGACGTGGCCACGCTCGCCGAGCTCGCGGCGGGGACGGCGCGTCGGCCGGCGGGCAGGCCCGGCGTGTTCGTGACCACGGGCATGCCGTGGCAGGACCTCGCGGTGGCCGTCGCCGTGGCCGAGCGCGCGGGGGCCTGAGCAGCCGCCCGCGCCGCACGCCGCCACTACGCTGAGACGCATGTCCGTCACCCCCGCACCTGCCTCCCGAGGGCGCCGCGCGCCGTCGTCGCCCGCCGCCGCGAGCGCCCCCGCCCATCCCACGCACTTCGGGTTCGAGGTGACCTCGCGCCTGGAGTCCGGGGGCGTCGACGGCGCCCCGCTGGGCCGCACCGGCGTGATCAGCACCCCGCACGGGCAGATCCAGACCCCGGCGTTCATCCCGGTGGCCACGCAGGCCACGGTCAAGGCCGTGCTGCCGGAGTCCATGAAGGAGCTCGGCGCGCAGGCCCTGCTGGCCAATGCCTACCACCTGTACCTCCAGCCCGGTGACGACCTCCTCGACGAGGCCGGCGGGCTGGGCGCGTTCATGAACTGGCCCGGCCCCACGTTCACGGACTCCGGCGGCTTCCAGGTGATGTCCTTGGGCTCCGGGTTCAAGAAGGTCATCGACATGAAGGGCCCGGACGCCCCGGCCGGCCAGGGCGCGGACGACGCCGTCGCCCCCGGCAAGGAGCGCCTGGCCAACGTGGACGACGACGGCGTGTGGTTCACGTCCCACCTCACCGGCGACAAGCACCGGTTCACGCCCGAGGTGTCACTGCAGATCCAGCACAACCTCGGGGCGGACATCATGTTCGCCTTCGACGAGTTGACCACCCTGCACAACTCCCGCGGTTACCAGGAGGAGGCCCTCGAGCGGACCCGCCGGTGGGCCCAGCGCTGCCTTGACGAGCACGCCCGCCTCACCGGGGTCCGTGCCGACCGGCCGTACCAGGCGCTGTTCGGCGTGATCCAGGGCGCGCAATACGAGGACCTGCGCCGCAAGGCCTGCCGGGACCTCTCCGCGATGCGCACGGAGTTCCCCGCGGCCGGGGAGCTGGACGCCGCGTCGAACGGCTTCGACGGCTACGGCGTGGGCGGGGCGCTCGAGAAGGAGAACCTCGGGACCATCGTCGGCTGGTGCGCGCAGGAGCTGCCCGAGGACAAGCCGCGACACCTGCTCGGGATCTCCGAGCCGGACGACCTCTTCACGGCCGTGGAGAACGGCGCGGACACGTTCGACTGCGTCTCCCCCACCCGCGTGGCCCGCACCGGCGCGTTCTACACGCGCGACGGCCGGTTCAACCTGCCGGGCGCGAAGTACAAGCGGGACTTCGGGCCGCTCGACGCCGAGTGCGACTGCTACGTGTGCGCGAACTACTCGCGGGCCTACATCCGCCACCTCATGAAGGCCAAGGAGATGGTGGCGCACACACTCGTCTCGATCCACAACGAGCGGTTCACGGTCTCCCTCGTGGACCGCATCCGCGCGGCCATGCAGGACGGGACGCTGCCCGATCTCAAGGCCGAGACCCTCGGCCGGTACTACGCCCCGAAGGGCTGAGGGGTGCCGGGTGCGCCGGCACGCTGCGACGGCGCGAGCCAGCACGCTGCGGCGGGCGCGAGCCAGACGTTTCTGCTGTTCTGAGGGGGCTGTCACGACCGATTCGTCTGGCTCGGCGACGCTCGGACGCGTGGGGGACGTGAGCCAGACGATTCAGCGGCTCCTGCACAGAGCCGCCGACCCGGCTCGCCCTCCACGGCCCTCGCCGTCGCGGCGCCGGGTCCGCCCATGGAAGGGGAGGCTGGCGGCATGGTCGCCCCTCCTCCACACGACGACGCCACCCTCAGCCCCGTCTTCCCGGTCGCCGCGGGGCTGCAGGCCGGTCTGACGGCCTCGCACCTGCGCGGCCCCCGGTTCGACGCCCCGCACCACGGGCTGCGGCACACCGCCGCGGGTCAGCCCTCACTGGCCGACGTCGTCCGCGCCCTCCAGCGGACGAACCCCGGCACCGCGGCCACCCACGCCACCGCCGCTCGCCTCTGGGGGATGTGGCTGCCGCGGCAGTGGGAGCGCGGCCCCATCCATCTGGCGCGCACGCGGGCCGAGGGCGGGGCGCCGCGCCGCAGCGGCGTCGTCGGGCATGAGCTGCACCCGCAGGACCCCGTGCTGGTGCGCTCGGGGGTGTGGATCACGACGCCGGCCGCCACCTGGGCGGCGCTGGCGCAGCTGGGCCTGCCGTTGGACGACGTCGTCGCCGCCGGGGACAGCCTGCTGCAACGGGCCGACGGCCCGGCGGGCCGGCGTCGTCCCGGCGAGCATCCACGGTGCACCGTGCGTGATCTGGAGGCGGAGGTGCTGCGGGTGCGCGGCAGGCGAGGGACGCGGACCCTGCGAGCGGCCCTGCCGCTGCTCAGGGACGGCGCGGATTCGAGGGCCGAGACGCTCCTGCGACTGGCGCTGACCGACGCGGGTGTGCCGGAGCCGGAGGTGAATCCGCTGCTGATGCTGAGCGACGGGTCCACCGTCCGGCCGGACCTGGTGTGGCGGGAGGCTCGCGTCTGCGTGCAGTACGAGGGCGATCATCACCGGACGGACCCGCAGCAGTGGCGCCGTGACATCGAGCGCGACCGCCGGATGCAGGCCGAGGGGTGGATCGTGCTGCGCGTGGCCGCCAGCGTCTTCACTCGGCGCGGCCTCGACGCCCTGCTGCGAGACCTCGCCGCCCACCTGCGGCTCCCTCTGCCTGCGTGAGCCAGACGAATCGGCCGCCGAGCCAGACGAATCAGCGGCAGGGGGACGTGCGTACCAGCAGGAATCTCTGGCTCACGCCGCCCCCCGCTCGCTTCATCTCACACGAACGCGCCGACCCCCGTGATCTCGCGGCCGATGATCAGCCCCTGCACGGTCTCGGTGCCCTCGTAGGTGTGGATCGCCTCGATGTCCGCGAAGTGGCGGGCCACCTCGTTCTGGATGAGGATGCCGTTGCCACCGAGCAGGTCGCGCGCGTTCGCGGCGATGGACCGCGCGGCGCGCGTCGCCGAGTACTTGGCCAGGGACGCCATCGGCCCGGTGAGCCGGCCCTCATCTTCGAGCCGGGTCGCGCGCAGCACGAGCAGCTGCACCTGGGTGAGCTGGGAGAGCATCTCGGCCAGGCGGGTCTGCACGCTCTGGGCGGCCGCCAGCGGCCGGCCGAACTGGACGCGCTGCCCCGCGTAGTGCACCGCCGCCTCGTAGCAGCCCACGGCCTTCCCGAGGGCGGACCACGCGACGCCCACGCGCGTGGCGAAGAGGACGCGGGAGGTGTCCTTGAAGGAGCGGGCCTCGGGCAGGACGTCGGCGTCGGGCACGAACACGCCGTCGAGGGTGATGTGGGCCTGGTCGATGGCCCGCAGCGCGACCTTGCCCTTGATGACCTCGGCCGTGTAGCCCTCGGACTCCTGGCGCACGATGAACCCGCGGACCTTCTCGTCCTCGGCGCTGCGCGCCCACACGACGGTCACGCCGCCGGCGGCCCCGTTGCCGATCCACTTCTTGTGCCCGTGCAGCCGCCAGCCGCCGTCGACGCGCTCGGCGCGGGTCTCCAGCGAGACGGAGTCGGAGCCGTGGGTCGGCTCCGTGAGCGCGAAGGCGCCGTAGAGCTCGCCGCGCGCCATGGCCGGCAGGTGCTCGGCACGCTGCTCCTCGCTGCCGCACAGCTGGATCGAGCGCATGGCCAGACCGCCCTGCACGCCCGTCATCGTGGCGATCGAGCCGTCCAGCCGCGAGAGCTCCATCATGGCCAGGCCCGCGGCCACGCGGGACACGTCGGGCAGCCCGGCGACGGGCACGCCGTCGCGCAGCAGGTCGGCCTGCCCCAGGCGGGCCACGAGGTCCAGCGGGTACTCGTGGCGGTCCCATGCATCCCGGATCCGGGGCAGCACGTCCGGCTCGAGCGCGAAGGCGCGGGCCCGACGCCACACGTCCTTCTCGGCGTCGGAGACGTCCGCGAGCGCCAGGTAGAAGTCGGTGTCCAGCGGCGTGGCGACGTCGTACTCGGGCTCGACGGTGGGCAGGGTCTCGGTCATGGTGGCCTCCCGGGCGGGGTCGGAGAGATGGGTGTGTCTGTCATCACCCTACACCGACTGACACGCCATCTCACAGAATCAGACGCAGTCTCACCCCGTCTCCTCGTCCGTGGCACCATGGCCCGCATGACGACGCCCGCCGAGGACACCCTCACCGCCCTGATCCACCTGCTGGACCGCGAGGGCTACGACGCCGTCACGGCCGACCAGCTCGCCCGCCAGGCCGGCATGAGCCGGGCCAGCTTCTTCCGCCACCTCGGCGGGAAGGAGGAGGTGGTCTTCGCCGACCACGCGGCGCTGCTCGCCCGCCTGGACGACTTCCTGCGCGGCACCTCCCTCGGCGTGCGGGAGGCCCTCGAGGAGGCGGTCCTCCAGGTCTTCCGGCACCACACCGACGATCCGGACCGCGCCCGGGCGCGCTCTCGCCTGCTCCGCGGCTCCCAGGCGCTGCGCACGCGCGAGCTGCTCACCTCGCACCGCTACACGGAGCTGTTCTCCGGCTGGCTCGCCTCGGCCCTGCCGGACACGCACGCGCGCGGCGGGGTCGCCGTCGGGCTGGCGGCGGCCGTGGTGGCCGTCCACAACCGCGCCCTGCGGGCGTGGCTCCACGCCCCGGCCGACGACGCCGAGGCCGGCCTGCGCACGGACCTCGCGGAGGTCATCGCGCGGCTCACGGCCGAGCCGGCCGAGGCCGAACGGACGCTCGCCGCCGTGCGCCGGCTCCTGGGCTGAGACCGGGCTCTCAGCGGCCGGCGACCTGCGCGTTCTCCGCCCCGAACGCGGGCGGGTAGCGGAACTCGCCGGCCGGCACCTCGGCCCCGTCCTGGAGCGTGAGGACCTGCAGCGCCTCGGGCTGCCGGGCGAAGGCCGCGCGCACGCCGTGCTCGGAGGCCCGGTGGAAGCCGAACTTCGCGTAGTACTCGGGCCAGCCGTAGACCACCACGACCTCCTCGCCGTCGGCCTGCGCCTTCTGCAGCAGGGCGTTGACGAGCGCGGTGCCGGCGCCCTCGCCCTGATGCTCGGGCAGGATGCCGTGCGGGGCGAGGGCGAGCACCTCGGCGTCGTCGATGTGGGCCCGGACCAGGGTGCCGTAGCCCATCGGGTCCGACTGCAGGTCCGTGCCGGGGATCGCGGCGGTCATGGCCACGAGGGAGTACTGGGGCAGCCAGCCCTCCGCGCCGCCGGCGAGCTCCTCGACGAGGTCGGCCTCGGCCGTGGACGCGAAGGCGAGCTCGGCGATCTGGCGGACGGCGCGGCGGTCCGCCGGATCGTCGTGATCGGCCTCACGGGTGGACCAGCGGTGGCCGAGATCCTGGCCGGCAGGGACGTGGGCGGCGCGGTGGCCGGGGGTCTGGGTGCTGTTCTGCTCGGCGCTCATGCGCTCACCGTAGCCAGGGTGTGACCCCGGATACAGAGACGGCGCCCTGCGTCACGCTCGTGACGCGGGCGCCATCGCCTCCTCCGGCCGGGGCGGGCTCAGTCGATCTGCAGCTCGCCCATCGGGCCGAAGCCCTCCGCACCGACCTGCTCGGAGATGATCTGGGGCGTGCTCGCCAGCAGCGGACGCATCGCGTCCAGGCCCTCCTGGAAGTGCGGGGACGCGACGTGGGCCTGCGCACCCTCGTCCGTGAACCCCTCGAGCAGGAAGTACTCGTTGGGGCCGCCCTCCACCGGGCGGTACCACTCGAAGAACAGGTTGCCGGGCTCGGAACGCACGTCCGCGGTGTACTTCGCGACGGCGTCCATCCACTCGTCGGCACGCTCGGGCTGGACGGTGAACTTCAGGTTGATGAGGATCATGCGGTCCATTCTGACCCGCCCGGGGCGGCAGCGGCACGGCCTCGCGTCCGCCGAGCGCGGAACCGCCGGGCCAGCAGCCACAGGCCCACGACGACGGCGACCACCAGCACGGCGACCAGCACCGGCAGGAACAGGGCCGTGAGGGTGAGGGCCGCCGCGGAGACGTCCTCCGCCGTCGAGAGGACGGGGGCCGCCGTGCCCACGGTGACCGTGTTGGCGCCCACGCGCGTGCCGGCCTTGGCCAGGTGCACCGCGAGCGCGATGCCCGCGCCGATGATCACCGGCACCCAGCCGGACCCGGCGAAGAGGGTGCCGGGGTCGTGGACCGCCGTCGTCTCGGCGCCGACGCCGGAGGCGAACACGATGCCGCCGGCCGCGGGACGCACGACCGTCTGGACGACGTCGTTGACCGCGTCCACCCCGGGGATCTTGTCCGCGACGAGCTCGAGCGCGAGCAGGACGCCGAGGATCCAGAGGGAGGCGTCGGCGGACAGCCACGTCCAGCCCGCGGGCAGGTCGACGAGCCCCGTGAACCGGTCCAGCAGACCCAGGGCGAACAGGGGGATGTAGGCGTTGAGCCCGGCCGAGGTGGCCAGGCCCGTGCCGGTGAGGAACTCGAGCACGTCCGTCCCCTTCCTTCGCGGGTCGCTCGGGGCGCCCGGGCGGACGCTCCGGGTCCGAGGACCCTCGCTCCCCCGTGAACACCGCCGGCCGTCGGGCGCTTCCCGTCCGGGGTCGGTCCTACCATGGGCGCATGCCCCAGACCGCGCACTCCCCCCAGCACTCCGCGTCCGCCCCCGCCCTCGCCCTGGCCATCGCCGGATCGGAGGCCACCGGCGGCGCCGGTGCGCAGGCCGACCTGAAGACGTTCCAGGAGCTCGGAGTCTTCGGCGTCGTCAGCCTGACGTGCATCGTCTCCTTCGACCCGCAGGACGAGTGGAGCCACCGCTTCTTCCCCGTGCCCACCGCGGTGCTCGCGGATCAGCTGGAGGCGGTGCAGGCGGACTACGCCGGCCGTCTGCGCACCGTGAAGCTCGGCATGATGGGCTCCCCGGAGACCGTCCGCACCACCGCCGAGGCGCTGAAGCGCCAGGAGTGGGACCACGTCCTGCTGGACCCGGTGCTGATCTGCAAGGGCCAGGAGCCGGGCCACGCGCTAGACACGGACCGGGCCCTGAGGGACGAGCTGCTCCCGCTGGCCACCTTCACCACCCCGAACCACTTCGAGACCGAGCAGCTCTCCGGCATGACCGTGCGCACCGTGGAGGACCTGACCGCCGCCGCCGAGCGAATCCACGAGATCTCCGGCGCGGCCGTGCTCGCCAAGGGCGGCATGCACATCGCGGGCCCGGACGCCGTGGACGTGTTCGTGGACGGGGACACCGTGGAGGTGCTCGTCCACCCGAAGATCGGGGAGGCCGGCGTCTCCGGCGCCGGCTGCTCGCTGGCCGCCGCCGTCACCGCCGAGCTCGCCAAGGGCGCCACCCCCCTCGAGGCCGCCCGTCGCGCGAAGGAGTTCGTGGCCGCGGGCATCGCCCAGGCCGTGGAGGGGGCCACCCCGTTCGCCGCGCTGTGGCAGGGCGGCCTGCGGAGGGCGCACGACCCCGTGCGCCCGACTGTGGCACCGGGCGGCGGGCGCGCGTGAGCGGGCGGTCGCACGCGTGAGCGTGGGCGCATCCCCCACCCCGCTCGCAGGTCTGGACCTGGCGGTCGCGACGGCCCTGCAGGTGGACCCCCGCGCCAGCTGGCGACGGATCGCCACGGTGCTCGGCGCCCCGGAGCGCACGGTGGCCCGCCACGGGGCGGCGCTGCTGGAGTCCGGAACGGTGCAGGTGGCCGGGACGCCGGCGCGCTGCTCGAGGACGGACTGTGGGACCGGGTGCCCCGCCCCGCCGCCGTGCTGGGCCAGCACGTCATGCCGGCGCGGGCGGGCACCGTCCGCTACGTCACCGGCGACGCGATGTCCCTCGCCGACTCCTTCCGCGTGACCTTCCGCCGCCGGGGGGCGCACGGGTCCATGCCGGAGCGCTCGATCGGCCCCATCCTCCTGGCCGCCCACGCGGTGACGCGGCTGCAGGGGGTCGTCTCCCGCGAGGTGGCCCCGTCCGATCGCGCGGTCGTCACGGTGGGGACCTTCCACGCCGGGCTCAAGGAGAACGTCATCCCGGACACCGCGGAGATCGCGCTGAACGTGCGCACGCCCACGCCCGAGGTCCGCGCGAAGGTCTCCGCGGCGATCCACCGGATCCTCACGGCCGAGGCGCTGGCCTCCGGCGCCCCCGAACCCGAGATCGTCCGGTACAACTCGTTCCCCCGCACCCACAACGACGTCGAGCTCACCCCGTCCGTGATGGACGCGCTGCGCGCGGAGCTGGGGGCCGAGGCCGTCACCGAGATGCCGCCGCTGATGGGCTCGGAGGACGTCGGGGCCCTCGCCGACGCGCTCGGCGTCCCGCTGGTCTACTGGTTCCTGGGCGGATTCGAGGGCGACGAGCTCGAGGACAACCCCGCCAACCACACCCCGCAGTTCGCCCCCGTGCTGGAGCCGACCCTGACCACGGGCGTCCACGCCGCCCTCGCCGGGATCCTACACGTGCTCGGCCGCTGAGCCGGGCGGGCGGGACCGGTGCCGCCGCGGGCGCGACGACGGAGCCGCCAACCCGGGACACCCCGCGGGGTCATGGCACAGACTGGGGTCATGGACACTCATCGCCCCGCCTCGTCCGGCGCCCCCGTCCCCCCGGCCGACGACCTCGGCCTGACCGCCCCTGCCGACGTCATGGCCACCCGCACCACCCCGGCCCCGCCGGTCGTGGTGGAGACCCGCGTCCCCGCCCAGGAACGCGTCGAGCGCACCGTGGACGTGCGCACCACCACGCCCGAGCCCCCGGTCGTGCGCACCGTGGTGACCGGCACCGACGCCCCGACCCGCCGCGTGGAAGAGTCCTCGGAGTCCTCTCGCCTCCCCTGGCTGCTCGGCGGCGGCGCCATCGCCACCGGCGCCCTCGCCACGGCGGTCACCGCGGCCATGCGTCACGCCCGCACCCCGGAGCCCACCCCCATGGAGCGCCTCCTGCGACCCGAGGCCTACGGCCCCGCCCTCGCGGCCCTCGCGGCCACGGTCGCCGCCGCCGTCGGGCTCACCCGCTCCGCGCGCTCCCGCCGCCGTGAGGACGAGGCCGAGGGCGTGTACTCCTACGCCCCCCTCGTGGCCACCGCGGAGACGGACCGTCGCACCGCCGTGGAGGACGCCTACGTGCCCCTCGCCACGGACGTCACGGACGAGGCCGACGACGCGGTGGAGACCGCGCCCGTGCCGGTGGAGGCGCGCGTTTTGGTGGAGACGCTGCTGGACCCCACGCTCTTCGAGGGCCGTGACCTGCCCGGCGCGGCCGCCCTGCGCGCCCAGCTGCCGCACATGCGCACCGTCGCCGACGCTGTCCGCATCCCCGCCGACGGCGACGCCGAGGGCATCGACTGGCTCCCCCTCGTGGTGGAGGCGGAGGAGGACGTGGAGCGCGCCGTGCCCCACGACTTCACCTGGCCCGTGCGCGGCCACTTCACCCATGAGGGCCAGCCGTTCGAGCTCACCCTCCTGGTGATCGACGGTGAGCTGGGCGCCCTGACCGTCTCCCCCGATGAGGAGTCCGGCCGCCTCGTGTGGGACGAGATCCCCACGGTGCAGACCTGGCCGGGCGTGCACCAGCTGTCCTTCGAGGTGGACGGCGAGCGCCGCTGACACCCTGGACGACCGGCGTCGGGCGGCTCCCCACTAGAGTGGGGAGCCGCCCGACGTCGTCCAACCACGGAGTGCCCCATGACCACCCCCGCCCCGGTCAAGTCCACCGCTCGCGCCCGCCGCGCGGCCCAGCGCGCCGCCGCGGGCCCGCGTCCGCGCCTGCGGATGGGCCTCAACGGGTTCCTCGTGGCCTGGCTCGCGCCGAACCTGGTGATGGCGGCGATCGTGGCGGCGCTCTCCCTCATCCCGGGGCTCCAGGAGTTCGGCAGCCTCACGCCGCTGCTGAGCGTGGTCGGGATCGCGGGCCTCGTGGTGGGCCTGCCGCTGTGCCTGCTCGTCAACGTGGCCTTCCGCCACGTCACCAACCAGTGGGTCCACGTGCTGGCCTACGCCCTCGTGGGCATGCTCTACGGGCTCGTGGTGCTCACGCAGGGCGCCGGGGGCGTGCTGCCGATGCTCATCCCGGTGATCGGGTTCCCGGCCGGCGTGCTCATGGGCCTGGGCCGCATGGCCGCCCGGCCGCTCGTGGACGTCGTGACGCCGGGCGCCGAGGATCCCGCCGCGGCGTGATCAGCCCTGCGCGACGAGCTCGTTGCGCTTCGCGTTGAGGTCCCGCAGCACCTGCAGGCCCTCGGAGACGACGGCGTCCGCCTTCTTCTGGAGGTCCTCCTTGGCCGGGGCCCACGCGAGGTCCGTGAAGGTGCCACGCGAAGCGTCGAGCTCGGCGATGTCCTGGCGCACGAGCCGCACCTCGTCCAGCGTGTCGGCGTACTCCACGGAGCGCTGGTCGATCGCGTCCACGGTGGCCTCGGCGCTCGTCGGCGCGTGCTCGAGGGCGTAGGAGGACTCGTAGAGCTCGTGGTTGAGCGTGCAGTTCTCCTCGACGTCGTAGAGCCCCGACCCCCGGCCGTTCGCGCTCTTCCGCGCCGTCTCGTTGGCCTGGGCGATCTCCTCCCGGAGACCACGGCCCACGCCCTCGCCGGTGGGGGCCGCCATGCCCGCCTCCGCCATGTCCACGTTCACGGTGGAGCCGGCGAGCGTGAACACCGCCGACTCGGTGCCCTCGGGCGCCCCGTGACGGCTCGTCTTGACGGTGGCCACGGCGCCCTGCGGCAGGCGGTCGCGCAGCCACGCGTACGACTCCTCGCCCAGGCAGAACTCGGTGCCGACGCGCAGGCCGTCCGGATTGCGCGGGGCCGCGGTCACACCGGCCATGACCAGGGTCTTCTGCTCCCCGCCCGCGTTCACCACCACGGTGTTGCCGTCCACCACGGAGACGATGTCCACGCGGGAGCGCTCGTCCACGATGCCCTTGAGCACGGAGAGCACCCCGAGGAGCAGGAGCAGGCCCGCCACCCCGAGGAAGATGAGCAAGCCCTTCTTGGGCACCCGGGCTTGAGCGGCGACGTGAGTCATGCGGACTTCCTGCAGGTGGGCGATGGAGGGTGGGGGACGACGACCGCCCCGCGGGCGGGGCCGTCGGGCCCGGAGGCCGAGTCTAGCGAAGCGCCCCGGACCTGCCGTGCGGCGGGTCCGGGGCGCTGCGGCGCCGGGTGCGCGCGAGGGCGCCCCGCGGTCAGCGCTCGCGTCGGTAGAACGGCAGCGGCACCACGGTGAAGGGCTCGCCCTTGCCGCGCAGGTCCACCTGGAGGGAGGTGCCCTCGGCGGCGTGCTCGCGGGCCACGCGGGCCATCGCGATCGGGAAGCCGAGCGTGGGGCTCGGGGCGCCCGAGGTGACCTCGCCGACCCGGTTGCCCTCGGCGTCGAGGACGGGATAGCCGTGGCGGGCGGCCCGGCGGCCCTCGCCGCGCAGGCCCACGAGGACCTCCTGGACGTCGTCGGCGCCCACGAGGGCGGCCTTGCCCACGAAGTCCGCCTCCTTGGCCGCCGGCACCGCGAAGCTCACACCGGAGGCGTGGGGCTGGTGCGCGGTGTCCAGCTCGTTGCCGTACAGCGGCATGCCGGCTTCGAGGCGCAACGAGTCGCGGGAGGCGAGGCCGCACGGGGTGAGCTCGACGTCGGCGGCCTCGGCCGCCTGCAGCATCGCGTTCCACACGGCGGAGCCGCGGTCGCCCGCCTCCTGGCGGGAGTCCGCGGGCACGAACAGCTCGAAGCCGTCCTCGCCCGTGTACCCCGTGCGGGCCACGAGCACGGTGACCTCGCCGGCGTCGGTGGGGAGGCTCAGCGTGAGGTGGCCGTAGTACTTCAGGCCCGCCAGCTGCTCGGCCTGCGCGGGCATGGCGTGGGCCAGGATCGCCTCGGCGCGCGGGCCCTGCACCGCCACGAGGGCCGTGGAGGCGGACTCGTCCTCGACCGTCGCGTCCCACCCGGAGGCGCGCTGGTTCAGGGCCGTGTGCACCGCGGCGATGTTGCCGGCGTTGGGGACCACGAGGAAGTCGGGCTCGGAGCCCTCGGCGCCGTCGTCCCTGCGGTAGACGATCAGGTCGTCCAGGATCGTGCCGGCGTCCGTGAGGCAGAGCGCGTACTTGGCGCGGCCCGGCTTCAGCACGGAGAGCGTGCTGGAGAGGGCGTGGTCCAGCATGGCGCCGGCCTCGCGGCCGCTCACGCGGACCTCGCCCATGTGGGAGAGGTCGAACAGGCCCGCCGAGCCGCGGACGGCCTTGTGCTCGGCCAGCTCGGACCCGTACTTCAGGGGCATGTTCCAGCCGCCGAAGTCGGTGAAGGAGGCCCCGGCGGCCTCGTGGACCGGATGGAGCGGGGAGTTGCGCAGGGAGTCGGTCATGTCAGGTTCCTCTCTCAGTGGCCCAGGGACGCGGTGGCGGTGGAGACGGGGGCGTCCGGGGTGCCGGTCGCGGCGGCCGAGTCGGCGGCGGCCTCCTCGAAGGCCTCCGGCGGCGGGCACGAGCAGATCAGGTTGCGGTCGCCGTACGCGCCGTCGATGCGGCCCACCGGCGGGAAGTACTTGTCCATGCGCAGGCTCGGCACGGGGAACGCGGCCTTCTCCGGGGAGTAGGCGCGGTCCCACGACGAGGTGATGAGCGTGGTGGCCGTGTGCGGGGCACGGCGCAGCACCGAGTCCTCGACCGTCTCCGGCGTGGTCTCGAGCATCTCGGCGTGGATGGCCGTCATGGCCTCGATGAAGCGCTCGATCTCGCCGAGGTCCTCCGACTCCGTGGGCTCCACCATCAGGGTGCCGGCCACCGGGAAGGCGAGGGTCGGCGCGTGGAAGCCGTAGTCGATGAGGCGCTTGCACACGTCCTCCGCGGTCACGCCGGTCTTGGCCGTGAGCTCGCGCAGGTCGAGGATGCACTCGTGCGCCACGAGCCCGTCGTTGCCCGTGTACAGCGTGGGGTAGAGGTCCGCCAGGCGGCGCGAGATGTAGTTCGCCCCCAGCAGCGCATGCTCGGTGGCGTCCTTCAGCCCCTCGGCCCCCATGAGGTGGATGTACGCCCAGGAGATGGGAAGCACGCCGGCGGAGCCGTGCGGCGCCGCCGTCATCAGCACGTCGCGGCTCGGGAGGTAGGGCTTGAGGTGCTCGCCCACCGCCACGGGCCCGACGCCGGGGCCGCCGCCGCCGTGCGGGATGCAGAAGGTCTTGTGCAGGTTCAGGTGGGAGACGTCGCCGCCGAACTCGCCCGGCTGGGCGAGGCCCACGAGCGCGTTGAGGTTGGCGCCGTCGATGTACACCTGGCCGCCGGCCGCGTGCACCGTCGCGCACACGTCCTTCACGTCCGCGTCGTACACGCCGTGCGTGGAGGGGTAGGTGATCATGATGGCGGCGATCCGGCCCTCGTTCGCCGCGATCTTGGCGTCGAGGTCGGCGGCGTCGATCGTGCCGTCCTGCGCGGTGGCCACCACGACCACCTTCAGTCCGGCGAGCACCGCGGAGGCCGCGTTGGTGCCGTGCGCCGAGGCGGGGATGAGGCAGACGTCGCGCTCGCCCTCGCCGTTGGCCAGGTGGAACTGGCGGATGGCCCACAGGCCCGCGAACTCGCCCTGCGAGCCGGCGTTCGGCGACACCGAGACGCCCGCGTAGCCGGTGATCTCGGCGAGCTTGTCCTCGAGGTCCTCGATGAGGAAGCGCCAGCCCTCGGTCTGGTGGTCCGGGGCGTACGGGTGGATCGAGCAGAACTCGGGCCAGGAGATGGCCTCCATCTCCGCGGTGGCGTTGAGCTTCATCGTGCACGAGCCCAGCGGGATCATGGTGCGGTCCAGCGCCAGGTCGTAGCCGGAGAGGCGGCGCAGGTAGCGCAGCATCTGCGTCTCGGAGTGGTGGCTGTTGAACACCGGGTGCGTCAGGAACGCGGAGGTGCGGCGCAGCTCCCGCGGGATGGCCGGGGTGGCCACGGCGCCGTCGTGCGCGCCGGCGGGCAGCGTCCCCGCGTCGAGGCCGAAGGCGGTGAGCACGGCGGCCAGGTCCGCGTCCACGGTGGTCTCGTCCGCGGCGATGCGCAGGGTGTCCGCGTCCACGAGGCGCAGGTTCACGCCGTTCTCCTCGGCGGCGCGCAGGATCTCCTCGGCGCGGCCGGGCACGTGCACCGTGAGGGTGTCGAAGAAGGCCTCGTGGGCGACCTCGACGCCGCCGGAGCGCAGCGCCTCCGCGAGGCGCACGGCCTGGCGGTGGGCGTGGCGGGCGATCGCGGCGATGCCCTGGGGGCCGTGGTAGACGGCGTACATGGAGGCGACGATGGCCAGCAGCGCCTGCGCGGTGCAGATGTTGGAGGTGGCCTTCTCGCGGCGGATGTGCTGCTCGCGGGTCTGCAGGGCCAGGCGGTAGGCGGGCTTGCCGGCGTCGTCGTGCGAGACGCCCACGAGGCGGCCCGGCATGGAGCGCTGCAGGCCGTCCTTGACCGCCATGTAGGCGGCGTGGGGGCCGCCGAAGAACAGCGGGACGCCGAAGCGCTGCGTGGAGCCGACCGCGATGTCCGCGCCCTGCTCGCCGGGAGGCGTGATGAGGGCGAGGGAGAGGATGTCCGCGGCCACGGTGACGAGGGCGCCGGCCTCCTTGGCCTGCGCGATCACGGCGGCGTGGTCGTGGAGGCGGCCGGAGTCGCCGGGCTGCTGCAGCACGACGCCGCACAGGCCCTTCTCCTCGACCTCGGCGCGGACGTCCTCGGGGATGCCGGCGGAGAGGTCCGCGACGCGCACGTCGATGCCCACGGCCTCGGCGCGCATCCGCACGACGGAGAGCGTCTGCGGGAAGAGGTCCGCGTCGAGGAGGGTGACGCCGTCGCCCTTCTTGCGGTTGGCGCGGTGCATCAGCAGCACGGCCTCAGCGGCCGCGGAGGCCTCGTCCAGCAGGGACGCGTTGGCGATCGGCAGGGCGGTGAGGTCCTGCACCATCGTCTGGTAGTTCAGGAGCGACTCGAGGCGGCCCTGGGAGATCTCCGGCTGGTACGGCGTGTAGGCCGTGTACCAGGCCGGGTTCTCGAGGACCTTGCGCAGGATCACGCCCGGGGTCACGGTGTCCGAGAAGCCCTGGCCGATCATCTGGGTCTTCATGACGTTGCGGCCGGCGATCTCGCGCAGGCGCTCCAGCACCGCCGCCTCGGTGAGGGGGGCGGGCAGGTCCAGCGGCCTGGGCTGGCGGATGCCGGCGGGCACGGCGGCGTCCACGAGGGCGTCCAGCGAGTCGTAGCCCAGCGTCTCGAGCATGTGGCGGGCGTCCTCGTCACGGGCGCCGATGTGCCGGGCGACGAACGGGGCGGACGCGCCGTCGCGCGGCTCGAGGCCGTCCGTGGCGGGCGTGTCCGCCGTCGTCTGGGCTGCGGTCTGGGGGCTGGTCACGAGCTACCTCCGGGGGATCCTGCCGGTCACGGCGTGGTCTGCTCCTCCCCGCTCTGTCATGGACCTGAGAGTTTCCGCCGGCCTGAGGGGCCGGCTTGCACCGTCGGTGGCCCCTGCACGGCCGCGGGTGCGGGCGCGACAAGGACGCTTTCCAGAGCGCCTGACCCCTCGCGGTACGGGTGCCTGAGAGATTCCCGGGGAGGACTTGCTCCTTCGGCGGCCGACCGGCGCCCCGGGCCCGGCAGGGCACGGGGCGCGTCGACGCTCTCCCGCGGGGGGCATGCGGCGTGGCTCGAGTATCCCACACGGTGTCGCGCGGGACACAGCGGCCGGGTGGACGGTCGCCCGGCCGGACGGGGGCAGGACGACGGCGGGCGACCCGAGTTCACCCGCCCGACGCCGGCCGTCCACCTGACGCTGAGCCGCCCGCCGACTCCGGGGCGCAGGATCGGAGCCGTACCCTCGCCACCCACCCTCCCGGAGGCCACCGTGAACGCCCTGAACCCGACCTTCTCCCGCCGCACCGGCCTGCGCACCCTGGCCGCCGCCGTCGTCGCGGGCACCGTGTCCACCGCCGCCCCCGCCGCCCTGGCGAAGACCGCCGCCGGCGCCTCGGCCGCCCCCGCCGGGGGCGACGGCTTCCGCGTCCTGCCCTACCTCATGGAGCCCACCGCCACCTCGATGGACCTCGTGTGGTTCTCCGAGCGCGGCGTGGCCGGCACCGTCGTCGTCTCCGGCCCGGGCCTGGGCAACAACCACGGCAAGGGCCGCACCCGCCCGGCGGGCACGCGTGTCTCCGCCCCCGAGCACCAGCCCCTGCTCGACTACACCGAGGCGGAGCTGGCCCAGAGCATCGAGGGCCTCGCCCAGGGCTCGTGGCTGCTGGGCGCGCAGAACTGGAAGCACCGCGTCTCCCTCACCGGCCTGGAGCCCGGCAAGGAGTACACCTACACCGTCACCCAGGGCGGGCAGCGCCACACCGCCACGTTCCGCACGGCCGACGCCGGCAACGGCTGGCACGACCTGCGCGTGATCGCCTTCTCGGACACCGAGACCGAGCCCTTCGGGCGCGTCGAGAACCGCGAGTGGGAGCTCAACCAGGTCACCCCCTACACCGAGAGCTCGCTGCCCCGCCCGGGCGAGGGCTCGCTGTGGCACCACACCTTCGGCTCCACGACGCGCTACGGCCAGTTCACGCTGAAATACCCCCTGACCCAGGACGTCGCGCTCACCGAGAACGTCCGCCACATCGAGGCCGCGGACCCGGACCTGCTGCTCGTGGCCGGCGACCTCGGCCAGGGCGGCGGCTACCAGCCGGGCTGGGACGAGTTCTTCCGCCACTTCGCGGGCGAGCTCTCGGACATCGCCTCGCACGTCCCGCTCATCACCTCGCTGGGCAACTGGGAGACCTTCGCCTCGATCAACGGCGGCTACGGCACCCCCGAGGACCGCTCCCCCGTGGTCCGCTCGCGCAACAAGTACCACGCCTACTTCGAGCGCACCGGCGCCGGCACGGACCAGGAGAACCCGCAGTACCGCGGCTCCTACTACCGCACCGACCACGGGCCGCTGACGATCATCACGCTGGACTCCACGAACGGCGTGCCGGACGAGTCCGTGGGCGCGGGCCTGCTCTCCGGCGAGACGTTCTCGGGCGACGACCGCAACCTCACGGGCGAGCGCATGCCGACCGACACGCAGGGCTCGTTCACCCAGGCCGCCTACGAGGAGGCCTTCACGGAGGTCTTCCCCGGCACCACCGCCGCGGACGCCGACCTCCCCGTGTTCAACCCCGGCCACGACCAGTGGGCCTGGGCGGAGCGCCAGCTCGCCGACGCGCGGGCGAAGGGGCAGATCATCATGGTCGAGTTCCACCACGCGCCCTACTCCGTGGGCGTGCACGGCACCCCGCCGAACCACGAGTTCCCGGACGACCAGTCCGGCGTCGCGATGCGCGTGTACACGCCGCTGCTGGAGAAGTACGGCGTCGCCGTCGTCATCTCCGGGCACGACGAGATGTTCCAGCGCTCGTGGGTGGACGCGGACGGCGACGGCCGCGGCTTCCACGCCTACGACGTGGGCGTGGCCGCGGACGGCCTGCGCGGCGAGCAGTACGCCAAGAACGCGGCGGGCGAGTACGTCCCGGTGCGCTTCAACACCCACATGGAGTGGACCGCCAACACGCACGAGCCCGAGACCTGGGCCGACGTGGACGGCGTGCGCCAGCTCGTGGGCGGCGGCATGCACTACGGCCACCTGCAGATCGACCTGAGGCGCCGCGGCCAGGAGGCCGAGATGACGCTGACGCCGATGTACGTGTTCCCGATCCTGGACGCCCAGTACCGGCTGGTGCGCACGGAGCGCCGCGCGTACGACGACGTCCAGGTGGTCCGCTTCGACCGCAGCGGCGTGCCGAAGCCGCGCCGCTGACGGACACCGGTCCCCTTCGCCGACCCTGAGGTCCGTGCCGCGACGTCGAGGGCGTTGCGGCACGGACCTCAGGGTGGGCGCACCGGCGCAGCCGTGTCGCGCGGCCTCCCCTAGGGTGGCCCCGTGCGCGCATCACCCTCCTCCACCACCAGGTCCGCCCCGCAGCCGACGGCCGGCCCCGCCCGCGCCGCCTGGCTGCCCGGCCTCGCGGTCTGCACGGTGCTCGGCGTCGTCTGTGTCCTGATCGCGACGACGGCGCGCCCCTGGATGCCCGCGCTCAGCCCGCTGCTGCTCGCCATCCTCGTGGGCCTGGCGTGGCGGAACCTCGCCCCCGTGCCGGCGACCCTCGCCCCGGGCATCGCGGTCGCGGCGAAGCCGGTGCTGCGCGCGGGCATCGTCCTGCTCGGGCTGCAGCTGGTGCTCGCCGACGTGCTCGCGCTGGGCCCGGGCGTGATCGCGCTGGTGGTGGCCGCCGTCGGCCTCACGTTCGCGGCGACCGTGGCGCTGGGGCGCGCTCTGGGGCTGCCGTGGGACCTGACGGCCCTCGTGGCCTCGGGGTTCTCGATCTGCGGCGCGGCGGCCGTCGCCGGCGCGGACTCCGTGGTGCGCGCGCGCCGCGAGATGGCGGCCACGGCGATCGGCCTCGTGGTGCTGTTCGGGACGCTCATGATCCCGCTGATGCCGCTGCTCACCGGTGCGCTCGGGCTCGACGAGCGGGCGGCCGGGCTGTGGATCGGCGCGTCCACGCACGAGGTCGCCCAGGTGGTGGCGGCCGGCGGGCTCGTCGGCCCGACGGCACTCTCCGTGGCGGTCACCGTGAAGCTCGCGCGCGTCGTCCTGCTCGCGCCGGTCATGACGGGCCTGGCCTGGTGGGAGCGGCGCCGTCCGGCCGGGTCGGCCACGGGCGAGGACGCCGCCGTCCCGGGCGCAGATCCGGCCGCGAGCGTCACCCGGCCACCGCTCGTGCCGTGGTTCGTGCTCGGGTTCCTGGCCGCCGTCGCAATCCGGGCGACCGGCGTGCTGCCCGCCGGAGTCCTGGACGCCGTCGCCGTGCTGCAGCAGGTGCTGCTGGCCGCCGCCATGGTGGCGCTGGGCCTGAACGTGCACCTGCGCTCGATCGCCGCCGTGGGCCCGAGGCCGCTCGTGCTCGGCGCGGGGAGCACCGCCGTCGCGGTCGCCGTGGGCGGAGCGGGCGCGGCCCTGCTGGCGTGACGGCGCCCGCTTCCGTGTGCGCAACGGGAGCTCGGGAGCAGGCCGCGTCGACGACCGGCGGCGCAACCCGCCCGCGTCCTCTGCGAGAGCGACCTAGGGTGACGACGTGCTCAACCTGTGCAGCACGGAGCGCACCGTGCGCCGCAACCTCCACCTCGCCTGCGTCCTCACGGTGGTGGCGGGGATCCTCAACTCCGTCGGGTTCGTCGCCGTGGCCCGGTACACCTCGCACATGACCGGCATCGTCGCCTCGATGGCGGACGCGATCGCCCTGGGCCTGCCGGACCTGGTGGCCGTGGGAGCACTCGCGCTGACGGCCTTCGTGCTGGGGGCGGTGGCCTGCGCGCTCGTCTTCAACTGGGGGCGGGTCCGGGGACTGCGCTCGCGCTACGCCAACATCCTGCTGCTCGAGGGCATGGGGATGCTGCTGTTCGGGCTGCTCGCCGAGCGCCTGCAGGACGCCCACCGGTCCGTGGTCGTGGTGGGTGTCCTCTGCTTCACCATGGGCCTCCAGAACGCGCTCATCACACGGATCGGCGAGTGGCCCGTGCGCACCACCCACATCACGGGCATGGTCACGGACATCGGCGTCGAGATCGGGAAGGCCCTCTACCGCAGTCCCGCGGACGCCGCGGACCCGGTCGTCGGGGAGCCGCGGCGCATCGCCGCCCTGGCCGGACTCGTGGCCCTGTTCTTCCTGGGAGGCATGGCGGGCGCCCTGGGGTACCTCTGGCTCGGCTTCGAGGTGGTGGTGCCCGTGGCCGCGGTGCTCCTGCTGATCGCCCACCGGCCCCTCGTCCGGGACCTGAGGGAGGCGTGGCTCAGACGAAGGCCGAGACGCCCGTCAGGGCGCGGCCCACGATCAGCGCGTTGATGCCGTAGGAGCCCTCGTAGCTGTAGATGGCCTCGATGTCGCCCATCATCCGGGAGACCTCGTACTCGCTGAGCAGGCCGTTGCCGCCGAAGGCGTCCCGGGCGAGGGCCGCGGAGGAGCGCGCCAGGCGCGTGGACGTGGCCTTGCCCATGGCCGCGTGCATCATGTCCATCGTCCCGGCCTCGTTGAGCCGGTGCACCTGCATCATCATCCCGGAGGCCGCCGCCAGGTTGCCGGCCACCTCGGCGATCTGGGACTGGATCATCTGGAACTTGGCGAGCGGGCGGCCGAACTGCCGGCGCTCCAGCGCATACGCCCGCAGCACGTCGAGCAGGCCCATCTGCACGCCCACCCCCTGCCAGCCCACCCACATGCGCGAGTCCCGCAGGAGGTCGCGCGTGGCGTCGAAGGTGGCCGCGCCGGGCAGCTGAGCGTCCAGCGGCAGGCGCACGTCCAGCGTGATGTCCGCGTTCTGCATGATGCGCAGGCCCATCTTCCCGGCGATCTTCGTGGCCTCGTAGCCGGGGGTGTCCGTGGGGACCACGAAGCCCTTGATCTCGCCGTCGGCCGTGTCACGCGCCCACACGAGCGCCACCTGCGCGATGGTCCCCGCGCCGATCCAGCGCTTGGCGCCGCGGATGACCCACTCGTCCCCCTCCCGCGTCGCGGTCGTCTCCAGCCCGCCCGCGATGTCCGAGCCGTGCTCCGGCTCGGTCAGGCAGAAGGCGCCGATCGCCTCGAACCGCTCGAGCGGCCCCTGCCAGCGGGCCTTCTGCTCGTCCGAGCCCAGCTGCACGATCATCCCGAGGTTCAGCTCGTTGTGGATGCCCACGAGGGCGGACAGGGAGAGGTCCACGCGCGCGATCTCCGCGTGCACGAGGTGCTGGAAGAGCGCCGACGAGCCGTCCGTGAGCAGCCGGCCGAGGCCGAGCTCCGCCAGCCCCGGGAGCAGGTCGAAGGGGAACTCCTCGGCATCCCAGTACGGGGCCAGGCGCGGGCGGACCTGCGTCTGCAGGTGCTCCTCGATCGCCTCCAGCCGCGCGCGCTCGGCCTCGTCGAGGCCGTCCCGCAGACGGAGCAGGTCCACGTGCGGCAGGGCGGAGGGCGAGGGGGTGGCGGGGCTGGTCAACGGTGTCTCCTTCGGGCGCGGCGGACGCACGAGCCGGCGGCCGCCGACGTCTTCGCGTCAGTCCGACTGTAGGACTTCCGACTATCCATGTCTGTGAGTAGTGTTGCAGATCACAACGGACATCGGCCACGGGCGGCCCGCGCCCCTGCCGCCCGCCCCGACGAGGAGGACTCCCTTGACCACCCCGGACACCACTCCCCAGGCCCCCGCAACCACAGACCAGAGCGAGGTCACCTCGGCGTTCCGCGCCGCCCGCGACCTCCTCGTCGAGTGCCAGACCGACTACGACCGGGCCCGCGCCGAGTTCGCGTGGCCCCGCTTCGAGCACTTCAACTTCGGATTCGACTGGTTCGACCAGCTGGCGAAGGACCCCGCCCGCGCGGACGTGCCCGCCCTGATCATCGCGGAGGACGACGGGCGCAGCACCGAGCGGACCTTCGCGGAGCTCTCCGCCGCCTCGAACCGCGTGGCCACCTGGCTCACCGAGCAGGGCCTGCGCCGTGGCGAGCGCCTGATCCTCATGCTGAACAACCAGGTGGAGCTGTGGGAGTTCATGCTCGCGTGCATCAAGCTGCGCGTCGTCATGATCCCCACCACCACGCAGATGACGTCGGCCGACCTCGAGGACCGCGTCGAGCGCGCCGAGGCCTCGTGGGCCGTGGCCGGCGCCGAGGACCTCGCCAAGTTCGCGGGGGTGGGCGAGGGCCTGCGCCTCGTGCACGTCCCCGGCGTCTTCGCCGAGGGTGCGGACCGCACGGCCCCTCGAGTCGCCGGCCACACGGTGCTCTCCTACGACGACGCCGCCGCCTCCTCCTCGGAGCTGACCCCGGACGAGCCGACACCGGCCGAGGAGACGCTGCTGTTCTACTTCACGTCCGGCACCACCTCGAAGCCCAAGCTCGTGGAGCACACCCACACCTCCTACCCCGTGGGCCACCTGACCACGGTGTACTGGATCGGCCTCGAGCCCGGCGACGTGCACCTGAACGTGGCCTCGCCGGGGTGGGCCAAGCACGCGTGGTCCAACTTCTTCGCCCCGTGGATCGCGGAGGCCACGATCTTCGTGCACAACGCCCGCAAGTTCGACCCCGCCTCCCTCATGGAGAACATGGCCCGCTACGGGGTCACGAGCTTCTGCGCCCCGCCCACCGTGTGGCGCATGCTGATCAAGGCGGACATGACCCAGCTGGCCACCCCGCCGACGAAGGCGATCTCCGCCGGCGAGCCCCTGAACGCCGAGGTCATCGACCAGGTCCAGAAGGCCTGGGGCGCCACGATCCGCGACGGGTTCGGGATGACCGAGACCACCCTCCAGGTGGCCAACACGCCGGGGCAGAAGGTCGTCATCGGTTCCATGGGCCGCCCCCTGCCCGGCATGGACGTGGTCCTCATCGACCCGCTGACCGGCGCGGAGGCCGCGGAGGGCGAGATCTGCCTCCGCCTGGACCCGCGCCCCGTGGGCCTGCTGAAGTCCTACTACGGCAACCAGGAGAAGACCGACGACGTCTTCCGCGACGGCGTCTTCCACACCGGCGACATCGCCTCCCGCGACGAGAACGGCGTGCTGACCTATGTGGGCCGCGCCGACGACGTGTTCAAGTCCTCCGACTACAAGGTCTCCCCGTTCGAGCTCGAGTCCGTGCTCGTGCAGCACGCGGCCGTCATGGAGGCGGCCATCGTGCCGACCCCGGACGAGGTGCGCCTGGCCGTGCCCAAGGCGTTCGTGACCCTCGCCCCCGGCCACGAGCCCACGGCGGAGACGGCCCGGGCGATCCTGCAGTACACGCTCACGCAGCTGCCCCCGTACAAGCGGATCCGCCGCATCGAGTTCCTCGAGCTGCCCAAGACCATCTCGGGCAAGATCCGCCGCGTGGAGCTGCGCAAGGCGGAGGTCTCCCGGTCCGAGACCGGCGAGGCCCCCGAGGGCTACGGCGCCGAGTACCGCGAGGAGGACCTGGACCTGCAGCGCTGACTAGGCTGGAATCCATGACTGTCAACAGCACGCCCCTGACCAAGGACCCCATCGCGGAGGCCGCCCTGAACTGGGAGCGCCACGGATGGGGCGAGGTCGCGGCCCCGATGGCGGCGGTCACCTCGATCATGCGCGCCCAGCAGATCCTCCTGGCGCGCACGCAGACGGTGCTCAAGCCGTTCGGCCTGACGTTCGCCCGCTACGAGCTGCTCGCCCTCCTGAACTTCTCCCGGGAGAAGCGGCTGCTCATGTCCAAGGCGAGCGCGCTCCTGCAGGTGCACCCCACGTCCGTGACCAACGCGGTGGACCGCCTCGAGGCCGCGGGCCTCGTGGAGCGCCGGCCGCACGAGTCCGACCGTCGGGCGCTCGTGCTGGTGCTCACGGACGAGGGCACGAGGGTGGCCGCGGAGGCCACGGAGGCGCTCAACGCGGAGGTGTTCGGGCAGACGGGCTTCGAGGACGGCGACGTCGCGCAGCTCAACGAGATCCTCGCCCGCTTCCGCGCACAGGCGGGGGACTTCGAGGCCGGGGACGGCGCGGAGAGCCCGGCCGGGCGGGACCGATGAGCGGGACGCCCGCGGACATCCGCTGCTCCGCCGGCAGGATCCCCGGCGCGAAGGACGTGCGGGCGCTCTACGACTCCGTCGGCTGGTCCGCCTACACCGACGACCTCGACTCCCTGATGCGCGGGCTCGCCGGCTCGGCGCACGTGGTGACGGCGTGGAGGGACGAGCGCCTCGTGGGCCTGGCCCGCGTGATCTCGGACGGCCACACCATCGCGTACCTGCAGGACGTGCTGGTCGATCCGGAGCACCAGCGCCGCGGGATCGCCTCCGAGCTGGTCGGCAGGGCGTTCGCGCCGTTCGCGTCCGTCCGTCAGCACATCCTCATGACGGACGCCGAGGAGAGGCAGCGCGCCTTCTACGAGTCCCTGGGGTTCCGGGAGATCCGAGACGTCCCGCACGGCGGCATGCGCGGCTTCGTCCGCTTCTCGTGAACGGGCCCGCCCCGTTGTCCGCCCGGGCAGCCAAGCCCCGCCGGACGGCTCAGCGGGGCTCGAGGCGCACGGCGCCGTCGAGGCGGATGACCTCGCCGTTGAGGAACGGGTTGGTCACGATCTGCTCCACGAGCAGGGCGTAGTCGTCCGGGCGGCCCAGGCGGGCGGGATGCGGGGTCTTCGTGGCGAGCGCCTCGCGCGCGGCCTCGGGCAGGCCGGCCATCATCGGAGTCTCCATCAGGCCCGGCGCGATCGTCACCACGCGGATCGCGCTCTGGGCGAGCTCGCGCGCGGCAGGGAGGGTCATCGAGACCACGGCGCCCTTCGACGCGGCGTAGGCGATCTGCCCGATCTGGCCGTCGTAGGCGGCCACGGAGGCGGTGTTGACGATCACGCCGCGGTCCTCGCCCCACAGCTCCTGCCCCTGCATCGCCTGCGCGGCACGGGCCATGAAGTTCACGGTGCCCACGGTGTTGATCGCGAGGACGCGCGCCAGCGTCTCGGCCGGCAGCGGGCCCTCGCGGCCCACGAGCTTGCCGGGGGTGGCCACGCCGGCGCAGTTGACCAGGACGCGCAGGGGCGCGAGCTCGGCGGCCGCGGCGACGGCGGCCTCCGCCGCCGCCTCCTGGGTGACGTCGCCGGGGACGAACCGCGCCCGCTCGCCCAGGGAGGCCACGGCGTCGGCGCGGAGGGTCTCCCCCTCACGGTCCGGCAGGTCCACCACCACGACGGCGGCGCCCGCCTTCGCGAGCCGGCGCGCCGTGGCGTGGCCGAGGCCGGAGGCGCCTCCCGTGACGATGGCGCTGGCGTTCTTCAGGTCCATGAGGGCTCCTCACCTCGGGCCGGGGATTACTCCCGGCGTTCGATAGTTGCATGTCCTACGTTCTCGCCATAGATTAGCGGCAACGTCATCCAGATCACACCGCACGGCCCCGCGGCAGCGCCAGCTCCGGGCTCCCGGGACCGACCTCCACCGCCTCGACCATCGCTTCAGGAGCCGCCACCATGTCCCTCGAGACCTCCACCCCCGTGATCCCCCACTTCGTGCACGGACGCCGCACCGACGGCGAGTCCGGCCGCTTCGGCGACGTGTACCACCCGGCCCTCGGGCAGGTGGCCGGACGCGTGCCGCTGGCCACGAAGGAGGAGGTGGAGGCCGCCGTCGCCTCCGCGGAGCAGGGGTTCCAGGCCTGGTCCCGCCTCAACCCGCAGCGCCGCGCCCGCATCCTGCTGCGCTGGGTGGACCTGATCAACGCGCACGCGGACGAGCTGGCCCAGACCCTGGCCCAGGAGCACGGCAAGACCGTCCCGGACGCCCGCGGCGACATCCAGCGCGGCGTCGAGGTGGTCGAGTTCGCCGCCGGCGCGCCGCACCTGCTCAAGGGCGAGTTCTCCTCCGAGGTCGGCCGCGGCGTGGACGTGCACTCCATCCGCCAGCCCCTCGGCGTGGTCGTGGGCATCACCCCCTTCAACTTCCCCGCGATGATCCCCCTGTGGAAGGCCGGCATCGCGCTGGCCGCGGGCAACGCGTTCATCCTCAAGCCCTCCGAGCGCGACCCCTCCGTGCCGGTGCGCCTGGCCGAGCTGGCCCTCGAGGCCGGCATGCCCGAGGGCACCCTCAACGTGGTGCACGGGGACAAGCTCGCGGTGGACACCCTCATCGAGGAGCCGCGCGTGAAGGCCGTGGGCTTCGTGGGCTCCACCCCGATCGCCCAGTCCATCTACGAGCACGCCGCCCGCATGGGCAAGCGCGCCCAGTGCTTCGGCGGGGCCAAGAACCATGCCGTGATCATGCCGGACGCGGACCTCGAGATGGCCGCGGACGCCCTGATCGGCGCCGCGTTCGGCTCCGCCGGCGAGCGCTGCATGGCCCTGTCCGTGGCCGTCCCCGTCGGGGAGGAGACCGCCGACCGCCTCGTGGCCCTGCTCCGCGAGCGCATGGAGGGCCTGAGGGTCGGTCCGTCGCTGGAGGAGTCCTCGGACTTCGGGCCCGTCGTCTCGAAGGACGCGCAGCGCCGCATCGAGGAGTGCATCGCCTCGGGTGTCGAGGAGGGCGCCGAGCTGGTCGAGGACGGCCGCGGCGTCGTCGTCGAGGGCCACGAGGACGGCTTCTACGTGGGCGCCACCCTGTTCGACCGCGTGAGCCCGGACATGCGGATCTACCGCGAGGAGATCTTCGGCCCCGTGCTCTGCGTGGTCCGCGCGAAGGACTACGAGGACGCCCTCGCCCTGCCGAACGAGCACGAGTACGGCAACGGCGTGGCCATCTTCACCCGCGACGGAGACACGGCCCGCGACTTCACCACCCGCGTGGAGGTCGGCATGGTCGGCGTGAACGTGCCGATCCCCGTGCCGATCGCGTACTACACGTTCGGCGGCTGGAAGGCGTCCGGCTTCGGCGACCTCAACCAGCACGGCACGGACGGGCTGAAGTTCTACACCAAGACCAAGACGATCACCACGCGCTGGCCCTCGGGCAACCGCGAGGGCGCCAGCTTCGTGATGCCCGCCGGGTCCTGACCCGCCCCTCACGCACCCACCCCGACCCGGAGGATCCCCATGACCACCGTCCTGTTCCTCGGCCTCGGCCACATGGGCGGCCCCATGGCCGCCAACCTCGCCGCCGCGGGCCACCGCGTGCTCGGCTTCGACCTCGTCCCCGCAGCGCTCGAGAAGGCCCGCGCGGCCGGCGTCGAGACCGTCTCGGACACCGCCGCGGCGGCCGCCGAGGCCGACGTCGTGCTCACCATGCTGCCCCACGGGCGCCTCGTGCTGGACGTGTACCGGGGCCGGGGCGACGCGCCGGGGCTGCTCGGCGCCGCCCGCCCGGGCACCGTGTTCCTGGACTGCTCCACGATCGACGTGGCGGAGGCCCGCGAGGCCGCCGAGGCGGCCGTGGCCGCGGGCATGCGGGCCGCCGACGCGCCCGTCTCGGGCGGCCAGGTGGGCGCCGAGGCCGGGACGCTCGCGTTCATGGTCGGCGCCGACGACGACGTGTACGCCGAGGTGCTGCCGCTGCTCGAGGTGATGGGCGGGCGGATCGTGCACTGCGGCGGGTCCGGGCTGGGCCAGGCGGCGAAGATCTGCAACAACATGGTCCTGGGCGTCACGCAGATCGCCGTGGCCGAGGCCTTCGTGCTCGGCGAGCGCCTCGGCCTGGACCACCAGGCCCTCTACGACGTGATGAGCCAGGCCTCCGGGCAGTGCTGGGCGCTCACCACCAACTGCCCCGTGCCCGGCCCGGTGCCGGGCTCCCCCGCGAACCGCGACTACCGGCCGGGCTTCGCCGGCGCCCTCATGTCCAAGGACCTCGGCCTCGCCCTGCAGGCCCTGGACCAGCAGGGCGTGGCGGCGGACATGGGCCGCCTCGCGCAGGCCAAGTACGCCGAGTACGCGGCCGGGGATGGAGCCGGGCGCGACTTCTCCGGCATCATCGAGGACATCCGGGCAGCACACACCGAGGAGAATCAGGCATGACCGAGCAGACCACCCCCGACGGCGCCGCGTCGCCGATCGTCGTCGAGCGCGAGGGCCGCGTGGCGCATGTGCGCCTCAACCGGCCGAAGGCGCTCAACGCGTTGGACGAGGCCACCATGAAGGCCGTCGTCGCGGCCGTGCAGGAGGCCGACGTCGACCCCGCGGTGGGCGCGATCGTCCTCTCCGGATCGCCCAAGGCCTTCGCGGCCGGCGCGGACATCAAGGAGATGGCCGCCAAGGACTTCTCGGAGATGTACGCGGCCGACTGGTTCGCCGGGTGGGAGGGCCTGACCCGGGCGCGCACGCCGATCGTCGCGGCCGTGACCGGCTACGCGCTCGGCGGCGGCTGCGAGCTCGCGATGATGGCGGACGTGCTGATCGCCGGCGAGGGCGCGAAGTTCGGCCAGCCGGAGATCAATCTCGGCGTCATCCCCGGCATGGGCGGCTCGCAGCGCCTGACCCGCGCCGTCGGGAAGGCCAAGGCGATGGACATGATCCTCACCGGCCGCATGGTCGGGGCGGAGGAGGCGGAACGGATCGGCCTCGTCAGCCGCGTGGTGGCCGACGACGCGGTCGTCGCCGAGGCCCTCGAGGTCGCCGCGACCATCGCGTCCAAGTCCAAGCCCACCGCGCAGATGGCCAAGGAGGCCGTCAACGCGGCCTTCGAGACCACGCTCGCCCAGGGCATCGCGTTCGAGCGTCGCGTGTTTCACGCCGGCTTCTCCACCGCGGACCAGAAGGAGGGCATGGACGCGTTCGTGTCCAAGCGCGAGGCGGGGTGGCAGCACCGATGAGCGACGCGCAGACCACCGCGACGACGGCCCCCGCGGCCGCACGGGAGGGCGCGGCGGGCGATGTGCTCCTCGAGGTCCGCGACGGCCTCGGCCGCATCACGCTGAACCGTCCGCGCGCCCTGAACGCGCTGACGCAGGACATGGTCCAGACGATCGACGCAGCCCTGACCGACTGGGCCGCGGACCCCGCCGTGCGCGGCGTGCTGATCCGCGGTGCCGGCGAGAAGGGGCTGTGCGCCGGCGGCGACGTCGTCTCCCTGCGCGCCTCCCTCCTGGCCGGGCGGTTCGCGGAGGCCGAGCAGTTCTTCCGCGACGAGTACGCGATGAACGAGCGCATCGCCACCTACCCCAAGCCGTACGTGGCCTTCATGGACGGCATCGTCCTGGGCGGCGGCATGGGCGTGTCCGTGCACGGCTCCCACCGCGTGGCCACCGAGCGCACCCGCGCCGGCATGCCCGAGACGGCGATCGGGTTCACCCCCGACGTCGGCGGCTCGTTCCACCTGGCCCGCTCCCCCTTCCAGGCCGGCCGGCACCTGGCCGCGACCTCGGCGCACGCCTCCGGGTCCGACGCGGTGGCCCTGGGCCTGGCGGACGTCTTCGTGGAGTCCGCCCGGCTGGACGAGCTCGAGCAGGCGCTCGCCGGGGCACTCGGTGCCCTCGCCCCGGCCGAGGGCGCGGGCACGCGCGATGAGGCCGCCTTCGCCGCCGCCGATGAGGTGCTCGCTCGCTTCGCCGTGGCCGAGGGCGAGCGGCCCGCCTCCGCCCTCGTGGCCGGCCGCGAGTGGATCGAGGACGCCTACGGCCGGGAGACGGCCGCCGAGGTCCTCGCCACCCTGGACGAGCGCGCCGCCGCGGGCGGGGAGCACGCCGAGGCCGCGGGGAAGGCCGCCGAGGCCATCCGCACCAAGTCGCCGACCGCCGTCGCCGTGGCCCATGAGGCCCAGCGCCGGTTGGCCGCGCGCGGGGCGGACCTGACCGTGGCCGACGCGCTGCGCCAGGAGTTCACGATCGGCACCCACCTGATGCGCGAGCCGGACATGGCCGAGGGCATCCGCGCGCTGCTCGTGGACAAGGACAAGGAACCGACGTGGAGTCCGGCCCGGCTCGAGGACGTCTCGGCCGAGGACGTGGCCAGGCACTTCGAGCCCGTGTCCGGGGTGGACCCGCTGCAGCTCGGCTGAGCCCGCCCCGACGGACGGCGCCCCGTGGTCACGTGTGGTGACCGCGGGGCGCCGTGCTGTGGGGGGCGACCGGGCGGGCCCCCGGTCTCAGCCGATCAGGCCGCGGCCCACGATCAGGCGCATGATCTCGTTCGAGCCCTCGAGGATCCGGTGCACACGCAGGTCCCGGACGAGCTTCTCCACGCCGTACTCGTGCAGGTAGCCGTAGCCGCCGTGCAGCTGCAGGGCGGTGTCGGCGGCCTCGTAGCCGGACTCGGTGGCCACGAGCTTGGCCATGGCGCACAGGCGCACGGTGTCCGGGTCATGGTGTGACTGTCGTCACCACGATAATAGGACATCCAATGATCTGCCGTGTCACCGCCGGGCCGTGGGCTAGCGTTCTGCCCGTGCAGACCACCACCAGCCCCACCGCGGACTCGCCCACCGGCCCCCGCTCCCACGCCTCCGGACGCGCGGAGCAGCTGTTCGGCATCCGTCGTCATGCCATGATGAGCGCGCGGGACGGCGCCCTCAACCCGGCAGCGTTCGAGGTCGGACCCTGGTGCCTCGACCTGGACGGGCGGCCCACTGGCGCGGCGGCCACCGTGATCATGGACAACGCCACCGCGGTGGCCGTGCACCACGCGGCCCGGGACATCGAGGCCGTGGTCACCACCGAGCTGCAGGTCAACGTGCTCGGCCCGCTGCCCGCCTTCGACGCCGCGGCCGTCACGGCCGGGGACGACGACGGCCCGCTGCTGGAGTGCTGGACCCGCCCGCTGAGCTGGGATGCGGGGGGTGGCGTGGCCCGGGCCTGGCTCGAGGACGCCGACGGACGGCGCGTGGTCGAGGCGACCGGCTGGTTCCAGTCGGTGCCCGCCGGAGCACCGGAGCGGATGGCCGAGTTCGTTGCGGCCGGACGGCTGCCCCGCGGAGCCGAGACCCGCGTGCCCTTGCCGGTGCTGCTGGCCGCCCGCCCGGCGTCGTTGGCTCCGGCCGAGCGGGACGTGCGCCCCGGGGTCGCCGCCGCGGCGACCCCGGGCGCCCGCTTCGCCCCCAAGCCCGAACTGGCCAACCCCTCCGGTGCGGTGCACGGCGGGGCCATGACCCTGCGGGCGGTCACGGCCGCGCAGGCGGCCATGCCGGACCGCGAGCGCTACGACGTCCAGGGCGTGCGCGTGGTGTTCGTCCGCCCGGGCCACGGCGAGATGGTCGCCCTCACGCGGGTGCGGCACGCCGGCCGGTCGTTGCGCCTCGTGGACGTGGACCTCGTGCCGGTCGGCGCCGACGGCGGCCCCGTGGCGGACAAGCCGATGGTCCAGGTGCAGGTCACCTTCCGCGCGGCCCGGGGCTGACGCCCCGCACGCCCGAGCGCTTTCGAACGTGAGATAGGGCCTATCTCACGTTCGAAAGCGCTCATTCCCCCGAAGTCACGTTCGAAAGTACCGGGCGCACGGGGGCGCCCACCGCGTCCAGCGAGCCGGTCACCGGTACGTCCTCGTGGCCGAGCAGGTCGGCCGGGCGCAGCATCGCCACGCCGAGCAGGGACACGGCCGCGGTGGCGAGGAAGAAGTACATCGGGGAGGCGACGTCTCCGGTCTGCTTGATCAGCCAGGTGGCGATGAACGGGGCCGAGCCGCCGAAGAGGGCCACCGGCACGTTGTATCCCAGGGCGACGCCGGTGGAGCGGACGTGGGCCGGCATGAGCTCGGTCATGGTGGCGTACGGGATGCCGCAGTACAGGCCGGTGGTGACGCCGAGGGCCAGCAGCGAGGGGACGAGGGGCAGGGAGCCCTCTGTGCCGGGCGCGGTGAGGAAGAACCAGACCACGGCGCCGGAGACCAGCAGGGCGCCGATCGCGAGCATGGGGCGGCGGTCGCCCATGCGGTCCGAGATCGCGCCGCCGACCGGCATGAACGCCGCGGCGGTGACGCCCGTCAGCAGGACCAGCCAGAAGATGGCGCCCGGCTCGACCTCCAGGATGGTCTTCATGTAGGTGGTCAGGTAGGTCAGCACGAGGTAGAACGTGGAACCCAGCAGTGTGATGACCGCGCCCATGAGGAAGAGCTGCCGCTGGTGACGCAGGGTCTCGCGCAGCGGGGCCTTCGAGGTGCGGCCCTCGGTGTGCAGGCGCTGGAACTCAGGGCTGTCCTCGAGCTTCATGCGGATGAACACCGCCACCGCGCCCAGCACGCCGGCCAGCAGGAACGGCAGGCGCCAGCCCCACGCGGCCATGGCCTCGGTGCCGATGATCGCGCCCAGGCCGTTGGCGACGACGCCGCCCAGCAGCAGGCCCACGGCGGCGGTGACCATGAGGAAGGAGGTCGCGAAGCCGCGCCGGCCCTTGACGGCGTACTCGGCCACGAACGCCGAGATGGTGGACACCTCGCCGCCGGCGGAGAAGCCCTGGACCAGGCGCATGAGCAGGGCCGGGGCCGCGACGCCGATGGTCGCGTAGGTGGGCAGCATGCCGATCACGGCCGTGGCGCTGCACATCAGCCCGAGCACGAGCATGAGGGTCTTGCGGCGGCCGATCCGGTCCGCGAGGGGCCCGAAGAACAGGCCGCCGAGCGGACGGACGAAGAAGCTGAGCGCGAAGACGGCGAAGGCGGCCAGGATGCCGACCGTTGGGTCCTCACTCTTGAAGAAGTTGGCGGCCACGTAGACGGCGAGGAAGCCGTAGACGCCGTAGTCGTACCACTCGATGAGGTGGCCAGCGATGGCGCCGACGAACGCTCGGCGGCGCTGGACGGGGGTGACGGGGGCTTCGGCGACGGGGGCCGCGGGCGGGGCGAGAGACTCGGCCATGGGGACGCTCCTAGGGCGTGTCTGAGAATGGATCCAGGGGGCCAGCTGACACCCTGGAAGGCATGTCCCGCTTCCAGATGCTCTCCGATGCCCAATGGGAGTTGATCGCCCCGATGCTCCCGACCCGGACCGGCCGCGCCGGCAGGCCGTTCGCCGACGCCCGCACCATGGTGGAGGCGATCATCTACCGATACAGGTGCGGAATCGCTTGGAGGGATCTGCCCGAGGTCTACGGGCCCTGGCAGACCGTGTGGACCTGGCATCGGCGCTTGGCTGAAGAAGGCACCTGGGACACGGTGCTGGCCACGCTGACCGCCGCCGCTGACGCCGAAGGCCTGATCGATTGGTCGGTCTCGGTGGACTCCACGATCGCCCGCGCGCATCAGCACGCGACGAACATCACCCGCCACACAGGGGGATGGATCGAACTACAAGAATCCGCGTGAGGAGCCGGCCGATCACGGCATCGGGCGCTCCCGTGGCGGGCTGAGCACGAAGATCCATCAGCTCGTCGATGGGACCGGGCTGCCGCTGGTCAGCCTGATCACCCCCGGCCAAGCCGGGGACTCCCCGATGCTGCTGCCGCTGCTGGGGCGGCTGCGCGTGGCACGGCCGGTAGGGCGGCCCCGGACCCGCCCCGAGGCGGTGCTGGGCGACAAGGCGTACTCCTCCCGGGCGATCCGCACCCACCTGCGTGCCCGCCGGATCAAAGCCGTGATCCCCGAGCCGGCGGATCAGCAGGGCCACCGCAGGCGCCGCGGCTCGGCCGGTGGCCGTCCCGTGGGCCTGGACTCGCAGGCTTACAAGGGCCGGAACGTGATCGAGCGCCAGTACGCGCACCTGAAGCAATGGCGGGGCCTGGCGACCCGGTACGACAAGTACGCGATCGTCTACCGGGCCGCCGTGGTGTTGAACGCTGTGCTCGCGTGGTCCAAACGATTGTCAGACATGCCCTAGCTCTCGTTCCGTCTTCGGGAGAGGCTGGCGAGGTACTCGTTGTAAGAGTCGAGTTCGGCGTCCTCGGCTTTCTGTCGCTGTCTCGAGGTGCGCACGTCGCGGGCTCGCCAGCGGGACAGGCAGACGATGAGCACTACGAACATCGGCAGCTCCGCGTAGGTCCATACCAGCGTGCCGGCGATCGCCTGGTCGATGACGGGGTCATGGCTGCCTGTGGGGGTGGCGTATGCGCTGAACAGCGGTGTGGCGGTACGGAGCAGGATCAGGCCGAAAATGGCGTGGATCTGGATCTCGACGGCGATATCGACGAATCGTGCGGCGAAGGAGGGTTGGCGCGGTAGCGGATCGGAGGACCATAGCGGTGTTGCCGAGACGATGCCGAGGACGAGGATGACGAAGAGCAAGGCGTCCTGGCCGAAGGGGATGCGCATGATGACGCTGATCGCGTCGGTCAGGTAGAGGACCGGGTACAGCAGTATCGCAATGACGATGGCGACCACAGGGTGCAGTGCGGCGCTCCAGAATCGTGAGCGCAGTCCCCCGTGCGCGGCACGGAGCACGAGACGCCCGAGGCCGGTGTGCGGTGTGCTGCGCAGGAGCAGCAGCCCGGGTGACCCTGCGATGAGGAGCGGCGGAACGACGGTCAGCAGGGTGATCTGCTGGAACACCAGCGCTGTGATGGATTCCGTCGCGAGACGGTTCACACCGAACATCGTGATAGCGAAGATCAGGGCGCACCCGATCAGGAACGATGCTGTGCGGGCGATCGCCCAACGGCGCCTGTTTCGCCACATCCAGATCGCTCCTCGCAGATACAGTGCCGCGAACAGCAGAGCGGCGATGCCGACGGGTGAGCCGGTGAGGGGTTCGAACGTGACCCACTGGTCGATCGGCGGCATAGCGAATTTCCCTTCATCGAGGCGATCAAACGTCGGCGACTTCGGCCGCGGTGGTGGTGCCGGAGCGGGGTCAGATGAGGCCGGAGTAGGAGTGGGGCCTTGGCCCTTGATCGTGGACACGGTGTCGGTTCGGTTATGCCGCTTCCGCAAGCGGCACCGGCTCCCAGGGCAACCAGGTACAAGGGAATCTGCCACCGCTCCAGCCAGCCGATCATGTACTTCCTTTCCGGGCGAGGACCTTGCCTCCATCCTCACGGAGCTGCCCGGTTGTCGCGACGTGGCGGTAGAGGGCCTGTTGGACAAGGAACCTACTGCCTGCCCTTCTCGGTTTCCCAACCTGTGTCCGGCTTTGCCGACAGCTCGGCTCCTCACGCCTCAGGTAGTGCCCGAGCGCCAGCCCTGCTTGGCGGGCGCCGATCACTAGCACGTCGGTCTCGGCCATGGTGTGGTTTCTCCTCGTTGCGGGCGCGTGGGCGGGCCGTAGTGCGGCTGGTGTGTCAGTAACCGGTGAGGGCCGGGAAGAAGGTCCAGAACACCGAGGCGGCCACGGCCACATAGGCGATGGCCACCAGGGTTCCGGCCCAGCCGGCGGAGAACCGCACCACCGCGGCGTGCGCGGGGATCACGCCGTGGGCGAGGTTGCGCACGGTGAGCAGGATGAACAGCGGGATCATCGCCGCCCACACGATCATGCAGTACAGGCACAGGATGTGGATCTCGAACAACGCCTGGGACCACAGCCAGATGGTGAACACCGTGCCGGCGGTGACCCCGGCCTGCAGGCCGGCCCAGTACCAGCGCCCGGGGCTCGCCCCGGAGAGGGTCACCATGGCGGTGGTGATGACCACGGCGAACGCCACGATGCCGATCAACGGGTTGGGGAAGCCGAACAGCTCGGACTGCCAGGTCCCCATCACCTTCCCGCAAGACACCCAGGGGTTGATGTCACAGCTGGTGATGTACCCGGCATCCTCGTACAGCTCCAGGCGTTCGAGCACCAGGATCGCCGAGGCCACCCAGCCGACCACCCCGGTGATCAACAGCACCAGGCCGAACGGACGGTGCCGGGCGACAGTCGGTATCCCCGCTACGTCGGAGGCCTGCCCGGTACCGGCAGGGCGGTCGGTGGTGGTCGTGGGGATCGTCACGGGTGAATTGGTGTCGGTGTCGGGGACACTCATGGGCCCGGTCAGTCCGTCGTGGCGGCGGCGTCGACCTCGGCGCGGAACTGCTCGAGGGTGTTCAGAGTGAGCATCTGTCCGTCCAGGAAGAAGGTCGGGGTGCCCTGCACGCCCAGCGCGGTCCCGTCGGCCACGTCGGCCTCGATGCGGTCGCGGGTGGCCGGGTCAGCCACCGCGGCATCGTAGGCGGCCATGTCCAGGCCGAGATCCTCGGCGTAACCGCGGAACACCGGGCTCCGGTCCTCAGTGGTATGGCTCCACTGCTCCTGGGTGTCGAACATCTGCTGATACATCGCCTCGTACTGTCCCTGCTGGCCGGCGGCTTCCACGGCTACGGCGGCGGTCATCGAGTTGGGATGTCCGGGCAGCGGGAAGTAGCGGTGCACAAAGGTCACCGTGTCGGCGTACTCGGCGCGCAGTTCTTCCACGACCGGGTAGGCGGCCTTGCAGCCCTCGCACTCGAAGTCCAGGAACTCCACCAGCACGGCCTGCTCGTTCGGGGCCTTGGACAGTACCCGGCTGTCTGGGCGCATCACCGGCGTGGCCTCCGAGGGGGCGCTCTGCCCGGTCTCGGAGGAGGCAGTTTGCCCGGAGCCCTGGGGGGCGGCGTCGCGGGGGCCGCTGGCGGCCACCACTCCGACGATCAGCCCGGCCAGCACCACAGCGGCCAGTACGACCCAGACGATGGTCTTGGCCTTGCGGGATGTGGTGCCCGGTGTTGACGGATCAGAGGGGGTCGGATTGCGGGTCGGTGTGCTCACGAAGGGATCCGTTTCGGTCGGTGGCGACGGCACCGTGCCGTCGGGGTGGGAATGAGCTGGGGCTGGGATGCAGGGGTGGGTCAGGGGTGGAGGGTCTCAGTGTGGGGGTGGGTGGCCGGTTCGATTTGGAAGGTGGAGTGTTCGATGGGTACTTGGAAATCCTGGGCCACGCACCGTTGCAGGTCGGTCAGCACAGTGCCCAGGTGCGCGGCGGTCAGGCAGCCGTTGTGCACGGTGACGTGCGCGGAGAGCACGGGGGTGTCGGAGTCGATGCGTGAAGCGTGCAGGTCATGGACCTCCAGCACGTGCGGCAGCTCCGATAGCCGGATGCGGACCGCCTCCAGGTCCAAGCCCTTGGGGGTGGTCTCCATGAGTACGTCGATGGTGTCGCGAAGCAGGATCAGGGCTCTGGGCACGATCAGTGCGGCGATCAACAGGGACACCACCGCATCGGCGCGATTCCAGCCGGTGGTGGCGATCACGATCGCCGAAACGATCACTGCGACCGATCCCAGGGCGTCGTTGAGTACCTCCAGGAACGCGGCCTTCATGTTCAGGTTCTCACCTCGGGAAGAGGCCAGGATCGCCAGACCGATGAGGTTGCCAGCCAAACCGATCACCCCGAACCAGAGCATCGCGGTGGATTCGACCTCGGGGGGTTCGATGAGCCGGCGTACGCCCTCCACGGCTACGAAGCCGCCCACGGCCAGCAGCACCGCGGCCTGCGCGGCCGCGGCGATGATCTCGGCGCGCTTGTACCCCCAGGTGCGCTTGTCCGTGGCCGGGCGCAGCGCCAGGGTCGTGGCGGTCAGGGCGATCAGCAACCCGGCTGAGTCAGTAAACATGTGCCCGGCGTCGGCCAGCAGGGCCAGACTGCCCGAAGCCAGCGCGCCGATGACCTCGGCGACCATGATCGTCGCGGTGATGGAGAAGACCACGGCCAGCCGGCCCCGCCGGCCCGCCGCCGGAAGAGCATGGGAATGATCGTGTCCGCTCATACCAGGGTCTCTTCCACTCGATGAATCATCAGCTGAACGTCACCATCCTGTCCGGCGATACTGAAGGCACGCTGAATGCGCACAGCAGGCGCAATCCGCCCCGCAGCCATCGCCGTCCTTCTCGTTCTGGTCCCCGGCGATCAGCGCGGAGGCGGGGGTGCAGCAGGCATCCCCGCGCCAGGCCTCCACCCCTTCCTTGAGGGCGACGGCGGCGATCACCAGGGCCGCGACTGGGTCGGCCCAGGTCCAGCCCAGGGTGCTGTTGAGGACCAGGCCCACCAGCAGGACCGCCGAGAGGTAGGTGCAGATCAGGGTCTGTTTGGAGTCGGCCACCGCGGAGGCGGACCCGAGTTCGCGGCCAGTGCGCCGCTCGAACCAGGACACGAACGGCATGATGGCCAAGCTCACGGCGGCCAGCACGATCCCCACCGTGGAATGCTCCGGTTGCCCGGCCCCGAACAGGGTGCGCACGGCGTCGACGGTGATGAAGGCGGCCAAGCCGAAGAAGGAGAAGGCGATCAGGCGCAGCGCCACCTTCTCCCGGCGGTGCGGGTCCGGGGTGGCGAACTGCCAGGCCACCGCGGCGGCGGAGAGGACCTCCACGATGGAGTCCAAGCCGAAGCCGATCAACGCGGAGGACGAGGCCACGGTGCCGGCGGCCAGGGCGATGGCCGCCTCGATCACGTTGTAGGTGATGGTTCCGGCCACGATCCAGCGGATCCGGCGGTGCAGGACCGCACGGCGGTCGTCCGTGAGGGGCTTGGAGCTCAGCGTGAGGGTGCTCATGCGCAGGTGCATCCCGCAGCGGAGCAGCAATCCGGGTCGATGGTCAGCGTCAACTCCAGCAGCTCCCCAAGGGTCTGGCCCAGCCGGGGGTCGGCCAGGGCGTACCAGACGTTGCGGCCCTCGGCGGTAGTGGTCACCAGCCCGCAGCCGCGCAGGCAGGCCAACTGGTTGGACATCACCTGCTTGGACACCCCCAGCTCCCCGGCCAGCGCCGACGGGCGGGCCGGCCCATCACGCAGGGCCAGCAGGATCCGGGTCCGGGTGTCATCAGAGAGGGCATGGCCCAGTCGGGACAACGCCGAGACATGAGTGAGGGTCGTGGTGCTCATGCCTAGAACGGTACAGCATAACGTGTACCCTTGTCGGGGTGCCGCCCGGCAAGCGGCCGGCACCATGGCCCGATCCCAGGAGGTCCGCGCAACTAGGGCGTGTCTGAGAATAGATGCACGAGTCAGCTGAGACCCTGGGGACATGTCCCGGTTCCAGATGCTCTCTGACACCCAATGGGAGTTGATCGCCCCGATGCTCCCGACCCGGACCGGCCGCGCCGGCAGGCCGTTCGCCGACGCCCGCACCATGGTGGAGGCGATCATCTACCGGTACCGGTGCGGAATCGCTTGGAGGGATCTGCCCGAGGTCTACGGGCCCTGGCAGACCGTGTGGACCTGGCATCGGCGCTTGGCCGAAAAAGGCACCTGGGACACGGTGCTGGCCACGCTGACCGCCGCCGCTGACGCCGAAGGCCTGATCGATTGGTCGGTCTCGGTGGACTCCACGATCGCCCGCGCCCACCAGCACGCGACGAACATCACCCGCCACACAGGGGGATGGATCGAACTACAAGAATCCGCGTGAGGAGCCGGCCGATCACGGCATCGGGCGCTCCCGTGGCGGGCTGAGCACGAAGATCCATCAGCTCGTCGATGGGACCGGGCTGCCGCTGGTCAGCCTGATCACCCCCGGCCAGGCAGGGGACTCCCCGATGCTGCTTCCTCTTTTGGAGCAGCTGCGCGTGACCCGGCCAGTAGGGCGGCCCCGGACCCGCCCCGAGGCCGTGCTGGGCGACAAGGCGTACTCCTCCCGGGCGATCCGCACCCACCTACGCGCCCGTGGGATCAAAGCGGTCATCCCCGAACCAGCCGACCAGCAGGGCCACCGCAGACGGCGCGGTGCCCGCGGCGGGCGCCCCGTCGGCCTCGACGCGGACGCCTACAAGGGCCGCAACGTCATCGAGCGTCAGTACGCTCACCTGAAGCAGTGGCGGGGTCTGGCGACCCGGTATGACAAGTACGCGATCATCTACAGGGCCGCTGTGGTCCTGAATGCTGTGCTCGCGTGGTCGAAGGCATTGTCAGACACGCCCTAGGTGTACCCGGTCATGAGGTTGGTGGCACCCGGTTCATGGGCGGGTGTCCTCCGAGCGCGGCGTGACCCCGCTCAGTGTTGTAGTACTCCAACCACGGGGCAAGCGCGTCCTGTCGGTGAGCACTGGAGGTGAACACCTGCCGGTAGGCCCACTCGATCGCCAGCGTCCGGTTGAACCGCTCGACCTTGCCGTTCTGCCACGGGCAGTGCGGGCGGATGAACTTCTGCCTGGCCCCGAGCCCGGCCACCGCGGCCCGGAACGCTGCACTATGGCGATACGCGAACGCGTTGTCCGTGATGACACGCTCGATCCTCGTGATCCCCCGAGAGGCGAAGTACGCCGCGGCCCGCTGCAGGAATCCCGCGCACGTCTGCCCGGTCTCGTCGGCCAGGACCTCGGCGTAGGCCAGGCGGGAATGGTCATCGACCATCGCGTGCACGTAGTCGTATCCGATCTTGGGGCGCCGGCCTTTCTCAGCCTCGGTCGCCGCGCGTCCTCGTGCTCTCCAGCCCCCGCCCTCGGGGATCTTGCCCAGCTTCTTCACGTCCACGTGGACCAGTTCCCCGGGCCGGTCTCGTTCGTACCGGCGCGTGGTCGTCTTCGAAGAACGGATCACCTCCCCGGTGATCGGGTCGCATGCGGCCAGGCGGGGCACGTGATGACGACGCAGGATCCTGCCGATCGTGCGTGCTGGAACCCCGGTGAGCGGGGCAAGACGGTCCTGCCCGTACCGGTGCTCGGCGCGAGCGGCGAGCACCGCCTGCTCCGTGGCTGCAGAAGATCTCGTGGGGCTGGTGTGGGGGCGGGAGGAACGCGTGGCCAGGCCTGCATCGCCCTCGCACGCGTACCGGTCGATCCAGGTCTTCACGCATTTTCGTGAGACCCCCATCGCGGCGGCGATGTGGGCTTGAGCCCATCCGGCTTGGTGGCGTTGGACGATGAGTCGACGGCCGTGAACGGTCAGGCGGGCGCTACCGTGGGACATGAGAACCTCTGGGTTTGTGATGTGGGCCTTAGACAAGCCACATCCCACCCGGAGGTTCTCCTTTGTTCAAGCTCCCTCGTGCCACCAACGTCCTGACCGGGTACACCTAGGGTGCGGGGGCACCGCGACGGGCGACGTCGCTGTGTTCCGGATCACACTAAGGGGCAATAGTCGGACGTGCAACTATTTTCTTCGCCACGACCATCTGGTGGACCACACGACGACTCAGCGGCCCACGGTGCCGAACCGGGAGGCCACGGGGGCCGTGAAGGCGGGCTTCAGGAAGAACCACGCGGCGGCGGTGACCGCCACGCTCACGAGGAAGACCACGAGGCCCCACGCGTCGGTCGCCCCGCCGCGCGAGGTGTACATGTGGTTCAGGTTCGTCAGCAGGCCCGTGAAGGCCACGAGGAACACGTGCACCAGGATGAACGCCACGAAGAAGACCATCACCGGGAAGTGCACCTTGCGGGCCGCCTCCATGGGGAACGCCTTGTTCAGCCCCTTGGCCTCCGTGGGGAACCACGAGGACATGCGCCAGCCCGTGAGGGCGGCGAGCGGGGCAGCCACGAACACCACCAGCGCGTAGGAGAGCATCTGCAGCGCGTTGTAGTGCACCCAGCCGTTCTCCGTGGGCCAGTCCAGGGACAGGTACTGAATGCCGGCGGACAGGGCGTGCTGGAACACGTGCGGGTCCGTGGGCACGATCCGCGCCCAGTGGCCGGTGACGATCAGCAGCACCACGAAGATCGCGCCGTTGAGCAGCCACAGCGCGTCGAGTGCCTGGTGCATCCAGATGGTGAGCGAGAACTTCTTCGGGGTGTTGCCCCGTGCGGAGAACAGGCCGTCCTTCGTCGGCGTGAAGTTGGCCGGAGGCCGCGTCTCGTGGCGGATCTGCAGGCCCGTCCGGATGATCAGCACCATCAGGAACATGTTCAGGAAGTGCTGCCAGCCCATCCACCAGGGCATCCCCTCGGGGGTGCCCTCGGGCAGCACGGGGTGCCCGTCGTAGGCGGCGATGAAGTCCGCCACCGGGTCCAGGCTCCGCAGCCAGCGCCCGGCCAGGACCGCGAGCAGCGCCAGCACCACGACGCCGGCCACCGCCGGCAGCGCCTTGCGCAGACGGGACGGGGCGGCAGCGTCAGCGGCGCGGGCGGGCGTGCCGGGGGCGGCACCGGGGGCGGCCCGGGGCGGCTGCGCGGCGGAGGCCGGCGGGGCCGAACGGGTGTCCGGCGCGGTGGGGGTTGGCTCCGCGGCCGGCGCCGCGGCCACGGGGGCGGCGAGGGCCGGTTCCGCATCGGCCGGCTCGGCGACGACCGGCCGGGCCGGCGCCGCGGCGGCGGGCTCGGCGGTGGCCGGCTCCGGTGGGACGACCTCCTGCGCCACCGTCTCCGGCGCGGTGGGGGCGCCCACGGCGGCCAGCTCGGTGAACCACTCCCCCTCCCGGGCGAACGGCACGTACCCGGCCATGCGCCGCCGCTCTGCGAGTGGCACGAGGTCGGACTCCACGGGCGTGCCAGCCCCGGCGGCGGCCGACGCACCGGACGAGGAGGCGGCGACGGCGGCCGCCACGTCCGGCACGACGGGCTCGGTCACCACGGGTGCGGGGGCCTGCGTCGGAGACGCCGAGGCGGCGATCGGCTCGGGGGCGGCAGGCCGCGCCGAAGCCGCGGCCGGGGTCGAGCCGGCGGCCGGGGCGGGGGCCCCGCCGAGCCACTCGGCCTCGCGGGCGAACGGGACGTATCCGGCCATGCGGCGTCGCGTGGACAGGGGGGTCAGAGCCGACGCCGGTGCGGTCGGCGCCACCGGGGCGGCGGCCGCGGCCACCGGTGCGGTCGGCGCCACCGGTGCGGCGGGCGCCACCACCGGGGCCGGGGCCGCCGTCGTGGTGTCCTGCGCCAGGGCGGGGGCGGGCTCGGTCGGGGCGCCCTTCAGGGGGACGTATCCGGCCATTCGCTGCTTGGGCATGCTTCTCCTCGTCCGAGGGGCGCGGTCCGAGGCGGACCGCGCCCGCACCGGTTCAGCCGCGGCGGGTGCGCAGCTGCTCGATGACCTGCGGGACCACCTGGAAGATGTCCCCGACCACACCGAAGTCGGCGTGCTCGAAGATCTCGGCGTCCTCGTTCTTGTCGATCGCCACGATGGTCTTGGCGGTCTTCATGCCGGCCAGGTGCTGGATGGCTCCGGAGATGCCCAGGGCGATGTACAGGTTCGGGGACACGATCACGCCGGTCTGACCCACCTGGCGGTCGGCCGCGGTGTAGCCGGAGTCCACGGCGGCGCGTGAGGCGCCCACGGCGGCGCCGAGCTCGTCGGCGAGCTGCTCGATGATCGCGAAGCCCTCCTCGGATCCCACACCGCGGCCGCCGGCAACGACGGTCTTCGCACCGCGCAGGGGCGGGCGGGCGGAGTTCTGCGTCCGGGCGCTCACCTCGAGCACCCGGGCGCCGGCGGTCACCGGGCCCAGCTCGGCGGCGGCCAGCTCCACGACCTCGGGCGCCTCGACGGCCGGGGCCCGGTCCGCGACGGCGCCGGGGCGCATGGTGATGATCCGGGGGCCGCCCTCGCCGGTGGACTCGCTGAGGTAGTCGCCGCCGAACACGGAGTGGCGGGCGATGACCTCATCGTCGGCCCACCGCAGCCCCACGGCGTCCGCGCACACGGGGCCGCGGGCCCGAACGGACAGACGGCCGGCCACCGCGCGGGACTCCGGGCTGCCGGAGAGCAGCACGGCCACGGGCGCGGTGCGGGCGGTCACGGCCGTCAGGGCCTGCACGGCCGCGTCACCCAGGGTGGTGGCGGCGTCGTCGGCCACAAGGACGTGGACGCGTGTGGCGCCGTACTCCCCCAGACGGGCGACGGCGGCGTCCCTGCCCTCCGCGCCGGTCACGAGGACGGCCTCGGGCACGCCCACGGTGGCGGCGGCGCCGAGCAGCTCGGCCACGACCGGGCGGAGCGCGCCGTCCGCGCCGATCTCGGCGTGCACCAGCACGGTCTGACCGCTGTTCGCGGCATCGGTCTGCGTCGTCATCTCGGTCTCCTCCACGTTCGCGCTCACACGAGCCCCCGACCCGCGAGGAACTCCACCAGCCGCTCGGCGGCGGTGCCGTCGTCGGTGATCTTCTCGCCCGCGGCACGCTCGGGGCGCGTGTCCGCCGAGACCATCACGGAGCGGTAGGCGGCCTGGGCCGGGCCCGCGGCGATGCCGAGGTCGGCCAGGGACAGCACGGTGAGCGGCTTCTTCTTGGCCGCCATGATGTTCTTGAAGTTCGGGAACCGTGGCTCCGCGGTCTTCTCCGTCAGGCTCGCCACGGCGGGCAGGGCGACGGCGGCGCGCACGTCCGCGTCCGAGGTCGCCACGGTGCCGGTCAGCTCGCCGTCGACCAACTCGGGGGCCTCAGCATGCGGCAGGTAGGGCCGGTCCAGGAGCTCGGCGACCATGGCCGGCACCACGCCGGTGCCGCCGTCCGTGGACAGCGTGCCGGCGAGCACGAGGTCGGCGCCTTCCTTCTCGACGGCCGCGGCGATCACGCGGGCCGTCTCCACGGCGTCCGAGCCGACGAGGGCGTCGTCGGTGATCTGCACGGCGGAGTCCGCCCCCATGGCCAGCATCTTGCGCAGCGTCTTCGAGGAGTCCTCGGGGCCCACCGTCAAGGCCACGATCTCGACGTCAGCTCCGGCGTCCCGCCAGCCCAGGGCGACCTCCATGACGCGCTCGCTGATCTCGTCCGGCACGGGCTCGGCCGCGCCGTCGCGCACCACCCAACCAGTCTCCAGGCTCAGCTCACGCTCCTGCCACGTGTCCGGCACCTGCTTGACCAGCACCACGATCTTCACGGGTGACTCCTCCTCGAATCTCCGCTCGGGGCCGCGTGACGCCGAGCGGGATGAGGCCCTGCTCGTGGCGCGCACGGCATGCAGGGCTCACGCTACACAACCCCGGTTGACTAGTGTGACGGTGGTGACAGCCTCCCACCCGCCCCGCACCCCCCACGAGGGCACTCCGCCCCTCGATGCGCCCGCCCGCCCGGCGTCCTCCCTCCTCCTGGTGCGCCCGGGCGAGGAGGGCGGCCTCGAGGTGTTCGCCCTCCAGCGCGCCGCCACCATGGCCTTCAGCGCGCACGCCACGGCCTTCCCCGGCGGACGGGTGGACCCGGCCGACGAGCTGCCGCCCGCCCTGTGGGACGGGGTCGACCTCGCGGGGTGGGCGGACAGGCTCGGCCTGCCCGGGGAGCCGGAGGGCGCGCGGAGCACCCTCTGGGACCTCGCCCCGGAGCGCGCCGCCGGGCGCCTGCTGGCCGCCGTCGTGCGGGAGACCTTCGAGGAGGTGGGCGTGCTCCTGGCCCGGGACGCGGCCACCGGCGTCCCGGTGGACGCGCAGCGCGTGGCCGCGCTCCCTGCTGAGCTGCGCGCGCAGGTGGAGCGCCACGAGGTGGACTTCGGCGCGTTCCTGGCGCACGAGGGCCTCGCCCCCGACGTCGGGGCGCTCGTCCCGTGGTCGCGCTGGATCACGCCGCCCGGCGGCGCGCGGCGCTACGACACCTTCTTCTTCGTGGTCCGCCTGCCCGCGGGCCAGTCCCCCGAGCGGGTCTCGACCGAGGCCGCCCATCACTGCTGGGCCACCCCCGCGGCGCTGCTCGAGCGCTTCCGGGCGGGAGCGGTGAACCTCATGGCCCCGACGTGGTGGCAGCTGCGCGCCCTCGCCGACGCCGAGGGGTGCGAGGACGTGGTGCCCCTGAGCCGGAGCCTCGAGCCGCTGCGGGCCGTCATGCTGAGGGCGAACGCCCCCCGCCCCGACTTCACGGGCGCCGCCGACTACCTGCGCGACCTGGCCGCCTTCCGGGCCGCCGCCACCGTGGAGGAGAGCCCCGACAACGTGCTCTGAGGCCCGGTCTGCCCCTACGCTGGACGGCACAGGAGGGTCGACCACGGCGCCCGTCCTCCGGTGAGCCCGGACCGACGCGCCGGACGCCTCCCGCGGAGCGCCCCACATCCCGGGCCCCGTCCCGGCAACCAAGGAGTCCCCGGCATGTCGCTGAGCGTCCTCGACCTGTTCTCGATCGGCATCGGCCCGTCGTCGTCCCACACCGTGGGTCCCATGCGCGCCGCGCGCCGCTTCACCTCCAGCCTGCAGCAGAACAACGTGCTCGACTCCACCCACCGCATGAAGGCGGAGCTGTACGGCTCCCTCGCCGCCACGGGCATCGGCCACGGCTCCGACACCGCCGTCCTCCTGGGCCTCGCGGGCCAGGACCCGGAGACCATCGACCCCGACGCCTGCGTGGGGCTCGTCAAGGACATCGTGGACAGCAGCCGCATGCCGCTCGACGGCCGCCGGGAGATCCACTTCGACCGCAGGAAGGACATGGTCCTGCACATGCGGCAGAACCTGCCCGGCCACCCCAACGGCATGCGCCTGACCGCCTTCGACGAGGCCGGCGAGGAGCTGCACACGCGCGACTACTACTCCGTGGGCGGCGGATTCGTGGTCACCTCGGACGAGCTCGAGGCCGAGCTGGACGAGGCCCGGGACGTGAACCGCAAGGACGAGGCCACCGAGGGCGCTGAGCCCTACCCGTTCTCCTCGGGCGCCGAGCTGGTGGCCCACTGCCGCGCCAACGGCATCTCGATCGCCGAGCTGATGCTGGCCAACGAGGCGGTCAAGCACGACCTCGGGGAGCTGCGCGGCAAGCTCCTGGCCATCTGGGCCGTCATGGAGGAGTGCGTCGAGAACGGCACCACCCGCACCGAGCCGATCCTGCCCGGCGGGCTGAAGGTCCGCCGTCGCGCCCCCGCCCTGCGCGCGCACCTCGAGGCCCAGACCGGGGAGAAGGACCCGATGTGGGCCATGGAGTGGGTGAACCTCTTCGCCCTGGCGGTGAACGAGGAGAACGCCTCCGGCGGACGCATCGTCACGGCCCCCACCAACGGCGCCGCCGGCATCATCCCCGCGGTGATGCACTACTTCAAGCGGTTCGAGATGCCGGAGGACGCCACGGACGCCGAGCGCGAGGACAAGGTGGTGGACTTCCTCCTCACCGCCGCGGCCATCGGCATCCTGTACAAGCGCAACGCGTCCATCTCCGGCGCCGAGGTCGGCTGTCAGGGCGAGGTCGGCTCGGCCTGCTCCATGGCGGCCGGCGCGCTGTGCGCGGTGCTCGGCGGCACCCCCGAGCAGGTGGAGAACGCGGCGGAGATCGGAATCGAGCACAACCTCGGCCTGACCTGCGACCCCGTGGGCGGCCTCGTCCAGGTGCCCTGCATCGAGCGCAACGCCATCGCGTCCGTGAAGGCCATCAACGCCGCCCGCCTCGCCCTCCTCGGCGACGGCACGCACCGCGTGAGCCTGGACCAGGCGATCAAGACGATGCGTGACACCGGTGCGGACATGAAGTCCAAGTACAAGGAGACCTCGCGCGGCGGGCTCGCCGTCAACGTCCCCGAGTGCTGACGGGTCCCCGGCCCGGGCTCTGACGGCCCGGGTCGGCTACTGTGGGCGCGACCCCTGACCTGTCATGCGGAAGGACCCACCGTGGCCATTCACCCCGTCGACGCGACCCTCGAGGGCGCGAGGATCGACCCGGAGGAGCGCACGGAGCGCCTGAAGGACGTCAAGCTGGACGGCAAGGGCTGGAAGTACGCCCTCACCCGTGCCCTCAAGGAGTTCGGCAACGACGGCGGCACAGACCTCGCCGCGAAGCTCACCTACTTCATGGTGCTCTCGCTGGCCCCGTCCCTGCTCGCGATCTTCTCCATCCTCAGCCTCGTCCTCTCCAACAACCGCCAGTCCGTGGACGACCTGATCAACCAGATCGCCGGCGCGGTGCCCGTCGAGTACGAGCCCATGGTGACGGACATGATCACCACCATGAGCAACCAGGCGACCGGCGGCATCATCGCCCTGGTGATCGGCATCCTGACCGCCCTGTGGTCCGCCTCCGCGTACGTGAAGGCGTTCAACCGCAGCATGAACCAGGTCTACAACTACGAGGAGGGGCGCGGCTTCGTCAAGCTGACCCTCACCAACCTCCTCACCACGCTCATCCTGATCGTGGGCATCGTGCTCGTGCTGATCTCCCTGGCCCTCAACAAGTCGCTCGTCGAGGGCTTCCTCGCCCCGATCGCCCAGCCGCTCGGCCTGGGCGGCGTGGTGGACTTCCTGCTCGACACCTTCCTGCCGATCTGGGCCTGGGTGAAGTGGCCCGTGGTCATCGTGCTGCTGCTCCTGCTCATCGCGACCCTGTACTACACCACCCCGAACGTGAAGAAGCCGAGCTTCCACATGTTCGGCCCGGGCAACGTCTTCGCGCTCGTCGGCTTGGCCCTCGCCGCCGTCGCGCTGTCCGTGTACCTCACGCAGTTCGCCGGCTACAGCGCCTACGGCGCGATCGGCGGCATCATGGCCCTGCTCTTCGCGCTGTGGATCTTCAACATCGTGCTGCTGCTCGGCGCGGAGATCGACACCGAGGTGGAGCGCGCCAAGCAGCTGACCGCCGGCATGCCCGCCGAGAAGGCCGTGCGCCTGCCCCCCAAGGACACCGACGCCCTGGTGAAGAAGGTGGAGAAGCAGGAGGAGCTGGAGGAGAAGGGCTACGAGCTGCGGGCCGCCCACGAGGACGCCCCGGACACCTCTGACGGCGGCTCCGGCCCCCGCCACGCCACGTCCTGAGCCTCACGTCCCCGGCACGACGAACGGGCGCCCACCTCATCGAGGTGGGCGCCCGTTCGTCTCCTCGCGGCCGAGGCCGGGGGGCCTCCTCTGCGAGGAGGCTCACGGCCTCAGCGCTGGGAGGCGATGAAGCCGGCCGCCGCTGCGGCCGAGGTCGACACGTAGCAGTTCTTCGCGCTCGTCTGGTCGTAGTGCTCTCCGCCGGGCACGTGGTACTTGCCCGAGCTGCTCACCTTGACCGGGTAGCCGTCCGGGCAGACGCCGCCGCTGCCGGCCACCGGACCGCCGGCGCCCGCTGCGGAGCCCGACGACCCCGACCCCGACCCCGATCCCGAGCCGCCTGAACCGCCTGAACCGCCTGAACCCGAGGACCCCTCCTCGTCGCAGTAGACGAAGGTCTCGCCGCCCGGGGCGTAGCAGCGGTTCGGCGCTTTGCTGGACGTCCCGCCGGAGGGCCGGCCGGAGGACGAGGACCCCGAGCTGGATCCGCCGGACGTGCCCGCGACGTTCCGGGGCGCGGTCTCGGCCGCCTTCTCCTCTGCGGCGCGACGCGCGGCAGCGGCCCTCTCCTCGGCCTCGGCCTCAGCAGCCCGGGCCGACGCTGCGGCCGCCTCGCGCTTCCGGGCAGCCTCCCGCTGCTCGGCCTCGCGCTGCTGTGCCGCCCGCTGCTCGGCTGCCCGCTCCTCCTCGGCCCGCTGCTCGGCGGCACGGCCCTCCGCGGCACGCTGACCCTCGGCCCGCTGCTCCGGAGCCGCGCTCGCCGTCGGCGCCTCGTCCCGGCCGGCGCCCTCCCCAGCGCTCGACGTGCCGGTGGAGACGAGGTGCTTCACACGGGAGAGCACGTCCGGGTAGAGGGCGCTCATCCAGGCCTGCTCACCGGACGCGGCGCCCACGTACGCCAGTGCGAGCTCCTCGAGCACGCCCTCCGCGGGCTCCGCTCCCGCCGGTGCCTGCTCGGCCATGACCGGCAGGGAGCAGTCCAGGCCCGGCTGGTTCAGCCCGGCGCCGTCCTCCTCCGCCTCGTTCCAGGCGGCGAGCACCTCGTCGTAGAAGCGACGGTTCGGCTCGAACACCACGGGCACGCCCAGGCCGGCTCGCGCGATCTCCGCGTTCACGAGCGTGGCGCCCTCGAACACGCCGGCCAGCGTGCGGTGGAACCTGTCGTAGCGCTCCTCGTCGTACTGGAGGGTGACGTGGTCCCCCTCCTCCAGGAGGGACTCGAGGAGCGCGGCGGCCTCCGGGCCCCTGCACTGCACCGCCTTGCTCGGGTGCTTCGTCTCGGGGGTGTCGATGTTCAGGAGGCGGACCCGGGTGACGGCGGCCTCGCCGTCCTTGCGCACGTCGACGGTGTCGCCGTCGACCACCCGGACGACCACCGCCGCGTCGCCCTCCACGGCATCGGAGGGCGCGGTGGAGGGCGACACCTCCGCCGCGGGATGGACGGCGGCGCCGCTGGTGCCCGCGGCGGACGGCGGACCGCTCGCGGGCGACGGATCGGAGGCGGTGCAGCCGACGAGGGCGAGGGCTGCGGAGGCGGCGGCGAGTCCGGTGCGCAGAGGACGGAGAGGGGTCACGGGGGCTCCTGACGGTGGTGGGGACGGGCGAGGGCCCCGCCGTGCGGCGGGGCCCTCCGTCGGAGTCATCCTCCCACGGTCATTGCACCGGATTCTCGTGTGGCACGCCCCTGCCGTCTCCGGTCGGGTCCAGAGTCAGCGGCGGCCATCGATCGGGTCGTCGCCGCCGTCGATGGCGTCGAGGACGAGGTCGCGCGCCTCACCCGTCGCGGACACGTGGGACAGCAGGAGGGAGGCGACCCACCCGAGCAGGACGATCACGGCCGCGCCCCACGCCGTCACCGCCACCGCGCCGGAGAACAGGCCGGCGCCGTCCGAGCGGCCCACGCCCACCCACAGGAGCCCCCAGGCGAGGGCGAGCGCCGGGGTCAGCCGGCCGCCGTCGTACACGGCGGTGAAGAGGCCCACGATCGCGGCGACCACGATCAGGGTCTGCGCCCACGTGGTGGGCATGAGCCCCGCGGCCCAGCCGGCGGAGGTGAGCCACGCCGCGAGGCTCGCGACGAGGAGGAACGTGGCCCAGCCGAGGTGCAGCCCCTGCACGCCGTCCACGAGGACGCGCTCGGCCACGGTGCGGGGATGGCCCGACTCCAGGAGCGTGAGGACCCGGAACAGCACGGCCACGAGGAGCAGCGCGACGACGACGCTCACCAGGAGCCAGGCGGCGTGGATCGTCCAGATCCACGCGGCGCCGAGCACGGCGCTCGCCATGATCCACGGGCGCAGGCGGTCGTGGCGCACGGTCTGCGCGGCGGGCAGGAACTGCCACAGCGCAGAGGCGAGCAGCCCCAGTCCCACCAGGGCCCACAGCCACAGGGCGGGGCGGGACGGGGAGAGCCAGGAGCCGTCGTCGGTGAACCAGCCGCCGGTCGCGTCGCGGAGGAACGCCCCGGAGCCGAGGAAGGCGGCCACGAGGGAGGCGAGGACGACCAGCAGCATGACCGCCTGACGGCCGCGGGAGGTCCGGCCCAGGTCGACGCTCCGGTCGGCGCGGGCGGTGGCCGCGTGGGCGGAGTGCGGGGCGGGGGGCTGGCCGGGGGCGGCGGTGCTCATGGTCTCTCCCAGGTCGGGGTCGGATGGCGCCCGCGCATGCGGATGCCGTTCGTGGTCAGCGTAGCCAACCCGGAGCGGCCTCCGTCAGGTGCCTCTCCCACGCCGTCTGGCCTCCCACCCCCGCGCCCCGCCTAGGCTGGGGGCATGAGCGCCCCCTCCCCCCTCGGACTCCTGCTGGACGTGGACGGTCCCCTGGCCTCCACCGAGACCCGCACCGTGCCGGAGGGGATCATCACCACCCTCGCACGGCTCGCCCAGCGGCGCGTGCCGATCGGCTTCAACACGGGCCGCTCCGCCGACTTCCTCCTGCACAGCGTGATCGCCCCGCTGCGGGCGGCGGGGCTTCCCGACGACGCGCCGTTCTACGCCGTCTGCGAGAAGGGCGCCGTGTGGTTCCCCTTCTCCGCCGTCCCCGAGCGCGAGCTGCCCGAGGTGAGCGTCGACGCCCCCGTCCCGAACTGGGTCCGCACCGATCCGGACATGGCGATCGACCCCGAGCTGCGCGAGGCGATGTGGGCCGTGAACGAGGAGCGGGACGAGGACGTCATGTTCGCCGACCGGACGAAGCTGGTCATGGTCTCCCTCGAGGAGGAGGTGGGCGCGGACGACGCCGAGTTCACCCGGGTGCGCGACGAGGTCGTCGAGGCGATCGAGGACCTGCTGGAGAGGCGGGGCCTCGCCGAGGAGTTCGAGGTGGACCCCACCATCATCTCGATCGACGTGGAGCACGCCTCCTCCGGCAAGGACCTCGGCGTCGAGCGGTGCCTGGGCTTGATGGCCGACGACGGCGTCGCCGTCCCCGAGCGCTGGATCACCGCGGGCGACTCCCGCTCCGACTACGCCATGGCGGACGCCCTGCACGCCATGGGCGCGCGCGTGGAGCACATGGACGTCCGCCCGGAGGACGGGATCCCGGAGAAGGCGTACGGCGTCCTCACCGCCGCCGACCTCGCGGAGCGCGGCGTCGGCCAGGCGGAGGACGTGCACGAGCGCGCCGGCGAGTCCCTCCTGCGGTGGGCGGAGCGGGACCTCCTCGGCTGAGCGGGTCCGCGTCACGGGGCGTCACCGGCGTCAACACGGCGACACCGGAAGTGGCGGCCGGCCGGCGTCGAGAGTGCACTGGGCCCATGACCGCGCACGCAACCGACACCCCCTCCCCCGCCGATGCGCGGGGCACCGCCCCGCTCGAGGTTCCCGTCCTCGACCTGTCGACCATGCGTCGGCCCGACGGCTCCTTCGACCCCGCGTTCCTGGAGCGCCTGCGCTTCGCGGCGCACAACGTGGGCTTCTTCCAGATCGTGGGCTACGGCGCGGAGCCCGGCCAGGTGGACGCGCTGTTCCGCGTGACCGCCGAGTTCTTCGCCCGCCCCGAGGCGGAGAAGCTGGCGCAGCACAACCAGGAGTCCCCGCACTACCGGGGCTACTCGGCGATCGCCGCCGAGCGGACGCAGGGCCGCCCCGACTCCCGCGAGCAGCTGGACTTCTCCGCGGACCGCGAGCCGGTCCCGGCCGAGCGGATCGGTGAGGGGGAGGAGTTCTGGCACCTGCAGGGCCGCAACCAGTGGCCCGCCGGCATGCCCGAGCTCGAGCGCACCGCCATGGCGTGGACGGCGCTGATGGACCGCGTGGGCGAGGACCTCCTCAAGGCGCTCTGCGTGGCCATCGGCCTGGACGAGGACCACTTCTCCGCGGCGTTCGACGGCGACCGCGCGTGGATGGCCAAGCTGGCGCACTACGTCGGCGGCGTGGCCGAGGCCGGGACGCAGGGGGTGGGGCTGCACGCCGACTACGGGTTCATCACCCTCCTGCTGCAGGACGAGGTCGGCGGCCTCGAGGTGCGCCCCTACGGCCAGGACGCGTGGCTGCCGGTGGAGCCGATCCCGGGCGCGCTCGTGGTGAACCTCGGCGAGATGCTCGAGGTGGCCACGGACGGCTACCTCATGGCCACGATCCACCGCGTGCAGTCCCCGCCGCCGGGCGTGGACCGCTACTCCGTGCCGTTCTTCTACTCCCCCCGCCTGGACGCGGTGATCGAGAAGGTGGAGCTCCCGGCCGAGCTGGCCGCGGACGCCCGCGGGGTCTCCGACGACCCGACCAACCCGATGCTCGCCTCCTTCGGCTCCAACATGCTCAAGGGCTTCGCGCGCGCCCATCCGCGGGTGACCGAGCGGTTCCACCCGGGGCTGCTGAACCGCTGAGCCACCCCGCGGGAGCGGAGGTGTGAGCAGGAGGACATGGCCCGAGTGGACCCCGGGCCCTGTCCTTCCGCACGGCTCCGTCCTAGCGTGGACCGGGAAGCGGCGCATCCCCTCCCGAGCGGGGCGCCTCCCCCGACCCAGAGAGGTGCGCACCATGGCCACCGTCGCCCGCAACATCGTCGAGAGCCTCCACGCATCCGGGGTCCGCCGGATGTACGGCGTCTCCGGAGACTCCCTCAACGGCCTCACGGACGCGCTGCGCGACCACGGCGGCGTGGAGTGGGTGCCGGTCCGACACGAGGAGTCGGCGGCGTTCGCGGCCTCGGCCGAGTCCCAGCTGACCGGCGAGCTCGCGGTGTGCGCCGGCTCGTGCGGCCCGGGCAACCTGCACCTCGTCAACGGCCTGTTCGACGCGCAGCGCACCCGCACGCCCGTCCTGGCGATCGCCGCGCACATCCCCTCCGAGGAGATCGGCTCCGGCTACTTCCAGGAGACCCACCCGCAGGAGCTCTTCCGCGAGTGCTCCGTGTACGTGGAGCACGTCTCCTCCGCGGACCAGATGCCCCGCCTGCTGCGCACGGCGATGCGCGCCGCCGTCGAGCAGCGCGGTGTGGCCGTGCTGGTGATCTCCGGCGACGTGGCGCTGACGGAGCTCGACGCCCCCGCCGAGGCCGTCCGGCACACGCCCTCCACCGTGGTCCCCGCGGACACGCTGCTCGCGGAGGCGGCCCAGGCGCTCAACGCCGCCCAGCGGATCACGATCCTCGCCGGCGCCGGCGCGGCGGGCGCCCACCGCGAGGTGGTGGCCCTCGCCGAGCGGCTCCAGGCGCCCATCGTCCACGCGATGCGCGGCAAGGAGCACCTGGAGTACGACAACCCGTACGACGTCGGCCTCACCGGGCTGCTCGGCTTCTCCTCCGGCTACAAGGCGCTCAAGGGAGCGGAGACGCTGCTCATCCTCGGCTCCTCGCTCCCCTACCGCCAGTTCTACCCCGAGGACGCGACGGTCATCCAGGTGGACATCCGGGGCGAGCAGATCGGCCGGCGCATCGCGGTGGACGTGCCCCTCGTGGGCGGGGTGAAGGAGACCGCGGAGGCCCTGCTGCTGCGGCTGCGCGGCAACGCGTCGTCGGCGTTCCTCGAGGAGATCCTGAAGGAGTACCGCACGACGCGGAAGGACCTGGACGAGCTGGCCACGCCGTCCCGCTCCACGATCCATCCGCAGTACCTGGCCCGCCTGATCGACGAGCGCGCCGCCGACGACGCCGTCTTCATCCCGGACGTGGGCTCGCCCGTGATCTGGGCAGCGCGCTACCTCACCATGAACGGGCGCCGCCGGCTCATCGGGTCCATGAACCATGGCTCCATGGCCAACGCCATCATGCAGTCGATCGGCGCACAGGCCGCGTACCCCGGGCGGCAGGTGATCGCGCTCGCCGGCGACGGCGGCCTCTCCATGATGCTCGGCGAGCTGCTCACCCTCGTGCAGAACGGCCTGCCCGTCAAGGTGGTGGTGTTCAACAACTCCTCGCTGAACTTCGTGGAGCTCGAGATGAAGGCGGCGGGCTTCGTCACGTTCGCCACGGACCTGAAGAGCCCGGACTTCTCCGTGGTGGGCGAGGCGGTGGGCCTGCGCGGCTTCCACGCGGAGACGTCGAAGGAGCTGCCGGACGCCGTGGACGCCTTCCTGGCCCACGAGGGCCCCGCGATCCTCGACGTCACGACCGAGCGCCAGGAGCTGACGATCCCGCCGAGCGTGGAGGCCGAGCAGGCCAAGGGCTTCGCCCTCTACGCGATCCGCACCGTGCTGGACGGCAAGGGCACCGAGCTCATCGACCTCGCCAAGGCGAACATCCGCCAGCTGTTCTGAGCGGACCCTGGCGGCCGACGGCGGCGGCCCGTCATCACCGGAGCCGGACAGCCCGCCCCCCCGGTCGGACCGTCCCTCCGGTCGGACCTGCGAAAAGGGACAGGATCTGCGTCGAGGACGCAGATCCTGCCCCTTTCTGCCGACCGGGCCGGCGCCCGTCGTGTCGGCGGACGACGCGTCAGGCGCGGTGCGAGCCGGCCTCGTCCACGCCGCCGTCGCGCACGGACGTGGCACCCGGGGTGCCGGCCGCGTGGCGCTCGAGCTCCTCGCCGGTCATGCCCTCGCGGACGAGCCCGTCCGAGCGCAGCTCCCAGAAGTCGGCGTTGCGGATGCCGAGCGGGCGCGGGTCGAACTGCGGGTCCAGGCCCTGCTTCTTCTGGGCGTGGTAGTCCTTGAGGGCCTTCAGGGCGGGGCCCTGCAGGAACAGGATGCCGATGATGTTCATCCACGCCATGGAACCCACGCCGATGTCGCCGAGGCCCCAGGCCGCACCGGTGGTGGTGACGGCGCCGTAGGCCACGGACACGAGGATCAGGCCCTGCAGCAGGCGGATGACCACGCGGCGGACGGTCGAGTTCTTGGCGCCGCGGAACAGGTACGCGACGTTGACCTCCGCCATGTAGTAGTACGCCACGATCGTGGTGAACGCGAAGAACGCGAGGGCCACCGCCACGAAGGAGGGGCCGAAGCCGGTGAAGACGGTGTCGAAGCCGTTCTGCACGAAGGCGGGGCCCACCTTGGAGTCGGCGGGGAGGTTCCCCTCGAAGAGGACCGGGGTGGTCACGGCCTCGCCCTGGTACACGCGGTACATGCCGGTGGACAGGATGATGAACGCCGTGGCCGTGCAGACGAACAGGGTGTCGATGTAGACGGCGAAGGCCTGCGCATAGCCCTGCTTGGCCGGGTGGGAGACCTCCGCAGCGGCGGCCGCGTGGGGGCCGGTGCCCTGACCGGCCTCGTTCGAGTAGACGCCGCGCTTGACGCCCCACTGCACGGCGAGGCCGAGGATGGAGCCGAAGATCGCGTGCGTGCCGAAGGCGCTGGAGAAGATCGCTCCGAACACGGCGGGGATCTGAGAGAAGTTCAGGAAGAAGACGATCAGCGCCAGGATGATGTACAGGACCGCCATCACCGGGACGACGTACACGGCGAACGTCGCGATGCGCTTCACGCCGCCCACCACGATGAACGCGAGGATGATGACGATGCCGATGGCCACGGCCCACGCGGGCGCACCCCAGGCCTCGTTGATGGACGACGCCATGCCGTTGGCCTGCACGCCCGGGAGGAAGAAGCTGGTGGCGAAGACCGTCACGATCGCGAAGATCACGGCGTAGACCTTCAGGACCGGGCCGAACGCCGTGTGCTTGTAGGCCTTGTCGAAGTAGTACGCCGGACCGCCGCGGTACTCGCCGGTGTCCTTGTCCTTCTCCTTGTAGATCTGGCCGAGCGTGCACTCGATGAAGGAGGTGGCGGCGCCCAGGAAGGCGACCATCCACATCCAGAAGACAGCGCCCGGACCGCCGAAGGCGATGGCCGTGGCCACGCCGCCGATGTTGCCCATGCCGACACGGCCGGCGAGGGACATCATGAGGGACTGGAAGGACGAGGTGCCGTCCGCGGACTTCTCGCCGTTCTTGAGCTGGGCGAGCATGTCGGGGATGCCCCGGACCTGGAGGAAGGCCGTGCGGAGAGAGAAGTAGACGCCTGCGAGGAGGCAGAGTCCGATCAGGGGCAACGACCAGATGTAGCCGTTGGCCTCATCGATGAATTCGGCGAAGGTCATGGTGAGTCTCCGAAGTCGGGGTGCGAGCACCGAGACGGAGCGGGATCAGGGAAGGCGCCCCGCGGCAGGAAGGGAATCTGCTGAGGGGAACAGTACGCCACTCTGTGATGCCCGTCTCATCATTGGTCGACGCGTGACTCCCTGAGCCCGTGCGCCCGCCGCCGCACCCACACCCGCGCTCGTCCAGATCCTCCGGACGGGTCGCCCAGATCCTCCAGTCATGCGAAAAGCCCCGTCACCACGGGGGTGACGGGGCTTACCCGCGGAGGATGGGGGATTTGAACCCCCGAGGGCGTTAACCCAACACGCGTTCCAGGCGTGCGCCATAGGCCGCTAGGCGAATCCTCCTTGGCTGCCCCGATGCGGAAGACCGCACAAGGGCAGGCTCCATCATAACCAGGTGGCGCGCCGGGACGCCAATCGCCCGCCCGACTGGCCCTGCGTCCGAGCGCTGGTAGACTCGTGGACGGCCCCTCACGTGGTGTCATCTCGCTGAACTCCCCCAGGACCGGAAGGTAGCAAGGGTAGGTGGGCTCTGGCAGGTGCGTGAGGGGTCTTTCACGTCGTCAGGAGGTCCCATGTCCGCTGGCCGCTATGCACCCTCGCCCACGGGGACCCTGCACCTGGGCAACCTGCGCACCGCACTGGTCTCGTGGCTGGCGGCCCGCGCGTCGGGCCGGCCCTTCCTGCTGCGCGTCGAGGACCTGGACCGCGTCCGCTCCGGGGCCGAGGCCGAACAGCTCGCCGACCTCGCCGCCGTCGGGATCACGTGGGACGCCCCGCCCGTGCGCCAGTCCGAGCGCACTCCCCGCTACGACGCGTCCGTCGCCGCCTTGCGCGCCGCCCACGGCGCGGACGTGGCGTACGAGTGCTTCTGCTCCCGCAAGGACATCGCGGAGGCCACGTCCGCACCGCACCCCACCGCGGAGCCCAGGGGCGACGACGGCGGCGCGGCACCCGACGCTTCCCTCGCCTCGGGCGCCGCACGGCGGCCTCCGGGCTTCTACCCGGGCACGTGCCGCGGCCTGACGGAGGACGAGCGGGCCGAGCGTCGTCGGACGCGGCCGGCGGCGCTGCGGATCGACGCGGCACGGGCGGCCGGCCTGCCGGCGGGCACCGTGCCGCGGGCCCACGCCCGCGACGTCCTCCACGGCGAGGTCACGGGCCTCGTGGACGACCTCGTCCTGCGCCGCAACGACGGTGCCTACGCGTACAACCTGTCCGTCGTCGTCGACGACCTGGCCCAGGGCGTGGACCAGGTGGTGCGCGGCGACGACCTGCTCGACTCCACGCCACGCCAGCGCTGGCTGGCTGAGCTGCTCAGCGCGGCGCGCGGCGAGACGGCGCCGCCCACCGAGTACCTGCACGTTCCCCTCGTGCTCAACGCTGGGGGGAGGCGACTGGCCAAGCGGGACGGCGCCGTCACCCTCGCCGACCTCGCGGCGCAGGACCCCCGCTGGACGCCGGAGCGCGTCCGGGACCGCCTCCTGGAGTCGCTCGGCCTGCCGGCCGGCCCCCTCGAGGGCGCGGTGGCGGCGTTCGACCCGCGGGGGCTGCCACGCGAGCCGTGGGTGTTCGACCCGGCGGGCTTCGTGGTCTGACCCGGCTGGCGGCGGCCGGCACCCGAGGCGCCGACCGCGACCGCGACCGCGGCTCAGAGGACCTGCGCGGCCTGGTCGAACTCGAGGCGGCCCTGGCGCGGGCTGACGGCCTTCTCGTGGTCGGAGGCCGCGTGGCCCACGTTGATCACCACGAGCGAGCGCCAGCCGCTCTCGGCATGGAAAGCGGCGTCGACGCCGTCGGTGCTGAAGCCGGCCATGGGGCCCACCTCGAGGCCGAGGGCGCGCAGGGCCACGGTGAGGTAGCCGATCTGGAGGAGCGCGTTGGCGCGGCCCATGCCGTCGCGCAGCTCGGCTTTGTTCTCCCACTGCTCCCGGAAGCCCTCGCGGAAGGGGGCGAGGTGGGGCATGTGCTCGTGCCAGCGCGGGTCGTAGGCGGCGATCAGGGTGAGCGGCGCCGCGAGGGTCTTGTCCGCGTTGAACCCGGCCATGTGCGGGGCCAGCCGCTCGCGGGACTCGCGCGACTCGATCACGGTCAGGCGCAGCGGCTGGCTGTTCATGGCGGTCGGCGCCCAGCGCACGTGCTCGTAGGCCTCGCGGACGAGGGCGGTGTCCACGGGCTGGTCCGTGAAGTGGTTCGTGGTGTGGCGGTCCTCGAAGAGGGCGGGCAGGACGGAGGCGTGGTCGATCCGGGTCATGACGGCCTCAACGCCCGCGCGGACGCACGCCATTCCCGCCGCTCCTGCACAGGCGTCGCAGCGGGCGGCAGGGGCCGACGACGGCGGCCGGCGGGCCGTACGGCGTCCGGGTGAGCCGCTAGGGTGAGCCAGGTGAGCACCGCCCTGTATCGACGCTATCGCCCGGACCGGTTCGAGGAGGTCATCGGGCAGGATCACGTCACGGTCCCGCTGCGCACCGCGCTGTCCAAGGACCGGGTGAGCCACGCCTACCTCTTCTCAGGCCCGCGCGGCTGCGGCAAGACCACCTCCGCCCGCATCCTCGCGCGCTGCCTGAACTGCGCGAAGGGCCCCACGCCCACGCCGTGCGGCGAGTGCGACTCGTGCCGCGACCTGGCCACGGGCGGGCCCGGCTCTCTGGACGTCATGGAGATCGACGCCGCCTCCCACGGCGGCGTGGAGGACGCCCGCGGCCTGCGGGAGCGGGCCACCTTCGCCCCGGTGCGGGACCGGTACAAGATCCTGATCATCGACGAGGCCCACATGGTCACCGCGGCAGGCTTCAACGCGCTGCTGAAGATCGTGGAGGAGCCGCCGGAGCACCTCAAGTTCATCTTCGCCACCACGGAGCCGGAGAAGGTCATCGGGACCATCCGCTCCCGCACCCACCACTACCCGTTCCGCCTCGTGCCCCCGGAGCCGCTCATCGCGTACCTCGAGCAGCTGTGCGCCGAGGAGCAGGTGCGCGTGGAGCCCGGCGTCCTTCCCCTCGTGGTGCGGGCCGGCACGGGCTCGGTGCGCGACACCCTCTCCGTGCTGGACCAGCTCATCGCCGGCGCCGAGCAGGGCGCGGTGTCCTACGACCTCGCGGTGAGCCTGCTCGGCTTCACGCCGGAGGCCCTGCTGGACGACGTGATCGACGCCGTGGCCGCGGACGACACCCCCACCGTGTTCCGCGTGGTGGACCGCGTGGTGCAGTCCGGCCAGGACCCACGCCGATTCGTGGAGGACCTGCTGGACCGGTTCCGCGACCTCGTGATCGCGCGCGCGCTGCCGGAGGAGGCCGGTGCCATCCTGCACGGCATGCCGGAGGACCAGGTGCGGCGCCTGTCCGCGCAGGCCGCCCAGCTCTCCCGTGCGGAGCTCTCCCGGCTGGCGGACGTCACCAACCTCGCGCTGACGGACATGGTGGGCGCCACGAGCCCCCGCCTGCACCTCGAGCTGCTGATGGCGCGCCTCGTGCTGCCCGCCACGGACGACACGCACCGCGGCCTCTCCGCCCGCCTCGAGGCGCTCGAGCGGCGGCTCGAGTACGGGGGCTCGCCCGCGGCCTCTGCACCGGCCCAGGCCGCCGAGGCCGCCGAGGGCACCCCGCACACGGGGGCCGTCGGGGAGGCGGCCGGCCTCTCCGGTGCCGCCCTGGCCCGCGCAGCCATGCGCCGACCCGAGGCCGAGGAGACCACCCCCAGCGCCCGGCAGCAGGACGCGCCGGCCCGCCAGGAGCAGCGCCCGGCCGTCCCCACGCAGGCGCCCGCCGCGCCCGAGACCCCGCCGTCGTCGGCCGCCCCCGCAGCGCCGACCGCGCCGACGCCGCCGAGCGCCCCCGAGCAGTGGTCCCCGCCGCAGCAGGGCGGATCCCCCACGCCGGACGAGGCCGCCGGCAGGGCGGACGCGGAGGGCAAGGGCCCGGAGAAGCCGGTCCCGGAGAACACCGGCGCGGAGCCGGCCTCCGCGCCCCCGTCGTCCCAGCGCTCCGGCGAGGCCGAGGGCCGGGCCGCGGCCCCGAGCACCTCCGGCACGGGCCCCTCCTCCGCGAACCCCGTGGAGATGGTGCGCCGCGCCTGGCCGGACATCCTGGCCGCCCTCGAGGACTCCTCGCGGCTGGTGTGGATGCTGGTGAAGGACAACGCGTCGGTCACCGGATACGACGGCTCACTGCTCACGATCGGATTCCAGCAGGACGGCCCGCGGCAGTCGCTGCTGGGCCGCGGCGGTGACCGGGTGCTGGCCGAGGCCGTCCACCGTGTGCTCGGCATCCGCCCGGAGCTCGACCTCATCCTCGGCGGGGATGCTCCCCGCCCCGAGCACCGCGCGCCCGCCGACGCCCGCCAGGCCTCCGGCCGGCCCGCATCGGGGTCGCCGCACCCCCAGCAGCAGCCCCCGCCGGACGCATCGGACACCCGCGGCCTCCCGCGCCCTCCGGCCCAGCCAGCGACCGCGTGGCCCGCGCCCGCCGACACACGGACCTCTCCCGAGCCAGGGCGCCCCACGTCCGCCGCGTCCGCGCCACCTGCGGCCGCGCCCGCTCCTCCGTCCGCGCCCGCGTCTGCTTCCCCCGCTCCCTCGGCTCCGACCGCGGACAGCTGGGGCCATGCCGGCGAGGCGCCCCCCGCGTGGGAGGACGCCCCGCCGAGCGAGGAGGACCCGTGGGACACCCTCCCCGAGTTCGACCCGGACTCGGACATGGAGGACTCCCCCGGTCCCGAGGGATGGGTGCCGCCGCAGGGTGCCCAGGAGGACGGCGGACCGCAGGAGAACGCCTCGAGCGGCACGCCCGGGTGGGACGGGCCGGTGCCCAGCCCGTCGGACTGGGGCACGCCGCCGCAGGCCGACCAGCCCGCCCCGGCCCCCCGGCCGGACGAGGCGGCCTCGCCCGGGGCCGAGCCCTGGGCCCCCGCCGGGCCCGCCCCGACCGCGGACGCCGCGCAGCGGCTCCAGGACGTGACCCCTGACGCGGCGGAGCGTGCCTACGATCCCGGACCCCTCGTCCGCGAGCCCGCCCCCACCATTCCTGTGTTCGCCCGGCCCGAGGCGGAGCTGCGTGCCGAGTTCGAGGCCCGCTTCGGCACCACGCGGCCCGCCGGCTTCGACGGCGGCTCCCGCGGCGGCGCCTCCGACGCACGCGGGGCGGAGCACACGGCACCGCCGGCCGCCTCGGACCAGACGCGCACGGGACGGGCCGGCGGCGACGGCGTCCCCCCGGGCCAGGGCGATGACCCCGCCGCCTCGGAACGAGAGGACCCCCACCCGGCCGCTTCGACGGCCGCGGTCTCGAGCGACGCCCACCCCGACGCCACCGGCGAGCCCTCCTCGGACGGGACGCCGGCCCCCGGCGTGCCCGCGCACGACGGGGGTGGAGCCCCCGCCGCGGGGACCGCGCCGCGCGGTTCGGGGCATCCCGCCAGCATGTTCCCGCGCCTCATGGAGCGTCTCGAGGCGGGCGGGCCCCTGGAGCCGCCCGTCAACGCCCGCGACGCCGGCGGAGACGGGACGGTCGGGCCCTCCTCGAACGGCCCCTCCGCCTCCTCCGGGCCGTCGGGGAGCACCGCTCCGCCGTCGGGTCGGCCGAGCCCCACCGCCCTGGGCGCCCGCCCAACGGGAGACGGCCGTGCCGCCGCCGGTGGGGAGCCTCCCGCACCTCCCGCGATGGACCCGCGTGCCGCCGCGATCCGGGCGGCCCGCGAGGCCGCACAGGGCCGCGCGCCGGCTCGGCCCGCCGCGCCGGCCACCGCGTCCTCCCCCGCCGTCGCGTGGACGGACGAGGTGGCCAGCGACGACGATGTGGCGCTGGAGGACTCCGGGCTCGTGGGCCGGGCCGTCGTCGAACGCGTGCTCGGCGGCCGGCTCCTCGAGGAGCGGCCGCACGAGCCCGTGCGCTGACCCACACGGCCGACCCGCGCCCTTGTCATGTCCGGTGGTCGTGGCAGACTCGCGTCAGCGCGGTGACCCCGCGCGGACGGACCGGACGGAGCCGGCCGGGCCCACGCAAGACGAAGGGACGACGTGTACGAGGGAGCGGTTCAGGACCTGATCGACGAGCTCGGGCGGCTGCCGGGCATCGGGCCGAAGTCCGCCCAGCGGATCGCGTTCCACATCTTGGAGGCGGACGCGCAGGACATGACGCGCCTCGCGGACGCGATCCGCACCGTCAAGGACAAGGTGCGGCTCTGCTCGGTGTGCTTCAACGTCTCCGAGCAGGACGTGTGCGCGCTGTGCCGCGACGCTCGCCGGGACGCCGCCCAGATCTGCGTGGTGGAGGAGTCCCAGGACGTGATGGCCATGGAGCGCACCCGCGCGTTCCAGGGCAAGTACCACGTGCTCGGTGGCTCCATCAATCCGATCGCGGGCATCGGCCCGGAGCAGCTGCACGTGCGCGAGCTGCTCACCCGCCTGCAGGACGAGACCGTGCAGGAGGTCATCCTCGCCACGGATCCCAACCTCGAGGGGGAGGCCACGGCCACCTACCTCGGGCGTCTGCTCGGCGCCACCGGCATCCGCGTCACCCGCCTGGCCTCCGGCCTTCCCGTGGGCGGCGACCTCGAGTACGCGGACGAGGTCACCCTCGGCCGCGCCTTCGAGGGCCGCCGCCTCATCAGCGGCTGACCGGGCACCCACGGCGACGGCGGCACCGGAGGTCGGTGCCGCCGTGGCCGCCCGCGGGGGAGGGAGCCTCCGGGGGACCGCTCAGGCCACGCGCGTGCCCGCGGCCAGCTTCCCGGCCGGCGTGTCGAGGCGGCGGTGTCCCCACCACAGCAGGCCCGCCGTGAGCGCGCCCTGCATGGCCAGGCCGAGCGGCCACACGGGCCATGTGCCCTCGCGGTTCGGCTCACCCGCCTGGTCGATCCCGCGCAGCTCCCCGTTGAGGCACTCCACGGACTGCAGAGGGTCCCTCTGGGTCCACCGCACCCCGCCCGAGATGAGGTTCAGCGCGCCGATCTGGCCCATGTACGGCTCCGACTGGGGCACCGGCGACCACGGCGTGGCGTCCGCGAGCACCACGAACGGGTTCGGCGCGAGCATCCACCCCGTCCGACGCGGGTCCGGGACCACCTGGTCCGTCACAGGGCCCCCGCACTGGTCGGCGACGAGGTCCCACGCTGCCGGGTCCTCGGCCGCCTGCGCGTCCATCTCCTCCGGCGTGGTGGCCTCGTCCATCGTGGCCGTCTCGTAGCCGTACCGGGGCTGGCTGGCCTGCACGGTGATGTTGATGACGGAGAGGGAGAGCAGGAAGCCGATCAGGGTGCCCAGCGTCAGCAGCGCCACGAGCAGATAGGTGACGACGACGGCGAACAGGGTGCGCCCCGTGATGGCCGAGACCGCCACGCCGATCCCCGTGATCACGGCGAACTCCACCAGGATCATCGCGAGGCCCACGAGGACGAACAGCGGAGAGACCCGTCCCACCAGCGCGGCCACCACGAGCCACGGCAGGGCCGCCACGAGGAAGGCCGCCGAGGCCACCCATGCCGCGAGCCACTTGCCCGCCATGAGGTGCCACGTCTTCAGCAGGGTCACCTGCGTGATGGCCAGCGTCCCGCCCGCCCGGTCGCCGGAGATCGCGTTGGCCGCGAGCGCCGGGGACACCAGCAGCGAGAGGGTCAGGACGAACATCAGGACGCCGTCGAACAGCCACTGGCCTGCCATGCGCAGGGAGGTCTCACGCTGAGCGTCGGACACCCCCTGCATCTCGCCGAGGGTGGAGGCGTGCAGGCCGAGAGCGCCGAGCGTCACGGCGCCGACCACGAGGAAGAACACGCCGAGCAGCGCGAACCAGCCGCGGGAGCGCAGCCGCTGGCGCAGCTCCATCCCGACGACGGTGCGCACCGCCGCCCCCGCGCCCAGGCGCGGGGGGACGATGCCGGGAGTCGGCGCGCCCGGCGTCGCGCTCGAGGGGGCGAGGACGTGGCTCACGGGCGTTCTCCTTCGGTGTGACGGCGGTGGTCCAGGTCGAGGTCCAGGTAGGCGTTCTCCAGGCGGGAGCCCTCCGGGGCGAAGTGGCTCACGGGCACGCCGTCGCGCACGAGGTCCGCGAGCAGCTCGGCGGCGGCCTGCTCGCCGCGCACCTGCACCACGACGCCGTCCCGGCGGTTCCCGGCATCGGCGCCGGGGACCAGACCGTGCGCGGCCAGGGCGTGGACCAGCTCGTCCCGACGCGCGGGGTCCGGCCCTGCGATCCGGTAGGGACGGGTCTGCGCGCCGGCCGCGGCGAAGTCCTGCGTGGAGACGGTGGCGCCCTCGCGCACGAACACCGCGCGGTCGGACATCTCCTCGAGCTCGGCGAGCACGTGGGAGGACACGAGCACGGCGGTCCCCGCGGCGGCCATGGCGCGCAGGTCGTCCCGCAGGCGGATGCGGGAGGTGGGATCGAGCCCGTTGGCCGGCTCGTCCAGCAGGAGCACGGCGGGGCGGTGCACGGTGGCGCGGGCCAGGGAGAGGCGCTGCTGCTGGCCGCGGGAGAGGACGCGCGCGGGGCGGCGGGCGAACTCGGTGAGCTCCACCCACTCCAGCTGCTCGTCCGCCCTTGCGGCGGCGGCGACGCGGCCCATCCCGTAGAGCCGTCCCAGGCTCGTGAGGATGTCGTGGCAGGTCAGCGACTCCCACACGCCGAGGGTGTCCGGCATCCAGCCCAGATGCCGGCGGGCCTCCTGCGGGTCGGCCGTCGCGTCCACGCCGGCCACGGCGACGGAGCCGGCGTCGGGACGCAGGAGCGTGGCGAGCAGGAGCATGAGCGTGGTCTTGCCGGAGCCGTTGGGCCCCACGAGGGCGGTCACGGTCCCGGCGGGCGCGGTGAGGGAGACGTCCCGCACGGCGTGGACGGGACCGAAGGAGCGGGCCAGGCCGTGGGCCACGATCCCGCTGCCCGCGGCGGGCGGAGGTGGGGAGACGTCGAGCACCGAGGAGAGGGTCATGCCTCCATGCTGACCGGGGCGGGGCGACGACGTCGTCCGCCCAGAGGATGATCCCGCGCGGCGCGGGGTCATCCTCACGGGCGGTTCCGGGCGGTTCCGGGTGGCCCGGGCCGACCCCACGGTCCCCGCAGCCCCGGCAGCTCACGATGCGGACGTCCCGGATCACACTGCGGGACCGGAGGCGGTGCGCCCCTACACTGGAGCGGTCCGTGGGGACACCTCGTCTCGACCCCGCCCGAAGGGAGCTCCATGAGCCTGATCGTGCAGAAGTTCGGCGGCTCCTCGGTGGCCGACGCCGCCGGCATCCAACGCGTCGCCCGCCGCGTCACCGCCACCGTCGCCGCGGGCCACCGTGTGTGCGTGGTCGTCTCGGCCATGGGCGACACGACGGACGAGCTGCTCGACCTCGCCGCCGAGCTCACCGACGCCGCCCCCGCCCGCGAGATGGACATCCTCCTCTCCGCGGGCGAGCGCATCTCCATGTCCCTGCTGGCCATGGCCATCCACGCCGAGGGCGTGCAGGCCTGCTCCTTCACGGGATCGCAGGCCGGCATGATGACGGACACGTCGTACGGCCGCGCCCGGATCGTGAAGGTCAGCCCGCACCGCGTGCAGGGCGCTCTCGACGACGGCGCCGTCGCCATCGTGGCCGGCTTCCAGGGCATGAGCCCCGAGTCCCAGGACATCACCACGATGGGCCGCGGCGGCTCGGACACCACCGCCGTCGCCCTCGCCGCGGCGCTCAAGGCGGACGTGTGCGAGATCTACACGGACGTGGACGGCGTGTACTCGGCCGACCCGCGCGTCGTGCCCACCGCCCGCAAGCTCGGCGAGCTCTCCTCCGAGGAGACCCTCGAGCTGGCCGCCTCCGGCGCCAAGGTGCTCCACCTGCGCTCCGTCGAGTACGCGCGCCGCTTCGGCGTGCCGATCCACGTGCGCTCCTCCTTCTCCGACCACGAGGGCACGTGGATCATGCCCGACCCGAACGACACCATCACCCTGCAGGAAGGCGCTCCCATGGAACAGCCCATCGTCGCCGGCGTGGCGCACGACCGCTCCGAGGGCAAGGTCACGATCGTCGGCGTCCCGGACGTCCCCGGCAAGGCCGCCGAGATCTTCCGCGTGATCGCCGAGTCCAACGTGAACATCGACATGATCGTGCAGAACGTCTCGCGCGCGGGCTCCGGCCGCACGGACATCTCCTTCACCCTCCCGATCGTGGAGGGCAAGGACGCCCTGGCCGCCCTGCGCGCGGCGCAGGAGCGCATCGGCTTCGAGGACATCGAGTCGGACAAGGAGATCGGCAAGCTCTCTCTCGTGGGCGCGGGCATGCGCTCCAACCCGGGCGTCTCGGCCACCTTCTTCAAGGCCCTCTCGGACGCCGGCGTGAACGTGGACATGATCTCCACCTCGGAGATCCGCATCTCCGTGGTCACCGCGGAGGACAAGCTCGACGACGCCGTGCGCGCCATCCACACCGCGTTCGACCTGGACGCCGACGAGCAGGCCACCGTCTACGGGGGCACCGGACGCTGAGCCCTGACGCCGGCCCCGGGGGCCCGGGCGCCCTGCTCGAGCCCGACGCCGGATGGACCGGCTTCGCAGCGCTGCTCTCCCCGCGCCTGGGCCAGGAGGACTGAGCGGCGCACGCGCCGCCGTCGCCCTCCCTCGCGCACATGGACGCCGCCGCCCCCGCACCGTCACGGAGAAGGTGCGGGGGCGGCGTCGTGAGCGCCCGTCTCGTCAACGAGGACGATGGGGGTCAGGCTCCGGTCACGGGACCGTGACGGTCACGTCGGTCGCAGCGCCGTCGGCCCAGATGACCTGTCCGCGCCACGTGCCGTCGGTGAGGCCGGACCAGGACAGCTCAGCCTCGGTGAGCTCACCGTTGGTGACGGGCACGGGGTTCGGGGTCACGGTGAGGTTGCCCGCGTCCTCGCGCAGCTCGAGCGTGTCCAGGGACGCGTCGTCCGCGCCGCCGTCGGCGGTGGCGTAGAGGTTGGCGATCACGAGGTACTCACCGGCCACCGGGTTGTCGAGGGTGATGGTCTCGCTCGCCGACTCGGTCGCCATCTGCACGACCTTGCCCTCGGGGGTGACCACGGCGAGATCCCAGTCGGCGTCCGAGGCGCCGGCGTTGATGCTGGCCACGAAGGACTTGGCACCCTCGCCCACGGTCACGGTCTTCACCGCGGTGGAGGTGTTCTCGTTGACGGAGATGGACTCGCCCGGGGTCTTGGTCACGGGGGTGGCGTCCACCTTGCCGAGGCCCAGGATCTGCGGGGTCAGCTCACCGGTCATGCCGGGGTTGATCTCCACCGTGGCGGAGCCGGAGGCGCCGGAGCCGGTGACCGACGACGTCGCGGTGGCCGCCAGGGCCTTGAGGGTCACGGGGGAGGTGACCTCCGGGACGGCCTTGCCCTTGGCGGTGCTCCAGGTGAAGGAGCCGTGGGTCCACTCGTTCGTCGGGGCGTCCGTGCGGGTGAAGGTCAGGGTGACCTCGGCGGACTGGCCCTTCTTGAGGTCCAGGTACGACGGCGAGGCGGTCACCTCGAAGCCGGGCACCGAGCCGGAGAACTGCCAGCGGCCGTTCTCGAGGGCGGTCACGGTGCGCGTCACGGAGGTGGAGCCCACCACATCGGGGATGGCCACGGAGGGGATGTTGACCTCGCGCCCGGCGATGTCACCCATGATCAGGGCGTCCCACTGGGTGGCGTCGGACTCGTAGACCAGACCCGGGCGGTCGGCGGCCTTCGGGTCCGCGGAGCCGGCACCGGTGGCGAAGTTGTCCTCGTTGACGGAGCCGTCCGCGGTGAACACGTCGCCGGCGGTGGTCATGAGCGCCGACTTGACCGCCATGGGCGACCACTCCGGGTGCTTGCCGATCAGCAGGGACGCCATGCCGGCGAGGTTCGGGGCCGCCATGGACGTGCCGGACATGAGCCCGAACTCGTTGCCCTCGTAGGACGGGTCCAGGGGGGAGACGCCGGCGATCACGTTCACGCCGGGGGCGGCGACGTCGGGCTTGAGGAACTCCTGGTTCACGGCGTTGGACGGGCCGCGCGAGGAGAATCCGGCGATCTGGGGCAGCGGGTCCTCGGGCAGGCCCGTGGTGTCCTGCGGCACGAGCGTGGCGGTGAGGCCGCCGGCCTTGACCTTCTCGATGATCGAGGCGTCGTTCGTGTGCACGGTGGGGACCGAGTGGATGTCCGCGTCCAGGGAGCTGGGTGTGACGTTCACGAGGATCATGCCGACGCCGCCGGCCTCGGCCACCACCTGGGACTTCTCGACGCGGGCGTTCTGGCCGCGCTCGCAGAGCACGATCTTGCCGGCGGTCTTGGCCGGGTCCAGGGAGCCGGGCAGGCACAGGCGGGCCTGGTCGGCGGTGGCGCCGGCGGCGGCCACCTGGGACGCGTGCACGACCTCCGCCGGGCCGACGCCGGTGCGGGACGAGGAGGCGCCGCGGACCTTGGTGCCGTCCGAGAACTCCACGGTGCCGGTGAGCTCGTTGGAGAAGGTCTCCGCGGCCACGGTGGTGACCCACGGGGAGGAGTGGTTCACGGTGTTGGCGGTGGGGCCGGAGTTGCCGCCGGAGGCGGAGACGAAGATGCCAGCCTCGGCGGCGGAGCGGAAGGCCATGGCCACCGGGTCCACGACGGAGGTGTTGTTGCCGGAGATCGAGTAGTTGAGCACGTCCACGTTGTTCTCGATGGCCTGCTCGACGGCGGCCACGGAGGCGGAGGTGTAGCAGCCGCCGGTGTCCGGATCGGTGTCCTCCCAGCAGATCTTGTAGGAGATCAGCTTCGCGGCGGGGGCCACGCCGGCGCCCTCGCCGAACGAGTCGCCGTTGATGTCCTGCGCCACGCCGGTGTTGCCCAGGATCGTGGTGGCCACGTGGGTGCCGTGGGAGGCGACACCGAGAGGGGAGATGCGCTCGTTGGGGTCGCGCTCGTCGATCGGGACGAAGCGCTCGAAGTCCTCGGAGAAGGCGTAGGCGCCCAGCAGCTTGCTGTCGCACGAGGAGGCCGGGAAGTCGGGGCCGGTCTCGCACTCGGCGACGGCGGTGGTGCCGTCCGCCTTGAGCATGGCGATCTGGCCGTCCGCGGTGCGGTACGGCTCGCCCACCTTCGGCTTGCCCTTGAGCGGGCCGACCGGCTCGCCGTCGATGAACGGGTTGTCCGGGTGGATGCCGGAGTCGATGACGCCGACCACGACGCCCTTGCCGGCGTTCTTCGCGGAGCCGTACGTGGTCTTCCAGGTGCCTTTGCTGCCGGGAAGGCCGAGGAACTCGGTGGAGGTGTAGTCGGGGGCGACCTGCTCGTCCGGAGTCACAGCGAGGACGCTGCGGTCCTTGCTCAGCTGGAGCGCCTCCTCCGCGGTGAGCTCCGCGACGAACGCGTTCACGGCGCGCTGGAAGGTCATGGCCGGCGCGACGCCGTGGGCCTGCGCGACCTTCTCCTGCTGGCGCTTGAGCTTGGCCTCGTAGTTCTTCACGCGGGGGTGCGACGGATCGAACTTCTCCTTGGGCGCGGCGCCCGGGGCCGGGGCTCCGGCCTCCTCGGCGGTCACCGAGGGCTGATCCGCGAGGATCACGAAGTAGCGGCCGTCCTCGAACTGCTGGTCCACGCTGAGCTTGCCCTGGGGGCTGGAGGCGGCGGCGCCGGAAGGCGGCTGGACAGCCGAGGCCGGAGCGGCCAGCGCGGGAGCGCCGAGCAGGCTGGCGCCGAGGACGGCGGCGGCGAGACGACGCCGGGCAGGGGTGTGGGAACGGGGCATGGCCTCCGCCTTTCTCATCAAGGACAGGTCCGGGTGCCGCTTCGTCGCTGAGGCGGTGGGAGCGGGGGCAGTCGAGGCCGGAGAGCCTGTGTGACTCGCACCACAGTCGGATGGATGCAATGTAGCTCACAGCGTCCGGTTTGGCCAGACGATCGTCAGCCCTCCCCCCCAGGAGCGACACAGAGGGCCCGCCGGGCGCGGGGCACGGTCCGGCCGGCGGCCGCGTGGACGTCGTCGGGCCCGGGAGGGTGGCGCGGCGCGGGAGAATGGATGCGCCATGCTCCAGATCCAGACCGACCCGCCCACTCCTGTCGCCGCGCCGTCCGGGGACGCGCGCCCCGCCGTCGTCGTGCTCCCCGCCGAGGAGTGGCGGGCGCGCGCCCGCGCGCACCGGGAGCGGATCTCCGCGCGGACCGCGCCGCTGGTGGCGCTGCACATGCGCGGCGAGAAGCATCCCGTGCAGGACTTCCTGTTCGGCTACTACGCCCACTCCCCCGCGGCGCTGGCGCGCTGGCATCCCGGGGCGGGCATGCTCCTCGCCGACGACGACGCCGGGTCGAACGCCGCCGCTGAGGCCGAGGAGTCCGGCGCCCCGGCCCGAGGGACGTGGAAGCACGTGCGCCGCGTGCGCGCGGGAGAGGCGCTCGCGCCGGGCGGGCCGCCGTCGCCGGCCGCGGGCTGGACCGTGGACGAGACGGCCTTCGCGCGCGACCGGGCGACCGGCGTCGCCTTCACGCGCGACCTTCTCGCCCGGACCTCCGCTCGAGCGCCCCGGCTGGGGTGCTTCGGACTGCACGAGTGGGCCATGGCGTACCGCGCGGACGTGCACGGCGTGCGCCACTCCCAGCTGCCTCTGCGCCTGGGCGCGGCGGGGACGGACGCGGTGGTCGAGTCCCAGAGGATCCGGTGCACGCACTTCGACGCCTTCCGCTTCTTCGCGCCCGAGGCGCGAGGGCTCAACGAGGGCGACGACGGCGCGCTCCCCACGCGGGAGGGCATGCGGGACATGGAGCAGCCGGGATGCCTGCACGCGGGCATGGACCTCTACAAGTGGGCGTACAAGCTCGTGCCGTGGGTGAGCTCGGAGATCGTGGCGGACTGCTTCGACCTCGCGTGGGACATCCGGGCCCTGGACATGCGGGCCTCGCCGTACGACCTCACCGGCGTGACCGACCTGGCCGGCGGAGACTACCCGCCCGTGCGGATCGAGACGCCCGAGGGCCGGGCCGAGTACGCGCGGGCGCAGCGCGGGTTCGCGGAGCGGGGCCAGGCGCTGCGGAGGCGGCTGCTGGAGGCGATGGAGGCGCTGGAGGGGCACGGTGGGTCGGAAGGCCTGGAGGCGTCAGCAGGCATCGGGGTGCCGCAGACGCGCCGTGGCCTGGGAGGATGAGCGGCATGAGTGAGCTGCCCCCGGAACTGCGCGGCGTGCGCTTCGACGACGACGACGCGCCCCGCCGCCCGCGCCCGATCGTGCTGATCGTGACGTGGCTGTGCATCATCGGCCTCGTGATGAGTGTGGCGGCGGGGATCTTCAGCTCGTTCTGAGGGCGCGTCGGAGGCCCGGGAGGGGCGCCTCGATTCCCCCTCACGCCCGCCGGCCGGCCCCGAGGCCGAGGGGCCGCGGACCCGCGGTGGCGGCGCCTCCTCAGGCCGAGGGGAACTCGCACACCCCGTCGTGGCAGACGGCGCCGCCGTCGGACGGCGGGGACTGGACCCGGGCGGCCTCGTCGCGCAGGACTGCCGCGAAGTGCTCCACGCTCTGGGCCCCGGAGACCGTGGCGGAGTCGTTCACCACGAAGAACGGGACGCCGCGCACCCCGAGGTCCGCGGCACGCTGCTCGTCCGCGCGCACCTCGCGCGCATAGCGGTCGCCCGCGAGGACCTCGTCCACCTCGGCCGCCTCGAGTCCGACGTCCAGGGCGAGCCTGCGGACGACGTCGGCCGAGCCGATCTCCTCCCCCTCGGAGAAGTAGCCGCGGAAGAGGCGCTCCTCCGCCTCGGCGCCGAGCCCGCGGGACGCGGCGAGCTGCAGCACGCGGTGGGCGATGAACGTGTTCCCCGGCTTCGCGGTGCGCCACTGGAAGTCCAGGCCCACGCTGCGGGCCTGCTCCTCCTCGTGGGAGAGGACCGCAAGCGCCTGGGGCGTGCTCGCGCCGTAGGCCGTGCTCATGACCTCGGGCAGCGTCATGCCGTACGACGCCGGCGCCTGCGGGTTGAGCTCGAAGCTGTGCCACACGATCTCGGCGTCCACGCCGGTCTGCTCGAGGGCGAGCTCGAGGCGGCGCTTGCCGATGTAGCAGAACGGGCAGATGACATCCGACCACACGTCGATCTTCATGGGGATCCGACCTCTCTGGGGACGCAGCCGTCGCGGGTCGGCGGCATGTCGTCTCCGGGGCCCAACGCCCCGCCGGGACGGAACATTCCAGGTCAGCGGGGACAGGGACGGTCGGGCCGATACGGTGACGCCATGATCCTGCACATCACCCTGCCCGAGGACTGGGCCGGGGCCCGCCGCACGGGCCGCTACACGGCGTCCACGCGGGGCGCCACCTTCTTCGAGGTCGGCTTCCTGCACGCCTCCGAGGACGCCCGACAGGCAGCCGCGGTGGCGGCGGCGTTCTACGCGGACCGGCCAGACGCGTTCCTCGTCGCCCTGGACGAGGAGACGCTCGCCGGGTCCGGCTTCGCGGTGCGCCGCGAGCCCGGCGACCCGGCCGACCCCGCCTCCGAACGCTTTCCGCACGTCCACCCGGGCACGCAGGCCCGGGACCACATCCCCGTGCCGCTGATGACGCCCGTCGCCATGCCCGGCGCTGAGGCCCGCGTCCTCCGGCAGGACACCGCCGAGGCCGCCGCACTGCAGGACGCCGGGTGGACGGTGCGCTCGCGGTCCTGGGGCGCACGCCTGCACCTGGCCGACGACGCCGACCTCGCCCCGTACCGGGACCTGGTGGCCGCGGCGGAGGCGCAGGGGGTCGAGGTGCGGGTGCTGGAGGCTGCGGACTCGCTTGCCCTGCGCGCACTCGACGCCGAGGCCGCCCCGCGCTTCCCGCGCACCGACGGCTCGTTCCACACGCCCCTGTCCGACGATCTCGAGGCGCGGCTGGACGGCGAGGACGGGGTCGCCGTCGGGGCGTTCGCGGGCGCGGAGCTGATCGGTGTCACCCTGCTGTTCCGCACGCACGGAGCGGACGGGGACGTCCGGTGGGACGTCGACCGGACGGCGGTGCGGCAGGGGCACGAGGAGCGGGGTCTGGGGAAGGCGGTGAAGGCGGCGTCGGTGCTGGCCACGCACGCCCGGGGCGGGCGGATCTGGGGCACGGGCGGCGCCGAGGTGAACGCGGCGTCCCTGCGGATGAACGAGGCGCTCGGGTTCGCGCTCGAGCCGCTGTGGCTGGCCCTCGTGCCGCCGACCCCCGCCCCCACCAACGCCGGTTGAGTTCTCGGGCGTGTTCCGGCCCGGCACCCCCGAGAACTCAACCGATGTTCAAGCAGGGGGGTGAAAGGGTCAAGCTCCCTTGACGTCCAGCGTCCTTGACTGTCAAGTTTGCTTCACACCGCCGGGGACGGGCCCCGGCACCGCACGAAGGAGCAGGCCATGACCTCCGACCACGGCACCGACGACGTCACCGCCCCCACCGCCGAGGCGCCCCGCGCCACCACCGACCCCCGCCGGGACACGCGATCGTTCTGGGGCCGGTCCGCCCGGCTGGGCGGTGGCACGGGCCGGCTCCTCCTCGTGAGCCTGGTGCTGGGCCTGCTCATCGCCCTGCTGATCGGCGCCGCCGCCTACGGCCTGGCCACCCTGCGCGAGCAGCCGGACGCTCGCTACCCCTGGATCATGGGCCTCATCATGGCGGCCACGTCCCTGCCGATCGGCACCGGCGTCGCCTGGTTCTTGTTCGTGGATCGCACGACCGTCCGCGGCGCGATCCGGGACACCGAGGAGACCGTCGAGGGCCGCTGGCTGGAGAAGGCGCAGTCCGGGGCGTTCGGTGACCTGCTCGTGGTGATCGGGCTGGGCACGTTCGTGATCGGCATGACCGGGTGGCAGCCGTCGCCGTCCCTGACGGGTGCCACCCTGATCGTCGTCGCCGCGGCCTCCGCCGCCGTCCGCTACCTCCTGCTGAAGCGGCGGGGCTGAGCCGTGGAGAACTCGCTCCCCGCCGAGCGCACCCGCCTGGGCTGGTCGCAGCAGCGCCTCGCCGACGAGCTCGGCGTCTCGCGCCAGACGGTCATCTCCCTCGAGAAGGGCCGATACGACCCCTCCCTCCCCCTCGCCTTCCGCCTGGCCGCCGTGTTCGGCCGGCGCATCGAGGACCTGTTCACCCCAGACGCGGACTGAACGCCCGTAGACTGGCGCGACCCCCGACCGGCCCCGCCCCAAGAGCACCATGACCGGCCTTCCCCCCGAGCTGCGCGACGCCGACCTCGCCCCGGACGACTCCCCGCGCCACACCCGGCCGGTGGTCACGATCGTGGCACTGCTGTGCATCGCGGGTCTGATCCTCAGCGTGGCCACCGCGTTCCTCTCCGCCTTCTGACCCCTCCCTCCGGCCCCGACGACGCCGCGCGGCCGGCTCAGCCGGCGACGTCCCCGTCCACGTAGCGCCAGACGCCGTCCTCGCGGCGGAACCGGCTGTGCTCGGTCAGGCGCACGCGCGCCCCGGAGGCGTCCCGGCCGAGCGCCGTGAACGTCACGGTCCCGACCGTGTCGAAGGGGCCGCCGCCGGTCGTGTCCGTCACCGCCAGGCGGGTGAACGCGGTGGGCGTCTCCCCCGGCCCCGGGGTCAGGTCCGCCGCGGCGGGACGCGTCTCGGCCGCCCAGGTGGCGCGCAGGTAGGCGACCATCGCGGCCGCGGTGCGGGCGGCGTCGTCGTGATCCGTGGCGACCAGGAGGGCGAACGCCGTGTACCGCGAGCGCATGAGGTCCTCGGCCGTGGGCGCGGCGAGGGTCCCGTCCGCGGCGTGGCGCGCGTGCCAGCGGCCGCAGCAGTCGGGGTACGGCAGGCCCCGGCCGCACGGGCAGGGCTCGGCTCCCGGCTGGTCGGCTGTCACCGGCTCAGGCGGACGGGACGAGGGGCGGCGGCGCGGTCGTCGCGACGGCGGGGGATGCGGGCCAGGATCATGCGCCCAGGCTAGTCGCCGACGCGCGGCCCCGCCGCTCCTGCACAGGCCTCCACAGAACCCTCGCCCTCCCCAGGCGGCCGCCCTCCCCGCGCCCAGCCTCTCCCGCGCGGCCGATCCTGAGCGCATGGACCCCGCACCCCTGCCCGAGGACCCCGGTCTCCGCACCGGCCGCGGCCCGTTGCTGCGAGTGACCGCCCGCACGGACGCGACCACGCGCCGCCGGGTGGCGCGGGCCTGGGATGCCGGGAAGCTGCTGCGCCTCGTGCGCGGCGTCTACTGCCCCGTGGCCGACTGGCTCGGGGCCGCACCCTGGGACCGGTTCACCCTGGCGGCGTCGGCGGTGGTGCTCGCCCGCCCGGACGCGGTGTTCACTGGCGCGACCGCCGCCCACCTCCACGGGCTGCCCCTGATCGAGACGCCCCGGACGCTGCACGTGCGCGCCACGACGCCGCACCACCACGGTCGGTCGACCCTCGTCCGCCAGGCTCTCGCCCCCGGCGCCGCCCCGCTCCCTCCGCTGCCGACCCTCTCCCCCGTGTGGAACCCGGTCTCCGCGCCCGGCCACGAGCCCGTGGAGATCCTGCTGCGGACGGCGGGCGGAGTCCTCCTCGGCACGGCCCGGGCGGAGTCGCTCTCCACCGTGCACCTGCAGCTGGCGGCCGGCCTGCCCCTGCGGGAGAGCGTGGCCCCGCTGGACCGTCTGCTGCGCGACCGGCCCCGGGAGTGCGCCGCATGGGCCGCCGCCCACGCCGAGCTCCCCGCCTCCCGGGCGGCCCGCGAGCGGTTCTCCCGGGCCTGCGCATTCGCCGACGGCGCGTCCGAGTCGCCCGGGGAGTCGCTGAGCCGCGTCCTCGTCCATGAGCTGGGGTTCGCCCCTCCCGTGCTGCAGCACCGCGTCCGCACCCCGGGCGCCGCGCACGAGGACCGGGTGGACTTCTGGTGGCCGCAGCTCCGTGTGGGCGGCGAGTTCGACGGGATCACCAAGTACGACGTCGGGCTGCACGCCTCCGAGGCGGACCGACGCCGGGCGATCCGGGCGGAGAAGGAGCGGGAGGTCCGCCTGCGCCGGCTGCTGTCCGGTCTCGCCCGCTGGACGTGGGAGGACCTGCGTTCCCCCGCCCGACTGGAGGCCGAGCTGGCGCGCCACGGCGTGCCCCGGCGTCGCGGGTGAGGGGTCGGGGCCGGCGGGTCGGTGCGTGCTCCGACTCAGGACCTCCGGCTGTGCTCAGGACCTCGTCATGAGGACGCGGTCCTGAGCACAGCCGGAGGTCGGGGCGGGGCGGGGCGGGACGGAGATGGAGCGGGCGGGGCAGGACGGCCCCGGACTGGGCCGCGCGCCCCCTCGGTAGACTGGCCGGGCAAGCTCGCGGAGCGTCCGGCGGCCCCGGCGTGAGACGGCACCACCGCTCTCCTCTGGCCGCCCCGGAGCGCCACCCGCACGGCCCCCTCAGACACCAGGAGCGTTGGATGCCCATCATCGTCGTCGACGTCATGCCCAAGCCCGAGATCCTCGACCCGCAGGGCAAGGCCATCAACGGGGCCCTGCCCCGCCTCGGGTTCACCCAGTTCAGCCAGGTCCGCCAGGGCAAGCGCTTCGAGCTCACCGTGGACGGCGAGGTCACGGACGAGATCCTGACCGCCGCCCGCAAGGCCGCCGAGGAGATGCTCTCCAACCCGGTGATCGAGGACGTCGTGAACGTCGAGCTCGTCGACGAGGCGGGGACCGACGACGAGGCCCACGCCTGATGGCCGCGGACCTCCCCCTCATCGGCGACTACTCGACGCCCGCCACTCCCCTGTCCGGCGCCCGCATCGGCGTCGTCACCTTCCCGGGCACCCTCGACGACGTCGACGCCGCCCGCGCGATCCGCCTCGCCGGTGCGGAGGCCGTGGCCCTGTGGCACGCCGACGCGGACCCGCACGCCGCGCTGTCCGGCCTGGACGCCGTCGTCGTCCCCGGCGGCTTCTCCTACGGCGACTACCTGCGCGCCGGCGCGATCTCCCGCTTCGCCCCCATGATGGACGCCATCGCGGAGGCGGCCGGCGGCCCGCAGGGCGGCGCGGACGCGCTCCCGGTGCTCGGCATCTGCAACGGCTTCCAGATCCTCACGGAGTCCCACCTGCTGCCGGGCTCGATGATCAAGAACGACCACCTGCACTTCATCTGCCGCGACCAGGAGCTCACGGTCGAGTCCACGGACACCGCGTGGACCCGCGACTTCGCGCCGGGCCAGACCATCACCGTGCCCCTGAAGAACCAGGACGGCCAGTACGTGGCCGACGACGCCACCCTCGACGCCCTCGAGGCCGAGGGCCGCGTGGTGTTCCGCTACAAGGGCTGGAACCCCAACGGCTCGCGCCGCGACATCGCGGGCGTGGCCAACCCGGCGGGCAACGTGGTGGGCCTGATGCCGCACCCGGAGCACGCCGTCGAGGCCGGCTTCGGCCCGGACACCGCGGACGGCGTGCGCGCCGGCACCGACGGCCTGGGCTTCTTCACCTCCGTCCTGACCACCCTCGCGAGCCGGGGAGGCGCCGCATGAGCCAGCAGTTCACCATCGAGACCGTGGAGCACGCCGCGGCGAACCCGGACGTCGCCCAGCCGTGGGCGGAGCTCGGCCTCAAGGAGGACGAGTACGCGCGGATCCGCGAGATCCTGGGCCGCCGCCCCACCGCGGCGGAGCTCGCGATGTACTCCGTGATGTGGTCGGAGCACTGCTCCTACAAGTCCTCGAAGGTGCACCTGCGCCAGTTCGGGGACAAGCTCACCGAGGAGATGAAGAAGAACCTCATGGTGGGGATCGGCGAGAACGCCGGCGTCACCGACCTCGGCGACGGCTGGGCCGTGACCTTCAAGGTGGAGTCGCACAACCACCCCTCCTTCGTGGAGCCCTACCAGGGCGCGGCCACCGGCATCGGCGGCATCGTGCGCGACATCATCTCGATGGGCGCCCGCCCCGTGGCCGTCATGGACCCGCTGCGCTTCGGCGCGATCGACCACCCGGACACCGCCCGCGTGGTGCACGGCGTCGTCTCCGGCATCGGCGGCTACGGCAACTGCCTCGGCCTGCCGAACATCGGCGGCGAGGTCTCCTTCGACGCCTCCTACCAGGGCAACCCGCTCGTGAACGCGCTCGCCGTGGGCGTGCTCAAGCACGAGGACCTGCGCCTGGCGAACGCGTCCGGGGTCGGCAACAAGGTGGTGCTCTTCGGCGCCCGCACCGGTGGCGACGGCATCGGCGGCGCGTCCGTGCTGGCCTCGGAGTCCTTCGACGCCGGCGGCAAGCCCGCCAAGCGCCCCTCCGTCCAGGTGGGCGACCCGTTCGCGGAGAAGGTGCTCATCGAGTGCTGTCTCGAGCTGTTCCACGGCTCCCTCGTGGAGGGCATCCAGGACCTCGGTGCCGCGGGCATCTCCTGCGCCACCTCCGAGCTCGCCTCCAACGGCGAGGGCGGCATGCGCGTCGAGCTGACCGACGTGCTGCTGCGCGACTCCACGCTGACCCCGGGCGAGATCCTCATGTCCGAGTCGCAGGAGCGCATGATGGCCGTCGTGACGCCGGAGAACGTCGCGGCGTTCGAGGCCGTCATGGCCAAGTGGGACGTGGAGTACTCGTGGCTCGGCGAGGTCACCGGCGACGGCCGCCTCGTCATCACGTGGGACGGCGAGGTCATCGTCGACGTCGACCCGCGCACCGTGGCCCATGACGGCCCCGTGTACGAGCGCCCGTACCACCGCCCCTCCTTCCAGGATGCGCTCCAGGCGGACACGTTCCGTGCCTCCGCGGCCGGCCAGGACCTGCCGCAGGACGGCGACGCGCTCAAGGCCGCCGTCGTCGAGCTGATGGCCTCCCCCAACATGGCGGACGTCTCCTGGATCACCCGGCAGTACGACCGGTACGTGCGCGGCAACACCGCGCTCGCCTCCCCCGACGACGCCGGCGTGGTCCGCGTGGACGAGGAGACGGGCATGGGCGTGGCCCTGGCCACGGACTGCAACGACCGCTACGCGTACCTCGACCCGTATGCGGGCGCGCAGCTGTCCCTCGCGGAGGCCTACCGCAACGTGGCCACCGTGGGCGCCGTGCCGCTCGCCGTCACCGACTGCCTCAACTTCGGCTCCCCCGAGGACCCCGAGGTGATGTGGCAGTTCGCCGAGGCCGTCCGCGGCCTCGCCGATGCGTGCCAGGTGCTCGGCGTGCCCGTCACCGGCGGCAACGTCTCGCTCTACAACCAGACCGGCGGCGTCGCCATCCATCCCACCCCCACCGTGGGCGTGCTGGGCCAGCTCGACGACGTCGCGCGCCGCACGCCCTCGGGCTTCGGCCGGGACGCGGACGGGCAGGCGGTCTACCTGCTCGGCGTCACCCGCGATGAGCTGGACGGCTCCGAGTTCGCGAACCTGCGCGGCCACCTGGGCGGCACGCCCCCGAAGGTGGACCTCGAGCAGGAGCGCCTGCTCGGCGAGCTGCTGGTCAACGCCTCGCGCGACGGCATGATCGACGCCGCGCACGACGTCTCCAAGGGCGGCCTCGCGGCGACCCTGGCGGACATGGTGCTGCGCTTCGGCGTCGGCGCGCGGATCGTGCTGGACGAGGTCCTCCGCCGCGACGGCGTGGACCTGTTCACCGCGCTGTTCTCCGAGACGCAGGGCCGCGCCGTCGTGTCCGTGCCGCGCACCGAGGAGGTCCGCTTCAATGACATGACCACCGCGCGCGGCTACACCGTGACCCGGATCGGCGTCGTGGACGTGGAGTCCGGCGCCCTCGAGGTGCAGGGCGGGTTCGAGCTGCCGATCGCCGAGCTGCGCGAGGCCTGGGAGGCCACCCTGCCGAAGCACTTCGGCTGAGCGGGCGCCCCACCCCTGTGACGAGCCCTGCGTCGTCGCCGTCATCCGCCCCGGATGGCAGCGACGACGCAGGGCTCGTCGCGTGGGGGGGCTGAGCGAGGCGGCGGCGCGGGGGACTCAGGGTGGGGTGGGCAGGGGCCGAGATCCACCCTGGGGCGGATGTGCCCCCCGGCCCGTCCCCCTAGTTTCATGGGGTGACCGATGCGAGCGTGCGCCTGCGGGCCGATCCGATCTGTGGGCTGACCCACGCCGAGGTGGCCGAGCGGGAGGCGGCCGGTCTCACGAACGCGCAGCCGCGGGACACCTCCCGCAGCCTCGCCACCATCCTGCGCGTGCACGTGCTCACGCTGTTCAACCTGGCCATCGGCCTGTGCGCGCTCGTGGTGGTCCTGCTGGGCCGCTGGTTCGACCTCCTCTTCAGCCTCGCGGCCGTGGCCAACGTGGTCATCGGCGTGGTGCAGGAGTACTCCGCCAAGCGCACCCTGGACCGGATCGCCCTGCTGAACCAGGACGACGCCCTCGTCGTCCGCGACGGGGAGCGCGTCCCCGTGCGGATCGTCCAGATCGTGCTCGACGACGTCGTGGTGCTGCGCCGCGGCGACCAGGTGCCCGTGGACGCCGAGGTGCTCGCCTCGGAGGGCCTGGACCTCGACGAGGCCCTCCTCACCGGGGAGAACGACCCCGTCCCCAAGCGCCCCGGCGACGCCGTGCTCTCCGGCTCCTCCGTGGTCGCGGGCACCGGGCTGGTCCGCGCGACCGCCGTGGGCCCCGACTCGCACGCCGCCCGCCTCGGCGCCGAGGCCAGGAAGTACCGGGCGATCCACTCGGAGCTGCGCGAGGGCCTCGAGAAGGTGGCCCGCTGGCTCACGATCGCCCTGGTGCCGATCATCGCCGTGATCGTGAACGGCCAGGTCACCGCGGCCGGCGGCTGGGGACGCGCGCTCTCCGCCCCGCGCGAGGAGACGCTCGAGCCCGCGCTGATCGCGTCCGTGGCCGCCGTGACCAGCATGATCCCGCAGGGCCTGGCGCTCATGACCACCATCTCGTTCGCCGTGGCCGCCCTGAAGCTGGCCCGGCGCGAGGTCCTCATCCAGGAGCAGCCCGCCGTGGAGGTCCTGGCCCGCGTGGACACCGTGTGCCTGGACAAGACCGGCACGCTCACGGAGGGCGGCGTGAGCTTCCACGGCGCCAGCCCGCCGCACGCCGGGGACGCCGGTGCCGCGCCTGGCATCAGGGCTGAGATCTCCCCGGCCACCCGGGCGGCGCTGGCCTGGTTCGGTGCGGACCCGGACGCCAACCCGACGGCGGCCGCCCTCCGAGAGCCGTTCGCCGCCGCGCCCGTGCCCATCCCGATCGCCGCGGTCCCGTTCTCCAGTGCCCGGCGCTGGTCCGCCGTCGTCTTCGGTCCAGACGCCGACGCCCAGGCCCCAGGCCTCGCCGGGACGTGGCTGCTGGGCGCCCCCGAGGCGCTGCTGGACGCCGCGCACCTGGGCCCGGAGCGCACCGACGCCGTCGGGGCGGGCTGCGCGCACAGCGCGGACCGCGGGCTGCGCACCATGCTGCTGTGCCGCGCGGACGCCGCGCCCGTCGGCGAGGAGCTCCCCGCGGGCCGGGATCCGGCCGCCGTGCTCACGTTCCAGGAGAACGTGCGCCCGGACGCCGCGCAGACCCTGGGGTACTTCCGGGATCAGGGGGTGCGGATCGCCGTGATCTCGGGGGACAGTCCGCGCACGGTGGCCGCCGTCGCCCGCACCGTGGGTGTGGACGTGCCCGGCGACGCCGTGGACGGGCGCACCCTGCCCTCGGATCCGGAGGAGCTCGCGGAGGTCATGCAGGCCCACAGCGTGTTCGGCCGCGTCGCCCCGGAGCAGAAGCGGGCCATGGTCGCGGCCCTGCAGAGCCGCGGCCACGTGGTGGCCATGACGGGCGACGGCGTCAACGACGCCCTCGCGCTGAAGACCGCCGACCTCGGGATCGCGATGGGCAACGCCGCATCCGCCACCAAGGCCGTCTCCCGGATGGTGCTGCTCGACGGGCGCTTCGACCGCCTGCCGGCTGTGCTCGCGGAGGGGCGCCAGGTGATCGCCAACATGGAGCGCCTGGCGCACATCTACCTCACGAAGACCACGTATGCGCTGCTGCTCGGCGTGGTGTTCTCCCTCCTGGCCTGGCCGTTCCCGCTGCTGCCCCGGCAGGCCTCCACGGTGGACCTCATCATGATCGGCGCGCCCACGTTCTTCCTCGCGCTGCTGCCCAACGCCCGGCGCTACGTGCCGGGGTTCCTCGGGCGTGCGCTGCGGTTCGCCCTGCCCAGCGGCGCGGTGATCCTCGCGGCCATGCTGGCCCTGGGCTGGTACGTGCGGAACCGGGCCGCGGGCGAGGTGGGCACGGCGCAGCTGCAGACCGCCGCCATGATCACCCTGACGCTCGCGGGCCTCTGGGTCCTCAGCACCATGGCGCGGCCGCTCACCCGCGGCACGGCGGTGCTGATCGCCGCGATGTACGCGGTGCTCGCCCTCGTGGTGCTCGTGCCGGCCTCCCGCTGGTACCACGTCCTCGAGGTCCCTGCCCCGGACGTGCTCACCGCGTCCCTGATGATCGCCGGGCTCGCGTGCGCAGGCATCGAGGCGATCCACCGGGTGCACCGGCGTCATGGGGAGCGCACGGTGCCCCTGAGACGTTGACGCTGTGCCCTCGGCGGGGCGAGAGTAGGGCGTGATTCCACTGTGGAACGGCACCTCCTCCGGGTGGGCCCTCCGCAGCGGGGCAGATCTGACCGTCAGACACAGAAGGAGAACACCATGCGTTGGCTCACTCTCGGCCTCGGTGCCGCCCTCGGCTACTTCCTCGCCTCCGGCGAGGGCCGCCAGAACCTCGACAAGATGTCCCAGAACGCGCAGAAGCTCTGGAACGACCCCAAGACCCAGGAGAAGGTGGGACACGTGCAGGAGACCGCTCAGCAGAAGTTCGCCGAGGTGAAGAACTCGGACAAGGTCCAGGACCTCGCCGCCAAGGTCGGCGCGGGTGAGAAGGACGCGCTCAAGGGCGATGACCGCGCGAGCCGCTCGGAGGACTCCTTCGCCGACCAGCGCGTGACCGAGTCCAACAACGACAACGTGCAGGCGGCCAACGCGACCGGCGCCGATCCGGACTTCATCTCGGATCCCTCCACCCCGCTCGGCGACGAGGGCCCCACGGCCCGCTGACCCGCGCACCCCGGACCGACGACGCGGCCCGCCTCCCCCTCCGGGGCGGCGGGCCGCGTCGCGTCCGTCGAGGGTCAGGTCGCGGGTGCCGCGGCGGGCTCGGCGATCGCATCCTCGGCCGGCGCCTCGATGGGCGGCACGGCGTTCCACTCGGAGAACGTGGTGACGGCCCCGGTGCCCGCGGACTCGGTCTCCACGGTCAGCAGCTCGCCGTCGTCCTGGGCCACGGTGAAGGCCCGCAGCGCGACGCCGCCGCCCTCCCTGCTCGCCGGCACGTCGAGCACGTAGCGCACGGCGTCCTGGCCGCTGCGGCGCAGGGTGTCCGCGTCCGCCTCCTTGCCGTCCAGGCCGTCGCCGGCGGGCAGCGCCGCCAGCAGCGAGTCCACCATGGCCCCCATGCCCTGTGCGGACGGGTCGCCCGTGGCCTTGGCCGCGGTCCACTTCTCGGCGTACTCGGGGTCCTCCCCGGCCACGCCGCCGCGCTCCTCGAGCGTGAAGCGGGAGAAGGTGCGCCCGTCCACGGTGCGGCTCTCGTCGCGCGTGGTGTACGCGCCGTCGCGGAACTCGCTCACGTAGCGGAAGTCCTCTCCCGACGTCGGCCCGGAGATGTCCGTGGAGTCCGGCACGGTGCCGCCGGCGGACGTCTGCGCGCCGGCGCGCAGCTCGGTGACCATGCGGACCGAGTCGGCCTGCTCGAGCTGGGTGCGGGCCTTCGCCCACGCCTCGGGGGCGTCGCCGCCGTCAGCCCCGCACCCCGAGAGCAGCAGGGCCGCCCCCGTCCCCAGGACGGCCAGCGGGAGGGCCCGGCGCGCGCCGCGCCGCTTCATCAGGTCGCCACGCATCACTCGGACACCTCCTCCGGCACCTCGGCCGGGTCGATCGCGTTCCAGTCGCTGAGCTCGTACTGCTGGAGGGCGTTCGCGGCCTCCACCTGCAGGCCCACGAGGGAGCCGTCCTCATCCACCGTGAAGGAGCGCACGCGGACGGGCTCGCCTTCGCCCGCGGCGGCCTGGGCCGCGCCCGCGACGTCGGCCGGCACCGCGTACCGCTGGGCGTGGCCGTCCTGGAGCTCGACCTCCTCCGGCTCCACGTCCGCACCCTCGAGGGCGTCCGCGGCGGGGAGGGCGATCCGGTCCAGCTCGGTGCGCAGCGGGTTCGCCTGGGCCTGCGCCTGGTCCGCGGGGAGGCGCTTCCACCCGTCGTCGCCGTACGCGGCGCGGACCTGCGCGGGGACGTCCTGGCCCTCCGTGCTGACGCGCGCGTAGACGTCCTCGCCCACGGTTCGGGTGTCCACGAGCATGCGGGAGTCCTCCCCCACGCCCATGGTGGCGGTCGAGGTGGCGTTGCCGCCGTCGAGCGCGCCGGCGATGTCCCACGTGACCACGCTGGGGCCCTGGCGTCCCGTGGTGTACGCGGTGGAGAGGCGGACCGAGTCCGCCTCGTCGAGCTGGGTGCGGGCCTGCTTCCAGGCCTCACCCGCGGGCTGGGGATCCGACGCGCACCCGGCGAGGGCCAGGGCGCCGATGAGCCCCAGTCCCGCCGCGTGGACGGCACGTCTGCGCTGCATGTTCTCCTCCTCGGTGCGGCCGCGGGGTGGGCCCGCGGTCCTCGCGCCTCACCTTACCGACGACGGCGCAGCGCGAAGGACGCCCCGTGGTGGCCCTCCGGGAGGTGGTCGCCACGGCCGAAGAGCTTGTGGCGCAGCGTGCCGTCCGTGTACGCGGTCTTGTAGCGGCCCAGACGCTGGAGCTCGGGCACCACGTGCTCCACGACGTCCTCGAACGTCCCGGGGGTGATGTGGTAGGCCAGGTTGAAGCCGTCCACGTCCGTCTCGTCGGCCCAGTCGGCCAGCTGCCGCGCCGCCGATGCGCCGCCGCCCACGATCACCGGGCCGAAGCCGCCGATGCCCACCCACTCGGCCAGCTTGCGGACCGTCCACTCCTCGTCCGTGCCAGAGGCCTTCTGGAAGGTCTCCACCGCGGACTGGATGGCGTTGGACTGCACGTCGCCGATCGGCTCGTCCAGCTCGTACTGCGAGAGGTCGATGCCCATCCCGCCGGACATCAGCACGAGACCGCCGAGCGGGTCCACGTACTGGGCGAGGTCGTCGTACTTGGCGCGGGCGTCGTCGTCGGTGGCGCCGGTGACCACGGTCTGCATGGCGAAGACCTTGACGTCGTAGGGGTCGCGGCCGGCCTCGACGAGGGCCTGGCGGATCTTCGCGGTGGTGGCCTTGGCCAGCTCCTTCGTGGGGGAGTTGATGAAGACCGCCTCGGCGTGCTTGCCCGCGAAGGCGCGGCCGCGCGTCGAGGCGCCGGCCTGGTAGATCACGGGGGTGCGCTGCGCGGAGGGCTCGGTCACGGCATGGCCGGGCACCTTGAACCACGTCCCCTCGTGGGCGATGTCGTGGACCTTGGCCGGGTCCGCGAACACGCCGGTCTCATTGTCGTAGACCACCGCGTCGTCCTCCCACGAGCCCTCGAGGAGCTTGTAGACGACGTCGAGGTACTCGTCCGCGTGCTCGTAGCGCTCGTCGTGCTCCATCTGGTCGTCCTGGCCCATGTTCTGGGCCGCCGAGGGCAGGTAGCCGGTGACGACGTTCCAGCCCACGCGGCCGCCCGTGAGGTGGTCCAGCGTGGCCAGGCGGCGGGCGAACGGGTACGGGTGCTCGTAGGCGGTGCCGGCGGTGACCCCGAAGCCGAGGTGCTCGGTGACGGCGGCCATCGCCGAGACCAGCAGGAACGGGTCGTTGACCGGGGTCTGCGCACCAGTGCGGATGGCGGCCTCGGAGGTGCCCCCGTAGACGGAGTAGGGGCCGAGCACGTCCGCGATGAACAGGCCGTCGAAGAGACCCTGCTCAAGGGTCTTGGCCAGGTGCGTCCAGTAGCCCAGCGTGTTGTAGTCGCGGGCGTGGTCGTCCGGATGGCGCCACAGGCCCGGCGACTGGTGGGCCACGCAGTTCATGTCGAAGGCGTTGAAGAGGATCTGACGAGGGGTGACGGACGGTGCGCTGTGGGCATGCTCGGTGGTCATGGCGCCAGTCAATGCAGTGCCCCGACGCTGTGGGAAATCGTGTGACGGCACGACGGCGGCGGGCGTCATGCCGCCGTCGTGCCCGGCTCTGCCACGGCCCGGCCGCCCCCATGTGACGCGCCGTGCCAGGCCCGCCACGTATCACTCGGACGAGAACTCCTTCCAGACCTGAGCGGAGTTCTCCAGGGTGACCTCACCGGTGTAGGCCACCACTCCTCCCTCGTAGTCGGCGTACCACTGCTGGACCTCCGGAGAGTGGTAGGCCTCCTGCAGGACCCGTGCGGCCTCGGTGTCCCGGAAGTCCGCCTTGGCAGCGACGACGACGGAGAACGGCAGCTGGACCCCCGGGTCGTCCTCCAGGATCAAGGTGGACTCGTCGACGTCGTACCCCGCCTCCGCGATGAGGCGGACGAACCCGAAGCCCGCGGCGACGTCAGGGAGAGTCTGGGCGAGCGACTGCTGGTCCACCTCGACGAACTCGACCTTCTTCGGATTGGACGTGATGTCGCGCTGGGACAGCTGGGTCACCGGCTTGTCGGGATCGACCTCGATCACACCCGCCTCTGCCAACAGCTGGAGCGCACGGCCGTTGTTGGAGGTGTCCACCGGGATGGAGATCTTGGCCCCCTGCGGCAGGTCGTCGAAGGAGTCGAGGGTGAGGGAGAAGAGGCCGCTGCGTCCGTAGTAGACGGAGAACAGCGGCTCCACGGCCGTGCCGTTGTCCCTGTTGAACTGCTTCAGGTAGGCCAGGTGCTGGAAGAAGTTCACGTCATACTCGCCCTGTTGGACGGTGTTGTTGGGCTGGATGATGTCCGTCACGTACGTCGTCTGCAACGTCCACCCCTGGCCCGCGAGCTTCTTCTTCACAAGCTCCGTGGGCTCTTGGTAAGGGGCGGACTCCGTGACGATCATGGAGATCTTCCTGTCCGGAGTGGCGCCGGCCTCCTGGGACGATCCGCAACCGGTGGAGGACAGACCTGCGAAGGCCGTCAAGGCCAGCCCCTGGAGGACACGGCGGCGGGTGGGCCTGGACGACGGTGAGTGGGCGTGCAGGAGCATGGGGGTTACCTTTCGATGAGGCCGCAAGGGCACGGGGGGGGCGATCTCGGGCGGGAGAGTGGCGTACGTGAAAAGGGGCGCGTGCACCGCGCACACAGATCAGGCCAGGCGCTTGTCCGTGCGGCGGACCAGCCGGCCGCCGACGAACTGGACCGCCGTGACCAGCAGGAGCATGGCGAGGATGGCCACCGCCATGACCTCCGTCTCGTAGCGGTAATAGCCGTATCGGATGGCGAAATCGCCGATGCCACCGCCGCCGACGAGTCCGACCATGGCGGAGAACGAGATGAAGCTGACCATGGTGATGGTGATCGATCCGATGAGTGCCGGGCGTGCGTCGACCAGCAGGACGTTGCGGATGATCTGGCCGCGCGTCGCCCCCATCGCGCTTGCCGCCTCGACGGCTCCCCCGCCGAGCTGCGTCATGTTCTGCTCCACGAGCCGGGCAAAGTACGGGATCGCGTTGACGGTGAGGGGCACGATCGCCGCGGCGGTTCCCACGGTTGTCCCCACCACCAGGCGGGTGAACGGGATGATGGCGATGAGCAGGATCAGGAACGGGAAGGAACGGAACACGTTCACCAGGCCTGAGACGAGGCGATGCGCCCGCGGCGACGGGGAGATGCCGCCGGGCGCATGGGTGAAGAGCCACACGCCGAGCGGAATGCCCAGGGCCACGGCCGCTGGGATGGCCACGGCGATCATCAGCAGCGTCTGGCCCAGGGCGACGGTGAGCTCCGGCAGGAGTTCGACGATGCGCTCCATCTCAGGCCACCTCCGCCCCGGCCAGGAGGGGCAGGCTCGGCGCGGCGTCCAGGGGGCCGTCTCGGCGCTCGGCCGGGGGCTCCGGGGGTGGAGTGTGCCCGCGTCCAGCCCGGTCGAGGTGGATGCCCTCAGACACCAGGTAGGCGCCGATGGAGGTGGTGGGTATGAACCGTCCCGAAGACAGGTCCTCCACGCTGAAACTCTCCACCACGCGCCCGGCCTCCATGACGGACACGTCGTCGGCCAACGCCTTGATGACCTCCATCTCGTGGGTCACGATCACCACGGTGATGCCCAGCTGACGGTTGATGTCCGCCAGGTACTGGAGCACCGTGGCCGTGGTGAAGGGGTCGAGGGCGGACGTCGGCTCGTCGCACAGGAGGAGCTTCGGGCGCGTCGCCAGCGCACGGGCAATGGCCACACGTTGCTTCTGCCCTCCGGAGAGTTGCGCGGGGTAGGAGGACGCCTTGTCCGCCAGGTCCACCAGGTCGAGCGCCTCCAGTGCCTGCTTCCGTCGGTTTCGGGCATTGCGCTCGCCGGTGAACTTCAGGCCCAGCTCGACGTTGCCCAAGGCGGTGTGGTTGTGCACGAGGTTGAAGCCCTGGAAGATCATCCCGATCTCATGACGGCGGATCCGTAGCTCGGCCTCGGAGAGGCCCGTGAGCTCTTCGGAATCGAACCACACCTCGCCGGCGGTGGGACGTTGCAGGAGGTTGATGTTGCGCAGAAGGGTGGACTTCCCGGCGCCGCTGAAGCCGATGATGCCGTGGATAGCCCCGGCCGGGATGTCCAGTGAGACGTCGTCCACGGCGGTGAAGGATGCACCGGACGACGACGGCGGGTCCACCACCACGGCGTTCCGTCGGCGCAGCCAAGCGGCCGGCGAGGCAGGCCGGGCCCGCCGCGGAGAGGCCTCCCGGGTGAAGGTGGTCGAGACATGGCGAAGTGAGATCAATGCATTCCTCCATCGGTTCTGGCGGTAGCACCCTGGTCCGTACGGGCGGGCTGCTGCGGCGTCGTCGAGCCAGATCTCTCGGCCGCTCTGGATGGGTGCAATGACTTCATCACACCGGCCCCGCGCCTCACAGCCGGGCCGACCGGCGAGGACGCATCGCGGCCGCCAGGGCCGTGGGGGATCTCGGCGCCGCGCACACGTCGTCACAGGACCGCCCCCACCACGACGACGGCGACGCCCCCGCCCGGGTGCGCCGCCGTCGTCGTGGTGGGGCCACCGTGCCCGCCGACCCCGCCGCGCTCAGTCCTCCGGGACCTCGCCGGCGGAGGTGTACGCGACCGGGGCCGCGCCGTTGACCAGGCGGTCCCCGACCATCCGGACCTTGAACACGGCAGGATCGTGCGTGGCCAGGGTGCGGGCGTTGCGCCAGTGGCGGTCCAGCTGCAGCTCGGTGGAGGTCGCGGAGGCGCCGAGGGTGTCGAAGATCCGGGTGCAGACCTCGAGGACGAAGTCCGGCACCACGGCCTGAGCCCGGTAGGCCGCGTCCATCGCCTCGTCCCACAGGCGGGCGCTCACCTCGCCCTCGACGTCGTCCGGATGGGCCGCGTCCCACGCCGCGGCGGCGTCCATGGCCCTCCCGACCTCGCGCACGAGCAGCCGAGCCGCGCTCACCTGCCCGGCCATGCGCCCCACGATCTCGAGCAGCTGCGGATCCTGCTGCGGGCGGTCCGCCGTGCCGGTGTTGAACGTTCGGGTGCGGGCCTTCAGGAGGGCCACGCCCTCGTCGAGGGCCGCGCGGGCCACGCCCACCTGCAGGGCCAGCAGCGTGGCCTCCTCGAGCACCGGCACGGGCCCGTGCGAACGCGGCACCTCGAGCAGGTCCTCCGCGGCCGCGCCGTCGAGCACCACGGACCCGGTGGCGGTGAGCCGCTGGCCGAATCCGTCCCAGTCATCCTTGATGCGCACGCGCGGCTGGCGCACGCGCACCACCGCGATCGCCCGCTCCGGCTCGCGCACCGCGCCGCCGGCCCGCTTCGAGTTGCGTCGGGAGACGAGGTCGGCCCCGTCCACGCCCACCGTGACGATGGTCCACTGCGCGAACGCCGAGCCCGTGGCGTAGTACTTGTGGCCCGTGACCACCCACGTGCCGCCCTCGTCGCGGGCGGCACGCGCCGCCGCCCGGCCCGGCGCGGCCCCGGATCCGGCGCGCTCCGCGAGGGCGGAGCCGGCCCACTCCCCCGCGGCGGCGTGAGGCATCCAGGCCTTCCTCAGGCGCTGAGGCTGGTCGTCGACGGCGGCCACGAACACCAGGTGCGAACGCCACAGGTGTGCGGTGTTCACGTCCCGCGCGGCGAGGTCGGCCAGCAGGCGCAGCACCGTCTCGTGCCCGGCTCCGCGCCCGCCGAACTCGGCCGGGACGCTGACCTTCCCCAGCCCGGCCTCCTGGAGCCGCTGCTGCGCCACGAAGGGCAGGTGGCGCCCGGCCTCGCGGGCCCGCTCGCCCTGGGCGGCGGCGTGGAACACCTCGGCGAACTCGGCGGAGAGGGATGCGTGGTCGGCGGCGGGGCTCTGCATGGGCACCACTCTTCCAGAGCGCCCCGGGGGTGCCGGGCAGCCGGCGGCGCGGCAGGCGGCGGCCGGCCCTGCGTGACGCGGGGCGGGCGGGGCGGCCGCGGGGATTCGTACGCTCGAGGACCGAGCCCGGGCTCCTCCGAGACGCCCGCCGCTTGCGCTCGCCACACCCCCGACCGAACCGAGGTTCCCTCCCGTGACCGCGTCCGTCCCCGCAGCCTCCCCCGCCGATCCGGTGCGCCGCCCGAACGACGGCGTCCCCGCCGCCGCGCTCGCCACGCTGCCCGGCCCGCTGCCGCGGGAGGTCGTGGACGCCGCCGACCCGGACGTGCACCCGGGCCGTCCGGTGGCCGAGGCGGACCGGCTCGCCTTCTGGGAGGCCGTCGGACGGCGCCTCACGTGGGACCGCGACTTCACCCGGACGCACTCCCTCACCGCCCCGGACCCGGCCGCCGAGCGCGGCCCGGAGATCCGCTGGTACGAGGACGGCACCCTGAACGTGGCCGTGAACTGCGTGGACCGGCACGTGGCGGCGGGGCGCGGGGAGAAGGTCGCCCTGTACTTCGAGGGCGAGCCCGGCGACCGCCGCGCCGTCACCTACGCGGACCTGCAGCGCCGTGTGGCCCGCGCGGCGAACGCGCTCGAGGAGCTGGGCATCACCGCCGGCGACCGCGTCGTCGTGTACCTGCCCGTGATCGTGGAGACGATCGTCATCGCCCTGGCGTGCGCGCGCATCGGCGCGGTGCACTCCCTCGTGTTCGGGGGCTTCTCCGCCGAGGCGCTGCGCTTCCGCGTGGAGGACACCGGCGCCAAGCTGCTCGTCACCACGGACGGCCAGCACCGCCGTGGGAAGGTGGTGCCCGTCAAGGAGAACGCAGACGCCGCCGTCGCCGGTCAGAACCAGGTCGAGCACGTGCTCGTGGTGGACCGCTGCGGCCTCACCGGACCGGGAGAGATCGCGTGGACGGCCGGCCGGGACCTGTGGTGGCACGACGTCGTGGACCGCCAGCCGGCCACCCACGCCGCGCGCGCCTTCGAGGCCGAGCACCCGCTGTTCATCATGTACACGTCGGGCACCACGGGGCAGCCCAAGGGTCTCGTGCACACCTCGGCGGGCTACCTCGCCGCGGCCTCGTGGACGCACGACTTCCTCTTCTCCCACCCGGACGTGTCCCGCCGGGGCGACGACGTGCACTGGTGCACCGCTGACCTCGCGTGGGTCACCGCCCACACCTACGAGATCTACGGACCGCTCTCCAACGGCGTCACGCAGGTGATCTACGAGGGCGTGCCCAATGCACCACATCCGGGCCGTCACTTCGAGGTGATCGACCGCTACCGTGTGACCAGCTACTACACCGCGCCCACGCTCATCCGCTCGCTCATGGGCTGGCACCCGGACGGGATCCCGGCGGAGGATGCCGGCGGCCCCTCGCTCGCGTCCATCCGCCTGATCGGCACCGTGGGCGAGGCCGTGAATCCCGAGGCGTGGGCGTGGGCCCGCACCCAGATCGGCCGGGCCGGGCTCGAGCGAACCGGCACCCCGGTGCCCATGGTGGACACGTGGTGGCAGTCCGAGACGGGCTCCACCGTCATCTCCCCCCGCCCCACGGACACCACGTTCAAGCCGGGCTGCGGTTCCCGCCCGCTGCCCGGCGTCGACGTGGCCGTGGTCGACGACGACGGCGCGCCCGTGTCCGCGCACCTGCAGGGCAAGATCGTGGTCACCCGGACCTCACCGTCCATGGCGCGCACGGTGTGGGGCAACCCGGCACGGTACTTCCGCTCCTACTGGGCGGACTACGCGGAGCAGGGCTGGTTCCTCGCCGGAGACGGCGCCAAGACCGATGACGACGGCGACGTCTGGATCCTCGGGCGCATCGACGACGTCATCAACATCTCCGGGCACCGGCTGAGCACGATCGAGATCGAGTCGGCGCTCGTGGCGCACCCCCATGTGGTGGAGGCGGGCGTGTGCCCCGTGCCCGACGAGCGCACCGGACACGCGGCGGTGGCCTTCGTCGTGCCGAGCCGGGAGTGGGCGACGGCGTTCGCGGACGGGGGCGAGGACGTCGCGGCGAAGCGCGCCGAGGAGCTCCGCCGGCACGTCGGCCGGATGATCGGCCCGGTGGCCAAGCCGGGCGAGGTGGTGTTCGTCCCGGATGTGCCGAAGACGCGCTCGGGCAAGATCATGCGGCGCCTGCTCACGCAGCTGCACACCGGGGACCGCCTCGGGGACACCACGAGCCTGCAGAACGAGTGGTGCGTCGGGCAGATCGCGGAGGTGCTGGCCGCCCGCGCCTGACCGCCCCGCTCTCGCCGGCGAGGTCCGCGTTCGCGGACTGGATCTCGGAGGAGGGCGAGCCCGCGGGCCCGGCCGACTCGCGGATCGAGGATGACGACGTCAGCCTCTCACCCCCGTCCGGAACCGTCACGGGGCGGGGGCCCGCCCGCCCCCATAGACTGGCGGCCGTTCCCCGCTCGGTCCCGCCCCCTGAAAGGCCCCCGTGACCTCATCCCCCGACGCCGGCTCCCCGGGCCCCGCGCACGACGACGGCGAGCGCGCCCTCGTCGCCGACACCCTCGCCCCCGGCACCGGCCGACTCATCGGCCTGCTCGTCTCCGCCGCCTTCGTGGTGATCCTCAACGAGACGATCATGTCCGTGGCGCTGCCGCGCCTGATGGAGGAGTTCTCGGTCTCGGCCGCCTCGGCGCAGTGGCTCTCCACCGGCTTCATGCTGACGATGGCCGTGGTCATCCCCTTCACGGGGTGGCTGCTGAACCGGTTCACGCTCCGCACCGTGTTCATCATCGCCATGAGCACGTTCACGCTCGGCACCGCTCTGGCGGGACTGGCGCCGACCTTCGGGATCCTGCTCGCCGGACGCGTGGTGCAGGCCGTCGGCACGGCCATCATGATGCCGCTGCTGATGACCACGGTGCTCAACGTGGTGCCGCTGGCCCGCCGCGGGCGCATCATGGGCGTCATCTCGATCGTCATCGCCGTGGCCCCGGCCAGCGGCCCCACCGTGGGCGGAGTGATCCTCGAGCACTTCACGTGGCGCTGGCTGTTCTTCACCGTGCTGCCCATCGCCCTGTTCGCGCTGGCCGCCGGCGCCGCGTGGGTCCGCAACGTCACCGAGCCGCATCCTGTCCGCCTGGACGTGCCCTCCGGAGCGCTCTCCGCCGTCGGCTTCGCGGGCCTGGTCTTCGGCCTCTCCAGCATCGGCGAGGCCGCGGGCGGGCACGCGGCCGTCGCGCCGTGGATCCCGATCCTGGTGGGAGTGCTCGCCCTGGCGGCGTTCGCGGCCCGCCAGCTGCGGCTCAAGGACCGCGCGCTCCTGGACCTGCGCACGCTCGCCCGGCCCACGTTCACGGTGGCGCTGGGCGTGATGCTCGTGTCCATGATGGCCCTGTTCGGCACCATCATCCTGTTGCCCATCTACCTGCAGGAGGTGCTCGGCTGGAGCACCCAGCAGTCCGGCCTGGCCCTGCTGCCCGGCGGCGTCGTGATGGCGGTGCTCGGCTACGTGGTGGGAACCCTCTACGACCGCGTCGGCCCGCGCCCGCTCGTCGTGCCGGGCTCGGTTCTCGGCGCCGCGGGACTGTGGGGCTACACCACGCTGAGCGAGGACTCGAGCGCCCTCATGGTGGTGGGCCTGCACGTGGCCATCTCGATCGGCCTCTCCCTGCTGTTCTCCCCGCTCATGACGACGGCGCTCAGCGCCCTGCCCCGGCCGCTGTACGCGCACGGCTCCGCCCTGATGTCCACGCTGCAGCAGGTGGCCGGCGCGGCGGGCACGGCGCTGTTCATCACGCTGCTCACGGTGGGGACGGCGTCGTCGGCCGCGGCAGGCCTGCCGGCGCGGGCCGCCATGATGGACGGCGTGCACCTGGCGTTCCTCTCTGGCGCGGCGGTGTTCACGCTCAACGTGGTGGCGGTGTGGTTCGTGAAGCGCCCGGCGGCCGACGCGGCGTGAGCCCTGCCCCGGGTGACGAGCCCTGCGCTGTCGCCCTGGAGACCGCGCGACAGGCACAACGACGCAGGGTTCGTCGCATGGGCACGTCACCCCTCAGGGGAAGATCTGCCCCACCGGCGTCTGCTTCTCCGCCTGGAACGCGTCCTCGGCGCGGCCGAACGCCCAGTAGGCGCTGACGGACATGGACCGCCGGTCCACCCCGCGCTCGTCCGTGAGGTACGCCCGCGCGGCCTTCACCTGCTCGCGCTCCCCGTGCACGAACGCGTGCACCCGGCCCTCGCGCCACGGGAGCGCGCGCAGCTCGGCAGCCCAGCGCGTCGCCTCCGGGGTGAAGTCCCCGCCGCGGTGCAGCCAGCGCACCTCGACGCCGAGCGGTGCCTCGAGCGGCAGCTCGTCCTCCGCGCCGCCCACCTCGATCAGCGCGGTCCCGACGGCGTCCGGGGCCGTGCGCGCGAGGTCCTCCAGGGCGGCGGCGATCGCGGGCAGGGCGGAGTCGTCACCGACCAACAGGTGCCAGTCCGCCCCGGGATCGGGGCTGTAGCTGCCGCCGGGTCCCATGAACGCCACCGTGTCCCCCGGCTGTGCCGAGGCGGCCCACGGACCGGCGAGGCCGTCGTCGGGACCGGTCCCGTGCACCACGAAGTCCACGTCCACCGTGCCGGCCGCCGCGTCCACGGCGCGCACCGTGTAGGTGCGGCGGACGGGCATCTGCTCGGGTGTGAGGCGCTCGCGGAGGGCGTCCAGGTCGTAGGGCGGGGTGAGGCCGAGCACGGGGTCGGTGAAGAGCAGCTTGATGTACTGATCCGCCGCACCCTTGGCGGCCCAGCGGGCGTGGAAGTCCGCGAACTGCTCGCCGCCGAGCGTCATGCGGACCAGGTGCGGGCTGAGGCGCTCGGTGCGCTGGACCGTCAGCACGGTCTGGGGGCGGGCGGGGCGGCCAGGCTCGTCGGGGCGGGTCATGCCCTCACTCTCCCACGCCACGGCGCGACGAGCCCTGCGTTGTGGTGCCTGTTCCCGCGGGAACGGCAGCACGACGCAGGGCTCGTCGAGGACGGGGAGGTCAGCCGCGGAACCCCGCGCCCCGGTGATCCTCCGGCAAGCGCGGCCCCGCGCCGGTGATGTTCTCGCGCAGCGTCCTCCCGGCCTCGGGCTCGCGCAGCGCGCCGCGGCGGCGCAGCTCCGGGCTCACGAGCGTGGTGAACCGCTCGAGGTCGGCCGGGCGCACGGCCGCGGAGATGTTGAAGCCGTCCACACCGGTCTCGGCCTGCCAGCGCTCGAGCTCGTCCGCCACGGTCGCCGGGGAGCCCACGATCACGGGGCCGCGCCCGCCGATCGCCACGAACTCGGCCACGTCCCGCAGCGTCCACAGCTTCCCCGAGGGGTCCGCGGTGAAGGCCGCGAGCGCGGAGCGGTTCGCGTCCGTCACCACGTGCTCCAGCGGCGCGTCCGGGTCCAGGCCCGCGAAGTCCACGCCGGTCCAGCCGCCGAACAGGGCGAGGGCACCCTCGACGTCCACGAAGTCCGCGTAGCCACGCAGCCGCTCCTCCGCCGCCTCGTCCGTCTCGGCGACGACGACGGTCACCATCGCGAGCACACGGATCGCGTCCTCGGCGCGGCCGGCGTCGACGAGCCCCGCCCGCGTCTGCTCGACGAAGCGGCGGACGTGCGCCGTCGTCGGGCCGATGGCGAAGACGGCCTCGGCGTGCTCCTGCGCGAACCGCAGCCCCCGCGCGGAGGCGCCGGCCTGGAAGAGGAACGGGGTGCCCTGCGGACCGGGGTGGGTGAGCGCGGCGTCGGGGACGCGGAAGTGCGTGCCCGCCACGCCGGCCGGGTGCACGCGCTCCGGGTCCGCGAAGACGCCGGCGGCGGCGTCCTTGACCACGGCGCCCGGCTCCACCGATCCCTCGAAGAGGCGGTAGACGGCGTCGAGGTGCTCGTCGGCGCGGTCGTAGCGCTCGTCGTGCGGCAGCTGCCTGTCCAGCCCGAGGTTGCGGGCCGCGGAGTCCTGGTAGCTGGTCACGACGTTCCAGGCCACGCGGCCCTGCGTGAAGTGGTCGAGCGTCGCGAAGGTGCGGGCCAACTGGTACGGCTGCTCGTACGTGACGGACGCGGTCACGCCGAAGCCGAGGCGGTCGGTCACGGCGGCCATGGCGGGCACGGCCACGGTCGGCTCGAGCAGCGGCCACTGGACACCGCCGCGCACGGTGGCCTCGACCCCGCCGTCGTACACGTCGTACAGGCCCAGGACGTCCGCGAGGAACAGCGCGGTGAACCCGCCCTCCTCCACGGTGCGGGCGAGGTCGGTCCAGTAGGAGAGGCGGTCGAACTCGGCGATCCGCGAGTCCGGGTGCCGCCACAGCCCCGGGGACTGGTGCACGGGCGTCATCATCTCGAACGCGCTGAGCAGGAAGGGCTGGGCGCTCTGCGCCTCGGGCTGCGGGGTCATCGGGTCTCCTGGACGGTCGGGACGGCGGGCGCCGATCCGGACGCCTCGCCGCGGCGCGCGGTCGGATCGGCGGCCTGGCTGGACGCCCACAGGGAGAGCCCGGCCAGGACGGTGAGGTACGCGGCGATCAGCCACGGGGTGCGCCCTCCGGCTTCGAAGAGCAGGGCCGCGACGAACGGGGCGATGCCGCCGCCGAGCACCGTGCCGATCTGGTAGCTGAGGTTCACGCCGGAGTAGCGCACCTGCACGGGGAACTGCTCGGCGAACCACGCCGCCTGCGGGCCGTACACGGAGTCGTGGGCCACGTTGATCACGAGCACGACGACGATCGGCAGCCACGCGATCAGCCCGGCCTCGGTCACGGCGAACACGGCCCACCCGGCGCCGGCGATGAGGGCGTAGCCGAGCTGGGATACCCGGCGCCGGCCCCACCGGTCGGAGAGCGCGGCCCACAGCGGGGTGCTCACGAGTCCGATCGCGGAGGCGACCATGATCGAGGTGAGGAGGATCCCGCTGTCATGCCCGCGCAGCACGAGGAAGCTCACGAGGTACACGGTGATCAGGTAGTACACCCCGTTCTGTCCCAGGCGCAGGCCGGCCGTGACGAGCACGGCCCGGCCGTGGTCCCGCAGCAGCTCGCGGACCGGGGAGGCGCTGAGCTCGCCGGCCGCGCGCCGCTCCTGGAACTCCGGCGCGTCCTGCACGCCGAGCCGGATCACCAGGGCGATCGCCACGAGCACGGCCGAGGCGAGGAAGGGGATGCGCCAGCCGTAGGCGGCGAACTGCTCCTCCGTGGTGAACAGGTGGACGATGCTGAACGCGGCCGTGGCCAGCAGCATGCCCGCCGAGGAGCCGATCTGCGTGAAGGAGCCGAAGAAGCCGCGGCGGTGCGCGGGGGCGTGCTCCACGGACATCAGCGCGGCCCCGCCCCACTCCATCCCGGCAGAGACGCCCTGCACGAGGCGCAGGAGGACGAGACCGGCGACGGCCCACCAGCCGGCCTGCGCGAAGGTGGGCAGCAGGCCGATGAGGAACGAGGAGACGCCCATGAGCAGGAGGGAGACCACGAGGAGGGCCTTGCGCCCCACGCGGTCCCCGAAGTGCCCGGCCACGACCCCGCCGAGCGGGCGCATCACCACGCCCACCGCGAGGGTGGCGAAGGAGGCGAGCGTGGCTCCGAGCTGCGTGGCGCCCGGGAAGAACTGCACGTTGAACACGAGGGCGGCGGCCAGGCCGTAGAGGTAGAAGTCGTACCACTCGATCGTGGTCCCCAGCAGCGAGGAGACGACGGCGCGCGTGCGATGGCGCCGGGCCGCGGGGTCCTCGGCGGGGGCGGCCGGGGAGGCGGGCGCGTTCCCGGTGCCGGGTCCCGACGACGGCGGGGTCGCCTCCGGAGCGTCCAGGACGGTGCTCATCGGGCGTCCCCCTCGGTGATGACGACCGCGGACGCCGCGGCGTCGGTCGGCCCTGAACCCGTCGCCGGCGCATCGCCGATCGCGGAGAGCCCCTCGGGCAGGGTGCCGTTGATCCAGTAGTCGCCCACGGCCCGGGCGCGGAAGGCGATGGGGTTGTGTGTGGCAACGGTCTGCGCGTTGCGCCAGTGGCGGTCCAGGCCCTTGGCGGTGGACGTGTCCGAGGCGCCGCCGGTGAGGAAGAGCTCCTGCGCGGCGCCGATCGCGAGCTCGGGCACGGTGATCTGCGCGTGCTCCACCGCGACCTCGGCGTTCGCGAACGCGAGCGGCGTCTCCCCGTCGTAGCCCCAGCGGTCGGCGCCGGTGGCCGCCCCGGCGGCGAGCGCGGCGTCGAGCGCCTCCGCCGCCGCCAGCACCGCGGCCTCCGCGGTGAACGCCTTCGCGGCGATCCGGCCCACGGCCTCCTGGATCAGCGGGTCCTCACGGAACGGCAGGCCCAGGCCCGTGTTGAAGGTGCGCACGCGCGCGGCCACGCGGGCGGCGGCGTCGCGGCGGGAGGCGCGGGCGATCCCGGCCAGCACCGCGAGCAGGATCAGCTGGAAGTACGCGGCCTCGAACACGGCCTCGGGGGTGCCGGGGATGCGCCGCAGCACGTCGCCCGCGGGGATCCTCACATCCTCGAACACCGCGGTGCCCGTGCCGGTGAGGCGCTGCCCGAAGCCGTCCCAATCGTCCTCGAGGGTGACGCCGGCGGCGTCCACGGGCACGACGGCGAAGCCGCGCCCGGCGTCCACGCTCCCGTCGGCGCGGCGCACGGAGGCGGAGACGCGGGTGTGCGAGGAGAAGATCGAGCCCGTGGCGTAGTACTTCGTGCCGGAGAGCGTCCACGCGGGCGCGGAGTCCGCCGCGCCGTCGTCGCCCGCCTCCGCCGCGTCCTCCGTGAGCACCGTGTTGAGCGTGCCGAGCGCGTTGCCGCCCTTCTCCGTGGAGGCGTTGCCCACCGTGGCGCCGGCGAGGACGCGCCCGTACCAGCGCGTGCGGACGTCCTCGGGCTGGAACCGCAGCGCGTCGAGGAAGCCCAGGTGTGAGCGGTAGAGGTGGGCCACGTTGGAGTCGGCCTCGGCGAGGTCCACGAGCAGGGCGATCGCGGTGCGCACGTCGACGCCGGGCCCGCCCGCCTCGGCCGGGACGCGCAGCACCGCAAAGCCGGCGGCGTGGAGCGCGCGGACCTCCTCGAAGGGCAGGATCCGCTCGTGATCGCGCTCGCGGGAGCCCTCCGCGATCTGCGCGAACAGCGGCGCGAAGTGGGCGCGCAGCCCGGCGAGGTCGCGGGGCAGGTCGGCCACGTCGACCTCGGGCGGGGTGAGGACGGAGGCCTCCGCGCGGGGCGGCTCGGGGCGGACGTCCTCCGCGCGGGCGGTGGTGAGGGTCTCGGTCATGGGGGTCCTTGTCAGCGGGGCGGTCAGCGGTGGTGTCCGGCACCGACGGCCGAGTGCGTGGTCTGCCGCCACGCTAGGAGCGCGCCCGCCCACGGTCTGAACCGGGCCCCGGGCCGGAGTCACGACGGCGCTGCCGCACCGCCGAACGCGTCCGGCCGCCCCTGGATGACCCGTACGCTGGCCGCGTGCCTCCCGTGCTGCTGGTCCTGCTCTCCGTGCTGTGCCAGCAGCTCGGCGCCTCCATCGCCGGCCTGCTGTTCGGTCAGGTCGGCGCCTCCGGGATGGTCGCCCTGCGCCTCGTGTTCTCCGCCCTCCTGCTGCTGGCCTTCGCCCGCCCCGGGCGCCGCGCCCTGGCGAGCCTGACCGCGCAGGGGTGGGCCGCCGTCGTCGGGCTGGGGCTGACCATGGCCGGGATGAACCTGCTCATCTACGAGGCGTTCGACCGGATCCCCCAGGGCGTGGCCGTCACGTTCGAGGTGCTCGGACCGCTCGCGCTGTCCGTCCTGGCGCGGCGGCGCTGGGACGCATGGGCCTGCGCCGGCGTCGCCCTTGCGGGCATCGTGCTGCTCGGCCGGGACGGGTTCAGCGCGGGCGCGGGCGCCGGGCTGGATCCCGTGGGCGTGGCGTGCGCCGTGGGCGCCGCCGCCTTGTGGGCGGGCTACATCCTGATGAGTCGGGCCGCGGGCGGGCATCTGCCCGGGGTGCAGGGGCTCGCGCTGGCCATGGTCGCGGGCTCCTTCCTCGCCCTGCCCATCGGCGCGACGACGGCGGGGCCCGCCCTGCTCGACCCCGTCGTGCTGGGCGTCGGGCTGGTGGTGGCGGTGCTGAGCTCCTCGCTGCCGTACGGGATCGAGATGCACGTGCTGCGCCGCATGCCCACCGCACTGTTCTCCCTCCTCACGTGCCTGTCCCCCGTGGCCGCCGCGCTCACCGCGTGGGCCGTGCGCGGGCAGGTGCTGGACGTGCCGGACGTGGCCGGGATGCTGCTCGTGGTCGCGGCGTGTGCGGCGGCGGTGTGGCTGGGGCGGGCGCCGGAGCGTCGCATGCGCCGGGCGACGGACCGCGGGGACCGGGCGGCGCGGGCCTGACGCCCGCCGCCCTCAGCGCGTCCACAGGATTCTGTAGCCTGAACGCATGACCCCCGCCACACCCCCCGGCCCGGGCCGGCCCGACGACGACGTCCCCGCCGCCGAGCGGGAGGCCCTGCGCCGCGGGGCGTGGCGGCCCTGGCTGCCGTTCCTGCTGACCGCGGCGGTGTGCATCGGCATGCTCGGGTGGGTCACGGTCGCCCTGCCCGACCTCCCGGACCGGGTCCCGGTGCACTGGGGCATCGACGGCCGTCCCGACGACTGGGACGAGAAGTCCCTGGGCACCGTCGGCATGGGGCCGATCGTCGCCCTCGGCATGACCGTGCTCATGGCGCTCATGGCCGCCATCGTGCCGATGATGACGCCCCTGCCTCCGGACGCCTCCCCGTGGCGGCGCGTGCGGCAGGCCGGGGTGGACCGCGGCATGCGCACGGCCCTCGGGTGGATCGCCGCGTTGACCCTGCTCCCGATGCTCCCGTCGACGGTGGAGGTCCTCACCGCGGGCGCGTGGCGGATGCCCTGGTGGCTCATGCCGCTCAGCCTCACCCTCCTCATGGTCGGGGTGATGGTCGCGCTGAGCGCGGCGATCCGCGGCGGCACCCGCTGGTCGGACCGCGTCGCCCAGGACCTCGGCCACCGCCCCACCGCCGAGGAGGCCGCCGAGGAGGAGAAGTGGACCGCGGCGGGCCTGAAGCGCGACCCCGACGACCCCTCTGCCTTCCCGCCCAAGCGCGAGGGCTACGGCGTGGGCGCCACGGTGAACCTCGCCTCGCGCACGGGCCGCCTTCTCACCTACGGGTTCGTGGGCGTCTTCATCGTCGGTCTGCCCGCGGCCGTCTGGATCGCGGCGGCCCTGAACCGATGACCACGCGCCTGCTGCTCCTCGCCACGCTCCCCCTCCTCTCGGAACGAGGTGTCACGAAATGTGGGAATGCGGGCGCCATTCCAACGTTTCGTGACACCTCGTTCGCTGGGGAGGCCGGGGTCGGGGGCCGGCGGCCGGGTGCCGCGAGCGCCCCGGCGGCGCGTATGTGACGCGGTGTCCGACGTCGTCGCCCGGGCCTGGCAGGGTGGGGCGCGCATTCTCGCCCCCTGCCAGAGAGGACCGCCGTGGCCGACCACGAGTTCGGATTCCGCACCAAGGCCCTGCACGCCGGCGCCGTCCCGGACGCCGTCCACGGCTCCCGCGCGGTGCCGATCCACCAGACGAGCTCCTTCGTGTTCGAGTCCGCCGAAGACGCCGCCAACCTCTTCGCGCTGCAGAAGTACGGCAACATCTACTCGCGGATCGGCAACCCCACGGTCGCCGCGTTCGAGGAGCGGATCGCCACGCTGGAGGGCGGCATCGGCGCGGTGGCGACGGCGTCCGGCATGGCCGCCGAGTTCGTCACCTTCGCGGCGCTCGCCGGGGCCGGGGACCACATCGTGGCCTCCTCGAAGCTCTACGGCGGAACCATCACCCAGCTCGACGTGTCCCTGCGCCGCTTCGGCGTGGAGACCACGTTCGTGAACTCGATGGAGGCCGCCGACTACGAGGCCGCGATCCAGGAGAACACCAAGGCCGTGTACGTGGAGATCGTGGCCAACCCCTCGGGCGACATCGTCGACCTGCCGGGCCTGGCCGACGTCGCGCACCGCCACGGCGTCCCGCTCGTGGTGGACGCGACGCTCACGCCGCCGTACCTGATCCGCCCGATCGAGCACGGTGCGGACATCGTGATCCACTCGGCCACGAAGTTCCTGGGCGGCCACGGCACCACGCTGGGCGGCGTCGTGGTGGAGTCCGGCCGCTTCCCGTGGGACAACGGCAAGTTCCCGTCCATGACCGAGCCCGTGCCCTCGTACGGCGGCGTCTCCTGGTGGGGCAACTTCGGCGAGTACGGGTTCCTCACCAAGCTGCGTTCCGAGCAGCTGCGTGACTTCGGCCCGTCCTTGGCCCCGCAGTCGGCGTTCCAGCTGATGATCGGCGTCGAGACGCTGGCCCAGCGCATGGACGCCCACCTGGCGAATGCGCAGGCCGTGGCGCAGTGGCTGGACGAGGATCCGCGCGTCTCCTGGGTCCGCTACGCCGGCCTGCCCGACCACCCGCACCACGAACGCGGCCGCGAGCTGCTGCCCCGGGGCGTCAGCTCGGTGTTCAGCTTCGGTGTGGTCGGCGGCCGCGAGACCGGCGCCGCGTTCATCTCCGCGCTGCAGCTGGCCTCCCACCTGGCCAACATCGGCGACGCCAAGACGCTCGTGCTGCACCCCGCCACGACGACCCATCAGCAGCTCACCGCCGAGCAGCTCGTGGCCGGCGGCATCCCGGAGGACCTGATCCGCATCTCGGTGGGCATCGAGGACGTCGAGGACATCCTGTGGGACCTGGACCAGGCCCTCACCGCGGCCACCGGCCGCACCCGCGACGACGACGGCGCCCCGGCCGCGCCGAAGGAGGCCTGAGCCATGAGCACCACCCACCCAGAGCGGGCCTGGACCGGCCCCAGCGCCCCCGAACGCCTGGCGATCCTGCGGCGCACCCGTTCGATCGCGATCGTGGGCGCCTCGGACAAGCCGGCCCGCGCGTCCTACTTCGTGGCCACGTACCTGCTGAGCTCGACCACGTACGACGTCTACTTCGTGAATCCCGTGCTCGCCGCGGCCGGCAAGGAGATCCTCGGCCACCGCGTGTACGCCTCGCTCGAGGACCTGCCCGTCACCCCGGACCTCGTGGAGGTGTTCCGCAAGGCCTCCGACGCCCCAGAGGTGGTGGCGGACGCCGCCCGCGTGGGCGCGAGGACCGTGTGGCTGCAGCTGGGCATCTGGAACGAGGACGCCGCACGTCAGGCCGAGGCCGCGGGCCTGGAGATCGTGATGGACCGCTGCGTGAAGATCGAGCACGCCCGCTTCCACGGCGGGCTCAACCTCGCCGGCTTCGTCACCGGCGTGATCAGCTCGCGGCGCCAGGAACTCGACCGCTAGGCGGACGACGCCCCATGTCGGGCGTCGTCCGGCCCTCGTTGCGCACCCGCCCGTCGATGGCGTGGGATGGGCCCATGACCTCCGAGCTCCCCTCCCCCTCCCTCTCCCCCACCTGGACCGGCCGCACCGACGGCGACGCCCCCGAGCACCTGCGCTGGCACCAGGTCGTCCGCCCCGCCGCCGGCCACGGTGAGCCCACGACGACGCAGCGCCACCCCGGCGCCGGCGCCCCGACGTCGGGCGCGCGGTCCACGGCGCTCGTCGGCTTCGCCTCGGACGAGGGCGTGCGCCGCAACCACGGCCGCGTGGGCGCCGAGGACGGCCCGGAGGCGCTGCGCGGTGCGCTCGCCTCGCTCGCGTACCTCGAGGGCACGGGCGCGCTCGTGGACGCGGGCGACGTGTCCGTGGACCGCGGTGACGACGACGCCCCGGGCGAGCTCGAGGCGGGCCAGGCCGAGCTGGGCACGGTGGTCAGCGGGCTGCTGAACGCCCACGACCTGGCCGTGGTGCTCGGCGGCGGACACGAGACCGCCTACGCCTCGATCACGGGCCTGACCGGCTCCACGCGCGTGGGTGCGGGCACCCGCGTGGGCATCCTCAACCTGGACGCGCACTTCGACCTGCGCGAGGCGCCGCGGCCCAGCTCCGGCACCCCGTTCCTGCAGGCGCTGCGCGACGCCGAGGGGGCGGAGCATCAGCTCTCCTACGCGGTGGTGGGCATCAGCGAGGCCAACAACACCCGCGTCCTGTTCGACACCGCGCGCGAACGCGGGGTCACGTGGGTGACCGACGAGCAGGCCCAGACCGCCGACGTCACCGGCGTGCGCCGCTGGGTGCGCTCGTTCATCAACGCCGTGGACGTGCTCTACCTGACGATCGACCTGGATGTGCTGCCGGCCGCCGTCGCCCCGGGGGTGAGCGCACCGGCCGGCTTCGGCGTGCCGTACGAGGTGATCCACGCGTGCACGCTGGAGGCCACCCAGTCCGGGAAGCTGGCCCTGGCCGACGTCGTGGAGCTCAACCCCTCCCTGGACGTGGACGGCCGCACGGCGAAGGCCGCGGCCCGGCTGATCCACGCGATCGTCAGCCGTCACCGGACGGACGCGTCGCTGCTGGCCTGAGCGGGCCGGGACTCGTTCAGGCGCGGGGGCCGCGCGCGTCAGCGTCGGTCCGCCCACGGGGCCGGGGGCTCGGCGCTGCCGTGGGCCGCGCGTCGGGCGGCGTAGTCCAGCGCCGAGCGTGCCAGGAAGTCGTGCAGGGCCAGCACCCCGGCCCGGGCTCCCGCCGAGTCCCTCCGGGTCACCGCCTCCAGCGCCGGGACGTAGAACGCCCGGCCGCGTTCGACCTCGTCGGGCAGACCCTTCGTGGTGGCGAGCCAGAACCGCCGGGAGAGCCCCTGGAGCGGGACCAGGGAATCGGCGAGATAGCGGTTGTTCGCGATCGTGCGCAGGAGTTCGTGCGAGCGCCCGACGGCGGCGACGTACGCCGGCAGGTCCTCCACCGTGCGCAGGTGCCGCACGTGGGCCGCGACGGCGGCCAGCTGCTCCTCGCCCGCCCGCGCGCAGGCCAGTCCCACGGCCAGCGCCTCGAGCGACCGCCGCACCTCCAGCCTCTCCAGCTGGTCGTCCACGGAGATCGCGGGGACCTGCAGGCCACGTCCCCCACCGGTCAGGAGCCAGTGGTCGCGGATGAGGCGCTGCACGGCCTCGCGCAGGGGCGTGCGTCCCGTCTCGGCGGCGGCGATGAGGGCCGCCTCGCTGAGGACGGCGCCCGGTGGCAGCTCCCCGGTCTCGATCTTCTGCGTCAGGCGGGCGTAGGCCTCCTCCGACTTGTTCATGGGCCCAGCCTAGGCAGTCATCTGCGCACATCCGCTTGATATATACGGAATATGCGGCGTAGCGTGACCCACATCCTGTTACCGCCATCACACGGAGGACTCATGAAGTACCGCCCGCAGCACGACGCCAACCCCCTGCCCTTCTCCCCCTTCAAGAGCTCCACCGTGCCGCGGCCCATCGGCTGGCTGTCCTCCGTCAGCCCGGACGGCATGGAGAACATCGCCCCCTACAGCCAGTGGCAGAACCTCACCTTCGACCCGCCCATGGTGATGTTCTCCGCGAACCAGTACCCGGACGGACGCCGCAAGGACACCGTCCTCAACGCGGAGCAGACCGGCTGGTTCGTGTGGAACATGGCCACCTACGACCTGCGCGAGGCCGTCAACGTCTCCGCCATGGCCCTGGAGCCGGGCGAGAGCGAGTGGGACCGCATCGCGGAGCACGGCGTCACCAAGGTCTACGCGGACAACCACCCCATCCCGATGGTCGCCGAGTCCCCCGTGCGCTTCGAGTGCCGCTACCACTCGACGCACCGCATCAAGGGCGACTCGAACGTCGGCACCATCGACGTGGTCTTCGCCCACGTGGACACCATCCACATCGACGACGACGTCATCACCGCCGACGGCCGCATCGACATCCCGCGCATCCAGCCGATCGCGCGTCTGGGCTACTTCGACTACACCGTGGTGCGGGAGACCTTCGAGATGCGGGTGCCCGGCGCCGACGGCGACGCCCAGGCCGGCCTCGAGGGACGGGCATGAGCACCGCGGCCACCGGCGCGGCCCGGCCCACTCCCGTGCCCCAGGCCCGCCCCCGGAGCCTGAAGGACATGCTGGCCGTGAACTTCGGCAACGCGCTGGAGTGGTACGACTGGAACGTCTACACGATCTTCGCCCCGGTCTTCGCGGCGCAGATCTTCCACACGGACAACCCCACCTCCGGGCTGCTCGCGACCCTGGCCGTCTTCGCGGTGGGCTTCGTCGCCCGCCCCATCGGCGGCTACGTGTTCGGCGCCTACGCGGACCGGGTGGGCCGCAAGCGCAGCCTCTTCGCGGCGATGATGATCACCGCGCTCGGCAGCCTGATCATCGCCGTCACCCCCACCTACGGCACGGTGGGCGTCTTCGCCTCGGTCATCCTCGTCATCGCCCGCCTGCTGCAGGGCCTGGCGCACGGAGGCGAGATGGGCACCTCCGTGACCTACCTCGTGGAGCGCGCGCCGCAGGGTCGGCGCGGGCTGTTCGGGGCGACGTCGTGGGTGTCCGTGGTGGTGGGCACGATCCTGGCGACCCTCGTGGGTCTGGCCATCAACACGCTGCTCTCCCACGAGCAGGTGGCGTCCTGGGGCTGGCGCGTGGCGTTCGGCATCGGCGGCGTCCTCGGCCTCTACGCGCTGTACCTGCGACGGAGCCTGACGGAGTCGGAGCACTTCACGGCGGCGCAGCAGGTGGTGCCCACCGCGGACGAGGCCCCACGTCGGGAGCCGGGCGCGGTGTGGCGCGGCCTGCTGACGATCTTCCTGGTCTCCGCGGGCGGCTCCCTGATGTTCTACACGTGGCTGATCTACCTGCCCACGCACGCGCAGGTGGCCCATCACATGGACAAGTCCACCACCCTCTCGGCCTCGCTCGTGGCCCAGGTGATCTTCCTGGTCGCCATCCTCGGGGCGGGCCTGCTCGGTGATCGGGTCGGCCGCCGTCCGCTGGTCATCGCCTTCGGCCTGCTCTTCGTGGTGCTGCCGTTCCCGCTCTTCGGCATGCTGGACGGCACCTTCGCCTCGTTCCTGCTCGTGCAGACCATCGCCCTGCTGGCCGTGGCGCTGCTGTTCGGCGTCAACGGCGCCGTCTGGTCCGAGGTGCTGCCCACGGCGGTGCGCGCCAAGGGCGTGGCCACCATGCTCTCGCTGGCTACCGCGATCTTCGGCGGCACGGCGCCGTACCTGATCACGTGGCTGACGGCGCAGGGGTGGACCAGCGCGTTCCCGATCTACCTCATGGTGGTCGGCGGCCTCACCGGGCTGACCGGCCTGGTCATGAAGGAGACGAAGGACGTGGACCTGGCGGCCTGAGCCGGCAGGGCCGCCCACACACAGAGTGGTCACGACACGCCGTCTCGCGCAGGCGCACGCGGCATGTCGTGACCACTCTGTGGCGTCGGACCTCTCTGCGGCGTCAGTGCCCCTCGGCCTCGGCGCCCTCGGACTCCTCGGCCAGGTCCTGCGGCTCGGCGTCGGCGGACGCACCCGCGAGCGCCTCCGCCACGGCGGCCAGCACGGACCCGTCGCGCAGGGCCTGCTCGGCGGCGGCCAGCTGCGGGGCCATGTACTGGTCCGGGCCGGGGCCGGGGACGCCGGCCTCGCGGATCACGCGGACGGCGGCACCGGTCGCGGCGGAGGGCTGCAGCGGCGCGCGCAGCTCGATCGCCCGGGCGGCGGCCACGAGCTCGACGGCGAGCACGCGGCGGAAGTTCTCCACGGCCGAGCGCAGCTTGCGGGCGGCGTGCCAGCCCATGGACACGTGGTCCTCCTGCATGGCGGAGGACGGGATGGAGTCCACGGAGGCGGGCACGGCCAGGCGCTTCATGTCCGAGACGAGCCCGGCCTGCGTGTACTGGGCGATCATCATGCCGGAGTCCACGCCGGGATCGTCCACGAGGAACGCGGGCAGGCCGTGGGAGCGGGCCGGGTCCAGCATGCGGTCGGTGCGGCGCTCGGACATGCTGGCGACGTCGGCCACCGGGATGGCCAGGAAGTCCAGCACGTACGCCACGGGCGCCCCGTGGAAGTTGCCGTTCGAGCTCACCCGGCCGTCGTCGAGCACCACCGGGTTGTCGATGGTCGCGGCGAGCTCGCGCTCGGCCACGGACGTGACGTACGCGAGGGTGTCGCGCAGGCCGCCGGCCACCTGGGGGGCGCAGCGCAGCGAGTAGGCGTCCTGCACGCGGGAGTCGCCCACGCGGTGGCTCGCCACAATCGGCGAGCCGGCGAGGATCTTCAGCATGCGGTCCGCCGAGGCGGCCTGGCCGGGGTGCGGGCGCAGCGGGGCGTGCAGCTCGGGCACGAACACGCGGTCGGTGCCGAGCAGGGCCTCCACGGACATCGCGGCGGTGAGGTCCACGGTATCGGCGAGCTCCTCGAGGTCGGCCAGCGCGAGGATCAGCATGCCGAGCATGCCCTCGGTGCCGTTGACGAGGGCCAGGCCCTCCTTCTCCCGCAGCTCGACCGGCTCGATCCCGGCCTCGGCGAGCGCCTCGCCGGCCGGACGCAGCGCGCCGTCCTCCCCGACGACGTCGCCCTCGCCCATGAGCGCGAGCGCCACGTGGGACAGCGGGGCCAGATCGCCCGAGCAGCCGAGCGAGCCGAACTCGCGCACGCCCGGGGTGATGCCCGCGTTGAGCATGGCCACGAAGGTCTCCACGACCACGGGGCGCACACCCGTGCGGCCGGAGGCCAGCGTGGTGGCGCGCAGGAACATCAGCGCGCGGATGACCTCACGCTCCACCACGGGGCCCATGCCGGCGGCGTGGGAGCGGATCAGCGACTTCTGCAGCTGCGCGCGGGACTCGAGCGGGATGTGCTTGTCCGCGAGTGCGCCGAAGCCGGTGGAGACGCCGTAGGTGGGGGTCTCGGCCTCGGCCAGTGCCTGGACGTGGCGGCGCACCGCGCCGACGGTCTCGAGGACGTCGTCGGCGAGCACCACGCGGGCGTCGTGGCGGGCCACGGCGACGACGTCGTCCAGGGTGGCCCCGGACGTGCCGAGCGTGACGGTGGCGGGAGGGGTGGTCATGGGCGGTGCGCTCCTCGGGTGGTGGGGTGGGTCGGGCCCGACGCCGGGCGGGTGTGTCCGACGTCGGGCGTCACCGGGCGGGTGGTCCCGGCGGTGATCGTACGGGGTGGGCGACCTCAGACGACGCGCCGGCCGGCCCGCCACACCGCGTGGGTGAGCGGCATGCCGGGGCGGTAGGCGAGGTGGATGGCGGCGGGGGCGTCGAGCACGTGGAGGTCCGCGCGCTTGCCGACCTCGAGGCTGCCCACGCGGTCCTGCGCGCGCAGACCGATCGCGCCGCCGAGCGTCGCGGCCCGCAGCGCCTCGGCCAGCGTGAGGCCCATCTGCAGCACCGCGGTGGCCACGTTGAAGTTCATGGACGTGGTGTAGCTCGTGCCGGGGTTGCAGTTGGAGGCCAGCGCGATCTCGATCCCGGCGTCCAGCAGGCGGCGGGCCGGGGCCAGGGGGGCGCGGGTGGAGAGGTCGCACGCGGGCAGGCAGCCGGCCACGGTGCCGGGGGTGCCGGCGGCCGACGCGCGGTCCCAGTCGCCCCACGTGCCGGCCAGCGCCTCGACGTCCGCGTCGGCGAGGAAGTTCACGTGGTCCACGGAGGCGGCGCCGAACTCGACGGCCAGGCCGACGCCGGGGCCCTCCTCGATCTGGTTGCCGTGCAGGCGCACGCGCAGGCCCGCGGCGGTGCCCGCCTCGAGCACGCGGCGGGTCTGCGCGGCGTCGAAGGCGCCCTTGTCGCAGAAGACGTCGATCCAGCCCACGTGCTCGCGCACGGCGTCCAGCATGGGGCCGACGACGTCGTCGAGGTAGTCCTCCGCCTCGCGGCCCTTCGGCACCAGGTGGGCGCCGAGGAACGTCACCTCGTCGATCTGCCCCTCGGCCTTCAGCTCCGAGAGCAGGCGCGCGTGACGGGCCTCCTCCTCGACGGAGAGGCCGTAGCCGGTCTTCGTCTCGAGGTAGGTGGTGCCGCCGGCGACGGCGTCCGCCACACGCCCGGCGACCAGTGCGCGCAGACGCTCGTCGGAGGCCTCCCGCGTGGCCGACGTGGTCACGCCGATGCCGCCGGCGGCGTAGGACTCCCCGGCCATGCGGGCCTCGAACTCGGCCGAGCGGTCGCCGTCGAACACGAGGTGGGTGTGCGAGTCCACCCAGCCGGGCAGCACGGCACGCCCGCCCACGGACACGCGCTCGTCGGCCCCGGGGGCCTCGGCGGCGGCGCCGATCCACGCGATCCGCTCGTCCTCCACCACGACGGCGGCGTCCGCCAGGACCCGGCCCTCGGGGTCGACGGTGGTCAGCTCGGCGATGTCGGTGAGGAGCGTGGAGCGCATGGGGGCCTTTCGGAGCGGGCGGGCGAGGGAGACGGAGGAGCGACGTTCCCAGGATGTCAGGTCAGGGCGGCGACGAGATGGGCCACCGGGGTGGCGAGCAGGATCGTGAGGATCACACGCTCCGCCCAGACGACCACGAGGTGCCAGAGCTTCACGGGGATGTCCGTGGCGAGGATGGCCGGGACCACCGCCGAGAAGAAGATGATCGCGGACACGCAGATCACACCGATCACGAAGCGCGCCACGAAGTCCTCGTGGCCCGCCGCCATGGTGGCCGGGATGAACATCTCGGCGATGGAGGTGGCGGACGCCGTGGCCAACAGGCCCGGGTCCGAGAAGCCGAGGAGGGCGAAGAGCGGGAAGAAGAGGTAGCCCACCCACGTGAAGACCGGGGTATGGGTGGCCAGCAGCAGCGCGATCAGGCCCACGGACATGATGGACGGCAGGATCTGCATGACCATCACGAGACCGTCGCGGAAGTTGAGCCACACATTGCGCCCCAGCGACGGAGCCTCGGCGAGCGTCTGCTCCGCGGCCCGGCGCGCGACGCTGAAGCGGTCGGCCGTGACGGGCTGCTCCGGATGGTGCTCGACGCCGGGGTGGACCTCGTCCGGGATGCGGCTCAGCGGGGGGATGCGCACGGTGATGGCGGTGACGAGGAATGTCACCACGAGGGTGCCGAAGAAGTACCAGAGCCACACGTCCATGAGACCGAGCGTGCGGGCCACGATCACCATGAAGGTCGCGGACACCGTGGAGAAGCCGACGGCGATGATGGCCGCCTCCTTCGCCGTGTACCGGCCGCCGCGGTACATGCGGTTCGTCAGAAGCAGTCCGAGGGCGTAGCTGCCCACGAACGAGGCCACGGCGTCCACGGCCGCACGGCCGGGCACCTTCCAGATCGGCCGCATGGCCGGGCGCAGGTACACGCCCACGAACTCCATGAGTCCGTATCCGATGACCAGGGCGAGGAAGACGGAGCCGATGGGCACGATCAGCCCGACCGGGACCACGAGCTTGTCCAGCAGGAACGGGCCGATGGCCTTGTCCAGGATCCAGCTCGGGCCGAAGCCGAACACCACCATGCTCGCGGTGACGAAGCCCAGCACCGCGAGGAAGGCGAAGGTCATCCGCATGGGGCCCTGGCGCCACCGGCCGGTCGCGAACGGGTACACCGCGCCGGCCGCGATGATGGCCAGGCCCACGAAGCGCTCGGCCGGTCCCAGGATCCTGCGGACCCAGGTCACCATGTGGTCGAGGGGGATGGTGCTGACCCCGTCGATGGTGATCGGCACGAAGAACATGAAGACGCCGATCGCCGAGTACACCAGCATGCGCCACCGCGCGGGAGGGCGGGGATCGTCGTTGCGGATGGCGGTCATCGCCGTCGTGTTCGTATGCAGCTCTGCGTCTCCGGGATGGGCCTGCGCCATCGTGGTGTCCTTTCACCGAGCGGCCCGAGCGGTCATGCCCGCCCGGGCCGCTTCTTCAGGTGCGCGGGCGGCGGCTGCCGCCCGCGCCGAGACCCGCTCAGTCGCGGATCTTCGCCTCCATAGGCACGCGCACGCCGCGCTCGGCGGCGACTTCGGCGGCCCGGGAGTAGCCGGAGTCCACGTGGCGGAAGACGCCCATGGCCGGGTCGTTGGTCAGCAGGGCCTCGAGCTTGGCCGCGGCCAGCTCGGTGCCGTCCGCCACGCCCACCTGGCCGGCGTGGATGGAGCGGCCGATGCCCACGCCGCCGCCGTGGTGGATGGAGACCCACGTGGCACCGGAGGAGGTGGCGGTCAGGGCGTTGAGCAGCGGCCAGTCGGCGATCGCGTCGGAGCCGTCCAGCATGGACTCGGTCTCGCGGTACGGGGACGCCACGGAGCCGGAGTCCAGGTGGTCACGGCCGATCACGATCGGGGCCTTCACCTTGCCCTCGGCCACGAGCTGGTTGAAGAGCAGGCCGGCCTTGTGGCGCTCGCCGTAGCCGAGCCAGCAGATGCGCGCCGGCAGGCCCTCGAACTCCACGAACTCGGCGGCGCCGTCCAGCCAGCGGTGCAGGTGCTCGTTCTCGGGGAAGAGCTCCTTCAGGGCCTCGTCGGTGACGCGGATGTCCTCCGGGTCGCCGGAGAGCGCCACCCAGCGGAACGGGCCGAGGCCCTCGCAGAAGAGCGGGCGGATGTAGGCCGGGACGAAGCCCGGGAACTCGAACGCGCGGGAGTAGCCGGCCTTGCGGGCCTCGTCGCGGATGGAGTTGCCGTAGTCGAAGACCTCGGCGCCGATGTCCTGGAAGCCGACCATGGCCTCGACCTGGCGGGCCATGGACTCCTGGGCCTTCTTGGTGAACGTGTCCGCGTCGGCCTCGGCCTCGGCCTGCCACTCCTCCACGGTGTACTCCAGCGGGAGGTAGGAGAGCGGGTCGTGGGCGGAGGTCTGGTCCGTCACGATGTCGATCTCGACCTCGCCGGCCTTCTGGCGCTCGAGCAGCTCGGGGAAGACCTCGGCGGCGTTGCCCACGAGGCCCACGGAGACGGCCTCGCCGTCGCGCTTGGCCTGCATGACGCGCTCGATCGCCTTGTCGATGTCGGTCTCCACCTCGTCGAGGTAGCGCTTGCCCATGCGGCGGCGCAGGCGCTCCTCGGAGACGTCCACGATCAGGCAGACGCCGCCGTTGAGGGTCACGGCTAGGGGCTGGGCGCCGCCCATGCCGCCGCAGCCGCCGGTGAGGGTCAGGGTGTTCTTGAGCGTGCCGTCGTACTTCTTGCGGCCGATCGCGGCGAAGGTCTCGTAGGTGCCCTGCAGGATGCCCTGGGTGGCGATGTAGATCCACGAGCCGGCGGTCATCTGGCCGTACATCATGAGGCCCTCGGCCTCGAGCTTGCGGAACTCCTTCCAGTTGGCCCAGTCGCCCACGAGGTTGGAGTTGGCGATCAGCACGCGCGGCGCCCACGTGTTGGTGCGGATGACGCCCACGGGCTTGCCGGACTGCACGAGCAGCGTCTCGTCGTCCTCGAGGTCCTTGAGGGTCTCGACGATCGCGTCGAACGCCTCCCACGAGCGGGCGGCGCGGCCGGTGCCGCCGTAGACGACCAGGTCCTCGGGGCGCTCGGCGACCTCCGGGTCCAGGTTGTTCATCAGCATGCGCAGGGGAGCCTCGGTCTGCCAGGACTTGGCGGAGAGCTCGGTGCCGCGGTCGGCGCGGATGGTGCGGGACGGATCGTGCTGGGTGAAGCCCTCGGCCATGGTGGTTCCTCTCGAGAAGGCGGTGCGCGGCGTCGCCGAGGGGGACTCCCCAGGCTTGCCGTTGAGCGGCAACGTGTTGCCACCCATTGAAACAGTGAGCATCGACACATGCAAGCCCCCTCGGCGTGCCGGGCAGTACTCTCCCCTTCATGGCCACCGCATCGACTCGCACCGTGGACCGCGCGCTCGAGCTGCTCGCTGCCGTCACCGAGGAGGCGCCCCTGAGTCTCTCGGAGGCGGCGCGGACCGCCGACCTCCCCCCCTCCACGGCGCTGCGCCTCCTGCGCAGCCTCGAGAGCGCGGGGCTCGTGGCCCGCGACGACGACGCCCAGTACCGCCCGGGACCGCGTCTCCTCCAGATCGGCGCCCGGGCCTTCACGCGGGAACCGCTCGTGGCCCTCTCGCGTGACGCGATGGAGGAGGTGGTCGCCGGGACCGGCGAGTCCGTATACCTGGCGATCCACGGTCCGGGCGAGACCGCGCTCTACATCGCGATCGTGGAGGGCACTCACTCGGTCCGGCACACCAACTGGGTGGGCCGCACGGTGCCGCTCGCGGAGAGCGCCGTGGGCCGCGCCTTCCGGGGAGAGGTGCCCGCCGGGGAGTACACGCAGCGCACCCACTCCGTGGAGCCGGACGTCACCGCCCTGACCTCCCCCGTCGTGGTGCGGGGCGCCGTCGTCGGGGCGCTCAGCACCCTGGTGCCCGACTACCGGTGCACGGACGAGCTGGCCGAGCGCTGCGGCCGGGCCCTGGTGGCCGCCACGGCGCGCATCGCGCGCGTGCTCTCCGGCGACTGAACCGTTCCCAGCCAAACCACAGGCGGCTCCCCTGGATTACCCACCCTCGGCTCCTACGCTGAAGGCACCTCATCAAGGTGCGAGTGATGACGGTGCGAGTGATGACGGACCAAGGCCCCGAGGGCCGGCGCGATGCCGGGCCTCGGGGCCTTGGTTCCGTCCGGCGGTCCTCCGACCGCCCGTGCCGGGCGTGCACGGGAGGACCGCCGTCGTGGGTCAGCGACGCGCGGAGGTGAGCCCCGCCCAGACGCCGCCGATCAGGCCGCCCAGCGGAAGCAGCCAGAAGACGTGGAAGCCGATGGACTCGACCGCCGTGTTCGAGAAGACCATCAGGAGGAGCGCGGCGGCGATCAGGCCGCCGATCACGCCGCCGATCACGTAGCGGGCCGCGGAGCGGGCCGCGCCGCCCATCATGAGGACGATCCCGTAGCCGAACGCGGCGGTGAGGGCGCCGCCCACGAGGCCGAACATGACGGACTGCAGGGTGACGACCCACCCGCGGCCGGTCTCCCCGGTGGACGGGAGGAAGCCGTTCTGCTCCAGGTTCAGGTCCCGCACCGGGGCGGTGCCGGCCTCGGGGAAGAGCACCACGCGGGCGATCATGAAGGCGGTGGTCAGCACCGCCGCGGCGATCATCACGCGGTTGGCGAAGCCCCAGCCGTCCACGGGACGGGTCGGCTCGATCATGGTCTCGTCCACGGTGGCGTGGCGGACCGGGCGCACGGGCTCCGTGCGGCCGGCGCGGGCTTCGACGGCGGTGGCGCCGTGGGCGGGGTTCTGGGCGGTGTTCATGTGGATACTCCCGTTCCTCCCCGTCGCACGGGGCGCGTTCCGAGCGCCGGGGAGGCGCCCGCGTGGATGCACGTCTGAGCTGATTTTAGGCGTGCTCCCAGGCAAAGGGGTAACGCGGACCGTCAGAGGACGTCCGCGCGTCGATTGGCGAGCACAGGGAGGAACTGCCGCACCTGGTCGATCCGTTCGCGGGTCACATCGGCGGTGGCCACGGCCTCGGGCTCGTCGGTCAAGGCCGCCACGGTGAGCGCGAGCGGATCGATCACCGCCGAGTGGCCCACGGTGCCACCGCTCGCGGACGAGTCCGGGGCGCACGTGTCCGCCGCCGCCACCCACACCGTGTTCTCCACGGCACGCGCCTTCAGGAGCATCTGCCAGTGGTCCACCTTGTGCTCGCCGGAGAACCACGCGGCGGGGGTCGCGATCACGTCCGCTCCCGCGAGCGCGAGGGCCCGTGACACCTCGGGGAAGCGCAGGTCATAGCAGGTCTGCAGGCCCACCCGCAGGCCGGCCAGCTGGACGACGGCGGTTCCGCCGTCACCCGGGGTGATGCGGTCCGACTCGCGGTGCGCGAAGGCGTCGTAGAGGTGCAGCTTGCGGTAGGAGCCGGCCAAGGCACCCGCCGCGTCCACGGCGAGGAGGGTGTTGTACGGGCGGTCGGATCCGCTCGGCTCGTAGCCGCCCGCGATGACCGCCAGACCGTGCTCGCGGGCCAGCCCCGCCAGCCCCTCGGCGAAGGGCCCCCACGCAGCCGCGACGGCGCCGGGGAAGTCCGCCTCCGACGTCGCCCGGGCGGCGAGCATGGCCTCCTCCGGGAGCACGAGCAGCCCCGCGCCCTCCGCGGCGGCGCGCTCGGCGAGCCGTCCGGCGGCGGCCAGGTTCTGCTCGACCCGGGCCCCCGGCCCGAACTGTCCCACGCTGATCCTCATGCACCCAGCCTGCCATGACTGGTCAGCACCCACAGGGGGGGTCCACGCTAGGAGGGCAGACCTCGCCCGCGCGCAGCCGCGCGGGCCCGTCGACACGGAAGGCAACGATCATGACCTCGAAGCAGCCCCCCATTCCCGGCACCCCCGGGCCTCTCACACCCGAGCTGATGGAGCCGACGGCGCAGGCCTCGCCGGACGCCCCCGTCGCAGTCCCCGCCCCGGACCAGAAGGGCCCCGCCACGGTGTCCCCCACCGGCCAGGCCACCGGCGCCGATCCGGCCGCCGTCGCCCCGGGCGGCCAGTTCCTGACCACCGCGCACGGCGCCCGCCTGCAGGACTCTGACCACTCCCTCAAGGCAGGCCGCCGCGGCCCCACCCTCCTGCAGGACCACCACCTGCGCGAGAAGATCAGCCACTTCGACCACGAGCGCATCCCCGAGCGCGTGGTGCACGCCCGCGGCGCCGGCGCCCACGGCGTGTTCCGCGGCTACGGCACCGCCGCCAAGATCTCCCAGGCGGGTCTGTTCGCGAAGGACAAGGAGACCGAGGTCTTCGTCCGCTTCTCCACCGTGCTCGGCTCGCGCGGGTCCTCCGACCTGGCCCGCGACACCCGCGGCTTCGCCGTGAAGTTCTACACGGACGAGGGCACCTGGGACCTGGTGGGCAACAACATGCCTGTCTTCTTCATCCAGGACGCCATCAAGTTCCCGGACGTCGTCCACGCCGCCAAGCCCCACCCGGACCGGGAGATCCCCCAGGCCCAGTCCGCGCACGACACCTTCTGGGACTTCGTGTCCCTGCACACCGAGGCGCAGCACCACACCATCTGGAACATGTCCGACCGCGGCATCCCGCGCTCGTACCGCACCATGGAGGGCTTCGGCATCCACACCTTCCGCCTCATCGCGGCGGACGGCTCCACCGTGCTGGTGAAGTTCCACTGGAAGCCCAAGCTCGGCGCGCACTCCGTGACGTGGGAGGAGGCGCTCATCACCAACGGCACCGACCCGGACTACCACCGCCGCGACCTCGCCGACGCCATCGAGGCCGGCGCGTTCCCGGAGTGGGAGCTCGGCGTGCAGGTGTTCGAGGACAACGAGGAGCAGATGTTCGAGGGCATCGACCTGCTCGATCCCACGAAGATCGTGCCCGAGGAGCTCGTCCCGGTGCAGCCGCTGGGCCTGATGACCCTCAACGCGAACCCCTCGAACTACTTCGCGGAGACCGAACAGGTGGCCTTCAACCCGGCCAACCTGGTCCCGGGCATCGACGTCACCAACGACCCGCTGCTGCAGGGCCGCCTCTTCTCCTACCTGGACACCCAGATCACCCGCCTCGGCGGCCCGAACTGGACCCAGCTGCCCATCAACCGCCCGCACGCCGCGGTCAACGACATGCTGCGCGACGGCATGCACCAGAGCGCCGTGCACCGCGGCGTGGCCCCGTACCGCCCGAACACCCTCGACGGCGGCCTGCCGTTCGAGACCCCGGCGGACGAGCGCCCGTTCATCGACGCCCCGGCCCCGATCGAGGCCGGTGTGAAGGAGCGCGCGGTGGCCGCCTCGTTCGAGGACCACTTCTCGCAGGCCCGCCTGTTCTTCCTCTCCCTCTCGGAGGTGGAGCGCGAGCACGTGGCGCAGGCCTACACCTTCGAGCTGGGCAAGTGCTACGAGCAGACCATCCGCGAGCGCCAGCTGGCGCACCTGGGCGCGATCGACGAGCGCCTCGCGGCGCAGGTCGCCGCCGGCCTCGGCATGGAGGTCCCGGCCCCGACTCAGGCCCCCGCGGACGTCACGCCGTCGCCGGCGCTGTCGCAGGTGGGCAAGGAGTGGCCGCTGGACGGCCGCCAGGTGGGCATCGTGGTGGGCGCCGACGTCGACGCCAAGGAGCTCGACGCGCTCGTGCAGGGCGTGCACGGGGAGGGCATGACCCCACTGGTGATCGCCCCGACCGGCGGCCCCGTGGCCGGCGGCATCGTCGCGCAGCGCACCTACCTGACCGCGGCCTCGGTCGAGCTCGACGCCGTGGTGGTGGCCGGGCCCGTCCCGCCCGCCGCGGACGCGCAGCTCGGCCTGGACGCCAAGGCCGGTGCGGACGACGCCGCGCAGGTCGACCCGCGCGTCGCCAAGCTCCTGCAGGAGATGTGGCGCCACTCCAAGGCCGTCGTGGCCCTCGAGGCCGGCGCGCCCGTGCTCGAGACGACCGGCGTGGCCGGCAAGGGCGTGGAGACCGTCGCCGACGGCGCGTCCGCCGTCGCGAAGCTCCAGGAGCTCATGCCGGCGCACCGCGTCTGGGACCGCTTCCCGACGACGGGCCGCCTCGCCGACTGACCCCTCCCCCAGGGGAACTTTCGCTAGGGAAAACGTCGCCTCCATCCCAGAACGTTGGGATGGAGGCGACGTTTTCCCTAGCGAAAGTGTGGGGGTGGGCGAGTGGCCGCCCGCAGACCGGGCTCGCCCTGGCCGGGTGCGGCCCGGAGGCTCAGTCCTCGATGAGGTCCCGCACCTGGACCACCTGATCGCGGCCTGGGCCGACGCCGATCGCCGAGATGCGGCAGCCGGAGAGCTTCTCCAGGGCGAGCACATAGGCCCGAGCGTTCTCCGGCAGGTCCTCGAGCATCCGCGCGCTCGAGATGTCCTCGGTCCAGCCGTCGAAGTGCTCGAAGATCGGCTTCGCGTGGTGGAACTGGGTCTGCGTCATGGGCATGCGGTCGTGGCGCACGCCGTCGACGTCGTAGGCCACGCACACCGGGATCTTCTCGATGCCCGTGAGCACGTCCAGCTTGGTGAGGAAGTAGTCCGTGAACCCGTTGACGCGCGCGGCGTAGTGGGCCAGGACGGCGTCGTACCAGCCGGTGCGGCGCGGGCGCCCGGTGTTCACGCCGAACTCGCCGCCGGTGGTGCGCAGCTGCTCGCCCATCTCGTCGAAGAGCTCGGTGGGGAACGGGCCGGCGCCCACGCGCGTGGTGTACGCCTTCACGATCCCGATGGTCCGCGAGAAGCGGGTCGGCCCGATGCCCGCGCCCACGGACGCGCCGCCCGCCGTCGGGTTGGAGGAGGTGACGAACGGGTAGGTGCCGTGGTCCACGTCCAGGAAGGTGGCCTGGCCGCCCTCCATCAGCACGACCTTGCCCTCGTCCAGGGCGTCGTTGAGCAGGTTCACGGAGTCCACCACCATGGGGCGCAGGCGCTCCGCGTAGCCCAGGAAGTACTCGGCGATCTCGTCCACGGTCACGTCGCGGCGGTTGTAGAGCTTCACCAGGAGCTCGTTCTTCTGCCGCAGGGCGCCCTCGATCTTCTGGCGCAGGATGGACTCGTCGAAGATGTCCTGCACGCGGATGCCGAGGCGGGCCACCTTGTCCATATAGGCCGGGCCGATGCCGCGTCCCGTGGTGCCGATGGCGCGCTTGCCGAGGAAGCGCTCGGTGACCTTGTCCATCGTCTGGTGGTACGGCGCCACGAGGTGCGCGTTCGCCGAGATCAGCAGGTGGTCGCACGAGTGGCCGCGGGCCTCGAGCCCGTCGATCTCCTCGAACAGCGCTTCCAGGTTCACCACCACGCCGTTGCCGATCACGGGCACCGCGTTGGGCGAGAGGATGCCGGCGGGAAGGAGCTTGAGCTCGAACTTCTCGCCGTTCACCACCACCGTGTGGCCGGCGTTGTTGCCGCCGTTGGGCTTGACCACGTAGTCCACGCGGCCGCCCAGCAGATCCGTGGCCTTGCCCTTGCCCTCGTCGCCCCACTGGGCGCCGACGATCGCGATGGCTGGCATTTCTCACTCACTTCTGGCTCGCGGGCAGATACCCCCGGAGTCTAACAGTGGGCCAGGACACGGCCCCGGGGGCGACCGCGCCTCAGCGGCACCTCCGCTGAACGGCACCGCTGTCATGTCGCTGGAGCGCGGACGGTTCAGGCGTTCGCCGGGGCGTCCGTGCCTGCACCGCGGCGGCGCAGCTCGGGCTTGGGCGCGGCAGGGCCGCCCGCCGCCGGGTCCGCGATGTCCGGCGTCGGCTCGTCCGGGATCACGACGTCGGCGCCCGCCTCCGCGGTCGGCTCGCCCTCTCCTCCGCACCCGCCGGAGCCGCAGCAGCCGCCGGAGGAGGAGGCGGCGGCGTCGTCCGCCCCCGGGGCCGCGGCCGTGTCTGCGCCGAGCACGGTGTAGCCGGCGTCGGCGATCATGGCGAGGTCCGCCTCGGCGTCCTGGCCCTCGGAGGTGAGGTAGTCGCCGAGGAAGATCGAGTTCGCCACCTGCAGGCCGACCGGCTGCAGGGAACGCAGGTGCATCTCGCGGCCGCCGGCGATCCGCAGCTCCTTGTCCGGGCAGGCCAGGCGGACCATGGCCAGGATGCGGAGGCACTCGAGCGGCGTGAGCTGCTGGTGGCCCTGCAGCGGGGTGCCGTCGAAGGGCATGAGGAAGTTGACAGGGATGGAGTCGGAATCCAGGTCGCGGAGCGCGAGGACGGCCTCGACGAGCTGCTCGTGCGTCTCTCCCATGCCCGCGATCAGGCCGCTGCAGGAGGACAGGCCGGCGGCGCCGGCACGCTGCACGGTGTCCACGCGCTGCTCGTAGGTGTGGGAGGTGCAGATGGACTCGTAGTGGGACTCGGCCGTGTTGAGGTTGTGGTTGTAGGCGTCGACGCCGGCGGCCTTGAGCCTCTCGGCCTGGCCGTCCCTGAGGAAGCCCAGGCACGCGCACACCTCGACGTCCGGGTGCTGGGCCTTGAGGTCGCCGACCATGCCGGCCACGCGGTCGACGTCGCGGTCCGTGGGGCCGGTGCCGGAGGCGACCATGCACACGCGCGAGGCGCCGCCGGCGATGCCCAGGCCCGCCTGGCGGACGGCCTCCTCCGGCTTGAGCCACGTGTAGCGCAGGATCTCGGCCTCGGTGCCGAGCCGCTGGGAGCAGTAGGTGCAGTTCTCCGGGCAGAGGCCGGTCTTGAGGCTGACCAGGTAGTTGACCTTGACCGTGCGGCCGAAGTGCTTCTCGCGCAGGCGCGAGGCCGCCGCGACGATGCGGAACGTGTCCGCGTCCGGGGCGTCCAGCACAGCGACGGCCTCCTCCGCGGTGAGGCGGTGGCCGGCGTCGACGCGGGCGACGAGCGCGTCGTAGTCGAGCGGGGCGGCGGGAGCGGCGCCAGACGGGGAGCCGTGGATGGCCCCGGCGACGTCGGCGGCGGTGGGGGCGTCCTGCGTGGCGGTCATGCGGGCCTCATTCGATGGGCGGGGCGGGGCCCCGTCGGTGGGAGTGACGGCCAGCACTATAACAGTGTTCAGTGAACGGTGTTCAGTACCCACTCCTGCCCGCCCGGAACGGGCGCCGCCCGCGCGCCTTCCGGCGCGAGACGGGAGGGCGCTGAGAACGACGTCGCGACCAGGACGGGGCGATCGTCACCGCGCGCGGGCGTCGCGCACGGCCGCAGCCCGCTCGATCCTCGCCTGCTCCACCGCGTCCAGGGCGGCACGATAGGCCGCGCCCTTCTCGCAGCAGCCCCCGAGGCAGCAGTCCTCATCGAGGTCGAAGTCCGCCGGGTCCGGGAGCGCGGGCTCCGGAGGCAGGCCGTTGACGTCGGTGGGGTCCGGTGCGGCGGTCATGGGGCGGTCCTCACGGGGTTCGGTCGGGTCGGGCGCACCCGAGCAACGGCGGGTGCCACCGGAGGCGACGACGCCGCCGAGCTCAGCCTGCCATCAACGTGGCGGGTGCGGGGGCGGCGCCGGCACTCCACCCCGGGCGATGCGTCACCGCCCCTCCGTGAGCCCCCGCCGCCAGAGCTGCCTCCAGAGCGCCGGCCGCCTCCGCCAGGCGGCCCTCAGGAGACGAGTGCAGGATGACCACTCGAAGGATTCGCACGACACCGGCCGTCGACCGTCAGACGACGCGCGCCGTTCACGTTCCCACCCCGGCCCCTCTCTAAGCTGACCCCGTGTCGACCGACGTCGAGCTCCAGCGCCCCCGCCCTCCCGCTCCTCGGCGACCCTGGTGGAGGTGGCCCGAGCGCGCGGGCGAGCGTGTCTCGTACCCACCCGCGCCGCCGTCGTCCCCCACCGGCGCGCCCCGCCGCGGCCAGCTCCTCTCCCGCCCCTCCCAGCCCGGCCTGACCCTCTACTGGGCGGCCGTGCTCGGGCAGGAGTGGACGGGCGAGCGGATCGAGGCCATCCAGCGGGCGGTGCGCGAGGACTACCGGCCGCGGTGACGGGGTCGCCCGCCCCGCCAGGCTCCAACGTCAGCCCAGTCGGCCGCCCGACTCGTCCAGGTAGCACGCCGCGCACAGCGACTCGTAGGTGACCTCGACGCCGTCGATGGCCACCTGGTCCCCCTCGAACACGAAGCGCCCGGCGCCCGTGGCGGCGTCCACCACCTTGCGGGTGTTGAAGACGGCCTTGCGCCCGCAGCGGCAGATGGTCTTGAGCTCCTCGAGGGAGTGCGCCACCTCCAGCAGGCGGGCGGAGCCGGGGAACGAGTGCGTGCGGAAGTCCGTGCGGATGCCGTAGGCCATCACCGGCACGCCCTCCAGCACCGCGATGCGCAGGAGGTCGTCCACCTGGCGCGGCTCGAGGAACTGCGCCTCGTCCACGAGCAGGCACGCCACGGGCGCCGCGTCCACGTGGTCCAGGAGCGCGTCCGGGTCGTCGCCGGCGGCGTGCCGGCGGAACAGCTCCACGACGTCGGCGCCCGACGGGATCACGAAGTCCACCGGGCTCGAGACGCCCAGGCGGGAGAGGATCCGCGCGTCGCCCTTCGTGTCGACCGCCGGCTTCGCCAGCAGCACGCGCTGGCCGCGCTCCTGGTAGTTGAAGGCCGCCTGCAGCAGTCCCGTGGACTTGCCGGAGTTCATCGCCCCGTAGCGGAAGTAGAGCTTGGCCACGTCGTCGTCGGCGTCCCTGGAGTGCCTCGCGCCGGCCTCAGGCCCGCGCGGCCCCGCCCTGCTGGGAGGCCTCGATCTGCTCGGCGGCCGTGGGGTCCGAGTCGCGCAGGAAGGTGCGGATGCGCTCGACCTCCTCGGACTCGCCGATGCCGGCGGCCGCGCGGCCGAGGGAGTACAGGCTCAGGAGGAAGCCGCGGTTCGGCTCATGGCTCCACGGCACGGGGCCCGCGCCGCGCCAGCCGGCCTTGCGCAGAGCGTCCAGGCCGCGGTGGTAGCCCACGCGGGCATACGCGTAGGAGTCCACGGCACGGCCCTCGCTCCAGGCATCCTCGGCCATGAGCGCCCACACGAGGGAGGAGGTGGGGGCCACGGGCACGATGTCCTCCGGGAGGTCGCCCGCCTCGAGCCGGGCGAGCACCTCCGGCTCCTCCGGCAGCCGCGTGGCCGCGGGCTCCATCAGGTTGCGGCCGATCAGGGACTCGGACATGCGGTGCTCCTCTTCCTCGGGTGCCTCGGTCGTTCCGCGTGGGGTCACCGCGCGGAGCGGTCTCGCCCGCGAGTCTATCCAGCGGTCCGGTACCGTAGGGCGAGCATCCGGCCGGGAGGCATCTCTCCGCGCGCCCGGCCCGCGATGCCGTCGAAGGAGCCCACGCCATGTCCTACCCCGAGTCCCCGCGTCGCCGCGCCGCCGCGGCCGCCGGCACCGCCGCCCTCGCGCTCGTCCTGGCCGGCTGTGCCGCGGGCGGAGAGTCGGGCGGCACCACCCCGTCGCCCAGCCCCACGGCGTCCGCGTCCGCCACAGGCGCCGCCTCCACCGCGGACCCCACCCCCACGGACCCGGCCGCCGCCGCCGCGTCCCGCGTGGCCGCCGCCAGGGCTTCGGCCGCCGCGGAGGGGACGCGCCGCCCCGAGCCCCGCGAGGCCCTGCAGACCGTGGGCCCCGGCATCAAGGACGGCGCCGCCTCCGGCGGCTGGCAGTCTGTGGCCGCCGCGAAGAACAACACCGTCTCCGTCATGAACTGCACGCGGGACGTGCTGGACCAGCGGACCATGGACGCCGTCGCCACCCACATCCCGAATCCGTCGGCCATCGGCTTCGTGGACCAGTACGCCTCGCGCGACGCCACCCACGAGTTCCTGTCCTGCGTCTACCAGGGCGACTCGAAGCGCAGCACCGGCATGCCCGTGGTCACCGTGAGCTACCAGCACAACCTCGACGGCGAGCGCCTCGACTGGTGCCGGCCCGAGCCCGCCGCCGTGGCCGACGAGTACTCCTTCGACGAGGCCTCAGGCAAGGGCCTGCTCGCGCTGCTGCGCCCGGGCATGGTGGGCGGCCAGGACGGCGCACCCCTGCTTCCCCAGCGCACCGGGTGGGCCTGCACCGAGGACGGCACCGAGATGGTCTCCGTCATCTTCGGCGCCATGGAGGGCTACGGCGACGCCAACGACGGCCTCACCCAGGTGGAGGACTCCCCCGTCGCCCAGAGCACGACCGTGGTCACCCAGGCCCGCGACCACCTCGCGGACACCGTGCTGAAGGACCCCTCGCACTACCGCGAGATCATCCAGAAGAGCTCCCCGTTCTTCCTGGACGCGCAGATGGACGAGGAGTCCCTCCAGGCGGCCCGCGCGCTGCCCACCGGGCGGATCCCCGAGGACCAGCTCACGGACCAGTCCACGATCGACCGCCCCGAGGGCGCCCCGGGCCCCGTGGCCCCGGGCCAGCCGCCCCGCCCGTTCCAGGGTGCGGCGGCCGCCGCCGCGGCCTCCTCGAGTGCGGCCGCCGCCGCGGAGAGCGCCGCCTCGCCCTCGGCCACCCCCGCTGAGGGGACGGGGGATCCCTCCGCGGAGCCCGCCGCCTCCACGGCCGCCTCGCCGGCGCAGTCCCCCAGCATCCCGGACTGAGCCTGAGACCCGGGGGCACCCCGCCCCGGTTGCCCCGCCCTCACCGACGACGCCGGCCGACCGCCTCCTTCGGGAGGCGGCCGGCCGGCGTCGTCGGCGGCGGTGCGGGTCAGCCGATGGTGCGGCCCGCGGCGCCGAGGTTCTGCGCGGCCAGGGCCACGCGCTCGGCCATGGCGGTCTCGGCCTTGGCGCCCCACACGCGGGGGTCGTACATCTTCTTGTCGCCCACCTCGCCGTCCACCTTGAGCACGCCGGCGTAGTTCTCGAGCATGTGGCCCACCACGGGGCGGGTGAACGCGTACTGGGTGTCCGTGTCCACGTTCATCTTCACCACGCCGAAGGAGACGGCGTCCGCGATCTCCTGCTCGGAGGAGCCGGAGCCGCCGTGGAACACGAGGTCGAACGGGCGCTGCTTCCCGAACTTCTCGCCCACCGCGGTCTGGATCTCCTCGAGGATCTCCGGGCGCAGCTTCACGCCGCCCGGCTTGTACACGCCGTGCACGTTGCCGAAGGTCAGCGCGGTGAGGTAGCGGCCGTCCTCCCCGGTGCCGAGGGCCTCCACCGTCGCGATGCCGTCCTCGATGGTGGTGTAGAGCTTGTCGTTGATCTCATGGGCCACGCCGTCCTCCTCGCCGCCCACGACGCCGATCTCGACCTCGAGGATCTGACGGTTGGCGCGGGTGCGGGCCAGGAGCTCCTTCGCGATGCGCAGGTTCTCCTCGAGGGTCTCGGCGGAGCCGTCCCACATGTGGGAGTTGAAGAGCGGGTCCCGGCCGGCCTTGACCTCGGCCTCGGAGGCGTCCAGGAGCGGGCGGACGAAGCCGTCCAGCTTGTCCTTGGGGCAGTGGTCCGTGTGCAGCGCGATGTTCACGCTGTACTTCTTGGCAACCTCGCGGGCGAACGCGGCCATGGCGAGCGAGCCGGTGACCATGTCCTTCACGGAGGAGCCGGAGAAGTAGGCGGCGCCGCCGGTGGAGACCTGGATGATGCCGTCCGACTCGGCCTCGGCGAAGCCGCGGATGGCGGCGTTGAGGGTCTGGGAGCTGGTGACGTTGATGGCCGGGTAGGCGAAGGGGCCGTTCTTGGCGGCGTCGATCATCTCGGCGTACTTGTCCGGGGAGGCGATGGGCATGCTTCTCAAGCTCCTCATGTCGCGGGGCGGCGGATCGTTCTGCTCGTCATCGTAACGGGGCGGGTGCAGGCGCGGTCAGGGCTGGACGACGATGCCCTGCGCCCCGGTAGCGTCGGCGGCGGACCACCCGTCACCCCGCCGCCACGAAGGAGCCGCCATGCGCGCCGAACAGGTCACCGATCCCCTCTGCTACCACGGCGAGGGCCCCGTGTGGGCCGAGAGCTGGGGCACCGCCTCCGAGGGCCTGGCCGCCGGCGGTGGGCTGCGCTGGGTGGACATGCTCGCGGGGGACGTGCTGTCCCTGCGAGCGGACGGCGGCGTGGAGCGCACCCACGTGGGCGACGTCGCCGCGGCCCTGCGCCCGCGCGTCGGGGGCGGCGCCGTGATCGGCGTGGAGCGGGGCTTCGCCCTCATGTCTCCGGACGGGGAGCTGACCACGCTGCCCGAGCTGTGGCCCGAGGCCGACGGGATCCGCATGAACGAGGGCGGCTGCGATCCGGACGGCCGCTTCCACTGCGGCACCATGGCCTACGCCAAGACCCCCGGTGCCGCGACCCTCTACCGACTCTCCCCCGGCCCCGGGGGCGGCGCGGGCGACGTGGACGCGGTGCTCACCGGCGCGACGACGTCGAACGGCCTGGAGTGGAGCCCGGACGGCTCGCTCGCCTACTACGACGACACGCCCACCCGGCAGGTGGCGGTGTTCGACTACTCCCGCGAGGAAGGCCTGACGAACCGTCGCGTGCTCACCGACGTGCTGGACGGCGAGGGCAAGCCGGACGGTCTCACCGTGGACGCCGAGGGCGGGATCTGGGTGGCCGTGATCAGCCACGGGCAGATCCACCGCTACACGCCCGAGGGGAGGCTCGACGAGGTGGTGGAGGTGCCCGTGCAGAAGACCACGGCGTGCACCTTCGGCGGCGAGGACCTGGGCACCCTCTACATCACCACGTCGTGGGAGAACATGGAGCCGGGCGAGGACCCGCTCGCCGGTGCAGTGTTCGCGGTGCGCCCGGGCGTGAGCGGGCTGCCGGTCCGCCCCTTCGCCGGCTGACTCCCCCGCACCGCGCCGTCGTGCACGAGACGGGAGCCATTCGCCCCGCCGTCGTGCACGAGACGGGACGCGACCCCCATCACGGCGACGGCGCCGGGCCCCCGTGCTGGCGGATCCAGCCGTGCATCGCGATGCCGGCGGCCACGCCCGCGTTGATCGAGCGGGTGGAGCCGTACTGGGCGATCGAGAGGACCGCCTCGCTCGCCGCCCGCACCTCCTCCGAGAGCCCGGGGCCCTCCTGGCCGAACACGAGCACGCACGATCGCGGGAAGTCGAACGTCTCGAGCGGCACGGACTCCGGGAAGAGGTCCACCCCGATCACGGGCAGCCCCTGACCCGCGGCCCACCCCGTGAACTCCTCCACGGACGCGTGGTGGTGCACGTGGAGGTACCGGTCCGTCACCATGGCCCCGCGCCGGTTCCAGCGGCGCCGGCCGATGACGTGCACGCCCGCGGCGTTGAACGCGTTCGCGGTGCGCACCACCGTGCCGATGTTCAGGTCGTGCTGCCAGTTCTCGATGGCCACGTGGAACGGATGCCGCCGGGCATCCAGCTCGGCCACGATCGCCTCGAGCCGCCAGTACCGGTAGCGGTCCAGGACGTTGCGGCGGTCGCCGCCGGCCAGCAGCTCCGGGTCGAGGCGCGCGTCGTCGGGCCACGGCCCCTCCCACGGGGGCACGCCCACGGCGCGCTCGGCATCCGGTCCCTCTCCGTCCCGGCCCCCGTCCCCGGGAACGGCGGAGGAGACCGGCGCACCCGAGGAGACGGGCGCGCCGGGGCGAGCGCCGCCGTCGTCATGCTGCCGGGGCGCGCTCAGCGGCGGCCGGCCTTGCGGTCCACGAGGGCCCACGAGCCGAGCGCGGACGCTCCGGCCACGGAGAGCACCGCGGGCCACGCGCCGATCCTCTTCGCGAGCGGGTGGGAGGCGCCGAAGCCGCCGAGGTACAGCGCGGAGAGGGCGCCGGCGACGACGGGGCCGCCCTTGGCCAGCCAGGTGCGGCCCGCGTAGCCGCCGGCCGCGGCGAGCACCACGCCGCCGAGCGGTCGGATGCCGGTCTCGCGGGCGGTCAGGTAGCCGCCGACCAGCCCGAGGGCCGCGATCGGGGCGGTGGTGACGGCGTCGGCGGGGAGGAGGGTCTTGCCGTCGCGGACGACGGGACGGCTCTGCTGCTTGCTCATGGCTCCACCGTACGCCGCCGCGCCCCGCTCGCCGGGGCAGAATGTCCCGGTGACCACCATCGACAACGCCGTCTACGTGGACGGCAAGCGCGTCCACACGCCGACCAGCCTCGACGACACCTGGGAGTCCTGCGAGCGGGAGGGGGGCATGGCGTGGCTCGGGCTCTACCGGCCGAGCGAGGCCGAGCTGCAGGCGGTGGCGACCGAGCTGCACCTCCATGAGCTGGCGGTCGAGGACGCCGTCAACGGCGGCGAGCGGGCGAAGCTCGACCACTACGGGGACGGCTGGTTCATGGTCCTGCACCCCGCGCGCTACGACGACCAGAAGGAGCTCGTGGTCATCGGCGAGCTCTCGGTCTTCACCGGGGAGAACTTCGTGGTGACCGTCCGCCACTCGGACGAGCCCGACCTGGCGGGCATCCGCGCTGCCCTGGAGGAGCACCCGGACCGGCTGGCCCTCGGGCCCTGGCAGGTCTCCTTCGAGATCCTGGACCGCGTGGTGGACGACTACTTCCCGGTGATGGACGGCCTCGAGACGGACGTGGACCAGATCGAGGACCAGCTCTTCCGCCGGAACAGGGGCGTGTCACGGCGCATCTACAAGCTCTCGCGCCAGGTGATCCACGTGCAGCGCGCCATCAAGGAGCTGCCCGCCATGGTGCAGCAGATGCAGCGGTCCGTGGAGAGCGCCACGGGCGCGAAGCTGGACGGCTCCCACGCCGCCCACGTGGATGACGACGCGGCCGTGGAGACCCTGCGCCGCCTGCGCGACGTGCACGACCACGTGGTCCACCTCAACGACAAGGCCGCGTCCCTGCGCACCGTCCTGGAGAACGCGCTCGCCCTGGACTCGACCCTCGCGAGCAAACGGCTGGCGGAGCAGTCGATCGCGCAGAACGAGCAGACGAAGAAGATCTCCTCGTGGGCGGCCATCATCTTCGCCCCGCAGCTCATCGGGTCCATCTACGGCATGAACTTCGACCACATGCCGGAGCTGCACTGGTTCTGGGGCTACCCCTTCGCCCTCGCGCTCATGCTGGCGGTGGCGGTCACGCTCTACGTGCTGTTCAAGCGCAACGACTGGCTCTGACCCCCGCGTTTCGCTAGGGAAATCGTCGCCTCCAGGCCAACCTGCTGGGATGGAGGCGACGATTTCCCTCACGAAAGTGACGGGGTCAGTGGAGGCCGAGCTCGTCCTTGTCGAAGGCGTACAGGTAGGGGACCCCGGCTTCCTCGGCCACGCGCTCGGCGGCACCGGTGGCGCGGTCCACGATCACGGCCACGGCCTGCACGTCACCGCCGGCGCGGCGCACGCCCTCCACCGCGGTGAGCGCGGAGCCGCCGGTGGTGGAGGTGTCCTCCAGCACGACGACGCGGCGCCCGTCCACGCCCGGGCCCTCGACCTGGCGGCCCATGCCGTAGGACTTCTGCGCCTTGCGGACCACGAACGCGTCGAGCGCGCGGCCCTGGGCCCCGGCGGCGTGCATCATCGCGGTGGCCACGGGATCGGCGCCCATGGTGAGGCCGCCCATCGTCTCGTACTCGATCCCGGCGTCCTCGAGCAGGCGCAGCATCACGCGGCCGATCAGCGGGGCCGCCTCGTGGTGCAGCGTGACGCGGCGCAGGTCCACGTAGTAGTCCGCCTCCTTGCCGGAGGAGAGCGTCACCCGGCCGTGCACCACGGCGAGCTCGGTGATGAGCTGCTTGAGTCGCTCGCGATCCTGCTCGGGGGTGGGGTCGGCGGTCTGGGTCTGCGCGTCGGTCATGCGCCCAGCCTAATCGCGGCCGATCGCGCCCATCTCGGCCGACCGGCCCCGGCCGGGCACAGTTCTGCCAGGCAGCCCCCGTGGTTGCCTGGCAGAACTGTGCCCGGCCGCGGCAGGGGGCGCCGCCCCCTGCCGCTCCCGCGCCCCGCTGGCTACGCTCGGGGCCATGACGGACCAGGCGAACGACACGACCCACCAGCACCCCTCCGGCCTCCCCCTCTCCCACTGGCTCACGGTGACGGAGGCCCTGATCGCGGCCCAGGTGGCCCAGTCCCTCGAGGAGCACGGGCTCACCCGCGCGCAGTGGCAGGTCCTCAACGTCCTCTCCACCGCACCGCGGACCACTGCCGAGCTCACGGGTGGGTTCGAGGAGGAGCAGCGCGCCGCCGTCGCCGGCCAGCTCGAGGAGCTCGTGGAGTCCGGATGGGTGGTGTACGAGGGCGAGCTGTACTCCCTCACCCAGACCGGCCGGTCCGCGGGCGACCGGGTGGCGGCCGCCGTGACCGCCCTGCGCGAGCGCGCGACGGAGGGCCTGCCCGCCGAGCACTACGACGTCACCCTGCGCACGCTGCGGCAGGTGGCCCGCAACCTCGGCCACCCGGAGGCCTGAGCCGAGGCCTCCCCGGGGACGCCAGGGCCGGGACGCACCCGGGGACGCCGCCGTAGGGTGTCCCGCATGCGTGAACTCCAGCAGCAGATCATCGACGAGATGGGCGTGAAGCCCGCGATCGACCCGGCCGCCGAGGTCGAGGCCCGCGTGCAGTTCCTCGTGGACTACCTCGAGGCCACCGGCGCGTCCGGCTACGTGCTGGGCATCTCCGGCGGCGTGGACTCCACGGCCGCCGGCCGACTGGCCCAGCTCGCGGTGGAGCGCCGCCGCGCGCAGCTGGGCGTCGCGGACGCCGTCGTGGAGGGCCGCGAGCAGCCCGCCCTCGGGGCCCCGACCCGCGAGGCGCCCCAGTTCACCGGCGTGCGCCTGCCCCACAAGGTGCAGCACGACGAGGCCGACGCCCAGGCCGCCCTGGACTTCGTGGACGCCGACCGCGAGGTGACGATCAACATCGGCGACGCCACCGACGGCCTCGCGGCGGCCTTCGCCGCGGGCGTCGGCGAGGAGATCTCCGACTTCGACAAGGGCAACGTGAAGGCCCGCCTGCGCATGACCGCGCAGTACGCCGTGGCCGGCGCGCACGGGCAGCTGGTGATCGGCACGGACCAGGGCGCGGAGTCCACCACGGGCTTCTTCACCAAGTTCGGCGACGGCGGTGCGGACATCCTGCCGCTGTTCGGCCTCGACAAGCGCCAGGTGCGGGCCCTCGCGAAGGAGATGGGCGCCCCCGAGCACCTGTGGGACAAGGTCCCCACCGCGGACCTGCTGGACGGCAAACCGGGCCAGACGGACGAGACCGAGCTGGGCATGAGCTACGAGCACATCGACGACTACCTCGAGGGACGGGAGATCCCCGAGGAGGTCGCCGAGCGGCTCGAGGGCATCTGGCTGCGCTCCCGCCACAAGCGGACGACGCCGGTGACCATTCACGACGACTGGTGGCGCTGACCCCTTCGTTAGGCTGGCCGGGTGAAGATCGCGACCTGGAACGTCAACTCCCTCCGTGCCCGCGCCGACCGCGTCGAGGCCTTCCTCGAGCGCCAGGACATCGACGTCCTGGCGATCCAGGAGACCAAGTGCAAGGACGAGAACTTCCCGTGGGAGCTCTTCGAGCGTGCCGGCTACGAGGTGGCCCACAACGGGATCTCGCAGTGGAACGGCGTGGCCATCGCCTCCCGCGTGGGCCTCACGGACGTGCAGCGCGGCTTCCCCGGCCAGCCGCACTTCGGCAAGGGGGGCAAGGACCCGGCCGAGGAGTCCCGCGCGATCGGCGCGACGGTGGGCACCGAGGCGCGCGACGGCGTCGCACCCGTCCGCCTGTGGAGCCTCTACGTCCCCAACGGGCGCGGCCTGCAGGACGAGCACATGCCCTACAAGCTGGAGTGGCTGCGGGTGCTGCGCGAGCACGCCGCCGAGCGCCTCGCCGCGGACCCCCAGACGCGCCTGGCCCTCACCGGCGACTGGAACATCGCCCCGCAGGACGAGGACGTGTGGGACATCGACCTGTTCGTGGACGAGGGCTACACGCACGTCTCCCCGCCCGAGCGCGCCGCGTTCCACGCGTTCGAGGAGGCCGGCCTCCAGGACGTGGTGCGTCCGCGCCACCCCGGACCCGGGGTGTACACCTACTGGGACTACACGGGCCTGGCCTTCCCCAAGAAGAAGGGCATGCGCATCGACTTCCAGCTGTGCTCCCCCGCGCTCGCCGAGACGGTCACGGACGCCTTCATCGACCGTGAGGAGCGCAAGGGCAAGGGTGCCTCGGACCACGCGCCCGTCGTCGTCGAGCTGGGCTGAGCCGCCGGCATGCCGCACCGTGGCACCGCGCACCTGCGCGTCTTCCAGCCGCTCACCGCGTACCCGGACGCGGTGCAGGCACGGCTGATCGCCGGGACGCACCGCTCCCGCGTCGAGGTCGAGGCCGAGGCGGACGAGCGGGCGCGGCAGCGCCTGGTGCGCCGCGCCGCGGACCCGTTCCCCGAGCCCGGCGAGGACGAGCTCGTGCGCGTGGTGACGGACTCCCACGGCTCCGCGTTCTACTGCCCGGACGAGCTCGGACTGCGCGCGGAGATGGCGGCCGCCCTGCTCGAGGGCGCCATGACGCCGTCCGCGTTCGAGGCCGCGATCCCGGCGGCGGCCCGCGCCATGAACCGCGGCCGCGCGCTCGTGCAGCTCGAGGACGAGTGGGGGCTCTCCCCGGACCCGGACGAGCCGCACGGCGAGGGCGGCCACCACCGCGTGCAGACGCGCACCGCCACGTGGGGCGTGCCGCACGGCTGGCTCGCGGCGTTCGACCCGGAGGAGCCCGTGCAGCGGCTCGTGGACGGGGAGACGGTGGCCTGCCGGCGGGCGCGCGTGACGGTCGCCCGGGAGCGGTGCGCGCACGCGGCCGCGGTGCTCGCCCGGCACGCCCCGGAGTCCGAGCTCCTCGGCGAGCTGACGGTGATGGGCGAGTGGCTGGGCTCCTTCCACCCGGACTCCGTGCTCGAGCTGGACTACGGAGCACTCACGTCGCACGTCTGGCCGGACGACTCCGTGTACGACCTCTGGACGCTGCTCGACGCGCTCGAGGAGGGCGACGCCGCGACCGGCGGCGTGGCCCAGGAGCGGCTCAACCGGCGTTGGGCGGCCGTCGGGATGCTGGCCCGGGCGAACTGAGCACTCAGGGCCCTGGAACGAGGTGTCATGAATTGTTGGTATCCGGGCCGGATACCAACATTTCGTGACACCTCGACGGCGTGAGGGGGGCGGGCGTGGGTGTCGCGGCGGGCAGCTCAGCCCCGCGGCATGCGGGAGAGGAACGGCGCGGGGTCCAGCGGCGGGCGGTGCGAGGAGGCGAGCCTCGCCGCGAAGGCCGGGTCGACGTCCCCCACGTACAGCCAGCCCAGGAGCAGCTCGCCCTCGCCCAGGCCGTGCGCCGCGCGCACCTCGCCGGCGTTCGTGTGCGGGCCGGAGCGCCACATCACGCCCCACCCGGCCTGCCACAGCGCGAGCTCGAGCAGGTGCGCGGCGCCCGCGGCCGTGGCGTCCTGCTCCCACGGCGGCACCGCCGGGTGCTCCGTCCGGCTCGCGACGACGGCGATCAGCAGCTCCGCCCGGAACGGCTTGGGGTTCACCTCGCCCGTCGCGCGGGTGACGCCCGCGGCGGCGTCGAGGGCGTCGGCGAGCACGCGCCGGTCCTCCCCGCGCAGCAGGATCAGGCGCCAGGGCCGCAGCGCCTTGTGGTCCGCCACCGGGGTGACGGTGGCCAGCAGGCGGGCGACCTCCTCGTCGGACGGGGTCTGCGGGCCCACCTTGGAGACGGACCGGCGCGAGGCCATGGCCTGCAGGACGGGGTCGTCGAAGAGCTTCATCCGCCCATTGTGGCCGCTAGCGTGGACGCAGTGAGCACCACGGAGAGGATCTACTCGTGCCTGGTCACCCGCAGCCCCGAGGCCGAGGCGAGGCTCCCGGAGCAGGTCCGCCGCGACGTCCCGGCCAACGGCCTGCGCCTCGTGGGCGCGAACACCCTGCAGTCCTCGGGCGACCAGATCGTCAACGCCTCCACCGTCCTGCCGTGGCTGTTCGCGGCGCTCGGCGTCCCGCCCGCGCTCACGGGCCTGCTCAAGCCGATCCGCGAGTCCCTCTCCATGCTCCCGCAGGCGTTCCTCACCCCGCTCGTGCTGCGCGCGCGGCGGCGCAAGCGCGTCTTCGCCCTCGGCGCGCTCGTGCAGGCGGGATCCGTCGCCGCAATGGCCGCCACCGCCGCACTCGGGACGGGTCTGGCGGCCGGCGTGCTGATCCTGGCGGCCCTGGCCGTCTTCTCCCTGGGGCGCTGCCTGTGCTCGATCTCCTCCAAGGACGTGCAGGGCCGCGTGGTGCCCCCGGGCGAGCGCGGGCAGATCACCGGGCTGGCGACGACGGCGTCCGGGCTGGTGGCGATCACCCTCGGGCTGGGCATCCGCGGGCTCGGCGGAGGCTCCCTCGACGCCGGGGCCCTCGCGGGGCTCCTGACGGTCGGGGCGGCACTGTGGGTCGCGGTCGCGGGGGTCTCCCTGACCCTGCGCGAGCCCGCCGAGGATCCCGAGGAGGGTGGCAAGGAGGCCGACGACGACGGCGGGGATGACGGACCCCTCGCCCGCCGCTCCTGGGCCCTGCTGCGCGAGGACCGGGACTTCCGCCAGTTCGTCACCGTGCGCTCCCTGCTGCTGGTCTCCTCGCTGAGCCCGCCGTTCATCGTGATGCTGGCCCTCGACGCCGGCACGGACGCGCTCGCCGGCCTCGGCGGCTTCGTGATCGCCTCGGGGGTGGCCTCGCTGGTCGGCGGCCGCCTCTTCGGCCGGTTCGCGGACCGCTCCAGCCGGCTGCTCATGGCGGTGACGGCGGCGATAGCGTCGGCGGTGATCGTCGCCGTCGTGGTGCTGGCGGCCCTGCCGGCGTTCCGGGGCGGGAGCGGGGCGGGCGGCGTGCTGCTGGTGAGCGCCTACTTCCTGCTCACGCTCGCGCACACGGGCGTGCGCGTCGGCCGCAAGACGTACCTCATGGACATGGCCTCCGGGGACACGCGCACCGTCTACACGGCGGTGTCCAACACCGCGATGGGCGTGATCCTGCTGGTGGTGGGCGCCATCAGCGCCGCCCTGGCCGCCGCGAGCGCGACGTGGGCGCTCCTCCTCCTCGCCGCGCTCGGGGCCGCGGGCGTCGTCGCGGGCCTGCGCCTGCCGGAGGTCTCGAGGGGCTGAGACCGACCCGCCGACCGTCGCCGGCTCTAGGCTGGAGCCCATGACCACGCCATCCCCCGCCATGCGCCTGACCACCCCGCCGTCGGAAGCCCGCAACCGCCCGACCACGCCGTGGTGGGTGGACGCCGTGATCTACCAGGTGTACCCGCGCAGCTTCGCGGACGGCAACGGCGACGGCATGGGCGACCTGCCCGGCGTCACCGCGCGCATGGACTACCTGCAGACCCTGGGCGTGGACGCGATCTGGCTCTCGCCCTTCTACCTCTCCCCGCAGCACGACGCCGGCTACGACGTGGCGGACTACCGCGCCGTCGACCCGCGGTTCGGCACGCTGGAGGACGCGGATGCGATGATCGACGCCGCCCACGCGGCGGGGATCCGCGTGATCGTGGACCTCGTGCCCAATCACACCTCCTCCGAGCACGCGTGGTTCCAGGCGGCGTTGGCGACCCCGCCCGGCTCCCCCGAGCGCGCCCGCTACCACTTCGCCGAGGGCCGCGGCGAGCACGGGGAGCTGCCGCCCAGCAACTGGCTCTCGACCTTCGGCGGCGGCGCGTGGTCCCGCGTGACCGAGGCGGACGGGACGCCGGGCCAGTGGTACCTGCACCTCTTCGACACCACGCAGCCGGACCTGAACTGGGAGAACCCGGAGGTCCGCGAGGAGTTCGAGGGCATCCTGCGGTTCTGGCTGGACCGCGGCGTGGACGGCTTCCGCGTGGACGTGGCGCACGGGCTCATCAAGAAGCCCGGCTACCCCGACTCCGAGCACACCCGCATGGGCATGGTGGTGGACGCCGGCGAGGACGACGACCCCACGTTCGACCCGGACACCTTCGAGCCCCTCATGCCGTTCATCGACCAGGACCGCGTGCACGAGGTGTACCGGCAGTGGCGCCGGGTGCTGGACTCCTACGACCACGAGCCCATGATGGTGGCCGAGGCCTGGGTGGCCCCGCTCTCCCGCACGTTCCGCTACGTGCGCCCGGGGGAGATGCACCAGGCCTTCAACTTCACCTACCTCGTGGCCGGCTGGGACGCGCAGTCCCTGTCCTCCGCGATCGAGCGCTCCTTCACGGCGGCCGAGCGGGTGGGGGCGCCCAACACGTGGGTGCTCTCCAACCACGACACCGTGCGGCACACCTCCCGCTACGGCCTCACGGATCCGAGCTCCTACCCCGCCGGGATCACCGCCGACGACGAGCAGCCGGATGAGGAGCTGGGCCGCCGTCGCGCCCGAGCCGCCGCCCTGATCGAGCTGGGCCTGCCCGGCTCGGCGTACATCTACCAGGGCGACGAGCTAGGCCTGCCCGAGCACACCACGCTCGCGGCCGAGCACCGCCAGGACCCGTACTTCTTCCGCACGGACGGGGAGGAGCCCGGCCGGGACGGCTGCCGCATCCCGCTGCCCTGGGAGGCGGACGCCCCCGCGTACGGCTTCTCGGCCACCGCCGACGACGACGGCGCGTCCACCGCGCCCGCCTCCCCCTGGCTGCCCCAGCCGGACTCCTTCCGGGCGCTGGCCGCGGACCGCCAGGTCGGCGTCGAGGGGTCCGTGTTCGAGCTGTACCGCCGGCTGCTGGAGATCCGCGGCGAGCTGGACCTGGGCACCGGCACGTTCGCGTGGTCCGAGCACCACGACCCGGAGCGCGGCGTGCTCGCGTTCACCGTGACCAACGGCGGGGGCCACCACCTCGGCTCGGGCGAGCCGATCCCGGCCCGGACGGTGCTCGTGATCGCCAACCTCGGCGCCGAGCCCCTGGACCTGCCCGCCGGCCATGCGAAGGCCCTGTCCTCCCTCGAGGACCCGGACGCACTCGCCGACGGCCGCCTGGCCCCCGACTCGGCGGCCTGGCTGCTGCAGGCCTGACCAGCGCAGATCCGGGGGTTGCCGAGGAGTGGCAGACATTTGCCACTTCACTGTGGAGTGAGTCACCATGGCATGTCATCTCATTCACGCCCTGAGCGGAGACCCTTCTCGTGAACGCAACCCCCTCCGGCGTGCATGCCGCAGGCGCCGCCCCGGCCGGCGGCGGTGAGAGCCAGCTGCACCGCGGGCTGAGCCAGCGCCACATCATGTTCATCGCCCTCGGCACGGCGATCGGCACCGGGCTGTTCTACGGCTCGGCCGGCGGCATCCAGACCGCGGGCCCCGGCGTCATCCTTGCCTTCCTCATCGCGGGCTCCGCCGTGTACCTCGTGATGCGCGCTCTCGGCGAGATGACGCTGCGGGAGCCGGTCTCCGGCTCGTTCGCGGCGTACGCCTCCCGCTACCTCGGCCCCTTCGCGGGCTACGTGACCGGCTGGACCTTCGTGTTCGAGCTGGCCGTCGTGATCGTGGCGGACACCGCCGCCATCACCACGTACATGGCGTTCTGGTTCCCGGACGTGCCCGGCTGGGCGTGGGTCGCGGCCACCATCCTCGTGATCGGACTGGTCAACCTCACCCACGTCGGCAGCTTCGGCGAGACCGAGTTCTGGCTGACGCTCATCAAGGTCGGCGCCATCGTGGCGATGATCTTCGGCGGCCTCATCCTCATGTTCACGGGCGCCTCCTTCACGGACGGCACCCCGGCGGGCCTGAACAACCTCGTGGACCACGGCGGCTTCCTGCCGATGGGCTTCGGCGGCGTCCTGCTGGCGCTGACGATCGTGACCTTCTCCTTCGGCGGCATCGAGACCCTCGGCGTGGCCGCGGGCGAGGCGAAGAACCCGGAGAAGGTGCTCCCGAAGGCCATCAACACCGTGCCCGTCCGCATCCTGCTCTTCTACGTGCTGACCATGGTGGTCATCATGTCGCTCATGCCGTGGACCGCCGTGGACGGCAAGACCAGCCCGTTCGTGCAGATCTTCGAGGGGCTCGGCGTGCCGTTCGCCCCGCATCTGCTGAACTTCGTGGTCCTGACCGCCGCGATCTCCGCCATCAACGCGTGCATCTACGCCGCGGGCCGCCTGCTCTACGCGATGGCGCACGACGGCCAGGCGCCGCGGGCCTTCACCCGCGTCAACCGCGGCGGCGTGCCGTGGCTGAGCATCGTGGTGATGCTCGGGGTCATGGTGCTGGGCGCGATCCTCATCACCGTGAACCCGGACGCGTTCGTCCTCGTGGCCGGCGTCGCCTCCTTCGCCGTGGTCTTCACGTGGGCCATGATCTTCCTCTCGCACCGCGCCATGCAGGCCCGCGTGAAGGAGCAGGGCGCGGCCCCCTCGGTGTACCCGATGCCGCTCGGCGCCCTCGGCACATGGCTCGGCCTGGCCTTCGTGGCCACGGTGGTCATCACCATGGCCACCGTCCCGGAGTCCCGCCAGGCCCTGCTGATCGGCCTCGTGTGGGTCGCGTGCCTCACCGCCGCATGGTTCCTCACCGGCGTCCGCACGTCCGCCGCCGTGCACGACCGCACGGGCACCCTGCCGGTGGTCCGCCAGCACGACTGACCGCCGCGCGGAGCGGCACAGACACAGGAGCCGCACAGACACAGACGAGCCCTGCGCCGCCGTCCTCATTCCTTCCGGATGAGGGCGACGACGCAGGGCTCGCCTGCGTGCGGGGTCGGGTCTGCCGCGGGGTCAGCCCGCGGCGGTCGAGCCGCCGGGGGCGCCCGCCGAGGGTCCCCGTGACGGCGCCAACGGCGTGCTGCCGGCCGGCGTGCCGTCGGCGAGTCGGATCTCGTGGTCCGCACCCGGCGAGGCCACCTGCGCGATCCTGTGCTGGCGGTCGCGGCTCAGCGAGGCCCACCACTGCGAGGCGGCCACGGGGCCGCCGTCGACGACGTCCGGATCGTCCGTCTCGAGGCCGAGACGGTCCTTGATGGAGGCCAGCATGGCCGCGCGGCGCACGGCCTCCACGCGGGCCACGGAGTAGCTGAGGATGCGGAACGTGGACAGGCACATCACGAGCATCATGATGCTGAACGGCAGGCCGATCGTGATGGCGAGCGTCTGGATGGCGCTCAGGCCGCCGGCCATGAGCAGCGCGGCCGCCATGAACGCGGTGGCGATCGCGAAGAAGATCCGGATCATCACCTTGGGGTTCACGTCGCCGCCCGTGGCGAGCATGCCCATCACGAGCGAGCCGGAGTCCGAGGAGGTCACGAAGAACACGGCCGAGAGGAGGATGAAGCCGACCATCATGACGCTGCCGGCCGGCAGCTGCTCCACGACCTGGAACAGGGCGGTGTTCGCATCGATCGAGCCGTCCGCGCCGACCACGGACTCATAGCCCGCGGGGCGGACGGTCTCCATGTAGATGGCGGTGCCGCCGAGGATGCCGAACCACAGGATCGAGATCAGGGTGGGCACGAGCATCACGCCGGCGATGAACTCACGCACGGTGCGCCCGCGGGAGATGCGGGCGATGAAGATGCCGACGAAGGGGGTCCAGGACATCCACCAGCCCCAGTAGTAGGCCGTCCAGCCGGCCTGCCACGCATCGCCCTCCGCGCCGAAGAACGCGGAGACGTTGAGGGAGTTGGCGAAGTAGTTCTGCAGGTACGCGCCGGTGGACTGCACCATCTCCTTGAAGAGGAAGGAGGTGGGTCCCACGATCAGCAGGAAGAGGAGCAGGCCCGCGGCGAGGATGAGGTTGAAGTTGGAGAGCCACTTCATGCCGCGCTCCACTCCCGAGACCACCGTGTAGAGGACGACGCAGGTCACGAGAGCGATCATCACGTACTCGAGCCACGCGCTGTCCTCAGGGACGAACCCGAGGGCACGCAGCCCGGCGGCCATCTGGGTCACGCCGAGGCCGAGCGAGGTGGCGACGCCGAACACGGTGCCCACGAGGGCCAGGGTGTCGATGAGGTGGCCCCATCCGCCGCGGGTGCGCTTCTCGCCGAGGATCGACTCGAAGGCCCAGCGCAGGGAGAGGGGACGGCCGCGGCGGTGGATGGCAAGGCCCACGGCCACGCCCACGACGGCGTAGATCGCCCAGGGCTGCAGGCCCCAGTGCAGGAACGTGGTCGCCAGGGCGTTCTGCGAGGCCTGGCCCTGGGTGGGGTTGGTCGCCGCGATGTCCGGACGCGGCGAGACGAAGTGCATGAGCGGCTCGGTCATGCCGTAGAACACGAGGCCGATGCCCATGCCGGCGGCGAAGAGCAGGGAGAACCAGGACAGGGTGGAGAACTCGGGCTTCTCGTCCGGCTTGCCCATCGTGATGGCGCCCTTGCGGGAGAACGCGAGGTAGACGCAGAAGAGGACGAAGAACAGCGCGACGGCGGCGTACCACCACGAGAAGTTCGAGATGATGGCGCCCTGGACGGCCGAGATGGCGGTGGTCATCTGGTCCGGGAAGAACAGCGTGGCGAGCACGAATGCCAGGACGATGACAGCGGTGGGCCAGAAGACACCCGGCACGAGGGCGCGCCCCGCGCTGGTGGAGGCGTCGGCGGCGGTGGTGGGAACGGGGTCGTCGGATCGGGAGGCGGTGGGGGCGGACACGCCCGGCGGCGTGCCCCTGGTCGCGGGCGGAGTGTCGTCGATCATGCCGTCCACCCTACGGGGGAGCCGGCGGCTGGGCGCGGAGAGGGACGGAGGATCGTGTCCGCTCTCATGGCAGCTCGTGACGGCGCACACACGGCGGCGGGCCTCGCCCCTGGGCTCGAGCGGGCGCCGACCCTACGCTGGAGGGGAGGGAGTCCCGGAGCACCCGGGCCCCCTCGATCCGGCTCCGCACCGGGACCGGGGATCCCCTCACAGGAGGTCAGCCCATGAAGGCCATCGTCTACCACGGTCCCGGCAAGCGCGTGTGGGAAGAGGTCCCGGACGCCACGATCATCGACTCGACGGACGCATCCTCCGCCACGAGGGCGTCGGCGTCGTGACTGAGGCGGGCGCGGAGGTGAAGGACGTCAAGGTCGGCGACCGCGTCATCATCTCCTGCGTCTCCACGTGCATGGACTGCTCGTACTGCCGCGAGGGCCTGACCTCCCACTGCCAGGCCATGGGCGGCATCGGCTGGGTCTTCGGCCACCTGATCGACGGCACGCAGGCCGAGCTGGTCCGCGTCCCGTTCGCGGACAACGGCCTCATCCCGCTGCCCGAGGGCGACACCGTGCTCGTGGTGGGCGCCGGCCCCGTCGGCCTGTCCGCCATCATGACGGCGGCCGCGAAGGGCGCCTCGACGATCATCGCCGTGGACGGCAACGAGTTCCGCCTCGAGTCCGCGCGGAAGTTCGGCGCCACGCACATCTTCACCCCCGGGGAGGACACCACGGCGAAGGTCAAGGAGCTCACGGCGGACGGTCTCGGCGTGGACGTGGCCATGGAGGCCGTGGGCATCCCCGCGACGTTCTCCGCGTGCCTCGACGCGATCCGCCCGGGCGGCCACGTGGTCAACCTCGGCGTGCACGGCAAGCCGGTGGAGTTCCCCATCGACCGCGAGTGGATCAACAACATCACCATCACCACGGGCCTCGTGAACGCCACCACGGCCCCCGAGCTGCTGGGCCGCATCCAGGACGGCTCCATCAAGCCCGAGGAGTTCGTGACCCACCGCTTCACGTTCGACCAGTGGGACGAGGCCTATGAGATGTTCGCCCACGCGGCGGACGAGAAGGCGCTCAAGGTCATCGTCACCGCCCCGTGACGGGCACCGCCCTCAGACCCCCGAGAGAAGGAGAGCACCATGACCACGGATCCGAACGAGATCGAGCTGGAGGCCGACCTCCTGGCCGATCCCAACGCCGCCGGCGACCCCGACCCGCTGGACGGCCGCGACGGTCAGCCGGCCCCGGGCAGCTCGGACGACCCGCAGGACTGGCCCCTGGACGGCCGCACGCCGGACGACCTCCGCGGCGCCGAGTCCGAGGCGATGCACGTCCTGGACCCGGCCGAGGAGGCCGAGGACCTCTCCTGAGGCCCGTTCAGCCGGTGGAGGCCCCCGCCACGGCGGGGGCCTCCGTCATGTCTCGGCCCTCTCGGATGCCGGCGTGGTGCTGATGGGCGAACGCCTGGATGGCGGTCTGCACGACGCAGAAGGCCCCCCGCTGCTGCGGGGGGCCTTCTCCACGTGGTGGCTCCGACCGGCGTCGATCCGGTGACCTTACGATTTTCAGTCGTACGCTCTACCAACTGAGCTACAGAGCCCGGCGGGGGTTCCACCGCCTGGACCATGTGTCACCGGACTCCGTTGCCGAATACCGGTGATCGGATGATCCGAGCGACCCTGACGAGACTTGAACTCGCGACCTCCGCCGTGACAGGGCGGCGCGCTAACCAACTGCGCTACAGGGCCTTGCTGTGCTGCTTTCCTTCTCTGCAACGAGTTGAAACTCTATCAGAGCCTCGCGTCGCCGCGCAAATCGGGTGGAGCGTGAGCCTGAGCACACGCCGCGTGGCCGATCCTGCGTACCCCCAACGGGATTCGAACCCGTGTCGCCGCCGTGAAAGGGCGGTGTCCTAGGCCACTAGACGATGGGGGCAGGTCCGGGTCGAGATTCCCGAGGTGGACCCACGAAGTCTAGAGTGGCCCCACACCGCCCGGCAAATTCCTCCCAGGAGCCTCCGTGACCGAGCAGGACCCCGCTGACTGGATGTCCGAGGACGAGTTCGACGCCGCCGTGTCCGCCGCGCTCACCCGTGTCCCGGACGAGCTGGCGCGCCTGCTGACCAACGTCGTCGTGGTGGTGGAGGAGGAGTACGAGCCCCAGCACTGGGAGGACCCGGACACCGAGCTCTTCGGCCTCTACGAGGGCGTGCCCCTCGGGGAGCGGGCCGAGGTGGCGTGGCAGATGCCGGACCGGATCGTGGTGTTCCGCGGCCCCCTCATGCGGCACTGCCGGGACCGCGCCGAGCTCGAGGAGCAGATCACCGTGACGGTCCTCCACGAGGTGGGGCACTTCTTCGGGATCAGCGAGGAGCGGCTCCACGAGCTCGGCTGGGGCTGAGCGGGGACCGGCGGCTCAGGCCTGCGGCTGCTCCCGCACCGGGCCGTGGTCCGCGCGGCGGCTCAGCCGGACGTCCTCCCGGAACGGGACCACCATGACCGGTCCGCGCGCGTGGTGGGCCACGCCCTGGCTCGTGGAGCCGAGGAGGGAGCCGGCGAACCCGCCGAGACCGCGCGTGCCGAGGACCGTCAGGCGCGCCGTGCCGGTCTGCTCCACCATGACGTCCACGGGGCTGCCGTCCACGAGCTCGCCCGTGACCTCGAGGCCCGGGTACTCGGAGGAGAGCCAGCGGGCGCCGGCGTCCACGAGCTCCTGCATGTCCTTGGCCCGTGCCTCCTCGTCCAGGCTCACGGCGAGCCACGCCGCGTTGGCGCTCACGGGCGGCACGGCGACCACGAGATTCAGGGGCGCGCCGCGCAGGCGGGCCTCCTCGGCAGCCACGAGGGCGGCGGCGCGGCCCTGCTCGGAGCCGTCCACGCCCACGACGACGGGTACCCCCGCCGCGGCGCGGGAGGCCTCCACCCCGGCGGGGATGATGGCCACGGGGCAGTGCGCGTGGCCCGGCAGCGCCGAGGACACGGAGCCCAGCAGGCGGCCGAGGAAGCCCCCGCGGCCGCGGCTGCCCGAGACGAGCAGGGACGCCTGCTTCGAGAGGTCCACCAGCACCCCGGCGGCGTCCCCGACCTCGACCCGCAGGGTGGGCTGCACGCCGTCGGCGTCCAGCTGGCCCGCCACGTCCCGCAGGAGGGCTTCGACGCCCTCGCGCAGGCGGTCGTCGTCGGGGTAGGCCGCACCCGCCTCCGCCCCGTACCCCCAGAAGGTGGGCATGGTGTAGGCCGTGACGAGGGTCAGGGGCTCGCCGCGCAGGGACGCCTCGCGCTGGGCCCAGCGGGCGGCGGAGACGGACTGCTCCGAGCCGTCCACGCCCACCAGGACGCCGAGCGGGGCGGCACCCGTGCCGGGATCGGTGTGCTGGGATGCGGTGGGCATGCGAACCTCCTGGAGTCGCTCCCCGACCCCCGGACGGGGCCGGTTCGATGCCACCAGTCTAGTCCTCGGGGGTCGCCCGGAGCGGGGTCCGGCCGGCGGGGAGCCCGGCGGTGAAGGCCTGCGGATCCTCGGCGAGGCGCGCCGGGAAGGCGTCCATCCGGAGGTCCCGGGCGAGGCCGTCCCGGGGATCGGCGCCGGCATGGGCGGCCGCGGCGGGGCGGGCGATCGGGGCGTCCGAGGCCGCCACGATCACGTTGCCGCGCCGGCGTCCCTTGAGCATGGGCGGGTCCGCGATCACCTCGACGTGGTCGAAGGCCCCGACGACGGCGGCCACCTCTGCGCGCACGGCGGCCAGGTCCGGGCCTCCGCCCACGTTGAGCACGTACAGCCCGCCCGGGGCGAGCACGCGCGCGGCGGCCTCCGCGGACGCGGCGCCGGTGAGATTCGGCGGCGTGATGTGGCGGGCGCCCGTGGGGTCGTCCGGGTCCGGGGCGAAGACGTCGCGGATGAGGAGGTCGCGGGAGGCCGGGTGGGCCTCGGCGAGGACGTCGGCGGCGTCGGCCACGCGGATCTTCAGCGCGGGGGCGCGCGGCAGGCCGAAGTGCTCGCGGGCGAGGGTGGCGAGGCCGGCGTCGATCTCCACCGCGGTCTGGTGCGAGCCGGGGAAGGCGCGGTCCACCCAGCGGGCGAGCGCGCAGCCGGCGCCGCCGAGGTGCAGGGCGCGCAGCGGGACGGGATCGGGCCAGTGCGCCTCGACGGCCGCGGCCGCCCAGCGCATGTACTCGAAGCCCATCCGCTCCGGATGCTCGGGGTCCAGCGGCGAGGACTCCACCCCGTTGACGAGCAGGGTGAACGCACCCGGCGCGAAGGGGTCCTCGACGATCTCGGCCGTCCCCGAGGAGATCGCGTGGACGCCCGGGACGACGCCGGCGTCGACGGCGGCCGTGGCGGGTCCGCGGCGTCGCGGCGCCTGCCCGCGCCTAGCCACGGCGCACCATCAGCTGCTCGTGCAGCCCGGCCCACGCGCCCTCCATGGGCTGGGGGGCGCCGTCCTCCACGTAGCCGTGCTTGCGGTAGAACGCGATCGCGCGGGGGTTCTCCGCCAGGACGCGCAGGACGGCCGGGCCGTCACCGGCAGCGGCGCGCATCAGGCGCGCGCCCACACCGGTGCCGTACGTCTCGGCGAGGATGTAGAGGACCATGAGCTCGCGTCCAGGCATGCTCGGGCTCGCGGAGCCGTCGTCGGGGGCGTCCGAGGCGTCGGAGGCGTGCGAGGCCTCCGGTTCCCCGCACGCCGGACGCTCGATGCGCGACGGCCCGGCGAGGGCGACGCCCACGAGCCGGCCGCCGTCGGCCTCGGCGACCCACAGGTCCTTGTCGGATCCGATGAGCGCGGCCCAGGCGGGGACGTCCTCGGGCACGCGCGCGTCCACGCGGTCGAACACCTCGGCGGCCAGGAGCGAGCCGTACGCCTCGCGCCAGGACCGCGCCTTGACGCGCAGGAGCGCCTCGACGTCCTCGGGGCGGGCGGGGCGGATCACGGCGGCCACGGCGGGCCTCCTCTCGGGGTCGTCGGTTCCCGCTTCGTCCACGAGAGCGGTGGGGGGAGCGCCCGTCTCGTCCACGGAACCGGGGGTCAGCGGCCGTCGTCGTCCGCGGTGGCGCGGGCCGAGGCCGCGGTGCCGAGCCCGAGGTCGCCCGCGGCCGCGCCCTCCGGCCCGCCCTGCTCGGCGAGGGCGGCCTCGAGGCGATCGAGCTTGCCGTCCAGCTCGCCGACGTGGCCCGGGCGGATGTCCGCCTTGAGCACCAGCGAGACGCGGGAGCCGTACGGCTCGACCGCCTCGACCGCGGCCTTCACCACGGCCATGACCTCGTCCCACTCCCCCTCGACCTCGGTGAACATCGAGGAGGTGCGGTGCGGCAGCCCGGAGGCCCGCACCACGGCGACGGCGGCCGCGACGGCGCGGTGCACGGAGGCGGTGTCCCCCTCACCGGGGACGTGGGCGGCGTCGGCGGGCTGGCCGGAGGGGGCGACGGAGAAGGCGACGATCATGGCACCAGTGTGCCGTGCCGTCGCCCTCTCGGGCACCGGCCCGCCGGGTCAGCCGAACAGCGGCTGCAGCGCCTTGACCAGCTCGTTGACGCCGATCGCCACGAACACCAGCGCCGTCAGGCCGAGCAGCGCGTTGCGCAGCCACCCGTTGCGGAACTGCGGGGGCACGTGACGCGCGTTGTTGAGGAACAGCAGCGTGATGGCCAGGAAGGGCATGAAGAGGGCACCGAGCGTGCCGTAGAGCAGGATCAGGAAGATCGGGCGGTCCAGGAACAGCAGGGACATGGGCAGGATGGTCAGCCACAGCAGGAAGAAGCGGCCGGGCTTCGAGGCGAGCGACGGCGCGTCGTCCTGGTCGATCTCGGCCGCGGGGCGGCGGAAGTTGGTCCAGAAGTCCGCGAACATCAGCGACACGCCGTGCCACACGCCCAGGAGCGAGGAGAAGGACGCCGCGAAGAAGCCCACGAGGAACACCACCGAGTACGTCTCGCCGTAGCGCTCGGCCAGGACGTTGCCCACGTCGAGCAGGCCCGCGTCGCCCTTGGAGATGGCCAGGCCGGCCGAGTGCAGCAGCTCGACGCCCATGATCATCGTGGCGATCACGAAGATGCCGGTGAGGATGTAGGAGGTGGCGTTGTCGAACTTCATGACCCGCATGTACCTGGGGACGTTCCAGCCCTTCTCGCGCAGCCAGTAGCCGTACGCGCCGAGGGTGATGGTGCCGCCCACGCCGCCGGCCAGGCCGAGCACGTAGAACATGGCGTCCGGGTCGTTGCCGGGCAGGCGCGGCACGAGGCCGGAGAGGATCTCGCCGAGGTTCGGGGCGGTCAGGGCGGCGGAGAGCAGCACGGTGACGAACATGATGCCGATCAGCACGGTCATGATCGTCTCGATGAGGCGGTACTTGTTCAGCCACACGAGGCCCAGGCCCACGAGCCCCGCCCCGATCGCGAAGACCTTGCTGTCCACGCCCGGGAAGAGCGCGGCGAGCGGCAGCGCGGTGGAGGACATCGCCGTCGCGCCGTAGACGAAGCCCCAGATGAGGATGTACGGGCCGAAGTACCAGGACGTCCACGAGCCGAGCGAGCGCCAGCCCTGGAAGATCGTCTTGCCGGTGGAGAGGTAGTAGCGGCCCACTCCCTCCACGAGCACGATCTTGAAGATCACGCCGAGGACCACGGCCCACAGCAGCATGTAGCCGTAGCGCGAGCCGGCGGTCAGGGTGGCCACGAGGTCGGCGGCGCCCACGCCCGTCGCGGCGGCCACGATGCCCGGGCCGAGGGAGTTCCACTTGGGACGGATCGGCGTCTCGTTGAGCTCGGCCTCCGTGAAGCCGACCACCGCCGGGTTGTGCACGGGATGGCGGGGATCCGGGGCGTGCCCGGCGGCGGCGGTGGTGTGGGACATGGTGCCTCATCGGGGGTCGGCGCGCGGGAGGCGACGGCGACGGCCGCCCCGGGTGCACGGGCTTCGGTGCAGTGTGAGTGCGCTCACTATAGCGCGGAGGCCCCCGCCTGCCGCCGCCCAGACCGCGCCGTGGACGGGACGCATCGGTACGGTGGAGGGGACCGCTTGCACGCACGCGAACCGCCACGCGAAAGGGCCCCATGCCGCAGGGAATCTTCGTCTCCACCACCTCGACGGGCGCGGGCAAGTCGCTCGTCAGCCTCGGCCTCGCCGACTCCCTCTACAAGCGCTCCGGCGCCGTGGGCTACTACCGGCCCATCGTCCCGGGGAACGACGTCGAGACCGACCCGATGGTGCTGCTGATGCGGGAGCAGTTCGGCCTGGGCCCCGAGCAGGCCCGCGGCGGCCTCACGGCGGCCGAGGCGCGCACGCTCATGGCCGAGGGCCGCGGCGACGAGGTGCAGGAGCGCTGCGTCGAGCACTTCGACGCGATGTCGCAGGACGCCGTCGTGGTGGTGGAGGGGACCGACCTGATCAGCGCGGACCCGTCCGTGGACCTCGACCTGAACGCCCACCTGGCCCGCAACCTGGGCACCCCCGTGATCGCGGTGGCCTCGGGCGCGGGCCTGACCCCGGCCCAGGCCGCGGACGCCGTGGACCTGGCCCGCCGCTCCCTGGACGAGTCCGGCGTCGACCTGCTGGCCGTCATCGTCAACCGGGCCGGCGCGGGCCTCGCCGAGCAGATCCGTGCCGCGGTGCGCCCGGGCCGCCACGCGTGGCCGGTCTACGTGATCCCGGAGCTCCCCGAGCTCACGCACCCCTCCGTGGCGGAGGTGGCGGACCTGCTCGGGCTGGAGCAGGTGGCCGGCGCCCAGACCCTGGACCGCGACGTCGCCGAGGTCAAGGCCGTCTCCATGGAGGGCGGCAACTTCCTCGAGATCCTCGAGGAGGGGGCCCTCGTGATCGTCTCGGGGGACCGCTCCGACGCGATCCTGGCCACCGTGGCCTCCTCGCTCACCCCGGACTTCCCCACGCCGTCGGGCATGATCCTCACGAACGGGATCCTGCCGAACCGCCAGCTGCAGCGCCTCTACCTGGACGCCTCCTTCCCCGTGCTCGCCACCCACGACGACACGTTCACCACCGCGGCCAAGGTCTCCCGCGTGCGCGGCGAGCTCTCCAGCGCGCAGCCCCGCAAGACCGCCGCGGCGCTCGGCGCCTGGCACCAGAGGGTGGACGGCGACGAGCTGCTGCAGCGCTTCGACCTCCCCCGCTCCTCCACGGTGACGCCCCTGCGCTTCCTGCACGAGCTGATCTCGCGCGCCCGCGCCGACCGGCAGCGGATCGTCCTCCCCGAGGGCGAGGACGCCCGCGTGCTGCGGGCCGCCGAGATCCTGCACCGCCGCGACGTGTGCGACCTCGTGGTCCTCGGCCCCTCCGCCGCGGTGAGGGAGCTCGCCTCCCGCGAGGGCATCGACCTCACGGGCATCGAGCTCGTGGACCCCGCCGAGTCCCCCGACCTGGAGCGCTACGCCGAGGAGTACGCGCGGCTGCGCGCCCACAAGGGCGTGGACGTGGAGCGGGCCCGCGAGGTCATGCAGGAGGGCGCGTACTTCGGCACGATGATGGTCCACCTCGGCGACGTGGACGGCATGGTCTCCGGCGCCGCGCACACCACGGCCAACACCATCCGCCCCGCGCTCGAGTTCGTGAAGACCAAGCCGGGCGTGTCCATCGTGTCCTCCGTGTTCTTCATGCTCCTGCCGGACCGCGCGCTCGTGTACGGCGACTGCGCCGTGAACCCCGAGCCGAACGCCGAGCAGCTCGCGGATATCGCCGTGGCCTCGGCGGCGACGGCGGCCCAGTTCGGCGTGGACCCGCGCGTCGCGATGCTCTCCTACTCCACGGGCGCCTCCGGCTCCGGCGAGGCCGTGGACAAGGTGCGGACGGCCACCGGGCTGGTCCGCGAGCGCGCACCCGAGCTGAAGGTGGAGGGCCCGCTGCAGTACGACGCCGCCGTGAACGCCGCCGTGGCCGCGTCCAAGATGCCGGGATCCGAGGTGGCCGGCCAGGCCACGGTGTTCGTGTTCCCGGACCTGAACACCGGCAACAACACGTACAAGGCGGTGCAGCAGTCCTCGGGCGCGGTCGCCGTCGGGCCGGTGCTGCAGGGCCTGAACAAGCCCGTGAACGACCTCTCCCGCGGCACCACGGTGGAGGACATCGTCAACACGGTGGCCATCACCGCCATCCAGGCGCAGGGCTGAAAGGAATCCCCATGACCGACGCGATGAGCTCCGCTCCCGTCACCACCGCGATCCCCACCGTCTCCGCCCGCGAGCTGCCCGAGGAGACCCTCCTGGTGCTCGTGGTGAACTCGGGCTCCTCGTCCCTGAAGTACCAGGTGCGCGAGCTCACCCTCGACGGCGAGGACGCCCCCGATCCCGTGGTGACGAAGGGCCTCGTCGAGCGCATCGGCGTGCCGGGCTCGGGCGTCGCGGACCACGCGGCCGCCCTCGCCCAGGTGGAGGAGGAGATCGCCGCGGTGATCGGGGACCGCCGCCTGGCCGCGGCCGGGCACCGCGTGGTGCACGGCGGGGAGCGCTTCCACGCGCCGGCCCTCGTGACCAACGAGGTCATCCGCGCGATCGAGCGCCTGGCTCCCCTGGCTCCGCTGCACAACCCGGCCGCGGCGCAGGGGCTGCGCGCCGTCGCCCAGCGCTGGCCGGACCTGCCGCAGGTGGTGGTGTTCGACACCTCGTTCCACCAGTCGATGCCGCGGGAGGCCTGGCAGTACGCCCTCCCGGACGAGCTCTACACGGAGCACGGCATCCGCCGGTACGGCTTCCACGGCACCTCGCACGACCTGGTCACGGGGCTCGCGGCGCGGCACCTGGGCATGGAGCGCCGGGCGTTTGACGGCGTCATCCTCCACCTGGGCAACGGCGCGTCGGCGACGGCGATCCGGCACGGCCGCTCGATCGACACGTCCATGGGCTACACGCCGCTGGCCGGGCTCGTGATGGGCACCCGCTCGGGCGACGTCGACCCCTCGATCATCACCCATCTGATCACCACCCACGGCTACACGGCCGAGCAGGTGGACACCCTCCTCAACAAGGAGTCCGGCCTGCTGGGGCTCTCCGGCAACGCGGACATGCGCCAGGTGCTCGAGGCCGCGGAGGCGGGCCACCGCGCGTCCCGGCAGGCTCTGAAGATCGCGTCCTACCGCCTGGCCAAGTACATCGGCGCCTACCACGTGGCCGTGGGCGGGGCGAAGGCGATCGTGTTCACCGCCGGCATCGGGGAGAACGCGGCGCCGTTCCGCGCCCGCGTGCTGGACCGCCTCGAGCCGCTCGGCGTGACGTACGACCCCGCGCGGAACATGGAGCGCGGCGACGACCCCCGGGTGATCTCCGCCGACGCCTCCGCGATCCCCGTGCTCGTGGTCCCCACGGACGAGGAGATGGCGATCGCCCAGCTGGCCCACACCGTGGTGGAGCGCGAGCAGGCCTGGCCGCTGCAGGACTGACCCGGAGCGCGGCAGGTCAGGCGACGTCGCCGATCTGCAGCTCGTTGCCGGGGATCGAGGCCAGCAGCCTCCGCGTGTACGGATGGCGCGCGTTGGTGAAGACCTCCTCGGAGGAGGCGGCCTCGACCAGCTCGCCGTCCTTCATCACGCACACGTAGTCCGAGATGAGCCGCACCACCGCGAGGTCGTGGGAGATGAAGAGGTAGCTCAGCCCCAGCTCCGCCTGCAGGTCCTTGAGCAGGTCCAGGATCTGCGCCTGCACGAGGACGTCGAGGGCGGAGACCGGCTCGTCGCACACGATCAGGTCCGGGTTCAGCGCGAGCGCACGGGCGATCGCCACCCGCTGACGCTGACCGCCCGAGAGCTCCGCGGGGTAGCGTCGGTGGAAGTGCGCCGGCAGGGCCACCTGCTCCATGAGCTCCAGGGTGCGCGCCCGCCGCTGCTTCGCCCCGCCGCGGCGGTAGGCCTGCAGCGGCTCCTCGATGATCCGCCCCACCGTGAAGGAGGGGTTGAGGGAGGAGAAGGGGTCCTGGAAGACGGCCTGCACCCGCTGACGGAAGTCCTTCAGGTCGGCGCCCTTGAGGGTCAGGACGTCCTTGCCCTCGAAGGTGATGGATCCCGACGTCGGCTCGATGAGCTTGAGCAGCATGCGTGCCGTGGTCGTCTTGCCGGAGCCGGACTCGCCCACGACGGAGACCGTCTTGCCCCGCGGGATCTTGAGCGAGACCTCCTTGGCGGCGTAGAAGTCGTCCTGGCCACGGCTCGCGTACACCTTGGTCAGGTCGGTGATCTCGACCAGCGGGGTGAGGGCGGACTTGTCCAGGGCCACGGTGGTCAGGGCACCGGTGGCGTCCTCGGCCAGGGGCGCCGGCGCGGCCGCGTAGGACTCGGGGAGGAGGCGTGCGGCGGCCACCGACGGCGCCGCCTGCACGAGCGAGCGCGTGTAGGCGTGCTGGGGGTCCTCGAGGATCCGCTGGGCGTCCCCGTGCTCCACCACCGTGCCGCGGTGCATGACCACGAGGTGCTGGGCGCGCTCGGCGGCGAGCCCCAGGTCGTGCGTGATGAGCAGGACGGAGCTTCCCACCTCCCGGGTCATCTCGTCGATCTGGTCCAGGATCACCTGCTGCACGGTCACATCCAGGGCCGAGGTGGGCTCGTCCGCGATCAACAGCTGCGGCCGGCAGGCCAGGCCGATCGCGATCAGCACGCGCTGGCGCAGCCCGCCCGAGAGCTCGTGGGGGTACTGCCTCGCCCGCTTGCGCGGGTCCGGGATCCCCGCCCGCTCCATCACCGCGAGGACCTTCTCCTCCACGTCCTTGCGCGTGGCCAGCCCGTGGGTCAGGAGGGTCTCCCCGATCTGCTGCCCCACGCGCGTCACCGGGTTCAGGTTGGACATCGGGTCCTGCGGCACCAGGCCGATGCTGCGGCCCCGGATGCGGCGCATCTTCGCGTCCGGCATGCCCACCAGCTCCTGGCCCGCGAAGCGGATGGAGCCGCCGGTCACGCGTCCGTTCTGCGGCAGCAGGCCGATGGCCGCCATCGCGGTGGTGGACTTGCCCGAGCCGGACTCGCCCACGATGGCCAGCGTGCCGCCGGCGGGCAGGGTGAACGAGGCGCCCTCCACGGCCTTCACCGTGCCCTGCTGCGTGGAGAACTCCACGTCCAGGCCGCGGATCTCGAGCAGCGGCCCGCCGACGGCGGGCGCGGGCGAAGGTGCCGCGGGCGCGGCAGAGGGTGCCGAGGCCGCGGGGACGGGGCCCTCCGCTCCGGCCACGTGGGAGCCGGAGCCGCGGGCGACGTCGTCGTGCTGGGGGTCCATGGTCAGCGCCTCCGGGAGGTGGGGTCGAGGGCCTCGCGCAGGGACTCTCCCAGCAGGGTGAACCCGAGCGCGGTGACGGCGATGCACAGGCCCGGCAGGAAGGCGAGCCACGGGTTGATGCCCAGCTCGGCCTGGGCGTAGGTGAGCATGCGGCCCCACTCGGCGGTCTCGGGCCGGCCGCCGCCGAGGCCCAGGAAGGAGAGGGCGGCGGCGTCGATCACGGCGGTGGCCAGGGTGAGGGTGGCCTGCACGATCACGGGGCCCAGCGAGTTGGGCAGGATGTGGGACATGGTGATGGTGCGCCGCGAGAGCCCGAGGGTCTGCGCGGCCAGCACGTAGTCCGAGCCCTTCTGCGAGAGCATCGAGGAGCGCAGCAGGCGGGCGAACACGGGGACCTGGGCCACGCCGATCGCGATCATCACGGCGGAGGGCGTCTGTCCCAGGATGGCCGCGATGGACACCGCCAGCAGCAGGTGCGGCACGGAGAGCAGGATGTCCACGAGGCGCATCACCACGCTGTCCACCCAGCCGCCGAACCCTCCCGCGAGCAGGCCGAGGATCATGCCGCCCGCGAGGCCGAGCGCGGTGGAGACCACGCCGATCAGCAGGGACGCCTGGGCGCCCCACAGCAGCTTGGAGAGCACGTCGCCGCCGAAGCGGTCCAGGCCGAGCGGGTAGCCGGCCACCTCGCCGGGCCCGGGCACGCTCGTCGGGCGGATCTCCCGCATGCCCGGCGTCTCCGTGCCCCCGTACGGGGCCAGGAGCGGGGCGAGGACCGCCACGAGCAGGAAGAGCGCCACGATCACGGCGCCCGCGATGGCCGCGGGGTTGCGGCGCAGCCGCTGGAAGGCGGCCCCCCACACGGAGGTGCCGCGCGCCTCCGCGCCCGGCTCGGTGGTGGCCTGTGTCGGGCCGGGGGCGACGCCGACGGCCTCGACCCCGGGGGTGTCGACGGCCAGCGGGGTGACCGCTCCGTCCGTGGCCGGGTACAGCTCGTCCTCGGCGCCGCGCGCCGCGGGGCCGCCGGAGGCGGGGGGCAGGTTCGCCGTCACTGGACACGCACCCTCGGGTCGATGAGGCCGTAGGAGACGTCCACGACCAGGTTGATGAGCGAATACAACAGTGCGATGAGGATGATGAAGCCCTGCAGCACCGGGAAGTCGAGGTTGAAGATCGCGTCGCGCAGGAACCGGCCGATGCCGTTGAAGGCGAACACCGTCTCGGTGAGCACCGCCCCCGAGATCAGCAGGCCCAGCTGCAGGCCCAGCGTGGTGAGCACGGGGAGCATCGCGTTGCGGAGGATGAAGCGGTTCCGGATGAGCCCCGGGGCCAGACCCTTGGCGCGCGCGGTGCGCACGTAGTCGGCGTTCTGCACGTCCAGGACGGCCGCCCGCGTGATGCGGGCGATGATGGCCAGCGGGATGGTGCCCAGGGCGATGCCGGGCAGCACGAGGTGCGTCAGCGCATTCAGGGCGGCGTCCCACTCCCCCGTGCTGATGCCGTCCCACACGTAGAGGTTCGTGTAGTGCGTCGCGTCGATCCGCGGGTCCTGGCGGCCGTCCGTGGGGAGCCAGCCGAGCCGCACGGCGAAGACCCACTTCAGCAGGAAGGCCAGGAAGAACACCGGCACCACCACGCCCAGCAGGGAGAGCACGACGGCGAGGTTGTCCTGCCACCGGCCCACGTTGCGGGCCGCCCAGTAGCCCAGCGGGATGCCGAGCACGACCGCGAAGAGGATGGCGAACACGGACAGCTCGATCGTGGCGGGGAAGCGCTCGGCGAACTCCTCCAGGACGGGCCGGTTGGTCATGAGCGAGTTGCCGAAGTCACCCCGGACCAGCCGCCCCATGTAGGTGAGGTACTGCTCCAGGATCGGCTTGTCGAAGCCGTACGCGGCGTTCACGCGGGCCACCGCCTCGGGGGTGGCACGGTCGCCGAGCAGGGCCGTGGCCGGCCCGCCGGGGAGGCTGCGCACCCACGCGAAGAGCAGGATCGAGAGGCCGAGCAGGGTGGGGATCAGCAGCAGCAGGCGCTTGCCGATGAGTCTGAGCACGGGGAGTCCTTCATCCCAGGCCCGTGGGCCCGTCAGGTCAGGGGACGGCGGCGGCGCAGCGGGTGCGCCGCCGCCGTCGGGTCAGCGAGGGGGCCGGTCAGCCGCGGGGGCGCCGGTTCACTCCGTGAGGTCGACCTGGTTGAAGACCTCGTCGTTGACCGGGCTGGCCGGGTAGGAGGCCACGCGCTTGTCGAAGGCGAGCGACGGCGCCGGGTGCGCCAGCGGGACGGCCGGGACGAACTCGGAGATCTGCTGGTTGATCGCCTCGTACTCGGGCGTCTGCTCCTCGATCGTGGGGATCTGGCGCGCCTTCTCGAGGGCGGTGAAGAGCTCCTCGTTCTCGAAGCCGAACTCGGGCTTCTCCTGGCCGAAGAACACGCCCACGAAGTTGTCGGTGTCGTTGTAGTCGCCGGTCCAGCCGAGCAGGTGGATGCCGTGGTCGGCGGTGCCCTGCACCTGGTTCAGGTAGTCCGGGCTCCACTTGGCGGGCTTGGCGTTGACCTTGATGCCCACCTCCGCGAGCTGGTTGGAGATGTTGGAGAAGGCCTGCTCCGGGGTCGGCATGTAGGGGCGGGAGACGCCCGTCGGGTAGTTGAAGTCGATCGTGAAGCCGTCGGGGTAGCCCGCCTCGGTCAGCAGCTGCTTCGCCTTCTCCGGGTCGTAGTCGTAGGTGGTGACGTCGTCGCTGTAGCCGTTGACCGAGTCCGGGATGAACTGGGTCGCGGCCTTGGTGCCCTCCGGCAGGGTCTGCTGGATGAGCGCGTCCTTGTCGATCGCGTGGGCGATCGCCTGGCGGACCTTCACGTCCTTGAGCTCCTCCTGCTCCTGGTTCATGCCCAGGTAGAGGATGGTGAACGGATCGCGCTGGATCACGTTGAACCCGGCGTCGGCGAGGGCCTTGGTGTCCGCGGGGGCCACGAGGTCGTAGCCGTCCACGTCCCCGGCCTCAAGGGCCTGGCGGCGGGCCACCGGGTCGTCGATCACGCGGAAGGTCACGTCCGTGACCTCGCCCTTGTCCCCCCAGTAGTCCTCGAAGGCGGAGAGCTTGATGTCCGAGCCGACGCTCCACGAGTCGAACTTGTACGGGCCCGTGCCCGTGGGGTGCTCGCGGGCGTACTCGGACATCTCCGGGGATTCGGCGGTGCCGCCGATCTCGTCCGCCTTGTACTCCTCCATGGCCGTGGGGGACTGCATGCCGAAGGCGGGAAGCGAGAGGGAGGGGATGAACCCGGCGAAGGGCTGGGCCAGGGTGACGGTGGCCTTGAGGTCCTCGGTGGCGTCGCACGACTTGTACACGGCCTTCTCCGGGGAGTCCGCGAAGCCGCGGAACAGCTTGCCGTAGTAGTAGGAGACGGTCTCGGCCTGCTGAATGCCCTCGAAGTTGTACCAGCGGTCGAAGTTGGCGCACACGGCCTCGGCGTTGAACTCCGTGCCGTCGTGGAACTTCACCCCGTCCTTGAGCTGGAACGTGTGGGTCAGCCCGTCCTCACTCGACTCCCACGACTCGGCCAGGAGGGGGGCCGGGTCCGCCGTGCCGGGCTTGGTGCCCACGAGGCCCTCGAAGATCTGCCGGGACACCCGGAAGGACTCGCCGTCCGAGGCGAAGGCCGGGTCGAGGGTCTTCGGGTCCGAGGAGGCGGCGAAGATGAACGAGCCGTCCACCTGCTGCGCGTCGGAGCCGGCCGCGGAGCTGTCCGCGCCGGTGTCCGAGCGCTGGCTCTGGGCGCATCCGCTGATCAGGAGGGCGCCTGCTGCGGTGAGGGCGGCCGCGGACAGGAAGCGTCGCTGAAGGGGGGAAGCCATGGGGTCCTCCTGGGGAGAGATCGAGGAAGGTCTCACGTGCGAGTGAGGCACCTCACAGGGGAGGCGTTGATCGGGAGTGTAACCCTGATCACAGACGGATGCGGCATCGACACGGCGTCCCGTCATCTCCGGGACGCCGGCGGCCTCAGACCCCCGCGCGGTCCCGCCGACTCCGCCGCTCGACGACGGCGTCGGCCGCCCAGCGCAGCACGTCCTCCGGCCGGTTGGTGGTCAGCTCCTGCACACCCTGGGCCAGGAGGAATTCGACGTCCGCGCGCGCGTCCACGGTCCACACGCGCAGCCGGCGCCCGGCCGCGAGCCACGCCTTCACGTCAGCGAGGTGGGTGCGCACGTACTCCACGGACGGGCCGGCAAGGCTCGCCCGGCCGCGCCACACCATGGCCTCGGAGTTCGCGAGGGTCTGGCGCACCGTGGCGCGCACGGCGGCCCGGGAGAGCGGACCGCGGGCGATGCGGGAGGGGATCTCGGCCGGCATCACGTCCACGAGCGGGCACAGCGCGTCCGGGCCCGTCAGCGGCGCCACGTACTGCAGCGCTCCGGGGTGGAAGCTCATGAGGGAGACGCTCACCTGCCCGAGCAGGCCCGTCTCCGGGTCCCAGCCAGAGGTGAGCAGCTCGCGCAGCACGCGCTCCTCGAGCTCGTGGCCGTACGGCGAGGGGTGCTTGAGCTCCACCGCGAGGCGCAGCGGACGGTCCGCCGCCGTCGCGATCTCGAAGAGCTCCCGCAGGGTGAGCACCTGGTCCTCCGGCGCGCCGTACACCGGGGGGATCTGGCCCGCCTGCGCTCCCGGCCGCGCCCCGTCGCCCGCGCGAGGCCCGCGCGTCGCGTGCCACGAGGTGACGTCGAGGCCGCGCAGCCGCTCCAGGGTGTGGTCCGCGAGCGCGCCGGAGCCGTTCGAGGTGCGGTCCACGGTGGGGTCGTGCCAGCAGACGACCTCGCGGTCCTTCGTGAGCTGCACGTCGCACTCCAGGCCGTCCGCGCCCACGGCGAGGGCGTGCAGCATGGCGGCGCGGGTGTGTTCGGGGAAGGCGGCGGACGCACCGCGGTGGGCGATCACGAGGGGGAGCACGCCCAGAGCGTAGGAGCGGCGGGTGCCCGGAGCCCCGACGCCAGGCGGCGGACTGGTTAACTGGAGGGGACCATTCGGTTCACCCCGGCGTCCTCTCCGCCCGGTCCTCCGTTCCGCCCGCTCCAGGAGCCGCACGTGTCCCTCTCCGCCGCCTCGGACCAGCAGGTCCTCAGCGCCGCCTCCCTCGAGCGCGCCGCCGGGCTGCGCCGCATGAAGTCGGTGGCCACCGGCCTGCTCGTGGCGCTGGCCGTCGTGTTCGTCATCGCGTTCCCACTCCAGGAGGTCCATCCCGCGTGGGGCTTCGTGCGCGCCGCGGCGGAGGGCGGCATGGTGGGCGCGCTCGCCGACTGGTTTGCCGTCACCGCGCTGTTCCGCCACCCCGCCGGCATCCCCGTGCCCCACACCGCCCTGATCCCTCGGAAGAAGGACCAGCTCGGGGCGGCGCTGCGCGAGTTCGTGCAGGAGAACTTCCTGGACTCGGACGTCGCGCGGGAGAAGGTGGCCGGGCTGCAGGTCGCGCACGCGGCCGGCGGCTGGCTGCGCCAGGACGCGAACGCCCGGCGCGTGGCCGGGGAGGTCGCGACGGCGGCACGGCACACCATGGCCGCCACCGACGATGAGGCCGTGCAGCGCCTGCTGCAGCAGCTGATGCAGAAGCACATGGTGGAGCCGGACTGGTCCCCCACGCTCGCCGGCGTGCTGGACTCCGTGCTGGCCGGCCGGCACCACGACAAGGTGGTCGAGCTCGTGGTGAACCACACGGGCGACTGGGTGGCCGCCCACCCGGAGATGTTCATCGAGACGGTGCGCCGCCGCTCCCCCGAGTGGAGCCCGGACATGGTGGACCGCCTCCTGGCGGAGCGCCTCCACGCCGAGACCCTGAAGTACCTCGCCGGCATCCGCTCCGACCCGGACCACGAGGCCCGCCGCTCGGTGGATGACTGGCTGGACCGCCTCGTCCGTGACATGCGCGAGGACCCGGACACGCGCGCCTCCGTGGAGCGCTTCAAGGCGAGCCTCTTCGCGGACGAGCGCCTGCGCGGCTGGGCCTCCCGCGCCTGGACCACCCTGCGCGACTCCCTGCTGGACGCCCTCGCCGACCCCGCCTCCGACCTGCACCGCGCCCTCGTGGCCGCCCTGCAGGACCTCGGCGGGCGCCTCCAGGACGACGCCGAGGTGCGCGAGCGCGTGGACGGCTACGCGCAGCGCGCCGCCGCCTACGCACTCAGCTCCTACGGCCCGCAGCTGACCGGCGTGATCGAGGAGACCGTGGAGCGGTGGGACGGCGAGCAGACCTCCCGCACCCTCGAGCTCCTCGTGGGCCGGGACCTGCAGTTCATCCGCATCAACGGCTCCGTGGTCGGTGCGCTCGCCGGCCTGGCCATCCACACGCTGGCCACACTGCTGTTCTGATCTCCCCCGCCCACGACGACGGCGACGCACCCCGCGTGGGGGAGCGTCGCCGCCGCGGGCCGGCAGGAGAGGACGTCAGGACCTCGTCGAGTCCTTGTCCTTGCCGCCCGGAAGGGCGCGCAGCAGGCCGCCGAGGAAGCCGCCGTCGTCGTCCTTCTCCGCCTGCACGGACTCGCCGCGCAGCTCGCCGGGAATCACGGCGGGCAGCGGGCCGAAGAGCTGACGCGCGTTCTCTACCACGGCCTTGCCCATGGCGCGGTTGCCCACGCCGCCGATCACGGCTCCGATGCCGAACGGCACGGCACGGCCGATCATGCCCGCGCCCTGACGCACGAGGAGGCGATTGAAGAAGCGCCGCTTGAGCTGGTCCATCATCATCGCGCCCACCCCGGCGCCACCGGCCGCGCTCGAGGTTCCCATCAGGGCGTTCAGGCCCGCCATGGAGTCCTGCTTCGCCCCGGCCTTGCCGGCGGCCTCGCGCAGCAGCTCCTTGGCGTCGTCGCCGAGCATGAGCGTCATCACGACGGCCCGGGAGCGCTGGGGGTCCGCGGTGCTGATGCCGTGCAGCTCGGCGAGGGACTGCCCGTAGAGCGCGGTGGCCTCGAGGAAGCCCACGACGGCGGCGGCCGACAGGCCCAGCGCGGCCACGGTGCCGACGCCCGGGATGATCGCGGTGCCGCCGACGGCGGCGCCAGCGCCGGTCACGGCGTTGAGGTACTGCTCGCTCAGGCGCTCCGCGAGCTGGTCCGGGGTGTCGCCGGGGTGCTTCTCCCGGAGACGCTGGATGTTCTTCAGCACCAGCGGACGCTGGATGTCCAGCGTCTTGAAGACCACCTTCTCGAACGCCTCAGTGGGGTTGCCGTCCTCGTCGAGCGCGGACTTGAGGGCCAGGTTCGTCGCCTTGTCCGACGCGAAGCGGCCGATCGTCGAGTTCTTTGCCATGCGGACCACCGTAGTGGCTGCGCACGGTGTGCGTCAGGATCCCGGCGGCGCGGCGGCGAGGGTGTAATCGAGGAAGATCCGCACGTCCCGCACCTCGTCCGGGTGGGTGGCGTGCAGCATGCCGGGGTAGGAGCGCACAGTGAGCAGGGTGTGCGCCTCGGCCCACCCGCGGGTGTGCGCAACGGCGTCCGGGTTGATCACGGGGTCCTCGACGTCCCGGCCCCAGAAGAAGGGGCGGGGGCCGGGGCCTTCGACGGGCGAGTCGAGCATCGCCAGCAGCTCGTTGTCCACGGCGAAGCCACTGAGGCCCACCCCGCACGTGAAGGCCTCGGGGCGCAGCCGGATGACCGTCGTCGCCATGGCCATGCCCTGGGAGAAGCCGAGCACGGAGACGGAGCGGAAGCCCGCGTCGGCCACCTCGGGCGAGCCGAGGACGTCGAAGACGCGGTGGGCGGCGGCGAGCACCTGGGCGAAGTCGGACTGCAGCAGCAGGTCCAGCAGGAACCAGCCGTGCGCGCCCGGGTCTCCCTCGCCCTCCGTGGCGGACGCGTCGATCTCGAAGCCGCCGCGCACGGCCAGGCCGGTGCAGCGCTCCGGGAGCATGGGGAAGAAGGTGCGGGCGGCCCGGCGCTCGTTGGAGCCGTAGCCGTGCAGCACGAGGACGAGGTCCGTGCCGGAGCGCTCGCCCACCGGACGGGACCACGCCACGGCATTTCCTGAGCTGAGCGTCTCGATGTCTGGCGTGGAGGCGGAGGCCATGGTTCCATCCTAGGTGGGAAGCCCGTCTCCCCGCCGCCGGCGCCCCCGTTCGAGCGCTACGCCGCCGCGCTCGCCGCCCTGCCGGCGGACGAGCGCTCCCGACCCCTGGGCCTCCTGGACCTCGACGCCTTCCGGGCCAACGCCGCCGCTCTGCACGCCCGCGCAGGCGCCGTGCCCGTCCGCGTGGCCACCAAGTCCGTGCGCATCCGCCGCGCGATCACCGAGGCGCTCGACCAGCCCGGCTTCACGGGGATCATGGCGTACTCGCTCACGGAGGCCCTGTGGTGGGTCGAGTCCGGGCGGACGGACGTCCTGGTCGCCTACCCCACCACGGACGAGGCGGCGCTCACCGCGTGGCTGCCGCTGCGCCGCCTGCGCGTGGGGGCCCTGCGCTCGGCCGTGCGCACCCCGGAGCAGGCGCGCGCGCTCGCCGAGCGGATCACGCGCACCCCGGGGCTGCGCCTCTCCGGCCTCCTGGCGTACGAGGGACAGGTGGCCGGCGTGCCCGGAGGGAGCGGCCCGCGCGCCGCCGCGATCCGCCTGGTCAAGTCCCGCTCCATCCGGGACCTCTCGTCCCGCCGACCGGCCATCGTGGCGGCCGTGCGCGCGGCGGCCCGTGCCGCGGGCGCGGACCTGGACTTCGTCAACGGCGGCGGCACCGGCTCCGTGGAGTCCACGGTGGCCGAGGGTGCGGTCACGGAGATCGGGGCGGGCTCCGGGCTCATGGGGCCGGCCAGCTTCGACGGGTTCCGCGGCCTCGGGCTGCGGCCGGCGAGCTGCTTCACGCGCCCCGTGGTGCGACGCCCCGCGGCCGATGTGGTCACGGTGGCCGGCGGCGGCTGGATCGCCTCGGGCGTGCCCGGCGCGGACCGCTCCCCCATGGTCGCGTGGCCGGCCGGGCTCTCCTACTCCAGCCAGGAGGGCGCCGGCGAGGTGCAGACGCCCCTGCGCGGACGCGCCGCCGCGGGCCTGCGCCTCGGCGACCCCGTGTTCTTCCGCCATGCCAAGGCCGGGGAGCCCGCCGAGCACCTGCACGCCGTCGCGGTGTACTCGCGGGGTGAGGACGCCATCGTGGACCTCTGGCTCACGTACCGGGGCGAGGGCAGGATGTTGTCATGACGCGCCCCCTCGCCCTCCGCCGCCCCCGCTCGGGGCGCCCGGGCCTCCCCGCCCGCCGCACGTGGTCCGGCGGCCACGCCTGGAGCCCCGCGCGCGAGGCGCGCCCGGAGTCCGTGCCGGAGCTGGCCGACGTCGTGGGCGCCGCCGCGCAGGCGGGCCTGCGAGTCAAGCCGATCGGGGCGGGGCACTCCTTCTCTCCCATCGCCGCCACCGACGGCGTCCAGCTGGACCTCTCCGCGCTGTCCGGGCTGAGCGCCGTGGATCGGGAGGGCGGACGGGTGCGCGTGCTCGCCGGCACGCCGCTGCACCAGCTCGGCCCCCTGCTGGGTGCGCACGGGCTGGCCCTGGCCAACATGGGCGACATCGACCGGCAGAGCGTGGGCGGGGCCTTGAGCACCGCGACCCACGGGACGGGGCTGGGCTTCACGGGCTACGGGGGCATGGTCAGGGGACTGCGCCTCGTGACGGCCGACGGCGCCGTCCGCTGGGCCGACGCCGACCACGAGCCCGACCTGTTCCAGGCCGCCCGGGTGGGCCTCGGCGCCCTGGGCATCATCACGGAGGTGGAGCTGCGGACGGTCCCGGCGTTCCTCCTGCACGCCCGGGAGCGCAGCGAGCCGCTGGACGCCGTCGTCGAGTCCTTCGTGGAGCGCTCCCGCGCCGCGGAGCACCTGGAGTTCTCCTGGTTCCCCGGCACGGACCTCGCGCTCACCAAGGAGAACACCCGGCTGCCGCTCACGGCAGGGATCGACCCTGTGGACCCCGTGCGCACCGCGGTGATGGACGAGTTCCTCTCCCACGGGGTCTTCGGGGGGATGTGCCGCCTCGGGGCGCGCGCTCCCCGTCTTGTGCCCCTGCTGAACCAGGTGTCCGCGCGCGGCGTGGATCAGCGCACCTACACGGACGTCTCCTACCGGGTGTTCGTGGCCGAGCGCGCCGTGCGGTTCCGCGAGATGGAGTACGCGGTGCCGCTCGAGCGGTTCGAGGAGGCCTTCGCGGGCCTGCGGCGCATCGCGGCCGAGCGGGCCGCGGCCGGGGACGCCGTCTCCTTCCCCGTGGAGGTCCGCACCGTGGCCGCCGACGACGTCTGGCTCTCCACCGCGCACGGGCGCGAGTCTGCGTACCTCGCGGTGCACCGCTACCACCGGGAGGACCCCACCGCGTACTTCGCGGCGGCGGAGGAGCTCCTCGTCTCCCTGGGCGGGCGCCCCCACTGGGGCAAAGAGCACGACCGGCACGCGGAGTGGGCCGCCCGCGCTTACCCGCGGTTCGCGGACTTCACCGCCCAGCGCGACGCCGTGGACCCGGGACGCGTGTTCGCCAACCCCTACCTGGAGCGCGTGCTGGGGGCGTGAGGAGGGCCCGGACCCTCCACGGACGCGCCGGGCCCCGTAGACTCGCCCCGCACGCCCACCCGCACGCGCGACGCACCAGCATGGAGGACGCCCCATGGCCATCATCATCTCCGGAGGTCGAGGACGCCGCAGCGGCTGTGGCTGCCTCGGCTGCCTCGGCCTGATCGGCCTCGCGCTCTTCCTCCTGTCCGTGCTCGGCGTGTTCGCCGGCGGCATCAGCACCGTCCCGGCGAACACCCCGCCGGACCCGTCGCCCCGCTCGCAGAGCGGTCCGCCGAACCCGTTCACCGCCACGCCGACGCCGAGCGCCACGCCCACCGCCCAGCCGGGCTCCGGGTCCGCGGCGCCGACATCGGGTGCCGGGTCCGCGGCACCGACGTCGGGCTCCCCGGCGTCGGGCTCCCCGGCCTCCTCCTCGGCCTCCGCCACCTCCGGCCCGGCCACGTTCGACCCGTTCCCCACCGAGACGGCGGGCTCCCCCACCCCGTCGGGCACACGGTCCTGGAGCCTGTCCACGCCGTGATCCGCGGGGGCCCGCACCCCTAGACTGACGGCATGAAGCGCCTGCCCCCCACGCTCGTCGCTCGTGTCCGCACCGCCTCCAACCGCGTCCGCAGCCGCGCCACCGGCGCGGACATCCACCCCACGGCCTGGGTGAAGGCCGGCGCATGGATCGAGAAGGGCGCGGTCATCGGCGCCTACACGTTCGTCAACCGCCGCGTGGAGATCGACAACGGGACGACCGTCGGCGAGCACGTGGCCATCGCGCCGGGCGTGCGGATCGTCACGGCCTCGCACGAGCTCGGGCCGGCCCGCCAGCGGGCGGGGAAGTTCAGCATGACGCCCGTGACCATCGGCGACGGCTGCTGGCTCGGCGCGGGCTGCACGATCCTGCCCGGCGTGGACGTGGCCCCCGGCTGTGTGGTGGCCGCGGGCGCCGTGGTCACCAAGAGCACCGAGCCGAATGGCGTGTACGCGGGCATCCCCGCCCAGCGCATCCGCGACCTGGGCTGACGGGCTCCGCTGCCCTGAGGGGTCACGGCACGCCGCGTCCCGTGACGGCGAGACGGCGTGCCGTGACCACCCCGGGCGAAGCGAGGCGGGACTGCGCGTCCGGTGGGCCCCGCGGGGATCGAACCCGCGACCGGCGGATTAAAAGTCCGATGCTCTGCCAGCTGAGCTAGAGGCCCTCACCCGCTCGTCCCCTGGGCGGCACACGGCCGTCGTCGGCGACCCTCGCGGGTGCCCTGCCATGGTAGCCGAGGCCTCGCGGGTCTACCGTGGCGTGCGTCCCGCCGCCGTCTGCACCGGAAGGAGCAGCACACCCATGCCCCATCACCGCTCCCCTGCCGGACGCGGCGCCAGCTCGAGCGCCTCCGGCCTCACGCGGCACCATCGCCCCCGCGTGTCCCGGCCCGACGAGCTCGCGCACTTCGCCGGGGGCGAGGACCCGCAGGAGGTGGCCGCCGCGGCCTCGCGCCTGGCCCACGCCCTCGTGACGGGCGGGCGGGCGGAGGAGGACCCCGCCGTCGTCGGCCGCCTCGTGGGGCTCGTGGGCGAGCTGGGCGTGGAGACCCTCGCCGAGCTCTGGTCGGACGCGCCCGCCGTCTCCCTGGCCGGGGCCCTGTGGCGCCTCTACGCGCTCCAGGAGGCCACGGCCCGCGACGGCGAGCGCTGGGCGGCCTGGTACCGCGCCGGGCACGGGGCCCACGCCGCGCGCGCCGTGGCCGGCGCCGTGGAGCCGCCCGGGCCGGAGGAGCTGCGGCGCCTCACCGACACCATCCTCACGGGGGCCTACCGCTCCGATCTGGATGTGGCGTTCGAGCGGGCGGCCGCCTACGCGCGGGTGGCGGCTCTGGGTCAGGTCAACCACGCGGAGGCCGCCGAGGCGGCGGACCCCGCGCACGCGGCGCGGCTCACGGCGCGTGCCGCCCGCCTGGTGTCCACCGCCGATGCCCTGGAGGCGGCCGCTCGAGGCTGGCGCGACGGCTCGTTAGACTAGGAGGCGACGGCGTCGGGCCGCTGGTAACCCCGGGCTCCAACACATAGCCGCCACGAGCGGCCTTCCGCCGAGAGGCGTTCCCGGTCCGGCGTCGTCGTGACACCTCCCCCGACCTCCGATCCCGGCGGCCGCGCCGCCCGCCACACCGCCGGACCGCCGCTCCCGCGCGCAGAAAGCACGGTGCCCGATGTCCCCCCGCCTGCCCTGGCTCACGACCCGGGACACCCCCGCCCTGCGCCACATGGCGGACCTCACCCTCGCGCTCGGCAAGGCCGTGCAGACCGTGGCCCAGGTGCCGGGGGCGAAGGGCGAGGAGCTGGACCGCATGGAGCGGGACCTCATGGAGCTCGACGCGTCCTCCTCCGCCTCGCTCATGGCCTTCCTCACCGCCCTGCGCAGCGCGTACGTGACCCCGCTCCCCCGCCAGGACCTGTACCTGCTCGCCGGCGGCGTGCACACGGCGATCCAGCGCGTGGTGGGCGCCGGCCTGCTCATCCAGCGCGCCGGCCTCGACGAGCTGCCGCCCCACGCCCTGGACGTCCTGGAGACCGTGGGGCGCCACTCGGACCTGCTGCGGCGCGCCACGGGCGAGCTGCGCGACCTGGATGCCCTCGAGGACACGTGGATGCAGCTGCTGCGCGCCTCCCGTCGCACCGACCGGATCATGGTCAGCTGGCTCGCCGACCTCGGCCGCGACCTCCTGCAGCGCGACTTCCACCGCCAGCGCGAGGTGGCCTGGGCGCTGCAGTCCGCCCTGGAGGCCCTTGCCCGCGTCAACACCGACCTCGGCGTGGTGCTCGTCCGTGAGTCCTGAGGCGGGAGCGGCCCGATGACGGCGGGTCTCGGCTTCGTCTTCGCCCTCCTCTGCCTCCTCGGCGTGGTCATGGGCTTCCGCGACGCACCCAACTCCGTGGCCCTGCCCGTGCGATTCCGCGCCCTGACGCCGCGACTGGCCCTCGTCATGGCCGCCCTGCTGAACGGGATCGGCGTGGTGCTGGGCATGGGCCTGATCACCCTCAGCGTCTCCTTCTTCACCCCCCACGTGATGTCCGGGGTTGTGGGGCACATCACCGTGGCCACGGCTGTCCTCGTGGCGGTCGCGTGGGGACTGCTGCTGTGGTGGCGGCGCATTCCCGGCTCCACCACCCATGCCCTGCTCGCCGCGCTGGCCGGGGCCCACCTCGCCGCCCACCTCGAGCTGGGGCACGAGCTCGAGCCGGTGGTCATGGACCGGGTGGGATGGGAGGTCGCCGTGGGTCTGCTCCTCTCACCCCTCCTGGCGTGGGGGCTCGCCCGCGTCCTCACCCCGCCGCTCGTGCGGCTCGGCACCACGGGCTCCACGGTGAACGTGCAGCACCGCGCCCGGATCGCCCTCGCCGTCTCCGGGGGCGCGACGGCGGTGGGCCACGGCGTGCAGGGCGGGCAGCGCCTGGGGCTGCTCTGGGCCATCTGCCTCATGGGCGCAGGCGTGCCGCCGGGCGCCCCCGCGGCGTCCTGGGTGTTCGGGCTGAGCGCCGCGGTCTTCGCCCTCGCGATGGCCGTGGGGACGCTGGGCGGGGCATGGCGGATCGCCTGGACCCTCACGGAGCGCCTCGTGGCCCTGGACCCGCTGCGCGCGGCCGTGGCGGCCGCCGTGCCCGCGGGCCTGCTCTTCGTGGGCTCCCTCGTCCTCCACCTGCCGCTGTCCTCCACCCACACCCTCACCGCCGGCATCGTCGGCGCCAGGCAGACGCAGACCTACGCGTCCGTGCGCTGGCCCCAGGTGCTGCGCGTGGTCGCGTGGTGGCTGCTCACGCCGCTGGCATGCCTCGGCGCCGCTCTGCTTCTCGGCCTGGCACTCCTCCTGCTGGTCTGAGACCGCACACGGAGACGACGAGACCCCGCCCGGGTGGCCCGGGCGGGGTCTCGACGCAGCGGGAGCGACTCAGCCGAAGCGGCCGGAGACGTAGTCCTCGGTCTGCTGGTTCGAGGGGCTGTTGAAGATGACGTTCGTGTCGTCGTACTCGATCAGCTTGCCGGGCTTGCCGATGCCCTGGATGTTGAAGAACGCGGTCTTGTCCGCCACGCGAGCGGCCTGCTGCATGTTGTGCGTGACGATGATGACCGTGTACTGCTCCTTCATCTCGTTGATGAGGTCCTCCACCGCGAGGGTGGAGATCGGGTCGAGCGCGGAGCAGGGCTCGTCCATGAGGATCACGTCCGGGGACACGGCCACGGAGCGGGCGATGCACAGGCGCTGCTGCTGGCCGCCGGAGAGGCCCGAGCCCGGCTTGTCCAGGCGGTCCTTCACCTCGTTCCAGAGGTTGGCGCCGCGCAGGGACTTCTCCACGATGGCGTCCGAGTCGGCGCGGTTGAGCTTGGTGCCGTTGAGCTTGTAGCCGGCCAGCACGTTGTCGCGGATGGACATCGTGGGGAACGGGTTCGGGCGCTGGAACACCATTCCGATCTGCGAGCGGATGGACACGGGGTCCACGCCGGAGCCGTACACGTTCTCGCCGTCGAGGAGCAGCTCGCCCTCGACGTGGGCGCCGGGGAGCACCTCGTGCATGCGGTTGATGGCGCGCAGGAACGTGGTCTTGCCGCAGCCGGAGGGACCGATGAACGCCGTCACCGTGCGGGGGGCGATGTCGATGTTGACCTCCTCCACCGCCTTGAACTTGCCGTAGTAGACGTCGACGTCTTTGGCCTGGATGCGCTTGGACATGAGAGCTGGTCTTCCTTTACGAGGATCGCTGGGGAGCGGAGGTCTGGGTGGGCCGTTCGGCCGCCCCGGCACGGATGTCCGGGGCGGCCGAGGTTCAGCGGCCCGTCTTGGGGGCGAACGCCTTGGCGATCATGCGCGCGATGAGGTTCAGCGCCATCACGATGATGATCAGGACCAGGGCCGCGGCCCAGGCACGGTCGGTGGACACGTCGTACGCGGTCGGCGACGTCGGCGAGACGAGCTGGCGGTAGATGTACACCGGCAGGGCCGTCATCCAGTTGTCCATCGGGTTCCAGTTCATGGTGGTCGCGAAGCCGGCCGTCACGAGGATCGGCGCGGTCTCACCCGTGACGCGGGCGATGGCCAGGGTGATGCCCGAGAGGATGCCCGAGATCGCGGTGGGGATGACCACCTTGGAGATGGTGCGCCACTTGCGCACGCCCAGGGCGTAGGAGCCCTCGCGCAGCTCGTTCGGGACGACGCGGAGCATCTCCTCGGTGGAACGGACCACCACGGGGATCATCAGCACAGTGAGGGCGACGGCGGCCGTGAGGCCCATCTTCACCGACTGCAGCGCCTTGGGGCCCTCGCCCATCACCAGCTCGAGGAGCAGGGACATGGCCGCGAAGGCGAAGAGGCCGGCCACGATCGAGGGGATGCCGGTCATCACGTCCACGAAGAAGATGATGGACCGCGAGAGCCAGCCGTCCCGCCCGTACTCCACGAGGTAGATGGAGGTCAGGAGGCCGATCGGCACCGCGATCAGGGTCGCAATGAGCGTGATCATCAGCGTTCCGACGAGGGCGTGGGCGAAGCCGCCGGGCAGGCCGCCGAGGGGCTGGCCGTCGTTGAGGTAGGCGGCGTCCGTGGTGCCCGTGACGCCGTCCATGTCGTTCCACAGCACCTGCGGGTTGCCGAACAGCGTCGGAGCGCCGTCCGAGATCACCGACCAGATGACGGAGACCAGCGGAACGAGGGCGATGAGGAACGCCGCCCACACGAGGTTGCGCCACAGGCCGTCCGTGGCCTTGCGGCCGTTCTCCAGCAGACGCGTCACGATGTACATGCCCACCACGTACGAGATGAGGGTCATCACGGCGAGGCGGGCGACCCGGAACTCCTCGCCCTTGATGAGGAGCTCGAGGCCCAGGGCCACGAGAAGGGCGGCTGCGGCCACCACTGCCCACACCCAGCGGGGCATCTGCCCGGCGGTGAGGGAGTTCTGCGTGTGCTTCGACGACGGGATGTTCTCCCGCGTCGGCGAGTCGTTGAGTGCGGTGCTCATCAGTTGGCTCCCGAGAATTCCTTGTGCTTGTTCACGATCCACCGGGCGACCATGTTGACCACCAGCGTGATGATGAACAGCATGAGGCCGGCGGCGATCAGTTCGTTCAGTCGGATGCCGTAGGCCTCCGGGAAGTTCAGGGCGATCTCCGAGGGGATCGTCTTGTTGCGACCCTCCTCGATCAGGGACGAGCTGAACTTGCCGGGCGAGAGCACCATGGTCACGGCCATGGTCTCACCCAGCGCGCGGCCGAGGCCGAGCATGATGGAGGAGATGATGCCGGCGCGGGCGAACGGGAAGACGGTCATCTTGATCATCTCCCAGCGCGTGGCGCCGAGCCCGAGCGCCGCCTCCTCGTGGAGCTTCGGCGTCTGGGTGAAGATCTCGCGGCACAGGGCCGTGATGATGGGGAGCACCATGACGGCCAGGACCACGCCCGAGGTCATGATGACGCGGCCCGTGCCGGTCACCGGACCGCCGAAGAAGGGCAGCCAGCCCAGGTACTGGTTCAGCCACTCGTAGATCGGCACCATGAGCGGGGCGAGCGTGAGCCAGCCCCAGATGCCGTAGATCACGGAGGGGATGGCGGCCAGGAGGTCGATGACGTAGGCCACCGGCTGGGCGATCCTCGGCGGGGCGTAGTGGGAGATGAAGAGGGCGACGCCCACGGCGACCGGCGTGGCCAGGATCAGCGCGACGATCGCCGCCATGAGGGTGCCGGCCATGAGCGGCCCGACGTACCCGAAGAAGGAGTCGGCCGACTTGAGCTCTTCGCCGTAGGCCTCAGGGAAGAGCGCCGGGAGAGACTCCGTCACCAGGAAGATCGCCACGAAGGCCAGGATGAGCAGGATCAGGATGCCTGCGGCCAGGGAGAGGCCGGAGAAGACCTTGTCTCCGGCGGCGCCGCCCCGGGCGGACTTCTTGACGGAGGTGCTGGGCGCAGCCTCGGTTGCGGATGTTGACACGATGCCTTCCCTCAGGACTGGGGTGATGGTGGCCGGGTTCACCGCCCGGCCGGGATGCCGTCATGGGCACACACACCGGCCGCCGCCCCCGTGGGAGCCAGCGGCCGGTGTGCGGATGACTGCTCACGCGTCAGTGGACGGTGATCAGCCCGCCACAGTGATGGCGTCGATGCGCTCCTTGGCGGAGGTCGCCATCTCGGCGTCGATCGGGGCGGAGCCGGCGGCGTCCTGGGCGGCCTTCTGGCCGTCCTCGGAGATCACGTACGAAGCGAAGGACTTCACCTGGTCGACGGTGTCCTGATCGGGGTACTGGTTGCAGTAGATGTGGTAGGAGACCAGCACGATCGGGTAGGTGTTCTCGCCGGTCTTGGTCCGGTCCAGCTTGACGGAGCCGTCCTCGTTCTGCTCGGACTCGGCCACGATCTTGGCGGCGGCCTCCGGGGAGAGCTCGGAGAACGCGCCGTCCGCGCCGATCTTGGCGGTCTTCAGCGAGCCGACGCCGGAGGCATCGGTGTAGGTGATCGCGCCGTCGGTCTGAGCGGCCTGGGAGACGACGCCCTTGGTGCCCTGAGCGGACTCGGCGGTGATCTCGGAGGGCCACTTCTTGTCGGCCTCCCAGGTCCAGGACTCAGGAGCGGCCTCGGCGAGGTAGTCGGTGAAGTTCTCGGTGGTGCCGGACTCGTCCGAGCGGTGCACCACGGTGATCGCGGTGTCGGGCAGCTCGGCACCCTCGTTGAGGGCGGCGATGGCGGGGTCGTTCCAGGTGGTGATCTCCTTGGAGAAGATCTTGGCGACCGTGTCGGCGTCCAGGTTCAGCTCGTCGATGCCCTCGACGTTGTAGGCCACGGCGACCGGGGAGACGTAGGCCGGGACGTGGAAGGCGCCCTTGTCGCCGCAGACCTCCTTGGCCTGCTCCTTCTCGTCGTCCTTGAGGGCGGCGTCGGAGCCGGCGAAGCTGGAGGAGCCGGCCAGGAAGGCCTCGCGACCCGCGCCGGAGCCGTCCGGGGAGTACTGGACCTGGAGGTCCGGGGAGACGGTCTTGACGCCATCAGTCCAGGAGGTCATGGCGGCCTCCTGCGAGGAGGCGCCGGAGCCGATCAGGGTGCCGGAGGCGGTGGGGACGTCGATGGCGGCCGGGGCGGCAGCGGCCGAGGAGGACTCGGAGGCGGAGCCGGAGGCCGACGTCGAGGTGGAGGCCGACGTCGAGGTGGAGGCCGACGCAGAGGTGGAGGCGGCAGCCGAGGTGGTCGCGGCGGCGGAGGTGGCGGAGGTGGCGGAGGACGCGGCGCTGTCGCCGCCGTTGCCACAGGCGGTCAGGGCCAGGGCGGCCACGGAGAGGACGGCGGCGGGGCGGCCGATGCGGAGAGCCTTCATGGAAGTGCCTCTTTCATTCTGGATGACGATGCCGGCAGGAGCCGGAGTTCCGGGACCTGCACCGTCGCTGACGTTAGGGGCCCGAAGTGAATCCACAGCCCGCCGGAGGTGAACACGGGGTGAACGCATGCGTCCGAGCGCGCCCCGGGGCGTGTCGTCGGTCACTCCGCGACCCGCGCGGCCCCCCTGCGGGTCGCGCGGCATAGGGTGTGCGGCATGACGGAGCGCTTCGCCACCGCGACGGGAACCCTGCCCGCCGTGCCTCCGGCGACCCGGCGGGGACGGGTCGGGGTGTTCGTGCGCCGCCGCGCCCGGTCGGGCTGGGCCCGCGTGCGCTCCTCGGCCTCGCACGCCGCTCTCATCGCGCTGTGCGCCGTGGGCGCGTACGCGTTCGCCGAGACCGTGCTCGGCCATGACCAGCCCCTCTTCGCCTCCACCGCCCTGCTCATCGCGCTCGGCTTCAACCGCGAGCCGAAGGTGCGGAAGGTGGCCGAGGTGGCGGTCGGCTGCACGCTGGGCATCCTCATCGGGGACCTCCTCATGCTCGGGCTGGGCCGCGGGCTGTGGCAGGCCGCCGTCGTGGTGTTCGTCTCCGTGATGGTGGCCCGCTTCCTCGACTCCGGCTCCACCTTCACCATGCAGATGTCCCTGCAGTCCGTCCTGGTGGTGCTCCTGCCCATCGGCGAGGGCGGCCCCTTCGCCCGCAGCGGGGACGCACTCGTGGGCGGCGCGCTGGCGCTCGTGGTCACGTTCCTCTCCCCGCAGGACGCGCGCCGCGGCACCGTGCATCAGCTCCAGGGGCTCTTCGACGCCGTGGCCACGGTGCTGCGCGACCTCTCGAGGAGCCTGCGGGAGGAGGACTCCCGGGCGGCGTGGATGGCGCTCGTGGCATGCCGCGGCACGCACTCCACCCTGGAGGAGGTCCGCAAGGAGCTGAAGGTGGCCGAGGAGCAGGCCACCTTCAATCCCCTGCAGCGCTCCTCCCGCTCGTTCGTGGAGGACGTCTCCAACGCCGCGGACCGCTCCGACCTCGCGGTGCGCTCCCTGCGGATCGTCGCGCGGCGCGTGGTGACCGCGCTGGACTCGGGCTCGTTCGACGACGAGCACCGCGAGCGGCTGGCGGCGTGGTTCGACGAGGCGGCGGACGCCGTCGACGTGCTGCACCGCTCCCTCGTGGAGCCGCAGGAAGAGGGCCGCCATCGCTCTCTCTCGGGCGCCCGGGACGCGCTCGGTGCCGCGGCCGCCCGCCTCGACCCGGCGCAGCTCGGCGGGGGCTCGATCCACGGCGAGGCCCTCGTGATGCTGCTGCGCCCGATGATGGTGGACCTCATCGAGGCCACGGGGGCGTCGCACCAGGCGGCCGTGGGGTACCTGCCCCGGGTCTGAGCGCCGGCGGGGCCAAGCGCGTCCGGGGGCCGTCCTAGAGTGATCGGCATGGCCACGAAGACCCCCGCCAAGCGCGCCCCCGGATACCGCTGCACCGAGTGCGGCTGGACCAGCGTGACGTGGGTGGGCCGCTGCGGGGAGTGCCAGGCGTGGGGCACGGTCGAGGAGGCCGGGGGCGCCTCGACGACGGGCCGCACCCGCGCGTCCACGGTCGCCTCCCCCGCCCCGCGGATCGCAGAGGTGGACGCCTCCGCGGCGTCGTTCCGCTCCACCGGGGTGCGCGAACTGGACCGCGTGCTCGGCGGCGGGCTCGTGCCGGGTGCGGTGATCCTCCTGGCCGGCGAGCCGGGGATCGGCAAGTCCACGCTCCTGCTGGACGTGGCGGCGCAGACGGCCCGGGGTGCGGACGCGGGCGGCGAGGGGGGCGGTGCGGCCGAGCCCCGCACCGTGCTGTACCTGACGGGCGAGGAGTCCGCGGCGCAGGTGCGCATGCGGGGAGACCGGATCGGGGCCCTCGCCGAGACCCTGCACCTCGCCGCGGAGACCGACCTCGGCCGCGCGCTCGGGCAGATCGAGCGGATCAGGCCCTCCCTCGTGATCGTGGACTCGGTGCAGACCCTGCAGTCCGCGGAGGTGGACGGCGTGGCCGGCGGCGTCACCCAGGTGCGGGAGGTGGCCGCGAGCCTCATCCGCACGGCCAAGGAGGAGGGCATCACCACCATCCTCGTGGGGCATGTGACCAAGGACGGCACGATCGCCGGGCCCCGCCTCCTGGAGCACCTCGTGGACGTGGTGTGCCAGTTCGAGGGGGACCGCCACTCGCGGCTGCGGCTGGTGCGCGCCGTGAAGAACCGCTTCGGCCCCACGGACGAGGTGGGCTGCTTCGACCTGCGCGAGGACGGGATCGAGTCCCTCGACGACCCCTCGGGCCTCTTCCTCTCGGGCGTCTCTGACCCCGTGGAGGGCACGTGCGTCACGGTCACCCTCGAGGGGAGGCGCCCACTCGTGGCCGAGGTGCAGTCCCTCCTCACCCCCTCGGCCGGCGGGAGCCCCCGGCGCACCGTGTCCGGCGTGGACGCCGCACGCGTGAACATGCTCCTGGCCGTGCTGCAGCGCCGGGCCCGCTTCGCCCTCGCCCAGGACGACTGCTACGTGGCGACCGTGGGCGGCGTGCGCCTCTCCGAGCCGGCCTCGGACCTCGCGGTGGCCGTGGCCGTGGCCTCGGCCAAGCTGGGAGCACCCGTGCCCCAGGGGATGATCGCCGTCGGCGAGCTCGGCCTCGCCGGCGAGGTCCGTCCCGTGCCCGGCGTGGGCCGGCGCGTGCGCGAGGCCGCCCGCCTCGGCTTCACCCGCGCGCTCGTGCCCCGCTCACCCGAGCCGCTCGGGGAGATCCCCGCCGGGTTCACGGTGGCCGAGGTCAGCTCCCTCAGCGAGGCCCTCGGCACCATCCCCTCGTGGACGGGCGGGGCCCCCGCGCGGCAGGACTGAGCCGGACCGCGCGGCTCGGGACTCAGCGCGACGGCGTGGCGGTCGCCGAGGACGTGGCTCCCGCCGAGGACGCGGCCGGGCGCCCCGAGGCCGGCGGCGAAGGAGGACGCGTGGTCGGCGTCGGGCGCGCCGACGTCGTGGGCGAGCTCGCCGGAGCCCGGCCGGACGGGGAGGAGACCGTGCCGGAGGGTGCCGCGGACGGCGCCGGGAGCGGAGTGCTCGAGTCCGACGGGGAGGGCGAGGCCGAGGCGGAGGTGCTTGGCCGCACCTGGAACGAGACCGGTCGGGACGTCAGGTCGCCCAGCGCCACCGTGAGGAAGTGCTCCCCCGGGGCGGAGTCCGCGCCGGGCGTCCCGCAGGCCGACGGCGAGCGCCGCACGTCCCAGCGGTACACCGCCGACTGCTCCTCGTGGGGGTCGAGCAGCATGTCCTGATGCGTCGGCTCCTGCTGGCACACGCGCGTGCTGAAGACGTCCGCTCCTGCGGCGTCGCGCACCGTGAACTCCTGCTGGGCCGTGCCCACGTCCAGCTTGCAGGGCGTGGAGGAGAGGTTGGTGATGCCCAGGCGCAGCTGCGCCTCGTCGCCGGGGTGGTAGCGCCCCTCGTCCACCGCCGCCGCGAGCCGCAGGTCCGAGGGCTCGCAGGCGGTGGCGCTCGCGAGGGCCGGATCGGGCGTGGGGGACGCGCTCGCAGCGTCGGACGGCGGTGCCGAGCTCGCCTCCGTGGGCGAGGCGGCGGCGGAGCTGGACTCGGCCGGCGCGGACGACGACGGCGCCGGGCTCTGCGACGAGGATGCGGCGTCCGACGCGGCGGGCTCGCCGCCTCCCTCCCCGGAGCCGCGTCCGATCAGCGCGCCCACGGCCACCGCCGCCATCAGGAGGGTGAGCAGCAGGGCCGCCCCCACCACGAGGCGCCGGCGGCGGTACACGGCGGCGGACGGCTTCGGTCGCGGGGCGTCGGAGGGGTGGGAGGGCATGCGTTCCAGGGTAGGCCGCGGCGCCGTCCTAGAGTGGACGCCATGCCCAGCCACACCCCGCAGACCGCGCCGGTCGCCGACCCGGCAGGGCTCCATGCGGCCGTGCTGGACTGGTTCGCGCAGCATGCCCGGGACCTGCCGTGGCGGGACCCGGACTGCCCGCCGTGGGGCGTGCTCGTCTCCGAGATCATGCTCCAGCAGACACCCGTGGTGCGCGTGCTCCCGCGGTGGCGGGCGTGGATGGAGCGCTGGCCCACGCCGGCAGACCTCGCCGCCGCCCCCACCGCGGACGTGCTCACCGCGTGGGACCGGCTCGGCTACCCGCGGCGGGCGCTGCGGCTGCAGGAGGCGGCGCGCGCCGTCGTCGAGCGCCACGGCGGCGGCGTGCCCGCGGACCCCGTCGCGCTCCGGGCCCTGCCCGGTGTGGGCGAGTACACGGCCGCGGCGGTCTCCAGCTTCGCGTTCGGCATCCCGGAGACCGTGGTGGACACCAACGTGCGGCGGGTGTTCGCCCGCGCGGTGGGCGGCACCGCCCTGCCGCCGAAGGCCCTGACCCGCGCCGAGATGCGCCTGGCAGGCGCCCTCATGCCCGCCGATCCCGACGACGCGAACCGGTGGAACGCCGCCGTCATGGAGCTGGGCGCCCTCGTGTGCACGGCCCGCTCGCCCGCATGTGAGCGCTGCCCACTGCTGGAGCGGTGCGCGTGGGTGACCGCCGGCTCGCCCGCGCCGCAGATCGCGCCGAAGGGGCAGGCGTGGGCGGGCACGGACCGCCAGGTGCGGGGCGCCGTGATGGCCGCCCTGCGCGCCGACGGGCGGCTCCCCCGGGACGCGGTGCGCGAGCGGGCCGCCGCCGTCGGACGCCTGGGCGCACACGCGCCCACGGACGAGCAGTGGGAGCGGTGCGTCGCCGGGCTCGTGCGGGACGGGCTCGCCGTGGCGGACGACGACGGCGCCCTCCGGTTCCCCTAGGGCGCCCGCCCGGGCCGAGACCCCTCAGAGCGCGCGGATCATGCGCGTGTTGCCGAGCGTGTTCGGCTTCACGCGGGCCAGGTCGAGGAACTCGGCCACGCCCTCGTCCGTGGAGCGCAGCAGCTCGGCGTACACCTCGGGGTCCACCGCGCTCTGGTCAGCCATGACCTCGAAGCCGTGCCGAAGGAAGAACTCCACCTCGAAGGTGAGGCAGAAGACCCGGGACACGCCGATCCCCCGCGCCCGCTCGAGGAGGGCGCCGAGCAGGCGGTGGCCCACGCCCGCGCCGCGGAAGCCGTCCGCGACCGCGAGGGTGCGCACCTCGGCCAGGTCCTGCCACATCACGTGCAGGGCCCCGAACCCGGCGAGGGCTCCCGCCTCGTCCTCGACCACCAGGAACTCCTGGATGGCCTCGTAGTACGCCACCGCCTCCTTCTGCAGGAGGACGCGCTCCTCCGCGAGGGGCTGCACCAGGGCCTGGATGGCGGGCACGTCCTGCGTGCGCGCGGGGCGCAGGGTCAGCTGGGGGTCTGCGGGCATGGGGTCCAGTCTAGGACGCACGTCGGCCCCCGCCCGGGAGTCCCGGGTGGAGGCCGACGCGGAGCGGAGGAGCTCAGGCGGGGGTGCCGCCGGACTGCTCCTCGGAGTCGTTCAGGAACTTCTCCTGGGCGCCGTCGACGCCCTTGTTCACCAGGCCCGCGTGCTCGCCGAGCTTGTCGGCGTGCTGCTCCTGGGCGCCGTCCACGGCGCTGTTGACCTTGTCGGAGTGCTGGTTGGCGAGGTCGCCGATCTTGTTCATGTCCATGGTGTTCTCCTTCGGGGATGAGCCCGACGGGCGAGTGCCCGTCAGTGATCTGTCGTGGCCGAGTCAGAGGTCGCCGTCGGTCTGCACGGTGGCGGCGCCCTGGCTCAGCACCTGCTCCTGCACGGCGTCGATCGTCGAATCGGTGTCGGAGTGCGGCGCGGACAGGCTGACCGCCGGATCGCGTCAGCGACCGTCGGTCAGGCCGTCCTTGATGCCCTGGGCGGCACCCTTGAGCTTGTCGCCCGCATCCTGCACGGCACCCTTGGCGTCGGCGGCGGTGGACTGCGTGGTGCCCTCGGCGCGCATCTCGTCGTCACCGGAGACCTTGCCGAGGCCCTCCTTGGCCTTGCCCGCCACCTTGTCCATCGAGTTCTGGATGTCAGCCATGTGTCTGCTCCTCCTGGTCATCCTGCCGGCCGCCTCATGCGACGCGCCCTGTGATCAGCCAGTCAACGGGGTGGCACAGAACGGGTCAAGAGGTCCCGACCGACTCTCCGGAAGCCCACAGGAAGGACCGCCGCGGTCCGAGGCGGCGCCGGCGGCCCCGTCCGAGCCCCCGCACGACGACGGCCGCTCCCGCGCGTGCGAGGGCGGCCGTCGTCGTGGCGCCCGCGGACGGCGCCGGAGGACCGGGTCAGTCCGTGCCGGTGGAGCCGAGGCCGGCCTCGAGCGCGGCCAGCTCCTCGCCGTCGAGCGCGGCGCGGCCGCCGGTGAACTCGAAGGTCAGCTCGGCGGACTCCCCCTCGCCGGTCACCCCCACGTGGATCGTGGAGCCGGCCGGGATCTCGCCGAAGAGGATCTTCTCCGAGAGCTGGTCCTCCACCATCTGCTGGATGGTGCGGCGCAGCGGGCGGGCACCCATGGCCGGGTCGTAGCCTCGCTCGGCGAGCAGGTCCTTCGCCGCCTGGGAGAGCTCCACGGTGAGGCCCTTCTCGTCCAGGCGCTTCTGCAGCCGGGCCACGAAGAGGTCCACGATCTGGACGATCTCCTCCTTCTTCAGCTGCGGGAAGACGATGACGTCGTCCACCCGGTTGAGGAACTCGGGGCGGAAGTGCTGGCGCAGCTCCTCGCGGACCTTGCCCTTCATCCGCTCGTAGCCGGTGGAGGTGTCCGCGCTGGACTGGAAGCCCGTCATGACGCCCTTGGAGATGTCCCGGGTGCCCAGGTTGGTGGTCATGATGATCACGGTGTTCTTGAAGTCCACCACACGGCCCTGCGAGTCGGTCAGGCGGCCGTCCTCGAGGATCTGCAGCAGCGAGTTGAAGAGGTCCGCGTGGGCCTTCTCCACCTCGTCGAACAGCACCACGGAGAACGGACGGCGCCGCACCTTCTCGGTCAGCTGGCCGCCCTCCTCGTAGCCCACGTAGCCGGGAGGGGCGCCGAAGAGGCGCGAGACGGTGTGCTTCTCCTGGAACTCGGACATGTCCAGGGTGATGAGCGCGTCCTCGTCCCCGAAGAGGAACTCGGCGAGGGACTTGGCCAGCTCCGTCTTGCCCACGCCCGTGGGGCCGGCGAAGATGAACGACCCCGAGGGGCGGTTCGGGTCCTTCAGGCCGGCGCGGGTACGGCGGATCGCGCGGGACAGGGACTTGATGGCCTCGTCCTGGCCGATGACGCGCTGGTGGAGCTCGGCCTCCATGTTCTTGAGGCGGTCGGTCTCCTCCTCGGTCAGCTTGAACACGGGGATGCCGGTGGACTTGGAGAGCACCTCGGCGATGAGGTCCTCGTCCACCGTGGCGACGTCGGCGTCGGCGCCGGTGCGCCACGCCTCCTCCTTCTGCCTCCGCTCGTCCTCGAGCTGCTGCTCCTGGTCCCGCAGGCGGGCCGCGCCCTCGAAGTCCTGGCCGTCGATGGCGGCCTCCTTCTGGGTGCGCACCTCCGCGATCCGGGACTCGTAGGCCTTGATCTCCGGCGGCACGGTCATGCGGCGGATGCGCAGGCGCGCGCCGGCCTCGTCGATCAGGTCGATCGCCTTGTCCGGCAGATGGCGGTCCGAGACGTAGCGGTCCGCGAGGGTGGCGGCGGCCGAGAGCGCGCCGTCGGTGATCGAGACCTTGTGGTGCGCCTCGTAGCGGTCCCGCAGTCCGCGCAGGATCTCGGTGGCGTCCGCGACGGACGGCTCGGGGACCTGGATGGGCTGGAAGCGGCGCTCGAGCGCGGCGTCCTTCTCGATGTGCTTGCGGTACTCGTCCAGCGTGGTGGCGCCGATGGTCTGCAGCTCGCCGCGGGCCAGCATCGGCTTGAGGATGCTGGCGGCGTCGATCGCGCCCTCCGCGGCGCCCGCGCCGACGAGGGTGTGGATCTCGTCGATGAACAGGATGATGTCGCCGCGGGTGCGGATCTCCTTGAGCACCTTCTTGAGGCGCTCCTCGAAGTCGCCGCGGTAGCGCGAGCCCGCCACGAGGGAGCCGAGGTCCAGCGAGTAGAGCTGCTTGCCCTTGAGGGTCTCCGGGACGTCGCCGCGCTCGATCGCCTGGGCCAGGCCCTCGACGACGGCGGTCTTGCCGACGCCGGGCTCGCCGATCAGCACCGGGTTGTTCTTGGTGCGGCGGGAGAGCACCTGCATGACCCGCTCCATCTCGCCGGCGCGGCCGATCACCGGGTCCAGCTTGCCGTCGTGCGCGGCGGCGGTGAGGTTGCGGCCGAACTGGTCCAGCACGACGGAGCCGGCGTTCTGGCCGGCGTCGCTGCCCGCGCCCACGCCGGCGCCCGCGGTCTCCTTGCCGCCCTGGGCGCCGCCCTGGTAGCCGGAGAGGAGCTGGATGACGGTCTGGCGCACGCGGTTGAGGTCCGCGCCGAGCTTCACGAGGACCTGGGCGGCGACGCCCTCGCCCTCGCGGATCAGGCCGAGCAGGATGTGCTCCGTGCCGATGTAGTTGTGGCCCAGCTGCAGGGCCTCGCGCAGCGACAGCTCGAGCACCTTCTTGGCGCGCGGGGTGAAGGGGATGTGGCCGGGCGGGTTCTGCTGCCCCTGGCCGATGTCCTCCTGGACCTTCTCGCGGACGGCGCCCAGGGAGATGTCCATGGACTCCAGCGCCTTGGCGGCGACGCCCTCACCCTCGTGGATGAGCCCGAGCAGGATGTGCTCGGTGCCGATGTAGCTGTGGTTCAGCATGCGCGCCTCTTCCTGGGCGAGCACCACGACGCGCCGGGCGCGGTCGGTGAATCTCTCGAACATGGGGCACACTCCTCGTCTGGTCGAGCACGACACTACGCACCGCGGGAACGCCGACGGGCGGCTGTTCGCCCCTGGGAGAAGCGAGACGGCCGCCCGTCGTCGTCGGGTCCGGCGCCGCGTGCGCGGGGCCGGGTCGCGGTTCACCGCGGGATGCGGATCACTTGCGCTTCGAGTTGCGGTAGGCCTCCACGACGTCGCGGTGGAGGCGACCGCGGCTGGAGACCTCGTAGCCGTTGTCCGCAGCCCACTTGCGGATCTCCGCGGCCTCGACCTTGGGCGACGGCGGGGCCACCGCCCGGCCCTTCTTCATGTAGGGCTTCAGGAAGTCGCGCAGCTCGCGAGCGTGCTCCTCCGAGAGGTCCACCTCGTAGTTGCGCCCGTCCAGGGCGAAGTTCACGGTCTCCACTGCGGCCGAACCATCGAGATCATCCACGAGAACTACTTCTACCTTCTGTGCCATTGTCGATTCCCACTTCCTGATCGCTTGCTCTCGTGCATCCGACACCGGATTCAGCCATCCGCCGGGATGTTCCGCCGACGATGGGGACACGCCTCCGGGCACGCGAGATGGCAATAACAATAGCCCAAGCCGACGGGTCGGCCTCGCCCATTGTCCGGATTCATGGCGGACGCCCAGGGAGTGGGATTCTCGGGCAGGAAATGCCGATGCGCGGTGGTGGGAGCCACGGCCGGCGCCGCGCTCAGCGCGGCGGGTCGGAGCGCCGGTGGGCGGCCCACTCGGCGGCCTCCTGCTCCTCGCGCGCCGCACGGGCGTCACGTCCGGTCACACGCCGGGCCATGGTCTCGCGCTCCGCGGAGTCGGCCCGCAGGAGCGAGCGCATGACGAGCCAGAAGATGAGCGCGAGCCCCACCGACGGGGCGAGGACCGAGAAATACTCCCAGAAGACCTCCACGGGTCAGGCCTCCGGCTTCAGCAGCGGGAAGAGGATGGTCTCCCGGATTCCCGCGTCCGTGAAGAGCATCACCAGACGGTCGATTCCCAGACCGATTCCGCCCATCGGCGGAGCGCCGTATTCGAGGGCCCGGAGGAAGTCCTCGTCCAGCTGCATGGCCTCGTCGTCGCCGGCGGCGGCCTTGAGGGACTGCGCGGTGAGGCGCTCCCGCTGGACCACGGGGTCGATCAGCTCGGAGAACGCGGTGCCGCGCTCCATGCCGCCGATGATCAGGTCCCACGCCTCGATCACACGGTCGTCGTCCCGGTGGGGCCGGGCCAGCGGCTGGGCTGCCGGCGGATAGTCGTACACGAACGTGGGGTTCATCAGGGTGGGCTCCACGATCTCGCCGAAGAGCTCGATCACCAGCTTCTGGGCGTCCCACTTCGGGTCCACCTTGACCGCGTGCTCCGCGGCGATCGCGCGCAGGGTCTCGGCGTCGGTCTCCGGGGTGACCTCCCGGCCCACGGCCTCGGACAGGCCCGGGTACACGGAGACCCACGCCCACTCGCCGTCGAGGTCGATGACGCCCTTGGCGGTCTCGAGGCGCCGACCGGCGCCCACGGCGTCCGCGGCGTTGAGGATGATCTCCTGCATGCGCTCGGCCATCACGTGCATGTCCGCCCACGCCTCATAGGACTCGAGGGTGGTGAACTCAGGGGAGTGCGTGGAGTCCACGCCCTCGTTGCGGAACACCCGGCCGATCTCGTAGACGCGCTCGATCCCGCCGACCACGGCGCGCTTGAGGTAGAGCTCGGTGGCGATGCGCAGCGTCATCGGCTGGTCGAACGCGTTGAGGTGCGTCTCGAACGGGCGGGCCTGGGCGCCGCCGTGGACGAGCTGGAGCATGGGGGTCTCCACCTCCACGTAGCCGTGGCCCTCGAGCGTGCGGCGCACGGCGGCCGTGACCTTGGCGCGCCGGTAGACCATCTCGCGGGCCTCGTCGCGCACGATCAGGTCCGCGTAGCGCTGGCGCACGCGGGTCTCCTCGTTGAGGTCGGCGTGCAGCACGGGCAGCGGACGCAGCGCCTTCGAGGCCATCTCCCATGCGGTGGCCTGGATGGACAGCTCGCCGCGGCGCGAGACGATCACGCGCCCGGTGACGGAGAGGAAGTCGCCGAGGTCCACGGCCTTCTTCCACTCGGCCAGGGACTCCTCGCCCACCTCGGCCAGGGACACCATGACCTGCAGGCGCACGGCCGCGCCGGTCTCCCCGGCCTCCTGCAGCGTGGCGAAGCACAGCTTGCCCGTGTTGCGCAGGAACACCACGCGGCCGGTGACGGAGACCTCGGGTCCCTCCTCCCACCCGGCCTCGTGCTTGCCGTCGAACTCGGCCCGGACGGCGGCGAGGGAGTGCGTGCGGGGCACCTGGACCGGGTAGGCCTCGCGGCCCGCGGCCAGCAGCTGCTCGCGCTTGGCGGCGCGGACGGCCTGCTGGTCGTGGTGGTCGACGGCGGCGGGCTGCGAGGGCGTGGAGTTCTGGGAGGTCACAGTCGTCCAGTCTACTGTCGCTCAGCGGCGCGCCTCCGGGTTCACGAGCGCCGGGATCTCACCGCCCGTGGCCATGCCGATGGCGTTGCGCGCGGTCAGCTCCGCCATCGCGGCGCGCGTGCCCCGCGTGGCGGACCCCAGGTGGGGCAGGAGCATGACGTTGCTCAGGTCCGCGAGGCCCTCGGCCATGGCCGGCTCCTCCTCGTACACGTCGAACCCGGCGCCGAAGAGCCGGCCCTCGCGCAGGGCCGCCACGAGCGCCGCCTCGTCCACCACGGGGCCGCGGGCGGTGTTGATCAGCACCGCGTCGTCCTTCATCCGCCGCAGCACGTCCGCGTCCACGAGGTGCCGGGTGTCCTCGGTCAGGGGGACGTGCAGGGAGAGGTAGTCGGAGCGCTCCACGAGCTCCTCCCAGCGGACCTGCTCCACCTTCCCGGCGAACTCCCCGAGCTCGGCGAAGGAGACCTCGCGATGAGCCGGGGGGCGCGGCGCGAAGACCACGTCCATGCCGAGGGCCAGGCCGCGGCGCGCGACGGCGCGGCCGATCCGGCCGAAGCCGGCCAGGCCGAGGGTCGCTCCGGCCACGTCCTTGCCCACGAGCAGGTCGGCACGCCAGCCCTCGAACCGGCCGCCGCGCATCATGGCCTCACCCTCCACGGCGCGGCGGGCCACGCCCAGGAGCAGGAGCAGGGCGATGTCCGCCGTCGCCTCGGTGAGCACATCCGGGGTGTTCCCGACGGCGATCCCCGCCTCGGTGGCGGCGGCGACGTCGATGTTGTTGTGCCCGACGGCGTAGTTGGCGATGCCCTTGACCTTCGCGTCGGCGAGCACCTCCGCCGTGAACTTCTGGTCGAGCGCGGCCACGACCACGTCGTAGTCCCCGGAGGCGCACAGCCGGGCGAGGGCCTCGTCCCCGCCGACGTCGGCGCCGTCCACCACCTCGCCGACGTCGCGGAGCATGCCCAGTCCGGGCTCGGGCAGGGCGGTCATCATCAGGAAGCGGGGGCTCATGGGGTGCTCACTCTCGACTCGGGGGACGTGACCAGGCTAACCCCGCGAGGAGGCCCGCGCCCGGCGCCCGGTCTCTATAGTTGACACAAGTCAATCATTGTCATCGGTCAACCATCGAAGGATCCCATGACCTCCACCTCCGTCTCGTCCCCCGAGGCCGCGCCGACCACGGGTGGCCCCTCCCTGGGCCAGGCCGCGGCCGACGCCGCCCGGCACCGCGTCGTCCTGCGGGCCCTCACCGGCCTGCTCCTCGGCATGTTCGTCTCCATGATCGCCAACACGGTGGTCTCCACGTCGATGCCGGTGATCATCAGCGACATCGGCGGCGACCAGAACGCCTACACGTGGGTGATCACCTCGGCCCTGCTGGCCACCGCGATCGCCACCCCCATCTGGGGCAAGCTCGCCGACCTCGTGAACCGCAAGGTCCTCTTCCAGCTCGCCCTCGTCATCTTCGTCGCCGCCTCCGCGGCGGCGGGCTTCACCACCGACCCCGCGTTCCTGATCGCCTGCCGCGTGGTCCAGGGCCTGGGCGGCGGCGGCCTGGCCGCCCTCAGCCACGTCATCATGGCGGACATCATCAGCCCGCGTGAGCGCGGCAAGTACATGGGCCTGTTCGGCGCGGTGATGGCCGTGGCCACCGTCGGCGGCCCGCTCGCCGGCGGCCTCATCACCGATGCGTGGGGCTGGCGCTGGAACTTCTTCGTGGCCGTGCCCTTCGCCGTCCTCGCGCTCGTCATGGTCCAGCGCACCCTGCACCTGCCGCCCCGCGAGCGGCGCACGGTCTCGATCGACTACCTGGGCATCGTGTTCCTCTCCGTCGCCACCGCGCTGCTGCTGATCTGGGTCACCAACGCGGGCCACCAGTTCGAATGGGCGAGCGCCACCACCGCGTGGATGCTGGCCGGCGCCGCCGTCGCCACGGCCCTGTTCGTGGCGACAGAGCTGAAGGTGTCCGAGCCGCTCATCCCGCTCACGCTCTTCCGCGACCGCACCTTCACCCTCGCGACGGTCGCCTCGATCGCCACGGGCCTCGCCATGTTCGGGGCCTCGGTCTACCTGGCGCAGTACATGCAGCTGGCCCGCGGCGCCACCCCCACGCAGGCCGGCCTCATGACGATCCCCATGATCGCGGGCCTGCTGGTCTCCTCGACCGTCATCGGCGGCCTCATCACCCGCACCGGCGTGTGGAAGCGCTGGCTCATCGTCGGCGCGGTCCTGCTCATCGCCGGCACCGCGCTGCTGGGCACGCTCCACTACGACACCCCGTTCTGGCTGGTGTCGGTCTACATGTTCCTGCTCGGCGCCGGCGTCGGCATGACGATGCAGAACCTGGTGCTCGTCGTGCAGAACACCACCGACCCCCGCCAGATGGGCGTCGCCAGCTCCGGCGTCACCTTCTTCCGCTCCCTGGGCGGCAGCATCGGCGTCGCCGTCATGGGCGCCGTGGTGGCCAACGTGGTGCCCACGCAGCTCGACGAGCGCCGCGCGGACATCGGCGCGGCCCTGCAGGGCCTCGGTCCGGCGGGCGCCGAGTGGGCCCAGCGCCTGCAGTCCGGCGGCCTGCCGCGAGTTGCGGAGATGCCGGACGCGCTGCGCGTCATCGTCGAGGACGTCTACGCCACCGGCATCTCCCAGGCCTTCCTCGTGGGCGTGCCGCTCGCGGTGGTGGCGCTGGCCGCGATCCTGTTCCTCCCCGACATCCCGCTGGGCCGCATGACGACGACGGAGCGCCTCGACGCCTCCCGCGCCGACCTGGCCACCGTCAGCACCGCCACGGGCATGCAGGATCTCCCCGCCACCGGCGGCATCCCCGTGGTGCCCGCGGCGCCCGCCACGACGCCGTCCGCCGCGGCCCCGGAGCGGGGCGTCACCGCTGCGGCACCGACCGCACGTCGACACGCGGCGAGGAGCTCCCGGCGCCCCGCCGCCTCCGCGCGCCGGGTGTGGCAGACGGCCGGCGGCGCGATCGCCGCGGCGGTCCTGACCGGCCTCGGCATGGCCGCGGCCCGGCGGGTCCGCCGTGGCTGAGCCCCACGCGCCCGCCGACCAGGGGCCCGAGGGCTTCGAGGACGCCGTCCAGGAGCTGGAGGGGGCGTTCACCCACCTCGTCCGGCAGCACCGCAGGATCCTGGCCCGACAGGCCGAGGCCCTCAGCCCCGGCATGTCGCCGGGGGCGATGAAGGCGTTCGCGGCCATCTGCCACACGGGTCCGCTGACGCCGTCGGCGCTGGCCGAGCACATGCTCCTGGACCGCGCACAGGTCTCTCGCCTCACGCGAGAGCTGGAGGCGGAGGGGCTCGTGCGGCGCGAACCGGATCCGCAGGACCGGCGATCGGCCCTGCTGAGCGCCACGGACGAGGGACGCGCCCGCCTCGACGAGGTCCGCGGCGGGCCGGCCGGGGGCGGGATCCGGCAGGACCTGCGGCGGTGGGACCTCGAGGAGATCCACACCCTCACCTCCCTGCTCCTGCGCTTCGTGGACGAGCGCGAGACCCGCTGAACGGCGCGGCGCCCCCCCGCCCCCCCGAGCAGGGGGGCGGAGGGCGCCGTCATGAGTGGGCGGCCCCGACACGCGGGGCCGGGCCTCACCAGATGAGGACGCGGTCCTCCGGGTCCAGCCACATGGGATCGCCCTCCCGTGTGCCGAAGGCCGCGTGGAACGCGTCGATGTTCCGGGCCACCTGGTTGCAGCGGAACTCGTTGGGCGAATGCGGGTCCGAGGCGATGCGGGTGACCATGGTCTCCGGTCGGGTGAGCTGGCGCCACACGGCGGCCCACGCCGCGAAGAACTCCCGGTCGCCCGCCGCGGCGTCCTGGGAGGCGCCGTCCCGTTCATCGCGCCAGATCTCCAGCGCCCGGTGGGCGATGCCCAGCCCGCCGAGGTCGCCGATGTTCTCCCCGAGGGTGAACTCGCCGTTCACGGAGCGGTCCGGCGCCTCAGCAGGGCTGAGGGCGCTGTACTGCTGCACGAGCCGGGCGGTGAGGTCCGCGAAGGCCTCGCGGTCCTCGGGCGTCCACCAGTCGTGCAGGCGCCCGGCGCCGTCGTACTGCGATCCCTGGTCGTCGAAGCCGTGGCCGATCTCGTGCCCGATCACGGCGCCGATCGCGCCGAGATTGGCGGCCATCGAGCGCTCGGGGTCGAAGAACGGGGGCTGCAGGATGGCGGCCGGGAAGACGATCGCGTTCTCGAGAGGCGAGTAGTACGCGTTCACGGTCTGCGGGGTCATGTGCCACTCGCGGGGATCGGGCCCCTCCTCGATCTTGGCGAGGTCGTGCTCCCAGCCGAACGCGGCGAGGGCGCGGCTGTTGCCCACCAGGTCCCCCGCGTCGACCTCGAGGGCGGAGTAGTCCACCCACGTCTCCGGGAAGCCCACCATGGGCCGGAACATCGCGAGCTTCTCGAGGGCCCGCTGGCGGGTCTCCTCCCCCATCCACTCCAGCCCGGAGATGGAGCGACGGTACGCCTCCATCAGCAGCTCCACGAGCTCGTCCATGGCCTCGCGGTGGCCGGCGGGGAAGTGACGCGCCACGTAGAGGCGGCCGACGTCGTCGCCGACACCCCCGTTGACGAAGGCCACGGCGCGCTTCCAGCGGGGGCGGACCTCCTCGCTGCCCGCCAGCCGCCGGCCGTAGAAGGCGAAGCTCTCCTGCACGAACGGGTCCGGCAGGACGGCCGCGAAGGATCGCAGCACCTGCAGCTCCAGCCAGTGCTTCCAGTCCTCCAGGTCCGCGGCGTCCTCACCCGCCAGGAGGCCCTGGACGCCGGAGAGGAAGTCCGGCTGCCACACCACCACCTCGTCCGCGCGGACACCGTGGGCGCCCACGCCCTCGAGCCACGCGGCGCCGAGCGGGAAGAGCTCCAGGAGCTGCTCGCGGGTCATGAGGTTGTAGCGGGCCACCGCGTCCCGGCTGCGCACCACGTCCCAGTGCAGGGCGGCGATGCGCGCCTCGAGGGCCACCACGCGCTCGCCCACGGCCACCGCCTCGGCCTCGTCGCCGCCGATGCCCGCGAGCGCGAACAGGGTGCCGACGTGCGCCGTGTACTGGGCGAGGATCTCCGCGTAGGCCTCCTCACGGTAGTAGGACTCGTCCGGCAGGCCGAGCCCACCCTGCAGCAGGTGCAGGAGCATGCGCTCCGGCGCGCCCGCGTCGTTCAGGGCGCCGGTGTTCACGAGCCCGGAGACGCCCTGACGCTGCAGCAGGCCGGAGAGGGTGAGGAGCTCCTCCGCGGTGGAGACCGTCTCGATGGCGGCCAGGTCTCCCACGATCGGCTCGAGGCCCCGCGCCTCCACGGTCTCCTCGTCCATGAACGAGGCGTAGAGCGCCGCGATCCGGCGCCTGCGGGGGGCGTCCTCCTCGGAACCGGACGAGGTGGGGCCATCCGCCCCCGTCTCCCGCACGGCGTCCTCGCACAGATGGCGCACCGCGAGCTCGGCGGCCTCCCGCAGCTCCAGGAACGCGCCGAACGCGCCCTGGTCGGCGGGGATCTCGTGGGTGGCCAGCCACTCCCCGTTCACATGGCGGTAGAGGTCCTCGCGCGGCGAGGGGGCGGTGGCGGGGTCTGCGGTCACGGCGGCGTCTCCTGGGTCCAGAACGAGCAGCGGCCCGGGCGGGCAGCTGGCGGATCTGCTCCGCACTCTAGCCGCCGGCCCGGGCCGCACGTCGGGGAAGGGGGTCTCAGGCGACGACCGAGGCCAGCTTCGCGAGGGACTCCTCCAGCTGCTCCTCGGAGACCATCGGGAAGAGGTTCTTCTCCAGCAGCTCCGGGTCGGTCACGGCGGTCCAGTCGTAGGTGAGGGACACGTCCGTGCTGCCGGAGCCGTTGTCCTCGAGCCGGTAGACCCACTGCCAGCCCTTGGGCTCGGTGCCGGCGGGGGCGGTCTTCCAGCCCACGAGCTTGTTCTGGTCGTAGGCCACCACGTGGTTGTCGGTCTGGTAGTCCCCGCCCATGTGCTCGGCGTGCATGTTCATGGTGAACACGTCGCCCACCTTCTGGATGCGCTGGGACTTGTCATCCGCGCGCACCATGCCGGAGCCGTCGAACGTCGAGTGGTTCGACGGCAGCGTCAGCACGTCGAAGATGTCCTTGGCGGAGGCGTCGATGGTGCGGGTGACGGTGATCTGCTTCTCGCCCTGGGGCGTCTCGTTCTTGTTCATGCCCTCACCGTAGGCGCTGACGCGGGGCGGGCGGCAAGGCCTGCCCGCCCCGCGTCAGTTCCCCGCCCCCCGTCAGTTCCCCGCGGACGGCGCGGACGGCGCGGACGGCCCGGCGGGCGGCACGTTCCGGCCGGCCCGGTAGGCCGACACGCTGGCCTCGCCCGCGAGGTGGAAGCGCCACGGGAAGCGCACGGACCCGCCCTCCCCGGACACCCCGACGCGCGGACCGCGCCGCACCTCGGCGCGGCTCTGCCCCGGCGGCGGGGGCGCGAGGAGGAAGCGGGCCGGACGCACGGCGTCGGCGGGCGCGCCCGGGGCCGCGATCGTCTGGTCTGCGGCCGGTCCCTCGGCGAGGGAGACCGAGTCGGCGGGCGGGGCGTCGTCGACAAGCTCCACGGGCGCGTGGCCCATCGCGAGCGTGATGCCCAGCCCCTGGCCCAGGTTGCCGGGGCCGGAGAGGAGCTTCACGGCGGTGTCCCGGCCGCGGCGTCCGACGGCGAGCCCCCGCCCGTCCACGACCTCCCCGGCACGCAGCAGGACGCCGCCGGCCTGGTCCGCGGGGTGGCCCACCAAGTTCAGGCACTTGTGGATGCCGTAGTTCAGGTACACGTAGGTGTGACGCACGGGCCCGAACAGCGCCGCGTTGCGCTCGGTGCGCCCGCGGAACGAGTGGGCGCCCGGGTCGACGCCGGCGTCCCCGTAGGCCTCCGTCTCCGTGAGGCGCACGGTCACCGCGCCGTCCGCTGCGGCCACGGTGAGGCGGCAGCCGAGCAGGCCCTCGGCCAGCGCGGTGGGGTGGGCCTCGAACAGGGCGGACAGCTCGGCGCGGTTCATGCGGCCGGCGAGGCGCCCGGGGCGGACAGCACCATGTTGTCGATCAGGCGCACGGGGCCCACCTGCGCGGCCACGAGCGCGAGGGCGTCCCGGCGCAGCGGCTGGCACAGCAGCTCCGCACCGAGCTCCTCGAGGGTCCCCCGGTCCACCACCACGAGGTGGTCGAGGGTGACTCCGGGCTCGTCCCGGACCATCTGGCGCGCCGCCTCCACGTCGATCACCGTCTCCTCGTCCGCAGCCTCCGCGAGGGAGCGCAGCGCCCGGCTGAGCACGAGGGCGGAGACGCGCTCCTCGTCCGAGAGGCGGGCGTTGCGGCTCGAGAGCGCCAGCCCCTCCGCGGAGCGGACGATCGGGACGGCCCGCACCTCCACGGGGACGTCGAGGTCGTGGGCGAGACGCCGCAGCACGGCGACCTGCTGGGCGTCCTTCTGGCCGAAGTAGCTGCGCAGCACGCCCCCACGCGGCGGGCGGGCGAGGTTCCAGAGCGTGGCCACCACGGTGCACACGCCGTCGAAGTGCCCCGGGCGGGACGCGCCCTCGAGGACGGTCCCCATCCGGCCCGCCGTCACCCGGACGAGGGGGGCGTCCGGGAAGCCGGGGTACATCTCCGCCGTGCTGGGCGCGAAGACCACGTCCGCTCCAGCCTCGGCGAGCAGCTCCAGGTCCGCCTCGAGCGTGCGGGGGTAGTGCTCCAGGTCCGCCGGGTCCCCGAACTGCAGGGGGTTCACGAAGATGCTGACGGCGACCACGTCGTTCTCGGCGCGGGCGCGGCGCACGAGGGCGGCGTGCCCGTCGTGGAGGGCGCCCATCGTGGGCACCAGACCCACGGTCGCCGCGGCGGCTCCGGCGTCCTCGGCGCGATCGACGGCGGCGGCCAGCCCGGCGCGGAAGGCGTGCTTCGTCGTCGTGAGCGCGGAGGCGCCGGACGGTGCAGAGGCGGGCAGCGCGGAGGCGGTCGGTGCGGAGGGGCGAGACGCGGCGTTCACGCAGGCGAGTCTAGGGGCGCGAGCGGCGGGGCTGGAGGCCGGACAGCCCGCCCGCCCGGCGCGGACGCGCAGAGGCCCCCGCCGACATGTGGTCGACGGAGGCCTCTGCGCGGGGTGGTGTGGAACGCGACTCAGGCGTTCTTGGCGGTCCCCTTGACCTGCTGGGCAGCGTCGGCGGTCTCCGCCTTCAGGCCCTGGGCCTTGTCGGCGCCCTCGGCCTTCACGTGGTCGGCGGCGTCGGCGGCGGCATCCTTGACGGACTGCGCGGCGTCCTGGGCCAGGGGCTTGAGGTCCTCGCCCATCTCCTGCGCGACGTGCTTGGCCTGGTCCACCAGCGGGGCGGCATGGTCCTTCACGCGCTCGGCGGCGCGCTGCTCGACCTCGGAGGCCGGGATGAGCGCGCTGACCAGCATGCCGGCGCCGAAGGCGATCAGGCCGGCGGCGAGGGGGTTGCCGGCGGTGCGGCCGCGCACCTGGGCCGGAGCCTGGCGGACGGCGTGCTGGGCGTCGTCTGCCCAGTCACGGGCCTGATCCGCCACGTCGTGGGCAGTGCCACGAGCCTGGTCGGCCACGTCATGGGCGGTGCCGCGCGCGTCCGCGGCCGCGTAGCGGGCTCGGTCCGTGGCGGACGGGGAGGTGTGGTGGTCGGGCGTGCCCATGATGTTCTCCTTGACGGACTGCAGGCCGTCCTTCACGCCGTGCTTCACGCGCTCGGTCTGGCGGCTCACGGCCTTGGTGGGGCTGACCTTCTCGGCCAGCGCGTCGACGTCCTGGCCCAGCTCGTAGCGGGTGCGCTCGATCTCGGCGCGGATCTCATCGGGGTTGTTGCTCGTGGTCATCGCGTCTCCTTCGCGGGGTTCAGGGTCTCGGGGATCTCCTGAAGCGTCTGCTGGGTCTGGGGAAGACCCTTGATCTTGTCGAGGTGCTTCTTGCCCATGGAGGCCAGCACAGCGGCGGCGATGCCCCACAGGACGGCCACGATCAGCGCCGCCCAGCCGAGGGGCATGAGCGCGCCGAGCCCGTACATCAGGGCCATCGAGAGGAACATCAGCACGAAGAAGCCGGCGACGGCAGCGCCCGCCAGCATTCCGGCGCCCTTGCCCGCCTTCTTGGCCGAGTCGGTGGCCTCGGCCTTGGCCAGCGCGATCTCCTGGCTCACCAGCGTGGAGAGCTTCGCGGAGAACGAGGTGAACATCTCGCCGAGCGACTCGTGCTCGGCGCGGGCCTCCGCCTGCGTCGGCGCGGGGGTGTGGGCCCCGGCGATGTGTCCCGTGGTGGTGCTGCCGGCCGCGGGAGCGGGTCCGTGCGTCTCGTGGGCCGTGCTCATGCGCGGCCCCCGGGAAGGGTCTGGTCGAACGGATCCGTGGCGGAGACGGGCATCCCGGTCACCGGGTCGACCTGCGGCACGGGCATGGTGCCGCGGGGCAGGTCCGAGTCGCGGGGGGCGTCGTCGCCGGTGTGGGCCGGGATGCTGGAGGAGATGTGGTGGGGGGCGACATCGCCCTGCACGCCCGTGGGCTCCATCTCGCGACGGTGCTGGGGGGCACGGTCGTCGCGGCCTGAGGTCAGCTCGGGCTGCTCGGCGTCGCGCATGCCGCGGGTCAGGCGGCCGGCCACCACGCCGAGGCCCAGGGCGACGGCGAGGAAGGTGCCGGGCTTGCGGGCGGCGAAGCCGCGCACGTCCCGCAGGAGGTCCTGGGGCTGGGAGGTCTCGAGGCGCTGGGTCAGGGACTCGGCGCGGTCGGCGACGGCGGTGACGGCCTGGCGGACCACGTCCGACTCGGGCTGCTGGCCCGAGAGGACGCGGTGCAGGTCGTCCGTGACGGAGCGGGCCTGGGTGGCGAGGCGCTCGTGCTGGGTGCCGACCTGGCCGGTCACCTGCTCCTGCACGGTGCCCGCGAGGGACTTGACCTGCTGCACGGCGGCGTCCTTGACCTCGCCGGCCTCATGCTGAGCGGTCTGCGCCAGGTCCTGCGCGGCGCCCTTGGCGTCCTGCGCGACGTTCTTCGCCTGGCCCTTGGCCTCGGCGGCGGTCTCCTCGGCCCTGCCCTTGGCGGCCGAGTCCTCGCCCTGCGGCGCGTGGGCGCCGTTCTGGGCGTTGTGCGACGTGTTGTTCTTGTTCGCCATGACTTCCCTTCCTTTGTTCTGCTCACGTCGTGCCCGCCCATTGACGCGGATGCGACGACTTGCGGTCAGCCTAGGGGGTCCCGAAGGAAGCGGGAAGGGCTCCCCGACGCGGAATCATCCTCCGCTGACGGCGAGGGGCGGCACGCCGCGTCTGCCGCGCGCCGCCCCCTGGCCTGAAGGGAGTCAGCGCCCGCGGCGGATGCCGTGGCCCCTGCCCTGGCCCGGGTGCTCCTCCTTCTCGGCCATCTGGGCGTGAGCGGCGTGGGCCGGGGCCTGGGAGGAGGGAGCGGCGACGGGCGGGGCGGCCAGCGGGGCGCTCACGGCGACGGCGGCCGCGAGGGCCACGGCGCCGCGGGCGAGGTCATGCCGCCCGTTCCATCCGGCCAGGTGTGACCGGGGCAACGCGGGCCCCTCATCGGGAGGCAGGCATACACGCCGCTACGACATGGGGAAGCGGCGTGTGTGCCTGCCTCCGCGAGCGGCACAGGGGGCCGGGCGGGGAGGAGGGGATCCGGGAGGTCATGGGGTTCCTCCTTCTGCGCGGAGGGAGCGGACCCTCCCATTCCCCTGCCCGCGTGACGCCGGCCCGGCCACCGGCCGCCCAGCGCGACGAATCCGGGACGCCGGCCCGGCCTCCGGCTGAGCAGGGTCAGCCCGCCGTCGGCCGCCCCAGCCCCAGCACATCGGGCACCGCCGGCGCGTCCTCGCCGCGCACGTGCTGCCCGAGGAAGCCGAGCACCACCTCGTACCAGACCTTCGCGTGCTGCGGCGCGAGGATCCAGTGGTTCTCCTGCGGGAAGTAGAGGAAGCGGTGAACGGTGGAGCCGTCCTCCGCCGCGGGCAGCCCGGACTTCGCGAGCAGCTCGGACCACAGGCGCAGCCCCTCCCCGATCGGCACGCGGTAGTCCTTGTCCCCGTGGATCACGAGCATCGGCGTGACGATGTCCCCCACGAACCGATGCGGCGAGTTCTCCTCCTGCATCTCCGGACTCATCTCGCGCGCCCAGTAGAAGGCGGCGTCCGTCGTCGGGCCGAAGCCGTCCAGCGCCCACAGCGACGCGTGGGTGACGATCGCCCGGAAGCGGTCCGTGTGCCCGGCGACCCAGTTGGCCATGTAGCCGCCGAAGGAGCCGCCCATCGCGGCGGTGCGGGTCGCGTCGATGTCCGCGCGCGCCTCGACGGCGTCCGTGATGGCCATGAGATCCGTGAACGGCTCGGCACCCCAGCGGCCCCAGCCGCGCTGGACGAACTCCTGGCCGTAGCCCGTGGAGAGCGCGGGGTCCGGCATGAGCACCGCGTAGCCCTGGGCCACCGCGATCCACGGCGTCCAGCGCCAGCTCCACGCGTTCCACGAGCCGAGCGGGCCGCCGTGGATCCACAGCAGCAGCGGGTGGCCGCCGTCGGGGGCCGCACCCTCGGGCAGGGCGAGCCAGCCGCGCACGCGCGCGCCGTCGTCGGCGGTGGCCTCGACGTCCTCGAGGCGGCCCGGGATCTCCGGGCGCTCCGCGGGGTTCCGCAGGCGCTCGGCCTCGCCCGTGACGAGGTCCAGGCGCGCCACCTCAGGCGGGAAGAGGTAGGAGGAGCGCACGCCGTACGCCGTGGTCCCGTCCGGGGAGAGCACGATGTCGGACCACGCCTCGTCCGCGTGGGTCACCTGGGTGACCTCGCCGGTGGCGACGTCGATGCGGAAGACCGGGCGGCGGCCGTCGGAGTCCGCGAGCGCGATGACGGCGGAGTCGTCCGGCAGCCACGCGACGACGTCGGCCCAGCGATCCCAGCCGTGGGCGAGCGGGGTGGTCTCGCCGGTGGCCGTGTCCAGGAGGAAGAGCTGGGGCGCCACGGCCGAGTCCGGCGTGGAGTCCGGGGTGCGGGTCAGGATCGCGCGGGTGCCGTCGTGGCTGACGGGCCCGACGTGGGCGTCCTCGCCGGGGACGTCGTGCAGGTGTCGAGATGCAGCGAAGAGTTCACACGACGCGCGGTGAACTCTTCGCATATCAGGCGGGATCCGGTCGGCGTGAAATCTGGGTGTCCCGGTGGGCGCTCCCGCGCGCCCCAGGGCCCGCCAGAAACGTACGGGCGGCTGCCGCTCTGGCGGGTCGGTTGTGGCGAGTCATGTGGCGGGCGGACAGGGTCGGATGTGGCGCGCACGGCGCATGGCGGGGTCCCTCGCCACAAACGACCGTTTGGGCGGGCTCAACGCGAGCAAGTCGTCCGCACGGCACATATGAGCTGCTCGGTCTGACTGAGGTCGTCGACGACCACGACAGAGCGCAGCCCCTCAGTGGTGCTCATGTCGATGTGGGCCTGGCCTCCGTTGTTGATCCGCAGCCCGTCTGGGGAGGTGGCCAGCCCGGTGACGAACCAGTTGAGCAGGCCATGGTTCATGCCGTCGTCGGGTCCGCAGGTGATCGTGGCGATCTGATGGACAGGGATGGCGCGAGAGTAGAACGGCGCGTGCACGTGCAGCTCGGGGTTGGCCCCCTCAGTGAGCTCGAGAGTGATTCTCGCTCCGAGACTGGCCAGGCGGTTGCCGTACGAAGCTGCCTCCGCCCCCAGCTCTTTCAGGCCGGGCCGCGCGATGTGAGGACGGCATCGACGGCGTCGGCCTCCTTTCCCGTGGACTGGTCCACGATGCGCAGGGATTCTGCGATGCCCGGTGACTGAAAGAGGTGGTGGGAGATCTTCGTCTCCACCGCCTCGAGCTTCTGGCGGAGGTCTTGGTGTGAGTCTCTGCGGGGCATGGGGATCCCTTCGTCTGGAAGGCGGAGATTCCCGGTGTCGGAGGCGGACTTCTTGGGGACAGGATCCCACGAGGTGAACAGCGCCGGGTAAGGCCCGGGCTGGTGTCGCCTATCACGGCGTCTTCCGATCCGCCCAGGAATTACGGTGAGCGTTCTCGGGGGTGGGGTGGAATTTGACGTCCACTTTATAAGGGAATACGTTCATCAGGAAAGAATCCATTTCGTGAAAGGAAAGACAATGGCGATCATCTCCACCGTGGCCGATGACTTCGACGGCTCGACCCCTGCTGAGGCGGTGCGTTTCTCCGTGGCGGGGCGTGATTACGAGATCGACCTGTCCAAGGAGCACCGGGCCGAGCTGGACGCGATCATGGCCGAGTTCCAGGACCGGCTGAAGAAGTTCACCGACGTCGCCCGGCCGGCCGGCCGCGCCGCGTCCACCGGGCGGACCCCGGCTCGCCGTTCCTCGGGTTCCGGCGTGGATGCCTCTACCGTGCGGCTGTGGGCCGTGGAGAACGGGTTCGACGTCAAGGACCGCGGACGCATCCCGGTCGAGGTCATGGACGCCTACCGCAACCGCGGCAAGAAGGGTTGAGCCCGCAACTCGCTTGGACGCCGGTCCGCGTCCTGTGTGAGCGTAGGGCCGGCGCCCCAAGAGTTCAGCTATATTAAATCTTATGCCTGCATCGTCACGCGAGCTCCGGATGGCCGTCGGATCGGATCGGCCAAGTCGTCAGGGAGTGCGGCTGTTGGGACCAGCCTTCGTGGCGGCGGTGGCCTATGTGGACCCCGGCAATGTCGCGGCGAACCTGACGGCCGGGGCCCAGTACGGATATCTGCTGGTCTGGGTGCTGGTCGCAGCGAACCTGATGGCCATGCTTGTGCAGTACCTCTCAGCGAAGCTCGGGCTCGTCACCGGCCGCTCGCTGCCCGAGCTGCTGGGACACCGGATGCCGCGCGGGCGGCGTCTGGCGTACTGGGTGCAGGCGGAGATCGTGGCCGCCGCCACGGATCTGGCCGAGGTGATCGGAGGGGCCATCGCTCTGCACATCCTCTTCGGCATCCCCCTGCTGGCCGGCGGGGTGATCGTCGGGGTGGTCTCGATGATCCTGCTGGGTGTGCAGTCCCGGCGCGGGCAGCGGCCCTTCGAGTTCGTCGTCGTGGGCCTGCTGGCCGTGATCACCCTCGGGTTCGTCTCGGGGCTGTTCTACGGGCCCATCTCCTGGGGTGAGGCCGTGGCGGGCATGGCCCCCCGGTTCGAGGGAACCCAGACCGTGCTCTTGGCGGCCGGCATGTTGGGGGCCACAGTGATGCCCCACGCGATCTATGTGCACTCAGCTCTGGCGCGCGACCGCCACCAGGGAGCCCACACCAATCCGGCCACGCTTGGCGGGCTGCTGCGGGCCACCCGGTGGGATGTGGGACTGTCCCTTCTGGTGGCAGGGTCGGTGAACATCGCGATGCTGTTGCTGGCGGCGGCCAACCTCTCCGGGGTCTCCGGGACGGACAGCATCGAAGGTGCCCATGCGGCGATTACGGCCGCGCTGGGCCCCACGGTGGGTGTCCTTTTCGGCGTCGGCCTGCTGGCCTCCGGGCTGGCCTCCACCGCGGTGGGCTCCTATGCGGGGTCGGAGATCATGGGCGGGCTGCTGCACTGGCGCATCCCTCAGATGGTGCGACGGGTGCTCACGCTGATCCCCGCGCTGTTGGTCATCGCCTCCGGGGTGGATCCCACCTGGGCGCTCGTCCTCTCCCAGGTGCTGCTCAGTGTCGGCATCCCCTTCGCCATGATCCCCCTAGTCCGCCTGACCGGCGCCCGGGCCGTGATGGGCCGACACGTGAACTCCGCGCCCCTGCAGACGGCGGCATGGGTGGTCGTGGCTCTGATCGTGGCCCTGAACGCCGTGCTGCTGTGGCTGACGTTGACCGGGCAGGAGTGAAGGAGGCCCCGCTATCGTGCAGGCCATGAGCCTTGACGAGATCACTCCGGTGGCCCAGGACTACCTCAAGGCAATCTGGTCTGCCACGGAGTGGGGAGACGCGCCGCTGAGCACGAATAGCCTGGCCGCACGAATGGGCACCACCGCGCCCAACGTCACCGAGACGGTCAAGCGCCTGGCAGCTCAGGGCCTGGTCGAGTACCAGCCCTACAAGCCCGTGACCCTCACCGGGAAGGGACGCGAGCACGCGATCGCGATGGTGCGCCGACACCGGCTGCTGGAAAGCTTCCTCGCCGCGACCCTGGGCTACTCCTGGGACGAAGTCCACGCGGAAGCCGAACGACTCGAGCACGCCGCCTCCGACGAGCTGATCGAGCGGATCGACCAGATGCTGGGCCGCCCCACGCGCGATCCCCACGGCGACCCCATTCCCACTCCCGAAGGGCAGCGGGCACAGCCAGCCCACGCGGTCCGCCTGGACGTGGCCGAGCCGGGGTTCTACCGGGTCCTACGCATCTCCGACGCCGACCCGCAGCGTCTGGTCCGCTTCCAGCAGGCCGGACTCGTTCCCGGCACTGTCGTCGAGGTGACCGAGGCGGGCCACTCCCGACTGCGCGTGGTCGCAGTCGGGCCCGTGGAACTCATCGAGACGGATGCGGCTGCCATCTGGCTGGTGCCGAGCGCGACTCGAGGATGAATCGTCCTCACCTTCATTGCGCATCGGTGCCGCCCCCGTCGAGAAGCAGGCTGTCCAAGGGGGTATACCCCTTTACACGCCCCCCGCCCCCACGAGAGGATCACGTCAGAGTGGGTTCAGTTCGGTGTGAGCAGCTTCGCTCTGTGTCGCGGTTTTCGCTGCGTTCCGTGTCGGGTTAGGTGGTGCCGATGACGAGGGTGCTGCGGGCGGCTTCGACGACGTCGTTGGTGATGACGTCGAGCTCGTTGATCTTCAGGACACGTTGAATCTGTGGGAGGAGACGTTCGAGGAGACGGAAGTTGCCGCGGGTGATGCGTTCGACGGCGGCGATGGCTTGCGCGTCAGTGAAGTCGTCGGGGTCGAGGGTCTTGCCGAGCTTGCGCCATTGACGTTCGAGGACGAACAGCAGCTCGTCGTGGCCGAGGGGGCGGTACTGGTGGGCGAACCCGAGTCGGCTGTAGAGCTGTGGGTAGTGAGTGAACTGCTTCTCGATGCCGGGCATGCCGATCAGGATCATCGCGATGCCTGTTCGGTCGTACTGGTCGCGGAGCCACTCGATGGCGTTGCCGGTGAGGCGTTCGGACTCATCGATGATGATCAGCTCGAGCAGTGACGGGTTGGGGCCGTGCGCGTGGTCGACGTGGCCGCCGTGGAGGACGAGGTGTTCCTCGATGCAGCGTTCGGTGCGGATCATGTCGTGCTGGAGGTCCTCTTGCAGGGCGCGCATCGTCGCGGAGACCTCGGGCGTGTAGAAGACGGTCCGGGCGCGGTGGGCCGCGGCATAGATCTTGGTGACGTTCACCTCGTCGGGCGTCGGTTCGTGGTTTGTGAGCTCGTTCCCGGTGCCGGCGCGGCCGGCCCACCAGGTGTTCGAGAGAATCTGGCCCGGGTTAAGAACCGGGATGGGGCGTTCGTAGCGCTTGACGAGGTAGGGCGCGAGGAGCCGGTCGGAGTCGTCGGGGATGACTATGGGCGGATTAAAGGTGACGGTGATGTCTCGCGCGGGGGTCGGTCCGAGGTTGGTGATGATGAAGTCGATGGAGGAGTCGCTATCGACCGCGGGGCGGAACTCGGCGGCGATCATCGGCTGGGATCGGGCTTTGCTGTCCAGGGCGGCGGAGATGAGCGCGATGATCGCGACGAGCGCGGCGACAACGCCGGCGACGGCGCCGATCGCGCTGCCGTACTCGTTGATCCAGGTCCAGGCCTCGAGCACGCTCATCCGGGTCATGAGGTGAGCGTAGCTGCGAGGCGGAACTGGCTAGAGAGACGGGGCGCGTCGTCTGGACATCGTGCCGCCGCAGGCTCTGAGGCGCCGGCGGCCGCGGATCGCGCCTGAGATGGATCGGCGGCCACCGGCGCGGGGGTCAGTGCGCGGCTCCGAGCTCGATCATGAGCACCCCGACGATGATCAGGCCGATACCGGCCGCCATCACCTTGGTCAGCGGTTCCTTGAAGAGGATGCGGCTGAGGACCGCGGTGAGCGCGACACCGGACGCGGCCCAGATGCCGTAGGCGACTCCGAGGGCCAGGCCCTCCACGAGGGCCATGGTGATGCCGAAGAACGCGATGCCGTAGCCGCCGAGGACGGCGAGCAGCCACAGGCCCTTCTTCTTGGAGCCGGAGGTCGCCATGCGCAGCGAGAGGGCGCCGGCGACCTCGAAGATGATCGCGATGATGAGGAACAGGTAGGCCATCAGACGGTCCCTTCACGCTTCTTCGTCGCGGCCTGCGAGCCGAGCTCGACGCACAGGACCCCGCCGATGACGACGGCGATGCCGAGGGTCATCAGCGCGGTCAGCGGCTCTCCGAAGATGACTGCGGAGAGGATCGCGGTCAGGGCCACTCCGGCGGCTCCCCAGATGCCGTACCCGACGCCGAGGGGCATGCCCTGCTTGAGCGCGCCGGCCAGGAGCGTGAACGCTCCGATGTAGCCGACCGCGACGAGCGCGAAGAATCCGGGGGCGTCGACGGCAGCTTTCAGTGACAGGGAGCCTGTCACCTCGAGCGCGATCGCCCCGGCGAGGAACACCCACTTCATTTCTGTACTCCTTCATCGATCAGTCGTTGGGCGATGCCGCGCACGAGTGCACGCTGCTCACCGGTCATGCTCAGAAGTCCGAGCGCCTGGTCGGTCCAGGCGCCGTCAGCGATCAGACGCGCCGACTGCAACGCGGCTTTCTGGCCAGCGTCGCCGGGTGCGTCCTCCCCGAACCAGGGCCGCAGGCGCTCCCGCCACTGGGCGGCGAGAGTGTCGCGCAGCTTCACATCCGCGAGCAGCGCGAGATCGCCCCCGTCGAAATCGGAGAGCACCTCGAAGTCCACATACGCGCGCAGCCGCTCGACCGGATCGGTGACCTCCCCGATCGTCGCGGCGAGCTGTCCCTCCCAGAGGTCCATCACCCGATTGACGACGCCGACCATCAGCGCCTCCTTCGAGGAGAAGTGATGCACCACCCCCGCCTTACTCATGCCTGCTTCGGAGGCGACGGAATCGATCGTCACCACGCCACCGCGCCGCAGCACGGCGATCGCATCATCGAGCAGCTGCTCGGTCGTCTTTGCCATGCCCCGAGAGTACCGACCAAACGTTTGGTCGGTCAAGTGACATAGCGCTATGGGTAGCAGGCGTCCCGTAAGGGGATCGCTTACCGGCACACACAGATACGACGCCGAGCGCCGCGAAAATCCGCGGCGCCGAGTGTCCCGTGTGAGCAGCTTCGCTCTGTGTCGCGGTTTTCGCTGCGTTCCGTGTCGGGTTAGGTGGTGCCGATGACGAGGGTGCTGCGGGCGGCTTCGACGACGTCGTTGGTGATGACGTCGAGCTCGTTGATCTTCAGGACACGTTGAATCTGTGGGAGGAGACGTTCGAGGAGACGGAAGTTGCCGCGGGTGATGCGTTCGACGGCGGCGATGGCTTGCGCGTCAGTGAAGTCGTCGGGGTCGAGGGTCTTGCCGAGCTTGCGCCATTGACGTTCGAGGACGAACAGCAGCTCGTCGTGGCCGAGGGGGCGGTACTGGTGGGCGAACCCGAGTCGGCTGTAGAGCTGTGGGTAGTGAGTGAACTGCTTCTCGATGCCGGGCATGCCGATCAGGATCATCGCGATGCCTGTTCGGTCGTACTGGTCGCGGAGCCACTCGATGGCGTTGCCGGTGAGGCGTTCGGACTCATCGATGATGATCAGCTCGAGCAGTGACGGGTTGGGGCCGTGCGCGTGGTCGACGTGGCCGCCGTGGAGGACGAGGTGTTCCTCGATGCAGCGTTCGGTGCGGATCATGTCGTGCCGGAGGTCCTCTTGCAGGGCGCGCATCGTCGCGGAGACCTCGGGCGTGTAGAAGACGGTCCGGGCGCGGTGGGCCGCGGCATAGATCTTGGTGTCGTCTTCACTGCGTGCGGCCCACCTGGCGATGAACGGGCCGATGCTGTCCCAGTGCGCGTAGCGGCGCGCTGAGAGGGTCTTGCCGACGCCGGCGGGCCCGAAGCAGACGCCGATGGTGTTCTGCTTCCGGACCGCGTCGGCAAACTCTGCGAACCGGCGGTGCTCCTTGGTGACGATGAACTGGCTCGTCATGACCGGTCCTCCTCGTAGGTCTTCAGTCGCGGCCGATCCGTCTCGACGGCTGCCGGTGTGGTGGTGTCGTCGAGTTTGGGATTGACGATCGCGATGCGTTCGTGGATCTGCCCGCGTAAAGCCCGGCGGTGAGCGTTCCTGGCGGCTTGGATCTGCTTGAGGCTGATCGTCTCGGTCTGGTGCTCGGTGCTGATCGCGGTGCAGAGGAACACGTCGCGGTGGAAGACGCGGATCTCGGTGACGTCGCGTGGGTCGTACCGGACACTCACGGTGCTACCGACGAACGGCGCGAGAGTGGCCGCGGTGTAGCGGAGGCCCTCGAAGTGGATGCCATCGCGCTGCACGACCCGCGTCGTGGGGACGGTGAGCAGGAACCCGTCGAGCTGTTCAAGGGACTCCGGGAGCCGTGGCAGCCACCCGTCTGCAATCCACGCGTGCAGTGGGCTCGTCCGGAGCTCGCGGTGGGTGCGGGCGTTGTAGCTGCGGATGAACGTGCTGATGGCACTGTCGACGCCGCCGAGATCCAGCGCCGGCGTCGGCGCCGAGGATCCGGCTGCGAAATGGCCGGGGAGCGTTGGGAGCAGTTCGGTGTTGATCGTGCCGAAGAACCGCTCGATCTTCCCGCGCCCCTGGGGCCGGGCGACCTGCGAGTGGATGATGCGGAGGTGCAGCACAGCGGCGGTGTCGCCGAGACGATGGCTGGTGAAGTCGGACCCGTGGTCCGTGTAGAGCACGTCCGGGATCCCGCAGACGGGCCAGTCCGGTTCCGGCTTGTGCCAGATCGCTTGGCGCAGCGCGAGCGCGGTGTTCGCCGCTGACGGGGCACCGAGGAACACCATGTACCCGCAGATCGCGCGGGAGTAGTCGTCGAGGATCACCGTCAACCACGGCCGTGCGGGCTTGCCGTTGGGCCCGACGATGAGCAGGTCAAGCATCGTGTGGTCCGCCTGCCAGATCGCGTTCGGGCGGTCCGCGCGACGTCGGAGCAGCAGCTCGTGTTTGTCACGGTATGACGCTGGCCCCTCGAGTGCGAGCGTCACCATTCCGGGATCGAGCCCGTTCACGATCGACCGCACGGCGGAGTACGACGGCGACGGCAGTCCCCGTTCAGCGCAGTGGACGCCAACCTGACGGTGAATGGTGGCGATCGACGGCCGCGGCTTGGTGAGCGCAAGCCCTTCGACCAGGCGGACGAGTTCCGGTGCTGTGCGTCGGACGCCATGGTCGGCGCGAGCGTCGTCGGCGAGGGCGGCGTATCCGCCTGTCCGGTAGCGGGCGAGCCAGCGTTGCAGGGTGCGCTCGGTGACGCCCGTGCTGCGGGCCAGAGTGGCAAGCGGGATTGCGTCCTCGACGTGCAGTCGAAGGATTCGCCACCGCTCGCTCGCGTCCATGACCGGCTACATCGTCGGTGAGGGCTTTGCGCGTCGGCGGGCGACGGGTTCGGCGTGCTTCGCGAGCGTCCGGTAGATGGTGGTGCGGCTGACGCCGAGGACATCGCCGATCTGCGCGACGGTCATGTCCTGCTGTTCGTAGAGCCGGCGTGCGGTGCGCACCTGGTCCGCGGAGAGCCGAGATGGTCGGCCGCCGGTTCTGCCGCGGGCTCGGGCGGCGGCGAGGCCGGCGTTGGTGCGTTCCTTGATGAGGTCCCGTTCGAACTCCGCCAGCGCAGCGAAGACGTGGAACACAAGCCGGCCACCGGGTGAGGTGGTGTCAATGGTCTCCTGCAGCGACCGGAACCCGATGCCGCGTTCGGCGAGTGCGTGCAGCTGGTCGATGAGGTGCCGGATGGATCGACCGAGCCGGTCGAGTCGCCAGACGACGAGAGTGTCGCCGGGGCGGAGCTGGTCGAGGAGCTTGTCGAGCTCGGGCCGGTGTTGCAGCGACCCGGACATGGTGTCGACGAACACGCGGTAGCAGCCGGCGGCGCCCAGCGCGTCGATCTGTAGCGACGCGTCCTGGTCGGTGGTGGACACGCGCGCGTACCCGAGGAGGTGACCCATGGAGAGAACGTAGCGAAACTCGACCAGGAGGGGTAGTGGCGGCACGTAGATTCCGGGATTGGGTTCCGTTACAAGACACGCCGCCTCACACGCTGCCGAACCGTCGGCACGGGCAGTTGTAGCGGAGTCGTTCGTATTTGCTACAGCCGGTGAGTCAGCGCCGCGAGCCGGAGCGCTTGGACGGAACGTCGTTGTTGTTCCGCGCGATGGCGGCCGTTGGCCGGAGAGGGGTGTGGTGCCGCGATGACGGGTACGAGTCGGGGGTGCTCGTCCAGGGTGAGGTGCCGCATGACTCCGTTGAGGGCGGCGGTACCGTACGTGACGATGGCATCGAGCACGGGGAGCACCTTGAGCAGAGTTTCGAGGGCGTGTCGCCCCTCGTCGATGTCCACAGGTCGGACGCGGCCGAGAATCTCCCACGGGATGAGGTTCCAGCGGAGGTAGTCGTTGCGTGCGAGTCCGGACTCGATGCGGGCTGCGCGGAACGCGGCCGCGGTCGGGCCCGGGTTGTCCTCGCTGCAGATCGCCGTGTGCGCTGCGGCGATCGTCTGGGGGCCGGGCGACTGCATGAGGACCAGGACGCGGCTGGATGTGCCGCCGGATCTCGGGTCGAAGTTCGGGACGAACCGCCGTGAACCGTCGGGTGCGGTGCGCCATGCCTCGGCGAGGGCGTTCAGGGATCGAACGTCCGCGACCTCGTCCGCGAGTTCGTCGGGGGTGCTCATGCCGGCTGTGGTGGTGCGAGGAGTGTGCCGCGGATGACGGAGCCGTGGAAGGTGCGGACGGCAACGGTGATCCACGCGGCGACGAGGCCCACGTAGTAGACGACTGCGAGGACGGCGACGACGGTGAGTCCGGAGTGCAGGGCCAGGCCGTTCAGGCCGGTGACGCAGGTGCCGACGGGGAACGTGAATGACCACCAGGTCAGGCTGAACAGCAGGTGTTCGCGGGCGGTGCGGATGGTGATGGCGAGGGCGATGACGGTCCACAGCAGCGCGAAGCCGAGCATCGCGAACCCGTACACCAGCGCCACGACCAGCAGTGCGTGGGCGGTCGACGCGTCGACGACGGCGGGGGCGTTCGATGCGAGGAGGTTTACCGCGGTGATGGACTGTCCGACCGGTCCGAGGACGATCCACAGGGTCGGCACCATACCGGCGGCACCGACCTTGTGTTGCGCGAGACGGTTCCAGATCAGCGTAATGACGACCAGGGACGTGATGAGGCTGAGGCCGAAGAAGCCGTAGCAGGACCACAGCAGGGTCTCCCGTGCCTGCCCGGCGGGGGCATACGGCAGGAGGAGCGCACCGGTCGAGGCGGACACCATCGGCGGGACGATCGGCATCAGCCAGCCGCCGAACGCGGATTCGGGCGTGTTCTCGTGGCGGGTGAACGCCAGGTACGGCACCAGGACCGCGGTGAGCAGGCCGCCGATGGTGCCGATGGTCCAGAGGACCCAGTCGACGGTGACGGCGGCGGGGAGGCCGATCCAGTCCTTGCCGAGGAGGATCGTGCCGGCGCCGACGGTGAGGAACGCCATGGGCGGTGCGCCGTAGAAGTGGGAAATCACCGGGTTGAGGTGGTGCTTCGCTGCGGTGCTCCGGTAGCGGACCCAGTGCAGGACCGTCGCGATGGTGAGGGCGACGAGCAGGACCGCCGCGATCGCCCAGACGACCGTCGCCGCCGTGCGCAGACCGGGGAACTGCAGCGGTAACGACGCGGCCGCGACGGCGACGATCCCGGTCCCCATGATCGACGCGAACCAGTTCGGGGTCAGGTTCGACACGATCAGGCCGGGCCGCTCCAGCTCCCGGAACAGCCGCCGGTCGCGCACACCGTGCTCAGAGGCTGCGGGTGCGTGGGCGAGGTGAGCGGACATGCACCCATCGTGCGCGTGTGCCCCGTGGTTCGGGAACGGCGGACTCGTTGGCAGGGCACAATGGTTGCTTGTGGCACTGCGGCGGTTGACGGACCGGATCCTGGACCTCGACACCCTCGAGGTCCTCGTCCGCGTCGCGGAGACCGGGTCGTTGACCCGCGCGGCCGAGGTGTTGGGGGTGACACAGCAGGCGGTGTCTGCGCGCTTGCGTGCCGCGGAGCAGGCGACCGGTCAGCCGCTGGCGCACCGGACGGCATCCGGGACCGCGCTGACCGACGCCGGCCGGGTGGTGCTCGGTCTCGCCGTCCCGGTGTTGGAGGCCTCCCGGCGGCTTGAAGCAGGCGTCGCCGCGCTGCGGGAACCGGCGGGATCCCTCGTGATCGCAGCGTCGCAGACGATCGCCGAACTCCTGCTGCCCGGATGGCTGCTCACCCACCGTGCTGCCACGCCGGATGCGTCGGTGCGTTTGATCGCGGGGAACTCCGCCGACGTGACCGACCTCGTCCGTTCCGGCGCTGCCGACGTCGGGTTCACGGAGACTCCTGCTGCGCCGATTGGCCTCTCATCGTTGGTGGTCGATGAGGACGAACTCGTGGTCGTCGTCGCCCCGCACCATCCTTGGGCAAGCGCTTCGGCCATCACCTCGGATGACCTCGCGGAGACACCCCTGCTGCTCCGTGAGGAAGGGTCCGGCACCCGCTCCACGGTCGAAGCGTGGCTCGACGACGCGGGTCTGACCCTGGTCCCGCCGGCTGCAGTGCTGGAAACGACTGGCATCATCCGCGCCAACGCTCGAGCGGGCATCGCGCCCGCGGTGATGAGTCTCCGCACCGTCGACACTGACCTCGAAGACGGTGCCCTCGTCCGGGCGCTACTGCTCGGCCCGCCACTGATCCGGCCGCTGCGAGCGATCTGGTCAGGCCGCCCGGGGCCCGCTGTGACGGCGTTCCTGGACACTGCTCGCAGCTCGAGTACCGGTGGTCAGATCAGTCCGTAGGGCAGCTCCGGGTGCTGCTCGGCGATCTCGGTGAGCCGGTTGTACTTCGCGACGCGTTCCCCGCGGCCGGGTGCGCCGGACTTGATCTGCCCGGTGCCGGTCCCGACAACGAGGTCCGCGATGAACGTGTCCGTGGTCTCCCCAGAACGGTGGGAGACCATGCTGGCCATCCCGATGCTCTTGGCGGTGGCGATCGCGCCGAGGGTCTGGGAGACGGTCCCGATCTGGTTCGGCTTGATCAGTGCCGCGTTCGTCAGCTGCTGCTCGCCGCCGTCGCGGATCCGCTGTGGGTCGGTGACGTAGAGGTCGTCGCCGACGATCTGGATCCGGTCGCCGAGCGCCGCTTGCATGCGGCGGAACCCCTCATGGTCGTCTTCCGCGAACGCGTCTTCGATGCTCCGGATCGGATACGTGTCGATGAGGTGCCGGTAGTAGTCGACCAGCCCGTCCCGGTCGAGGCTGTCGTTGAGCACCCGGTAGGAGCCGTCGCCCTGGGAGAACTCGTTCGCGGCCGGATCGAGCGCGATCGCCACCTGATCGACGCCCGGCTCGTAGCCGGCGGTACGGATCGCGTCGACGAGCAGGTCGAGCGCTTCCTCGGGCGCAGCGATCGACGGTGCGAAACCGCCCTCGTCGCCGAGGCCGAGGCTGCCGAACCGGTCCCGAACCAGCGCCGCGAGAGCGTGGTACACGTCTGCGCCGATTCGGACGGCGTCTGCCATCGAGCCTGCGTTGACGGGAGCGATCATGAACTCCTGGAAGTCCAGCTCGTTCGCTGCGTGCGCGCCGCCGTTGAGGACGTTGAAGTGCGGGACCGGCATCCGCGGCGTCGAGCCGGTGATCTCAGCGATCCACTGCCAGAGCGGGAGGTCCGCGGCATGGGCGAGGGCCCTGGATGCGGCGATCGAGGTGGCGACAACGCTGTTCGCGCCGAGCCGGCGGTACCCGGTGGTGCCGTCGAGTTCGGCAAGGGCGGCGTCGATCTGCCCGATCGCCGACCACGACCGGCCGGTGAGGAGCCCTGAGATGTCGGTGTCGATCAGGTGGAGCGCCTGGGTGACGTCGCGGCCGCCGAACGCGGAACCGCCGTCGCGGAGCTCGACGGCTTCGTGGGCGCCGGTGGATGCGCCCGCGGGGGCGTCCCCGGTGACGGTGCGGCCGTCGTCGAGCTCGAGGGACACGCGGACGGTCGGGTAGCCGCGGGAGTCGAGGATGCGGGCGCCGTGGACGGCGTCGATGGTGACGGGGTGGTCGTGGTGGGTGACGTACTCACCCTGATGGGCTCCGTGGTGGTGGATGCCGCTGATGTAGTCGTTCATGGTGACGCTCCTTCGGTTCGGTTCGGGTCATGCGTCGAGCTGGTCTGTGGTTGGAAGGGGAAGCCGCGGGGAGGCGGAGGGACGACCTGCTGGCGATCACTCAGCGCCAGTGCCTCCCCGCGGCAGTCTGTGGACCCGTGGGTCACGGGTGTCGGGTGTGGGCGTTCTGTGCGGTGCGGATGACGGCTTCGGCAGCAGCACGGTCGGCCCACCCGTTGGTGGTGACGTGCTTGCCGTGCTCGATCTCCTTGTAGTGGGCGAAGAAGTGCTCGATCTCCGCCAGCGTGTGTTCCGGCACATCGGTGATGTCCCGCAGCTGCGCGAAGCGGTCGTCGCCAGCGGGAACGGTGAGGATCTTGTCGTCGCCGCCGTTCTCGTCGACCATGCGCAGCATCCCGACCGGCCGGACCGTGATGACGACGCCGGGGAACGTGGGACGGGGCAGGAGCACCAGGGCGTCGAGGGGGTCGCCGTCATCGCCGAGGGTGTTGTCGATGGAGCCGTAGTCCTGGGGGAACACCATGCTGGTGAACACCGCCCGGTCGAGCCGGATCCGGCCGGTGGTGTGGTCGACCTCGTACTTGTTGCCGCTGCCGCGGGGAATCTCGATCGTGACGTCGAACAGCATGGGTACCTCCGGTGCTGGAGCGGGTGGGTGGTCAGTGAGTGGGGTGGTCACAGGGTGCCGCCGAGGAGGATGCCGGCGGTCGCGGCGGCGACGGAGACGACGAGCATTCCGAGACCGTTGATCGCGGCGGCGGTGATCCGTCCGCTGCGGGCGAGGCGGACGGTTTCGAAGCTGGCGGTGCTGAACGTGGTGTAGCCGCCCATCACCCCGGTGCCGAGGACCGCGACCGGCACCGCGCCGAGGTGCGTGGCGGCGCCGACGATGATCCCCAGCAGCAGCGACCCGGTGATGTTGATCGTCAGCGTGCCGACGGGGAGCCGGAACTCCCGGCCGGTGTTGATCAGCCCGTCGAGGAGGAACCGACCGGCAGCGCCGGCACCGCCACCGAGGGCGACGACGACGATGAGGGCGGCGTTCATGCTTCCTCCGTTCGGGGACGGAACCAGCCGGCGACGACGAGACCGCAGGCGGTCGCGATCGCGCCGGATAGGACAGTGAGGAGCGCGTAGCCGGTGCCAGCGAGGCCGTGGCCGTCGAGGAACAGGGCGGCGGTGGACTCGGCGAGGGTGCTGTAGGTGGTGAACCCGCCGAGGACCCCTGTCCCGAGGAGCAGCCGCAGCACCCTCCGGCGACCGGCATCGGGCCCACGGTGCGCGAGCGCTTCCAACAGCACACCGAGGGCCAGCGCCCCGGTGATGTTGATCCAGAAGATCGACCAACTCACCCCGCCATCGGCAGGGAGCACGCTACTGATGACGTCGCGGAGGGCAGTACCGCCGGCCCCACCGACGGCGACGAGGCCGACGTACCGCCACCGCAGATGCACCGGCCGCATGGTCGTTGCCGGGTCGGAGACGTCGACGTCCGGGTCGGGAGGGAGCTGGTCGTCGGGCATCGGGGTGTCCGTTCGGGTGGTCATGTTCCGCCTTCTGCCGCGACCAGCGCCGCGGCGTGCTGTGCTGCTACCGGATCCAGGAACGCCCCACCCCGCGGGACGAGAGCACCCGTCGGGGCGAGGTGGTACTGCACGGGTTGCCCGGTCGGCAGGTTGAGCTGCTCGAGCTCCGGGTCGGTGAGGTCGTCGATGCATGCGCAGAGTGCGCGGAGCGAGTTCCCGTGCGCGACGACGAGGACGCTCCGCCCTGACCGCACCATCGGCAGGAGCCGGTCGTGCAAGACGGGGCGGACCCGCTTGATGACGTCCGAGAGTGCCTCGGTGCGTCGGAGGGCGCCGTCGGGCAGGCCGCGCAGCGCGGAGCTCGACCGCAGTTCCTCCCACAGGTGCAGCGACATCGGTGGCGGTGTGCCGGTACGGGACCTGCGGAGCCGCACGTACTCGTCGTCACCGAGCATCCGACGGGCGTCGGTCTTCGTCATCCCGGTCAGGGCACCGTAGTTGCGTTCGTTGAGCTGCCACACCGCTTCCGTGGGCAGCTGTGTCCCGAGGGCGTCGCAGACCAGTTCGGCGGTGCGGACGGCACGGCGCAATGTGGAGGTGACCACGACGTCCGGCGTGATGTGGTTCGACCGGAGGAGCTGTCCGGCTGCGGATGCTTGCCGTTCGCCGCGGTGCGTGAGCGGGACGTCGAGGAGCCCGGTGAAGGTGCCGGCTTCGTTCGCGGTGCTCTCCCCATGCCGCAGGAGCGTCAGCATGCCCGTCACGGGGCTTCCGACGGGAGGAGGACGGTGGCGCCGACCGGGTCGTGCGGGACGACCAGTATCGGCCGGTGCTGCTGATGCGTCAGGTGCGCGGCGACGGACCCGGTGAGCAGTTCCGCTATCCGGCGTCGGCCAGCCTGGGATCCGACGACGATCATCACCGCGTCACGTTCCTCAGCCACCGCAGCGAGTGCGTGACTCGGGTCCCCGACGCGGGAGACGAAGTCCACGTCGACCGATCGCGCCGCAGCAAGATCTCTGATGACCCGCATGTCTTCGTCGGGGAGCTGCTGCGGGTCGCTGTCCGCCGTGTCCGGGTCGATCGGTTCGATGATCTCCGACCCGTCCGCACGCACCCCCGCTGACAGCAGCGCCGGATCGACGACCACACACACCAGGCGGGCGCTGAAGCGTTCAGCGACGGCAGCCGCGACACCGACGACGTCGTGCCCCTGCCCGGACTGCACACCGACCACGACAACACCGGCAGTGTTCGACTCGACCATGACATCTCCCTACCTCAGGCGCACAGAAGCGCAACCAGCTGAGATAGGGACTGTTGTCGACGAGTGTCGAGGTTGGGTCCGGCAAGCCCCACTGCCGGGTCCGAAGACACCACCAGTATGCACCCACCACCCCATGCCCGCACCGACGATCTTCCGCACCTCGAGAACCGGTCCGCTTCGTGACGCGGGACGACAGGGAGAGAAGCTTGAAGGACGACACAGAGCGAAGCTGTTCACAAGTTCGGACCCGTTGGACATACCTGACGGAGGGTCTTAAACGTGGTTGGACAGACGGTGGCCTATGTGCGGGTCAGCTCGGCGGAGCAGAACCTGGACCGCCAACTCGAAGCGGTGGGGGAGTGCGACCGGATCTTCGAAGACAAGATCTCCGGCAGCTCCCGCGCCAAGCGCACCGGATTGGCGGAGCTGATGCGGTACGTGCGGGAGGGGGACCTGGTGAAGGTCGCCTCCATGGACCGGCTGGGCCGGGATACCCGGGACCTGTACGCGATCGTGGACGAGCTGACCGACAAGGGGTGCGCGGTGCAGTTCATGTCCGAGCGGATCACCGTGGACAAGTCCGGCACCTCCCCGGTGGATGGGCTGATGCTGGGCGTCCTGGCAGCGTTCGCTGAGTTCGAGCGTCGAAGGATTAAGGAGCGCCAGGCTGAGGGCATCGCGTTGGCCAAGGCCCGCGGTAAGTACGTGCAGGCCCCGAAGCTCTCGGACACCGACGTGGAGCAGGCGCGCGTGATGATCGACATGGGGATTCCGAAGGCCGAGGTGGCGCGCACATTCGGGGTAAGCCGGCAGACGCTGTACACCTCGCTGTCTCGTAGTGCTGGGGCGGAGGGGTGAGCTTGGCCGCCAGGAGGGTTGCGAGTTTTTCGTTTCGTAACTCATACCAGGTGCAGGCGGCGGCCACCTGCAATCCGCCTCTCACTGTCGCCGGCATCTTAGGAGCCTGCAACGGTGTGGGGTCTCCACGTTCGCCGACGCCGCCCGGGGCCAGGCCTGGCGGCTGTAGCGATGCAGAAGGCGCTCACTGGGTGTTCGGAAGGGGCAGGACGGAGCGAGACTGATGCGGGAATGGGTGTCAGCCTGACCTGACCTATGGGTCGGTTTCCAGTTGACGTCGCTAGCCGATGGTCTTCATGGAAGGCTCATCCCATGCCCCGCCCGTACCCTCCAGAGTTCCGTGCCCGGGCCATCGCTCTGGTCCGCGAAGGCCGACAGGTCAAGCAGACCGCGCAGGCCCTCGGTATCCACGAGGTCACCCTCCACACCTGGCTCCGACAGGACGACATCGACCACGGCCGCCGGTCTGGACTCAGCAGTCGCGAGTCTGCCGAACTCCGCGCGGCTCGCGGTCGCGTCCGGCAGCTCGAGCAGGAGATCGCGATCCTCCGCCGCGCTGCGACATGGCTCGACGAGGAGGGAGGAGTGGACCCAAAAGGGCGCACCCGGTGATCGACAGACTCGTCGACGCCGGAGCTCCAGTGCACACCTGCTGCCGCCTTCTGGGCGTCTCTCGCCAGGGCTACTACCGCTACCGGAAGCGTCCCACCAGCGCCACCGAGCTCCGCCGACGCTGGCTGACTGGACTGATCCGCGAGATCCACATCGCCTCTCGTGGCACCTACGGCTACCGCCGGATCCACGCAGAGCTCACCATGGGCATGAACATTCCCTGCTCGAGCCGACTCGTCTGGGTCCTCATGACCCGCGCGGGGATCGGAGGACTCCCTGGGCCGGCCCGCATCAAGCGCCTCAAGGGAGTCGCCACCGCAGACGACCTGGTGAACCGGAAATTCCATCGCCTCGAACTCAACGAACTGTGGGTCACCGACATCACCGAGCATCCCACCCGCGAAGGCAAGGTCTACTGCGCCGCGGTCCTGGACGCTTGCAGCCGCAAGATCATTGGCTGGGCCATCGACTCCAAGCAGGACTCCACCCTGGTCGTCAACGCCCTGGACATGGCCATTCGAGCACGCCAGCCAGATCCTGGAGGGATCGTGCACGCAGACCACGGAGTCCAGTTCACCTCCTGGGTCTTCACGCAGAAGATCCGCTCCGCGGGCCTGCTGCCCTCGTTCGGGACCGTGGGAGACGGCCTGGACAATGCGATGATGGAATCGTTCTGGTCGAGCATGCAGATCGAGCTACTGAACCGGAAGAAGTGGAAGACCCGGATCGAACTCGCGAACGCGATCTTCGAGTACATCGAGGTGTTCTACAACCGCCACCGCCGACACTCCTCACTCGAGTACGCGACACCGAACGACTACGACCTCGCCCGCACCCCGCAGGCACTCGCAACCACCGGAAGCTAGTGATCGAGAGTGGAAACCAGGCCATAGGTCAGGTCAGCCGAGGTGACTAGCCCAACATGGCTGGGTGGAGGGCCGGTTGTGCTACATGAAAATCTGTGTGAAAATTTCAGACATGAGTTCATGTCACCTGGGGGTCCCGGTTTCTCCGATGCGGCCGAGTGAGTTCAGCGACGACGCCAAGGCCGCCCTGCAGTATCTGGCCGGCGTCCTCCACATCGCCTTCGAGGAGGCCCAAATCGCGCTCCGGCGTTTCCCGCCCTCGCGTGCGGAGAAGTGGGTCGTGCGCACCCAGCTGAAGGACATGTGTCACCCGCTCCGCAACCCAGACACCGCACGACGGCTTGCCGACCACGGGATCAGGGTCGACTACAGCACCCAAGGCGACCTCTTCTGGTTCCGCGTCGTGGGTTGCGAGTACAACATCCGACTGGTCACTCGACCAAAGAATAGTCCTGATATTCCCGCGTCCGGGGTTTTTCGCCAGGAGGCGTTGGATATGGACGGCGACGAGTTCGGAGACGACACGCGCCTTTACTTGATGATGCACGCGCCGCAACGCGATCTTGTGGCCGTTACCTTGGCGCTGGCCTCAAACAAGCAAAGAACTTGGGTCTACCGGGGCCCCAATATCCTGGACGAGGTGTTAGTATTCAACGCTGGCTCCGCCGTCGTGGCACCTTTGCCTCGCGAGGATGAATCCTTCTTCCGCAATCAGATGGCCCGGCGCCCGGAGCAGCCGATAGCAGAGAACGCAGAGACTTTTGCAGATGAAGGGGAAACAGGCGATGTGCAGCACGGAGGCGAGAACGCCGGCGGCTTCTGAGCCGCTGATTTTCGGCGCTCGTCTGCGTTCGGCCCGGGCAATGCGGCATATGGCCGCCAAGGACCTCGCCGAGAAGCTGGGTATTAGTTCCGCCACCCTGTCCCGCTGGGAGAGATCGGATACCTGCATCGTGGAGCCAGCGCTCCTCGAGAATCTCGCATTCTCGTTGGGGTTTCCCCGATCTTGGTTCCAGGAGGAGCCCCGCGCCTTTGCCTCGAATGCGCAGCCGCACTTCCGGGCTAATTCCAGGATGACGAAGCGCTCAGAGGAAGCGGTCAAGGTCTGGTGGCAGGGATTGGCCGAGATGGTCGCGACTCTGGACCGTACCGTGAACTTAATGCCGTCCCACCTTCCGACCCACCGCGAACCCGCCGCCGCGGCAGCACTGTTGCGCGAGCAGATGGGCTTTAGTCCGTCCGCGCCGATCCCTCATCTGATCCGGGCAGCGGAAGCCCTCGGGGTCTACGTCGGGACCTGCGGTTTTGACGAGGATCTTCATCTGAAGAACCACGATGCGTCCTCGGACTGGGCAAATCTCGAAAACCGACCCAGCGTTCCGGTGGTGTTGTGTCGCGAGCACTCCTCTTGGGAGCGGACCCGATTCTCCTTCGCGCACGAACTCGGCCACTTGGTGATGCACCGCTACGGAGGCGGCCCTGAAAAGGAGAAGGAAGCGACCGAGTTTGCTGGTGAGTTGCTGGTTCCGACCGCGTCGCTGGCCGTCGAGTGGCCCGGGCACGCCACGATCCTGAATCTGCTGCCGTTGAAGCGGAAGTGGGGGATCTCCATCGCCGCGCTGGTGATGCGAGGGGCTGCGATTGGGCTGATCTCCGATGCGAAGAAGACGAGCTTGTTCAAGCAGCTCTCTAACGGTAGGAACCAAGGCAGCAAGAAGCGTTGGCGACAAGACGAACCCGGCTCGGCCGACCGGTCGATCGAGCGTCCGCTGCTGATCGCAAACGCTATCGAAGTCGGCTACGGGGTCCCCCCAAACTTGGCTGCTTTCTACCGCGACCTGCCCGCCACTCTGGGCAACGAGATCTACAGGGACTTTCTACCCAACTTCGAGTGCGGTTGGTCTCGGCAAATGAAGCACGAGGCGTCTCGCCCCGCAGTGGACAGACGCGTCCATGACGACACTGCCGGCAGCGGCACTGTGGTCACAGCGGACTTTGCCAACCGCCGAGTCCACGTGTCGTTGTGAGCAGGAGAGGGGTCGGCCGCTAATGAGGATGCAGAAAGGCCCGCTGGGCACCCATCAGACTGCCACCCTCCTCGGCCAACACGGCCTTCCGCTCTGAATCGCCCCGGGTTTGGTGGAGGCTCTGATCCAACGGAAGGATGCAGAGCATGCCCGCACCACGGAAGTACCCCGACGAGCTCCGCGAACGCGCCACGCGGATGACGCTGGAAGCCCGTCAAGACCCCGCCACGAGGACCGGAGCATTCCGCGGCGTAGGAGAACAGCTCGGGATCAACCCTGAGACGCTGCGCAACTGGGTCCGCCAAACCGAGATCGACGGTGGCCACCGCCCCAGGATCACCTCCAGCGAAGCCTCCCGGGTGGCCGAGCTGGAGAAGGAGAACCGTGAGTTGCGGCGGGCGAACGCGATCCTGCGCTCGGCCTTGCTCGCGGCAAGTACGTGCAGGCCCCGAAGATGTCTGATCAGGACGTGGAGCACGCGCGCGTGATGATCGAGATGGGGATCCCGAAGGCCGAAGTGGCGCGCACATTCGGGGTGAGCCGGCAGACCCTGTACACCTCGTTGCGCCGGCAAGCCTCAGACTGAACCCCATCCTCGGCCGTCGGCGTCCCTTGAGTTTCTGCTTCAGTACGCGGGCGCGGCCTTGTACAGGGATTGGGCGTCTTGGGCTGCGTGGACGCCGGCCCGGACGACGTCGTTCTTCAAGTCCAGCACCCGCAGCTGCCCCTCGATCTGCGCGACGGCCTCGATCCGGCCGAAGGCGTCCCCGTGGGCCTGGGCGTAGTCGGCCAGGCCCCGCAGCTTGGGTAAGGCGTCAGCCAGGTGCGTGCCGTGGGGGTCCACGATGTCCGCGCGGATCGTGCCGTCCTGGTTGGTATGGAAGAAGAGGAAGTCCGGTCGCAGCGCCTGCCACTGGCCGGTGCCGTCCTGGAACGGGATCGCCAACGACTGCTTGGAGGCCCGGGAGGGGTTGCGGTACCAGCCCCGGAAGGAGGGCTGGGCTGCCTCGGAGTCCAGTACCTGCCGCTCCCAGGTGTTCAAGTCCACAGGCATGGTGCCGTCCTCGGCGACCATCAAATGCAGGGTGCGTCTCGGCAGAGGACGCTCGCTGCCATCAGGGAGGCGCTCCTGCTGGTCGGTCTGGGTCAGCTTCGGGCGGGCCAGGTCCACGCGTTCAGGTTGACGGGCCATCTCCCGCACCCGGTCGTACACCGCCTGGCGCTCATCGGACAGACCGTTGATCTGCACCCGGTACTGGCTCAGCCAGTCCTGCACGAGCTTGTCGGCCTTGGCCTCCAGGTCGGCGAGGACCTCGGGGGTGCGGGCCAGGGAGGCGATGATGATGTCCCCCTCGCGCAGGTCCAGCTCCTCTTCGTCCTCGGGGACGATGTGATCGATGTAGGCCCCGGCGATCCAGCCGGTGAGGGTGCGGGCCGCCGCGGCGGCGGCCTCCTCGATGGCCCGGTCATCGGCCAGCAGCTCCAGGCTGGTGGTGCTCAGCTTTGCGGTGCCCAGCCGGCCGGTCAGCCGCTGGGCCGTCAGGGTGAGCACATCCTGGCGGGCCGCGGCGATCTGCTCGGAATACTGGACCCTGCATCCGTCCAGGAGCTTGCACATCGACTGTTTGGCGGTCTTGACCGCCCCGGGCAGCAGCCCGTCGTGGGAGAGAGCGTTGGCCAGGATGTCCAGGCGCTTGAGCGGTTTGGTGGCGCCCTGGGGGATGTTCATCGAGGGCAGGGCGTCGAACACCGCCCACACCTCTTCTGCCACCGCCGGGTTCGGTGTCAGGGTGACCGGGTCGAACAGCACCCGCCGGGCGGCCTGCTTGCCGGGGTCGGAAGTGGTGTCGTCCATGTCGGACTGTCCGCGCATCAAGGTCTGGGCGATGGCGGTGGAGGTGGTCTTGTCGAAGTGGGGCAGGAAGCAGTCGATGGAGTTGAGCACCTCGTTGCCCGGGATGCGTCGGGCCAGGGGGGTGCGCACCATCCGGCCCAGCAGCTGGTGGACGTAGGTGGCGTCCTTGTAGGTGCGGAAGGACATCAGCACCTCCGCCCTGGGACAGTCCCAGCCGGTGGAGATCGCCTCCATGGCCAGCAGCACCCGGATGTGCGTGGCTTCCTGCACCCGTTGCGGGGCGATGTAGTTGACGATCTGGCCGGGCAGGTGCCGGTCGGTGTGGGTGCCGAAGACGTGGTTGATGTCCTGGGGTCGCAGCTGGGGCCACTCCTGGTGGATGACATCCAGGATCCGTGAGAGGTGCTCGTCGCTGGGCTTGTCGGCGACCTGCACGACCAGTAGCGGCACCACCGGGTCCGCCTCGCCCTGCTCGGCGGCGTAGGCGGCCCAGGCCCTGGTGGAAGCCTTCGTGCGGGCCACGGCCTCGCGCAGCAGCGTGGTGTCGAAGGCGCCGGCTTCCTCGGGGATGGTGAGGACCACATCGTCCTTGAGCAGCCCAGAGGCCTGCACGAGCGCGGGGTCGACCTGCACGGGGGAGAGCGCGTCCCGGTCGGTGGCATGGGCCATGGCCTGGGTGAAGCGTTCCACGGTGGCGGAGATCCCGAGCACGATCGGCATAGCCGGGGCCAGGGCGGTGCCGTTGATCAGGCGCTGGACGATGGTGGCCCGTTCCTGGTCGTTCTTCTTGGTGGTCTTCATGCCCCGGTGGGCCTCGTCCAGGATGAAGTACAGGGTTCGTCCGGGGGTGGCCACGGTGTTGGCGATGACGTCGTAGATGGTCCGCTGGGCCATGTCGGGGGCGGCCATCACCGGGGTGGCAGCGTTGGCGGGGTCCTGGGCCCCGCGCACCAGGCGGGCTCCTTCGCGCAGCTTCTGGGCGTTGAGGAAGTACACCTGGCCGGGAGCGAAGGTGGTCTCGGCGAAGGAGTTCTCCACGGTGCGCAGCCGACCGTCGAGCTCGGAGGAGGCGGCATGGATCCGGGCGCGGGACTGATCGTTCAGGTCCGGGTCGTCGGAGAACCAGAGCACGGTGGCCCCAGGATCGGGGGCGATGTCCTCGGTGTACTGGTCGGAACCGAAGAACAGGGCCTCGATGATGGCCGCGGCCATCACCGTCTTGCCGGCTCCGGTGGCCGCGGCCAGGGAGAACTGGGACAGGACGCCGTCGTCCTGGTAGTTCTTCCTGGCCCGATGCAGCCGGTTCAGGACCTGCTCGACAGCCTGGGCCTGGTAGTCCTTGAGGGTGTAACGCATGGGGGTCAGGCCCTCCGGTTGATCTGGAAGTTGTGCAGGTAGGACTCGTACAGGCGCACCGGCGTGGTGTGTTCAGGCAGCTGCCGGGCCACGGACTGGAAGGCCGCCTCGGAGTCGGTCACGATGAACGCCACCCCCACCTGGGGGTCAGCCTCCAGGACGGCCAAGAACTCGGGCGCATGGTCCATGTCCTCGAGCACCCCGTACGCCTGAGCCACATCCCAGCCCCGTTCCGGAAGGCTGGAGATAATCCGGCCGCGCGAGCCGGCCTTGAACCAGAGCATCGGCGCGACCCGGGCGAAGGCACGGTTGCGACGCACCTGCCGGGGCGCCTCATAGGTCAGGGTGAAGAACGCCGCGTTCTCCTCGAAGCCATCGGCCATGGGGAACTCGTCAGTGAACTTGTAGTTCCCCTTGATCGGGTCCCCGGCCGGAGTCCTACCGGTGATCGCAGCGGTCACGCGGGGCTTCGTGACGTAGTCGCAGATGCCCCACTGCTCCCACTCCGGGTCCCCTGGACGAAGCCCCTTCTTCCGCAGGCCCTTCTGCTCATCGGCGGAGACCTCGTTGTTAGTGACCGAGATGCACTGTCGACGACCCCCATCCTGCCTGTTCAGGCGCATGACGGCATGGGCCGTAGTCCCGGACCCAGAGAAGAAATCGAGGATGGTGGCCTCTGGCTTGTTCTTGACAAAGAATCGAAGTGTGTCTTCAACGGCGAAAAGAGACTTCGGGAAATCGAACTTATGCCCTGGAATAAGCGCGCGGATTACGCTGGAGCCGTGATGACCCGCATCGTGGCTCTTGATTCGCCACACGTCCGTCGGCAGGAACGTAGCGACATAGTCCCCGGCCTCGGTTATGACCGATCCGTCACTCCGATGGCCGGTGACCTCGAACAGACCGCCAGTCAGTTTCTGGCGCTCACCGCGCTTCAAGTAGTACACGGTCGTGCTGTCGGAGCGCCATTTACCCAGGCGAGCGTGTCCGGCCTCGATGAGGCCACGCATGACGGGTGGGCTCACCTGCCATCGCCCTTCATCGCCATTCTGGCGAATCGGCCAAATGGCAACACACCCTTCCGGCACATGAACGGTGTCCCTGTCCGCCCCTAGGAAGGCATCGCCGACTGAATCGAACACGGGACCAGCATCTGTCTGGCGAACGAACAGCGGGAAGAAAAGACCGGGACTGTCCTTCCGAAGCACCCCAGTTCCAGTGCGAATCAACGGATTCCAGAGGAGGTCGTACTTGCTCTTGCGTCCGACGGGATTCCACTCATCGGACAGCGGGAGAGGGACAGCCCGCCCGTCGCCAAAGCGAAGGAAGTAGAGATACTCTGCGGCGCGCCCGAAAGTACCTGCACGAGACGCGCCAGCATTGTTGATGGAGGAGGTCACCATCGTCATTTGCGCTTCGGGAAACGTCTGTTCGAGGAGCATTCCGAGTCGGAGGTACTCCTTCTCGTCGATAGTCACGATCAGGACGGAGTCCTCAGGATTGAGCAGTTCCTTGGCGATGAGGAGGCGTCGCTCCATGAAGGACAGCCACTTGGAGTGGCGGTAGTCGTCGTCGCCTTCGACGTAGTCGTTGTTGTACTTCCAGTCCTTGGCGCCGGTGTTGTAAGGCGGGTCGATGTAGATGCAGTCCACCTTGTGACGGTGGGTGTATGTGAGCATTTCGAGGGCGTGGAAGTTCTCGGCGTTGATGACTGTGTGGAACGGTTTGTCCCCACCGTTCTCGACGCGGCCTGTCTCGACTAGGCCCGGGTAGATCGGGTCCTCGAAGCGGGCGACGACCACCAGGTCCTCGAGTGCTGCTGTTGAGGTGGCCGGCTCGCGGACCTCGGGGTCGACGTCTGCTTCGGTCAGGTGGGCTTGCTTGCCGTCTGGGGTGCGTTCGAGGTCGGTGACGACCCAGTGTCGGGTGTCCCCGATGGTGAGGCTTCCGCGCGGGGGCAGCACCCGGACGGTGTCTCCGCGGCGCACGGGTCGGCCGGGCAGCTCCACAGCTTCGGGCTGATGGCGCTCAAACACGAGCCCGAACTGGCTGCGCTGGGTGAGCTGGCGGAACTCAGCCTCCAGGTCTGCGGCCAGCTGTGGGTCGGTCTTGCGGGCCTGGGCGAGCAGGTCAGTCAGTCGAGACACGGGTGTTCTTTCTTTGGGCCGAGTGGCATGTGGCGCTGTCCGCGCTAATCCTGCCCATCCTAGGGACCGAGATCTCGTGCCGAGCATGGGCTTCACGCGAGCTTAGGATCAGCTGCAATGCGACTTCGCATCGCGTCATCCACTCGAGCAAGGAACTCGCCCATGTCACGACGCTCTCTGGCTTCTCTGGCCACTGCTGCTGCTTTCGTCGCCACCGCTGTCCTCGGGGGTGCGGGACCGGCGGCAGCCGGCACCACGTACTCGGCCCCGCTGCGCACGGCTGTGGCGTCGTTGCCGGTGGCGGCGGAGAACAATGCCGGTTATGACCGGGCCGCCCAGTTCGGGGACTGGAAGGATGCGAACAGGGACTGCCAGAACACGCGGGCAGAGGTGTTGATCGCAGAGTCCAAGACCACCCCGAAGTTCACGACGGCCCGTAAGTGCACGGTGGCCACGGGCAAGTGGGTGAGCAGCTGGGATCTGCGTACGCACACGTCTGCTTCGACGGTGCAGATCGATCACATGGTGCCCGTGCATGAGGCGTGGGGCTCGGGAGCCCGGTACTGGACCAAGGCCAAGCGGGTGGCGTTCTACAACGACTTGGGGGATGCCCGGTCGCTGAACGTGCAGACCTCGGCGTTGAACTCGGCCAAGCAGGCCCGCGGTCCGGAGCAGTGGCTGCCGCCGAAGAACCAGTGCCAGTACATCGCTGACTGGACCGCGGTGAAGATCCGCTGGGGGTTGAAGGCTGACGCCACGGAGAAGGCGTTTCTGGTGAAGAAGGCCGCCTCCTGCGCGAACACCACCCTTAAGGTGACCCGGTACTGAGGCTGCACGGCCGCAATGGTGCCCATCCCCTAGATGTTGTGGGTCATGAGGTTCTTGGCGCGAGTCAGCGCCGACGATGGCTTCCAGGCGCGACCAGCGGGACTTCGCTGCCGTGGCCGCGTCCTCCTCGACGGTCTCAGTGATCTCGTCCGCCAGCTCGTCGAGCGCGGCAAGGTCGTCGTCGGACAGATCGATCTTCGCCAGACGCGATTCGTAGAAGATCTTGACGGTCGCACCGTCCTCGACCGCGCGAGTGAGGTCGTAGACGTCGATGCAGTCACCGAACACTGAGCGCGTGGACTTGTCGTTCGATTCGATCGGTGTACCGGTGAAGCCGAGATAGGTGGCACCGGGCAGGGCGTCGCGCATGTGCTTCGCCAAGCCCGAGCGCAAGCGTCCGTGACGATCCAGCGTCTCTCCGAAGCCATACTGGCTTCGATGCGCTTCGTCGGCCACGACGACGACGTTGCGCCGGTCGGTCAGCACCGGGTTGGCATCGCCATCCTCACCGGGAGCGAACTTCTGCAGCGTCCGGGTCTTCTCCATGAGTCGGCTCAGGTTCAGAGCGACGTCCGTGGCCCAGGGCGTTTTCATAGGGGTCATCCTGCACCCTTTGGTGGCATGGGCGTGCAGCGGTGCGCCCGTCACCGGCCGGTTCAGTTCGTGAACCCGTAAGCCGTGTCCATCGGGAGCGAGCGGTCGCGAAGGCCTGCAAGGACGATCCGTTCATAGGCCGGCACAAGATCGGGCAGGTCGGTGAGCGGGAACCATCTCAGATCGGAGGTCTTCTCCGGCTCGCAGATCCGCGGCTCCCCCATCCACTCTTTGCAGGTCCAGAACCAGTCCACACGCTGCTCACGCGTCAACCCGACGCCGTCCGTGCGCTGCATGACCGTGACCAGCTCGAGGCCAGCGGAGGCAATGTCCGCGCCTAGCTCCTCCCGTGCTTCCCGGACCGCGGCATGCCGGGCAGTCTCCCCCGGCTCGACATGGCCAGCTGCACCCGCAACCCAGAACCCGTCCATGTACCCGGTGTTTTGGCGACGTTGCAGGAGCACCTCGGGCCCCCGAAGCAGGAGGACGTAGGACGCCGGCACGAGCGCGAAGGAATGGTCAGCCATATAACCCATCCTCGCGCTCTTCACCGGCAGGCTGCGCACAGCTGATGGACTCGCTCCTCTGGAAGCGCCAGCAAGCCGGGGGGGGCGCCGCTCAGGGTGAGCGGCTGTCGAGATGTAGCGAAGAATCCACACGGCTCGCGGTGAACTCGGCGCAGAGTGGGCGGATCTCGGTCATCGTGAAACCGGGCCCCTTAGCCGCTGGTGGGGCTGAGGGCGGCGCGCAGGGCGGTTTCCTCCTGGTCGGTCAGCCCCACGGGGCGCTCCGTCGTGCGCGCCTCCTCGGTGGCCAGGGCGGCCGCGAGGGTTTCGCGCAGCGGGCGGCGGACCAGCCCGTGGGCCAGGGCCGCCGAGGAGTCGACGCTGCCGACGTGACGGAACCCCGGCAGCGGAATCCAGAGGGGCAGCGAGTTCGGCCCCGCCCACGGGGCGATGCCCTGGGACAGTAGGACGTCGTCGGGGATCACGTGTGGCTGAGCAGTCGACCCGGTGACCTCGATGCTCGCCCGGTAGAGGTCTGCCAAGGTGTGGGTCTGACCGGCGGCGTTGAACGTGCCGGTGACCGTGTGTTCCATGCAATGCAGAATCCACGCGGCCAGGTCTGCCACGTCGATGACGGAGACGGGGAACGTCGCATCGGGCACCAGCACGTCGGTCCCCGTCGGGTGTGCGAATCGCCAGGGGTAGTAGCCGGAGCGTCCGGTGTCGTCGCCGGCTCCGCCGATCAGCCCGGGGCGGATCACGGTGACCTGCCCATCCGCGCCTCGGTAGATGTCTTCGCAGCGGCGCTTGGCTCCGGGGTACTGGTTCATCTCGGTCATCCGGTCGATGCCTGCGGGCGGTGCCAGGGGGGCGTTCTCCGACTGGTTGGGGGTGTCGAACGCGGCGTACACGCTGGTGGTGGACACGAGAAGGCGATGGCGGGCGGTGAGCTGGTGCACGGCGTCGTGGGCGTGGGCCGGGTGGGAAGCCAGATCGACGACGGCGTCCCACGCCTGGGTGACGACGGGAGCGAGGGCATCGGGGTCGTCCCGATCGGCGCGGACGAAGTTGGCACCGGATGCGGCGGGAGCCGACCCGCAGGCGAGACAGGTCACGGCGTGGCCGCCGTCGAGTGCGGCGCGGGCGAGCTCACGGCCGAGGAAGCCGGTACCGCCGAGAAGGAGGATCTGCATGTCTTCAGTGTGTCTGGCGGACACATCGACGTGGGGCTGATCCGCTGTGAGCGGCGTCAGGCTGCGATTGCCAGGACCGTGGGGCCGAGGCAGGCCGTCCCGTCGAGTACGGACGCAGCGCGGCGGGCAATCTCGTGGACAGGAGTTTCGAGGGCGTCAGAGACCGCGTGAAGCATCTCGGAGGACGGATCTTTGAGGCCGCGCTCGAGTTCAGAGAGGTACTGCGGAGCGATACCGGCCCGCTCGCCCACGTCTGTGAGCCGCTCTCGTCGCGTGTGCCGCTCCTGCCGAACGACATGGCCGATCGCTTCCCGCCACAGCAGCTGCCGGTGCTGGTCCGCTCTATCCGCAAGGTACACGACTTCTCCCATGGGCCCACGATAAGGCGGTGAGCATGCTGTCGGGAGTTCCTTGATTCAGCCAGGGAAGCCCCGGCGATGAGAGTGCCTTCTCCGGTGCTGTCAAGAGGTGAGGCGCTAGAACGTGTATGAATCAAATTGGCGCGTTTTTGAAATCTTCGCTGCATCTCGACAGTATGAATCAAATTGGCGCGTTGTAGAGATGCAGCGAAGATTTCACACGACACGCGGTGAACCCTTCTCGGAGCAAAACCTTCAGCGGGGTCTGTGAAATGTACCCCTCGGCCGCCGAGAGAGTCATCAACGCCCAGGGTCAGTACATCTAGCCGACCACCCTGACCGCTGCGTCGCGGACATGTCCCAGGCGCGCGCCTGACAGTGCGCTCATGCCGGGAAGGCGATTCTGAGGCCGTGCCACCTGCCGCTCGACTTCCGCCTCAGGCACCGGGTGCAGAGGAGTCACCTCTCGTGGTCGACGGCGGGCTATCAGTCGGGGATGCTCTCGCGTGCAGCCTTGCGAATCTGTGCTGAAGCGTGCTGCGAGGCAAAGGTCAGCAGTTGAGAAACAGCTGGCGGGCGTGAAGCAGGAACTGGTGACAGCTGATCGTTAGTGCCGGGAGGCTGAGGATGAGTCGTTGGCGGCCGTGCATCCGGTGAGCAGGAAAGCACCGACCACGACGGTGATTGCAGCGGTTTTCGTTCCGCCGTACTTCGGGAATGGCCTGAAGTTTTTCATGGGATTCCTTCCCGTGTCTGCCCGTGGTGCCAATTGGCCTTACTACCCCATAGGGGTAGTGCCTACCTGCGTGACGCGGAAGCGCCCCCGCCCGGAACGAGCCCGGGAGGGGCACTGCGTTCAGTCGTGCTTGCTGATTTCCGGTTCATGTTCGGCAATGTGCTCGGTCTCGATCTGGAAGGTCGAGTGATGGATGGAGACCTCGAAGTGTCCTGCGACGCAATCTTTGATCTCGTGGAGCGTCTGCGCGGCACGACCGTCGGTGAAACACTCGTCCTCGACGACGACGTGGGCGGTCAGGATCGGCAGGCCGGTCGCCACAGTGGAGGCGTGCAGGTCATGGACATCTTTGACATGGTCAAGTTCGAGGATGTGCGAACGCACCTTGTCGAGGTCGAGGCCCTTGGGAGTGAACTCCATAAGGACGCCAGTGGTCTCGCGCATGAGCTTGAACGCGCGAGGCACGATCAATGCGGCGATAAGCAGTCCGGCGATGGCATCGGCCTGCATGAACCCGGTCGTGGCGATGACGATCGCCGCGATGATCACTCCGAGCGACCCGAGGGCATCATTGAGAACTTCGAGGAACGCGGCACGCATGTTGAAGTTCGAGCCGCGGCTGGAGGCGAGGATGGTGATGGCGATGATGTTCGCGACCAGGCCGATGATGCCGAATATCAGCAGTTCGCTTGCGGGCACCTCCGGCGGCTCGAACAGTCGCCGGATGCCTTCGATGGCGGCGTAGGTGCCCACCGCCAGCAGCAGTGCCGACTGTCCGAGGGCTGCGATCACTTCAATACGCCGGAACCCCCAGGTGCGCTTGGAGTTGGCGGGCTTGAGCATCAGCGTCGCGGCGATCAGTGCGACCAGCAGGCCGGACGCATCGGTAATGGCATGGGCGGTGTCGGTCAGCAGTGCGAGGCTGCCGGTGATGATCGAGCCGATGGCCTGGGCGACGACGATCGTCGCGGTGATCGAGAATGCGATCCAGAGTTTCTTGCGGAAATCTCCGGGGTGACCGGTCTCGCTGGCGGCGGGGCCGTGATTGTGTCCTGCGCCCATGACTACTTCTTGTCCGTATCTGTCGCGTGGTGGGTATGTGGGAGTCGCAGGTGCGTGCAGAGCAGGGTCTGCGTGCCGGTGGCATCGAGGAGGCGTTCGGCAGCGGCGATGAGGGTACGCAGGAGCTCGGACTGTGCCAGCGAGTACCAGGTGGAGCGCCCTTCCGGGCGCATCGTCGCCAGGCCGCACTCGACGAGGAAGCCGACATGCTTGCTCACCGTGGACTGGGCCAGGCCCATGTGCTCGACCAGGTCCCGGACCCGGTGCTCCCCGGAGGCGAGGTGCTGCACGATCGCTAACCTCGTCGGCTCCGCAAATGCCTGGAACAGGTGGGCGTACGCTACTGTCGCCACTTCGTCGAGGGTTGCCCCCTCCTCTTGAATCATCGTCATAGGGCGATCATATCGCGCTAGAGCGATATTGTCGAGTGTGATCTGTTGCTCCGACACGGAATGAAGCTCAGGGGTCCCGTCGCACCCGAGGATGGGCTACCTGGGGGATGGTCGGTCGCATAGCTGCAGTGGGGAGCTACGTCAGCTGACCATCGGCCCCGGTGGAGAGCAGGCGGGGTGGGGAGCCGATGTCGATGAGTCGGGTGAAGTAGTCCTGTGCGCAGGTGGCGAAGACCCCTACCTGCGGGTGGCTCCTCCTCTGCCCTGGCCAGGTCAGCGCCACGGTCACCCGTGGGGCATCCTCGATGGGCAGATAGACCACCTCCGGCGCGCGGTGATTGTGCGTTGTCGCCTCTGCAGTGATGCCGATGGCGTCGCCGACAGCGATGCGGGTTAACCACTCGTCCGTGTTCGCCACCGAGATCGTGCGCGGCATGCGAGCAGTCGTACTCCACAGCTCCCCGGTGGCCGTCGGAGCGGTCGCCCAGACCGCCACCGGCCCGTCAGCGAGATCGGCTAGGGTCACCGACTCCTGCCGGGCACGGGAGTCGCTGCTCGTCACCGATGCAACCAGGCGTTCGGTGAACAGCGGTAACCGCTCCAAACCCGGACCAATGGCACGTTTGGGTGAAGAAGAGCGGATGAGTGCGGCATCGATCGCCCCCGTCGCGCAGGGCCCAGATCGGGTCCGTCGGGCGACTGTATTCGATGAGCTCAGCGTGCCCACGCTTCCATTCCTGGAACAGAGGCAAGGTGTGACGGCCAAAGCCGGCCCAGGCGCAACGGCACCAGGATGCGCAGTGAGGCCGTGGTGCGATCTTCCAGGTGAAAAGGTAGGTTTGAATCCGGTTCCGAGAAGGGCACATGGGCCTGGGTCCGACGATCAGACTCTGTTGTGAGCCGCGGCCCGCCCTCGCCCTCGCAACGTTCAAGTGAGTAGATCCTGGAACGGCCGAACTTCAGACGGATGCCGTAGCCGCCGTTGGGTCCGTCAGGCAGAAACTCTGCCCCCAATTCTTCGAGGGCGGCCCGCACACGCTCCTGCTTCTTCTACGACAAGTCGTGTCGCCCCTTCTCGAAGTCGCGCAACTCTTCCTTGGTCACGTTGGCTTCACGGGCGATATATTGGGCGCTCACCTTCACGAGGATGCGCGCGGCGCGTGTCATGTCACCGTTGAAGATGTGCTAGCTCTCCATCACTCGCCTCCAACGACGTGTGTCCTATTGGGCTCAGCGGGAAGTGGAGGTGCCTACGGGATTCGAACCCGTGTAAACGGTTTTGCAGGCCGCTGCCTATCCTCTCGGCCAGGGCACCAAGTCGCCGGCGAAGTCAGTCGCCCGGCGTGAGGCCAGCAACCAGGTTGAAGGCGCCGGTGAGAATGTTCAGCGACACGACCCCGACGACATCAGAGATCTCACGGTCGCTGTACCCGTATCCCCGAAGCTCGTCAATCTGCTCGTCGGTGATCGACGTAGGCTCACGGTAGATCTGGAGGCCGAGCGCGATCATCGCCGCGACCGGGCCGGTCATCGCCGTACCCTGCTGGGCGAGTGCGATCTCGTCATCGCTGACCCCGAGCGATCGTGCCGCGCTGATGTGCGAGGCCAGGCACATTCCGCATCCCTGCTTCGACTGCACGGCGATCGAAACGAGCTCGCTGACCTTACGGTCGAGCTTGGCGCGACGCATGGCTTTGCTCAGCTGCAGATAGCCGCCGAGCACCGCCGGGGAGTGCGCCATCGTCGAGACCATGTCTCCGACCTGGCCGTGCCGCTCGACGAGATCGCCGAGCAAGTCTCGTGAGGCCCCCACTGCGGTCTCAGGGGTCAATCGGGAAAAACGGGGCATGATGCCTCCTCTGTCAGTTCGGTCGCGAGTTCGAGGTGGGAGAACCCGCACGAGTGCGTTCCTGCTGCTGATGTTCGGCATGGAAGATCGCAGCCTCAGCCAGCGCCCCGGCATGCACACCGTTCAATAGGTAGAAGTCGCCGGACTCGCGTCGCTGCCGACTCACGATCCCGGCCGACTCCAGGCGGTGAAGCTCGTGGGAGGTCTGGTCGACGGGAAGGTCGACGATGTCCGCCAGATGATTGGCAGAGACCTCGATGTCGCGAATGGCGAGGATCATCTTCACACTCACCGGATTCGCCAGCAACGCGAAGACTCCGACCGCCGCATTCAGATGCGGTGTGTCATACGTGGCGTGCACGTGCTCAACCTTCTTCATAGTCATCAATACTACCCCATACCCCTATAGGGTATCAAGGGTTATTCAATCGATGTGACGGACTTGGAGACGCGTGGCCGGGTGCGGCGGATCGGGGTGAGGCCAGAGGCGACGGGTCCGCGCAGGAGCACGTGTCCAGTCGGGAGGGTCAACCGCGTCCAACGGCCGGCGGTTGAGATCGTGGCCCCGTTTCCTCGGCTGAGGAACCCGAAGACGTAGGCGGCGAACGCAACGCCTTGTGGCAGCGATGCGAGTGCCGTGTCCGGGGTACCCCAAACCGTGCCCCGGATCTTGCGGACGACATCGTCGCCGGGTTTGTCGGGAAGTGCTTGGGCGACGGCCTCGATGCCGGCACGGGCGCTGCGCATCAGCGTCAGGCTGGTCACATCGGCAATAAGTCTCCACCCGTGTTGCGGGGGTTCGACGCTGGTCCAGGCGGGTGCCAGCGCGGTCTCCGGCAGCGCCAGGGTCAGGGGGTCGGCGGTCGCGGTCAACGTTTCCACGGTGACGTCGCACTGCAGCTGAGGGTCGGAGCGGAGCGTGCGAAGGACGAGGATCGTAGGAGTGCGGTCGAGCGGACCACGGGGCGTTAGCGCGGCTGCGCTCATGCGCAGCAGCCCGGCCGCGGCCTGCAAGCGCACGCCATGGGCACCGGCCTGCGCGGCCCGCTGAGCGAAGGTGAGCGCGTCGCGGGCGGACGGCGCGTCGGCAAGGAGCAAGCGCGCTGGCATCCTGAGGGTTTGTGCCCGCCGTGTCCTGGAACGCGGTGATCGGGGTCCGGGTTCAGGAGCGAACGAGCCGGTTGATGGCGTCGGTGGCTTCCTGGATCTTCTCGACGGCCGCCTCGTCGCTGAGCTTGGCGGCATCAAGCACGCAGTGCTTGAGATGGTCGTCGAGCAGACCAGTCGCAACCCCCTGGAGGGCACGGGTCAGAGCGGAGACCTGGGTGAGGATGTCGATGCAGTACTTCTCCTCATCGATCATCTTCGCGATCCCACGCGCCTGTCCTTCGATGCGCTTCATGCGGCCGAGATAGCGCTCCTTGTCGCTGATGTAGCCGTGCTGGTGGGAATCGGTATCGACAGACATGGGCATGTCCTTACTTCTGGCGCTCCAGGACGGAACGCGTGCTGGCTTCGGGTGTGAGGTCGATGCGCCGCAGCAGCTGGGCGTTGAGCGCGACAACCACGGTGGAGGCTGACATCAGGATCGCGCCGATCGACATTGGCAGGACGAATCCCACCGGTGCCAGGATACCGGCCGCCAACGGCACCGAAAGAAGGTTGTAGCCGGCGGCCCACCACAGGTTCTGCTTCATCTTGCCGTATGCGCGTCGCGACAGCTGGATGATCGAGAGCACGCTGCGTGGGTCGGAACTGGCCAGGATCACCCCGGCCGAGGCGATGGCGACATCGGTGCCCGCGCCGATCGCGATGCCGACATCGGCCTGCGCCAGAGCCGGGGCGTCGTTGACGCCGTCGCCGACCATCGCGACCCTCTTGCCCTCTTCCTGCAGCTGGGAGACCTTCGCGGACTTGTCCTCCGGGCGCACGCCGGCGAAGACGCGGTCGATGCCGAGCTCCCGTCCGACCTCGTTCGCGACCGCCTCGGCATCGCCGGTGATCATGACGACCTCGACGCCGAGGGCGTGGAGGGCGTCGACGGCGTCGCGGGATTCTGGCCGGACCTCGTCGGCGAGCCTCAGCCCGCCGACCACCTGGCCGCCGCGGAGAACGTGCAGAATGATCGCGCCCTCGGAGCGCCATGCCTCGGCCGTGCCGACCTCGTGCTGACCGGTCTCCTCGAGCAGCCGGGGCCCGCCGACGCGGACCTCCTGGCCGGAGACGGTCGCGGTGACGCCGACGGCGGGCGAGGATGAGAAGCCGCTGGCCTGCTGGAGGGCAAGGCCCTTGTCCTTGGCGGCGGTGACGATGGCCTTGGCGAGCGGGTGCTCGCTGTCGGCCTCGGCCGAGGCAGCGAGGGCGAGGACCTGGTCGGCGTCGAGTTCGCCGGTCGGCTCGACGCCGGTGACGGTGGGCTCGCCCTTGGTCAGCGTGCCGGTCTTGTCGAACAGCACCGCGTCGACCTGCCGCATGGACTCCAGCGCCAGGCGGTCCTTCACTAGGACGCCTCCGCGGGCGGCTCGCTCGGTGGCGATGGAGACGACCAGCGGGATCGCCAGGCCGAGGGCGTGGGGGCAGGCGATGACGAGCACGGTGATGGTGCGCACGACGGCCTCGTCGGGCATGCCGATGAGCGTCCAGACGACCGCAGTGACCAGCGCCGCGCCAAGAGCGAACCAGAACAGCCAGGCCGCGGCCTTGTCGGCGATCCGCTGGGCGCGGGAGGATGAGTTCTGCGCCTCGGCGACGAGCCGGTTGATGCCGGCCAGGGCGGTGTCGTCACCGGTGGCGGTAATCTCCACCCGCAGGCCGGAGTCGGTGGCGACGGTGCCGGCGGTGACGGTCTGGCCCTCGCCGCGAGAGACCGGGCGGGACTCGCCGGTGATCATGGACTCGTCCATCTCGGCGCGGCCGTCGACGATGGTTCCGTCAGCCGGGACGCTGCCGCCGGGGCGCACGATGACCACGTCGCCCACGTCGAGGTCGGCTGGGGCCACCTTGACGACGTTCTCGCCCTCGACGCGCTCGGCCTCGTCTGGCAGCAGTGCCGCCAACGAGTCGAGCGCCGAGGTGGTCTGGGCCAGGGAGCGCATCTCGATCCAATGGCCCAGCAGCATGATGACGATCAGCAGCGCCAGTTCCCACCAGAATTCGAGCTCGTGATGGACGAGCCCGAGCGTGGCGGCCCAGGAGGCGAAGAAGGCCACCGTGATCGCCAGAGCGATGAGTAGCATCATCCCGGGCTTGCGGGACTTCAACTCGCTGACGGCACCGGTGAGGAAGGGCCTGCCGCCCCAGACGTACATGACGGTGCCCAGTGCCGCGGCGACCCAGCCCGCCCAGCCGGGGACCTCGTAGCCCAGCAGCATGGCGAACATCGGTGAGAGGGCAACCGCGGGGATGGCGATGACGAGGTTGATCCAAAACAGCCGGCGGAACTGGCCAACGTGGTCCCCGTGCCCGCCATGGCCGCTGTGATCTCCGTGCCCACCGTGCTGGGCATGCTCATCGTGGCCGCCGTGCTCGTCGAGGCCCGTGTGGCCTGAGTGCTGCCCGTGGTCCATGGCGTGGCCCTGATGCCCGGTGTGCTGACCCTCGCGCGTGCCGTGCGCATCCGCCGAGGCGTGCGCGGACACAGACCCGTGGTGATGCTCGCCGTGGGCGGGTGTATCGGTTTCGTGACCGTGGTGCTGGTGTGAGTTCGGGTCCGTCATGATTCCTCTCCTCCGTCATCGAGCCAGGCCGATTGCCGCTCACCCGGTGGCCGGGCAAGCGAACGTCGGCTCAGGACGCTGGTTGGATCTCGCTCTCGACGACCCACTTGTGGTTCGTCATCTTCATGCCGTCCGTCTCGTAGTCGACCATGTAGACCGTCTCATCGGTGGACGAAGCAATGATGGCCTTTACGCCTTCCATGCCTTCCATGTGCTCGGCGAGCAGAGTCACCTCTGTGCCGTCGGCCAGGCGCGCGTCGCCGGCATCCTCAATTTCTTCCTGCACGACCCACTTGTGATCAGTGACGGGGTCGCCGCCACCTGCGGGCGTGTAGTTCACGGAGTACGTGTACGTGTCGAATGCGCCGGAAATCGTTGCTGTAGCCCCTTCCATGCCTTCCATGTGGTCGGCCGTGAGCTGCACCTCGGTACCGACAGGGTAGGTGGGCTCACTGGCTTCGGCGATACCCTCGGGTGCCGGTCCGCCGTCCATCGGGTGCTCCATCTCTTCATCACCGCTTTCTGCGTTGTTGCCGCCGTGGCCCTGATGCTCCTCAGTAGCCGAGGGGTCGGTCTGCTGGTTGTCGTCTGCTCCGCTGGCGCAACCGGCGAGCACGAGCGCCACTCCGAGGGCTCCCGCTGCCAGTCCTGTTCGCAGTCTCCTCTGCATGTCATTTCCTTTCATCAATATGCCTACCCTATACCCCGAGGGGGTACTAGTCAAGACTTGTGTGTTGTGTCGGTATGGATCAATCGGAAACCCCTTCTCAGAGGGTCTGCTCGTGTTGGATGGGCAATGCGGCGATGAGGGGATGGTCGAAGCCCGTCGGTCCGGTCTTCGCGGCTCCTCCGGGAGAACCCAACTCGTCGAAGAACTCGACGTTGGCCTTGGAGTAGTCAGACCATTCGTCGGGCAGGTCGTCTTCGTAGTAGATGGCCTCGACGGGGCAGACCGGTTCGCAGGCTCCGCAGTCGACGCATTCGTCGGGGTGGATGTAGAGCGAGCGTTCGCCCTCGTAGATGCAGTCGACAGGACATTCGTCGATGCAGGCGCGGTCCTTGACGTCCACGCAGGGAAGCGCGATCACGTAGGTCATGGCTGCTCCTCTCGGTCGGGTGCGGATCGGCGGTGAGAGCCGGTGGGAGGCTCGGGGAAGTCGTCAGCCTCTGCCGGGCCTGCGGCCGGGTGCGGGATGCGCAGGCGCAGGACGGTGGCGACGAGGCTGAGGGCGATGATGATCGCACCGAGGATCGTCATCGTCCCCGACAGGGTGAGCACCGGCACGAGCAATCCGGCGACGATGGTGGGCACGCCGAATGCCAGGTAGGCAACTGTGTAGATCACAGCCATCACGGCGGCGCGTTCCGACGATGCCGTGTGGGGCATGAGTGTGCGCAGTACCCCGAGGAACGCTGTGCCGAACCCGGAACCGACGATCGCGACCGAGGCGACATAGGCTGGGTAGGAACCGAGTGCGAGGGCGCCGATGCTCACTGCGGTGCCGAACGCCAGGGCACTGGTCGCATACAGGCTGATGGTGCGGGCGGAACGCCGCTGTAGGACGGAGGAGGCGGTGACTCCGGAGATCGCCAGTGCGAAGAGGACGATCCCAGCTTGGGTGTGCGTGGAGCCCCCAAGCTCACTGCCGACGAGGTCGGCTCCGAGCGCAAGGAAGAGTCCGTTGGTCGCCCACCCGGCGATGATCACGGGCACTCCGACGGTGAACATGCGGCGTAGGTGCGGTGGCACGGTGAACCGCGGACGGAGGTCGCCACGTCGTATCTGGGTCTTCGGGACCAGTTCCGGTGTGCTCCACACGACCGTTGCCACGATGAGGAAGGCAAGCACGAGCGACCCGAAGACGGCAGTTGTCGGTTCGGAGGTGAGATCGAGGAGAAGTGCAGCACCGAGAGCCCCGGCCCCAAGGCCAATCATCGGGCCGATCGTGTTCCACAGGGCTGCGATGTTCCGATGTGACGGGGACTCGAAGTCGATCATCATCGCCGACAGCGCCGGGATCAGCAGACCCGCTGCGAGCCCTTGCAAGGCTCGGGCGACCAGGAGCGCCGCGAGGCTACCGGCGAACCAGAACATGGCCACGCTCAGCGCCAGCGCCAAAGAACCGGCGGCCACGACCGGACGTCGGCCGACGTGGTCGGAGAGTGGTCCGAGGTAGAGCAGCGCGGCCAGGAGGGTGAAGGTGTAGACCGCGAACACGAGTGTGGTGGCGACGGGGATGAGTCCGAGCCGTTCGGCGATCTGGGGATAGAACAAGGACGGCGCGCTGGCAGCGGCCATCATGAGAATGGTCGCTGCCAGCGAGAGCACGAAGCCCCACCGTGGGATCTGCCTAATACAGTCTCCCGCCATTGCCTATGCCCGCACGCCGTGGAGCTGCTGCCCCCACTGGTAGACGGTGCCGACTGCGTCGATGCCAGTGACGCCGACGACGATGCCGTCGATCTCGTGGCGGACGATGAACTCCTCACCCGCTTCCAGGTGGGCGTCTGCGCCGGCTGTGTACCCGACTCCGGAGATCATCTGACCGTAGACCATTGCCATGTAAGGGCTGCGTGGCAGGTAGGCGCCCGGATCGTCGCTAACGCCGAGGTCGTGCAATGCGGCCCGCGCGGCATGCGCACCCTGTGCGGCGGCGTCTTCCCAATGGTCGATGCGCCAGGCGTCCAGTGCTTCGTCGTGGTGCGTGGCCACGCCTCCGGCTGCGTAGACGTGGTCTGCCGCGGCGCGGAGGTGATCGTCGACGTCGATACCGTTCGTCCACGGTGACGGGGCTGCGGGCGTCGTGCCGAGCGCGAGGAGAAGGAAGTCAGCCACGACGGGATTTCCGTCGTTGAGGGTGATGGTGACACCGGATTCTGTTTCGTCGACATGCTGGAGAGTGCGACCGAATCGGGCCTGCACCTTGGCGGCATGGTCGGCGGCGAGGCGCTCAGCCACGGGCGCCCCAAACGCTCCGACGCCGGGAACTGAACTGCGGGAGACCAGCGTGACCATGTGTCCGTCGGCTTGCAGAGACGAGGCCGTCTCGGCTGCGATGATTCCACCGCCGTAGATCGCTACCCGCGCGGGTCGCCCCAGTCCGGTCAGCAGCTTTCGGATGCCCAGGGCATCCCCCACGGAGTGAAGAGCGGTGACCCGCCCTTGTCCGGCGTCGTCGCCGCCGAACACGTCAGCGGGCAGGGAGCGGGGCATGCTCCCGGTCGCGACGATGAGCGCGTCGTAGGAGACTTGTGCGCCGGAGGTCAACTGGGCCTGCTTCGCCGAGGTATCGACTTTAAGCACGGTGTCGGCGATGACCTCGATCTGAGGCAGCGGGAGCTTGATCATCTCCGGCGGTGTCTGACCGAACGCGATTCCCTTGATGAGCATCCGCGTATAGGGCGTCTCCCCGGTGCGGGTCACCAGCGTCACCCGGACATCGTCGCGTGAGGCGAGAGTGCGGGCGGCTGCGGCCCCGGCTGCTCCCGATCCGAGGATGAGGACGTGCTGTGGGGTCATAGAAGAACTCCTGGATGCTGGTCGTGATCGAACTGATGCGCCGGCGTCAGGAGCGCACGAGGCGGGCGATGGCCTCGGACGCCTCGCCGAGCCTCTGCTCGCTGACTGGTCCGCCGGCGAGTGCGGCGTCGAGGACGCAATGCTTGAGGTGATCGTCGAGCAGGCCGAGGGCGACGTTTTCGAGTGCCCTGGTGACTGCGGAGATCTGGGTGAGGATGTCGATGCAGTAGCGGTCCTCGTCGACCATCCGATCGATGCCGCGGATTTGGCCTTCCAGGCGGCGCAGGCGATTGCGGTACTTCGTCTTATCGCTGATGTATCCGTGGACGGACGCGTCGCCGTCGCCTCCTGCGGGGCAGGTGTCGAGGTGGGTTTCGGTGGTGGGAGTCGTAGTGGTCATGTCGGTTCGCTCCGATCAGGTGGCGGGGTGCCGCAGCGGTGCCGCGGCACCCCGCACGCTGGTGGATTACGCCATGTTGGCGGCGTACTTGGCTGGGTCCGAATCGAACGCGGGCCCACAGCCAGCGCAGCAGAAGTAGTAGCGCTCATCCTCGAAGTCGCGGTAGAGGCCGGCGGCCTCGGCGGTCTTCTTGCTGACCGGGGTGCCGACCATGACCGGGCAGGTGGTCATGTCATCGGCGCCCCCGCCAAGAAGGTTCTCGCGTCCACCGTTCTCCACGGCCGGGTTGGTCTCGTTCGTGCTGCAGCAGCTGCTCATTCTCTGGTGTTCCTTCGTTATTGGATTCGTGTGGATGGGTGGGTTCTCGTACGTCACTTCGAGGCGACGCTCGTGAACCCGCGCAGGCGGAGGCTGTTGCCGACGACGAAGACGCTGGAGAACGCCATCGCCGCACCTGCGAGCATGGGGTTGAGCATGCCGAGCGCAGCGACCGGGATCGCGGCGGTGTTGTAAGCGAATGCCCAGAACAGGTTGGTCTTGATCGTCGACAGGGTCTTCCTGGACAGGCGGATCGCGTCGACGGCGGCCCGCAGGTCACCGCGCACGAGCGTGATGTCGGAGGCCTCGATCGCGACGTCCGTGCCGGTGCCCATCGCGAGGCCCAGGTCGGCCTGCGCGAGCGCGGGGGCGTCGTTGACGCCGTCGCCGACCATCGCGACGATCTTGCCCTCTTCCTGGAGGCGGGTGACGACGTCGACCTTGTCCTTGGGTAGCACTTCGGCGATGACCTCGTCGATGCCGACCTCGGACGCGATCTGGCGGGCCACGGCCTCGTTGTCACCGGTGAGCAGCACCGGGGTCAGGCCGATCTCCTTGAGCCCGCGGATCGCCTCGGCGCTCGTGGGCTTGACGGTGTCGGCGACGACCAGGATGCCACGCGCAGCACCGTCCCAGCCGATCGCGACGACCGTCTTGCCCTCGCCCTCGGCCTGGGCCTTCGCCTGTGCGACCTCCGGAGAGAGCTTCTGCGACCAGTCCGCCAGCAGAGACTCGCGGCCGACGACGACCGGGGTCCCCTCGACGATGCCCTGCACGCCCTTGCCCTCGACATTGGCGAAGTCCTCTGGAGTAGGCAGCTGGCCGACTTCCTGGGTCGCGCCCTTGGCGATCGCCTGCGCAATCGGATGCTCGGAAGAGTCTTCCAGTGCACCGGCGAAACGCAGCAGCTCCGCACGATCCACACCGGGCTCAGTGATCACGTCGGTCAGAGTCATCTTGCCGCTGGTGACGGTGCCGGTCTTATCGAGCACGACGGTGTCGACCTTGCGAGTGGACTCCAGCACCTCCGGACCCTTGATGAGGACGCCCATCTGCGCACCGCGCCCGGTGCCGACGAGCAGCGCGGTCGGGGTTGCCAGACCCAGCGCGCAGGGGCAGGCGATGACGAGCACGGCGACCGCTGCGGTGAACGCGGCGGCGACGGGGAACCCGCCTCCCAGCCAGGCGCCGAGGGTGATGAACGCGACGACGATGACGATCGGCACGAAGATGCCGGAGATGCGATCGGCCAGACGCTGCACCTCGGCCTTGCCGGTCTGCGCGTCCTCGACGAGCTTCGCCATCTGTGCGAGCTGTGTGTCCGAACCCACACGAGTCGCCCGCACGACCAGGCGGCCGCCGGCGTTGACGGTGGCACCGGTGACCGAGTCGCCCTCGCGGACCTCGACCGGCACGGACTCGCCGGTGAGCATCGAGGCGTCCACCGCGGAGGAGCCGGAGGTCACGAGACCGTCGGTGGCGATCTTCTCGCCTGGACGGACGATGAACTCGTCGCCGACCGCCAGCTCAGAGGTGGGGATCTTCACCTCTACGCCGTCGCGGAGTACGGCGACTTCCTTCGCGCCCAGCTCCAGGAGGGCGCGCAGCGCGGCCCCGGCCTGGCGCTTGGATCGCTTCTCGAAGTAGCGGCCGGCGAGGATGAACATCGTCACGCCCGCGCCGACTTCGAGGTAGATGTTCGCCGCGCCATCCGACGGAGCGATCGTGAACTCGAAGGGGTGCGTCATGCCGGGAGTGCCGGCAGTGCCGAGGAAGAGCGCGTAGAGCGACCAGAGCAGTGCGACGGAGGTGCCCATCGAGATGAGCGTGTCCATCGTCGCCGCACCGTGCTTGAGGTTTGTCCACGCCGCCTTGTGGAACGGCCAAGCTCCCCAGATGATCACCGGTGCGGCCAGGGCGAGTGAGGCCCACTGCCAATACGTGAACTGCAGCGCGGGGATCATCGCCATCGCGATTACGGGAACAGTGAGCACGATCGCGCCGATCAGCCGATGCCGCAGCGAGGTGAGCTCACTGTCTTCCTCCTCCCCGGCCTCGGTCTCCGACGTGTTCGCCGTAGTGTCCTTGGGCTTGGGCAGTGCGGCCGTGTACCCGGTCTTCTCGACCTCGGCGACCAGCAGTGACGGATCGTAGCCGGCAGGCACGGTGACCTTAGCCTTCTCAGTGGCGTAGTTGACGGTGGCCGCGACGCCATCGAGCTTGTTCAGCTTCTTCTCGATCCGGTTCGCGCAGGAGGCGCAGGTCATCCCGCCGATCTCCAACTCGATGTCCGGCCCACCCGTTGGGGGCGCTGATGTGCTCATCCTCTTCCTTCTTTCTCAGCTCTCGTGCGACGCCGGGCCCTGCGGGTCAGTGGCCGTCGGAATGCGAATCGTCTGTCTTCGTGCCGTCACCATGCTCAGCGTCGATCACGAACTCGGCGGTGTGCACCTGCCCGTCGACCTGGAAGTCCAGGTAGAGCAGGTAACGGTCGGCGGTCGGGGCCTCCGCTGCGAATCCGATGTCGGGTCCGGCCGTGTCCCCGGCCTGGGGCTGGTCGCCCTCGGCGTGGACGTGCAGGTAGGCGAGGTCACCCTCGCGCAGCGCCACTAAGTGGCCGAACGCGCCCAGGTAAGGCTCCAGCGTGGTCACCGGCTGACCGTCACGCTCGACCGAGATGGTGAGCTCGCTTGAGGTGCCCGCAGTGAGGTCGCCGTTGAGGGAGACGGTGTATCCGTCGACCTCGTCGGTGGGCTGCGCCTCGGTCTCGACAGGGGTGAAGTCGCCCGCGACCTCGATTGCGCGGGTGAGAGTGATGCCTTCGGCTTCCTCGCCCGCGGGTGTGAAGTCGGCGTACACGCGGTAGGTGCCCGCCTCGTCCCAGGTCCACGGCACCGACCAGGTGCCTGTGCTCGTGTCGAGTTCGGGGTGCACGTGCTGGAAGCCGGCGCCGTCGGTGCGCACGGCGATCAGGTGCAGGTCCTTCTCGTGCGCGGTGGTGTATTCGGTCACCGGTTCGCCGGACTCGTCGAGGATCTGGAAGCTCAGGTCTCCATCCTCGCCTGCGGCCGTGGGGGCCTGGACCGGAGAGAGCACGAAGCCGTCCGCGCTTGCGGAGACCCCGTTCAGAGCGGGCTCCGCGGTTTCCTGCGCAGCGTCGCCGTGCCCTTCACCGTGTGCGTTCACGCCGCTTCCTTCTGCCCATGCTGCTGCGAAGCTATCGGGAATGACGGCGCCGGCGAGGCCGAAGGCCCCGCCGAACGCCACCACCAACCCGGCCCCGTAGAGCGCGAGCCGTCCTCCGGCCTTCATCAGACGCGCACCGCCGAGTAGCCGGCCTCCTCGACCGCCGCGAGGACCTTGGCGTCGTCGATCTCGCCCTCGGCGGTGACGTTGAGCTTGCCGGTCTGCGCGCTGACTTGGATGTCCTGGACGCCGGGGATCTCGCTGACCTCCTCGCGGATCGACATCTCGCAGTGGCCGCAGGTCATGCCCGTCACCTGGTAATCGTTCGAAGCCATCAGGTGTCCTCCTTGTATGTCGGGTTGTACGTCGGGAGTACCCCTACCGGGTACGTGTACTAGTCAAACGTATACCCATGTCAGGTATTCCGCAAGGAGGGAGGCGATCGTGTGAGCTGCATTGCGCAAGTGCTGCAAACAATGGTTGGAGCGTCCGAGGTGTGCCTTGTGGTGCACCGATGCTGCGGGGCGATCCGCTGGGTTCTGGCGCTGCGCGTCGGAGAGTAGTGACCCCTCGGCTCATCAGAACCGTGGACTGCCTTGCCGCATCGACGAAGGCAGCGAAGACTGGTACGAAACCGACTCGCGCCCAGACCCGTCAGTGAGTGGGGTCAACGCTCGGGAAGCGCGGTGCCGGAGACCCCAGGCAGGGGTCTCTGACGGTGACCCTGGTGAAGGCGCGCGGGCGCAGCAGCACGGGGACAGTCAGTGGCCGGGCCGATCCCGTGGAGGACGTCGTCACCCTCGGGGTTGTCGAGATGCAGCAAAGACTGCACGCGACTCGCCGTGAACCGTTCGGAGAGGGGGCGGGATCCGGTGTGTGAGGGAGCCTGGCCGGACGCCCCTGCCGTGCTGGGGCGGGGAGCAGGCTGGGGTATCGAGTCGACAACTCTAGGCTGTCACCGTGACCACTGTTTTAGATCACCTCCGCGCTGATGACCGCGAGCACGTCGGGTACATCGAGATGACCGACGAAGGCCTCTTCATCCCCTACGACCTCCTGCGTCGGCGATGCGGTGAACCCATGGAGTCGACCGAGGCCGAAGAACTGCTTGACACCGTCGGTTTGCAGGCGTTGGGCGAACAGTGGCTGCTTCGCACCGAGGGTGACGCATGGGTGCCCGTGGGCATCCAGGAGTTCTCACGAGAGGCCGTCACAGTGGCGCCGCGGCTCGATGACAGGGCGGTGGCCAAGGCGCCGGATCTCACCGCGACGGTGATGTTGTCGTTGCCGACGGATCGGCTCCGTTCCGCCGAATGAGGCTGGGCGGTTCCCTTCTCAGGCGAAGATCTCCCGCAAGGGTGTCCACCCCACGGGAAGCGGCCCGCAGATGGCGGCTCGTTGCCTGTCTGCCTCATGGGACCAGCCCTGAGCTTGTCCCGGGCTGCCGACCAGACCCCGGGCCAGGCGGAGTCCCACGTCCTCCAGGACGGCGTCCGGGGCGCTGCCCCGGCGCACTGAGGCGCGCACGCTCCAGGGTTCATCCGCCCAGCCACCCCCGCGCAGACTGCGGTAGTCGCCGTAGCGGGCGGGATCGGCGTAGTCCCAGCACCATTCCCAGATGTTGCCGAGCATGTCGTGCAGACCGTGCGGGTTGGCTTTCTTCATGCCGACGGGCTGGGGGCCCTCAAGGTGGTCGAGGCTGGTCCAGGCGATGTCTTCAAGCGGCCCGTAGGTGGGCGAGGTCGTTCCGGCGCGGCAGGCGTACTCCCACTCGGCCTCGGTGGGCAATCGGTACCCGTCAGCGCTCGTGTTCCAGGTGACGGAGCGTCCGTCCCCAGCATGCGTGTAGGCCGGCTGCAGCTCTTCAGCATTGGATAGCTCGTTGCAGAGGTTGATGGTCTCGAACCATGTCAGAGGCGTGAGCGGGCGTCCGGTGCTCCGGTCACGGAGGGGGTGCACGGCCATCTCGAAGGGCTCCAGTTCCACATCCCGTGTGGTCCCGCGACGGGCGTCACGCAGGGTGATTTTTCCCGAAGACAGGGTGGCCATGGAGGGCTGGTTCATGGCGTCAGCGTCGCACACGGGCTGACTGGAGAACCACGAGCTGCACCCGGACAGGGTTCAACTGTCAATACCTAAGTGGCTCGTGGTCGTATGAAACATATTTGCGCGTTTGTGAAATCTTCGCTGCATCTCGACAGCAGGACGCGGTGTTCGCCGGTGGGGAGCTCAATCCGCACGACCCTGCCCTCGCGGACGTTGCCGCGCGCCTCAGCCGTGGCCACGACGGTGAGGAGGAACGAGCCGTCCGGGGCCACCTCGGCGCCGAGGCCGAAGGCATGGGAGCGGTCGACGCCGGTGAGGTGGCGCAGGTGGTGCGCGGCGTCGTCGGCGGGGGCGGCGCCGTCGTCGCTGGCGTCCGACTCCGGGACGCCCTGCGGGTCCGGGCCGTCCTCGAGGAGGAAGAGCTCGGGGCGGGCGGGGCCGAGGTCGTGGTCCCAGAAGCGCACGGGGTAGCCGGCGTGGAGGATCGCGTCGACGCCGGCGTCCTTGCGGGCCTGCACGAGGCGGGCGTGCTCGGCCTCGGTGCTCGCGCCGCTCAGGCGCTCCGCGGTGACGACGACGCGGTCGGCGTGCGCGGCGCACGTGACGGCGGAGACGCCGCCGGGGCGGTTGAGCACGACGCGGGCCTCGCCGCCGCGGGCAGGGAGGGCCCAGAGCGCGGCGGCCTTGTCGGCGTCGTCGACGGAGGGGTCCGGGCGCGTGGAGGTGAAGTAGAGAGTGCCGTCCGCGGCGAACGCGGCGCCGGACTCGCCCTCCCGGGAGCGGGTGAGGCGGTGGGCGGGGCGCTCGCCTGCGGGGTCGAGCTCCCACAGTGCGGTGGCGTAGCCGGTGCCCTTGCCGTCGAGGGTGGCGACGGTGGTGACGAGGCGCGTGCCGTCCGGGCTCAGGGTGAGGCCGGAGACGCGGGGCAGTGCGACGAACGCGGAGAGGTCGTGGAAGGGGGTGGGGGCTGAAGCGGGCGTGGGGGCGGCCGAGGACGGGGTGTCGGGCGAGGTCATGCCGTCCGTTCTATCCGGGCTGGTGTGACCGGGGCAACACGGACCCCTCCCCGGGAGGCAGGCGCACACGCCGCAACGCCTTGGGGAAGCGGCGTGTGCGCCTGCCTCCGCGAAGGAGAGTGCCGACGTTCGGGCCGCCGCATCCCGTCCGTCGCGGCCCGAACGCAGGGGTCAGCCGCGGTGGCGGTCCGGTGGCGGTTCGGTGGCCGGGTGGCCGGGTGGCGACCTGAGCGTCCCCCTCAGCCTTCACCGGGCGCCCCGCCTCAGTCCTCGGCGCGGGCCTTCGCGCGGATCTCCTGCAGCTGCGTGCCGAGCCAGTCGACGTACTCGCCCATCCAGCCCGTGGCGCCGTGGTTCCAGCTCTCGCCGACCACGGAGTGCGGGAAGATCACGGCGTCGGAGAGGTGGTCGCGCAGGCCGAGCTCGGAGCCCTCGTCGTCCTTCAGGGTCACCCACTGCATGCCGTGGCGGGCGCCGAGGTGCTCCCCCAGCAGCACCACGACGACGTCGAGGTGCACTCCCAGCTCGTCCGGGTCCACGTCCGCCGCGCCGACCCGGGCCACGAGACGGTCGTAGTAGGCGCTCACGGCGTCCAGGTCCAGGTGGTCCACGCCCTCCTGCGCGGCGAAGTCGCGGCGGGCACTGACCCACTCCTGCTCGGTCTCGGTCAGGGGGGACAGATCGGGCTGCTCGGTCATGGGATCCATCGTGCCAGGCGTTCGGGCGACGACGGCGCCGCCCGAACGGGCATGGCCCCCTGCCACGCCCTTTGGGACACTGGCCTCATGCGCATCATGACGGTCTGCCTGGGCAACATCTGCCGCTCCCCCGCCGCCGAGGCCGTGCTGCGGCGCCGGATCGCGGAGGCCGGTCTCGACGACGTCGCGGTCACCTCCGCCGGCACCGCCGACGACCACGTGGGCGAACAGCCCCACGAGCTCACCCGGGAGGTCGGCGAGAAGCTCGGCTACGACTTCCCCACCGTCGGCGCCCAGTTCAGCGCGCAGGACCTCGAGGGGGCGGATCTCGTCCTCGTGATGGACCGCATGAACCTGGAGGACGCGCGGCGCCTGGCCGCCACGGACGCCCAGCGGGCGAAGGTCCGCCTGCTCGGCGAGTTCGCCTCGGACGTGGACACGGCCGGCGTGGTCGAGGTCCCGGACCCGTGGGGCCGCCCGCGCGGGCAGTTCGAGGAGATGTACCGCCAGATCGAGGACGCGGCCGACGGCGTCGTCGCCGCGATCCGGGACGGGCAGGTCTGACATGGTCCAGCACCAGGCCGAGGACACGTTCTTCCGCAAGCACCGCGCCGGAGCGCCCGAGCGCTTCTTCGAGCGGGAGGCCGCCGGCCTGCGCGCGCTCGGGGCGGCCGGCGCCCGGGTCCCCAAGGTGCTCAACGTGGACGACGGCAGCCTGCGGATCGGGCGCGTGAGGACCGGCGGCCGCCCCTCCCCGCAGACCGAGGAGGCCTTCGGCCGCGAGCTGGCCGCCCTGCACGCCGGGTCGCGCCGTCCCGCCGGTGAGGCCGACTCCTTCGGCTCCCACGACGGCGTCCCGATCGGCTATCTCGGCGAGGCTCCCGTGGACTACACGCCCACCGGCACGTGGGCCGAGTCCTGGGTCGCACGGCGGATCGTGCCGCTGGCCCGCGAGGCGGAGCGGCGCGGCGTCGTGCCGACCGCGGCCCTGGCGACGGCGGAGCGGCTCGCCGAGCTCACGGACGGTTTCGGGACGGACTCACCCGTGGACCACCCGGGCGCGGCGGTGCTGGGGCCTGCCGAGCCGTCGTCGCTGCTGCACGGGGACCTGTGGGCGGGCAACCGGCTGCTGGACCACGAGGGCCGCTCCTGGCTGATCGACCCGAGCGCGCACCGCGGCCACCGCGAGGTGGAGCTGGCGATGATGCAGCTCTTCGGCGGCTTCGGCGAGGAGGCGTTCGCCGCGTACGAGGAGTCGTTCCCCCTGGCCGAGGGCTGGCGCGATCGCGTGGCGCCGTACCAGGCGGTGCCGCTGCTGGTGCACGCGATCCTCTTCGGCGGCTCCTACGGGCCGCGGGTCGTGGACTCCCTCGAGGCGGCGGTCCGGCTGGGCGGCTGAGGCTGACCGAGGACGGCGCCCGGCCTGTCCCCTCCTTCCCGGAGCCCCCTCTCGACGGCGGGCAACGAGTCCATGCCCGGCATCGTGGCCATCGCGCCAACGGGTGGTTCTTCGTGGCCTTCTTCGCCTGTGACGAGGCCATCGCCGCCAGCTCCACGTGAAGGCCCCTCTGCGTCGCCACGCTCCATCGGTCCGCCGCTCGCATGCCGTCGAAGAGGCGGGAGACATCGAAGAAGTCCAAGACCTCCAGCACCACCCAGAGGCGCATGCGCCCGTGGCAGCGTGCGGGCGACCTCGTCGAGCCTCGTCGAGCCTCGCCGTTGTCAAGCGTCATGCCGCGTCCACGCAGGAGTGACCGCTGCTGTACCACCGTGGTGGACGTCTTCAGCGGACGCATTCGGCCTCCGGTCGGCGCGGCGCCGGGACGGGGTGGACGTGCTGGGCTCCTCAGGCGTCGTCGGGCTCGGCGAGGACGTCCAGGACGCGGGCCGCCGCTTCGTCGCGCAGGGCCCCGCGGGCGGCGGCGCGCCGAGCGGTCGCGGCCGCGAGCGCCTCCCACGTGTCCAGCACGTCGGCGGGCATGCCCTCGGCCACCAGCTCGCGCAGGGTGTCGCGATGGGCGCGCACGGTCTCGACGTCGCCGCGGGCCACCGGGCCGGTCAGGGCGTCGTCGCCGTCGGCCAGGGCGTTCTCGAGCGAGGCGCTCAGGAGCGGGCGCAGCAGCCGCTCGGTGTCCGCCATCCCGATCTGCCGCAGCAGCTGGGCCGCCTGCGCCGTCACGGTGACGAGGTGGTTCGAGCCGTGGCTCAGCGCCGCGTGGTAGACCGCGCGGTCCGCCTCCTTGATCACCACGGGCTCGCCGCCCATCTCCACCGCGAGCGCCTGCGCCACGGGCAGCACGACGGGATCCGCGGTCACGCCGAACACGCAGTCCCGCAGTCGGGCGAGGTCCAGGCTCAGCCCTGTGAAGGTCATGGCCGGGTGGATGGCCAGCGGGATGGCCCCGGCCGCGCGCACGGGGCCCATCACGCCCACGCCGTAGCGGCCCGAGGTGTGCACCAGCAGGTGGCCGGCCTGCACGTGCCCGGCGGCCACGAGCCCGGCCACGAGCTCCCCCAGGACGTCGTCCGGCACCGCGAACAGCACCATCTCGGAGCGCCGCAGGATCTCCGGGACCTCCAGCACGGGCACGTCCGGCAGCAGCGCCTCGGCCCGGGTCCGGGAGGCCTCGGAGACGGCGTGCACGCCCGTGACGGTGTGCCCCGCGTTCCGCAGGGCCGCGCCCAGCACGGCGCCCACCCTCCCCGCGCCGATCACCCCGACGCCGAGCCGCCCGGGCCGCTCCCGCGGGTCCAGGCTCGTGTCCAGTCCGCCGGTCATGCGCTCTCCTCTCGGGGGGCGACGGCGACGCCCGCCACCGCCAGCTCGCGCCGCCCGACGTCGGTGCTCGCCACCTCGCGCGTGCGCTGCTCGAAGCGCTCGAGCTCCTCGGGGGCCATCCACCGGTTGCGGTCGGCCAGGCGGCGCGACCGGGCGGCGTGCCCCGACTCGAGGGCGAACAGCTCGAGGGCCTCCGCCTCGTCGAGGTCCGGAACGGTGGCTGTGGCGCCGGCCATGCCCACCGTGACGGTGGCGATCCGCAGGCGCCGCTGCACCGGCCCCTGGTTCAGCGACGCGGTCTGCATGCGCTCGTGCTGCAGGGTCTGGAACGAGCGGTTCCACCGCCCGCGCCGCACCACGAGCAGCGTGCGCGTGGTGGTGCAGCCGGTGCGGTGCCAGGACCGCAGGTTGAACCACCAGCGGGCGCGCCGCGGGATGTGCCGAAAGCCGCCCTCGGTCCCGGAGCCGTGCAGGCCCAGGTGCATGAGGCCGGCGGGGGTGAGGCCGGCCTCGGCGCGGGGGTCGCCGTCGAGCCCGGGATCCGGAGCCGCCACGGTGAGCACCCGGAGCACATCCTCCCAGCGGCCCACCGGCAGGGCCGTGCTTCGCTCGCCCCCGGAGCCCCCGCCGTAGCCGGCCACGGACACCTTCACGCGATACCACCCGAACGGCCGCCAGAACAGCGGCTGGGCGACGGTCACGCCCTGCACGCGCCCCGGCGGGATGGTCTGGGAGGTGGTCTCGGTGAGGCCGTGGCGCAGGCGCAGCCCATCCGGGGAGCGGCGCACCGTGAACCCCCAGCCGGAGTTCAGCCCGGACCACAGCCCGCCCAGCAGCGCGAAGCCGAGGGGCAGGGACGGGGCCCCGATCAGGCCGAGCACCGCCATCTCCTCGCCGTCCAGCCACGAGGAGGGCACCAGGCGCGCCGCCACGGACACGGCGGCCGCCCACAGCGCGAACGCCACGGCGACGCCGGCCACCGACCCGGAGAGCAGCACCGAGCCGACCAGCCGGCCGGGGGGCACGGTGAGCATGAGCTCACCCTCGTCGGCGGCGCGGTGCAGGTCCGCGGCCGAGGCCGACGGCGGGCCGTCTCCGGTCACCGCCCCGGAGGCGCGGTCCAGGATCTCGCGGCGCAGCTGCTCGGCGTGGCGCTTCTTCAGGTAGGAGAGCTCGAGCGCGGACTCCCCGCCGTCGGCCGCCTCCACCTTCACGGCCGCCAGCCCGAGGATCCGGGCGACGAAGGGGTGCTGGAGGTCGACGGCCTGGATGCGGTCGTACTTCATCTGCCGGCGGCTGCGGAAGATCCACCCCTGCCGCAGCTCGATCTCCTCGCGGCCCAGGCGGAAGCGCGTGAACCACCAGGAGAAGAAGAACGCGAGGCAGACCAGCAGCAGGACACCGGCCGCGATCGCCCCGCCGATCAGGAGGGACTGTGGGTCCACGGGGTCGCCGGACGAGGTCTCCGCCTGACCCAGCGCGCGGGCGACCGCCTGCTCCACGACGTCGCGCCCCACCACGAAGGCGAGCACGGCCAGGCCGGTCCAGCCCTTCACCCACGGAGAGGCGGGGTGGACGCGCACCCAGCCGTCGTCGTCGTCGTGGAGGTCGGGGTCGGGGCGTGCGCTCACAGGCCCGCCAATCGGGCCTGGCCGCGGGCCATGAGCACCTCTCGGAGCTCGTCGCACGTGGCGGCGGGGATGCCCTCGAGGGTGACGTCGCCGCCGGAGGACGCCGTCTTGAGCGTGAGGGTCTGGAGGCCGTAGCGGCGCAGGAGCGGGCCGTCCGAGGTGTCCACGTACTGCAGCCGCCCGTAGGGGACGGCGTTCACGGTGCGGAAGAGCAGGCCTTCGCGCCACAGCAGGTCGTCCTCGCGCTCGGCCCAGCCCATGGCGCGCACGCTCCGCGGGATGAGGACGAGGTCGGCCGCCCAGGAGAGCAGCACGACCGCGGGCAGGCCCCACGCGGCCCACGCCCACATGCCCTCCCACACACCGGTGAGCTTCAGCACGAGCGGCACGGAGAGGACTGCCAGGAGGATCACGTGCCCGATCGCCGAGGAGATCAGCTTCACTGGTGTCAGCTTGGACGAGACGGGCGTGAACACCACCCCGTCCTGGTCAATCCCGGCCACGTGCGTACCCTCCCTCGGTCTCGGGGCGGCCCCGTCGGCCGCCTCCCGGGAGTCCATCCTGCCCGCCCGCGCCGCCGCCATCCTCCTCAGGGGGGATCCTGCACCAGGCCTCCACCACGAGGCCCGCCACGAGCATCACCAGTCCGCCCACGGTCAGCAGGGCGGCGTCCACCACGGTGGGGGCCCGGGTGCCCGTGTGGGAGGCCACCTGCCCCGCGACGCCGGCGTGCCAGCCGGCCAGCGCCGCGCCCGTGAAGCCGACGGCCTGCCCCAGGACCAGCGTGCGCGCCGCGGCCAGCGGGTCCATGCGCTCGGCCACGGGCTTCTCGCGGTCCCGCCGCACGCGCCACGCCAGCGCGAGGACGAGGACGCAGACGGCCGCCGCCGTGATGAGGCCGGTGCGTCCCACGGCCGGAGCGGGCAGGCCCATCGAGGGCGCGGCCAGGGCGGCGAGCCAGCCGAGCACACCGGCAGCCAGCAGCACGACGGCGGTCCACGCCGAGCGCAGGGAGGTCACGTCGCGTCCCTCCCGGCCTGCCCTGGCGCGCCGAGAAGGCGGGCGCGGCGGGGCGCCGCACGGCGGACGCCCCCGGCGTCGGCGGCGCGCTCGGCGAGCTGCGCGACGGGCTCGCCCGCGAGCTCGGCCGCGGGATCGAGCCACAGCCACGGCAGGAGCACGAAGGCCCGCTGCGCGGCCCGCGGGTGCGGGAGGGTGAGGTCCGGGTGGTCGCTGCGCAGCTCGCCGTAGGCGATGAGGTCGACGTCGAGGGTGCGGGCGCCCCAGCGCTCCGAACGGCGGCGGTGGTGGTCCTGTTCGAGCCGGTGCGCCAGGCCGAGGAGCTCCCACGGGGAGAGGCTCGTGCGGATCCGGAGCACCTGATTGAGGTAGTCCGGCTGTCCGGGCGGGCCGCCCACGGGGGCCGTGACGGCGCGGGGGGACGCCTTCACGTCATGGACGTCGGGGGTGACGGTGATGACGGCGACGGCGTGGTCGAGGGTCTCCCGGACGTCCCCGAGGTTGGCCCCGAGCGCGAGCACGGCCGTCACCGGCTCGACCGGGCGGGCGGCCAGCTCCGGCGTCGGGGCGGGCCCCTCGGCGGGGTGGGACGCGGGGCTCATCTCCCCTCCTCCCTGCGGCGGAGCACCGTGACGGCCGCGTCGGCGAAGTCGTGCGGGATGGGGGCCTGCGGCTTGTGCACGGTGACCTCCACCGCCTCCACCACGGGCTGCTCCGCGAGGACGGCGGCCGCGATCCGCACGGCCAGCGTCTCGATCAGGTCCACCGGCTCGCCCGTCACGAGCCGGACCACGGTGTCGGCGACCTCGCCGTAGTGGGCGGTGCGGGCGAGGTCGTCCGTGGCGGCGGCAGGGCCGGCGTCGAGGTGGAGCACCACGTCCGTGACGAACGGCTGCCCGTCCCGGCGCTCGTGCTCGAACACGCCGTGCCGGCCCACGGCCGTGAGGCCAGTCAGGCGGATGCGGTCCGGGGCGGTGCCGCGCCCGGCCGCGCTCACGCCGGCACCTCGGCCGAGAGGGATCTCCCCAGCCACGAGGCACCGCGCCACGCCGCGGCGGCGCGCACCGCGGCCGCGCTGGAGGGGACGTCGTGCACGCGGACGGCCCACACGCCGTGGAAGGCGGAGAGCGCGCTGACCGCGGCGGTGGCGGCGTCCCGCTCGGTCGGCTCCGGGGCCGCGCCGTCCGCGTCCTCCAGGAGCGAGCCCAGGAAGCGCTTGCGGGAGGCGGCCACCAGCACGGGGTGGCCCATCGCCTGCAGCCACTCGAGGCCGCGCAGCAGCTCCCAGTTCTGCTCGCCGGCCTTCGCGAAGCCGAGCCCCGGGTCCAGGATCAGCTGCTCGCGCTCCACGCCCGCCGCCATGAAGCGCTCCGCCACGGCGCGCAGCTCGCACACCACGTCCGGCACGGTGTCCGCGTACTCCGCCAGTCCGTCCATGGCCTGGGGCTTGCCGCGGTTGTGCATGAGCACGTACGGCGCGCCCGTCTCGGCGATGAGCTCGGGCATGTCCGGCTCGTGGACGAGGCCGGAGACGTCGTTGACGATCACGGGGCCCAGCTCGAGGGCGGCCCGCGCGGTGGCCGTGTGCATCGTGTCCACGGAGACCACGGCCCCGTCGGCCAGCAGCGCCTCGACGACCGGGAGGATCCGCTCCTGCTCCTGCTGCGGGGGCACGGCCTGCGCGCCCGGGCGCGTGGACTCGCCGCCGACGTCGATGATGTCCGCCCCCTCGGCGAGCATCCGCCGCGCGTGGGCGAGGGCGGGGCCGACGGCGTCGTGGGCGCCGCCGTCGGAGAACGAGTCCGGGGTGACGTTCAGGATGCCCATCACCAGGGTGCGGTCCGCGGGCAGGGCGCCCAGCAGGGCCCGGTTGGCCTCACGCGTGCTCACTGTGTCCTCCTCGTTCGGGGGCGGCGCCCGCGGGTGCGCCCGACGTCGCTCAGCCGTGCATGATGAGGCTCATGGCCTCGGAGCGTGTGGACGGGTCCCGCAGCTGCCCGCGCACGGCGGAGGTGACGGTCTTCGCGCCCGGCTTGCGCACCCCCCGCATGGACATGCACAGGTGCTCGGCCTCGACCACCACGATCGCACCCTTCGGCGCCAGGTGCTCCATGAGGGCCTCCACCACCTGCGTGGTGAGCCGTTCCTGCACCTGCGGGCGGCGGGCGTAGAGCTCCACGAGCCGGGCGAGCTTGGACAGCCCCGTCACCCGCCCCTCGGCGGAGGGGATGTAGCCGATGTGCGCCACGCCGTGGAAGGGGACCAGGTGGTGCTCGCACGTGGAGTAGAAGGGGATGTCCTTCACCACCACGAGCTCCTCGTGCGCGATGTCGAACGTGGTGCCCAGCACCTGCTCGGGGCTCTGGTGCAGGCCCGCGAAGAACTCCGCGTACGCCTTGGCCACGCGCTTCGGGGTGTCCTGCAGCCCCTCGCGGTCCGGGTCCTCGCCGATCGCCTCGAGGATCTCCCGGACGGCCCGCTCGATGCGCGGCCGGTCCACGGCGGTCGAGCGCGGGTCGAACGTGCCGGGCACGCCCGGGAACGCGTCGTCGTCGCCCATCGGGCCGTCGTCGTGCAGGAGCAGGTCCGGGTTCACCACGTCGGCCCCTTCCCGGGGCCGGGCGCGTTGCCCGGGCCGGTGGCCGGCGGCGTGCCGCCGGGGGCGTCTCCGCCCAGCGACGACGGCGGCGCGCCCTCGGGAGCGACCGGCACCGTGCTGTCCGAGGTGCCGACGGGCGCCTGCTCCTCCGCGTCGCGGCGCGAGCGGCGCTCGGCCGGGGAGAGGACGGGCGGCACGTCGTGGGGGAGGCGCTCGTCGGCCGCGAGCCAGAGATCCCGCTCCGGACGCTTGCGCACGTCCGCGAAGATCTCGGCGATCTCCTCCTGGTTGAGGGTCTCCCGCTCGAGGAGCTCGTAGGCGAGCCGGTCGAGGATGTCACGGTTCTCGGTGAGCACCCAGTGGGCGTCGGCGTGCGCACCGTCGAGGAGGGCGCGGACCTCGGCGTCCACGAGGGAGGCCAGCTCGTCGGAGTACTCGCGGGACGAGCTGCCGGAGCCCCCGCCCACGAACGGCTCGGAGTCCCCCGTGCCGAGCTTCACGGCGCCCACGCGGGAGCTCATGCCGTACTCGGTGACCATCTTGCGCGCCGTCTCGGTGGCCTTCTGGATGTCGTTGGCCGCGCCGGTGGAGGGGTCCTTGAAGACGACCTCCTCGGCCACGCGGCCGCCCATCGCGTAGGCCAGCTGGTCGAGCAGCTCGTTGCGCGTGACCGAGTACTTGTCGCTCTCCGGCACCACCATCGTGTAGCCCAGGGCGCGGCCGCGCGGCAGGATCGTGATCTTGGTGACGGGGGCGGAGTTGCGCAGGCCGGCCGCCACGAGCGCGTGGCCGCCCTCGTGGTAGGCCGTGACCTTGCGCTCGTGCTCGTTCATGAGGCGCGTGCGCTTCTGCGGGCCCGCCATCACGCGGTCCACGGCCTCGTCCAGGGCCTTGTCGTCGATCACGTTGTTGTTCGAGCGGGCCGTGAGCAGCGCCGCCTCGTTGATGACGTTCGCCAGGTCCGCTCCCGTGTAGCCCGGGGTGCGCTTGGCCAGGGAGCGCAGGTCCACGTCCATGGCGATCGGCTTGCCCTGCGCGTGGACCTCGAGGATCTTCGCGCGGCCCTCCAGGTCAGGGGCCTCCACGGGGATCTGCCGGTCGAAGCGGCCGGGGCGCAGCAGCGCCGGGTCCAGGACGTCCGGGCGGTTGGTGGCCGCGATCATGATGACGTTGGTGGAGGCGTCGAAGCCGTCCATCTCCACGAGCATCTGGTTCAGGGTCTGCTCGCGCTCGTCGTTGCCGCCGCCGATGCCCGCGCCGCGGTGCCGGCCGACGGCGTCGATCTCGTCCACGAAGATGATGGCCGGCGCGTTGTTCTTGGCCTGCTCGAAGAGGTCGCGCACGCGGGAGGCGCCCACGCCCACGAACATCTCCACGAAGTCCGAGCCGGAGATCGAGTAGAAGGGCACCCCGGCCTCGCCGGCCACGGCCTTGGCGAGCAGGGTCTTGCCCGTGCCGGGAGGGCCGTAGAGCAGCACGCCCTTGGGGATCTTGGCGCCCACCGCGTGGAAGCGGTCCGGGACGGTGAGGAACTCCTTGATCTCCTCGAGCTCCTCCACGGCCTCGTCCGCGCCGGCGACGTCCTTGAACAGCACGTCCGGGTTGTCCTTGTTGATGAGCTTCGCGCGGGACTTGCCGAACTGCATGACCTTGCCGCCGCCGCCCTGCATGCGGGAGAGGAGGAACCAGAAGAACAGGGAGATCAGCAGGAACGGGACCATGAGGCCCAGCAGCGAGGTGAGCCAGTTGCTGCGCACCGGCTCGTCCGTGTAGCCGTCCAGCGCGGACTGGTCCACGGCCGCGACGACGTCGTCCGCGCGCGCCGCGGAGAAGTGGAAGTAGACGTCCTTGCCGAGGTCCCGGCCGTCCTGCTCGTAGGGCTCACGGAGGGAGAGGTCCACGCGCTGGTCGCCGTCGACCACGCGGGCCTCCACGGCCCTGTCGTCCTTCAGCATGGACATGCCCACGTTGGTGTCCACCATCGCGCGGCCGCCCTGGCTCGTGGCCAGCGGGATGGCCATCCCCAGCACGAGGAGCCCGAGCAGGATCCAGACGTAGGGCTTGTTGAACAGCTTCTTCACGGTCCGTCTGTCTCCTGGTCTGCCATGTCCCGGCGGGACGCGGGCCGGGTGCACGGAGGCGCGGCCCGGGCCTTGGGTCACTGCACCACGGTACCGGGCGGGCGGAGCGGCGCGGGGACGGGCCGCGGGGAGTTCGCCGCCGGTGGACAGCCCCCTCTCCCCCGCGGGCGGCGGGGGTCAGCTGTAGACGTGCGGGGCCAGCGTGCCGACGAAGTCCAGGTTGCGGTACTTCTCGGCGTAGTCGAGGCCGTAGCCCACCACGAACTCGTTGGGGATGTCGCGGCCGACGTACTTCACGTCGATCTCCACCTTCATCGCGTCCGGCTTGCGCAGCAGCGCGCAGATCTCCACCGACTCCGGGCCGCGGGACTCGAGGTTCGCCTTGAGCCAGGAGAGGGTCAGCCCCGAGTCGATGATGTCCTCCACGATCAGCACGTGGCGGCCGGTCAGGTCCGCGTCGAGGTCCTTGAGGATCCGCACCACGCCGGAGGACTTGGTGCCGGAGCCGTAGGAGGACACGGCCATGAAGTCCATCTCGACGTGCGAGTGCAGGGCCCGGGTGAGGTCGGCGACCACCATCACGGCGCCCTTGAGCACGGCCACGATCAGGAGGTCCTTGGACTCGTAGTCGCGGTCGATCTGCGCGGCGAGGTCCGTGATGGTGTCCTGGACCTCCTCCTTGCTCATGAGGACGTGGGTGAGGTCTTTCCGGACATCCTGTGCGTCCATGCGGGTGCCGCTCCTGGGTGCTCGTGCGGGTGGGGCCGGCGCCGGGTCGCGGTCAGCAGCCGGGGCGTCGGGGGATGAGGACCAGTCTGGCACACGGGCCCCCACCGTCGGCCTGCCCGGAGGACTCCGCGACGCACGTCACTCCGGGCCCCTCCCGGACCGCACGCACGCCGCCGGCCAGCTCCACGGGACCGGCCGACGTGCCGCCCCGGCGGGCCCCCGTGACGAGGGTCTCCACGGCGAGCACCCGTTCCCGAGAGAGGTCCTCCGCCCCCGCCCGGCGGGCGGCGCGGACGATCACCCGGCGGCGCACCGCCGGCGGCAGGGCGGCCAGCCCGTCCAGATTGAGCGCCACCACGACGCCGGGCGCCTCCCCCACGGGGCGCCCCGCCTCGGCCACGGGGTCCGGAGCACCCGCAGCGGCACGCGCGTCCCCCAGGAGCAGGCCCGCGAACTCCCGACCGGCCCACGCGTCGAGGGCGTCGGCGTCCTCGGCGGCCAGGGCGGCGGTGCGCGTGAGGGCGTCGCGCACGCCGGGGCCGAGGCCGGCGTCGGCGTCCTCGAGGGCCGGCAGGACGCGGGTGCGGATCCGCGAGCGCAGCAGGGCCGGGGCCCGGTTGTGGGGGTCCTCGAACCAGGCGATCCCGGCCCACCGGCAGATCGCCTCGGTGTCCGCCCGGGTGAGGCCGAGCAGGGGCCGGGCCACGGGGATGCCGCCGGGCAGGGTCCCGCGCGTCGGGATCCCCGCGAGCGACCGGGTGCCGGATCCTCGGGCGAGACCGAGGAGCACCTGCTCGGCCTGGTCGTCGGCGGTGTGCGCGGTGAGCACGAGGGCGAGGGCGTCGGCGGACGCGGCCTCGGCGGCGCGGGCCAGAGCCTCCCGACGCGCGGTGCGGGCCGCGGCCTCGGGGCCGTCCCCCGCGGGGACCACCCGCACGGGCGTCACGGTGACGGGGTCCAGGCAGAGGCCGCGGGCGACCTGCGCGGCGGCCGCCGCGACCGCCGCGCTGCCGTCCTGCAGCCCGTGGTCCACCACGACGGCGCCCACCGGACCCAGCGGCCGCCCGGCGCGCGTCGCCGTCAGCACGGCGCAGGTCACCGCGAGGGCCAGGGAGTCCGCCCCGCCGGACAGCGCCACGAGTGCCCGGGGGGCCTGCGCGCCCTCCTCGGCCCGCGCCCTCCTCGGCCCGCGCCCACCGGTCGCGCCGCCGTCGGCGTCCGGTCCGAGGACCGTCCGCACCGCGGCCACGGCGCGGTGGAGGGCCCCCGGCCAGCGGGCGCGCCGCGGCCACGGGGTGACCGCGTCCAGGGCGGGGAGCGTCACCGGAGCGGACCCGTCAGGCCTCGGCGCGGATCCGCGCCACCCACGTCTCGGGCGCGTGGATCTCCGCCTCGCTCGGCAGCAGCTCCGGGGCGTCCCACACCACGTTGAACCCGTCCATGCCGATCTCCCCGACCACGGCGTCCACGAACCGCTGGCCGTCCCGGTACTGGGCCATCTTGGCGTCCATCCCCAGGATCCGGCGGATCGCCCGGTCCACCGCGGAGCGGCGGTCCCCGCGCTCGTCGAAGCGGCGGCGGATGGTCTTGACGGAGGACACGACGGAGGAGTCCACGGCGTCCATGACGACGTTCGCGTGGCCCTCGAGCAGGGACATCACGGCGGTCACGCGGGACAGGCGCTCCCGGTCCTCCTCGTCCTGGAACGCGCCGAGCAGGCCCAGGCTCGGCCGGCCCGACGTCACAGCCGGGCCCGCCTCCCCGCCGGCGTGGCTCGCGACGCCGCCGCCCCGACCCCGCACGGACCCCGCCAGGGGGTTCGCGGCGGCCAGGGCGGAGCGCAGCCGCTCGGGCAGGGACTCGGCCTTGTCGAACAGCCCGCCGGTGAGCCCGGTGATCTCCGACCGCAGGTGCCCGCGCAGCCACGGGGCGGCGGCGAACTGGACCCGGTGGGTCTGCTCGTGCAGGCACACCCAGAGCCGGAAGTCGGCGGGGTCCACGTGGATCTCGCGGCGCACCTGCACCACGTTCGGCGCCACGAGCATCAGGCGGCCGCCCGCGGGGCCGGCGGGGACGCCGTCGGGCCCCGGGAGGGCGCTGAACGGGTCGTACTGGCCGAGCACCTTGGCGGAGAGCCACGCGAGGATGCCGCCCATCTCCAGGGCGGTGGCGCGCGTCGCGACGGGCGTGGTGGCTGCCTCGTACTCAGCCGGGCGCGTGGCCTGCAGGTGTGCGAACGTGGGGCCCAGAAGCGCCGCGAAGGACTGCGTGTTCGCGCGGGACCACGTGGGGCGGTCCACCACGAGCACCTGGGAGTCGAGCAGGTCCCGGGCCGCCTCGAGTCCGGTCAGCCGGTGGACGTGCGGCACGGAAGCCGCCGCGGCCACACGGAGGCCCTCGGCCTCCCCGCGCGCCTCCCGCGCGGAGATGCGCGGCCCGGCCACGGTGAGGGCCTCGGCCGTGCGGGCGGCGAACGCCCAGTCCACGGGGTGCACGGCGGGTGCGGCCGGGCCGGCGGTGGGGCCGCCGGCCATGCGGGGCTGGTCTGCGCTCATGCGGCCCATCCCATCACAGGCGCCGGGCACGGGACCGGGTCCGGTGCCCGCTCACAGGGCGGCGACCGCGGCCACCGCCTCGTCGATCGCCGCCCGCGCCGGCTCGATCTGCCAGTCGACCTCGGAGCACACCACGCTGAACGCGAGCACCCGCCCCGACGTCGTGGTGACGGTGCCGGTGAGGGAGACCGTCTGGTCGAGGGTGCCGGTCTTGGCGGCCACGGCGCCGCGCGCGGGCGGGGACGGGAAGCGCTCGCCCAGCGTGGAGTCCTCGCCGGGGCGCGGCAGCGCGTCCAGCACCCCGTCCTGGGCCGGCCCCGCCGAGAGCCCCGTCACCACCTCCACGAGCTGCTCCGGGCTCACCCGGTTGGCGGCGGCGAGGCCGGAGGCGTCCACGACGTCCATGCCCGCCGTGTCCACGCCCAGCGCCGCGACCCGACGCTCGAGGAGCGCGGCGGCGCCGTCATGGGTGGCGGGGAGCCCGGCCGCCGCGGCCGCGGTGTGCGCGAGGGCCTCGGCCACCTGGTTCTCCGAGTGCATGAGCATGTGCTCGACCTGCGCGCGGACGGGAGCGGACGTCACCTCCGCCACGGACGCGGCCGCGCGCACCTCCTCGCGGGGCGCCTGCGTCGCGGGGACCTCCTCCCGCACGGCCACCTCGACGCCGCCCTCGCCCGCCTCCGCCGCGTCCTCCGCGAGGGCGGCGAGCTCGGCCTGGAAGGTGCGGGCGGCGGACGCGGCCGGGTCCGCCAGCCGGTCCTGTCCGGTCCCCGGCGTGGCCCGCCCGCCGTAGGTGGCCAGCGGCTGGACAGGGGCGATGTTGCCGCTCTCCACCATCCCCGTGGACCACGCCGGGTTGAGCGGGGCCTCGTCCTCGAACAGGCGCAGGTCCGTGCTCACCACCACCCGGCCGGTGACGCCGCGCTCGTCCAGCCCGGCCAGGGTCCGCTCCGCGAGGGTGCGCAGGCCGGCGCGGCCCGCCACGCTCGAAGGGTCCGAGGCCCCCGTGCCGAGCAGGACGTCGCCGCCGCCGACGAGCACCAGTTCCGTGGCTCCACCGTCCGCCGCCGGACGGGCGACCACGCGGGTGGTGAGAGCGGCGTCCGGGCCGAGCGCGTCCACGGCGGCCGCGGCCGTCAGGAGCTTCATGGCCGACGCCGGCGCGACCGGCTCGTCCGCGCGCCGGGAGAACAGCACCCGCCCCGTGGCGAGGTCACGGAACTCCGCGGACGCCACCCCCGGGGCCGCCGCCAGCCCCGGCTCGACCGCGTCCGCCACCGCGGCGGCCGAGGGCACCTCCCCCGGGGCCGAGGTCGAGGCCCGCGGCGTCGGGGAGGGGGACGGCGTCGTCGTCGGGGAGGGGGACGGGGCGGGGGCGGACCAGACCGCCGAGGGGGCGGGCCCCGAGGCCAGTCGCGTGAGCAGGAAGTCCCGGGCCAGCATGCCGAGCAGGGTGGCCACGGCCAGCGCCAGCAGCACGCAGAGGACGACGATCGTGCGATCGGAGCGGCGGTCGGTCACGACGCCACCGGGGTGGCGTCGCCCGCGGCGACGGACCGGGCCGCGGAGAAGAGGGCGACGAGCTCGTCCGCGCCGCTGCGGCGCGCGGCCTCGAGCACCGCGTCCCACTGCGCCGCGCTCGCCCGGTGGTGATGGGCCGCGGCGAAGGCGTCGGGTCCGGCGTCATCGAGGCGCGCGTCCGACGTCGCCGCCGCACCGTCACCGGTGACCGCACGCACGCGCGTGGTCAGCACGGGGTCCGACGCGCGGACCTCCTCCAGCACGGCGGCGCGGTCGCCCTCTCCCATGCGCTCCTCGAGCATGACGAGGCGCGCGTAGACGGCGGGGTTGCCGATCTTGATCCGCTGCCCGGAGCCGAGCTGGGAGAGCATCGGCGCGGACAGGCCGAGGACCCCGGCCAGGGCCCGCTGGCTGACCCCGTACGCCTCACGCAGGACGCCGAACCGCTCGCCCAGCGGCTGCCCGTACAGCGCGCGCTGCTGGTCGAGGTTGTCCTGGAGGTCGTGATCGGTGAGGGCCATGCCGACCATGATGACGGACCCGCGGTTGCAGGTGCAAAGACGTGCCGGTGACGGCGCCGTCTCAGCTGGCGACCTCGGTCCACGCGTACCCGCCGTCGCCCCACGTGCACATCAGGTGGCGACCGTCCACGCCGCGCACCTCCGTGCCGCGCTCCGCCGCGAGGCAGCCGTCCCTGAGGCGCACGGAGCTGATGATCCGGGGGGAGCCCGTGGAGGACGGGGTCGCGGGCCCGGCCGGCCCCTCGGCGGAGGACTCCGCCGTCGGCGGGGGCGCGGAGACGGCGGCGTCCGTGGGCGCCGTCACGGACGACGACGCGGCGCTGGACTCAGCGGGCCCGCCGGCCGCCTCCTCGCTCCCGCCTCCCAGGAGCAGGGCCAGCGCGGTCGCCACGGCCAGGAGCCCCAGGACGATCAGCGCCCACGCCCAGCGGCGCGCGCCCAGCTCCGGGTGCACGTCGGGATCCATGGCGGGGTCCGCGGCGGGGTGCCGCGTCGGCTGGGGCGCGGCCGCCATCGCCGTGGCCGACGTCGGCTGGGCGGTCTCCCTGCCCGGCCCGGCCATCAGGTCCTGGACCTGGTCGAAGACCTCGAAGGGCTCCCCCTCCGCGGTGAGGAACCCGCCGTCGGCCTCGCGGCCCGCGGCGACGAGGGGCGCCAGGACCGCCGGGGCCCCGGCCGCGGCCCGCACCCGCACCTCCGGGTCCTCCGACCCGAGTCCGCCCTCGCCGAGCAGGTCCCGCAGGGCCGGGGAGGCGATCCCCGCGAGGACGTCGGTGGGGGCTGTCGTCTCGTCGGGGACTGCGGCGGGGGCCAGGAGCCGCAGGGCCGTCCGGCCGGCGGCGAAGAGGTCCTGCGCCGGGGCCGGGTGGGCTCCGGCGGCGGCCTCGGGCGCCACGAAGCCCGGCGTGCCGTGGAGCAGGCCCAGCTGCGTCAGGCGGGCGTCCGAGACGCGCATGGCCAGTCCCATGTCCCCGAGACGGGCGTGGGGTGCGCCCGTGCCGGTGGGCTCGAGCAGCACGTTGGCCGGCTTCACGTCCCGGTGGACCCAGCCGTCCGCGTGCAGCGCGGAGAGGCCGTCGAGGATCTGGAGGAGCAGGTGCGCCACGAGCGGCTCGGACAGCGCCCCGTGGTCGGCGAGGGCGTCCTCGAGGGATCCGCCGGCCACGAGCGGCATGGCGATGGCCACCTCGTGGTCCTCCGCCGCCCAGCCGTACGGAGAGGCCAGGTGCGGGTGGTCCACCTGCACACCCTGCTCCCGGACGAACCGCAGCAGCGCCGCGGAGTCGGACTGGCGCAGCACCTTGGCGGCGCACCTCTGCTGCCGGCGCAGGTCGCGGGCGACCCACACGGTGCCCTGCCCGCCGCCCGCGAGGGGCTCGAGCAGATCGAAGCGCCCGGCGATCACCTGTCCCATGGACCCATCATCGCCGAGACCGGTGGCGTCCTCGCGCCCGCCGGCGGAGGGGCTCCCGAAAAAAGTGTTTGCGTTCGTGACCGAGGGGGCTTAGGTTTGCTCATGCAAACAGTCGGTCGACTCTCCTCACCTCAGGAGCCACCCATGGGACACCGCACCACTCCTCTCGCCGCCGCGATCACCTCCGGCCTGATCACCCTGGCCCTCGCCCCCACCGCAGGCGCCCAGCCCACGGCCCCGGCCACCGGTGACGGCACCGCCCAGCAGCCCGTCGTCGTCGTCATGGACTACTCCGAGTCCATGCTCGAAGCCGACGCCGACGAGGCCGGCACCACCCGCATCCAGGCCGCCAAAGACGCAACGAAGAGCCTGATCCAGAACACCCCGGACGACGCCCGACTGGGCATGATCGCCTTCGGCCACGCCGACCGACAGACCTGCACCACGATCGAGACCCTCCAGAAGGTCGACACGATCGACAAGGACGCCCTGCTGGCCAAGGTCGACGCCCTCAACGCCCAGGGCGGCACCCCCATCGGCCAGTCCCTGAGCCGCGCCGCCGACGAGCTGCGCGGGATCGAGGGCGAGAAGTCCATCATCCTCGTCTCCGACGGCGAGCCCGCCTGCGACGAGCCCCCCGCGTGCGAGGTCGCCCAGGACCTGGCCGACCAGGGCATCGACCTGACCGTGCACACCATCGGCTTCCGCCTGAGCGGCAACGCCAAGGCCCAGGAGACGCTGGAGTGCATCGCGAACGCCACCGGCGGCACGTACACGCCCGCCGAGGACGCCGCCCAGCTCACCGAGACCCTCACCACCCAGACCACCCGCGCCCTGCAGGGCTACCAGGCCTCCGGCACCCCCGTGACCGGCGGCGCCCGCTACGAGGAGGCGACACTGCTGCTCCCGGGGCAGTACCGAGACACGCTGACCTCCCACGGCCGAAACGAGGACCTTCCCGCACTCAACGGCAGCCGCTTCGATCGTGGGGACGTGAAGTTCTACCGGATACCGCTGCGTCAGGGGTACCTGCCGGTGCTGACCGCGACCCTGGCCACGGGTGTGGAGCAAGCCGCGTCCGAGGGGTCCAGCCTGGTGGCCATCGAGCCGGTGGCGGCACCCGGCAACAACAACTGCTATCCGTACCGGAAGGACGGAACGGGCGACATGGCGGACGCCCGCGGTGTGCCGTCCGCCACGTTCTCCGACCGGCTCTGGGTGCAGCGCGCATTCGAGGATGAGAGCCTCCGGGCGAAGTGCCTCTCCGCCGAGGGCGACCTCGTGGTCGCCGTCTACCAGGAGACCGACCTGCCCACCGACGCACCGACCGACCTCGAGCTGCTGCTGGCCTATGAGCCACAGCGCGACCCCGAGGGATCCCCCGCCCCGGAGTCGAAGGACCTGCGCGCGCCCGCCCCGACGAAGGCCACGCCGGTGACCGGCGGCGGCTCCTTCAATGACGCCGTCACTCTCACGGACGGCCAGACCATCTCTGACTCCCTGGTGCCGGGCGAGGAGCGGTACTACACGATCGAGGCGGGCGTGAACCAGGATGTGCTCACCCGGCTCGACTTCCCGCAGAGCGACGAGAACGTCGTCACCGTGATGGCGCACCTCTACAACCCCCTGCGCGAGCCGATGATCCTGAGCAGCGGCCAGGAGCGGTATCACAGCGGCTTCGCCCTCGGCACCGTCCACCCCCGCGCGGGACAGACCGTGTTCAACCACACGAAGGTCCCCATCCATCCGAACCGGCGGCTCGACTATGTCAACGTCCTCGAGGGTGACACCATCTCCGTCGCGGGCCGGCAGTACGTGGTGGTCTCACGCGCCTACAAGGCGGACGTCCCGGCGACCCCGCTCCCCTTCGAGCTGACGGTCGCCACGTCCGGCGCGTCGGACGGTCCCGGCCCGGAGCACATCACGACGGCGGCGCAGTTCGTGGAGAGGTTCGGCCAGCCGGGCTCGGGGCCTGCGCCGGAGACGGCCCAGCCCTCCGCGGAGGCACCCGCTGCCGACGCGTCCGGGTCCGCGGCCGGGGAGGCGGCGGAGGAAGGCGCCGGGAGGGCCGCCGGTGACACGGCGACCGCCGAAGCCGCCGCGGATACCGATGCCGCGGGCGGCGCACCGACCTGGGCACTGGTCCTCGGCGGGATCGGCCTGCTGGCCTTGGGCGGGGGTGTGGCGGCCCTGACCCTCGGGCGCCGCCACTGAGGGGCCGGGTGCGCGGGCCGAGGTCGTCGGCTCGCGCACCCGCCCCGTCCTGGGTGCGACGGACGCCCCCGGTAGGCTGACCCCAGCACTGCCGGGCGGCGCGCCCGCCGTCCGGGAATCGCCCCTGTCTGAAGGAGAAGCCATGGCGCACGACGTCACCATCGAGATCCCCGCGGGCTCCCGCGTGAAGTACGAGTTCGACCACGAGACCGGCCGCCTGCGCCTGGATCGCGTGCTGTTCACCTCGATGCAGTACCCCACGCACTACGGCTACTTCGAGAACACCCTCGGCGAGGACGGCGACCCGCTGGACGCCCTCGTGTTCCTGCCGGGCTTCGACCTGGTGCCCGGCTGCATCGTGGAGGCCCGGCCGGTGGGCGTGTTCAACATGACCGACGACGGCGGTGGAGACGCCAAGCTGCTGTGCGTCCCCGCAGACAAGCGGTTCGACCACATCGTGGAGCTCGAGGACGTCGAGGAGTCCCTCAAGCAGGAGATCGAGCACTTCTTCACCCGCTACAAGGACCTCGAGCCGGGCAAGTGGGTCAAGGCCGAGGGCTGGCAGGGCCGCGCGGACGCCGAGAAGGAGCTCGAAGCCTCCATCGAGCGCTTCGCCGCCGCCGGTGAGCACTCCCCGTCCGACGAGCCGCAGGGCCGCGACGTGGACACCGAGGAGGCCGAGCCGGCCACCGAGGAGGGCTCCGAGACCGACGTGCCGCAGGGCCGCTGACCCCCGGACCACCCCCGGCGCGTCCCGCGCCACGCACGACGGCGGCCGCTCACCCATCCGGGTGGGCGGCCGCCGTCTGCGCTGGCACAATCGAGCGCATGCTCGTGCTCACCCTCAACCAGCGGGACACCCCCGACGCCGGCGATCGCGTGGACGCCTTCCTGCGCAGCCTGGACGCAGTGCCCGGGCTCGAGGCGGCGGCGGCGCTGCCCTTCCAGCGTTCCGTGGGCGACGAGCTGATCGGCGCGGTCGAGGACCCTGCCCTCGCCGTGGACGTGGCGCTGCGCGCGCTGCGGGAGCGGCGCTGGAACGTGGGGGTCGGCGTCGGGGGCGTGATGCACGCGGACGGGACGCCGGGCCTGCCGGAGTCCGGGGACGTCCACGACGCCGGCGGGCCGGCGCTCTCCGCCGCGCGCCGCGCCGTGGAGGCGGCCGCCCTCTCCACCGCGCGCATCCCGCTGGCCGTGCGGGGCCGGGACGAGACGGCCGCGGCGGAGGCCGAGGCGGTGCTCAAACTGGTGGGCCAGCTCGTGTGGACACGCACCGAGGCGGAGTGGGCCGTGCTGGACCTGCTCGTCCCCGGCGTGCGCGGCCAGCAGAGGCCCGCCGCCGAAGCACTGGGGATCACGGTGCAGGCGGTGTCCCAGGCGACGCAGCGCGCGTTCTGGAACGAGGAGCACGCCTGCCGGCCGGCTGCCGCGCGGCTGCTGGGCCTCGTCGATGCCGCCTGAGACAGCCCTCCCCCTGCAGCCCACCGGCGCCCGACTCCCCGCTGACGGCTGACCCCTGCGTTCCAGCCGCCGCGCCAGCCGGGTAGCGGCGGGAGCATCAGGGTCAGCGCCGGTGGGCCGTCAGACGGCCGCCGGCTCCTGCACGCGCACGCCCGCGGGGCGGTCGGCCTCCGGGACGAGCGACCACAGCACGTCCGCGAGGCCGTGGTCGTCCACCCCGCCGGTCACCTCGTCCGCGGCCTCCTTGACCTCGCGCACGGCCTGGCCCATGGCCACGCCGCGGCCGGCCCAGCGCAGCATCTCGAGGTCGTTGCGGCCGTCCCCGACCGCCACGGTGTCCTCGATGCCCACGTGGAGCACGGTGCGCAGCCCCTCCAGCGCCGAGGCCTTCGTGACGCCCGCCGCGGCGACGTCCAGCCACGCCGTCCAGCCCACGGAGTACGTCACGCCGGAGAGGCCGATGCCCTCCACCGCGCGCCCGAACTCCTGAGCCGAGGAGTCCGTCGAGAACACCACGAGGCGCACGGCGGTGGCGTCCATGAGCGCGTCGAACGTGGTGCCCGTGGCGTCCACGCCGAAGGAGGCGTCCTGGAAGCGCTCGGTGGAGAGGAACCGGCCGTCCGGGACCTCCACGGCGTACTTCGCGCTGGGCAGGCGGCGGCGCAGCTGCGTGAGCACGGAGCGCGGCTCGAACGTGCGGCAGTCCGTCACCTCGTAGCCGTCCTCCAGGCCGCGGTCCAGGCGCAGGGTGATGCCGCCGTTCGAGCAGACCATGTAGCCGGCGTCGATCCCGAGGGACTCCCCCACCGGCAGCGTGGCCCCGCGGGAGCGCCCCGTGGCGATCACGACGTGGTGGCCCGCCGCGACGACGGCCTTGACGGCCTCACGCACGGGCTCATGCAGGTGCCCGTCGTGGTCCACGATCGTTCCGTCCACATCCAGGCATACGAGCTTCTTGGTCATGGCCCCACCCAACCACACGGCCCGGACGGGACAGCGACGCGCGGGTGAACAGCCGGGACGCCCCCTCACCCCCGAACGAGGTGTCACGAAGTGTGGGTATGCGGCCGCCATACCCACACTTCGTGACACCTCGTTCCGCCGGGGGGGGGGCACGGGGTCAGAGGACCTCGAACCGCTCCAGCCCGCCCACGTAGGGGCGCAGCGCCTCCGGCACGGTCACGGAGCCGTCCGCGTTCTGGTGGTTCTCCAGGATCGCGACGATCCACCGCGTGGTGGCCAGCGTGCCGTTGAGCGTGGCGACCACGCGGGTGCCGCCCTTGGCGCCGTCGTCATTCTTCATCCGCTCGCGGATGTTGAGGCGGCGCGCCTGGAACGTGGTGCAGTTCGAGGTGGAGGTCAGCTCTCGGTAGGTGCCCTGCGTGGGGACCCACGCCTCGCAGTCGAACTTGCGGGCGGCGGAGAGGCCGAGGTCGCCGGCGGCGGTGTCGATCACGCGGTAGGGGACCTCGACGGCCGCGAGCATCTGCTCCTCCCACGCGAGCAGGCGGGCGTGCTCCGCCTCGGCCTCCTCCTGCGTGGTGTAGACGAACATCTCGAGCTTGTTGAACTGGTGCACGCGGATGATGCCGCGGGTGTCCTTGCCGGCCGAGCCGGCCTCGCGGCGGTAGCACGTGGACCAGCCGGCGTAGCGCACGGGCCCCTCGGAGAGATCCATGATCTCGTCCGCGTGGTAGCCGGCCAGGGCGACCTCGGAGGTGCCCACGAGGTAGAGGTCGTCCCGCTCGAGGCGGTAGATCTCGTCGTCGTGCTGCACGTCGAAGCCGGTGCCCTGCATGGTCTCGGGGCGCACGAGCGTGGGCGGGATGACGGGCACGAACCCGTTCTCGATCGCCAGGTCCAGGCCCATCCGCATGATGCCCAGCTCGAGGCGGGCGCCCACGCCCTTGAGGAAGCTGAAGCGGGCACCGGAGACCTTCGCACCGCGCTCCATGTCGATCGCGCCGAGCAGCTCGCCGAGCTCGAGGTGGTCCCGGGGCTCGAAGCCGTCCGCCGCGAAGTCGCGCGGCGTGCCGACCTCCTTGAGCACCTCGAAGTCGTCCTCGCCGCCGGCCGGGATGCCCTCCACGATGAGGTTGGGGAAGCCCCGCTGCAGGTCGGCCACCTGCGCCTCAGCCTCACCGGAGGCCACCTCCGCCGCCTTCACCTGCGCGGCGAGGTCCTTCACCTCGGCGAGCAGGGCCTGCTTCTCCTCGCCCTGGGCCTGCGCCACCTGCTTGCCGAACGCCTTCTGCCGGGCGCGCAGCTCCTCGAAGCGGGTGATCGCGGAGCGCCGCGCGGCGTCCGCCTCGAGGAGGCGGTCCACGAGGGACGCGTCCGCCCCACGGGCCTCCTGGGAGGCGCGGTACTTCTCGGGCTGCTCGATGAGGTCCTTGACGTCGATCACCCGCCCAGACTAGCGAACCCGCGCCCCTCTAGACTGGCCGCATGACCCCCGAACTGATCCTGGCCGTCCTCGCCCTCGTCGCGGTGGTGGCCCTGGCCGTCGTCGTGATCGGCCACGTGGTCTCCGGCCGGCGCCGCGACCGCGAGATCGCCGCCCTGCGCGCGGACCGCCAGTCCCTGGCCGCCCGCGTCGAGGAGCTGCGGGAGCGCGTCGTCGCCACCGAGGAGGCCGCGGCGCCCTCCCACGAGGTGGCGCTGATCCTCAACCCCGTGAAGAACGACGCGGAGCAGGTCCGCGGCAAGGTGATGGACGCCGTGCGGCACTACGGGTTCGGCGAGGCGCTCGTGCTGGAGACGGCGGAGGACGACGCCGGCACCCAGATGGCCCGGGACGCGATCGAGGCGGGCGTCGGGCTCGTGATCGTGGCCGGCGGCGACGGCACGGTGCGGCTCGTGGCGGAGGAGCTCACCGGCTCCGGCATCCCGCTGGGCGTGGTCCCGATGGGCACGGGCAACCTGCTGGCCCGCAACCTCGACCTGCCGATCAACGACCTCGAGGAGTGCATCCGCATCGCCCTCCACGGGCGCCGCCGCGTGATCGACACGGTGGACATCCGCCTCACGGACGCGGACGGCGGTCAGCGCCGGAACACGTTCACGGTGATCGCCGGCGCCGGCTACGACGCGGACATCATGGGCGACACCCGCGACGACCTGAAGAGCAGGGCGGGGTGGCTCGCCTACAGCGAGGCGGGGCTTCGCCACCTGGGCGGCGCGCGCCACGAGGTCACCGTCACCCTCGACGGCGGCACGACCAAGCGCTTCAAGGTGCGCAGCGTGATGGTGGCCAACTGCGGCATGCTCACGGGCGGCCTGGAGCTGCTGCCGGAGGCCAAGCTCGACGACGGCCTGCTGGACGTGGTGGTCCTCTCCCCGAAGCACGCCCTCGACTGGGCACGGATCGCCGCCAAGACCCTGGTCCGCTCGAAGCGACCCATCCCCGTGCTCGAGACGGAGCAGGCCACGCGGGTCTCGATCCGCCTCGCCGAGCCGATGCCCTCCCAGCTCGACGGCGACGCGACCGGCGACGTCGTGGCCATCGACGCCCGCGTCCAGCCGGACACGCTCACCGTGATGATCGGGAACGAGGAGCGCGCCTCGGTGGAGTGAGCCGGCGGACGAGCCGGCCTCGGCGTCGAGGACCCGGGTCAGCGCCCGCGCAGCCCCTCGACCCACTCCCGGCCGGCCCGATAGGCCTCGTCCGAGGTGTGCGGCGCCACGACGGCGGCCCGGTGCTCGGCCCGCGGGTAGGAGCCGAGGAACCGCACGCCCGGGAAGATCCGGTGCAGGGCGGCCAGCGCCGCCCCCACGCGCTCCTCGGCGAGGTGCCCCTCGAGGTCGATCGAGAAGAAGTACTGGCCCAGCCCCGTGCCCGTGGGCCGGGACTCGATGCGCGAGAGGTTGACTCCGCGCGTCGCGAACTGGTCGAGGATCTCCCGCAGCGCACCCGGGTGGTCGTTCGGCAGCGGCACCGTGAGGGTGGTCTTGTCCGAGCCGGTGGGCGCGGGCAGTGAGCCGGGCCGGGAGACGAGCACGAAGCGCGTCACGGCGCCCGTCACGTCCTCGACCCGCTCCGCGAGCACGGGCAGACCGGTCTGCTCGGCCACGAGCGGTGCGCACACGGCGGCGTCGAAGGCCGCGCCCTCCAGCAGCAGGCGCGCGCCCGCGGCGGTGGAGGAGGCGGGGGTGAACTCCGCCGCGGGCAGGGTCGCCTCCGCCCACCCCCGCACCTGGGCCCACGCGTGCGGGTGCGTGGTGATGCGGCGGATGTCCCCGAGCCCCGTGACCCCGGGCCGCCCCACGAGCACGAAGCTGATGGGGACGAGCACCTCGGCCAGGATCTGCAGCTCGTCGCCCAGGGCGATGTCGTCCAGGGTGGCGGAGACGCCGCCCTCGACCGAGTTCTCGATGGGCACCATCGCCCGGTCCACCTCGCCGGCCCGGACCGCGGCCAGGGCCGAGATCACCGACGCGGCGGGCACGAACTCCGAGCCCTCCTCATCCGCGACCCGGCGGAGCGCCGCCTCCGTGAAGGTGCCCTCGGGGCCCAGGAAGGCGTAGCGGGGACGCTCAGGGCTCACTTGACGGTCGGCTCGGCGTCGCCGTCGGCCTCCATGGGCTTGCCGGCCTCGAGCCACGCGCCCGAGCCGCCGGCCACATTGATCGCCGAGTAGCCGCGGCCCACGAGGAACTCCGCGGCGCGCGCGGAACGGCCGCCCGTGCGGCAGATCACGTGGTAGTCGGTGTCCGGGTCCAGCTCCTCCAGGCGGTCCGGCAGCTGGCCCAGCGGGATGTGCTGGGCGCCGGCGGCGCGCCCCAGGGCCCACTCGTCGTCCTCACGCACGTCCAGGATGGGGGCGTCGGCGGGGATCTGGTCCACGGTCACGGTCTCGAAGTTGCTCATGGCTCCACCCTACGGCGGCGCCCGGACACCACAAGGCTGGCTACCCTCGTCCCCATGGAGAACTCCGCCGCCCGCACCGCCCGACTCCTCGACCGCTCCGCCGTGGAGCTGCGGGACGCGCTGGCCGCACGCGAGCTGTCCGCGCGCGAGGTCACCCGGGCCGCGCTCGACGCCGCCCACGCGAACGCCGACCTCGGCGCGTTCGTGGTCCTGGACGAGGAGCGCGCTCTCGCCCGGGCGGACGCGCTCGACGCCGAGTCCGCGCGCCGCGGCTCGCACGCCGCCGGCTCCGGCGCGGACGCCCGGCGCGCAGCGGGCGACGACGTCGTCCCCGCCTCCCTCCACGGCCTGCCGGTGGCGTTCAAGGACCTGGTCGACGTGGCCGGGCTGCCCACGCGGCAGGGCTCCGCCCTGCTGGCCGACGCCCCGCCCGCCGCCGAGGACGACCCGCTCGTGGCCCGCCTCGGCTTCGCGGGGACCGTGACCCTCGGCACGACCACGGTCCCCGAGTTCGGCCTCGACTCGTACTCGGAGAACCTCGTGGACGCCCCCGCCCGCAACCCCCTGGACCCGGCGCGCACGCCCGGCGGCTCCTCGGGCGGCTCGGCCGCGGCGGTGGCCGCCGGGATCCTGCCGTTCGCCCCCGGCTCCGACGGCGGCGGCTCGGTGCGCATCCCCGCCGCGGCCTGCGGGCTCGTGGGCCTCAAGCCGGGCCGTGGCACGCTGCCCACGGACCGGTCGGAGGACACCGTCCGCAACCTCACCGTGGCCGGCCCCCTCGCCCACACCGCGGCGGACGCGGCCCTGCTCTTCGACGTCCTCGCCGGCACGGAGGGCTTCGCCGGCCGCGCCCTGACGGACGTGCGCAGCACCGTGGAGCGGGCGAGCGCGGGCGAGCGCGGGGACCCCCGGCGGATCGGGGTGACCATGGCCTCGCCCTTCAGCCCGGACGTGGAGATCACGCTGGCCCGCCCCGCGATCGCCGCCCTCACCCGTGCCGCGGCCGCCCTGGGCGGCGGCGGCCACCGCGTGGAGGAGTTCAGCCCCTACTACGGCGAGGACTACCACCGGGACTTCCGCACGGCGTGGACCTCGGGCCTGCTCGAGGCGCCCCTGCCCGACGGCGCCGAGGTGCACCTGGGCGCCGTCGCGGCCTCGTTCCTGCGCTCCGCGCGGGCGACGGGCGCCGAGGAGATCAGAGCCGCCGTCGCGCGCCTGGAGGAGTGGGCGCACGGGATGCGCGCGCAGTTCTCGGACGTGGACGTCGTGATGACGCCCGTGCTGGCCACGCCGCCGCCCCTCGTGGGGCACTTCCTCGCCATGGCGCCGGAGGAGAACTACGCGGCGCAGTGCGCCTTCACCCCCTACACGTCCATGGTCAACGTGATGGGCCTGCCCGCGGTGTCTGTGCCCGTGCTCACCGACGACGACGGCCTGAGCTGGTCCGTGCAGCTCATCGGCCGGGCAGGCACCGAGGGGGCCCTGCTGCAGCTGGCGGCGCACCTGGAGCTGCTGCTGGCGGGGTGAGCGGGGCCCCGCGGTCTCCGGTGATCAGGCGTCCAGGCCCTGGACGGCGTCGTTGTACACGGCGTCCATGGACATGCCCATCACCACGATCAGGAGGATGAACCCCACGACGAGCAGCGCCAGCAGCGCGAGGGAGATGTAGTTCATCACCAGCCCCGCGATGGCCATGCCGCGGCCGTTGGGCTCCCGCTTGAGGCCCATGTGGCCCAGCACCACGCCCACGATGGGCGGGAAGAACAGCATGACGCCGCCGACCAGGGACACGATGCCGAGGATCATGGAGGACACGGACAGCCCTGTGCCCGCGGTCTGCCCCGGTGCGAGGGGCTGGCCGCCGTACGTGTAGGCGGGCATGCCGCCGCCGTACGCGCCGTAGGACCCCGGGGCGGTCCCGTGGGCACCCGGGGATGCGCCGTCGCCGCCCCGGCCGTACGGTCCGGGCGCGGTGGTCTCCGGCCCACGCGTGCCGGAGGCGTCCGGCCAGCCGGCGGCGCTCGACCCGTTCGCGCCGTCGGCGGAACCGCTCCCGTACCAGCTCGGCTGGGACGCGGGAGCGCGGTGCGGGTCGGGCTGGGCGTTCGGCTCGGTCATGTCACCAGTCTAGTCGGCAGGGCCTCACGCGACCCAGGCCCGGTCACTGGCCACCGGACCCGCCCGCCGGTCACCGCGCTGCCGAACCTGCCCCACCGGACCCGCCTCCGCGCGAGCTGGGCGCAGTACTGCCAGGCAACCTCGGGGGTTGCCTGGCAGTACTGCGCCCAGCTGAAGGGCAGGCGCGCCGGACAGGCGCTCCAGGCCGATGCGCCCTGGGCCCGCTCACTCCCCGCCCGCCTCCCGCAGGAACCCGGAGAACCCTCCGGGGGTGCGGCCCACCAGGCGGGCCGAGGTGCAGACGCGCGCGCGGTCCGTGGCGATCACCCGCTCCTCACCGAGTGCCCGCACCGCCCCGGTGAGCTCCACGTCCTCGTGCTCGGGGACGGCCGGGAAGCCGCCCGCGGCCTCGTAGAGGGACCACGGCAGGCCCAGGTTGGCGCCGTGCACGTGGGGGTGCCCCTCGCCGTGGCGGTAGGCGGCCCGCCAGGCCTCGAGCGCGGCGTGGCGGGCGGTGCCGGCGGCGCCCTCCGCCGCTCCGGAGCCCTCACCGGAGCCCGCGCCGCCTGCCTCCAGCTCGACGTCCACGGTCCCGAGCACGAGGGCCTCCCGCTCGCCCGCCGTCGTCGTCTGGGCGAGGAGCCAGTCGGCGGGGACGCGCGAGTCCGCGTCCGTGGAGGCGAGCCAGAGGCGCTCCGCGGGCACGTCCGGGAAGAGGCCGCGCGCGTGCCCCGCCGCGGCCCTGCGGGCCCGGCCGACGCCGCCCTCGCCGTCGCCGAGCTCGACCACGTGGAGACGCGGGTCCGCGTGGCGGGCGCGCTCGGCGACCGACACGGTGGCGTCCTCGCACCCGTCCGCCGCCACGACGACGGCCGCGGAGCCCTGCGCGTGGTGCTGCTCCCAGCGGTCCATGGCCGTGCTCAGCGCCGCGAGACAGCGGGGCAGCAGGGCCTCCTCGTTCCGAGCCGGCACCACGACCACGGCGTGGGTGGCCGCGGCCGCGCGCACGTGGAGGCTGATCCGGAAGTCGTCCTCGGTGTGCTCGGCATGCAGGCGCCAACGCGGGTCGGCGGCCACGCGGGCGTGCACCGTGTCCCCGTCGAGGGGCCAGCCCTGGATCGGGTGGCGCCAGTGGCAGAGCAGCAGCTCCCCGCCGGGGGCGAGGTCCTCGGCCACGCGGTCGAGCATGGCGTCCAGCTCCTCGGGCTGCAGGAAGTAGCCGATCTCCGAGGCGATCACGAGGTCGGCCCCGGCCGCGTCCGCGGGCCACTCCCCCGGCAGCACCGCGCGGCGCACCTCGGCATCGGGCAGGCTCGCGAGCCGCTCGGCCGCCCGCTCCACCGCCACCGGAGAGGCCTCGAGCCCCACCACGCGCTCCGCCCGCTCGGCCACCTGCGCGGTGAGCACGCCGATCGACGCGCCCGCCTCCACCACGGTGCCGTACCGCGGGCGGGTCAGCATCGCGAGGGTGAGCGCGCGCTTGCGGGCCTCGTAGGGGGAGCTGAGGTACCGCCACGGGTCCGCGTGCTCCCGGTACAGCCGGTCGAACACGGCCGCGGCGCGGCCGGCGTCGGCGTCCTCGGGGCCGGAGTAGCGGTGCACCTCGAAGGGCCGCTCGTGGTGGGCCAGGACGTTCGGGCCGAGGATGGCCTCGTCGCCGGGCGCCTCGGACAGCGGCGCCACCTGGGAGGCGTGCGCGGCGAGGGAGGCGCGGCGGGCCGCCCGGTCCTCATCGGTGAGGGGCAGCCGCCGGTAGCGGCGCGCGGGCAGGTCCGCGGGGTCGCCCCAGTGCCAGAACCAGATGGGGAACGCGCACAGCGGCAGGTCGCGCTCGCCGGCCAGGTCCGCGACGACGGCGCCCACCGCCTCGTGGTCCGCGTGCCCGTCCCCGGGGTCATGGGAGGCGAGGACGACGGCGCCGTCCGGGTGCGCACGGAGGTGCTCCTCGATCGCCGCGACGACCGCCTCCCGCACCGCGTCCGCGTGGTCCCCGACGCCGGAGTCGGGCAGGCCGAGCGAGGTCCAGGTCAGCGCCTCGCGGCGGTCCCCGCCGTCCGGGCCGGTGCCGGCCGCGAGCGCGTCCATCGCGTGGTCCATCTCCCCGCGGCGGATCCGGACGAGGTCCTCCGGCGTGTGGGTCGGCGAGTCCGGGTGGGAGGCCTCACCCGCGGTGGCCACGAGCACGCGCACGCCGGCCCCTCCCCGCAGCGCCGCGCGGATCAGGCCGGTGGCGCCGAGCGTCTCGTCGTCGGGATGCGCGACGGCGACCAGCAGCAGGGTGCGCGGGGTCCAGTCCGGCGGGGTCAGGGCGGGCAGCTCGGCGATGCCCCCCGCGGCCCAGGCGTCCTCGGAGGTGCCGGCGTCCAGGTGGGAGAAGCTCACCAGGCCCACGCACCGTCGGTGGTGGGGACCGGCGCCGCGTCCCGAGCGTCCCCGCGCTCCAGCAGGGCCCGGCCGAGGCGTGCGTCGTCGCGGTGGCCGTGGTGCTGGCGCAGGTAGACCTGCAGGTCCGCCACGGCCCGCGCGTGCCGCGCGTTCCCTGTGAGCGGGCCGGGACCGGTGGCCTGCCCGACGACGTCGAGCACCTCCGTGCACAGCTGCGTCACGGTGCCGCGGATGCGGTCGGCCTCGAGCATGCCGTCCCCGTGGTCGAGGCGCCCCGCGTCCACGTCGGCGGCCGCGCGCGCGAGGAGGGTGCCCATCGCGTGCAGGAGGCGGTCGACCCGGCCGAGCGCGGCCTCGCCGACCTGGTCCGGGCCGGGGCCCGCGCCCGCCGCCCGCCTTCGCAGGGAGTCCCGCAGGGTGCGCGCGATGCCGACGGCCCCGCCGAACCACACCGCGGCCACTCCGATGCCGCCCCACGCGAAGCCCGGGCGGGTCAGGTACCACTCGTCCTCGCCGACGGGCTCACCGGGGACGTCCGCGAAGCGCAGGCCGACGGTGGTGATGGGGGCCAGGCCGAGGGCGGGCCACGCGGCGTCGGCCGCCGTCACACCGGGATCGCCGAGGTCCACGAGGAGGGCGTGGCGCACGCCGTCGCCGTCCTTGGCGGTGACGACCGCGTGGGAGCACTCGTCTGCGAGAGAGCACCAGGGCTTCTCGCCGTCGAGGCGCCAGCCGTCGTCGGTGCGGCGCACCGTCGGGGTCTGCCCGCCCGACTCGGACGCGTAGACGCCGAGCAGGCCCTCCGGGGCGGGGACGCCGGCCTGGGACAGGATCGAGAGCGCGTCCAGGTGGGGCTCGAGCACCCGGGCGGCGGAGAGGTCCTGCGCGGCCACGGAGGCGAGCAGCTCCCACTGCTCGCGGGTGGCACCCTCGCCGGTCAGCGGGAGGTCGAGAGGGGCGTCGCCGTCGGCCGCGCCCTCCCTCAGCAGCGCCACCATCGGGGCGACGTCGCCCCCGCAGGCCGCCGCAGTGGAGAGGAAGGCGGCGTCGTCGCGGGGAAGCACGCGGGCGCCCGTGGGGAGCGGCCCCCGCGCTCCCCGTGTCGACGGCCGCTCCCCGGAGACCAGGGGGAGCCGGACGGGCTCGGGTGCGCTCATGACGGGGCCTTTCTTCCGCGTACGGCCGCGGTGCCGCACTGGGCGTTCACCCTAGCGAGCGGCCCCGGAGCGGGGGAACGGCCCGGGGCCGGGGCGTCACACGCGGAGACGGACGCGGCATGGGCGCTTTCTTGACAAGTTCCAGAAAAGGCGGTGACATGGGGCCCATGCGCCCGTCGTCGACAGCCCCGCTCCCCGAGCACGCGCTCCTGCGCGACGCCGGGCTGCGTGTGACGCGCCCACGGCTCGCGGTGCTGAGCGCCCTGCGCGCCCACCCGCACGCGGACGCGGCCGCCGTCCTGACCGCGGCGCGGGAGGCCCTGCCCTCCGTCTCGCACCAGGCGGTCTACGACTGCCTCCACGCGCTCACCGAGGCCGGGCTCGTCCGCTCGATCCAGCCCGCCGGCTCCGCCGCGCGCTACGAGATCCGCCGCCATGACAACCACCACCACCTCGTGTGCCGCGGGTGCGGCGCCGTGGTCGACGTGCCGTGCCACACCGGGTCCGCCCCGTGCCTGCAGGCGCAGTCGGACCACGGGTTCCTCATCGACGAGGCCGAGGTCTACTACTGGGGCCTGTGCCCCGCGTGCCGCGACGGACAGGACGAGGCGGCCCCGCCGTCGTCGTCCGCCGCGGCCCCCTGAGCCCCCCCATCCACCCCGCGACCCCACCTTCCGTCCCCGAAAGGATCACGCCATGAGCGCTGAAGAGAAGAACCTCCCGCACGGCGAGGAGAGCACCACCGTCGGCGAGATGAACGACACGGTCGCCGTCGGCCAGCCCACCGCGCCCCGCCACGACGCCGACGGCCCGGACACGGCCACCGACGCCGCGGCCACGAACCCGCAGTCGGACGCCGCCGAGGGGAAGTGCCCCGTCGCGCACGGCGCCCCGCTGGCGCACCCGACCTCCGGCGACGCCAACCAGCAGTGGTGGCCGAACCGCCTGAACCTGAAGATCCTCGCGAAGGACCAGCCGGTCCAGCGCCCCGAGGACGGCGGCTTCGACTACCCGGCCGCGTTCGAGAAGCTCGACCTCGCCGAGGTGAAGGCGACCATCGCCGAGGTGCTCACCACCTCCAAGGACTGGTGGCCTGCCGACTTCGGCAACTACGGCCCGTTCATGATCCGCATGGCCTGGCACTCCGCGGGCACCTACCGCGTGACCGACGGCCGCGGCGGCGCCGGCGAGGGCCAGCAGCGCTTCGCGCCCCTGAACTCCTGGCCGGACAACGCCTCCCTGGACAAGGCCCGCCGCCTGCTGTGGCCGGTCAAGAAGAAGTACGGCCAGTCCCTCTCCTGGGCCGACCTCATCGTCCTGGCCGGCACCGTGGCCCACGAGATCATGGGCATGCCGACCTTCGGCTTCTCCGGCGGCCGCATCGACGCCTATGAGCCCGCGGACGACGTCTACTGGGGCCCCGAGACCGAGTGGACCAACGGCGGCGCCGAGCGCTACAAGGGCGAGCGCGACCTCGACAACCCGCTCGCGGCCGTCGAGATGGGCCTGATCTACGTGAACCCGGAGGGCCCCGAGGGCGAGCCTGACCCGCTGAAGTCCGCCAAGGACATCCACGAGACGTTCTCCCGCATGGGCATGAGCGCCGAGGAGACCGTCGCGCTGATCGGCGGCGGCCACACCTTCGGCAAGACCCACGGCGCCGGCCCCGTGGAGGGCAACATCGGCGCCGAGCCCGAGGCCGCGGACATCGAGCAGATGGGCCTGGGCTGGAAGAACGCCTACGGCGAGGGCAAGGGCCGCGACACCATCACGTCCGGCCTCGAGGTCACCTGGACCTACCACCCCACCCGCTGGGACAACGAGTTCTTCCACATCCTCTACGCGTACGAGTGGGAGCTCATGGAGTCCCCGGCCGGCGCGAAGCAGTGGCGCCCCGTCAACGGCGGCGGCTCGGACATGGTCCCCGAGTCCGACTTCCGGGGCCGCCGCGAGCCCCGCATGCTGACCTCGGACCTGGCCCTGCGCTTCGATCCCGTGTTCGGCGAGATCTCCCAGCGCTTCAAGGACGACTTCGCCGCGTTCCAGGACGCCTACGCCCGCGCGTGGTTCAAGCTGACCCACCGCGACATGGGCCCGATCGCCCGCCACTACGGCCCCGAGGTGCCCGCCGAGGAGCTCGTGTGGATGGACCCGGTCACCGCCCCGGAGACGGTCCCCGGCCACGCCGAGGTCCAGGCCGTCAAGGACGCGGTCGCCTCCTCCGGCCTGTCCGTGACCGAGCTCGTGAAGACCGCGTGGGCCGCGGCCTCCTCCTTCCGCTCCTCGGACAAGCGCGGCGGTGCCAACGGCGGCCGCATCCGCCTCGAGCCGCAGCGCTCGTGGGCGGTCAACGAGCCGGCCGTCATCGGCCCGGTCATCGCGAAGTTGGAGCAGATCGCCGAGCAGACCGGCGTCACGTTCGCCGACACCCTCGTGATCGCCGGCAACTGGGCCGTGGAGAAGGCCGCGGCCGACGGCGGCGTGGAGGTCTCCGTGCCCTTCACCCCGGGCCGCGGCGATGCCACCCAGGAGCAGACGGACGTGGAGTCCTTCCGCCACATGGAGCCCAAGGTGGACGGCTTCCGCAACTGGGATCCGCGCCCGTCCAAGCAGTTCCCGTCCGAGTTCGCGCTCGTGGACCGCGCCAACCTGATCGGCCTCTCCGCCCCGGAGATGACGGTGCTCGTGGCCGGCCTGCGCGTGCTGGGCGCCGTGCCCGCGGGCTCGAAGGACGGCGTGTGGACGGAGAACGTGGGCGTCCTGTCCCAGGACTTCCTCACCGCGATCACGGACATCGACACGCAGTGGGAGAAGGTGGCCGAGGGCCGCTACCGCGGCGTGACCGCCGAGGGCAAGGAGCTCTTCGGCACCCGTGACGACCTCGTGTTCGGCTCCAACTCGGAGCTGCGCACCCTGTCCGAGGTGTACGCCGCCGACGACGCCAAGGAGAAGTTCGTGCGCGACTTCGTGGCCGCGTGGGCCACGGTCATGGACGCGGACCGCTTCGACGCGCGCCGCGCCGCCAAGGAGTCCACGAACCAGGGCTGACGCCCCTGGGCCTCGGACGCCCGGACGCGCCGAGGTCCTGGCCGGACGACGACGGGCGCTCACCCTCGCGGGTGGGCGCCCGTCGTCGTGGGGGGCGGGTGCGTCAGGCCAGGACCGTGCGGCAACCGCGAGTTCTTCCCCCGCTCACCCGCGCGTGCCAAGGTGAGGGGCATGACCGAGAACGCCGCTCCCGTCCCCGCCTCCCAGCGCCCTGGCACCCCCGCACTGCCGGAGGACCTGATCGACGTCGAGGCCCTCCTCGAGGCCTACCGCACGGGCCACCCGGACCCGTCCGACCCGGCGCAGAAGGTCGTCTTCGGCACCTCCGGCCACCGCGGCTCCGCGTTCAAGACCTCCTTCAACGACGACCACATCGCGGCGATCACGCAGGCCGTGGTCGAGTACCGCGCAGAGAAGGGCATCACGGGCGCCGTCCTCGTCGGCCGTGACACCCACGCCCTCTCCGAGCCCGCGCAGGACACCGCGGTGCAGGTGCTGCTCGGCAACGACGTCGAGGTGCTCGTGGACGCGCGCGGCGGCTACACGCCGACCCCGGCCGTCTCCCACGCGATCCTGCACCTCAACGAGGGCCGCGACCTCACGCCGGCGGGCTTCTCCGCCGACGGGGACAACACCGGTCTCGTGGACGGGCTGGTCATCACGCCCTCCCACAACCCGCCCGCCGACGGCGGCTTCAAGTACAACCCTCCGCACGGCGGCCCCGCGGACACCGAGGCCACGTCCTGGATCGCGAACCGCGCGAACGAGCTGCTCGCCGCGGGCCTCGACGGCGTGCGCCGCGTGGGTGCGGACGAGGTCGCCGGCCATCCGAAGCTGGGCGAGTTCGACTTCCTGGACCGCTACGTCACGGACCTGCCCGAGGTGATCGACCTCGAGGCGATCCGCGAGGCCGGCGTGCGGATCGGCGCGGACCCCATGGGCGGCGCGTCGGTGGCGTACTGGGGCGAGATCGGCAAGCGGCACAGGCTGGACCTGACCGTGGTGAACCCGGAGGTGGACCCGCGGTTCGGCTTCATGACGCTGGACTGGGACGGCAAGGTCCGCATGGACTGCTCCTCCCCCCACGCGATGGCCTCGCTCATCGAGCGCATGACCCCGGACGCGGACGGGGTGGCCCCCTTCGACGTCGCCACCGGCAACGACGCCGACGCGGACCGTCACGGCATCGTCACCCCCGACGGCGGGCTGATGAACCCCAACCACTTCCTCGCGGTGGCCATCGACTACCTCTACCGCAGCCGGAAGGGGTGGCCGCAGGACGCCGGCGTCGGGAAGACCCTCGTCTCCTCGTCGATGATCGACCGCGTGGCGCGCGACCTCGGGCGCGACCTCGTGGAGGTGCCGGTGGGCTTCAAGTGGTTCGTGCCCGGCCTGCTGACCGGCACGGGCGTGTTCGGCGGCGAGGAGTCCGCGGGCGCGTCCTTCGTGACCTTCGACGGCGACGCCTGGTCCACGGACAAGGACGGCCTCCTGCTGTGCCTGCTGGCCGCGGAGATCATCGCGGTCACGGGCCAGTCCCCGTCCGAGCGCTACCGGGACCTCGTGGCCCTGCACGGCGCCCCGGCCTACGCGCGCATCGACGCCCCGGCCACCGCCGAGCAGAAGGCCCGCCTCAAGGAGCTCACCGCGGACGACATCACCGCCGAGACCGTGGGCGGCGAGCAGATCCTCCACGCCCTCACGACCGCCCCGGGCAACGGGGCGGCGATCGGCGGGCTCAAGGTGGTCACGCAGAACGCGTGGTTCGCCGCGCGCCCCTCCGGCACCGAGGACGTCTACAAGATCTACGCGGAGTCCTTCCTGGGCGAGGAGCACCTGGCGCAGGTGCAGCAGGACGCGCAGCGGCTGGTGGACGGCGTCATCGGCTGAGCGCGGAGGCGCACCCTGCCGCCGCCCAGCCCGCCTGGGTAGCGTGGGCTCCATGAGCAACGGCACCCCCGAGCAGCCCCGTCCCCGCCACGCGAGCGAGGAGCCGGACACGACCCGCACCGACGCCGCCTCCCCCCACGACGGCAACGTCACGGACACCGCGGACACCGCGGACGACGCAGCGGCGACCGGCACCCCGGCCCTCCTGACGACGGCCGGGGCCCTCCCGGAGGGCCTGGCCGCGGACGTCGGCTGGGACCTCGGCGAGGACGAGCCCGAGGAGGAGACCGCCGAGCCCCTGCGCGAGCCGCTGCCCACCGAGGCCCTGCCGATCATGCCTGCCGGCACCCGACCCGAGGAGCCGCACGCCGCCGTCGGGAGGCTGCGCGCCGCCGCCCGCCTGCGCGCCGCCCACCCCCGCACCGTGCGCCTGCACCAGCTGCGCGGGCTGAAGCGGATGCTCACGGAGCAGCAGGAGCGGTTCGTGAACGCCCTGGGCGAGGACCTCGGCAAGGCGCCCACGGAGGCGCTGATGACCGAGGTGATCTCGGTGCGCTCGGAGGTGGACCACGCGATCCTGCACCTGAGCGAGTGGATGGAGCCGCGGCCCGCAAAGCTGCCGCTGACCCTGCAGCCCGCGAGCGCCGAGGTGCGGCCACGGCCCAAGGGGCTCGTGCTGATCATCGGCGCGTGGAACTACCCCGTGCAGCTCACGCTCGCCCCGCTGGTGGGCGCGCTGGCGGCGGGCAACGCCGTGGTCATCAGCCCCTCGGAGAAGGCGCCCGCCACGGCCCGTGCCCTGCAGGAGCTGCTGCCTCAGTACCTGGACTCCGCGCTGATCTCCGTGGTGGCCGGCGGCAGGGACTGCAACACCGCGCTGCTCGCGGAGCCGTGGGACCACATCCTCTACACGGGCGGCGAGCGCGTGGGGCGGATCGTGTACGAGGCCGCGGCCAAGACGCTCTCCCCCGTCACGCTGGAGCTGGGCGGGAAGTCCCCGGCGGTGGTGACGCCCGCGCGCAACACGGGGGCGATGGCCCGCCGCCTCGCGTGGGCCAAGTTCACCAACGCGGGCCAGACGTGCGTGGCCCCGGACTACATCCTCGCCGTGGGCGAGGAGGCCCACGCGCAGGTGGTGGCCGAGCTGCCGAAGGCGATCCGCGAGTTCTACGGCGCGGAGCCGCGCGAGTCCAAGGACTACGGCCGCCTCATCTCCGCCGAGCACGCCCAGCGCCTCGCGGACATGGTGGAGAAGGACGTGGCTGCCGGCGCCGAGGTGCTCGTGGGCGGCGAGGTCGACCCGGCCGCGCGCTACATGGCGCCCACCGTGGTCACGGGCGTGCAGCCGGACGGCGCGCTCATGCAGGAGGAGCTGTTCGGCCCCGTCCTGCCCGTGCTGAAGGTGGGGGCGTTCCAGGACGCGCTGGACTTCATCGCCGACCGCCCGCACCCCCTCGCGGCGTACCTCTTCACGGACCGCCCGCGCCTGCACCGCGCGTTCGACGAGCAGGTCCAGGCCGGCGGCCTCGGCTACGACGTCGCCCTGCTGCACGCCGGCATCACCACGCTGCCCTTCGGCGGCATCGGATCCTCCGGGATGGGCGCGTATCACGGGCAGGCGGGCTTCGAGACGTTCTCCCACCTGCGCCCGTCCATCACGAAGTCGGACCAGGTGGACACGCTCAAGACCGCGTACCCGCCGTACGGCTGGATGAAGCGCAAGATGATCCCGAAGATGCTCTGACATGGACAGCCGGCTGCGCCGCCTGCCGCCGGCCCTGGTGATGACGGGCCTCCTCGCCGTCACCGGGTGCGGTGCCGGTCCGACGTCGGGAGGGTCATCGGAGGGTGCCGGCGCCGGGTCCCCGAGCGGGGCGACGCCGTCGCGCATCTCCGCCTCCGACCTCGCCGCGCCCGGCGCGGCTCGGGGCCGGGGCGGCGATCTGCCGGTCGGCACGCAGCCCCACGCGGTGACGTCCCTGGCCTGGGACGGGCGCCCCGTGGCGACGGGTCCGTGGACGAGCGTGGACGTCGACACGGGCGCGCCGTTCACGTTCACCGCTCGGGAACTGTGCGGGCAGCCGCGCGTGGACGTCCTGAGCGTGACGCCGGACGGGTGGCAGGCGCACCCGAGCGAGGGCCAGCCGGCCGTCGCGTGCCTGCCCGAGGACGAGACCGCCTCGGCAACCGAGGCGGTGCGTCGGCTCTTCGACGGCCCGGTGGCCGTGGACGAGGCGGAGGACGGCGCGCTCACCCTGACGCGGGCCGGCGTCGAGCTGGTGCTGGCGCCGCGACGGTGAGGCTCAGCGCTGCGGCCAGAGGCCGCGGCGCGTGAAGACCTCCGCGAGGACGTCGGCACGGTCGGTCATGACGCCGTCGACGCCGAGGTCCAGGAGCCGCTCGATCTCCTCGGCCTCGTCCACGACCCACACGTGCACGGGCAGGCCCGCAGCGTGGCAGCGGCGCACGAAGTCGGCCGTCACCACCCGGATGCGCCCGTGCCGGATCGGCACCTGCACGCAGTCGATGTCGAGGGCGTGGCGGCGCAGCCACCCCGTGAGGCCAAGCGGGCCGAGCAGGACGAGCGCGGCGATGGCGGCGGCCCCGCCCGACGTCGCGATGCGGTGCGGGCCGTGCGCGCGCTCGGCGTGGCCGAGGGCGGTGAGAGAACGCCGGAAGAGGCGGCGGCGGGAGTCGTGGAAGGACGCGACGAGCACGCGGTCCCACGCCTCGTGCTCGGCGAGCAGGTGGGCCATGGCGGGGGCGGCCGCGCAGTCCTTGAGGTCCACGTTGAGGCGGGCCTCGGGGAGTGCGGTGAGGAGGTCGGCGAAGCGCAGGAGCGGCTCGCCGCCGACCGTGACGGAGTGGAGCTGCTCCCACGTGACGTCGGAGATCCGGCCGCGGCCGGTGGTGACGCGGTCCAGGGTCTCGTCGTGGAAGACCACGAGCACGCCGTCCTTCGTGGTGCGCACGTCCAGCTCGAGGTAGGCGAAGCCCGCATCACAGGCCGACTGGAACGCCGCCAGCGAGTTCTCCCGCTCGTTCCCGGCGCCGCGGTGCGCGAAGCCGAGGGGCCGGCCGGCACGGCCGGGCAGGGAGTCCGCGAGGTAGGCGGGGGCGGGACGGAGCGTTGGCCGGGGCGCACGCAGGGAGCGCGCGGGACGGGCACGCGGGCACGGCGACGGGCCTGAGGACGGCACGGTTCGGCGGGTCACGGGGTCAGGGTAGCGGGCGCCCGGAAACCTCCCGTTGCGAGTCCGACGGCGACGAGGGTGCTTCCTAGACTGGACCCACCTCGTCCCCGTCTTCAGGAGCCCTCCGTGCCCCGCACCTCGTCCCGCTCGCGTGGCCGGGCCGGGCCGTCCTCGCGCCCCGTCCACCACCGCTTGATCTGGGTCGACGTCGCCCGCTGCCTCGCGCTGATCTCGATGATGCTCGCCCACACCGCGCCCACCGGCGGCCCCGGCGGTGTCCTGAACCTCACCGAGCACCTCACGGCGGCCCTGTTCGCGGCGCTCGTGGGCGTCTCCGCCCGCCTCGAGGTCCAGCACCTGGGCATCGGCCGCGCGGCGGCCCGCGCGGTCATCCGGGCGCTCGTCCTCGCGGCGTGCTCCTGGCTCGTCGGGTTCTTCGGCGCCCAGGTGCACGACATCCTGCCGCACCTCGCCGTCGTCGCCCTCCTGATGGGCCTGCTCGCCGCGCTCCCGCTCGCCGCGCAGCTCGTCCTCGCCCTCCTCTCGGCGTCCGGCGGCGTCGCCCTCGTGGCCCAGGGCACGACGGCGGCCGTCGCCGCACTCCTGCCGCTGGCCGACGCGGTGGGCCTGCCCGCGGACCGCCTCGCGACGGGCGTGGCCACGATGCTCACCGACGCGCCCTACCGCCTGCCCCTGCTGCTCGCGTGGGCGCTGCTCGGAGCGGTCGTACTGCGCACCCTGCACGGGACCCGCGAGGACCCGGCCCGCCGCATGCGCGTGGACGCGGTGTGGTGGGCGGTCGGCGGGGCGGCCCTGGCCGGCGTCGTCCTCGCGTCCTCCCGCGCGAGGACCGGCGCGATGCCCGTCCCGTACTCCGGCACCGTGCCCGAGGTCCTCGTGGACACCGGCCTGGTGCTGCTGGTGCTGGGACTGTGCGCCGCCGTCGTGCCGAACCACGCGAACCCCGCCACCGAGCTGCTCTCCATCCCGGGAGCGATGACCCTGTCCGTGTACGTGGCGCACCACGCCTACCTCGGGTGGGCGGCGCGCGCTGCGGGCCCCGGCCCGTGGCGCACGCCCGGCGGCGCGGACGACACGTGGTTCAACGTGGTCGTGCTGATCCTCGGCGCGATCGCGCTGCCGCTGCTGTGGCGCACGTACGTGCGGTCGCGGCCCTGGCGGGCGGGCCCGATCGAGGGCGTGGCGCGCCTCGTGACGGACCGGATCGGCGGCCGCTGATGGCCCGCCGCGCCGACCTTCCCGCGGGCTCGCTCGAGACGCCCGCCGTCGAGTTCCACCCCGCCACCGCCACCGCCCCGCGGACCGCGTCCGCCCCGCGGGGTAGCCTCGAGACCGTGAGCGAGCGAACCACCTACCTGCTGGTCGACGGCGAGAACATCGACGCGACCCTCGGCACGTCCATCCTCCAGCGGCGCCCCCAGTCCGACGAGCGGCCGCGCTGGAAGCGCCTGCTTCACTTCATGCAGGACCACTGGAACCAGCCCGTCAAGGGCCTGTTCTTCCTCGCCATCGACGGCGAGATCCCGATCCCCTTCGTGCAGGCGCTCACCGCACTCGGCTACCAGCCGATCATGCTGCGCGGCGAGGGCAAGGTCGTGGACCTCGGCATCCAGAAGACCATGGCCGCGCTCCAGGCACGCGAGGACGACGTCGTCCTCGTCAGCCACGACGCCGACTTCGCCCCGCAGATGGCCGACCTGGCCTCCACCCCGGGCCGCCGCACCGGCATCATCGGCTTCGAGGAGTTCCTCTCCGGCATCCTGCGGGCCATCCCGGGCGTGGAGTTCTTCGACCTCGAGTACAAGGTCGAGGCGTTCGACTCGTCCTTGCCGCGCCTGCGCGTCACCGACGTCGCCGAGTTCGATCCGCTCGAGTTCCTCTGAGCCACCGGGCCCCGTGCGTCAGCGCACCGGGCCGGGCTCCTCGAGGGGCAGCATCGGGCGGTGCTCGTAGAAGGTCTGCAGCACCACGGTGGTCCGCGTGTTCACGGAGGCCACGTGGCGGATCTCGTTGACGAGCGCCTCGAGCTCGCGTGGCGAGCCCACCCGGACGAACAGCATGTACGCCGCGTCCCCGGCCACGGAGTGGCAGGCCTCGATCGCGGCGACCCCCTCCAGGAGCTGCGGCGCGTCGTCGGGCTGCCGGGGGTCCAGTGGCGTGATCTCGATGAAGGCCGCGAGCGGCTTGCCGACCGCCTCGGGGTCCAGCAGCGCCCGGTATCCGGTGATCACCCCGCTCCCCTCGAGCTTGCGCAGCCGCGCTTGCACCGCGGACGAGGAGAGGCCGACCCGCTCCGAGAGCTGGGCGAGGGTGGCACGCGGATCGCAGGAGATTTACCGGCGACACAGCGACAGGAGGCGTTCATGACCACTTCTCTGCCCACGGAGCAGGCCATCATCGGCGAGCCGGAGGTCGTCGAGGACGCCCGCCACGCCGAGTCCCACCCGGCCTGGCTGCGACTCAAGGCGGCCGCCACGGCACTCCAGGGACTCCAGGCCGAGGACGGCTCGGTGCCTGACCCCGTCGACCACCCCGCCGCCCGCGACCACGTCGCCGTGATCACCGCCGCCGTCGCCACGCTGGCCCCGCTCTTCCCGCACGACGCCGCCTACCTCGCCGCCCTGCCCCGCGACGTCGCGCGCTGGGAGGCGGACGGCTTCGGCGTGCCCGACTTCCTGGACTCCCTCGTGGCGTTCCAGCCCCAGGAGCACCGCGTGGACGGCATCCGTCACCTCGTGGTCTTCCCGATGTACACCCAGAACGGCTCGCCCGACCGACACGTCGAGGCCCTGATCGTGGAGGCCATCTGGCCGGAGTTCATCGCGGACCTCGAGGCCGGCGACCACGGCAACAAGCTCTTCCTGTCCCTGCGGCTGATCGACTTCACGCCGGGCTACGACACGAACTCAGCGGTGCTGTTCCCCGAGACCGTGGCGATGCGCGAGATCCCCACGTTCACGTGGGGCGCGATCTTCCAGGACCGCGAGGCGGCCCGCTTCCGCCGCGTCGTCGCCGCGGCCGCGGACATCACGAAGCTGGACCTGCCCGCCGACGCCGCGGAGCTCGTGGCGGACCAGGACCTCGCCGAGAGGACGTTCGTCATGTGGGACCTCATCCACGACCGCACGCACATGCGCGGCGACCTGCCCTTCGACCCGTTCATGATCAAGCAGCGCATGCCGTTCTTCCTCTACACGCTCGAGGAGATGCGCTGCGACCTGACCGCGTTCCGCGAGTGCGTCCGGATCGAGCAGGCCCTCACCGCCCGCGCGGAGGCCGGGGAGGACCTGAGCGAGACGGAGCAGGCGACCCTGCGTCACGCGAAGCTCGTGCACTACGCCGTGCTCTTCGACCGCGTCTTCCGCTTCGCGCTCACCGGCTCCCGCGTGCGCAACGACGACGGCCTCGGCGGCCAGCTGCTCTTCGCGTGGCTCCACCGCCGGCACGTGGTGGAGTGGCGGGACGTGAAGCTCAGCGTGGACTGGGAGGGCCTGGCGCCGGCCGTCGTCGAGCTCGGCGACGCGATCGACCGGCTGTACTGGGAGTCCATCGACCGCCCCAAGACCGTGCACTGGCTCAAGGCCCACGAGCTGGTCGCGTCCGTGGTGGCCCCGCATCCGGCCTCGGCGTGGGCGCAGGGCCTCCCCCAGGACGTGCTGGCGGGCCCGCCGAAGGGGCTCACCGACCTCGTGCTCGACGACGAGTTCCCGCTCTCCATGTTCTTCGAGGCGCTCGAGAAGAAGATGCGGGGCGTCATCGTCTCCACGGCCGGCATCCGCGCCGCGGACGCCTGAGGCGCGTCGCACGATGACCACCCACCGGAAGGGGACCGACATGCAGAGGATCCACGACGCCGAGAGCCGCGGGTTCGCCTCGGACAACTACTCCGGGGTGCACCCGGAGGTCCTCGCGGCGATCGCCGAGGCCAACGGCGGCCACCAGACCGCCTACGGCGAGGACGCCTACACCGCCCGGCTGCAGGAGGTGGTCCGCGGGCACTTCGGCGAGCAGGCGCAGGCCTGGCCGATGTTCAACGGGACGGGCGCGAACGTCGTCGCCCTGGAGTCCATGCTGCCGCGCTGGGGCGCGGTGGTCTGCGCGGACACCGCCCACATCCACGTGGACGAGGGCGGCGCGCCGGAGAAGGCCGCCGGGATCAAGCTCCTGCCCGTGTCCACCCTGGACGGCAAGCTCACCCCGGAGCTGATCGACGCCGAGGCGTGGGGATGGGGGGACGAGCACCGGGCCCAGCCCCTCGTCGTCGCGATCACGCAGTCCACCGAGCTCGGCACCCTGTACACGCCGGAGGAGATCCGCGCGATCACCGAGCACGCGCACGCGCGCGGCATGACGGTGTTCCTGGACGGGGCGCGGATCGCCAACGCCGCGGCCGCGCTCGACCTGCCGCTGCGCGCGTTCACCACGGACGCCGGCGTGGACGTGCTCTCCCTGGGCGGCAGCAAGAACGGGGCGCTCGCCGCGGAGGCGATCGTGGTGCTGAACCCGGACGCCGTGCAGGGCCTGGCCTACCTGCGCAAGCACCAGATGCAGCTCGCGTCCAAGATGCGCTTCGTCTCGGCGCAGCTGATCGCGCTCTTCGACGGGGACCTGCACCTGCGGATCGCCGGCCACGCGAACGCCATGGCCCGGCGCCTCAGCGACGCCGTGACGGCCGGCATCGCGGACGGCTCCCTCCCCGGGGTGGCGCTGACCCAGAACACCGACGTCAACGCGGTCTTCGCGACCCTGCCGGCCGGCGTCGCGGACCGGCTGCGCCGGTCCTTCCGGTTCTACGACTGGGACCCCGCGACGGGCGAGGTCCGCTGGGTGTGCAGCTTCGACACCACGGAGGAGGACGTCGACGCGTTCGTCGCGGCCCTGCGCGAGGAGCTCGCCGCGGCGGGCTGACCCGAGGGCGACGCGCGCCGCGGCCGCGTCCGGGTGTAGAGTTCTGCGACCTCGAATCCGGGGTGGAGGCGCCGGACGTGCGCCCGCCCCCAGCGACGAAAGACCTCCGTGGACTCCAGAGACACCCCCGGCTCCGCCCTGCCGGCCGGCAGCACCGCCGCCGGCCCCGCCGCCAGCACCGCCGCCCTTCCCGCCCCGTCAGAGGCGCACAACGGCCTGCGCCGCACCCTGGCCGCCCGCCACCTGATGATGATCGCGATGGGCGGCGCCATCGGCACCGGCCTGTTCGTGGCCTCCGGCAACAGCATCGCCACCGCCGGCCCCGGCGGCGCGCTGCTGGCGTACGTCGTCATCGGCTTCATGGTGTTCCTGCTCATGCAGTCCCTCGGCGAGATGGCCACCTACCTGCCGGTCTCGGGCGCCTTCGAGGAGTACGCCACCCGGTTCGTCAGCCCCTCGTTCGGCTTCGCCATCGGCTGGAACTACTGGTACAACTGGGCGATCACGGTGGCCGCGGAGCTCGTCGCGGCCGCTCTGGTCATGCGCTACTGGCTCCCGGACGTCCCCTCGTGGGCCTGGTCTGCGCTCTTCCTGGCGATCCTCTTCGGCCTCAACGCGCTCTCCACCCGGGCCTACGGCGAGTCCGAGTTCTGGTTCTCGCTCATCAAGGTCGTCACCGTGGTGGTCTTCCTCGTCCTCGGCGTCATGATGATCGCCGGCATCCTCGGCGGCGCCGCCCCGGGCTTCGAGAACTGGACCACCGGCGAGGCCCCGTTCGTGGGCGGCGCCCCGGGCATCCTCGCGATCTTCCTGGTGGCCGGCTTCTCCTTCCAGGGCACCGAACTCGTCGGCGTCGCGGCCGGCGAGGCGGAGGACCCGGAGAAGAACGTCCCGAAGGCCATCCGCACCGTGTTCTGGCGCATCCTGCTCTTCTACGTCGGCGCGATCACCGTGATCGGCTTCCTGATCCCCTACACCAGCCCCAACCTGCTGGGCAGCGGCGTGGAGGACATCTCGATCTCCCCGTTCACCCTGGTGTTCGAGAACGCCGGCGTGCTGGCCGCGGCCGCCGTGATGAACGCCGTGATCCTCACAGCGATCCTCTCCGCCGGCAACTCGGGGCTGTACGCCTCCACCCGCATGCTCTGGGCCCTGGCCGACTCGGGCAAGGCCCCGCGGTTCCTCGCCAAGGTCAACCGCCGCGGCGTTCCCATGAACGCGCTGCTGGTCACCACCGCCGTCGGCGCCCTGTGCTTCCTCACCACCCTCGTCGGAGACGGGGCCGCCTACGTGTGGCTCGTCTCCGCCTCCGGACTGGCCGGGTTCATCGTGTGGATGGGCATCGCGTGGAGCCACTACCGGTTCCGCCGCGCGTACATCGTCCAGGGCGGCCGCCTCGAGGACCTGCCCTACCGCGCCGCGCTCTTCCCGTTGGGCCCGATCGTCGCGCTGCTGCTGTGCACCGTGGTGGTCCTGGGTCAGGGGTACGGGGCGTTCGGCGAGGGCGTGGACCTGCTCGCCGCAGCCACCGCGTACCTCGGCCTGCCGCTGTTCCTGGCCCTGTGGCTCGGCCACAAGCTGGTCACCGGCTCGAAGCCGGTGCGCGCCGAGGACGCCGACCTCACCCGCGAGCGCTGGTGACCCCGGCGGCCGGGCCGGGCCGGTCGGCCGCGCCCGCCCGTCAGACCTCCGGCAGCGCCAGCAGCTCCTCGATCGCCCCGGCCACGCCGTCGTCGTCGCAGGCCCCGACCACCGCGTCCGCCGCCGCGCGCAGGCTCACGTGGCCTGAGGCCACGGCGCAGCCGAGGCCCGCCCACGCAAGCATCTCGGCGTCGTTGGGCATGTCCCCGAAGGCGACGACGTCCGCCGGCGCGATCCCCCGGCTCGCCGCGAAGTCCGCGAGGGTGGCCGCCTTGTGCACGCCCGGCGCGGACATCTCCACGAGGGCCACGCCGGGCGCGGAGTGCGTCGCGCTGACGAGCTCCCCGAGCTCGGCGCGCGCGGCCTCCAGGAACGCGTCCGGCTCGAGGGCCGTGGAGCGGGCCATCAGCTTCACGACGACGGCCTCCGCGGGCAGCACGCCCTCGAGGGCAGCCGCGGCCGGCGTGGCGTCCTCGAACGCCGACGCCTCCGTGAACGCGGTCTCCCAGAAGAAGCCGTCGAGTGTCTCGGCGCCGAACGTGGCGGTGGGGTCCAGGGCCCGCAGCCGCTCGACCGCCGTCCACACCGTCCCCCGCTCCATCGGGCGGGACTCGAGCACCTCGCCGGTCGCGGGATCCACCACCACGGCGCCGTTGGAGCAGATCACCGGTCCGACGTCGCCCAGCTGGTCCGCGAGCGCGTCCAGCCAGCGCAGCGGCCGCCCCGTCACGAACACGACGACGACGCCCGCCTCGTGCGCCGACCGCAGCGCCGCGATGGTCCGCGGGGAGAGCCGCCCCGAGCGGGTGTGCGCGTAGCCGATGACGGTGCCGTCCAGGTCCGTGGCGACGAGCCGGGGGCGGCGGATCGAGGTCGGCAGAGGCATGCGTCGAGTCTAGGCGGGGTCCTCGCGAGGGGCGCGGGCAGTTGGCAGGATGAGCGCATGGACACCCAGAGCAGCGCCGCGCGCACCGCCCCCGCCCCCATGAGTGCGGCCCAGACCCCCCGCACCGTCACCGTCACCGGCGCGGCCGGCAACATCGGCTACGCGCTGCTCTTCCGGATCGCCTCCGGCGAGATGCTCGGCGCCGACGTCCCCGTGCGCCTGCGCCTGCTCGAGGTCCCGGCGGCGCTGCGGGCTGCCGAGGGCACGGCGATGGAGCTCGCGGACGCGGCGTTCCCCCTCCTCGCGGACGTCCAGGTCACGGACGATCCCGCGGTGGCCTTCGACGGCGTGCAGCACGCCCTGCTCGTGGGCGCCCGCCCGCGCTCGGCCGGCATGGAGCGCGGCGACCTGCTCGAGGCCAACGGCGGCATCTTCGGGCCCCAGGGCCAGGCGATCAACGACCACGCAGCGGAGGACGTGCGCGTCGTCGTCGTGGGCAACCCGGCGAACACGAACGCGCTGATCGCCGCCTCCCACGCTCGGGACGTGCCGGCCGACCGCTTCACCGCGCTCACCCGCTTGGACCACAACCGCGCGGTCTCGCAGCTCGCGGCGAAGGCCGGCGTCGCGGTGACCGACGTGGACGGCATCACCGTCTGGGGCAACCACTCGGCCACGCAGTTCCCGGACCTCACCCACGCGCGCGTGCGGGTGGGCGGCGCCGACGGCGGCTGGCGCCCCGCGCTCGAGGTCGTGGACGCCGGATGGGCCGCCGAGGAGTTCATCCCGCGGGTGGCCGAGCGCGGCGCGGAGATCATCAGCGTGCGCGGGGCGTCCTCGGCGGCGTCGGCCGCGAGCGCGACGATCGACCACATGCGCGACTGGTTCCTCGGCACGGGCGTGGGCACGGACGGGCAGGCCCGGCGCACCTCCGCGGCGATCGTGTCCGACGGCTCCTACGGCGTGCCCGAGGGCCTGATCAGCTCGTTCCCGGTGGTGTCCGAGGGCGGGCAGTGGCGGATCGTGCCGGGCCTGGAGCCAGACGCCGCTCTGCTGCCGGACGCGGCTGAGCGCCTGGAGAGGACCGTGGCCGAGCTCGACGAGGAGCGGGAGGCCGTCACGGGGCTCGGGCTGCTCTGAGCGAGCCCGCTGGGGAACGGGCGGGCGCCGGACGACGGGACGCCGCCCGCCCCTCAGGGTGGTCACGACACGCCGTCTGGAGACATGGCACGCGGCGTGTTGTGACCACTCTGCGTCCGACGGCGTCCGCCCGCGGCGTGTTGTGACCATTCTGCGTCCGACGGGGTCCGCACGCGTCGTCGTCAGCCCGCGAGCTCGGCCCGCGTCGGCGGGTCGGCGCCCGGGCGGGACGCCGTGATCGCGGAGGCGCGGGAGGCGTAGATCAGCACGGACTCGACGTCGTCCGGGTCCATGGCGTGCAGCCGCTCGCGGTGGGCCGCGCCGAGCAGGGAGCGGTCGTCGAGGGCGGCCAGGAGCGCCGCGGTGAACGAGTCGCCGGCACCCACGGTGTCCGCGACGTCCACGGGGACGATCGGGCGCTCGCGCACGCCGTGTGCAGTGACGGCCACGATGTCCTCGGCGCCGCGCGTCATGACCACGAACGCCGGGCCCATGGCCTGCCACGCCTTCAGGGTCTCGAGCAGCGGCCGGTCCGGGTAGAGCCAGGCGATGTCCTCGTCAGAGGCGTGGACGACGTCGGAGAGGCGCACCGACTCCTCGGCGCGAGCACGGGCGAACACCCGGTCCGGGACGATGCTGGGCCGCACGTTGGGGTCGTAGCTGACGGTGGTCTCCGGGGAGAGCCCCTCGAGCAGACCCATGACCTCGGCGTCGCCGGGGGCGAGCATCGTGGCGATCGAGCCGGCGTGCACGTGCTTGAGGGACCCGCCGGCGGCCGCGCAGAGGTCCCGCACGAGGGCGGCGGCGGGCGGCAGCGTCCAGTCGAGGTCGAACTCGTAGCTGGCGGCGCCCGTCGGGTCCAGGCGCGCGGTGGCCTGCGACGTCGGGGAGGAGTCCGGCTCCAGGAGGCTGCGCACGCCGTTGCCCTCGAGATGGGCGGCGATCATGGCGCCGTACTCGTCCTGGCCGAAGCGGCCGGCGAAGAGCACGGGGCGTTCCAGGCGGCTCACACCGACGGCCACGTTCAGCGGGCTCCCGCCCACGTGCGCTCGGGGCGTGGCGGTGTCCGAGAGGACCACGTCCACCAGGGCCTCGCCGATCACTCCGAAGTACTCAGACACACCTCAAACGGTACCCTACAGACCGACGCGCGCCCCGATCCGAAGCCCGGTCCGGTGCCCTCATCCACTCCTGAACGGCAAGGCGGCCATGGCCCACAGCACCCCCACCTCACCCGCTCGGCACGCCGACCCCTCCCGGGGGTTCGGCTGGCGCGTGCACGGCGACGGCCGCACCATCACGCCGGGCACCGTCGTCGCCCCGGACGAACGCCTCAGCTGGCCACGCACCGTGGGCATCGGCGTGCAGCACGTGATGGCCATGTTCGGCGCCACCGTGCTCGTTCCCGCCATCACCGGCATGCCCGCGACGACGGCGCTGCTCTTCTCCGGCATCGGCACCCTGCTGTTCCTCGTGATCACCGGCAACCGCCTGCCGAGCTACCTCGGCAGCTCGTTCGCGTTCATCGCCCCGCTCACGGCGGCCACCGCGCTCGAGGGCACGGGCGCCGCGCTCGGCGGCATCATGGCGACGGGGCTGCTGCTCGCGGCGATCGGCGTCGTCGTGCACCTGTCCGGCACCGGCTGGATCCACGCCCTCATGCCGCCCGCCGTGATGGGCACCATCGTGGCGCTGATCGGCCTGAACCTCGCCGGCGCGACGACGGCGGCCATGCAGGAGGTGCCCCTGACCACCTTCGGCACGGCGCTGGCGGTGGTGCTCACGGCGGTGCTGTTCCGCGGCCTCGTCGGGCGGCTGTCCATCCTCGTGGGCATCCTGGCCGGGTACGTGCTGGCGCTGGCCCAGGGCCAGGTGGACTTCGCCGCAGTCGGCGAGGCGGCCTGGGTGGGCCTGCCGCCGTTCCACGCGCCCGAGTTCAGCCTCCAGGTGCTGCCGCTGTTCCTGCCGGTGGTGCTCGTGCTGATCGCCGAGAACATCGGCCACGTCAGGACCGTCGGCCTGATGACCAAGCGGGACCTCGACCCGCTCACCGGCCGCGCTCTGATCGCCGACGGCCTCTCCACCACCTTCTCCGGCCTGGGCGGCGGTGTCGGCACCACCACGTACGCGGAGAACATCGGCGTCATGGCGAGCTCGCGGGTGTACTCGACCGCCGCGTACTGGGTGGCCGGCCTCACCGCGATCGCCCTCGCCTTCCTGCCCAAGTTCGGGGCCGCCGTCGCGACCATCCCGGCCGGTGTGGCCGGCGGCGCCGGCATCATCCTCTACGGCATGATCGGCGTGATGGGCGTGCGGATCTGGGTCCAGAACCGCGTGGACTTCTCCAACACCATCCACCTCATGACGGCGGGCGCGGGCCTGATCATGGCGATCGCGGACCCGCAGCTGACGGCGGGCGGGCTGGTGTTCGGCGGCATCACGCTCGGCACGATCGCCGCGCTCGTGGTGCACCACCTCATGACGGCCGTGGCCCGCTGGCGCGGCACCGAGCCGGTCCCCGAGGACGAGGACGCCGAGCGGTACGAGGCCACCCAGGCCGGCCGCCTCGGCTGAGGTGGGCGGCGAGCCCTGCCGGGGCTCACCGCGTCAGCAGGTACGCCGCCACGGCCCAGCCGTTCATGATCAGGTGCGCCAGGATGTTCATCGCGATGTTCCGGTACCGCCACCACAGCAGGCCCAGGAACAGGCCCGACGTGCCCTGCACCGCCACGATCAGTGCGGCATCCCGGGCCAGGTCCGTGGACCCGTGCGTGCCGAAGTGCATGAGCCCGAACAGCACGCACGTCAGCGCGATGCCCGCCGCCGGCCCCAGCCACACCTCCAGCCGCGTCTGCAGCCAGCGGCGGTAGAACAGCTCCTCGCCCACGCCCGCCGTCAGCGCCGTCACCGCCGCCCCGAGGAGCAGGAACGTCAGGTCGTGGCCGGAGAAGTCCGCGGCCGGCACCCACGGCGCCGCCTGGGACAGCCACGCCCACACCACGACGACGGCGAGCGGCGCCCACCAGCGCCACGCCCCTCCAGCGCGGAGCACTTCCACCCCGCCACGCCACACGAAGCGCAGCGCGAGGGCGGGCAGCACCATGAACAGCAGGGCCTTCGAGAGCACGAAGTCCACGTCGGACAGCGGCGAGAGGCCGAGCCCGATCGTGAGCACGGCCAGCCCGACCAGGAAGGCCGTGCCGTGCCGGAACGCCCGCGCCTCTCCCACCACCGCCGGTTGGGACGTCCGCCGGGGCGGCAGCAGGAGGGTCAGAGCGACACCCACCACGGGCGGCAGGAACACCTGCCACAGGGGCAGGGTCGGGGCGGAGGGGTCGGCGGAGACGGTCAGCCCGTTCGGATGGCCCAGGACCACTGACCCCACAGAGAGCGCATACGCCAGGGCGCACGCGGCCAGCACGGCCGTGCGCAGCGTCCGGGAGGCCCTCCCGCCTCGGCCGCCCCCGTCGACGACCCCTGCGCCGTGGGCCCCCTTCACCGCGGATGGGCCCCACGGCGCAGGGCTCGTCCTGTCGGCGGTGCTCGTCATGTCTGCCCGCCGGGTCATCGCGAGCTCCCGGGTCGCCGTCCCCGGCTCACGCCGACGAACGTCTGGACCAGCGGCGTGTCCGCCTCCTTGAGCCAGGCCAGGCCCACGTCCCAGCCGGGATGACGGGGGTCGCCGGCCTCGTAGGCGGCCCCCTCCGCGGACACCTCGCCCTCCACGCCCGTGTCCTCGACGGCGGCCTCGCCCTCGAGCTCCTGGAGCATCGCCTCGGCCTCGCGGTCGGCGCGGGACTTGCCCACGACGTCGTCCAGCGCGCTGGCCACGGGCAGCACCACGACGTCCTTGCGGCCGAACATGCGTGCCACGGACATCGGCAGCACGACGTGCCCGGTGCCGGACGCGGCGATCTCGATGGCCATGCGCTCGCCCGCGCCCGGCACCTCGGCCGGGTCCAGGGGGTCCTCGCTCGGGGCCGGGGCGAAGCGGGCGGGCTCGAGCTCCTCCTCGGGGTCGAGCTCGGCCATGGGCACGGGGCCGTCCGCGTCCACGTCCCACGCGGAGAGCAGGTGGTCCTTGCCGACGCACACCACGGGCAGCTCCGAGTAGGAGGTGACCGTGTGCACGTGCCGCAGATCGACGCCGGCCGCGGTCAGCACCTCGTCCAGGGTGCGGTCGCGGCGCCACCGCACGTACCCCAGCTGGGGCAGCGGGTGCAGCGGAAGCCCGTAGGCGTCATGGGCGAGGTGCGCGAACTGCGCCGACTCGTCGTGGTTGACCAGCTTCACTACGCGCTCGCGCGAGCTGAACCGTCCGACCCACGTGGACGGCGTCGCCCCGGGGATGGTCGCCAGGAACAGCGTCTCGGGCGGGTTCTCCGCGACGTCGAAGCGCACCTTCGCCGCGGGGGCGTCGCGACGGCGGCCGGCGCCGCCCTTCGCCCCGCCGGCCTTGCCCGCACCCGTCTTGCCGCCGGGCCGTCCGGGCCGCGCGCCTCCGCCGGAGCGGGAGGGGCGGCCGCCTCGTGCGGGGCTCAGCGGACCTTCTCCTTCAGGAAGGAGACCGCGCGGCCCCAGGCGAGCTTCGCTTCGGCCTCCTGGTAGTTGCCCGCCGGGTTCTCGTCGTTGTGGAAGGCGTGGTCGGCGTCGTAGTAGAAGTACTCGACCTCCGCGCCGGACTCCTCGCGGATCTGCTGCTCCTGCTGACGGGCCTTCTCCACGGGGAACATCTGATCGCGCTCGGCGTAGTGGCCCTGGACCGCGGCGCGGACGCCGGAGAAGTCGCCGGGCACGCCCTGGCCGACCCCGTAGAACGGCACGGCCGCGGACACCTTCTCGCCCTGCTGGGCCGCGAGCGCCAGCACGAAGCCGCCGCCCATGCAGAAGCCGATCGCGCCGACGGTCTCGGAGGTGACCTCGTCGCGCCCGAGCAGGAAGTCGACGGCGCCGGCCAGCTGGCGGGCGCCCTCCTCGGCGGGGAGGTTCTGCATCATCTCGCCGGCCTCGTCGCCGTCGTGAGCGATCCAGCCGCCGAACAGGTCCGGTGCCAGCGCCACGAAGCCCTCCGCGGCCAGGCGGTCGCACACGTCCTTGATGTGGTCCACGAGACCCCACCACTCCTGGATCACGATGATCCCGGGCCCCTTCCCGGACTCCGGCAGGGCCAGGTAGCCGTGGCCGGTCTGGTCGCTGTGCGCGGCGTCCTTGGTGGGCAGGTTGAACGAGACGTTCTGGTGCGGGGTCTTGGAAGCCATCATGCGCCCCACCCTACGGATCGCGCCCGGGGTGCGGCGAGGGCTGGTCGCACTCCGCGCTGTGGTCACGCCACGCCGCGCACGCTCCGGGGCGGACGGCGTGTCGTGACCACAACGCGCCGGCGCGCCGGAGCGCCGAAGCGTCGGAGCGTCAGCGCTTCAGCACCTCAGCGCTTCGGCAGCAGGTGCGCGATCCGCTCCGCGAGCGCCGAGCGCTTGAGCTTCTGCGTGGGCGTGAGGAGCGCGGCGAGCTCCTCGGGGTCCGGCAGGAGCACCTTGTAGGAGCGCAGCCGCTCGGGCACGGGGACCTTCGCATTGGCGGCGTCGATGGCCGCGCCCACCGAGTCGCGGATCCGCTGCTCGGAGACCTCGATCATGCGCCCGGCCTCGTCCCTGAACCGCTCCGCGGTCTCGGCGCCGTCCCGCAGGCGGGCGGACACGGCGTCGGGCACCTGCCAGTCCGGCAGGTGACGCTGCACCCACGCGGCGAGGGCCTCGCGGTCCAGCAGGATCATGGCGGTGGGGTGGTCCAGGCCATCGCCGATCACCACGGCGTGGCCGACCGCGGGGTGCAGCTCCACCTCGCGCTCCCACGCGGCGGGGTTGATGGTCTTGCCGTTGGCGGTGACGATCACGTCCTTGACGCGACCGGTCACGGTGAGCCGGTCGTCGTCGTCGAGACGGCCGAGGTCCCCGGTGCGGAACCACTCGCCGTCGAACGCGGCGGCGGTCTCATCCTCGTCGGTGTACCCGGCGAACACGCCGGGGCCGCGCATCTGGATCTCGTCGTCGTCAGCGATCCGCACGGACATCCCGGGCAGGGGCAGGCCCACGGTGCCGGGGACCACGTCCCCCTCGCGATGGCCCACGGCGGGGGCGGTGGTCTCGGTGAGCCCGTAGCCCTCGAACACGGTCAGGCCCATGCCAGTGAACAGGCGCAGCAGGTCCGGGTCGAGCTTGGCCGCGCCGCACAGCAGGTGGGTCACCCGGCCGCCGAGCAGGTGCCGCACCCGGCGGTAGAAGAGCCGCTCGTAGAGGGCCAGCTGGGCGCGCACGGGCACCAGGAGCTTGGGGTCCTCGCCCAGCACCACGCGCCCCTTCGCGACGGCGGCCGCCCGGGCGCGCTCCCAGAGCACGCCCACGGAGAGCGGGCCCACGCGGGTGCCGCGCGCCTTCTCCTCCACGCCGAGCACGATCTTGGACAGCACGCCGGGGACCACCATCACGAAGGTCGGGCGGATCTGCCCCATGGACGGCACGGCGGCCTTCGGGTAGCCCACGTGCGCCACGGACATCCCACCGTGCAGGCAGATCATCTGCACGGCGCGGGAGAGCACGTGCGCCAGCGGCAGGAACAGCACGGTGGAGCCGCCCGGGTGCACGAACCCCCGGTAGGCCTCGGCCACGTTGAGCACCTGGTGGACGAAGGACCGGTGCAGGATCCTCGTCCCCTTGGGCTCCCCCGTGGTGCCGGACGTGAACACGATCGTGGCGACGTCGTCCAGGCCTCGGGCCGTGCGGGCCGCCTCGAGCGCCCCGTCGGTGACGTCGGCGCCGAGCGCCTCGAGGGCGCGCAGGTCGCCGGCGGGGGCGCCGTCGGCGTCGGCGTCGTCCAGGGTCCACACCGCGGACCCGTGGGGGCCGCGAGCGGCGCCGTCCCGCGCGTCGAGGGCCTCGCGCAGCGTGGCTGCGGCGGCCCGGGAGCCGGCGAAGGCGGCGCGCACGCCCACGACGTCGGCGATCGCCGCCATCTGCGTGGCCGGGGCGGAGTCGAACATGGGGACCACCACGGCGCCCGCGTAGAGGCAGGCGAGGTCCATCAGGGTCCACTCGTACCGGGTGGCGGAGACGATGGACACGGCGTCCCCCGGGCGGATCCCCAGCGCGATCAGGCCCTTGGCCAGCGCGCGCACCCGGGCGTGGAACGCGGCCGTGGTGACCGGCTCCCACGGGGCGTCGAACGGCGCGGCGGGGTGGCGCACCTGGAAGGCCACCACGTCGGGGTGCCCCGCGACGCGGCGCTCCAGGACGTCGGTGATGTTGCGCAGCTCGGCGGCGTCGGCGAGGGCGGGCATGTCCACCTGGCGGCGGGGGACCGGGGAGGCGGACGGGGCGGCGGGGACCGGGGAGGCGGAGTCCATGGTGACGATTCTCGTGCATCCGCGGCCCGCTGACCTGCACCCGGTCCGGCCACGGCGACGCCGGCCGCCCCGGGGTGGGGGCGGCCGGCGTCGTGGGGTGTCCGGGGGGGGGAGACGATCAGCCCCGGACGTCTGCGGGTCCGGCGGGCCGGGCCCGGATCAGGCCTGGACGAACTCGGCGTCGATCTCGATCTTCACCTTGTCGCCCACCAGCACGCCGCCGGCCTCGAGCCCGGCGTTCCAGGTCAGTCCGAAGTCCTTGCGGGAGATCTCGGTCTTGGCCTCGAAGCCCACGCGGGTGGTGCCGAACGGGTCGGTGGTCTGGCCGCCGAGCTCGACCTCCAGCTCGACCTGCTTCGTGGTCTCGAGGATGGTGAGGTCGCCGACCAGGACGAACTCCTCGCCGTCGAAGCCGCGGACCTCGGTCGAGCGGAAGGTCATGGTGGGGTGCTTCTCCACGTCGAAGAAGTCCTCGCCCTTGAGGTGGCCGTCGCGGTTGGCGTCCTTGGTGTCGATGGACTGCATGTCCACGGTGATGTCCGCGGAGGAGCGGGCGAAGTCCTCGGCGACGGTGAGGGTGCCGGAGACGGCCTGGAAGGTGCCGCGCACCTTGGAGATGCCCGCGTGGCGGACCGTGAAGCCCACCTCGGTGTGGGAGGCGTCGAGGTTCCAGGTTCCGGGGGTGACCTGCGTCATGGGGATGCTCCTTCAAGGATGTTCGGATCTGCGGTCACAGGGTGCTCCCCCGTGCTTGTTTCAAATCTAAACATCTCTCTCCATCGCGCGTCCAGGACTTGCACGTGAAAGTCAGAAACACTCCGTCACACTTCACGTGTGAACCGCGGAATCTCGTCGTTCGCGCGCCGGGGGCGCGGGCATCGTCGTCGCGACCGGTGTCCTGTAACCTGGGCCACACGTGCCGCCCACCCGCGGCCGCTCCCGGCGCCGACCCGCGCCGACGACGACGGGGCCCCACCTGGTCCTCCCCGTCCGACCGATCCGCGTGAGGCACCCCGCCCGCGGACCGTCCGACGACGACACCAGCCCCGGCGACCCGCCCCCGCGTCGCCCTCCCGCCTGAAGGAGGCCCCGCCATGACCGTCACCCTCTCCCCCTCGCCCACCCAGCCGTTCTCCCCCGTGCCCGGCCAGCGGATCGACCCCGAGCTCGCCCGCTCCTGGCTGCTCGTGAACGCCGCGCAGCCCGAGCGCTTCCAGCCCGCGGAGGACTCGGCCGCGGACATCGTCATCCTGGACGTCGAGGACTCCGTGGCCCCCGCGGACAAGCCCAAGGCCCTGCAGGACACCGTCGACTGGCTCACCTCGGGCCACACCGCGTGGGTGCGCCTCAACGGCTACGGCTCGAAGTGGTGGGAGGACGACGTCGCGGCGCTCGCCGCGACCCTGCCCGCGCACCTGGGCGGGCCGGTCGCCGAGGGCGGCCTGGCCGGCGTCGTGCTGGCGATGGTGGAGTCCACCGACCACGTGAACGAGACCGCGAAGCGGCTGCCGGGCGTGCCCGTGGTGGCGCTCGTGGAGACGGCACGCGGACTGCAGCGGATCGACTCGATCGCCGCCGCGAAGGGCACGTTCCGCCTGGCGTTCGGCATCGGCGACTTCCGCCGCGACACCGGCCTGGGCGAGTCGCCGATGGCGCTGGCGTACACGCGGTCCCAGTTCACGATCGCGGCGAAGGCCACGGGGCTGCCGGGCGCGATCGACGGGCCCACCGTGGGTTCCACCGGCGTGAAGCTCGCCGAGGCGACGGCGGTGACCGCGGAGTTCGGCATGACCGGCAAGCTGTGCCTCGCGCCGGAGCAGTGCGCGGCCGTGAACGAGGGGCTCAGCCCGTCCCAGGAGGAGCTGGCGTGGGCCCACGAGTTCCTCGCGGACTTCGAGGCCGACGGCGGCGAGATCCGCAACGGCTCCGACCTGCCCCGCAAGGCGCGCGCGGAGAAGATCCTCGGGCTGGCCGCCGCGTTCGGGGTGCACTCCACGCGGTATCCGGACCAGGACAACGCGATCACGGCGCCGTCGGACACGTACCACTACTGAGCGGGGCCGTCGCCCACCAGAAACGCGGGTTGAGGTGTCACGGGTGCGGAGGCCGCACACCGGTGACAACTCAACCCGCGTTGCCTCGGGGGGCGCGGATCCCGCCTCCGCTCAGACGTCCCGGCGGGTGTGGCTGACGACGGCGGCACGCACCGAGAACGCCAGGACGACGGCCAGGATCCCGTAGATCACCCACGTGATGGGGCTGGAGACCAGGATGGTGGGATCGCCCACCGAGCTCAGCAGCGCATCCCTGAGGCTGGTCTCGGCGAGCGGCCCGAGGACCATGCCGATCATGAGCGGGGCGAGCGGGTAGCCGTAGCGGCGCATGAGGAAGCCGAGCACGCCGAGGGCCAGCAGCATGAGCAGGTCGAACACGGCGCCCGTGGTGGCGTAGATCCCGAGCCCGCAGAACAGGGTGATCCCCGCGTACAGGTAGTGCTGAGGGATGAGCAGGAGCTTGGCCCACAGCTGGGCGAACGGGAGGTTGATGGCCAGGAGCACCACCATGGCGATGAAGAAGCTGGCCAGCAGCGCCCACACGAGGTCGGGCGAGCGGTCGAACAGCAGCGGGCCGGGCTGCAGGCCGTACTGCCGGAACGCCGCGAGCATGATCGCGGCGGTCGCCGAGACGGGCAGGCCCAGCGTGAGCAGGGCGCCCATCGCCATGCCGGTGGTCGCGTTGCCCGCGGCCTCCGGGGCGGCGAGGCCGCGGATGGCGCCCTTGCCGAACATCGGGACCCGGCGGCGCCTGTCCAGGCGACGCTCCGCGGAGTAGGCCAGGAACGTGGGGACCTCGGAGCCGCCGACGGGGACGATGCCGAACGGCAGGCCGATCGCGGTGCCGCGCAGCCACGCGGGGGCGGCCTCGCGGAACTCGGCCCCGGAGAGCCACGGCCGGCCGGTGCGGCGGATCCGCAGGTCCCTCCGCTCGCGGCGCACGCGGGAGGCGACATGGAACACCTCGCCGAGGGCGAGGACGGCCACGGTCACGGTCACCAGCGGGATCCCGTCGAAGAGCTGCGAGGAGCCCATCGTGAACCGCTCGGTCCCGGTGACGCCGTCGATGCCCACCACGGCGATGCCCAGCCCGAGCACGAGCGATGCCAGGCCCCGAAGCACGGAGTCGGCGACCACGGAGGAGGTGGCCACGAAGGCGAACAGGGCGAGCGCGAAGTACTCGGCCGGTCCGAAGCTCGTGGAGAACTCGGCCAGCACGGGCGCCAGGAACACCACGCACACCGAGGCGATGATGCCGCCGATGAACGCGCCGATCGCCGCAGTCGCGAGCGCCTGGGCCGCGCGCCCGTCCTGGGCCATGCGGTGGCCCTCGAAGGTGGAGGCGATGGCCGAGGCCTGCCCCGGGGTGTTCATCAGGATGGCCATGGTCGAGTCGCCGAACAGGCCGCCGAAGTACACGCCGGCGAACAGGATGAACGCGGCCGTGGGCTCGAGCGCGAACGTCATGGGCAGCAGCAGGGCCACGGCCATGGACGACCCGAGGCCGGGCATGACGCCCACGGCGGTGCCGAGCAGACAGCCGAGCACCACCCACAGCAGGTTCATCGGGGTGAGGGCTCCCGCGAAGCCCTCCATCAGAAGACCGAGCGTCTCCATGTCAGAAGCCACCTCCCAGGATGCCCGAGGGCAGGGTCAGACCGAGCACGACCGCGAACGCGAGGTACGCGAGCGAGGAGACGAACAGGGCCACGAGGATGTCGAACACCGGCCGCGGCGAGCCGAAGGCGCGGGCCACGGTCCAGAACAGCAGGGCGCCGGCCAGGATCCAGCCGAGCCACGGCAGCAGCAGAGCGAACGCCAGGAAGCCCAGGAAGACCCAGGCCAGGGCGGAGAAGTCGGAGTGGAAGCGGGTGAGGGGACCGGCCGGCTGGCCGACCTCGCCGTCCGCGTCCGCCTGGCCCTCCGGGGACTCGCGCGTCACCACCACCTGGACGGCGAGGGCCACGGCGAGCACCAGCCCGACCGCCGCGAGGATCAGCGGGAAGAACGAGGGGCCGGGGAAGTCCATCCCCTCGGTGTCCATGCGGAGCGAGCCGATCAACAGGTAGAGGCTGAACGCCGCCAGCACGCCGGGCATGACGAGGGCCGAGAGGCCGGTGGCACGCCCCCAGCGGGAGCGCTCGGGCGAGACGGCGGGGACGGTGGTCGAGTCGCTCATCGGATCTCCTCCGTCAGCCTCTGGATGCGCTGGACCTCGTCGTCGATGAACGTCTCGAGCTCCGGCCCGGTCAGGGGCACGAGGTTCCAGTAGTTGCGCTCCACCGCGTCGGCCCACTCGGGGGTCTGCAGCGCCTCGGTGACGAGCGCCTCGAGATCGGCCCGGTCCTCGGTGGAGATCCCGGGAGGGGCGAAGAGGCCGCGCCAGTTGGTCAGCGTCACGTCGTAGCCCTGCTCCCGCAGCGTGGGGATGTCCTCGACGCCCGTGAGTCGCTCCGGGGCCACCACGCCGAGCGCCCGGAGGCGGCCGCCCTGCACCTGGGGGTACATGTCGGCGAAGCCGCCCGCCGTGGCTTGGGCGGTGCCGTTCAGCAGGGCCTGGATCGCCTCTCCGCCGCCGTCGGAGTTGATGTAGGTGGTCTCCTCCACATCGATCCCGGCCTGCCCGGCGAGGTCCGCCATGACGAGCTGGTCGAAGGATCCGCCGCCGGTCCACCCCACGTGCGGCGGATCCGCGCGCCATGCCTCGATGAGCTCGTCCATGCTCTGGTACGGCGAGTCGGCGGGGACCACCACGAGGTTGTACTCCTCCACGGCGCGGGCGATCGGCGTGACGTCGGACAGCTGCGGTCCCGCCCCCCGGGCCGCGTGGGTCGCGATGTGTCCCGTACCGCCCACCATCAGGTTGTTCGGCTCCTCCAGCGTGCTCAGCTGGCCCAGGCCGATGGTGCCGCCGGCGCCGGGGATGTTCACGACCTGCACGTTGTTCACCAGGCCGTTCACGCGCATCGCCTGCTGGAGCTCCCGCTGGAACGAGTCCCAGCCGCCGCCGGCCGCAGCCGGGGCGATCAGGGTGAGGTTGGTGCGGACGTCCGTGCCGCCCGAGGCCGAGCCGATGGAGAACGCGCTGGCGACGATGACGGTGATCACCGCCACCACGGAGAACAGGAGGCGGCCGAGGCCGCCGCGGCGAGGCGGATCGGCCGTCGAGGAGGAGGGCATGCTGGGGTCCTTCTGACGAGACCCGGCAGGGCGGAGACGTCCGCGCCGACGGGTCTTGGTGCGAGTGGTGGTGAGACGGTATCAGCGATGTGGGTCACATTCGATCGAGGGCGCCACATGTCTCCTGGAGGGGACAAACGCCCGACCCATCGCGCACAGTGGACCCCATGACTATCGTGATCGCCGGCACCGGTTCCCCCGAGAGCGCCGCAGCCCACCGGGCCGCCCTGAGTGAGGCCGCCCTGCGCGGCGAGAACCTTGTGTACTTCTCCCTCGACGGCACGGAGCCGGACCCGTCCGAGGCGGGGAACGCGGGCGTCGAGGTGTCCGTGGAGCACGCCCAGGAACGCGGACGGGACGCCGTCGGAGATCTGCTGGACCACGCCGAGCGCATCGGCGCGACGCGGATCGTGGTGGGCGTGAAGCACCGCTCCCCCGTGGGCAAGCTCCTCCTGGGATCCGCCGCCCAGCAGCTCATCCTCGAGGCCCGCGTGCCCGTGCTCTGCGTGAAGCCCTGACCCGCACCCCGGTGACGACGTCGGCCCCGCGCCTCCGAGGGGGAGGCGCGGGGCCGAGGTGCAGTGCTCAGGCGCCCTCAAGCGCCCCCGATCACGGGTAGAGGCCGCGCAGCAGGTGCGCGTCGGCCACCCGCTCCACCGCGGTCACGGTGGCGGCCTCGCGAAGGGTGAGGCCTCGCTTCTGGCTGGCCTCCAGGAGCGCGTCCCACGCGGTGACCATGCGCTTCTCGAGGCGCTCGTCCACCTCCTGGCGGGACCACCAGTAGGCCTGGTTGGCCTGGGCCCACTCGAAGTAGGAGACGACCACGCCGCCCGCGTTGGCCAGGATGTCCGGCACCACGAGGACGTCGTTCTCGGTCAGGATGCGGTCGGCGGCGGAGGTGGTGGGCCCGTTGGCGCCCTCCACCACGATCCGCGCCGTCACGTCGCCCGCGTTCTCCTCGGTGAGCACACCCTCGACGGCGGCCGGGACCAGCAGGTCCACGTCCATCGTCAGCACGGCGGCGGCGTCCATCGGCTCGGTGTCCGGGGCGTCCACCACGCTGCCGGTCTCCTTCATGTGCGCCAGCAGCGAGTCGTAGTCCAGGCCGTTCGCGTTGTGCACGGCGCCATACTGGTCCGAGACCGCGACGACCTTGACGCCGGCCTCCGCGAGGAACTCGACCGCGCCCGCACCGACCTTGCCGAAGCCCTGGACCACCGCGGTGGCGCCCTCGGGCTTGATGCCGCGGTGCCGCAGGGCGGCGAGCGCGACGTGCACGACGCCGGCCGACGTCGCCGACGCGCGGCCCAGGGAGCCGCCCAGGGCGACGGGCTTGCCGGTGACCACGCCGAGCGTGGTGTGGCCGCGGCTGGTGGAATAGGTGTCCATCATCCAGGCCATCATGCGCTCGTCCGTGCCCACGTCCGGGGCGGGGATGTCCTGGTCCGGGCCGATGATCGGCAGGATCTCGGAGGTGTAGCGGCGGATGACGCGCTCGAGCTCGCCGGCCGAGTACTGGCGCGGGTCAATGCTGACGCCGCCCTTGGCGCCGCCGTACGGCACGTCCAGGAGGGCGCACTTCCAGGTCATCCACATGGCCAGCGCGCGGACCTCGTCGAGCTCCACGTGGGGAGCGAACCGCACGCCGCCCTTGGCGGGGCCGCGGGAGAGGTTGTGTTGCACGCGGTAGCCTCGCAGCACCTCGACCTCACCGGAGTCGCGGCGCAGCGGGATGGCCACGGCCATCTCGCGGCGGGGGGTGGCGAGGAGCTGGTGGAGCCCCTCGTCGTAGCCCAGCGTGGCGACGGCGGCGGCGAGCTGGGCCTTTGCGTCGTCCAGGGGGGAGCGGGGCGCCGGCGCCGTGGCGGCGCCGGTCGGGGTGGTCGTCATCGTTGAACGTCCTTGGTCGGTGATGGGGTGGTCACCGGCCGGACCTGAGCGGGCGTCCACGTCAGTGGGGAGGCCGGTCCGGACGGATTCACGCCCGCGCCGTCAGGTGGACGGTCAGCGGGCACCCGGCCAGCGTAGTCGCCGGAGGCGCCACACCCCAGGGACGGGCAACGGCGGCCCGCGTCACACCCCACGACACGCGCCGGACCCGCCCCTGACATGGGGGGACGACCCCCGCCGATAGGGTGGAACACTCTCCTTCCCCGATCCGGCCCCCGCACCCGCGCCGGATCGTCCCGCTGACCCCGAGGTGCCCCCGCGGCCGCCCGCACCCAGGAGGGCCGACCGCGGGACAGCCGTCCGCCTGGGGACAGACCGGACCCTTCGCATGCCCCTCCCCCGCTCCCGCGCCCTCGCCGCACTCACGGCCGCCCTCGCGCTCCTCGCGTCCGGCTGCGTCCCCCCGGACAGCACCACCTCCACGCCGACGCCGGACCCGAGCCGGGCGGCCGCGTCCGTCACCCGGGCGGCCGAACCCACGCTGCCCGCACCCGAGGCGGCCTCCAGCCCTACGACGACGGCCGTGCCGCCGTCGGGGTCCGCGACGCCCGAGGCGACGATCCCTCCCGAGCCCGCGCCGACGTCGTCGTCCGCGCCGGAGGCCCAGGGGCAGGCCCGATCCGGGAGCGCCCTCGCGGCCCTGGAGCGGCTGGAGGTGAAGGGCCGCGCGCCCAAGACGGGCTACGACCGCGCGGAGTTCGGCCCGGCGTGGACGGACACGGACCACAACGGCTGCGACACGCGCAACGACGTCCTTGCCCGTGACCTCGTGGACGAGACCTTCAAGCCGGGCACGCGGGACTGCGTCGTGCTCACGGGTGTCCTCGAGGACCCGTACACGGGCACCCAGATCCACTTCACGCGCGGGCAGGGGACGTCGGAGGCGGTGCAGATCGACCACGTCGTGGCGCTCTCGGACGCGTGGCAGAAGGGCGCCCAGGGGCTCTCCGAGGCCCAGCGGACGGCCCTGGCCAACGACCCGCTGAACCTGCTGGCCGTGGACGGCCCGTCCAACCAGAAGAAGTCCGACGCCGACGCCGCCTCGTGGCTGCCGCCGCGGAGCGCGGCGCGGTGCCCCTACGTGGCGCGGCAGATCGCGGTGAAGATGACCTACACGCTGTGGGTCACCGACGGGGAGAAGGGCGCGATGGAACGCGTACTCGAGTCCTGCCCGGACCAGGAGCTTCCCGACGGCGGCGCGTCGCCGGGGGCGATGAGCGAACCGCAGGCGGCGCCGGAGCCCGTGAGGAGCAGCGCGGCGCCCGCTCCCGCCCCGAAACCCGCACCGACCAAGGCCGCGCCCCGGCTGGCGACCACCGAGCCCGAGGCGGCCGAACCGGATGAGGCTGAAGCCGAGGAATCCGCGACGGACCCGCACTTCAGCAGCTGCAAGAAGGCCAAGGACGCCGGGTACGGCCCCTACGCGTCCGGCTCGGACCCCGAGTACGCCTGGTACCGCGACGGCGACGATGACGGGGTCGTCTGCGAGTGAGGCTGGAGTGCATGATCACCACATGAATTCAGAAAAGGACCGCCCGAGTGTCTGGATCGTCCTCCAGGATGAGACGCCGGACAACACCGTCTTGGGCGTCTTCGAATCCCGCTCGGCGGCGGCAGCGTTCTCCGACGAGGTGAGCTGCCTCTTCCCGCGCCGTGTTCTCTACGCCGAGTACGCGATCGGGTACAGATTGACGGACCACTCCCGGTCCGCCTGACTCCCTGAGCGTGGGCACGAGCACGCCCCTGCCCGGACATGCAGAAAGGACCCGAGATCCTCTTCCGAGGTTCCCGGGTCCTTCCGTGCGGCCGGTGTCCGGCCCGCTGTGCGCGAGGGGGGACTTGAACCCCCACGTCCTTTCGAACACTGGCACCTGAAGCCAGCGCGTCTACCTATTCCGCCACTCGCGCGAGTGACTTCCTGCTCGTGATCCGCTTTTCACACCAACCGCCGCAGGCAGCGAGAGATACTCTACCCGCACGCCCGGCCACCCCGCAAATCCTCTCGCCACGGTCCGGCCCCGTACTATCGGAGGCGACGACTGTGGAAAGGGGCCCCATCGGTGGGACTTCTGGACAACCTCGAACACGGCCTGGAGAAGGCCGTGCGCTCCGCGTTCTCCGCGGGCGGCTCACGCTCGGTGAAGCCGGTGGAGATCGCCACGGCGCTGCGGCACGCGATGGACGACGAGTCCTTCGCCCTGTCGGAGGGCCATACGGTGGCGCCCAACGACTTCGTGGTCCACTTCTCCCCCGCGGACTTCGAGCGTGCCCGCGCGTGGGGCAGCCCCCTGGCGAGCCAGCTCTGCGACGAGGTCATCCGCCACGCCGAGACCCAGGGGTACGGCCTCCCCGGCGCGGTGCGCGTGGCCTTCCACGCGGACGAGGCGGTCCGCCCCGGCAGCCTGCGCGTCGTCTCGCACCTCGACGACGGCTCCTCGAGCTCCTCCTCCCCCGCCGCTCCGGCGCCGACTGCCCCCGCACCGCCGCCGGCACCGGCAGCACCGCAGCCCGCACGCCGGCCGGCCCCGCGCCGAGCCGCTGCGCCGGCCGTCCAGCCCACCGTGGTCCTGCCCCGCGAGCCGGCCCGGCCCCGCGTTCCCGCACTCGAGCTGGACGGCGTCCACCACCGCATCGACACCACGGACGTGGTGCTGGGCCGGTCCGCCGAGCGCGCCGATCTCGTGGTGCCGGACACCTCGGTCTCCCGCGAGCACGCACGCCTCGTGCGGGTGGGCGCCACGGTCACCCTCATCGACCTGGGCAGCCGCAACGGCGTGCTCGTCAACGGCCGTCGCGTCGACGGCTCCACCACCCTGCGCGAGGGTGATCGGATCACCGTGGGCCAGACCGAGCTGGTCTTCCACGCCGCCGCGCCGACCGGAGGGACCCGGGCATGAACGAGCTCGCCATCGCCGTGCTGCGCCTCGGCCTCCTGCTGGCCCTGTGGATCCTGATCATCTCGATCGTCCTCTCCCAGGGACGAGACCTCGTGGTGGGCCGACGCAACAAGACCCGCTTCGAGCAGGCCCGGCGCGACGCCGAGGTCCAGGCCCCCGTCGCCCGGGTGGCCGCCGGCCCCGTCCCGGCCACCGCCGGAGCCTCCGCGGCCGGGTCCTCGCCCGCGGCGCCGTCGTCGTCCCCCGCACACGCCGCGCCCGCCGCCGCGAGCGCCCCCACCCTCCCCGCCCCGCGCCTGGCCCGCACCCTGCGCGTCGTGGAGGGCCCGCTCGCGGGCCGCACGGTGGAGCTGGACGGCCGCCCGCTGCTCATGGGGCGCGCGCAGGACGCAGGCCTGGTCCTCGTGGACGACTACGCCTCCGGCCGCCACGCACGGCTCTTCCCGCAGGGCACCCGCTGGTTCCTCGAGGACCTGGGCTCCACCAACGGCACCGCCGTGGACGGCGCGCCCGTGACCCGCGCCCTGCCCGTGGGCCCGGAATCGGTGATCCGCATCGGCAAGACCGTCATGAGGCTCGAGGCCTGATCCGATGACCCTCGTCCTCCGCTTCGCCGCTCGGTCCGACGTGGGACGCGTGCGCTCCAAGAACGACGACTCCGCCTACGTGGGCCGTCACCTGGCGGTGCTCGCGGACGGCATGGGCGGGCACGTGGGCGGCGACGTCGCGAGCGCCTCCACGGTGCTGGACCTGGCCCCGCTGGACGACGTCGGCTACAAGGACCCGGGCACGGTCCTGCCGGACGAGATCCAGAACGCGAACCTGATCCTCAACGAGCTCGTGCACGCCAACCCCAAGCTGGCCGGCATGGGGACCACCTGCACCGCCGCGCTCCTTGCCGGCGAGACGCTGCACATGGCGCACATCGGCGACTCGCGGGCCTACCGCCTCGCCGACGGCGCGTTCTCCCAGGTCACGCGCGATCACACGTTCGTGCAGAAGCTCGTGGACGAGGGCCGCCTGGAGGCTGCCGAGGCGCAGTTCCACCCCAACAAGAACGTCCTCATGCGGGTGCTGGGGGACGTGGACGCCTCCCCCGAGCTCGACGTGTTCGACGTGCCCGTGGCGGCCGGCGAGCGCTGGCTGCTCTGCTCCGACGGACTCACGGACGTGGTCACGGTGGAGCGCATCCACCAGGAGCTGGCCGAGGGCGAGGCCCTCAACACCGTGGTGGACAACCTGGTGGACCTCACCCTCAAGGGCGGCGCCCCGGACAACGTCACCATCGTGGTGTTCGAGGTCGCGGAGGGCACGCCCGAGGAGCTCGCCCCTCCGCCGGAGGTGCACCTCTCGGAGGACGCCCTGGCCGTGGCCCAGGCGCCGGAGGCCGGCGCGGTGTCCGGGCGCCTGCTGCGCGAGGACCTCGCGGCGCGGCCCCACCTGATCGTGGGCGCCGCCTCCTCCGCGGTGAAGACCGACCGCATCCCCGTGGTCACCCGCAGCTCCACCCGCCGCCGCGCGGCCGCCCTGCTCGGCGAGACGCCCGCCCCGGAGAACCGTCCCCGCCGGACGGCCGCGCTCCTCACGAGCGGCGGCGAGTCCGTCACCCCCGCGCCGCTCGACTCCGCCGTCGGCCCGTCCGGCCGTCCCGGGACCCCCGGGGAGGTGGAGGCCGCGTCCGCCTCGGACACCCCGGCGGCGGGCGCCGTCGGGACCCCGGAGGGCTCCGCGACCGCGCAGTCCCCGGCGGACGGCGCCGACGACGGCAGCCGCCGCAGGCGCGACGGGAAGCCGACGCAGTACCGCCGCGGCTGGTTCATCCCCGTGTTCACCACCCTGCTGGCCCTCCTCCTCGCCGCCGTGGCGCTGTGGGGCTACCTGTGGACCCAGACCCAGTACTACGTGGGCGAGGACGCCGGGCAGGTGGCCGTGTACCGCGGCGTCCCCCAGCACCTGGGCCCGCTCGACCTCTCCCATGTGGACCGGCGGACCGACCTGTCCGTGGACGGCCTCCCCTCGTACGCCCAGGAGCGCGTCCGCTCCGGCATGGCGGCCCGTGACCTCGGCCACGCCGAGCAGATCGTGACCGAGCTGAGCGAGTCCCTCGCCCCCGGCGCCCCCGCGCCCACGGGTGAGACCCCGGAAGGAGGCGAGCGCTGATGCCCGACGTCATCTCCCCGCCGCGGCCGCGCCGCACCACCGAGCTGATCCTGCTGGTCTTCGCCCTGGCCGTGGCCGTCGGCGCGGACCTGCTGGGCATCCTGGGCGCGGGCGGCACCGTGACCCGCACGGACCTCGTGCCCCTCGGGGTCTTCGCCGCGGCCACCCTCGTGATGCACGTCGTGCTGCGCCTGCGCGCGCGCTACGCGGACCCCTTCATCCTGCCGATCGCCGCGCTGCTCAACGGCCTGGGCATCGCCGTGATCCGCCGGCTCAGCGAGGACACGCGCGGGGCCAGCGCCGACTCGCAGCTGATGTGGTCCGTCCTCGCCGTCGCGGTGGCCACGGCCCTGGTGTTCCTGGTGCGGGACCACCGGCTGCTGCGCCGCTGGCCGTACCTCTTCCTGGCGGCCTCCGCCCTCCTCCTGGTGCTGCCGCTCGTGCCCGGCCTCGGTCTGAGCGCCAACGGCGCCCGCATCTGGGTGAACGTCGGCTTCGGCACCTTCCAGCCGGGCGAGATCGCCAAGATCACGCTGGCCATCTTCTTCGCCGGGTACCTCTCCGCCAACCGGGACCTCATCCTGCTGGCCGGGCGGCGCGTGGGCCCGCTGACGTTCCCCCGGGTACGCGACCTCGGCCCGCTCGTGGCGGCCTGGCTCGTGGCGCTCGGCGTGCTCGTGTTCCAGCGGGACCTCGGCTCGGCGCTCCTCTTCTTCGGCATGTTCATGGCCATGCTGTACATCGCCACCTCGCGGTTCTCCTGGATCCTGTTGGGCCTGGGCCTGGTGGCCGCGGGCGCGGTGCTGGCGTTCCTGTTCATGCCGCACGTGACCGCCCGCTTCCAGATCTGGCTCCACGCGTTCGACCCGGAGATCTACCACCGGGACTTCGGCGGCTCCTACCAGGTGGTCCAGGGCCTGTTCGCCATGGCCTCCGGAGGCCTCATGGGCACGGGCCTCGGAGCGGGCAACCCCACCCAGGTGCCGCTGTCCTTCTCGGACATGATCCTCGCCAGCATCGGCGAGGAGCTCGGCTTCGTGGGCCTGGCCGCCGTGCTGGTGCTCTACCTGCTCCTCGTCACCCGCATGATGCGGGCGGCCCTCGGCGTGCGGGACGCGTTCGGCAAGGTGCTCGCCTCCGGCCTGGCCTTCACCATGGCGTGGCAGGTCTTCGTGGTGATGGGCGGCGTCACCCTCGTGCTGCCGCTCACCGGCCTGACCACGCCGTTCCTGGCCGCAGGCGGCTCGTCCCTGCTGGCCAACTGGATCATCGTGGGCCTCGTGCTGCGCATCTCGCACGCGGCCCGCCGGCCCGTCGTGGTGGACGCCATGGTGAACGCCTCGGGCCCCGGCGCCGGCCACCTCGACCCGGGCGCGGAGCTGCCGCGCGCCGCCGTCGCCTCCGGCTCCTCCTCCACGGGGGGTGGCCCGCGATGAACGAGGCGATCCGACGCACGTGGACGGTCATGGTGGCCATGTTCCTGGTGCTGGCCGCAGCGGCCTCCGTGATCCAGGTGGTGGCCGCGGACCGGCTCAAGCAGAACCCCCTGAACTCGCGCCAGATCTTCCTGGAGTTCGGCGCACCACGCGGGCCCATCCTGGTGGACGGCGAGCCGATCGCCGAGTCCGTGGAGTCCGACGACGCCTTCACCTACCAGCGCGTCTACCACGACACCGCGCTGTATGCGCCGCTGACCGGCTTCTACTCGCTCACGTACGGCACGGAGGGCCTGGAGAAGGCCATGAACGAGCAGCTCGCGGGCACCCCCACCTCGCAGTTCATGGACCGCGCCGTGGAGATCATCACGGGCGCCACCGCGGAGGGCGACCAGGTGGAGCTCACGATCGACCCGGAGGCCCAGCGCGCCGCCTACGCCGCGCTGCCCGAGGGCGTGCGCGGCTCCGTGGTGGTCACGGACCCCGAGACGGGCGAGATCCTCGCGATGGCCTCCCGCCCGGGCTTCGACTCCAATGCCCTCTCCTCCCACACGCGTGCGAAGGCCCAGGAGGCCATGTCCGCGCTCGAGGCGATCCCGGGCGCGAGCGCGTACCGCAACCGTCCGTCCGAGCAGACGGTCTCCCCCGGCTCCACGTTCAAGCTGATCGACGCCGTCGCCATGCTGGAGTCCGGCGACTACGCCCCGGACGACGTCCTGGACGTCCCCGCGCGATGGACTCTGCCCGGCACCTCGGCGCAGATGGGCAACTACGACGGCGGCCAGTGCGACGGCATCGAGAAGGCCACGCTCACCACGATCATGGCCCAGTCCTGCAACACCCCCTTCGCGATGGCCGCCGTCGAGCTCGGGGAGGACGCGATCCGCGACACCGCCGAGCGCTTCGGCTTCAACGAGGAGGGCTCGATGCCGCTGCCGATCGCCGCGTCCCGCTTCCCCGAGGACCTCGACGACGCGTCCCTGGCGCAGTCCGCCATCGGGCAGCGCGACGTGCAGGCCACGGCCCTGCAGATGACCATGGTGGCCGCGGGCATCGCCAACGAGGGGATGGTGATGGAGCCGCAGCTGGTGCGGGCTGTGCGCCGCCCGGACCTGACCACGGTGGAGGAGTTCAGCCCCCGGGAGCACGGCCGAGGCACGGACGCGGACGTGGCGCGGCAGATCACGGGGATGATGGAGGAGGTCGTCCGCAGCGGCACCGCGACGGGCGCGGCCTCGGACAGGATGAGGATCGCGGCGAAGACGGGCACGGCGGAGATCGGTGACAGTGAGAACGTGCACTCATGGATCACCGGCTTCGCGCCGGCGCAGGACCCGCAGGTCGCGGTGACGATCGTCATCGAGGACGTGGACACGAGTTTCGGACACCGGACAGTGGTGGAGGGCATGAAGAGCATCATGGAAGCGGTGGTCGCAGAATGAGGCCGACATCGGGGATCACCCTCGGGGGCAGGTACCAGCTGACCGATCGGATCGCGATCGGCGGCATGGGCGAGGTCTGGAAGGCGCGGGACAAGGTCCTGGGCCGGATCACGGCCGTGAAGATCCTCAAGGAGGAGTACACGGGCGACCCCAACTTCCTGCGCCGCTTCCGGGCCGAGGCCCAGCACACCGCCCTGCTCAACCACCCCGGCGTGGCCAACGTGTACGACTACGGCGAGGAGAAGGGCTCCGCCTACCTCGTCATGGAGCTCGTGCCGGGCCAGCCGCTCTCCGCGATCCTGGAGAAGGAGACCTCCCTCTCCCCGGAGCGCACCCTGCGGATCATCTCCCAGACCGCCGCGGCGCTCTCCGCCGCCCACGCGCAGGGCCTGGTGCACCGGGATGTGAAGCCCGGCAACCTCATGATCACGCCCTCGGGCCGGGTGAAGGTCACGGACTTCGGGATCGCGCGCCTGGCGGACCAGGTGCCGCTGACGGCCACGGGGCAGGTGATGGGCACCGCCCAGTACCTGGCCCCCGAGCAGGCCACGGGCCAGCAGGCCACCGGGTCCTCGGACATCTACTCGCTGGGCATCATCGGCTACGAGGCCCTCGCCGGCCGCCGGCCGTTCACGGGCGAGTCCCAGATCGCGATCGCCCTCGCGCAGGTCAACGACACCCCTCCGCCGCTGCCGGACACCGTCCCCGCGCCGGTCCGCGCGCTGATCATGTGCATGCTCTCGAAGGACCCGAGGGAGCGTCCCTCCGACGCCACGGCCCTCTCCGACGCGGCGGACGCCCTGCGCCAGCGGGACACACGGGCCGCCGTCGCCGCCGCGCCCGTGCTGGCCTCGTTCCTGGAGGAGCAGGGCGTGCCGGCCGAGGCGGACCAGGAGACCGCCACGCTCGACTACGCGGGCATGCGCGCGACGCATCAGAGCGGCTCCGAGGACGGCCGGGGCGGCGGGGACGGCCCAGCCACCGCGGAACTGCCCGTGGCCGCCGCGTCCGCGCCCCAGGCCGACCAGGACATCTCCGCCACGCGCCCGGCGGACACCCGCCCCTCGCCCATGGTGGCGCCGGCCGGGGAGTCCTGGGGCGCCCCTGCGGCGGCGCCCCGGTCGGGCTCCGCGCCCGCGGGCCGGCGCCGCGGACCCCGCTGGCCGCTCATCGCCCTCCTCGCCCTCCTCGTGTTCGCGGTGCTCGGCGCCCTGCTGTGGCCCCTGGTCATGGGGGCGCGCGACGGCGGCGCCCCAGGCTCCTCCCCCTCGGCCTCGGCCGTCCAGGTGGACGCCGAGGCCTACCGGGGCCGCCCCGTGGCCGAGGTGCGCCCCGAGCTGGAGCGGCTCGGCCTGACCGTGGCGCAGGAGGACCGTGACGACCCGCAGCCGGAGGGCACCGTGATGGGTGTGAACCCCGTGGGCCCCCTGCAACGCGGCCAGACCGTGACCCTGGCCGTCTCCACCGGCGCCGGGACACTCCCCCAGGACCTCGTGGGCCAGCCCGTGGACACGGTGGTCGCGCTGCTGCGCGAGCGCGGGTTCAGCGTGGACCGTGTGGACGATCCGGAGGCCGACGGCGCCGCCGGCGAGGTGGTCCGCGTCGTGCCCGGCTCGGGGGAGCGGCACCGCTTCGACACACCCGTCCAGGTGATCGTGGCCACGGCCGGCTCGGGGACCGCCCCCGCGGCCCCGCCGGTGGAGCCGGCCCCGGCGTCGTCCTCGGCCCCCGCCGCGCCGCCGGCCGCGCCCAGCACCTCCCAGCCCGCCGAAAGCACCCCGGCCGCCCCGGTGACCCCCGAGGGCTCCCCGACCGCCTCGGCCGCCGAGCCCCTCCCGGAGCCGACCACGGAGGCCCCGGCCCCGACTCCCCCCGACCCCTCGTCGGCCGAGACGAGCACCCCGTCCCCCGCGGGCGGGGGCGCCTCCTCGCCCGGCGTGGCCGACCCCTCGGCCACGGACGTCCCGACGTCCACGGCGACCCCCGCCGGCTGACGCCGGCCGACGGAGGTGCCCGTGCCCGGACCCCGCATCCTCAACGACCGCTACCGGATCAACGAGCTGATCGGACGCGGCGGCATGGCCGACGTCTTCCGCGGCCGGGACCTGCGCCTGAACCGGACGGTGGCCGTGAAGCTGATGCGCGCGGACCTCGCCCGGGACGCCCAGTTCCAGGCGCGGTTCCGGCGCGAGGCCCGCGCCGCCGCCGCCCTCAACCACCCCTCGATCGTGGGCGTGTACGACACGGGCGACGTCTGCATGAGCGAGGACCAGCACCATCCCGTCGACTGCCCGTTCCTGGTCCTCGAGCACGTCTCCGGGCGGACCCTGCGCGAGGTCCTCGACGACGGGTGCGTGCCATGGCGGCGCGCCGCCGCGTGGACGGTGGGCGTGCTCGAGGCCCTCGAGCACTCGCACGCGGAGGGGATCGTCCACCGGGACGTGAAGCCCGCCAACGTGATGGTGACCCCCGCCGGGGACGTGAAGGTCACGGACTTCGGACTCGCCCGCGCCCTCGCGGACACCTCGGCGAACACGTCCCAGCAGACCGTGGTCGGCACCGCCCTCTACCTCTCCCCCGAGCAGGCCACGGGGCGCGCGGTGGACGCCCGCGCCGACCTGTACTCGGCGGGCTGCGTGCTCTTCGAGCTGCTCACGGGACGGCCGCCGTTCACGGGGGACACCCCTCTGGCGGTCGCCTACCAGCACGTGCGCGAAACCCCTCCCGCGCCCTCGGAGGTGGCCTCCGGGCTGCCGCCGGCGCTGGACCCCGTGGTGCTGCGCGCCCTGCGCAAGGACCCGGCCGAGCGGTACGCCTCCGCCACCGAGTTCCGCCGTGCCCTCGAGGCCGCCGTCGCCGACCCCACCGCGCTCCCCCTCGCCGAGGAGGGACCGGTCACCCGCGCGCTCCCGGCGGCGCCGCCCGCCGTGGGCGAGGGGGGACGGCCCGACGACGCGCCCGACGACGCGGACACCCAGGCTGTGGCCGGGCACGCCGTGGCCGGCACCTCCCTGCCCGGAGCACCCTCGGCCGCCCAGCTCGCCGCCGCGGCCTCCGTGGACGGACGCTCCCCCAGCACCGGCTCGCACCACGCGGTGGCCCCGGCCCGCCCGACCACCGTCCCCCTGGCGCTCGCGCCCGCAGCCCCGACGCCCGCGGGCTCCCATGCCGCGCCGCCGCCGCCCGAGCCGGGGACGTCCCGCCGTCGGCTCCTGGCCCTCGTGGGCGCCATGGGGGCGGTGCTGCTGCTCCTGGCCGCCGTCCTCTCCCTGACGCTGGGCGGGCGGGGCCTCGGCCCCTCGACGGTGCCGGACCTGCAAGGCCGGACCGAGGCGGAGGCCGTGGCGGCGCTCTCGGACGCGGGCCTCACCGCCGCCGTCGTCCCGGTGTTCCACGCCTCCGTGCCCGCCCAGCACGTGGTGGACACCGATCCTGCCGCCGGCGCCGCCGTGGACCGGGGCGCCGAGGTGCGCGTGCACGTCTCCCGCGGCCCCGCCGACGTCGTGGTCCCGGAGTCCCTGCAGGGCGCGCCCGAGTCCACGGTGCGCGCGGAGCTGGAGCGGCTGGGACTGTCCGTGTCCTCCGTGGAGTACCAGGACGCCGGCGGGATGGCGCGGGGCCGGCTCGTGCGCACGGACCCGTCGCTCGGCAGCGGCGTGGACTCCGGCACTCCCGTGGTCCTCTACCTCTCCTCCGGCATGGTGCCGGTCCCGGACCTGGTGGGGATGACGGTGGAGGACGCCCAGGCGACGCTGCGCCGGACGGCCCCGGACCTGGCGACCCGCGTCCAGTCCGACGAGAGCGGGGCCGTGGACACCGGCGTCGTGGTGGGCCAGGATCCGCCCGCGGGGACTCGCGTGGACACCCGGTCCGCGATCACGCTGACCACGTCCTCCTCCGCGATCGCGACCGTGGAGGGACCCGCCCTGGTGGAGGACCCGGCCGCGCCCGCCCCGTCCTGGATCGAGCCCGAGCCGACGCGGGACCCCCCGCCGGCGGAGCCGCCCGCCACGGCCCCGCGGCCGGATCCGACCACCGCGGCCCCGGCGCCTCCGAGCGACCCGCGGCCCAGCAGCGACGACCCGGAGCCGAGCACCTCCGTCGAGCCGACCCCGGACCCGAGCACTGAACCGCCGAGCGATCCAGTGCCCGGCCCGGACCCCTCGGAGCCCTCACCCAGTGGCCCGGCACCCGACCCGGAGCCGACCGCACCGGCCGATCCGGACCCCTCGACCTCGGGCGGCGTGGAGCCCGTGGTCCCCGAGCCCTCGATCGAGCCGACGCCCTCCACGTGAGCCGCGGGGCGGCGGGGACCGCTCAGCCGTCCTCGTGGGCCTTCGTGGTCAGGCGTCCTCGCGGACGAGCGGCGTGAGCTGCGCGCCGCGCTCGGCGGCGCCGTCCAGCCCCACCGACTCGAGCCAGTTGCCCAGCATGCGGTAGCCGCCCTCGGTGAGCACCGACTCGGGGTGGAACTGCACGCCCCACAGCGGGGCCGTGCGATGCGCGAGGCCCATCACGACCCCGTCGTCGGTCTCCGCGGTGATCTCCAGGACGGACTCGTCCACCGTGTCGCGCACGGCGGCGAGCGAGTGGTAGCGGGTGGCCGTGAAGCGCTCCGGCAGCCCCGTGAAGGTCGCATGCCCGTCATGGCGCACCACGGACGTCTTGCCGTGCATGAGCGTCTCAGCGTGCGTCACGGTCGCGCCGAACGCCTCCGCGATCGCCTGGTGGCCCAGGCACACCCCGAAGAGCGGCCGGCCGCCGTCTGCCGCGGAGCGGATGAGGTCGAGGGAGACGCCGGCGTCGGCGGGCGCGCCCGGCCCGGGCGAGATGAGCACCGCCGTGTGCTCCGCGGCCAGGGCGAGGACGCGCTCGGCGTCCACCTCGTCGTTGCGGATCACGGTGGTGCGGGCGCCCAGCTCCTGGAGGTAGCCCACCAGGGTGTAGACGAAGCTGTCGTAGTTGTCGACGACGAGCACGGAGACCGGAGAGTCGCTCACGAGGGCCGCTTCTTCCTCCCCGCCGCGCGAGGGCGGGGTGCATAGACTGGCCCGGCACGCCGCGCGCCGGTCCTTCGGCAGGTCAGGGAAGGATACCGCGTGGCCCCTGGACCCCCACGTCCCACCCGCGACGCCCGGACCCGGGCAGCAGAAGGAGCATCACCGTGGCAGCCCCCTCCGGCAAGCGCAAGGACTCGGCCCGCCGCAAGCGCGCCGAGCTCGAGAGGGCCCGTTCCGGCGCCCGCGCCTCCTCCGTGAGCACCGACCTCGGCGTCGTCGACGCCGGGCCCGCTCCCCTGCCCCGCTGGTACAAGGCCGTCATGTTCGGCCTGATGATCCTCGGCCTGCTGTGGGTCTGCACCTACTACCTCACGCAGGGGCTCTTCCCGCTGGTGGGCCTCGGCGGCTGGAACATCCTCATCGGCTTCGGCCTCGCCCTTCTCGGGTTCCTCATGATGTCCCGCTGGAGCGAATGACACGGGTGTGATTCTCCACAGCGGTGGACAACCCTGTGGAGAACTTCATCGGCCCGCTGACGCGGCTGAAGCAGTTGTCCCCGGGTTTGTCCACAGGTGTGGACGGTGACTGGGCCACTCCTGCACAGGGCCCCTGTGGACAGTCCGCCACCGCGCGGGCCGGCCTGCCGGCCCGCGCGGTGGCGGACCGGCACGGCTCACATCACCAGCGCGTCGAGTCCGATCCGGGAGGCACCCAGGGCGGTGAGGCCCCCGAGTGCCGCCAGCACGACCACGAGGCCCGCCACCTGGGCGCCCACCCCGCCGCGCCCCCGCCCGGGAGTGCCCGGCAGCGGGCCGAGCCGGGTGAGGACCAGGGCGACCGCCGCTCCCGTGAGCAGGCCGCCCACGTGGACCTGCCACGAGATCCCCGGCAGGGCGAAGGAGGCCGCGAGGTTCAGGCCGATGAGCACCGCGATCGAGCGCACCTGACCGCCGCCGATCCGCGTGAGGAGGAAGAGCGCCGCGAAGAGCCCGTAGACGGCGCCGGAGGCGCCCACCACCGGCTGCAGCGGGTCGGAGGTCCACAGGGCGAACACGGCTCCGCCGACCGCCGAGATCGCGTACAGGGCGAGGAATCGCCACAGGCCCAGCACCGGCTCGAGCACGCGGCCGATCACCCACAGGGCCAGCAGGTTCAGGGCCAGGTGAGTGGGCCCGGAGACGTCGTGCACGAGGGCGTAGGTCAGCAGGCGCCACGGCTCGAAGGCCAGCGGCGAGGTGTAGAGGCCTGCGTACCAGAGGGACGGCGTCACGCCGGTGACGGGGTCCCGGTACAGCCACTGCAGCGCGTACACGAGGGCGGTGAGCACGATGAGGCCGGTCGTCGTCGGTGCCGCGGTCAGGGCGCCGAGGACGCCGCCGCGCCCACGGGACGCCCGCGCGGGGGCGGACGACGGCGTCGGGGCGGCGCCGCTGCCGGGCGCCGCGGCGCAGTCCGCGCACACCATGGCGCCGCCGGCGGGGCGCTGGCACTCGAGGCACGCGGGGCGGCCGCACGCGGGACAGGTCACATACGCCGCACGGCCCGGATGCCGCGGGCACACCGGGGGTGTGCCGTGCGCGGACTCCGGGCCGTGCGGTCCTTCGGGGGTGGTGCTCACCGGGAGCGGGCCGCTCAGGCCTCGGCGATCTCGATGGACTCGATCACGACGTCCTCGAGCGGGCGGTCGCGCGGGTCCGTGGCGACGGCGTTGAGCTGGTCCACGATCTCCTTCGAGGCCTCGTCCTTCACCTCGCCGAAGATGGTGTGCTTGCCGTTGAGCCAGCCGGTGGGCACGGAGGTGATGAAGAACTGCGAGCCGTTGGTGCCGGGGCCGGCATTGGCCATGGCGAGCAGGTAGGGGCGGTCGAACTGGAGCTCGGGGTGGATCTCGTCCCCGAACTGGTAGCCCGGGCCGCCGACGCCCATGCCCAGCGGGTCGCCGCCCTGGATCATGAAGTCCTTGATGATGCGGTGGAACACGGTGCCGGAGTACAGCGGGGCGCCGTTGTTCTTCTCGCGGGTCTGGGGGTGGGTCCACTCCTGCTCGCCGGTGGCGAGGCCCACGAAGTTCTTCACGGTCTTCGGCGCGTGGTTGCCGAAGAGCTCGACGACGATGTCGCCGTGGTTGGTGTGGATGGTCGCGGTATGCGTTGCGTTGGCGGTCATGGGCGTCATTGTTCCACCCGCGGCCCCCGCCTGCCCCGGCTCGACCGACGCGCCCTCCGCGTCTTCGCGGTGGGCCGAATCGCGGCGCCCCGGCGGGGCGGTGCTCGAAGAAGGGGCGCGCTCGGACCGTGCCATGGCCACCGCACGCCACTAGGCTGATCCGGAGACGACCAGTCCAGCGAACATCCGACTGCACGGGAGGCAGACATGGCCCGCAAGAACCCGACCACCGACTCCGCGATCCAGCACGACGGCGGGGCGGACACGTTCCTGACCCGCCAGGGCGAGATCCTGCGCCACTGGGCCGAGCCCAGGATCGAGGCCGCCCTCGCGTGGGGCGAGGCCGGCACCGCCTTCGGCGAGGTGGGCACCACCGTCGCCGCCGAGGAGGGCCGCCGCCGCGCCAAGGACGTCAAGCAGGACATGGCCCCCCTGGCCGAGCGCGCCGGCAAGGCCGTGGCCGGCGGCCTGGGCGCCGTCGCCCCCGTGGTCGCGAAGCAGAAGGACGGCCTGCACGAGTTCTTCTCCGCGCTCCAGGACCAGGCCGCCGAGCTGGGCGAGGAGTTCACCAAGGAGGCCGAGTCCGCCCGCAAGGCCGCGAAGAAGGCCGGCAAGCGCGGCGCGAAGAAGACCAAGCAGGTCCGCAAGGATGCCCGCGGCGCCGCCAAGAAGGCGGACACGAAGGCCGACGTGCTGGGCTTCCTGACCGCCCAGAAGGCCGGCAAGGCCAAGGACGCCGCCGCGAAGGGCGGGCTCACCGCCGCCGGGCTCCTGGCCGCCGCCGTCGCCGCCGTCCAGGACCAGGGCGAGAAGCTGGCCCCGCAGGTCCAGGAGCGCCTCGCCGAGGCCTCCCGCTACGCCGAGCAGCGCCGTGAGGAGTTCGCGCCCGTCGCCGCCTCGCGTCTGGCCGACGTGGCCGGCAGCGCCCGCCAGACCGCGCACGACGTCCAGGTGCCCACCTCCGTGGAGCAGGCCCTGATCGCCCTCACCGGGGACAAGAAGATTGTGGCCAAGCTGCGCAAGGGCGCCGAGCACTACGCCGGCCAGACCGAGAAGGACCTCAAGCGCACCGCGCGCAAGGCCGACCGCTCCGAGCGCGCGGGCGGCCGCGGCTGGATCGTCGCGGGCATGGCCGCCGCCGCCGCGGGCGCCGGCTTCGCGATCTGGAAGCTCACCAAGCCGGTGCAGGACCCGTGGGCCGCGCCGACCCCCGGCCCCATCACCGCCAACATCCCCGTGGTGGAGCGCGGGGCGGCGAACGATCCCTACGCCAAGCAGCGCGAGGCCGTCGCCGAGGCCACGGGCCACCGCGTCGTCGGCCAGGGCCAGGCCGTGGCGGACGCCGACGCCCGCGTGCCGGGCGAGCCCACCCGCTGACATGACGAGGCCCCGCCGGATCGCTCCGGCGGGGCCTCGACGTCGTGGGGGGCCGTCAGCCGGTCACCAGGACAGGCTGATCTCCAGCTCGGACGTCCCGCCCTGCTCGACCTCCACCTCGACCTCCAGCTCCACCCGGTCGGGCACGGCCACGACGACGTCGCGACCGCCCTGCACCACCCGCACCTCGTTCTGGCGTGAGAGCTGGTCGGCGATCTCGCGCAGGCGGGCGGCCGCCTGCTCGCGGGTCATGGACTGCTTCTGCTCGTTCTCGAAGAGCTCGCTCATGAGGCCGAGGCTAGCGGGCGCGGCGGCGGAAGGCGATAGGGTCCGGACCGTGAGCATGCGCGTGCTGGTGGACATGGACCCGGGCATCGACGACGCGTGCGCGCTGATCCAGCTCGTGGGCGCCGGCGCCGAGATCGCGGCGGTGACGGCGGTGGGCGGCAACGCCTCCGCCCGGCAGTGCGCCCTCAACGCGGCCGGCCTGCTGGAGGTCCTGGGGCACGACGACGTCGAGGTCGCCCTGGGTGCGGAGGCCCCCCTGCGCTGCCCGGCCGAGACCACCCCGGAGACGCACGGGCCGCAGGGGCTGGGCTACGCGCGCGTGCCGTGGCGCGAGGAGCGGATCTCGGCGCGCCCCGCGCTCGACGTGTGGCTCGAGGAGCTGCGGGCACATCCGGGCCAGAGCGTGCTGCTGTGCACTGCTCCCCTGACGAACCTGGCCCTCGCCCTGCGCGCCGAGCCGCGCCTGCCGGAGCTGGCGAAGCAGATCGTGATCATGGGCGGCGCCTTCCACCACCCCGGCAACACCACGCCCACCGCGGAGTGGAACACGTGGTGTGACCCGGACGCGGCGAAGGAGGTCTTCGCGGCCTTCGAGGGGCTGCCCGAGGAGCGGCTGCCGATCGTGTGCGCGCTCGAGACCACGGAGCGGATCGAGTACACCCCCGCCCTGCTGGACGCGCTCCTCGCGGACGCCGGCCGCTCCCCCGTCGGGTGGAGCGCGGACCGTGTCCGGCAGCCCGGCCCCCTCGCGGGGACCGGGAGCGCCGTGCTGGACGTGCTGGCCGACGCGCTGCGGTTCTACTTCGAGTTCCACCACGACTACGACCAGGGCTACGTGGCGCACCTGCACGACCTGTTCGCCGCGCAGGTGGCCACGGGTCAGGCGGAGATCACGACGGCGGTCACGGTGATCGACGTGGAGGCAGAATCGGACCTGCTGCGCGGCACCACGGTGCACGACGACCGCGGCATCTGGGGCCGCCGCCCGAACGCGCGGCGCGTCACGGGCAACGACCCCGATGCGGTGTTCGCGGCGTTCGCTCAGGCGGCCGGCGAGGCCTCGCGGTGGATCTCGAAGCCGGGGGCCCGGTAGGTGGGCTCCCGCTTCTTGAGGGCTCGGATGATCAGCAGGGTGACGGGCACGATGAGGATCTCGATGAGCGTCTTGTAGAGGAAGCCGGTCGCCGTGTAGTTCGCCAGTTCCAGCAGCGAGATGGTACCGGCGTAGGCGATGGTGCAGAAGACCAGGGTGTCGAAGAACTGGCCGACCACGGTGGAGAGGATGAGCCGGAACGCCACGTGCCGTTCCTTCATGCGCTCCTTGAGGCGGACCACGATGGACGCGTTGAGCAGGGAGCCCACGAGGAACGCGACGATGCCGGCCACGGTGATCCGCAGCATGGGCGCGAGGGCCTGGTCCCACACCTCGAAGTTCTCGACGGGCGTGGTCCAGGAGACCACCGTGTAGGTGAGGGCGGCGAGCACGAGCATCGCGAACCCGAGGACGATGGCGCGGCGGGCCCGGCGCCAGCCGTACACCTCGGCCAGGATGTCGCCGATGATGTAGACGAACGGGAACAGGAAGGCGCCGCCGTCGAAGATGAGGGGGCCGCCCTCGTAGAAGACGTCGGAGAGGATCGGCACCGTCGGCCCATAGAAGAGCTTCGCGGCGGTGACGCCGGAGAGGATGAGGAGGGCGACGAAGACGCCCACGAAGATGTCGTAGTAGCTGTGGGGCACCGCGGCGTAGGACGTGGGGCCCTGCCCAGATGCGGGCTGGTCTGTGGTCGGGTGTTCGGTGGTGTTCACCGACCCATCCAACCATCCCGCGGGGCAGGCCCGGCGCGACGGCGGCGGCTCGAGTTGTCCACAGGGCATCCCGGAGGCGTGGGGCGGGCCGCTAGCGTCGGCGGCATGGAGGGGAGGAGGCGAATCGTGGGAGGGGCCGTGGTCACCGTGCTGGGCCTCGCCCTCCCGGCGTGGGGGGTGCTGGAGGCGTGGACCGGCAGCCCGCTCCTCGGCAGGCGGGATCGCCGGCAGGTGACCTTGATGCTCCTCCTCTGCGGCGCCGCCTGGTGGTCGGCCGGACGTGTCCTCCTCCGCCCGCCGCGCGCAGCGCCCCCACCGCTGCACGGGCCGCCCCGCAGCCCGGAGGAGGAGGCGAAGCGGCGCCGGATGCGTCTCGCCGTGACGGCACTGCTCGCGTATGCCGTGGTGCACACCGCGTGGGAGGCCACGCCGGGTGCACCGGTCGCCGCGGGCTACCTGGCCGTCACGGGCGGGCTGGTCCTCTGGGCGGGCCTCGTGATGTCCCTCCCGGGCGTCGCCGCCTGGGCGCGGCGTCAGCGGGCCTCGTGGACCGGGGAGGGCAGGGCGCCGGACACCCTCCTGACGGTCCCCGGGACGTCCGTGGTCCACTTCGTGGACCGGTCAGCGCGCGGCGGGCGCACGGGCGAGATCTGCAGAGACGGCGAGGGCCCCGCCGGAGCCGATCGTCTCGATCGTCCGGCGGGGCCCTCGTGATGGTCCGTCCGTGGAGGCAAGGGGACTCGAACCCCTAACCCCCTGCTTGCAAAGCAGGTGCGCTACCAATTGCGCCATGCCCCCGAGCGGTCCGCTCCACGTCTCCGGTTCAGGAGGCGGGTCGGTCCTTCGGCGCCGGGTCCGCGTGGGACACGCTCTCCGGCAGGCCATCCGTGGCCGAGGCCCAGATGTCCTTCCCCTCACGGTTCGCCCGCCACGTGCGGGCTCCGTAGGCCGCCGCGGCGGCGGCCGCCACGAGGGCGACGCGGGCCAGACGATCCATGGGAAACCCTCCGGGTACGAACGGAGCCCCAGCGGACCGGGGCTCTGTGGTGGGAGTGGGCGTACCAAGACTTGAACTTGGGACCTCTTCGTTATCAGCGAAGCGCTCTAACCGCCTGAGCTATACGCCCTCACCGTCGTTCTCGGCAGAAGCCGTTCACAACAGGAGATGACACTACACGAGCGCGGGCGCCCGGCGCAAATGCGCGCGGACGCCCACCGCCGTCGGCCCGTACGGGAGAGACCGACGGCGGCGGTCAGTCGTCCGTGAGCGTGACGCCGATGCCGCCCACCAGGGACGCGCAGAGGTTGTACAGCAGCGCGAACACGGTGGCGAGAGCGGTCAGCAGGATCACGTTCAGCACGGAGAGCACGGTGGCCAGGGAGGTCACGGTGCTCAGCGGCGCGAGGCTCTGCACCGTGAAGCGGCCGGCCTCCACGCCCAGGACGGTGCCCAGGATGCCGTTGACCTTCTCGAACACGCCCGTGACGTCGGCGAGCGAGTAGAGCGCCACGGAGGCCACCACGGTCAGGATGCCCAGGGCCACGGAGAGCAGGAACGCGAGCTTGAGCACGGACCACGGGTCGATCCGGCTCAGCATGAGGCGCGCGCGGCGCACCTTCGCCTTGGGAACGGCGCGGACCAGGTTCTCCTGCCCCGCGGACGAGGTGGCCTTGCGGACCGGACGGGAGGACCTCTCCGTGCCGCCCGCGGCCCGGCCGGAGCCGGACGGGCGCTGCGCTGCGGACGTGCTCACTGCTCTCCTCCGTCTGCATCCTCAGCATCGGACGCCTCGAGGGCGCCGTCGGCCGCGGCTACGGGGTCGTTCTGATCGGCTGCTGCGTCCAAGGGTACATCCGGGCCCGTCACGTCCTCGGAGGCCTCGTCGGCTCCCGTCTCCACCCCGGCCACGACGCCCAGGCCGGCCGTGCTGACCGCCGGATCCGCGGCGTCGCCGAGGGCCTCGCTGGCCGCCTCGGGCGCGTTCGCCTCGGCATCGGCCTCCGCGTCCGCCTTGGCCACCATCTCCTGCTCGTTGTTGAGCGTCACGGCCACGATCCGGTCCTTCTTGTCCGGCTTCGCGAAGATCACGCCCATCGTGTCGCGGCCCTTGGCGGGCACGCCCGCGACGGCGGAGCGCACCACCTTGCCGGAGGCCATCACCACGAGCACCTCCTGGTCCTCGTGGACGACGAGGCCGCCGGCGAGGCCGCCGCGGTCGTCGACGAGCTTGGCCACCTTGGTGCCCAGGCCGCCACGGCCCTGCAGGCGGTACTCGTCCACGCGGGTGCGCTTGGCGTAGCCGCCGTCGGTCACGGTGAACACGTACGCGTCGTCGTCGCCCTCGGCCCGGATGACGTCCATGGCCAGCAGGGAGTCGCCGCCGCGGAACTTCATGCCGGTCACGCCGGAGGTCGCGCGGCCCATGGGGCGCAGCGCCTCGTCCGTGGCGGTGAAGCGCAGGGACTGGCCCAGGCGGGAGATGAGGACGAGGTCGTCCGTGTCGGAGACCACCCGGGCCGAGACGAGCTCGTCGCCCTCGCGCAGCTTGATCGCGATCAGGCCGGCGGTGCGGTTCGTGTCGTAGTCCAGCAGCGGGGTCTTCTTCACGAGGCCGCCCCGCGTGGCGAGCACGAGGTAGGGGGCCCGGGAGTAGTCCGTGAGCGGCTGGATCTGGGCGATCCGCTCGTCCGGCTGGAACGCGAGCAGGTTGGCCACGTGCTGGCCCTTCGCGTCCCGGCCGGCCTCGAGCAGCTCGTACGTCTTGATCCGGTACACGCGGCCGAAGTTCGTGAAGAAGAGCAGCCAGTGGTGCGTGGACACCGTGAGGAAGTGCTCCACCACGTCGTCGCCGCGCAGGGTGGCCCCGCGCACGCCCTTGCCGCCGCGCGCCTGGGAGCGGTACTGGTCGATCCGGGTGCGCTTGACGTAGCCGCCGCGCGTGATGGAGACGACCATCTCCTCCTCGGGGATGAGGTCCTCGATGGACATGTCCCCGTCGAAGCCGGCCACGATCTCGGTGCGGCGGTCGTCGCCGTGCTTGGCCACGATCTCCGCGAGCTCGCCGGAGACCACCTCGCGCTGGCGCTGCGGGCTCTCCAGGATCTCCGTGTACGCGGCGATCCGGGCCATGAGCTCGTCGTACTCGTCCTGGATCTTCTGGGACTCGAGCGCGGCGAGCTGGCGCAGCTGCATCTGCAGGATGGACTGCGCCTGGACGTCGTCGATGTCCAGGAGCTCCTTGAGCGCCTCGCGCGCCACCTCGGCCGAGGCGGAGCGGCGGATGGTGGCGATGACCTCGTCCAGCATGTCGAGCGCCTTGAGCAGGCCGCGCAGGATGTGGGCGCGCTCCTCGGCCTTGCGCTTGCGGAACGCGGTGCGGCGCACGATCACGTCGATCTGGTGCTTCACCCAGTGGTGCACGAAACCGTCGAGCGAGAGGGTGCGCGGCACGCCGTCGACGAGCGCGAGCATGTTCGCGGAGAAGTTGGACTGCAGCTCGGTGTGCTTGTAGAGGTTGTTCAGCACCACCTTGGCCACGGCGTCCCGCTTGAGCACGATCACGAGGCGCTGGCCCGTGCGGCCCGAGGTCTCGTCGCGCATGTCCGCGATGCCGCTGATCTTGCCGTCGCGCACCATCTCCGCGATCCTCGCGGCGAGGTTGTCCGGGTTGGTCATGTACGGCAGCTCGGTGACCACGAGGCACGTGCGGCCCTGGAGCTCCTCCACGTTCACCACGGCGCGCATGGTGATGGGCCCGCGGCCGGTGCGGTAGACCTCCTCGATCCCCTTGCGGCCCAGGATCTGGGCGCCCGTGGGGAAGTCGGGGCCGTGCACGCGCTGCAGCAGCGCCTCGAGCAGCTCCTCGCGCGTGGCCTCGGGGTGCTCGAGGTACCACTGGACGCCGGAGGCCACCTCTCGCATGTTGTGCGGCGGGATGTTGGTGGCCATGCCCACGGCGATGCCGGAGGAGCCGTTGACCAGCAGGTTCGGGTAGCGCGCGGGAAGGACGACGGGCTCGAGCTGCTTGCCGTCGTAGTTCTCCTGCATGTCGACGGTGTCCTCGTCGATGTCCCGGACCATCTCCATGGCTAGCGGGGCCATCTTGGTCTCGGTGTAGCGCTGGGCCGCCGCGCCGTCGTTGCCGGGCGAGCCGAAGTTGCCCTGGCCGAGCGCGAGCGGATAGCGCTGCACCCAGTCCTGGATCAGGCGGACGAGAGCGTCGTAGATCGCCGTGTCGCCGTGCGGGTGGTAGTTGCCCATCACCTCGCCCACCACGCGGGCGGACTTGTTGAAGGAGCGGTCCGGGCGGTAGCCGCCGTCGTACATCGCGTAGAGGACGCGGCGATGCACGGGCTTGAGGCCGTCGCGCACGTCCGGGAGCGCGCGGCCGACGATCACGGCCATCGCGTAGTCCAGGTAGGAGCGCTTCATCTCGGACTCGAGGTCCACGGGCTCGACCTTGTCGGCCGCGCCCTCGGGCAGCACGTAGTGCTCGATGCCCTCGCTCACCTCAGCCGGGACCACGGCGGCGTGCACGCCGCCCTCCGGGGCGGTGCCCTCGGGCATCTCGGTCTCGGGCGTCTCGTTCTCCGGCGACTCGTTCTCCGGGGGGGTCGTCTCGCTCACGCGGGTCCTCTCGTCCTCGTCAGCTCATGCAGGGGAAGTCCGGGGGCCCGACGCGCGGGGCACCCGTGGGGTGCCCGCCCGCGCGTCGGGCGCGGATCAGATGTCCAGGAAGCGGATGTCCTTGGCGTTCTGCTGGATGAAGCCGCGGCGGGACTCGACGTCCTCGCCCATCAGCATGGAGAACACGGCGTCCGCGGCGGCCGCGTCCTCCATGGTCACCTGCAGCAGGGTGCGGTGCTCCGGGTCCATGGTGGTGTCCCACAGCTCCTGGTAGTTCATCTCGCCCAGGCCCTTGTAACGCTGCACGCCGTTGTCCTTGGGGTAGCGCCAGCCGCGGGCCAGGCCGGCCTCGATCGCGGCGTCACGCTCCTCGTCGGAGAACACGTAGTCGTGCGGGGCGTTGGACCACTTCACGCGGTACAGCGGGGGCTGGGCCAGGAACACGTGGCCCGCCTCGATGAGGGGGCGCATGTAGCGGAACAGCACCGTGAGCAGGAGCGTGGTGATGTGCTGGCCGTCCACGTCCGCATCGGCCATGAGCACGATCTTGTGATACCGCAGCTTGGAGAGGTCGAACTCCTCGCCGATGTTGGTGCCGAACGCCGTGATCATGGACTGGATCTCGGCGTTGCCGAGGGCCTTGTCCAGGCGGGCGCGCTCCACGTTCAGGATCTTGCCGCGCAGCGGGAGGATCGCCTGGGTGTCCGGGTTGCGGCCCTGCTTGGCCGAGCCGCCGGCGGAGTCGCCCTCCACGATGTACACCTCGCAGCGCGCTGGGTCCTTCGAGGAGCAGTCGGCGAGCTTGCCGGGCATGCCGAAGGACTCGAGCGGGGACTTCCGCCGCGCATGGTCGCGCGCCTTGCGGGCCGCCAGGCGGGCGTGCGAGGCCTGGATGGCCTTGCGGATGATCTCCTTCGCGGTGCCCGGGTTCCGCTCGAGCCAGTCGCCCAGGTGCTCCGTGACCACCTTGGACACGAAGCCGCGGGCCTCGGAGTTGCCCAGCTTGGTCTTCGTCTGGCCCTCGAACTGCGGCTCTGCGAGCTTCACGGAGAGCACGGCCGTCAGGCCCTCGCGGATGTCCTCGCCCGTGAGGTTGTCCTCCTTGGGCTTGAGGATCTCCTTGTCCCGCGCGTACCGGTTGATGAGGGCGGTCAGGGCGCTGCGGAAGCCCTCCTCGTGGGTGCCGCCCTCATGGGTGTTGATGGTGTTGGCGTACGTGTGCACGGACTCCGAGTAGGCGCCCGTCCACTGCATGGCCACCTCGACGGCCATGGAGCGGTCCCCGTCCTCGGCCTCGAACGCGATGACGTCCTCGTGCACGAGCTCCACCTTCTTGGAGGAGTTCAGGTGGCGCACGTAGTCCAGCAGGCCGTTCTCGTACCGGTAGGTCACGGTGCGGCGCTGGGGCGCGGGCGCGGGCGCGGCCTCGTCGAGGCCGTTCTCCTCGAGGGCGTCCCCGGCGGTGCCCTCCCCCACGATCTCGTCGTCCTGGACGGCGTTGTCCTCCTGGACGCGCTCGTCCGTGAGCGTGATGCGCAGGCCCTTGTTCAGGAACGCCATCTGCTGGAAGCGGGCGCGCAGCGTCTCCCAGTCGAACTCCACGGACTCGAAGATCTCCGGGTCCGGGTAGAAGGTCTGGACGGTGCCGGTGGCGTCCGTCTCCTCGCCCTTCACGAGCTCGCCCTGCGGCACGCCGCCGTTCGCGAAGCTCATGCGCCACGCGTGGCCCTGGCGGCGCACCTCGGTGTCCACGCGGCGGGAGAGCGCGTTGACCACGGAGATGCCCACGCCGTGCAGACCGCCGGACACGGCGTAGCCGCCGCCGCCGAACTTGCCGCCGGCGTGCAGGATCGTCATGACGACCTCCACGGTCGGCTTGCCCTCGGTGGGGTGGACGTCCACGGGGATGCCGCGGCCGTTGTCCTCCACGCGCACGCCGCCGTCGGCCTGCAGCGTCACGTCGATCCCGTCCGCGTACCCGGCCAGGGCCTCGTCCACGGAATTGTCCACCACCTCGTACACGAGGTGGTGGAGGCCGCGCGGGCCGGTCGAGCCGATGTACATGCCGGGGCGCTTGCGCACGGCCTCGAGGCCCTCGAGGACCGTGATGGCGGAGGCGCCGTAGTCGCCGGGCACCTTGCGGTCGCGCGGGGCCGGCGCGGCCTCGGCGGAGGCCTGCGGCGTCTCGGGCTGCGGCGTGGCCGCGGGCACCTCGGCCGGGTTCTCGGGCGTTGCGTCGCTCACGGGTGCTGGTCACTCCTCAACGTCGGCGGCATCCTCACGTGGCATCCCGCGCGCGGGCGCACGGCCGGGGGGCGGACGGCGCCGCGGTCCTGCGGGAGGACGCGGACGGGCTGCTGCGGGGGCGGAGCGTCGGATGGGACCGGGGCTCCGCAGTTCCCCACCAGTCTAGGCGCTTGCCGCCCTCGTGCCCGCCACATCGCGGAAGGCGGAGGCCGAGACCGCCCCTGAGCGGCCCCAGAGACCCCTCAGGAGGGGTGCGGGATCCCGTCCAGGACACCCGGGCCGTCTGACGGGGCCTCCGTGCGTCAGAGGGGCGCCTACGGTCCCGGGTCACCCGTAGGTGTCACGGGGGCCGCGGCCGCCCCGCACGGTGCGCGGGCCCTTCCGCCAGCTCGGCGCCTGCGGGCCGAGCGCCTCGAGGCGCGTGACCACGCCCGGGCCGAGCGCCTCGTCGAACCGCTCGAGCAGCACCGGCGCCATGAGCCGCAGCTGCGTGGCCCATGCCGTGGAGCTGGTGCGCACCCGCACCACGGAGTTCTCGAAGGACTCGGGGCGGCAGTGCAGCGCGATCTCCGGGCCCACCAGCTCGGTCCAGCGCGTCAGCACGGAGCCCACGGCCACGGGCGTGGACCAGCCGCGGTCCCGGATGAGGCGGGAGAAGACGTCGGAGACCTCGGCCGGGTCCCGGTCCGCGCCGGAGAACGGCCGGCGACGACGGACGCCGTCGTCGTGCCCGCGGGGGCCGCCGCCCGTACCCGCCATCGACGCCGCGAGCCCCGCGCCGCTCCCTCGTGTGCGCAGGGGGGCCTCTCCGCGCTCCCGGGCGGCGTCGCGGACCCGGCGCAGCTGCACGAGGGCGAGGTCCGGGCGGTCCGGGGTGAACGGGGGCTCCGGCTCAGCCATCGCGGCCGCCCTCGCGGGGGGCGCGGATGTCTCCCTCCACCGGGTCGGCGGCCGGCACGGCCTCGGATCCCTCCGCGTCCTGACGGATGAGGATCCTCGGCCCGGTCAGCTCCGCCGGGATGTCCTCGACGGCGGCGCCCGTGACGATCACCTGCTCCGCGCGCCCCACGAGGCGGGCCAGGCGCGAGCGCCGGGCGGAGTCGAGCTCCGCGAAGACGTCGTCGAGGATCAGCACGGGACGGCCGTCCGGATCCGGGTCGTCGGCCACGAGCACGTCGTACGCCGCGAGGCGCAGGGCGAGCGCGAGAGACCAGGTCTCCCCGTGCGAGGCGTAGCCGCGCGCCGGGGCCGGGCCCAGGAAGAGGGTCAGCTCGTCCCGGTGCGGGCCCACGAGGGTGAGGGCGCGGGCCTGCTCCTCGTCGCGCTGGGCGAGGAGGGCCGTGGCCATGTCCGCGGCCAGCTCGGCCACGGAGGGGACCTCCGCGTGCGTGCCGCGGGCCAGCGGGACGGTGGAGTCATAGGCGTAGGTCGCGGCCTTGGAGCCGTTGGTGAGCGCCGCGTACATCTCCTGGAGCGGGTGGGCCAGCAGGCGCAGCACGTGGAGCCGGCCGTGCAGCAGGCGGGCTCCGGCCGCGCACAGGTGCTCGTCCCACACCGCGAGGGTGGACTCCTCCTCCGCGCCCCAGCGCCGGGCACGCCGCGCGGACTTCAGCAGCGCGTTGCGCTGGCGCAGGACCCGCTCGAAGTCCGAGGCGGCCTCGCCCAGGGCGGGGCGCAGCTGCACCATGAGCTGGTCGAGGAAGCGACGGCGGCCGCCCGGGTCCTGCGTGACGAGGCCGAGGTCCTCGGGGGCGAACACCACGGTGCGCAGGATGCCGAGGCCCTCCTTGGCCCGCACGGGGGCGCCGCGGTTGATGGCCACCCGGTTCGAGCGGCCCGGGAGGATCTCGAGCTCGAGCGCCACCGTGCGCGAGCCGCGGTGCACCCGGCCGGCGATCCTGGCGCCGGGCTGGCCGAAGCGGACGAGCTGCGCGTCGGCGCTCACCCGGTGGGACTGGTGCGACCCCAGGTAGCCGATGGCCTCCACCAGGTTGGTCTTGCCCACGCCGTTGGCCCCGAGCAGGACCGTGGAGCCCGGCTGCATCTCGAGGTCGGCCCACCGGTAGGACCGGAAGTCCTGGACGGTCAGGCGGGACAGGTGCACGGGGTGGGGGCCGGGCCCGTCAGGCCAGGCGCACCGGCATCACGAGATACCGGTAGTCGGAGACGGTGCCGGCGTCCTCGGAGACGCCCGTGAGCAGCGCGGGCTTCGGAGCGGCGGTGAAGGAGAAGCGCACCTGCGGCTGGTCCACGACGGCCAGGCCCTCGGACAGGTAGGACGGGTTGAAGGCGACCGTGATCTCCTCCCCCTCGAGGGTGCAGGGCACGGACTCGGTGGCGCTCGCGTCGTCCCCCGTGCCGGCGTCGAGGCTGACCTCGCCCTCCCGGAACACCATGCGCAGCGCGGTGTTGCGCTCGGCCACGAGGGCGACGCGCCGCGAGGCCTCCACGAGGGCGCCGGTCTCCACGACGGCCTGGATGGGGCTGGACTCCGGGAAGAGGGAGCGGATCTTGGGGTACTCGCCGTCCACCAGCACCGAGGTGGTGCGGCGACCGCCGGAGGCGAAGCCCACGAGGTCCACCTTCTCGCTGACCATGATCTCGAGGTCACCGCCGCCCCCGAGGGACTTGGCCACCTCGGTGAGGGTGCGGGACTTGACCAGCAGCGAGGTGGAGATCGAGGGGTCGGCGGGGGTCCAGCGGATCTCCTTCATGGCCAGCCGGTAGCGGTCCGTGGCCAGGAATGTCATGGTGTCGCCGTCGATCTCGACCTTCACGGCGGTGAGGATCGGGAGTGTGTCGTCCTTGGAGGCGGCCACGGTCACCTGCGCCACGGCGTGCGCGAAGGCCGCGCCGTCCACGGTGCCGACGGCCGTCGGCAGCTCCGGGAGCGAGGGGTAGTCGCCCACCGGCATGGTGGCCAGGGCGAAGCGGGAGGAGCGGCACGTCACCACGACCTTGCCGCCGTCGAGCTCCACCGTGACGGGGGCGGCGGGCAGGGAGCGGACGATGTCGTTCAGCAGGCGCCCGGACACGAGGACCTGGCCCTCGGCCTCCACGTCCGCCTCGATCTCCAGGCGTGCCGAGGTCTCGTAGTCGAAGCTGGCCAGGGAGACCAGGCCGTTCTCCGCCGTGAGGAGCAGGCCGGAGAGCACCGGAACGGGGGGCCGCGGGGAGAGCGAGCGGGCGGTCCAGGAGACGGCGTCGCTGAGGATGTCGCGTTCGACGGTGAACTTCACGAGCTCTGCACTGCCTCTCTGGCGGGGACGTCGGTCATGGGAGACCCGTCCCTCTTCGGCGCGAGCGCCGGCGGAGGGGATGGGAGGCCTCGGCGGTGACGGACTCGGGCGTGCGGTGCGGGACCGCGGTTCGGCGAGCCGTCACGTGAACGTCAGCATAGGCGCTCGGCGCGGGCGGTGTCAGTTCACCCCCGCTCTGTGGAGGGCTGCCGAGGACGTGTCATTCAGGGGCCCGGCAGGGGCCGGGAGCGGGGCGCGGCGCAGGGAGCCTTGATGTTGCTTGACAGGATCTCTACGGAAGGGTCAGTAGGGGTAATAGCACGTGTGGATTCTGTGGACAACCGCGATGTGCGGCGTCAGGCCGCCGATCTCGCTGTGGGGGGCGTGGGGATTCCGTCCCGTCGGGGGTGTGCACGGCCGGTGGATGAGCCGATCGCAGCCCACCGACGTCGTCCACAGGGGTGTGGGAGGTTGTGCGGTGCGCTGCACCGTTTGTCCTCCGGCCGTCCACAGTTCTGTCCACAGACCTTGTCCACACCTCGCTGGATCCGCGGAATCATGCGGTTCACGCCTGTGGACGCCTGTGGATGACGGTGGAGAACTCCTCGCTCGAGGCTGGCTCCCCACCCTGTGCGCGGCCACCGTCCCCAGGGGTGTGGACCGCTCGGAATCGGCGCGGGGATCCCGCGGGGACGGGGCGCGCGTTGTCCACAGTGGGAGCGCTTCTCCACAGGGTTGTCCACAGTGGTGGACAATGTGGATGGAGTCTCAGGCTCCGGTTGAAGGGGATCGGACGTCCCTCAGGCGCCGCGCTGCTTGCGCTTGATCTCGTTGGTGAGCTCGGTCACCTGGTTGTAGATCGTGCGACGCTCGGCCATGAGCTCGCGGATCTTGCGGTCTGCGTGCATCACGGTGGTGTGGTCGCGTCCGCCGAGCTCCTGGCCGATCTTCGGCAGGGACATCTCGGTCAGCTCGCGCAGCAGGTACATGGCGATCTGGCGCGCCGTCACGAGCGTGCGCGTGCGGGACTTGCTGGTCAGCTCCTCGAGGGTGAGGTTGAAGTACTCCCCCGTCGCGTGGAGGATCAGCTCCGGCGTGATCTCCTGCGCCGAGTCGTCCGTGATGAGGTCCTTGAGGACGTGCTCGGCCAGCTCGATGTCCACCGGCTGACGGTTCAGCGAGGCGAACGCCGTCACGCGGATGAGGGCGCCCTCGAGCTCTCGGATGTTGGTGGAGATGCGGGAGGCGATGTACTCGAGGGCCTCCGGCGGGGCCACGAGCCCCTCGGCCTCCGCCTTCTTGCGCAGGATCGCGATGCGGGTCTCCAGGTCCGGCGGCTGGATGTCCGTGATCAGGCCCCACTCGAAGCGGGAGCGCAGGCGGTCCTCGAACCCGGAGAGCTGCTTGGGCGGCAGGTCCGAGGTGATGACCACCTGCTTGTTGTTGTTGTAGAGCGTGTTGAAGGTGTGGAAGAACTCCTCCACGGTCGCTTCCTTGTCCGCCAGGAACTGGATGTCGTCGATCAGCAGGATGTCCACGTTGCGGTAGAGCTGCTTGAACGAGGCGCCCTCGTCATGGCGGATGGAGTTGATGAAGTCGTTGGTGAACTCCTCGGAGTTCACGTAGCGCACGCGCAGGCCCGGGTAGAGGCGGCGGGCGTAGTGCCCGATCGCGTGCAGCAGGTGCGTCTTGCCCAGGCCGGACTCACCGTAGATGAAGAGCGGGTTGTAGGCCTTCGCCGGCGCCTCCGCCACGGCGTTCGCCGCGGCGTGGGCGAAGCGGTTGGAGGAGCCGATCACGAACGTCTCGAAGTGGTAGCGCTCGTTGAGGCGGCTCGTCTCGGCCGAGGTCGACGGCGGCGCCGGCGTGGGCGCGCCGGCGGCGGGACCGCCCGGGGCCGGGGTCTCGGGTACGGGGTCCTCCTGGCGACGCTCGAAGCCGGGGAGCTCGGCGGCGACCGCGCGACGGCCGGGCCGGGAGTCGGGGTCCGGGGTCGGCTCGGCGCTCACGGGCTCGCCGGCGAGGGCGGAGCGGCGGGCCTCCGGCTCGGGGGTGCGGGGCGGCTGCAGGTTCGCGTCGATGGAGATGGCGAGCAGGATCTCCTCGCGGAACACCGCGGTGAGGGCGTCCGTCAGGGCCTCGGCCACCTGGGCGCTCTGGAGCGTCTCGCGGGTGGTCTCGTTGGGCACCGCCAGCAGGAGGGTGTTGCCGATCTGCCCCTGCGGCTGGGCCAGGTAGACGTAGCCCATGAGACGTGCGCTGACCCGCGCGTCGTCCTCCAGCGTGCTCACGACGGAGCGCCACGACGTCAGCACGGCCTGATCTGCCACCAC